>OY843611.1:0-3293860 GCA_963692995.1 Dehalococcoidia bacterium
TTGAAAGCCGGCACCTCTACGACGTTCACTTGGGCGAAACGGTGGTTCCCTACGCCACGCTGGAACCGCTCAAGGCGATACTGCCGGTGAAACGCGGGGAATACCGGATGCCTGCGGATGACGACGAGCCGGGCGGCATCCGCCTGGGCGGCCTGGAACGCCGGATGCGGGCCAGATGGCAGGCCATTAGCACTATATGGGACGAGAACAAAGGACGAGCCAATAAGCTGAACTTACAGGAACGCTTGGACTACCATCGTGAATTGTCGTCGCAACTGGCGTGGCAACAGGATAGCAGCGAAAGGATGGTGCGACTAGTTTATTCTCGTTCTGGCCAACCCACAGCAACTTTGCTTGATGACAACGGTGCAATAGTTGATAAAAATTTGTACTGGGTTACTTGTCAAGACATGCAGGAAGCAAATTACCTGCTGGCAATCATCAACAGCGATGCACTGGCAAAAGCAGTCAATACATACACAACACCCAACTGGGCCGGCAATACGCGGGATTTAGAAAAGCATCTCTGGAAGCTGCCGATACCGGAGTTTGACGCTGCCAACCCGCTGCACGGCGAGCTGGCGGAGGCCGGCGCGGCGGCGGCGTTGGGAGCGTCGGCCCGGCTGGCCGAGCTGCGGGCGCAGCGGGGCAACCGCCTCACGGTGACCATCGCGCGGCGGGAGTTGCGCGCCTGGCTGCGCGGCGGGCCGGCGGGCGCGGCGGTGGAGGGGTTGGCGGGGCGGCTGCTGGGCAACGGGTAAGGGCGGGAATGACGGTGCTGGGGCGGGAATGACGGAGTTTGCAAACACGGCCTAGTGTGAGGAGACTTTGGGAGTTTCGCAATTTCCGCTTCGGCGGATGGTTTCTTGTCGGGGCGGCGCCGGTCTGGTATAAGGGGCCGGACGTATGGTCTCCTCGCTTAGGGCTTTCCTTAACTGGCGTCCCAACACCCCCTTTTACTACGGCTGGCTGACGCTGGGGCTGGCGGGTGCCGGCGCATTCGCGGCTACGGCGGTGGCCGGCGTGGTGCTGGGCGGAGTGCAGAACTACATCCTGGCCGACACCGACTGGTCGCGGACCAGCATCGGGCTGGCGTCGAGCTGCGGCGTGTGGCTGTCGGGGTTCTTCGCGCCCTTCGCCGGCCGGCTGGCGGATCGGTATGGCCCCCGGTGGCTAATGCCCATCGGCGTGCTGGTGGTGGGTGTGGCCATGGTGGTCCTCGGCGAGGTGCATACCGCCTGGCAGTTCTTCATCGCGGCGGTCATCGGGCGGGCGGTAAGCCAGCCCTTCCTCATCGGGGTGGTGCCCCGCACCATGGCGGTGAACTTCTTCAACCGGCGCCGCAACATCGCGCTGGCCTGCACCGGCATCTACCGTCCCATCAGCGGCGCGCTGATCATCCAGCTATTTTCGGTGATCGCCGTGCTGGCCGACTGGCGGATGGCCTTCCGGCTGATCGGGTTCTTCAGCCTGTTCCTGGCCGTGCCGATGGTGATTATCATGCGCCGGCGGCCCGAGGACATCGGCCTGCTGCCCGACGGAGCGCGGGCGTCGGCCGGGCCGGCCGTTGCCGCGTCGGCGGGACGGGGCGGGCGGGGCCCAGCGCCCGGGACGGCGACGCCGGCCAGCTGGACGGCCCGAGAAGCGATGCGGACCAAAGCCTTCTGGCTGGTGTCTTTGGTCGCCTTCTGCAACGTCACGGGCAGTTCGGGTCTGGGCTTCAGCCTGGTGCCGTACCTGCACGAGTTCGCGGGGCTAACCACGCCCCAGGCGGCGGGAGTGCTGAGCGTGAGCACCTTCCTGGCGTTGAGCAGCCTGGTCTGGGGACAGGTGGCGGGTCGGGTTACGCCGCGCTGGTGCATCGTCGCGGCCATGGGGGTATCGGCGCTGGCGACGCTGGGGCTGTTGCAGGTCAACTCGCTGGGCGCAGCCTACGCCTACGGGGTGTTCTGGGGGCTGTTCCACAGCTCCATGGAAGTGCTGGTGTACATGGCGCTGGCCGACTACTTCGGGCGGGACTCCTACGGAGCCATCGCCGGGGCCATGCGTCCCTTCGAAGCCGGCGGCCTGGGCCTGGGCCAGATCATCGGCCCGGTGGTGTACGACCTCACGGGCAGCTACACCATCCTGATCCTCATCTCGGCGGCAGCGCAGATCGCGGGCCTGATCCTAATGGCGCTGGCGCGGCGGCCGGAGCGGCGGGCGGCGGCAGCGGCGGCGTAGCGGCGGCCGGGGGCGGGTTGCATCGTAACGGCGAGAACTTCGGCACCGCCGCTATTCGCTAGGGCATGTCGTCAAATTATCTCGTCATTCCTGAAATTATCTCGTCATTCCGGCGAAAGCAGGAATCCAGGCGTTTTCATAACCAAATCGTTCTGCGACAGCCGGCGATTCTGGATTCCCGCTTTCGCGGGAATGACGGTAAGTGGGGCGGGGATGACGGGGATGGGGCGGGAATGACGGTAAGGGGACGGTGATGATGGTAACGGGGCGGTAACGACGGGAATGGGGCGGTTTGACGTTTGGCAACTTAATTTGACGACAGGCCCTAGCCTCGTATCCAAATCACCATCCAGATTCTGGAGCGAAGCGCGGGGCCCACTTACCATTCGTAACGCCGTTTCAACTCCGCAAGCTGGTTGTAGGCAACCCGCTTTTCCTTCTGGAGCCGTCCCGCCACTGTGAACGGGGCGATACCAATTGAACGGGCGAAATCGCTAACAGCAGACGGCGCGAAATCGCCGGCATCACAGAAGTTGCTCCAATCCTCCGGCGGGATCAGAAAGTCGGCGGCGAAGCGGTCGGCCTCGGCCTGGGCCTCAATTTCTGCCGTGCCCGGGTCGGCGTCCAGTCCATCTATGATGATGCGACGCGGAGTGCGATGCAGCAGCAGGTGGCCGGCTTCGTGGAAAAAGGAGAACCAGAAGACATCAGCCCCCTTGTTCCGGAAGTTCATCTGAATCAGCGCCTTGCGGTCGGTCAGCCACCGGGCAACGCCGTTGGCGCCGATTTTCGGGAACTCCGGCACGAGGCAGAAAGCAACGCCGGCTGCGGCGCAGAGTTGCGTCATCGCCGGGACGAACTCTTCGGGAGGCAGTTCCGTCATCCCCCGAATGGCGGTGAGGGCCGAGTGGAAAGTTGCGGCGTCATAATCGGCGGTGCGGATTGCACGGGCGTCCAGTTCGCCTTTGCGGAGCCAAACCGCCAGCGCGCCGGGGGATACCTTGGGCCGGGCGGCGTCCGTAATCCGAAAGCCGATGGCGTCCTGGTACAACTTGGGCTCGATGCTGGCGACGCCGAGAAAACTCAACAAGGCATACAGCCGGCCGGGTTTATCGGTTCCCGCTTCAAGCCAGCCGCGCCTTATCATTTCGGCTACGGGGTATTGGCCCAGCCACTGCTCTTGAATGGCCAGGGCCTGGCGATCCCGCGCCTGAGCCAGGGTCAACCGGTAGTGCGACTCGAGGTTAGTCCAGAACTGGGCTTCGCCGCCCAGGACCTTGCTCAGAGCAATGGCCGTATCCGGGGTAATCGACTTCTTCCCCCGAATAATCTCATTTATCGCCCGAGCGGGGCGCCCGAGCCGGGCCGACAACTCTCTTTGAGTCATGCCGCGCGCTTCCAGTTCCTCCGCCAGAGTTTCGCCGGGAGGTATCGGCAAGTCGGAAAGCGTGTGGGGGATTTTAGTCGCCATAATGATTGCTCACTTCCTCTATAACTACTATCGCCTCCGTACCTCCTTGCGTCACAATCAGACGCCACCGCCCGGCTCTTCATAACAGCGGAGCAGTTGGTTGGTACGGAAGATGACCTCCATCCATTCACCTAATGAGTGCTTATATACATGCTGATAGCGCAGGTCAAGAAGGGGCGGTGGTTGAATGGGACAATGCCCTTCCCCCGTATCTGGGCGGACGTAACGCCCCGCGCATTTATCAGGAAGGCGTCATCATGCCGCCGGCCTGGGGCGTCGGCGGCATCCGGCGTCACGCCTGCCGCAGCTTGGGCGCGACCGCCGCCAGCGCCAGGACCAGCGCAATGCCCGTGAACCCGACTACCTGGGCGGCTCCCGGCGCGCTCCAGACGCCGGCGATGGCTCCGGCGGCCACGCTGCCGAAGCTGTAGGCCAGGATGGCGAATGATCGCAGGCCCATCACCCGGCCCCGGAACTCCTGCTGCGTGGCCCGCAGCAGCAGCGTGAGGATCAGCACCTGTGTGGCGGCGAAGGACACGCCCACCAGCGCGAATATGCCCAGGGACCAGTAGAAGGAATGGGACAGGGAGAAGACCAAAATCAGCGTGTGCCACATCAGCGCGGCGATGATGAGCAGCGTGCCGGGCCGGGGGAGGTTAGGCGCCACGGCCAGCCCCAGGGATCCGCTGAGCGCCCCGATGCCGAAGGCGAAAAGCAACAGCCCCAGGCCGGCCGAATCGGTTCCCAGCACGTCCCGGGCGAAGATCGGAGCCAGCCCGGTGTGTACCGTCCAGCCGGCCAGGTTGATGATGATGGCCACCGTCAGCACCGCCCAGATGACCTGGTTGCCGACGGCGTAGCGCAGGCCGTCGCCGACGGCGCGCAGCACCGATTCGCGCCGCCGGCTGCTCACGGAACGCTCCAGCCGGATGCCCGAGGCGACCAGGCCGCTGCACAGGTACAGGCCGGCGATGGCCAGGTAGGCTCCCTGGGGACCGAAACCCTTGAACAGCACGCCGCCGATGATCGGGCCGCACAGCATGGCGATGTTCATGGCAATGGTGTTGAAGGCCGCGCCGTTGTTCAGCCGCTCCGGGGGCAGGGTGTCGCCGACCAGCGATTGCGCCACGGGCATCTGAAACAGGCGGATTACCCCCATGAAGAGGGTGATGGCGAAGATGTGCCAAACCTCCAGCCGGCCGGTCAGGATCAGCCCCAGCATCAGAATGCCCATGGAACCCATAATGAATTCCACCGACATGAGCAGCACGTTTCGGGGCAGCCGGTCGGAGATTGCGCCGGCGAAGAGGGCCAGGAAGTTCAGCGCCATGCGCGCCGCCGCGATGGAACCGACCAGGAAGGGCGAATCGGTTAGCGTCAGGACGAACCAGCCCAGCGTCGCCGACTCCATCTGCGTCCCCATGCCCACCAGGGCGGTGGAACACCATACTAAGGTGAAGTTGCGATGGCGGAAGATGCCCAGGGGCGTGGCAGCTCGGGTCAGCGTGGCAGCGAGTCTCATCCCGGACGGCGCCACAGTTCCCGGGTCGCCAGCCGCGCCCCGGCTGCCCTTGACGCCAGTTCGGCCAGGGACGCCGGTTCGGCCAGTGACGCCAGCATCATTTCCTGCGACTTGGGCGACCGGGGCCGGCTGCCGGTGCCGGTGGTGAGAATCCGGGACGTGCTGCGCTTCATGACCCTTCCCCTGGCGCGTGGCTGTTTCGGGATGCCGGGGCAATTGTACGCTATCCGGCTGACGAATCAGCGGGGTAGCCGCGTCAACCCAGCAAGGTCACGCACCGGGCCGGGTCGGATTCGGTCAGCGCCTGGGGTCGGTGGCCGGTATGTACGTAGTCGGCGATCAGCTGGCCCGCCATGGGGCCGCGCCCGAAACCCGAGGAGGCCAGGCCGCTGACGATGTACAGGTTGTCCAGCTGGGGTATCTTCCCGATGATCGGCCGGCCGTCTCGGGAGAATGGCATCAGGCCCGACCAGGTGCGGTCGATGGCCTGGTGGCCCAGGAAGGGCAGGATTTCGGCGGTATGAGAGAAGTTGACCGCGATGCCGCCGGCGTCCACCGTCCGGTCGTATCCCACCGCTTGACGGTCGCCGCCGAAGACGAGCTCGCCGTCGCGAGTCTGCCGCCCGTAGAGATGACGGGTGACGCGCCGGCTTCCGATGTGCGTCAGCTCAGGCGGTGTAGCGCCGTCTCCGCCGGGGTTAGCGCTCCAATGGGCGTAGGATTCCACCGCCGCCATTCCGTGAAACACCCGGGGCGGTAGCGGCGGCGTCGCCCACATCTGCCCGCGCACCGGAATGATGGGTATAGCGATGCCCAGCAGCGCACCCAAGGGCCGGCACCACGCCCCCGCGGCGAGGATAAGCGTATCGGCGCGGTACTCCCCGTCGGAGCAGACAATCCGGTAATCCCCGTCGGCGGTGCGGATGATGCCCGTGACCTCCTGCCCGGTCAAGATCTGCGCGCCTCCCGCCGCTGCGACGGACGCCAGGGCTTGGGTGGCCTTGCGCGGGTCGGCCTGACCGCGCCGGGGAAAGTGCAATGCCCCGGCCAGCTGCGGGTTCAACTCCGGCTCGATGCTCCGCGCCGCGTTGCTGTCCAGCAGCTCAACGGTATAGCCGCGAGACTGCCAGGCAAGTACGCGGTCTCGCGCGTAGGCATACTGCTCGGCGTTCTGTATGACCTGGAGACCGCCGGAGGCCCGAAACTCGATATCGTAGCCCAGGGCCAGTTGCAGATGCCGAAAAATCTCTAGGCTGCCCATGGTCAGGTGCGCTTCCAGGTCCGGAACGTGGCCCCAACCCAGGGCGCCGATGCCGCCGGCGTTGACGCCCGACGCTTCCGACGCGATCTCGCCGCGTTCCAGCAGGGTGACGCTGCGACCGTGTTCGGCCAAGCGGCCGGCGGCCGACGCTCCGGCGATGCCGCCCCCGATTATGATGATTTGCGGATCGGGCATGGCCGGCATCCTGAGCTGGGCTCGTTAGTCGGCTGGCTGGCCCATGGCCCGGTGGGCGCGGCGCTCGGCGCGTTCCAGATACCAGTCGTCCATGGTCATGGGGCTGCCCTTGCCGCCCCGGCGCGCCATGATGACCTCGGACATGATGCTGACCGCCAGTTCTTCCGGTTCCAGCGCGCCGATGTCCAGGCCGATGGGAGCGTGAACCTGGGCCAGCCTTTCCCGGGGCACGCCCTGCTGGAGCAGCCGTTGGTAGATCATCAGCGTCTTGCGGCGGCTGCCGAGCAGGCCGATGTAGCGGGCCCGGGTTTGCAGCGCCGATTCCAGGGCCACGTCGTCGAACCAGTGGCCCCGGGAGGCCACGACGATGAAGCTGTTGACGTTGATCTCCAGATGCTTGGCCCAGTCGATGTAGGGGGCGACGATGGTATCCTCGGCGTAGGGGAACCGTTCCGCGTTAGAGAAGTCCTCCCGGTCGTCCACGATGTACACCCGGTAGCCCAGGCGGTGGGCCAGGTCGGCGGTGGCTTTGCCCACGTGGCCGCCGCCCACCATCACCAGCGTGGGCGGAGTGGTGAAACCCTCGACAAACAGCTCGGTGTTGGCATCGAGGTCCACCGATTCGTTGGCTCCGATGGAGGCGACGCGACCGCACGCTTCCAGCGCGGCCTCGTCGAGTTCCGCCGTGCCGATGCTGCCGGCGATGCTGCCGTCGGAGCGCAGCAGCAGCTTGGCTCCCAGGGCCGCCGTGTCGCCGTCGGAGCGGACTATGGTGGCCAGGGCGGCCGGTTCCGCGCCGTCGTAAGCGCCCAGCAGCTCGTGGCCGATGTCGAAGAAGTCGTCGGTTTCCCAGAAGGGTTCAAGGTAGAAGTACATGGTGCCGCCGCAGACCAGGCCGTCGCGGGCGGCGATGTCCTCGTTGAGGTAGTAGTCTTTGAACTCCGGGCCGCCGTGGTTGCGCAGGATTTCGCGGGCGGCAAACCAGATGTCGCCCTCCACGCAGCCGCCGCCCAGGGTGCCTACGGCAGAGCCGTTCTCCCTTACGAGGAGCATGGCGCCGGCCTTCTGCGGCGTGGATCCTTTGGTGCGAACCACCGTAGCCAGCACGCAAGGGTTGCCCGTTTCCAACTGATTGACCGCTTCCTGAATTACTTCGCGCACGCCAACACCTGCCTGACGCCTGATTCGGGCGTATTGTGCCAATCTCACGGGCCAAGAGCCGTCGCGAGGGGAGGAATTGCTGAACGTATTATAACTTAACGGCGGTTGCGCGTTGCGTCTATCACTACACGGTTTGTCACTACGGTCGGTTCGTCTAGCGTCGGCGGCGGAACAACTGCCAGACTGATGCGCTAAAACCCGGCAACAGATCGCCGCCGTCGAGAACATCGTCCTCTAGCAATACTTCCGGCGGCGCGCCGGGACGGTATCGCGTGACGGTGGCCGTTGCCGGGTTGGGAACCCAGACTTCCCGCGCGCCGAAGTTGAGCCACATCCGCGCCTTGTCGGACCGCCGGCGGTGGGAGCGGGAGTCGCTTGGGGATTCGACTTCCACGCAGAGGTCGGGCGTCAGATCCGGAAAGCCGACGGTTCCGGGCGGGATGCGCCCCGGCGCAAACCAGGCCACATCGGGACAGCGCACCGTGTCGGGGTTGGATTCCAGCCGATAGCCGGGCTCGCCGGCCCGGGCTTCGCCGTAGTCCGTGGCCTCGGCGTATTGAAACAGCAAGCCGCCGGAGCGAGCCACGGTGATAGCGTGAGGATCTCCTGTGTCCACCTCTTTCTCCGTTAGAGCACCGCGGATTAGTTCGTAGCGCTGGCCGGGGATCCGCTCCAGCTCCAGGAATTCGTCGGCAGTCATCAGGCGCGGTTTGGTGGCGGTCATCCTTCGCCTCACATGGTGGGCAACGCTGGCCCAAGGTCGCCGCATTATATGGCATGCGGCGGGCATTGTTCGCTGCGCCGCGCGGCGGTGGCCGCCCCGAAGGGCTATCGTGTATTATTGCTCCCCGCATAGCGATTGACCGACACTCTCCGTTATTCCCCCTCATCTCTGAACTGAAACGGCGGTGTGATGATGACTATGACCAGGCGACGAGTTACCAAGCCCGTGTACGTGGGCGGCGTTAAGGTTGGCGGCGACGCCGACATTACCGTCCAGTCCATGACCAAGACCGACACCCGCGACGTGAAGGCCACCGTGCGGCAGATTCACGAACTGGAGGAGGCTGGCTGCGAGATAATCCGCTCCGCCGTGCCGGACCTGGAAGCCGCCAGGGCGATGGCGGAGATCAAGAAGCAGATCCATATCCCCCTCGTTGCCGACATCCACTTTCACTACCAGTTGGCGCTGGAATGCGCTGCCGGCGGCGTGGACTGCCTGCGGCTGAACCCCGGCAACCTGCGCAACGAGGACCAGGTGCGCCAGGTGGTGCAGGCCGCCAAGGCGCGCGGCATTCCCATTCGCATCGGCGTGAACTTCGGCAGCCTGCCTCCCGTAGGCGGCATCGGACGCACCCGCGGCTTCTCCCGCCACATGGACCTGGTGAACCGCCTGCCCAAGGCCGGCGAGGCCCAGTCCGGCGACTACAGCGTGGTTGACCACATGGTCGCTACCGCCCTTTGGGAGATCAGCCTGCTGGAGGAGCAGGACTTCGACCGGATCAAGATTTCCATGAAAGCTTTCGACGTCCCCACCACGGTGGAAGCCTACCGCCGGCTGAGCGCGCTGATGCCCTATCCGTTGCACCTGGGCATCACGGAGGCCGGCACGGCCAAGTCGGGTTCCATCCGCACCGCCGTGGGCCTGGGTGTGCTGTTGTACGAGGGCATCGGCGACACCATTCGCGTGTCCTTGAGCGACGACAGCGTGGAAGAGGTCATCGCGGGGTTTGAGATACTGAAGTCGCTGAACCTGCGGAACAAGGGGACGACCATGGTGGCCTGCCCCAGCTGCGGTCGGGCCGACGTGGACATCCGCAAGCTGGCCAACGACGTGGACGCGCTGCTGAAAGGCGCTGACAAGAACATTAAGGTGGCCGTGATGGGCTGCGAGGTGAACGGCCCCGGCGAGGCCAAGGACGCCGACGTGGGCATCGCCGCCGGCGCCGGCCGGGCCATCATCTTCCGCAAGGGCGAAAAAGTGCGCGTGGTGCCCGAAGCCGAAATGCTGACCGCGCTGATGGAGGAGATTGAAAATACGCCGGCGCCAGCTTGACCGCTTATGTACGAAATCCTGCAAACTCCGGAATTCAGCGCCTGGCTGGACTCGTTGGATGCAAGAACTGCAAACCGTATTGCCAGCGTCCTTGATCGAATGGCACAGGGCAATTGGGGAGACTACAAGCCGGTCGTCGGCGCTCCCGGAATATTCGAGCGTCGCTTGATGGGACGGGGAGCGGGTATCAGATTGTACTTCTGCCGGCAAGGCAGGAACCTCACCATTCTGCTGAATGGCGGAGGTAAATCCACCCAGCAGCGCATCGACATCCGTCAGGCGCGGCGCCTGCGCGAGCGGTACGCATAGAGACGCGAGCGGTACGCATAGAGGATTGATGACCATGGCTCTTACCAGACACGACAACTATGTTCGCAACCGGGCCGCGCGGGACCCTGAATATGCCCGCATACGACGGGAAACTGCCACGGAACTGCTCGGAGGAAACGACGAAGACCGCCGCATTGCCCGGCGCATACTGCGTGACCAGCTTGGCCTTGCCGATGCTGAAATCCGCGCGCTCCAGCGCAAAGAGGCCGCCGCATGACCGCCGCTGCCACCGACACCATCGCCCCCGGCGACGTTGCCGCCCTGGAAGACCTGGGCATCCCCGCGCTGCCCACCGAGCGGGAGGCTTTGCGCCGTCACCTGCTGGACGCCATCGCCCGGATCCGGCCCATTCTGGAGGCTGACGCTGCGGCCAACGACGCCGGCCAGACGCTGGCGTGGCCGTCGGTGGTCGCCCTGTACCGCGCGGGTCTGCTGTCGCTGAAGGCGCCCCGGGAGCTGGGCGGGCCGGAGTGCGACCCGCTGCTGTATCTGGAGCTGTGCGACGAGCTTTGCTACATCAATCCGTCGGCCGGCTGGTGCGCCTTTATCAACAGCACCAGCGTGTCGTGGCTGGGGGCGTTCCTGCCCGACGCCGGCGTGGAGCGCATTTTCGGCAAGCGATCTTTGACCAGCCAGCCGTTGACCAGCCAGTCTTTGACGGGTCAACGGATGCCTATTGCATCGGGCGCGATCATTCCCCGGGGGCTGGCGACGCCGGTGGAAGGCGGCTGGCGGGTTAGCGGACAGTGGCCTTTCGCCAGCGGGTCGGCCCACTCGTCGTGGCTGCTGGCCGGCTTTCGCATCGTGCGCGCTGACGAGCCCGGCCCGGAGCATATGATCTTTGCCGCGCCCATTGCGGACGCGCAGTTCCTGGACAACTGGCAGGTGATGGGTTTGCAGGGCACCGGCAGCCGAGACTTTGTATTCACCGACTATTTCGTATCGGAGGATTTGGCCTTCGACTTGATGTCCACCGACCCGCGCCAGGGCGGGCCGCTGTTCTGGCTGGGCCGGCCGGGTTTCGTCACTCCCGACCACGCCGCCTTCGCCCTGGGGGTGGCCCGTCGCGCCTTGGACGAGATTGCGTTGCAGGCCGGTTCCTACCAGCGGGGCTACCTGGCCTCGCCCATTGCCCAACGGGGCGCGTTGCAGCGCGACTTGGGCAAATGCGACCAGCAACTCCGCGCCGCCCGCGCCCTGTGCCGCGAGGCGATAGCAGACGCCTGGGAGTTCTGCCAGCGCCACGAACGCCCCGACCTGGAACGGCAGCTGCGCCTGCGCGGCGCCTGCGTCTATGCCACCGACATAGCCTGCCAGGTGACCACCGCCGCCTTTCGCTACGGCGGCGGCAACGCCATCTACAACGACCGGGTATTGCAACGCTGCATGCGCGACATCAACGCCGCCGCCCAGCACTTTATGGTCAGCACCAGCGCCTACGACAACCTGGGCCGGTTCCGCCTGGGAATGCCGGGCGTGAACCCGATGGGATAACGATGGAACCTCACTCCGACCCGCCGGGCCAAGTCGCCGGCTGCACGACCAGTGAAGAAACGCAGCTAACGTCAACACCCGCGCGCAGCCCACTACTAACCCCCCCCCCCCCCCCCCCCCCCCCGAGAATGGGAGCTTGGAAACAAGTTTTCCGTCTTCGGCTATCTCGGATTGTGCCTGAGCGCGCTCGGTTTCGGCTATCTGGCCGCGGTCAACCCTGACGCCTACAATGCGCTGGCCCAGGAAGACCACTGGGTAGAGAGCCTTACCGCGGTCCTGTTCTTCCTGGCCGGCATACTGCTGTTGGCCACCGTTCTGGCGGAGCCCAGTCTCCTCCGACGTTGCATCTATGCCCTTGGCGCTGCCGCGCTGGTGTTCGCCGCCGGGGAGGAAATCAGCTGGGGGCAGCGCATATTCGGGTTGGCGACGCCCGACTTTCTGCGGGAAGCGAACGCTCAGCAGGAACTCAATGTTCACAACATCAGCACGCAAACGTTCGTTAATATCTACAATGGGGGGACGCTGCTGCTGTGCATAATAAGCAGCGTCGCGTTCTTCTGCCGGAAAAACCGGCTCGGCGGCATTCCCCTGCCGTCAATCCTGCTGACGCTGAGCTTTCTGCTGGTGTTGTCCTATCGGCCCCTCTCCGAAGGGCAAATACTGAGTTATATTGTGGGCCGAGAGAGTGTAGCGTTGCTGATCTGCGTTTACGCGCTGTTCTCAAGCCGCGCCAACTTACTTATGGCCGCCGCGGCAACCCTGGCGGTAGTTCTAATTAGCCAATACACGAGCCACCACAGCGCCGTGATTGACGGCCGTTTGTATGAGGTGCGCGAATATCTATTAAGTTTCGCCTGCCTTTGCTATGCGGGCGAACTGCTGCTGGGGCAGAAGCGGTTGACGGCATTTCCTTTCCGATGGTTAAGGCTGCCCGGTTTCCGCGCAAACGCGGATAAAGGGAGCGCTAGTCGATTTGACGAGAACGCTGGCAAAAGCGCCGGGTTCGGGCGTTATGAACCCCTGCGGCTGTCCTGGTGGGCAGTATGCACTGTGATAATCGCCGGCGGTATTGCATTGCCTGTGATGGGGTATTTGAACGCC
The DNA here is from genome assembly GCA_963692995.1 of Dehalococcoidia bacterium. Lineage (GTDB taxonomy): Bacteria > Chloroflexota > Dehalococcoidia > Lucifugimonadales > UBA3495 > Bin87. Next base: position 12,815 of record OY843611.1, read on the forward strand.
GAATCGAGGAAGGCGGACATTGCGGAAACTTACCGGGCAATCAAGTCGGGCCAGTCCGAGGGATTGGTGGCACGCTCTCACTTCGACATCTATTTGAACGAAAACGGGTTGACTTACTTCAAGGAGCCGTGCACTCGGTCGGATACGACGGCATGGTTTTTTCTGCACATCACTCCCGCCGATGCCAATGACCTGCCCGGCGCCCGCAGGCACTACGGTTTCGACAACCTTGACTTTGCTTTTAATCGGAAGGGCATGATATCCAACGAAGTGTGCATCGTTACCGTAACTTTCCCGGAGTACGCCATCACCAGCATCCGAACCGGCCAGTACATCGGAGAAGAGCAAATCTGGAGAGCGGAGTTTCCGTTGCCGCAGCAGTAGCGGCCGGCCTTTGTCGGCTACCTGGTCGTGTTACAATCCGAATATTCCGCCGGCGGAATTGAAATCATCAACCCCTCGGGCCACCAGGGCCGGTTTAGAAACCGGAAGTCACACCGTCGTTCCGGCGCAAGCAGGAGCCCGGAAAATCACGGCCAAGCGAAATCCGCCGTAGTTGACTGGTTCAAGAATGGCGATGAAAGCGAACCCGGCTACCAGAGCCGTATCAACCAGGCGCTCCGGGAATACAGCGTCCTCCGGGCTAGTGGGGCAAAGCAGCAACGCAACGACCGGACGCTGTAACGTTGCCGGCGCGACAGCAACGCCGCCCGGCCGGCAAATCCGCGCCAGTGCGAAACTGACCCGGCAACGCTACCGACACCGGCCTTTGTTGTGAAACGATCATCTGTTCCTGCCTCCCAAGAATGGGGGCTTGGAAACGAGGTTGCCGTCTTCGGTTATCTCGGATTGTGCCTGAGCGCGCTCGGTTTCGGCTATCTGGCCGCGGTCAGCCCTGACGCCTACAATGCGCTGGCCAAGGAAGACCACTGGGTAGAGAGCCTTACCGCGGTCCTGTTCTTCCTGGCCGGCATACTGCTGTTGGCCACCGTTCTGGCGCAGCGCAGTCTCCTCCGACGCTGCATCTATGCCCTTGGCGCTGCTGCGCTGGTGTTCGCCGCCGGGGAGGAAATCAGTTGGGGGCAGCGCATATTCGGGTTGGCGACGCCCGACTTTCTGCTGGAAGCGAACGCTCAGCAGGAACTCAATGTTCACAACATCAGCACGAATACGTTCGGGCAAATCTACAATGAAGCGACGCTGCTGCTGTGCATAATAAGCGGCGTCGCGTTCTTCTGCGGGAAAGACCGGCTCGGCGGCATTCCCCTGCCGTCAATCCTGCTGGTGCTAGGCTTTCTGCTGGTGTCGGGCTATCGGCCCCTCTACGAAGAGGGAGTACTGAGTCACATTGTGAGCCGAGAGAGTGTAGCGTTCCTGATATGCGTTTACGCGCTGCTCTCAAGCCGGACCAAGTTACTTATGGCCGCTGTCGCAATCTTGGCGGTAGTTCTAATTTACCAATATGTGATCTACCACAGCGCCGTGATTGAAGACCGTTTGTATGAGGTGCGCGAATATCTATTCAGTTTCGCCTGCCTTTGTTATGCGGGCGAATTGCTGCTGGGGCAGAGGCGGTTCGATGCACTTCCTTTCCGATGGTTAAGGCTGCCCGGTTTCCGCGTAAACGCGGATAAGCTGCCCGGTTTCCGCGCAAACGCGGATAAAAGGAACGCCAGACGATTTGACAAGAACGTTGGCAAAAGCGCCGGGTTCGGGCGTCATGAATTCCTGCGGCTGCACTGGTCGGCAGTATGCGCTGTGATAATCGCCGGCGGTATTGCATTGGCTGTGATGGGGTATGTGAACGCCGAATCGAGAAAGGCGGCTTACTGGGCAGTCAAGTCGGGCCAGGCCGGGAAGGCGGCTGCACGCTCTTACTTCGACATCTATCTGAACGAAAACGGGTTGATCTATTTCAAGGAGTCGTGCGGCCCGGAAGATACCGCTGCTCGGTTCTTTCTGCACGTCATTCCCGCCGATGTCAATGACCTGCCCGACGACCGCAAGCAATACGGTTTTGACAACTTTGACTTTGATTATCACAATGACAAGCGCGGCCTGATATTCAACGAAGCGTGCATCGCTGCCACAGCTTTACCGGAATACGCCATCACCGACATCCGAACCGGGCAGTACATCCCCGGCGAAGGCCGAATCTGGAGAGCGGAGTTTCCGTTGCCGCAGCAGTAGCGGCCGGCCTTTGCCTGCTGCCTGGTCGTGTTACAATTTGAATATTGCACCAGCGGAATTGAAATCATCAACCCCTCGGGCCGCCAGGGCCGGTTTAGAAACTGGAAGCCACACCGTCGTTCCGGCGCAAGCAGGAACCCGGAAAATCACGGCCAGCGGAAAACCGGCTTTATTTAGTACTCGCTGGATTCCCGCTTTCGCGGGAATGACGGCTTGCGCGGGAATGACGAAGTTTGTAAATACGGCCCAATGGAGCCCATCATAATGCGTATCTCCCGTCTCGTTACCCGCACCCTGCGCGACGACCCGCCCGAGGCGGAGACGGCCAGCCACCGGCTGATGCTGCGGGCCGGCCTCATTCAGCAGGTGGCCGCCGGCGTTTATGCCTACCTGCCCCTGGCCTGGCGGTCGCTGCGGAAGATTGAGCAGATCGTCCGCGAGGAAATGGACGCCGCCGGCAGCCAGGAACTGCGGATGCCGGCGTTGCAGCCCCGGGAACTCTGGGAGCAGACCGGGCGCGCCGCCGCCTTTGGCGACAATATGTTCTCGCTGGAGGACCGGCGCGGCCGGCCGCTGGCCTTGGCTCCCACCCACGAGGAAGTGGTCACCAACATCGTCAAGGGCAACGTGCAGAGCTACCGGGATTTGCCCGTCATCCTTTACCAGATGCAGACCAAGTTCCGCGATGAGCCGCGCCCGCGCGCCGGCCTGGTGCGCGTCCGCGAGTTCACCATGAAGGACGCCTATTCCTTCGACGCCGGCGAGGACGGGTTGGACGTCTCCTACAACGTCATGGCCCAGGCGTATCGCAACGTGTTCCGCCGGTGCAGCATTCCGGTGGTCATGGCCGAGGCCGACAGCGGCGCCATCGGCGGCAAGGATTCCCACGAGTTCCTGCTGCCCGCCGACAGCGGCGAGGATACGGTCATCACCTGCCCGTCCTGCGGTTACGCCGCCAACGCCGAGAAGGCCGCCGGCGTCTATCCCGGCCAGCCCGTGCCCGACCCCTTGCCCCTGGAAGCGGTGGACACGCCGGGCATGAAGACCATCGCCGCCGTATCCGAGTTCCTGGGCGTGGACGAAGCGCAGACGCTCAAGGCCGTCTTCTACGCCGCCGACGGCGCGGTGGTGTTCGTCACCATCCGGGGAGACCTGGAGGTCAACGAAGTCAAACTCAAGAACGTTCTGCACTGCAACGAGCTGCGCCTGGCCGACGACGACGAAGTGGCGGCGGCCGGCCTGGTGGCCGGCTCCGCCTCGGCCATCGGCATCAGCAACGTGCGCCGCGTCGCCGACGCATCAATAACCAACGGCGGCAACTTCGTGGTCGGGGCCAACCGGCCGGACACCCACTACCGCAACGCCAACTACCCCCGGGATTTTGACGCCGATCTGATTGCCGACATCGCCCTTACCGAGCCGGGCCACCAATGCGCCAACTGCGGCGCGGAACTGGAATTCACCCGGGGCGTGGAGGTGGGACACATCTTCAAGCTGGGCACCTTCTTCAGCGAGGCCCTGGGCGCCTATTACCTGGACCAGGACGGCCAGCAGCGGCCCATGGTGATGGGCTGCTACGGCATCGGCATCAGCCGCATCCTGGCCGCCGCCATTGAGCAGAACCACGATGAGCAAGGCATCGTATTCCCGCCGCCCATCGCGCCTTACGACGTGCATTTGGTGGCGCTGAATATGTCGGATGAGACGGTGGCCGAGGCCGCCGGCGAGTTGTACGACCGGCTCTGGGCCGCCGGCATCGAGACGCTGTTTGACGACCGCGCTGAGGCCGCCGCCGGCGTCAAGTTCAACGACGCCGACCTCATCGGCCTCCCCGTGCGCCTGGTGGTCAGTCCGCGTAACCTGCGCCAGTCCGCCGTCGAAATGCGCCGGCGAACTGCCCGGGAGGCGGAGATGGTGGCGCTGGACGACGCGGTGGAGGCGGTACGCGGGATGTTGGGGAAGCCGTAGTTCTTGCCGAGCCGTCGCCACCCCGTCCTGCCCGCACCTACCCCGTCCGGCCCGCACCTACCCCGTCCTGCCCGCGAAAGCGGGAATCCAGTAATCTCCGCACCAGCGTGGTTCAGCTCGATTAGACCATGCTCACCGGAGGACATCGTACAAATCCCGCCATCCTGGATTGGCGCGTTCGATTAACTCCGTCTTCCAAGCCCGGCGTCATTGCGCGGGAAAAAGCGCGCAATGGCGCTTTCCATTTATACTGAATGCAACCTTGGTATGAGAGCACATTGATGACCGCACAAGATCGCAAATATCATAATGACAGCAGGCATTTACTAGCCCAAGGTAGGCAAGAATTAGCCATTGGTGATTTGCGCCAAGCTTCGGAGAAAGGCTGGGGCGCCGCTGCACAGATCGTCAAGGCAATTGCTCAGCAGCGCGGCTGGGAGCATGACGGACATGGATTGATACACCAAGCCGTCAGACAATTGCGTCGAGAAACTGGCGACAGAAACATCCGGGGTTGGTTCAGTACTGCGAACAGCCTGCACACGAACTTCTACGAGGACACCTGGGATCACGAGGACGTGAACGACGGATTGGATGAAGTGGAACAATTCATCAATCGGCTCGAACGGTTGTTAGAATAATCCAGCATCTCCGGCCCGGGCTCACCCACCGCAATAGCAAATCGCCTGCTCCTGTGAAAATTGGAGGTGGGCAAAAGTATTCGCGCGAAGGGCGGTCAGTGTACCGCCCCTCTTGCGTTGGCTGTCGTGCTGGCCTAACTACGGCTCCAGGATCAGCTTGCCGAAGAAGTTGGCCGCCTCCATGTCGCGGTGGGCGTCGGCGGCGTTGGTCAAGGGGTAGGTTTGGTGGATGGCCGGCTTGATGGCGCCCCGGTTGAGGCTGGCGACGATCTGGCGCATATCTTCCCGGGAACCCATGTAGCCGCCGTAGATCTCGATCTGCCGGCTGAACAGCAGGCCCAGGTGCAGCTCGGCCCGCAGGCCGCTGGTGGCCCCGCAGATGCAGTACCGGCCGCCGGGCCGCAAGGCGCGGAACCCGTGGGTCCACACGTCGGCGCCAACATGGTCCACCAGCAGGTCAACGCCGGCTCCGCCGGTGATCTCCCGCACCCGCTGGGTGATGTCCTCCTCGTTGTAGTTGATCACGTAGTCCGCGCCCAGGTTGCGGGCCAGCTCGGCCTTTTCCGGCGTGCTGGTGGTGGTGATAACCGTCGCGCCCACCACGTTCTTGAATACCTGGATCGCCGCCGCGCCCACGCCGGCCGACGCGGAGAATACCAGCGCCGTCTCCCAGGGCTGCAAGGCAGCCCGCCGCACCGCCATGTTCCACACCGGCAGGTAGGTGGTGGGAATCGCGGCAGCGTTGGCGAATGACACGTCGCTCTCCAGCGGGTAGGCGTTGACCTCCGGCACGACCACTAACTCGGCGTAGCTGCCGTCTCGCGCGGTGCCCAGGAACCGGCTGCGGCGGCACAGCTCGTCCCGGCCCGCGCCGCACCACTGGCACACGCCGCAGGCCAGGCGGGGATTGACCACCACCCGGTCGCCGACCTTCAGCGCGCTCACGGCGTTGCCGGCGGCCACCACCTCGCCGGCGGTGTCGCCGCCCAGGATCAGCGGCGGCGGGAACTCCCGCTCCAGCCCGCGCTGCCCCTCGCGAGTGAAGATGTCCAGACGGTTGAGCGCGCTGGCGCCCACCCGGACCACCACGTCGCTGGGTCCGGGCGACGGGTCGGGCCGGTCTCCGTACTGCAAAACGTCCACGGCGCCGTGGGCTTCAATGTAAACGGCTTTCATTGCTGATTGTTGCTCCTCATATTCTTGCTCCTCATTCCGATGGCGCCCGCCGGTTGTCGTAGCAGTCGCGGCACAGGAATACCACGGAGAGAGTTTCGTCGTGACTGGCGACCCGCCCGCATCGGGGGGCGGCGCTGTCCGGAGACCAGGGTTGGTGAAACGGCCCGCCGCACATCTGGCAGGTGGAACGATGCGGGCCTTCCAGCGCATCATTGCAGACCACGCAGAATACCGGACCGGATATTTGAAACAGGGTTGTCACGGCGCTTCCTCCGCTACGCAAGTTATGGTTGCGCGTCAACTTATGATTATGATTGGGTTGCCCAATTCCGGGCGATGCTCCGTTCATCCGCCATGTTGTTGGTTTCGCCGTCCAGCCGGGCCTGGCGCAAGGCCCGCAGCGCCTCGCCCACCGCCGGGCCGGCCGGCACTCCCAATTCCAGCAGGTCGGAGCCGCGCAGCCGGGGAGCCACCGACCACCATTCCGCCAGGTAGCGGCGGATGCGTTCCGCCGCCGCCGGCTGCGCCAACAGCGCGGCGGCCCGCAGCGCGTCCGGCGACCGCCCATCCAGCAGCGCGCAGACTCCCGATGGCGCCGGATCCGCTTCGCCCAGATCCGGCAACCGCGCCTTCAGCCGGGCGGTGTCGCCGATGACCCGGATCCACTCGGACGGCGCGTTGAGCCGGGCGGCCAGCGCGGCGCCTTCGGTGGGCGTCAACGGCCAGACCAACGCGGCCAGCCAGGTCAGCGGAGCCGTTGGCCGATCCGCCAGCGCGTCCAGGTGAGCAACGCTCATCGACCGATGAACCGCCGTCAGCACGCCCGACGCGCTGGCCAGGCGCAGCGCGGCCAGGGGCGCCGGCTCGTCCAGCATGCGCTCCAGCTCGTGCCGCATCCGATCCGCGGTCAGCGTCGCCATCGCGCCGGCGGCCAGCGCTTCCGCCATGGCGGCCTGAGTAGCCTCATCCATACGGAACCCAAACCGGGCGGCGTAGCGCACGGCCCGCAGGATGCGCGTCGGGTCGTCGCGGAAGCTTTGCCGGTGCAGGATGCGGATGACGCCGGCGGACAGGTCAGCCCGGCCTCCGTGATGGTCCACCAGCTCGGTGGATGCGCCGGCAATGGGGATGGCCATGGCGTTGATGGTGAAGTCGCGGCGCGCCAAATCGTCGTTCAGGTCGCCGGCGGACACGTCGGGCAGCGCCCCGGGATGGCGGTAGGTCTCGCGACGAGCCGTCACCAGGTCAACGGTGCAGTTCGACGTGGCAACGCTGGCGGTGCCGAAGCGTTGGTGAACGGTCAACTTTCCGCCGGTGGCGTCCGCCAACTTGGCGGCCAGCGCGGGAGCGTCTCCTACCACGCCGATGTCCAGGTCTTTCAGCGGAACCGACAGCAGATGGTCGCGGACCGGACCGCCGGCCAGATACGCCGAGACCCCCGCAAGATTGGCCAGCCGGCGCACGTTGTCGAGGACGCTACGGAAGTTGCCAACGTCGCTATGATCGGCAAGCGCGTCGGCTGTGATGTTGTCGGTAATCGTCGGCATGGCGAATCGCAGGCGCAGCGTGCGGGCCTGAAAAAGTGTAGCGCAAGCGCCCCGGCGGGGCAACCGAGACGTGCGTTATACTTCCTGCTGCCAAACTGATTTTGGAGCGAGGGTGCATTATGGAAACCGTAGGATTCATCGGCCTGGGCAACATGGGCGGCGGCATGTCCGCCAACATCCAAAGAGCCGGCTACCCCATGATCGTCTATGACCTGCGCGAGGAGGCGGCCCGGCCCCTGCTGGAAGGCGGTGCGCGTCTGGCCAACTCTCCGGCGGAAGTGGCCGCCGCCAGCGACATCACCTTCACCTCGCTGCCCGGACCCTACGAGGTGGAGACGGTAGCCACGGGCGCCGCCGGCGTGCTGGAGGGCATCCGACCGGGCAGCGTGTACATCGATCTGTCATCCAGCCGGCCCACGCTGATCCGGGAGATCGAGCCCAAGTTCCGGGCCAAGGGCTGCCATGTGCTGGACGCGCCGGTGAGCGGCGGCAAGACCGGGGCGGCGTCGGGGAACCTGGCGGTGATGGTGGGCGGCGACCGGGAGGTGTTTGAGCGAGTGAAGCCGGCGCTGGATTCCTTCGGCGACAAGGTGTTCTACGCCGGGGAGATCGGCGCGGGCAGCGTGGCGAAACTGGTGCACAACATGATCGGCCACAGCGTGCGCCAGGCCATCGCGGAGGGTCTGACCCTGGGCGTTAAGGCCGGCGTGGAGCCGGAGGCGTTGTGGGAGTGCATCCGTCGCGGCTCGCTGGGCCGCATGCGGGTACTCCACGAAGGGCTGGCGCGCACGATGTTCCGCGGGGAGTTTGAGCCGGCCGGGTTTGCCCTGAACCTGGCCTTCAAGGACATCTCGCTGGCGACGGAGCTGGCCCGGGAGTACGACGTGCCTATGCCCATGTCCACCCTGGCGGAGCAGATCGCCATGCAGGCCATGAACCGGGGCTGGGGCGACGCCGACAGCAGCATAACCGTGCTTTTGCAGGAAGAGCAGTCCGGCGTGACCGTCCGCGCGCCCCACGTTGACCCGGCGCGGGCCGGACGGTTCATCACCACCCACCCGGATGACGAATAGCGGCGGGAGGAAATTGCGAAATTCCAGATTTGCTTTCCGGCCAGGCTGTTGATTCGCCTGACCCACGCCGCAAGTATTGACTTCACCCTCAACCCCAGGGCGTGTCGTCAATTTACCCGGTCACTCCCGCTTAACTGGTCACTCCCGCTTATCCCGTCATTCCCGCGAAAGCGGGAATGACGGACGATGGGTGGAGGGGGAATTGGGGGAGTTTTGCAATGGCGGATGCCGGCGTTGCCCGGCGGTAAGCCCGGTGATAGAATGCCCCCGTTTTGCGCCTGGCTATTTTACTTGACAATAACCATAGGATGATTTGATGCCCTCTTTCGACGATTACGTCATTGTCAGCCAGTTCCCGGAGCAGCCCGCCGAGCTCATGGTTCTTGCCTTTCGCGGCTGGCCCGATGCGGGAGACGCGGCCACCGCCACGCTGAATTACCTGATGAACGCGCTGGGAGCGGTGAAATTCGCCGAGATCGATCCGGAAGAGTTTTTCAACTTCGCCCAGGAGCGGCCCCGTTCCACCCGCAGCAAGGACGGTGTTCGGCATCTGCAATGGCCGGCCAACGAGTTCTACTACTGGCCCGGGCCGGATCCCGCGACCAATCCCACCGCAGCGCCGGTGGTCTTCTATCTGGGCGCCGAGCCACACCTGCGCTGGCGCACCTTCTCCTCCCTGGTGGGCGATCTGGCCCAGCGCTGCGGCGTGAAGTCGGCGGTGCATATCGGCGCGCTGCTGGACGCGGTGCCGCACACCCGGGCGGTCAAGTACAGCGGCTCCTCCTCCAACCGGCAGATCCAGGCCGCCTTCGAGGACAATAACGTGCGCACGTCCAATTACCAGGGGCCTTCCGGCATCACCGTGCCGGTTTCCGAATCCCTGGCGGCCCGGGGCATCGGCTACACCTCCTTGTGGGGCCACGTTTCTCATTACCTGCGGGCCACGCCCAACTTCCGGGTGGGCCTGGGACTGGCCCGCAACCTGAAGGATATGCTGCAACTGCCCGTTGACCTGGCCCAACTCACGGTGATGGCTGACGCCTTCGACAAGGAAGTGGCAAAGGTGATGGCCGAGGACGCGCAACTGGGCAAATACATCACCACGCTGGAAGAACGTTACGACGCGGCCCGCGACGCCGCGGAGATGCCCGACCCCGAGGCCCTGGTGCGAGAACTGGAGCGATTCCTGCGGGCGGAACGGTTGGGCGGCGATTAGTTGCCAGCATCCCAAAAGTGGGGCGCCGGCGGGCGAAACCGGCCGGCTTGCCCCGCGACAAGTTGGGCGGTATAGTCAACCCGCCACCTATCCTGATGTTGGGAGGGCGTCCCTTGACTATTTTTGACTGGCCGGCCCGGATGCAGCAGATGGCCGATTTCGTGGGCCTTACGGACGACGACCTCGCCCTGTTGCAGGCCAGCGGCCCCATACTGTTGGCCCGCGCCGACGAACTGGCCGCCGCCGTGTATGAGCGTTTCCTGTCCTATCCGGCGACGGCCCGCTATTTTCTCACCCGCGACGGCGCGGTCAACGATACCCGCTTGGAACGGCGCAAGCACAGCCTGGCCCGTTGGCTCCGGAACAGCATCGATTTTCGGATTGACCACCAGTTTCCCGTTTTCCTGCTGGCCGTCGGGGTAGTGCACAGCAACCCGCCGGCGCCGGCCGGTCGTCACGGTTCGGTGCCGGCCCGCTTTATGACCGGCACCATATCCTTTATCCAGACGCGGATTGCCGCAATCCTCGCCGAAGAAATGAGCGATACGACGAGCGCGCTGCAAACTTCGGCGGCCTGGAACAAGATGCTGATGCTACAGCTCGACGTCTTGCTGGCCGGCTACGTAACCGAAACGCCGTCGCCGCCGCGAGCCTATGATGGCCCGGACGATGAGGAAGAACGAGCCATCACCCCGGACGGCGGCCGGCGCAACGGCTCTTCCCAAACCCCACCAGGAGAATGACCATGACCAAGGTGCTGGTAATCCAGGGCGCCGGAATGAATATGCGCGGCAAGGTGCAGGTTGAAACCTTCGGTCCCAACACCCTGGACCAGATCAACGAGCAGATCCGCGGCTACGGCGAAAGCTTGGGCATCGACGTGAAAATCGTCCACTCCAACGTGGAGGGCGAGGTGACCAACGCCCTGTATGACGCCTGGGAGGAGGGCTACGACGCCTGCCTCATCAACCCGGCGGGTTTCACTACCGTCAACGGCCCGTTGCGGGGCGCCATCGCCCAGGTGCCGATGCCGGTGATCGAGGTGCACGCCAGCAACCCCACCGCCCGGGGCACCGTCTCGGCGGTGCTGCCGGTGAGCAAGGGCTGCGTGTATGGCTTCGGCGTGTACGGCTATTATCTGGCCCTGGAGGCGGTAAAGCACACCGGCGCGTAGCAGGGACGGGTTTCAACCCCGCCCCTGCGTTGCTAGACGCGGCCCGTGCTAGACGCGGCCCGTGATCGACGCGGCCCGTTGCTATTCGCAGCGCAGGCAGCGCACGTCCTTGAACACGGTGTCGTGGATGCCGGGGTTGATGATCAGGTAGTCCATGATGATGCGGATAACCTTGCCCTCGTCGGCGATGTTGTACTTTTCCTTGGACGAGTTGATGAGGCCGATATGCTCGGCGTTTACGTCAACGGACAATGCGGTCTTGGTGCCGGCCATTTTGCTTCGCTCCTGATGGGTGGATGGTGGTGAGTTTTGCTGGCCGGCAAGCCGCCGGCGGCGTCGGCATAGCATAGCCGCCCGGAACGGGATTGTTCAACCCGGGACGCGATGCCGGCGCGCGCGTTCCGGCGCCGGGGTATGACGAAATCGTCAGGCAACTTCGCCAAACTCTTTGACGTTCAGAACAAGAAGTTCACCACCGCCCCGGCAGTCGAGACGCGAGTAACGAAAAAGCCCTCCGCGTAAGCGCGAAGGGCCGCTTTATTTGTTGGTACCCCGGATGGGCTTCGATCCCATGATCTCCACCTTGAAAGGGTGGCGTCCTTGACCAGGCTAGACGACCGGGGCGCTGGGCGTAGCATTGGCAACGCCCGAATAGTGTATCACAGGAACCCCGATTACGGGTACACGGCCAGGGCTTCCAGGGACATTTCCTCCGGGTAACCGCACATCAGGTTCATGTTCTGCACGGCCTGGCCGGCGGCGCCTTTCACCAGGTTGTCCAGGCAGCTGATGACGATGAGCCGGTTGGTCCGCGAGTCCACCACCGGGTAGATCAGGCACTGGTTGTTGCCCAGGGTCTGCTTGGTCTGCGGCGGCGCGTTGGTGACCTGGACGAAGGCGTCGTCGGCGTAGAAGTCCTGGTACATCCGGCGGATGCGCTCGCTGGCCTCCGGATCCTGGGCCGCGTCTTCCCGCAGCGGCGCGTAGCACGAGCTCAGGATGCCCCGGGTCATGGGGATGAGATGCGTCAGGAAGGTTAGGTTGACCGGCGCATCGGCCCCGGATTGCTGACCAATGGTATCCAGTTCCTGGCTGATTTCGGGCAGGTGGCGGTGGCCGCTGACCGAGTAGGCCATCACGTTCTCGTTGACCTCGGAGAAATGCGTGGTCAGGCTCAGCGAGCGGCCGGCGCCGGAAACGCCGGACTTGCTGTCCACGATGATGTCGCGGCCAATCAACCCGTGCTTGATGGCCGGCGCCAGGGCGAGAATGGCGCTGCTGGGATAGCAGCCCGGGTTGGCGACCAGGCGAGCGTCAGCGACGGCTGCCCGGTTCAGCTCGGTGAGGCCGTACACCGCCTCTTCCAGGTAGGTGGGATCGGGATGCTCCACGCCGTACCACTGACGGTACACGTCGGCCTGCTTAAGGCGGAAGTCCGCCGATATGTCCACTACCTTGACGCCCTGCTCCAGCAGGGGGATGCAGGCTTCGGCGCTGGCCTTGTGGGGCAGGGCCGAGAATACCAGGTCCAGTTCGTCGCCCAGGTCGGCGGTGACCTCCAGCTCCAGGTTGTCCAGGTGGGGAAAGACCTGGCCCAGCGGCTGGCCGGCGGCGCTCCGCCCGGTAACGGACGCGATCTCCACTTCGGGATGGTGACGCAGGATGCGGACCAGCTCGCACCCGGCGTATCCGGTCACATTGATGATTCCGACTTTCACGGTTGCAGCTCCTTGACGACTTGGGTGTGCGGGACGGGCGTAGCGGCGTCGGCGCTGCGTCGCCGCCGTCCCGGAGCCTGGCCGTCGGGCCGGTGGGTGTCGGCGGAGTCCTGGCCCGCGGCGACGGATTTTTCACTAGCGACGGATTTTTCGCCAGTCGCCGCCGCTTCCCGCAGGGCGGTTGCGTCACGGGAAGGGCAGCCATAGCTGACCACGCACGCGCCGCATAGCGGCCGCTGGGCCTTGCAAACCTGCCGGCCGTGGGTGATGAAGGCGGCGTGGAAGGGATACACGTCTTCGGGAGGCATGGCGGCCTCCAGCGCCTCGTGGGCCTTCTCTGCGCTCACCTTGGGGCCGATGAGGCCCAGGCGTTTGCTGACCCGGTAGATGTGCGTATCTACGGCCATGGCCGGCATACCCAGAGAAAAGCTCAGGATGATTCCGGCGGACTTGGGGCCGATGCCGGGCAATTGCCGCAGCCAGGCCCGCGCCTCGGCCAGGGGCATTTCGGCCAGGAAATGCAGATCCAGCGAGCCGTCGTTCAGCTCCCTTATCCGGTTGAGCGCCGTCTTGATGCGGGGCGCTTTGACCTTGGCCAGACCGCCGCCAGAGATCGCCGTCTCAATGTCGGCAACCGGGGCGTCGGCCACCGCCTCCAGCGAGCCAAAGGCGTTCATCAGGCTGCGGAACGCGCGCTCCGAATTGCGGTCGGAAGTATGCTGGGACAGGATGGTGAAGGTCAGTTCGTGGGCCGGGTCCAGGCGCGGCGCGTTCTCAAAAGGCCCATACTCCTCGGTGAGCAGCCGGATGGCGTCGGTTATGGCAACGCTCGGCTGCTTCCGGGAGCGGCGGGTTGTGGCGGCTTTGCGGGGAGGCATTTGGCTACCGCTGATAGGAATGGGGTAGGATACACGGGGATTTTAGCACATCCTCGCGCCGGGGCCGCAGGTAGTGGTTGGTGATCAGTCGCTACGCAGCCGTCGGAGTTGCTCTTGCAGGGCGCGCACCTGCGCTTCCGCCAGTATCCGGGCGGCGCGCTCTTCCATCCGCCCCGCCCGCTCTTCCATCCGCCCCGCCCACTCCTGGTCGGCGCGTACCTGCTCGCTCTCGAAGGTGGCGATGTGCAACCCAGTATCGGGGTCATGCCAGCCTAGCGTCCCGTTAGTCCACCGCAGGAGCAGGTTCAACGCCGGGCTGTATCCCTGCAACACCCCTTCCGCTACTTCATTGATGTCAACGGGCAGATACTGGCCATCCTCCAGTCGGTCCCCCGCCAGTCGCGTCCCGTGATGCTGTCCGGTCTCGTCAAACCGCCAATATTCTCCTATCCCAATCGCCGCGTAATCGTGCCGCTTCTCCCCAACGTCAATGCGCCCGGTGGCTGGCGACGCTATCTCCAGCGCGAAGTCGGGCGGTTTGCCCTGCTCCGAGATGATGTAGCCGTTGTTGGCTTCATACAGCGTCGGGTCCACTCCGAAGGCCACCAGCAAGTCCGGGTAGTGGCTGCCGGCCATGTTGCGGGTGGGTCGGACTACTAGGTACCGCTCTCCGGTGACGATGGTAGTTTCGGGGTTGCCCAGGCGCATGGCAAGATGGTGAGCGTGTCCGGTGGCGGCCAGATGCTTGAAACTGGTCATGTCGTCGGGGTGGCGCTCCGGCGGGTCGGGCAGGCGAAAGGATGTCCGGATTTTGGCCGCAGCGGCAACGCTGTCTGTGTTGTCGAAGGACATGACCGTTTATCCCACCTGCAACGGTTCTTGATAACCGTAGGTCGCTACGCGACGGGCAATCTGCCCGCGAGGGTACTCCGCAGCCTCGTATAGGTCAATCTCGCTGAAGCTGGGGAGGAAAAATTGCGAAACCCCCAAAGTCCCCTCACACTAGGCCGTGTTTCGCAAACACCGTCATTCCGGCTCCCCTTCCGTCATTTCCTCGGTTGGTGATCAGTCGCCACGCAACTGTCGGAGTTGCTCTTGCAGGGCGCGCACCTGCGCTTCCGCCAGTATCCGCCCCGCCCGCTCCCGGTCGGCGCGTACCTGCTCGCTCTCGAAGGTGGCGATGTGCAACCCAGTATCAGGGTCGTGCCAGCCCAGCGTCCCGTTAGTCCACCGCAGGAGCAGGTTCAACGCCGGGCTGTATCCCTGCAACACCCCTTCCGCTACTTCATTGATGTCAACGGGCAGGTACTGGCCATCCTCCAGTCGGTCCCCCGCCAGTCGCGTCCCATGATGCTGTCCGGTCTCGTCAAACCGCCAATATTCTCCTATCCCAATCGCCGCGTAATCGTCCCGCTTCTCCCCAACGTCAATGCGCCCCGTGGCTGGCGACGCTATCTCCAGCGCGAAGTCGGGCGGTTTGCCCTGCTCCGAGATGATGTAGCCGTTGCTGGCTTCATACAGCGTCGGGTTCACTCCGAAGGCCACCAGCAAGTCCGGGTAGTGGCTGCCGGCCATGTTGCGGGTGGGTCGGACTACGACGTACCGCTCTCCGGTGACGATGGTAGTTTCGGGGTTGCCCAGGCGCATGGCAAGATGGTGAGCGTGTCCGGTGGCGGCCAGATGCTTGAAACTGGTCATGTCGTCGGGGTGGCGCTCCGGCGGGTCGGGCAGGCGAAAGGATGTCCGGGTTTTGGACGCAGTGGCAACGCTGTCTGTGTTGTCGAAGGACATGACCGTTTATCCCACCTGCAACGGTTCTTGATAACCGTAGGTCGCTACGCGACGGGCAATCTGCTCGCGAGGGTACTCCGTAGCCTCATATAGGTCAATCTCGCTGAAGCTGGGGAGGAAATTGCGAAACTCCCAAAGTCCCCTCACACTAGGCCGTGTTTCGCAAACACCGTCATTCCGGCTCCCCTTCCGTCATTTCATCGGTTGGTGATCAGTCGCTACGCAACCGTCGGAGTTGCTCTTGCAGAGCGCGCACCTGCGCTTCCGCCAGTATCCGGGCGGCGCGCTCTTCCATCCGCCCCGCCCGCTCCCGGTCGGCGCGTACCTGCTCGCTCTCGAAGGTGGCGATGTGCAACCCAGTATCAGGGTCGTGCCAGCCCAGCGTCCCGTTAGTCCACCGCAGGAGCAGGTTCAACGCTGTGCTGTATCCCTGCAACCCCCCTTCCGCTACTTCATTGATGTCAACGGGCAGGTACTGGCCATCCTCCAGTCGGTCCCCCGCCAGTCGCGTCCCGTGATGCTGTCCGGTCTCGTCAAACCGCCAATATTCTCCTATCCCAATCGCCGCGTAATCGTCCCGCTTGTCGCTGACGTCGATGCGCCCCGTGGCTGGCGACGCTATCTCCAGCGCGAAGTCGGGCGGCTTGCCCTGCTCCGAGATGATGTAGCCGTTGTTGGCTTCATACAGCGTCGGGTCCACTCCGAAGGCCACCAGCAAGTCCGGGTAGTGGCTGCCGGCCATGTTGCGGGTGGGTCGGACTACGACGTACCGCTCTCCGGTGACGATGGTAGTTTCGGGGTTGCCCAGGCGCATGGCAAGATGGTGGGCGTGTCCGGTGGCGGCCAGATGCTTGAAACTGGTCATGTCGTCAGGGTGGCGCTCCGGCGGGTCGGGCAGGCGAAAGGATGTCCGGGTCTTGGACGCAGCGGCAACGCTGTCTGTGTTGTCGAAGGACATGACCGTTTATCCCACCTGCAACGGTTCTTGATAACCGTAGGTCGCTACGTGACGGGCAATCTGCTCGCGAGGGTACTCCGCAGCCTCATATAGGTCAATCTCGCTGAAGCTGGGCGAAAGGGGTGAGATCAATGCGCCCTTCGTTTTCAAGGTGGATGTTCCCAAGGTTGAGGGGTAGCTGAGCCAGCGCGGGCGGCTCCGTCCGGGCGGCTCAGTCCGGGCGGGTCAGCTGCCGGCTGGGGTGATCAGGGAGCGGGAGGCCGCGCCACGGTCGGCGGCGGGGGATCCGACGGGCGGCTGATCAGCGGCGTCACGGACAGCGCCGGCAGGGAGATGGCGATGCAGAGCAGGGCGTTCAGCGTAACCGACAGCTGGATGCCGATGGCATCGCCCAGCCATCCCATGAACAGCACGCCCGGCGGCGTTCCGATGCCGATGCACAGGCTTTGCAAGCCCACCATGCGCCCCCGCATCTCCGGCGGCGACGACCGCATGGTGATGGCTCCCTGCATCGTCCCGAAACAGGACAGGCCGATCCCGCTGAGAACCAGTATGAGAAAAGTAACCGCGTACCAGGGAGACCAGACGAAAACCGTTGACAGGATCATCACGGTGAACGCGCCGGCAGCAAAAATTCGCCCGTGATAACGAAACGTTCCCACCGACGCCAGGATAATCGCCGTTACCAACTGGCCCACGGATTCTGCCGCGGCCAGGACGCCCACCAGCGTTTCGCCGACTCCCAGGTAGTCTCGACCAATGGCCGGCACGAATTGACGGGCCGGGAAGGCCAGGCCGTTGATCATTATGGTTATGAAGAGCATCCCCATTAGTTGCCGGTGGCTGAACGCGGCGCGTACCACGTCGCCCAGGCTGTTCCAGATGGGCTCCACCCGCCACTCCCGCTCCACACGGGGGATGCGCACGCGGATTGCCAGCGCCATGGCCGTGGCATGCATGACGACGATCAGGACGTAGGCCCAGGTGTATCCGGCGTAGTGGGGCCAGAAGTAGGCCAGATGCTCGATGAAAAAGCCGCCGACGAAGGGGCCCACCATGCGACCGAGGGTGCCGCTGAGGGAGTCTATGGACAGCGCATTGACCACGCGACGCTCGCCCACAATGTCAAAAATCGCGGTGCGCCGGGCCGGGTCTTCCAGAGCTCGACTGATGCCTTGCAGCAGCATGGCGGCGAAAACGTGCCAGGGCGCGATCTGCCCGGTTAGCAGGAGGACGAACAGCGCAATGCCGGCCCCGGCCTTGATGGCCATTGAGCTGACCCAGATTTTCTTGCGGTCAAAGCGGTCGGCGATGATGCCGGTGAAGGGCGAGAAAATGGGTCGCGGCAGATTCTCGAAGCCCAGCACCATCCCCAGCATCAAAGCCGAATCGGTCAGCGAATAGACCAGCACGCTGGTGACCAGCAACTCCATCCAGCGCGTCAGCTCGGATACGTTGACCACGTACCAGATCGCCCGAAAACGTGAGTTCCCCAGAACTTCCAGCATTGGGGATGTCGAGCGGACGCCGATTCTTGCCACGTAAGTCACATTCCGCGCTGGCGGAGTCCGCGAACGCTGGCCCGATTGTACACCCCCCAAGCACGGATATGCGTGTGCGCCAGGGTGCGGCGGAACGCGAGATTGGCGCTGCGGAGTCCCGCGTTGGAGGATGCGGGCTGCCGCGCCGGGCGCCCGGGCCGTTGGGGGATGCGGGCTGCCGCGCCGGGCGCCCGGGCCGTTTGGCCCAACGGCTTCCGCGGGCTATAATGCGCGGCGGCTATAATGTCCCCCAGCGTGTCCCATCGAGACGCGCAGTTTCTCTCGGAGTTATCTGTGATGCCGTTAGCCCTGACCAATGCCAACCTGATCGACTGCGTCAATCCCGGCGTGACGCCTGAGGCCACCGTGGTCATCCAGGATGGCCGCATTAGCGAGGCCGGCGCCGGCCGGGTCGGCGAAACGGCCGGCCGGCGCGTCATCGACCTGCGCGGGGCCTACCTGCTGCCCGGCCTGTGGGATGTGCATATTCACCCCGACTATCCGGTGCCTCCGGGAACGACGCCGGCTCAGGAAACGGCCAACTTCGGCCGGCAGCTGTCCCTGGCGTTGACCGAGGCCGGCGTAACCGGCGTGCGCTGCGGCGGCGCGGCCCACTTTATGGACGTTGCCTGGAAACGGGCCTTCGCGGCCGGTGGCGTGGCGGGGCCGCGGGTTTTTGCGTCGGGATACTTTCTCACCACCACCGGCGGACATTTCCTCACCTCCGGCCAGGCGCGGGAGTGCGACGGCCCCTACGGGTTCGTGCAGGCCATCCGCGAGCAGATGAAAAACGGCGTTGACCACATCAAGCTGAACCTCACCGGCGGCATCATGGGGCCGGACTGGGACCGTCACTGGCATTCCTTCCTGCTGGAAGAGGAGCTGGCCGCCGCCTTCGCCATCTGCCGTCAGCGCGAGTTTCCGGTAATGGCCCACGCCGCCAATCCGGACGCGGTCAAGTCGGCGCTGCGCCTGGGCGCGCATACCGTGGAGCACGGCTACATTATGGACGAGCAGTGCATCGCGACGCTGGCCGAATCTCCCACCTGGTACGTTCCCACGCTGGCCATCTCGCACCTCACCGAGGGGCAGGCGCAGAATGACTACGAAAGGCGTTGGCTGGCCCAGCGCAACATCGCCACCGAGCTCCAGTGCCGCGCCGACGCTGCCGCCGATGAGCACGCCCACTGGTTCCGCCGCGCTCTGGACGCCGGGGTGAAAATGGCTCTGGGCTCCGACATTCGCCCGCTGCGCGAGGCCGCCCTGCTGGAAATGGGACTGTGGGTCCGCGATGGCGCAACCGCCTGGCAGACCCTCTTGGCCGCAACCCGCAACGCCGCCGAGCTATGCGGCGTGGGTGATCAGCTAGGCACGGTGGAAAGGGGCAAAATCGCCGACCTGATCGTGGTCGCCGCCAACCCCCTGGATGACATCAACAACCTGCGCCAACTGCAACTGGTCATCAAGGACGGGCGCATCGTTTCCGACCGGAGAGACGGGTCTGACCGGAGAGACGGAACAGGTTAGCGGGCCGACTGCTTCGTCCAAACTTGGGCAGTACGTTGTGATGATCCAGGCGAGGCGCTCCGGAACGTTCTTGAATCCCCACATCACGCGAACCGGAGCGCCGTTACGCCTATATTGCAAGGCCAGCCGGGCCGGTATCCGTTCCGGCAAAGCGGGCCTCGGGCCGCCGGGCCGGAGCGTTACAGAATTGCCACCGGGTTCACCGGGGAGCCGGTGCCTCCCACCACGCGCAGAGGGTTGATGGTGAGCATGAACTCCCAGCGGCCGGCATCGGCGCAGGCTTCGGCCAGGGGTTGCAGCAGGGCGTTGTCCAGCAGGCCGATGCCGTAGGCGAAGATGCTGCCGTGGACCGACCAGGGCAGGTCGTAGCCGTTGGGCGTGTGGTCCATCATGTCCCACACCAGCACGCAGCAGTCGCTCTGCCGGATGAACTTGAGACATGAAGCGTGCAGGCCGGGCCGCCGGGTCGGATCGCTGCCCCAGATGGCGTTGCCGTCGGCGTTCCACTTCTCCCGGCCGCCGTACACCACCAGGGCGTCGCCCGGCTCCATTTGCACGCCTTGGGCGTCGCAGATGTCCTGGAGTTCCCAGCCGTGGATGGGGGTTTCCTGGGTCACGTAGTCGGCGCCCCGATACCGCGGCACGTCCAGCAGCACGCCCCGGGTGATGATGCCCTCTTTCCAGTGTTCCACGGAGCCGTACTTGGCCCCATCGAACTGGATCATCTCGTTGGGGTCTTTGCCATTCCACATCCCGTTGTGGTCCCAGACGTGGCAAAGGGCGTCCAGGTGGGTGGTAGCGGTGCCGTGGTAGGAGATGCCGTAGTAGTCGGTGGACATTCCCCCGCCCGGCTCGCGGGGGCCCTTCCGCATATAGTGGATGGCCGGCGTCGGGTTGTTGGGCGCCGGCGTGACGGGGAACTCCCGGCTGAGGGATACGGCGCGTCCGCTCTGGACCAGCCCGGCGGCGCGCAATCGCTTGGCGTCGTCAACCAGGTTGACCGCGCCCTTCTGGTCATCGGGCCCCCAGCGACCCCAGTTCACGTCGTCCTTCAGGTAGCCGAGGACTTCCGCTTTGCTGGGGGCTGGTCGGCCGTGCTCCGGTTGGGCGTGCTCCGGTTGATTGATGGTCATGGTCATTCCCTCCGGCGCAAGTTGCGCATCCCGGCAAGGTTGCCACCACCGGGCGGGAATGGCAAGGGGAGGGAGCCGGTTCAGACCCCGGCCACGATCATCACGTTGGAAATGGTGGACGCGATGCGGAGTTCCTTGGGGCCGGCGTAGTCGTCGGAGTAGTACCAGCCGTTGGCTTTTTCCAGGCTGTCAAACTCCAGCACTACCGTGCGGCGGGCCGGCTGGTCGCCCTCTACCACCGTTGCGTCGCCGCCGCGCACCAGGTATCGGCCCCCGTGCTTCTCGATGGTGGCGGGAACCTGCCCGCGATAGACCTCAAACTTCTCCGGGTCGGTAACTTCAAGCGTTGCTATGACATAAGCGGACATTGGGGTTCTCCTTCGCAATGGGCTGGTACGGCGTCGGTCATCGGCGTCGGTCAATGGACCGGACGGCGTCAATTCTAACCCTACGGCGTCGCGTTATGCCACGCCGCTTGCCGTCGGTTCCGCCGGGTAGTATTCTGCATCGCACCCGCCAGCCGCCGCCGGCGTATGAACACAGGAGCCTGAGCCACGATGCCCACCTCTAACCCTTTGCTAAACGAAGTTCGCACGCACTACAACTTTATCGCCGGCCAGTGGACGCCTTCCGACTCCGGCCGCACTTATTCCACCTATAACCCGGCCCATAAGGAAGAGCTGCTGGGGCGCTTTCAGCTGTCCAACCCGGAGGATACGCTGCGGGCGGTGGCGGCAGCCGCCGAAGCGGCGCCCGGCTGGGCCGATACGCCGGCTCCGGTGCGCGCCCAGACGCTCTTCCGCGCCCTGGAGATTATGGAACGGCGGGGCGAAGAGATCGCCCGCACCATCACCACGGAGGAGGGCAAGCCCCTGCCCGACGCTCGCGGTGAGGTGAAGCGAGCGATGAACATTATCGAGTACGCCGCCGGCGAGGGTCGCCGGATGTTCGGCTACACCACGCCGTCGGAACTGCCCAACACCGTGGCCTACACCGTGCGTCGGCCCCTGGGCGTGGTGGGCATCATCACGCCGTGGAACTTCCCCATCGCCATCCCGGCGTGGAAGATGGCGCCGGCGCTAATCTGCGGCAACGCCATCATCTTCAAACCGGCCTCCAGCACGCCGCTGTGCGCGGTGAAATTGATCGAGGTGTTTGAGGAGGCCGGCGTGCCGCCCGGCGTGCTGAACCTGATCACCGGCCCGGGCGGCAGCGTGGGCAACGCCCTGGTTGAATCCCCCGATGTGACGGGCATATCCTTTACCGGCAGCACGGAGATCGGCACCGACCTGTACACCCGCGGCGCGTCTCTGTTGAAGAAGGTGCAGGCCGAGATGGGCGGCAAGAACGCCGTCATCCTCCTGGCCGACGCCGATCTGGACAAGGCTCTGGGCGGCATCGTGCAGGGGGCCTTCGGCTCCACGGGCCAGCGCTGCACCGCCACCAGCCGAGTCATCGTTGAGGACGGCGTGTACGACGAGTTCATGGAGCAGCTGGTCGAGCGCACCTCCCGGCTGACCATCGGCGACGGTATCGAAGATGGCATCGACGTAAGCCCCCTGTCCAGCGAGTCCCAGCAGCGCACGGTGTCCGACTACATCTCAATCGGTCGGGACGAAGGCGCGACGGTGGCCTTCGGCGGGCGCACGCTCTCCGGCGGCATCTACGACGAAGGGTGGTACGTGGAACCCACCATCTTCACCGACGTGTCGCCCGAAATGCGCATCGCCCGGGAGGAGATCTTCGGGCCGGTGCTGACGGTGTTCCGCGCCCGGGACCTGGATCACGCGGTGGAGATCTCCAACAACGTGAAGTTCGGCCTGTCGTCCTCGGTGTACACCCGGGACATTCCCCGCGCCTTCCGGTACATCAATACGGTGGACGCCGGAATGGTTCACGTCAACGCGCCCACGCTGGGCGGCGAGGTGCATCTGCCCTTCGGCGGCCTGAAGGCGTCGGGCGTGGGCCAGCGGGAGCAGGGTGTCGAGGCGGTGGACTTCTTCAGCGAGGTCATCACGGTCTATATCGACTATGCCGACGAGGCGCGGGCGCCGGCGCGGTTTATCTGATCTCGATTCGCAGAGTTGACGCGGTAGGCTGCTGGCAAGGAATTTAACGCAAAGGCGCGGCGGCGCAGCGAGGCCAAGGGCATATTTGCCGATGCTGCTGGCCGCCGCGCTCATTCTGTTGTCGGCGGCGTGCGCGCCTACGGATGCCGAGTGGGAGGCGCGGATCGCGCCGGCGGTGGACGCGGCCCTGGCCGATGCCGTTTCGCCCGACCTGAGCCGGGTGTATCAACGGGCGTGGCCGTCGGTGTTCTACATCGAGCCGAAGGATGGTCGGTACGGCACCGGCTGGCTGCTGGAACCGGGGTTCATCGTGACGGCGGCGCACGTGATTGCCGAGGCGGAGGCGGTGGTGATCCGACAAGCCGCCGCGCCTCCCTTTACCGCTGCCGTTGCCGGATTAGACCGGCGACGGGACGTGGCCCTGCTACGCTACAGAGTGGGCGAAGTGCGACTGGGCGAAGGCGCCACCCCGCTGCCGCTGGGCGATCCGGGCGCCAGCGACATCGCAAAGGCCCTGCTGGCGCTGGGCTACTCCGGAAGCGGCGTCAAGCCCACGGGCGAGGTGGGTTCGCCCAAAGCCCGCGCCGGGATATTGTCCCAAATCACCAACTTCGGCCCCGACAGCTATGGCCGCAACCTGGAGATGGACACTCCCATTGATCCTGGCGACAGCGGCGGCCCGGTGCTGAACGCGGCCGGCGCAGTGGCCGGCATGGCCCGCGCCGCCGCGCGTCGGACGCCCGGCGGCCGGCCGGTGGTGGGCGCCTTCTACGCCGTCCACGCCGACGAGATCCGGGCGGCGCTAGAGGAGATCAGAAATCGCGAAAGTCCGGCTCCGCAGCGATAGCGTTGAGAATGCCCTGGGCCACATAGAGCTGAGGGCGGCTCCGCCGCGGCGCCGGCGCAAGCACGGTAGCATCCACCAGTCTGGCGATATGCCTTTGCGCCGCCGTATGAGATACGTTCAGCAAGGATTGAACCCGTGAGACGTTCATATAGGGGAGCTCGAACAACCGGTCAATTAGGTCGAATGCCGCGCCGGCGGTTCGCTGGGCTTGTACATGTTCACGATAATAGTCTCTGACTTGCAATAACTTTTCCACTCTGCCGAGAGCATCCTTGGCGACGGCGGCGACCGCCATGAGGAAAAATCGGATCCACGGTTCCCATTCTCCCCGGAGGCTGACGCCCAGCAGCAGGTCAACGTATGCTCGCCGGTACGCTGCTAAGTAATCGCTGATGTAAAGCCAGGGATGGGTTAAGTAGCCGCGCGCGCACAGCAGCAGCGTTATGAGCATTCGTCCCGTCCTTCCGTTGCCGTCCTCAAAAGGATGGATAGCCTCCAGCTGGTAATGAACTAAAGCCAGTTGCACCAGCAGTGGAATCTCTGAGCCGGAATACAGAAATTCCTCCAGGGCGTACAGGGCCGGCATCATCTCAGAGGGAGGCGGAGGAACGTAGCGTGCGTTCTCAATACCGGGCAAACCGCCGCCGATGATGACCTGACGGGAGCGAAACTCGCCCGGTCTGCGTTCCTGACCACGAACACCGGACATTAATTCTCGGTGCATTTCACAAAGCAGGCGCAAGCTTATTGGCAGCGTGGGCAATCGCTCCAGTCCATATTGCAGCGCTCTGATGTGGTTACTCACTTCCTCAGCGCCGTCCTGGTCCAGGACCATTCCTTCAAGCTGAAATTGGTACACCTCGGCAATGGTAGATGTCGAACCCTCGATGCGGCTTGAGGCCACCGCTTCACGAGCCGTCATAGGTCCGATCAATAAATATGGAGATGGTAAATCCGAGGCCCGGCCGTCCAAGCGACTCAACGCTCGGTCAGCTCGGGACAACAACGCAACCAAAGTGTCGTTCCAGTATATTGCTGGCGGCAACGGCTCGGGTACAAATGCCGGCGAATACCGGCCGTCCAACGTCGCTGCGGGAACCAGATGCCCTGGGCTGGCCTCGGTAAAATCCGTTTCCCGCATTGCTCTACTATCGCCAGCGTCTGGCCTGTGATGGCCGATTGATTAGCAATGCAACTATAATGCGCTTAACGTTGCGTACTCAAGATGTTCTGAAATTATATTGCGTACAAAGTTTCGTTGACGGTTGGCTAACGCAACCCTGTACGCATAATCATCCGGCCAATGCAACCTTGTTTTTAAACCGGCCCTAAAACCCCACCATCCACCGGGCGAACCGGCCCAGCAGGTCGCCCGATCCCGTGGTCGGCAATCGCCCGGCGGCTACCGCCGCGTCCAGATCCAGGCGCCCGTAGGCCAGCAGCAGGTAGGTGTTGGCGTCGCAGTCCACCCTCAGGTCGCTGGGATCGGCGTGCCGGCCGACGCCTACTTGTGCGCCGGATGGGGACACCAGCACGTCGATGGGATCGGCGTCGGTGAGGGCGAAGCGGTAGCGCACCGGCTCTCCGGGCGGATCGTTGCCCGGGTGGTAGGCGGACTGTAGCCAGCGGGCGGACATACCCAACAGCACGGGCACGGCGTCGGGATGCAGGGCAGTGTTGGCGTCGAAGGCGCTGCGGATGTCCCAGTCGTGGACGGCCAGTTCCTGGATACGCTGGCTCACGTATTCGCGGGCGGTCATGGCGCCCCGGCGGGGGTGCCAGCAGGCGCAGTTCCAGTCGTCGCCGCTGAAACCGTCCAGGAGTTGGTGCAGTTCTCGGTAGCGCTGCCCGAAGGTTATCAGCAGGTCGGCGCCCAGCGATTGGGCGTAGGCAATATCGGCGTCGGCGTTGGCGGCGGACATGTTCATCAGATCCGCGGGCGCGCTGAATCCCGCCGGCGGGTCAGAGTCGCCGTTGCGTCCCCGCGTCATGCTGGCGATCTGCCGCTCGGCGCGGTTGGTCAGATGGCCCGCTACATCGCGCACCGTCCAGGCAGCGCAGGCCGATTGGCGGGCCATATCAGCGTTGGACAAGTTGCTCAAGAACTCGTAGAGCCCCCGGGCCAGCGCGCCGATGACGGCGATTTCATTGCGGATAACGGTTTCGTCTATTGTGGTCATGGTTGACTGTTCACCCTCATCCCGACTCTCTCCCGCGATGGGAAGGCGGGTATTTCATAGTCCGCCGAACCAGCGGCTCAAGTTGCGCAGCGCAACCTGGGCGATGGTGTCGGGAGCCTGGGAAACGCGGATGCGTCCGGCGCGCTTGGCGGCGTTCCAGTCCACGCGGTTGTACAGGCAGAGCAGGTAGGCGTTGGCGTCAGCGCGGACGGTCAGCGCAGGCTGCCGTTCCGGGGAGCATTCCGCCACGGAATAGGCGTCGCCGGTCACCACCACGTCATGTTGCAGCGTTGCTCCCTGGGGGCCGTGGCCGGGCGATTCCGGGCCGATCTCAAAGCGGTACACTGCCGGCGAGGTCAACGGCGCGGTGGGCCGGAAGCAGAGCTGATACCACATCTCGGAAGCGGGCAGCAGGGCGACGGCGCCCTCCGGGTCCAGATTGCCCGCTCCGGTCCGATCGTTCAAAAAATCCGGGGCGCGCATGTCCCAGTCGTGGATGACCAGTTCCTGGATGCGCAGGTCAACGTAGCTGCTGGCCGTAATGGTGCCCCGACGCCGGTGCCAGCAACCGATGTTCCAGTCGGACCAGCCACGCAGGGTTTCGTCCAGTTCTTCGTACCATTCCTTGAAATTGTCCAGCAGGTCGTCGCCCCATTCGTTGCGGGACTGCACGTTGCTGGTGGCGTTGGCCTGCTGCACCTGGTCCGGCGATGCCAGCTGAGTTTCGCCCTCGGGCGGGCCGCCCGCGCCGGCCAGGCCGCGCAGCATGGCTTCCCGCTGACGCACCGCGCCGCCGGCGAGGTGGGCGGCAACCGTTCCCACATCCCACTGGGAGCAGGCGGATGGGGCGTTCAGGGCTTCGGCAGGGCTTTCGGAAAGGCGGCGGTGCAGATCTCCGGCCAGCCGTTTGATAAGGGCAACTCGGGCAACTGTGTCCATGGGGTTTTGCCTCCGGGATGAAGTGGAACGACGCTAGTGTATCACGCGCGCCGGGGCGGGTTTCAAACCCGCCCCGGCATCACATCCAACGCGTCGTCAGCGGCGCCCCGATGGGTATGGGCGCGGCAATGGAGTTGCTAGGTCATGCGCCGGCGGTGCATCAGGATCGACCCGCCGATGCCGGCCATCAGGATGCCGATCAGAATGGTCAGGCCGGGCAGGGCCGGCATGCCGCCGTAGGCCCAGGAGTTGACATACCCGCGCGGGGAATTCGCCGGCGTCAACCCCAACTGGTCAGCATGAGGAACGGTAAGGTCGGTGGTAACGGTACTGTGGTCGATGGCGGCGGCAGCGGCAGCGGCAGTGTCGCGGGAAGGAACGGGCAACTGGGCGAAACTGAGGTGCAACTGGCGCGTCTGGCCGTCGCCGCTGAAAAGCGCCCACTGAATGGCCTGCACATTGTCGTTGTGTCCCAAAAGCCAGAATGTGATGACGTCGGCGTCGGGAAGAGTTTTGAGCTCCTCATGTTGGGGAGCTATTTTGAGGTTGCTGTAACGGCCGTCCTGCCCCACGGATACGGGGTTGCTGACGTGGCCCCGCTCGCAGCTGGCCAGGCAGGCTACCAGGGACACGCCCTCGGGAACGATGCGGCTGTTGGCGAAAGCGTGCCCCTCGAAGGCTTCCCATTTGCTGTTCACGTTGGATGCGGCGGGCTCATCGGGGCCGGCGCCCACGGCCGCCAGCATGGCGAAAAGCAACAGGGCAACGGTGGCCAGCGTCAGAGTCGTGCGTTGGATGGGGCGACGCAAGAAGGTGCGATTCATTGCCATACTCCTAATGGTTTTCGTTAATCAATCAGCGATTGACCACTCTGCACGAAAGGCTGCCGGTTCCGCAGAATGTTAACCCCACAGGGCCGGCAGCGGCATCGGCGCGCGCGCGCGGGTTTCGGGAGATTTTGGATCAAGCGATGTACAATGGCTGCCAGTACAATGGCTGACTAATGTGAGAATGATATGATCACGCAAGTGTATCGGTCGGCCAGCCGGCGGCTGCTGGAGCAGGCCAGGGCTGAACTGGCGGCGGGGGACGTACCGCAGGCGTCGGAAAAGGGCTGGGGCGCCGCCGCTCAGATGGTAAAGGCTGTTGCCCAGCAGCGCGGCTGGCGGCATATCGCCCATCGCCACCTCTTTCACGCAGTTGGCCGCCTGGGGGATGAAACCGGCAATGCGAACATCCCCAGGCTGTTCGCCGTGGCCAACGACCTCCACATCAACTTTTATGAGGACTGGCTGGAGACCCATGTGGTCGTGCAGCACCTGGACGATGTGGAGCAGTTGGTGGATTTGCTGGAACCGTTGGGCTGACGGCGTTCACCCTTTGGAGAATTGCAACGAAAAAGCCCCTGCCGATTTTCGGCAGGGGCTTTGCGTTGCAGGGGCTGATTGGCAACCAGCCCCTACTTCAGGGTGCACCGGCGGTTATGCGGTGCGTCGGCCCATGATGATGGCTACCACCCCGATGATCGCGGCCACGATGGCGACGATGAGGGCGATGATGCCCATGGGATCACCACTGCTGGCACCGGGGGGGCCGGGTTCGCCCCGCAGCCCTTGTTCTCCCTGAGTGCCTGTGGCGCCCTGCGCGCCGTCTTTGCCGTCGACGCCGTCAGCGCCGTCAGCGCCGTCAGCGCCGTCAGCGCCGTCTTTGCCGTCAGCGCCGTCAGCGCCGCTGGTGCCGGGGACGCCGGGAGGACCGGCGGGGCCCCTGGCGCCCATCATGCCTTCCGCTCCTCCGGGAGCCAGGTCGGCGTTGAGGACCAGGATCTTACGCGCGCCGACGTCCAGCATCACCTCGGATCCGATTCCTTCAATCTCGGCCATTCGGTTGCCGACCATGAAGGTGACCATCTCGCCGCCGCCCGGAAGTTGCAGCGAGAATTCGCCGCCTTCCATGGACATGGCGGAACCAATCTTCTGGTCACCCGCCATTGCGACAACCATGGTTCCTTCGGGAACGGGCAGGCCGTCGGCCATGGCGGTGCCGTGGATGACGGCCGGCGGCACGTTGACGCTAGTTTCGCCGCCTTGAGCTGCGACCAAGCCCAGAGGCAAGGCCAGCAGCAGGGCGACTAAAGCCACCGCCGCCATTGCTCCAAATCTCTTCATCACTTTTGCTCCTGCTTGTTGGGTGGGTCGGAGGTCCGGTTCTGGTAGGGGCGGGTATGCAACCCGCCCCTACGGGATGGAATTTGCGCTCCGACTACCAGACTTCCAGGTTCCAGCAGTTGTCGCCGGAGCAGGTGAGACTGCGGAGCCGTCCGTTCAGCACCACTTCGTCCTGGGTTTCCTTGACGAGGATCCAGTACGCCTGGCCGCTGACCAGTTCTTCCAGGGTGTTCAGGTCGGCCCATTCGGGACGGGGGTCGAACACCTGCCACGACTTGGTAGCGTCGTTGAAGTAGAACACTGCTTCCAAGTTGTCGCCGATTTCAGACGTCGCGTCGGGCAGCGCAATGGGGACGCCGGCGGCGGTGTCGTCCATCACCGTCAGCTCGCCGATGGTGACCGTGTCGCCGACGTTAACCTGCACGGTGTACAGGGCCGGATCCAGGGACGGGACTAGGACTTCCAGCCCGTCGATGGCGCCGTCGCCGTCGGTGTGAGCGCTGGCGGGCACGTTGACCGTCAGGCTGCCGATCTTCACCTCGATGTCCGACTCGAACAGGGAGAAGCCGGTGGCGGACAGGGTAACGGTGTCGCCGGGGACGGCGCGCGCGGGTTCGACCGTCAGGTTCGCGGCCGGCACGCTGAAGGAGCCGACGCGCACGATCTCGCTGCTGTCGCCATAGGAGGCCTTGACCGGGATGGTGGACGGAATGGTGACCCCGCCATCCACGCGGTAGGTTATGGACCAGCTGCCGCTGGCGTCCGGGTCGGCGTCGTCGTCGTCGTCAACTCCGCTTTCGTCGATGACGATGTCCACTTCGCCGATGTTCCCGCCGTCGTCGTTCTCCACGGGCCAGTTCTCACCGGAGATGGTGACATAGTCCCGGGGGCCGGCGATGTTGGGGGTGACCTTCAAGGTGGGTTCCTTGATGAGGATGGTGGCCGTGCCGGTGAAGCCTTCGTCGTCCACTACCTCGATGGTGTGGGTGCCGGGGGTCAGCGCCGGGTTGTTATCACCATTCTTATCTTCAGCGTCGGGGAGCCAGATGGCCACGGTGGCCGCGAACTGACCAGCGGATGAGACCTCAATGTCGAGACAACTCTCGTCGTCGCTCAACGTATCGGGCTTGGCGGGGTTGTCATCACTCACTAGCTTCAACGGCGCACCGCTCAGAGTGGCCGACACCAGGCAGCCGGAGCCGTCGCCGAAGCCGCTGCCCCGGATGGTGACGCTCTCGTTGGCCGCCACCTCGGTCTTGCTCAGGTTCAGCTGGGAGCCGGTGATGGTGATCTTGCCGTCTTCGCTCACGCCTTTGTTTGTGTCAAAAGGAAAGGTACCGCCCCAACGGGCATCGATGCGCACCGTGCCTTCCAGGGCGCTGCCGGATATGCTGCCCGGCAGCTCGAAGGACACCGTGGACGAACCGTCGGAGCCGATGAAGTCATCGTTGACGGGGACGTAGTTGTCGCCGACATCATCCTCATTCCTCAGCCAAACCGTCTGACCGGCGATCTTCAGCTCGGTTAGACCAGCGCCGCTATTGGGGAAGTCCTGCGCGAACACGTTGATGGTGTCGCCGGCGTTGGCCGAGTCCGGCACCACGCGCAGCGAGTCTTGCAGCTCGAACTGCTCGACGTCGGTGCTGGACGAACGGCCTTCGCCGTCCACCATGCAGATGTAGTTGTTCTTGCCGGCCTTGAAGGTAGGCACGCTAACCTCGAATGTTACGGCCGCCTTGTCGTCGCTGCCCACGGTGGCGATGCCGGCGCGGGCTCCCTGAGTAATGACTTCGGGGCACGAGGGCCAGGTAGTCTTGTCATCAGGGGTAGCGGTGGCGTCGTGAAGGACGTGGACGGCGGCGGAAGTGCCGTTGTTGAAGCCGGAGCCGGTGACGGTCAGCTCGTAGCCGCGGTCGTTGTCCTCGTCGGACAGCGAGATTTTGGCTGAGGTCGCCACGGTGCCCAGCGTGACCTGGGGGCCGTCGTTGGCTTCGGCGTCGGGACCCAGGACGGAATAGCCCACGCTGTGGGTGCCCTCTTCGCTGGGGTTTTCGATGCCGGCGGTCTTGGTGAACACCAGCACCAGGGTATCGCCCTGGCTCGGGCCGTTGAAGCCGTCGAAGTCGTCGCCGGTGTTCATGTCGGGGATGAAGACCCGGATAGACCAGTCGTCATCGCCACCGAAGTGGTCGTCGTCGTCGATATCAACGGGGTCGGTGGCATAGACGCGACCGCCGTCATTGGTGGCGGGCGTCTTGGTATTAGTGACCCGGAAGTACACGGAGCTCCGGTCAATGGAGTCGGGAACCTGGAAGTCGTCCTCCAGGTAGATCTCCACGGAGGAGCCGGCCGCGGTGTCCTCCGGCAGGTTGCCGATGGTCAGCTGCAGCTCCACGCTGGCGCTGGCCGAGGTGCTGCTGTTGTCGATGTCGTCCTCAACCGGAGCCGGGGGCCGCGTGGGAGGCGCCGGCAGGTCGCCCGGAATACCGGGGTCCGGAGTACCGGCGCCCGGAGGCGGCGGCGGCGGGGGCGGAGCCTGCGCCGAGGACACTCCCGGCAAAGCTGCCAACGCCACAAAAGCAGCCAGCATGCCGACGACAACAATCATCGTCGCCAGCGACACCGGCCAGCTGTGCTTTCTGGTTGTGCCTTTCATTTGCTGTAATCTCCTTGTGAGATTGTCTTTTTGACTGTCCGGCGCTCGACGCCTATTGAGACGCTTTGACGGCGCCGAACAATCCTTTCGCCGTCTGACCATCGCTTACTGGACGCTGGTTAGGCTGGACCATCCACTCCAACCAGACCACTGGGTGGGGTCGGCGCCGTTGCCGGCGATGGCGATGAACCAGTAATCCTGGCCGGATGTCAGGCCGGTCATGGTCACCGATGTGGCGTTGCCGACAGTTTCGCCGGACCACATGCCTTCGGAACCGTCCACCGGAGCTGCCCAGACGTATTGCACGGTAGCGTTGGCGCCCGGCGTCAGCGTGATGGTAGCCGAGCCGGCGGCATTGCTGGAGACTCCAGTGATGGCGGGCGCACCCGGTATCGGCTGCGGCTCCGGCTCCGGCTCCGCTTCCGTGGTCGCCATGGCGACCACCGAGGGCGCGCTGCTGCCGACTTCGTTTATCGCGGCGACGCGGTAGTTATAGGTGGTGCCGGCCGTCAAACCGGCGTGGCTGTGCGTGGTCATGCTGTCGGTAGCGGCCGGGTCGCTCCAGGTGGAGCCCCCGTCCGTCGAGTACTCAAACTCGTACCCGGTGATGTCGCTGCCGCCGTCCTCTGAAGGGGCGGTCCATGACAGGTCAATCTGGCTCTGGCTCATGGCCGTGGCCGTCAGACCGGTTGGCATTCCTGGCGCAACGGCTGCCGTGGTCGCCATGGCGGTTTCCGAGGCCTCGCTGCTGCCGACTTCGTTTATCGCGGCGACGCGATAATTATAGGTGGTGCCGGCCATCAAACCGGTGTGGGAGTAAGTGGCTTCAGCAGAGCCAGTGTTCTCCTCCGCCGTTTTCCAGCCATCGGAGATCGCGTACTCAATCTTGTACCCGGTGATGCGGGATCCCCTGTCAGCTGGCGCATTCCAGGACAAGGTGATCGCAGAGTGTCCATCCGCCGTAGCGGTTAGATCGGTCGGCTGGCCAGGCACCAGCGACACCACCACTTCCCGGGCGGTTACCGCCCACGTTGATAGTTGACAATTGTCAAACAGAGCTGCCACCCGGTACTTGTAACTGCCGGCTTCGCCGGGTTCGTCCTCGTAACCCTGCGTCTGGATGTTCCGGATCGCCTCTTCCTTGGATACGTTGTCGAGGTAGTGGTGCTTCTGCGGCTCGTCGGTCAGGCGTACCCAATCCATAGTGCCTTCCAAGCGCCTTTCGACGTGGTACCTCATGGACTTGCTCACGTTGTTATCGTCGATGTCGTCCACGTTGCGCCAAGGGCCGGCAGGCGGGTCCCAGGTGAACAAGACCTTGGAGGGGTCTTCAGCGTGAAGGTCCGCGTCCGGGGACTGCGGCACCTGCGCCGACGGAGGCGTCGTCAAAGTTACACTGGCCATTGCCCAGGGACCGTAGCGACGGGCGTTGTTCATCGCCTTGACCCGGTAATGGTAGGTCGTGCCGAAGGTCAAGCTGTCCTGGTCGGTGTAGGACGTGCCAGTAAGGTCGGTTGCCACTACTTGCCAAGTTCCGTTGCCGATCCTCCGCTCAACCGTGTAGGAGGTAATTTCCGCGGTGCCCGGCAGTATCACAATGCCGGCGCCGCTGCCGCCGGTGTGCGTGGGCGTCTGGTTCGTGCAGGTCGAGCATCCTGGGAAGTTCGCCGGCACCTTTCCGAAGTCGGACGGAGCCGTCCATTCGACTTTGATTTGTTCGTCGCAACTGGCGGCGGCCGTCACGTTGCGCGGCGCGGTGGGGGGAGCCAACAACGGTTCCAGGCGGCCGCCGGAGTTGGCGGTGATTATCGTCTCCGCTTCGCTCCACTTACCGTACTCGGTCATCGTCTCGCCCGCGTCGTCGGTTAGGCTCACGTGGGCGCGTATCCGGTAGGTGTAGGTTGTGCCGTAGGAGAGGCCCAGGTCCCAAGTTTCCTGGGACACGCTGTTGGCAACACCCACGTCAATCGTGGCGTCGCCGGTATTCTCCAGGATGGGATTGCTCGAGTCGGAGTGGTACACCTTCCGGTCAACCTGATAGTTCGCGACCGTGGCATTGTCGGGCAAATTGTCCGGCGCTTCCCAGCTCAGTCGAGCGCCGTTATCCAGGGCTTCAGCGATGAAACTCTTTGGCGCCGACACCGCGGGCGTCGGGACGGGCGTGGGAGCGGCGCACGTTCCGCCGCCCAGGAGGTGGTCGGCGCGCTCGTCGTCGGTCATGCTGGCGCACGGGTCGCCCGAGGGCATGGGTTCGCCCGGGTCCTGGGCCATGGCGGCGCCAGGATTGTTCAGCAGCACAAGAAACGCGGCCAGCGCGCCGATGATGACGATTGACGCCACCAGCGGCACCGGCCAAATGTGCTTCCTTATTGTATTAGTCATTTGCGGGAATCTCCTTGTGAGATGGTCGTTGCGCTTCGTCCGTTTCCGGAGCGGTCAGGGAGCCGGTGTATGTTGCCGGACGAGTTCCCTGACCGTTCTGTCGTCGGTGGACCGGCGTTACTGTGCCTTTACCGTGATCGGGTCCGACACGGTAGTCTTATGCACTCCATCCGCGTAATAGGCTACGCCCACCTTGTAGGTGCCGGCCGGCACGTTGGTGAACGTGTGAGCGCCGGTATTGGCTCCTGCCGGGTTGATGGTGTGGAGGTTGTTGGCGTAGCCCGCCGCGAGGCGAAGCAAGTTGCCATCGGCATCCAGGTCGAACAGCGCGACCTTGACTTGCTCAACGTTCTGGGTCGAACTCAGATCCCAAGTCACGCTGATGCCGTTCATTTGAACGGACGCATTCACGCCGGTCGGCTTGGTTAGCTCCGCCGAGTTCACCGTTACCGTGAAGCTCTGCTCAGCCGTAGCGCCTTTCGCGTCGGTGGCGGTCACCGTGATGGTGGCGCTGCCGGCCGCGACGCCGGTAACGCTTACCGTGCTGCCGCTTACGCTGACGGTGGCGACCGTGTCGTCACTGGACGCTGCGGTGTAGGTGAGCGTATCGTCCGCGTCGGCGTCGCTGAAGTTTGCGGCAACATCGACGTCAGCCTTCTCGCCTGCCGTCACCGTCTGGTCGGCAATGGCGTCACCGGCCTTGGGGTCGGTGTTGGGCGGCGCCGCTTTGGTGGTAGCCATGGCGTCGGCGTCGCTGATGTCGGAATACGAGTCGCCGAAGCCGGTGAACCCGTCGCTTCTTCCCCACCGGTCAATGCCGTACACCCGGTAGCAGTAGCCGGTCTCGGCAGTCAGCCCACTGTCCGTGTAGGACGTGGTTTTGCTCTTGGTGTTTTCCTCCACCACCTGCCAATCTCCGGCGCAGTTGTCGGAGGCGTTGAGGTCCGAGCGCTCAATACTGTAGCCGAGGATTGGAGCCGCCTCATCGCTTTTTTCCCGGGCGTTCCAAACCAGTTCGATGGCCATATGGTCCTTTGCCTTCGCCACCAGTCCGATCGGAGGGGTTGAGGCCTCTGCGCCCTCGGTAGTAGCGCTCGCGGAACC
Source organism: Dehalococcoidia bacterium (assembly GCA_963692995.1). GTDB lineage: Bacteria > Chloroflexota > Dehalococcoidia > Lucifugimonadales > UBA3495 > Bin87. Next base: position 47,691 of record OY843611.1, read on the forward strand.
GGAGGGAGGGCTGAGCCGGGTGCTCCGCGGCGCGTTGTTGATGGCGGACACCCGGTAGTGCTTCGTTTCACCCGGCATCAGGCCGGTGTGCCGGAAATGAGTATTCCCATCCTTCTGTATTAGCAGGGATCCTCCGGTCTTGTTATCGTACTTGAACGTCTTCGCCAGATTTGCGGGGACATTGCTGCGCAGCGTCTTCCAAAGTCTGCCGTCGTCCGAAGCTTCGACCTGGTAGCTCTTGATCTTGCCGTCGCCTACACTGAACGGTTTCTCCCATGTCAGGTCGATTTCCGTTTCCGAGATGGCGTCTGCCGTAAGACCCAGAGGCGCGCCCGGCCTGATAGCCGGGGCGGTGGTCACGCGCGCAACCCGAGAAGTCTCGGTGTACACATCGTCCACCTTATCGTCGAGATTACTCAGGGTGTCAGAGGTGGTATGCGTAGCGAATACCCGGTAGTAGTACGTCGTTCCGGCGATGATCTTGCTGTCATCATCCGTGTAGGAGATCGTTTTGCCGTCCGATATCTTCTCAAAGTCATTGTCAGAAGAGAGCTTGCGGACAGCGTCCGTCCATTCCGTCTGGTCGGATGACCGTTGCAACAGGTATGCGCGATAGTTATTTTCCGGTTCCTTTGGGTGATTCCAAGACAATTTGGTCTGAGTACGGCCGCCATCAACAGTGCTGTCGCGGCGGGCGGTCAGATTCAGACGAGACAAGTGATCCTTAGGTTCCTTGTTGTTCACTGGTCCAACGGGGTCGCTAAACTCGGCGGATCCCGGCTTTCCTTTGACGACGGAGTTGACCGCCGCGACCTGGAAATACCAATTCTCGCTTTTGGTTTCATCATTGAATTGGGACAGAACTCTGCTGATGAGCGCTACCTCGGTTCTCTCACCGACAAAAAACACATCAGCCAGCTCCGTATCCGTGCCAGCGTCAGCTGCATCCTTCCCCTGCTTGCCATAAATGTAGTAGCCGGTAATGCGGGCGTCATCAATGGGATTGCCCTCGGTGTCCTTCGGCTTGTTCCAGTACAGCCACATCCGGCCGTCCGGGTTCACCCCGGCTTTGACATCCGTCATCTTTGGAAGTTTCGCCCCTGCCGTGGTACTACCTTTGGCAGTTTCTGAGGCATCGCTCACTGCCGGAGTGCCGTTCGGGGAGTTGATGGCGCTGACCCGATACCACCGCTCCGCGCCCGCCAACAGGTCAGGATTATCGTCGATGTAACAAAGGTCAGGTTCGTCCTCGCATGTGGCATCCTCTTCGGATACTTCTTCCAGCTTGGTGAACGTCCGGCCGTTCTTTGAGACCTCGATCCGGTATTCGTCAACCGGCGCACCCTCGGGGTCGCGCGGCTCGTCCCAGGTCAGTTTTATCTGTGCTGACAAAGCCGTCATCTTTTCCTTAGGGCAATTGGTATCCGCCTTCGCATCCTCCGGCAGACCCACGTACATACCCGTAGCACAAAGCCACATTGGCGCACCGGCCTTTTCGGACGATTCGGTTCTGGCGGATCTGCTGGCGGAGGGAGGGCTGGAGCCGCTAGAGTTGATGGCGAAGACCCGGTAATGCCGGGTCTCCGCGGCATTCATTCCCTCGTAGTCGGTGTAGGCCGTGGAGTCAAAGTTGACATCCAGGGCATACCAGACCTTGCCGTCTTCGGAGTAGTCGATGCGGTAGCTATCGACGGGGCCGCCGTCGGTGGGGGCATCCCACAACAGATCGATGCTGGTGGGGGAGATGGGTGTTGCCTTGAGGTTCAAGGGCATCCCCGGGACCTCGTCCACCTGGGCCGAAGCCGCGTTGGGTTCCAGGGCCATGAAGACGGCCAGGGCGCCCACGACGGCGAGCGCCGCCACCAGGGGCGCTGACCAGATCAGATTTTTCGTTTTTCTGCTCATTTGACAAAATCTCCTTGTGAGACCGTCATTTGGGGTTGGGTTGCTCTGTTGCGCCCTCGGCCCGTTGTTGCTGGGGCCCGTTGCAGAAGCAGCGCCCGCGGGCGGGGTTGGGGCGGCTTTTGACAGTTATCGGCGGTATCACCTCCTGACGCATCAGGCCGTTGCTGGGCCGGTTCTCCGCCAATCTCAGGATGAGCGGACGGGCCGGCCGGGGGCGGCGGCGGGATGGATTTACAGACTTGCCGACCAATTGTAACGGCGTCAACATTACCGGAGTATTACAAAAGCGGCCAGTTTTGGGCGGGTTTTTGGGTTTTATGGAATGATTGCCCCAAGGATGGACGGGTAGTCGAGTAGCGGGGCCGGTTTTAACCCGGCCCCGCTACTCGGTGCGGCGCGGTGAGGCCGGAGCGGGCGGGCTAGTCGGCTACGGGTTCCGGGCTAGGCAGGGCCGGGGTGAGGACGACACTGCCGGTGTCGGCGTCGTGGCGGTGTCGCAGCATCAGGTCAATGCGCTGGTGGATGCCCAGCAACAGGCCGCGGTGTTCGGCGACCTGCTCGCGGAGGACGTTCAACTGCTGATGGATGGCGCCGATTTCCTGATGGGTTTCCTGGCGCAGGCCGGCGATCTCCTGATGGGTTTCCTGGCGCAGGCCGGCGAACCCCTGATGGGTTTCCTGGCGCAGGTTAGCGAACCCCTGGCTAGTTTCCTCGCGCAGGTTAGCGAACCCCTGGCTAGCTTCCTCGCGCAGGTTAGCGATTTCCTGATGGGTTTCCTGGCGCAGGTTAGCGAACCCCTGGCTAGTTTCCTCGCGCAGATTAGCCATTTCCTGGCCCAGGTCGTCGAACCTCTGGCGGGTTTCCTGGCGCAGATCGTCGAACCGCTGGCGGGTTTCCTGGCCCAGGTCGTCGAACCGCTGGCGGGTTTCCTGGCGCAGATCGTCGAACCTCTGGCGGGTTTCCTGGCGCAGACCAGCGATCTCCTGATGAGTTTCCTGGCGCAGGTTAGCGAACCCCTGGCTAGTTTCCTCGCGCAGGTTAGTCATTTCCTGGCGCAGGTTAGTCATCTCCTGGCGCAGGTTGGCGTTGTCCTGGCGCAGGCCAGCGTTGTCCTGGCGCAGGTCGGTTACCGCGCTTTCCAGGCCGGTCAGGCGGCCGTCCACCCGGCCCACCAGAAACATGAGCCGGAGTACGGCGCCCATCATTACGGTTCCGGTCAAGGCGATGAAGCCCAATATGGAGTACAGGATGTAGGGGTTCAAGGTGGCTTCGCCCATGTCTCGCCTCGGTTCGTGTAATGGGCGCAGTATAACACGGGGGAGCTGACGCTTGCCCCCGGCGGCGAATGGGGGTAACATACCCTCGGCTGCCATCGGCGAGGTCGCCGACCAACAGGAGGAGGTAACAAAGGGATATGTTCGACAAGGATTCGCTGGACCGGCTGTTTGGGGAGCTGCGCGACGAGTTCGAGCTGGAAACCGACTGGGAAGACATCCAGCACGACGCCCACCTGGCCGTCGCCTACGCTGACGCCGGCGTTCTGGATGACCAGTTGGGGAGCCTGGACTCCCGCATCGTGGAGATCGTGCAGCGGCACAATCCGGGCTAGGCGGGCCCCGTCGCCGCGCAACACCGGCCCACCCCTCAAAACGACCATAGCAAAGCCTCCGCCGGCCCGGGCCGGTGGAGGCTTTTTGGTGCCGCCGCCACCACTTCCCGCCGCTCCCGCCGCTCCCGCCGCTCCCGTCATTCCCGCGAAAGCGGGAATCCAGAGAGTGCAACATAAAGCTGGTTTTCCGCGGGCCGTGATTTTCCCGGGTTCCGGCGAAAGCAGTAATTCAGGTGTGTCCATAAACAAATCGACCTGCAATGGCCGGCGATTCTGGATTCCCGCTTTCGCGGGAATGACGGAGATGGAGCGGGAATTACGGAAGTGGGGAATGACGGAAGCGGGAATTACGGAGGTGGTGCGGGAATTACGGAAGCGGGGAATGACGGAAGTTTTTAAACCGGCCCTAACCCTTTCTCGTCAAGGGAGCGGGGGCTTTATAGTGACGCTGGCCGGTTGACTTACGAACTTATGTTCTTTTAGCGTATTAACCAGGGCGGATGCGATAGATACGATACCGCAAAGCTGAAGCCGTCCGGATACGAGGTAAGAACGTGTTGAATTGTCGTCGCTGCAACTCCGACCGACTGTTGGAACTGGCCCGGCTGGATGGAGCGGACCACTGGGTGTACCGCTGCCGGGACTGCGGGTTCCTGTTCAGCCCGCCGCAGGGCCACGTGGCCGGCGAGAACGTGATACCGGCGCCGGCGCCCGACGGCCCGGAGGAGGCCCGCCGTCGCCTGGCCGAGCTGGCCGCCGTGCGTTCCCGCCCGGCCATCGCCCCGGTCCGGTAGGTGGAGCGGGATGGGACGGACGCCGTTTCATCCCCCGAACCGGACACCTCGGACCGCGGGGATGGGTTTCATCGGCCAGATGGGGGCGGGTCGCATCGGCCAGAAGGCGGCGAGTCGCATCGGCCAGCTGGGGGCGGGTCGCAAGCCCGCCCCCACGGACCGGAGGCTGACCCGGTGCGCTTCGCCCAGGACGTTCTGGGCGTGCGGCTCTGGCGCAAGCAACGGGAGGTGCTGGAGGCGGTGCGCCAGGAGCGTCGGGTGGCGGTGAAATCGGGCAACGGGCTGGGCAAGGACTTTACCGCCGCAGTGGCCGTGCTGTGGTACTTGCAACTGCACGATCCGGCCATCGTGCTCAGCACCGCGCCAACCTTTCGGCAAGTGCGCCACGTCCTCTGGCGTCAGATCCACGCGCTGTATCGCCGCGCCGCCGGCCGACTGGGCGGCCGGATGCTGGACACCCGCTGGGAGCTGGCCGAAGACCGCTACGCTCTGGGCCTGTCGGCCAACGACGCCGACCAGTTCCAGGGCTTCCACAGTCCGAATATGTTCGTGGTGGTGGACGAGGCCGAGGGCGTGGGGGAGACTATCTACGAAGCGGTGGAGGCGGTGCTGACCTCGGCCAACCCCCGGCTGCTGCTCATCGGCAACCCGACGACCACCTCGGGCGCGTTCCATCGGGCCTTTCACCGGGAAAAGGGCATCTACCGCGCCATCACCATATCGGCTCTGGACTCGCCCAACGTGAAGCAGGAGCGCATCGTCGTCCCCGGCCTGACCACGGCGGCCTGGGTCAGCGAGCGTCGCGCCATGTGGGGCGAGGCAAGCCCGCTGTTTCGGGCCCGTGTCATGGGCGAGTTCCCGGAGCGGGGCGACGACAACCTCATCGCCGTGCCCGACATCGAGGCGGCGGTGTACGGCGGCCCGCTGGTCCTGCGACAGGCTCAGGATGGGGGGATGGGTTTGGCTCAGGGCGAGCTTGTCGAACCACGTACTTCCGGTGAGCGCGGGCCGCTGGTCATCGGCGTGGACGTGGCGCGGTTCGGCCCGGATCGCAGCGTAGTGCTGGTGCGCCGGGGCAACGTGGTGCTGGACATCCGCGCCTACTACAACATCGATACCGCCGATCTGACCGGCCGGGTGGCCAACGCCTACCACGAGCTGCGCCCCGACCGGATCAACGTGGACGAGGTGGGCATGGGCGTGAGCGTGGTGGACCACCTGCGGGGCCAGGGCATACCGGCGCGCGGCGTCAACGGCTCTTTGGAACCCCGGCGGGAGCGGGCCTGCGCCAACCTGCGGGCCGAGGGCTTCTGGACGCTGTCCCGGCGCTTTGCCACCCACAACATCCGCATCCCCCACGACGCGGAGCTGATGGCCGAGCTGTCGTCCCTGCGCTACCGCTTCAACAGCCGGGGCAAGATGCTAATGGAGAGCAAGGAGGATATCCGCAGCCGCGGCCGGCCTTCCCCCGACAAGGCCGACGCTCTAATGCTGGCCTTCCTGGACGACGACCTTTTCGGCGGCGAACAGCGGTGGATGCGGGACCTGTTCGTTTAAATATGTCGGGACGGCCATTTAAAAGGGGTAACCATCAAAGGGGTAACCATCAAAAGGAACAACCATCGTGGTTGACCCGTTGGTGGGCGTCCCCGGCGGGCGCTCCGCGCGCCAAGGAGAGAGTAACGTGACAAAACTAGGCAAGATGTTCCGAGCAGTCAGCCCCGGCCGGCGCAAGCCGCCGCCGGTGGCGCCGCCGGCCCCGATTGGTAAAGGATCGCGGGCCGCCGCGGCCAACCGCCGGCCGGCGGAGGATAACCTTGCCGCGCTAACCGGGCCGCCGGGTCAGGGTTGGGCGCGGTCGGAATACGGGCGGTACATGGCGACGTCGCCGTCGGTGTACGCCGCGGTCAAGCTGCGGGCCGACGCGCTGACCCGGCCCCCGCTGCGGGTGTATCGGATGGAGAACGGCTCAGGCTCATCCGCGCCCCGACCCGCTTCCGTCACGGGAGCCGGAGTCTTGCGACCGGCTGCGGAGGAGCGGCGAGTTCCGGTGTCGCCGTCGCATCCGGTGGCGCGGCTGCTGGAGCGGGTGAACCCCTGGCAGACGCGGGCCGACCTGTGGCGGGCGACGGAGACGAACCTGTGTCTGTGGGGCGCGGCCTTCTGGGCCATTGAGCGCGGCGAGGACGGCGAGCCGGAACTGTGGCCGCTGCGCCCCGACCGCATGGCGGTGCTACCGGACCGGCGCCGCTACGTGCGGGGGTTCGTGTATCGCGGAGTCGCCGAGCCGGTGGCCTACACGCCGGAGGAGATCGTGTGGCTGCGCTACTTCAACCCGCTGGAGGAACTGGCCGGCCTGTCGCCCCTGGCGCCGGCCCGGCTGTCCGCGGACATGGGCCACGAAGGATTGGCCTTCAACCGCCACCTGCTGCGCAACTCGGCGCGGCCCGACTTCCTGCTGCTGACCAACCAGGAGATGAACGAAACCGAACTGGAGGAGTTCTACGCCCGCTGGGAAGCCCGCTACCAAGGGCCCGACAACGCCCACCGTCCGGCGGTGGCGTCGGCGGTGCGCGACGTTAAGACCCTGGGCCTGTCCCACCGGGACATCGACTTCATCCAGGGCTTGCGCTGGAGCCTGGAAGAGGTGAGCCGCGCCTACGGGGTGCCCAAGCTGCTGCTGGGCGACTTTGAGCGGGCTACCTACGCCAACGCGCAGGCGTCGGAGCGGATGTTCTGGCGCAACACCATCGTGCCGGAGGTGAAGTTCCTGGAGGAGCAGTTGAACCGGATGCTGCTGCCCCGGCTGGGCTACCCCGACCTGTGCGTGGAGTTCGACCTGTCGGTGATCGAGGCGCTGCAAGAGGATGAGAACAGCCGCGTCCAGCGGGAAACGGCCCTGCTGGATCGCGGCGTCCTCACCATCAACGAGGTGCGCCGCGAACGCAACCGGCCCGAAGTGCCCTGGGGCGACGGGCCGGCGCCAGGCGCCAATCCCCGTTGACGCCAGCCGGGCCGGCCCCGTTACCACCAACCGTTACCGCCAATCATCACCCGGCATGATGCGCAGCATAAACTCGTCGAACATAGGCACTGTAAAGGCAGTATCACCGTGGCTGGGACTCCAGACCATGCCCTTGTTGATCAATTGGCTGCGGGTTGGGGCCAGAGAACTAACCGACCGATTCAGCTCGTTGGCAATATCACCGGAACGATGCGGTCCGGGCCCCAACTGAGCCATAGCGCGGACGTAGCGCTTTTCCGAGGGTGTAAGACGGTCGAACCTGACTAGGAAGAAGCTCTGATCCAAGGCGGCGATTGCTTGTTGAGCCGCGACGTTAACGCTGGCCAGCGTAACGGGCGACGCCTCCGCCACATCCCAGAGGTGTTTGCCCCATTCTTGCAGGAAGTAGGGATAGCATTGCGTTTGAGCGATGACTGCATCAAGAGCCGGATCCTCAATCTTCACACCCTCGTCCTGAGCGGGTTTGGCGATGGCAAGACGCGCGTCTTTGGGCGTCAACGCGCCTATCTCAGGGAAATCGAAAAGTCTCTCGGCATATGACTTGGCTTGCCCCGTACGTCCTCGCACCTGGGGCAGGCCGGCTGCGATCATGACAATAGGGAGGCGTCGTTGGGACATCCGGTGCAGAACCGTAATCAGCGCCGCTAGCTCATTTTCTTTCACATATTGTAGTTCGTCGATGAAGATTGCTACACACGTGTCGTCAGCAGCGGCGGCGACGGCAACGACTTCAAACAACGCCTGGAGGTCGATCTCCAAATCGCCGTTGTCCGCCAGCCCGGGCTCGGGAGAAAAATCCCAGCCCACTTCGATGTCTTGGTACTTCAATTTCAACGCGCTAGCCAGGCTGGCTAGCCCACGAAGTGCTCGATGGGCCTTTTCTCTGGCAGCTTCTTTTCGCGATAGTCTCAGCAGAGCCACTCGGAGCGCGGGAGCGAGCAAGGCCGGCAAGGATCGGTTTTCAGGCGATTCGATACTGAGGGTGTAGATGCCGGCAGCTTCTGCGTCCTGGCGGATGCGTTCCAGTAGCACCGTTTTACCGACGCCACGCAATCCCACCATCAGCAGGCTTTTGCTGGAACGGCCAATCCGGATACGCGCCAACGCCACACGGGCCGCATCGCGAATGGCGTCGCGACCGGCCAACTCCGGCGGCGGGCTGCCCGCGCCTGGCGCATACGGGTTGCGAATCGGATCCATACCAACAATATATATCAAAATTAGGGTTATTACAATTTAACCCTAACATCGCTAATTTGCATATTATCCACGGTCGGTATTGTGACTGGCGCGGATATGCAATCAAGTCCACATTAGCCGCGAACGCAACCGGCCCGAAGTGCCCTGGGGCGACGGGCCATCGCCAGGCGCCAATCCCCGTTGACGCCAGCCGGGCTCACCCCGTTACCACCAACCGTTACCGCCAATCATCACCCGGCATGATGCGCAGCATAAACTCGTCGAATCTGGGGCGTTGTAAAGGCAGTATCGCCGTGGCTGGGACTCCAGAGCATGTGGCTGGCGACCGCAGTACCGGCGTCTATCCACGCGGTGGCAGCCGACCCGCCGTATGGACTTGTTGAATATCCGCCGGACCGACTGGACAAGCGGAAGAACGGATCCGGCGGCGTCTGGCGCATTCCGCCAAGTATTGGCGATGTTCCTTATAATGCAGGTAATATCGGATCCGTTCCTCAGCGCGGGGGCGGGCTGCCAACCCGCCCCAAATCCCGACAGCGCCGCCGGGTGCGCCAACGACGCTATCCCGCGAAGTCCACGCCGACGCCGACGATTTCCACCTGCATGGAACGAATGTCGGGCGCGCCCTGGTCGAAGGTGACGCCAACCACTACGTTGATGCCTCGGTCCACTTCGGGGGCGCCCGGAATCTCGAAGCTGGCGTCAAGGTTATCGCCCTTGACGGCCAGGCCCAGGTGTTCGGCGATGATCTTCTCGCCGTCGTACACCAGCACCTCGGCCACGTTGGCGTGGGAGCGGGCGCGGAAGGCGATGGATACCGACTCGGCCCGGGTGCGGTTGCCGTTCTGGACGGTTGGGGTGGGAATGGCGAAGTGCATCCAGGCGTTCTGGCCTTCGCTGCCCTCGATGCGGGCGAAGGGCCCGCAGTGGCGTACGGCGGTGACGCGGTTGAGATACTCTCCCGTCATTGCGGAGCCGTGTACCCAGGATGTAAATTTCTGCCCTGCCATCGTTGGAACCTCCTGCCGTCGGCGTGGTCGGATCGGTTGTGCAGTTGAGTTGAGCGGACGCGGGTGGAAGGCGTGCGACGCCAGGGGCAAGCATACGCAACGCGGCGGCGGTGGGCAAGAACCCTTGCTCCGCGCGATGGCAAATCCGACGCGCCGGGGTTACAGCGCCGTTTGCCGCCGTTTGCGACCCTGTGCTATACTCACGTGGATTAAGCGTCAACCGGAAAGCGAGGCAGGATAGCTTATGGTACAAGCCCCCGAACGCCCGGCGGAGATGGCCGCAACAACGGCGGCTCCCGCCCTTGAACCGATTACGATGAAGTCGCTGCTGGAAGCCGGCGTGCACTTCGGCCACCAGACCCGCCGGTGGAACCCCCGAATGCGACGCTACATCTTTACGCAGCGCAACGGCATCCATATCATCGACTTGCAGCAGACCATGGGGCTGATCGTCGATGCCTACCGGGCCATGGTGGAATTGTCCGCCAACGGCGGCAAGGTCCTGTTCGTAGGCACTAAGAAGCAGGCCCAGGACGTCATCGCCTCGGAAGCGGAACGCACCGGCCAGTGGTACGTCAACCAGCGGTGGCTGGGAGGCACTCTGACCAACTTCCAGACCATCAAGGGGCGCATTGATCACATGAAGCGCCTGCAAGAGCAGCGGGAAACGGGCTACTTGGCGCGCCTGCCCAAGAAGGAAACCGTCCGCCTGACGCATACGCTGGACAAGCTGGAGAAGTACTTCACCGGCCTGCGCAACATGGATCGCCTGCCGGCCGCGCTGTTCGTCATCGACATCGGCAAAGAGGACATCTGCATCGCCGAGGCGCGACGGCTTAATATCCCCATCTTCGCCATCGTGGACACCGATTGTGATCCGGGACTGGTCACTCATGCGGTGCCGGGCAATGACGACGCCGTCCGTTCCATCCGCCTGATCACGGGGCGCATGGCTACCGCCATCGAAGAAGGCCAGGCCCAACGGGAAGCCCTGATGGTGGCGCAGACCGAGGCCGACGCGCCCGAAGACGAAGAAATGGACGAGGCCCGCCGCCCCTTCAGCAATACCGTTACCCTGGAAGAACTGGGCCAAATGATGTCGTCCCGACCTCTGGAACCCTAATTTGCCCCGACGACCCTGAACCGGACTGATAATCACCAGGAGGCCCCCAAGTTGCCTGTAGTTACCGTTGAACTAATCAAAAACCTGCGCGAGCAGACCGGAGCCGGCATCAGCGATTGCAAGAAGGCGCTGGACGATAACGACGGCGATTTGGAAAAAGCCATGGCGGCCTTGCGTCAGAAGGGCTTTGAGCAGGCCGCCCGACGGGCCGGCCGTGAGACCTCCCAGGGGCTGGTTGAAGCCTACATCCACACCGGCGGCCGGGTCGGCGCGCTGGTGCAGCTGGGCTGTGAAACCGACTTCGTGGCCCGTACCGACCAGTTCCGCGCATTGGCCCATGACATCGCCATGCAAGTGGCGGCAATGTCTCCCGTGTACCTCAGCGAAGAGGACAAGGAGGAAGGAGACGAGCGGCCGGCGGCGCAGGTGTGTCTGCTCCAGCAGCCCTTTATTAAGGATGGCTCCCGCACCCTGGCCGACCTGGTGCGCGAAACCGCAGCGCAAACCGGAGAGAATGTTCGCATTGTGCATTTCAGCCGTCTCGCGCTGGGCGAATAACCCGGCCTGCCGGGACTGGGGCCGGGTACGGCGCCAGTCCGGCGCGGCCGCTCCCATCCGGAGCAGGCAAGATGGACAACGGCAGCATTGAGGGTGACCGCATCTACCGTCGCGTTCTGCTCAAGGTCAGCGGCGAATCCTTGCAGGGCGCCGGGTTCGAGGCTATCGACCCGGAAGCCGTGTCTTACGTCGCCGATCAGATAATTGACACGCACTCCCGCGGCGTTGAGGTGGCTGTGGTGGTTGGAGGCGGCAACATCTGGCGCGGCTCGTCCGCCGAGCGGCGGGGGATGGAACGCTCTACCGCCGATTATGCCGGTATGGTGGCCACCCTGATCAACGGGCTGGCCCTGCAAGACGCGCTGGAACGCCGGGGCATCACCACCCGAACTCAGTCGGCCCTGCCGATACAGGCCGTGGCCGAGCCGTACATTCGCCGCCGGGCCGTAAGACACCTGGAAAAGGGCCGGGTGGTGCTGTTCTGCGCCGGCGCTGGCAACCCCTATATGTCCACCGATACGGCCTCGGCGCTGCGGGCCCTGGAGATCGGCGCCGAAGTGCTGCTGATGGCCAAGAACGGTGTGGATGGCGTGTACGATTCGGACCCGCGCACCAACCCCGAAGCGGTACGCTTCGCCAGCCTGGAATACCTCGACGCGGTCAACCGTCGCCTGGAGGTTATGGACTCCACGGCGATGACCTTGTGTATGGATAACCAGATGCCCATCATAGTGTTTGATATATTTGAGCATGGCGCCATGGGCCGTATCTTGCGGGGTGACGCCGTGGGCACTACCATCAGCGACGGGAAGCAACCGTGCGTCACGCAAAACGGCAGAGGAGGGGACTAAAATGCCAGAGCGCAGAAGCCGGGACAGCAGCGAACAGGACGAGCGTACCATCGAAGATGTGCTGGCCGACATTGAACACCGAATGGGCCAGTCCGTCGAGGCCATGCGCCGGGACATTAGCGCCCTTCGTACCGGACGGGCGACGCCGGCGTTGATTGAAGACCTGGCGGTCGATTACTACGGAACGCCCACTCCCCTGAAGCAGATTGCGTCCATATCCGCCCCCGACGCCCGGGCCATCATGGTGCAGCCGTGGGACCGGCAGGCGTTGCGGGATATCGAGCGCAGCCTGACCCAATCGGATCTGGGCTTCAACCCCTCTAACGACGGCAACGTGATCACCGTGCCCATTCCGCCGCTGACCCAGGAACGCCGGCGCGAAATGGTGCGCCTGCTCAAGCGCAAGGCGGAGGACAGCAAGGTGGCCGTGCGCAACGTGCGCCGCGACGGCGTGGACTCCCTGCGCAAGATGGAACGGGATAAATCCATCTCCCAGGACGAGAACCGCCGCAGCCAGGATACCCTGCAAAAGACTACCGACGCGCACATCAAGACTATCGACGAGGTGGCCACCGCCAAGGAGGCGGAGATTATGGAGGTTTAGGGCGTGTTGGCATTCTGAAAGCTACACCGCCGTTCTTGATAGGAACGTTGACTTCACTTTGCGCTCTCTGGGTTCCCGCTTCCGCGGGTATGAAGACACCTCTTGACACGCCACATTGAGATTGGTTCGGCAATGGCTACTCTCCGACCTTCCTTTAGCCCCTCTAACCCTGCGTCGGCTGAACGCATCACCCCGCTGCACGAACTTGCTCCGCCGCAGGAGCCTTTTGAGCCGTGGCTTGATCCCAAGTACGAGGCTCCGGACGTGCCGTTGCCCGATCCGCCGAAAAGGGGCGATATGCAAGACTATCTCCGCCTGCACCGCCCGGGCGTCGGCACCGCTTTGGAGTTCTACCTGGCCCGAAGCCATTACCCCCTGCTGGTCGTCGGAGGGGCCTACCTCTGCTTTGATACCCGAGAGCGCCGGCCTTGGCGCGTGCCCGACTTGATGGTGGCCCTGGATGTTGACCCGGATCCCATCGTTGCGCGCAACGGATACGTCATTAATGAGCATGGCAAGCCGCCCGATCTGGTAATTGAAATCGCTTCATCCACCACCGGCAGAACCGATTACACCGCCAAACGCCAGGATTATGCCCGGTTCGGGGTGCCGGAGTACTGGCGATTTGACCATACCGGAGGCGAATACCACGACGTGGCGTTAGGCGGCGACCGCCTGGTCGATGGCGAATATCAACCCATCCCGATAACGGTCAACGAGGCAGGCATCGCCTCGGGATACAGCCCGGTCTTGGGCCTGGACGTCCGCTGGGACGATGGAACGCTGCGGTTCTGCGACCCGGCGACCGGCGACTGTCTGCCCACTTGGGATGAAATGCAGGCCGAATTGGCCGCTGCTGCGGCCGAGCGCGACGTTGTAACCGCCGAGCGCGACGTTGTAACCGCCGAGCGCGACGCAGCGCTGGAGCGGGTTCGCCAGCTGGAAGAGCAATTGCGTTCTCCGCAATCCGGATAGTCGAAACGCGCATTTCAGCGAAAACCCCTCCTGCATAACCGTCCCTTGCCCACCGCCGATAGCGCCCCCCATAGCGCCGGATCGAACCACGATGCCGGCCCGTTGCCCCACCATGTCGCCATCATCATGGATGGCAACGGTCGTTGGGCCGCTCGCCGGGAGCTGCCCCGAGGGGCTGGCCATCAGCAGGGCGTGTCCAATATTCTCCGCGTGGTACGCGCGCTGGCCGAGCGCGGGGTGCTGGTGGTGACCCTCTACGCTTTCTCCACGGAGAACTGGCGCCGCCCCGCCGAGGAGGTGGAGGGGTTGCTGACGATCCTGGCCAAAGAGATTGAGCCGCAAACCCGGGAATTGCACCAGGCCGGCGTGCGGCTGGTGCATCTGGGCGACCCCGTTCCATTGGGCGCGGCTTTGCAGAACGCCATCGACCAGGCCGAGCAAGTCACCAAGCACAACACCGGCGTTGTGCTGAACATCGCGTTCAACTACGGCGGACGCGGCGAGATTCTCCAGGCGGTCCGACGCATCCTGGCCGATGGCGTGGCTCCGGGCCTGGTGGACGAGGCCCTGTTCAGCCGCTACCTGTACACCGATGGCTGCCCGGACCCCGATCTGATTATCCGCACCGGCGGGGAGCAGCGCCTCAGCAACTTCCTCCTCTGGCAGGCCGCCTACAGCGAGTATTACCATACCCCGGTTCTTTGGCCCGATCTGGATGCGGACGAACTGGACCGCGCGCTGGACGACTACCGGCGGCGGCGGCGGCGTTTCGGCGCTCTGGATGGGCATAACCAGCCCGGCAAGGTTTAGCGCGGGTGCTGCTTAACCGAGTCCTGACCGCCGTGGTGGGCGTTCCCGTCGTCCTGGGGGCTATCTGGCTCGGGCCGCCGTTCCTGACCATAATTGTGGCGATAGCGGCGGTTATCGGGGTTGGGGAGGCTTACCGGCTGTATCCACCCATTAGCTCGGCGGACGCGGACGCCCCGCCGACGCCGTTGCCCATCCTGCTGGGCGGCGCCTGGGCCGTGGCGCTGGCGCTGGCGGGAGAGCTGGCCGTTAAGCCACGGGATTTCGGACTGGCGGCGGCCGCGATCTGCGTGGCCGGCTGTATCATCGGCGGGTTGTGGATGGTTGCGGCGTGGCACGGCCGGCGGCCGGTCGTCGCTGCCATCTACCTGGTGGTGCCGCCGACCTGCATCGGTGGCGCGCTGGCCGCCGCCGTCGCGCTGCGTGGCATCACCGGAGATATTGTCGCGCTGCCCCGGGACGAGAGCGCCAGCGCCGCCGTTCCCGCGCCAGCGCCGCCGCCCATTGCCGACAACGGCTTTGGGGAATCGCTGGAGATACCGCCGGAGGCGGCGACGGACCTGGGCGGAGTATGGCTGCTTCCCGATATTGTCGGCGCCGAAATCGCCCAAAGGGTCGCCAACATCACCGACCTGGGCTGCTGGCTGCTGCTGCTGACCCTGCTCACCGTGTATGCGGCCGATACCGGGGCCTACGTCGTGGGCCGACTGATCGGGCGCCACCGCATGGCTCCCGGCATCAGCCCTGGCAAGACCTGGGAGGGAACGGCCGGCGGAATGGCGGCGGCGATTGTCGCGGCGGTCGCGCTGGGCGTCCTGTTTCCGTTGCAGATCCAGATTTGGCAAGCGATGCTGATTGGTGTTATTTTAGGCGCGGTTGCGCCGGCCGGCGATCTGCTGGAGTCAAAAGCCAAGCGTTTGGCCGGCGCCAAGGATTCCGGCAACCTTCTCCCCGGACACGGCGGGATGCTGGACCGCCTCGACAGTCTGCTCCCGGCCCTGGCAATTGTGTACATCCTGGCGGTAATCGTTACCGCCGCCACCTGACCCGGAGGCCCTTTGACCCTGACCATGACACCATTCCCATGCGACGCATCGTAATACTTGGTTCTACCGGCTCCATCGGGCGACAGACGCTGGACATCGTGCGGGCCTTCCGCCACGAGTTTGAGGTGGTGGGTTTGGCTGCCGGGAACAACTCCGCCCTGCTGCTGGAACAGGTTGCGGAATTCAACCCCCGCTACATCTGGTGCGCTACGCCGCCTTTGCCGTTGCCGGAGGGCACGAAGCTGCTGACCATGGATGAGATGGCGGCGCTGCCTGAGGTGGATCAGGTTATGGTCGCGCTGATGGGCGGGGTTGGGCTGTCACCCACCATGAACGCCCTGCGGGCCGGCAAGCAGGTAGCCCTGTCCAACAAGGAACCCATCGTAATGGCCGGGCAGACGCTCAAGGAGACCGAGGCCAAGCATGGCGGCGTCATCTTGCCCGTGGACAGCGAACCCAGCGCCATCTGGCAGTGTCTCCAGGGCGAGGACAACCACATCCGCCGGCTGATGATAACCGCCAGCGGCGGCCCCTTCCGGCGCACCCCCCTGGCAGAACTGGAGCAGGTTACGCCGGAACAGGCTCTGCAACACCCTACCTGGCGCATGGGCGACAAGATCACCATTGATTCGGCCACGCTGATCAACAAGGCGTTTGAGGTGATTGAATCCCGCTGGCTGTTCTCGGTGCCGTGGGAAGACATCGCCGTGGTGGTGCATCCCCAGAGCACCATCCACTCCATGGTAGAGTTTGACGACGGCTCGGTGAAGGCTCAACTGGGGCCGCCGAGTATGCGCCTGCCCATCCAGTACGCGCTGTTTTATCCGCAGCGGTTCGCCAACGACGAGATACCGCGCCTGGACATCACCGCTCCGTGGTCGCTGGACTTTGAGCCGCTACAGCCGGAGCGCTATCCCTGCTTTGGACTGGCCGTAGCTGCGGGAAAGGCCGGCGGCACCACGCCCACGGCGCTCAGCGCTGCCGACGAGGTGGCGGTGCGGGCTTTCTTGCAAGGCAGCATCGGGTTCACCGATATCTACCGGGTGCTGGAGCAAGTGATGAGCGAGCATCATTCGCAGCCTTCCCCTGACTTGGATGCTATAGTGGAAGCAGACCGTTGGGCCAGCGCGCGGGCTGCTGAAATCGCCAGCAGCCGCGCAAATTAGCCCGGCCCAAGCCGGCGGTTGCTATGGATAC
This sequence comes from Dehalococcoidia bacterium, assembly GCA_963692995.1. Lineage (GTDB taxonomy): Bacteria > Chloroflexota > Dehalococcoidia > Lucifugimonadales > UBA3495 > Bin87. Next base: position 64,395 of record OY843611.1, read on the forward strand.
GTTGCTGATTGCGCTGGCATCGTTCATACCGATGCTGCTGTTGCTGGTGGTGGTGCATGAGCTGGGGCATTTCTGGTCGGCCAAAGCCTTCGGCATCAAGGTGCTGGAGTTCGGCGTAGGCTACCCGCCCCGGGCCTTCGGGATCTACGTCGGGCGCACCGAGACGCTGCTGGCCCCGACTACGGTTTGCCTCAACGGAACGTTGGCGCATATCCAGCCGGGGAAAGTAGTGCGCGTCCTGTCCGGCGAGACGGCTGATGGGGAATTAGTGGCCCGCTACGTGGAGCTGCGGGATGCCGCGCCGCGCGAGGGCATGCTGGGGAACTTGGCCCGCCTGGCCGGATTCGGCGGTGGCTCCCGGCAGGACGAAGTCGTGGAACGCCCCAACCGCCGTCGGATGCAGGACGTGGAGAGCGACGAGTTCCTGCGGCACGAGGGTCGCGTCCGCGAGGTTCACTCCGACCGCATCGTTCTGGCCGACATGATCTACTCGGTCAACTGGCTGCCGCTGGGCGGGTTTGTGCGGTTGTCCGGCGAGAACAATCCGGCGGCTCCGCGCAGCCTGGCCCGGCGTGGATTGGGGCAGCGGGCGGTGGTGCTGGCGGCCGGCTCGGCGATGAACGCCATCTTCCCCATTGTGGTCTTCGCCATCATGTTCATGATCCCTCACACGGAGCTGGTGGGCGGCACGGTGGAAATCACCCGGGTCGCGCCGGGTTCGCCGGCGGAAACGGCCGGCCTACAGGCCGGCGACCGGCTGGTCCAGATTGGCGACGCGCCGCTGCAATCGCCCCAGGACCTGCCCCGGGAGGTGCGACTGTCCGCCGGATCCGAAATGGTATGGGTGATCGAGCGCGAGGGACAGCAGCAGGTGGCCCAGGTTACGCCCCGGGTCGATCCGCCGGCCGGCCAGGGCGCAGTCGGTATCGGCTTCACAGTAGTGGACCAGCAGGAAGAGCGGCGAGTGGAACCACCGTGGACCGCGGCCAGAATGGGGGTGACCAGAACCTGGGACACCGTTGAGCTGATGGGCCGTGAGATAAGCGGCTGGTTCGGCGGGGGACGCGGGCCGGAGTTGAGCGGGCCCATCGGTATCGCTCAGATCACCGGCGAAGTCACCCGTCAGGGTGGGTGGCAGGGCTGGGCGCTAGTGGCCGTCTTGTTGAGCATCAATCTGGCCATACTGAACATACTGCCGATTCCCATGCTGGACGGCGGGCGGCTGCTGTTCGTGTTCATCGAGTGGATCCGGGGCGGGAAGCGGGTTCCGTCGGAGAAAGAGGGCCTGGTGCACCTGATCGGGTTCATAGCTCTGATGGCGCTGGTGGTCGCCATCTCCGCCAACGACATCCTGCGCCTGATACGGGGGATCAGCCCGCTGGGCGGGTGACCCGGCCGATTTTTAACGCAAAGCCACACAGCCGCCAAACCAAAACCCCCGCTCCGAGCGAAGCGGGGGCCTGATCCGCAAATTGCGAGCGAGCCTTGCTCCTCAATCATTTCTGAATGCAACAGCGCCGGTACGTCCATCGTAAGCCATTGCGAAGTGGCGCAGCAAGTCTCTTCCGATTGGCCAGGGCCTGTCGCCGAATTATCCCGTCATTCCTGCGAAAGCAGGAATCTAGGCGTTTCTATAACCCCATCGTTCTGCGACAGCAGCGGGAAATGGAAAGGTTTGGCGCTTGGCAACTCACTACCACGAGGATGTAATTGTAGGGTAGGGTGGCCTGTTGTTGCGCCAAGAAAACGTTGCCACGTGTTCCGGTCACTTAAATGGCAGGCGTAGGTTTATGACCTACCCTGCCAGATATAGGTGAAAGTGCCTGAATGACGCCGCGAACCGGCGGGGCCTAGTTCAGGTGCTCGTTGAAGAAGGCCAGGGTGCGCGCTTGCGCGTCTTCGGCGGCGGCCTGGTTATAGCTGTCGCGGTCGTCGCAGTTGAAGCCGTGGCCGGCGTCGGGATAGGACTTGAAGTCGTGGGCCTTGCCGGCGGCGTTAAGCGCGGCGGCAATCTGAGATACGTCGTCCGGCGTTGGGTTGCCGTCGGTGTCTCCGAAGTTGCCCATCAGCGGGATGCTGATGTTGGCGGTGCCGTCGATGGGGGTCACGCCGTCGCCGTAGGGAGCCAGGATGGCGCCGCCGTAGTAGCAAACGCCGGCGGAGAGGCCGTCGCACGCGCTGGCGGCCAGATAGACCACGCGGCCGCCCATGCAGTAACCGACGATGCCGATCTTCTGCCCGCGGGTACGCGGGTAGGTGCGCTGCAAGTAATCAACGGTGGCGTTGATGTCGTCGATGATGCCCCGGCCGGTGAGTTCGGGCATATAGGTGTTGATGGCGGCGTCGAAATCCTCGGGGGTGTAGCCCAGCGAGGGGTTGGGGTTGCGGTCGTTGCGGTGGAACAGGGCCGGGGCCACGGCCACGTAACCGGCGGCGGCGAACTGGTCAGCCACTCGCTGGATGTGCCGGTTGACTCCGAAAGCTTCCTGGACCACGATGACAGCCGGCAAGCTGGTGCCCACGCTAGGCGGGGGGAAGCTGACGTAGGCGGCCATATCGCCGCCCTCGGCGATGTTGGCGCCGGATTCGCGCTCGCCCGTGGGGTCGGGCATTCGGATGTTTTCCCAGAACGACGGCATAGTTACTCCTCCTCCATTGGTTGCGCGAATGACAATGGTACCAGGGCGTGGCGGTGGCCACGCGCGGCGGTTCGCCGTCAGTACCTTTCGTGCGCGGGAATTGTAACAAAGGATTGCCGGCCAAACAAGCGGAATATGACGGCCCTCCAGGCAAGGACGGCGGCGCCTCGCGCAATTTGAGGCGGGTTTCACTGGTCATGCTTAACCGGTTGAACGCGCGGTTTGCAGCCGATGGCAGCCGATGGCAGCCGGCTTTCGGCGCAGCCGTTGGCCGTCGAAGGAGACTGATGTTGAGGACGGTAGTGGCCGCATTGGATGCACAGCCAATCGTCTTTTTGACGGTGATCGTCCTTTTGGCGGTATTGGTCATGAAGCAAAAGATCGCCTCCGCAGCGGCGGCAGCCGCGCAGAATGTACCGGGTCACTGCAAACTCCTGGGTCGGCCACGAGGGTTGTCCGATCCCGCAACCGCAGGTGGGAATGGTGGGCCCTCCGATCGGTTTGGAAGCAGTCAGGCAATTATAAAACATATGTGCTATATTGGCAAGCGGGCAATAGCCGTTGAGGGAATTGCGAAACTCCCCAAATTTCCCCTCCACCCATCTTTCGTCATTCCCGCGAAAGCGGGAATCCAGGCGTCTCTATAACCGCATCGTTCTGCGACAGCCGGCAATTCTGGATTCCCGCTTTCGCGGGAATGACGGATGATGACGGATGTGTTGTTGCAGCGGCGCAATGCCGCTGCTATAATTGCCTACGGTTATTTGGGACGCCTAGATGAGGTTGAACCAGCTCAGATGAGCGCGAATGCTCGGGCAATACAGCCGCAGGAATTCAACAGCCGTCGCCGTCGGCTGATGCGGTCGCTCTCCGGCGGCGCTATCGTACTGGCTGCCGGCCACGACGCTTCCCGCAACAACGACGTTGATCACGAGTACCGTCAACCCTCATCATTCTGGTATGTGACCGGCTTCGACGAGCCCGACGCCGTAGCTGTTTTGCGCCCCGGTTCGGATACCCCCTACACCCTTTTTGTCCGGCCTTATGATCCCACCTTTGAGATCTGGGTCGGCTATCGCGCCGGAGTGCGCGGCGCCGTTGGCCCGCTGGGCGCAAACGCCGCCTACCCTCTGGAGCAGCTCGACGCCCAACTGCCCCGGCTGCTGGCCGACTACGATACGGTGTACTACGCCCTGGGCAGCGACGACCGGCTGGACGGCATCATCTCCAACCTGGTCAAGCGTCGCCGCAGCCTGGCCCAGCGCGGCGCGAAAAGCCTGCGCCGCATCGAGGACCCGACGCCCCAGGTCGATCTGATGCGACAGCTCAAGACCGACACGGAAATCGCCCTCCTCCAGCGCGCCATCGACATTACGGCCCAGGGGTTCGACGCGGCCATGCGCACGGCTGCCCCCGGCGTCCACGAGTACGAAGTCCAGGCCGCCTTGGAACGCCCCTTCCGGCAACTGGGTTCGCCCCGCAACGGCTACCCGTCCATCGTGGCCGGCGGCGCCAACGCCTGCGTACTTCATTACATCCGCAACCGGGACGCCCTCGGGCCGGATGACCTGCTGCTGATTGACGCCGGCGCGGAGTACGGTTACTACACCGCCGACGTTACCCGCACCTGGCCGGTGTCCGGCAAGTTCACCGGGCCGCAGCGGGCCATTTACGAGCTGACGCTGGAATCCCAGCGCCAGGCCATCGCCGCGGTCAAGCCCGGCGTCGGTTTCGACGACGTGCACCGGGTCGCCACGCGGACGCTGATCCAGGGCCTGCTTGACCTGTCCATTATGAGCGGCAGCGTTGACGAGATTATGGAGCAGCAGACCTATCGGGACTACTATATGCACGGCACCTCCCATTGGCTGGGACTGGACGTGCACGATTCCGGCCCCTACCGCGATGACAAGGGCCAGATCCGCCTGCGCCCGGGTATGGTGCTGACCGTCGAGCCGGGCCTGTATTTCGGCCCCCAGGCCAAGAAGTCCCCGGACATCTACAAAGGCATCGGCATCCGCATTGAGGACGACGTGCTGGTCACCGAAGACGGCTGCCGGGTACTGTCCGAGGCCATACCCAAGGACCCGGCGGAGCTGGAAGCCATCGTTTCGGACGGACGGTAAGCTATGCTGGCGCCGGCGACATTGGCGATTTCCTCCACTCCGGCGGGCAAATTGCCAATAGTGGAGTGGTGGCCCGCTATCCTGGCAGCGGCGGGAGCGGTTTCGGTGAACATCGCGCCTGCCGAACTTGAACCGACCGCAGCGTCACCAATCCGTGTTACGGGGGATTCGTCCCCCGTTATTTTTTGCCCCGTCATAGGTCGGGCCGTTGCCGTGTATAAACCGCGTAAAGGTGGCGCTATCCCAACTGTGCCGCCCTCATTCGGGGCGGCGGTATTCGCATCCGGTTATCGCAAGCGAACTCAAAAGAGTTCGCTTTATTTTTGGTCACCGCGACCAAGAGCTCCGCCAAATTGGATACTCTGCGACCAATTGCAAGGACTGTTAACCAATCACCCTAACCAGAAAAGCGATTCTCAGGAGGATCGATGAGCTCCGCCAAATTGGATACTCTGCAAAACCTGCCGTTCCGGTTGTTGCTGACCACCGCCGTTGTGGCTTGCGCCGCCATCCTCATGGCCGCTGCTTGTAGCCCCTCGGCGGAGACGCCCGCCGCGCCGTCCGCCTCCAATACCGGCGTAAGCCAAACCGGAAATGACGCCGCCGCCAAGACGCCCGATCCTGCCGGCCAAACGGGAATTCCTGCCACCGCGTCCCAGCCGGCCAGAACGGCTGACCCCGGTATGGCTGACCCCGGCAGGTACGCCGGTCTGTCGGGCGACATTTCCATTGACGGTTCTTCCACCGTGTTCCCCATCACCGAGGCGGTGGCCGAAAAGTTTGGCGACCTGACCGACGGCGACGTCCGCGTGGTAGTCGGCATCTCCGGCACCGGCGGCGGCTTCAAGAAGTTCTGCGACAATGAGATCGACATCTCCGACGCCTCCCGGCCCATCAAGCAGAAGGAAGTTGACCTGTGCGAAACGGCTGGCGTCGAGTACATCGAGCTGCCGGTCGCCATCGACGGCCTGTCCGTGGTGGTCAACCCCGACAACGACTTCGTGACCTGCCTGACGGTTGAGCAGCTCAACCTGATCTGGAAGCCGGAGTCCGAGGGGGTGGTCACCCACTGGAACCAGGTTGACTCCTCCTGGCCCAACGAAGAGATCAAGATGTACGCGCCGGGGGTGGACTCCGGGACGTTTGACTACTTCACGGAAGCCATCAACGGCGACGGCGGGGTGTCCCGGGGGGACTTTGTGGCGTCCGAGGACGACAACGTGCTGGTGCAGGGCGTGTCCGGCGACAAGTACAGCATCGGGTACTTCGGCTACGCCTACTATGCGGAGAACCAGGACAAGGTGAAGGTGGTGGCGATTGACGGCGGCAACGGCTGCGTCGCGCCCACGGACGAGGCGATCAACAACGGAACCTACGCCCCGTTGAGCCGCCCGCTGTTCATCTACGTGCGTTCCGACGCCGCGCAGCAGGATCACGTGTCCGAGTTCGTGCGGTACTACCTGAGCGACAACGGCCAGGATTTGGCCGCGTCGGTTGGATACATCCCCTTCCCCGGCGAGGTGTACGACCTGGGCCTGGCGAAGTTCAACGCCGGTACGGTCGGCTCCGTCTTCGGCGGCGACAACGCCTTCAAGGGCCCCGTCGCCGACGGTTTGATGCGATAACCCAGCGCTCGCGTCATTCCCGCGAAAGCCGGCGTACAGCAGGGGAGACTGGCCGGTCTCCCCTGCTGGCCATTTCCCATGGATCACGGCGCACGACTGGCTCCACTGCTTCGGCGGTATTCAGCAACTAGTATCCAGGCGGCGCGGGTTAGTACCGTTTGTTGAACCAACACCGCAATGATAGCCCAATGATAGCCATTATCTGATGACCATTCTCCAGAGTGATGACTATTCCCTGGAGGAGGGACGTCAATCCTGCTCCAGAAACTCCCGCACCTGCTGCATCAGCGGTTCCCGGTCGTAGTTAGCCAGCAGCAAGGCGGCGTTGCGCATCCAGTCGCCCTGGAAGTAGCGCTCGTACAGCACCTGCCGGCTGCCGAAAGCGCTGCACGCCGCGTCCCAGGCCAGGCGGAACAGGCGCACCCGCTCCCGGGCCGATGCCGTATCGGTGTCCAGGTAGGCGTCCAGCGCCTCCGCCAGCGGCCCGCCGAAGTCCTTTTCCGACGGCAGGGCCATCAGGCTGCTGGAGCCGAGGAGCTGGATGATCTCGGCCATGCGCGGATACATCTTGATGAACAGGTTGCGGGCCACGTTCAGCGGCGCCCGGTCGGGCAGCATTACGCCCCATTCGTCGATGGCTGCGTTGACCTCGGACTGGGTTAGCAGCGCCCGGGTTATCTCCAGGTTTTCCACCAGCTCGGCGATCAGCCCCTGCACCTGCGGAATATCGCCGCTGCCCAGGGTTTTGACCATCAGGCTGGCGATGCCGGCGATGAACTCGCACTTGGCGACGTTCTTGGTGACCACCTGGTGGCCGGTATGCACGTACTGCCCGGTGGCATTGGACATGTTGTTGCACTTGTGCCGGTCGCCGTACATGAACACCCGCTCCCAGGGCACCAGCACGTCGTCGAAGAAGACGATGGCGTCCATCTCCTCGAATCGGGAACCCAGGGGATGATCGAAATGGGACTTGCCCAAGTCGAAGCTCTCCCGGCAGATGAACTTCAGGCCGTCGATCCCGCAGGGCACGGCGAAGGCGAAGGCGTACTTGTGGGCGTCTTCATCCCGGGCCAGCAGAGATGACCGGGTGGGATAGACCATGATCTCGTCGGACAGTGGCCCCAGTGTCGCCAGGACCCGGGGCCCGCGAATGATCAGGCCGGCGTCGGTTTCCCGGACTACGTGCAGCGCCACGTCGGTGGTGTAGTCCAGGGACGTGGCCGACGGCGCCCGGTTGCGCTGGAGGTTCACCAGCGTGTGGGTCATGCAGATGTCGTTTTCCCGGGCGTATTCGTAGTAGTTGATGACGTTCTGCTTGAACTCGGGCCGGTGCTCTCCGAAGAAATCACCGGCGGCGGCCATGGCCATAATAGTGATGTTGAGGAAGTCGGGCGTCCGGCCCATCATGCCGTAGCTGGCGTGGGCCCAGCGGGACATCATCTCCCGCCGCCGCACCAGATCCTCCGAGGACTTGGGGATGATGAAGGACCGGCCCACCGGGTCGCCGGTGGCGGGCGAGGTATAGGTCATCTTGCCGCCGAGTTCGGCATCGCGCTGCATATCGTAGAGCCCGGCGATGGAACGGGCCCCGTTGGCCAGGCCGGGAAACTCCGTAACATCGGCAATGCGCTGGCCGTCCAGCCAGACTTCGCGCGGCTGTTCTTGCAGGCCGGCCAGATACTCGGCCCCGGTTCTTGCGGGCATGGCGAACCCCTTTGTGCGTGCCGAACCGTCATTCCGGCGCAAGCCGGAATCCGGCCAGGTGTCCCGGACTCCGGCCGGCGCCGGAGCGACGGACTAATGGCATCAAGTTGCATTCAACAGTATCAGGTTCCCAAATACCGTTTCAGCCAGTTCATAGCGTGGATGTTGAAGTCGGTGCAGGGACTGTGGGCCAGGTCGGGATAGACCAGCAGAGACTTGTGCGCCCGGATGCGGTCGAACACCGGCCTGATGGTGTCGTAGGGGCAGGTGGTGTCGGCCATGCCGATGTTGACCAAGATGGGGCACCGGATGGCGTCGGCCAGGGTGAGGGTGTCGAAGTAGCGCAGGGTATCCAGCATGGCCGGCCGCTCTTCGGGATGTTCCTGCGCGTAGTTGCGCAGCTCGTGGTAGGGCCGGGTGTCGATATCGATGGCCACCGGATAGTTGCACATGAAAGGTTCTTCCGCCACCGCAGCGGCCAGGCGGTGGTCCAGCGCCGCGGTGGACAGGGTGAACCCGCCGCCCTGGCTGCGGCTCCACATCCCGATGCGAGCCGCGTCCACCTCGTCCCTTTCGGCGAGGAAGTCAACGCCGCGCACACAGTCCATGTAGCCGGCCCGGTAGTAGTAGTTGTCCCGGTCGGTGACGTGGTAGGTCAGCTTGTTGGCGCCTTGCGGAAGGTCCCACTCCGGGATGCTTTCGCCCTGGGCGCGCGGGAACAGCGTCAGCACGGCGAACCCGTGCATCACCACGTGGTAGGGAATGTCCTTGCCGCCGCCGTAGCCGGGCGCCGCCAGCAGGGCCGGGAACCGTCCCGACGCCGGCGTATCCCGGGGCGCGGTGTAGAAGCCCCGCAGCCGCTGGCCGCCGTAGCTGCGCAGGCTCACGTTCCAGGTTGCGTACTCCCGGCCGCTGCGCTCCGGGCACTCGGTCAGCGCGGCATCCACCGGCGTTTCGTTCAGAATGGCGCGGGTGCCATTCCAAAAATCGGCAACTGCCTGGTCCATTTGCGGCCTCCCCTAGTTGCGTTTCGTGATTTCAATAGTTACGTTTCGGCATCCCAAATGTTATCACGGTCGCCATCATCGGGCGGCGTTGCCGGCGCTATGAACTCGTAGCCATAGTCAGCAACCAGGAAGGGAGTGTAGTCATTAACCAGCCGAATTAGCCGGTCATCGACATTGGAGGGGTTCTTCTGGAAATCGGCTATGGAAGCAACGTATTCCGCCAGACGGGGCGCAAAAGCGTCGTAGCCGTCCAGTCCCAGCCTTTCATAAATCAGGCGGATTTGCCCCATCTTGTCCTGCTCCAGCTCTTCGTACCGAATTTCAACCAGCCGTCCCTCCGGTATTAATGCTTTCTGTTCCAGGTAAGCTTCCGCCATCCGCCGGTAGATTTTCACCTGTCGCAGCAGCAGTTCGTCAAAGTCGATGCTTTGCAGCGCGTGCCAGCCGTTCATCAGGCGCAGCAGGCGGACGTAGGAGCGCAGCGTATCGTAGGGATTGCGCTGAATGTACACGAACCGGGCATCGGGGAACATCTCCAGCAGCGCGCCGATCCGGCTGGTGTTGGAGGGCGATTTCAGCAGCAGCGGCTTGCCGCCCATATAGAAGCTGGCGGCTTTAAGCAGCTTCAAGTATTCCTCGCGCCAGCGCTGCCGGTCCCGGGCGCTGAGCCGTCGATCCGGGAAAAGGTAGTCCAGCGCCGCGTCGGCAGTGCGTGGAAAGTGGAGGGAAATGTAGGGGCTGAGGCCGCTGGTGCACATCAGCGCGATTTCCTCTTCCTGGGGCATTGCGAGATCTACGGGAATATTGTCAACGCCCCGATCCGGCGGCAGTTGCGACGCGATCATCCGCCGGATCCGGTTTTGGCCGGCCAGGAACAGGTCCGGCACTGCCGCCTGGTAGGTGCTTACGAAACCCCATTGCGGGTCCACCGCCAGCAGGTTGTGCAGCAAGGTCGTGCCGGAACGCCAGAAGCCCAGCAAAAACAGCGGTTCCGGGTGCAGTTCCGTGCGGCGAATGCGTCCCCCGTAGGCCAGGCTTTGCCACAAGCGCAGCGGCGCGAAGGCGGCGTTAGCGGTCAGCGTCCCCAGATACCGGGGGATAAAGCGCCGCTCCACACCGTAGCGCAAGCCTAGCCGCAGCGCCAGCGTGAACCGTCCCGTCGCCAGAAAGCTCTGGAACCCGGAGGCGAAAGACGCGGTAGAGTCTAGCGTCCGCGGATTGTAACCGCCCCGGGTCAGCCGGTTCGGGCTCCGCGGTTGCCGCTCATTTCCAGTCAGTCGGCGGCTGGCCATTTCAGCAACTCCCGGCGATGCAGGCACGTCAGCAGTTCTGCGCCGCATTGGGCAACGGTGCGGCCGGCGGTTTCGATGGTCACTTCCGCGCCGGTGGGCCTTTCGTATGGCGAATCAATGCCGGTGAAATCCCTGATTTCGCCCAAACGGGCGCGACGGTACAGCCCCTTGGTGTCCCGTTCCTCGCACAATGCCAGCGGCGTGTCAACAAATACTTCCACGAATTTGTCCGGGCCGACCAGCGAGCGGGCGAATTCCCGCTCGGACCGGAAGGGCGAGATGCACGCCACCATTGTAATGAGCCCCGCATCGTACAGCAGGCTGGCGACGTGGGCCAGGCGGCGCACGTTTTCCCGCCGGTCTGCGATGCCGAACCCCAAATCGTCGTTCAGGCCGTGGCGCAGATTGTCGCCGTCCAGGACGTAGGTTAGCCGCCCCGCATCATGGAGCCGGCGGGACAGCCAGCCGGACAATGCGCTCTTGCCGGCGCCGGATAGCCCGGTGAACCACAGTACAAAAGGCTGCTGACGGAGCAAAACGGCGCGCTCGGACGGCGCTACGGCAACCGCCGGCCGTAGCGCTCCCGCAGGCGTATGTTTCCGGTTCTCTGCCACCACGTCTCCCCGCAGTTCGGGCCGCGGTAAAAATCGGCGGTCATTATAACGCAGGCGGCAGCGCCGACAAACGCCCCCGTAGCCTTCACTCCGGCCGGAGTGAAGGCTACCTGCCGCGAAGTGGGTGCGTGTGAGGACGGAGGAAATTGCGAACCGAACTGCCGGAATGACCGCGATACTGCGAGACTAGTAATCTTTAGCAACCTGAATTACGCAGTTACTACAAAAGGGCCGCGAGATGCACATCGCCGCCCTTTTTATTATGCGGAAGATGCAATTGCTGACACTTTCCGGTCACAAGCCTCATACATATTTGGTACACTCACGGCAAGAATCAAAGTAAGGAGTCCTGTCATGCTCCGTCTCAGGTTTGTGTCCCCCAATGACCCGCCGGAACAGGCGCGAGATCGCCCCAAGGCAAAGCGACTTCCCGGGTTCCGCACCAAAGCCCAGCGGGTGCGCGACCGTTTCCGAATACCATCTCCGATGATGTATTACCGGGACCCGTTGTGGCCCAAGCCGAATCCCAAACGCAGCAAGTAGTCACATTGGGGAAGGCTTCGGTTTCTCGGCTGCCGGAGCCTTGATCGCCGCAAACACGGCTTCCCGCATTGCATCAAGGAGCAAAAGCCATGATCAAATCAATGAGATACGCTTCTTTGCTGACGCTGATCGCCGTTGCCCTGGCGGTCAGCGTCGCCGCTACCCCGGCCTCTTTGCCTCAACCGGCGCCGCCAACGGTCAATGCCACCGGCAATGCCGGCGAACTGGCCGCAAGTTGGGAATCGGTCGCCGGAGCCGGATTCTACACCGTAGGCTGGGTTAACCGGGAAGAAGTCAACGACTTCAAAGCCGCCGGCCGCGACTGGCTGGACGCCTTTCACTTCGCCACGATACCGGCGGAGTACACCACCTACACCATCCGCAGTCTCCAACCCGGCTCAGATTACTACGTCATCGTCGGAGTGCAAGACCAACGATTCGGAGGCGAATCGCCAACGTGGTCGTCATGGAGCGACCCAATTACTCCCGCACCCCGACAAAACGACATCAAGGTATGCCCTGATGTCGAGGAGATTGAGCGGAAGATTCAACAGGCGTGGAATGAAGGATATATCATCGGGACCGCCAGCTGCGGACCACCAGCCCTTCTCCCTGCCCCTGCTCCACACGGCGGGTACGATCCCTACGGCGGGTATGACCCCTACGTCGGATGTGATCCCTACGGGTATAACTGCGGCTTTTAAACAGATTCCCCACTGATATACCAGCCGCCTCCTTGGCCTAAACAGGTTACCGAGGCGGCTTTCCATTGCTTTTGATGAGACGGTTTCCGCCACTATAGTGAACGAAAGCCGCAACCACTACGCGGCCAACCGAGTTTCGCAATTTCCTCGAGGATGCGATTCGCGTTGCGCCTCGGCGTAAAGGGTGTTAGGCTGGTACGCACAATAGAATAGTAGCCAAAAGCGCTTGAGACAGCGGGTACCCACCGGGAATAATGACGGCCAGCCGCCGCCCGCCGAAGCGAAACCCGCCGGATGCTTCCGGTGGCAGAAAGGTTAATTGACGCCGGCGTTCATTCGGCCGGATTATGTCACATTGCCCGCGCTCTTTGTCTCGAGTCGCGGGTAGTTTTTTTGCCTATTGGCAGCCCAGGAGTGAAACCTTGCCAACTCAGGAAAAAGTGAGCCGGGTAGCCGAGCTGAAGGACAAGCTGGAACGCAGTTCCATCATCGTCTCCACCGGTTATGCCGGCATGAGCGCCAACCAGATGGTGGACCTGCGCCGGCGGATGCGGGAAAGCGGCGTTGAGTTCGTCGTCATCAAGAACAATCTGCTCAACCGAGCCGCCGATGCTGCCGAGGTGCCGCAGCTCAAGGACATCATCAGCGGTCAGACGGCCATTGCAGTGGGTTACGACGACGCGGCGATCATCGCCAAGGCGGTGAATGCCGCGGCCAACGCCAGCGCCGGCGTGCTGTCCATTCACGGCGCCGTGATCGGTCAAGGCGGCGCGATGCAGCCCGACGAGGTGTCGCGTCTCGCCGCGCTGCCGCCGCGACCGGCGCTGGTGGCGCAGCTGTTGGGCAACATGCAGTCGCCCCTGTACGGCCTGCTCAGCGTGCTCAACGGCTCCATCCGCAGCCTGGCCTACGTATTGCAGGCCCGAATGGACCAATTGCAGCCGGCTGAAGCAGCAGAGTAGCGGCAACCCCCGTGGTTGCCCTGGCGATCAACCAACGAAACCGAAACGGCAACTTCCGCAACCAACAGGAGGCTTAACCATGGCAGTGAATCAGGAAGTACTGGAAGCGATCAAGGGCATGAGCGTGATGGACCTGGCCGACCTGGTCAAGGCTATTGAGGAAGAGTTTGGCATCTCCGCCGCCATGCCCATGGCGGTTGCCGCTCCGGCGGGCGGCGTGGTCACCGACGATGCCCCGTCCGCGGACGCCGAGGAGCAGACCGAGTTCACCATCACCCTGGCCGACTTCGGCGCCAACAAGATCAACGTCATCAAGGCCGTGCGCGAGGTTACCGACCTGGGCCTGCGCGAGGCCAAGGAACTGGTGGAATCGGCCCCGACCCGCGTCCGCGAGGGCGTGAACAAGGAAGACGCCGACACCATCAAGGGCAAGCTGGAAGAGGCCGGCGCGACCGTGCAGGTTGCATAGTCGCCACCGGACGACCGGAGCCATCACGTCGGGGCGGGGTTCAAACCCGCCCCGACGCATTTTGCGTAGTGTACAATGCCGCCAGTTTGAGCGGGAGGTTTTCCGCGTATGGATTTGCAACTTGAAGGCAAGACCGCAATCGTAACCGGCGGCAGCCGGGGCATCGGCAAGGCAGTGGCGCGGACGCTGGCGGCGGACGGATGCAGCGTGGTGATCACCGGTCGGTACGCCGACACGCTGTCAGCGTCGGCGGAGGACGTTGCCGGAGCCACCGGCGGGTCCGTCATCCCCATCGTTTGCGACATGACCAGCGCCGAGCAGGTCAACGCCATGGTGGCCCAGGCCGCCGCGGCCCTGGGCGGACGCATCGACATCCTGGTGAACAACGCCGCCGCGCCGGGCGGACTGGCCCGCGGCGCGCTGGATGAGATCCGCGACGAGGACGTGATGCTGGACCTGGACACCAAGGTCATGGGCTACTTGCGCTGCGCCCGGGCCGTTGCGCCCTATATGCGGCAGCAGGGCTGGGGCCGCATCGTGAACGTCGGCGGCCTGTCGGCGCGGCGGGCGGCCGGCAACCTCAGCGCCGGCGTCCGCAACTCCGGCCTGTCCAACCTGACCAAGTACCTGGCCGAAGAGCTGGGCATTCACGGCGTCTGCGTCAACCTGGTGCATCCCGGCACCACGCGCACCGAGCGCAGCGGCCCGATGTATGCCGAGCAGGCGGCGCGGGAGGGCGTATCGGTGGCGGAAATCGAGCGTCGCACGGCCGCCGGCAACTCCACCAGGCGTATCGTCGATGCCGAAGAGCTGGCCTGGGTGGTAGCCTTTTTCGCATCGCCGCGCAGCATCGCCATCAGCGGCGAGACCATCGCCGCCGGCGGCGGCGCCGGCGCCAACGTGTACCACTAACGCCAGCCCCGTCATTCCCTGCACCTACCCGGTCATTCCCGAGGCGGCCCCGTCATTCCCGCACCTACCACCGTCATTCCCGCGAAAGCGGGAATCCAGAAACCCCACAAAGGAGATCCGCAGGATGATCAAAGTAACCGTTTTCTATGGCAACGAAGAAGGGAAGTCCTTTGACTTCGACTACTACGTGAACACCCATATGCCGCTGGTGCAAGAACGGCTGACCACCTTCGGGATGCGCTACTACAACGTGGAGCGGGGCATCTCCGACGCCGACCCCAACGCGCCGCCCGTGTACACCGCCATCGGCTACCTCTTCTTCAACGACGTGGACGGCGTCCACGAGGGCTTCAAGACCCACGGCCGGGAACTGGTGGGCGACGTGAAGAATTTTACCGAGATTGAGCCCAAGTTTTTGATCAGCGAGCTGATTGCATAGCACAATTAGCATTGTACCGGTAGGGGCGACGTATGCTTTGTCCCTACGACTCGCCTGCAAGAATTATAGAATCAGAGTATGACCACGTACAAAGGCAACGCCGGCAACCTGATGCAGCACTGGACACTCTGCGAACTGGTAAATATTGCGGACGAGCACGTTTCAGGACTGAACTTCATCGACGCTCATGCGATGGCGCCATTGGCATTCGAATGCCCCAATCCTGACTCCACGTTCAGAGGAGTGCGCCAAGGGTTGCTCAATGGACAATCGGTCTATGAGCGGGCATGGCATGAACTGGCGCTCAATGGGGGTTATCCCAACAGCGCAAACTTCGTGAAGCATATCTGGAAACGCGAATTCGCTATGCTGTTGTGCGAAAGGCGCCGTGTAACTGTCGCCGCGTTCGATACTTGGCTCTCATCTGTTCAGAGCAAGCCAAGGTGCAAGAGGGCCAAGGTTTTCTGCGGCGACTGGCGGGCGAGGTTTGACCAGGGCTTGCCGAACCCCGCTGACTTGGGCCTGCCGCCTGGGTCGATGACGTTCTTGTCATTCGACCCCTATAAGTACGATTGCAACCGGCTTTATAATGACCCCAATCGAGAGGGCAGAGTGAACCTCGGCGATCTCTATCGGGATGATGTTGAGCGAGCGTTGGTTGCTTTGGGAGGCGTAAAGGACGGGATTGTCATACAGCTATCTACTTACAGCGCTAACAACAACCCACAAGCGGATGTGCTAGCCTCGGTTGATTCTATTCTTGCTCCCGGAGGATTCGGGTTGGCAGCACAGGTGGTGTTTGACGACAATATGGTGTCGCTGGTCTATGCGCGTGATGTCCCCGACGCGTTGGAGACCGAGTTGAAGAAACTGTCCAAGGGCTTCAACCAGTGGAGTGGACTCTGGCGCGACCCGCGTTGACCTGCGGAAGTGACGCATGCATCGTACTGATGTACCGTCGCATTGAGAAACTGCGCTCCGTTCCGGCGCAGTTCTCACTTTGTCCGGGGCCGGGCAGGGCGTATAATGATTGCCGTCGCCAGGGTTGCGGAACCCCTCTCCAGCCGCGCCCATTCTTGCGCCCGGAGCGGACTGATGACTACGCCCGCAACTGCCAAATCTCCGCCGATCCGTCCGCCGGAGCCCGATGACGGCGTTGATTATCCCCACGCGCCCGGTGCGCTGCCGATAAAGTCAATGTTTCAATTTGTTCCCCAAGCCTATATGCAGAGTGCGCTGGAAACCTGGCTGGACGATCCCACGACCCTGATCGCCAGCAATATGTTTATCTACTATGAGCCGGGCAACACCCGGGCCAGTGTGGCCCCGGACGTGTACATAATCCCCAACGTGGGCAGCGCGTTGCGCCGTTCCTACTTTTTATGGCTGGAGCATGAAATCCCGACCTTTGCCATGGAGATAGCCTCCAGCAGCACTTACCGGAATGATGGCGGGTTCAAGTACCGGCTGTACGAAAGCTGGGGCGTGCAGGAATACTGGCGCTACGACCCGGAAGGCGGATTGTTTACGCCACTGTTGCAGGGTTATCGGCTGGTGGACGGACAGTATGCGCCCATTGCGATTACGGTGGACGCAGAAGGTGGGGGATGCCAGGGCTTCAGCCCACTGCTGGGGCTGGAATTGTACGCCCGGGTGGGATGGTTCCGGTTTTTGGACCCGGCGACCGGGCAGTTTCTGCCTAACCGTCAGGAACTGGTACGCGAGCGTCAGGAACTGGTACGCGAGCATCAGGAGCTGGCGCAGGATCGGGATGCCGAACGGGCGGCGCGCATTGCCGCCGAAGCCCGCATCCGTCAACTGGAAGCGCAATTGGAGAATCGGCAAGACTCCTAGCACAACCATCGCCGGAGATACCGGAGACTATCCCAAGCCCGGGGTACTCTGGGCCCGGGGGCTACCCTGGGCAAGGAGGGCAATTGCCATGAGCCAAGCAGTTGACGCCCTGGCGGAACGGGCCATCCGCGAGCATTGGGAGTTTCTGCCCACCGCCGGCAGCCGCATCGGCCGGCACGAGTACGATGGCCGGCTGCCCGACTTCTCCGCCGGGCGGGTGCGGCGGCGGATTGAGGAGCTGCACCGGTCGCTGGCCCAGCTGTCGGCGCTGCCGGCGGATGCGGAGCCGGCGCCCGGCGCAAATGGCGACGATGGGCCCATGGCCCGCCTCTCCCGCCGCCTGCTGGAGCTGTTCCTGCGGCGGGAGCTGTTCAATCTGGCGGAGCTGCGGACGCTGCACAACAACCCGCAGCGACAGGTGGGCTACCTGGGCGTGGGCAGCTACGCGCAGCGGGATTACGCGCCGCTGCCGGAGCGGCTGCGGGCGGCGACGGCGGCGCTGCGACAGGCTCCCGACTTCCTGGCGACGCTGGACGGCCTGACCGAGCCGGAGCTGGGCGAGCCGGTGCGGGACATGGCCGTGGCAAGCTACCGGGGCCTGGCGTCCTTCTATCGTACCGGGCTGGCGGCGGCGTCCGCCGAGTGCGTCGGCGTTGCTCCCGACGTGGCGGCCGAGTTCGACGCGGCGCGGGAGTCCGCCGCCGTCGCCGTCATGGAGTTCGCCCAACGCTTGCAGGCGCGGCAAACCCGCCCCGACTTCGCCATCGGCTCGGAGCTGTACCGGCGAATGCTGGAAACCGGCGAGGGGGTGAACACGCCCCTGCCGGACCTGCTGTCCATCGGGCAGGCCAACCTGGAGCAGAACCTGCGCCGTTTGGATGAGGCGGCGGCCCGATTTTTGACCCGGATCGGCGCTCCCGGCAAGTCGGTGCGCGAGGCCGTCGCCCTGGTGGCCGCCAACCATCCCTCCGCCGAGGGACTGATACCGGACACGCGGGATCTGCTGGAGGACATCCGGCAGGCATTGATCGACCACGACATCATTGGACTGCCCTCCGAAGAACGCTGCCAGGTTACCGAAACGCCGTCCTATATGCGCTATGCCTTCGCCGCCATGGACTCGCCGGGCGGATTGGAGGAGGTGGCGACGGAAGCCTTCTACTACGTTACGCCGGTGGAGCCGGACTGGACGCCCCGCCAGCAGGAGGAATGGCTGACCAACTTCAATTACCACACGCTGAAAATCATCAGCATCCACGAAGTCTATCCCGGGCATTATGTCCACAACCTCCACAACCGTTACGGGCGGGCCGGCCAATCGTTGGGACTGTCGCTGATCAACCGGGTGGCGACGTCCTACGCTTTCACCGAAGGTTGGGCGCACTACGCCGAGGAGATGATGCTGGAGACGGAGTACGGTAGCGACGAGCCGGCCCTGTGGCTCACGCAACTGCTGGAGGCATTGGTCCGCAACTGCCGCTACCTGTGCTCCCTGGGGATGCACACCCAGGGGATGACGGTGGACGAGGCGACGCGGTTCTTCCAGGCCCACGCTTATATGGAGGAACACCCGGCCCGGTGGGAGGCCCGGCGCGGAACCTTCGATCCCGGCTACCTCAACTACACGCTGGGCAAGCTCATGTTCCTGAAACTGCGCCAGGACTGGCGACGGCAGGAAGGCCCGGCCTACCGCCGGCGCCGTTTCCACGACGCCGCCCTGTCCTGGGGCGCGCCGCCGGTGCCTCTGCTGCGGGAGGTGATGCTGGCCGATAGCGGCGGGGAAATACTATAATCATTCCCCGAGAGGTCAGGCTATGACTATTGCGCCAAAACTGATAACGGCCGACGAGTTGCTGGAGATGCCGGACGACGGCTACCGTTACGAACTCGTCCGGGGAGCGCTGATAAAAATGCCGCCGCCGGGTTTCATGCACGCTGTTGTCACCGACCGTATTGGCCGCCGGATGGGGAATTTTGTTGATGAGCATGGCTTGGGCTTCATCGGCGGGCCGGAAGCGTCGGTATACCTGGAACAAAATCCTGATACCGTGCGCGCCGCTGACTACGCGCTCTTCCCCCGCGAGCGTATCCCGGATCCTCCACCAACCCGAGGCTACGTGCCAGGAATGGTTCCGGCCCTGGTGGTGGAGGTAATTTCACCGGACGGTAGGGAGCGTGCCGTCGTCGAGAGGACGCAGATGTGGCTGGGCGCCGGCGTTCGGCTGGCGCTGGTAGCGTATATTGCCACCCAGGAAATCGTTGCTCACCATTCCGACGGCACGGTGCAGCGTTTCGGAATGGGAGATACGCTGACTTGCGAACCGCTCCTGCCCGGCTTTAGCTGCCCGGTGGCCGATATTTTCGTCTGGTGAGGTTGGAACCGGCGAGATTGGAAAACGAACACGCATCAGGGTTCAGTGTCGTACACGATCTTGCCGTCTCGCCAGGTGGCAACGGAACCATCCAAGGCTATGGCCCGGCGACGGGCCTTTTGGGCGGCGCGGCGCAAGGCGGCTTCAACGCCGACAAAGAAATCGCTGCGTAGCGGCTCTTCAGGTTGCTGCGCCCGATTTTCGACTTCATTCGTTGTCGTAGTCATAAGTTTTGCTCCTCTGCCAGCAATCTGGGGGCGTCCCCGGAGTTGTCGTAAAGAGCCCATTCGTCGACCAGCGCCCGGTAGATAGTATCAAAGTTCCGCCGTCCGGCGTTAAAGCGTCGTCGGATTACATCTTCCGGAATATTGTGACCGCCATCCTGCACGCGCCGCCTGACCCGCTCTACTGCAGATTCCGGTGAGGCCAGGGTCAGGAAAACCAGCCTGACTAGGCAGCCCCGCTCCCGCCAGCGCGGGATCATGCTAGCATAAGTTCGTCCGCTCAGGGTGGTCTCAAAGGCGAAGCTGCGGCCGGCGCTGACGTACCGGCGGATCATGTCCAGCATCATGCGCCCGGCGGCAACGGCTTCGCGCTCCGGTTGGAATGGGTTCAGCCCTTCCGCGATCAGGTCGGCGTTGACGAAGGTAGGACAGCCCGCTTCGTTGGGCAAAAACTCCCTGGCCAAGGTAGTTTTGCCGGCGCCGTTGGGCCCGGCGATGATGATGATGGTTTTTTGAGGCGCCGTCATTAATCAATTGGCGCCGGTGGAGCCGCGCCGGTTCAGCGGCGCAATCGGGTTGGCCGCCTCCGGCGGGAGGGCCAGTTCGCGGCTGCGGCCCTGCCAGCCATCCAGATGAGGCCAGAACTGCCAGTTGGCCGGCGGCGGCTCGGTATAGTCGGCGGGCGAGCCGGCGCTGGCGGGCGCGTCCTGGTCGTCGGCGGGGTTGTCGGCGTCGGGACGCCAGGGCCAGGGCAGGTGGCGACGCCAGGGGTCGGTATCGGCGTACCCGTTGGCCTCGGCCACCACCGCCATGACCTGGTGGGGGCGATGCAGGCGGTAGTCCGGCCGCTGGGCCAGCACGGCGTCGCGGTCGATGGTGGCCCACAGGGCAGCGACGGACACGACCCCGACGCGGTGGGCGCAGATTATATCCTGGGGGCCGTCGCCCACATACATGGCGTCCTCCGGCGCCAGGTTCATCGCGTTCAGCACGCGCCGCAGGCCGTCGGGAGCCGGCTTGTAGGGGCGGTCGTCGGTCTTGAAATCGGCGTACTCGACCAGCGGGGCCAGACCCGACTGCGCCAGTTCCCCGTCGCCGAAATAGGATATCTTGTCGGATAGCAGGCCGATGCGGATGCCGCGCCGATGCAGCCCGCGCAGCAGGCTGGCCGCGCCGGGAAAGAGATAGTTGCGCCGGCCGACGTTGCCGTGATAGTGGCCGAGGTACGACTCCAGGATGGCATCCAGCTCGCCCTCAGCCTCGAGTCGGCTTGCGTTGTCGGGAGCGCTGCCGAAGAACCGGAGGAGGTGCTGGCGGAAGGGACGGTGAAACTCGGCGGCGACTTGCCCGGCGGTGGGCGGCGTCATCCCCAGGTCAAGGGCCGTGCGCTCCATCAGCATGAGGTGGATGCCCCAGCTGTTCCAGAGGGTGAGGTCCCAGTCGAAGATTACGGCGCGCACCATGCGGTACGTAAGCAGTAGAGAGCTTACCGGGGCAGGAAGTCGCTCACCGCCAGCGTCACGTCGGGGAAAGCGTGGGGGCTGATGGCGGCGTCAAGCGGGAAAACTTGCGCGTTCTGATACACTCCGTCCGCCGGGTCGGCATAGGCTTCAACCTGCTGGTCAACCAGGTTGGCGATCCACACTGCCGGGATGCCGGCGGCGGCGTATCTGGGCAGCTTGGTCCCGCGGTCAAAAACCAGGGAACTGTCGGCGACTTCAACCAGGAAATAGATTTCCTCCGGCGTTACCGTGACGAGATCGTTGATCGAGCGGAAACGGATGACGGCGATGTCCGGCTCCGGGGCCGTAGCGTCATTCAGCACTATGGTCGCTTGTACTTGTACCATCGCCCGGTCGCCCAGGGCAACGGTGAGCAAGTAGGCTATCCAGTTGACGGATTGGCGGTGGGGGTCGTTGATGGGCGACCTGATGATTATTTCCCCATCTATCAGCTCAATGCGCTCTTCTTTACGCAGAATGCCGGCTTCCGCCATGGCGAAGTATTCGTCCACCGTGAACCGGCGGCGCATGGGAAGGGTGTGAGACGGGGCAGCGACAGTTGCAGTGGTCATGGCGCGCCTCCCGGTTACGGTTTCCGCGGGGCCGTCAGCAGTGGCCGGGGTGGTGGTGGCCGCCGCCCCGGTAATCGATGGCGCTGGGCATGACGGTGGTGCCGGGATGGTCGGCGCGGCCCAGTTTGACGGTGACCGCGCCGCTGGCGTAGTGCAGAACGCCGCTGATTTCCAGGGTGGGCGATTCGGCCAGATAGGTTAGGTCGCCGTTGGCCTCGATGCGGAAGGGCCGGTCGTGGCCGGGGTAGATGGTGTTGGCGGCGGCGACGATCTTCCCGATGCTGGCGCGGGCGTCGGCCTCGCTCCAGAAGATGATGGCCGGAGCGCCGCGACCGATGGCGCCGGCGTCGGACATGGCGTCGCCGCCGATGCACACGGCGCCGCCTGCGGTTTCCACAACGACGCTGATGTGGCCCCGGGTATGGCCGGGAGTCTCGATGAGGCGAACGCCGGGTTCCAGCTCAGTCTCGCCCTTCACGGCGTTGACCTTCTGCTGCATGAAGGTGTCGGCAAAGTAGCGGGCGGTGGCCAGATCGCCCTCCCGGGGATTGCGACTGTACTCCAGCTCATCGGCGTGGATGACGATTTCGGCGTTGGGGAACAGGTCGGTGTTTTGGGAATGGTCCCAGTGGGCGTGGGTAAGGATGACCCGCCCGATGTCGTTGGTGGAGACGCCGTGGGCGGCCAGTTCGTCAACCAGCATATTGCGCCGCCCGAAGTGGGCCACATCTACAATGGACAGCGTCTCGCCGCGAATGAGGGTGACGGTACACAGGCCCAGGCGGGTCTGGTCGGTGTTGATCGAGTAGCCGCCCATGATGATTTCCAATTCCGGCATGACGTTCCCTCCGCAAGCCGATGGCAATAATGGTTGGTTCAGATCTCCACGGGCTGCCCGCTGTCCATCCACTCGGCGTATGAGCCATCGTAAAGGCGGACGTCGTAGCCGGCCTGGCTCATGGCGAGCCAGGCGACCGAGGCGCGGACCCCGCTGCGGCAGTAGGCGATGACCGTATCATTGTTGGCGATTCCCAGGGCGCCCAGCCGGTCGCGCAGCTCGAACTCGTCGATGAGCAGATTGCCGTCGCTGCCGGCCGTTTGCAGGTGGGGCACGTGGATGGCGCCGGGAATATGGCCGGGGCGATGATCCAGATCCGCCGCGCCGTTGAACTCCTCGGCGGTGCGGGTGTCCAGCAGAATGGCGTTCCCCGGGTTGGCGGCATCCTGCAACGTGGCCCGCAGCGACGGGTTGAGCCGAAGGGTGAAGGCGCTGGCTTGGGTGGGAACGGGACGATACCGCACCTCGCGGCCCTGCTCCTTCCAAGCGTCGTAGAGCAGATCCATGATGTGAACATCCTCCCGGCCCAAATATTCCAGGACCCAGGCGGCCATGGCGGCGTTGCGCCCATCCTGATGGTCGTACAGCACGGGCGTTGCGTCGTCGCCCAGGCCCGCGTCGCCGAAGGCGGCGGCCAGCTGTTCGGGCGAACCGAGGCGTCCGTCGGGGTCTTGCAGCTTCTTGAAAGGCACGCTGACCGCGCCGGGCAGGTGGCCCATCAGGTAGCGCATGGCCGACCGGGGATCGATGACCAGATACTTCGGCCCGCGCTCATCCGGAGCCGGTCGAAGGATCTGTTCCTCAACCCAATCGGCGGAAACCAGGGTCGCCATCAGCCCACCATCTCGAAGTCGGTTTCCACCGCGGTGGGGTTGATCACCGACTGGGTGACCGGGGAGCCTTCTACGGCGAGACGCCAGATTTCCTTCAGGGTGTCCTCGTCGGCGTCGGCGCGGACGAAGCACTTGGCAGAGACGCGGCCATAGCCGGGATTGCCTTCATCCTCCACGCCGGCCCACTTGCGGATGTTCTCAAAGTAGCCTTCCACCGCGATTTCCAGGTCGTGGATGCGGACGCCCTGCTTGGTGGCGTTGACCACGAAGCCGACGGTCATGCAGCTGCCGATGGCGGAGAGCAGTTGCTCGTGGGCGCTGGCGGCCACGTCGGTGGCGGTCAGGTCGCCCGGTTCGTCCATGTCCACCTGGTGGTTCCGCATGTACGCGCGGGCGCGCATCCCGTCTTGCCAGACGATGCGGGACTTCCAGGGGCCGGTAACTGCGTTGAAAACTTCCGGGTCCCGGAAGGAGTCCAGCACCTGGGCGAGTTTCTCCCGGGGCAGACCGTTCAGGTTTTCTTCTTGCTGCGCCATGATTCACTCCTGTTTGTTTTGGGCATTGCGTGCAATTATAGCCTGGCGCATCTGACCGGCATGAGGTCGCCGCTACGCCAACGGCTCCAGCCGGTCCAGCAAAAGCCCAACGTCCTTCATGGTATCTCCCCGAGCCAACTCGTCCCGCCCCTGCGCCAGCAGCCGGCGGCTCGCCGCCCGGTAGTTTTCGGCCACCATTAATTTTTCGGCTACCATTATGCAACCTCGCGCGGCAAGGGCCGGCTAGGCGTACTCCGCGCGCAGGATTGCGGCGGCGTCGGTGATGACCTGCATCTTCCGGGCGGCCATGTCGTGGGTGTTGACGTTGCGCTCGGCGAAGGTGCCGAAGCCGCAGTCGGGGTTGAGATAGATCTTGTCCGGGTCGAAGTACTGGAGCAGTTCCTTCACCCGGTCAACAATCTGCTCGGCCGGCTCGATGTCGTCGGTGCGGGGGTTGACCACGCCGAAGCCGATCTCCTTCTCGTTGCGGTACTCCTTGAACACTGCCATCTCGCCGGCGCGGGGGGTGGCGCATTCCAGCACCAGCTGGTCGATGTTCATTTGCACCAGGTAGGGAAGCATGGGGCCGTAGTTGCCGGTGAGCAGCACCTCTTCCTTCTTGCTCCAGTTGCCCCGGCAGATATGCACGCCCGTCTTGATGCCGTCGATGCCCGCCAGCGTTTCGTTCATCAGCCGCACGGCCATCTCCAGCTCATCGGTGGGGTCGCGGCGGTTGGGCAGGGCGGCGCACATGAAGGTTTCGGTGGTCTCTTCGCCGAACACCACCTGCGAGAGGGTGGGTTCGTCCAGCTGCACAAAGTCGCAGCCCAGGTCGCGCAGGGCGATGATCTCCTCGCGCAGGATCTCGACCACATCCCGGGCCAGGTCGTCGGGAGAGGGGTAGGCCCGGTCCGACAGCCCCTCGAACCAGGCGGAGCGGGTAAGCATGTAGGGGCCGGGCAAGGGAACCTTGATCTGCCGGTCGGTGTGTTCCCGCATGAACGCC
This sequence comes from Dehalococcoidia bacterium, assembly GCA_963692995.1. Classification (GTDB taxonomy): domain Bacteria; phylum Chloroflexota; class Dehalococcoidia; order Lucifugimonadales; family UBA3495; genus Bin87. Next base: position 89,171 of record OY843611.1, read on the forward strand.
AGTTCGTCCAGCGCCAGCCCGTTGCGCTTGCCGATGCGGTCAATCACGATGGGGCTCTTGATGGCGAAGGATGGCACGTCCAGGGCGCGGAGCACTTCCTCCATGCGGGCGCGGTCGGTGGAGTAGTCCAGCAACTCGGAGACCTTCATCAGCTGCATCCCCGTGAGCTTGTCCACGGCGAAGGAATAGAAGTTGTCGCGGCGCTGCTCGCCGTCGCTGATGATGTCCACGCCGGCCGCTTCCTGGGCGCGGATGCAGTCCAGCACCTCCCCATCGGCCACTTCGTTGAACTCGGCCAGCGTGATCTCGCCGGCCTCCTTGCGGCGCAGGGCGCGGATCAACTCAGCAGATCGCGGCCAGCTGCCGACTACGGTAACGGGAAACAGTGGAGCGTCCGGCATTTAGGTCCCTCCGTGGCTGGGGCGTTGCAAAATTAGAGCGCGTTGAAATGAACAGGACGGCCCTGGTTGCGCCCGCCAACGGCTAATAATCTACACCAGAAACGGGGTGCGGACAAATTAACCCGACGCGGAAATTGCGAAACTCCTCCAAGCCCCTCTCCCTGGATGGGACGAAGCTAGGGACTGTTTAGAAACTGGAAATAACACCGTCATTCCCGCTTTCCGTCATTCCCGCGAAAGCGGGAATGACGGTGTTTGTCAGCACGCCCTAGCGATCCATTACCGCCACAGTGCCTTGCTCGGGATCGTACTGATAGCGGGTGACGCGGTCCAGCTTCTGGGATTCGAGGCGCAGCACCACGGCGCGGTCGCCGGTCACGTTCAGGGTATTGTGGATTTCGCCGGGCAGGAAGAAGGCCACCTTGCCGTCTTTCTGGACGAAGTCGCCGGTCTCCTGAATCTGCACCGAGTCCACGCCCTCGCCGGGATAGAACCAGCGCCACTTGGTCTGCTTGATGGCGCCGTCATAGACGCCGTACACCACCCAGGCCGCGCCGTGGTCGTGGGGCAGGTTGTCCTGGTCGGGCCGCTGCACCGACGCCATCAGCCAGAAACCGCCGCCGGGATGGCCGTAGTCCTCGTCCAGGTGGAGGTCATAGCGTCCGAACCCGCCCTCGTCGGGAAGTTCCAGCCGTTCCTCCAGCCAGCCGGGGGTGGCCAGCAGGCGCTCCATATGCTCGGCCACCCCCGATGCCTGGGCCAGCGGGTCCTGCGTGGAGTCGAAAATCTCGCGCACGTCGTCGATGAATGTGTCCACCGAATAGGCTGTGGTTTGTGTCATATCAATCCTCCTCGCGATCTCGCGTACTGTTGCCGCCATTGTGGATAGAATGGGGCGGCGTGTCAACTTGCCGCTTCCGCCACTGCGGTACGCGCCGCCTCAGTGCTGGCCAATGAACTCCAGCGCCAGGCCGTTCCAGACCGGCGGGCGTTCCCAGTGGCCGGCGTGGCCGGCGTCGGGCAGCGAGGCGAAGCGGGAGGTTGGGATGTGCGCCGCCTGCATCCGCATCAAGGCCGGTGGCGAGAGCAAATCCGCGTTGCCGGACAGCGCCAGCGTGGGTATGCGCATGGTGGCCAGGCGGGCGTAGGTGATGGGCTGGCTTACGGGTTGGGTCGGGATAGGCCCGTAGGGCCGGCTGGCCTGCTCGATCTCCAGCCAGCGGGCCGCGCCTTCCGGGTTGACGCCTCGATAAGATGGGCCGAGTTCGCGCAGTTCCACCGGGAGGTTCTGGATTTCCGGCGGACGCAGGCGGCGCTGAACTTCCAGATACTCGGGGTCCTGGATGCCGGCGATGGTGTTGGCGATCACCAGGCTGCGGACCCGCTCCGGATGGGCCAGCGCGTAGCCGATTCCGGTGATCCCGCCGGCAGCGGTGCCGATCAGGTGGAACCGGTTCAAGGCCAGATGCTCGACCAGCCCGTGCAGGTCGGCGTCCTGATGGCCGGGCTGCCGGGCTGCGTCGGTGTTGCGGGAGCGGCCCCAGGTGCGACGGTCGTAGGTGATGCTGCGGTAGCCGGCGGCGGTGAAAGCCGGAAGTTGGTGTACCCAGGCGTCGCAGGTGCCGGAGGCGGCGTGGCAGAAGACCACCGGAATGCCGTCGCCGCCGGTGTCCTCGTACCATAGGTCAACGCCGGGGAGATGCACGTAGGGCATTGCGCTGCCTCCAATCCCTTGCCGATTATTGGGTTCTTTGCCGATTATTGATTTTGCAGTCGTCGTATTTGCTCTTGCAGCCGGGCCACCTCGGCGGCGGCGGCGCGGTGGGCTTCCGCGGCGTCAAGCGCTTCCTCGTAGGTCAGCAGGTAGCGCCGGCCGGCCGGGTCGTAGAATCGCAGCTGGCCATTCTCCCAGCAGATGTCCAGGTTCAGTACCGCGCAGTGTCCCCAATAACCGTTGTCATCCGTCCGGTGGATGGCTATTTCCTGGTAGGCGTCGTTGAGCAGCCGGTCGCCGGCCAGCGCTGCCGGATACAGAGCGCCGCCGGTGGGGTCAAAGCGCCAGTACTCGGGCACCCGGAAAGCGGCGTAGCCCATCCGCTTGGCCACGTAGTCGTTTTCGGCGTTGTTGTCCGAGGCGACTTCCAGCACAAAGTCCGGCGGTTTGCCCCATTCATCGATGGAATAACCCTTTTGGGCGACGATGGCGGCCCGGTCAACATTGCCGGCCACCAGCAAGTCGGGCTTGAGCAGGCCCGATTGCTGCCGATGATTCCAGCCCACGGGAACTTCGCTGAGCACAATGGTGGTGGTTGGGGCGCCCAAGTGCAGACGCAAGGCGGGCTGATGCCCCGGGTCGTGCAGGTAGAGCGGGTTGTTCATGTCCTCACGCGGCGGCAGTTGGGGGAACTGCCCGGAATGCCGGGGCGGGAGCGCCGCCGACACAACAGGTTTAGTGGTCATGGCAAGCCTCTTATTGGGTTCTTTGCCGATTATTGATTTTGCAGTCGTCGTATTTGCTCTTGCAGCCGGGCCACCTCGGCGGCGGCGGCGCGGTGGGCTTCTTGGGATTCTTCGTAGGTCAGCAGGTAGCGCCGGCCGGCCGGATCGTAGAATCGCAGCTGGCCATTCTCCCAGCAGATGTCCAGGTTTAGTACCGCGCAGTGTCCCCAATAGCCGTTGTCATCCGTCCGGTGGATGGCTATTTCCTGGTAGGCGTCGTTGAACAGCCGGTCGCCGGCCAGCGCTGCCGGATACAGAGCGCCGCCGGTGGGGTCAAAGCGCCAGTACTCGGGCACCCGGAAAGCGGCGTAGCCCGCCCGCTTGGCCACGTAGTCGTTTTCGGCGTTGTTGTCCGAGGCGACTTCCAGCACAAAGTCCGGCGGTTTGCCCCATTCATCGATGGAATAACCCTTTTGGGCGACGATGGCAGCCCGGTCAACATTGCCGGCCACCAGCAAGTCCGGCTTGAGCAGGCCCGATTGCTGCCGATGATTCCAGCCCACGGGAACTTCGCTGAGCACAATGGTGGTGGTTGGGGCGCCCAAGTGCAGACGCAAGGCGGGCTGATGCCCCGGGTCGTGCAGGTAGAGAGGGTTGTTCATGTCCTCACGCGGCGGCAGTTCGGGGAACTGCCCGGAATGCCGGGGCGGGAGCGCCGCCGGCACAACAGGTTTAGTGGTCATGGCAAGCCTCTGGGCGACTAATTGCGAGACGGTTGCCAGTGCGGTGGCAAGCTGGGCTCGGCCATTCCGAACTGTTGGGATAGCCATTCCTCGGCGTACCGGCCGTCCCGGTAGCCGGAATGCGCGGTTTTGTGGACGGTGGTAGCGCCGCGGATGGCCTGCGTCAGCGGTTCCAGCGCGTTGGCGTCCAGGGCTGCGCCGTCGGCGCCGGCCATCAGCAGCGTGGCCGCGCTGATCCTGGAGCCGAACCAGCGCAGGTCGAAGTAGGACAGGGTGCGATGAACCGCCTCGCGGCGGGTGGGATGCCGGCGCAGGTAGTCGTTGATCTCCTCCAGCGGGTAGGCGCCGGTGCGCTGGGCCAGGTCGGCGGTGGCGTAGAGCAGCGTGGGCGCGCCGACCAGGTGCGTAACTTGTGGGGACAACGCCGCCGTGGTCACGGCCAGGTCGTTGCCGATGGCCGCGATGCGTGTTTCGTCAACCTCCGGAAGGCTGGCCAGATATTGCAGTCCCCGCACGCAGTCGGCCACGATGCCCCGGTACACATAGGTTGCCGGGTCGTCAATGCCGTCGGTGAGCTGGCCGGGGAAAGCGGCGGCGTAGGGCTGGTCGGCGAGACGCTGGCCGCGCACGCAGATGGCAAAGGTCACATGCTCCCGGCGCTGACCGTTGGCCTGACCTTGGGGAACCAGGTCCTGGACGCTGCCGTAGCGCGGCAGATGATACCGGGCCGGAAAAGGGCCGTGATCGGTCCAGAGATCCGAGTTGGGGATGCTCAGGTAGCCGTAAATGCGGTACGGGCCGATGGACGTCAGCCGCACGCCGTAGGCCGTGGCGAAATCGGTGGAGCGCAGGGGAAGTACCTGCGTCTCCGGCGCGGCCGGGAAACGAGCCAGCTCCGCCAGCACGTCTTGCCAGTAGGCGTCAAAGTCGTTGGGCTTTGTGCCGGTTATTGTGGTCATACCGTTACCTTTTAGGCGCTGTGCCAGGAAGGTTTCCACGACGCAGCGCAGCCGAATTCCTGCGATTTACCACCGGGAACCACCGCAGTGGGGCGCCCGCCCCCTAGAGTAACCGCAGCTATTTGCGCACAGTCAATCAAGGCCGCAGGTGTTTGGCGAGGAAGGCGTCCACAATGGCCGCGTGTTCGTGGTTGTTGGCGTCGTGGCCGTGGCCGTCGTAGGCGTACATCTGCTTGTCGTCGCTGGCGATGGCGTTGAACATGGCGAAACCCGTCTCCGGCGGGCAGGTGCTATCTTGCCGGCCCACGCTGACGATTATCGGACAAGTGATGCGGTGGGCCAGGTTGATGCCGTCGAAGTAGGCCAGCGTGCTCTCCACCTGCTCCCGGCGGTCGGGATACTGCCGCAGGTAGTCGGCAATTTCCTGGTAGGGATAGGCGTCGGTTAGCTCGATGGCGTCCATATAGCCGCAGAGGTAGGGCGCGCCGGCCGCCGCCGCCTTGATTTCGGGACGCAGCGCCGCCGTGGAGACGGTGAGCCCGCCGCCCTGGCTGTGCCCGGTGACGCCAATGCGGTCGCCGTCCACCTCGCTCCGGCCCAGCAGAAACTCCACGGCCCGGCAAGCGTCCATGTAGAAGCCGCGATAGGAGTAGGTGTTTCTATCCACCATGCCGTAGGTGAGCAGGCCGGGATAGCCGGGGTTGAACTGGCGGTTGCTCCGCAGCTTGCCCCGGGGGGCAACGCTGAAAGCGGCATAGCCCTTGGCCGCCCAAGGTTTGGGAACCGGAGGCTCCATGTTGTAGCCCGGCACTTGGATCAGGCCGGGAAGCCGTTGATTTGAAGACGGGATCCGTGTCCCTTCCCGGGGCATGGCGTACCAGCCGGCGATGCGCACCCGGTCCAGGCTGGTGAAGAAGACTTCGTACACGTCGATGCTGGCCGTGGAACGGAGGGGATCGTACACCACCTCCGGATCCAGGGGAATTTTGGCGGTTTCCGCCAGCACGTCATCCCAGAACCGGTCGATATCTTCCGGCTTGCGGACCTTGGTCACGTACTGGTCGGCGGGTGTCCGGGGCATAATGCTATCCACCTTTCTTTATGACTGTCTGGCTTTATGACCGTCTGGCTCGGGATGTGAGGTAGGCAATGAACAGCCTGATTTCGTCCGGCGGGGCATTGTTGAGGCCGGCGATCCCATCAGCGGCATCATCGATAATCTGGTTCACTTGTGATTGGGTGAAGTCCGCGTCGGGATCATAGTCAGCTTGGTGGCGGTGCTGTTGCAAGTGCACCAGTGTGGCCGCGAAATTGCGGATGTTCGCACTGAACCGGCTCATGCCGTCGGCATTGCCGCATTTGCTTCTCACCGGCCCGTGATCAATGGCGCGGTAGGCCATGTTCCAAATCTCCCGGCCCAACTGGCTGGCGGCGTTTCGCCCTGCCATTGCATCAGCGTAGGCGCGGCACAGGGTGTGAAACATGGCGTAGTAGGCGCAGCTGACCCCTCTGCGAAGTTCGGTATCGGTTGTTCTTCCGGGGTTGCCGGCGTTGCCGCCGGCCGCCAGAGTCCTGGCGATAGCGATCAGGTCATCAGGCTCCAATCCCGGCTTTTCTCCTTTACTATTTCCCAGTCCTCCGTACTGAAGAACGACCTGTTGGGGATCTTCTTGATCCCCAGGTCAATCAGCTGGGGGAGCAGGCGCGATATCAGGCCAACGGTCCATTTCGAGTCCAGCTTGCTCTGGTCGCCGTCGAAGACGATGCGGATGTGCAGGTAGGGGTCTCCGTAGTGGTCGATTTCCTCCACGATGTCGATGGGGCCGAATTCCAATTCTCCTTTGAATCGCCCGGTCAGATCATCATGGACCATCTTGACGATGGCCTCATACACATCATGAGTTATCATCATGGCGGCGTCTCCTTATGAGTTATCATCATGGCGGCGTCTCCTTACTTGTTCGGCGCGTCCTCCACCGGCATGGTGGCGATGCCGTAGGTGCCGTAGAAGAAGTTGGCGTAATGGGTGGAGCCGCCGGTTACGAACAGCAGGTACTGTTCGGGGTCTTCCAGCGCGGGAATGCTGGCATCCGGGTCGATCTTTGACAAATCCGGGGCCAGATGCTGTAGCTCGGGGTGGCGCAGCCACTTGCCGTTGGCGTCGGTGGGCATACCGGCGGGGCCGATGGCGTCGCGCAGCGAGGCGCGGCAGCGCTGGTGCAGCCACTCCTGGGCGTCCCGTTTGCTGAAGCCGGCCTCGGCCAGGATGACCGCCCGCGAGGGACTGAGCATGATGGGATGATACGGGCCCTGGTACTCAACGCGCTGGTTGGTGTGGCCCACCTGGGCGGACTGGCGGCCCTTGATCCAGCTGCCCCCGCCGGCGTGGCGGTAGAACATCATAGAGGCGATGTTGTTCAGCGTGTCCAGGTGGTTGCGGGATGCGTTGTCCAGGACGTCCGTGGGGCCGGTTACTGTGGTCACGGTGACCGCGCTCTCGTCCGGGCGGAAACCCCGGTCCACGTGGTAGGGCTGCCAGGGGCTGACCTCCTCGTTCTCGGCGATGCACATGCCGAACTTGGTGGGCAGGCCGATGAAGTTGGGGTCGCCGGCGCCGGCCTTGCAGTAGCCGATGTTGATGAGGCAAAGCCGCAGGGCGCGCCCGATGGCGGTGTTGGCCTTGTTGATGACGCCGGGGCCCATGGCGGAGGTGCCGCAGTTGATGCCGGCCCGGGCCGCCGCCGGGCCGTTGACCAGGATCAGCGGGGCCTCGGTGTGGCCCGACACCTGCATGTCCCGGTGGTTCATCTCCGGCTGGGCGATACATTCGATAGCGGCCAGCAGTATGGGCAACTGCTCGGGCTGGCAGCCGGCCATCACCGCGTTGATGGCGATTTTCTCCACCGTGGCCAGCCCGAAGCCCGGCTCCATGATCATCACCACGTCCTGGGGGTCGCGCCGGGCGCCCTTGAGCATGGCCTCCACCGCCGCCGGCGTGGGCGGAACGACCGGCATGCCGTCGCTCCAGTCCCGCTCCTCCATGAAGCGGTTCACCGCGTCCAGTCCCCAGGGGGAGTCGTCCAGGGCGACGGTGAACACATCCGTCTCGCTGTGCCGGTTTTGTGAAGGGTTTGAGGCCGCGCCGGACCGGATTTTTGACCAATCACCGGACGACGCCGACATACGGGTTAGGCCGAGGATGATATTGTCGATCTGCTCGTCCACCATCTTGTGGATGTAGTCGGGCTGCTGCCCGGTGCAGGCGTGTGGAATGGTGACGAAGGCAGCGGCGGGTTGCCCCCAGCCATCCACGCAGGACTGCCAGGCGCGGGCGAAGCTGCGGGCGGCGATGCCCACGGACGGAATGCCGGCCTTCTCCATGGCTACCATGTCGTGGGCAAGCCACGACGTGCAGCCCCCTCAATGGGCGGCTGCGCCCACCATGGCATCGACTTCGGCGGCGATGACGGCGGCCTCATCCGCGTCGATATGCACTCCGCGGCTCAGGGCCGGCCGGCCATCGCGCCGGGGGCCGCCGTAGCTCTCGAACTTGACGTTGGCGAAGCGGCTGCCCAGGCGCTCGGCAACGCGGTTCACGGCCACGTCGGCGCCGCCGGTCATGTTGCTGTACAGGCCGATGGTCTTGCCGGCCAGGGTTTCCAGGCGGGGGGCCGGCGGCACCTTGAAATCGACGCGGGACGCGGCGGGGGACATGATCTGCAACTGCATTGCCGTACTCCTGTTGTCCAAGGCTCGGGTTGTCCAAGGCTCGGGTTGTTCAAGGCTGGGGGTGTTGCTTTGGGGCAAGTCTATGTTGCGCCGGCGGCGCCGTCAACGGGCGGGGCGGTCAGCAGCCGCAACGGTCCGGATGGTCAAGTGGGCCGGCGGCGAGTCGGCGCCACCTTGGGCGCGTTGCCGGAGTCGGTCAGTCCGCCCGTCCGGCGGCCTCGGCGGCGCCTCCGGGCTCGGGGCCAGGCCCAGTCATGGTGGCGGCTTCCCGAGCCGCCTCCCGCTCTTGCTGGGCCCGGAGGCGCTGGGGCAGACGCGGGAAGGGCAGGAACCAGTAGCCGATGGCGGCGCACACGTAGAGCGCTACCAGAGGGAACAGCGCCCAGTAGAAGCTGCCGGTGTGGTCGTAGATGGCGCCCATCCACATGGCAGTCCACATTGATGCCAGTTGGTCGGGCAGGTGCTGCCAGCCCCGCAGGGTGGCGTAGGCGCGCCGGCCGAAGAAATCGCCCATAATGGCCCAGTTGAGCGGATTGGCGCTTTCGGCGAAAGCCAACAGCCCTACGAACAGGACCAGCTGCCACATGTGGCCGCTTTGGGTGATTAGGGAGGCCAACGCCAGCGCGCCTGAGATCATGCACAGCGCGCTGAGCTTGCGCCGGTCCACCTTGTCGCCAACCCAGCCCATGCACGGGTTGAAAATCATGTTGGCCAGGGAGAAGGCCCCGACGAAAGCCGCCGCGATAACGATGTGGCGCTGGGCCAACTCCGAACCGGGCGCGGCGGGTACGCCCGCCTCCATGAACCAGATCAGCAGGGGGGCCATCAGGAAGGATGCGCCGGCGTGGACGATGTTGCGGAAGCCGGTGGCCATCACCAGCAGCCAGTAGGACGGCGTCCGCATGGCCTCGCGGGCGGTGAAATCGTTCTGGCCAAGCTGCATCCGGCGGCGGCGCTGGATTGTGGACGGGTTGGATTGGGAATCTGCTTCGGTTTCGGGCGGATCGCCGTCGGGGAGTTGTCCCATGTCTTCGGGAGCGCGGCGGAGGAACCACGACAAGGGGATGACCACCGCCAGGATGGCGATGCCGAGAACGGTGCAGGCGTCTCGCCATCCTACGGCGAAAATCAGCAGACCCACCAGCGGCGCCGTGGCTCCGCCCAGGCCGTTGCCCATGCTGACCACCGACATGGCCAGACCGCGCCGGCGGCGGAACCAGTTGTTGACGGCGGCGATGGAGGCGTTGTTATAGCCGGAACGAAACCCTACCGACAGGAACCCGACAAAAATCAGCAGGAAGTACCAGAAACTGCCGGTGTAGCCCAGCAGGATGAAGCCCACCCCCGACATCAGCCCGCCGAAGGCCAGCATGACCCGGGGACCGAAGCGGTCGGTACAGTAGCCCATGAGCGGCCCCTGGACGCCGCCCATGAAGCGTCCCAGCCCTTCGGCCAGGCCCATCATGGTGCGGGTAAAGCCCAGATCCTGCTCGACGGGCACGTAGAAGACGGTGAAGCCGCGGTTGAAGGTGCCGTGCTTCATGCCGTCGGCAACGAGGCTGACCAGGACGATCCACCAGCCGTAGAAGATTTTAGGCCGGCGCATTATGAATTGGCCCGTCGAGAAAGGGGTCGGCAGTCGGCCGGCCGGCTGGCGTTTATGTTACTCAGCATCGACGGCGTCAGGTGGCAAGCCCAAGGGCGACATTGCGAGGGCGCCGGTATTTCCCGCGCCCACCGTGTGTCGCCGGATTGTACCACAGGCGGACGGCGGTGTTGCGGACTTCCCCTTGCGCCGGAGTAAGAGGCCGGGTCTGGTGGTTTTCAAAAATTTTATTCCGTCGTTCCCGCGAAAGCGGGAACCTATTTCCGTCATTCCCGCGAAAGCGGGAATCCAGAATTGCCTGCTGTCGGAGAACGATGTGGTTATAGAGACGCCTGGATTCCCGCGAAAGCGGGAATGACGGGATAAGCGGGAATGACGGGATAAGCGGGAATGACGGAAGATGGGTGGAGGGGGAATTTAGGGAGTTTCGCAATTTCCTCCGGCCAGGACAATTTGTAGAATCCGGCCCGTTTGGTTAGAATCCTTGCGACTTTCCCGCCGCGTGATTTCCGCCGCCTCATTAAGGAGCCGTTTGATGCCCGACCGCCTGATTACCGACGAGATTAGAGCCCTCATCGGGCTGGAAACGGAGCCGGAGCGCAACCGGTTCCCCATCAGCGCGGAGATGGCCTACGACGTGGCCGACGCCATCGAAGACTACAACCCGCTGTACGTTGACCCGGACTACGCCGCGGCCAGCCGCTACCGGAGCCTGCTCTGCCCGCCGCTGGCGGCGTGGAAGGACATCGCGCCGCCCATCGGATACTTCGGCGCGGGACAGGAATGGCACTTTGAGGTGCCGCTGCCCTTCAACAGCTACGGACTCAACGGCGGCAGCGACTGGCAGTTTCTCGCGCCGGTTCGGGTGGGAACCTGGATTACCCGTCAGTTCCGCATTCTGGACATCTTTGAAAAACCGGGGCGCTCCGGCCCACTGGTTTTCATTGTCCGGCAGGAAATCCAGACCGACCAGCAGGGGCAGGAGTTGAGTCGCGCCCGCCGGGTCAGCATCCACCGCGCTCTGCCCGCCCCGGCTCTGCCTTCGGATCAGCAGCCTGCCGACGTGGTTCAGGTGGCCGACGAACTGTCCACCGTGGCCGTCGCGCCGCCCAGCCCGGAGGTGGTCCTGCCCAAGCCGGAGCCGGAGCCCGGCGTCCAGCGGCACTTCGAGGACGTATCCGTCGGCGATGACCTGCCGCCGGTGGTGAAGGGCCCGATGACCACTACCCACCTGATCCGCTGGGCCGCCGCCAACGGGAACTACGCCCGCATTCACTGGGACCTGCCCTTTGCCCAGCTGACCCAGGGCCTGCCCAACGTGGTGGTCAACGGCTCTTTGAAGAACCAGTATCTGGGACAACTGCTGCTGGATTTCGCCGGCGACGGCGGCTGGTTCAGACGGTTCTACGTGGAGCACCGGGGCATGGACTTCCCCGGCGACACTCTCATCGCGTCGGGCATCATCACCGACAAGCGGGAGGAGGGCGATTTCGGGCTGGTGGACTGCGCCGTGAACCTTAAGAACGACCGTGGCGGGCAGACGGCAGCGGGCACGGCCACGGTGGCGTTGCCCAAGCGAGGGCAGACGCTGCCGCTGGTGTGGGACGGGGAGCCTTGGTAATGCCTGGAATACTGGACGGCGTGCGGGCGCTGGAGCTGGGCGGCCACGTTTCCGCCCCCTTCTGCGCGCGGCTGCTGGCCGACTACGGCGCAGACGTCATCAAGATCGAGCCGCCGGGAGCGGGCGATGCGGCGCGTCGCCGGGGGCCTTTCGCCGGCGACGACCCTCATCCCGACAAGAGCATCCCCTTCCTGTACCTCAACACCAACAAGCGGGGCATCACCCTGGATCCCGCCACCGCTGCCGGCGCCGGGCTGCTGGCGGAGTTGCTGGAAACCGCCGACGTTCTGGTGGAGAACTACCCGCCCGACGACCGGCCGGCGCCAGGTTTGGCAGTCGATCAACTGGCTGAGCAATATCCTCACCTGATCATCACGTCGATCACCCCCTTCGGGCAGACCGGGCCGTACCGCGATTTCGCGGCCACCGACCTCGTAACCACCGCCATCAGCGGGTTGATGTACCACTCCGGCGACTCCGACCGGGAACCGCTGCGCAACGCGCTGAACCAGTCCTTCTACGTGGCGGGCAGCAACGGCGCGGTGGCGACCACGGCGGCGCTGTTCCAGCGTCTCTTCACGGGAATGGGCCAGCGCATCGACGTTTCTACGGTGGAATGCCTGGCGTCGCATCTGGTGCAGGCGGTGCCTTACTACAGCTACATGGGGGCCATCAAGGGACGCCGACCGGTGCGCGGTTCCGGTTTTGAGGAACTGATGCCGGCCCGCGACGGCTACGTGATACCGTCGGTGCAGGGTTCTCAGCCCTGGAGCGCGGTGGCGGAGCTGATCGGAGCGCCGGAGTTGCAGGACGACCGATTCGCCTCGGGCGCCGGGCGCATCGAGTTCGGCGAGGAGCTATACGACTTGCTCATCAAGGGCCTGGCCCAGTGGGACCGCAAGGCCCTGCATCGGGCATCAGGCGAGCGTCGGCTGGTCTTCGGCATGGCCCAGGACGCTGGCGACCTGTACGAATGCCCCCATTTGCGGGAACGGGATTTCTTCCGCCTGGTGGACCATCCCGTCGCCGGACCGGCCGACTACCCCGGCATGGGGCCGCGCCTTTTCGGCCCGGACTCTTTACCACCGGACTCTTTACCAATTGAGTCCGAGGTGCGGCGGCCGGCCCCGCTGCTGGGTCAGCACAACGGCGAGATCTACGGCGACGAGCTGGGTCGTTCCGCCGGCGAGCTGGCCCAGCTGCGGGCATTGGGAGCAATATGACGCTGCCGTTGGCCTGCCGGAATTTTCGCGGCTTGGCGGGGCGGAATCGATTTTGGTTTGGCCGGCGGGGGTTACGTTTGGATTAGCCGGGGCCGGAGTTTGTCCAGCAGGGCCGCGATGTCATCCAGTCCGTCGGCCACGTCGTCAATCTGCATATCGTTCTCGTAGAAGTTCTCGTGCAGGGCGCCGGCCGTGTTGAACAGTCTGCGGATGTCGCCGTCGCCGGTTTCTGCCCGCAGTCGGCTGATGATTCTGTGGCAGTGTCGGTGACGGCTGTGCTCCCAGCCGCGCCGGGCGGCGATGGCCTTGAGTATCTGGGCAGTGGCGCCCCAGCCCTTCTCGGATGCCTGGGGCAGATCACCGTCGGCTAGTTCTTGTCTGGCCTGCGCCAGGAAATGCTCACTGGCTAGTTGATACTGCCGGGTGGTCATTTGGGGTTCCTCCTGCTATCCTCCAGGTTAGCAACTCTAACCTCACTCGGGCAATGACGCGGACGCCGTCATGATACGTCGGCTGCGCCGGTGGCAAAGGATCAATGGAGCAAAATATCCGCAGTACATCCCTGCCGTTGGAAGGCATTCGCGTGGTGGACCTGAGCCGGGTGTTTGCCATGCCCTATTGCGGGGCCTATCTGGCCGACCTGGGCGCCGAGGTCATCAAGGTGGACACCCACCACAGCCAGTTTGTGGATACCACTCGCACCCTCAACGGGCCGTATCCCGACAACGCGGCGGGCGAACTTTACTGGGAACAGGGGGGAACCTTCCACACGCTGAACCGGGGCAAGCGGAGCGTGACGCTGGACCTGCGCTCGGCGGATGCCCTGGAAGTTCTGAAGCAATTGGTGTCGGTGTCGGACGTGGTGCTGGAGAACTTCACGCCGCGCGTCATGCGGCGGTTCAACCTGGATTACCCCAACCTGAAGGCCGTCCGCCCCGACCTGATTATGGTATCCAACACGGGCTACGGGCACTCCGGCCCGTGGACGGACTTCGGCGCCATGGCGACGGCGCTGGAACCGACCCACGGCACCGGGGCGTTCACGGGCTACCTGGATGTTGACTCCGCCGGGCGCACGTCGCCGGGCACGACGCCCAACAAGATCGCCAATTCGTACACCGATTTCCTGGCCAGCTGGACGGCGCAACTGGCGGTGCTGGTCAGTCTGTTCCACCGGGCCAGGACCGGGCGAGGAATGTGGATCGACCTGGCGATGTACCAGGTGGGCGCGTCGTTCATGGGCGAGGGCCTGCTGGATTTCGCCTTCAACGGCCGCCGTACCCGGCGGATGGGCAATCGCCACGAAACGAGGTCGCCCCACGGCTGCTACCCCTGCCAGGGCAACGACCAGTGGGCCGTCATCGCCGTGCGCGACGATGCCGACTGGCAAGCCTGCTGCGCCGCGCTGGATCTGCCCGAGCTGGCATCCGACCCCCGGTTCGCCGATCCGGTGACCCGGCATCGCAACCAGGACGATCTGGACGCCATCATCTCGGAATGGACCGCCGCTCGCAGCAAGTACCAGGTTATGAACACGCTGCAAGACGCCGGCGTCCCGGCCGGCCCGGTGCTGGATGGCCGGGATCTGCTGAGGGATCCCCACTTCCGCGAGCGGGGGTATTTTGAGACGGTGGATCATCCGCCGCAGACCGGCCTGGGACGGCGGGAGTACGTGAGCCGGGGCTGGCGGATGTCGGGCAGCGCGGTGCGCATCCGCAAGTCAGCCCCGCTGCTGGGCGAGGACAACGAATGGGGGTTGTCCCGGTTGCTCGGCTTGTCCGAGTCGGAGATTGCGCGACTGACCGCGCAAGACGCAGTGGGGCAGACCTTGACCGGCGCGCGCACGCCGTCCTCCGTGCCGCTGGACCGGCAGGTGGAACTGGGCTGGACGGTGGACTATGACGAGGGGTACAAGGAGCTGCTGACGTGATTTCGTCAGCCGCAAGGAACCGTCATTCCCGCCAAAACCCGTCAGTGCCGCAGTGAGGCGCATCCCTACCAAGAAACCGGGCAGTGCCGACCAACCCCGGTCATTGCCGCCCAACCCCGGTCATTGCCGCCCAACCCCGGTCATTGCCGCCCAACCCCGGTCATTGCCGCCCAACCCCGGTCATTGCCGCCAAAGCGGGTATCCAGCAATCCCGCCCACCAGCGAACGTAGGCAAGGCAGGGATTTTCCGGATTCCGGCTCAAGGCCGGAATGACGGGCTAAACGCGCAGCTGACTCAACAAATGGATCAGCTAATCGTCCGCGGCGACGGCCTCCGGTTCGGCCAAACGGTTGTCCACCAAATCCGTGCTGCACGCGGCTCCGTCCAGCAGGCCCCAGCGCACCATCCAGTGGTAGGTGTCCGCGACGATCTCGTCGGTGTAAGGGGTGTTGTACGAGTAGCGCAGGCGGGGGAGGTGGAAGTCTTCGGCAGTTATGCCGCCGTGCCGGGCGGCCACCGCGGCGAAGCGGGGTTCGTCGATGAGATAGCGCAGGTACTTCCGCTTGTCGGCGTTGATGCGGTTCACCGCCTTGACGATGGCCCGGTTGATGGCGGCGAAGGTTGCCTCGTCCATATTGTCGCTGGCGTTCTCCGCGCCCAGGTAGTGACCCTCGCAGACGGCGCGGCAGCCCAGTTTTTCGGCCAGGGTAATCCAGGGTTCCATCAGCGCGGCGGCTTCCACCTCGCCGTTCATCATGGCCTCGAACCGGAACTGGGGCGAACCGTAATGCACCAGCTTCAGCTTTTCCTCGGGCAGATAGCCCGACAGCAGCCGCAGGGCGACGTAATGGGAGCCGGCGTGGAACTGCACCGCCACCGGCTTGCTGCCCAGCGTGCCGGGGTAGTAATGGGTAGAGTCGGGACGCACCATGATGGCCTGGGTGGCGACGGCGGAGCGGAGGGCGATGATGCGGGCGCCCTGATTGCTTTCATAGGCCCGACGGACCTGACCTTCCTCTCAAGCGCGGTAGATTGCTACCTGCGCCTCTTCAAAGGCCACGTGACCCAGGATAGGATTGACGTCTTCCGGGTTTTCGGTGGGCGTCACCTTGCCGCTGTTGAGGGCCTGGACGAATTCCATGTCGATGCCCTCGGCTTCAAACAACCCCTCGTCCCTAGCTACCAGCCAGGGCAGGCTGAATACTACGCCGCTGATTTCGCTGACCACTTTCTGCATTGCTGTCGCCTCGCTGCGTTGAGATCGTTGATGTCGGGCAGTTTAGCAAGGCTGGAAGGCGGCGTCCATCGCATTCGTCATTCGTAACTGTTCAGAATTGAGGCCCATCCCTGCGCCAAAGAACCGTCCCCCCTGCGCCAAAGAACCGTCCCCCCCTGCGCCAAAGAACCGTCCCCCCTGCGCCAAGGAACCGTCATTCCCGCGAAAGCGGGAATCCAGAGACCTTCGCCATCAGCAAAGGTGAGCCGGGCAAGGATTTTCTGGATTCCGGCTCAAGGCCGGAATGACGATTTGGGGCCGGAATAACGGTTTGGGGCCGGAACGACGAATGCGGGCGGGGGTTATTCAGCCGGTCGGCGCGTCAGGCCAGTCGCGACCGTGGTAGCAAGCTTCCCAGAACTGGAACTCGTAGCGCAGCGTGGTGCGGAAGATGCGCTCCAGGTTGCCGGCCTTGGCGGAGCCGGCCCGCTCGCCGGCTTCGTTGAGGCGCTGGGTGAACCAGGCCACTACGTCGGCCAGCACGTCAGGACTGTGGATGTCGATCCAGCCCTGGTACACGGCGTTGTTGGGCTGGGCGCCGGCGTTGATGAGGCGGGCCGCCCAGTCCAGGTAGGCGCCTTCGGTAACGTAGAACAGGGCGATGAGGTCGTCGAAGTCGCCCTCCAGAGCGGTGCGCACCATGAAATCGCCGAAGGCTTGCGTAACCGGGTTGGCCTCGGTCTCCAGGTACTGCTCCGCCGTGACTCCCAGGTCGTGAAAGCCGTTGAGGAACAGGTCGTTCTCGGCGGACAGGAAGTTGCCGAGGAAGCCGGCGAGTACCTTGCCGGCTTCGTAGTCGGGCGCGGCCTTGGCGATGGCGATGGCGGTGAGTTTCACCAAGTCCTTGCAGAACACGTAGTCCTGCCGGAAGTAGTTGCGAAACTTGGCAATATCCAGGCTGCCGTCGCCCATTTCCAGCACGAAGGGATGGGTTACTACGGCTTCCCATTGGTCATGATACTTGGCGCGGAGGTCATCGGCGAACGGCATGAGCGCTCTCCCTAGCGTTGCATCCTCTCCGTTGCCGGGAGAGGGTGTTCAGGCGGATTCGGCCAGGCAGCCGAAGAAGCGGTCCAGCATCCCCTTGGCCACCGAACCCATCATCCGCTGGCCGACGCGGGCGACGGAGCCGCCCACCTGGCTGTCGGCGTCAACGTGGACATTGGTTCCGCCAGCAGCGGCGGGGGTCAGCGTGACGGTGGACACGCCGCTGGCGAAGCCCAAGTTGCCGGAGCCTTCAATGGCCATACGATAAGAACGGGGCGGGTCCAGGTCGGACAGGGCCACCGTGGCGGTGAAATTGCCGCTGATGGGGCCGACGCGGACGGTGGCAGCGGCGCGGTAGCGGTGGGGGCCGTCGGGTTCGATGCTGCGGCAGCCGGGAATGCAGCCGGCCAGCACATCGGGGTTCATCAGCGCGTCCCAAACCGCCTGGGGCGGCTTGCTGAAATGGTAATCACCGGAAAGTTGCATAGTGCAGAGATTATAGCAGGGGATTCAGCCGCCGTTTCCGACCACCGGCTTGCCGCTGCTTATGACGATGTCGGGACGACTGAATACGGCGGCGTCCTTGAACTTGGTTGCCGGCTTGATGACTCCGTAGGTGTGTGTCCGTCCACCGCCTTCCGGCCCGGCTCCGCTGCCTTCATATTTCCAATCAGTCTGATCCAACCGAGCGATATGGACTCGCCACACTGCGACGTATTTTCCGGGTTCAATAGTTCTGGAGGGATCAACCAAATAACGTAGGACACAGTACCATCCCGGATGATCGTAATGCGCCTGCAATGCCCATGGTCGGATGCTGGCCTTTATCTCCAAAGAATCATCAGGCGACGGCGGGTCTAGCGCGCCGCGGCGTTTCAAGTCCGGAAATCGTTGTTGGGCCAAATCGGGATGGCGTGGCTTTTCGTACACGGTGAGAGCGGAAAAGGCTCTGACCGCGAAAATGCCGACCAGCGCACTAAACACATTTGCTTGCTCGAAATAAACGTCAACGAACTGTTCCACCTCGTTATAAGCGCCGCAGCAATGTTTGGGCATCGCCTCCGCCATCACCGCCCGTCCGCCAGCAGCAGCGCGTTGAGCAGCACCTGGGCTCCGTTGGCGCAGTCCTCGGGCGCGCTGTATTCCGCCGGAGCGTGGCTGATGCCGTTGACGCTGGGGACGAAGACCATGGCCGTCGGCGTGATCGCCGCGATGGCCTGGGCGTCGTGGCCGGCGCCGCTGGGCAGGCGGACGTGCTCCAGGCCGGCCATGCCGGCGGCGTCGGCGATGAGCTGCTGCATATTGTTGGATATGGGCACCGATGTCGTGTTGCGCTGGGCCGTGACCGTGATGTTGACGTTCTCGGCGTGGGCCACCTCCTCCGCAGTGCGGCGCAGTTCCACCTCGGCGGCGTTGAGGGATTCCATGCGCTCGTCGCGGAACTCGACGCCCATTTGCACCCGGCCGGGGATCACGTTGCCGGCGTTGGGATGCACGTCCATGGATCCCACGGTTCCCACCCGGCATACCTCCAGCTCGCCGGCGATGCGGCGCACCGTCAGAGCGAGCTGCGCCGCCGCCGACATGGCGTCCCGGCGCAGGGACATGGGCGTAGTGCCGGCGTGGTTGGCTTCGCCAACGATGTCCACGTGATACACGGACCGGCCGGTGATGCCGGTGACCACGCCGATGGGGAACCCGCCCCGGTGCAGGGTCGGCCCCTGCTCGATGTGCAGTTCCAGGTAGCCGGCCAGCTCCTCGGGGCGGCGACGGGCTTCCTGGATGCGGGAGATGTTGCCGCCGATCTGGGGCAGCGTGTCGGCCAGGGTTGCCCCGTCGTCGGCGACGGCGGCAAAGTCCTCGGCTTCCCACAGGCCGGCCACGGCGCGGCTGCCCAGCAGCCAGCGGTGGAAGCCGGTGCCCTCCTCGTTGGCGAACACGATCACCTCCACCGGATGGCGGGGCGTCGGTCCGCCATCCCGCAACGCCTCCACCACCTCGATGGCGGCGATGATGCCCAGCGCGCCGTCATACTGGCCGCCGCTGGGCACGGTGTCGGTGTGGGAGCCCAGCACGATGGCGGGCCGCGACGGGTCGGCGCCCTCGGAACGGCCGATGATGTTGCCGGCGGCGTCGATGCGGACGGACATGCCGGCGGCCCGCATCAGGCCGCTCACGTAGTCGCGTCCGGCAACGTCATGGCGGGAGAAGGCGACGCGCTGCATGCCGAACTCGTCGCGGCCAATTTGGCCCAGCGTGGTCAGGTGGCTGTTGAGACGGGTCGTGTTGATGGCGACGGAGCCGGCGGGTGATGCTGTCATATTCCTCTTGTGTCCTGTCTTTGCGCCGCTGTGCCTTTGCGTTAAATCCATTCTAGCGATCCGGCCCATAGAGGGCCGGCGCAATCCGCTTATTTGCGCCGCGCTCCCCCGGCTCCGGGGCCCCGGAAGGGGCTGTCGTAATGCTCCCCCATTTTGAGGGTGCCCATGACGTCGTTCCAGACGGACTTGGCGCGCTCGGCGTCCTCGGGCCAGTAGCTGAAGGTGAGCAGGGCGTGGATGGACGCTTCGGGATCGCGGGTGATGGCGGTGCGGGTGAATGCCGGCCGCTTTTCTCCGGGGTCAATGAACTCGGATTCGACCCACGCCATTTCCAGGTTGCCCATCTTGATGGTGAGCGGAGGCCCCGATTTATACTGATCCAGACGGTCGCTCCGGCGCTGGCGCCGACGGGAAGCCCGGTCCGGGCGGCCGTTGAAGTCTTCCGCCGTTACGTCCTTGATGAGTTGGGACAGGGGCAGGCTGCTCCAGTCAACGCGCATACCGTAGCCGGCGTAGAACACCGTAACCTCGAGGCCCATGGTGTCGTTGGGCGGTTCGGCGTCGCGGAACTTCACCGACTTGCGGCCGGGTTCGACCAGCCAGTCCTGGGGAATCTCAAACCGCAGCGCGCCCCGGTCGGCGATGAAGACCTTGTTGCCCGGCTTGGCGGTCCAGCCGTGGTTATCCGGCAGATTGAATACCTGCTTGCGCCAATTTTCCGGTTCATCCACCATAATTGTTCACCTGATTGTTCGCCTGAAATTACGGCGGGCCGCCGTTGGTTAGGTTGGGCCGTTGGTTGGAAGGTTTCCAGCGCCATTATAGCGGATGCCTGCCGGATCATCCCTGCCGGATCATCCCTGCCGGCGTTCTTCGCGCATGGTGATTAGGGCCAGCGGGATCGAGGAAACCGCCACCAGCAGCAGCGCCGGGGCGGCCGCCCGGGCGAAGAAGGCTTCCTCCGCAGCGGCCCAGATGGCTGATGCCAGAGTGGTAAATCCAATTGGACTGAGGATGAGGGTGGCCGGCAGCTCCTTCATGGTGAGCAGGAACACCAGCGCCGCGCCGGTCAGGATGCCGGGACGGATCAGGGGCAGCGTCACCCTGAGGAACACGGTCGCCGGGCGTTTGCCCAGGCTGCGGGCGGCGTCCTCGTACTCTGGCCGCACCTGCACCAGCGAGGCCCGCAATGCCCCCACCGCCGCCGGCAGAAACAGGGTGACGTAGGCTATGGCAAGCATGGCCAGCGATTGGTAGAGCCAGGTGGCGTAGTTGGCGCCGAAATAGACTAGACCCAGGGCGATGACGATGCCGGGGAGGGCGAAGCCGATGAAGCCCAGCCGTTCCAGCCATCGGCTGAAGGGGCCGGGATAGCGCACCGCCAGCATCGCGATTGGCACGGCGCAGAGCACGGTCAGCGCGGCGGCCAGCGCCGCCACGCCTACCGAGTTGGCCGCCGCTTTCCACAGCAGCAGCAGCGGCTCGCCGGCGGCGACGCCGCGTATCGTCCAGTACGCCAGCACGGCCATCGGCAAGCCCAGCGAGATCAGGACGGTGCTCCCGCAGCCGGCCAGGGCGGGCCAGCGCCAGCGCCCCAAGGGGATCGGCTCCGACCGGCGCGACGTTCCAACGCCGCTGCGGTAATAGCGTCCGCTGCCGGCATTGCGCGCCGTATTTTCACCCCACACCACCAGCAGCGCCAGGATGATGAGGGCAAGGGACCAGGCTGCGGCCAGCGTGCGGTTCAGCGCGGCTCCGTACTGGATGAAAATGCTCCAGGTGAAGGTCTCATAGCGCATCATGGCGACGGCGCCGAAGTCGCTGAGGGCATACAGAGCGGTGAGCAACCCGCCGGCCAGGATGGCCGGCCGCAGCAGGGGCAGGGTAACGCCGCAAAAGGTCTGCCAGCGGCTGCGGCCCAGGGCGCGAGCCGATTCCTCCAGGGATACGTCCATGTTCCAGAGAGCGGCGCGGATTGGCAGCAGTACATAGGGGAAGCTGAGAATGATCAGCGTAAAGGCTGCGCCGGGGAAGCCGTAGATGCTGGGAAGCCGTTCCACACCGAAGGCTCCTTCCAGCCAGCCTTGCAGGATGCCCCGGGGGCCCAGGCCCACCGCGATGGCGAAGCCCACGATGTACGACGGCAGCGCCAGCGGCAGCAGGGTCGCCACCCGCCAGAAACCCCGGAAGGGCAGGTCGGTGCGCACGGTGAGCCAGGCAAGGGGCGCGGCGATGACTACACAGCCCACCATTACCGCGCCCATGAGCGCCACGGTACGGAGCGCCACCGCGAGCGTGCTAACGCGGAAGATGAGGTCGGCGGCCTCCGGGCCGGCGCCCAGCGCGCGCAGGGCGAGATAGACGGGCGCAACGAGCAGCAACGCCGCAATCAACAAGGCCGGCGCCCACGCGACGGCCGGCGGACGGGCCACGCCCTCAAACAGCCGGTCGCCGCCGAGCCCGAGGCCCGTATCAATCACGCGCCGGGTTAGCCCGGTTATCTTGGCGGCGAATGACATTGGCGGCGCCGCCACGACGATCAGTCGGTTTCGGCCGGACGCACCGCAATTTGGCCGGCCACGTCGTAGCCGATAGAGGCCAGGGTAACTTCGGTTTGCACGCGCAGCACTCCCAGGTAGGGCAGCGCTTCCAGGAGCGTCAGCCGGCGACCCGGCACCAGCCGCGCTTCGCCCAGGAACTTCAAAAGCTCGGCATTCTCTTCCGGCACGCGGTCCACGACATACGGCACGTCGCAAGCGGCGTTGTTCAGCGTCACCGCGCCGGGCGCGGCAGTCGGCGCGCCGCTGCCGGGTATCGGCCATCCAAAGGGGGAATGGGTCGGATAACCCAGGCGTTCCATCAGCCGGACTTCCAGGGCCGGCGACATTCCATGCTCCAGCTGATGGGCCTCGATGTGGGCCTCGTGCAGCTCCATACCCAGCAGGCTCACCACCAGCCATTCCGCCAGCCGGTGCCGCCGGGCGATGCTCTCGCCTTCCGTCTGGCCCCGGTCGGTCAGCCGGATGCGCTTGTCCTTGCCAATATTCACCAGGCCCAGCTTTTCCATGCGCCGCAGCATTCCGGCGACCGACGGCACCGAGGTGCCCAACCCTTCGGTGGGCGGCAACTGGCGCAGCGCCTCCGTCAAACTGGTCAACGTGGGGATCTCCGAATCCTCCCACATTTTGTACAGCGACAGGAGATAGTTCTCGGTGACGGGAGACAGGCGCTCCGCGCCATGGTGCGCGTGCGTCGGCGGGTTCGCCGCGGCGGTGGTTGATTTTCGAGGACGTGGCACGGGTTATTCCGATGAGATTGCAGGATTACGCACCGGATTATACTCTAATGAAGGCTCCCGGTTTTCCGGAATCCCCCATTTTTTAGAAGTCCCTATTGGACGCATGAACGCAAACCTGTGGATGGCAGCGCCGAGGGTGGCGGGTTTTTCCCGACGGCGGGGTTTTTGATGTTAGACTGGCGCATCTCACCGATGCAGGAAGGAAATCATGGCCCGAACCCCCACCGTGACCCGCGAATCCGTTCCCGAAAATGAACGCGCCGCCTTTGACGCCTTCGTCGCCGACCGGGGCGAGGTGCCTACTACCGGCCCCGGCTCAGTGATGCTCAACGCCCCCGAGGTGGCCCAGCGCGCCCTCGGTTTGGCGCTGTACCTGCGCACCGATACGTCGCTGGCGCCCCGCATACGCGAGCTGGCGATGCTGCTGGCGGCCCGGGAAAACGACTGCCGGTTCATCTGGAACGCCCACGCCCCGCCCGCGCGGGCGGCCGGTCTGCGTGACGACATCGTTGACGCCCTGCGGGACCGGCAGGATTTGCCCAACCCGTCAGCGGACGAGATTGCCGTCGTGAACTACGGACGGGAGTTCTTCCGCACCAGGCGGGTGGGGCAGGAGGCTTTTGACGCGGTGGTGGCGCAATTCGGCGTGAACGGGGCCACCGAGCTGACCACGCTGCTGGGCTGCTACGCCATGCTGGCCTTCAACGTGAACGCCTTCGGCGTGGAGCTGCCGGATAACATCACCGAGCTGCCGCTGCCCATTTAACCGATCAGGTTAACCGATCAGGGAGGCGTCAATATGTCCACCCAGCGCGAGGAATGGCTGGCCCGGAACGTTGAGGAAGCCATCGATCCGGACCGGCCCATCTGCGACCCGCACCATCACTTCTGGGATCGGGCGGGCGACCGCTATCTGTTGGATCAGCTGACCCAGGACGTAAGCGGTGGTCACAACATCGCCCGGACGGTGTTCATCGAGTGTCACTCCATGTACCGGGCGCAGGGGCCGGAGGAGCTGCGTCCGGTGGGCGAAACGGAGTTCGTGCAAGGCATCGCGGCCCAGAGCGCCAGCGGTCAATACGGCCCCGCGGCAGTGGCGGCCGCCATCGTGTCCAACGCCAACCTGATGCTGGGCGACGCGGTTGCGGCGGTTCTGGAGGCGCACCGGGCGGCCAGCAGCAACCGCTTTCGCGGCATCCGTTTCTCCTGCGCCTGGGACGCCAGCCCCGAAATCGCTCCCGGCAGCGCCAACACGCCGGGGATGCTGGCTGATGCCAACTTCCGCGCCGGGTTCCACCGCCTGCAAAGCATGGGACTGAGTTTCGACGCATTGGTGTATCACACTCAGTTGGGCGAATTGGCCGACCTTGCCGGGGCTTTCCCCAACGCCGTCATCATCCTGAACCACGTAGGCCGGCCTTTGGGCATCGGCCCCTACGCCGGGCGGCGGGATGCGGTGTTTGCCGACTGGCAGCAGGGTATCGCCGCAGTGGCGGAACGGGAGAATGTGGTGTGCAAGCTGGGCGGCTTTGGCAACCTGATCAGCGGCCACGACTGGCATACCTGGGAGACGCCGCCCGACTCGGAACAGCTGGCGGAGACGATCCGTCCCTGGCTGATGCACTGCATCGAACGCTTTGGGCCGGAGCGGTGCATGTTCGAGAGCAACTTTCCGGTGGACAAGGCATCTTACGCTTACACCACCGTTTGGAATGCCTTCAAGCGGGTGGCCGCCGGTTTCTCCGACGGGGAAAAGGCCGCCCTGTTTCAGGATACGGCGGTGCGGGCGTACCGGCTGTAACGGGCGTGCCGGCGGTAAGCAGGACGTACCTTGGAAAAAGACTACCCTGGAACAGGGCGGAGTAACGATTAGCCGATTCGCCGGATTAGCAATGCGCCGTTTGGGAAAACAATTTTACCGACATCTCAGCCGCCTTGACCGGGAGGAATAACATGGCACTGCAATGGGATAACGTGGCCGGGCCGTTTAGCCGTTTGACCGAAGGGCCGGCGTGGGACGGCCGGCGGGTGCTGTTCACCCACATTCCGGCCAGCCGCATCATGGCCTACGACCCGGAGACCTGCGATTGCAGCGTGTACCGGGAGAACACCAACCACACCAACGGACTGGCCTTCGACGCCGAGGGCCGTCTCTACGGCTGTAGCTCCGGCGGGCGAGCCATTGTCCGGTTCGAGGCCAACGGCGCGACCACCACCATCGTTGACCATCTGGGCGACCGGCGCCTGAACACCCCCAACGACCTGGCCATCGACCGGCAGGGCCGCGTCTGGTTCAGCAATCCCTGGAACGCCGGCAACGTTGACCCCAGCGAGGCGCAGGAGATCGCAAACCGGGACATCCTGCGGGCCGACCCGCAATCCGACGGCAGCTACACCTGCCAGCGCATGACCTTTGATACCACCGGCACCAACGGACTGCTGGTGTCTCCCGACGACCGCAGCCTGTACATCATCCAAACCGACCCCGAGCCGGACGGCGTGCGGGAGCTGCGGTCGTATCCCATCAACGACGACGGCTCGCTGGGACAGTACATCGTGCTGCACCAGTTCGGCTCCGACCACCGCGGCCCCCAGCGGGGCATCGACGGGATGTGCCTGGACGAGGAGGGCAACATCATCGGCGCCGCCGGCAACTGGGCCGCCGGCCCCGGCCCGATGCTCTACGTCTGGACGCCGGAGGGCCGCGTTCTGGAAACCTATCCCATGCCGGTGGGGGTGGACATGCCCACCAACTGCTGCTTCGGCGACGCCGACCGGAGCAGCATCTACGTCACCACGCTGGGCGGTCACCTGCTGCGACTGCGCGGCGCCGGCCGCCGCGGTTGGATAATGTGGCCGCCGGCGCGCTAACCTGCGCCCGAAAACGCTTGAACCGCCGCTGCCGGCACGCAACTCGCTGATAACAACGCAATGCAAGTACCCAAGTATCGGACTACTGCGGCCCAATATCTGGCCCAGGCATTTGAGGAACTGGAAAGGGGCGACGACCTTCAGGCGTCGGAAAAAGGCTGGGGCGCTGCCGCGCAAGCGGTGAAAGCCGTCGCCGAGCAGCGTGGTTGGGGTCACAAATCCCACGCCGATCTGTTTGTGGCAGTCCGCCGTTTGGTTGAGGAATCAGCAGACGAAAATCTCCACTCCGATTTTCATGCCGCCAGAGCCTTGCATATCAACTTCTATGAGGGCGACGAGACGGTGGAAGGAATTAGGCACGGATTAGGGCAAATCCAGCGATTCGTGGCGACTTTGGACCAATTACTGGATTGAATGAGGTATCATCATGGACGTTTTCAATTGCATCAGGACGCGGCGCACCGTGCGGGATTTCAAGCCCGATCCGGTGCCCGACGCCATCATTCACAAGATCTTGCAGGCGGCCCGCTGGGCGCCCAGCTCCAGCAACACGCAGCCCTGGAGCTTCATCGTGGTCAGAGAGCCGGACACCATCAAGGAATTGGGCCGCATCTGCACCCAGGGAACTTTCATCGGGCAGTCGCAGTTCGCCATCGCCATTGTGATGGACAACGCCCGCCGCGCCCAGCTGGACGCCGGCCGGGCCTTGCAGCAAATGGAGCTGGTGGCGTGGTCGGAGGGCCTGGGCACCTGTTTCGTGGGCATCCGTGGCGAGGCGCAGGATCAGGTGAAGAACCTGCTGGGTATACCGGAAGAGCTGGAGCTGATCACCGTGCTGCCCTTCGGCTACCGCATACTCCGGGAACCGGGCGCCGGCGCACCGCGCCGGCCGATGTCGGAAATCACCCACGGCGAGCGGTACGGGCAGGCGCTGACCTTCGCGGATTGACCAGCCCGCGGCAGCTGGCTCCGGTCATCAAGAGCTGCTCCGTTTGTCAAGTCAGGAGTTTTGACGACGGAGCCGCTCTTCTAACTCGCGGATGCGGGTTTCGGCGGCAACGCGCTCGGCGAGACGGTCTTCCCGCTCGGCGCGGAGTTCCGCCTCGGCGCGGTCGGCGCGGGAGCGCTCGTCGGTGAAAGTTACAATATGTTGCCCGGTGTCCGGGTCATGCCACTCCAGTTCGCCACGGACCCAGCGCAGATACAGGTTCAGAACTGTGCTGTATCCCTGCAACACGCCTTCCGCCAGCTCCGCGATGGGAATGGGTTCGTATTCACTGCCCACCAGCCGGTCGCCGGCCAGCCGGGGGTTGCGGCCCCGCACGCTCTCGTCAAAGCGCCAGTATTCCGTAATGCCCAGCGCGGCGTAATCGCTGCGTTTGGCCGTAGCGTCGGTGCGCCGGGTGCTGGGCGATGCGACTTCCAGTACAAAATCGGGCGGCTTGCCCTGGTCTGCGATGACGTAAGCCCGGCGCCGATGATAGGTCTCCGGGGCGACGTCGAAGGCGATGAGCAGGTCGGGATAGCGCAGCCCGGTCATATCCCGAGTTGGCGCCAGCGCCAGGTAACGCTCGCCGGCCACCAGGGTGGTGTCGGGATTGCCGAAGTGGATGGCCAGATGGTGGACGTTGCCGTTGGCGGCCAGGTGATCGAAGTTGGTCATCTTGTCTTCGGGGATTTCCGGCGGGTCCGGAAACACCAAGAATTCGTCGGGTTGTTCAACCCTGATGATGGCGCGGTTGGCGGTGGTCATGCTGAACCTCGCGGCGGTCGGCGGAGGTCGGTAGATTTGTGGTAGTAGCTGGCGGCCGGCTGGATTATACCCTACCCTACCCTTCCCTACCGCCCCTGGAATTCCGGCGCCCGCTTCTCTAAAAACGCCTGCCGCGCCTCCCGGGCGTCTTCGGAGCCGCTGAGGATGCCGCCGGCGTTGGAGGTGAGGGTCATGGTAGTTTCCAGGGTGCTGTCCATAGCGGCGCGCATGATGCGTTTGCTGATCCACTGCACCATAGGCGGAGCGCTGATGATGCGTTGACATAGGGCGCGGGTGACATCTTCCAACTCGTCGGAAGCGACCAGATAGTTGAGCATTCCCCACTCGTAGGCCCGCTGGGCGTCCAGGTGGCCGGTGTAGGCGAACTCCAAGGCGCGGCCCAGGCCGACCATTTTGGGCAGGTAGTAGCTGCCGCCGTTCTCGATGATCTGCCCCAGCTGCTGGTAGCCGATGAACCGGGTGTTTTCGCAGCCCAGGCGGATGTCGCAGTGCAGGGCCATGTCCATGCCGGAGCCGACGGCGGGGCCGTTGATCATGGCGATGGTGGGCTTGCGGACTTGGGATATGTCGCGGTGGAGCTTGGTGAAGCCGTGGTAGAAGTGCTCTCGGGCCGCGTCCGGCCCTTCGTGGGTTCCCCGGTTGCCCACGAAGTTCGCGCCGGTGACGTCGGGCGCCGCGTCGCGACGCATATCGGCGCCGGAGCAGAACCCGCGGCCCACGCCGGTGAGCACCATGACGCGCACGTTGGGGTCATCATCGCCGGCGCGCATGTACTCGCCCACTTTGGCGACGGTGCCGTTCTCCTCGGAGGAGCCGATGAGGGCATTCATCCGCTCGGGACGGTTGAACTTGATCCACAGGATGCCCGATTCTTCGGGTTCGTAGAGCAGATATGGAACGAGATTGGGGGGCATAATTTGCTCCTTTGCGCGGATTATTCCGCGTCGGTGAAGAGGTCAAAGATTCGTTCCCGCACGGCGAAACGGAAACCCGGCGGAACGTCGTCAGCGCCGTAAATTACTGCGCCGTCCGGCCGCCGTCGATGACCAGCTCCGACCCGGTTACGAATGAGGATTCGTCGCTGGCCAGGTATAGCGCTCCGTAAGCGATCTCGATGGGTTGGCCGACCCGGCCCAGCGGCACGCGGCCCACCTGCGCGGCGACGCGAACTTCGTCCTCCGGCGTGTCGCCCAGCATGGGCGTCTGGATGGGGCCGGGATGGACGGAGTTGCAGCGGATGCCTTCGCCGGCGTACTGGATGGCGGTGGATTTGGTGAACAGGCGCACGGCCCCCTTGCTGGCGGCGTAGGCTCCCGAGGTGCCGGGGGCCGGCGCGATGCCGGCGCCGGAGGAGATGTTGATAATCGAACCGCCACCGGCCTCCCGCATCGCGGGTATAACCTCGCGAGTGCCCAGGAACACGCCCTTGACGTTGATGTCCATGGTGCGCTCCCACTGCGTTTCGGTGAGGTCTTCGATGCCGCCCCGGGTGGAAATGCCGGCGTTGTTGACCAGGATGTCCACCTTGCCGAAGCGTGACACCGCGGCGGCCACGGCGTTCCGCCAGTCGTCCTCGCTGGTGACGTCCAGGTGGACGAAGAGGCACTCCGCGCCGGTCTCATTGATTTCGGCCTCGGTGCGGTGGCCCGCCTCGTCCAGCACGTCGCCGATGACCACTTTCGCGCCTTCGCCGGCGAACAGTGCGGCTTCCTGCGCGCCCATGCCCCGAGCGCCGCCGCTGATGATGGCGACCTTATTTTCCAGCCTCATGGCTCCACCTCCGGATGTTGAGTAGATGTTGAGCATCAGGGTGATTGTAGCCCCGACAAGGGAGAGGTCAATACAGGCTGAGGCCCCCAGGGGGCGTCGTTATACCGGACGAAGCGCGCGGCGGCGCCAACCTGACGCTCCCTTCGTTCATTGCGCGTCAATTATTCGCTGTGTCATACTGACGCCAGGCGCAACGGTGACGCCAGGGGCAACCGTTTGCTCATGAGGTTCAGCGCCGTGGCGATTGCGATCCGTTCTATCGCCATTGCCGTAGCTGAATATCTCGAGGCCGTGTTCACAAACCCCGTCATTCCCGCGAAAGTAGGAATCCAGCGAGTACAAAATAAAGCCGGTTTTCCTCTGGCAGTAATTTTCTGGGTTCCGGCTTGCGCCGGAACGACGGTGTAATTTCCGGTTTTTAAACCGTCCCTAGCGGACACGAGGCGCGACTATGGAACTTGCCGGCGGAGTATTTATAGTAACCGGCTCGGCCACCGGATTGGGGGCCGAGGTATCGCGGCGGCTGGCCGGCAAGGGCGGCAACGTGGTCATCAACTACACCAAGAGCGTGGCCGAGGCCCGGGAGACGGCGACGGCGTGCCAGGATCTCGGCGCGGACGCCATACTCTGCCAAGCGGACGTTGCGGTGGACGAGGACTGCCGGCGGATGGCGGCGGAGGCGCTGGAACGGTGGGGCCGGATCGACGGGCTGGTGAACAACGCGGCCACGTCGGTGATCGTTCCCCACGCCGACCTGGAAGGGCTGTCTTCCGAGGACTTCCGGCGCGTCCTCGCGGTGAACGTAGTCGGGGCGTTTCAGATGGCGCGGGCGGTTGTCCCGGCCATGCAGGCCCAGGGCAAGGGAGCAATCGTCAACATCTCATCGGGTTCGGCCTTCAGCGGGTCGGGCAGCTCCATCGCCTACGCGGCCTCCAAGTCCGCCCTGAACGTGATGACGCTGTCGCTGGCGCGTGCCCTGGCGCCGGAGATACGAGTCAACGCCGTGTGTCCCGGCGTGATGCAAACCCGCTGGTGGCGAGAGGGCCTGGGCGATGCGGGATACCAGGCTTTCATCGACCGCTACGCGGCGTCGGCCCCACTGCGGACGGCCGGCACCACCGCAGCGGTGGCTGATCCGGTAATCTGGCTGCTGGAGGGAGCGGAGCACGTTACCGGCGAGACCATCATGGTTGACGCCGGGAGCCATTTGCGCTGAACGGAGTAACGGAGTCTGCTGACAAATACCGTCATAACCCCGCGTAACGGGAGCTGCTGATAAATACCGTCATTCCCGCGAAAGCGGGAATCCAGTAGGTGCGAGGGCTAGTCCGTGGCAGCGTCCGCCGACATAATTCTGCATAATGCTGTAGTTCATGGATCGGTTGGGGCAGCCGACGCCGTGGCCGTCCGCGACGGGATGATAGCGGCGGTGGGCGAAAGCGGCGCCTTGATGCGGTTGTCGGACGACGACACGCAGGTCATCGACTGCGGAGGACGGGCCGTCGTGCCGGGGATCGTTGATGCCCACTGCCATCTGTTCGCGGCGGCAGCGGTCCGCAACGGCGTGGACTGTCGCCCGGCGTCGGCGCCGGATGTGACGTTGGCGCTCGGCGCATTGCGCGCAGCGGCGGCGCACGGCAACGGTTGGGTGCGAGGCTACGGCTACGACGACTCTCCCGTCGGACTGGGCCGGCGCCTGAACCGGCATGACCTGGACGCCGTGACGACGCATAGGCCGGTGCGGGTAGAGCACCGCTCCGGCCACGCCTGTGTTCTGAACAGCCGCGGGCTGGCGATGGTGGGCATCGAGAGCAACACGCCGGACCCGCCGGGGGGCGTCATCGTGCGGAACGCTGCCGGCGAGCCGACGGGCCTGCTGCTGGAAATGGGCGAGTGGCTGAGGGAGCGCATCAGCGCGCGGGATGGCGATACTACGCCGGACGGATTGCGGCTGTTAGCAAACCGGCTGCTGGGCTACGGGATTACCGCCGTCACCGACGCGGGGCCGGATAACGGTTTGGAACGGTGGCAATCCTTTGCTGCTGCCATCAGCGATGGAACGCTGCCGCTGCGGGTGACGATGCTGACGGGCTGGAACCGCTTGGACGAAATGCAGCGGGCGGGACTGCGGTTTAGAGATGTCGAGTGTGACGGACTGCTGACCGTGGGCCACGCTAAAATCATGCTCACCGCGTCAACGGGCCGGTTGCGCCCACACCCCGTCGAACTGGCCGACATGGTGGCGCGCGCTCATGCCAGGGGGTTCCCGGTTGCGATCCATGCCGTCGAGCGGGATGCCATTGTTGCGGCGGCTCTGGTCCTGGCCGAAAATCCGGCCCCCGCCGGCCAGGACCGGATCGAGCACTGCGCCGAATGCCCGCCGGACGTGCTGGAGTTGGTGGCGGCATCGGGGGCCGCGGTCACGGTTAACACCGGGTTTCTGCACTATGACGGGGAACGCTACCGACGCACCATTGCCGCCGACCTGCTGCCGCACCTGTATCCGGCCGGCGCCCTGGCGGCCCGGGGCGTCTCCACTGCCCTGGCATCGGACGCGCCGGTGGTGGAGCCGAACCCGTGGGCCGCCATGGCGGCGGCGGTTACGCGACGGTCGGCGGACGGCGCGGCGTTAGGCGGCGTAGGTGTGCCGTCCGTTGCGGTGGCGTTGGGGTTGCACACCGGCGGGAGACGGGTCGCGCCGGCCGGCGCGGCGGACTTGGCGGTGGTGGAGCCGGACGCGCTGGCGGGGCCGGTGGAGGAATTGCCCTCGGTGCGGTCGGCAGTTACTATCGTGAGCGGGCGTGTGGTCGGCCAATGCCGCAGCGAGATTGCCACGCGGCCCGCGCCAGGGCAGAGCGTATAGGCGCGGCGGCCCCCTGTCCGGCACGATCCGACGCGGCTATAATGGAGCTTGACGGCTTGCTCCGGCCTCAGTCGGTCAACTCACGTCGTAGCCAGAGGTTCAGCATGACCACCACAGACGCCTTTGCCAAGCCCCCGCGGGCCAAAACGCCCTTCCGATTGCCCGACCCACCGCCACGCGAGCCTGACGAAGTGACCAGCTTTCACCATCTCGCCAAGAACGGCAGTTACTACAATCTAACCCAGCACTTCGGCAACTTGGAAACCACACTGGTGGAGGCCGACCTGTGGATGGTTCCCAACGCCGAATTCGACAAGCGGCGGGCCCGCCGACCAGACCTGCTGATCGCCTTCAACGTCAGCCTTCCGACCTACCTGGCGAACAACGGGTATGTCATCTCGGAGCAGGGCAAGCCTCCCGATTTCGTAATGGAGGTGGCCTCCCCGAGCACTGCCGATACCGATACCGGGGCCAAGCGACAGGACTACGCTGCCATGGGCATATCCGAGTACTGGCGTTTCGACGAGACCGGCGAGCATCATGGCGTGCGGTTGGCCGGGGAGCAACTCGTTGACGGCGTGTACCAACCGTTTCCAATGGCAGAAATCGCTCCCGACGTTTTGCAAGGCTACAGCCCGGCGATTGACCTCTACATCCGCTGGGAACGTGGGCTGCTGGTTTGGATCGACCCAGCTACCAACCGGCACATTGTTACGATGGAGGACGAAAGGGAAGCCCGCCTACGTGAAAGGGAGGCCCGGCTGCGCGAAAGGGAAGCCCGCCGGCACGAACGAGAGGCCCGCCTGAAAGCCGAGGCGCGGATCCGGGAGTTGGAAGCAGAGTTGCGCCGGCGGCGCGATTAGCCGGTATCCGGGCGCCGCCGGCGCCCCGGTTCCTTTCCCGTCTTGGGAGAGAGGGCCGGTTCAGCGGGAGCGTTCGCGGATGTAGTCCACCATTTCCAGGAGAGATCGGCGGGGCGGGCAGTCGGGGAGGTCGTCCAGGGCCGACGCGGCGGCGGCGCAGTAGTCGCGGATGATGGCGAAGCAGTCCGGGATGATGCCGGAGTCGGTGATCATGTCCAGCGACTTGTTGAGCAGGCGATCAACGTCGCTGCCCCCGTTTTTAATGTCGGCGAAGAGGGCGTCGATGGGCTGGTCGTCGGGATAGCGTTCCATCAGCATGATGGAGGGCAGGGTGAGAACGCCTTGGAGCAGGTCGTTGCCCACGGGCTTGCCGACTTCGGCGGTATCGCCCTGCACATCCAGCAGGTCGTCCACGATTTGGAAGGCCATGCCCACGTTGTAGCCGTAATGCCGCAGGGACTGAACCTGGCTCTCCGGCGCGCCGCTGAGTATGGCCCCGGACTCCGCGGAGGTGCAGAATAGGGAAGCCGTCTTGCGGTAGATGCGCTCGTTGTAGAGGCGGCGAGCCTTGCTGGGGTCGAAGGTGGTGAAGAACTCGATGAGCTGCCCGCTGGCCAGCTCCATGATGGTCTCGGAGAAGCGGCGGATGACGCGGATGACGCCGGTATCGCAGACGAAGGTGGCCGAGGTGGCGAATAGGTAGTCGCCCAGCAGTACGGCCACGTGGTTGCCGTAGAGCTTGTTGATGGTGGGCTTGCCCCGGCGCAGGTCGGCGTTATCTACAGTGTCGTCGTGGATGAGGGTGGCGAGGTGCAGCAGCTCCACCGCGGCCGCCATGATTATGGAGCGTTGCCGCTCGTGCTCGCGGAACTCGGCCGCCAGCAGGGTCAGAGCCGGACGCACCCGCTTGCCGCCGGAGTGGAGGGCGTAGTCTAGCAAGGGGTCCAGATCGGCGATGCCGGCCTGGCACAGCTCGCGCAGCTGCTCCTCGACCTGGGCCAGTTGTGTGACCACCGGAGCGTAGATGGACATGGTTTGCAGATCCGCCCCGAGCCGGACGGGGGTGCGCTCGGTGGGAGAGAGGTCAGGTGGTGACGCCAAGCTGCTCAACCTCCTGCTCGGCGACGGCGTCGTCCAATTTCCGGTACAGTGGAGCGGGGTTCCGCAACGGTTTGCCCGGGTTGATGGCGGACACCAACTGGTCGGAGTCCCACGGCTCGGCGGCGACGGCGCCGTCGAAACCCAGGAACCGGTGGAGTTCCTGGCTGGTAAAGGGCAGGTAAGGCGCCAGCATCACCTTGAGGCAGTTGAGAGCTTTGATGGCGGTGGTAAGCGAAAGGGCTGCGTCGGCACGGTCGGTCTTGATGGCCTGCCAGGGGGCGCGGCGGTCCAGGTAGCGGTTGCAGTCTTGGGCGAAGCTGAAGGCGCGGCTGATGCCGGCGCGGAAATGCGTGTGGGCCAGGCTGTCGTCCACGTCGGCCATGGCCTGCTTCGCGGATTCCAGCAGGGCGGCTTCCGCCTCGCCGGCCGGCGCCGAGTCGGCGGGAACCTGGCCGTCGAAGTTGCGGTAGGTGAAGCGCAGCACCCGGTTGACCAGATTGCCGTAGGTTGCGACCAGCTCGTCGTTGTTGCGGCGGACCAACTCGCTCCAGGTGAAATCGGTGTCGCCGGTTTCGGGCATGTTGATGGACAGCAGGTAGCGCAGCGGGTCGGGGTCGTAGCGATCCAGGTAGTCGGGCACCCAAACGGCCCAGTTCTGGCTGGTGGAGAACTTGCGGTTCTCCAGGCTGAGGAACTCGTTGGCCGGCACGTCGTAGGGCAGGTTCAAGTCGCCGTAGCCCATTAGCATGGCGGGCCAGATGATGCTGTGGAAGGGGATGTTGTCCTTGCCGATGAAGTAGTAGGAACGGGCGCTTTCCCCTGATATGGGGTCGGGCTTCCAGAAATCCTGCCAGGCGTCGGCGTTGCCGCTGCTCTGAGCCCACTCTACGGCGGCGGACAGGTAGCCGATGACGGCCTCGAACCAGACGTAGATGCGCTTGCCTTGGTATTTAGCGGAATCGGGGCCTTCCAGCGGAATGGGGACGCCCCAGGTGAGGTCCCGGGTGATGGCGCGGTCTTTCAGGCCGCCTTGCAGGAAGCTGCGGGTGGAGTTGGCGACGTTGGGCCGCCAGTGTTTTTTGTCGTCGATCCATTCCAGCAGCGGGTCCTGGAAGGCGGACAGGCGCAGGAAGAAGTGCTCGGAGTCGCGGAACGCCGGGGTTTGGCCGCAGATGCTGCAATAGGGGTTGACCAGATCGACGGGATCCAGGGTGTGGCCGCAGACGTCGCACTGGTCGCCGCGGGCGCGTTGGTTGCTGCAATGGGGGCAGGCTCCCTCCACGTATCGATCGGGCAGGAAGCGGTCGCAGCCGGCGCAGTGGGCCAGCAGCATGGTGTCGGAATAGATGTAGTCCCGCTCCAGAAGGCGCTGGAAGACGTCTTGCACCACCCGCCGGTGGTTCTCGGTGTGGGTGGTGGTGAAGAGGTCGAAGGAGATGCCCAGCCGCTGCCAGGTGTCCAGGAACTGGGTGTGGTAGCGGTCGAGGACGGCCTGGGGTTCGACGCCCTCCTGGTCGGCGCGGATGGTGATGGGGGTGCCGTGGGCGTCGGAGCCGGACACCATGAGGACCGTGTTGCCTTTCATGCGGTGGTAGCGGGCGAAGATATCGGCTGCCAGGTAGCAGCCGGCGATGTGGCCCATGTGCAGCGGACCGTTTGCATAGGGCCAGGCAACACCGATGAAAATACGCTCGGGCAAGATCAGTCCTCCTCCGCAGCATGCCGCGACCGGAATCCGTTCGGTAATTCTAGCATAACCCGTTTGGGGCGAGTATGATGGTGGAGCCTCACGCGTACCCACTTTGCGGCAGAAGAACGGCGGCAAAAGAACGTCGGAAGCGGGCTTTGGGAGATTAGCGGGATAGGGCCATTCAGATGAACCAGCCGGGCCAGGAAGCAAGCGATTTTCCCGTGAACGCGGCAGCCTACGCTTTTGCCGAGGCCGAGCGCGCGGCGGTGTACCGGGCGATTTACCAGCGCCGCGACATCCGCAGCTTCCGGCCCGACCCCATTCCCGACGGGGTTTTGGCGCGCATAATCCGAGCGGCGCATCACGGCCCTTCAGTGGGTTTTATGCAACCTTGGGACTTCATCCTGGTGCGGAACACCGAACTGCGGCAGCGGGTGAAGGAACTGTTTGACCGGGAACGGGCGGCGGCGGCCTGCTTTTTCGACGAGCCACGACGCTCCGCCTATCTCTCCCTGAAACTGGAAGGCATCCTGGAGTCGCCGGTGAACGTGTGCATCACCTGCGATCCCACCCGCGCCGACGTGGTGCTGGGACGCAACTCCATGCCGGAAACCGACGTTTATTCCACCTGCTGCGCCGTACAGAACCTGTGGCTGGCGGCGCGGAGCGAGGGCGTCGGCGCGGGCTGGGTAAGCATCTTGAAACTGCCCCAATTGCGCGGAATCCTGGGCATACCGAGCCACATCATCCCAGTGGCCTACCTCTGTCTGGGCTACCCGGTCGAGTTTCCGCCTGAGCCTGGATTGCAGACGGCCGGCTGGCGGAACCGCTTGCCCCTGGACCAACTTATTCATGTTGACGGTTGGGGCAACTCCGGTACGGAAGAAGACTGGTCGGGATTCTGGGACGCGCTGGATACCTGGGTAGATCGCCCCCGTTAGCCGGCCGGTTGCCTGGGTGCGCCTCGCCAGGGGCAATCTAAGCGCCCGCTCACGCGCAGCCGATTCGGTTCAACCGGTCATTTGCCGGGCGGTTTCCGGACTCCGGCCCGCGCCGGAGCGACGGGTGAGTGATTTCATATGCGATAGCCCCGGGGTGCCCGTGAGCCTTTGTTGGGCATTGGCGAGTTGGGTATTGGTAAGTTGGGTATTGGTAAAGGGGTTACACTGGAACACCTGACGAGACGAGAGGGGTATCAAGTGTCTCTAGGCGCGAGCAGCGGAGGTTTTGCGGTGAAGCAGCGTTGTGTGGCAGTTCTATTCGTCGCGGTCCTGACTTTGACATTGGGCCTGGGGCCGTTGGCGTGCGGTGGCGGGAATGGCGACTCCGGACTGGTGGAGATAACTGTCGGGCCGCCCACCGCCGCGCCGACACCCATTGCCGCGGTCGCAACGCCCACCGCGGCGCCGGAACCCACGGCAACGGCGACCGCGCCGGCAGCCACCGTCGCAGCGACGGCTCCAACCACTGCCGCGCCGGCAGCCACCGTCGCGGCGCCGGATCCAACCATTGCCGCGCCGGCGCCTACTGCCCCGCCGCCGCCAACGGCGACTCCTGAACCTGCCGCCACCGCGCCGGCTCCCGATCCTGCCGCAACCCTACGGGACCCGGCGCTGTTGCAGTACGCCGAGCGGCACGCCGGAGGGCCGGGAGCGATCTTCGCCGGCGACGCCGCACAGCTGCTGGGGCTGCCGCCCCACGCGGCGTTGATGTTTAACCTTCCGCAATCTTTCTATACCCAGGCATCGGCGGCGGCGCTGTTCGGTCTGCCCGGTGGCATTTCCGACCATCTGTTCATCTTCACCAGTGACTACTATCAAGGGTTGCTGGATAAGGCCAAACTGATCGACCCCACCGATTTGACGTCGTCCGGCCGGAGCTTTGAGATCCGGCACGTCTGCATTGACCGCCGGCTGCCGACGTGCGCGCTGGTGCAGAGCTACTGGGCGCCCAACCTGGAGCGGCGCACCAACGGGCAGGTGACGCTGTCGGTAACGTCTTTTGCCGAGCTGGGACCGGCCGAGCCGGACCCGCTCCGCCAGGTGGCCGACGGGTCGCTGGACATGGTGAACATCTACACCGGATACGTGGCCGAGGCTTATCCGGCGTTGGAGGTGCAGTCGCTGTGGGGGACGGTCGGCGATTGGGAGACCTCGTATCTGGCGCTGACCGACCTGGCGCCGGACGTTGACCAGCTGGTGACGGACCGCTCCGGAGGCAGCCGGACGCTGAACCGCAACTGGTTCGCCGGTTCCGACCAGTGGTTCTACAGCAAAGCGCCGTTGGAAACCGTGACCGATTTCGAGGGCAAGCAGATAGGCAGCCACTCTGCCGCCATGTCGGACTTCATCCGGGGCATGGGCGGCGAGCCGGTTGAGCTGGACGCGACCGAAATCTACAGCGCAATGCAAATTGGAACGGTGGACGCCACCGTGTCCCCGGCCCTGCTGGCGGTGACCGGCCGGCTCTTCGAGGTGTCCGATCACATCGCCGGGCCGGTGATCGGGTTCGGCTACACCAACAACGTCATCAACAAGGACGTTTGGAACGCAATGCCCCAGGACCTGCGGCAGATCATGATTGAAGAGGGCGCGAAAACGGAACTGGAGGCGCTGCGCCTCGCTCCCTTCCAGAACTTCGTCGCCCTGGAGGCCAACCAGATAGCCGGCCTGCGTCCCATCCCGTTCTCGGAGGACACCCTGAAACACATCAACGAAACGGTGGCGCCGGAACACGTCCTGCCCGGTTGGCTGCGCCGGCTGGGCTACCCCGAGCGCGGGCAGCAGATCGTGGACATCTACAACAGCAAATCCGCGCCGTACACCGGCCTACGGGTCAACGCCGACGGCAGCATAGAGCGGGTGGCGATAACGAAAGGGCCGCGGGCGGAGTGAAGCGAAAGTTTTCCGGATAGCGCCGTGTGCTAAACTCGCCGGCATCATCTGCCTGGCGTGTGCGGTAGCCGATATTCGCCGCACCTTTCAGCGGGCTGCCCTGCGTGTACGGTAGCCGGTATTGCGGTAGCCGGTATTCGCCGCGCCTTTCAGCTGGCTGATTGGAGCGCATTGCGAGGGTTCAGTGACCACAAAAGCCTCTTACACCCGTCGGTTCTGGGCGAAATCAGACCGGAATAACCCGGAACGCATCCACCTGCTGGAGTGCCATCTGGCCGATGTCGGAGCCTGCTTTGAAGCGCTCCTGGCGCAGCCCGTCATCCGGCGGCGGCTGGCGCAGTCCGGAGGGCGCGATGATCTGGACCCGGCAACGGTGGCGCGGTTGTCACTGCTGGCCGCCCTGCATGACATCGGTAAAGTGAACGTCGGGTTCCAGACGCAAATCTGGCGGAACGAGGACTTGCCGGAAAGCGCGCGCAGACCAAGACGCGCCGGGCACACGCTGGACCTGACGCCGTTGCTGAACGGCAACGGCGATACCGAAACGGCCGGGTGGTTCTTCGATGGGCTGGGGTGGTGGTGGGATGCCGTGGAATCCTGGGACGACCGAGGCGGCGCGACCGTCTGCGCTCTGCTCATCGCAACGCTTTCGCATCACGGCCGGCCGCTGTGTCTGGAAGAGAGCCGGCAGCCGAACCCCGGAATCTGGCGGCGCTACGGCGACCTGCGTCCTCAGGAGCAGGTCGCGCGCATCGGACGGCTGGCGCGGGAATGGTTCCCGGCGGCCTTTGCCGATGCCGGGCCGCCGCTGCCGGCGGCGCCCGCCTTCCAGCACCATTTTCTGGGGTTATGCAACCTGGCCGATTGGATTGGCTCCAACGAGCGGTGGTTTGAGTATGTCGCCGAGCCGAGGAATGACTACATTGCAACCGCCCGCGCTAATGCCGAGCGCGCCGTCAACGATGTTGGCCTGAACCGGTCGGCGCAGCGCGCCGGATTCTCCGGCCTTCCCGATTTCGCCGACCTGTTCGGACTGGCCGGCGGCCCCAACGCTATCCAGCAGGCGGCGCAAGATACCCCGCTGGACGCCCCTTTGGTCATTATCGAGTCGGAAACCGGCTCCGGCAAGACCGAAGCGGCTCTGTGGCGGTTCGCCCGAATGTACGAGGCCGGTCTGGTGGACGGCCTCTATTTCGCGCTGCCCACCCGTTCGGCCGCAGTGCAGATTCACGAAAGAGTGCACCGCTTTATTGGCCGACTCTTCCCGAACCGGACGTCGCCCGAGACGGTTCTGGCAGTGCCCGGCTATCTGCGCGCCGGAGACGCAGCGGGACAGCGCCTGCAAGATTATGCAGTCTGGTGGGATGACCATGCCGCCGACGGACGGCGTTGGGCCGCCGAAAGCACCAAGCGTTACCTGGCCGCCCAAATCGCCGTGGGCACCGTGGACCAGGCTCTGCTGGGCGCGCTGATGGTGAAAAACGCTCATCTGCGCGCAGCGTGCCTGGCGCGCAGCCTGCTGGTAGTGGACGAAGTGCACGCCTCCGACACTTACATGAGCGAAATTCTGGCCGCCCTGCTGGACGCCCACCTCGGCAGCGGCGGCCAGGCCCTGCTGATGTCGGCCACCCTGGGCTCCGTCGCCCGCCAGCGTTGGCGGGGCGAACCCGCCGTTGGATTAGCCGACGCCATTGCCGTGGCTTATCCCGCCGTCAGCGCCCGACACGGCGTCCGCGCCGTCGACGAGAACGGCGCCGGGAAAACCGTCAGCATCAAGGCCCGGCCCATAATGGGCGACCCAGCGGCCATCGCACAATCGGCGCTAGAGGCCGCCCGCGCCGGCGCCAAAGTGCTGGTGGTGCGCAACACCGTTGGCTACGCTATTCGTGTCCACCAGGCAATTGAGGAGATTGCCGGCGACGACGCGGAATTGCTGTTCGCCGTTAACGGCATTTCGACGCTGCATCACGGGCGGTTCGCCGCTCCCGACCGCCGGCTGCTGGACCGCCGTATTGAGGAACTGCTGGGCCGGGAACGGGAGAGTGGAGGCCGTATTGTGGTGGGTACGCAGACGCTGGAGCAGTCGCTGGACATTGACGCCGACCTGCTGATTACCGACTTGTCTCCGATGGACGTGCTCTTGCAGCGCATCGGCCGGCTGCATCGCCACCGGCGGGACGACCGGCCCCACGATTATGCAACGCCGCAGTGCATCGCGCTTACGCCGCCGGACGACGATCTGTCCCCGCTGCTGACGAAGGGGAACGGGCAGACCGCCAACGGCCTGGGCCCCTATGGCGGCGTGTACCGCAGCCTGCACATACTGGAAGCCACCCGGCGGCTGATTGCCGAGTATCCCGAATGGCGCATCCCGGCTATGAACCGGAAATTGGTGGAGAGCGCCACCCATGGCGAAGCGCTGGACCGCATCACCAAAGAGTTGGGCGACCAGTGGCAAGGTCACCAGATAAGTACGACGGGGGCGCTTATCGCCGACCAGCAAACCGCCCACAGCCACCTCATTAGGCGCGACAAGTCGTTTTTTGAGGACAACGGGGAGGTTTGTTTCCCCAGCGACGACAAGTGGATACGCACCCGGCTGGGCGACGACCGGGTGGAAATCGCCTTCAATCCGCCCTTGCCCAGCCCCTTTGACTCATCCGGCGCCATTGACCGGATGGCGCTGCCCCTGGGCTGGCTGGAGCGCGATGACGCGCCGGACTCCGTAGAGCCGACGGCGACCGACGGCGGCGGTTTTGCCTTCCGCATCGGCAGCCATCGATTTCGCTACGACCGGCTGGGACTGCGGCGAGAGTAACCCGCGTTGGCCGGTGGAGGTTTGCTCGTTCCCGGTTGGTCTTAGTTCTCGGTTGGTCTTTACTGACGGCGGATGGTATGATTGCAGGCAACGATGTAGAGCAGATTAGCAATGCTGACCACGCCTGGCGATATTCCAATCAACACTTTCGGTGACATTCTCGCTGCGATGGAGCGGGATCCGGAACTGTGCGCCGAGATGCGGCGCCACATCTTGGGCGAAGAAATCCTGCGACTGCCTGAGACGGTAGCGAACTTGGCCCAGACCGTCCGCGAAATTCTGGACGTAGTACGAGGCATTTCTGAGCGTCAGGACCGTGTGGAAGGGCAGCTGGGCCGGATGGAAGAGCGGCAGGACCGTGTGGAAGGGCAGCTGGGCCGGATGGAAGAGCGGCAGGACCGGATGGAGCAGGACATCACTGATCTGAAAGCCGGTCAGTCCCGGATGGAGCAGGACATCACTGATCTGAAAGCCGGTCAGTCCCGGATGGAGCAGGACATCACTGATCTGAAAGCCGGTCAGTCCCGGATGCAGGGCCAGCTCAACAACCTGATGGGCACTGATTATGAACGGAAAGTTGCCCGGCGGCTGCGCCGTACCGCAGAACGGCGTCTCAATCTGCGCGCCGCTGAGGTTATCTATGCCGTAGTCGCGCCGGACAACAACACCATCCCCGACCTGCTCAGTGAGGCTCTTGACGCTGGCCGCATCGATAATGACCAGATCGATGAAGTGGAACGCGCTGATCTTATCATCAGCGGCCGGAACCAGGCCGGCGGTACGACCTACGCCGTGGTTGAGGCGTCGATCACCATTGACCGGCGCGACATCGACCGGGCCGCGGTCCGGGCCACTCTCCTGGAGCGGGCCAGCGACGCTACCGCGCTGGCGGTAGTAGTGGGAACGGACATATCCGACGCAGACCGCAGCCACGCCGGGGACAATGGGGTGGCCGTGATTGTTATGCTCGAATAACGGGGCCGGCGATCCCCGCGTTTGCGGGGGAACTGCGCCGGCGCCAAAGGCAGTACAGCGCAGAGCGCTCAAGCGTAGCCGAGGCGACGTGGTGTGGCGCTCCAGGCGCTGGAGTAGCATCCGGAAGATTTCGGCGATTTGTCCGCAGCAGTGGGATGCCGGCGCGACCCCGCCTACCCGGTCCTGCATTGGGATGCGGGTCAGGCGTGAGCTACCCGGTTTCGGATTAAAGGCAGCGCGCGGCGCGAACTGATGCGCCGGACTTTCGTTGCCCGGGAACGGCTGGTTGAATCCAGCGACGCCCTGGGCAAAGAACTGCTGGCCGGCAGCCGGCTCAAAGAAGGGCCGCGCGGGTTGCGTCGTCTGGGGGTTGGTGATTGCCGTGTTGTATACGAAGCGTTTGACAACGAACTGGTCGTCCTGGCGGTACGGGTAGCCTAACGGCGCAAAGCCTACCGAACTCCGTGATTCGGCCGACGGTAAGACAGCGCACCCGCAGACCGGGGCGGACGATCCGCCCGCCCTTATCCGCTAACCCCGCGTTTGCGGGGAAACCTGCGCTTTACGCCCTGGCGTTTTAGCGTTAGGTGGTCTATCTCCCGGTATCGGGAGCCGGGTGACAATGGGCCTTGACAATGAGCCTGCCCGGTGGTAATATCAATGTAATCCTAAAGCTAAGAGCGCAAAACATAGCGAAAATTTGCCGTAGCAGGAACTACCAGGACCTTTTCCTGTGAAATGGCGCTTGCAGCAGCACGGGCGATTCTTGTGACCGGAGGTGGTTGACACAGCATCCGAATTAGATAGGGGTTTCGAGCGTTCATTCTGATAGCGGATTGGGTGCCGAGGCCGAAGGACGATAACTATGCTCAACATTCTAACAGAGCCGCTAATCCGAATGGACACGGCCGGCGGCAGACTTGCGGCCTCTCTGCCGGAGGTGTACGTCGCGCTGATGGCCGACGGGGTGGATGCCTTCCCGGCCCTGCGTCCTCACCAGCGCCACGCCTGGCACGCCTTTCTGGCACAGCTCGGCGCGATGGCGATGTACCGGGCCGGCCGGCCGGAGCCGCCGGATGATGCCGCCGAATGGCGTCGCATCATCCGCGCCCTCGCCCCCGACTTCCCGGACGATGAGCCGTGGCAGCTGGCGGTGGACGACATCACCCGGCCGGCATTCATGCAGCCGCCGGCGCGTTCTGCCGACCGACTGGCTGATTACAAAACCAGGGTGGCTACCCCGGACCAGCTGGATATGCTGGTCACCTCCAAGAACCACGACCTGAAATCGTCGGTCGAGCTGCAAGCCGACGCCGATGACTGGCTTTTCGCGCTGATCACCTTGCAGACCATGACGGGGTATGACGGTTCGCGCAACTATGGCATATCCCGTATGCCCAGCGGGTATGGGAACCGGCCTGCGTTCAGCATTACTCCATCGGTCCGACACGGCGCCCACCTTCGGCGCGATGTAGCGGTACTGCTGGAGCAACGGCAAGTGATTCTGAACGAATATCCCGTGGTCGACTTCGGCATTGGGCTGCTGTGGGTGCAAGCGTGGGACGGTACGAAAGCGGAAACGTTAACTATCGACCGGATGGAACCTTTCTACATTGAGGTATGCCGACGGATCAGGCTGCGGGAAGTGAGCGGCAAAATCGAGGCCATTCGCGCCAATTCGCTTGACCGGCGAATCAGCGATGCCAAA
Source organism: Dehalococcoidia bacterium (assembly GCA_963692995.1). Classification (GTDB taxonomy): domain Bacteria; phylum Chloroflexota; class Dehalococcoidia; order Lucifugimonadales; family UBA3495; genus Bin87. Next base: position 133,032 of record OY843611.1, read on the forward strand.
GGGCTGACGGGAGACCCCTGGGCCCCGGTCAGTAACAACTCGAACCCAAAAGGCACTCCGCCGGCTTTTTTGGGGCCAAGAAAATTCGGCTATGAGCGGATAGTGGACGGCCTGTTTTCTCCCGACTGGAAGGAACCGCTCCTTTTGAAACCGACAGGGCATAACCGGAATCCTGCCGGAACGATGCAATTGGTTGCCCGCGGAATGGTGCGCGGAGAAGGCGGGACTGCCGGCTACCACGAACGGATCATTCCGCTGAAACCCGAGACGATACAGGTCTTTGGCCGACCGGCCAGCAAGCAGGAATTGGAAGACATTGCCCGGGAGCGCATCAAGCAGATTGGCACTATCAAGCGCATCTTGCGCCATGCTGTCGCTACGTTTGTGGCGCATGGCAAATCTAATGACACCAGCGCCGAGCAACGCGCCCTCGCCAATCCCTGGGCAGACAAGCTGGACGAAATCGTGGACGCCGGCTTCTTCGAGGCTTTGCAGGAAGAGTTTGAGGCGGACAGCGATGATGACCGTCGGAGGATACGCAACGAGTGGCTGATGAGTGGCCGAGACGGAGTAGTTGACCATGGCCGGCGGATTTTGCGATCCGCTACCGCTGCCCTGCCCTGCCCCGCAATTTATCGCTACAAGGCACGGGAGGCCGCCGAAGGGTTGTTTGAAGGGCGGCTGCGCGGGAATAGCGGACTGCCCTTCCTGTTCGATAACACCATTACTGAGGAGAACCGGGAATGACCACCACGCAAATTACCGAAGCGCCGGAGCGGGAACTCGGGCGGCGCAGCTGGGGCGATATTGCATTCAGCCTGTCCGGCAAGGTTGCGGCTCTGGCCAGCTATGACCGTGGCGGCCTGGCCGGGTTGCGCCGCATGGACCCGGACGAACCCGACACGGCGGCTTTCTGGCGTCTGATGGCGGACGAAGACCTGCTGGGCAATCCTGCAATTGAACGCAAGTGGGGGCTAATTCTGCACGGCATCGCATTGATGACGCGCACCGCCGGCGGGGACGATATCGCCAGCCGCTCGGCCCATGACGGGAATATGCCGGTGGGCCGGGCGTTGTTTCTGGGCGGCAACCCGCAGCGCGGGCAAGCCTTTTATAGCGAGACCCGGCTCAACCGGCTGCTGACGGCGCGGGACGATATGCTCCGCGTTCTGCTGGCGCGGCTGTTCCGCATGCTGGCCTCCGCCAACGTATCTTTCAACTGGCGCGAAATGGCGACGTTCATTCTCAACGACGGCTACGATCTCAACGACGGCTACGATGAAATCCGCGCTGAGGAATCCCGCCGCCGCATCGCCCGCGACTATTACCGGACGGCGCGACGCAGCGCCTAATGATCGGAAGAATGAGGAGTTTTACCGATGGCTACCCCAAGATTTCTGCAAATCCACACTCTCCACTCCTACCCGGCCGCCCTGCTGAATAGGGACGATTCCGGCCTGGCCAAGCGGATGCCCTTCGGCGGCGCCGTGCGTACCCGCATTTCGTCCCAATGCTTGAAACGCCACTGGCGCGTGGCCCAGGACGAGTTCGCCATCCACAGCATTGACGGCGCCGAGGAAGCGTACCGCTCTCGCAATGTCGTTGAGCGCATGGTGATTGAGCCGTTACGCGCGGCCGGCGACGTGAACGCGGAAGTTCTGGCGGCGGTGGAAAACGCTTTCAATGCCGGCGTGTATGGGGAAAGCGGAACTACCCGATCCGGACGCCAGCCCCTGCTGTTGGGCTGGCCGGAAGTGGAACATTTGCAAGCCAAAGCCGCTGCCCTCTGCGCCGAACACCCGGCGGATGCTAAAGCCGCCGGCGATGCCGCCAAGGCGCTTTTCACCCGTCGGGGCGAGGGCGCTAACTTCGCCGCCTTTCGTGATGCCGCGCGTCTGCCCGGCGGGCTGGAGGGCGCGCTGTTCGGGCGCATGGTTACATCCGACCCCGGCGCGAACATCGACGCGGCTATTCACGTGGCCCACGCTTTCACCGCGCACCAGGAGGAAAGCGAGAGCGACTACTTCTCGGTGGTGGACGACTTGCAAGGGGAGGATGAAGACCCCGGCGCCGCCCATATCGGCGACATGGAACTGACGGCCGGCCTCTTCTACGGCTACGTTGTCGTGGACGTGCCGGGGCTGGTTTCCAACCTGAAGGGCTGCCCGGCGGAGGAATGGGACGCCGCCGATAAAGAAATGGCCGGCAAAGTGGTTGAGCATCTCATCCACCTCATTGCTACGGTATCGCCGGGGGCCAAGCTCGGCTCCACCGCGCCTTACGCCTGCGCCGACCTGATGCTGATTGAAGCCGGCAGCCGGCAGCCGCGCAGCCTGGCTAATGCTTACCGCGCGCCAGCCCGGGCGCGGCTGGCCGCCGCCACCGCTGCGCTGTCCGAATATTTGAGCAAGCTGGACGCCGCTTACGGAGGCAAGGAGATACGACGGGTAATGTCCGTTGAGGACTGCGCTATTCCCAAAGCGGAACGGCTGTGCCTGGACGACCTGGCGACCTGGGCCGCTGACGCGGTTCGCAATGGCGAAGCGGTGTAGCCATGCGTCATCTAATACTGAACCTGGAAAGCCCGCTGATGTCCTTTGGCGGGGAAACCATCGACAATCTGGGGGTCATCCGAGCCTTCCCGTCGGCGTCAATGCTCACCGGCCTGCTGGCCAACGCCCTGGGCTGGCGGCGCGTCGATGGGGAGCGGCATCAGGAACTACAGGATAGGCTGGTGTTCGCCGCCCGCATCGACCGGGAACCGGCCGGCGGAACGCGGATGACGGACTTCCAGACGGCGCAGCTGAGGGCCGGCGACCGGGGCTGGACAACCCGCGGACAACCCGAAGGGCGGGCCGGCGGCGCGAATACCTACAACGCTCCCCACCTGCGCTACCGGGATTATTACGCCGATCTGCAAGTCACCGTCGCCATGCGCCTGCAACCCGACGCCAATTCCCCGACGCTGGACGACCTGGCGGCCGCGTTGCAGGAACCGGCCCGGCCCTTGTTCATCGGACGCAAGCCCTGCTTGCCCGCGGCGCCGCTGCTCGCCGGCTTTGCCGATGGCGATACCGCGCTGGCCGCCCTGCTGAACCGCGGCGTGGCCCAATCGGACCACGACGCCGAACCGATACGGACGCTGTGGCCGGCCGGCGAGGATGTGGACGACATCGCCGCCAGCCGGGAGTATCTGCTCACCGACCGACGCAACTGGATTTCCGGCCTGCACGGCGGCGGCCGATGGGTTCGTGAAGGCGCGATTGACCGCAGCCGATTTTCTCAACCGGACGGAGACAGTGAAAATGCCCAGAGACACGTATAACTATACCTATCGCGTGGGGCGAAAAATATCCCAGTCACGAACCGGAGGCTACTGGGCCGGATGCTTGGTGAGGCGATTATGCTCAATATGATACGCGCCGACATCAGCGCGCGCGATTTCCAGCGCTGGATGGGCAGCCGTCGATTGCAAGACCCGGACCACGCGATGCACTGCCTGCTGACGGAAAGTTTCGGGGCTCTGGCGCCCCGTCCCTTCCGGATCATGTTCCCGCCGGGTGGCCAGTCCGGCTGTCTTTACGGCTACGCATCCGCCGATGCCGACGCGCTGCGGGAGGCGGCGGAGCTGTATGCGTGCCCGCTACAGTCGCGCATCATACCGGCTGCCGGCCTGGACAGCAAACCGATGCCCGCGGAATGGACCGCGGGCAAGCGGCTGGGATTTGAGACGCGGGTTCGTCCGGTGGTGCGCCCCTCCCGGGGCGGCGGCAGCGCACGCGCCGGCAAAGAATGGGACGCTTTCCAGGCGGAAGCGGAGCAACATCCCAAGGGCGCAATGAACCGCAGCCGGGAAGCGGTTTATGCCGACTGGTTGGCCGAGCAGCTACAGCGACGCGGCGGCGCCAAGTTGGAGTCGGCCACGCTCCGCTCTTTCCAGCGCGTCCGCGCCTTGCGCAAGGCGCGCTCCAGGTACAGCGAGGGGCCGGACGCGCTGCTGCGCGGCGTCCTGAACGTTACCGACGGCGATGCCTTCGCCCATCTCCTGGCCCGGGGCGTTGGCCGCCACCGCGCCTACGGCTACGGGATGCTGCTGCTGCGTCCGGCCGGCAGTGCCGTCGGCCCGTAGTACCGTCGGCCGGCAGTACCGTAGGCCGGCAGTCTCGTCAGCCGGCCGGCGCTCCCGGCCTGGCCGCCGCTCTTTAACAACCGAATAAATCCCGATCTACCAACGCGCAGGAGTGAATGGAAATGTTGCGAGGAAGGCTTGGTTTAGAGACCGCCCGCATTCCCCACGCCGACCGGCACGGTCTGTTATGGCTGTCGCGGGGCGCGCTGACGGTGCGCGACGGCACGCTGCGCTTTGAGCGCAACGCTCCGCCAAGCGCCGACAGCCCTCTGGAAGCCGGCGAATATGGCGTCCCCTTTCAGAGCTTGTCAATGATCTTGCTGGGGCCCGGGTCCACGGTCAGCCATGACGCCTTGCGTCTGATGGCCAGACACGGCACGGCGCTGGTAGCGGTGGGCGAGGACGGCGTGCGCTGCTACACCGCGCCGCCGTTGGGGCCGGATACGTCGGACATCGCCCGCCGGCAGATGCGGGCCTGGGGCGATCCTATGGACCAGCGCATCACCATTGCCCGCAAGATGTATGCCCTGCGCCTGGGCGAAGTGTTGCCGCATACGGATATCAATACCCTGCGCGGCATTGAAGGAGCGCGGATGAAACGAACCTACGGGAACCTGTCCCAGCGTTACGGCATCCGGTGGCGGGGGCGGCGCTATGACCGGGGCAACCCAATGGCGGCCGATATACCTAATCAGGCAATTAATCACGCTTCGGTAGCGGTAACCTCTGCGGCAGTAATCGCCGTAACCGCGCTGGGAGCCATTCCCCAGCTGGGGTTCATTCACGAGCACAGCGGCGATGCTTTTGCCCTGGACATCGCCGACTTGTTTCGGGACACCATCCTGCTGCCGGCGGCATTTCAGGCCGCTGGCGACATCGCCAAAAACCCGCAGCTGGACGTGGAAAGACACACTCGGCGCACTACCGGAGCCCTGCTGAGTTCGGAGCGGGTGATTCCCAAGATGATTGACCGCATCAAAACGCTGTTTCAGGATGTTCCGCCGCTGACTGATCGCCCCGCTGGGGAATTCCAAGACATCGACTAGACGGAGGAGGTCGCAGATGACGGTAGTGATAACGGTGAACGTAGCGGCGCGCTATCGGGGGTTTCTGGCGTCGGCCATGCTGGAGCTGGCGCCGGGAGTATACACCGCGCCGGCCATGACCAGCGGCATCCGCAACCGGATTTGGGATGTGCTAACCCGGTGGCACCATGAGCTGGGGAGCGGAACCATTGTAATGACCTGGCGCGACCCAACGGTCCCCAGCCAACAACGGATACTAACCCTGGGAGACGCGCCCAAAGCAATCGTGGACGCTGACGGCGTGTACCTGGTAAAATACGGCTAGTCTTCCCTACCCTCTGGCAGATACAATGGCATAGCCAATATCAAAACGCCAAGGGGTTCCCCCGCACACGCGGGGATAGACCCGTCAACCTGGCCGAAGGCGTATGGCTGGATTGGGTTCCCCCGCACACGCGGGGATAGACCCCACTATACACGGGCGCAAGGGAGGTGTCAAGCGGTTCCCCCGCACACGCGGGGATAGACCGGCTGATATTGCAACGGCGTTGACGGCAGGGCTGGTTCCCCCGCACACGCGGGGATAGACCCCGGGCCGGAGGACATCGTGCTGGACTGCTTCGGGTTCCCCCGCACACGCGGGGATAGACCCAAAACCAACTATGACTCAAACCCGTGGTTCCCGGTTCCCCCGCACACGCGGGGATAGACCCGCCTGGGTTACGATGGCGGCCGGTGCGGTTGAGGTTCCCCCGCACACGCGGGGATAGACCTAAACCACGCAGTTCCTTGATTGTATCAATGGAGGTTCCCCCGCACACGCGGGGATAGACCTGTCCAGTGCGGGCAGAGTTGGTATGTCCAGTGGGTTCCCCCGCACACGCGGGGATAGACCGGATTGCCAGTTCCGCCTCCCTAGCGATTACCTGGTTCCCCCGCACACGCGGGGATAGACCCTCGCTCAACAAACAACCCCCAAAACCGGGGCAGGTTCCCCCGCACACGCGGGGATAGACCGGAGTTATAATATGTTGAACATTCAGAGTAAAGGGTTCCCCCGCACACGCGGGGATAGACCGGAGTTATGATATGTTGAACATTCAGAGTAAAGGGTTCCCCCGCACACGCGGGGATAGACCCGATGGTAACTCCCTGCATTCGGGTGTAGTCGGGGTTCCCCCGCACACGCGGGGATAGACCCTTTGGTGAAGACGCCGTACTAATTACGCACAAGGTTCCCCCGCACACGCGGGGATAGACCCGATAATGCTCAATAACAATTATACAGACAGCCGGTTCCCCCGCACACGCGGGGATAGACCGCGTAGGGTAATGCCCGGCGCGTTCCGGTATGCGGTTCCCCCGCACACGCGGGGATAGACCCGCGCATCATCTTCAGCCATTGTTTGTACACTTGGTTCCCCCGCACACGCGGGGATAGACCGGTGCTACAGGCGCGGACGGTTCCGACGGCAGGGGTTCCCCCGCACACGCGGGGATAGACCGAGTATGTTATAATAGTATCACTATGGTAACACGGTTCCCCCGCACACGCGGGGATAGACCTTTTCTAACCTGCCACGCATTGCCGTCATTGCAGGTTCCCCCGCACACGCGGGGATAGACCCTTTCTACGTGGAGCAATGCGGCACCGCGTCTAGGTTCCCCCGCACACGCGGGGATAGACCTGGGTCGGTGAACCCCATACCCGCCGCAACTCCGGTTCCCCCGCACACGCGGGGATAGACCGTCGCACAAGCGTTCGCAAATATGCCGACCAGCGGTTCCCCCGCACACGCGGGGATAGACCCTAGAACCGGCATACTCTACGCCATCACCGACGGGTTCCCCCGCACACGCGGGGATAGACCCAAGACGCTGCTTGTTATGGTCATTGTTGATACGGTTCCCCCGCACACGCGGGGATAGACCGTGTGGCGTATTGAAAGTGGCCGACCGGCCGGCGGTTCCCCCGCACACGCGGGGATAGACCCGTTGTCGGCTCTGCTACGCGCTGGAGCGTTGGGGTTCCCCCGCACACGCGGGGATAGACCTCGCCGTCGTCGGCAACCGAAAATCGTTGGACGGGTTCCCCCGCACACGCGGGGATAGACCTTTGTCAGGACAACGGGCGGCGTAGGCTGCTCCGGTTCCCCCGCACACGCGGGGATAGACCTTTTGAGCGGCACACCTACAGTTTCGCGGGCATGGTTCCCCCGCACACGCGGGGATAGACCCCGCGCTGTACTATGACCATCAGGGCGTCGGGGGGTTCCCCCGCACACGCGGGGATAGACCTGAATGGATATACAAATTCCCAGTGTTGGTATAGGTTCCCCCGCACACGCGGGGATAGACCCGTTGACATACCAGTGAGCATCGGACGGTTGCCGGTTCCCCCGCACACGCGGGGATAGACCCTTCTTATGTTGCGGCTAAACGAATTTTTATTGGGTTCCCCCGCACACGCGGGGATAGACCCTCGCCGGATTTCTCCATCCACAATCGGGAATGGGTTCCCCCGCACACGCGGGGATAGACCCCTTCGAGTTTGACCTTGCGCGGGCGAAAGACGGGTTCCCCCGCACACGCGGGGATAGACCGGCCCTGGAACGCGGGGCTGAGGAGGTCAATCGGGTTCCCCCGCACACGCGGGGATAGACCTTTACCCGTTCGCCGAGCCAATCTAGCCATACGGGTTCCCCCGCACACGCGGGGATAGACCGATAGCGTGAAGAGTTTCTTCCAGTGCCATAAAGGTTCCCCCGCACACGCGGGGATAGACCGCCGACGCCGCGTGCGACGTACTCGCGGTCGGTGGTTCCCCCGCACACGCGGGGATAGACCTTTCCTGCCCATACTGCTGCTGCCGATAACCCCGGTTCCCCCGCACACGCGGGGATAGACCTCAACCCCGTAAAACGCTTGACACGCGGGTTACGGTTCCCCCGCACACGCGGGGATAGACCTTCTGGTCAGCGCGGCCTCGACGACTACGGTAGGGTTCCCCCGCACACGCGGGGATAGACCGTTACCCAAATTTTGCATTGTTGGCCCCCAGTGGGTTCCCCCGCACACGCGGGGATAGACCCTCTGCCCGCACTGGACATACCAACTCTGCCCGGGTTCCCCCGCACACGCGGGGATAGACCTTCCTGGCAGCACGACCAGCACTTGGCGTCTATGGTTCCCCCGCACACGCGGGGATAGACCGAAAGCGGCTACTCTATGAACATAGACGTGTCGGGTTCCCCCGCACACGCGGGGATAGACCGGGTTACAAGGTTACAGGGCAGGGCAACCATTGGGTTCCCCCGCACACGCGGGGATAGACCGGTGATAGAGGTAGAAAGAGTACCCGGCCCTAGGGTTCCCCCGCACACGCGGGGATAGACCGAACCCTTGCGGATTGCTTGTGTAAGAGAATATGGTTCCCCCGCACACGCGGGGATAGACCCTGATACACCGTTCCATCGCCGTCCGGCTTGCCGGTTCCCCCGCACACGCGGGGATAGACCTATGCGTGGGCAGTCGGGTCGGGACTACTCCGGGGTTCCCCCGCACACGCGGGGATAGACCCGTGCCGACTTGGGAAAAAATGGCATATCTTGGGGTTCCCCCGCACACGCGGGGATAGACCGTTTTGCCGGAGCCTAGGCCGACCATCATAGCGGGTTCCCCCGCACACGCGGGGATAGACCGCGAAGACTGCCGATTTGATGGCAGAGGAATGCGGTTCCCCCGCACACGCGGGGATAGACCTCACCCGACGATGCCCCTAGCCCTGATATTTACGGTTCCCCCGCACACGCGGGGATAGACCTTAGAGGAGGAACGGTTGGCTTGTCTTGCAGACGGTTCCCCCGCACACGCGGGGATAGACCCATTCCTCTGCCATCAAATCGGCAGTGTTCGCTGGTTCCCCCGCACACGCGGGGATAGACCCTCTTGGCGTTGTCGGCGCAGACTATGGTAATGGGTTCCCCCGCACACGCGGGGATAGACCTCAGACTGGTGGAGCGGTTCGTAGAACGATATTGGTTCCCCCGCACACGCGGGGATAGACCTCGTAGCCGCTCAATCGCCCGCTGGCGGACACTGGTTCCCCCGCACACGCGGGGATAGACCCTCGGTTCGTGCCACGTAGGGCCTGCCCGACGGGGTTCCCCCGCACACGCGGGGATAGACCCGAAAATGGAGACTATTGTTGCAGGTGTCAACGGGTTCCCCCGCACACGCGGGGATAGACCCCACCTCGCCCAGCGAATAGCCGAAGGGCAGTGGGTTCCCCCGCACACGCGGGGATAGACCCGCAGAAAGATGTTGACGCTGACGAATATACTTGGTTCCCCCGCACACGCGGGGATAGACCCTGCATTCACCACTTGGTCTGCCGGCGGCGGAGGGTTCCCCCGCACACGCGGGGATAGACCAGTTCGTGCTATGACGCCGAAACTGGTTGCCGAGGTTCCCCCGCACACGCGGGGATAGACCGGTTGCGTTCACCAGCCTGAATGCAACCTTGCAGGTTCCCCCGCACACGCGGGGATAGACCCTGCAATGAGTGCTACAATACCAGCAATGACTAGGTTCCCCCGCACACGCGGGGATAGACCCGGATGGACGGCATTGTCGGGGCGGCAACCTGAGGTTCCCCCGCACACGCGGGGATAGACCCTGTTGACGAAGAGTGGCGTTTTTACGACATCCGGTTCCCCCGCACACGCGGGGATAGACCTGATACTGTTATTCTTGACGGCAGTTGGTATATGGTTCCCCCGCACACGCGGGGATAGACCCTCCGATTTTGGGTGAGAGTGCCATCCGCCAGTGGTTCCCCCGCACACGCGGGGATAGACCGTTATCGCAGGGATTAGGTCTTTGACCAATGCCGGTTCCCCCGCACACGCGGGGATAGACCTCATCCGCCAACGCGAGAGCATCTTGCGTCTCTGGTTCCCCCGCACACGCGGGGATAGACCCTCGCCGTCGAACTGGCGCAGCCCGGTTGTGCTGGTTCCCCCGCACACGCGGGGATAGACCCCGCGTTGGCGATAGTTGCTCGCCCTGTTTTCCGGTTCCCCCGCACACGCGGGGATAGACCCTGACCGGCCCGGATGCTACGCCGCCAGTAGAAGGTTCCCCCGCACACGCGGGGATAGACCGCACGCCACCTAGCGAGTGATGGTTTGGGCATAGGTTCCCCCGCACACGCGGGGATAGACCCCATATTGCCCTCCTTGTTTAGGTAGGGCTACTGGTTCCCCCGCACACGCGGGGATAGACCCGTTTTCGTGTTTTGCCCTACGCTCCAATACCCGGTTCCCCCGCACACGCGGGGATAGACCGATGGAAGGGTGTGTTGACTGAGGTGCTGCGAAGGTTCCCCCGCACACGCGGGGATAGACCTGACCGATTTTGGGTGAATACTGCCGGGGAAGGGGTTCCCCCGCACACGCGGGGATAGACCTGTATTGTTTCTTGCGATGATGGTAACTGGGGTGGTTCCCCCGCACACGCGGGGATAGACCGAATAGAGCCGCTATGGATAGCATTGCCACAATGGTTCCCCCGCACACGCGGGGATAGACCGACGCGGAGTACGCGACGGCTCTGCAATGGATAGGTTCCCCCGCACACGCGGGGATAGACCCTGGCTACAAATCATTGCCCCCCCCCGGCGGCGGGGTTCCCCCGCACACGCGGGGATAGACCTCCACGACTCATCGCAATCCAACTGGTCAAGCAGGTTCCCCCGCACACGCGGGGATAGACCTTCAACATTGCCGCTGAATATCGTATCCCCCTTGGTTCCCCCGCACACGCGGGGATAGACCGTACATATCCAAGATGCTCCGTTATGATATACAGGTTCCCCCGCACACGCGGGGATAGACCGAAATATTTGTTTTCATCCCTTGACATAACATCGGTTCCCCCGCACACGCGGGGATAGACCCTCACGGCGTCGCTACGCAAGGAACGTGGGGATGGTTCCCCCGCACACGCGGGGATAGACCTTACGACAGGATGCTCATTACGAAAGCCACCGCGGTTCCCCCGCACACGCGGGGATAGACCGTTGGCGGTCGGTTCTTGGGCTTGCCACTCTTGGGTTCCCCCGCACACGCGGGGATAGACCCCCTATGTACGCGGGCGCGGGCGGGTATGTAGGTGGTTCCCCCGCACACGCGGGGATAGACCGCGCGCCCCGAACCGCGTGCCTTTGACCCGTGAGGGTTCCCCCGCACACGCGGGGATAGACCGCCGTCCGCGATTACAGCGGCTGGCGGTTGAGCGGTTCCCCCGCACACGCGGGGATAGACCGCATTTTGGACTTGCAGGTAAGTACGGATACGGGGTTCCCCCGCACACGCGGGGATAGACCGTCCCGACCGCCGGGGCTGGGTTCACCGCGTCAGGTTCCCCCGCACACGCGGGGATAGACCTTGCTATTAACATCGCGCCGACCAGCGAAGCGGGGTTCCCCCGCACACGCGGGGATAGACCTCCGCTGCACGTCTTGCAGCAAATGCCACATGTGGTTCCCCCGCACACGCGGGGATAGACCTTTTCTGGTCGTCCGCCGCTGGCACCAGTGGCAGGTTCCCCCGCACACGCGGGGATAGACCGCCGCCGCGATTGAGTTTCCTGAAATGGAGGTTGGTTCCCCCGCACACGCGGGGATAGACCGGCCAGTCCAGCGGTGTAGTTATCTCAATGGAAGGTTCCCCCGCACACGCGGGGATAGACCTCGTTGATTTTCAAGACGCAAGCAGAGGCCGGTGGTTCCCCCGCACACGCGGGGATAGACCCTATAAGACGAACCCTTATGAGATACACCATCCCTCGGTTCCCCCGCACACGCGGGGATAGACCCTCCTCACCCGCTTCTGTGTATTTTCGCACCGAGGTTCCCCCGCACACGCGGGGATAGACCCCTATCGGTGCTGTCGGTGCTGTGCCTGTAACAGGTTCCCCCGCACACGCGGGGATAGACCCTGCTATGTCGTGTACTGGCACCTACAGGAGGCGGTTCCCCCGCACACGCGGGGATAGACCTGCAATACCTCATATCTGCGAATACGGTCTAGGGGTTCCCCCGCACACGCGGGGATAGACCCCGTCCGGATGCTCTTTGGGGGGAGAGGTAGGCGGTTCCCCCGCACACGCGGGGATAGACCTTGCAGGAGCGCGAGCGGCCTCTGTCAGATACAGGTTCCCCCGCACACGCGGGGATAGACCTTCATTACTTCATAACACCTTGCGGTAAATGCGGGTTCCCCCGCACACGCGGGGATAGACCGTCGCCAAGACCGTTACCCTATGCAAGGATATTGGTTCCCCCGCACACGCGGGGATAGACCCCGTGTATGCCCCAGTCGAACCTCGTCGTCCAGGGTTCCCCCGCACACGCGGGGATAGACCGCCCGGATTAGTCTGGCGAGGTGATTGGGCAACGGTTCCCCCGCACACGCGGGGATAGACCTCTTCTTTCACACTCCATTCCCCTAGCCAGTTGGGTTCCCCCGCACACGCGGGGATAGACCTCGCTACAGGCTTGCAACCCGACGAAGGTGCGGGGTTCCCCCGCACACGCGGGGATAGACCCCGGAGTTTGGCGTCAAATGCCATCCATAGTAGGGTTCCCCCGCACACGCGGGGATAGACCCTCATGCGACACCATGTTGGGTTGGCAGTGAATGGTTCCCCCGCACACGCGGGGATAGACCTGGTTCCCGCACTGTCCTCGAAAAACTCCACGAGGTTCCCCCGCACACGCGGGGATAGACCGCGTCGGTACCGACGGGCCGCCAGGCATAGTTGGGTTCCCCCGCACACGCGGGGATAGACCGAAAACACACAGACTTGTTTTTACGGCGGACTAGGTTCCCCCGCACACGCGGGGATAGACCCCAACATGTCCGCCCACCCCATTATCCCCAGTCGGTTCCCCCGCACACGCGGGGATAGACCCCATCGCGCCCATTCGTCCCATTCCTGCCGTCGGGTTCCCCCGCACACGCGGGGATAGACCGACGAACCTTTGTGAGACACTCCATCCCGCACGGGTTCCCCCGCACACGCGGGGATAGACCGATGGTGCTACCGGGCCTGTTGGCCCGACCGGGGGTTCCCCCGCACACGCGGGGATAGACCGTTCTCATCCCGCTAGGTGTTACAGCCCGCGTAGGTTCCCCCGCACACGCGGGGATAGACCGCCACGACCTGGACGTACTCGCCTGACGGGAAGGGTTCCCCCGCACACGCGGGGATAGACCCGATGCGGTCTGGCTGGCTTTTAGCGAGCGCGGGGTTCCCCCGCACACGCGGGGATAGACCTGTACGGCGACGAGGTGCGGCACGACAATTTGGGGTTCCCCCGCACACGCGGGGATAGACCGTGGCGATGTTACTATTACAGGCGACTTGGTGGGGTTCCCCCGCACACGCGGGGATAGACCGTCGAGGGGCTGCAAGCCCTGTACAGTACCATCGGTTCCCCCGCACACGCGGGGATAGACCTGGGTCAAGGCCAACATCGGCGGGACGGGCGGCGGTTCCCCCGCACACGCGGGGATAGACCCTCCGCTTACCGAGAATATATCCCAACTGCTATGGTTCCCCCGCACACGCGGGGATAGACCCTTGGTGTACAGCCCGTCGATTATCTGGGCGGCGGTTCCCCCGCACACGCGGGGATAGACCCTTATACTAGGGTTGTCTCCAGAGTTTGTTGCTGGTTCCCCCGCACACGCGGGGATAGACCCATCATCCGCCCGCTGGACGACGTTCTGGCGCGGGTTCCCCCGCACACGCGGGGATAGACCCTACTCAATGGGCGCGGCTGGCGTTGCGTGGTAGGTTCCCCCGCACACGCGGGGATAGACCGTTCCGCGCCGCATTCGACGATATGGCTACCCGGGTTCCCCCGCACACGCGGGGATAGACCCCCGCAGGCCACCCCGCTGCTGGGGGATGAGGAGGTTCCCCCGCACACGCGGGGATAGACCTGCGCTTCCTCCGCTGTGGTATGCCGTATTCCTGGTTCCCCCGCACACGCGGGGATAGACCGTTTGATGCGCGTATGTCCGCAGGTCGGTGAACGGTTCCCCCGCACACGCGGGGATAGACCCACCCTCTTCCATCGTAACCATCCCGCCGACGCGGTTCCCCCGCACACGCGGGGATAGACCCTGCCATGTCGTGTACTGGCACCTACAGGAGGCGGTTCCCCCGCACACGCGGGGATAGACCTTCCCTATTGTTGCCGCCGTGTCGTTACTACCCGGTTCCCCCGCACACGCGGGGATAGACCTGTCTCGAAACCGGGGCGGTCGGCGACGCATTGGGTTCCCCCGCACACGCGGGGATAGACCTTAGTTGCCCGTCGGGGCTATGTAGGCGGGGCTGGTTCCCCCGCACACGCGGGGATAGACCTGTGTGGATTTGTACAAAAGACAACCCGACTACGGTTCCCCCGCACACGCGGGGATAGACCGATGTCCTGTCGGTCGAGCGTGTAGAGATTGCAGGTTCCCCCGCACACGCGGGGATAGACCGATTGATTTTCCCAGAGGTATCCGCAAGCAAACGGTTCCCCCGCACACGCGGGGATAGACCCTCAACCAAGATGTCCTGTCGGTCGAGCGTGTAGGTTCCCCCGCACACGCGGGGATAGACCTAGCACAAGGCGCGGTAGGCGGCAGAGAGTAGTGGTTCCCCCGCACACGCGGGGATAGACCGCAGGCATTTGCCCGCGCAGTTAGAACAAAAGGGGTTCCCCCGCACACGCGGGGATAGACCTAACACTTGGCACGCTAATCGCTCGGTGCCAGTGGTTCCCCCGCACACGCGGGGATAGACCAGTCTCTGTTGCATCCGGCGCGGTTGAACCATCGGTTCCCCCGCACACGCGGGGATAGACCTAACGTGCTTCGTTGTTATACCTTCGTACACTGGGTTCCCCCGCACACGCGGGGATAGACCTGTCCCGACCATCCTATCCGAGTGGTCGGTGATGGTTCCCCCGCACACGCGGGGATAGACCTTTTGTGGGGTCTCGTTACAGTATCCACAAACAGGTTCCCCCGCACACGCGGGGATAGACCCGCTTCAGCGATACTGTTAGCATAAGACAAGTTGGTTCCCCCGCACACGCGGGGATAGACCTCGACGGAGTTGGGGATGCTACCCACCTGGCGGGGTTCCCCCGCACACGCGGGGATAGACCCATCCGGGTCGCCAATTCGCGCCCGGACTTCACGGTTCCCCCGCACACGCGGGGATAGACCGCAGGTGTAGCGGCAACTGCGTATTTCTCGCAGGGTTCCCCCGCACACGCGGGGATAGACCCCTAGCAAACCCGACTAGGGAGACCGAGCGCGTGGTTCCCCCGCACACGCGGGGATAGACCTTGCCTACGCCACCGCCAATCAATCCGGCAACCGGTTCCCCCGCACACGCGGGGATAGACCTTTATTAGCGACTTTGTTCTATTCGCGGCACCGGGTTCCCCCGCACACGCGGGGATAGACCGGGCGTATAAAAGGCGCACAAAAGCAAGTGCACGGTTCCCCCGCACACGCGGGGATAGACCTCGTGCCACCTTCCGTCAGCCGCCGCCCGTGGGGGTTCCCCCGCACACGCGGGGATAGACCGCGCCCGAAGGTCATTGCGTAATGAGTCCAATCGGTTCCCCCGCACACGCGGGGATAGACCCGGCAGTATGTGGGCGAGGTGATTTGGCGGCGTGGTTCCCCCGCACACGCGGGGATAGACCTATCCGTGTAGGGGCTGTCGGCACGGTGTTCGGGGTTCCCCCGCACACGCGGGGATAGACCTTGCCTATAAAAGGGGTTGCATTGACTGCTAGGGGTTCCCCCGCACACGCGGGGATAGACCGTTTCTCGTCCGCCGTGGCCGATGTAATAGTTGGGTTCCCCCGCACACGCGGGGATAGACCCGGCCAGATTAGCCGCCTTTTCTGCTACCATCCGGTTCCCCCGCACACGCGGGGATAGACCCATATATGCCACTTGTATCTGTTGGCAAGTGCGGGTTCCCCCGCACACGCGGGGATAGACCCTGGGGTAGTTCAGTTTGCCAGCGAATTTGAGGGGTTCCCCCGCACACGCGGGGATAGACCTAGAACAGTCGTTCCTGTTGGTCGTCATTGTCCGGTTCCCCCGCACACGCGGGGATAGACCTTGTTGATACCCCTTTACTGGCAGGGGCCACCGGGTTCCCCCGCACACGCGGGGATAGACCCTTATCCGTAGGGGCGTTGGTGAATGGTCGCCGGGTTCCCCCGCACACGCGGGGATAGACCTTTCCTCCGATGTTCGTGATTTGGATTTGACGAGGTTCCCCCGCACACGCGGGGATAGACCTGGCTGCCTGACAAGGGCCGTCTATCGGTTGCCGGTTCCCCCGCACACGCGGGGATAGACCGTATTGGGATAACATCACCGCCGCAGTCAAGAAGGTTCCCCCGCACACGCGGGGATAGACCGTGCTATCACATTTGGCTACGGGTAGGCGACGGGGTTCCCCCGCACACGCGGGGATAGACCTTGCCTATAAAAGGGGTTGCATTGACTGCTAGGGGTTCCCCCGCACACGCGGGGATAGACCCGCCGAATGTCTGGGAACATCGTTGCCGTTCACGGTTCCCCCGCACACGCGGGGATAGACCGGGAGACAAGGCTTTGCGCTGGCGTGGTGCGTGGGTTCCCCCGCACACGCGGGGATAGACCCTACCTTTGGCACAGCAATCGGAACTTTGCGGTGGTTCCCCCGCACACGCGGGGATAGACCCCTTGGTTATTGAATGTACATATCCAAGATGCGGGTTCCCCCGCACACGCGGGGATAGACCCCCGACGAAGGTGCGGGCGAGGTAAAGGAAGAAGGTTCCCCCGCACACGCGGGGATAGACCTCAGCCCTACAAAGAGGCGAGTATCATTTGCCGGGTTCCCCCGCACACGCGGGGATAGACCCTTTCCATTCTTTGTTGCTGACGGGCATCTCGGGGTTCCCCCGCACACGCGGGGATAGACCTGAGCATCCTGTCGTAATTTATGAGGGGCGTAAGGTTCCCCCGCACACGCGGGGATAGACCTCGAACCGGGCAATGCCGCTATCCTGTACGCCCGGTTCCCCCGCACACGCGGGGATAGACCGCGACTGGAGTTCCTGTCGTCATACACGACCTGGGTTCCCCCGCACACGCGGGGATAGACCCATAAATCATTGCGGTAGAAATTTGTTCCACCGGGTTCCCCCGCACACGCGGGGATAGACCACACCTATCTCTCGCGCGGCATCTGCCACCCCAGGTTCCCCCGCACACGCGGGGATAGACCCTACCCAGGTGAGAGGGTCTCCATCCTGACCGAGGTTCCCCCGCACACGCGGGGATAGACCGTTTGTGAAATGGGAACATCGTATCAAGAAATAGGTTCCCCCGCACACGCGGGGATAGACCTTTGTGTCCTTATGGGCGTGCAGGCGCGGATACGGTTCCCCCGCACACGCGGGGATAGACCGCCAACTCCGCGATGGAATATGCCTGGGCCGTCGGTTCCCCCGCACACGCGGGGATAGACCGGGCCTTATTGAGATTGCATCGGAGGACGAGGGGGTTCCCCCGCACACGCGGGGATAGACCCGAATGGGCTACTATCCTACGTGGGATACGGCGGGTTCCCCCGCACACGCGGGGATAGACCGTTAGGACTACGGAGAACATCCGCATTTTCGCGGGTTCCCCCGCACACGCGGGGATAGACCTATGTTGAGTATGATACTGTTGAATATAACGGGGGTTCCCCCGCACACGCGGGGATAGACCCTCTCATTGAGGCTGATATGCGCACGGCCTCGGGGTTCCCCCGCACACGCGGGGATAGACCCAATTTGTTTGGCTATGCTGGACGAGTCTGATGGGTTCCCCCGCACACGCGGGGATAGACCCTATCGCGCCCGATAACCATTCACCGGCTTCACGGTTCCCCCGCACACGCGGGGATAGACCGTATTCGCGCCGTGCTATTGGACATCCCCGGAGGGTTCCCCCGCACACGCGGGGATAGACCCAATCGTGATGCAGTTGCCACGTTAAAGGCGGTGGTTCCCCCGCACACGCGGGGATAGACCTCGGTCAGCAAGAGCCTGTATCCGGCGGGCGGTGGTTCCCCCGCACACGCGGGGATAGACCATGTACGCCTCATCCTCGTCTGGTGATGTCCATGGTTCCCCCGCACACGCGGGGATAGACCCTGAACGCTATCATCCAAGCCGTCAACCTCCACGGTTCCCCCGCACACGCGGGGATAGACCGCCGTTTCGTCGATACCAGATGCAAGCCGAACTGGTTCCCCCGCACACGCGGGGATAGACCCGACGCACTGGACTTTACCAGCGGCGTTACCATGGTTCCCCCGCACACGCGGGGATAGACCCATCCGCCGACGAGCGGGTACGCCCGACCCACGGGTTCCCCCGCACACGCGGGGATAGACCCGCTTGACACGCCCCTTGTACCCGTGTATAGTCGGTTCCCCCGCACACGCGGGGATAGACCCGGCGGCTACCTAACCGCTGCTGCTGACGACCTGGTTCCCCCGCACACGCGGGGATAGACCGCCGACGACGGGCCTTGCCGCGTCGCCCGTACCGGTTCCCCCGCACACGCGGGGATAGACCCTGCCCAGGTGAGCGGGTCGCCATCCTGACCGAGGTTCCCCCGCACACGCGGGGATAGACCCGAACCGGGTTCGTGCGGCGTTGCCCGGCGGGGGGTTCCCCCGCACACGCGGGGATAGACCTGCCACTGAGAACTCACGTTCGCCTGTGCCGCGGGTTCCCCCGCACACGCGGGGATAGACCCCGGGTTCGTGCGGCGTTGCCCGGCGGGGCGCGGGTTCCCCCGCACACGCGGGGATAGACCTGCGTCCGTCGCCACCGTGCTGGGGCTAACAACGGTTCCCCCGCACACGCGGGGATAGACCGCCTACGGGCATCGGGTTCCGACCGGATGGTGCGGTTCCCCCGCACACGCGGGGATAGACCGGGCTGGTTGATAATCGTGGCACGGGTTTCTTGGGTTCCCCCGCACACGCGGGGATAGACCCCGCGGATGCTTTCCTCGGTGGCGGTGGACATTGGTTCCCCCGCACACGCGGGGATAGACCGTCCCCGTGCGCGTGAACGGCAGGGACGCCGAGGGTTCCCCCGCACACGCGGGGATAGACCCGGGATGCCGGGCTGCGCTGGCGGGTAGTAGAAGGTTCCCCCGCACACGCGGGGATAGACCTCAAGTGAACCGCTTCCGAACCCGTGTTCTGCAGGTTCCCCCGCACACGCGGGGATAGACCCCGCTCACTCCACACATCCGGCACGAGCCGGACGGTTCCCCCGCACACGCGGGGATAGACCGTGTCCTGGGACGCGCTGACCGAGCGGTGGAGCGGTTCCCCCGCACACGCGGGGATAGACCTATTGCATTCGCCGATATGGTCAGTAAGGGGGCGGTTCCCCCGCACACGCGGGGATAGACCGGCTTTTCGTTGCGGTGGCGGAAGACCGAAATCGGTTCCCCCGCACACGCGGGGATAGACCGGCTGAGTGGATCATCGGCCACCTGCCGACGGAGGTTCCCCCGCACACGCGGGGATAGACCGTGGCCGGGGTGCGTGCGGTTACGTCCAGCACCGGTTCCCCCGCACACGCGGGGATAGACCGTACGTGGCCGCCGGAGCAGATATGCCCTACTAGGTTCCCCCGCACACGCGGGGATAGACCCGCAATGGATTTGGACGGGGAGTTTGTTCGCATGGTTCCCCCGCACACGCGGGGATAGACCCGTTGACATACCAGTGAGCATCGGACGGCTGCCGGTTCCCCCGCACACGCGGGGATAGACCTAGCCCTGCCCGGCGTTAGCCACGCACGGGTGGGGTTCCCCCGCACACGCGGGGATAGACCTCTTTTTGCGTGAGGTCTGCGATGGCTATATTCGGTTCCCCCGCACACGCGGGGATAGACCCTTGGGTGGGATGGAGCAGGTTCTGGAGGACGCGGTTCCCCCGCACACGCGGGGATAGACCCCCCTTCAGGGCGGCGGTGTCGGCAACGACCTTGGTTCCCCCGCACACGCGGGGATAGACCCATTTCGGGGGGGACATCGGGGCACAAGAGCAAGGTTCCCCCGCACACGCGGGGATAGACCCTCCCCGCGCTCGACGGCGACCCCCAAGTCGTGGGTTCCCCCGCACACGCGGGGATAGACCTTTGCCGTTCCGTTTCCAACTCCGGCGGGAACCGGTTCCCCCGCACACGCGGGGATAGACCCTGCCCAGGTGAGCGGGTCGCCATCCTGACCGAGGTTCCCCCGCACACGCGGGGATAGACCCCGCGCGAACAGATCGCCGATGCCCGCGAAACTGGTTCCCCCGCACACGCGGGGATAGACCCATCGCGGTCATACTGGCTCTCGGCGGAACGGCGGTTCCCCCGCACACGCGGGGATAGACCCTACCAGGTCAATGACTTTGGCGGCTAGCATCGGGTTCCCCCGCACACGCGGGGATAGACCGTACATTCACGGCGACGGGGAGCCGGAACGGTTGGTTCCCCCGCACACGCGGGGATAGACCCGCCGCTGGCATCGCCTTTACGGGCGCGGGACAGGTTCCCCCGCACACGCGGGGATAGACCGGTGTCGAAGTCGGCGGCGGTTCCGTGGTGGGCGGTTCCCCCGCACACGCGGGGATAGACCTGCCTGCCGCGCCGGGCGTTCCACTACCCTCCAGGTTCCCCCGCACACGCGGGGATAGACCCAAGGCCTTCAGCCCGGCCAGGTTGTCGGCATGGGTTCCCCCGCACACGCGGGGATAGACCGCCCCCGGCAGAGAACCGGGGGCTTACTTTTGGGGTTCCCCCGCACACGCGGGGATAGACCTGTCAGCCTACGACATAGCCACGCTGCAATCCCGGTTCCCCCGCACACGCGGGGATAGACCCACGCCCCTTGCGTCCGTGTATAGTCTATGTAGGGTTCCCCCGCACACGCGGGGATAGACCGTCGCTAATAAATCCGGCGTAGAAAACGCTTGAGGTTCCCCCGCACACGCGGGGATAGACCTGATGCTTGGGTGGACGCGAAACTGGCGCGGGCGGTTCCCCCGCACACGCGGGGATAGACCGCAATCTTCCGGTCGTCGCCGTCGATTACCGACGGTTCCCCCGCACACGCGGGGATAGACCCTCCGGGCAAAGACGGGGTGGACGGGGCAAAAGGGTTCCCCCGCACACGCGGGGATAGACCCCGCAACGAAAAGCCATCCGACGCGGCGGAGCCGGTTCCCCCGCACACGCGGGGATAGACCTGCGGCGGAGTGGCGCGGGGATTGGAGCGGCCCGGTTCCCCCGCACACGCGGGGATAGACCGTCTGTGTTTTTAGCAGCATTAGCAGAGAGCGGGGTTCCCCCGCACACGCGGGGATAGACCCCCATTTTCCTGATACCAGCCATAAAGACGCAAGGTTCCCCCGCACACGCGGGGATAGACCGTATCCGCGCCGCACTGATAGCCCTGCCCGGTGGGTTCCCCCGCACACGCGGGGATAGACCTCATCGCCGCCCGCACTGCGGTAGCGGCCTCGCGGTTCCCCCGCACACGCGGGGATAGACCCTTGATGGTGGCGGTCATTCCGTCCTCTGCGACGGTTCCCCCGCACACGCGGGGATAGACCCTCCCGCGCTTCCCGGCAGGCCATCCAGCCCTTGGTTCCCCCGCACACGCGGGGATAGACCTGCCTTCAGGATGGAGTTACGGTGCAAGCATCGGGTTCCCCCGCACACGCGGGGATAGACCCGACGGGCAGATCGTAATGCGCTGGCTCATGCGGGTTCCCCCGCACACGCGGGGATAGACCCGACGGGCAGATCGTAATGCGCTGGCTCATGCGGGTTCCCCCGCACACGCGGGGATAGACCGGAGCGGGGTTATCGGCAGCAGCAGTATGGGCAGGTTCCCCCGCACACGCGGGGATAGACCCGTGATTGGGGCTTTGCAAATGTTGCCCACCGCGGTTCCCCCGCACACGCGGGGATAGACCCATTTTTACCAGGTCATGAGCCGCCTTGACTTTGGTTCCCCCGCACACGCGGGGATAGACCTTAGCGGCGATTGCGAAAGCGATGGCGATGGCAGGTTCCCCCGCACACGCGGGGATAGACCCTACAATGACCACGCTAACCGCCCATCACGGAAGGTTCCCCCGCACACGCGGGGATAGACATGCTAACACGGTGGAGGGCAATATGAAAGTTAAAGGTTCCCCCGCACACGCGGGGATAGACCCTCGCCTCACCTATTTTGACGGGCGACCCGCAGGGTTCCCCCGCACACGCGGGGATAGACCTGATGGCTACACCTGATAATCGCCCGCTAACGAGGTTCCCCCGCACACGCGGGGATAGACCTGCCCACAGGTGTTCGCCGTCCCAAGCGCACCCGGTTCCCCCGCACACGCGGGGATAGACCCGACAGATAGCCGCCCGGTGCTATCGGGGCTGCGGTTCCCCCGCACACGCGGGGATAGACCGCCTCAACGCATTGCAGTAACCACGAATAAGGCGGTTCCCCCGCACACGCGGGGATAGACCCTGGAACCCGGCCACGCCCCAGTAAAAGAACGAGGTTCCCCCGCACACGCGGGGATAGACCCTTTACATTTTGGACGTGGTATCAAAGGAAGTCGGTTCCCCCGCACACGCGGGGATAGACCGGCAACTGGTAGCCCCTGCTACCTACCGCCTCGGGTTCCCCCGCACACGCGGGGATAGACCTCAAAATCGCCACGTACATTGACGTGATACAGCGGTTCCCCCGCACACGCGGGGATAGACCCTCCGCCGCCGCCTGCATCCCGTTCACTAGTATGGTTCCCCCGCACACGCGGGGATAGACCCTCCGCCCGTTCCCGTCGGGCGGCAGACATACTGGTTCCCCCGCACACGCGGGGATAGACCTGGTATAGCCCCGCTCGGAATGCCCTAACGAACGGTTCCCCCGCACACGCGGGGATAGACCTTGCCGTATTGTTGACACTCATCAATCCTCCGAGGTTCCCCCGCACACGCGGGGATAGACCTGCAGTTCGTAGTGCGGTGAGCGATATTCCCGGGGTTCCCCCGCACACGCGGGGATAGACCCGGTTGACTTTGGCTTGACCAGCGAATAGAACGGGTTCCCCCGCACACGCGGGGATAGACCCGAACCACCGACCCGCCGCCCAGCGCGGCAAGCGGTTCCCCCGCACACGCGGGGATAGACCCCGCACTCCGGGCATCGCCAGATCCCAGCAGGCGGTTCCCCCGCACACGCGGGGATAGACCTTATTGACGAAGTAGAGGCGCGGCAGGCACTTAGGTTCCCCCGCACACGCGGGGATAGACCGTTCATATGGTTGTACACGTGGCATTATTCCGCGGTTCCCCCGCACACGCGGGGATAGACCCTGCACGCCCATCGAGGGCTGGATACTCTACATGGTTCCCCCGCACACGCGGGGATAGACCCTGCGCTCCGTTGCCGGGGAACACAGAGTTCGGGGTTCCCCCGCACACGCGGGGATAGACCCCGTCATCATAATCTGCTGTTTTAACCCAGGGGGGTTCCCCCGCACACGCGGGGATAGACCCGGCTGCCCTGTCGAGGGGCTGGACGAGGAGCGGGTTCCCCCGCACACGCGGGGATAGACCGCGTCAAAAGGGAGTAATATGGTAACTGAAACTGGTTCCCCCGCACACGCGGGGATAGACCTTACGCAGCAGTACACTGCGGCGCAGGCGCGGAGGTTCCCCCGCACACGCGGGGATAGACCCCGTTGATGTCCTTCGTGCCGCCAGCCAGGCGGGGTTCCCCCGCACACGCGGGGATAGACCGTGCAGTCCTTGTCGAGGCAGGACATCCCGACAGGTTCCCCCGCACACGCGGGGATAGACCGAGACGAGTATCGTTGGCCGCCAGGTGGGTAGCGGTTCCCCCGCACACGCGGGGATAGACCTTGTACGCCATTCGTGATTTTACCGCCTCACGGGGTTCCCCCGCACACGCGGGGATAGACCTATCCCGACCAGACGCCGGTGGCCGCCGTCGCCGGTTCCCCCGCACACGCGGGGATAGACCCCAGTCCACCGAGTTGTTCGAGGCTATCCGCTAGGTTCCCCCGCACACGCGGGGATAGACCGCCGATGCGGGGTGGGAGACCTTTTTTACGCGCGGTTCCCCCGCACACGCGGGGATAGACCCGGCTATTTCACGTCCGGCCCTGCCGGGCAGAGGGTTCCCCCGCACACGCGGGGATAGACCCCCCGGCCGCGATTGGCGCGATTGGGATAAATGGGTTCCCCCGCACACGCGGGGATAGACCTCATTCACTCGCGCTACACGCGGCGCGGGTTTGGGTTCCCCCGCACACGCGGGGATAGACCGCCGGCATCCTGCGGGTGACGATTGGGGAGGTGGGTTCCCCCGCACACGCGGGGATAGACCTGTCTGGGAACATCGTTGCCGTTCACTAACTACGGTTCCCCCGCACACGCGGGGATAGACCGTCGGCGATGGTGTTCACCGACTGGGGTACAGTGGTTCCCCCGCACACGCGGGGATAGACCGATTTTGCTGTTAGCCGCTTCCCATTCCGCCGAGGTTCCCCCGCACACGCGGGGATAGACCCAAATCCGATGGGCCGCACTCGTTCCGCGCGGTGGTTCCCCCGCACACGCGGGGATAGACCCAAATCCGATGGGCCGCACTCGTTCCGCGCGGTGGTTCCCCCGCACACGCGGGGATAGACCCGAACCGACGCGCAAAACCGCCGCGTCAAAACGGGTTCCCCCGCACACGCGGGGATAGACCCATTTTCGCATGCTGGAGGACAACCCGGCATTGGGTTCCCCCGCACACGCGGGGATAGACCTTATCCCGATAAAAGAGTTATAGAACCGGCCTTGGTTCCCCCGCACACGCGGGGATAGACCCTTTTGGGCCTGCAAGGTTGCATTCAGGCTGGGGTTCCCCCGCACACGCGGGGATAGACCCGTCTGTTCAGATTGATTATCAGGCCGAGTTCGGGTTCCCCCGCACACGCGGGGATAGACCCTGCACTTTGGCACGCGGCACAAACGGCGTCGGGGTTCCCCCGCACACGCGGGGATAGACCGCGAGTAGGAATAACTCCAGCGGCGGAAACAACGGTTCCCCCGCACACGCGGGGATAGACCTTCAGCCCCTGCTCCGGCAGCGCATTGCCGAGAGGTTCCCCCGCACACGCGGGGATAGACCCGTCGTCCAGCGGCCGGATGATGTTGGATAGATGGTTCCCCCGCACACGCGGGGATAGACCCTGCGCCTGCAAGCCTCTGCGGTATCTTATCTGGGTTCCCCCGCACACGCGGGGATAGACCTACCAGCCCCTGCGGCAAGGCTGATTTTCTGGGGGTTCCCCCGCACACGCGGGGATAGACCCACTGCTCGATGAGTTTATCGTCCGATGGAAGGGGTTCCCCCGCACACGCGGGGATAGACCCGATGGGCTGGTTACGACGGGGCCGGTTAGGGGGGTTCCCCCGCACACGCGGGGATAGACCCCACGCGCTACCTTGATACTCTACCAAGTCGTGGGTTCCCCCGCACACGCGGGGATAGACCCATGGTGGCGTGAATGTCCTGTATCCCGTTGTGGGTTCCCCCGCACACGCGGGGATAGACCGTTCAATCGCGGTAGTATCCGCACTGCGGACATGGTTCCCCCGCACACGCGGGGATAGACCGTGTGCGGGGGAACCCTACCGACAGCATATATAGGTTCCCCCGCACACGCGGGGATAGACCCTATGTCCATTCCTGACGACTATTTACCATCGGGGTTCCCCCGCACACGCGGGGATAGACCGTCGCTACTAAAACCCGCATAGAAACCCCTTGAGGTTCCCCCGCACACGCGGGGATAGACCGTGTCCCTACATTGCTAGTAGAGTGGGATGTGAGGTTCCCCCGCACACGCGGGGATAGACCGTTTTGCGTACACCGTCAGGTCGGGCATAGTTGGGTTCCCCCGCACACGCGGGGATAGACCTGTTATCACTGACATTACCGACCCATTGTACGGGGTTCCCCCGCACACGCGGGGATAGACCCGCGCAGTCCACCATAGATAGAAAAGGTAGCAGGGTTCCCCCGCACACGCGGGGATAGACCGTATCCGCGCAGTATTGTTAGACACTCCCGGAGGGTTCCCCCGCACACGCGGGGATAGACCCCGAGATGTTGTTATACATAAGGGTAGCGCGTGGGTTCCCCCGCACACGCGGGGATAGACCCGAAAAAGCGCAATCCGCGAGGCGCAGTTCGCCGGTTCCCCCGCACACGCGGGGATAGACCCACATTATGGATGGGGAGCAGGGAATGCCGCCGGGTTCCCCCGCACACGCGGGGATAGACCCATCGTTGGATTTTGATATTTATAACGATGATGGGTTCCCCCGCACACGCGGGGATAGACCGTCGTCGTCAAACTCCGGGGCGGGTTGCCCGATGGTTCCCCCGCACACGCGGGGATAGACCTGCCCCCAGCCGAGCAGTCCGGCGGGCAAGGCGGGTTCCCCCGCACACGCGGGGATAGACCCAGTATGTGGTTCCGCCTGACCGATGACTCTGGGGTTCCCCCGCACACGCGGGGATAGACCTGTAACGAGTTTCCCCTCCAGCAGTGTATGTAGGGTTCCCCCGCACACGCGGGGATAGACCGCACCAGGACATCCGCATCAGGCATCCGCGCCAGGTTCCCCCGCACACGCGGGGATAGACGCTGAAAGAAGCGGTAGAATTTTGCGAACATAACAGGTTCCCCCGCACACGCGGGGATAGACCGAGGCTGCGACTGGTGTTCCGACGGATGGTGCCGGTTCCCCCGCACACGCGGGGATAGACCATTCGTAAAGTTGCCCGCGCTCCCCTTCCGCGTGGTTCCCCCGCACACGCGGGGATAGACCGCCCGGCTACGTGGACTGTCTGAGACTGCAAATGGTTCCCCCGCACACGCGGGGATAGACCGACCTTATCACCGTGCGGTGCCGGCGGCCAGAAGGTTCCCCCGCACACGCGGGGATAGACCGGTACTAACACCTGTACCTCCAATAACATCACCGGTTCCCCCGCACACGCGGGGATAGACCGTCAACAGATTGAACGCCAAACGTCTATCGGACGGTTCCCCCGCACACGCGGGGATAGACCCGGCGCAACCTACTGATTTTGAAACCGAGGGAGGGTTCCCCCGCACACGCGGGGATAGACCGGGGTGGAACGACTTCGCGCACGACGTAATAAAGGTTCCCCCGCACACGCGGGGATAGACCGACGGTATTCCCCGTGGGTAAGTTTTCCGAGCCGGTTCCCCCGCACACGCGGGGATAGACCGGATGGTGCAGCATTACGGCGGCACTCTTTGCCGGTTCCCCCGCACACGCGGGGATAGACCTCACGCTGGCAGACCTGGCGTCCTCTCACGACGGGTTCCCCCGCACACGCGGGGATAGACCCGTTTTCGGCAATACGTTGCCGTAGCAATGGTTGGTTCCCCCGCACACGCGGGGATAGACCTCACACCTCTATCGCGCCTCGGCATTGCCAACCGGTTCCCCCGCACACGCGGGGATAGACCCATCCCTCTTTTCGTTTGCGCCCGGCCCGTGAAGGTTCCCCCGCACACGCGGGGATAGACCGTGGAAGGAAGTTACAGACTGAACTTTTACTTGGGTTCCCCCGCACACGCGGGGATAGACCTATGACGGTGCTACTTCACTCCACTCACTAGTAGGTTCCCCCGCACACGCGGGGATAGACCTTGACCATACTACTCCGTCGTGGACGTGGACTGGGTTCCCCCGCACACGCGGGGATAGACCGTTACAGATTGGGCTACGGAGGGGGGTTGACAGGGTTCCCCCGCACACGCGGGGATAGACCTGACAAGACGTTTCGTTGGGACACCGCCCCGGTGGTTCCCCCGCACACGCGGGGATAGACCCTAGGCTCACGGCCTCCATCGCGGCTATCCCCTGGTTCCCCCGCACACGCGGGGATAGACCCTTGCCTCACCTATTCTGACGGGCGACCCGCAGGGTTCCCCCGCACACGCGGGGATAGACCCCCGCCGTGTACCCGACCCCTACAACCCCGACGGGTTCCCCCGCACACGCGGGGATAGACCACTACCGCCCGGTTCCTCTACTATGGCAATGCGGGTTCCCCCGCACACGCGGGGATAGACCCAACGCACTCTACCGTCGTCTGTCGGCATATCGGGTTCCCCCGCACACGCGGGGATAGACCCTGACTATCCCGGCGTCTGGCACAGCCCCACGTGGTTCCCCCGCACACGCGGGGATAGACCTGTCTCAATGGCGGGTGCGCCGGTTGTTATTGCGGTTCCCCCGCACACGCGGGGATAGACCTGGATGGTGGAGGAAGTGCGGCAGTCTGCTATGGGTTCCCCCGCACACGCGGGGATAGACCCAAAGTTCACGAGTACACACACTTGTATATTATGGTTCCCCCGCACACGCGGGGATAGACCTTATGAAATCTCGCGTCAAGCCCCTCATTGAAAGGTTCCCCCGCACACGCGGGGATAGACCCAGCCGATTGCGGGTTGGGCGCGATACCTACGGGGTTCCCCCGCACACGCGGGGATAGACCGTACCTGTTGCAGAACACGGGTTCGGAAGCGGTGGTTCCCCCGCACACGCGGGGATAGACCGGACGCATTCGGCAAGGCCCTGTTTCTGGAAAAGGTTCCCCCGCACACGCGGGGATAGACCACATCAATCCATCAATATCAGGTAACTTCGTCAGGTTCCCCCGCACACGCGGGGATAGACCGTGATACCTTTTATTGTTGATACAGTAGTCGTCGGTTCCCCCGCACACGCGGGGATAGACCTTCAGCATCCGCAGCCGCCTGTGCGCTGCACACGGTTCCCCCGCACACGCGGGGATAGACCTGGGGTAGCGCATACGCGGAAGGGGAGCGCGGGGGTTCCCCCGCACACGCGGGGATAGACCTCACCCGTATCCGCGCGGTGCGGGACACCTACCGGTTCCCCCGCACACGCGGGGATAGACCGTGTTGTCTGGCGTCGCACCTACATACCCGCCCGGTTCCCCCGCACACGCGGGGATAGACCGGGCGGCGTATCATCGGGCAACCCGCCCCGGAGGGTTCCCCCGCACACGCGGGGATAGACCTTAGTCAGTGCAGTGCTAACCGGACGCGGGTTTGGTTCCCCCGCACACGCGGGGATAGACCTTACAATGACGGCGGTGCGAACGGGGCGCAGTTGGTTCCCCCGCACACGCGGGGATAGACCTCGCCGGAGCGGGATTATCGGCATATCATAATGGGTTCCCCCGCACACGCGGGGATAGACCGCCTCGGCGTGTAGCAAGGCGGCCCCGCGCCGGGGTTCCCCCGCACACGCGGGGATAGACCCGATGCGCGGAGCGGGCCATCTATCTGGCCGGGGGTTCCCCCGCACACGCGGGGATAGACCGGGAGGGATGATGGATAATTTCGCTATCATAATGGTTCCCCCGCACACGCGGGGATAGACCCTCCCTGCAATAATCCGTGCCAAGCGCGGCCTTGGTTCCCCCGCACACGCGGGGATAGACCGGCGACCCCGGCGCGGACGGTAACGACGGCAAGGGTTCCCCCGCACACGCGGGGATAGACCCCCAGGGGAATATCATCGCCGGCGGAGGTAGCGGGTTCCCCCGCACACGCGGGGATAGACCGTAAAGGGCAATTGCGCGTTAGCGATGCTTACCGGTTCCCCCGCACACGCGGGGATAGACCCCGTTCCCGACGGCGCAAGTCCGCCAGCAACTCGGTTCCCCCGCACACGCGGGGATAGACCGCAGGCATTTTCCCGCGCAGTTAGAACAAAAGGGGTTCCCCCGCACACGCGGGGATAGACCTGGGCTTCGGTAGCGCAGGGCGTTGAACTGCGGGGTTCCCCCGCACACGCGGGGATAGACCCATCCGCTCTGCTGTATCCGCTGGCACAGTCGGGGTTCCCCCGCACACGCGGGGATAGACCCCATTCCCTGACCGTAATCAGTTACATCTTTGAGGTTCCCCCGCACACGCGGGGATAGACCGCAGAGGCAGGTTGGGAGGTTTTCTTTACACGGGGTTCCCCCGCACACGCGGGGATAGACCTTAGAAAAGTGCCTTTCTTTTCGGCAGCAGTCCGGTTCCCCCGCACACGCGGGGATAGACCGGGGACTGATACTGACCTCGGCGTAGCACGATGGGTTCCCCCGCACACGCGGGGATAGACCGCCGTGCCACTACTATCCCGACCGGACGCCGGGGGTTCCCCCGCACACGCGGGGATAGACCCGAATGGGCTACTATCCTACGTGGGATACGGCGGGTTCCCCCGCACACGCGGGGATAGACCGCAATAACGGTTGTTCGCCGCAAGGATTTGTTGGGTTCCCCCGCACACGCGGGGATAGACCCCGACACCGTTCCAACCGGCGGGTACGTGCCGGGGTTCCCCCGCACACGCGGGGATAGACCCTACAGTGTCATTGGTTTTGTAGGTCGTGCCGAGGTTCCCCCGCACACGCGGGGATAGACCCATCATCGTTTGTTCCAACCTGCCACCTTCAGGGGTTCCCCCGCACACGCGGGGATAGACCCACCAGGACATCCGCATCAGGTATCCGGGCCAGGGTTCCCCCGCACACGCGGGGATAGACCGTCAAGCCCGGCAAAGAACCCCGTTTTGTGAGGGGTTCCCCCGCACACGCGGGGATAGACCGGGTTATCCACTTTCTACCTCCATAGACTTTATGGTTCCCCCGCACACGCGGGGATAGACCTGACGGACACTGACCCGGTGGACTATATCAAGAGGTTCCCCCGCACACGCGGGGATAGACCTTGTATTGGCTCCCAAAGATAGCGTGAAGAGTTGGTTCCCCCGCACACGCGGGGATAGACCTTCAGTCGCCGGAACCAGAACCGTGTATGCCCCGGTTCCCCCGCACACGCGGGGATAGACCCTGGACACGCCCATTGTTCAACAGGGCGAGGTAGGTTCCCCCGCACACGCGGGGATAGACCCCGCAAGCCCTTGCGCTCTACCCCGTCGGGCGGGGTTCCCCCGCACACGCGGGGATAGACCTCACGATTATATTAAGGTAGCCCCTGTGGACGTGGTTCCCCCGCACACGCGGGGATAGACCGGTTCACGGCTACACGGGCCTACGCCGCCGCACGGTTCCCCCGCACACGCGGGGATAGACCTCGCCCGGTCTGGGGCCAGTATGCGGCGACTGCGGTTCCCCCGCACACGCGGGGATAGACCTCACGTCGGCGCATTCCTCTGCCATCAAATCGGGGTTCCCCCGCACACGCGGGGATAGACCATTCCCATCCTTCATACACCACGACATCGCCCCGGTTCCCCCGCACACGCGGGGATAGACCCGCAGCCCCCGGTAGTCTGCCGGGGGTTTTGCTGGTTCCCCCGCACACGCGGGGATAGACCCTGGCGCGGGCTTGGCGCATTGAGTGGTATGCCGGTTCCCCCGCACACGCGGGGATAGACCCTAGGCTCACGGCCTCCATCGCGGCTATCCCCTGGTTCCCCCGCACACGCGGGGATAGACCCTCTGCGCGGGGCCGCCGCCCAGTTAGGGATGCGGTTCCCCCGCACACGCGGGGATAGACCTGTCCAATGCGGGCAGGGCTGGTGCGGGAATGTGGTTCCCCCGCACACGCGGGGATAGACCGGCGCGGACGGTAGCGACGGTGGTAAGGGCGACGGTTCCCCCGCACACGCGGGGATAGACCAAATTGACGATTACCCGCGGGTGCCGATGATTGGGTTCCCCCGCACACGCGGGGATAGACCCCGCTGGCTGGAAACCCAAGAATGGGGGCGAGTGGTTCCCCCGCACACGCGGGGATAGACCCTGCCGAGGACGAACCCGGCTGTTTCTGATACAGGTTCCCCCGCACACGCGGGGATAGACCATGACCCCATTCGGTGCTCCGATGTATCGCGCGGGTTCCCCCGCACACGCGGGGATAGACCCCAGTCGGCATACGCCAATCGTTCCGGTGATAGGGTTCCCCCGCACACGCGGGGATAGACCCCTCACGCCCGAAAATGTCAGCCACGATTGACCGGTTCCCCCGCACACGCGGGGATAGACCGATGGTGTGAAGGGCGATAAGGGCGACCCTGGCGGTTCCCCCGCACACGCGGGGATAGACCCGGCCGGCGTGGCTGGCCGAGGCTCACGCCGCGGGTTCCCCCGCACACGCGGGGATAGACCTCTGTGCCAAGCGCGGCCTTGAGCGCGGCGGCGGGTTCCCCCGCACACGCGGGGATAGACCTCCGATGGCCCGCATTCGTTCCGAGCCGTCAGTGGTTCCCCCGCACACGCGGGGATAGACCTTTCACCACCATTACCACGACTCAGAACGACCCGGTTCCCCCGCACACGCGGGGATAGACCTAGACATAGTTGTCAGAGTTGCAGCACCTTCTGGGTTCCCCCGCACACGCGGGGATAGACCTTACAGTCCGATTTCTCAATGTCTGTGGCATACGGTTCCCCCGCACACGCGGGGATAGACCCCCGTCCATACCACGCAACGCCAGCCGCGCCCAGGTTCCCCCGCACACGCGGGGATAGACCTCATACGGTCAACGTTGCTTACACCAGCCCCGTGGTTCCCCCGCACACGCGGGGATAGACCCGACGGGAATATCGACGGAGTTGGGAACGCTACGGTTCCCCCGCACACGCGGGGATAGACCGTTGGTGATGGATAGTTGGGGGCGTGGCGCATTGGTTCCCCCGCACACGCGGGGATAGACCCTAGGAATGCAAACGGCGTCTCCCTCCGAAAAGGGTTCCCCCGCACACGCGGGGATAGACCGTTACTGGTTAGACATTGGGACAGTATCATCGGGGTTCCCCCGCACACGCGGGGATAGACCGCAGTAGCAGAAACTGAACGGTTATTCGGCGCGGGTTCCCCCGCACACGCGGGGATAGACCCTGTTTCTGGCAAACGCGCATCATCTTCGGCCAGGTTCCCCCGCACACGCGGGGATAGACCCCATCACCCGCGCAAGGTTGCGTTCACCAGACTGGTTCCCCCGCACACGCGGGGATAGACCTAATGGCTATCAGCAATGCGACTACCGTACCCGGGTTCCCCCGCACACGCGGGGATAGACCCGCTAGTGCTAAACCCGAATGTGCTGCGGGTTGGGTTCCCCCGCACACGCGGGGATAGACCCCATCTTTCGTTGCGCTGGAGGAAACTCTAGCCGGTTCCCCCGCACACGCGGGGATAGACCCGGATATTTCACGTCCGGCCCTGCCGGGCAGAGGGTTCCCCCGCACACGCGGGGATAGACCGTCGATGACCCGCTGGACGGCCCCGACGATAGTGGTTCCCCCGCACACGCGGGGATAGACCGATGTAAAGTTCCTTTTCGGTGGCTTGCCGGGGGGTTCCCCCGCACACGCGGGGATAGACCCTGCTGACCCGTCCTCCACCGGGGCGGCAGAGGGGTTCCCCCGCACACGCGGGGATAGACGGGTACACGGTTCGGGGCGCGCTTGAGGTGGTCAGGTTCCCCCGCACACGCGGGGATAGACGCAATGCTTCTTATAGAGTGGTGGCCCAGGTACTGGTTCCCCCGCACACGCGGGGATAGACGCCGCAGGCCCGGCGTCGCTACCACCGTCCGATGGGTTCCCCCGCACACGCGGGGATAGACGGGATTGCCAGTTCCGCCTCCCTAGCGATTACCTGGTTCCCCCGCACACGCGGGGATAGACGGAAAACCCTTCAACCCGCGCGTAGCATCGCCTTGGTTCCCCCGCACACGCGGGGATAGACGCAATGCGTTGAGGCGTATCCCCGGTGGGCGGAGGGTTCCCCCGCACACGCGGGGATAGACGGATGCGGCAGTGTAGTATCGCCCCTGTCCATCGGGTTCCCCCGCACACGCGGGGATAGACGGTGGCTCACTCCCTTTTTCTATATGTCAAAAGGGGTTCCCCCGCACACGCGGGGA
The DNA here is from genome assembly GCA_963692995.1 of Dehalococcoidia bacterium. GTDB lineage: Bacteria > Chloroflexota > Dehalococcoidia > Lucifugimonadales > UBA3495 > Bin87. The sequence goes on from OY843611.1 coordinate 167,386, forward strand.
TAGACCATGTACGCCTCATCCTCGTCTGGTGATGTCCATGGTTCCCCCGCACACGCGGGGATAGACCCCGGCGCGCGATTGGCGTATCCCGACGCCGGCAGGTTCCCCCGCACACGCGGGGATAGACCCCAGTGGCATACTGCGGGACATCGCCGGGTCAAGGTTCCCCCGCACACGCGGGGATAGACCGCGAAAACTGTGGCGGCAAGTCGGGGCGGCGGCGGTTCCCCCGCACACGCGGGGATAGACCTTTTATTTATTTATAGTACTCATTGGCGGAAATGGTTCCCCCGCACACGCGGGGATAGACCTGATGCAAACATCCCGCGCCCGGACTTCACGATGGTTCCCCCGCACACGCGGGGATAGACCCTTTACGAATGGTCTATCGTGGCCCTGCCGCGCGGTTCCCCCGCACACGCGGGGATAGACCCGCTTGTCTATTCCAGATACTGTCAATGATGCTGGTTCCCCCGCACACGCGGGGATAGACCTCTATCCGGCTCCGCCATTACCGGATACTGCGGGGTTCCCCCGCACACGCGGGGATAGACCTTGCCGTCAGCGTCAAGCCGAATGTCCACTGCAGGTTCCCCCGCACACGCGGGGATAGACCCGTCGTCCACGTAATACTGTGTCCCCGTAGCCCGGTTCCCCCGCACACGCGGGGATAGACCGATGCGGTTGGTAGCAGAAAGCAGCGTTGAGCGGGTTCCCCCGCACACGCGGGGATAGACCCTACATACACTGCTGGCGGGGAAACTCGTTACAGGTTCCCCCGCACACGCGGGGATAGACCCCATTGTGCTAATCCGTGTAGTTTCGTCCGGCGGGTTCCCCCGCACACGCGGGGATAGACCCTGACCATCCCGGCGTCTGGCACAGCCCCACGTGGTTCCCCCGCACACGCGGGGATAGACCCTTGACCATTGGGCCGGGGCTTGCGATTGATAGGGTTCCCCCGCACACGCGGGGATAGACCTCCGTTGGTTGATACTGGCACGATGCGGTCGGCGGTTCCCCCGCACACGCGGGGATAGACCCCCAATGTGTCTTACGGCTGGCGATACCACTTGGGTTCCCCCGCACACGCGGGGATAGACCCAAAACTGCTAAAAAACTGCCGCTAAAATCGCTGGTTCCCCCGCACACGCGGGGATAGACCGTCGTGGGCGGTACAGATTGACGATATATCGGCGGTTCCCCCGCACACGCGGGGATAGACCTGTCTGGGAACATCGTTGCCGTTCACTAACGACGGTTCCCCCGCACACGCGGGGATAGACCGGACGCTGCCACCCCTTGCTAGGAATAGAATAAGGTTCCCCCGCACACGCGGGGATAGACCCGCTGCGCCCCGACCCGCAGCCTATCCCGCGCTGGTTCCCCCGCACACGCGGGGATAGACCGTCGAGAGAATGCGTGCAGAGAGGTGGCCGATGGGTTCCCCCGCACACGCGGGGATAGACCGTTGAGTTTGTAGCGTCTAGCACCCAAACGTGGGGTTCCCCCGCACACGCGGGGATAGACCCGTTCCATCGGCTGCTTCACCAATTGCAGCAGGGGTTCCCCCGCACACGCGGGGATAGACCGGTTCACGGCTATGTGGGCCTACGCCGCCGCACGGTTCCCCCGCACACGCGGGGATAGACCCTCGTGCCGTTCCATTGCGGCGGCTAGGCTGTAGGTTCCCCCGCACACGCGGGGATAGACCTGCGCCCATTCGGGTCGTGGACTATCGCGCCCGGGTTCCCCCGCACACGCGGGGATAGACCCCGGGCCGCCATTCCCTAATACCATCCCACGCTGGTTCCCCCGCACACGCGGGGATAGACCTAGACGCGGTATCCCGCAAAAGGCTGTTTTCTCGGTTCCCCCGCACACGCGGGGATAGACCCCTCGGCAAGGGCGACTGGCGCGGAGCCGGGGCGGTTCCCCCGCACACGCGGGGATAGACCTTGCCGGCCGCTTGGCTATTGGCAAAGAGACATGGTTCCCCCGCACACGCGGGGATAGACCTGGACATCGGCATCTCAAAGACCAATGGACTTTGGTTCCCCCGCACACGCGGGGATAGACCTTTCAAAAATCTGCGCCCCGACTTCCGCCGCCGGGGTCCCCCGCACACGCGGGGATAGACCCGGGGCCGCTGCGCCGAAGGACGGGATGTACGCGGTTCCCCCGCACACGCGGGGATAGACCGCCGGGATTGCGACGGTACTGACTGCTGGCCTCGGTTCCCCCGCACACGCGGGGATAGACCACTCCCTGCCGCACCATCCCGTGCTATCCCTGCGGTTCCCCCGCACACGCGGGGATAGACCTCTACAACCTGTCGCCGGCGTCCCGGCAGCGCAGGTTCCCCCGCACACGCGGGGATAGACCCGACTGCGCCGTATCCGCCAGCAGGAACGTGCCGGTTCCCCCGCACACGCGGGGATAGACCTTTTTACCCCGGCGTTGGCGTTGGCGACACATCGGTTCCCCCGCACACGCGGGGATAGACCCGTCGACGGTAGCCGCAAACTCCGGGAACTGTGGGTTCCCCCGCACACGCGGGGATAGACCCGCCACCGTGCTGGGGCTAACAACCGCATTCACGGTTCCCCCGCACACGCGGGGATAGACCCCTCGTCGATGTAAGCCTGCATCGCCTCGAGATGGTTCCCCCGCACACGCGGGGATAGACCGTACCTGCGCGGTTGCATGCGGGCATTTTCACAGGTTCCCCCGCACACGCGGGGATAGACCTGCGTAGATTGTCACGGGAGGGGGTTGATATGACGGTTCCCCCGCACACGCGGGGATAGACCTAATATCGGGGCCCGGCCTTTACCCACCAATCCGGTTCCCCCGCACACGCGGGGATAGACCGGCTTATTACCACAGGGCCAGTAAGGGGAATTGGGTTCCCCCGCACACGCGGGGATAGACCCACCTGACCGACAGTCGCCACTGTAGGGATAAGGGTTCCCCCGCACACGCGGGGATAGACCCCGTTACTACATGGGAGCCTCGGCTCCCCAGCTGGTTCCCCCGCACACGCGGGGATAGACCGCAGGCGGTGCGTTCCATCGGCCCAGCACGTGCGGTTCCCCCGCACCCGCGAGGATAGACCCCCACCGCGTCTACGTGATAGATTTTGGGCCGTGGGTTCCCCCGTACCCGCGGGGATAGACCGTTCCAGTTCTCCACACTGGTTAGGTGGGCTCGATTCCCATCATTCGCTCCATTATCTAAAATATAAGGAGGTAAAAATTAGAGGAATTTGGTACTGGATCTGCCGAGAACGTTGGCAGAGACGCCGGAAAAGCCGGCGATGAAAAAGGCAATAGGAGAGTAAGAACCAGATGAGAATAACAACGCTAATGATCGGGGTGATCGGGGTGATGGGCGTGGTTGCGCTGGTTGGCGGTCTGCTCAGCCAAGGTTTAGTCCCGTCCACTCCGGTTCACGCAACAGATGAATTGGAAAAGGCTGAAGAGTGCATCGCCGGGGATGAACAACATACGGATGTACCCGAGCGCCTCGCTTGGGGGCGGCCTGTACCGTGTGAGGAAGGAGGGTATGCGTGGCGAGACCATCCCTCTAGTCATGATCCAGAGCAGGATGATCTACGTCCACCCAATGCGGAAAGCGACAGCACGGCTGCGCCTCCGGCGACGGGAGTAAATGACGAGGAGCAACCCTCGGCAACCCACCCGCTGTCGAGCCATGCCGAACCGGAGATAGATCCGAACACGGACACGGACGCGAACACAGACGCGAACACGGACACGGACACGGACACGGACGCGAACACAGACGCGAACGCGAACACGGACACGGCCCCGGAACTAGCAGTCATGAAGCTGTTACAAGAGAAGGAGGTGACTGAGCCTGACATTTTGTGTGTCACAAAAGAGGTAATTATTAAAGAAACCGGGATCGAGGAGAGCGCTGTTGACCAAGCAATAAAAGCAATCCTTGACGACCCGAATTTCGAAGAGGGGTTTTACTCGGAGTGTCGAAGCCATACAGGGGATGGCTGGAAGTGGGCCCACACAAATCCGAAAACCACCATCACGCCTACGCCTCCAGCGACGGGAGTAGGAGTAAATGACGAGGAGCAACCCTCGGAAACCCAACGGCTGCGGAGGCATACCGAACCGGAGATAGATCCGCACACGGACGCGAACACGGACGCGAACGCGAACACGGACGCGAACACGGACGCGAACGCGAACGCGAACACGGACACGAACACGGACGCGAACACGGACGCGGACGCGAATGCGAACGCGAATGCGGACACGGACACGGACACGGACACGGACACAGCAATCAGGAAGCTGCTAAAAAAGGATGAGGCCGCTCGCGGTTACGATTCGTGTGTCACAAAAGAGGAAATTCTTAAGGAAACCGGGATCGAGGAGAGCGCTTTTGACCAAGCAATAAAAGTAATCATTGGCGGCATGCCTACCGAAGAGGGGCTTTACGCGGCGTGTCGAGGCAATGCAGGGGATGGCTACCTGTGGGCCTCCGTAAAAAGGAAAACCACCATCACGCCTACGCCTCCAGCGACGGAGGACAATGGCAAACCTTCAGAAGAAAATGGAGAGAAGAAAACCGACACTGACACCGCCCCCAAGGTAGAGGTATCACCGGAAGTAAGGGAGCAATTGAAGGAATTGACCGATGCTTCACCAGGAAAGTGCCTCTTGGAGCTGCATGTAAATCACGCAATCATCGACGCTAGTCGTGCCGCGCATGGCAATAGCCCGGGGGAAAGCGCGACGGAACGGATCAGAGTCGAATTCCGCGCCGAAATGAAGAGGCAAGGAGTGACACAGTGCTCAGCCCCCACGTTGGAAACCCAACCGCCGCCGAGCAATACTGAAACGGAGATAGATCCGAACACGAACACGGACGGGGACACGGACGGGAACGCGGACGGGGACACGGACGGGAACGCGGACGGGGACACGGACGGGGACACGGACGCGAACCCGGACGGGGACACGAACGCGAACCCGGACCCGGACCCGGAACTAACAGTCATGGAGCTGTTGGATAATGAGCAGACCGCTGACCCTGACCATCCGTGTGTCACCAAAGAGAAAATTATTGAGGAAACCGGGATCGATGGGAGCGCTGTTGACCAAGCAATAAAAGCAATCCTTGAAGGCCCGCGTTTGGTGGAGGGGTTTTACGCGCGGTGTGCCGGCGGGGCTGGCTACAGGTGGGTCGACAGTCCCCAAGATACCTCCGACTTAGACGCCTGAGACTCCTGATCCAGGGACGAATGACGATGGCAAACCCGCAGAGCCGAAATGAAGAGGCAAGGAGTGACCAAATGCGGGTAGCTGCGGATTAACCCGCCACGCTAAAAGCGTGTTGTCCTAAGGAGAGGAACTGCCAAAGGTGGGCCGGGGATCTTGAAGACCCCCGGCCCACCTTTTTTGTTGTTCGCTCCGGGCCGCCACCAGCCGTCCTGACGGCCGGCGGTTCCTACCGGCTCCGCACCACTTGCCCCGGCAGCGCTCCGGTGTGCCGGCCCTGGTCAATCACCAGCGTCCCGTTGACGGCCACGTAGTCGATGCCCACCGGGTATTGCAGCGGGTCGTCAAAGGTCGCCGGCGTGTCCACGACCACCGGGTCAAACAATACCAAATCCGCCTTTGCGCCGTCGCGGATTACGCCGCGGTCGGTGAGGGCGAACCGTCGCGCCACCGCGCCGGTCATCTTTCGGATGGCTTCCTCCAGCGAGAACAGCCCCTCGTTGCGGACGAACTGCGCCAGCACGTAGGGATACGTGCCATAGGTGCGCGGGTTGGGCCGGCCGCCGGTGAGGATGGCGTCGGTGCCGATCATCTGGGCCGGATGGGACGCGATTTCGCGGATATTCTCCAAGTTGCCGGTGCGGGCGACGAAGGCCACTTGCAATCTCTCTTCCAGCAGCAGGTCGCACACCGCGTCCACCATGCGCCCGCCCCGGCGCTGGGCCAGCTCTTCCAGCGAGCGGCCTTCCCATTCCTTGTTCTGATCCGAGGCGATGTTGGCGAAGATGTAGTTGTCCAGGGTCTGACCGCCCCATTGCGGCGCCACGGCCGGCGCCATCAGGTTACGCACTGCGGGGTTGGCGATGCGGGTCAGCAGGGCTTGCGGGCCGCCGGCATGAACCCAGTAGGGCAGCAGCGAATGGAGGATGGTGCTGGCCGCCGGATACGGGTACTGGTCGTAGGTAACGTCCTGGCCCCGGTTGCGGGCCTCGTCCACCAGGGCCGTCATCGGCGCGCCCAGGCCGGCCACCGGGCTGTGATAGTGGGAAATATGCACCGGCGCGCCCGAACGCCGGCCAACCTCCAGCGCCTCGCGGAAGGGGTCCAGCAGCCGATCTCCCAAAGTGTAGCGCGCGTGGGTGCAGTAGAAACCGCCCTCCGCGGCGGCGACGGCGGCGATGGCAGCCAGCTCGTCGGTATTGCTGTATGCCCCAGGAGCATAGGTCAAGCCGGTGGTAAAGCCGAAAGCGCCGTCGCGCATCCCCTGGCGCGTCAGCTCCCGCATGGTGTCCAACTCCGCGTCGGTGGGCAGGCGTGACGACCAGCCCATGGCGGCCACCCGTATGGCGGCGTGGGGCACGAAGTGCAGCACGTTGCAGGCCGAGCTGCCGTCGAACAGAGCCAGAAAGTCGGCCACGCTGCTCCAGCGCGCATCCGGCGCCGCGCCGTTCACCGCCGCCAGGTAAACGAGCAGCTGCTCCAGGCCCCGGGGCGTGGTGGGCGCATAGGACAGGCCGTCCATACCCAGCGCCTCGGTGGTAACGCCCTGCCGTATCTTGGCCTCGTGGGCCGGGTCGGTAAGCAGCTTCAGGTCGGAATGGGAGTGCATATCGAGGAAGCCCGGGCAAATGACATACCCGCCGGCGTCGATGACGCGCCCGGCGTCCACCGCCGAAACGTCGCCGGTCATCACCTGAACCGTATCGCCGGTAACCGCCACGCTGCCGCGATAGCCGGCCGCCCCCGTGCCGTCAATCACCGTGCCGTTGGCAAATAGCAAGTCAACCATCGTCAAGCTCCCGTCCGTAAAACTCCCGTCGCTACCGCGTCATCCCGCAGCAACCGCGTCATCCCGCAGCAATCTCGTCATCCCGCAACAATCCGGTCATTCCGGCTTGCGCCGGAATCCATGTCCGCATCATACACCCCCGGTATGGCAATACCGCCCATCCCGCCCGAATATCGGCTATAATGGCTTGCACTTACCCACGGCAAAGGAGGCTCACCATGCCGGCTACGGTGAATCCCGATGAAGTCTATGAGGCGCTCCGCACGGTTTATGACCCGGAAATTCCGGTGAACGTGGTTGATCTGGGCCTGATTTACGACGTGCAGGTCAGCGACGTCAACGACGTGTTCGTACAGATGACGCTGACGTTCCCCGGCTGCGGCATGGGGCCTCACATCGCCCAGCAGGCCGAATGGGCCGTTCAAGATGTGGAAGGCGTTGAGGAAGTCAACATCGAGCTAACTTTCGACCCGCCCTGGTCTCCCGACCTGATCAGCGAAGAGGCCCGCAATATGCTGGGCATCTAGCCCACACCGTCATCCCCGTCTCTACGCCATTCCCGTCTCTACACCGTCATCCCCGCTTTTACACCGTCATCCCCGCGAAAGCGGGGATCCAGTTGCGTGAACCGCATCCGTTCCCGCCGCTACCTTGTCATCCCCGCTTCTACACCGTCATCCCCGCGCAAGCGGGGATCCAGTCCCGTCGTGGTTTCCCGCTTCCGCGGGAATGACCAACTAATCCGGAGACACCGCACCATGGCAACCCCACAGCAACCCAACGCCCAGCAGAACGCCCGCCTGCAACAGATCCGACGCCAGTGGGAGCAGAAACGGCAGATTACCGACCGCTTGGCCGCGGTGCGCACCAAGATCGGCGTCTATAGCGGCAAGGGCGGCGTGGGCAAGACCACGGTGGCCTGCAACCTGGCGACGACGCTGGCCAGGCAGGGCGAGCGGGTGGGCCTGCTGGACGTTGATATCGACTGTCCCAACGTCACCCGCGTCATGGGCATGGTGGACGCGCCGGACTACCGCGACGGCCAAATCACTCCGGCCCAGGAACACGGCGTCAAAGTAGTGTCAATGGCCTTCTTTCAGGAGAACGAGGACGAGGCCATCATCTGGCGCGGCCCGATGATCCACAACGCCATCAACCAGTTCCTCCAGACCACCGACTGGGGGGAGCTGGACTATCTAATCGTTGACCTGCCGCCGGGGACTTCCGACTCGCCCCTCACCGTAATGCAGACGCTGCCCATGGACGGGTTCGTCGTGGTCAGCACTCCGCAGGACTTGGCGATCATCGATGCTAAGCGCTGTATCAACATGATCCGCAAGCTGAACCTGAACGTAGTCGGCATCGTTGAAAATTACTCCGGCGATATCTTCGGACAAGGCGCGGGCCGCCAGCTGGCCACGGATATCGACGCCCCGTTCCTGGGCAGCATGTCCCTGCGCGGCTCTTACCGCGACACCAGCCAGCCCACGGTGCTGGTGGACGAAACGGTGGGCCAGGAATATATCGCCGTCGCCGACCGGCTGCGGAGCAGCCTGCAATCCTTCGGGCGAGCAGCCTGATCGGCCGCTCCGGGCGTTACGACGCCCGCCGCTCCAGTCCTTCTTCCAGCGCCAGGCGTTCCCCCGGCACGGCCGGCGGCAGCTCCGCCGGCGTCTCGTCCACCACGTGCATCCGCAACAGCGCGGACACTTCCTGCTGGATGGCTTCCTGGGCGAAGGGGTTCAGCTCCCCCATCTGGCGGAATTTGCGGTAACGCTGCTTGACCAACTTGCCGGTGGATAGGCGGCTCGTTTCCGCCAGGTGTTTGTAGATGGCGAACTCGAGGCTGGTCACCGCCGCGCGAGGGTCGTTGTGGGAGCCGCCGGCGGGTTCGGGCACCACCTGGTCGATGATGCCAAGTTCCTGGCAGTCCCGGGCGGTGAGCATGAGCGCTTCCGCCGCCTCTCGCGTCAGATAGCGTTCCCGGGAAGGTCCGCCCACGGTGTGATGCAGTGAAATGGGCGAATAGATGGCGTACTGCTGCATCAGGATGCGGTCGGACAGGCTCAGGGCCAGGGCGGCTTCGTTGCCGGCCTCGCCGATAATTACTGAAACCAATGCGGTCGGCGCATCCAGCATCATGGAGAGGCTGCTGGCGATGGCGTTGCCGATGCCCTGCTCTTCCGACTCCAGGCGCGGGTCGGCGCCTTGGGAGTCGATGAGGGTAATCAGAGGGAGGTTGAACCGGGCGGCCAGGGCGATGACCCGCTGGGCTTTGCGGAGGCCGCTGGGATGCAAGAGGTATCGTCCGCGGTCGCTGTCGTGGGAATGGCTGCGCTGCTGGCCGATGGCGGCCACCGGGTGACCGCGCAGCAGGCCGAGGCCGCCGACCACGGTGCGGTCGTCGCTGCTGACCCGGTCACCGCAGATTTCAAAGAAGCCCTCCAGTGCATGCCGCATGTAGTACAGGGCGTCGGGCCGTTCATCGTGGGTTGCGGCGTTCAGCGATTCCCACGTCTCCGTATCTTCCGCCGCCACCGCATGCAGACGCGAGACCGCCCGCCGGCTCAAACGGATCCCTTCCGGTTCTACCAGCAGATTAAGCAGCTGGCTCAGCCGTTCCCGCAATTCTTCCCGGTCCACGACGCTGTCCAGCAATCCTTGTCGCAGGTGGTGTTCGGCGGTATGCGCCTCCGGGGGCAACTGCCGGCCGGTGGCTTCAATAATTGTGCGTATTGGCGACAAACCCACCACCGAACCCGGTTCGGCGACGATGATGTCGGCCAGGTTGGCGAAGCTTCCGTAGGCCTGGCCGGTGGAGGGGTTGGACAGCACGGCGATGAACGGCGCCGCAGCCTCGCGCAGCTTGTTGACCGCCGTGACGGTTTTGGCCATTTGCATCAGCGACAGCACGCCTTCTTGCGTCCGGGCTCCGCCGCCCGTAACCAGCGCCACTACCGGCAGGCCGCGCCGGGCGGCCAGCTCGAAGGCCAACGCCACCTTTTCCCCCACCACGCTGCTCATGCTGCCGCCCATGAAGCCGTAGTCCAGCACCGTCAGCATGACGTTTCGCCCACCGATCCGGCAGATTCCCGTGACGGCGGCCTCAGTGAGACCGGTGCGGTCCTGGCTTTCCGTAAGCTGGTCGTCGTAGGGCGTGCGGCTGGAAAAAGACAGGGGCGCCACCGAGCGGACGTAGCGGTTATGCTCACGAAAGCTACGCCGGTCGGCCAGCAACTCGATGCGCTCCCGCGCCGAGAGGGTGTAATGAAAACGGCAGAAGGGACAGACCCGGTATTCCAGGTATGCCCGGGAATCGCTGATGGGCTCGTGGCAAAACAGGCAGTGGTCATGCACTGCCGAAAGGTACACCTCTTCCAGCTCATCTCCATCGCTGAACAGGTGTACCAGGAAATTCGCCAGATTGCGGACCGGCACCTAACCCCCTCCTCTAGTTGCCGAAGAACCGACGACGGGCCTGATTGTAAATAGAGCGGCTTGATCTGTCTATCGGGCTGTTGGGGTTGGAGGAATTTGGGGAGTGATTTCCGGTTTTCAACAATCCCTAGCCTTCGTCCCATCAAGAGAGTGGGATCGGGGGAGTTTCGCAATTTCCTCTAGAGTTATCCTACTATTGTACACAATCGGCAATTCGTCGCGGGAAGAACGGACTGTTGCCGTTTCGGGTCATTCGTCCAATAGGGTCATCCGTCCAAGCGCCTAATCGCCGGCGGCGGTGTGCTCAAACCTGATCATGATGGCCGGGAGATCGCCGCCGTTTGAGTGCGGCATGGCGGCCCACTGCGCTATGCGAACTCCGGCTACCCACGCGATGCCGCGGGGCGTGACCACCAACGGCGCCCGCTCCCGCCAGCTCCGCGGCACGCCGGCGTCGGTGAACAAGTCCTGCAACTTGCGCGTGCCCGACATGCCCAGGGGCTGAATGCGGTCGCCCGGCTGCCAGGCGCGCACCGTGGCGCCTTCTGACAGAGCCGCCGGGAACAGGTACGCTGCCAAGGGGTCGCCCGTGTCCAGGGACGCATCGGCGGGCAGCCGAACCGCCTGCGCCGTAACCGCCCAGCCGTCCTGCTTGGTAACTGCGACGGCGATGGGCCCCCCGGGCAGCGTCAGCCGGAACGGCCGGCGCAACGGCGGCGGATACGGGCAATCTTCCCGCGCTTGCGGAGCGGTCAGCATTGCGCGGGCGCCTAGGGCGGAAAAACGATACCCCCGGGGAAGTTCCACCGTTTTGCCCGACCCCGGCGCGACGACTACCCGCGCCATCGCGGCCAAGTGTCGTTCCGTCAGGCGCATCGCCTGGCCGGTTATGGCGATCCAGGCACGCCGCAGCAGCAGGTACTGCAACGCCGGATGCGCCTTCGCCAACCGCTCCCGGTTCAGATACAGCGCGCCGCGTCCGGGATTTTGTTCCGGAGCAACCTCAGGCCACAGCAGGTCGGCTTGCTGCTCCATATAATCCACCTGCGCTGACGCGGTGCGCGAAAGGCGGCCCAGCGCCTCCACAATGCGGGGGTTCAACTGTTCTTGCAGCGCGGGCATCAGGTCCTGGCGCACCCGGTTGCGGGCGAACTTCCGCATATAGTTAGTGCTGTCGTCCCGGTAGTCGATGTTGTAATTCCGACAATACGAAACGGTATGCTGCCGGGTCAGTTCCAGCAACGGGCGCCATACGCGCAAGCCCAGTTCTCGCCCCGCCGGGTAGGGCCACTCGTCCAGCTCGCTCATTCCGCGCAGACCGTGCAGCCCACTGCCCCGGGCCAAATGGAGCAGCGTCGTTTCCGCCAGGTCATCGGCGGTATGCCCCACTGCCACCAACCGCGCCCCAACCTGGCGGGCCACCCGCGCCAGGAACTCGTAACGAACATCCCGCGCCGCCTGCTCGAAAGAACTCACTCCGGCCGCACGCTGGTATGCCGCAACATCCACCTCATCGACGATGCAATCGGGCCACATACGGCGCACGAAATCTGCGTCGTCGTAAGTTTCCTGCCCTCGAAAATCGTGGATCAGGTGGGCCGGCTGCACCTTGAAACCGAAGCGGGTGTCTAGCTGGGCAATGCGCAGCGCCCCCAGCAAGGCGCAAGAGTCCGGCCCGCCGGACACTCCGGCCACCACCACGTCATCCGGTCCCAGCCCGGCCCGTCGGGCTGTCGTCAGCGCGGTGATGTACAGTTGCAGCGCTGCCTGGAATCCCCGATCCCGCCGTCGCCGTCTGTTGCGGCCCATGCCGTCCCTAATACCCGGTGCGGTTGGCCGGCGTGAGGTGATCCACGGCGTTGTACTGGTTGAGCCGCCGGCCGCGCTGCCCGGTAGTGATGGTGGTGCGACTGCCCAGGCCCAGATCCATGTAGTTGATGTTGGCCAGGGGCAGGTCGAGGGTGGCGGCGACAATACAGCGGATGGTGAAGTTATGGGTTACGGCAATCACCGTGTCCGCAACGTCGTGCGCGTTATCCAGGTCGGCGAAGGCGGCCATGGCGCGCTCCTGGACCATGCCCAGCGACTCGCCGTCGGGCATCGTGACGCTGCTGGCGTCCCGGCGCCAGCCCTGGTAAAGATCGGGCCAGCCGTCGCGCATCTGCTGAATGGTCACGCCTTCCAGCGCGCCCATGTGCATCTCGGTCAGGCGGGGTTCATCGGCAACGGCCAATCCGGTCAGGTCGGCCATCCGGGCGGCCACGTCGCGGGCTCGCTTCAGCGGGCTGGAATAAATGGCTGCCGGGTTCCAGGTGAGGCTGGCTACCGCCAGTTCCCGGGCCTGTTGACGGCCCCGCTCGGTCAGCAGGGAGTCGGTAGAACCCTGCAATCGGCCGGCGGCGTTGATGTCCGTTTCGCCGTGGCGCACCAGGTGGAGCTTCACCGAACCGCCTCCTGTCCGACTGCGGCCACCCGTTCCAGCCGCACCCGGTCGATGCGCGCGCCCGCCATATTGGTAACTGTAACCATCAAATCTCCGGCGCGTACCCATTCGGCTTCCTGGGGCAGTTCGCCCAGTTCGTGGAGCACCAGGCCGGCGATGGTTTGATAATCGCCCTCCGGCACGGAGATGCCGGCGTCTTGCAGTCGGTCGTTGATCTCGATGATGGTCAACCCTCCTTCCATTAGGTAAGCTCCGTCGTCCAATTCGACGATGCTGCCGTCGGCCTCGGCCGATGGCGAGTCGTCGTCCACCACAGTCCCCACTATGACGCCGATGATCTGCTTTAGCGTAACCAGGCCGGCGATGCCCCCATACTCGTTGGTGACCAGCATCATGGACTGGCGTTGCGCCTGCATGGAGTCAAAAGCGTCGGATACCGGCACCGTTTCCGGTATGAAATCGACCGGCCGCAAGGTGTCGGTTACGGGGTTGTCCATCCCGATCCGGCCATGGCTCTGGGCGATGAGCACTTCCTTGTTGGAGATAACCCCCAGCACCGTTTCCGGGGAACCCTCGAACACCGGGAACCTGGTGTGGCTGTTTTCAGCATACAATGCCAGAAACTCCCGCAAGGTAGTGCCCTTTTCGATCCACAAGATTTCGGTGCGGGGCGTCATGATTTCACTCAGCCGTCGGTCCCGGAAGTTGAACACCCGATGCAGGCGCTGCGCTTCCTCCCGTTCCACCGCTCCCTGCTGGCTGGACAGGTCGATCATCATGCGGAGTTCGCCCTTGGTGAGGCCCGTTTGCCACGCCTCCGGAGATGTTCCCAAGAGCTTGTACATCAGACGCGGAAGCACCGTGAACAGATAGATGAACGGAGTGCAAACCAGCATCACGAGGGCCACCGGACGGCCGGCCAACAGCGACCAACGCTCGGAGTAGGTGGCGGCCAGGGTCTTGGGAGTGATCTCGCCGAATATGGAAATTGCCACCGTCATAATCACTGAGGTCAGCAGGGCGGCGTAGCCGGCGTTTTGCAGCAAGTCCGCCGCCAGGGCCGTGCCGATGGCGGTGGCGAATATGGTGAAAGCATTCTGGCTCAACAGTATGGTGGCGAAGAACTTCTCATGCTGCGCCAGCACCCGGTTCACCACGCCGGCGGCGACGTTGCCCTGTCCGTCCAGAAACTGGATGCGAATCTTGTTCACGGCAACCAGCGCCGCTTCAGCGCTGGTGAAAAACGCCACTCCGAGAAAACTTATGACAAGCAACGAAAGTTGCAGGCCCAACGGTATGGTCAACCCACCGGTCACATCTCCGGCCTGCAACAGAACGACCCAGCGGGATAAACCATCGGGCGCAATGTCCATCATGGGGACGCTAAACCTCCTTCTTATGAGAACGCGGGCCGCTCGCCGTCCCAGGCAACCAAACCCCAATTTTGATTATTCGCGAAAAGGATAACCCGCGAAAAGGATAACATTGGCGGCAGCCTATCGTAAAGTTGCCGCGTCGCTCATTCCGATGGCTTTGGGTAAAAAAAGTCCTCGCCCCCCAGATGGAACCGGATGGAAAAGGGCCGGAGCGAGCGGCCGCCGCACCCGGCGGCCGCCCTGCTATAATTTTTAAGCCATCAACCGGGACGGGTCAATTTGCATGCTTATTCTGGGTATTGAGACTTCCTGCGACGAAACTGCGGTCGGCGTGGTTGAAGACGGCCGCCTCTTGCGTTCCAACGTGATAGCCTCGCAGGCCGCGTTGCACGCAACCCACGGCGGCGTGGTGCCCGAGCTGGCTTCGCGCCAGCACATCCGCGATATGCAACCCACCTTGCAGCGCGCCCTTTCCGACGCCGCAATCGCCTTGGAGGACGTGGACGCCGTCGCCGTAACCCACGGCCCCGGATTGGCCGGCGCCCTCATCAGCGGCGTCAACACGGCCAAGGCTCTGGCAATGACGCTGAACGTGCCGCTGCTGGGGGTAAATCACCTGGAGGGGCACATCTATGCCGCTTGGCTGGCGGCCACCGGCCCGGCGTCGGCTCCTGATCCGTCCGGTGAACCGGGGTTCCCCCTGGCCTGCCTGGTCGCCTCCGGCGGGCATACCGACCTGATCCTGATGGAAGGCCACGGCGACTACCGATTGGTGGGCCGCACCCGCGACGACGCCGCCGGAGAAGCGTTCGACAAAGCGGCGCGAGTGCTGGGCCTGGGCTTCCCCGGCGGTCCCGAAATCCAGCAAGCCGCCGCATCCCTGGCAACATTCGATGCGGACGACAACAACCACAGCCCACGCGACGCGCAGGCGGCGGCGGCGCTGCCCCGGGCGTGGCTGAGGGACACCCTGGATTTCAGCTTCAGCGGAATAAAGACGGCCCTGCTGCATCGCGCTCAAGACGTTGGGCTGTATCCGCCGCCGGAAACGGATGACCCGGACGCCCGCCGGCTGGTCGCTCAACTGGCCCACCAATTCCAGGAGTCTCTGGTGGACGTGATGACGGCTAAATTGCTGGCCATGGCCGAACGCTACCACGCCCGAGGGCTGATACTGGGCGGCGGCGTGACGGCCAACGCTCGGCTCAGGCAGCGCGTACTGGCCGCTTCGCCCCTTCCGGCAGTCATACCTCCCCCGGTGCTGTGTACCGACAACGGGGCCATGATCGCCGCCGGCGCTTTCTACCAGTACCAGCGCGGCGACATCGCCGACCTGGCCCTGGACGTTGACCCGTCGCTGCCCTTCGGCCAGACCCGGTAGAGACGGCGCCGGCGCAGCGCGCCCCAGTCCTCCGCCTGCCTGCCTGCCTGCCTTTACAATGCCTAGGCCCGGAATTACTATTCAAACTGCTATCATGCCCGACACCACCGAACTGACAACGCCCGAACCAGAGGACAACCTGGGCAGCCTGGAGGCCAATCTGGCCAGCCGGCGAGCCAAGTTATCCCGCATCCGCCAGCGCGGCCTGGATCCCTACCCGCCCCGCGTCCGGCGCGATTGCAGCGCCGCCGAAGCGGTGGCCCGTTTTGAGGAATCCGAAACCGCCGGCCCATCCGAAACCGCCGGCCCAACTGAAAGCGTAGCCGGTCTCCATCTGGCCGGGCGCATCGTCTCCATGCGTGTTATGGGCCGCGCCGCCTTTCTGGATCTGCGCGACGCCTCGGGCGTGGTGCAGGCCATGTTCCGCCAGAACGTCCTCGGCGACGCATACGCCCTGCTGCAAGACCTGGACCTGGGCGACTTTCTGGGCGTATCCGGCAACATGATGCGTACCCGCACCGGCCAGCCCACCATCGAAGTCCACTCGTTGACCGTCCTCGCCAAGGGGATGCGCCCGCTGCCCGAAAAGTGGCACGGCCTCAGGGACGTGGAAACCCGCTACCGTCAACGCTACCTGGACCTTATCGCCAACCCGGAAATCTCCGAAACCTTCGTGCAGCGCAGCCGCATCATCAGCGGCATTCGTCGGTTCTTTGACAGCCGCGGCTTCATCGAAGTGGACACCCCCATCCTGGTGCCCATTCCCGCCGGCGCCCACGCCCGCCCGTTCATCACCCACCACAACGCCCTGGACGAGCAGCTTTACCTTCGCATCGCCACTGAGCTGTATCTCAAGCGCCTCATCGTAGGCGGTCTGGACAAGGTGTACGAAATCGGCCGGGTCTTCCGCAACGAGGGCATCGACCAGGATCACAATCCCGAATTCACTCTGCTGGAGTCCTACGAAGCCTACGCCGACTACAACACGGTGATGGAGATGGTGGAGGCGCTGGTGTCAGCGCTGGCCCAGGACATTCACGGGAGTATGCAGATTGCCATGGGCGACGACATCATCGACTTCACGCCGCCCTGGCCGCGCCGGTCCCTGCGGGAGGAACTGCGGCGGCGCAGCGGAATAGATATCGAGGACTACCCGGATGCCGAGTCGCTTACCCGCGTTGCGCGGGATCTCGGCCTGGAACCCGGGCCTAGCGAGGCGCGGGGACGCCTCATCGACAAGATGCTCTCCGTTTACGTGGAGCCGCACCTGGTCCAGCCTACTTTCCTCACGGACTACCCCGAGGATATGTCGCCGCTGGCCAAGGGGCATCCCGATCAGCCCGGCTACGTGGAACGGTTCGAGGCATTCGCCGCCGGCATGGAAATCGCCAACTCCTACACCGAGCTGAATGACCCGGAAGTTCAGCGCGCCCGCTTCGCCGCCCAGGAACACCAGCGCGACGCCTACGGCGACGAGGAGGCCGACCGCGCCGACGCCGACTTCCTCACCGCCCTGGAATACGGCATGCCTCCCACCGGCGGCCTGGGCATCGGCATCGACCGCCTGGTCATGCTCCTTACCGGCCAGTCCACCATACGCGACGTACTATTATTCCCCCAGATGCGCTCTCTTTCCAACGACGATGGAAACGCGGCGCCGCGCGATTAGGAATGTCGGAACCGGGTGACTAGCATGACTACAGCGAATGTCGGAACCGGAACCGATATGACGACGACCGCGAACCGTCGCCCCGAGGCGGAAACGTTGGGCAATGCTGCCAGCGCCAATCCATTTCCGCTCAAGATTAGCTTGCCCCGCGATGTGGTCGCTGCCGGCGCCGCGGCTTGCGCGCTCTGGTGTATTGATCTGACCCTGGCCAACCCCGACTTCCCTTGCCGGATTGAACTCAACGCCAGCGGCGAACTGGAATTGACAATGCCGCCTTACTACCCGGCTGATGCTCAAGAAGGCGAGACTTATGGGGCGTTGCACATCTGGAACCTGGCTAACGGACGCCCCGGCTACGCTACTACCGCCAGCGGCGCCTACCTCTTGCCCAACGGCGCCATCCGTTACCCCGACGCAGCCTGGACGGCGGCGGCCAATGTCCCGACGGATGGCATCAGATCCGGTAGTCCGCGGCCTTATTGCCCTGACTTCGTGGTGGAAATCCGCTCCCCATCCCAATCCCGCCCGTCTGACTTGATCGAGCTACAGGACAAAATGCGGGAGTACCGGAACAATGGCGCAAGCCTCGGCTGGCTGATCGACCCCCTCGAGCGCACCGTCCGCATCTACCGCGCCAGCGCCGCCGAACCCGAACTGCTGCAAGACCCGGAGACGCTGGACGGCGAGGACGTGCTGCCCGGATTCGTGTTTGAGGTCCGACAGCTGATTTTCACCCTGGTATAACAGTGCTGACTTATGCTCTCCCTGGAACAAATCCGCAACGAACCCGACGCCGTGCGCGCGGCCCTGGTACGCCGCGCCGAAGACGCGGACTGCCTGGACGAAATACTGGCCCTGGACGCCCGCCGCCGCGCCGCCATCACCGAGGGCGACGAGTTGCGCGCTCGCCGCAACCAGGTGTCCCGCCAGATCGGCCAGGCCCGATCCCAGGGCAGCCCGCCGCCCGATGACGTGGTGGCCGAGATGCGCCAGGTTGGCCAGCGCATCAGCGCCCTGGAAGACGACGTGCGCCGCCTGGACGCCCAAATCAACGATGCTATGCTGGCCCTGCCCAACCTGCCCGACGCCAGCGTTCCCGATGGTACGGACGAAACCGGCAACGTCGTCCTGCGGCACTGGGGCGAACCGGCGAGTATCGGTGTGGAGCACGGGGATTTTGCGCCGCAGCCCCACTGGGACTTGGCCGAGCGGTTGGGCATCATTGACTTTCAGCGCGGCGTCAAGCTGGCCGGCAGCCGCTTCTACACACTGCACGGCTACGGCGCGCGGCTGGAGCGGGCCATCATCGCCTGGATGCTGGACCTGCACGGACGCGAACACGACTACACCGAAGTGGCCCTGCCCATCCTGGTGCGCCGAGAGATCATGGAAGGTTCCGGCAACCTGCCCCGGTTCGCCGACAACCTGTATCACGACGACGAGGATGACCTCTGGCTGATTCCTACGGCGGAAGTGCCGGTGACCAACCTGCACCGGGACGAGATACTTTCCGCCGACGAGCTGCCCTTGTATTACGTCGCCCACACGCCCTGCTTCCGGCGCGAGAAAGCCGCCGCCGGCCGGGACACCCGGGGCATCAAGCGCGTCCACCAGTTCAACAAGGTGGAGATGTACAAGTTCGTCGCGCCGGAAACCTCTTTCAACGAGCTGGAAGCCCTGCTGGCCAACGCCGAAACGGTGTGCCAGCGCCTCAACCTGCCCTACCGCGTCTTGCAGCTGTGCGCCGGCGACATATCCTTCCCCTCGGCCAAATCCTACGATATTGAGGTCTGGGCCGCCGGCTCCCAGGAATGGCTGGAAGTGTCATCCTGCTCCAACTGCACCGACTTTCAGGCCCGCCGCGCCAACATCCGCTACCGGCCCGGCGCGGGAGAACGGCCCCGCTTCGTCCACACCCTGAACGGCTCCGGCCTGGCCCTGCCCCGCGTCGTCATTGCCCTGCTGGAAAACAACCAGCAGCCCGACGGCTCGGTAGTCATCCCGGAGGCGCTGCGCCCCTACACCGGGTTCGACGCGATACCGGCGGGGTAGTTGACGGGCTTTCCGACGCCTCTGCTATCATCGGCGACGCGCCACCGCCGGAGGGAACTTACGATGCCGACGCTGGACTTCAAGGGCAAGCAGCACATCTACGCCCACCACCTCACCGTCCCCTACCGCCCGCTGGTTCCCGACTGGGAAAGGTCTTTCCCGGCCAGCAATGGCACAAATGTTCTCTCAAATGCGACGTCACCAGAGAGAGAGAGAGAGAGAGAGAGAGAGAGAGAGAGAGAGAGAGAGAGAGAGAGAGAGCTCTGACGGCAACCTTATCATACACGGCGATAACCTGCACGCGCTGAAGGCGCTGCTGCCCCGCTACGCCGGCCGCGTCAAGTGCATCTACATCGACCCGCCCTATAACACCGGCAACGAAGGCTGGGCCTATAACGACCAGGTGAACAGCCCGCTGATGCGGGAATGGCTTGCCCAGAACCGTCCGGTTGACAACGAAGACCTGGAACGCCACGACAAGTGGCTCTGCATGATGTGGCCCCGTTTGCACCTCCTGCGGGAGTTGCTCTCTGACGACGGGGCAATTTTCGTGTCTATTGACGACAACGAATTGCGTCATCTACGAATGTTGATGGACGAAATTTATGGCGAGGATAATTTCATAGAATCGTTCATATGGCGTTCCAGATTGGGTAGGGGGGCCACGTCAAAAAACACTTCCACAGTACATGAGTATGTGGTTGTGTACTCCAAAAGCGGTGAAGTGATAAATTTCAAGACTGATAAACGTGTACGTGAAGCAGAGTCCAAAGAACGCTTGAGGCAGTGGGGTCAGGGAGACAAGCGAGAAGATAGGCCAACTATGTATTATCCGGTCCAATCAGCAGAGTTCGGAGAAGTCTATCCTATCCGCCCAGACGGGAAGGACGGGCGCTGGCGCGTGGCACAAAGCACCATGGAAGACTTATTTGAGAACGGATTAGTACTTTTTGAAGAGCAATCTGACGGGAGGATTGAAGCCTATCGTACTATCCCAGCTGGGAC
This sequence comes from Dehalococcoidia bacterium, assembly GCA_963692995.1. GTDB lineage: Bacteria > Chloroflexota > Dehalococcoidia > Lucifugimonadales > UBA3495 > Bin87. The sequence continues at coordinate 187,800 of OY843611.1, forward strand.
TGAGACTCAAACTGCGTATCCGTCGATGTTCGACCCTGAAATTGTAAAAACTACCGCTCACGGCAGCATTGAATTGAGGAGCATTTTAGGCGCCGGACAGTTCGCGTATCCCAAACCTATGCCACTACTCAAAGAGATTATTCCTCTTTGCACTCGCGATGGTGATTTAATCTTGGATTCCTTCGCGGGCAGCGGCACCACGGCCCACGCCGTACTTGCGCTGAACAAGGAAGACGGCGGCAACCGCAAGTTCATCCTGGTGGAGTGCGAGGATTACGCCGACACTATCACCGCCGAGCGGGTGCGCCGCGTCATCCGAGGTGTGCCCAATGCGCGAGACAAGTCCCTGCAAGAAGGGTTGGGCGGCTCCTTCACCTACTGCACCCTGGGCCAGCCGATTGACGTGGAGGGGATGCTCACCGGGGAGTCCCTGCCGGAGTATTCGGAGCTGGCCGCCTACCTCCTGCATACCGCCACCGGACGGTCGGCGTCCGGCAAACTGTCAGCGCACAACGACGACGGCCTGTTTTATTCCGGCGACGCCACTGATTACTACCTGCTGTATCAGCCCGACATCGACTGGCTGCGCAGCAACGAGGCCATGCTGAACGAAGAACGGGCCGGGCGGATTGCCGGCCGCGGCCGGCCGGCCGTCGTCTTCGCCGTCGGCAAGTTCATCGGCCAACGGTTCCTCACCGACCGGAACATCACCTTCTGCCAGATACCCTACGAGCTGCACCGGCCGGGATAAGGGGGCGCCCATGGAACTGAAAGAGTACCAGACCCTGGCGCTGGACGCCTTTGAGCGTTGGCGGGATGGGCTGGCGGCGGCGCAGGCGAAGTCCGAAATCGCCGGAGACGCCTTGCGGAGCGTCGGCGCGGACGTTCCCCCGGACGTCCGCAACTACCCCAAAACCGCCTGGCAGAAACTGGCCGACGCCGGCGAAGTGGCGACTTCGGCCGGCCCCTACGTTGACCGCACTGCCGCCGCCGATTTTCCCATTCCGCATAGCTGTTTCAAGGTGCCGACGGGCGGCGGCAAGACTCTGTTGGGCGCCGCTGCGCTGGAACGTCTGAACCGGAATAACGGGCTGGTTCTCTGGATGGTTCCCAGCAACGCCATTTACCGGCAGACTAAAGCGGCGCTGTGGAGCCGGGAGCATCCCTACCGGCAAATGCTGGAGCGCGCCAGCGGTGGCCGCGTCAAGATGCTGGAGAAGGACGACCGCTTTACTGCCGGCGATGTCGCCAATTACCTCTGCGTGATGCTCATATCGCTACAGTCCGCCAACCGTAAGAATAACCGGGATTTTCTGCGGATGTTTCGGGATTCCGGCCGCTATACGTCCTTCTTCCCGGACAATGACGATGCGCTGGGCGATGCCCGCCTCCGCGCGAAATACCCTGACCTTGACCCAGCCGCCGCCGACCGCCCGGTTGCGCAGAGCTTGTTCAATGTGTTCAAGATTGTCCGGCCAGTGGTGGTTTTGGACGAAGCGCATAAAGCCTATGGCAAGCAAGGAAACGCCAGCGAAGAGTTTGTGCAGTCCATCAACCGCCTCAACCCCAGCCTGGTCATTGAACTGTCCGCAACACCCAGCAATCGCCGCAGCAATCTGCTGGTCGATATATCCGGCGTTGACCTGAAGACCGAGGAGATGATTAAACTGCCGGTGCAGGTAACGTCTTTCACCAACACCGATTGGCATTACACGCTGGCGCAAGCCCACGCTAAACTGGAAGAACTGGATAACGAAGCGCTCTCCTTGCAAAACAGCGCGGGACGTTATATCCGGCCCATTGCGGTGGTGCGCGTGGAACGCACCGGCCGCAACCAGCGCGACGGCGAGCGCGTCCACGCCGAAGACGCGCGGGCGTATCTCACGCAAACCCTGGGGGTTCCGCCGGAGGCCGTGCGGGTTAAATCGTCGGAGAATGACGAACTGGGCAGCGAAAACTTGCTTTCCGAGTACTCCCCCGTCCGCTGGATAATCACCAAAGATGCGCTGAAGGAGGGCTGGGACTGTTCCTTTGCCTATCTGCTGGTAATGCTGGACAATACCGGAGCCCGGCAGGCCATCACCCAGCTGCTAGGCCGGGTGATGCGCCAACCCCACGCCCGACTCACCGGGCGGGAAACGCTGGACCAGTGCTATGTCTATTGTCAGAATATTGACGTGGGCGAAGCCGTTCAGCGCGTCAAGGCGGGGTTGGAACAGGATGGGATGACCGGGCTGGACAATGAAGTGCGCGGCAATCAGTCCGTCAACATCAAGAAGGTTGCGATCCGGCGGCGGGAGCGCTTTCGGGAGGCGGCCATCTTTCTGCCCAAAGTGCTGCACCAGGACGGCAGCGGAGGCTGGGCTGAACTGGATTACCAGCGCCACATCCTCCCCGGCCTTGACCTGGACAGCATCCAGGCCCCCAACCCGCAAGCGACGCAAGCCGTCGGCCCGCATGATGAGACGGCAGCCGTTGATGTCGCTGACGCGGCTTTGCCGGCGGTGTATCACGGCCGGCAGGAACTCTACGTTGACAAAACCGCCCGCGTATCCTGGTACGCCCGCCGCATTTCGGATGTGATGCCCAATCCGTTCCAGGCGGCCCGCGTCGCCGGGGAACTTATCCAGGGAATGCGCAACGCCGGTTGTGATGATGACGCCATCTACGGGCAGCGTTCCGCTCTGGCCGCCCAGTTGCGGGAGTACGTGGCTAAAACGCTGGACCAGCACGCCGAGCAGGTCTTTCGCGCCAAGCTGGCCAAAGGCGAAATTCGCTTCGACCTGGAAACCGGCGACCACAATCACCTCGTAGCCAAGTCATACGAAATCTCAGTTGCCGACACCGACGTTCAGTTGCAATGTTTCGGCCAGTCCGTTCAGCTGGCCCTTTTCGAGCCGGTCTTCGAGCGGGATTTCAACGACCTGGAGCGTCGGTTCGCCTTTTACCTGGACGAACAGAAAGCGTTGCAGTGGTGGCACCGGGTCGCCGTGCGCCAACGTGGCGACTACTACTTGCAAGGCTGGCGGCGCAATCGCGTCTGGCCCGATTTCATAGCAATGGCCGGCGAAACTGACGGCAAACCCAGTGTGGTGGTTTTTGAGACCAAAGGCGAACATTTGCAGGGTAACGATGATACCGATTACAAAGAACGACTGTTTGCCGCCCTTGAGAAAACTTTCAACGGCGGTAAAATGACCGTGCGCGACGGGCCGGCCAAAGGCGTATTCCGTCTGGTGTTTGATAAAAAGGGTTTCCCCGATGCTGAAACTGCCCTTGCTATGATGAGCGGCGGATATAATGCCTGACGGCAATCACCATCGCGCAGGAGGAGTTCTCAAATGTCCGGCATCTGGCCCGATAACACCCAATGCGTGGCTCTCATCACCTTTGACGTGGACGGCGTTTCTTCCTGGCTGAACCGCAACGCCGACTTCGCCAACTACCCCAGCCTGCTCTCCATGGCCGAGTACGGCCCCAGCGTCGCCACGCCGCGCATCCTGGATCTGCTGGACGCCCAGGGCATCCCGGCCAGCTTCTACATCCCCGGCCAGGTGGCGGAGACGCATCCCGATCTGGTGCGCGACATCGCCGGCCGCCACCACGAGGTGGCCCACCACGGCTATCTCCACGAACCGCCGGCTACCATGACGCCGGCCGAGGAGGAGGAAGTCCTCATCAAGGGCATCGGCATCCTGGGCGACCTCACCGGCGCCGCCCCCGTCGGCTACCGCTCCCCCAGCTGGGAGCTCAGTCCGGTGTCGCTGGATTTGTTGGCCAAGCACAACTTTCGCTACGACAGCAGCCTGATGGGCGACGACGCTCCCTACTACGTGTCCGGCGGCGACCCGCCCCGGCGCATGGTAGAATTGCCCATCCACTGGCTGCTGGACGACGCTCCCCATTTCGCCTACGCGCCGTCGGCCAACCGCCTCGGCCCCATGCGCAACCCCGACGAAGTGTTCGATAGCTGGGCCGCCGAGTTCCGCGGCATCTACCGCTACGGACGCTGCTTCAACTTGACCATGCACCCCCAGCACATCGGCCGCCCGGGCCGCCTGCTGATGCTGGAACGGCTGATTGAATACATCAAGACTTTCCCCGGCGTCCGTTTCATGCGATCCGTGGACGTTGCCCAAATGTGGGAGCAAGGAGCATAACTATGGTACGAAAAGAACCCGCCCCCGCAGTACACGACCGGGGCGGCTGGCCCGATGATACGCCTATCGACCGCGCTGAGCACGAATACAGCGACTGGGAGCGTCGGGTGGACGCCGTGCATCAGGCGCTCGGCGCCCAGGGTATTCGCACCACCGACGAAATGCGCCGCGCCATCGAAAGCCTGCCGCCGGAACGCTACGAGACCCTGTCCTACTACGAGAAGTGGACCGCCGCCCTGGAAATCCTGCTGATCGAAAAGGGAATACTGAGCCAGGCCGAGATTGACGCCAAAGCCGCGGAGCTGCGGGAGCAGGGACTCTGATGACGACACCCGCCGAACCCGTCATTTACCCCGACGGCTCCCCCGTCCGCATCCGCGTCGGCGCGCCGGCGCATCACTTCCGCACGCCGGCCTATATCCAGGGGCATACCGGCGTTGTTGCCGCCCACTGCGGCGTTTATCCCAACCCCGAATCGCTGGCCCACGGCGGCGACGGCCTCCCGCGTCAGCCCCTCTACCGCATCCGCCTGCGCCAGACCGACCTCTGGAGCGACTACGCCGGCAACCCGGCGGACACCCTGCTGGTGGACGTGTACCAGCACTGGCTGGAACCGGCCTGATTTGTGCTATCCTGCCGGCCAGCAGCAGCATTGCAATTGAGAGGGACATTAGCTATGGAGCGACCGATATTTCAGCCCATTGGCGCCCCAGCAGAAGAGTTGGATACACCGGCCCTGGTGGTTGACCTGGGGATAATGGAGCGGAACATCGCGGTCCTGCACGACGCTTTTGGCGGCTCTGACGAGGGACCGGCCACCGATCAAGTCCGCGTCCGGCCTCATGTCTCCTGTCATGGCTGCCCGGAAATCGCCCGGTTCCAGCTGGCCGCCGCAAGCAACTCCGGCGGTGTGGCGGTCAGCTCCCTGGGGGAAGCCGAGGTCTTCGCCGGTGGCGGTAAAGGCCCTTCCGCCGGTGATGGGGCCCCGTCGCTGTCCCCGGCCATTGACGACATACTGATCGCGGGCCGGGTGGTTACTCCGGCCAAGATTCGCCGGCTGGCTACCTTGGCCGGTCGAATTGCCCTGAGCGTGGCGGTGGACCACCCCCGCAACGTCGCAGACCTGGCCGCGGCTGCGCAGACCGCCGGGGTCACGTTGGGCGTACTGGTGGATATCGACGCTGGCTACGGGTTTGGCGGCGTCGCGCCCGGACGCGACGCCGTTGAGCTGGCGCGAACGGTTGCGGACGCGCCGTGCTTATCATTCAAAGGAATAATGGCCTACGAAGGCCCCTTGCCCATAACCGACCGCGCCGAACTGGAGGCTGAAACCCATCGTCGTTTGCAACCGGTGCTGGATACGCGAAGCGCCCTGGAGCAGGCCGGCATTGCGGTCGCCACGGTAAGCGCCGGCAGCACTTATAACTATGACATTGTGTCGCAGTTGCCCGGCATTACTGAGGTTCAGGCCGGGGTGTACCCCCTGATGGATCTGGAAACCTTGCCAATCCGCCCGGAATTGCAACGGGCGGCCACTGTGCTGGCAACGATCATCAGCCATCCCATAGCGGGCCGGGCGGTACTGGATGCCGGTCACAAAGCTACCGGGCCCGACTTCGGTGTGCCGGTTCTGGAAGGGTTCCCGGGCGCCGTAGCTACCCGGTTCAGCGCGGAACATGGCATCCTGGACCTGGAAGGGCCGGCCACCGCCCAGCTGATGCCCAACGACAAAGTCCACCTCGTTCCCTATAACCTGGCCCTCTGCATCAACCAGTATGACTACATCCGCGCCGTGCGGGATGGCAAGCTGGTAGGGTATTGGCCCGTTGCCGGTCGGGGACAACTGGCGTAACGCCGCTTTGATGCAACTCCCCGGTCAAGCGCGGTTGACGCCCCCGTCATTCCCGCGAAAGCGGGAATCCAGAGGACACACCAATAAGACCAGCGTTCCTGTCGCAGAGGCTTCCCCGGCTTCCGCAGAAACCCTGAACTAAGATTTGACTTTTAAAATGTCACCACGCTCTAGTATTCACAACCGGATTCAATTAGATCTGCGGGAACTTCGGAGGTATGTGCATGCCGCCAGCGTATGAACCCCAACCCGGCACTCCCATTGAGCAACTGGATACGCCATGTCTGATCCTGGACCTGGCTGCGCTGGATCACAATATGGATGTGATCGCCGATTACTATGGCGAACGCCACAGCAAGTTGCGTGGGCATAGCAAGAATCACAAGAGCCCGGCCCTGGCTCTCCGGCAGATCCGGCGCGGCGGCACCGTCGGCGGGGTGTGCGCCGCCAAGGTTGCCGAGGCTGAGGTGATGGTTCAGGGGGGAGTGGCCAGCGTATTCGTTACCAGCGAGGTCGTTGCCCCACCCAAGATCGCCCGGCTCTGCGCCCTGGCGGATCAAGCCGAGGTCCTGGTGGCCTGCGAAAGCGCAGCGAATGCCCACGATCTTTCCCGGACGGCCACTGCTCAGGGGGTAAATTTGGGGGTGGTTATCGAGCAGGAAACCGGACTGCTCCGGTGCGGGGTTCAGGAGGTGGAACCAGGATTAGCCCTGGCCCGGCTGATCCATGCACTGCCCGGACTCTCCCTGAAAGGCGTGATGAGTCACCAGATGATGTCCGAACCTTCCTCCGACCGGGAAGACCGCGCCACTGAGGCCCACCGCCTTATCCAGCCGGTTCTGGACCTTCGGGAAGCCATGATTGACGCCGGACTGCCGGTGGAAATCGTATCGACGGGCGAAACCTGGAGCTACGATGTCGCCGGTGATATGCCTGACGTTACCGAAATCCAGGGCGGTTCCTACCTGGTTATGGAAACGTCGTACGAATACATCCCGGATTTTCAGTTGGCCGGCAAGGTGCTGAGCTCCATTATCAGCGTCCCAAGGCCGGGAACGGCGATTGGCGACGCCGGCGCTCGAGCGGTGTGCGGCATAAAAGGGTTGCCGCGCGTGGAAGGCCGCCCAGGAGTTAATGCCGTCGATATGGACGCCGACCGCACCGTGTTTCAAGTGGCGGAGGGAACCGAGCTGGAGGTTGGCGACCAGGTACTACTGCTCCCCGGACAGCAGGACGCCATGGTCAGCCGCTGGGATCGTTTCATCGGCATACGCGACGGAGTGGTGGAGGTGGTCTGGGACATCGAGGCGCGGGGGTGCCACAACTGAAGGCGTTGCTTCCCAAGGCCGCGCCGCGCCGGCATAATCGGTTTTGTTCCACATCCGTTCCAATAGAATATCGGGGAGAGAAGAATGACCACAGCCCACGCTGTTGACCACAGCCACGATGAACCCATGAGCGAAGTCGCCCTCCGCTCGGTCGCAATTGAGGCGCTGTTGGCGGAAAAGGGCCTGCTCTCCGCCGACCAGGTACAAGAGCAGGTGAACCGGATGGATGGGCGAACGCCGGCCGACGGCGCACGGGTCGTAGCGCGGGCCTGGACGGATGAAGGCTTCAAGGCGCGCCTGCTGACCGATGCTCGTTCCGCCCTCGCCGAAATGGGCATCAATATTCCCGAGGAAACGCCGCATCTGGCCGTGGTGGAGAACACCGATGACGTGCATCACCTGGTGGTTTGCACTCTCTGCTCCTGCTACCCCCGGATGCTCTTGGGCCGCCCGCCCGACTGGTACAAGAGCCTGGCCTACCGCGCCCGCGCCGTGCGCGACCCCCGGAGCGTGATGGCCGAGTTCGGCGCTGCGCCTCCCGCCGGCGCCGAACTCAGCGTGCTGGATAGCACCGCCGATTTGCGTTACCTGGTGCTGCCCCAACGGCCGGCCGGAACCGAGGGAATGAGCGAGCAGGAGTTAGCCGGCCTGGTTACCCGGGACAGCATGATTGGAGTGACCGGCGCATTGGCGCCATAACCAACAGCTCGGTCAATCGATTTGCAAATCTTCCTCGCTCAAACGGCACCAACGCACTTTGCCTGATGCAAGGGCGTCAGCGATACGGTTGTCAATGCGATTTGACGCAACGACAGCGTGCCCGGGCCGGCCGGTGAACCGGGTCAAATAACCGGCATTCCGAACCGCCCGGGTGGTATCCCTTTCATCGGCAGTGAAGGATGCCTCTATAGCGACGTAGTGGGTTGCGCCGGTCTCATCAATTGCCTCGATGATGGCGTCCGCTTCAATAAAACTGTACCGGTAATTGCGCGGGATGTCTGACGTATCGGCCTGGCGCACCATCGCGCGACGCTCGTCCCGTTCCAGGAGCCTGACTTCATCCAGCCCCAAGTCTTCGCAGATGCGATAACTTACTCGCAAAGCGCTGCTGCGAGCGTGTTCCGCTTTCAACGGGCCGATATCATCCCGAATACCTTGTACATTTCGCTCAACTCTGTCCATCCTTCCCCGCAGTTCCTCCTGTCCGGCGCGCAGTTCCTCTTGTCCGGCCTCGAGATTGTCCAGCCGGCGGTTGGTCTCCGCCTGTCCGGCCTCGAGATTGTCCAGCCGGCGGTTGGTCTCCGCCTGCCCGGCCTCGATATTGTCCAGCCGGCGGTTGATTTCATTGTTCGCGCCGTTGACCGTCATAGTGGTTGCCTCTGATAAATATGATACTTTAATTGTGGATAAAGGCTGCCTCACTCATCTATTTGCTTAATTCGCCGCAGGTGCCGGCCGCCCTCAAACTCTGTGGTCAGCCACACGTCCACAATCTCCCGCGCCGTTTCCCACGACACCAGACGCTGCCCCATGGAAAGCACGTTGCAGTCGTTGTGCTGCCGGCCGTAGCGGGCGGATTGGGCGTTCCAGCATAGGGTGCAGCGCACGCCCGGCACGCGATTGGCCACTATGGCCTCTCCGTTGCCGGAGCCGCCCAACACGATGCCCCGGTCAACCTCGCCCCGAGCCACCGCTTCGGCTACCGGACGGATCCACTGCGGATAATCGGTGGGATCCTCGGAATAGGCGCCGTAGTCAATGGCCTGGTGGCCCAGGTACGCCAGCAGCGCCAGCAATTTGCCCTTGTATTCAAACCCGGCGTGGTCGGAACCAATCGCAATCTTCATAACTATCCCGCTCCGGTGGTGCCTGATACGCCCTCATCCTAGCACAACCGTATCGGATCTGTGCTAGGATACCGCCAATCGGCAATGCCGCCAAACCGGAGGGAAATACCATGAAAGGACGCATTGTTGTCGTTAAAGAATACGGTCAGCCCTTTGAGATCCAAGAGTATGACGTGCCGGAACCCGAACCGGGAGCGGCCTTGCTTCGCATGACCCAGGCCGGCATCTGCGGCTCCGACCTGCATACCTGGCGGGGCGACCAGACCCAGGAGCACAATCCACTGCCCGCAACCGGCCGTGTCATGGGACACGAAGGAACCGGCGTCATCGAATACCTCGGCGACGGCGTCATCACCGACTACTGGGGCGCCGAGGTCAAGGAGGGCGACCGAGTGGTGTACGCCGCCGTGTTCCCCTGCTACCACTGCCACATGTGCTTGCGCGGCGCGACCAACTGGTGCGCCAACCGCCAGTATCCCGCCGCCGGCAACTGGCCCTACTTCACCGGCACCTACGGCGACTTCCTCTACCTGCCGCCGCGTCATCCCTTCTTCCGCGTCCCCGACGAACTGCCCGACAACCTCCTCGGCCCGGTCAACTGCGCCATGGGCACCGTCACCACGGGCCTGGAGCGGGCCAATATGAGCCACGGCCAATCCGTCGTCATCATCGGCGCCGGCGGCCTGGGACTCCACGCCACCGCCATGGCCAAGGAGCGCGGCGCCGACCGGGTTATCGTCCTGGATCGCCTGGAGAACCGCCTCCGGCTGGCCGAGGAGTTCGGCGCCGACCACACCATCAACGTTGAAGAGTTCAACACTCCTGAAACCCGCGTCCGCCGAGTGCGCGAACTCACCCGAGGCCGGGGCGCCGACGTGGTAATGGAGCTGGTGGGCCGGGCCGACCTGCTGCGCGAGGGCATCGATATGCTCTCCAATGGCGGCACCTTCGTCGAAATCGGCGACATCGTGCGCGGCCAGGAAGTGTCCATCGACCCGTCCAAGCTCCTCCAGGGCAAGAACATCGTCGGCAGCCTGATGTACCGCCCCGCCTTGCTCCCGGAACTGCTGGACTTCCTCGTCCGCAACCAGGACAAGCTGCCCTTCAACAAGCTGGTCTCCCACACCTTCCCCCTGGCCGAAGTCAACGAAGCCTTCGCCGCCGCCGAGTGGAGCCAGCGACAGACGGAAATCACCCGGGCGATGCTGGTGCCGTAAGCCGGGCGGCCTAACGCGCCAGTCTCGAGCGGGCCGGAGATAAGCCGGCCCGCTCGAGTTTTTGGCCGGGTTCCATCCGGTAGCTTACTTACCTTACCAACGACCGCCTTGCCAACGACCGCATTTATAACTTGGCTGGCGTTGCGACACTTGAGCCGAGCCCGCCTTGCCCCTTGTGGTAACATTCGCGAAAGACACTGACCCAACTCCATTCTTCGCTAGTCGGCTTGCGATCTGAGGAGCAAACATTATGAAATTCGGATTGATGTACGAAATACAGATTCCAGAACCCCACTACCCCGGCATCGAAGCCGACCGTTACAAGCAGGTGATGGCCCAGGTGGAGCTGGCCGATGATGTGGGCTTTGATTACTTCTGGACGGTGGAGCACCACTTCCTGCGGGAGTTCTCCCACTGCTCGGCGCCGGAAGTGCTTTACGGGGCGATCTCCCAGCGCACCAAGCGCATCCGCATCGGCCACGCCGTCGCGCTGCTGCCCGGCGCGTACAACCACCCCGTCCGCGTCGCCGAGCGCGCCGCCGTGCTGGACATCGTAAGCGACGGCCGCATGGACCTGGGCACCGGCCGCTCCACCACCCTCACCGAGATGGACGGTTTTGAAGTTGATCCGGATACCACCAAATCCCAGTGGCGCGAGGCCATCGGCATGATCCCCCGCATGTGGACGGAAGATCCCTTCTCCCATGCTGGCGAGTTCTACAACATCCCGCCTCGCTCGGTAATCCCCAAGCCGGTGCAGGACCCGCACCCGCCCATGTGGATGGCGTGCAGCCAGCCGGCGTCATTCGGCGAGGCCGGCCAGTTGGGCGTAGGCGTCCTCTGCTTCAACTTGGGCGGCCACGAGCAGTTGGTGGAAAGGGTGGGCATTTACCGTGAGGCGGTTAAGAACGCCCAGCCTATCGGCAGCATGGTCAACGACAATATTGCCGCGCTGTGCATGGTCCACGTCGCCGAAACCGACGAGGAAGCCTACGAATCCGCCGCCCGCGAGGGCGAGTGGTTCGTCGGCAAGGCGGAGGAACTCTACGCGCCCTGGGCCGGCCGCAGCGTGCCCGACAGCTACCGCTTCGCCGTCAACGCCGTTCAGGAAGAGCGCGTGGACAAGACCGCCGCCGACCACATCGCCTCCGGCGCCTTCGCCATGGGCACGCCGGAAACGGTGATCAAGACCATCGAAAAGTACCAGGAAGCCGGCGTTGACCAACTCCTCTGCTTTATGCAGATGGGCAACCTGCCCCACGGCAAGATAATGAACAGCATCCGCCTCTTCGGGAAGTACGTCATCCCGCACTTCCTGTAGGCCGGAGCGCGCAGAGTCCTCCGCCTCACGCCGGATACAGCCTCACGCCTGAAACAACCGGGGCGGGTTTCAAACCCGCCCCTAATTGGTTTTGCCGCTGCCGGGAGGCGTCAGTCCGATGATGGCAGTTGCTTGGCCTCCTGCAACTCCATCGGCGTTCCGTTGAGCCGGAGGTCGCACTTGCCGGCTTTGGTGATAAGCACCGAAACGCCGCCATCGGCGGAGGTGAGCCGCTTGCCCATGGTAACCTCCGGCGCGTCGTTGGCGGAAGTCATCCCGCCGAAGTCCACATTGGGCCCCTTGACTTGCAGCAGGATATCGCCATCGGTCAGCTCCCCCTCGCCGCTGGCCTTACTGACGATCATCTCAGCCCCGCCAGGCCCAACGTAACGCTGTCCAGTCTTCAAATTCATCGCTGGAAATACCCCTCAGTTTCGCATTTGTTCGGTGGATTATAGCCAGCCGCGCCCGGAGCCGTCAACGCGCGGCGTCGCAAGCTGCCCGGAAAAGCGAACGGGGCCGCCCGAAAACTGCCCCGCGCTCAATTGCCGTTTAGCCCAGAATCACCACCAGATTTTGCCCTGCGCCTCTTTCGCCAGCGTCTCATAATCCTTCGTCCATAACTGGCTGCTCAGGTACTTCCAGCCGCCGTCGGCGAGGAGACAGACCATGTTGCCCCCCTCCATGCGCTCGGCCTGCTTCAACGCCCCGGCAATCACCGAACCTGAAGAGATACCGGCGAAGATGCCTTCCTTGCTCATCAGTTCCTTGGTCCTATAGAAGGAGTCGAAACTGTTCACCAACAGGCGGTTGTCCAGCAGGTTGATGTCCAGGATGGGAGGGATGAAGCCGTCTTCCAGCCGCCGCAGGCCGGAGATGAAGTCGTCAGGTTCCGGGGCGACGGCAATGATCTTGATGTCGCTGCGGTGTTCCTTGAGCCGTCGGGCGTTGCCCATCAGCGTGCCTCCGGTGCCCAAACCGGCTACGAACACGTCAACGTCGGGCAGGGCTTCCACAATTTCCTGGCCGGTGCCTTTGTAATGGGCTTCGGGATTGCCTTCGTTGCCGTACTGGTACAGCATCAGGTAGTCGTGGGGGTTCTTTTCCACCATCTCCTGGGCCACCACCACGCTGCCGTTGGTGCCCAATGCGCCGTCGGAATAGACAATCTCGGCGCCGTAGGCTTCCAGCAGCTGGGTGCGTTCCACCGACACGTTTTCGGGCATCACCACCTTGACCTTGTAGCCCTTCAGCCGGCCGATCATCGCCAGAGAGATTCCGGTGTTGCCCGAAGTCGGCTCCAGGATGGTCCGGCTGGGCGAAATCTCGCCGTCGGCCTCGGCCCGCTCGATCATTTTCAAGCCGATGCGGTCCTTGACGCTGCCGGTGGGGTTCTGGCCCTCCAGCTTGGCGTAGATGCGCACGTTGGGGTTGGGGCTGATGTTCTCCAACTCCACCAAAGGCGTGTTGCCGATGGCGCCGAGAAGCCCCTTGTACGTGGAACGGCCAGGATCCAAGGATGACATGGGCGGGTTCAAAATGCCGGCTGGCGTTAGGTTCTCAGCTACACGGCCCCGGCGGCAATAGCGACCGGTTCCGGAGCCTCGGCCACGCCGCAGAACACCTCGTAGTCGATGAGTTCCGTCACGGTGGGATTGTCGCCGCACAGCGGGCAGGCCGGATTGCGCCGCAGCCGCACCTCCCGGAACTGCATGCTCAGCGCGTCGATCACCAGCAGCCGCGAGGCCAGGCCCTCGCCGATGCCCAGGATGTGCTTCAGCGCCTCGGTGGCCTGGATGGAACCCACCAGGCCGGTCAGCGCGCCCAGCACGCCGGCTTCGGCGCAGTTGGGCACCATGCCGGGCGGTGGCGGCGCCGGGAACAGGCAGCGGTAGCAGCCTTGCCCGGGCAGGAACACCGTGGCCTGGCCGTCGAAGATCAGAATGCTGCCGTCAATCAGCGGCTTGTTCAGCAGGTAGCAGGCGTCGTTCACCAGGTAGCGGGTGGCGAAGTTGTCGGCGCCATTGATGACGATGTCGTACTGGCCGATGATGTCCAGGGCGTTCTCGGAAGTCAGCCAGGTTTCGTGCAGTACAACGTTCACGTCCGGATTGTAGGACAGGATGTTGTCCTTGGCCGATTGCACCTTGGGACGCCCCACGTCGGGGGTGTGGTGCAGGATCTGGCGTTGCAGGTTGGACAACTCCACCACGTCAAAGTCAACGATGCCCAGCTTGCCGACGCCGGCCAGGGACAGATACACGGCGGAAGGAGAGCCCAAGCCGCCGGCCCCGATAATCAGCGCGCTGGCCTCCATCATCTTGCGCTGGCCGGCGCTGCCCACATCTTGCATGATGATGTGGCGGCTGTAGCGTTTGACTTGTTCGGGGGTCAGGCGAAGGGGTTGGACCATATTCCGATTCCTCCCTGGTGTCGGTTCCTCACCGCAATAAAAAAACCTGGCAACAAAAAGCCTGCGCCCGTTACCGTTTGGCGGCGGCTTTCGTCGGGCGCAGGCACGGCTCATATCTCAAACCGCCTGCCCCTATGTGCCGGGACAGGCGCAGAAATTACGTGGCAGTTGCGTGGGGGGCATTACGTGGCAGAGTGTATCGTCGGGCCGGAAATCTTGTCAAGGGACTGGCTAACCAGGCTGCGCCGAGCCGGCGGGAACCGGGTCCGGCAACGCCTCCCGATGGTCTCCGGCTCCGATCAGGGCGCTTTGCCGCTCGGCAAGGTGGGCCAGGGTAGTCGCTTCCAGCACTTGTTGGATCGATTCCTCCACCGATTGCCAGATTTCTTTCTGGGCGCACGAATCGGCGAACATGCAGTCCGTGGGCAAGGTCAGACAGTCCAGCGGGGATGAGTTGCCGTCTAGTTCCTGCATAATGTCATACAGATTGACGGATTGCGGAGGTCGGGCCAGCAGGTGACCGCCCTGGGGACCGCGCCGGCTATGCACGAATCCGCTCTTGTTGAGGGTGGACATCAGCCGTTCCAGGTAGGGCTCGGGGATGCCCTGGCGATATGCGATGGCCGCCGTCTGCACTGGGCCGTCGCCATAGCGCATGGTCAGCTCAACTAACGCCCGCACGCCGTAATCAACTCGCATCGGGATGCGCAAGACGACACCTCCGTTTATTCTGCGATTATAACCAATTGGAAGCGCGTATGCCAACCTGGTCAGATTCTGGGGGAGTTTCGCAATTTCCGCAACGGAAGCCAATACGGAACGGTTATGCTTCAGTCCGCTCCGCGGTTCGCCCGGCGGTTGTACACGGTCATATACGTCCCGATGCCGGTGGCAATCAGTTGGCCATCCTCGCCGGTTATCTCCATATCGCCGACGATGATGCGCCCGCCGCGGCTCTTGATGCTGCTGCGCGCGGTCAACTCTCCGTCCCGCGCCGGCGCGATGAAGTTAAGCTTGAGTTCGATGGTCACGGCGTGCTCGTCCTCTTTCAGCGTAGAACGGCAGGCTCGGAAAAAGGCGTAGTCGGCCAAAGCCACCAGGATCCCGCCCTGGACCACGCCGGCGCGCTGCCGGTGGCGGTCGGCCACGGTCATAAAGGCCGTCCCCGTGCCATCGGCCGACTCCCCCGGCCGGATGCCCAGCAGCTCGGCGAAGGGGCCGTCCTGCCCCGCTTGCGGTTCCTGGTGACTCATTGCGTTGCCGGCTCCTTATTGGTCAGAATCGGGATTATACTCCCGCCGGTCGGTGCAATGTCACCGGCGGCCGGCTATACTTATCGTCCGATAGTTGCTTTGACGGCGCCGCCACTTATTGCCACCGACGATTTTTGCCATGACGAAAGGACTGCTCATCGCCCTGGGCGTGATGCTGATTTGCGCGGTCGTGCCGGTGGCCCAACTGTTCCTCGCGCCTTTCGGCCCGTTCCTGGGAGCCTACTTCGGCATACGCGACGTTGACACTTCGGGTGATCAGCCGCTGCGGGCGGCGGCCCGGTTCGGCGCGGTGATTGCCGTCGTCGCGGCGGCCATCCTGGTTGTCATAGCCATCATATTGACTGCGGCGCTGGATTTGCCCGCAAAGTTTGTCATCTTGACCTGGATCGCGGTGGCGGTTTTCGCGGCTTACGTGGCCGTCATGAGCACCTTGGGCGGATTGTATCGCCTGATGAAGCAGCGGACGGCGGCCCCCACCGCCTCCGCCGGGGCGGATTAGCCCGTGGCGCCGACCGACGGCCCACGCGGGGCGCTGGTGACCCTGCTGGAAAACGTCCGCGATGGCAGGATGGAAGTAGCCGCCGCGGTTGCCGCTCTGGGCGATCTGCCCTATCAGGACCTGGGTTACGCCCGGCTTGACCACCATCGCCCCCTGCGCACCGGCTGGCCCGAGGTGGTGCTGGCCGAAGGCAAAACCGCCGAGCAGACCGCCGGCATCGTGGCGGCGATGGCCGGGCGCGGTCATCCCGTGCTGGCAACTCGCGCCGCCCCGGAAATCTATGACGCCGTGGCAGCGGCAGTTCCGGCGGCCCAATATCATCAACTCGCCCGCTGCATCGTTGTTCCCGATACCGCGCCGGTGGCGCAGCGCGAGGTCGGGCTGCTCATTCTCACCGGAGGCACCGCCGACCTGCCGGTGGCGGAGGAAGCGACCATCACCGCCCAAGTGATGGGCTGTAAGGTCAAGCGGATCAGCGATGTCGGCGTCGCCGGGCTGCATCGCCTGCTGGCGCAGCGGGAGAGTCTGCAAGCGGCGCGGGTCATCATCGTGGTTGCCGGCATGGAGGCGGCCCTGGCCAGCGTGGTGTCGGGTCTGGTGTCGGCGCCGGTCATCGCCGTGCCCACCAGCGTCGGCTACGGCGCCAGCTTTGGCGGGCTGGCCGCGCTGCTGGGGATGCTGAACGCCTGCGCTCCCGGCGTCGGCGTGGTGAACATCGACAACGGTTTCGGCGCGGGCTACCTGGCGGCGCAGATTGCCGCGCTGATCGCGCAGGACAGTACCGACCGCGCATGACGAACCGGCTCAACCACGCAGCAGCTCTCCTGCGAAATATCCCCGTCCGGCAGCGCTTCCGGGCGCGGCCAGAAGCGTTGCCTCTGATCCTGCTGCTCCTCGCCCTGTCAACAGTGTTCCTCTTTGGCAACGACCGGGGCAGTTTTTACCGCTTCGGTCTTCACGACTGGAACTCAGCGCAAACCCTGGCTTTTGCAGAGAACCTTTCTTTTGAGCATAAATTCCTGGTACTCCATTATAAATCCCTCGATTCAGACGGAAACGCGCATTATCCCTCACTTTATAATCGCTTTCCGCTGGGCGGGTACGCCCTGGTCAAACTGGCGATACTCCCATTCGACGGCCTGTCCGCCAAAATCTATGCCGGCCGCTTGCTCATGCTGGTCCTGTTCAGCGCCGCGGCGCTGCTGGCCTACCATGCGCTGGCTCGACTGATTGCCAGCCGCTGGATCGCTCTCACCGCCACCCTGCTTGCCTTCGCTTCCTACTACTTGCTCTACTACAGCGACAAGATTTCCAACGAAGTATCCATCGACCTTTTCGCCGTGATGCTCGTCTTCCACGGCATGGTTATTTTCGAACAGGAGGGCCGCTTCCGCCAACTTCTTCTCAAATCCTGCATTGCCCTCCTGCTCGGCTGGCACGTCTATGCTTTCCTCCTGCCCTTCATCATCTTCGGACTGGCCAGGGCCCTGCTCAAAGCCCGCGCCTCTACCCCCCCCCCCCCCCCCCCCCCGCGAAACCTTTCTCAAAATCAGGCGTTACCTTGCGCTGGGCATAGTTACGCTGATTTTTGGCATTGCAGTCCTGTCGTACAACTTGGGCAACGAGTATTTCGCGCTGAATGGCGCAGTTTCCTTTACGGAACTGCCTACGGTTAAGTCGATGAATTATCGTTTTGGTCAGGATGATGAGTTTAATGTGCGCAACGTCGAAGACCTGGAACCAGCGCGATTTCTGTTCGGTCAATTCCACCGCATTGGCATAATGTCATATCCGTTTTTTTTGAGCTCTTCTGAAGTCGGCTGGAAAGCCCTCACATTGCACAGTTATCTCCCCGTGATAACCGGGGTATTGATGCTGGAAGTATGCTGCGTCGGCCTGGCGATTGCGCGCCGGAACATCCTGCTGGCAACCTTGGTGGTTTCCGGGTTTTGCTGGGCTTTGCCGCTGCGCCATTCCGTCGCTTTTCACGATTTCGAGGCCGTTTTTTATATCGGCATCCCACTGGCCGCGTTTTCGTACATTCTGATGTACGTACGAAAATGGACGCGGGAATGGTTCATTTCCATCCTTGCCGCAGCCTCCCTGTGCTTGTTCGCGCTTTCCAGCTCCCAGATGTTTGGCAGTGCCGGCTTGGTGAACGACAATGACGCCGAGGACATCGGGGCAGCCATCGAAGCGGAGATAATTCAGGATTTCGAGGTCATTAGAGATCTGGTTGGCGAAGGCAGTGTTTATATCCCTATCAATCACGATGACCGGAGTTTCGCCGGCGCTCCCTTTGCGACCAGCTATTTTCTTGCCGGAGCCTTCATCAACTACCGGGGAGACTCCTATGGAACCAAGCCGCCCCTTTTCGTAGAGAGGCCCCCGGAACTTGCCGACTTCATCGTCACACCGCAGCGGGCACACGATGCCGGTCTGCTCACTCCCCACAACCGCCATCGCTTTCTATACGATATGGAAACTTTTTCTGCCGAATATCCTCATCCCAAGCAACCGATAATTGCATCCGACTACGAGGTTTATCTGCGTAACGGCTCACTCGTGTACATTCACATTGGAGAATCCTGCCCCAATCCCAATGCGCGGTTCTTCCTGAATATCGTTCCGGTTCACAAAAAAGACCTTCCGGAACACCGCAAGCCGTATGGCACTGACAATCTCGATTTCAGCCCGGACTTTGCGCAGAGCCGCTCCCGATGCACTGCTGAGCGCAAACTGCCCGATTATCCCATCAGTCGTATCACAACCGGCCAATATACGGCGGAGGGCAATCTGTGGGATGGCGCCTACATATTTTCCGAACGAGCTTCTAAACGCTGACCCGCATCGCTAGCCTGGCGGCCCTATAATCGCATTCGATGCGTAGCTAATCGTCAACTCCCCGACTGCCCCATTACCACCATCAGAACCGGCCAGCTTTGAACCGTAACGGCGGCAACCGACGCGGGCGTGCTATGCTGTGCAGCGTTCCGGCAATTGCGGGGCTACCGGCGCCAGGCCGCCTGGCAGCGGCATCTTGCTACGGGACAGTGGCCCGGCGGCTACCCGTTCTCCGCCGCTGGCAAAGGACCGATGGACCGGATTAAAGATACCCTGCGCGCGGCGCGCCCGCGTCAGTGGGTGAAGAACCTGCCAATGTCCGCTCCCCTAACCGCTGGCGATGACCGGCCCGGCCACTGGCTGACTCGGCTGACCGAGCGGCTGCGATTTCTCACGCGGCCGGCCGCCCTGCCTACGTTCCTGCTAATCCTCGCCCTGTCAACCGTATTCCTGTTCGCCCACGACCGGGGCCACTTTTACCGCGATGGTGGACACCACGACTGGAACTCAGCGCAAACCCTCGCTTTTGCAGAGAACCTTTCTTTTGAGCATAAGTTCCTGGTATTCCATTATAAATCCCTCGACTCAGACGGAAACGTGCATTATCCCTCACTTTATAATCGCTTTCCGCTGGGCGGGTACGCTCTGGTCAAACTGGCGATACTCCCATTCGACGGCCTGTCCGCCAAAATCTATGCCGCCCGCTTGCTCATGCTGGTCCTGTTCAGCGCCGCGGCGCTGCTGGCCTACCATGCGCTGGCTCGACTGATTGCCAGCCGCTGGATCGCTCTCACCGCCACCCTGCTTGCCTTTTCTTCCTACTACTTGCTCTACTACAGCGACAAGATTTCCAATGAAGTATCCATCGACTTTTTTGCCGTGATGCTCGTCTTCCACGGCATGGTTATCTTCGAACAGGAGGGCCGCTTCCGCCAGCTTCTCCTCAAATCCTGCATTGCCCTCCTGCTCGGCTGGCACGTCTATGCTTTCCTCCTGCCCTTCATCATCTTCGGACTGGCCAGCGCCCTGCTCAAAGCCCGCGCCTCTACCCCCCCCCCCCCCCCCCCCCCCCCCCCGCGAAACCTTTCTCAAAATCAGGCGTTACCTTACGCTGGGCATAGTTACGCTGATTTTTGGCATTGCAGTCCTGTCGTACAACCTGGGCAACGAGTATTTCGCGCTGAATGGCGCAGTTTCCTTTACGGAACTGCCTACGGTTAAGTCGATGAATTATCGCTTTGGTCAAGATGATGAGTTTAATGCGCGCAACGCCGTGAGCTTGAAATGGGCGCAATTTCTGGAAACCCAGTTCTACCGCATTGGCATAATGTCATATCCGTTTTCTCTGAACCCTTCTGGATCCAATTGGAGAGCCTTCACCCTGCAACATTATCTCGCCGTGATAACCGGGGCATTGACACTGGGAGGATGTTTCATCGGCCTGACGATTGCGCGCCGGAACATCCTGCTGGCAACCTTGGTGGTTTCCGGGTTTTGCTGGGCTTTGCCGCTGCGCCATTCCGTCGCTTTTCACGATTTCGAGGCCGTTTTTTATATCGGCATCCCACTGGTTGCTTTCTCGTTTCTGATGCTCTACATAAAGGGGCGGTCCGGGCCGCAGCTCTGTTCCACGCTGGCGGTGGCCGCGCTGCTGCTGTTCGTGCTTTCCAGCGCGGCAATGGCCGGCGTGGGCCATGACGCCCGGGAGGCCGCGGCTGATGCCGAAATGATGCAGGATTTTGCGACGATACGCGGCATCGTGGGCGACGGCCTGGTTCATATTCCAACGAATCCCAGTGATCCGGCTTTTGGCGGAGCGCCGCTGGCTTCTTCCTACTTCCTTGCTGGCAGGGCCGTCCAATTTTACGACGATAATGTTCAGCGCGAAGCAATGGGATTAGAGACGGCGATTCCCGATTACACCATTTTCCGCTGGCCTGATGCCGGGCCGGGCTTGCTCACCCCGGACAACCGGCGGCTGTTCCTGTATGCCGGGGCGGGTGGGTACGACGAAAAAACGCTGGGCAGCCCGATAATTGCCTCCGACTGGAACGTTTATCTCCAAAACAACGTCCTGATTTACACCGGAGAATGCCCCCACCGGGACGCAGCGTTCTTTCTCCACATAATTCCTGCCGACTCCAATGACTTGCCGGAGAGCCGCAGGAATCACAATTTTGACAACCTGGACTTTACGGCGGCGGATTTGCCCGTTCGCATAGGCTCCAAATGCGTCATCACACGCCGGCTGCCCGAGTACGACTTCACCACCATCCGAACCGGCCAGCACACTTCGGAAGGCCGCCTCTGGGAAGGCGAGTACAGCTTTGAACCGTAACGGCGGCAACCGACGCGGGCGTGCTATGCTGTGCAGCGTTCCGGCAATTGCGGGCCTACCGGCGCCGGGCCGCCTGGCAGCGGCATCTTGCTACGGGACAGTGACCCGGCGGCTACCCGTTCTCCGCCGCTGGCAAAGGACCGATGGACCGGATTAAAGATATCCTGCGGGCGGCGCGCCCGCGTCAGTGGGTGAAGAACCTGCTGGTGTTTCTGCCCTTGTGGTTCGCCGTGGACCTGGTGTGGTCGCCCGGAGACTTGACGACGCTGCTGCCTTACGCGCCGCGATTGGCGGTTCTGTTCGCCGCCTTCTGCGCCTTGTCCTCAGCCGTTTATATCATCAATGATCTGGCCGACCGGTCGGCGGACCGACAGCACCCCGTCAAACGAAACCGTCCCATCGCATCGGGACGGCTGCCCGCGCCGTTGGCGGTGGCGGCCCAATTCGTTCTGATTGTTGCGGGGATGTGCGGCCTTTACGCTATATCGGAGCCGCCGTTAGCGCCGTTGGCGGTGATCGGCGCCGTCTATTTGCTGGTCAACGCCGGCTATTCGCTTGCGCTCAAGCGAGTGGCGCTGGTTGACGTGATGCTGGTGGCGGGAGGATACGTGCTGCGGGCCGTGGCCGGCGCGGTGGCCGTGGGAGCCGCGCCATCGCCCTGGCTGTACGCCGTCACCGCCGCCGCCGCGCTGTTTATGGTCGTGGGCCGGCGCTATGCCGAGGCGCGGTTGGCCGGCAGCGACCCGGATGCCCAGCGACCCACGCTGCAATACTACGGCCCTCCGTTGGGCGGGCAGTTGCTCATGCTCTCCGCTACCGCCGCCCTGATCAGCTACACCCTCTACGCGGTGGAAGCGGACAACCTGCCCGACAACAACACGATGCTCCTCACCGTGCCCCCGGTGATCTTCGGCTTGTTCCGCTACCTCTACCTGCTCAACCACAGCGGAGACGCCGAATCCCCCGAGCTGCTGATGCTGCGCGACGCGCCCCTGCTGGTTGCCATAGTGGGGTGGATAGTAGCCGCCGGGGCGGTGCTGATGCTTAATTGAGGCAGCGCTGACCGCCGCGCTAAAGTGGCGTTAAGTAATCTTATTCGCAGGGTTTAGGAACCATGGACTGGCGAGAACGGATTGTCTGTACTCCGGGAGTGGTCGGTGGACGGCCCCGCATCAAGGGAACCCGGTTGCCCCCGCCGCAGTCCATCAGGCAACGCTGACCCGTTCCGGTTCAGCAGCCGTTGCCGCCACCTTCAGATCCAGCCCGTCGCCGGCCGCGTTCACGTCGGCAACAATGTGGTCTCCCGCGTTGAACTCGCCGGACAGCACGCCCCGGGATAGTTGGTTCTCCAGGTGCCGCTGGATCGCCCGCCGCAGCGGACGCGCTCCGTAGGTCACATCAAACCCCTCCTTGACCAGCCACTTGCAGCCGGCCTCGGTCAATTCGCAGGTAATCTGCCGCTCGGCCAGCCGTTCCTGCACCTGGGCTACCAGCAACCCGACAATCTGGCCGATTTGCCCCCGGTTCAGCGGGTGGAACACGATGGTCTCGTCGATGCGGTTCAGCAGCTCCGGCCGGAAGGCCCGGCGCAGCGCCTCATGCACCGCCCGCGACAGCTCGGGCGTTACCTTGCCGGCATCCTGTTCGCGGTCGGCGCTGGGGCCCAGGCCGAAGGGCCGCTGGGACAGGTCGGCCGTGCCCAGGTTACTGGTCATTATGATGACCGTGTTGCGGAAATCGACGGTGCGCCCCTGCCCGTCGGTGAGCCGTCCGTCCTCCAGTATCTGTAGCAGCAGGTTGAACACGTCCGGGTGGGCCTTTTCGATTTCGTCGAACAGGATGACCCGGTGGGGCCGTCGGCGGACGGCCTCCGTCAGCTGTCCGGCGTCGTCGTAACCCACATATCCCGGCGGCGCGCCGATGAGGCGGGACACGGTGTGGCGCTCGCCGTACTCGGACATGTCCAGGCGCACCATACTGTCCTCGTCGTTGAAAAGGAACTCGGCCACCGCGCGGCTCAGCTCGGTTTTGCCCACGCCGGTTGGCCCCAGAAAGATAAAACTGCCGAAGGGCCGCTTGGGGTCGTTGAGGCCGGAACGGGCGCGCCGGATGGTGTCGGCTACGGCGTTGACCGCTTCATCCTGGCCGATTACACGCTGGTGCAGGCGATCCTCCATGCGGAGCAGCCTTTCGGCCTCGCCCTCCATGAGCTGCCCCACCGGGATGCCGGTCCAGTTGGACACCAGCTCGGCGATGTCCTTTTCGTTCACCACCAGGTCGGGGCCGGTGGTGTGTTCGATGCTCTTCCGCTCGGCGTTCAGCTGCGTCTCCAAGCGCAGCCGCTCGGTGCGGAGCTGGGCGGAACGCTCGTAGTTCGACATCTGATTGGCCCGCTCTTCCAAATCGAGCAGTTTCCGCCGCCGGTTCTCCAGCTCCTGGAGGCCGGGGGGCAGCATACCGGCGTCGATGCGCACCTTGCTGGCCGCTTCGTCCATGAAGTCGATGGCCTTGTCCGGCAGCTTGCGGTCGGTGATGTAGCGGTCGCTGAGACGCACTGCCGCATCCAGGGCCTCGTCGGTCAGCGTAACCTTGTGGTGCGCCTCGTAGCGGGGTTTCAGCGCCTGGAGGATGGACAGGGCCTGCGCCGCGTCGGGTTCCGCTACGTACACGGGCTGGAAGCGGCGGGCCAGGGCCGGGTCGCGCTCGATGTGCTTGCGGTATTCGTCCAGGGTGGTCGAGCCGATGGCCTGCAATTCGCCCCGGGCCAGGGCCGGCTTCAGCATATTGCTGGCGTCCAGGCCGCCCTCGCCGGCGCCGGCCCCCACCAGCGTGTGCAGCTCGTCCAGGAAGACGATGACCTCGCCGCTGGAGGCCGTCACCTCGTCGATGACCGACTTGAGGCGTTCCTCGAACTCGCCGCGGAACTTGGCGCCGGCCACCAGCCGGCCCATGTCCAGGGCCATGACCCGCTTGTTGCGCAGAGAGTCGGGCACGTCGTCGCATATGATCTTGCTGGCCAGGCCCTCGGCGATGGCGGTCTTGCCCACGCCGGCCTCGCCGATGATCACCGGGTTGTTTTTGGCGCGCCGGGTGAGGGTCTGCATCACCTGGCGGATTTCCTGCTCCCGGCCGACCACCGGGTCGAGCTTGCCCACCCGGGCCAGCTCGGTCAGGTCAACGCTGTACTTTTCCAGGGAACGGTAGCGCTGCTCGGCGTTCTGGTCGTCAACCCGGTGCGACCCGCGCAGCTTCTGCATCGCCTGATAGACCATTTCCTGGTTGATGCCCAGCTCCTGGAACAGGCGGGCCGAGTCGCCGACGCTCTCCCGAGCGGCGGCCACCAGCAGGTGTTCCACGCTGATGAACTGGTCGCGCAGCCGCTGGGCTTCCTCGTCGGACACTTGCAGCATCCGCTGGAGGCGGGGCGTGATGAAGATTTGCTGGGCGCCGGAAACCACCTTGGGCGCAGCTTCCAGCGTCTGGTGCAGCCGGCTTTTTACCGTCTCCGGGTCAACGCCCAACTCCCGCAGGATGCGCTCCGGCAGGCCGTCTTCCAGCGCCACCAGGGCCAGCAGCACGTGTTCCACGTCCCACTGGCTGTGCTGATAGTTGCGCACCAGTTCCTGGGAGCGTTGCAGCGCTTCCTGTGCCTGACGGGTGAATTTATCTGCTGACATCACCATGGCGATAGCCTCCTGGTTGGTATTATTGCCGGCCCCGGGGCCGGGAAGCGCGACCGGCGCTGCGCAGTCGCGCGACTTCATCGGTCAGCGCTTCGACTTGGGTTTCCAATTCCTTGATGCGGTCGATCAATTTCAAGGCGACTTCAGCGCCGGCCAGATTGACGCCCATCTCGTCGGTGAAAGTCTTGATGCGTCGCAGCCGCTCCACGTCGGCCAGAGAGTACAGCCGCTGCCGACCGCCGGAGCGGGAAGGCAGCACCAGGCCGACGCGCTCGTAGTAGCGCAGGGTCTGGGCGTGGAGACCTACCATGCGGGCGGCCACGCTGATGACGAAGCAGGGCTCGGTGGCGAAGTCGCTGTCGGGTATCATCGTGATTGCTCCTGGGCCGCAGCGTCGCGTAGTTGCTCAAACAGATCGCGTTGTCGCTGGGTGAGGTTGACGGGCAGCGTGACGTTCACCACGGCATACAGGTTCCCGCGTTGTTCCGGGTTGCTCAAGCGGGGCAGGCCCTGCCCGGCCAGGCGAAAGCGCCGGCCGTTCTGCGTTTCCGGCGGCAGGGTCAGTTCAACCTGACCGCGCAGCGTGGAGACTTTGACGACTCCGCCGAGGGCCGCGTCGCACAATGGCACGTCTACCGTGGTGTACAGGTCGTCGCCCTCTCGCTCGAACCACTGGTGTGGCAGCGCCGATACCAGCAAGTTGAACTCGTCGCCCGAGTTGCCGCCGGCGGCGATGTGCACCCGCCCACCGTCAGCGATGCCGGCCGGGATTTTCACTTCCAGCCGCCGCCCGTTGGGCAGGTTCACCAGCCGGGTCGTGCCCTGGTCAGCCTCTTCCAGCGTAACTTCCACCGGAACGTCGGCCGGCCGTGGCCGGAACCGCTCGCCAATATCGTCTCGCAGGTCGGAGGCAAAGCCGCCCAGCAGGTCCGACAGCGAACCACCCCCGGCGGTGAAGGTGAATCTGCCGCGTCCTTCGTTAAAATCACCGCCGCCGAAATTCCCGTTGCGAAAGTACTGGGAGAAGTCGGGGCCAGGTTCGCTCCGCTGCTCAAAATACTCGGCCTGCTCCCAGCGGTCGCCGTAACGGTCGTACTTGGCCCGCTTGTCCGCGTCGGATAACACCGCATGGGCGGCGTTGATGGACTTGAACCGCTCGGCGGCCGCATCGTCGCCCGGGTTCACGTCGGGATGGAGCTGCCGGGCCAGCCGGCGATACGCCTGCCGTATCTCCTTCTCATCGGCGTTGCGCGAGACCCCGAGGATGTCGTAGTAGTCAGTCATCGTAGCGTCAGCCTGTACCTGGATAATTTCCAGTCCATCATATATCACTATGGTGGAATTATCAATATTCTGCTGTCGGCTCAATTATAAAATTGATAAACTCCTATCAACTTTTAGACCTGCCAGATGCAGGATTTGCCGGATTGCACTGATCGGCGAGACCGGGAGGGATCGGCGAGACCGGGAGCGATCGCGTCAGAACAACGTCCGCTGCGTCCCCGGCTCCCGGCAGGGCGCGATTTGGCGTATGGCGTCGAACCACTCCTGCGGGTTGTGGAACATCCGGTGGTTGAAGTTGCGGAGGAAGGGGTGGTCCAGGCCGCCGTCGGCGGGATCGGCGTACATCAGGACGGGACGAGCCGGCTCGGCGGTGTGGGAGGCGTACATCAGCTCGGAGTACATCCCGGTGGACAACCGGCCGCCCATGGTGATGCGGTAGGCGGCAACGCACTGGGCCTGCTCCACCATGGTCAGGTCCCGATGTCGCACCTGGTTCTCCATGTCGTCCCAGACCTCCAGAGCCTCCTGGGGGGCCAGGCGCATGGGGTAGGGATCCGGACGGCCTTCGGTGAGGGCGCCGGCGCTGTCCAGCGGCCAGCGGGCTTCGTCGGCGGAGATGGTGATTTCAGGCAGAGCGTCGGCACAGGCGGCTTGCGCCTTGTCGAAGACCTGGGGCGTGCCTTCGTCCAGGGTGAGCGGGTCGAACACGATGAACCGGCGGTGCAGTTCGCTGCGGATCTGATCGATGGCGGCCCGCGTGTCCGGGTCGTAGCGGATCGCGGTGATGGGGAAACTGGAGTACACCAGGGGATACTCGCGCCGGCGGAAGATGAGGCGGTAGAGCATCTCGGCGGGATGCTTGACGCTAACCACGTAGTGGGGGACGGCCCGCTCCGGGTAGAGGTTGCGGGCCAGCAGGTCGGCCAGGGCGGTCTCGGCGGCGCGCCAGGCCAGGATCTCCCGCAGGCGCAGCCGGAAGTTAGTGTGCCGGTCGGCGTCCCGCCGGGCCAGCGCGCTGTGGATGTCCAGCATATCGTCAACCAGCGTGATGATGCAGTCGGGCCGCCAGCGCCGAATGGTGGGCAGATCGATCAGCGAGAACTGACGGCCGCTGGTGTAGTAGGTGAGGTGGGCGGCGATCAGGCTGTGGCGGGGAGCCGCCGCCTCCAGCCGCTCGGCGATTTCCTCGCCGGCCCGTTGCCACGCGGTCAGCTGGTAGGCGGGACGAAAGGCC
This sequence comes from Dehalococcoidia bacterium, assembly GCA_963692995.1. Lineage (GTDB taxonomy): Bacteria > Chloroflexota > Dehalococcoidia > Lucifugimonadales > UBA3495 > Bin87. The sequence continues at coordinate 215,094 of OY843611.1, forward strand.
GCCAGCACGCCGGCCAGCTCGTTGCCCTGGCCGGCCAGGGTATCCTCAATACTGGCGGCCAGTAGATCCCGCGGGTTCACGGAGTCCGCCGGCAGATCCGAGGATCCATCGACCTCGCCATAAGCCCGCAGCCGCCCCAGCAGGTTGGCGACGACGATATCCTTGTTGACGCCGGAAATGCCGGCCAGCAGAGCGCGCATGGAATAAACGATGCGCCCCTGCCGCGCGGATGTCAATGCGCCTCAAATATGTTTGAGGAAATTGCGCAAACCCGGCCTAAGGCCGGGCGTTGTTGATCTTTTCCGTCAGGCGCGGGCGGCGTCTGCGCTTGCGGGGTTGCGCAGGGGTATCGCCATGACGATGAAGGCGGTGATGAAGGTCAGGATGCCGGCGTAGTAGAACACGGAGCCGTACCCGCCCCAGTGCTCGATGATGGCCGAGGCCAGGAACGGCGAGCCGATGCCGATGACGCCGTTGATGCCGAAGAGCAGCCCGATAGCCGTGGCCTCGGTGCCGTGGCCTACGTAATCGAGCACCGACGCCTGGATTATCTGGTGCAGCGCGAAGCTGAACAGGCCCAAACCGGCCATGATCGGTATGAGCAGCAGGCCGTCTCCCACGCTGACCACCGCCAGGGACAGCAGCGCGGCGATGATGAACCCGGGCACCAGCACGGCCTTGCGTCCCCAGGCGTCGGACAGCCAGCCCAGCGCCGGCGCCGAGATGATGCCCATGCCAGTGAGCAGGGCATAGTACACGCCGGCTTGCACGGTGCTCATCTCCAGGGTTTCGCGCAGGTAGAAAGGCGTCCAGTTGAACAGGGCGCTGAGGCCGATGCCCCGCAGCAAGGCGGCGAATATCAGCGCCATTACGATGGGGTTCTTCAGCATCCGCCGGGCGCTCCGGAACTGGCCGGCCAGGTTGCGCGCGCCGGCGAGAGAGTCGTCCTGGCCCACGCCACGCAGCGACCACCACACGAACACTGCCATGATCAGGGCCAGCGCGGCGTAGATGAAGAAAATGTGCCGCCAGATGAGAAACCCCGCTCCCAGCAGCGCTCCCGCAATCACCGGCCCGCTGACGTTGCCCAGGTTGGAGCCGAACCCGTGCATGGATATGGCGAACCCGCGACGGTCGGGAAACCGCTGGGAGATGGCCGCCGCCGAAGGCAGGTGCCACAACGAGCCGGGGATGGACAGGAACAGCGCCACTACAACCACCAGGGCAAAGGTTGGCGCGCCCCCCATGGCGGCGAAGGTGACGGCGTGGCCCAGCATGCACGCCGTCAGGATGATGCCCCAGTAGGATTTCAGGTAGTCGATCAGCGGGCCGCCGCCCAGGCTGGTCGCGCTGGAACCGCCCTGCCGCACCGCGAACAGCGTAGCGGTATGAAAGGTGCCCAGGCCCATGGCCTTGGCAATCTCGGTCACCAGCAGGGGAAAGCCCTGGTCGAACATATGGGACAGGCCGTGTCCCACGGAGAGGCTGCTGAGGACGAATACTCGGTTCTGCTTCATGCCCGGGGCGCCAGGCACGACCGGCGTGGCTGCTTGCAATGGGCCTCCCAGCTGGGCCACGAACTCGCGACCGGAGAATGACGCTAGGCAGATTGTAGCGGCGGCGCAGTACGCCGGCAAGGACGGCCCGAGGACCCGGGCGCGGGCGATGGCTACCCGCGGTCGCCGTCCGCCCGAAAGCTAGTGGGGATGCCGGAACTGCAATGACGACGCCGGCGCAAGGCCCGCCAGCGTCAGGATCTCCGAGACGCGATCCATCCGCTCCGGCAAGTGTCCGATGCCCGGCGCCGCCAACGGTTCGGCGATGGTGTTGCTGTACACCAGGCTGGCGACAATCAAGAGAAGGTCAGGGCCATCGGGCCGGCGCGGCGGGCCAAGTATTCGATCATTGCGCGTAAGTCCTATGCTAACATAGGAACCAACCGCATGAGGGGGTGATTGCGATGGAAGATATTTTGGTTATCATATTGTTGGTGGTCATGATGACCGCTGGGATGGTGCTGTTCTTCGGGGGACTGGCCGGTCTTGCAATCAGTGGGTATCGTTCCATGCGTCGCTCGCAATCGTCGCCAGAACAGCAAGGTTCCACGGGAGCCGAGGCCGAGGCGTGAACAACTACTTCATCGTTGGTGTACTGTCCGGTTTGATCCTGATCTGCGCCGGCGGTCTGGTCTGGCAGGCGTGGCTGGCATCGCCCGCTCTGGCTCCCGCTCAGCAGCAACTGCTTGCGGTGGTTGATTGGCTGCTGAAAGGCGCGGTGGGCGCATTGATGGGATTCCTGGCTTGTTGGGCGCGGCATCCCAAATCAGCGCGATAGGCATTCCAAGCCGGCCCCGCCGGACGCCAAGGTGCGGAGAAGCCATTCGCGTGATAGGCGTGTCAACGGTGGCCGTTCCGCTTCGGCAGCAGCATCGGCCAATCGTCCTTACCGGAGAATCAACGGCCTCCCCCGGACTTCGGGGGAGGCCGCAGCGTTCCAGTGGGTGGATCGCCGGGAACCGGGCTAATCGTCTGCGTTGACTTCCACCGGGGCGGCGGTTGCGCCGTTGGTTTGAGCCTGGTAGGGCTGGCCGGTGGCGGGATCGACCTCGAAGGGGCCGGGCAGTTCCAGTTCCTTGGCCATCTCGCGGACGGCGGGCAGCACTTCCTGGCCCATCAGGCGCAGGCTGCGCATGGCGTCGTCGTGGGTCATGGCGCCGTCGCCGTCCCAGAAGAAGATGCTGCCGGGGCGGATGGTTTCCAGCACGTGGCGGATCTTGGGGATCACGGAATCCGGCGTGCCGGAGATGATGGTGTAGTCGTTGACCTGCTGCTCGTAGGGGCGCGACAGCACGCCGCCGGGGCCGGCGCTGCCGCCGCGGGCGGCAGTGGCGACCGATGTGGTGGGCAGAACCCGACGCCGCGAGGTGAGGCCGGGCAGGTGCAGCAGGGCCTGGTTGGTGGTGCCTTCGTTGCCGGCCAGGAAGGGGTTGCTGGGCCCTTGCACATACTTGCGGCCCGTTTCCTCGGCCAGTTCTTCCGTCTCGTCAACGTGGACCTTCCACAGGTAGCCGATGTTCTGGGGGCCGGATTCGTAGCCCAGCTCGGCGGCGGTGTCGTGGTAAATCTGGAAGGCCTGTTTGGTGGGTTCCATCTCGGTTGCCAGCATGATGTAGGGTATGCGCTGCTCTGCCGCCCACATCAGGGAGTCGCGGGAGACCACGCCCGGCAGCCAGATGGGCGGATGCGGCTTCTGGTAGGGGCGAACCCAGGGGTTGACGTGGCGGAAATGGAAGTGCTTGCCCTCCCAGCGGAAGGGGCCGGGGGTGGTCCACGCCTTGACGATGAGCTCGTGAGCCTCCTGGAACCGCTCCCAGTTGTAGTGGGGTTCAATGTTGTGGGCCACGCTCTCGCGACCGGTGCCGCGCACCCAGCCGGATACCAGCCGGCCGTGGGAGATCATGTCGATCATGGACAGCTGCTCCACCAGCCACAGGGGGTCGTCCCACAGCGGGAGGATGTTGCCCAGAAGAACAATCTTGGCGCGGTTGGTGATGCGGGCCAGGATGGAGGCCTCCACGTTCATGGCGCCGCCCATGCAGAAGGGCGTGCTGTGGTGCTCGTTGAGCATCAGGCCGTCGAAGCCCATCTCCTCGGCGTAGAGTTTCTCGTCCAGGTAGCGGTTGTAAAGGCTTGCCCCCAGCTCGGCGTCATAGATGTCGTTGCTGACGTTGAGGTCCATGATGGACTTGCCGGTGGCGCCAAAGTACCCGGACTGGGGGTCCTGGTAGGGCCTTTCCGTGAAATATCCGATGAACATGATGGTTCTCCTTGGAAGACGGGTATGGGCGGCTCCGGCTACGGGCGGATTTTATCATAACGTGGGATGCGTTATTTGATGGCTTGGGCTTGCATCTCGCGGGCGTCGGAGAAAATCTCGCGCACACGGTCCGGAATTGCAGTGGCGATCATGTGTCGCATCCGTTCAAGGAGGGATTCGATTGGCCGCCTTTTGCCGTTTCAGCCAGGTCTTGCAGCCTGGCGACCGCTTCCGGCACGCCCCTGGCGATGCCGGTCTTGTCTAGGGGCAGATGCTCGCGGCTGTACAGCGCCGCGCCGCCGAACTCGGTGAGGTAGCGATACTCTTCGCCAGGGACCGCTGCGTTGGGTGAGGGCATCACGTTTTCCCGGACCCGATCGATGAGTATTCTCAAGTTGTGCCCATCGCGTCCGCCGGCGGGGTATTCGAATCCGTAGGCGCCTAGAACCGACTTGTAGGCGTTTTCCAAAGCGTTTTGCGCCATCCGACCGATTTGCTTGTCGTCAGCGTCGCCCAGTATGCCGGCGCCCGCTATCGCGGCCAATCCGTTGGCGGCTCCGGCGGCGTCCTTGAGTTTGCCGGCGATGTCGTCCCAGTCTATCGTCTCTTCCGGCAATTCAGCATGTTCTTGGGACAATACCAAAGCTCCCTGCCTGGCGATGGAATTAGCCAGGTTGTTGCGCAGCTGGCGGCGCCGGCCGAACTCATTAGCCGTCATGCAGATTACGTCGATTCCGGATGCTTCCGGCAGTTCCGCTTTTTGCAGCGTCCTGGCCTGGTCGCGCAGGTTCTCCAGCCAATCTTCCGGCGGCGCAGGGTCCTTGATAATCAGAACGTCAATGTCCGAGTCCGGGCGATGGTCGCCGCGGGCCCGGGAGCCGAACAGGATGGTCTGCGTCGGGTCTGCCATCCGGTGTATGGCGCGGGCTACTGCGATGGCGCGGGCGTCGGCGGTGGTTGCGTGGGAGGGCATGGCAGTAGGCGTTTGCGGGCCCGGCTCAGGAGGACAGGAAACCCTTGACCAGGCTCACGAATTCAGCGGACTGCTCGACCTCGGGGCGGTGGCCGCAGCCGTCCAGGATGTCCAGGCGGGAGCCGGGAATGGCGTCATGGTAGGCTTGTCCCGCCGAGACGGGAATGATGTTGTCCTCGCGGCCCCAGATGATCTGGGTGGGCACCCGCTTGAGCCGATGCAGCAGACTGGGCAGGCCCAGGTAGTGCATGTAGGGACGCCAGCTGAGGCGGCAAGCCTCCTCCCGGGCCAGGGCCCAGGCTTCGGCCAGCTCGGCGGAGGGTTCCTCGGGGCAGATGTCGCGGAACTCGGGAGTGCGCTCAGGATCAAGGACGCTGGTGGCGAGGTAGTCCTCGGATACCACCAGGAACATATCGAAGATTTCGCCGGATGGAGGGCGAATGCCCGCCGGCGCGACCAGCGCCACCTTGCGGAACTGATCGGGAGACATGGCGGCCATCTCGGCGGCCAGCCAACCGCCCAGGGAGAACCCCATGACGTTGACCGGGCCCAATGCGAGGTCGTCCAGGGCCTCCAGATACCAGCCGGCCAAGTCGCGCATATTCATTATCCAGTCCAGCCGTCCGGTGTTGCTGAAGCCGGGATGGGTGGGGATGTGAACGCTGTAGTCCTCGGCCAGGGCGTCGTGGTAACGGAGTTGGCCCTGGTGCCCTAACTCATCGTGGAGCAGCAGCAGCGGGGCGCCGCTGCCGCCCTTGACCAGCCGCAAAGTGGTTCCAGCGACTTCTACGAAATCTTCAGTCCATGCCTGGGTGGCCGTCGCCATCTGCCGTATCCTCCTTGTTCGCTGAAAACGGTGTTCGCTGAAAACGGGGCTTGCTGAAAAATGGGAACGGGGCCTAGGTTCCCGCTCTGAGGCCCAATGATAACACGGCGTGGGGCCTCAGATTGGGCCGCCTAACCTCCGTCGGTTTTGCAGACGCCGGTTTGCCAGGCTACGACGCAGGGGCGCAGGGGCTGCGCCCCCTTGATTCGCCAGACGCCCTCCGCTTCGTAGAGCGATTCATTCAGCGCCCGATCCAGCCGGTCCATTGCCGCGCTTCCCGGGTTAACAAAGATGCGGCGGGCGATGGTTTCCCGCGCCTGGTCGAAGCTGTCGAACCGCAGCGGGGGCTGTTCGTCCAGCTCGGTCACCTCCGGGCTGATGCCCAGCTCCTTTAGCGCCGGCAGGAACTCCGGGAGGGCGGGCAGCGCGTGACGTTTCTCGCCGTGGACCTGTTCCCATAGCTCGTAGGTTTGCGATAGCGGTGGCGACTGGGACAGAACGGTCAGCGCTAGACGCCGGGCGTGGCCGGCTATTTTGCCCACGAAGGCTCTGATGTCCTCGATGACATAGACCACATGGCTGCACAGAACCACGTCGGCCGGCGCCACCGACGCTTCCAGCCAGCCGTTCTCGACGACCGAAACGTTGGTGATGCCGGATTCCCGTGCGGTTTCCCGCAGCACGGCGCACATGCTGGGCGACGGTTCCACCGCCGTCACGGTCCGACAGGTCAGCGCCAGGGGCAGGGCCAACCGTCCGCCGCCGGCGCCCACGTCCAGCAGGGTCTCCCCCGGCAGCATCCGCGAACGCAGTTCCTCGACCACCGCATCGTCGGTACGGTGCGGGTCGGCCTTGAACTGCGCGGCAAACTGGGTCCAGGTATCGGCGGGCCGCGCTCCACGCACCCGGTCCGATTGCTCATGCTCCACCCGGACCATTTCGCCCCAGGTTTCGATTGCGCTCATAAAAGCCTCTCCTCCAAGCAGCGGGGATTGTCAGCAGCAGGGATTGTGGTTTTGACGATACACCAAAATGAGCGCGCGTGTGGCCAGGATTGACATTGACCGGCCCCCTCGGTAGCATTGCCGCAACCGCGCCGGCCATTCCCGGTCGGGCGGTGCTGCACCTCAGTTGAGCTACCGGCAACCAGCAAGGAGGCCACCGTTATGTTCGTGCGGCGCGACCTTACCGATACCGTTCCCACCCGCGAAGGCAATATGCACTTCGTCAAGCAGGGCGCCGGCTACCCGTTGGTCATGCTACATCCCCTGGGTACGTCCACCTGGGCCTGGAGCAGCGTCATCGATGCTTTCAGCCAGCATTACACCTGCTACGCCTTTGATATGCTGGGACACGGCGAGTCCGATAAGCCGGCCCGTCACTTCAATATCCCCGATTATGCCCAGGCCCTGGACGACGCCTGCCAGATTTTGAACATCCACCGCGGGCACTACGTGGGCAATTCAGTGGGCGCGGTGCTGGCTACCGAGTTGGCCGCTTCCTTCCCCGACCGGCTGGACAAGCTGGTGCTGGTGGGCGCGCCGGTGTGGGACGCGCGCACTGCCCCGGAGCGGATCGCCGAAGCTGCCGCCGGTTATGACGACGCTGGCCTGCCGGTTTTGCGCACCATGGCGCAGGCGAAAGAATCGACCACCTTTGCCGAACCCCGGCAGGAGTGGATTGACGCCAACAACGGGACTCGCGCCCAGGCCGGCGCCTGGGTCAAGAAACTGCACGAATCGCTGGCGTGGTACGATATTATGGCCCGGCTGCCCCGCGTGAACGCCCGGGAGACCCTGGTGCTCTATGGAGAGGTTGACCGCTTGCGCGACGGCGAGGAACTGCTACACAACAACATCGCCCGCGCCCGCAAGCACATCATGCCCGGCGTCGGGCACATTCCTCAGATCGAGGACCCGGAAGGGTTTGTGGATGCGGTGCTGGCCTTCCTGAAGCCCGAGTCCTGAAGCCGGAGTCCTGAAGATTAAAATCGCCCCACCCGTCGCGGCGCCTCCTGGTGGTTCCGGGCGGGGGAGGCCAGGGTTATGGCCGGTGGCATTCCCGATCCCGATTGCCGCTGGCCGGATTGTCTAGCGTCAACAGGCAATAGTGTATGTCTTCCATCTTCGTCAGAGCGCGCGACCGCAGCCACCGGCTGCTCCACACCGCCGAACGATCCCCGGAGGGCGCTCCGCCTTCCCTGGTCATAGTCGGCGTTGGTACGGCCGGCGTCAGGCGATCTCTGCTGTTTTGCCAGCGGATGACCGAATTGTCAGCGGCGAACCGGATCCAGACCGCCGTGTTCTACGATTGCAATGAGGTGACCGTAGCGCACGTTCAGAAACGGATGCGGAAGTTATTCGGTGGCGCCAGGGGCAGCGGGGGTATCCAGTTGCTGTTCCCCAATTACATACCGGTGGCCAACGGGTTCATGCGAGACCCTAAAAAGTTTCTGGAATACGAGGGGCCGCTGGAACGCGACATGGACACCATCATCAACCAGGTGATACTGCACTCGGAACGCTGCGGCAGGGCTCCGGAAGCGATAATCGAGTTTATGAGCTTCTCGGGACACGCCATTCTGGGCGCCCGCTTCCACCAGAAGATGCAAACCGCCTTCCCCGCCGCCGTCATGCTGCCCGTCATGATGCTCCCCAAAGACCATGCTTCCGAAGAGTGGACGCGACGCTATCTGTGGGAACAATACGAAGACCGGCTAGGCGGCGCCAATTGCCTGGTCACCTCCCAGTCGGCGGGGAGTTCCGCAGACGCCGACGACCGGCTGGCTACCGGCCTGGCGGGTTTCGAAGTGGCTGAATTCGGGGAATACGACGGCGTAACCAACAGCCAGCTGTGCGTCACCTTCCGCCGGTTGGCGCCAGCTTCCGGAGGCTGGTTGGGAATGGCCACCGTGAAGCGCCGGATGCCGGTGATGCGGAAGTTCAAATGGCTGCGTTTCCCGCCCTGGTGGCGGGAATACGCCGCCCTGGGACCGGACGACGAGCTGTCCATGTCCCTGGGGAACGCCATCTGGTCCACCCTTGACCCGGCGGCCCAGTTGGCCGAAGGGGTGCATGCCCCGGTAGAGTTTCCCCAGGATATGGTGGTTTCCCTGCCGGTGCACGCCGATGAGTTGGAGCCCGTGGCCTCCAATGCGGCCGAAGTTCTGCAACGCAGCAACATCTTTGAACGATTCCCCAATATGGACATCGCGTTCACCACCGCTCGATTCACTGAGGGATTGACCCAGGATCCCTATCTGCACGTAACGCGCATCTATCCTATCCGAGGAGAACTGCCCCCGGTCGCCGACATCCTGCGTTCCGACATTTCTCCGGAAGAAAGAGCCAGGACGGCAACCGTAGAGACCGGGTTCGGCTCGTACTACCATCTGCCCGGCGCTGCGATAGCGCTGCGACCCGCAGCGGTGAACGATGGGAATGCAGATGGAGAGGAAGACGACTGGCGTCAACACGTGCGATATTTCTGATTCGGGCGTTCCGATTCTCGGAATCATCAACGTGGGAACCCATTTGACGCGCGTTGGTCGCATCTGGTATATTCCACGCTATAAAGTCATGCTATAGCGCATGTGGCACATTTAACATAACATGTCAAAAACAAGTCGTTCACGAAACAAATGCTGTCTAATTTGGAGACTGGGTCACTCTGACGGAAACGGACTGCCGCTGTAGGATAGGAATAGTTCCGCCCAGACTACATAAGGGGGGTCGGATACAGCCATGCCACCAAGGAACCAAAATCGCACTTTTCACATACGGCGCAACAATCCGCATCGATTGGGTGACCAAGACGATCTTTCTCGAGACGGCACTCCGCCGCCCCTTGTTTCGGTAGCAGTGGGAACCGCCGGCTACAAGCGGAGCTGGCGGTGGGCAAAGCGTATGGGCGAGGCGGGCGTGCTGGATCGGGTGCAGAGCCTGACGATGTATGACTGCAACCAGGGAACCATCGATTCCATCGATTCGGAAACCCAGGCGATGCGTCGGACGCGAGGTGGTCACCTGCCGGTAATAGTGCCGGGCTTCCTGCCCAAAGTTGACGGCTTCCTCCGTGACCCCAACGCCTATAAAGATTTCTTTGGTCTCATCCATAGAGATATGGAGCGTATGGTGGATACCATCGCTCGGCGGGCGGAAGAAGTGGGTTCGCCGCCGCAACTCATCCTGGAATGGCTGGGATTTGGCGGTCATGCCAAACTGGGCGGCGTCTTGCACGGGATGCTCATGGACCGCTTCCCCGATGTCACGGTACTCCCCATCGTATTGACCCCCAGCGAAGCGGTGCTGAAGGAAAATATGCGCCGGGAAACTTGGGGCGCTTACGAGGAAACCATTGGCACCCGGCTGGTGCGCGACAGTCAGGGCAGAGAGGAAATCGAACGCCATCCGGCCCTGATCACCGACAACAGCCTGTCCCTCAATTACGAGCGGCTTGACGACAAACTCGCTATCGCTCTGGCCTCCATGGAAGCCGGCATGCGTTACCAGGTTGACGCCGGATCCATGGCCGAAACCGTCAACAGTTTCGGCGGGTACTCCAATGGCTGGTTTGGCGTCCGTGTGTTGAACCGCCGCGTTGACATCGCCGATACCCGCCAGGGCTCCCGGTTGTTCGGGCCTTTCCGAGGGCGCGAGATCGTGGTCGTCAATGACAGCGCCAAGCAGTTGCCCTTCTCCATCAAGTCGGCGATGTGGGACATCCTGGACCCCAAACGGTTCGATCTACAGCTGGCCAAGCACGGCTTCGTGGAAACCGATTCCGTAATGCGCATGGTCGTCACCCTTCCGGTGGAACCGGCGGGCCTGAAGGATATCGAAGCGGACGTGCGGGACCAGTTGGCCCGTGAAGAGTTTAACGTGGCCTACCCCAACCTGATGTGGTCTTTCGCCTCCGCCAACTTCCAGCAATCGCCGGACGACCGCCACATGCACGTCACCCTGTTCTACCCGTTGCAGACGAACCACATCCCCAGCATTACCGACATCATGGGCGAAGAGAGCATCGCCATGCAGATGCCCGGGAACCTGACCTACGCCGGCTTCGGCTCCCGCTACTTCATGCCGCCAGTCAACGGACACGACAGCGAATCGCAGTACGGGTACGTGTCCCGCGGCCAGCAAATCCGACTGGAGCGGGAACGCGACCGCAAGACGACCGCAGAGCAACAACTCGGCAACGGGTTCGGTAACGGCACCAGTGGGGATTACCGACGCTAAATTGCCAGCCCGCCAACCCCATTTGGCGCGAACATCCCGGACCCCAGCGTCCGGGATGCTTTTGTTAGGACGCCTCCTTTATCATTCCCGCGAAAGCAGGAATCCAGTGATTGAGTTGGCGTAAAATAGTCGCCGCTCATGCTCATCTCCTCCGCCAACCTGCTCCTCGACGACACGGGGGCTTTCGTTCGTTTGACGGTGCTGTGCGCCATATCCGCGGCGGTGGCCATCAGCGTCAACGGATGGTTTCAAGGGTTGCTGGCGACCGTCTTCGGCGACCCGGCTCCCCGGTCCCAGGGCCGGCTGTTCGGCAATCCCCTGCGCCATCTGGACCCGGTGGGAACAATCTTGGCCGTGGTGTCCGGTCTCGGTTGGGGGCGACCCCTGCCCGGCTCGCCCGGACGCCAGGGACGCTGGCCGTCGGTGGCGATCTCCGCCGCTGGTCCGTTGGGGAATATTACCGTGGCCTTTCTCCTGGCCGCTCCCGTCAAGGCCGGCCTGCTGACCTGGACCTACCCATCGCCCGACGGATTGAACCTGGTGATGACCGGCGGTCTGCGCTCCGGAATCTCCGACGTGGTAGGCTTGCTGATCATTTATAACCTGTTGCAGGCCGCGTTTCATCTGCTGCCCCTGGCTCCGCTGGCCGGATACCGGGTTTTGGCGGCGCTGCTGCCTCCTGCGGCGACGGAGACGCATCAGCGGTTCCAGCGGTTCGCCCCGGCGCTGCTGATCGTGCTGGTCGCATCGGATTACGTGCTGCGGCCGGGCATCCTGTGGGCGACCCTACTGCCGCTGGCCAGCTGGCTGGCCGGACTGGCTACCGGGTACTGATTACGGTTATGCCGTCGGCCCGAACCGTTCGGTTCGTATGACGGTTTCCGGTATTCCAACCTGAAGCAAAGCGTCGGCGGCGGCCTCTACGAACCCGGTGGGCCCGCAGGCGTAGCATAGGGGCGCCGCGTTCCCGCTGCCGTTGAGCCGCGCCAGCCCCGCGATGCAGTCGCGCAGCATAGCTGCATCCAGCCGCCGCGCGTAGCCCGTCCAGCCCGGCGGGGGCCGGCGGGTGAGGGCATACTGAACCGACATCGCGGGGCAGCCTTCCGCCGCGTCGTCCAGCCACTTTTTATAGATGATGTCCTCCGGAGACCGCGCCGAGTACAGCAGCAGCGCCGGCAGGTCCGGCGTTGCCGCTCCCCGGTGGGCCAATATGGATCGGATAGGCACGATGCCCGACCCGCCGGCCAGCAACAGCAGGGGGCCGCCCAGCTCCGGCCCCCAGGTGAACGGCCCGCCGATGGGCCCGCGCGCCTCCAGTTGGTCGCCCGGCTGCGCTACCTCGTGGAAGTACGGCGACACCTCGCCGTCGGGGATCAGTTCCACCGTGAGGTCAATGCAGTTCCCATCGGATGGCGAAGACGCCACTGAGTAGGAACGCTGGGCCTGGTAGCCGTCGGGAGCCGTCAGCCGGATGTCGTAGTGCTGTCCGGCGCGGAAGGGACGCGGCTCCGCAAGGCGCAGGGTGAAGGTTCTGGCGCGGGAGGTCTCGACGACCACCCGCTCGACGGTGGCGGTCTGCCAGGGAGTCGGGAAGGTCAGATCCGGCGCCGGTGCCGGGTTCAAACCCGCCCTGGCCGAGGGGTCGGCGCAGGGTTCCATCTAGTCGCCCCAGTAACGCTGTTCCTTCCACGGGTCGCCGTACATATGGTAGCCGTACTGCTCCCAAAAACCGGGCTGGTCCTGGGGCATGAGGCGGATGCCCCGCAGCCACTTGGCCGACTTCCAGAAGTACAGATGGGGCACCACCAGCCGGGCCGGGCCGCCATGCTCGGCGGTGATGGGTTTCCCGTCAAATTCAAAGGCCACCATTCCACGCCCGTCCGCCACGTCCCACGTCGGCAGGTTGGTGGTGTATCCGCCGTAGGAAAAGGCCATGATGTAGGGCGCCGGGTCGGCGACGCCGGCGGCGACCAGCAGGTCGTCGATGGTAACGCCTTTCCAGGTAGTATCCAGCTTGCTCCACTTGGTGACGCAGTGAATGTCGGTGTGGATTTCGGTTTCGGGCAGCGCGCGGAACTGTTCCCAGTTCCATTCGGCCAAGGGTTCCCCCGCCAGGCCGACCAGGGTGAACGCCCACTGGTCCAGGGGGACTCGCTGGGTGGGTCCGGCGGTCAATACCGGAAACCCTCGCTCCAGGTACTGGCCGGGCGGTATGGGGCGAGGCGGCGTTTCGCGGCGACGTCCGAAGAATCCTCTGGTGGTCATGGGCAATAGCTCCTGGGCAAGGGCCGGATCTACCTCCGAGGGTATAAAAATCGAATTGGCCTGTCAAACGCCGTCAACGCTACCCAACACCTTTCGGGTCTATCCCGTGCCACCCTAACCCTTTACAATGGCGCGGTGAAGCGAAACGTGAGTAACTCCTATGTCATTTGCTCCCATACGAGGGCAAGCCGATCTCATCAGGAGGTTGGGTTTGGTTATGGATCCCCAGAGCTTTCCGCCGGAGTTCTTCCAGCGGGAGGACGAAAGCAGCGACGCCGAGTTTTATGCCATGCCCCGCCTGGTGGTCCACATTGATGACGGGGCCATCATCGCGGTGGGCCGGCTGTTCCGGCAGCTGATACCGGAGAGCGCCGAGGTGCTGGACCTGATGAGCAGCTGGCGTACCCACTGGCCGGAGGAACACCCCCGCCAGGGCATCGTCGGCCTGGGCATGAACGCCACGGAGCTGGCCGACAACCCCCAGCTGAACGAGTACCTGCTTCAGGACATCAACATCGACCCGGCACTCCCCTTCGAGGACGAGTCCTTCGACGCGGTGGTGATCACCGTCTCGGTGCAGTACCTGACCCAGCCGGTGATCGTGTTCGCCGAGGTGTCGCGCATCCTGCGCCCCGGCGGGGTGTTCATCGTGACCTTTTCCAACCGCTGCTTCCCGACCAAGGCGGTGCGGGTCTGGCGTTCCACCAACGACGAGGACCATATCGAGTTGGTGGCGTCGTACATGCAGCGCGCCGGCGGTTTCAACGGGGTGCGCGGCGGCATCGCCAACCCCGACCTGGCTCCGCCGGGCGACCCGCTGTTCGCCGTGTTCGCCTACAAGGAATAAAGCGTATGCGGCTGGATTCCCGCTTTCGCGGGAATGACGGGGAGCAGGCGGGAACGACGGGGAGCCGGCGGGCGTGACGGCGTTTGTTAACACGCTTCGCTAACGCGCTTCAGGGGGATGCCGGCCGGTAGCGGTTGACGATGGGCAGGCGGCGGTCTTTGCCGAAGGCGCGGGGCGTGATCTTGACGCCCGGCGGAGCCTGGCGGCGTTTGTATTCGTTGCGATCCACGGCGGTCATCACCTGCCGCACCCAGTCGGGATGATGCCCCATGGCGACCATCTCGGCGTAGTCGTAGTCGTCCTCAACGTAGGCTTTGATGATGGGATCCAGCAGGTCGTAAGGCGGCAGGGTGTCCTGGTCGGTCTGGTTGGGGCGCAGCTCGGCGCTGGGCGGCTTGTCCAGCGCCGCCTGGGGTATGAGCGGCCGGGGATTGCCTGACGAATCGGGGTGGGTGCGGGCGTTGCGCCAGCGGCACAGTTCGTACACCAGCGTCTTGGGCACGTCCTTAAGCACGGCGAAGCCGCCGGCCATATCGCCGTAGAGGGTGGCGTAGCCCATGGCCAGCTCGCTTTTGTTGCCGGTGGTCAGCACCAGCCAGCCGAACTTGTTGGAAATGGTCATCAGCGCGTTGCCCCGGATGCGGGCCTGCACGTTTTCTTCCGCGACGTTGGCTTCCGTCCCGGCGAAGTGGTCAGCCAGCATTTCGGTAAAGGCCAGATGCGCCGGCTCGATGGGGATGCGCCACAGGCTGATGCCCAGGTTGTCGGCCAGTTCTTGAGAATCCGCGACGCTCCCCGCGGAGGAATAGCGGGAAGGCATGGTGACGCCTACCACGTTTTCCGCGCCCAGAGCGTCCACGGCCACGGTGGCGGTGAGGGCGGAGTCGATGCCGCCGGAGAGGCCCACCAGGGTCCGTCCGAAGCCCGACTTGCGGACGTAATCGCGGGTGCCCACCACCAGGGCCTGGTACACCTCCTCGGTTTCATCCAGCGGCCGACAGAGCGGGGGCGCCGCCGACTGCTTCCGGTCGGACAGGCGGTGATCCGACACCCGGGTTACCCGGGCCGGGCCGAGTCCGGTCAAAAGTTCCGGGCTTAATAGCGGCGGGTTCTCCTTGCGGGCGCGAGGATCCCGCAGCCGCTGGCGAAACACCGTATCCACGTCCAGGTCGGCCACAATGAGTCGATCCTCGAAGGCCGGCCCCCGGGCAATGATCGCTCCGTCCGGCGCGCAGATGATGCTGGCGCCATCGAATACCAGTTCGTCCTGCCCGCCCACGGTGTTGAGGTAGGCCACAAACACGCCGTGATCCGCGGCGCGGGTAGAGATCATGCGCTCGCGCTGGCCGGCCTTGCCGGCGTGGAAGGGGGAGGCGTTGATGTTGACGATGACTTCCGCCCCGGCGTCCCGCTGCACGGCGATGGGGCCGATGGGGTGCCAGATGTCCTCGCAAATGCCCACGCCCACCGGGACGCCGTTGATTATGTACACCGGACACTCCGCGCCCCGGCGGAAGTAGCGATCCTCGTCGAACACCCCGTAGTTGGGCAGGTACATCTTGTGATACCAGTCCAGCACGCGCCCGTCGTTGATGATGGCGGCGGCGTTGGCAACGTCTTTGGTCGAAGCCCCGGTCTGGCCGACCAACACGCCGGGTGAACCCACGATGGCGGCGATGCCCCGGGTGGAGTCGGCGATGCGCTGCACGGCGGCCATACTGTCGGCCAGAAAGGACGGCTTGAACAGCAGGTCTTCGGGCGGGTAGCCGGTGACGGCCAGCTCAGGAAAGGCCACCAGGTCGGCGCGGGCCGCCCGCGCCTCATCAATCTGCTCAATGATGCGAGTGGTGTTGCCGGCAATATCGCCGACGGTGGGGTTGAACTGGGCCAAAGCCAGCCGGAGGGTGCGCTGCATTGGGCTATTATAGCGCAGGCCGAAAGGGACGTAGCCTATGGTAATATTTACGGCGTGGCGTCGGCATCATACTGCCCAGCCGGGCCTAAACCGGAGACGTGCCATGACCACCGAACCCGCTGCGCCGGCTATCGGCGCCGTCCGGCATCCCCGGCAGTTCCCCGAACTGCTGCCGCGGGACGACCCGAACCAGCCCCTTGGCGGCCAGTTGCACCCGGCGCCGCTGGCCGGCGACCGGCTGGCGGCCAGCGGCGCGAGCCGATACCCGTCCGACGGGCTGATGACCGCCGCTATTGGGGACGCAGCGACTTCCTTAACCTGGACATCTGCCGGGAGAACGGGGAGTTGCGGCTGTGGGACCCGGTGGGCAACCGCTACCTGCTGACCCACGAAGCAGAAAGGACGGCCTGCCTCGCCGCCGAGGGCCGCATCCGCCAACCGGAAGCGGAGCTTCGTCGTCGGGACGGATAACCTACCTTCAACTCGGGGAATGCCACCAGGCCGGCGTAGGCGGCGCGCCGAGTCAATCTGCTCGATGATGCGAGCGGTGTCGCCGGCGGTGGGGTCGAACTGGGCCAGCTAGAGGATGCGCTGTATCGCTGTATTATAGCGCAGGTTGCAGGCGGACGAATGCGCGGGCGCCCGTCCTGGTAATGCCATGCAAAATACGCCCGCTTGATCAGTAGAGTATCGTGGGCGGCGAATCATTTACCGCGCCTGATGAAACGCTTTCCGATTTTTATGTTCTCTGTTTGCCGCCGTTTGGCGCTGATCCGGCTACCGTTCAGCGCCAAACGGCGGCAAGTGGCGTAACAATGCGATTTGCCCTGTGCTCGACACGGTTTGCCCTTGCATTACGCTTCAAAGACAGCGTACTATTCATACTGCAAATCTTAACAATATAACGGTGAATACGGCATCGCCTCCGAGCACTCTCTCAACCCATCCTTCCTCATCTCAGGCCTATGGCTGGAGCCGGCAGAACACACTACTTTTGCTGGGCGAGAAGTCATCCGAACTGTCGGCAGGCCCATCGGTGGTAATAGCGAGCTCTGGAGGTGGTGGGATGATGACGACCAATATGAACTGTGGGTCGATGCGGAGAGGGGAACTTTGCTACGACTTGGGGTCAGTCGTAACGGGGAGGAGTTCGCCGGCCATGAAGTAACCGAAATAGAGTTCGACGCGGATATTCCTGATGATATGTTCACGTTGACACCTCCGGCCGGCACGCCGGTACAGGTTGTGCAGGGACCGAGATAGGTACATATCACGTCGGAATTCGAGACGCACTGGGAATTTGTCCCAGCCGACGCTGCCAGTCCTCCGCCGTCAATGCCATCGAACGCGCCAGAGCTGATGTGGCTGGACGCGGCGACAGTTCCAGGTTTCTCGCCGTCAAAAATCCCGCACATCCCCCCGACCGACCACCAACGGCACGTCTGCTGTTGCAAGCAGACGGCGGCAACAAGGTCGGAGAACAACAAGGCTTGGTCATCCACTACCATTGGCTAATAGATGAAAAGGTCCGCTCGTTCGAGCTGTCCCCTCCAATTAGCTGGCCGACCGGACTGGTAGCGACTAGCCACCACACTGTGATCCTGAACTTGGGGACGTCAATCGCACCAGCACGCATTGAGACATGGCTGTATCGCACGCTAGGACCGGATGGGATACCAGAGGGCGAGCCAACCTTACTTATATGCGATCTCTATACGGAGCTCCAAGATAATTGCGACTTGGGTTTGCCGACGAAACGGGACAGGGAAGACCAGTGGGAACTGACGATGCCTCAGATCGCCGAATACGGAGACTACTACATAGCCGTTCGGGCACGATGGCGCGATTTTCTGTCAAACACGCCGGAAGGTCTTGGATTTACGTACGCGGCGGCTTGGGGTTTCGTGGTGAAGAAGTAGCGTCACACACCGGCCAAGGCTTTTGCATCAATAATCCTAGCCCACCCCGACTCGACCCTCGTCGATTTAACCGGGTCGGTAGGATCTACCGGCGCCACGCCGACTGATGCGCGCGTTGCAGACCCGCGCGGCGCGGGCCGTTCCCTTCTACTACGGGTGGGTCATCCTCGGCCTGTCCGGCATCACGTCCTACTCGTCCCGCCCCTTGATGTCGGTGGCGGTGTTGACGGTGTTCGTGGCGCCCATGTCCGAGCAGTTCGGCTGGACGCGGGCTCAGGTGGCCGGGGCGGTCAGTCTGGGCGGAGCCCTCGCGGTGGTGGCGGCCCCGCTGGTGGGGCCGGTTCTGGACCGCTACGGCGCCGGCCTGGTGGTGGGCATATCGTCGGGCATTGCCGGGCTGTGCGCCGTGGCGTTGGGCGGGGTCAACCAGATCTGGCTGTTCTACCTGGTGTACGTGCCGGGCCGGGCAACCTTTGCCAGTCCGCTGGAGCTAGGCACCTCGGTGGCGGTGAGCAATTGGTTCATTCGCCGCCGTCCTTTCGCGTTGGCCTTGAACCACGTATCCCAAGGTTCGGGGTTGGCGGTGATGCCGTTGGTGGCCCAGGTCATCATCGGAACCTGGAGTTGGGAAATGGCGTGGTACGTCCTGGGCATCTGGACCGTGGCGGTGGGCGTCGTGCCGGCGCTGCTGCTGATGGCGCGACGCCCGGAAGACCTGGGGCTGGAACCCGACGGCGGCGCCGGGAACCCGACGGCGGGACGGAGAACCGCCTCCGGCCAGGGGCTCCGGAACGCGGCCGACGAGATCAACTTCACCCAGCGCCAGGCCATCGGGACCCGCGCCTTCTGGCTGATGATGCTGTTTGCCTTTGCCGGGTTCATAGTGCAGGCCGGAGTGTCCTTGCACCAGGTGCCCCACTTCGTTGACCAGGGGGTGCCGCCCGCGGTGGCGGTATGGACAGCCAGCACCTTTGCTATCTCGCAGGTGCCGGCCAGCATCTTCTGGTCGGCGTTGTCGCAGCGTTTCGCGGCGCGGCTGGTGATGCCGGCGGCCGGGTTGGTGGTGGCCGGCGGAGCGATAACGACGGCCTTCGCCAGCGAAATCGCGGCGGGCGTGCTGGGAGCGTTCATCCTGGGGTTCGGCGTAGGAGGTCTGCACATCATCGCCCGCCTCACCTGGGCCGACTACTTCGGACGGCTGCACCTGGGGCAGATCAGGTCGTGGGGCCTGGCGGCGCAGGTCGGCGGCCAGGCGCTGGGCCCGGTGGCGGCGGGAATGGCAGTTGACCGGGTGGGCAGCTACGAAGGCGCCTTCCTGGCCTTCGGCATCAACCTGGCGGCCGTGTCGCTCCTGATGCTGACGGCGACGCGGCCGGAACGGGAGGCGGTCGACGGAGGGCAGCAGATTACGGACGGCGACGAATAGCCCTGCTGGGTTATCGGAAGAGGCGGGTGAGCCAGGCGAGAAATCTTCTCGCCAGTGCGCCGTTGACCGTCAAATCACCCTCACGGATCGCCAGGCCAATAAGGCCAGGATACTTGCTCGCTGCCAGCCAGGCGTGGACTTGCGATTTGACAATTTTGGCGTCAGCAAACTTACGATCCGGCATCGGAATGTTGTTAATATAGTCTTCAGATAGCGGCCATAGGGAATCGCCCTCGGGAATCATCCGCGCGACAAAGTCTTCGAGTTCTCCGGGGGATGAGTTGTCAGGCATTAGCCAGACGCCGATGCGAGGGCTGCTGCCGTCAGGGCCTTCTGGGATGATGGCGCCCTTCACGGCGCAAAATTCCGGCAGTGCGATTTCTCTGTTGGCGTCAGCGATTCGATCCCTCACCTGCTTCCAATGTTCTTGAGGGTTATCATCCGCATCTACCACAAACCCGACTGCTGTAACGTCTTGCTGATTGACGCGCCCTCTTATCGTTTCGAGGACTCCCTGAAAGCCTTTAGCGTCGCGGATGCAAAAGGTTTCTTCCAGTCCCGGTTTAGCCTGCTTACAAAGATGAAGCACGGTATGCGCATCGTTCGCGCCTTCCACAACCAGCAATCTGGTCGTAGAGTTGGTATTGGCGGATGTCATGAGCTAGCGCACCTCTATGCCATGCTCGGCCGCTATGACGAGTTCGGACTCAGGGTATTCAACCGCCCGGAGCCGTTCACCGTTCCGCTGAATTCTGTAGTACGTACCATCCACATCCTCCAATTCCTTGGCGGCTTGTCCGAAGGCGTAGGCGCAATCCAAGCTATGGGTGGTGGCTAGCACTTGTACGCTGTTACGCTGGGCCGTTTGCAAAACCATCTTCCAGAAGCTGGCTTGGGCTGAGTGGTGAATCCCGTTTTCCGCTTCGTCAATCACCAAAAGGCCGTTGTTGCTGCTAGCCAAGGCGAGGGCAACTGCAAAGGTGCGGACCGCCCCGTCCCCGAGGCTTCTCAAAGGTATAGGATTATCGTTGCCCTTTACCTTCACTAGAACACGACGCCTTGACTGCAACCCGCCCCGGGTGTCTGAACCTACCAACGCAACGCGTTCTGCCGTGGCAACTGTTATCAAGTTCAATGCCTCGACTGCTCTGTCTTCGTGAGGTGTTAGGGCTACATCGTTCAGGTATTGTTCAATGGTCACATTGTTGGGAACATTTGGTCCCAGGGTGTTACACAGCACCTCATTGGGGAATTCATGAGACGCGAGTAGGCGACGAGTTCTCAGAGAATCCAGGCGTCGATTTCTAAACAGACTCATATGTAAAATGCTTGTAGGTACAGTGTATTGCGCATCTTGGAATTTTATCTCCAGTCCGACCATTTCTTCATCGTCGAAAATGCGAGACTGGAACAATTCAAACTGAGTAGTGAGGTCTTCCCCAGTTAGAGAAACCACGCGGATTTGGAGTGCATCAGAATCCTGGTTTGGCCCTATCAAGATATTCTGATCTGGCGAGAGGCGACGGCTAGAAAATAGAGCGCCCCAATCGGGAGCAGCAGACTCCTCACCATCTTCGTCAATCATATTGACAATTTCATCCCGGCCAAGCAGCACTTCTGATAGAACGCGGGTACGGGCGCGAGCAGCATAAATGCGCACCGCGTCCAGCACCGTGGATTTGCCGACGCCGTTTTTGCCGGCGAGGAGAGTTACGCGGCCGAGGCGGGGGATAATTAGCTCATCGATACCACGGAAGTTCTTGATGACCAGGCTGGGGAGGTGAAGAATTTGGTCGGGCATTTCGGCTGGCATAGTGGTTTTCCTCACGATTAACCGACATCGGCTGTGGCCGGTGCGGGTTGGTGGATCGCCTCCCGCAAATAGCGTCCGGTATGTGACTCTACCACTTCCGCCAGCATTTCCGGCGTGCCGTAGGCGAGGATGTTGCCGCCCTGGTCGCCGGCGCCGGGGCCGAGGTCGATTATCCAGTCGGAGTTCTTGATCAGGTCCAAGTTATGCTCGATGAGCAGGACGGAGTTGCCCTGGTCAACCAGGCGGTGCAGTACGCGCAGCAGGGCGGCGCAGTCCTCGAAGGACAGGCCGGTGGTGGGTTCGTCCAGCAGGTAGAGAGTGCGTCCCGTGGCGCGGCGGGACAGCTCCGTGGCCAGCTTGACCCGCTGGGCTTCGCCGCCGGAGAGCGTCGTCGCCGGCTGGCCCAGGCGGATGTAGCCCAGGCCCACGTCCCGCAGGGTCTCCAGCCTGCTGCGGATGCGGGAGTAGTTCCAGAAGAAGTCCAGCGCGGTCTCGACCGGCATCGCCAGCACGTCGGCGATGGACTGGTCGCGCAGGGTGACCTCCAGCGCCTCCCGGTTGTAGCGGCGGCCCTGGCACACCTCGCAGGGCACCGTTACGTCGGGCAGGAACTGCATCTCGATTTGAATGTACCCCTCGCCCTGGCAGGCTTCGCAGCGTCCGCCCTTGACGTTGAAGGAAAACCGGCCCGGCTTGTAGCCCCGGATGCGCGCTTCGGGCAGCGTGGCGAACAGCTCGCGGATGGGCGTGAACGCGCCGGTGTAAGTGGCCGGATTGCTGCGCGGCGTCCGTCCGATGGGGGACTGGTCGATGTTCACCACTTTATCGATGTGCTCGATGCCGGTGACCTCGTCGTGTTCGCCGGGGCGGTCGCGGCCCTGGGCCACGGCCTGGGCCAGCCGCTTGTACAGGATGTCGTACACCAGCGTGCTCTTGCCGCTGCCCGATACGCCGGTGACGCAGCCCAGCAATCCTAGGGGAAACTCTGCGTCGATGCTCTTGAGGTTGTTCTCCCGCGCACCCTTCACGGCGATGGACTTGCCGTTGCCGGGGCGCCGTTCCTGGGGCGTCGGGATGCGCTTGCGCCCGCTGAGGTAGGCGCCGGTCAGCGACGCCGCGTTGGCCATCACCTCGGACACGTTGCCGGTGGCGACGATGTGGCCGCCGTGCTCGCCGGCGCCGGGGCCCAGGTCAACGATGTGGTCGGCGGCCCGCATCATGGCGTCGTCATGCTCCACCACGATGACCGTGTTGCCCATGTCGCGCAGGCGGGTCAGAGTGCCGATGAGCCGGTGGTCGTCGTGGGGATGCAGGCCGACGGTAGGTTCGTCGCACACGTACAGCACGCCGGTCAGCCCGCTGCCGATCTGCGTCGCCAGGCGGACGCGCTGGGCCTCGCCGCCGGACAGCGTGCGAGCGGTGCGGCTCATGGTCACGTAGTCCAGGCCGATGCTGTCCAGGAAGTGCAGCCGCCCCTCAATCTCCTTGAGTATCTGGTCAGCGATGACCATTTCCCGCACGGTGAGAGTACTGGGAGCGTCGGCGGCCGGAGAGCGGCGTCCGTTGCGGCGGGCGCGCCGGCCGTTGGCAGTGGCGCCGTTGCTCGTAGCGTCGTTGGTCGTAGCGCCGTTGGTCGTAGCTCCGTTAGTCGTAGCGTCGTTAGTCGTGGGTATGGTCGCGTCGCCGGGCATCGCCGGGGCCGGTTGCAAACCCGCCCCGGCCCGGTTGCTGCCGTCGTGCCCGTTGGCGGGAGATTGATCGGGCGCGTCGGCCAGCGGCTTAATGCTGCGGATCCATTCCAGGCCCCGGCCAATGGTGAGGCTGGCGACTTCCATGATGTTGCGCCCGCACACCAGCACGCCCAGCGCCTCCGGGCGCAGGCGCGCGCCGCTACAGGAGCGGCAGGCCCGTTGCGCCATGTAGCGTTCAATCTCGCTGCGGGTATGATCGGACTCGGTGTCGCGGTAACGTCGTTGCAGGTTGGGGATTACGCCCTCGTAGGTGGTGTTCCAGGAGTAAGTGCGGCCCCGGCCCGTGCGGTGGCGCACCGACAACTGCTGCTTGCCGGCGCCGTAGAGGATGATGTTCAGCTGTTCTTCGGTGAGTTCGCGCACCGGAGTATCGGGCGAGAAGTCAAACTCCCGCGCCACCGCCTCCATCATGCTGGCGTACCAGGCGTTGGAGGCGCCGGAGCGCGCCCAGGGCACAATTGCCCCCTCCAGCAGGGACCGGGAGCGGTTCTGGATCACCAGCGACGGGTCAACCTCCAGCTGGTAGCCCAGGCCGGTGCAGGTGGAGCAGGCCCCGTGGGGGCTGTTGAAGCTGAAGGTTCGTGGCTCGATTTCAGGCAGGCTGATGCCGCAAGCGACGCAGGCGAACTGCTCGCTGAACACCAGGTCGTCCGCGCCTTCCCGGCCCACATTCAGCACGCCCTCGCCCTCGCGCAGGGCGGTTTCCACCGACTCGGTGACGCGGTTGGGTTCGGTGTCGGGGCGGATGATGAGGCGGTCAATGACGATGTCGATGTAGTGCCACTTCTGCTTGTCCAGGGTCAGCGTATCGGTTTCTTCAACCGGCAGCACCGCGCCGTTGACCCGGACGCGGACGAACCCGCCGCGCTTGGCGGCCTCGAAAACCTCCCGGTGCTCGCCCTTCTTGCGGCGGATTTTCGGAGCCAGCAGGGTGATGCGAGACGCTTCGGGCAGGGCCAGGATGGCATCGACAATTTGCTGCACGGTCTGGCGAGCCACCGGGTTGCCGCACTTGGGGCAGTGGGGCTTGCCGACGCGAGCGAAGAGCAGGCGCAGGTAGTCGTAGATCTCGGTTACGGTGCCCACGGTGGAGCGCGGGTTGTGGGAGACGCCCTTCTGGTCGATGGAGATGGCCGGCGACAGTCCTTCGATGTAGTCAACATCGGGCTTGTCCATGCGCCCCAGGAACTGCCGGGCGTAGGCCGACAGCGACTCCACGTAACGACGCTGGCCCTCGGCATAGATGGTGTCGAAGGCCAGGCTGCTCTTGCCGGAGCCCGACACGCCGGTGATCACCACCAGCCGGTCCCGAGGGATGGTCACGTCGATGTTCTTCAGATTGTGCGCGCGCGCGCCCTTGACGTAGATGACTTCCTGCGGCATAAAACGGCTCTACTGCATGAGGATGGTGAAACCGGCCTGGGTAAAGTGGCGGTCGTTCTTGGCGCGCCCATACAAATAGTGATGCAAATTCTTGGCGCCGTCAGTGGGCACGTTGGCCCAATCCATGGACTTGCTGATCTCCGAGATTTTGTGCCACAGTGTCGGCATCTCCGGGTCTTCCGGTGGCAGCGCCCGGTCCGTTTTTTTCAGATCAATTTCGGGCATGGCGGGCCTCCGCTGTTACGACGCCGGATCTGGCAGTATGACTATTCCAATTCTACCAAAGGGTCGTTGGCGTTCACGGAGTCCAGGGGCTGCACAAAGACGGTTTTCACTACGCCATCGCGGTGGGCCCGGATGCTTTGCTCCATCTTCATGGCTTCCACCACGCACACTTCGTCGCCGGCGGATACGGTGTCGCCGGGGCGCACCAGCACCGACATCACCCGTCCCGGCATGGGCGAGCGGAGAATAGCGTCGTCTATCGGGACGCCGGCCGGGGGCGCGGCGGAACCCGACCGCGTGGCCGACGGAGCGTCGGGCACGGTCAAACCGCCGGCGGGACGCCCCCGGCGCGGTGGCGCAGGGCCGGCTTGTGTTGCGACGTCAACCTCGAAAGTTTCACCGTCCACGGTGACCCGGACGGGCGACTGGCTCAGGTCGCCGACTTCGACGGTGTACCAGTGATCGCCGATGCGTACTCTGATCGTGGTCAAGTTACCAGGACGCGCTCCCCAGCCGCGCGCGGAAGAGTTCCCGGCGTCCCTGGGCGCGCCAGCGGGAGCCGCCGTCCGGGGCGTCCCGGACCTGCCGGGCGGACTGGCTGGCCACGACGGCGGCGCCGATGGCGGCGGCCAGAGCCCGTGGATCGACGGCGGAACCGGCACCGGCGGCAGGTAGGTGTCCATTCGCGCCGGTTCCGTTGCCGTTCATGCTACTCATCACGCCTTTGGCTTGTAGTCGTTGCTCAATTATGCCGGCCAGGCTGCCGGTATTATAACCGCCCGACGTGAACTCTGGGCTGGCCAGAACGTCCCGCAACAGGGGGATGTTGGTTTTCACGCCTTCCAGCCGGAAGTCGGCCAGTGCCGCGTCCAGCGTAGCGATGGCGGCGGCGCGGTCGGTTCCCCAGGCCATGACCTTGGCGAGCAACGGCTCGTAGTGTAGCGAAACTGCGTAGCCGAGGCAAAGGGCGGTGTCCACGCGCACGTTTTCGCCCTGGGGCAGGCGCAGGTCCGTCACCACGCCCACGTTGGGCATGCAGGTGTCCGGATCCTCCGGATACACGCGAGCCTCGACGGCGTGGCCGTTGGCGTGAATATCCCGCTGGCGGATGGCGAAGGGAATGCCGGCGGCGGACTGCAATTGCAGCTCCACAATATCCTGCCCGGTAATCAGTTCGGACACGCCGTGCTCCACCTGCAAACGGGGGTTCATCTCCAGGAAGTAGAAATGCCCGTCGTCAGTCACCAGGAACTCCACGGTGCCGGCATTGGTGTAGCCAACCTCCCGCCCCAACTGGCGGGCCAAACGGCCGATCGGCTCCCGTACCTCGTCGGGCAGCTTGGCCGACGCCGGCGTCTCCTCGATCAGCTTCTGGTTGCGCCGCTGGATGGAGCAGTCCCGCTCGTACAGATGCAGCACGTTGCCATATTGGTCGGCGATGATCTGCACCTCAATATGGGAGGCGTTTTGCAGGTAACGCTCGTAAAAGAGGCTGGAATCGGCGAAGGCGGCCTGGGCCGCCTGGCGGGTGCGCTGGATGATGGGTTCCAGCTCCGCCATGCTGTGCGCCACGTGGATGCCGATGCCGCCACCGCCGGCGGTGGCCTTGACCATCATGGGGAAGCCCAGCTCCCAGGCCCGGGTGATGGCTTCGTCGTCGCTGACCGGCTCCTCGGTTCCCGGCATGATGGGCAGGCCCGACTTGCGGGCCACGCGGCGGGCGGAGAGCTTGTCGGCCATCTGGTTGAGCACTTCCTCGCCCGGCCCGATGAATACCACGCCGTCATTCTTGCAACGACGGGCCAACTCGCCGTTCTCCGACAGGAACCCGTAGCCGGGATGGATGGCTTGCGCGCCGGTGTCCCGGCAAGCGTCCAGCAGGGCGTCGATGTTGAGGTAGGATTCCGCCGCCGCCGCGCCGCCGATGCACACGGACTGCTCGGCCAGTTGCGTATGCACCGCGCCGGCGTCGGCTTCCGAATAGACGGCAACGGTGGCGATACCCAGACGCTGGCAGGTTCTGATGATGCGGGCGGCGATTTCCCCCCGGTTGGCAACCAGTATCTTATCGAACATACTTCCCTCGCTTCACGGAACGCTTGCGGCCGGCATTGTCGCAACGATGCCCGATTTTTACGCTCCGGCCTGGGGCCGGGTCAATAAAGACGGCGGCGAGTTCACGGCAATTTGGCGGCGTCACGGCAATTTGGCGGCGTCCAGGAAAGCCTGCGACCGCACCTGCCGATCCAGCCAGTACTGTAGCGCGGCGGTCAGCGTGCCGTGCACTTCGTCGCGCACTGCCGCCGGGATGTTCAGCGCCGGCAGCCGGCCCGCCGACTCGGTGCGGTGCAGCAGACGCAGCACCTTCAGGGCCGGCAAGGATAGTGAGCGCACCACTACGTCGGGCGGGCCGCAGTCCAGGCACAGCGTCCCGCCGACGCCGACGGCAAAGCGATGCCGCTCCGGTTCCAGTTCCTCGCCGCACTCCACGCAGTGATACAGCTCCGGCAAGAAGCCGGACCGGGCGAGCAGTTGCAGGTCGAAATAGCGCAGCGGCAACTCGGCAGTGGGGTTGTTGCCGATGGCGTGCAGCGTCTGCACCGCCAGGTCGAACAGCTCCGGGTTGGGGGCGGACAGGGCGCTGAAACCATCCACCAACTCGGCCACGTACAGGCCGCGGGCGGTGGTGGCATAGTCGGCTTTAACCTCCGGAAAGGCGGTGACCACCTCGGCCTCGGCCACGATGTCCAGGGTGCGGCCCCGGGCAACGGACAGGCGCAGCAGGGTCAGCGGCTCGAAGTGGCCCATCAGCTTGCTGGTCAGCCGCCGGGCGCCCCGGGCCCGCAGTTCCAGCTTGCCGTGCTCCCGGGCGAAGATGGCCGACACCAGGTCCGCCTCGCCGACTGGGGTTTTCCGCAGGGTTAGGCCGGCGGTGCGGTAGGTGCGGGGCAGCGTCATCGTAATTGCGGGGAACGCCGTAATCGGGGAGAACGCCGCGCGTGGCGAGCCGGTCGAGCCACGCGGCAATGGCGGATCAGTCCAGCGCGCTGCGGCCCGCCAGCGCCCGGCTGAGGGTAGTCTCGTCGGCGAACTCCAGCGAGCCGCCCACGGGCAGGCCGCGCGCCAGCCGGGTGATGCGCAGGCCCGTGCCGGCCAGGCGGCGGTTGATGAAATCGGCGGTGGCGTCCCCTTCCAGCGTGGGGTTAGTGGCGACGATCAGTTCTTGTAGGGGGTTGTCGGAATCCTGGAGGCGCTCGAAGAGCTGAGGCAGGTGGATGTCCTCCGGCCCGACGCCGTTGAGCGGCGACAGCACGCCGTGGAGGACGTGATACCGCCCCCGATAGGCGCGGGTGCGTTCCAGGGCCACCAGATCGCGGCGTTCCTCAACAACGCAGATCTGTTCCCGGTTGCGCTGGGGGTTGGCGCAAATATCGCAGGGCGAGGCATCGGTCAGGTTGCGGCACTGGTCGCAGAACAGGAGGCCGTCCTTTGCCGCCATGATGGCGTCGGACAGCGACTGCGCCTCTTCCGCCGGGATCTGGACGATATAGTCGGCGATGCGCTGAGCGCTCTTGGGGCCGATGCCGGGCAGCCGGTGCAGCTCTTCGATTAGCCGGCCGAGGGAGCGGGCGGTGCCCGGGTTGTACTCACTGACCATGATGCTTACGCCGCCGCGCTGGCGGTTTCCCTCCGCGGACCGGCGCCGGCGGCGACCGCCACGACGTCCCAATATCTTCCGCCTTCACGCTCCTGCCAAGACCCCGTAAAATTCCCATTTTTTACCACTTGGCAAACGGCATCGGACTTATCGCCCAGCGTCAGCGTGTTGGTGTCGGCATCGCAGCCCCGCCCTGTACCAAGCGGCGGGAAGTCAGCAGCATGCAACACGGTCAACCTCCAGAGGTAGCTTCATCAGAGGTAGCTTCATGGTCAGGATATTCGCGTAAACGTCCGGCCAGTCATCCGGCAACGCCGGCGGCGGCGGCAATGCTCTCCGGCAGTCTGATGCCCCAGCTGAGAGGACATGCGCTCCTTCGTTGTCGTGATGCTCCGACCGGAATATGCGGCATACGCCGGGGCGAATAATTATTCGCCCCGGCGTGCCGCTGCCCAGGCCGGCATAACGGATCTAGAAAAGCCCGGGTATATTCAACCCGCCGGTAACGGCGCCCATCTTCTCGGCGGCCATTTCTTGGGTGCGGGCGAAGGCGTCGTTGACGGCGGCGGCCACCAGGTCTTGCAGCAGGTCGATATCTTCGGCGGCCTCCGGCTCGATGACGACCGCGGTCACCTCCTGCTTGCCGGTCATGGCTACGCGGACCACGCCGCCGCCGGCGGAGCCCTCCACGCTCATATCTTCCAGTTCCTGCTGGGCTTTGGCCAGACGGTTCTGCAACTGCTGGGCCTGGCGCATCATCTTGCGGTTCATCATAGTTGGGTCTGGGCCTCCTGCCGGGTTGTGCGGGCTCTTTGAAAACTCATCCCGTCATTGAAAACTCATCGCGTCATTGAGAACTCATCCCGTCATTCCCGCGAAAGCGGGAATCCAGCGCGCGTAAAGTCCGACCATTATTCCTGTCGCAGAGGCTTTTCCGGGTTCCCGCGCCAGCAGGAACGACGGTGCAATTTTCAAATCGTCAACTCAAATCTAGTTTTCCTCGATAGGACGGGCGCCCAGGCCGATGGCGGTGCGATACAGCGGGCTGTCCTGGAGGGAACTGCGGGTTGGGCGAGCGCTGGCGCCAACGGCGCCGGCCAGGGACACCGTGAAGGGATGACGCTCGCCGAAACACTGTTCAATCGCTTGCTCAATGGTATCACGAACCCGGGGGTCATTCAGTTCTTCCTGCATTCGGTCCAGGTTGGCGGCATTGCTGAAGGGCAGCACCAGCGTCGCGTTGTCATCGGACAGGTGAACGCTGTCGGGGCGGCAATCCCGCAGCAGCGCGCCCAAGTTGTACTTGCTGCCCTTTTCCCGACCCAGTCGCCGTACCACTTCTCCCCAGCGTCCTTGTGGGCTGTCGGGCGCGGCTGCCGGCTGGGGGGAGCGCGCCGGCGGCGGGCCGTCGTTAGCCGGTGGTGGCTGACGCGCCGGCGGCGGCCCGGCGACGGGTCGTTGCGGACTTGGCGGCGGCGGAGCGCTGCGGGGCGGCTCCCGGTCCCGTTGCGGCTGTGGCGCGCTACGGGGCGGCTCCCGGTCCCGTTGCGGCTGTGGCGCGCGCATCCGTTGCGGCGGGGACTGCGTTGGAGCCGGCGCTTCCAGCGACGTTGGGCCGTTAGCCGTTGGGTCGTTATTGGCCAAGGGTAGGGGCTGGCAGATCTCGGCGGCGGCGATTTCCAGAGGCAGCGACGACGGCGCGTCGTAGCGCAGGTTGGCCTCGCCCCAGATACGCGCCGCCCGCAGGATGCTGGCGGCGTCGGTCTTTTGCACTGCTGACCGCAGTTCGGCCAGCGTGTCGTCGGGCAGGTCCAGGGTGTCGCCGGCGTCCCAGGCCAGCAGCAGCATGGCCCGCAGGATGTCCAGGGTTTGCCGGTGCAGCTGGCGGGGCTCGCCGCCTTCCCACACCACCTGGTTGATGGTCTCCAGCGCGCCCGAGGTATTGCCGGCCAGCATCTGTTGAGCCAGGGACCGGTAGGCGTCGCTGCGCACGATGCCCAGGGTATCCTCGACGTCCCGCAGCGTGATCTCCCGGTCGGCGGATACCGCCAGCTGCTCCAGCACATTCAGGGCGTCGCGCATGGAGCCGCCGGCGTTGCGGGACACCATGCGCAGGGCGTCGGGCTGTATCGCTACCCCTTCCCGGTCAGTGATGTAGGCCAGACGGTCGTAGATGGTCTGCCCCGGCAGGCGGCGGAAGTCGTAACGCTGGCAGCGGGAGAGAATGGTCGGCAGGATGCGGTCGGCCTCGGTGGTGCAGAGGATGAAGACGACGTGGGCCGGCGGTTCCTCCAGCGTCTTGAGGAAGGCGTTGGACGCCTCCCGAGTGAGCATATGGGCTTCGTCGATGATATAGACCTTGCGCCGGTTCTGGGCCGGCTGGAAATGCACCTTGTCGCGGATCTCGCGGATTTCCTCCACTCCCCGGTTGCTGGCGGCGTCCAGTTCGATGACGTCCAGGTTGCGCCCCTCGTTGATGGACACGCAGATGGCGCATTCTTCGCAGGGGTCGCCGGCCCTCTGGTCAGAGATCTGCGGATGCAGGCAGTTGATCGCTTTGGCCAGCACGCGGGCCGTAGTCGTCTTGCCGCTGCCCCGCGTCCCGCAGAAGAGGTAGCTATGGCTGACCCGCCCCTGCATCACTGCCTGCCGCAGCGTGTTGCCAACGTGCTCCTGCCCGGCCAGGTCACTGAAGGTGCCGGGCCGCCATTTGCGGTAATAAACTTGCGAGGAAGTGGTCATAATTTGAGGCGAATCTGCGCTGGGGAGTCCCGCCTAACTATAACGCCAACGGCCCCGCCGGTGCCACAGCAAGGCCGTTGGCAATTGCGCCGTCTTTAGCCAACTCCGCCGGCGGAGTTGGTTTGAGATTGGGGAATCGCGCACGGCGGGCTTTGCTCCGGTTCACATCGACTGCTATTGCCAAGGTCTTCCGGATTCCTGCTTTCGTGGGAATCCGGAATTGCCGGCTGTCGCAGAACAAGGCGGTTATAGAGACGCCTGGATTCCCGCTTTCGCGGGAATGACGGAAGCGGGGGAATGATGGAAGATGGGCGGAGGGTGAATTTGGGGAGTTCGCAATTCCCTCCGAAACTGCCACCACTATTGCCCTCTGCCTTACGCCGTATGTACACTCCGGCCCAATGTAACCTCTACCGTACCGGGAGGTGTGTCTAATGCCGATTTCCGATGAAACTATGAAGCGGATTATTGCCGAATATGGCGGGTTTGAGCTGTCCGACGCCGAGCTGGAGCTGGTTAAGCCGGAGCTGGAGAACTACTTGACCGAGTTGCAGAATCTGCGCGATCTCGACCTGTCCGACGTTATGTCCGCCCGCTTGCTCCGTCCGGCGGATGGAGGAGGAGAAGCTGATGCCTAGCTCCGAACTGCTCAAGCTGACCATTTCCGAAATCGCCCCCCTGATCCAGGCGCGGGAGGTATCTCCCGTTGACCTCGTTGCGGCGGCGCTGGCCGAGGCCGAAAGGCAGCAGCCAACCCTCAACTCCTTCATCACCATCATGGGCGAGGCGGCGCTGGCCCAGGCCGAGGAGGCCGAAGCTGCCCTGTCCCGCGGCGAATACCGCGGCCCCCTCCACGGCATACCCATCGGCATCAAGGACAACATCGCCACCGGCGGCATCCGGACCACCCTGGGAACCAAAGTGCTGAGGGATCACGTGCCCGACGAGGATGCCGACGTGGTTCGCCGCTGCAAAGCAGCCGGCGCCATCATCATCGGCAAGGAGAACCTGGAGGAGTTCGCCGCCGGCGCAACCTCCAACAACCCTCATTACGGCGCAGTGCACAACCCCTGGAACGTTGACCATATCCCTGGGGGTTCCAGCGGCGGCGGCGGCGCGAATGTAGCGGCCGGCGTTACCTTCGCGTCCCTGGGCACCGATCTGGGCGGCTCGGTGCGTCTGCCCGGCTCCTTCTGCGGCGTCGTGGGCCTTAAGCAGACCTTCGGGCGGGTGAGCCAGCGCGGTCTGCTGGTGACCAGTTTCAACGGTGACCACATCGGCCCCATGACCCGCTCCGTCCGCGACAGCGCGTTGGTGTTGCAGGCCATCGCCGGCTACGACCCGTTGGATCCCAGCACCGTGCCGGTTCCCGTGGACGACTACGCCCTGATCCTGGAGCGCGGCATCAGCGGCCTCACCATGGGCATCCCGTCCAACTACTACTACGACCACCTGGCCCCCGAGGTGGAAGCCGCCGTGCGCCGGGCCATCGCCGCCCTGGAAGAGTTGGGCGTAGCCAGCCGCGAGGTCAGCGTGCCCAGTATGCAATACGCTGGCGCCCTCCGCTTCTCCAGCATGGCCGACAGCGTGGTTACCCACGAACCCTACATCACATCCAGCCGCGAGGACTACGGCCCCGATACCCTGTACCGCACCCTGGCGGGCCAGTTCGTGCTGGGCCGGGACTACTCCAAGGCGATGAAGGTGCAGCGTCTCATCAAGGAGGAACACGCCCGCGTCTTGCAGGAGGTGGACTTCCTGGTGACGCCGACCACGCCGCTGCCCGCCCCGCGCATCGACGCCGACAGCATCGATGCCGAAGGCCGGCGCCAGAAGGTGCGCGGCCCCGGATCCGGTCACGTCTCCCGCAACACCAGCCCGATGAACGCGACGGGCTTCCCCGCCATCACCGTGCCCTGCGGCTTCAGCGCGGCGGGTCTGCCCATCGGCCTCCAGTTCATCGCCCGCCCGTGGGAGGAAGGCAACCTATTCCGCATCGCCCACGCTTACGAGGGCGTTTCGCCCAGCCGGGGCGTATGGCCCAATTTGGAGTAATGTTGTCATGGAGTAACGTCGTCAAGCGGCCAAGCAAAATCAGTATGGTAGAATCAAGCCATGGCGCGGGGCGGAATCCGGGACGGGATCAAGTCAATACCTCGCCACCTCCGGAATTGGCTGATACAGCCGGAAGGCTGGCAAGTCCGGCATTTTGCGGCCTCGCCCTTCGGCGCCGGGCTCATGACTTGGTTCTGGACAGGGCAGCTGCGATTTTGGGAGCATTGGGATGCGGTAGCAGAGATGGCAAGTTTGGGCGCCATCTCCTACGGCATTATCGCGGTATTGGCAGAAGGAGGCTTTAGATTGTTTTACACGTTGTCGCAGATTGGCAAGGATAAGGAAAGGCGGGAACGAGAGCTGGTTGAAATAAGAGCCCAAGGGCAAGCTGACGGCGCTGCTGAAGAACGCAAACGATGGCAGGCATGGAACGCGGCTCGCGAGCAGGCGCTTGCTGAAGGACGCGAATTCAACGACCCTCCGCCGGGAATCTAGTCGGCGCTAATCGTCTAGCCGTTTTGCCGGCGGCGAAGTTCCGCTTCCAGCTCTCGAACCCGAGCCTCGGCGGCCTCGGCGCGTTCCCGCTGGTCCGCGTAGGTTAGGATGTGCCGTCCGGTAGCCGGGTCGTACCAGGCCAGCTGGCCGTTTTCCCATCTAATGTGGAGGTTCAGAACTGTGCTGTATCCTTGCAGCGCCCCTTCCGCCACTTCCGCGATGGGAATGGGTTCATATTCACTGCCCACCAGCCGGTCGCCGGCCAACCGGGGGTTGCGGCTCCGCAGGCTCTCGTCAAAGCGCCAGTATTCCGGAATGCCCAGCGCGGCGTAATCGTTGCGTTTGGCCGTAGCGTCGGTGCGCCGGGCGCTGGGGGATGCGACTTCCAGGACAAAATCAGGCGGTTTGCCCTGGTCTGCGATGACGTAAGCCCGGCGGCGATGATAGGTCTCCGGGGCGACGTCGAAGGCGATGAGCAGGTCGGGATAGCGTAGCCCGGTCATATCCCGAGTTGGCGCCAGCGCCAGGTAACGCTGGCCGGCCACCAGGGTGGTGTCGGGATTGCCGAAGTGGATGGCCAGATGGTGGACGTTGCCGTTGGCGGCGAGGTGGTCGAAGTCGGTCAACTTATCTTCGGGGATTTCCGGCGGGTCCGGAAACACCAGGAATTCCTCGGGTTGTTCGATCTTGGCGATGGGGCGGTCGGCGGTGGTCATGCTGCACCTCGCTGCCTCACGGGGCGGTGAACCGGATCATACCGGCGCTGGAAATACGGGAAGCGCCGGCCATGACCCGATGCAACTGCCGCCCCGTGCAATGGCTGATCGGCAGCCTTATCCCGTCGCAATCCAGTCAACTACCCGCTCCGCCACCATGATGACGGTGGGGTGGATGCCTCCCGACCGGGGGACCCGGGGCATTACCGAAGCGTCGGCCACCCACAGACCCTGCACTCCCCGCACCCGGCAGTACTGGTCAACCACGGCCATTCCATCGCCGTCCGGCCCCATGCGGCAGGTGCCGGAAACGTGGCGGGCCGTGCCCACGGTCTGCCGCGCCCAAAGATCCAGCGCAGCGTCGTCGTTCAGGATATCGTCCGGCGGGTTGATGCGAAAGTCGAACACGTCTTTGAAGGCGTCCGACTCCAGCAGCTTCGCTCCCTTGCGCAGTCCATCGCGGATGCGCCGGGCGTCGTTGGGATGATGCAAGTACCGGTAGTTGAACTCGGGCTGGACACTGGGATCGGAAGACGCCAGCTGCACGAAGCCGGAACCGTCGGGCAGCCCCAGGGTGCAGGAGAGGCGCGCCGCCCGTTCCGGCGGAACGTCGCCGGTGTTGTAGCGGGTGCGCACGCCGGCAACCTTCTCCTCCCGCTCGTCAACCACCGTGCTGCTGCGGAGCGCCATGTCGTTGGTGTACTCGGAACCCTCGGCGGAGTAGTGCAGGCTAAAGTGCGGCGCGTCCAGGTCGCCGATGAGGGTCTTGCCGTCCTTCACCTTGTAGGTGATGTGGGCGCTGAGGTGGTTCCACAATCCCTGGCCGACGCCGGGGCTGTCGTGGATCACGGGTATGCCGAACTGCCGCAGGTGGTCCTTTGGCCCGACCCCCGACAGCAGCAGCAGCTGGGGCGACCGTATTGCGCCGCTGCTGAGCGCCACCCGATCGGCCAGGACGGTGAAAATCTCGCCGCCGCTCTCCGCCTCCACACCCACCGCGCGTGGCGTGCCGGTCGAATCATCCTCGAACAGGACTCGGCGGACGTACACGCTGCCCCGCACCGTGAGGTTCAGCCGGTGGCGCATGGGCCCCAGATGGGTCAGGGCCGCGCTCATGCGGATGCCGCCCAGGTTGTTGGTGGGCGACACGCCGACGCCGGTGGGATTGGGCCCGTTGGTGTCCTCCACCGCGCCGTACCCTTGGGCCAGGCAGGCATCGTAAAAGGCTTTCTGGATATCCGCCCACGTACCCGACTGACGCCGTCGCACCGGCATGGGGCCGTCCGTGCCGTGGTAGTCGTCCTGGATGTCCAGGTCGCGCTCCATCTTCCGGTAGAAGGGCAGAATTTTTGCGTAGGACCACTCGTCGTTGCCCCGGGCGGCCCAGTCGTCGAAGTCCTCGGGAAAGCCTCGCTGCATCGCCTGGCCGTTGATGGACGACCCGCCGCCAATGACCTTGCCCTGGGCAACGTGGATCTCGCCTTGCTCCGGTGTTATGGTCCCGCGCAGCGCCCAGTTGTGTATCGAGTCCTGGGCCTCGGCGTACCGGGTGCCGCCGAACTTGATGTCGTCGGGGAGAACATTCGGGTCGGGATAGTCGTTGCCGGCTTCCAGCAGCAGTACCGAGGTGTTGATGTCTTCGGCCAGCCGGGCGGCGAGGGTCGAACCCGCCGCGCCGCCGCCAACCACGATAATGTCGTACTTCATGGATCCTCCACGGGCTGTTGCGCCCCGGATTAGTGTGACACGGATTAGATTGATTGCTGCGGGGCATTATAGCGGAAACCAAAGCCCGGCTCCGACCGCCGGTTGTCCGCTGGCCGGGACTGTCCAAAGTCCCTTTTGACCGCGGGCGGTGAGTTTGTTGAACCATGAACCGCCGAAATCGACATCCTTCGATGAGTTGCGTTAGACTAGGCGCGCGTGCGCCGCGACGACATTGTTTCCAAGAGGTAACGATGCTTCCAAGGGATAACGATATGACTACCATTTCCAATGGCGCTGATCTCCTGGAACGGGAAGCGGAAGAGCTTTTGGACTTTCTGCGCGGGCTGCCCGCCGCGGCGTGGCAAACCCCCAGCGCGTGCGCGGGCTGGACCGTCGCCGATGTGATCGGACACCTCACCAGCGTTGACCTGTCCAACCGGCTGGTGCGTGGTTTGGACGGCGATTACGCTCCGCCGGAGGGTTCGCCGGCGCCGGATCAGCACGACGAGGACGCCTTCGCCCGCAGCATCTACCAGCGGGCCATCGATGCCAGCCGGCAGTTGGGCGACGGCCGGCTTGACGACTTCACCCGGCGCATCAATGAGACTGTAATGCTGTTCCGGCAGGTGGAGGACGATCAGTGGGACAACCTGGTCTATTGGCCCCCTGGCCCAATGTCCGTGCGAACCTTGCTCACCCAGCGCATCGCTGAGCTGACCATGCACGGCTGGGACATCCGCTCGCGGCTGGAGGATGACTACCACCTTTCGGACGGCAGCGTGACCGCTCTATTGGACACCGTGGACCGGGCGGCCCGCCGCGCCTTCCGTCCCGACCCACTGCTTCAAAGAGGCTCCTTGCGCTACCGTTTCTCCATAACCCACCCGCGACGGCGGACGCTGGACCTGATCCTCAGCGACGGCTTGGCGCGAATCGTGGATAACGGAACCGTTGCTGACGGGACCGTCGCCGCAACGGAGCCGGCCGACGTCACCTTCCAGTGCGACGGGGAGACCTGCGTTCTGGTGATGTACGGTCGCCTCACCCCCGACGCAGCAGTTGGAGCCGGCCGGCTGGCGGTGACCGGCGGCGACGCTTATCTGGCGTCCACCTTCGGCGACCGCTTCGTAGGTGGCTGAAGCTGGGTGTGATTTGCAAAAGGGCTGTGGGCTGGCGCGTACCCAGGGTTAGGGGATGATTGTCCTATCCCCCACGTCAGCCGTATTAATGTCTTGTTAGGCAATGACAGATTGAAGCGCGTCGTGCGGAGGGGATAGGGTTTCCGGCGGCTGATAGCTCCGCGACTTGGCTCCGTCCCGGCGCTGGCGCTTGCGGTCGTGGGCGGAGAGCAGCAGCTTGCGGATCCGCAGGTTCTGGGGCGTGACTTCCACTAGCTCGTCGTCGGAGATGAACTCCAGGGTTTCCTCCAGGCTCATCCGCGCCGTGGCGTTGAGCCGTTCTGCGACGTCGGCGGTTGACGAGCGCATATTGGTCAGCTTCTTCTCCCGGCAGACGTTGATCTCGAGGTCGCCCTCCTGCCGGCGGCTGCCCACCACCATGCCCTCGTACACCGGGGCGCCCGGATCGATGAACGTATCGCCCCGGCGCTGGGCGTTGAGCAAGCCGTAGGTGACGGCCGGGCCGCCCTCGGAGGCCACCAGCGCGCCGCCGCGTTGGGTCTTTATCTCGCCCTGCATGGGTTCGTAGGACGCGAAGCTGCTGCTTTTCACGCCGTCGCCCCGGGTGGTGCGAAGGAAGAAGGCGTTGAACCCGATCAGGCCTCGGGTCGGTATCCGGTACTCCATATGGACGTAGCCGTTTTCGCCGTAGCGCATATCCAGCATTTGAGCCAGGTGGCCCGACAGGTACTCGGTCAACACGCCGACGTACTCCTCGCCGGCGGTGATGCTGAGGATTTCGTACGGCTCGTGGATCTTGCCGTCGATCCGTCTGGTCACCGGCACGGGCCGGGAAACCTGGAATTCGTACCCCTCGCGCCGCATGGTCTCGACCAGAATTGACAGGTGCAGTTCGCCCCGGCCGGCCACCACGAAAATGTCGGGACTCTCGGTGGTCTCGACCCGCAGGCTCACGTTGGTGCGCAACTCGCGGATTAGCCGCTCGTGGAGGTTGCGCGAGGTGCAACGCGCGCCCTCCTTGCCGACGAAGGGGGATGTGTTCACGCCGAAGGTCATCCGCACGGTGGGTTCCTGGATGTCTATCGTCGGCAGGGCGCAGGGCTGCTCCGCGCCGGCGATGGTATCGCCGATGGCGACGCCCTCGGGACCGGTCACCGCTGCGATGTCGCCGGCGTAAGCCTCCGACACCTCAACGCGCTCCATGCCGTGAAACACGAAGATATGCTCCAGGTTGTGGCGGGTTGCCGCGCCGGAGCGATCCAGCAGGGCCACGTTGTCCCGCGCCCGAAGGACGCCGCCGGTGACCCGGCCCACGGCCACCTGCCCCAGATAGTTGTCATAATCCAGCGCAGCCGCCAGCATCTGCAAGGGCGCGTCGGGGTTGCCGGCGGGCGGCGGCACCGAGTCCAGGATGGCTTCAAACAGGGGTTGCATATCGCTCCCCGGCCGGTCCGGGTCGGTGGTGGCGTAGCCCTGCCGAGCGGAGGTGTACAGTACGGGAAAGTCCAGCTGATCCGCGTCGGTCGCCAGATCCAGGAAAAGATCCTGCACCAGCCCCAGCACCTCAAGGGGTCGGGCCTCCGGGCGGTCGATCTTGTTGATGACGACGATGGGCGCAACGTTCTGCCGTAGAGCCTGCCGGAGTACGTAGGTGGTTTGGGGCATGGGGCCGTCCACGGCGTCCACCAGCAGCAGGCAGCCGTCGGCCATGTTTATCACCCGCTCCACCTCGCCGCTGAAATCGGCGTGGCCCGGCGTATCGATGATGTTGATTTTCACGCCACGATAGGACACCGAGGCGTTCTTGGCCAGGATGGTGATGCCGCGCTCCCGTTCCAGAGGGTTGGTATCCATGATGAGTTCGCCCACCTGCTGGTGGTCGCGAAAAACCTGGCCCTGCTTCAAGAGCGCATCGACCAGAGTGGTTTTGCCGTGGTCAACATGGGCGATGATCGCCAAGTTGCGGATGTTGTGGTTCGTACAGTCGTTCAAGTGGTCTCACCTCGCGCAGTATCAAGGATACCACCAACGACACAGTCGGGGCCCTCCGCTGGCGCGGGAATGACGATAGGCGGGGCATGGCATGACGTGGCGGGCTGGCTGGATTCCCGCTGGCGCGGGAATGACGGCGCTGGTGCGATTGCCCGGTCATCGACGCCCCCCGGCCGCCGATGTTAGTATGCTCCCGGCTCAGGCTTCGCTAACGCGCGGCGACGCGCCGATCATACCGGAGGATCAGCTCATGCCAGGGACAGGCTTGGATTATTCCGCGCTCTTCAATCGGGACTTGCCACCCCCGTCGGCTCCGTGGGAAGGCCACCCGAAATACAACTTCGTCGGGGGCCACAGCGACCCGGACCTGGCGCCTATGGCGGGGTTTATCGAGTCGGCGAACCGGGTGTTTCGCGGCGACCCCCGCAACATCTCCATGTACAACTTCGATGGCGGCCCCCAGGGCATCACCCCCCTGCGCCAGTTCGTCGTTGACAAGCTGGCCCAGCATCGCGGCATCAACGTTACGACCGACGAAGTTTTGATCACCTCCGGCTCCGGCCTGGCCATTGAGCTGATCAACGAAGCCCTGCTGGAGGAGGGCGATACCGCCATCGTCGAGGCGTTCAGCTTCTCCGGCGCCCTGGGCAACCTGCGACGGCGGAAGGTCAACATCGTCGGCATCGAGTTGGATGAGGATGGCATGAGCATGGCCCACCTGGCCCAGACGCTGGAGGATCTGCGGAGCAAAGGCGTGCGGCCCAAGTACATCTACACCATCCCGACGCTCCAGAACCCCACCGGCACCGTGCTGACCATGGAACGCCGGGAGCGGATGCTGGAATTGAGCGAGGAATACGGCGTCCCCATATTCGAGGACGAGTGCTACGCCGACCTCATTTTTGAGGGCGAATACGAGAACGCCATCCGCTCCCTGGACGACACCAACCGGGTGCTGCACATCGGTTCCTTTTCCAAGACCCTGGGGCCGGGGACTCGGCTCGGCTACGTCGTCGCGTCGTGGGATGTGATGAGCCGCCTGCTCTCCCGCAAGAACGACGCTGGCACCGGCGTCATGGACCAGATGATCGTCGGCGACTATTTCAGCCACCACTATGATCACCACATCCACGAAATGCGGTCGGCGCTGAAGCGTAAATGCGACACGCTCAGCAGCGCTCTCCGCGAGTCCTTCGGCCCCAGCGTCGATTTCTACGTGCCTCGGGGCGGGATGTACCTGTGGGTCAAGCTGCCCGAGGGCGTCGACTCCCGCGATCTGGTCGCTCCGGCGCTGCGGGAAGGCATCGCGTTCAATCCCGGGCCCGACTGGTCGGCAGACCCGGACGCCGCCGCCGGTTACATCCGGTTATGCTTCGCGCTCCCTGCGGAGAGCGAGATATGGGAAGGCGTCGAAAAACTTGCCGACGTGTTCCGCGCCGCCGGCGCGCTGCCGTGATGCCGCCACGCCCGCCGCACTGCCGTGATGCCGCCACGCCCGACGCACTGCCGTGATGCGGCCACGCCCGGCGCGCTACCGTCATTCCCGCGAAAGCGGGAATCCAGGAACCGCATTCGCCAACTATGTTCGCAGTTCCTTGAATGTACCGCCTCCGTACTCCGGCGAAAGCAGGAGGGACGCGAGTGTATATTCAAGCCTACTGAAAATTAGCCCGATGCCGGAGGGAACCATGGCAATATTGAAAGTGGAAGGCGTGACCCACTGGTCTATACCGGTCAACGACCTGGCCGAAGCCGAAGAGTTCTACGGGGAGCTGCTCGGCCTCGCGCCGGTGGGACGGTTGGGCAACAACATCATGTCCTGCTTCAACGTGGGCGACCACAACATCCTGCTGTGCCAGCGGCCCAATCCGGTGGACGGGCCGCTGCAAGAGGACGCGGGCGTGCATCATTCCTTTACCGTGTCTCCTGAGACATTCGAGCTGGCCTGCAAGGTGTTCCGCGAGAGGAACATCAGGGTAGAGCATCTGACGTACCGGGCCAGGGGCGTGTTCTGTGGCCGAGAACTGTACTTTTTCGACCCCAGCGGCAACCGGCTGGAACTGCGGGACCCCACCTGGGTCGAAGGCATGCCCGAACCTCCATATGAGGAACTGGCCGGCGCGTAGGCCCATCCCGACACGAGGGTTGCGGAGTTGGGGCCGATGCCCCCTAATCTGCGCTACACTCGCTTGGAAGGCTGTCAAGCCCAGTTCAGCAGCGTCATCAGCCGGTCCAGCAAAGCCTGGACATCCTCCAGGCTCTCGGCGATGTCATCGGCCGACATCTCGTCTTCGTAGAAGTTGCCGTGGAGGTAATTGGCCACCGAGAAGAAGCGATAAACGTCCCGGTCGCCCGTTTCGGCCCGGAGCCGGCTGGCGACGCGGGACAGGTGACGATGCTTGCCGTGCTCCCACCCACGCTGCTCGGCGATGGCTTTGAGCATCTGGGCGGCCGCGCCCCAGCCCTTTTCGGAGGCTTGCGGCAGGTCGCCGGCAGCCAGTTCCGCCCTGGCTTGAACCAGGAACCGCCGGCCAGCTTGCTGATACGTTTGCATGGTCATGGGTCTGCTCTCAGGCTATCAATGAAACTGATTATCCGCTGGGCCGCTTCCGTGGGTCAAGTTGTCAAGCCCGGTTCAGCAGCGTCGTCAGCCGGTCCAGCAAAGCCTGGACATCCTCCAGGCTCTCGGCGATGTCATCGGCCGACATCTCGTCTTCGTAGAAGTTGCCGTGGAGGTCATTGGCCACCGAGAAG
Source organism: Dehalococcoidia bacterium (assembly GCA_963692995.1). Taxonomy (GTDB): domain Bacteria; phylum Chloroflexota; class Dehalococcoidia; order Lucifugimonadales; family UBA3495; genus Bin87. The sequence goes on from OY843611.1 coordinate 256,751, forward strand.
AAGCGGTAAACGTCCCGGTCGCCCGTTTCGGCGCGGAGCCGGCTGGCGACGCGGGACAGGTGACGGTGCTTGCCGTGCTCCCACCCCCGCTGCTCGGCGATGGCTTTGAGCATCTGGGCGGCCGCGCCCCAGCCCTTTTCGGAGGCTTGCGGCAGGTCGCCGGCAGCCAGTTCCGCCCTGGCTTGAACCAGGAACCGCCGGCCGGCTTGCTGATACGTTTGCGTGGTCATGGCTGTTAGCTCAAATTACCAAGTCCGTTGTGCCGGCAGCAAGGGCGTCAAGTTACAGCGGCAGATAAACGGCTTGCCCCGTCATCGCGCTGCGGTACACCGCCTCGGTCCACTCCATGTAGTGAACGCCGGTCTCGAAGGCCACCATGTCAACGATCTCCGTGCCGCGTATGGCGTTGGTGAACTGTTCTTCCACGCGGTAACGGGCTTGGGTCTCCGGCGGGTTAGGCGCTTCGGTAAGCTCCCGGTCGCCCCGCTTGCCGGCCCAAACCCGGCGCTGGGAGTCCACGTGGATGGTCCCGTCGGCGCCGAACATCCAGATTTGATTGCCGCGGTTCAGGCCGGAGGTGGCGCTCATCTGCATATGCACCTGGGCGCCGTTGGCCAGCTCGTAGAGTATGTCAACGTGGTCCGGTATCGTTACGGAGGTCAGGTGGCCGGTCGCATCCCGCCGGTATGGCACGTGGATCTTCGACATGGCGATGACCCGGTTGCCGCGCCCCAGCCAGCGCATCATTGACTCGTAAGATGCGCCGATGTTCAGGGTGTTGTGGCCGCTGAGGGCCCGGTCCTGCCGCCAGTGGACGGGACTGTCGAAGTCGGCGAAGTTGTTTTGCCGGGACGTGAAATCCACCGACAGCAGCTCGCCCAGATGTCCCTCGTCGATCAATCGCTTGATGACGTTGTCGATAGCGTAGCTAGTGGAGGTGGGGGTGAGCTGGCATACCAGGTGCGGGTAGGCCCGGGAGGCGGCCAGCATATCACGGGCCTCTGCGGCGTCGTTGGCCATGCGGGCCTCGGTGAGCACGTGCTTCCCGGCTTCCAGGGCGGCCAGGGTCAGGGCGCGGTGCATATAGGGCCAGGTGCCGATGCAGACGGCGTTGATCTCGTCGTCCTCCAGCAACTCCTGCCAATGACGGTACACCTTGGGAATGTTGAACTGGTCGGCGATCACCCGGCCGGACTGCTCCGTGCGGTTGGCCACGGCGACGATCGCGCAGTCTTCCACCCCGAGGAATCCGGGAATGTGTCGGTTGCGCACGTTGCCGCCGGCGCCGATCAGCCCCACGCGGATTGGTTGTTCGGCCATTGTTTTCCTCCTGTGTCAGGCGACGGGTGTAGTTCCTGCGGGATTACTTTGGGGGATCGTCAGAAGCAGGATTGCGGAGAGGCAATGATATACTGGCGCGCGCAGCGCATCCAACCCCGTAGCGCATCCAACCCCAATGCAATCCGGAAGGGAGCAGGAGAAAACAATGCCTTACTACATGTATGTTGCCGTGTCGGGCGACAACAAGATCTCGGTTTTCACCATCGACCCCGACACCGGCGGGCTGACCCTGCAATCCGACGTGTCCGTGGACGGCGGCCCGTTCACCATGGCTATCAGCCCCGACCGGCGGTTTCTATACGTGGGCTGCCGGGAAGTCACGCAGCTGGTCAGTTTTGAGATTGATCAGGCCAGCGGCGGGCTGACGCGGAACGGTTCCGTCGCGCTGGACGCCTGGCCGGTGTATGTGGCCACCGACCGGCGGGGCCGGTTCGTCCTGTCGTCCTACTACCAGGGCGCTCGGGTGGCGGTGCATCCCATCGGGGATGACGGCTCGGTGGGAGGCGAACCTGTGGAATGGCTGGAAACCGCCACCGGCGCCCACGCCATGCAGACCGACCCGACCAATGCCTACGCCTTTGTGCCCCACATCGCCGGCAACGGCCCCAACTCCATCTGGCAGTTCCGGTTCGATGAGGACACCGGCAACCTCACCCCCAACTCGCCGGCCACGGTGGACCCGGAGGAGTTCCTCGGGCCGCGCCACTTTTGCTTTCACCCGTCCCTGGACGTCCTCTACTTTTCTAACGAGCAGGGGTGCAGCGTCAGCGCCTACAACCTGGACACCACCAACGGAACGCTGGCGCTGTTCCAGACCGTGACTACCCTGCCGCCGGAGGGATTCAGCGAGCGGAACACCTGCTCCCAGATTCAGCTAACGTCCTCGGGCCGGTTTCTGTACGCGCCCAACCGGGGGCACGACAGCATCGCGTGCTACACGGTGGATGCGGCGACGGGGGCGCTCACGTCCAACGGCATCATGCCATCGGAGCCGAGGCCCAACGCCCTGTGCCTGGACTTGCAGGACAAGTTCATCTACTCCGCCGGCCAGGATTCCGGTCAAATGGCCATTTTCGGCGTGGCCGGGGATTCGGGTGAGCTGACCCGGCTGGCGACCCACCCGCTGGGCGAAGGGCCGGGCTGGATCACCATTACCGAGCTGCCGGGATAGCGTCGCCGGGGTTGAAGCAACCGTCATTCCCGGCCCTAATCGGTATCAGCAGCATGATGCTCGTCATTCCCGCCCCTACTCCGGTCATTCCCGCGAAAGCGGGAATCCAGAGAGGGCAAATCCAGACAACGTTCCTGTCGCAGAGGCTTTTCCTGGTTTCTGCTTGAACTGGAACGGCGGGGCTGGTTCGGCAAATATGAGCCGGCCCTGATCCATAAATCCGGTAAATCCTGCTCCGGTCAGTATGAAGTATTGCGGTACAATGCGCCAATTGACCGTTGCACAAATCGGTGGCCGTTGCACAAACCGGCGCAGCAGGAAACTCTATATATGACCACAACTCCGGCGCCGCAACGCAACTTTTTCGAGCAGCGGGCGCATCGGTTCCTTGCGGCGCTGGTGTTTCGAGATTTCCGCTTCCTGGCCTTATCCACCCTGTGCAGCAGCAGCGGCGCGTGGGCGTTGATCGTCGCTCGCGGCGCGTGGGTGTACAGCATCCCCGAGTTGCAGGAAACCCAGGGATTGTGGGTTGGAGTGATCACCTTCGCGGCCATGTCGCCGCGTTTCTTCGCCACCCCGTTCATCGGTTATCTGGCCGACAAGATGACCCGCAAGACCCTGTTGCAGCGGGTGTACATCCTCCAGATTCTCCAGGCTTCCGTCATGGCTCTGCTGGTGATGACCGGCGTCAGCAACCCGTGGTACGTGGTTCTTCTGGCGGTGATAAACGGCACGTTGCGCTCCACGCAGATGACGGCGGCCCAGTCGCTGACGCCCAACCTGGTGGACCGGGAGCGGTTGCCCAACGCCGTTGCCCTGAACCAGGCCATGCAGCAGGGTTCCCGGGCCGTGGGGCCGGCCATCCTGCTGGCGATCTCCGTCACGGTGGGCAGCAGCGCAATCTTCAGATCCGGCGGCCTCGTTTTCTCCTTGCAAGACTTGGCGCTTACCTTGGGCTCCTCGGCCATCGTGTTCTGGGCCTGCGCCGCCTTCTATCTGGCGGCCCTGGCGTCGGCGCTGAACATCCGGATGGTATCCACGGGCGTCATCGACCGTCGCCGCAGCTTCTGGGCCAACGCCGCCGCCGGCTTTTCCTACATCTACAGCACGCCCCTGGTCTTCGGCATCCTGATGATCGCGTTGGCCCACTGCGTGCTGGTGATGTCCTTCGAGTCCATGCTGCCGCCGCTGGCGCTGGAGAAACTGTCGCCCGACGGGATAACCTTCAACGAGAACGACGTTTATGCTCTCATGGCCGCCCTCGGCGTCGGCTCCCTGTTCTCCTCGCTGTTTGTGGGCGGCATCGTCAACCATCTGACGCGGGGCCGGATATTCCTGCTGCTAGGCTTCACCAGTAGCCTGACGCCCATCGGCATGGGGTTATCGTCCCAGACCGGCATATCGGTAATCGCGGCGGTGCTGATGGGCCTGGGCACCTCCGGCTTCATGACCATAACCCACACCATAATCCAGTCGGTAGTGCCGGACGAGATTCGGGGCCGGGTTTCGGCGGCCTATTCCATGCACATCGGCGGCAGCATGGCCTTCGCCAACCTGTTGTACGGGCGCTTGGCCGACTTCTGGTCCGCCGGCAGCGTCATGGCGGTTGCCGGCGCGGCGTTCACCCTGGTGGTGGTGGGCACGGTGGTCGCCAGCGGCTTCTGGCGCGACATCTACTTCCGGGGCACGGCCCGTCCGGTGGCCGCCGCCAGCCCGGCCGGAGGAGCTGACTAGCTATCCCCCGGGATAGCTATGACAACCATCCAAAAGCAAGTATGCACACCATGAGGGCGGTTGCGCTCCCGAATACAAGCGCGTATGCGATACCACGGGGGACCATTCGAGAGCCTCCATCAAACCATCTGTAGCCAACGCTGAAACTGATTATACCACCAGGCGATAGATTGCGCCAAGATGAGTTGCGGTCCGCCCATCAGCGTGACCGCGACAATAACTGACCTTACGCTGGGATAATCACATAGTACTTCATCCGGGACGTTCAGCGCGGCAATGATGAATACGCTGATGATCATCACCATTGAAATGATGTAAAACGTCAGGAAGGCTATCCCTTTGATGACGAGTCTAACTTTTAGAGGTTGCTCCAGCATCAGTCTAGCACACTCGCTGTGATCAAATCCGCCACCTCTGCCTCAGTGTACCCATGCTCGAGCAAAATCTCCCGGCTGTGCTGTCCCAGGGCCGGGCCTCGGCTGCGTATGCTGCCGGGAGTTTCCGACAGTTTCACGGGCAGCCCGATGTTTTGCAGCTCGCCCAGTTCGTCGTCTTGCAGCGTTACCTTCATCTCGCGGGCCAGCACCTGTTCGTCGGCGTACACCTGCGCCATATCATAAATTGGCCCGGCCACCACGCCGGCCGCCTCCAGCCGCTCCATCCAGTAGTCGGTGGTGTGCTCGACCAGGATTCCTTCCAGCAGCTCCGCCAATTCCGTTTCTCGGGCCTTGCGGTCGTTGGGTTCCAGATACCGAGGGTCCTCAATAAGCGCCTCCTGGCCGATGGCGCGGCAGAATTGCTCCCACGTCGGTTGCGAGGCTGCGCCGATATTGATGTAGCCGTCGCTGGTGCGTAGCGCCTGGTAGGGGGCGTTCACCCGATGCGCCGAACCCAGCGGGCCCGGTATCTCCCCGTTGGCGAAATATTCGGAGGATTCCCAAACCGTGAAGGCGATTCCGGCCTCCAGCAGCGATCCGTCAACCTGTTGTCCTTGTCCCGTTTTTTGAGCATGGATGTAAGCCGCCAGGATGCCAAAGGCGGTGAAGCTGCCCGCGCCGATGTCGGTAATGGGCACGCCTACCTTGGCCGGCGGCCCGCCGGGAAAGCCGGTAATGGACATCAGGCCGCTCATCCCCTGGGCCACCAGGTCGAAGCCGCCCCGGTGGCGATACGGGCCGGTGCCGCCGAAGCCGGAGATGCTGGCGTAGATGATGCGGGGGTTGATTTCCGCCAGCGTCTGGTAGCCCAAGCCCAAGCGGTCCATCACGCCGGGCCGGAAGTTCTCAACAACGATGTCGGCGGTCTCGGCCATGCGGCGGAACACCGCTTTGCCGGCGTCCGAGCGCAGGTCCAGGGCGATGCTCCGCTTGTTGCGGTTGAGCGCCAGGAAACCGCCGGAGATGTCGCGGGTCAGACGCGAACCCATGCGCCGGGTGTCGTCGCCAGCGCCGGGCCGTTCAATCTTGATGACGTTGGCGCCCAAGTCGGCCAGGAGCATGGTGCACATCGGGCCGGCCATGATCTGCGTAAGGTCGAGAACTTTAATGCCAGCCAGTGGGCCGGCCAGTTGGTTGCTTTGTGTCATGTCAATCACCTGCCTGTATAATGCCCGCGCAATTGGAGGCGTACCAGTTGGAGGCGCACGATGGGCGAAATTATACTCGGCGACAATCTGGATGTCCTGCGAACTCTACCCGACGCGGCGTTCCAGTTGATCTACGTTGACCCTCCTTTCAATACCGGCAAGGCTCAGTCCCGCACCCGCATCAAGGTAACGCCCGACCCCGACGGCGACCGCACCGGGTTCCAGGGCAAACGCTACAAAACCAGGGTCGCCGGCGTCAGTGCGTATGCCGACATTTTTGACGACTACATCGGCTTTCTGCGCCCCCGCATGGCGGAAGCCTACCGGGTCCTCGACGATCACGGCAGCCTTTTCTGCCACGTCGATTATCGGGAAGTTCACTACTGCAAAGTGATGCTCGATGAAATCTTCGGTCGAGCGTCTTTCCGCAACGAAATCATCTGGGCCTACGACTACGGCGGCCGGCCCAAAACCCGCTGGCCGGCCAAGCACGACAACATCCTCTGGTACGTCAAAGATCCCGATAACTACGTTTTTAACTACGACGCCATGGACCGTATCCCCTACCTGGCCCCCGGCCTGGTCGGCCCGGAGAAGGCCGCCCGCGGCAAGACGCCCACCGACGTCTGGTGGCAAACGATAGTAACGGGCAAAGAGAAGACCGGCTACGCTACTCAGAAGCCTCTGGCGATCATCAGCCGCATCGTCCGCGTCCACTCCAACCCCGGCGACCGCCTGCTGGACTGCTTTGCCGGCAGCGGGACACTGGGTGAAGCGGCCTATCGGGAGGGCCGGGATTGCACGCTGATCGACAACAACCCGGAGGCGGTGGCCGTGATGCGGCAACGGCTGGCGCACTACGGAATCGCCGCGCCTGGGGCGGCGGCGGCTGACCAAAGAGAAAACTGCGAAACTCCCAAAATCCCCTCACACTAGGCCGTGTTCGCAAACACCGTCATTCCCGCTTTCGCGGGAATCCAGAATTGCCGGCTGTTGTAGAACGATGTGGTTATAGAGACGCCTGGATTCCCGCTTTCGCGGGAATGACGGGATAAGCGGGAATGAGCGGGATAAGCGGGAATGACGGAAGATGGGTGGAGGGGAAATTTGGGAAGTTTCGCAATTTCCTCGGATTTGAACGAATACAATCCCTAATCCGACAAATCTGATAGCATATTAGTACCGCTTTTTCGGAGACTATTGCCGGTATGGCCGTACCAACGCCGTCGTCCAATGAACGGGCGCCAATGGCCCTTGCTGAAATCCGCGCTTTGCTGGAACAGACTGCTGAACTGTCAGCTGAAAATGCCCGCGCCATTGCCGAAATGCGCGCCGCCAACGCGGAGCGCGCCGCCCGTGATGCGGAACGCGACGCCCGGCACGATAAAGAGATGGCCGAAATCCGCAACTCCCAGATCAGAACCGAAAAAATCGTTGCTGAGAATTCAGTTGCCATCTCTGAAATGCGCGACGCCATCACTCGGCTGACGGAAGCGCAGCACCGCACTAATCAGGATGTTTCCACCCTCAAAGGTTGGGGGCTGGAGATCTACTGCGAACGCAACCCCCAGATTTTTGCTAACGTCCTTGGCATGATTCGCGTAGAGCTACTCTCCAAACGGGAGATCAGTCACATCGCCTATGAGGCCGAGCTGGCCGGCGCCATCACATCCGACCAATACAGCAACCTGAGCCGCGCCGACTTATTCATCTACGCCCGCCGGAAGTCCGATAACCGTCCCTTTTGCCTGGTAGTGGAAGCGTCCTACCGGGTGGATACCGAAGATGTGGACCGGGCGTCGGAGCGCGCCAATATCCTGGACATTATTCTTAATAAGCACCAGCCGCGCCATCTCAACGGTCAGGTAATTCCTATCGTTGCCGGCACAGACATTACGCCGGGAGCCTGGTCTAAGCTCCCGTACTTCGGCGTCACCTACGTTCCGGTCAGCAACGGCGACCAACTGACCAACCCGCCGGAATAAGGAGCGCGCCCCATTGACCGCCGTGCCGGTCGCCGCCATTGAGCGGGACGCGGGCATCGACTAGGCGGGGCGACCGTCGAGTTCGGACTGAAGCATCCGGTGGTGGGTGAAGCGGTTTTCCCGAGCAGATACGCGGGCGGTTGAGGCTGGAACCGGGCTTGGAACCGGGCCGCCGAGAAAACCCGCTGGCGGGAAGCGGGCAGATTGAATACCGGCTCTACGTGGACGGAGCGTCTATTGGAGAAACCGCGTTGTGCTATCATTCCGTTCCCCGATGATGCTTGGGCTGGTTTGCGTTGTTTGCAGAAATAATCTCCTTTGTCCCCCGAGTGCTGGCCGCTGCTCTCGTCGGTTACTTGCTGGGCAGCATCCCATTTGCCTACCTGGTGGCCCGGCTGAAAGGCATCGACATTTTTGCCACCGGCAGCCGGCGGGCGGGCACCGCCAACGTATTCTGGCACGTGGGACGTCGGCGCGGGATGCTGGTATTCGCGTGCGATGTGATCAAGGGGGCGCTGGCGGTCGTGGTGGCCTGGATGCTGGGGGTTCCCGAACTGTGGGGATTGGTGGCCGGCGTCGCCGCCATCGCGGGACACTGGAAGAGCCTGTTCACCGGCTTCAAGGGCGGCGACGGGATGGTGGTGCTGGTCGGCGTGTCGCTGGCCTATCTCGGGTGGTACATCATGGTGGGCATCGGCGTAGGCTTTGTTTCGGTGCTGTTGTTCCGGCGTTCCGGATTCCGCTCTTCCATCGGCATATTGCTGGGCTTTGGCGCCATGCTGGCCTTGAATACGTTGCGCGGGGAAGACTGGGCCGTGATGCTGGGCGTCACGGCCCTGGCGATGGTGGTCATCACGCACAACATTCTCACCCATGCCGACCATCGGCCGGAAACCGATGCGGCAGTGGACGACGTATTGCTGATCGAAGACCGACCGGAGATTCTGGGAGAAGCGGCCCGGCTGAGTGAAGAAGCCATCCTGCGGGAGGTCATTCCGCCTGATGACGAAGAGGAAGTCCGGCGGCCTTAGGGAAGTGGAAACTAGATACCTTGGTGGTTTTCTCTAATCCGGGATAAATCGAGCACCCAGGCCAGCGCTTCATCCGATTCGGCTTCGTCGTATAGGCCGGGCTGGAGCCGGATGGCCTCGGCCAGTTGGTCGGCGCAGTTGCCGAGGTCACCCCGGTCGGCGTAGAGGCGCGCCGCATTGTAGTAGGCGGCGGCAAACCCCGGCTCGGCCTGTTGCGCGGCCAGGTAGTCGTCCAGCGCGGCGTCGGTGTCGCCCAGGCTCTCCCGAGCGGCGCCGCGGTTGCTGAGCACCTCGGCGAAATCGGGTTGCAGGGCCAGCGCCGCGTCGTAGTCGGCGATGGCGCCGGCGTAGTTTCCCAGCGCGTCATGGGCCAGCCCGCGATTGTTGATGGCTTCCACGTCGTCCGGTTTCAACCGGATCGCGGCAGAATAGTCGGCGGCGGCCTCCCGGTAACGGCCCAGGCGGAACAGGATCCGGGCTTTGTTGAACCGGGCGCCGGCGTTGTCGGGACTGCACAGCAGCGCTTCGTCATAGTCGGCCACGGCCCCGGCGGCGTCTCCCAGTTCATCCCGCGCCACGCCCCGGTTGAGATAGGCATTGGATAGGTCGGGCCGCAGGATCAGTACCTGGTCAAAGGCCCCAACCGCCTCCTCGTATCGGCCCAGGTTGTTCAGCACGACGCCTCGGTTGTAGTGAGCTTGCAAGTAATCGGGATCCAGCTGGATTGCCGCGGCGTAGTCTTCCAGGGCCCCGGCAGAATCCCCCAGATCGTCCCGGGCGTTGCCCCGCTGATAGTAGGCCGGCGCGGAAAGAGCATCCAGTTCCAGGGCTTGAGACAATGCGCGCGCCGCTTCCTGGGGCATCCGTCGCCGCAGACAGGTGACGCCCAAGTTGAAATGAACCGCGAAATCCTCCGGACGACGGCTTACCAAGGCCTGATACACGACAAGAGCTTCGGGGTAACGGCCAATGGCAAAGCACCCGTTGCCGTAGATGAGGCTGCGCGGGCGGCGTCCTTCAGGCAATCCCGGATCGGCCTGGGACAGACGATGCAGCAGCTCGGCTACTTCGACGGCAAGCTCGTCCTGGAGGCGGCCGCCGCGAGGACGCGGAGTGAGCGCCGCCGAGCCCAATCCGTGCCATTCCAGAAGGCCGGCCAGCCGGCCCAGCAGTTGATCGGCAACCGGGTCTTCCATATCGTCCAACGTTATCGTCCAATATTATCGTCCGACGGCGCAGTCCCCACTGCGGCGATGGCGGGGTATCACAGCGTGGAAACCCGGTCTCCGCCCATCTCCGGACGCAGCGCAATTTGCGCCAAAGCTAAGGCGGTATAGTAGGAAACCGTCATTGTCAGGTCCACCACCCCCCGGTCGCCCAGCAGGTCGTGCACCGGCTGGAAGTTTTCGTCGGATACGTCTTTCTCGCGGATCATCTGCTGAACGAACCGCGCGATGTCGGCCGGCGGCCCTTCCAGGCAGCCGGGAGCCTGTCCGGTGCGGATTCCTTCGATGGCTGCGGCCGGCACGCCGGCGTTGGCCGCCGCCACCGCGTGCCCCGTCCACTCGATGCCGGAGTTCCATTCCCGCGCCACCAGGATGATGGCCAGTTCCTTCAAATCGTCGGGCATCGCCGACTGGAAGCGCAGCGCCGCTCCCAGGGAGGTCAGGTAGCCGGCGGCCTCTGGACTGTGCAGCAGCGCCCGGAACTGGAGACCGACCTCCGCTGCGCCGCGATCTTCGCGTATGCGGTCATAGATGCCCTGTCCCGCTCCGTCCAATTCATCCCGGGAAACATAAGGAACTCGCGCCATGGTGATCTCCTCCGGCGGCAACTTCCGACAAGGATACCACCAACAATGACAGGGCGGTAGCGATGGGTTATCCTGCGGCCATGATCAGTGACCTGTGGGTAATCGCCGCCGCATTGCTCATCCTGGCCGGTCTGCTCGCCAGCCAGTTGCTGCTGATTGTGGTTGGGGTACTGGTTCTGCTCATCTGGATAACCGGCAAGCACTGGCCGCGCTATGCCTTTCGCCGGCTTACCTATTCGCGGAAGCTGGAGCGGCATCGCGCCTTTATCGGTGACGTTATTGACTATTACATCACCGTTGACAACGGCAAGCTGCTGCCCATGATCTGGCTAGACATCTCCGACGCCTTTCCCATCGGCCTGCAAACCGGCGGAACCCACCAAAGGGGCGTAGGCGCGGAGGCGGAACTGGACCATCGCATTACCACGTCGCTGTTGCCGTACCAGCGCGTCACGTGGCGCTACCGGGTGCGTTGCCGGGCCCGGGGCAATCACCGCATCGGGCCGGCCCGCCTGCGCAGCGGCGATATGTTCGGCATCACGGCCACCGAGCATCAGGTGACCACCGTGGAGTACCTGCTGGTCTATCCGCGCATCGTTGACCTGCGGGAGATGATGGTTCTATGGGAACGCCCCCTGGGCGAGAGCCGGGGTCGCCGGCTGATTCAGGACGACCCCAGCAGGTTCGTCGGCTTGCGGGATTATCGCCCTTCCGATCCGCTGAAACACATCGACTGGAAAGCCACCGCGCGCCACGGCAAACTGGAGACGCGGATTTTTGAGCCGGCCGCCACCCGGCATATGCTCATCGCCCTCAATGCGCGCACCGGAGACGTCGCCTGGCAGGGCAGCAACCGGCGGTTATTCGAGCGGGCGGTAACGGTCGCCGCGTCGGTGGCGGAATTCGCGGAACGGGAGGGTTTCACCTTCGGATTGGTGAGCAACGCGGTGGCATCGTACTCCAGCAAGTGGATGTCGGTGCCTTCGGGCGGCGGCAGTCTCCAGTTGGAAGCCGTTCTGGAGTCGCTGGCCATGGCCGGCCCCTTCTGGGTGGCGGAGCTATCGGCCGTGCTGCGGGCCGAAACGGATGCGCTGGCCACCGGCGCTACCGTTGTGCTGGTTACCGCTATTCTGACCCGGGCCGTGGTGCAGGAAGCCGACGAGATCAAGCAACGGGGCCATCGCGTGGTGATTTTCTACGCCGGGGAGGGAACGCCCGGCCCGGTCGCTGCGGAACTACCGCCGGAGATTCCGGTATTTCTCGCCGGCTCCAGCATCGCCGGATTGGAAGAAACCTGGCGTGACGATTGGCTGCGCGATCCTGACGTCGAACTTGCGCCGGAGCAAGTGTTCCATGGGTAGCTTCGCTCGCGGCGCTCTGATCATCGGCATCGCCCTCTTCCTGGAGGGCTTTACGATCTATCTGGGCTGCCGTCTGGCGGCCAACGTCATCAGGCTGCCCGACGCGGCCATTCCCCTGGGCATCGTGGCGCTGGCCATGGGTTGGTCGTTTCTGCTCTCCTGGTACGTGCAGACGATCCGCTTTTCTCTGAACCTCCGCGGCGTCATCGGTCTGGCGTTGAGCGCCGTTTCGGTGCTGGCGCTGGCCGGCGTCAGCATGGGCGTCGGGTGGTTCCCCATGGGACAGGTCTTTTCCGGCGACCTTCGCGCCGTGGCGGCGTTGGGGCTGACCGGTATTTTCATGCTGCTCCTCTGGTGGCGGGGCACTGCCATAGCGCGGGACGACGTTACGCTGGATGTCGTGCGGAACGCCTTTGTGCGGGGAGTGGCCGTCGTGATCGTGGTGGTCGTCGCCGACGCGCTGCTGCCCGTCGCAATTGTGCGCTTGCCCGTGCTGCTGGTATTTTTCGCCATCGGATTGGCGGGACTGTCCATGAGCCGGTTCGCTGCGGAAGGCGGCGCCGGGCGCATGAACCGAGGGTGGTTGGCGGCCATAACCCTCAGCGTCTTTGGAGTGCTGCTGCTGGCCGTGATCCTGGGAGCCTTGGGGATTGGAGGATTGGACGACGCGGCGCGGGCGCTGGTGCGCGGCGTCGCCTTCCTGGGCCTCTGGACTTTGCGCCCCGTCCTGCTGCTGCTGGGTCTGCTGGCCGCCGGATTGGTTGCCATCGGCAACTGGGTGTCCGGTCTGTTTGGCGGCGGTGATCTGAGCGGGCTGGAGTTGGCGCGGCTCCAGATCGAGGAGTTTCACGAAAGCCTGAGCGATGTCGAGGGGGAAGGCCCGCCCAACGTGATATTGACCGTCATCAAGTGGCTGGCGTTCCTGGCGGCGTTGTCGCTGGCATGTTGGATATTGTTCCGCATGTTCCGTCGGCGTCGGCTCGTGGGCGGCAACTATGCCGAAGGCGAAATGCGCGAATCCATCTTCAGCTGGGAGGGAGCGGGTCAGGATGTTTCCGATACCCTGGCCGGTTGGGCCAACTGGGCGTCTAACCTGCGCCGCCGGCGGCCCCCTCCGGTCACGCCCCGCGAGGTGTATCACCGGATGCTGGAAGTCGCCAGTGCCGTGGGTTTCCCCCGCCGTCGCTGGCAGACTCCCCAGGAACACCGGCGGGACGTGCGGGAAACGCTGCCCGATCCGCCGGTGGGTCGCATCGTCACCGGTTTCGAGCGTTACTACTACGGGCCGCGACTTGAAGAAGCCGACCCGGACACGATGCCGTCGCTTCTGGAAGACTTGGACCGACTGGGCCGGGACAACGCCCCAGTCGATTAGGGGGCTAACCAACTTCGTCATGCCCGCGCCGGCGCGACGGGAATGGGCGGCAGGGATGCTCAGCGAAGCTGGGGAATGACAGCCTCGGCGATTACCTGCATCAGCTCCCGCAGGCGACCCGCATCGCCCGTATTGAGCGCGAGGACGATGTGCTGGACTCCGGCGTCGCGATAGGCGGCAATCCCGGCGATCATGCCGGCCGGATCGGCGCCGGGAAGCCGGGAGCGGTCGGCGGCGCGCGGGCTGGATGGCCCTCCGTGGGCTTCCACCTCCACGCGGGCGGACATCACCAGGCGGTCCGGGTCGCGCCCGGCCGCCTCGGTGAGTTCCCGCACCTGTTGCCGTCCAATGGCGAACTCCTCGGCGCTTACGCCGGAAGGATGCCAACCGTCGCCCCGACGGGCGGCGCGACGCAGCGCGCCCGGGCTGCTGCCGCCCACCCAGAGCGGCACATGGGGAGCATCGTCCGCTCTTTGCAGCGGTTTGGGAGAAAACTTCAGGTCGGCGAACTGCCAACGTTCGCTGCGGTAGCGCGGGTCTTCGTTGGCCCATAGTTCCCGCATCAGGTCCATGGATTCGTTGGTGAGGGAACCGCGCCGGTTCATCGGTATGCCCAGGGCCTCGAACTCCGGCGTCATGGCGCCGACGCCGACGCCCAGCACGACTCGGCCGCCGGACATCTGGTCCAGAGAGGCGGCATACTTCGCCAACTCCACCGGGTTGTGATAGGGCAGCACCAGGACGGACGTGCCTAGCTTGACCCGCGAGGTCAGCGCTGAGATATGCGACAACGTGGCCAGGGGGTGATAGTAAGGTTTGTCGTCCAGCCGCTCCCGGATGTACCCGTTGTTGAACAGGTGGTCCATGGTCCACACGGAGTCGTAGCCCAATTCCTCAGCCAACGGGCCGAAGCCGATGACGGCCTGGGGATCTTCGAGGCCCCAGTTGTTGGGGATGGTAATGCCGAACTCCATCAAGGTTGCTCCTCTGCCGACGCGACGGGTCAGCAATTCGGGTTATTGCCCCCGCTGGGGCAGGAAGGGGGTCAGCTTGTCCGCCAGCGCCGCCAGGTTGCGCGTCTGCACCCATACCTGGCCGGCGCCGCGGAACTTCATCACCAACCCTTCGCCGCCGCCGAGCAGGGAACGAATGCCGCCCACTTTTCCGATGGAATAGTCAACATCGTCGCTGAAGGCAACCAGGTGTCCCGTATCGACCACCAACTCCTCGCCCGGCACAACCGGCACTTCCTTGATTGCGCCGAAGGAGTTGTAATAAACGACGCCGGCGCCCCCTTCGGCATAGGCCCGGAGGAAGAACAGGCTTTCACCGCTGAAAAACCCCCGGAACCCCTGGAATTGCGCGTCAATCTGCACATCCCCGGCGCTGGCCAGAAAGGAACTGGATTGGATGAACAGGTTATTTCCCGGCCGCAGGTCGAACTCGCCGATGTCGCCCGGCGCCGGCGGAGCCAGGCTCACCCAACCGCCGGAGCGTGCGGCGGTGAAGGTATTTACAAAGAATGACTCGCCTCCCATCATCCGCCGGAGGCCGCCGAACAGCCCCCCGCCCCCGCCCATGCCGGTTCTCATATCTACGCCCTGCTGGGCCACCATGGCCCCGGGTTCAGCTTTGATGGATTCCCCGGCGTCGAGATCAATGGTGAGCAGCGAATAGCTGGGATTGAATTCAACCGTAGTCCGCATCCTGCCTCCCTATGGCCGGCTTCGAGTGGCGCGCGTCAGGCGGTATTGACTGCCTGGAGCAGCCGGACGCACTCGATGGCGCCCACCGCGCAGTCCGCGCCCAGGTTGCCCACTTTGCCGCCGGACCGATTGATGGCTTGCTCCATATTCTCGGTAGTGAGGACGCCGAACATGGTGGGTATTCCGGTCTCCCGCCCCACTGCGGCGATTCCCGAGGCGGCCTGATTGCAAACCATGTCGTAATGGCCGGTCTCGCCGCGGATCACTGCTCCCAGGCAAATCACGGCGTCGTACCTGCCGGACGCCGCCAGCGTCTTGGCGACCACCGGCAGCTCGAAAGAACCGGGCACCCAGGCGGTGGCAATGTCGCCATCCCGGACGCCGTACCGGGTCAGGGTGGCAACGGCGCCTTCCATCAAGTTTTTGGTAATAACGTGGTTGAAGCGGGCCGCCACAACGGCGACTCGGAGACCGGCTCCGTCCAATCCCGCGTTCAATTCTTGGGGCACGTTCTCTTCTCCTCGGCTCGGGAACTGGGCGGCCGACCACCGGCCGGAAGCCCGCCGGCAAAGTGTACTACTTTGCCGATGCCGGAGTCATCAGCGCGTCATGCAGTTGATGCAGCTGCGCCAGTGCGCCGGACAGGATGCCTTTTGCCAATTTTTTGGCTCGTTGTTTCGGTTCGTCGCTGGTTATGTATTCCGCCGGAGACTTGCCGTCGATGCGAGCCAGCAGCAGTACCCCTAGTTGACGGATCGTTTCGCGCTCAAACTGCGGGAGATCGGCAGCCAATGGGCCGGCGTTATTCAGGTAGGCCGACCAGAAAGAGCGGGCCGCCGCGTTGTATTCGCCGGCCAACCGGGGCTGATGGATCGCTTTCAGCGTGAGATGATTCAGCATGAACGCCGGGTCGAACACGGGGTTCCCCAGATGCGCCACCTCAAAATCCAGCAGAAACACCTCAGCTGCGGCGCCCGACCCAGCCACGATTACGTTTTTGGGGCTGTAATCACCGTGGACCAAGGCGAGACGCCGGTTGAGCATACGTTGGGCTTCGATTTCAATGGCGTTGGCAAGCTCAGGATGGACGGCGGCGGTGGCCCGGTGGTACGGGTCGATGCGAAGCTGGACAAAACAGCGCTGGTCGGCGAATTGCTCCAATTCTTCGGGTATCCGGTCGTCGGTCACGGAAGAATGTTGATGTATTCCGCCCAGCAGGGCGCCCACCCGTTTGGCCACGTCAGTGTCCACGTTGCCGGCGAGTAAAGCATCCTTCCAGTTCACCCCCTCGGCCGGCGCTGCCGTCATGACGAACAGGCAATTCTCCCGGTCTTCGTGGACCACTTTGGGCAGCGCGGACGCCGGCAAGACCCCGGCCAGGTATTGCAAACTGGCCGCCTCGCGGTAAATCCGTTCCGGGTCGGCCAGCCACTCCTGTGCCACGCGGAGCCTGGGCAGCGACTGTTTCAAGACCAACCGGCCGGGTCTCCCGGACGTGTCCACCCGGACTACCACATTGGAGACGCCGCCGCCGAGCGACTGTGCGGTCGCGGTTCCGGCTACCGCCGGAGTGATTAGTCCGCAGCCCACCAGATAGGCGACCGCATTGAATTCGGACAGAGT
This sequence comes from Dehalococcoidia bacterium, assembly GCA_963692995.1. GTDB lineage: Bacteria > Chloroflexota > Dehalococcoidia > Lucifugimonadales > UBA3495 > Bin87. Next base: position 273,476 of record OY843611.1, read on the forward strand.
GAAGTCCATTGGTGAAAGGGTTGCACTTGGTGAAAGGGCTACACTCGCGCTGCCACCTGGGTGGTGAAGTCTTCCAGATGGCCCAGGGTTTCCTCCAGGTTGCCGTCGGCGCTGAGGCGGGCAATGTCCAGGGCCAGGTAGCTGACGCCCATCTCTTCGTACTGGCGGATGTCGCCGGCAATCTGCTCACCGCTGCCGGTGAACTTGGGCCGGTCGGCGCCGGTGTCCGTGCCGGTGATGCGGTAATCGTGGGTGCGGTAGATGACCTGGATTTCGTCGGGGTTGCGGCCGGCGCGCTCGGCGGCGCGGCGCAGGCGGCCCATGCTGGCCTGCAAGGCTTCGGGCGTTCCCACCGGAAAGGCGGGATTGTTGCCGATGGGATACCATCCGTCGCACAGGGTGGCGGCGCGTCGGATCGCCGGCCGGCTCTCGCCGCCCACCCAGAAGGGCGGGTGCGGTTTCTGGATCGGCTTAGGCAGGAACCAGATGTCGGAGAAGCTGACGTACTTCCCCTCGAACTTGGGATCCTCCGACGTCCAGAGTTCCTTGAATGCGCGGATATATTCGTCGGTCACGGCGCCGCGTTCGTCGAAGGGCTCGCATCCCACCGCCTCGAACTCCTCGCGGCACCAGCCCACGCCCACGCCGACGATCAGCCGGCCGCCGGATAGCACGTCCAGTGTGGCCAGCGCCTTGGCCGCCACCAGCGGGTTGCGATGGGGCACGATGAGCACCGAGGTCGCCAAGCGGATTTTCTGCGTGCAGCCGGCCATGTAGGCCAGCGCGGTGATCTGCTCCATGGCCTGCCCGGACGCCGAGCCGGGGAACTCGCCGGTTTCGGTGTAGGGATAGTCGGAGTCGATGTTCCGGGGCACCAGGATGTGGTCGCCCAAGGCGATTGAGTCGAAACCCAGCGCTTCGGCCCGCTGGGCAATGGTCGCCAGGTTATCGGGAGTGGACAACGGGCCGCGTCCCGGCAGGGTGATTCCGTACTGCATTTCAAGACACCTCGTTTGGTGGGCGGTGTGATATTGAGCCTAGGTCGGCCGGCGGAGCGGCGCCAATCGCTGATCTATCCAGCGCAGGGTTTCCGCATCCAGCGCCGGCCCCGGCGGTGGGCGGTCGTAGTCGAGGAAGCTGTTGTATCTGGACATACAGTGCATTTGAGCCAATAATCCTCCCAAGTCAACCGTCAACTCAGCGTCGTCGGGTCGCAGCGGCAGCGGAAACTTGGGCACGGCGTTCTGCATCATAAACGGAAAGAGCAAAGCGCGCGGACGCTGTCTTTCCCGGCTGACCAGAATCCGATAGTGGCAATCGGGGGCTGAAGTCGCCAACGGCATAGGCTCGCCAGCCCGCAGCAGGTCTATTTCCACCAGGTTGGTCTCTGATTCGAGAAGGTCAGTCCGTTTGCTCAAGTAGTCTATCCTTCCCCGGCCCGGCGCTTTGTTGGTGGGGGAGAGAATTTCCAGCACCGTAACGACTTCACCGGAGGCTGCCCGCACTGCCAAGTACGTGACCCGCGTCGGCAGTGGCGTCATTACCATTATCCCGCCTTCCGGTATTCGCTCTTGGAGCGCAACCTCGCTCGCTTCCTCTCTTTGTGCGCTTATTGATAGGTCGGGAACTGCGAACCGGAACCGGTCGCCAGCAGACGACGCTTCCCAGATCTCCAATCGTTCTTCGATAGCCAGCCGATAGCCCGTTGGCATTTGCGCCGCCATGCGCGACCATAACAAGGCTATTAGCTCACTGTGCACTTCCGGCCAAAGACGGGGCTGCTCCAGGTACGGATTCATCCCAGGAAATGGATTGTTGTAATTCATCGTCATCGCCCGCTCTCCCGGCTGACCGGTCGAGCTAACCCCATGGCGCTCCACCGGATTTCAGTGGAACAGGATGCCGCCGTTCACGTTGTAGGATTGGCCGGTGATCAGGCTGGCGTCCGGTCCGGCCAGGAAGGCCACCAGGTTGGCTACGTCCTGAGGCTCGGCGATGCGGCCCAAGGGAGTCCGGTCTGCGGAGGACGCCACCACCTGGGCCCGGAACTCCTCTTGGGCAATGCCGCGTTGCGCCGCCTGGTCGCGCTCCCAGTAGCTCATCCGGTCGGTGTTGATGGGGCCGGGACAGACGGCGTTGACCGTTATGCCGTGGGGCGCCAGGTCCAGGGCCGATGCCTGGGTGAGGCCGATGACGGCGAATTTGCTGGCGGAGTAAGCGGCGCCGTCGGCGCTGGCCTGCTTGCCGGCGTTGCTGGCGATGTTGACCACCCGTCCGCCGTTGCCCAGCCGAACCATCTCCCGGCCGGCGTGCTTGGTGCACAGGAAGACGGCAGTGGTGTTGATGGCGAGAAAATGCTGCCAGACCGCCTCGTCCAGCTCGGTGACCGGAACCTTGTCCCGTCCGATGATGGCCCGGGCGTTGTTCACCATAATGTCCAGGCGGCCGTAGTGGTTCACGGTCTCGGCGACCAGGCCCTCGATAGCATCGCTGTTGGACAGATCGGCGTAGATGGGCAGGGCCGGCCGGCCCAGGCGGCGAACCTCTTCGGCCACGCTGTCGATGGACTGCCACTCGGCGCGAACTTCCTGCGGCGGCAGGTCTTCAGCGGCTCTGCGGACATCGGTAATCGCCACGTCGGCGCCCAGCGACGCCAGTTTGAGGGCGGTGGCCCGTCCCACGCCACGCATTCCGCCGGCTCCCGTAATCAACGCAACTTTGCCTTCCAAACTCATGCTTATCACCTCATAAGCCAAAAACACCGTATAAGCCAAAAATGCCGTCATTCCCGCGAAAGCGGCAATCCAAGTGTCCGCCTTTTATTCCGTTGCAGTAGTTATTCCATTGGAGTAGCTGCGTCGCAGGTCCCCCTTCATCGGCCCGGTACTTTTACACCGGAGCGCGGCGGGTATGCCAGTCCGTCGCTTCCTGGTAGGCATATGCCGCGCGCAGTATCGTGGCCTCGGCAAAGGGCCCGCCGCCCAACTGCAACCCGATGGGGAGTCCGTCTTCCGTGAACCCGCCGGGTATGGACACGGCTGGCATTCCCGCCAAGGGGTAGCATCCGGTATAGGACCGGCGGAAAAAGAACCGCTGGCGCACATCGTCCGCCGACTCGAAAGGCGCGGTCAGCGCGTCGTGTCGCGGCGCGGGATAGGGCGCAGTGGGAGAGACCAGTACGTCCACCTGCCCAAAGGCTTCCGCAAACTGACGCCGCAGGAGCGCCCGGGCTTTCATGGCCCGGTTCTGCGCTTTGGCGGGAACCAGGGCGGCGGACTGCAATCGAGTCCGCGATGCCCGGTCCAGCAACTCCGGCGCGCGACGCAGCAACCCGTCGCGCGCTCCGGCGCCTTCCGTATCCGCGATGCCCACGAAGATCGCGCCGGCGATTTCCGTCAACGGCAGCGATAGGTCTATCACCTCAGCGCCCAGCCCGGCCAGCGTTTCCAGCGCCGCGTCGGTAGCGCGCCGCACGTCGCCGTGCATGTCCGGCGAGTTGCAAAGCTCCGTCATGCGCCCTACCCGCATCCCGCGAATGTCGCCGTCCAGCATCCCCCGGTAATCCGGCACGGGCCGGTGGCTGGTCGTCGGGTCCAACGGGTCGTATCCGGCCACCGCTCCCAGCACCAGGGCGCAGTCCTGCACCGTTTTGGTCATGGGCGAAGCGGCGTCCATGAACCAGCACATGGGGGTGATGCCGTGGCGGCTGATGCGGGTGAAGGTGGGCCGCAATCCGACGGCGTTGCAGTAGGAGGCTGGGCCGCGTCCGCTGCCGCCGGTGTCCTCGCCCACCGAGGCGGCGCACAGGTGGGCGGCCAGGGCCGCGCCGGAGCCGCTGCTGGACTCCCCCGGAGTGTGTTCCCGCCGCCAGGGGTTCTGCGGCGTGCCGTAGGGCGGATCGGCGGTGCCGCCCATGGCCAGTTCGCTCAGGTTCAGCTTGCCCAGGAGGATCGCTCCGGCTGCCTTTAACCGCGCCACCACCGTGGCATCTTCCGCCGGCACGTTGTCCGCGTAGGCTCGCGAGCCGTTGCTGGTGAGGATCCCGTCGGTGTTGAACTGGTCCTTGATTGCCACCGGCGCCCCGAACAGCGCGCCGCCCACCGCTGCGGCGTCGCCACGGCGCAGCGCCGCGTCCGCCTCCGCCGCCGCTCCCAGCGCTTCCTCTCGGCACACCGTGATATAGGACTTGATTTCGCCATCAATCTCAGCAATGCGCCGCAGATAGGCGTTCACTGCGTCGGTGGCCGTGAACGCCCCGTCCCGGATGGCCGCCGCAGTGGCCTCGGCGGAAAGGAAAACGATTTCATCGTGGTTGCTGGATGCGGTCATTAGGCAACTCCGGCGGTTCGGCCCGTCTGGATTACTTCATATTCCTTGTCGATGATCGCCTGAAACGCTGGCGAAACATCGTGCCAGTCCAACACGTCAACCCGGAATGGCAACGTCGATTCTTGGAAAGCCTCGATCAACCACGCCACGTTCAGCCACCCTAGGGGTGTCGGGCCGGCAACCGCCAAGTCGAGATCCGACCACGGCTTGGCCCGACCGGTAACGCGAGAACCAAAGGCTCGCACTTCCCACCTTGGAACGTGTTCGCCAAGTACTCCTTTGATCTCGAACAATTGCTCGGGTTTCACGTCAATCATCCCGGGCCTCCAGCGCAGCTAACAACAACCGGGCGGCTTCCAGGAAATTGGGCAACACCGCGTACACCTCGTCAGCGGTTGCTTCCCGGTAGGTGTGAGATGTAAGGTTCCGCGCTCCGTGATAGCGCATCCAGCAGTCAACGTCGTCAATCAGTCGATTTTCAAATCCCAGCCGGTAAAGCTCTCGTCGGGTAACGCCATCGCCGGCGTGGGGGTTGACGTTGAGTTCGAGCCAGCGCTTCATAAATTGCCAAGAGAGATCATAAGTGAACTCGAAATGCTTTATGACGCCTGATCGCACCACAACGCGGAGGGACGAATCCAAGTCACCCGCCAGCGCCACACCTTCGTTTTCTGCCAAGTACCTACTCAGTCTCAGGGCTTGGCTCAGGCTGGCAATGGCGTTGCGCAGGCGGTCCAATTCAAGCGGCATAAGCGCCTCCCGACGGGTTAGTCAACCCGCTGGCGTCAGCCGCCGTCGGTGTCGGGAAATATCGTGACCGGCTCAACGCCCTCCAGATCCATTTCCCGGAGCCGGTCCAGCTCCTGCATCAGGCTGGCAAAGCGGTTCGCCACCTCGGGCAGTTCTGCATCATCAATAGAAATCCCTACCAAATCCGCCAGCATCCGCACCTGTTGCTGAGCCAGATTAGCGGTGGGCATAGCGTATCTCCTACCGTTTTTGTGCTGTGGTCAGGTCAGAGGCTTTCCAGCAGCGCGATGAACTCGGCTGTTTCGCGCTTACCGTCGGCGATTTGCTCGCGACGCGGCGGGCCGCTGTAAAATCTGGTATGGAACCAGTTTGCGCTCCGGTAATAATTGAGCAAACGCGGAGGAGCGTCTGCATCGTCAATCAGGCGCAGCACGGTTTCCTCCAGCATGGCAGGGGAATCGTGCTGCCAACCCTTTTTCTCCGCAACGGCTTGGATAGCGTGGGCGGCGGCTCCCCAAAGTTTGTTGCTGGCTTCTTCCAGTTCGCCGTTTGCCAGCTCACTATCTACCAGTTCCAGAAAATGCCAGCTTCGTTCAACGTGATATGCCATGAGGTCAGTCGTGGTCATTGTAACCGCTCCGCCGCGCGAATAGATCCGCTCCGCTGCGCCGTAAAGATTTAATTGACGGCATCGTACCGCAGCGGAGCGGGTCGTGTAAAACCGGCGACGCCAAACTGGATTCCCGCTTTCGCGGGAATGACGGGGTTTGTGCAAAGGGAATGACGGGGTTTGTGCAAAGGGAATGACGGGGTTTGTGCAAAGGGAATGACGGGGTTTGCACAAATGGCTTGGCGGGTTTGCACAAATGGCCTGGCGACGCCAACCGGAGTGCAACTGCTACAGCCAGCGTCGGAACCAGTCCGCCATCCGTTGCAGATACGCTTCCCGCAGGGCCACGTGGCCCGTCCGCAGGAAACCGTGGGAGCAGCCGGGAAACCGCGCCATTTCGACCTCCTTGCCCAAGCGTTTCAGCACCTGGAAATACTGTTCGCTCTGTCCGATGGGACACCGAGCGTCGGCCTCGCCGTGCAGCAGCAGCACCGGAGCGCTGACCTGCGGCGCGAAAGTAATCGGCGAACGCTGGAGCAGGCGGTAGGCCAGGTTGTCCACGCCTTCGGCCAATTCATTCACGATAGATACGGTCTCCGGCGCGCCTCCCGAAGGACGGGCCGACCACTGCGCCTCGCCGAAGCTGGCCGCGATGTCCGATGTGCCGTACATGCTCCAGAGGTCGATGCACGGCGCGCCGGCCACCGCCGCCTTGAAACGGTCGGTGTGTCCAATGGCCCAGGCGGTCATATAGCCGCCGTAGCTGTACCCGTGGACGCCGAGCCGTCGGGTGTCCACGTAGTCCCGCCGGCAGACCTCATCCAACGCCGCCATCAAATCCAGGTAGTCCTCGCCGCCCCAGTCGCCCAGCACCGCGTTGACGAACTCCTCGCCGTAGGTGGAGGAACCGCGTGGGTTCACCGCCAGCGTCACGTAGCCGGCTCCCGCCAGCGTCTGATGCCACGGCACGAAAGAATCGTAGAACGCTCCATTCGGCCCGCCGTGTATCTCCAGCACCAGCGGATACTTTTGGGCGGCGTCAAACCCCGGCGGGTGGTACAGCCGGCATTCAATGTCCCATCCGTTGCGGTTGATGCTGAATTTCTCCATATCGACTGCCGGGCGCCGAGCCAGCCATTCGTCGTTGTGCGCCGTCAGCCGTCGCCGGGCGGCCCCGGCTCCGTTGGTCTCGACGATATGCAGGTCTCCGGGCGTGGTTGGCCCCGACGCCGCCACCACATAACTGCGGGCATTCGCCCCTACCGCCAGCGCCGCGATCAGCTCGCCGCCCGCGGTGATCGCCGCCGGCTCGCTCCGGCTGTCGCCGGCGGGCAGTTCCCCGGCGGGCAGGTCCAAGGAATACAACCTGGTTTCCCCGCCGGCATCGCCCAGGAATATGATCCGGCCGTCGCTGCCGTTGTCCCCGGCCAACCAGCGCAGTTCCAGCGGCGGGTAGATGCCGGGATAACCCAGGCAAGGCCGGATGCGGTCGTCGGTCAGCTGTCGGGGCGGGCGGCCCGGCTCCAGCACGTACAGGTAGGCTTGCCACAAGACCATCAGACCGTTACCGATAGCGCCGGCCGCCAGCAGGCGTTCCCCGTCGGGCGACCAGGCAACGGCAGCGGCATCGGTCAATCCTTCCGACCACAGCTCCGGTTCCGGCCGGCGCGCCTCGGCTGAAAAGGTTTCGGGCGCGTCAACGACGTAGATTTCGGCGGCGGCGGTGACGTCACGTTGGTCAGACCGTCCGGAGATAAAAGCAACCCGATTGCCGCCCGGCGACCAGACCGGGGCGGCATCGTCCCAATCGCCGTCCGTCAGTTGCAGTGCCGCGCCGGTTTGCGCGTCCACCACAAAAAGGTGGAAATGGCAGTCGCCGCGCCAGCCGATGGCGTCGTGGCGGTAACGGATGCGACGCGCCTCGCGCACTTTGGGTTCATTCGACGGCGCATCGCCGGCCGCGTCATCCGGGCAGACGTCACTCGGGCCGACGTCCGCCACCGCCACCAGGCGGGATGAGTCGGGCGCCCAGGCGAATTCTTGCACGCCGTTGGGCAATTTGGTCAGCTGCCACGCTTCACCGCCGTCCGCTGGCATCAGCCAGACCTGGCGCTTGGCATCGGCAGCATTGGCGGCGGATCCGTCGGGGCGCAGCAAGGCCAGCGTTGCGCCATCCGGCGAGTAACGCGGCTGCCCGTCCGCGTTGCCCTGAGTGAATGGTTGCGGTTCCGGGATCGCGTCGTCATCGGCCAAAGTGGCGCGATACACCCGGGATCGGGGCTCGGAAGTCGCGGCGTCTATCCAGGTCAGCACGTAGGCGCACTGCTTTCCATCCGGCGTGATTGTGGGGCCACCCACGGTGGTAAGGTGGCGAAACAGGTCGGGACCGATGGGTTCCGTCATGTCGTAGTCTCCTGCCCGTTGGTTGCAAAATCTCCGAAGCAGCGTCTCCCGCCGTGTAGTTTAGCGTATTCCCCGCCAACTTTACCGGCGCATCTGCCGGATTGGGATCAGTCTAGGGCCCGTTTAGAAGCCGGAAGTCACACCGTCGTTCCTGCGAAAGCAGAACCCAGAAAATCACGGCCAGGGGAAAACCGGCTTTTTGTACTTGCTGGGTTCCCGCTTTCGCGGGAATGACGGTGTTTTCAAGACGACGGTGTTTTTGAACGGGCCCTGAAATTAGCCGCAATTTGAAAATTGGGGCGGTGTTTGTGAATGCCCGAAAGGTGCTACGCTGGCAGTGGTTTGAGCAAATCTACTGACGTTATCCCCGGCAGGTCACGGGCCGCGCTCGGCACACCCTGAGACCCATAAATCGGTATCCAACAAGCTGCAACATATAGCGGCAATGTTGCCGGAAGGAGAAGGGAAGCATAATGATGTTGAAGAGAACCGCATACCGGCCAGGCGGCGCGTCGATGGGCGGGCCGGGAGCCGACCGCAGAAAAGCCAACCTGGGCAAAGAAGCGGTTAAGGCCGCCCTGAAGGGCGACTGGGAAAGAGCCGCTGAACTGAATCGGGCGGTACTCGAACTCAATCCCAACGACTGTGAAGCCTCCAACCGCCTGGCCAAGGCCCTGATGGAACTTGGTGACTACGCGGCAGCCCGGCAGATCTTGGAAACCCTGCGTGTTCGGGCGCCCGGCAACAACATTGCGCGCAAGAACCTGGCCCGTTTGGAACAGTTGCAGACTTGGGGCGGAGACCTTCGCCGGTCAGCGGCCGGCGATGACGGGTTGCCCCGAATGTTCATCGCCGAGAGCGGAAAGTCATGCACCACGATCCTACAGAAACCGGCCGGCGCGTCGGCAATGGCAGCGGTAAGCGCCGGGGATGCGGTTGCGCTGGAGCTCTGTGGCGAGGGCGTCGCCGTAACCGCGCGGGACGGCAGCTATCTCGGAACCGTTGAGCGACGGTTGGGCCGCCGGCTGCACAAGCTGATGGCCGCGGGCAACCAGTACGCGGCGGCGGTCGTGGGAACCGGCGCCGAGGGCATCTCCGTAATACTCCGGGAAACCCGACAGCATCCGTCCCTGCGCCACGTTGTATCATTCCCGGCCGCGCCGGACCGCGCCCGCCGCCCGTCGGAGCCGTCCGCCGACCCCGCGTTGGAAGAAACCGAAGTCGAGCTCGAGGCGATCCCCGAAGATACTGAGGACGTCGTTGACGGCGTGGGCGCATCAGACGAGAGTGGCGTCATCGCCCTCGCCGGCGAAGCGGCCGATGACACCGACGACTCGGACCTGCCCGTGCTGGACGATGACGTGGGTACGGAGGTGTGGACGCCGGTAACGCCGGCGGCCAACCGCGAAGACGACTGGGAGTAGCGGCGCCGGCGCTACCCGGCCTGGCCGGCTCCCCTGGCCCGCGCGTCCAGGCTGACCGCCAGGCGGGAGCGGAAGGGGCGCACCCGGTTGTCGGCGTGCGGGATGCCGATGGGCGCCACGAAAACCGCCTCCTGACCGTTGGCATGGGGCGAGAAGAACTCGGCTACTGCGTCGTCAAAAAAGGTCAAGCCCGTCGCTCCCAGTCCCGCCGCATGGGAGGCCAGGTAGATGCGGCCCCCGATGATGCCGGCAATAGTTTGCGCCATGCGATAACCGCGCGGGCCGAACTCTCGCTCAAGCAGCGGCAGATCGGCAGTGATGAACGCCACCGCTGAGGCGTCGGCGGGCAGGGCTTGCTCAAACCCCAGGTGGCCGGCCGTTTCCCGGAACTCTCCGGCTGCGAGCCGCCGCAGTCCGCCGTAGAAACGGTTGTAGTAATAGGCCCCTGGAGCCAGTCCCGCCACGTCGTTCACTATGAAGTACAGGCTCAGATAGGGCGAGAACCCGTCGGCGAAGTGCGGGGAGTTGACGCCCGCGCCGGCGGCGTCAACGATGGATCGAAAGGCTTCCCACGAAATCGGCTCGGTGGCAAAGCGGCGGGTGGAACCCCGGAACCGGATGCAGTCGCCAAGGGAAGTTGTGGAGCCGGCCGCCAGATCCAATGTGCTGTCAAAAGCTCCATCGGGGCCGGACTTGAGCGGCCGGAAATTGTCGCCGGTGCCGTCCAGTTCATCGTGGTCCGAACCGGCGCGATTGCCGGCGTCGTTCCAGGCGGCCGCATCATCCCGGCTCCGCAGCAGCGAGGCCCGGTGCAGTTCCCGGGACAGGGGATATTCGATAGCGCCGGCTTGCAGGTCGTTGCTTTCTTGGGGCAGCAGCCCGGGCACATCGCCGGAGCCGGGCGGCAGCATTCCGTCGGGAGTTCCCACGTGGGCCAGCAGCCCAGGCGCTTCATTGTCAATGTTGAGGCCCAGGAACCCGCTGATCAGGTGGTCAACGAAGCCGAAACGGAGGTTCAGCGCGGTTTCTGTCGCGTTCCCGGCGGCCAGCAGGTTGGCGCCGATGGTGCCCAGATCCCAATAGCAGTAGCGGTAGCCGCGTTCACGATACTTCCACGCGCTGCGCCAGAAGACGGTGGTGAATACTAGCGTGGCCGGATACGCGGCGTGGTCAACCGCCGCCGCGCCCAGCCAGCGGCGCAAATCGCCATTGCGCAGACGGGCCAGCGTGAAGTCCCTGGGATTGAAGTGATAGACGCCGGCGCGGAGGCCCGCCAGGTCGCCGCAGACGACATACACTTCGGTGGGATACAGCGCGCCGGCCGAGGCGGCCGCCCGGTAATGCACTTCGCCGTCGCGCAGGCTGCGCCGGCGAATCACGGCGGCGGCATGGTAGAGCAGCCCAGCCAAAGTTTCCAGGGTCACCGGCCCGGTGGCGTCGAAATCTGCGCCGCCCCGTATCGCCGCCAGCGTGGGCCTGGCGGGGCCCGGCGATGCGGCGACGTCGGGGAGCGGAATAGCCCGCAGTCCAGGGTAGGTTTTGTAGAGGGGCGGCTTGTTGGCCAGATTGATGTACTGGAGTTTGGTGGCTTCGTTGAACCGGCCGGCGATGCCGGTTTCCTGGGTCGTGGGCATGGCGACTGCTCCTTAGGAACGTTGGCCTCGTTGGGTATTCGCTGGATTCCCGCTTTCGCGGGAATGACGGGAAATGCCAATGGAATGACGGGAAATGCCAGCAGACCGCAGGAGTTGGGGCGTACTGTCATTTGAGTAATTGCGCGGCGGGTTTCAAGCGGGCCGAGCGCGATAGATTTCCACGGCGGCGGATGCAATGACGGATCCTTTGATCGGCGGCCGGGGTTTCTGCACGCGGATCCGCACCGCGGACACCGCGGGATGCTCCTCCAGAACCCGGTGGGCGATGGACCCGGCAGCGGCTTCCAGCAGGTGGCGCGGTTCACCTTCCATAACGGCTTTGACCACCCGGTACAGGTGAGTGTAGCTCACCGTGTCGGGCAACCGGTCGGAGGCCGAGGCGGCCCGCAAGTCCAGTTCAGCCTCCAGATCAACGATGAAAGGCTGTCCGAGGCGACGTTCTTCCGGGTTGACGCCGTGGAAGCCATAGAACTGCATTCCGGTCAGGATGATGCGGTCGGCCGGCATTTAGTTAGCACCATTATTCTATTACCATCCGGCGTCGTCATTCCGGCGAAAGCCGGGAGCTACTTACCCGGTCGTCTGCTTACCCGGTCGTCTGGCGCTCAATTTCGGCCACCAGCGCCAGCAGATTCCGGGCCCTTTTGACCACCGGCACGTCCACCATCCGACCATCAATCGAAAGGGAACCCCGGCCGGCCGCCTCGGCTTCATCCCAGGCGGCCACCACGCGGCGAGCGTAGGCTACGTCAGCGGGGTGGGGAGAAAAGGTCTCGTTGATAATGTCGATTTGGGCGGGGTGGATGGCGAACTTGCCGGTGTAACCCATTTGCCGGGCTGCCCCGGCGTCTTTCCGCAGGCCGTCCGGGTCGCGGAAGCCGACGAAGGGGCCGTCCAGGGCGGCGACGCCGGCGGCGCGGGCCGCCACGGCCACGGCCGACCGGGCATAGTAGCACTCCTCGCCAAAGTCGTTGCGGATCACGCCCATATCGTTGGTATAGTCCTCGGCGCCAAAGGCGATGCCCACGATGCGCGGGGAGGCCTGGGCCATCTCATAGACGTGGACGATGGCCATGGCGGTTTCAATCCAGGGAAGCACCTTGATGCTGCCGGCGGCGATACCGGCGGTGGCCTCCAACGGAGCCAGCAGGCGGTCAACCTGCTGTAGCTCCCAGGCGGTGTTGCCTTTGCCGATGCTGATGCCGGCCAAGTTCGGGGATACCACGGCGGCCAACTCGTCGGCCGCCAGCCCGGTGTCCAGGGAGTTGACGCGCACCATCACGCGACGGCCGGCGGCGGCCAAGCGCGGCGCCCAGGCCACGGCCAGATCCCGCGCCGCCGCTTTTTCGCCGGGTGGCACCGAGTCCTCCAAGTCAACCATAACTATGTCGGCGCCGAACTCCAGGGCCCGTTCCAGCATATTGGCGCGGTTGCCGGGGACGAATACGAGACTACGCAAAAGTTCCACAGGGATTAGACCTCCCGGTTCCGGCGGTGAGTTGCCGGGATTTTTGGGATGAACCGGCTTTCAGAAATCGCCCCACGAATAACCGGACTTCACATCCACCTTGAGCGTGACGTCCAGGTCCATGGCCGCCGGCATTTCGTCCAGCACCAACGCGGTCATGGTATCCATCTCATCATCGGGCGCCTCGAACACCAGCTCGTCGTGGACTTGCAGGATCATCTTAGAGCGCATCTTCTCGTTGATCATGCGAGCGCGGACGTTGATCATGGCGATTTTCATAATGTCCGCGGCGGTGCCCTGAATGGGCATATTGATGGCCATGCGCTCGGCGGCAGCCCGGGTGTTGTGGTTGGTGGACTGGATGTCGGGCAGGTAGCGGCGGCGACCGAGCAGGGTCTCGGCGTACATCGTGCCCCGGGTTTGATCCTTGACCGACTCCAGGTAGCCGTTGATGCCGGGATACCGGGCGAGATAAGTATCGATGAAGCGGCGCCCCTCCTCGCGGCTGAACCCGGTCTGCTGGGAAATGCCGTAAGGCCCCAGGCCGTAAATGACGCCGAAGTTCAGCACCTTGGCGATGCGACGCTGCTCGGCGTCCACCTCGTTGATGGGTACGTTGAACATTTGGCTCGCTGTGGCGGCGTGAATGTCCTCGCCCCGGCGGAAGGCTTCCAGCAGCGACGGGTCCTGGGACATATGGGCCAGCACGCGCAGCTCGATCTGCGAGTAGTCGGCGGAGAGTAGTTGACAATCCGAATCAGCGACGAAGGCCCGGCGCACCTGCCGGCCCGACTCGGTGCGAACGGGAATATTCTGCAAGTTGGGATCGCTGCTGCTGAGCCGCCCGGTGGCCGAGCCGGTCTGGTGGTAGGAGGTATGGATCCGCCCGGTGCGCGGATTGACCATCTCGGGCAGGGCGTCAACGTAGGTGGACTTCAGCTTGGACACCTGCCGGTAGTCCAGGATCCGGTCCACCACCGGATGCAGCCCTTTCAGGCCCTCCAGCGCGTTGGCGTCGGTGGAGTAGCCGGAGCGGGTGCGCCGGGTCTTGGGCAGACCCAGTTCGCCGAAGAGCAGGTCGCTCAGCTGCTTCGGCGAATTGGTATTGACCTCGTGTCCGATGTCCGCAAACAGCTCGGCCTGGATCTGCCCCAACTGCTCGTTGAGGTCGCGGGACATTTCGTGGAGTATCCCCGCGTCCAGACGCACGCCGGCCCGCTGCATCTCCACCAGCACCGGAACCAGGGGGAGTTCCACGTCGGAAAACAGGTCGGTCAGCCCCTGGACTTCCAGTGGCGGCTCGAATTGCCGCCGAAGTTGCAAGGTGCAATCGGCGTCGGCGGCGGCGTAGGGTGCGCCATCCGCTATGTCCACCTCGTTGAAGGTTTTCTGCCGCGCTCCCTTCCCGATCAGGTCGGTGATTTCGGTCATCTCCCGCCCCAGGATCGTCAAAGCCAAAGGCTTCAGGCCCAGCCGGCCGTTGCCCAGCAGGTGGGCGGCGATCATGGTGTCGTGATCTATGACGCGGTACGGGTCGATGCCGTAATTGCTCAGCAGGGTCAGGTCGTAGTTGGCGTTGTGGGCGCACCGTTGCAGGCCGTCAGCGGTGAAAAGGGGGCGCACCGCAGCCATCACCTCGGCCAGGGGAAGTTGCTCGCCGGCGTGGTGTCCCACCGGAACGTACCAGGCCACCCCGTCCGGATTGGTTAAGGATCGCACGGCGAAGCTGAGGCCGGCCAGGTCGGCCCGCATCGGGTCGGTGCTGCTGGACTCGGTGTCGAATGCAAAGCAGCCGGCTTCGCGGATGGCGGCAATCATCGCATCCAGGTCGTCCGCCGTCGCAACGATGCGGTAGTCGGTGTCGGCCGGAGCGGTCGCCGGGCGCGCGTCCGGCGGGCCCGTTCCGTCGGACGCCGCCGCCGTCGTCGCGGTGGCCCAGGGCGCATCCGGCGACGGAACCCGCCCCACGATGCTGTGGAACTCCAGCGCGGTCATCAGCGAAACCACTTCGGCCCGCGCATAGTTCCCAAACCGGCAGGCGTCGAGGTCCAGGGTGACCGGCGCGTCGCAGTTGATGGTGGTCAGAAAACGGTATTCAAAGGCGGCTTCCCGGTGGGCGGTCAGGTTGTTGTGAACGCGCTTCCGGGTGATGTCGTCGATATGCTCATAGATGCCTTCCAGCGTTCCGTAGTCGGTAAGCAGGTTGGTCGCGGTCTTGTCGCCCACGCCGGGGATGCCGGGGATGTTGTCGGATTTGTCGCCGACCAGCGCCTTGTAGTCGGGCTGCTGCCGGGCGGTGAGGCCGCCGTAACGCTGGGCCAGTTCAGTTTCGTCCACGATGCGCCGGTCCCGCTCGCTGCTGGCCAGGTCAACGCGAACCAGCGGGGAGATTAGTTGGAAGGTGTCCCGGTCGCCGGTGAGTATGACGGTTGCGACGCCGTCGGCCTCGGCCTGGCGGCACAGGGTTCCGATGAGATCGTCGGCCTCGAACCCCGCCAGCTCGTAAATGGGAACAGCGAAGGCGGTCAGCAATTCCTTAACCCGGTCGAACTGGCCGCGCAGTTCCGGAGGCGACGGCGGGCGTTGCGCCTTGTATTCGGGGAACCGCTCGTGGCGAAAGGTGGGAACCGGCACGTCAAAGGCCACCGCAACATGCGTTGGCTGCCATTCGTTCAGCGCCCGCATGAACACGCTGGCGAACCCGTACACTCCGGTCACGTCCTCGCCGGTGGTGGATACCGTGAGGTTTCTGCTGACGCTGATGGCCCGGAACGAGCGATGCACCATGGCGTGGCCGTCAATGATCAGGAACAGCGGAGAAGTTCGGCCGGCCGGCGCGGTTGGCATCGGCATTGACATCTGGCTGGCGCTGACCATAAGCGTACTCCCGCAGGACCGATTGCCGGCGTCTCCGCCGCGGCGGCGTGTCCGTTGCCGCATTATACATCAGGCGCGCCGACGCCAAGCGGAGCCGGGCTGTGCTACAATGCCGCCGTTATGCCCATCTACGAATACTGCTGCAACCGGTGCGGACAACGCCAATCACGCTTGGTGTACAGCTGGACGCCGGCCGACGCTTTGGCGTGCGGCAGTTGCGACGGCGCCGACCTCACCCGCTTGGTATCCGGTTTCTCCTTCCACCGTTCCTGGGGCGAAAGTCTGAACTGGATGCCCGATAACGCCGCCGGCGATCTTGACGACAGCCACATCGGCAGCATCGATGGGCATATGGGCCGTATGAACGACGCCATGGGCGGACTGGTCACCCCGGACTTCCATGAACACCGTCACGAGATCACCCATCCGGACGATTGACCCGGCGGACGATTGACCCGGCCCTCCCGCCGACCTGCGGCGCAGCCGCCACCGTAAATGGTGTAATCGGGAAATGGTGTAATCGGGACTAGCTAATGCCCATCTACGAATATCGCTGCCAGCAATGCGGGGAAGTGTCGTCATTCTTCGTGCGCTCCATCAACCGCCCATTCGCTGCCAACTGCAAGAGCTGCGGCAGCGCGGAAGTGGAACGTCGTATGTCCACCTTCGCCATGGGCAAGACCGATGCAGCCGTCCACGAAGCCAACCCCATGGGCGGCGGCAGCCGAGATTACTACAGCGACCCGCGCAACATTGGCCGTCACGTGGAGGAATCCTTCACGCGGCACGGTGTGGCTATGCCGAACTCGGTGCGGGAGTCCATTGACGCTGCTCGCAGTGGCGAAACTCCCAAAGGACTGGACCTGTGACCACGGAAAACAACGGATCCGAACAATATACGGCAGGATATGGCCTTACTCCGGCGTTGTTGGGGTGTCTGGAGAGCCTGCTGGCATCCGACGAAATGCCCGAAGGTCTCATGCGCGGCGAAATCGGCTGGCTCCACGTCAGCATCGCCGACCCGCCCCCGGCGCTGTCGGCCGGACAACCCCGCAACCGGCGCGAAGCCCTGGCGCTGGCCGACACCGCCGGCGGACTGCTGCGCGCCATGCACAACGCCGGCCAAATCGGCCCGGACGCCGAGTTGCAATTGCGACGGGCTTTGGAGGATGCCGCGGGCCGCATCGCCGCCGCGCTGCGCCGGGAACAGGCGGACCGCATTCGCGGGCTGTACGTCATCATCGACCCGGAGGTGACCGGCGGTCGGGATCCCCGGGACATCGCCCGGGCCGCCGTCAACGGTGGCGCCCGTATGCTCCAACTGCGCGACAAGCTGCGCGACAAGGGTGAGCAGTTTCCCCTGGGCGCTGCCCTGCGCGATCTCTGCGCCGCCAACGGCGCGTTGCTGATCATCAACGACCATGCCGACCTTGCCGCCGCGCTCGGCCCCGATGACGTGGGCTTGCACGTGGGCCAGACCGACCTTCCCGTGGCCGAGGCGCGAAAAATCCTGGCTCCCGGCCAGGTTTTGGGCCGCTCCAACCGTGAGATTGATCTCATCATCGAATCCCAGCGGATGGGCGCCGACCATGTGGCCTTCGGCGCCATGTACACCACCACCACCAAGCAGGTGACTCGCGCCCCGCAGGGGCCGGAACGTTTGAAACAGGCCCGCGCCGCTGCCCGGGTGCCGTTGGTTGCCATCGGCGGCATCACCGCCGAGAACGTGGCCCCGGTGGTGGAAGCCGGCGCCGACGCCATCTGCGTGACGGCGGCGGTGGGCAGCGCGCCGGAACCGGAAGCCGCCGCCGCCGCGTTGACCGAGGCCATCCGCGCCGCCGGCGGCCGGGTCTAACTACTTTCCGTCATGCCGGCTCCTGCATTTCGGCAAAAGCCCGCCTCCAACTTCCACAGGAGAACCCATGCCCACGCGCTACGGCCCGCACCTGGCCGCGTTGTCCGCTCAGGCAGTTGCCGAACTAACCGGCCGCCATCGAGCGCGGGAACATGCCTTGACCGTATCCCGCCAGGTGATCCGCCATTCGGCCAACGCCATTCGCGCCGTGCACCGCAATGACTTCGACGAGGCGCGTCGTCTCATCGCGGAAGCCGGCGAGCGACTGTCGGAAACGCGGCCCATACGGACGGATAACCCGGAGATTTACCATGCCGGGTTCCTTTCCGACGCGCGCAAGGAGTTCGCCGAGGCCAACATTACCCTTGCGGTAATCTCCGGCGGCGATATTCCCGACGCCGAGACGCTGAACATGGACCCGCCGGCGTACCTCAACGGTATGGCCGAGGTGATCGGAGAACTGCGTCGCTACATCCTGGACGCCCTGCGCCGGGACGAGACGAGTCGCTGCGAAGAGTTGCTGGAACTGATGGATGAAATCTACGGGATATTGGTCACGGTGGACTTTCCCGAAGGGGTGACCGGCGGCCTGCGCCACAGCACCGACGCCATGCGCGGCGTACTGGAACGAACCCGGGGCGATCTCACCATATCGTTGCAGCAAAGACGGCTGGAACGTAAACTCGCCGACCTGGGACAGTGAGGAACCCGGGACAGTGAGGAACCCGCTGATCCCGTTCCGCGCTCCCGGTTTTGTCGCCGCCCGGTGGCGCAACGTGGCCCTGCTCTCCTGGCCCGTGGCCGATGAATTGCTGGAGCAGCTGCTTCCCGGCGGCCTGGAAATCGACCATTGGGGCGGCGCAGCTTACATCAGCCTGGTGGGTCTGTGGTTCGACGATCTTCGTGTCTTCGGAATACCGGCGCCGGCGCGACGGTATGAAGAGGTCAATCTTCGTTTCTACGTCCGGAGACCGCAATGCGCGGACGGCGGCGGGCCGGGAGTGATTTTCATTCGTCAGCTGGTTCCGCACCGTATGACAGCGTTTCTAGCCCGGCGGATTTACGGTGAACCGTTCCTGAGCGTCCCGATGTGGCACCGATTCGGCGGAGCGGATGCGGCGGACCCGGCCGGCGCATGCCGGGTTGAGTACGGTTGGCGCAGCCCT
The DNA here is from genome assembly GCA_963692995.1 of Dehalococcoidia bacterium. Taxonomy (GTDB): domain Bacteria; phylum Chloroflexota; class Dehalococcoidia; order Lucifugimonadales; family UBA3495; genus Bin87. The sequence goes on from OY843611.1 coordinate 292,013, forward strand.
GGTCGCCAGGAAGGGTTTTGGCTGGAGAGCGATGCTGAACCCGGTTATGCGGCGCGAGGTTCGCTGGAAGAATTTCTGACCGCTCGCTATTGGGGCTACAATGGGAAACCGGGAGCCGGCACCCGAGCGTACAATCTGATACGACCGCCCTGGGTGATCCGCAGAGCCGGCGTATGGGGCCTAGATTGTGACTTTGTTTCTTGGTATGGCGCTGACTTGGGCAGTGTGATGGCCGCTCCGCCGGCCTCGGCGCTGCTCGCGTCAGGCTCCTGGGCAAAGCTGAACCGGCCCAGAAAGCTAAAGGACGCCGCCGGCTGATGGAGAGTCGGCAAGTTGAGATTGTTGCCCTGCGGTTGGTAGAATATTGCAGGCTTTGTTGAACCAATCCGCCGGATCCCGCTCTCTGGGGGCCTAATTTTGTCTGACCTCGCACAACGCTCTGCCGTGCATCCCTACCCGGATACCCTGGACGCCATCGAGGAATGCTACCGGCGTGGCTGGACCGACGGATTGCCCGTTGTGCCGCCAACGTCGGACCGGGTCCAAGCCATGCTGGATGCGGTGGGACTGGAGCCGAGCGTAGTGCTGGGCGAGGTTCCGGTGCGGCGCCGGGCGCTTACGGCGGAGCAGGCGGCGGCCAATGCCGTGATGGCCGGCTGCCTGCCGGCTTATTTCCCCATCGTCCTGGCGGTCTTCCGCGCGCTTTTCGAACACGACCCCAACTGCATCCACGAGGTTTCTGCGGTCACCAACTCTACCGGCGTTCTGGTCATCGTAAACGGCCCGATCCGCCGCGAGATCGGCCTGAACTGCACCGACAACCTGTTCAGTCCGGGCAACCGGGCCAACTCTACCATCGGCCGCGCCTTGCGGCTGATCCTGCTCAACGTTTTCGAGCAGCGTCCCGGCCTTCTGGACCGGGGCTGCATGGGCAGCCTGACCAAGTACGGCGTGGTCATCGGTGAAGACGAGGAGAATAGTCCTTGGGAGCCGTTGCACGTCAGCCTGGGTTACTCCGCGGAGCAGTCCACGGTGACGGTGGCTACGATCCAGGACCCGTCGATGCACGCCAACCGCTACGGAGCGACGGCGGAAAGCCTGCTGGATTCCATCGCCGACGGGATGTCGTCCCATGGCATGGCGGTGTACTTTGGGCGGGAAATCAAGTGGGTTTGGGTGGTTGGCCACTGGCATTCCGAGCTGTTGAGTCGTTTGGGCTGGAGCCGCCGGGACATGCAGGAATACCTGTACGAGCGGGCCTGGCGCTCCGTAGGCGAGCTGAAACGTCTGGGCATGGTCAACGGGCCGGTGGAACCCGGAGATGACGATCAGCGCCGAATGTCCGTCGCCGGTCCGGAGGATATCCTGATACTTAAAGCCGGCGGGGACAGCGGCATTTACAGCGAAATCATAATGAACTACTACGGCGTACCCGCAGTTACCATCCCAATCGACGTCGGCCACTGATGACCGGGCGCAGGAGAGCGAGATGACCACCGGAAATACCGCGACCGTACAACTGATCGATCCCACCGGGTTTGACCCGGGCGAGACTGCCCTGGCCCTGGCGGCCCGGACCGCCGACTTGCGCGGCGCCCGCCTGGGGTTGCTGGATAACTCTAAGGCCAATTCCGACGTGATCCTATGGGCCATTGCCCGGGAGCTGGACGCCGAGTTCGAGTTCTCCAACATCTTCTATACCCGCAAGCACAGCGCCTCGTTGCCTCCGCATCCCGAAGTGCTGGCCGACCTGCACCGCAACGCCGATTTCGTCATCGCCGGCGTCGGAGATTGAGGGGGCTGCTCGTCGGGCAGTTTGCACGACGGAATTACTTTGGAGCGGCAGGGCATCCCGGCGGCGACGATCATCACGTCGGTCTTCGTGAACACCGCTCGCGCCTACACCAGGCTGATGGGAGTTCCCGACTTCCCGTACCTCGTTTGTACGCATCCCATAACCAACGCGGGAGCCGACGGGTTGCTGGAACGGGCCCATACGTTGACCCCCGGCGTGCGGGGGCTGCTCAGCAACGGCGTCGTTCCCGCCGGCTGATCTCGCATTGGAGCAACACTGAGTTATGCCAGGAATCGGGGATCTGTTCCGCAGGGTTTCCCGCCGCCCGTCCGGATCGGAAGAACCCGGTCCCGATCCTAATCCCGGTCGGTTTGAATCTCGGCCCTATTCCGCGCCTGATGCGGAAGCTGGCTCTGCTGCGGATGCCGTGTCGGCGGATGCCGTGTCGGCGGATGCCGTTAGCTCCGCCCCCGGCGTAGCGGTCTCCGACGCGCCGCCGGTCACGGCGGGAGACGACGTTCTGCACGATGACTACTTGCTGGCAACGTGCCCGTACTGCGGGCTGGAAGACCAACGGGTAGGCTCCAGGTGCGCCAATGGCAGCTGCGGCCAGGTCATCGTCCGGCTTCCGCCCTGGGCTCAGCATCGACGCCGGAACTGGCTGGGCCGCCGCTTTTCCTGGCGGCGCACTATAACCGCGTGTATCATCGCGCTGTTCATCGTCTTTGTCATTTGGATCAACTATCCATTCGCACCAAACCCGGTGGTGCTGTTTAGAAATGCCTTGACCCAGATGACCATTGACAGCGGGCCTGGCTTCTGGGCGGCGGCTGGCCGAGATCTGCGCCACAGTCGCTTTGTCGAATTAGGGCCGCCGCCGCCGTCGGGAATAGTCAGCGCGTGGAATGATACGATCCCGGGGGATCCGCTTGAGTCGGAACCCGTGGCGCAAGACGGTCATATCTATATTGGCTCGTCCGACGGCGTCTATGCGCTTTTCCACCACGACCTTTCCATGGTGGAAAAGTGGGAAGGGGAAACTCCGGGACGTATCACGGCGTCGGCGGCATTGGTGGGAGCGGATCTGTTTTTTGGCAGCACGGATCACACGGTCAACGCCTGGAGCGCTTACGACGGAAACGCGCGCTGGAGTTTCCCGGCGGAGGACACGGTAGAGGTCCCGCCCATGATTTCCGACGGCCTGCTTTACATCGGTTCGGGCGAAAGCTGGCTGTACGCTCTTGACGCCCATTCCGGCGCGGAGGTCTGGCGCACCCGGTTGGAGAGCAACGCCAGCGATGCGGTAGCCATCCATGACGGTCGGTTGTATGTAGGCGACGACAAAGGGATTTTTTACGTCCTGTCGGCCCGAACCGGCCAGGAATGGTTTAGATTTCGAACCCAGCGGGCCGTCACCGGCCCGCCGGTGCTATCCGCGGACGGTGAGCGAGCCTATTTTACTTCCGGCGGGCAGTTGTATGCGGTGGATGCCCGCATCCGGGAAATCCCGGGTCTGTACCAGTTCAAACAGATCTGGGCGCAGCTCTGGTGGTGGCAAGTCCCCGGCATCCCGCGCCCACAGGGACAACAGGGCGGGATGTGGCGTTTTACCCCGGAAAATCCTTTGCAGGGATTGAAGAGCAGCCCGGCGCTGGCCAGCGACGAAGCCAGCGAGGAAGGTGGGGAAACGGTTTATGTGGGAAGCCATGACGGCGTCATGTATGCCTTGAACGCCATGGACGGTTCGCCCCGCTGGACATTCAAAGCGGATAACGATATCTGGGCCTCGCCCCTGGTGGTGAAAGACCGGCTGATTTTCGGCGATGATGACGGCAAGCTCTATTCATTGAACCGGGACGACGGCACATTAACGTGGAGCATAAATCTGGGAGCGGGCATCCGGATCCCGCCGATTATAAGCAGGGGGGTCATCATCGTCAGAACAACCGACGGCACGGTGTTTCGCATTGAGTAAGTACCGCGTCAACTACCAAGAGCGCGCCCTCCAGGGCGCACGCGCCCAGCCGGGAGAGAGGGCCCTGGCCGGCGAGAGGGCCCTGGCCGGCGAAGATGACTATGGCAGTTGCAGCTACGCCTTCAACTAGCGCCCGGGCTTCGCTGCTGGCGTCCTCAACATCAAGCCTCCCTTGCCGACGGGTATTCGGGCCGCCGGCGTTCGCGTAGCGCGGCCAGGCCCTCCTTCACATCGTCGCCGAAGAAGCCCAGGGCTTCGGCCAGGAGGGAGTAGTCGAAGGAGGTGTGGCCGGCCTGGCGGAGCCACTGGTTGAGGGCGCGCTTGGTGAAGCGGATGGCCGGTTGGGGGCCGTCGGCCAGGCGGCGGGCGACGCGCCGGGCGGTTTCCATCAGCTCGTCCCGGGGTACGGCCATGCTGACCAGGCCGATGCGTTCCGCCTCCTTGCCGTCCAGGAAGTCGCAGGTGAGCAGGTAATACTTGGCCTTGGCCATGCCGCAGAGGAGGGGCCAGATGATGGCGGCGTGGTCTCCGGCGGCGACGCCGAGGCGGATGTGTCCATCGGTGATGCGGGCATCCTCGGCGGCGATGGAGATGTCGGCCAGGAGCGCCACGGCCAGGCCGGCGCCGACCGCGACGCCGTTGATGGCCGAGATTACCGGCTTATCCAGGTTCAGGATGTTATAAACGATGTCGCCGGCTTCTTTGGTGTTCTGGGCGACGATGGCCGGGTTGTCGATGGCCTGCTCGATCATCTCGAAGTCGCCGCCGGCGGAGAAGGCGTCGCCGGCTCCGGTAACTATGACGACGCGCGCCTCGGGGTCGGCAGCGATGTCCAGCCAGATGCGGCTGAGTTCGTTGTGCAGGCGGAAGTTAGTAGAGTTCAGCGTCTCCGGCCGGTTCATCGTCAGGGTGATGATCCCGTCGGATTTCTCGATGAGCAGATGCTGGTATGCGGAGTAGTCGGTCATGTTCCCTCTCTGGCGAGATGCAGGCTTTACTCGTTAGCCGAAGTTGGCTCGAAATCCGGTGGCAGGTCGAAGGTAGGCCGTCCATCAGGTCGGTGGCTATGGGACAAGATAGCCATCATCAGCTGGTAGTGATTGCGTTGCATTTGCAGCTGCATCTGCCCCAAAGTATCTTTGATATCAGTGACTGACATTTGCAAGGCGTCGGTTTTTTCGGTGATCTGCGTCTGCAAGGCGTCGGTTTTTTCGGTGATCTGCGTCTGCAAGGCGTCGGTTTTTTCGGTGATCTGCGTCTGCAAGGCGTCAGTTTTTTCGGTGATCTGCGTCTGCAAGGCGTCGGTTTTTTCGGTGATCTGCGTCTGCAAGGCGTCGGTTTTTTCGGTGATCTGCGTCTGCAAGGCGCCGGTTTTTTCGGTGATCTGCGTCTGCAAGGCGCCGGTTTTTTCGGTGATCTGCGTCTGCAAGGCGTCAGTTTTTTCGGTGATCTGCGTCTGCAAGGCGTCGGTTTTTTCGGTGATCTGTGTCTGCAAGGCGTCGGTCTTTCCAGCTAGTGACGTCTGGTTGGCTTCCAGACGACCGATGCGGTGCAGAATGTCGCCCATCTTTACCCAAAGGGCGATGACTGTGCCTAGCAGGAACATCAGTAAGGCGCCGTAAAAGAATGCCGGTATGATGCCAATGTCCATGGTTGATGACGCTCCGTTGTGCAGCGGTGTCGGGTCTTGGTACGGGCGATGATACTACCAGACGATTTGCGCCGCTTGCAGCGCGGCTAACTCGGCCTCGGCCAGGCCCAGCAGGCCGCAGAATACTTCTTGGTTGTTCTCGCCCAACTCGGGCGTCCAACGCAGGGCGTCAGCCGGGGTTTCGGAGAAGCGCCAGGGCGGGGCAACGGCGTGTTGCTCGCCTTTTTCAGCGTGGGTTATCAACGGGAAGACGCTGCGGTCGGCCAGGTGCGAGTCGACCAGCAATTGATCCGCAGACCGGGAAGGGAAGGCGGCGACGCTGGCGGATTGAAGCAGCTCGGTCACCGCGCCGGCGCTGCGGCGGGACGTCCATTCCGCGAGATGCCGCTCCAGTGCATCCTGGTTCTGCCAACGCCGGAAAGCGTCGGCATATTCAGCGGCATTGGCCCACTCCGGATTGCCCATCGCCTTTTGCAGCGCGCGCCATTCGGCATCGTTGGCGACGGCGATGGTGACCCACTGGTCATCTCCCCGGCAGGGGAACACGCCGTGGGGGGCCATGGCGTCATCCCGGTTGCCCAAACGTGGGGCATCGCGGTCGTTCATGGCGGTGTCCATCAGGGTGTGGCCCATGAAGGCGGTGGCGACGTCACGGACGGCCACGTCGGCGCGCTGGCCGGTCTGGTGGCTACGGTGGGCGCACAAGGCCGCCACGGCAGAGAAGGCGGCCATCATGCCGCCGGTATGGTCCATGGCGTGGCGCAGTTCCACCGGCGGCCCGTCGGGGTAGCCGGTGAGGTAACCGAGGCCGCCCAGGGCGGCGAACATGGGCGCGTAGCCGGCGTAGCGGGCCTCCGGGCCGGTCTGTCCGTTGGAAGACAGGGACACCATGATGATGTCGGGCTTGATCTCGCGGAGTTGGGGATAACCCAGGCCCAAACGGGCCATCACGCCGGGGCGGAAATTCTCCAGCGCCACGTCGGAGACGCGCACCAGATCGTAGGCCAACTCCAGGGCGCGGGGTTCCTTGAGGTTGAGAGTGACGGAGCGCTTGCTGGCGTTGACTTGCTCGAAGGACGAGGGCGGCTTGCCGTACATGGCGTGGGGCCGGCGGGTAATGTCCAGCCGGGCCGCCGACTCGACTTTGATCACGTCGGCGCCCAGAGCCGCCAGGATCATGCCGGCGAAGGGTCCGGCGGCGTGGACGGAGAAGTCGGCGACGCGAACGCCGGCGAGGGGAGCGGATGATTCGGTCATAATTGCCACCTGGAAACTACGATGTTGCCGACTCGTTCTGGTACTTCTCCTGGTACTCCTGCAACAGGCCGGGCAGTAGGTCCGGGTTGGTGCGCGCGGCGGCGTTGAGGACTGCCAGCATCTCGCTGGCTTCCTTGCGACCATCCTTGTGAGCTTCCTTGCGACCCTCCTTGCGGCCCTCTTCTCGAGCCTGTTCGATGCGGCGGCGGCGCTCTGCCAATGCGATAAACATTTTGACCCCCAGTTCAATTAAAATCGCCAGAGAGAGTGAGCTGAAGAGGCCCCACTCCCATAATCCCATAATTGTTTCCGGCGTCTTATCCCAGCCTCAGGCATGGCCTTGCACCCATAGCGTCAACAGGTTGACGGGCCAGATGCCGAGGACGATAAACGGGATGTGCTTTACGGCATCGCCGATGGGCAGGTCCATAATAGTCCATTGCCGGCGACGCTGGACCACACCGCCGGCGTGCGGTTGCGCTGGTTCGTCTAGTAATAAACGGCGTTGCCGGCGCCGCCGCCGGCGGCGATGAGCTCGCCGGTGACGGCCCAGGCCTTGTCGGAGGCCAGGAAGGCGGTGAGGTAGCCGATTTCCGAAGCGTCCACCATGCGGCAGATGTGGTTGCCGCGACCTGACCCGGGCGCGAAGTCTTGACGTTCCGCCTCCTCCGGCGAGACTCCCAACTGCTCGGCGCGGGCGGTCAGCAGGCTGGACGTGCGCTCGGTGCGGGTGGTGCCGGGGTGGATGCAGTTGACGGTGATGCCGAACTGGCCTAGCTGGGCGGCCAGGGTCTTGGTCATGTGCACCAGGGAGGTGTTGCGCGCGCCGCCGCTGAGGTTGCCGGCGTTGCGGGCGTTGAGGCCGCTGATGTTGATGATGCGCCCGTAGCCCTGGGCCTTGAGCAGCGGGATGGCAGCCCGGGAGCAGCGCAGCGCGCCGACGAACTTCACGTCGAAATCGCTGATGAGTTCCTCGTCGATGAGGTCCTCAATGGGGCCGGTGGCCGAGGGCGAGCCGCCGGGCAGGGACGCGCTGTTGACCAGGATGTGCAGGCCGCCCAACTCGGCGGCGGCGGCGTTGATGACGCGGTCAACCGACTCGCGGTCGGTGGCGTCGAAGGACATGGGGATGGCGCGGCGGCCGGTGGTCTCGGCGATCTCGGCGGCGGCCCGCTCCAGGTCGGGCATGGAGCGCGAGCCGACCACCACGTCGGCGCCCTCCCGGGCCAGTTCCAGGGCAATGGCCTTGCCGATGCCACGGCTGGCTCCGCCCACAAACGCCAGTTTGCCTTCCAGTCCAAAATCCATAAGGAATAGCCTCCGTTAGGCGCGAACGGGCCGGGGTTGGCGACGGGTTCGCGCGGATGGCGGCATTATACATTGGGCTTTGCAGAACGAGCGCGTTGCAGCATGGAATGGGCAGTCGTTACAACGGGCGAATAATTGTGGCATTTGGCTTGCGTAATTTATATCCAACGGAGACAGGCACTGCCCGGAAGACGACGCCGGCCGGCCAATCCCTCACACCTGTTTCAAGGCGCCTACGGGCGGCGGCAAGACCCTGCTGGACGCTGCCGCGTTGCAACGGCTAAGGGAGAACGACGCGCGGATGCTCACCAACCAGTACAACCCGGTGTCCCACGTGGCCGGATCTGGCACAGGCGAAGCTGGACGCAGCGGTAGCGGCGTGACCTACGGCCGGCCGACAGGTTTGGCGGATGAGGAAATACTAGAACGATTGCTGGCGCTGAACCTGGAGCGAGCAGGGTGATTGACCCATCGGGATAGATTGGTTACAGTTTCGATGGGCTGGGCGCTACATTTCGACGGAATGGTATGGTGATGAGCGTGCGGTACTGGAGTATGCTCAAACTGAGTGATCCTGCACCGGCTGAATTTGTTAAGCCATCGTTGACTAACGAGAGGGCGTATGCTTGAACAATACACAGTTGCAGATATTTTGACTTGGTTGGAAGACAAAACCCTCGTCGTCAACCGGGAATTCCAGCGCAGCGACAAGGTCTGGCCCACTACCGCAAAGGTTTATCTGATGGACACCATCCTACGCGGAATGCCCATACCTAAGATATACATTCGGACACAAACCGATGTGAACACTAGGCGCAGTTACCGGGAGGTCGTTGACGGGCAACAGCGCCTCATGGCAATCCAGTCGTTCGCACAGGACGAATTCACGCTGCGGCAAGCTGGCAACGACATTGAAGAGTTTGACGGAAGGCGATGCGCTGTTAGGGGCTTGAGTTTGCAAGCGCGAATTGGATGCCGCGCCGCATAATCTGATCCATTGCAAATTGTAGGGCTACTGCTAAATCAACCAGGTCAGCAGCCTTGTCAACGTAAAGCAACCCGTTTTCACCGTTATGGCGCCGTAGCTCTTCCAGCGTCATCCGATTGCCTTTCACGCCGTTGCAGGTACGATGCAGCAACGCCAGGTTGTAAAGTTCATCGTCCCCGGGCGCGCCGGCCGTAGGCCGGCGCGCCCGGATGTGGTCCACTTCCAATAACGTCAAATCCAAAGAGCCGTTAGGCCGACGGGGTTCATAACCGCAGCCCCAGCACACTGGTCCGAACTTGTCCACTAGCAGTTGCTTGGCTTCGTCTTTCGTTATCCGCCCCGACCAGTTGGCGTTCTGTATGCTCCGACTGCGCCGCTGGCCTAAGCCCAAAGGGTCGATAGCAACATCAGGGTCAACGACATCCCGCTCCGGCAGTTCATTTGGACCAATGACATACCCATTGGTCCACTGCTGAGGCAGCTGAAAACCCTTGCGCTTTTTCACCAAGTCCCCCATGGCGTCTATGGTCGCATCGGTCATGCCAGTTAGCCGAATACCGTTGAGATAGAACCGGCGTTTGAGCATGGTCCAGCTGCGATAGGCCATGTCGCAGGCAACCCATTGCCGGCCTAATCGCTCGGCTGCGACGGCGGTGGTGGCACAGCCGGCAAAAACGTCCAGCACCATGTCGCCTGGGTTGCTGCTGGCCTTGATTATGCGCTCGTACAGGCGCAACGGCTTTTGGGTGCTGTATCCCGCATCCTCGTTGCCGGACGCCATGGGTATGTCGGCAATAAAGTCGGTGGCCGCAATGCCGTTGGTGGCGGATAAGTAAGTTTTGAGTTCTGGCACACCGTTGCGCGACCATGCAATCAAGCCGGCATCATCAAGCGCCTGCAATCGACTATGGACGCCGGGATAAGCGTCGGGCCAGTTGGGAATGAGGTTGTGTGTCACAATGTATCCGGCCATGATCCCCTTGGTTGGCGTCCGCCAATGATTGCCCTTAACATTAGGATCGTAACCTCCCCAGGGTGTGCCGGATTCACCCTTACTGATTCCGGCTGCGTGCAAAGGGAGTTTGCGATATGAGCCTCTCCCGTCATTATCGTCATATCGATACGTTTTGCGAACGTATTCCGGGTTGTGCGGTTGATATTGCTGGTTCCAGACGAAATCATCGCTTTTCGTGTAGTACAGAATATGATCCGACACACGCCCCCACTTTTTGGCATCCGACTTTCCACCACTGCGTTTCCACTTCAACTCATTGCGGAAATTGGCGGCGCCGAAAATCGCGCCTAATAACATCCGAAGGTAACTATTGGCGTGATCGCTACAATGCACGTACATGCTACCAGTCGGTTTCAATACCCTCTTGCATTCCAGCAACCGTACTGCCATGTAGGCGATGTAGGCCGCCTCGTTTTCAGTGGCGCACGCTTCTACCGCCTCAATGATGGAATGAACTGCCGGGTAGTTATCCGCAATCGACATCTTCCACGCCGGATGTACGTCGGTGTCCCAACTCCATATATCAGCAACCCGGGTTTCGCCGATGCCCTCGTTGTGAGCTGTTTTGTGCTTGCCAGCCAGCTCCTGTTCCTCAGCAAGTTCCGCCAGTGTAATCGGCGGCTTGGGCGGCTTTGCGAAGGTTTCGTTGGTAGCGAAGGGCGGGTCAATGGCAATCAGATCAACGCATTCGTTGTTGATGGCCCGCAGAAACTGTAAGTTATCCATCACCGCCAACGTGCGATTGGCGACATTTAGCGTCCCCATATGCCGCCTCCAATAACGCGCACGGCAGATTCCAGCAGGTCGGCGAAAGGGTCTGCCGCGTGGCGGATGTTGTACTTGTAGCAGGCTTCCGCGATGTACTCGCCCATCCACCGACGGCTATAATGGTGATGAATGCCGTACCAGGCCCGTTTCACCAACGACCAGAACCCCTCAATAGTATTGGTGTGGGATAACCCGCTGACGTAGTATTTGCCGTGATCAACGGTGGAGTGTCGCCCCATCTCCCGCCCAACGCGCCGGTAGGAAGGGAACTCGTCAGTCATCAGGTGAGCGTCAAAATCCACGTTGTCAGCGATGAACTCGGCGATGGTCCGACCGTCCACCCGGGCGCTGGGCCTAGCCACCACATCGCCGCCCCGTTCCACTGCGCCGATGACCGGGGTTTTGTCCGTGCCCCGACCCCGCTTGCCTTTACTCCGGCCGCCCACGTAGGTTTCGTCAGCTTCCACGATGCCGCGTAGAAAATCCGCCTCGGCGTCGGCTTCGGCCATGGACCGGCGTATCCGCATCGCCAGATACCAGGCTGTATGCTTGTGCAAATCCAGATCACGGGCCAGTTGGTGGCTGGACAGGCTTTTCTTGGCGTTCTGCATTAGTGCAATAGCCAGGAACCATTTCTGCAACGGAACCTTGGTCTTTTGCATCACCGTGCCGGACAGCACGTTAAAGGAGGACTTGCAGGCGTGGCAGTTCCAACGGCCGACGCGGCGCTTCTCCTGCTTGCGGGCTACATCGTCGCTGATACAATGGGGGCAAACTGGGGAGTCGCCCCAACGGACTTGCTCCAGATGCGCGATGCAGGCCGCTTGGTCGGGGAACCGCCGAAATATGCTGATTAGGGTCATGCCATCCTGCCTGCTTATTGGATGGTATGATTGTAGTAACAAAGAACTAAGATGTCAAGCCCCTAACAGCGCATCGCCTGACGGAAAACGATACTCGGAGTTGGATGAGGATAGCAAACTAAAGTTCCTGGAATATCCGCTGTCTGTTGAGCAGTTGCTGAATGCCACCGACGCATACGTCTTTGACGTATTCCAGCGGCTGAACACCTACAACTACAACTTGTCCCCGCAGGAATTGCGACACGGGAAATATCATGGCGCTTTCCGGAACGCCGTAATTTCTACGTCAAAGCGTTGGGCTTTCTTGTGGGATAAATACAACGTCATCGGCAAGCGCGCCAGGGTGAGAATGGCTGACGACGAATTAATGGCACAGCTATTCGGCGTCGTCTTGGAAGGGGTCACAGACGGCGGGCAACCGAAAATCAGACGACTATACGAAGCCTACGACGCAGAAATGCCGGAGTACGTCCCAAGCCGTATAGATCGCATACTGGACTACATCATCAACAATCTCCCCGAGATATTGGAAACTGGCCTAGCTAGGTCGCCACACTGCCTGATACTGTTTGCGGCAGTCGCCCACGCAAAGTTTGGCATCCCGCCAGGGGACGTGGGAGACAATATGCCACCACGAGACGCACGCGCACTTACGGACGTTGCGGCCGCGGCGGCCAACCTCAGCACTCTGGCAGACGTACTGAACAGAGACACCAACGAAATCCCGGAGAGGTTCCACGAATTTCGTATTGCCTCGGCCGGCACTACGCAGCGGATTAGGAGCCGGCGAATTAGATTTCAAATGTCCTGCAAAGCTTTGCTGCCTGACCCGATTTAGGAGTATGCGAAAGAAGCCGCTGAACACGCTCTACGGGTCATACGCTGCCCGGAGCCGTTCCTTGATATTCTGGTCCCTAGCAGATTTGCCGGCAGACCCAGCAGAGATGGCAGTGTGCGAGCCCGTCCATCGGGACGGCTTGTTGTTTCTGGTGGTGAGGCTACAGCACCTGTGGGGGGAGTTTTGCCGGGAGTTGGTCGTAAGGTCGGCCATCGGGGGCTGTGTGACGCGAACGGGAGTGTACGTGCCGTCAGCGCCTGGCGCGAACCACGTCCGCGACCTGCCAACCGTCACCAGTCAATTTACTAAACTGCCATTTACAGGTCCCAGGTCTCAATGGGAAGTACCGTCATTTGCAATAAACCAAGCCCGATTTTTGCAGGTAGCCAACCTCAACCAGATAATCCAAGGGCTGAGTGTGGTTAACGTCATAGACTACTTGAAGCCCGTCAGGAACTTCATTGTCCATCCAAACGTGAGAACAAGCGCCAGATACGACCAAGCCGCCAGAAGTCTTGGTTTTCCGGGTTTTTCTCCAATCCGGTTGCTGAGCCAGAGCCTGCCGGGCGGAGCTGCCATTTTTGGCGTATGGATATCGCAACTGGAGACTGCGGCCTGGAACGCAGTGGCCTGAATCGAAGCTATCAACACGGTGGAAACATATTCATCAAGCCGACGTAGCTTGGAACGTTAAACCGCCCCCGCCCGCGCCAGCGCCGCCAGCTCCCGCGCCGGGTATCCGGCTAATCCCCCGTACACTTCCGCGTTGTGCTCGCCTAGCAGGGGCGCGCGGGTTAGTGTGGTGGGCGTCTCGCTGAGCCGGAAGGGGGAGCCGGTGTATTCCAGGGAGCCGGTGGCGGGGTGATCAACCCGGGTGTAGTAGCCGCGCTGGCGTTGCTGGGGGCTTTGGAAGACTTCGGCGGGAGTGTAGTAAGGAGCGATGGGGACGCCGTGGGCCTGGCCTTCGGCGTAAAGCCATTCGCGGGTATGCTGGGAGAACCAGTCGCGCAGGTGGCGGTTCAGCTCCGGGCCGTGGGTGGCCGGATCGCGGAACATCTCGGGCGTTGCCCAGTCGGGGTTGCCCATAAAAGCCAGCAGACCATCGAACTGGCGCGGCTCCAGCGTCAGCAGCTCCACGTAGCCGTCGGAGGCCGGCAGTACGCCGCCGACGCGGAAGTAGCGGGAGAAACGGGTTTCGGTGATGCCCTCCGACTCGTGGCGCTGGATGGGCATATAGCCTACGGATAGCTGCGCCTCCTGGGCCGAGGCATCCACCGTCTGACCCCGGCGGTTGCCCGCGCTGCCCAGGCGGCGATAGACGGCGGCTACTGCGCCCACGGCGGCGCTGAGGCCGGCCTGATAGTCGCCCATGTTGCCGCCGGCCACGATGGGAGGCCGGTCGGGGAAGGTGTCCAACGCGAGGCCGTTGGGCAGCAGCCAACCCTCGCCGCCGGCGTGGAAGGCTGCCAGGTGTCCGGCGTGGTAGTCGGCGTAGGGGCCGCGGCTTCCGAAGGGCGTAAGCGCGATTACGATGACATCGGGATTGGCGGTGAGCAGCGACGCGCTGTCCAGTCCGACGGCGGCGGCGTTGGCGGGAGTATAGTCATGCGCCACCAGGTCCACGCGGGATACCAACTGTCGCAGCAGATCACGGCCAGCGGGATCGTGGAGGTTTAGGGTGATGCCCTTCTTGCCGGTGTTCAGGTAGAGGAACAGGCCGCTGCGCTCGGGATGGGGGATGTCGTTAGGGAATGGGCCACGGCGGCGGGATGGGTCGCCGCAGCCCGGCGGCTCCGCCTTGATGACCTCTGCTCCTAACGATGCCAGCAGCTTCCCGCAGTACGGGCCGGGGATGAGGGACGCAACCTCCAGGACGCGAAGATTAGGAAGAGCGACGAGTGACGGGTTATCAGTAGTGGTCATATATCGAAGAGCATAATGCGGTGCGGCACGATTCTATCACCGAACTCTGCTGCAAGATAGACGCCCCCTTGGGCGGCCGGCCCCGCCCTTGCGCCATCAGGCGATTTGCGCTAGCATTTTTGCCGAGATCATGCGGCGCGCGACGGCAATTCGTCCCGCGTTTTCGCCGCTGAACTGAACGAAAAGGAGACTGCCCACGATGTTCAATCCCATCGCGTTCCTGAAGCCCCGCACGGCCTATGCCCACTGCGACATTCCCTGCGGCATCTATGACCCAGTCGTCGCCAAGATGGCGGCCCAGACCGTGCAGAAGATGGTGCTGCGGATGCAGAACCTGGAGGCTCCCCAGCCCGGCGCTCCCGCCAGCGAGCGGCAGGCTTTCGCCAACACTTTCTCCCGCTACGTTACGGTCAAGGAAGAGCACGCCGAGAAGTGCAAGGGCGAGTTGCGCATCCTGTGGGCCGACTACGCCTGGCCGAACACCGACGCTAACGAAATCGCCGCCAAGTTCAACGCCGCGCTCAAGCTGGCCGGCCAGTGCAAGCAGACCGTGAGCATGGACAACGCCGAGGCCCTGGTGGCGGCCTGCGACGACATCGCCGCCGCCTTCTGGTCCACCAAGAACGTAGAGTACAGCGACCCCAACGCCGCCGCGCGCTACGGGACGTAGCCATAATACAGCCATACAATGGGCAGGGGCGAATGATTATTCGCCCCTACGTTTTTGCCTCAACATACGCGAGGCGAACCAATCGTAGCTCGTCGTAAGAGTAATCATCACCCAGCAATTCTTTCACCGGAGCCAGCCGTTCGGGCCCGGCCGCCCGAAGGGCCGCCTGGATACGCTCCATCCGTTCCGGCGACGGCAGCAGATGGTTCAGATTGACATTTTTGCCGGACTTTACGATGCGCTCAACATGATCCAGCACAGTCGCCGACGACAGGTCACGTTCTACCGCAATTTCGGCGATGGTCAATCCTTGCTGTAATAATTGAAGCGTCAAGGTATGAGTGTCACCTAGCGGCTTGTCATCGGCGGAGCGACTGCGCCTTTCTACTTTTTTGAGCGCCTTTTCCTCGATCTGGCGGATGCGTTCCCGGCTCAGGCCGAGCCGCCGACCTATTTCGGCCAAGGTGCGTGGCGAATCGCCATCTAACCCGTACCGTAGCCGCAATACGGTGGCTTCCCTCTCGTCGAGGGTATGCAGCACCGCCTTTATCTGGTTTAGGGCTAATTGATCCGGCGACGGCGCAGCGACTGCGTTACCTGGGGACATACGGTCCAGATACCCTCGTATCACCGCCAGAAACGCCTCGCCATACCGTTCCAGCTTGGCCGGCCCCACGCCTGGAACCGCCAGCATAGCCGGCCGGTCGGTCGGCTGCGCCGTCGCCAATCCGCGCAGAGTGGCATCGTTGAACACCACAAAAGCGGGCGCCCCTTGCTCATCCGCCAATTGGCGACGCAAGGCGCGCAACTTCTCAAACAGGCCCGGGTCAAATTCCGGGAGGATGGCGCCGCCGGTGACGCTTTTCGCGCTTGGCGTTTTGGGACG
Source organism: Dehalococcoidia bacterium (assembly GCA_963692995.1). Classification (GTDB taxonomy): domain Bacteria; phylum Chloroflexota; class Dehalococcoidia; order Lucifugimonadales; family UBA3495; genus Bin87. Next base: position 307,950 of record OY843611.1, read on the forward strand.
TTCCGGTTGATCGGCTGGTTCGTCCGCGCGCAGCTCCAGCGTCAGGCTCCCCCGGCTCCGCAGCCACTCCCGTCCCGCCGGTGTGACGCTGATGGTGGCGTACGGTCCGTCGGCCCGATGCAGCAAGCCCTTTTCAATTAGCCCCTCAGCGGTTCGGCGCAGCCCGTTGCGGTCGTAATCGTCAACAATGCCGAACACGCTCAGCTTGTCGTGTTCCAACTCCTTGACCCGCTGCTTGCCGCTGCCCAACAGCACGTCATTAACGTGAGCGATGCCGAACCGCTCTCCGGTGCGTATCACCGCCGACAGCAGTTTCTGGGCCACCAGCGTAACGTCCACCGGCTTTCGCTCGGCCCGGCACACGTCGCAGTTGGCGCAGGCGTCGCCGGCCATTGCATCGCCGAAGTAGGCCAGGAGATACTTGCGCCGGCAGGTGTTTAGCCGGCCGTAGTCCACCATCTGCCGCAGTTGCTGCTGCGCCGCGCCGCGCCGGTCAGCGTCAGCAAGCCGGTTGATGAAGTAGTTATGCTTGCGCTGGTCGCCCTCGCTGAAAAACAGCACGCAGTCGCTGGGCCGACCGTCGCGGCCGGCCCGTCCGGTTTCCTGGTAGTAGCCCTCGATGGACTTGGGCAGCGTGTAGTGGACCACCAGGCGGATGTCGGGCTTGTCGATGCCCATGCCGAAGGCGATGGTGGCGGCGACAACGGGAACCTCGCCGTCGATGAACCGTTCTTGGGTGACGCGCCGCATATCCGCGTCCAGTCCGGCGTGATAGGCGACAGTCGGGTGTCCGCTGGCGGTCAACCGCTCGGCCAGTTCTTCGGTCTCCTTGCGGGAGAAGCAATAGACGATGGCCGACTGCCCTTTTCGTTCCTCCAACCGGGCCAGCAGCGCATCCCAGGCGCCGGCTCTGGGCTGCACGCGGTAGGTCAGATTGCTTCGGTCGAAGCCGGATACAAACTGGGGGCAGTCGTTCAGCGCCAGCTGCTCAACGATGTCCTGGCGCACCCGCGCGGTAGCGGTGGCCGTCAGCGCCATCACCGGCGTATCGGGAAACTCCCTTCGCAATTCCGACAGCGCCCGATAGTCGGGCCGGAAATCGTGGCCCCACTCGCTGATGCAGTGGGCTTCGTCGATGGCGATGAGTCGCAAATCCAGCGTATGCAGGAAACGCCGGAAGCCGGGCATGGTGACCCGTTCCGGCGCGGCGTAGAGCAGGCGGACATCGCCGGCCTGGGCGTGGCGCGCCACGGCGGCGGTGGTGGCGTGGTCCAGGCTGCTGTTGAGAAACTCGGCGGAAATGCCGTTGGCCCGCAGACTGTCAACCTGGTCTTTCATCAGCGCAATCAGCGGCGACACCACCAGGGTCAGCCCGCCGCGCGCCAGGGCCGGCAGCTGGTAGCAGAGCGATTTGCCGCCGCCGGTGGGCATCACCACTAGACCGTGCCGCCCGGCCAGCGCGTTGCGGATTATCGGTTCCTGCCCGGGCCGGAACTCGTCGTAGCCGAAGCGCTGCTTGAGCAGTCGGAGCAGGTTTTCGGATGGGGCTGCCATTGGTCGAGGGCGCAGGCAGCCACCAGGGTTGCCCCGATGGGCGAAGCTGACGCTGCCGCTGAGGACTACTCCAGCGCGGCCAGCGCGTCGCCCACCGCAATGATGGTGCGGTCAATATCGGCGTCGGTGTGGGCAATGGATACGAAACCCGCCTCGAACTGGGACGGCGCGATGTACACGCCCCGATCCAGCAGCGCGTGCATATATCGCCCGTAGGCCGCCGTGTCCGATTGTTCTGCCTGGGCCAGGGCCGACACTGGGCCGGCGTTGAAGAAGCCGGTGAACATGGACGCCACCCGGTTGACGGTGGACGGGACTTCGGCCCTGGCGAAGGCCGCGGCGACGCCGTCGTTGAGCCGCGTCGCGGTCGCCTCCAGCTGCTCGTACACGCCGGTACGCTGTAGTTCAGACAAGGTGGCCACGCCGGCCGCCACCGCCAGCGGGTTGCCGGAGAGCGTGCCGGCCTGGTACATGGGGCCGAGGGGAGCCACCTGCTGCATTACGTCGCGCCGCCCGCCGTAGGCGCCCACCGGCAACCCTCCGCCGATGATCTTGCCCATGGTGGTAATGTCCGGCGTGATGCCGAACAGCGTCTGCGCGCCACCGTAGGCCACGCGAAAGCCGGTGATGACCTCGTCGAATATCAGCAGCGCGTCATGGGCTTCCGTTATGTCGCGCAGGAACTGGAGAAATCCGTCGGACGGAGGGACGACGCCCATGTTGCCGGCCACCGGCTCGACGATGATGGCGGCGATGTCTGCGGGCCAGGCGTCGAACAAGCTTTCGACGGAGGTTAGATCATTGTAGGTGGCGATCAGGGTCTCGGCGGCGTAGGACGCGGGGACGCCGGCGCTGGTGGGCACGCCATGGGTCAGCGCGCCGGAGCCGGCGGCGACCAGCAGTCCGTCGGCGTGGCCGTGGTAGTTGCCGGCGAACTTGATGATCTTGGAGCGGCCGGTGTAGGCCCGGGCCAGCCGCAGGGCGGTCATGCAGGCTTCCGTCCCTGAGTTGACCAGTCGCACCAGCTCCACCGACGGCAGGGCGGCGCAGATCAGCTCCGCCAGCCGCACCTCCTGCTCCACCGGCGCGCCGAAGGAGGTGCCGTCCGCCGCTGCCCGCTGTACCGCCTCTACCACGGCGGGATGGGCATGGCCCAACGCCAGCGGCCCCCACGAGCCGAGGTAGTCGATGTACTCGTTGCCGTCCACGTCCCACACCCGCGCGCCCTGTCCGCGGGCGATGAACGGGGGTGTACCCGCTACGGCGCGAAAGGAGCGAACCGGGCTGTTGACGCCGCCGGGAATGACCCGCTGGGCCTGGTCAAAAAGCTGCTGGGATTTGGCTTGCTGCATTGTTTTATTCTCCTCCCTTTAGCCAGCGCGCCACTTCCTTGGCGTGGTAGGAGATGACGATGTCCGCGCCGGCGCGCCGGATGGCCGTCAACAACTCCAGCGTGACGGGCTTTTCATCAATCCAGCCGGCCCGGGACGCCGCTTTTACCATGGAGTACTCGCCGCTGACGTTGTAGGCGGCCAGCGGGTAGTCGTAGCGTTCCCGGGCCTCTTTGATGACGTCCAGGTAGGCCATGGCCGGTTTGACCATTACGATGTCCGCGCCCTCGGCGATGTCCGATTCAATCTCCCGCATCGCCATGCGGCGGTTGGCCGGGTCCATCTGGTAGCTGCGCCGGTCGCCGAACTGGGGCGTGGAGTCGGCGGCGACGCGGAAGGGCCCATAGAAGGACGACGCGTACTTGGCAGCGTAGCCCATGATGGGCGTGTCCTCGTAGCCGTGAGCGTCCAGCGTACCCCGTATGGCCCGCACCTGCCCGTCCATCATGGAGGATGGGGCGACCATGTCAGCGCCGGCCTGAACCTGGGTCAGAGCCGAGCGGGCCAGCAGTTCCAGGGTGGCGTCGTTGTCAATTCGCTCGCCCGAAATCACGCCGCAATGGCCGTGGTCGGTGTACTCGCACAGGCACACGTCGCCGATGACCATGAGGCCGGGCGCGCGTTCTTTGATGGCGCGGGTGGCTTCCTGAATGATCCCCTCGGGGTCGTAGGCTCCGCTGCCCACTGCGTCCTTTTCCGGCGGCAGACCGAACAGCAGCACCGAAGGAATGCCCAGCTCAACCACCTCGTCGATTTCTTCGTTGAGGCGGTCGATGGACGTGTGATAGCAGCCCGGCATCGGCTCGATTTCCTCGCGGCGGTTCTCGCCGTGGGTGACGAACATGGGGTAGATGAAGTTGGCGGCGCCGATACGGGTCTCGCGCACCATTTCACGCACCGGGGCTTTTTCCCGCAGCCGGCGCATTCGCAAATCGGGATGCTTCAGCATGATGTCCCTCCTCCCTAGTGGTTGGCCCGGATTGTTCACCGAGCCGGGCCGGCGAAGTAATTTGCCAGCGCGTCCGCCAGTCCTTCAACGTTGTGTTCAGCGGCAATGATGTCAACGGACCGGCCCAATTCCGCAGCCGTGGCGGCAGTGATCGGCCCGATACAGGCCGTCAGGCAACCGTCCAGCAGCCGGCGGTCGTCGCCGAGGATATCCAGCAGATTGCGTACCGTTGACGAACTAGTGAAGGTTATCACATCCACCCCGCTTGCCAACGCCTGCCGCGCCCTTTCCGCAATGCCGGCGGGCCTGACGTTGCGATAGGCCGGTACGCGGCGGGCGTCGGCGCCCAGCTCCGCCAGTCCGACCGCCAGCGCGTCGCGCCCAATGGCCGAGCCCGGCAGCAGCGCCAGTCGTCCCATCCAGTCCCGGCTCGACAGCTCGGCGATTACTTCCTCGGATACCGACCGTTTGGGGATGAAGTCGGGCTCAATGCCGCGCTCCCGCAGGGCCCGGGCCGTGGCCGGCCCGATGGCTCCGATGGTCGCGCCGGCGAAGTGGCGAGCGTCCTGACCGGTCGCGCGCAACCGTTCCCAGACGTACTCCACGGAGTTAACGCTGGCAAAAATCACCCACCGACCCGGTACGCCGGCCGTTTCGGCCAACGCCGCGTCCAGTTCGCCATAGTCGTCCAGCGGCCCTATTTCGATGGACGGCAGTTCAATGGGCGCCGCTCCCAATTCGGTAAGCAGTTCGACCAGGCGCGATGCCTGGGTGCGCGAGCGGGTCACCAGCACGCGTTTGCCCCACAATGGTCGCCGGTCGAACCAGCCGATTTCGTCCCGCAGACGCGCCACGGCGCCGATGATGGCGATTACCGGAGCGCCGATGCCGGCGGTTTTGCCCTTTTCGGCAATGTCGGCCAGGGTGCCGGTCACGGTACGCTGGCGGCTCCAGGTGCCCCACTGCACCAGCGCGGCGGGAGTGTCGGCAGCCATGCCGTTAGCCTGTAGGGTGTCCACTATCCCCGGCAGGGCGGCCCAGCCCATTAGGGTCACCAGCGTGCCGCCCGTTTTCGCCAGCGCGGCCCAGTCGGTGCTGGTTTCGCCTTTGCTGGGGTCCTCGCTGCCGGTGACGATGGTGACGGACGTGGAGATGCCGCGGTGCGTTACCGGGATGCCGGCGTAGGCTGCCGCCGCCACCGCTGACGTCACTCCCGGCGCTACCATGAAAGGCACTCCGGCGGCCGCCAGGGCCAGCGCTTCCTCGCCGCCACGTCCGAAGACGAAGGGGTCGCCGCCCTTGAGTCGCACCACCGTTTTGCCGGCCAGTCCCTCGGCAACCAGCAGGTCGTTAATCTCCGACTGCGTCAGCGCTTGCCGCCCCCGCTCCTTGCCTACGAACACCCGCTTCGCCGAGGCCGGGGCCAGCGCAACCAGCGACGGATCCAGCAGCCGGTCGTACACCACCACGTCGGCCTCGGCCAACGCCTGCGCGCCCTTGACGGTGAGCAGGCCAGGGTCGCCGGGGCCGGCGCCGACCAGATAGACTTTGCCGGGTTTTCCGGTGGGGTCCGTTGACATAGGAACAGTATAACGGTCCGGGTTAGTTTCAACGCCTGAGGATCAGCGCTTGAATAGCCACCAGCTTGCGCTCGTCAACGCCGGTTTGCATGAACCCATCAATAGCTTCTTCGGCCGCGCCGATCCAGGCGATGGTTTCAGGAAGGGTAAACGTCATGTTCGGATCGTAGTCCGCCAGGTGCCGCTGGTCCTGAAGTTGCGCGAATCTACCCGCGAACTGTTCGATTTGCGGAGAGAACAAGCCTTGGCCTTGTAGCAAGTTCCGCCTGGTTGCGTTGTGGTTCAGGCCCCGGTAGATACGGGACCAGGCGTGTTCAGTCAACGGGTCGTGGGGCGTGCCTAACAGACAGTCGGCATTGCTGCTGGCCAATGCGTGGAACATGGCATAGTATGCGGTACTGACCGCCCGGCGCAACGAGTCTTGCAGCGGGGTAGTGTCTCAGTTTGAAATTGCGGCTTTTCGCGGAGCATAAGGGCCACGCTTGCCCGGTTTAGGCAACGATGCGTTCACCAAGTCAACTAGCCAGTCCACGTCGTGCACACGGTTGGCCAAGCCTGCCGCCATCGCTGGCGTCGTTTTGCGGCCATGATTGCGCTTGGTCAACGTGGTGTGGGGTCGGCAGAAATTGTAGTGAACGAAGTACAGGGCCAGCATATGACAGTGGTTTTCCAATTTCTTAGAGAATGCGTTGGTGAGCCTGGTGAACCGCCGCATCCCCATCCGCATGGTGAGGTTCTGCCTCTCCACATAGGACGTGCTGATGTGGTCACAGTCAGGGTTGCCCGACACTTCCTGCTTGACGGCTCCGACGCACTCCACCGGAGAGTACCGTCGCTGGTCTTCCTTGGGCGCCTCGCCGTACAGTTTCACCAGTTGGGCATAATCCACGTCTCCGCCGAAAGCCCCTTCCACCGCTTCCAAGTATGACTTCAGCCCGTCGGTGGTGATTTGGACACGGTTTGCCAACCGCTCGCGCAGGTCGTCCATGATCTCAATGGCGGCGGCGGAGTCCCGGTTGGGGCTAACATGCCAAGACACAATCAACTTGCTCTCGGCGTCGATACCTGTCCACGTCCACACGTCGCCAGCCTCAGCGGGAGCGGCCTTGGCGTACTCAACGTTCTTGCGCTTGGCGTAGCAGAAACTCCAAACCTCGTCGCACTGCACTTTGCGCGTCACAAGGTCACGGACGGTACGGTCGTGGAAGGACGCGCAGGCTTCGCCAGCAACCACAAGCAGTTTCGTTACGGTGTTGATGGACACGTCAGTCACGCGGCTGATTGACCGCATGGATGAGCCTTCTACCAGCAGGTTGAGTATCTGCTTCTGCTTGTCGTTGGAAAGCCGATTTGCCATGCCCGCAGTATAAGGACTGCCGCCTTATTTGTCAAGCATTTGTGCATTATGAAATTACAAGCCTGGTCTGCGAATTTCCCACTAACGACCGCGGGTCAGGTGGCGGCAACTTGGGTAGTTCGCCCTTGGTTAGCATCTCCTGTACGCTCAACACCTGCATTACCGGATAGTCTGAAACGCCGTCCGCACCAGCATCAAGTGTTACCCGGCCTTGTTCAGCGGCGAATGTCCGCAGGTTGTTCGCCGGCGGGTACAGGCTGACCATCAAGGACATCGGGGCAAAAATCCCCCGGTTCTGCATCGCAGTCTGCGCCCCCAGCAGTTTGTCCATATCGGGCCGGCCAATGCGGTTGCGGTGCATTTTGACCTGTATGGGGATAATTTCTCTGGCCGCCCCATAAAAGCGGGCGTCCACGCCGCCATCGCCCGTTTTCCGGCTATTAGGCACGGCGTTGAGCAAGCCTGCCACCTTGTCCTCGGCCCAGGCCCAGCCCGGTATGCCGTCTTCCGTATCATCGCGGCTTTGCAAGGCCCGCTTCTCAAACTGCTCCCACTCGTAATCACTCCAACCTAACCCATAAACTACGGGGGCAACGTCGCTGCCCCGGGAAGTCAACCGCTGTTCCATCACACGCACTGCGATGCCGCTGATGTCGATGCCCAGATATTTGCGCCCCAGCTTGGCGGCCGCGTCCGCCGCCGTGCCGCACCCACAGAACGGGTCCAGCACGAAATCTCCTTCGTTGGACGATACACCCAATAATCTCTCCAACAAAGCAAGCGGTTTTTGCGTTGAGTAGCCGATTTCTTCCTCCTTGCGGAGCTTCCAGTGGTATGCGTATAACTGCCGTATGTCAGACCAGACGGTTGACAGGGGAACGCCGGGACTTGCATCCAAATACTGCCGTGTAGTTTGCCCGTTACGTTCCCTGGTGCGATATTTGCGCTCGTCTTTGTCAACGTGGACAAAGCGTTCGCGGATGTATTTTTCGCTGTATGGCAAGAATGCCTTATGATACGTGTGATCCCCTTTCTTGCGGGCGTATACTAGCAGGGTCTCGTGAGTCTTGACGTACTTGTTGCCTGCGGCCCGCCCGCCGGATGCTGTTCCATAGTTCCAGATAATTTCGTCAATGAAATTTGCCTCTCCGAATGTTGCGTCCAGCAGTATACGTAGATATACGTTAGCAGCAGGATTGCAATGCAAATAGAGAGTTCCCGTGTTCTTCAGCGCCCGTCGCATTTCTGCCAGCCTGCGGCCTATAAACACGGCGTAAGCCGCCATTTTGGACTGCTCGCCGGTTATCAGCCGGATGCCATCAATGGCGTTCAGCAACGGGCCACGCTGAAGCCGGCGATAGGCGTTCTCCGTTTCTACCGTCCACCGCCAGATGTCTCGGAGCTGAGCATCAACCCTTCCCTTATCGCCGAAGACAGCCACATAATTGTGGTTAGAGTTGAACGGCGGATCCAAGTAAATCAGGTCAACGCATTCATCGGGCAAGACCCGCATTACGTCAATGTTGTCAGCGCAGACCAGCGCATTACCCGCCAGGTACTTGGCGGCGTCGGGGTTTTCTTCCGGCAACAGTCGGGGGGGGGGGGGGGGGGGCGGCGCGGTCTGGGCATTACGGCTTCTCCGTCTGATCGGTCTTGCCCCAGCGGGCGCTGGCGGCCTGGCTCGCAATTTCAGAGCGACGTTCCGGCGTCATGGCTTCTTCCCGCGCCTTCCCGCCCGTCTTGCCTGCCATCTGTCGCACCTCCGAATGAGGCTGCTTCGGTTCCAGTTCTTCTTCAATCTCCCCAGTCGCAATCTTGGCTACCATAACGGCGCAACCTACCACGTCAGCCGGCCTTTTCTCTCCACGTGGGCCTTTTGGCATAAATCACCTCCAGCGGAGCCTTGATGTTGTCAATGGAGAATATGGTATCTATCCAGTCCTGGCAAGTCCCAAATTGCAACCTCGCTCGACCCTGCCTCAATTTCAAACTGAGACACTACCTGCAGCGGCTGGGTATTGGGGTGTGGTGTAGTGGTCAGCAAGCGAGCGGTTTCAATGAGGTCTTGCCATCGCATCAGCCTTTCCTGTCCCATGGGCGCGCCGCTGTTTTCTCGGCCAGCAGCCGGTGGTATTCGGCCTTGGGGATGTAGCCGACGGAGGTCACAGTCGGTATGCCGATTTCGCGCAGCTGCGGGTCTATCTCGCTGTAGAGCGCGTTGAGCCGGCGCATGTTCAGATCCTTGTAAGGGCCTTCATAGATGGCCCTTGTGTCAAGAAACTCTTCGCCTTCCGCATTCAACCTGACATCAGCATGTATGCCGCAGAATTTTACCGAGCCGTGGGGCTGAGCCCTAAGCCCCGCCAGGATGATCCGCTTCGCCTTTTCCTGCGTTTCCAGTGAGATAGCCATATGCCACCTTTCTCGCCGCCGACTTTGACTTGAGTCTGATGCTAGTGGCGCGGATTGGAACGATCAAGTTTTTGGGTACACTTGCATTGCCCCCGACTTGCTTTCGTCATACTCCCATACTTCCACACTGTCCGGTATTAGATGACGACGGGTTTTGATATAGTGTTGAGCCAAACTCTCGCCTCGCTCTTCGCTGGAATCCCGCAGGACGAACAAAATTTTGCGGTAATCACTCGGAGCCAAAGCGAAATAAAGCATTGCCTCGTTCCATACAGTGATTTTGGCGCTCGGAACATTGCCGCCTGTTGTCCAAGTATGGGCTTTACACTCGACCAACGCAGGAGGTTTGTCAACACCCAAATCGAACTTATGCTCCTTCTCAACAGATTCTAACTCGCCAACAGCCCCGCCGCGCCCTGCGCGCGCAGCCGTCGCCATGCCATCGCGGCCAGCCCAGCCGCGTCTAACGCCGCCCCGACCACGCTGGCCCGGTACGCCGCCGAACCGTCCGGCGCGCCCAGGAACACCGTCAGTCGCAGCGCTTTTGCGTCAGTTCCGTCGGTTTCAGCATAAGCTCCCACCGGAACCTGGCAGCCGCCGCCCAAGGCTTCCAGAAATGACCTTTCCGCAGTCACTGCCGCCGCTGTCCCGGGGTCGTCGGCCACGCTCGCCAACTCTGCCATCCATTCATCGCCCGCCCGAATTTCCACCGCCATGGCGCCCTGACCCGGCGGTGGCACGAACTCATCCGGCGGCAGGTATTCCGTAACCACGTCGTCCATTCCCAACCGCAGCAGGCCCGCCGCCGCAACCACCGTCCCATCGCACTCCACGCCGGAGGCCTTACGCAGCCGCGTGTCCACGTTGCCGCGGATGGGTACGATTGCCAGGTCGGGCCGGCGCTCGGCGATCTGGGCTGCCCGGCGGGGGCTGCTGGTGCCAATGCGTCCGCCGGCGGGGTATTCGTCCAGCGTCTTGCCCAGGTGGGACACCAGCGCGTCGCGGGGGTCGGCCCGTTCCAGCACCGCGCCGATGGCCATGCCGTCGGGCAGTACGGTGGGCATATCCTTCAGGCTGTGCACGGCCATATCGATTTCGCCGGTTTCCAGGCGGCGCTCGATTTCCTTGACGAACACGCCCAGACCCATGCCGGCCAGCGGGGCAGTCTGGTTGGCGTCGCCCTGGGTGGTGACGGTTACCACCTCAAAATCGACGTCGGGGCGCGCCGGGCGCAGCTTGGCCAGCGTGAGCTCGGTCTGGATCAGCGCCAGACGACTGCCTCGGGTTCCCACTCGTACCGTGGCGCGAGCCATCGTTGAGGCACCAACCGTCAGCGACGGGTGCGGCGATTGCCGCCGTTGTCGTCCTGACCGAACAGGCGGCGCGCCACCCGGTAGTCCGCGGTGTTGTCCCCCGAGCGCAGCTGAACCGTCGGCTGATGCAGCAGCTTCTTTACCAGGGCGTTGGTCATGGCGTTCAGCCGCGCCGCCAGTTCGCCGTCTTCAGCTTCGCCCAGCATGCTCAACGTTCGGGACACTTCGGCCCGGCGCAACTCGTCGGCGTGGCGACGCATCGACACCACCAGCTCCATGGTATCCGATGAGTTCCATCGTTCAGCGAACCGGGCGAGTTCCGTCTCCACCACCGCACCGGCTTTCTGCACCGCACCGGCCAGCCCGTCCCGGGAAACCTCGGCCACCTGGGCCAGGGCGTCGATGTCAAACAGCCGGACGCCAGCCAAGTCGGCCACCGTCGGATCGATGTCGCGCGGCACGGCGATGTCGATGAGCATTATGGGCGCGTCGCTGCGGCGCGCCGTCATTGCATCTTCCACCATTGCCTTGTCCACGACGTATCCCGGCGACCCGGTGCTGCTGATGACCAAATCCACGTCGGCCAGCGCGGTTCCCATTTCATCGAAAGGCAGAGCTACGCCGCCCAGGTCCCGCGCCAGGTCCTCCGCGCGCCATTGTGTGCGATTGGCGACGGTGATTTCCCGGACGCCGGCATCGGCCAACGCCCGCGCCACCATTCGGCCGGCGTCGCCGGCCCCGATGACCAGCGCGCGCCGGTGGTCCAGACGGTCAAAAAGGCGGCGGGCCAACTGCACCGCGGCCCGGCTCACCGACCGGGAGTGCCGGCCGATATTCGTCTCCCGATGCACTCGCCGGGCGGCCCGCAAGGCGTCGTGGAAAACCCGGGCCAGCGGACTTTTCACGTGGCCGGCCTGGCTGGCCACGCTGAAGGCCGCCCGCACCTGGCCCAAAATCTGCCGCTCGCCGACGATCATGGACTCCAGCCCGCCGGCGACCCGGAACAGGTGGGAAACGCAATCCCCTTCCCAGAGCTGGTAAATGTGTCGCTCCAGCTCCGCGCCGGGGACGCCGGAGTAGCCGATGAGGAAGTTGCCCACTCGGCCCACCAGGTCAATATCGTCGGAGTCGTAGGTATAGACTTCGGTGCGGTTGCAGGTGGATACGATGACCGACTGAGGGACGTATTCCGACAGCCGCGCCAGCGCGTCGGGCAGCTGCTCCCGCTCCACGCTGAGCCGTTCGCGCATCTCCACCGGGGCGGTGCGGTGGTCCAGTCCCAATACCAGCAGGCTCAACTGACTGCCTCCGCCGCCCGCAGCGCGGCCCGCTTGGCACACCCGCCGGTCCGGCAATTGGCAAGATCGGAGCACATCTCCGGCAGTTCCGGGTTCAGCAGTTGCTCCAAAACCATGGCGACTGCTTGATCCTCCGGCCCGTTACGGGCCATTTCCAGGAGGTCTTCGGTGATGACGCATTGCCACCGCGTCGGGTCAATCACCGTGCGCTTTTCCTTGATGACCCGCCGGGCTTGCGTCAGCACGTTGGCCAGGTCGGCCCATTGCAGCGCCTTGTTTTCGGAGAGTGTCTCTCGCATCTTGCGGGCCAGCGCCGGGCTGGCGCCGCCGGTGGATATGGCCAGGGTTATCGGGTCGCGTCGCACGATGGACGGCGCGATGAAAGTGCATTGGTCCGGGTCATCCACCACGTTGAGCAGCACGCCGCGCTCCTCGGCCTCTTCGTAGATCTGACGGTTGACGTGCCAGACGTTGGTAGCGGCAATGGCAATGAAGGCGCCTTCCAAATCGCCCGGCCGGTATTCCCGCCGGAGTAGGGTGATATGCCCCCGCTGCGCCGCCCGCTTGATGCCGTCGGTGGATTGTGGGCTGATTACGGTGATGCTGGCGCCGGCGTCGCGCAGCGCGGCCAGCTTGCCCTGGGCGATGGCGCCGCCGCCCAAGATCACGCAGCGCTTGCCGGCCAGATTAAGATAAACGGGATAGTATTCAGGCATATTCCTAACCGGGTTTTGTCCGCTGGATTCCCGCTTTCGCGGGAATGACGGTACTGGGCGGGAAAGGCGGTGGTGGCTGGAATGACGGTACTGGGCAGGAATGACGGGAATGAGGCGATTGTCAGCACACGCTAAACCAGGGTCTCCGCCAGGGCCTCGGCTGCTTCGGCGGTGTCCCAGAAGCGTTCGTAGTCCTCCACGAAGTACCGGACGCGGGTCTTCTTGTACTCGCGGGTGCTGTAGAGGAGCAGATTGTCGGTGATGCCGGTGGCCCGGGCGATTTCCCGTCCGATCTCCTCGCACTCGTCGCGGGTGGGCGCGTGTACCATGGTGAAGTGGCTGTACTCCCAGTCGGGGAAGGTGGGACGCTCGTAGCAGTGGGTCACCGCCGAGTGTTCCGCCATGATCATGCCTACTGCTTCGGAGCGTTCCGGCGGAACCTTCCAGACGATCATCGCGTTGGCGCGGAACCCGGATCGGCGGTGGTACAGCACCGCGCTGTAGCGGCGCATGAGCTTGCGCTCCTGGTACTCGGCCAGCTGGGCGAACAGCTCCGGCACCGTCAGCCCAAGTCGTTCTGCCATTGGGTCAAAGGGGCGCGACGCCAGGGGCAGGTCCTCCTGGGCCTCGCGGATCACGTTCTTGTCCCACTCGGTGATCTCCTGGGCCTGGTTCCAGTCGCTGGCGGGAACCAGGCTCGGGCCGTTAGCGGCTCCGTTGGGCCGGCCGGAGTCGGGCCGTCCGGGATCAGGCCGTCCGGAATCAGGATTGTAGTTGTAGGCGTCGCTGCGGCGTTTCACCATGTCGAAGTTCACGCCGATCTTGAAGAACCGGATGGTGGGCATGATGCGGAACTCGATAGCATTGGTCTGCTCGGCCATCCACTCTACCGTGGCTTGCAGGTCGCCGTCGGGCGGCACCGCCAGGGTGAACCAGAGGTTGTAGTACGAGCCTTCGCGGGCATAGTTATGGCTCACGCCGGGATGGCGGTTGATGAAGATGGCGCCGGGATGGAGGTCGTCGTCGCCGTAGGCAAAGGCGACCAGGGTGGTTTTGTAACCGAGACGGCGCGTATCGAAGATGGCGCTGATCTGCCGTACCACGTTCTGGCGTTTCAGTTCAGCCAGCCGGTCCAGCGTTTCGGTTTCGCTGATGCCCAGATCGTCGGCAATGGCCCGGTAGGGTTCTTCCGCCACCGGGAAATTGCTCTGCACGATGTTCAGCAGTTTGCGGTCGGTAATGTCCATGCTTTCCGTAGTCATTTCACGCCACCATTCTACGCGGCCGGTTTTTCTACGCGGCCGGTTTTTGCTCCGTGTCCACGTTTGTGTCGTCACTCATTGCCGCCAGGCGGGCGCTGTAGGCGTCAGCGAGGCCCACCAGCACGCCGTCGGAGATCTCCACCACCTGGCGCATCCGTTCCGGTTGGACGGCTTCAACCACCGCCTGCCGGAAAAACAGAAACGCTTGTACGCTGTCGGTCAGCGGCACGCCGCGCGCGGCCATTTCGGATCCGTATTCGTTGCCCAGCATGTGGGTTTCCGAAAGCGTTTCGCCCCGGCGTCGGCTGCGCCCGTGCAGTCCGTCCCGCAACAAAAGGGATAGCAAACGGCGTCCGAACAGGCGCATCCGGTCCCGTCCCTCGGCCTGGAAGCTTTGCAGCCAGGGCTGTTCGGAGAGGTCGGCCTGGCTCAGCTTGCGGCGGATGCGTTGCAAGGCCAGGTCTTCGGGGTCGGACTCGGCGGCCGCCACGCCTCCGTTGGCGCTCATCAGCGCTTCGACGTCCTCGCGCAAGAAGCGGCGGTGTCCGCCCGGCGTGCGATACACGGGCAGCCGGCCCCGGTCGGCCCACTGCCTCAGGGTCGCTTCGTTGACTTCCAGAGCCCGGCAGACTTCGCCGAGCGACATCCAACGGGCCGGATTTTCGGTGCTAGTAGCCACTGAAATCTGTAGAAACCTATAGAAAGCGCCGAAACGCGCAGGTTTGACGCGAAAATCCTATCACAGCGATACTAACAGGTCAACGCGCGTGTCGTGCCGGAGCAGAGCCTTTCGGTTCTCAAAAACCCCCGTCATTCCCGCGCCCCCGTCATTCCCGCGAAAGCGGGAATCCAGAAACTCCTGCTCTCCAGAAACTCCTGCTCTCAAGGAGCGTTCCAGTTTGGAAACCCTGCTGCATCCCGGATCAAAGCCGGCCTTTCTTTTGAGCTATCCCCTTGTTATCATTGCGCCACTCGGAAACACTCCATCGCAGGAAAGGGAGAAGATTATGGCTTACACGCCGAGAAAATTGGGGCACGTGAACATATTCGTCCGAAATGCGGAGCGGGCCCGGGATTGGTACGCGGATCTGCTAGGTCTCCATTGCTACGGGTTCAGGCCGGGAGGCGCCGCCTTCATGTCGGCGGACCTGGAGAACTCCCATGAGATCGCGCTGACCGAGGTGGGCGAGAACGCCCTGGGGCCCCAGGGCGGGCAGGTGGGCCTGAACCACATGGCCTGGTATATGGACACGCTGGATGACCTGAAGGAGATTTACCACCGGGTCAAGGAGAAGAACATCCCCATCGATCGGGTGTCCGACCATGGTCACGCCATCGGCATCTACATCCGCGACCCCGACGGCAACGGCATCGAACTGTCCTACGAGATGCCGCGCAATGAGTGGGGACACGACGCGAGCGGGTACATGATCGGCAACACTGCCCGGGGCCGGCTCTCCGGGCCCTGGGACGAGGAACTGGCGGCCCGGGCGGCGCTGGCCGCGCATTAGGCTGCGCCTCCCCGTTGACTACAAACTGGAAATCACATTGTCGTTCCTGCGAAAGCCGGAACCCAGGAAATCACTGCCGGCGGAAAGGCGGCCTTATTTTGCGCTAACTGGGTTCCCGCTTTCGCGGGAATGACGGGCTTGTAAAGCGGGAATGACGTGGTTTGCGAATGACGTGGTTTGTGAACAAGGAATGACGGAGTTTGTAAATACGGCCTAGTGCATCACCAGCCCGCCGTCCACGTTGATGGTCTGCCCGGTGATGTTGCGCGCGCCCGGGCCGGACAGAAACGCTGCCATCGCGGCAATATCCTCCGGCTCGTTGGCCCGACCGATGGGAATATTGGATGCCCGCCGGGCCTGTAGTTCGTCCACTGATACCCCCATCTCGGCAGCCCGCTGCTCCATCGTTGACGTGGCCATGGCAGTGACGGTTGAGCCGGGACAGATGGCGTTCACGTTGATGTCGTAGCGGGCCAGCTGGTGAGCGGCAATCAGCGTCATCGAGATCACTGCCCCCTTACTGGCGGCATAGGCGGCGTTGGAGGTGCCCCGGTAGCCCTTGCCGGCGATGGAGGCGATGTTGACGATGCGCCCGCCGCTGCCCTGTTCAATCATCTGCCGCGCCGTCCGCTGCATCACGAAAAAGGCGCCCCGGGCGTTGACCCGATGGATGCGATCCCAGTCATCCTCGGTAATGTCCATAATATCCAGATAACGGGTAACGCCGGCGTTGTTCACCAGAATGTCAACGCGGCCCAGCGCGCTCACGGTTTCGGCAATGACGCGGTCGATGTGGTCGCCGTCGCCGATGTCGGCGGCGATGGCGACGCTGTTCCGGCCGGCGGCGCGCAGGTCGGTAGCCGTTTCTTCCACCGCGTCGGCGAGGATGTCGGTGACGGCGACGTCGGCGCCGTCGTTAGCCAGCGCGAGGGCGGTAGCGCGGCCCATGCCGCGACCGGCGCCGGTAACCAGAGCAACTTTGTTTTGCAGGGACACGGGAGCCTCCTTAGGATGATGCGGACGGCGAAACGCCGGCGGCTTGGCGGGCGGCGTCGCAGGGCTGGCACAGCGGCAGATTGAGCCGCGACCGATGCGCCTTTCCGCACTTGTGACATAGTTTGTGCATGCCGTTGCGACCAAAACGGCCGTAGCAGGCAACGCATAAGGGTCGGTCCAAGTCAAACTCTTTGGCAATGCCACATTCAATGCAGAGACCGGAAGCGTTAATAGCGTCGATAATATCAGACGCCGTTTCTACCTGAGGCCGCCGAGGGATCGCGCTGTTCCCTACAACCGGTTCTGCGCCCAAAGACGGTTCCGGGACTGCGCCGTCCGCAAGGGATTTTATGTACGCATCAACCTCTTTCTGCAATTTTGCGTCCCGCACCAGAAAGCCCACTTCGCGAGAATAGCTCGCGGAAGTTTCCAGCAGGTTCATCGTGGTGACCAGTGTGGCGCTTTCGTTGGCGTAGATTTTGGCGTGCAGCATCCTAATCGGTATGCCCTTGACGTTTTCGTAGTCCGACATGGGAGAGGGTTCGTCGGCGCGGTAGTAAATTGTCACGGCGACGCCCCGGCTCTGGGCAGCGATAACCTCCCGTTTGAGATGTCCCCAGTGCCGGTTGTAGGGAGATACCAGAGTGAGCCGCTCACGCGCCTGCGTCACAATACGCAGCAAGGCGTCGCTCAACTGCCAGTCGGCGAGAAACTCAACTGATGCTCCGGAACGGCCAAACATAGTTACTCCCGCTTGGTCAGCGGCTCCAGAATATCCAGCAGAGTCGCCATCTCGTCCAGTGATCTTGCGATGTCATCGGCGTGCAGGAATCGCTTGCGCTGGTAAAAGTTGTCGTGCAGCCCGTTGGCAATGGCGCGCAAACCCCGGATACGGTCATCGCCGGACATCCGGCCGGCCTGGTACAGAACTTCGCCAAAGTGTTCGTGTTGGGCGTACTGCCAGCTCTGGGCGACGGCAACGGCTTTGGTCATCCAGGCCGCCGCGCCCCATCCTTTTTCGGAGGCTTGATGCAGGTCGTCCTCGACCAGATAGTGGCGGCTGCGTTCCAGAAAGCAGCGGGATTGCCGCCGGTAGTCCTCGATGGTCTCGCCGAATTCGTCATATGGTTCCACGGGCGCCATTTGTGTCATGGATTGTGCTCCGGGCAACGCGCGTTGGGTGAGGGATGCGAACAATCGGCTTACAAGGTCTGCAACAGTTCCTGGTAATTCTCCCGTCCGGTGCGCCGCAGGCGATGGTCGCCGGTTATTTCCAGATCGCCGGAGTCTTCCAGCAGCTCCACGTGGGCCACCACCTCGGTCAATGCCGCGAAGAAGTTGCCGCCTTCCAGCTTGCGCCGCTCGAAGGTGCGGCGGGTTACGTCTTCCAGAGGCTGCGGTTCCGGGCCGGCGGTAATCAGGATGCGGCCCAGGCGGCGGGAGTGGAATCGGATGAGGTCGGCGGCCCGCTGGGCCGTCTGGAAGTTGAACTTGTGGTTGTTGTACAGGCGATGGGCCGGCAGAATGGCGACTTCCGCGCCCAGATCAGCCACCCGTTGCAGCGAGCGGAGGTAGGTGAGCAGGCCATAGGAATCGTCGGGGTCCTGGTAGTGGACGGGCAGGCTTTGGCGCATTTCGCTAGTGTAGTCCGTCTTCATGGTGGGGTGAGGGCTGATCTCCGGCAGCACATGGTCGCCGGTGAATACGATGTGGCTGCCGGCGCCGTTGCCGATCACCGCGCAGATCTCGTCGGGCGAGTGTCCCGGAGCGTGCATGTAGCGGAGGATGCCCTGTTGGTCGCCGTGAATGATGTGGTGCCCGACCCGGTGGGAGCGTCGGGACTCCATATAGCGATTGCGCTCGTCCGAATCGGAGGGAGTGAAACCGTTGGCGTGGGCGGTTGCCCACATGGCTGCCTTGATGGGAGAGTTGGCGGCCATTTGCAGGTCTCGGGGATCGAAGGGCAGCAGCGGCTGGTAGATGTCGTGAGCCCACAACTCGGCGCCGGATTGCTCGATAACCCGCGCCACGCCCCCGTCGTGATCGGCGTGGCCGTGGGTGATGATAACCCGTTCGATGTCCGACGCCTGCAACCCGCACAGCGCCAGGCCCGACCGCAGCGCTTCAAAAGACGCCTCCGCGCCGGGGTCAATCAGCGTCAACCCTTCGTTCTCAAAGATGTACGCCCAAGTCGGCCCAGTATGGGAGTGGCTCTCCTGAGGAACCGCCACCGTGTGAATCCGGCGTCCGTGGCCGTCAGTCAGGCGCAGGGTCATCCCATTCCCGGCGGAATCGCCGTTGCGGAGTACATCCACCTCCGTGAAGTAATCGGGCATCCGTTATTCCTCCTCTGACCGGAGCCGGGTGATTGGTCAAGGACACCGGGCCGGCACGTTCCGAGACGGCATTATACCCGGTGCGGGCAACCCTGGTGGTGTCGTCCCGGCTCGCACGGCGTCGCCTATTGAGAATATCAGGGTTGAGAATGCCGGGATGGAGGTTCAGTTGACTGTCAATAGCCGTATCGGTAAAATGGGGGGAGCGCCGAAGGGTCGTCGATTGCGGAAGTCCACGTCGGCGGCTCAGGAAATACCATTGTAAGGAGGTGGCGCCATAGCCAGGCAATACCGGGTCAACGAACAGATACGCGTTCCGCGAGTAAGAGTAATTGGGGAAGATGGCGAGCAGCTTGGCGTTATGACGGTGCCCGACGCTCTCTCTCGGGCGCGGATGAATGACCTTGACCTGGTGGAAGTGGCGCCCAACGCCGACCCGCCGGTTGCCCGGTTGCTGGACTATGGCAAGCTCCGTTACATGACGTCCAAGAAGGAACGGGAAACCCGCAAATCCCAGAAGAGCAATGAGCTGAAGGAAGTGCGGTTCCGCCCCAATATTGGCACCCACGATTTCGACGCCAAGCTCCGCAAGGTGCGCCAGTTCATCGGCAACGGCGACAAGGTAAAATTGACGGTGCGTTTCCGCGGCCGGGAAGCGGTGCATCAGGGCCACGGCCTCTCTTTGTTGAAGCGGGTGGCGGAAGAACTGAAGGACGACATCCGATTGGAACAGCAGCCTTCCATGGAAGGCCGCGCCATGTCCATGGTGCTCATCCCCAGCGCCACGGTTGTGGCGCGCAACGAGCGCAAGGAAGCAGTAACAACGGAATAGCAGTAACAATGGAATAACGGTAATATGCCCAAACTCAAAACTCACAAGGGCGCCAAGGCGCGGATCCACGTAACCGGCTCGGGCAAGCTGCTGCGCCGCAAGCGTATGAGCAGCCACCTGCGCCGCAAGAAGCCCAAGAAGGTCACCCGCAAGTACGCGCAGAAAGTCAGCTTCGACCCAGCCGACGTCAAGCGTTTGAGCCGGCTGGTGCCCTACGACGTCTAAACCAACGGAGAAGCGCCAACCGTGCCGAGAGTCAAAAGGGGCGTCACCAAGCGCGCCCGCCACAAGAAAATCCTGAAAGCCGCCAAGGGCTACCAGGCGTCCTCGGGGCGCAACTACAAGTGGGCCAAAGAGGCGGTGATGCATGCGTGGAGCCACGCCTACCGGCACCGGCGTCAGCGCAAGGGCGACTTCCGCCGTCTGTGGATCATCCGCATCGGCGCCGCCTGCCGCCAGCATGGCATGACCTACAGTCAGTTCATGCACGGCCTCAACGTAGCCGGCATCGAGATCGACCGCAAAATGCTGGCCGATATGGCCGTGCGGGATCCGGACGCCTTCGAGCGGCTGGTGGGGATTGCCAGCGGGGCCACGGTGTCCTGACTTCCTACCGGCGCTGGGGCGACTTGCCCGCTCCCGGCGGTGCAACCACGCTGACATACGCTCATGCGGGAAAGACCCCATATGGAGCGAAAATGGTATCTCGCAATACATTGGAATCTCTGTCGGAACGGGCCGCCCGTTTGCAGGGCAACTTGGCGACTGAAGAGGCGACCAAGCATGCGTTGGTTCTGCCGTTCATCAGCGCCTTGGGCTACGATATATTTGACCCTACCGAGGTGGTGCCCGAGTTCACCGCCGATTTCGGCTTAAAACAAGGCGAAAAAGTTGATTACGCCATAATGCGATCAGACAAGCCGGCCATTTTGTTTGAGTGCAAAAAGGCATCAGATGTGTTGCGCATATCCAGCGCGTCCCAACTGGCTCGCTACTTCAGCGCAACTGAGGCCCGTATCGGGGTACTAACCAATGGAGTGGTGTATAAATTTTTCAGCGACTTGGATTCCAATAATGTAATGGACAGCGCGCCATTCCTTGAGATTGATTTTACGTCGATCCACTCGCGTGACCTTGTTGCGCTGAGTCACTTTACCAAGCTCACCTTTGACGCAGAAGAGGCATGCGCCGTCGCCGCCGAGATGAAGTACATTCGCGGTATGAAAGAGTATTTGGCACAGGCGTACAGCCAGCCGGACGCGTCGATGGTTGAATTTCTGGCCCGGAAGGTTCACTCGGGTCGCTTGACTCAATCTCGCGCCGAGCATTTCACTAGTCTGGTGAAACTGGCTTTTCAGGGTTTTGTCAACGACCGCATCAACGACACCCTGCAAAGAGCGACCGACATCGCCCATACCAACCTTGACAGCGCGTCGGCAGAACCTCCGAACCCACCGTCTGCTACAGACCACGAGGGTGATGACTCGGAAGACGATCAGGCGGTCAAAAACATCGTCACCACTGTCGAAGAGCTGGAAGGTTACAACATTGTGCGAACCATCGTATCATCAGTCGTGGCTCCGGAGCGCGTGGTGATGCGGGACACCAGGTCATACTGTAGTGTGCTGCTGGACGATAACAATCGCAGAGCGCTATGCCGGTTGCGTTTCAACGCCAAACGGGTGAAGTACATAGAGTTGATAGAAGGCAGAGATGAACGGAATCACGTGATCACTTCCTTCCACCGGATTGATTCCCTGGATGACATTTATGGCTATGCGGACCAGTTGCGCGCTACAGCGGAGGGTTATCTGTCGGAGCAGGGGAGTAAGTAGTGGACTTCAGCGCCGAACTCCAGGGCCTGGGCTGAAAATCGATGGCCGGCAGCTCGAGGTTGGGGCCGGCGATGTCCTGCAATTCACCCAGCAGGTCCTCGGTGGTGTAGCCCGGTAACATACGGCAACCTAGGTTGAGGGCCTCTCTGAGTACGTTGGCCTTTTCGCCGGCGTTGGAGGTGTGCCGGAACAGCGCTTCCAGCTCGCGGCCTGCCCCATGCGTCGTAGCATCCATCGGGGCGCAGCGCGCACCGTCGAATAAACCGGGATCGGCCGCGCCGGAAATCGTTGCCTCGGGGAAATTGGCCGGGCTGCGGGCTTGCTGGATTCCCGCTTTCGCGGGAATGACGGGATGGAGGCGGGAATGACGGGATGCAGATGGCAATGACGGGAAACGCCAAATGACGGGAAACGCCGGTAGAAACTAGCGGGAATCCTCGTCGTCGCCCAAGTCAGCGCTCAAACCTTGCAGGAACTCTTCGATACTTGAGGGCAGTGGAGTGGTCGGCTCCGGGCGATTATCGGCGCCGTACTCGTTGTCGTACATTTTCCTTAAACCTTCCATCTCGGATGATCAAGGCGTATCGCTTTCCCGAATCTGGAAAGTGATACGCCTTTTTATAAACCGCGCCGCGGGAGGGTTTGATCACTCAAAGGAGCCGCCTGATGAGCGTCAAGCCAAACTACGACCGTCGCGCCATCGCCGTAGTCCGCGCCGTGCAGGAAGTTATTCATCCCATCGACATTTTCCTGTTCGGCTCCCGCGCCCGGAGTGACTGGCGGGACGACTCCGACATCGACATTTTCACCATTGCGGAATCCGATGTTGGGACCATAGCGAAATACCGCCGCGCTCTGCAAGAAGGTAAGGCCAAGGCGGTGGAAATTTATGGGCGCCCGGTGAAAATTGACCTGGTGCGGTACAGTCCCGACGACTTTCACCGTTACCGGCAAGCCCGTACCCACCTAACTTACGCGGCCCTCAAGGACGGCATCAACATGGATCACGAGCCGGTGGGAGACGGCGACTACTATCCGCATATCCCGCCCGACAACTGGCCGGACGTCGAGCAACGTTTCACCAATTACCAAAGGCAGGTATTGCTGGCTGAAGTGGCTCTTGATGCGGGACTAGGTTACGAAGAAGTCGGACACAGCTTCCAGCGTTCTCTTGAAAACGCACTCAAAGGCTTCCTGGCCTATATGCAGTACGACGACGGCCAGAACAACGGCTGGCTGCGTTCCCACAACATCGGCACACTACAGGATGCCACGATAACCTTTGCCGACGGGCAGCGCATCTTGGGCAGCAGCGACGTATCCTTCCTGACTGAGTTCGCCGTTATCACGCCCTATGAGGGAGTGCAAGACCCGCCGTCCGACGAGGCGGGAGTCCTGGCCGCAATCAAGGCAACCGTCGCGGCGATGGTGGAGTTCATAGAAGACGATGCCGGCGCCACCCTGCCCCGGTACACCCCGCCGGGGCGTCGAGGCTGAAACCATACCATGTCATCACCCGTGAAAATGACGGGATGCAGACGGCAATGACGGGAAACGCCGGTAAAAACTAGCGGGAATCCTCGTTGTCGTCGCCCAAGTCAGCGCTCAAACCTTGCAAGAACTCTTCGATACTTGAGGGCAGTGGAGTGGTCGGCTCCGGGCGATTATCGGCGCCGTACTCGTTGTCGTACATTTCTTCGATGCGGCCAAGCACGTCGCCGTCGGGCAATTGACCATCTTTGGCGGTCAGCTCGTCGTACTGTTTCCGGCCCCGTTCCGCCTGGGCGATGTAATCCGGCAGATCGTAGAGCCGGCAGAGCAGGCCCATCATGCGGGCCGCGCCCTGATAATCGTCGTCCAGGTTGAGATACTGGGGCATGTGCACCACGAAGGCGCGGGTTTCCAGCCCCATCCTGGTGGCCGTCTCCGTGACGGTGTAGGTGATGGTGGTGGGGCCTTCGTAGCTGCTGGGGTGGGCGTTGGCGATGCTGTAGTCTCGCTCCACGTTCTCGCCGGTGCCCAGTCCCGATACCACCAGCGGGCGGGTATGGGGCACCATGTCATACATCCCGCCAATCAGGGCGTACTGCTTGACGCCAAATTGCCGGATGATCTCCAGCAGCGCATCCGAGTAATCTTCGCCGTAGAGATGGGGTTCCAGCAGGTGGGCGGTCAGGATGTGCTGGCCGTCCTCCGGGTTGGCGTAGCGGATGATGGTGTTGGGTATAGTGACTTCGCGCTGTCCGTTGACCAGGTAGGAACGAGGACGATAACGAGTGAAGTCGTAGTAGCGGCCCGGCCGGTGGAGACGGCCCAACTCGCGGCTGCGCAAGTGCCGTTCAATGCGACCCAACGCGAGGCTCCCCACGTTCCCCACATCGATCCAGGGCCGCAACACCGCCAGCAGGTGCGGCTCGTGCAGCTCGGGAACGGGTTCGACGATGTCAAATTCTCCAATTCTCATAACAGGCCCCACGGTAGCATTACGCCGCAATAGCGTCAAGGCAACGGCGCATCACCGGATCCCCAGCTCGGCCTGCATGTCGGCTACGGCCTGGTTGCGGGTTTTACGCTGCCATTGGGGTCGGGCGTTGATTGGTTCGTTGATGATTTCAGGGTCGATCTTAAGGGCCACGAAGACGGGGCCGGGCTGGCCGAGGATCTCTTCGATCTGGCCGGCGAAGTCCTCCAGGTTGTCGATGGAGTAAGTGGCCGGATAGCCGCAGCCCTGGGCCACCACGTCGTAGGCCATCTGCTCGGCGTTGGGCACGGGCTGGCCGCCGGTGGTGGCGTACACGCCGTTGTCCAGCATGAAGTGGTACAGGTTGGCCGGCGCCTTCTCGGCGATGGTGGGCAGCGCGCCCATCCCCATCAGCACGTCGCCTTCGGAGTCGAAGAGCACCACCCGCTGATCGGGGATGGCCAGGGCCAGGCCCAAGGCGAAGGAAGCGTGGCCGCCCATGGCCGGGTCGCCCAGGGGCAGATCCCGGTCGGGCTGGTCGCTCAGCTCCACCCAGCGCCGTCCGCCGCGCCCCGGTATCACCACCGCGTCGCCGCGATGCCGGTTGAAAATCTCCAGCATTTCCGCCGTTTTCATCATATCGGTCACTTCCTCGCTATGGTTCTCTCGCCCCTGGCGGGAGAGGGAGTATGCTCTTACCGGCTTACGTTGAAGCCGTGGTATTCGTCGCCCACCAGCACGGCCACGGGACGCTTGTTCCGCTCGGCCTCGGCGAAGGCGATGGAGATGCGGTCGGCGTCCTCGTCCGATTCAACCAGATAGTAGTTGATGTTGAAGGCGTGGAGGAACCGCTCGGTGTAGAAGGCGGCGGTGTCGTTGATGACGCCGTGACGGGTCCAGCCCCGGTAGCCTACCATCATCACCACGGGCACGTTCATGCCGATGGCCCAGCCGCGCAAGGAGTCGCCCGACTCCATCATGCCAGTGTTCTGAATGAGGATGACCGGTTTCTGGCCGCCGGCGGCCAGGCCGGCCGCGGTGGAAAAGGCGTGGCCCTCCCGGCTGACCGGCACCAGGTCCAGGCTGGGCTCCTCGCTCATCAGCACGTAAAGAAAGTTCGTCTCGCTGTCGGGCAGCCAGACCACGTGGGTAGCGCCGTTCTTCTTCAACTCCGCCAGAACGGTGGCGGGACTCAACTCGGCCATGGAGGACACCTGCCTGCTAATCAATGTTTTGGGGCAACCGGCGACGCCGAATTGCCGCCCACAGATATACCCGGCAAGCGGGGCGGCGTCAACCGCGCTATGCCGCCTTATCGGTCGTTGCGCTAGGGTGCGGCGATTATGTAATATATAGCATCCTTCTGTCCGGTAAAGTTGATACTACCATGAGCGAGCATAGTCAGACCGGTGACCCTTCAGGCCGCCGCTTGTGGCGCGCCCAAGCCAACAATCTGTCCGAAGCCCGTGCTATAGCACGGGTTCTAGGCATACTGCTGGCCAACGCCAACAGCGACACTGCTTTGATCAAGCAGTTGCGCGCAGATATCGAGAAGCAGGAAATGATTGCTCTCCAACGGGCTCACGGTCCCATCGCGCCGCGCAAGCGGTTCAAAGGCCAAAAGCCCCATGCCCTGCTGGAAAATCGCCCGATAAACTTCCTGTATGTTGACGAGGCCGGCAAATCCACTCGCGAGCCATTGCTTAACCCGACGTTCTTTTCTTTGGGGGCGGTTGCCATTGATGAAGCGGAAAGCGCTCGATACTGTGAGAGAGCGAATTCTATTAAGCAAGAATTCTTCGGAACTGCGAACCACACGTTCCATGAGCCAAGGATGCGTAATCATAAAGGTGAGTACTACTTCGAAGGAGACCTAGGCAAACAAAGTGAATTTGACTCCGCTATTGATCGTCTTATTGACGAAACTGATTTTACGGTTTTCGGCATCGGTATTCGTAAAAATGCTTTCCAAGAACAGTTTGTGGATGCGGGCGCTGATCCTTATCTGCCAACGGATGCGTACGCAGTAGCAATAATTTTCTTGCTGGAACGGTATGTTGACTACATCGCTTCCAGAGAACCCAGGCTGGTTGGACGTGTTACATTCGAAAGCCAAGGCCCCCGGGAGGACGCGTATCACCAGCTCGAATACGCGCGCGTCCTTATGGATGGGTCACAGTGGTTGGCACCTGCCGCTTTCCGCAGTTGGTTGGAGACGGGCTTGCGGTTCGTACCCAAACGTGGTTCGGAACCCACCGAGCTCGCAGATATGGTAGCCCGGGACCTCTATGAATGGGTCCGATCAGATTGTGCAGCAACGCCAGTGAGGTGGGAACGGCTAGGCGGAAAGGTCTATTGCCGGGGCGATGGGCGAATGGGCAAATTCGGCATCAAGGTATTCCCCGACCATGACATCCGAGATCGCATCGATGCCCATAGACGGCAATGCGGGGCCACGCTACATTAAAGGCGCCTTGACTCGGAAGGCAAGGCGCCGATAACGGGAATCCGCTATCCACTACCCTTACATTATAGGGGTGGATCAGAATTGTCAAGGAATTGGCGCCTGGAATTGATGTATGCACGGTAGCCCCGGCCAACACCCAATCTTTATCCGGGTATGCCATAAATATGTCGCCGGATTCTTTAATGCGTTGCAGAACTGCGCGATTGTCTTGGCCGCGAATTCCTTGAGTTGCCAACAGGCCGGCCCGCTTGGTTGCGCCGGCCGCAATCTGCGCCCGGGCCTTCTCGAACCAGTAGCAGCACAAGTCGCTGGAGTTGGGAATGCGGTCGCCGTAGAGGGAGTACACGGCGTCCACAAGGAATAAAACAACATCCAGCGCGACTATTAACCGTATCAAGTGTTGTCACCCCCCGGCCCGCTCCAGGTTCAGCGCCAGCAGCCGCTCCAGTAGATCCGCCTCCGCCAGGTCCGCCGGCCAGCCGTAGGCGTCGGCCACCGCCGCATCTAGCGCGGCGTGAGCGTGGTCCAGCCACGTGGGACGCCGGTTGTACAGATTCGTCAGCGTGCGCCGCCGCAGCCCCCCCCCCCCCCCCCCCGCGCTAACGCCCGCCGGATGCAGCCAGCGCTCCCGCAACCGATCCAACTCCGCGGCGGCCAGGGCGATGGCCTCCCGCTGGGCGTCGTCAGGATGCGGGAAGGGGAAGGTTTCAAAGCAGGTGGTGGGTGTGTAGCGGAAACCAGATTCCGCCTCGCGCAATTGCGTTCCTTTATTGCGCGCCCATAGCTCGTGGATGCGGGATTGCAATACGCCAAAGAAGTAGTCATCATCTCTGGCGAATACGTCCGTGCTGTCATTGCACATGATCTCCGGTTTAACCCAAACAAACACCCGGTGCTTTGACACTCTGGGAGTCGCAATGTATCTATTCAATCCAACCATTGCCTGACGCATATTTGGTCGAGGGGTCGCATATTGCCACCACCGATTGCGAAAAGGCGCTTGCGATTTTTCAAGACGTTTGGGATAGACGTGTTCTTTGACGTGCTCAAAGGGCATTTCATACTGGCTGGCCTCTTCCAAGCCCATCATGGCAAAGTCAATGGTGTACATACCTCTGGCCTTTTGCGTAATATCTCGAGCGTTCATCACCGGGCGCACCACGTCGGAATTGGGGCGGCCATTGACGTTGAATGGCGCTAACAGCATCCGCTCAGCGAGTTCCGGTGGTATGTCAAAAGGCGCTTTCGGGGATGGCCCTTCAAAAGCGTGGCCGCTATTTTCTGGCAGCCTTTTGGCCACAGTAGTGTCAACTCCGACGGTAAGATTGGCATTGATGCCGCTAGCCGTTTCCTTGCCATCAAAGAATCGCTGGATTTCAGCCCCATCGTCAAAACCCACAATGGAGATGCGCACGGTAGCCCCGGCCAACACCCAATCTTTATCCGGGTATGCCATAAATATGTCGCCGGATTCTTTAATGCGTTGCAGAACTGCGCGATTGTCTTGGCCGCGAATTCCTTGAGTTGCCAACAGGCCGGCCCGCTTGGTTGCGCCGGCCGCAATCTGCGCCCGGGCCTTCTCGAACCAGTAGCAGCAAAGGTCAGACGCATTTGGCAATCGTCCGGCATACGTAGAATAAAGAGCGCCGGTGTATTCATCTCCCAACGCACTACGCAATCCGCCGCGGCCTAGAAACGGCGGGTTGCCCACGATGAACTCCGCCGCCGGCCATTCCGGTTCCGCCGGATGCTCCGGGTCGGATCGGTCCAGGATGGCGTCGGTCTGCCGGATGGTGTCCAGCGGGGTCAGTAGGGGGCTTTGAGTGTAGGGGAAGCCGTTGGCCTGGTGCCATTGGATGTAGCCGATCCACAGGGCGGTGCGGGCGAGTTCCGCCGCGTAGTGGTTGATTTCCATTCCCAGCATCTGGTTGGGCTGCACCATTGGTAAAAAGTCCTGTAGTAAAGAGTCCTGTGGCAAAGAGTCTTGCGGTAAAGAGTCCTGCGGCGTCCGGCCAGGCCAGCCCTGGGCGGCGGCGAAGTCGATGACCTCCCGCTCCAAATCCAGCAGCGAGCGCAGGGCGATGTACAGGAAGTTGCCGCTGCCGCAGGCCGGGTCCAGCACGGTGACCGAGGCGAGCCGGCGGCGGAAGGCTGCCAGGCGTTGCCGCGCCGGCTCACCGTTATCATCCTCCAGCAGCCGCTCAATCTCCGCCCGCGCCGTCGCCCATTCCCGGCGCAGGGGCGTCATCACCACCGGCTCCACCACCAGCGCGATGTCGTCGGCGCCGGTGTAGTGAGCGCCGAGCCGGGCCCGCTGGGAGGCGTCCAAGGCGCGCTCAAAAAGGGTGCCGAAGATGGACGGTTCAATGTTGCGCCAGTTCTTGCCGACGGCCTCGCCCAAGCGCTGCACTGCGTTGGCGCTGAGTTCAACCGGCGCGTCGGGCCGGAACGGGTCACCCCGGAACAGGTCTCCATTAAAGTGGGCGATTTCGTGGGGGCCGAACAGTCCCCCGCGGGCCATTTGCTCAAAGAGGTTGGCGATGGCCCGGTTGGACAGGTCGGGTCGCTGTCGGTTGGCGTTGAGAATATCGGCAAAGATATTGTCGGGCAGCAGGCCGGCGTCCGCCGCATATAGGGAGAACACGATGCGGTTGAGATAGCGAGCCAGCCGCTGGGGGTCGTCGGTGTGCTGCTCCATGTCGGCAACAATATCGCGGAACAGCTCGGCGGTCTCCCGAGTGACGTCTTCCACCGAGCGGTTGGGGCGGAATTCGCCGGGGGCGAAGAAGCAGTTACGCAGCTTGGCCAGATGCGTCGCTTGATCCAGTTCAGCAACTGGTATTTCGTGGAGGACGGTCTCCATACCCGGGAAGTTGGTGCGTATCTGTATCCGCTGGAAGGAGGACGCGATGAGCAGCGGCGGGGTTTTCAGATATATCTGATAGCGCAGCAGCTGGTTGAAGGCGCCGGGCAACTGGTCGTCGCCGCCCTTGAACTCCCAGCCGAAGCGTTCCTCAAAGTAGGCGTCGGCGAACCCGCCCGGCACCCACTTCTCAAAGGTGAAAGCATCCGGGTTGCCGTAGGCTGCCGGCGTAGGATGGCCGACCAGTCCGCACAAATCGCTGAAAAAGGGCTGCGCCCCCTGTCGCTCGCCAAAGCCGGCATCCCGCCAGCGGGCGATGAACTCCGGTGGCGTTAGGGTCGGCAGTTGGGGCGTCATGTCAGCGCGTCCTTCACCGGAACGTTATCATCCCTCAACCGGGGCGGCAACCTTCGGGCGTAACCCGTCAGGTCCTGGGCAAAGCTAGTCCGTCATTTCGGCTTGCGCCGTAATCCAGAGTCATCTACTGCAAAGACCCGCTGGGTTCCGGCTGGCGCGGGAACGACGGGATGCCGCTGTGTATAATGCTTCCGCCGGCCGCGCCGGTACTGCAAACCCGAAACCGTCCCGCTTGAACATATCCGGAAAGAGGTATAACCATGGCTGAATACGCGCATCCCGAATCGCTGGTATCCACCGATTGGGTGGCCGAACACGGCGGCGACTCCAACGTGCGCCTGGTGGAGGTTGACGTGGACACCTCCGCCTACGAGCAAGGGCACATCGCCGGCGCCGTCAGTTTCAACTGGCAGTCCCAGTTGCAGCAGAATGTCGTCCGCGACATTGTTTCCCGCGACGAGATGGAAGCCCTGCTTAGCGGCAACGGCGTCTCGCTCGACACCACTATCGTCCTCTACGGCGACAACAACAACTGGTTCGCCGCCTGGGCCTTCTGGCAGCTGAAATATTACGGCCACGCTGACGTGCGGCTGATGAACGGCGGGCGCGCGCGGTGGCTGGAAGAGAACCGGCCCACCACCACCGACGTGCCTTCGTATCCGGCTGCCAGCTACAGCATCACCACCGAAAACAGTGACCTGCGCGCCCTGCGCGACTATGTGCTGCAAGCCGTCAACAGCGGGAGCCACGCCCTGGTGGACGTGCGCTCGCCCGACGAGTTCTCCGGCGCGCTGAACGCTCCGCCCAACCTGCCCCAGGAAGGCTCCCAGCGTAGCGGCCACATTCCCGGCGCGGCCAATGTCCCCTGGGGCCAGGCCGTCAACGAGGACGGCACCTTCAAGTCCGCCGACGAACTCAGCGAGCTCTACGGCGGCCGGGGAGTGGACGGTTCCCGCGAGACCATCGCCTACTGCCGCATCGGAGAGCGTTCTTCCCACACCTGGTTCGTGCTGAGCCAGCTGCTGGGCTACGACAACGTCCGCAACTACGACGGCTCCTGGACCGAATGGGGCAGTATCGTTGGCGCGCCTATTCAGAAGGACGTGTAAGGCGGCACGACAAAGGGCGTCCATCGAAACAATAGGGCCCGTCGAAACAGAAGGGGGCGCAGTATGCTGAATCGCGTTCACATCAAGGGTTACAAATCCCTGAATGACGTCGCGGCGCAGCTTGCGCCCCTTACGCTGCTCTTCGGCCCAAACGCGGCGGGCAAGAGTAATTTCCTGGACGCCCTGCAACTGCTGTCCGGTCTGGCTACCAGCCGGACTTTGAGCGAAGCCTTCGGCCCGCCATACCGGGGCAAGCCACTAGAATCTTTCACGCTAGGCGATCAGGGACTAGCCGGCCTGATGGAGCAGCCGCGACTGGCCTTTTCCATTGAAGCCGACTTACAACTGTCGGACGCCGTCGTTGACGCGGTAAATCGGCAAGTGCAGGAGATGCGTCGCCCTGGCGGAACCACCCGTTCTGAAGAGATCATCCCCCGGCCGGCAGTCCGGGAACGGAACCTACGCTACCGTATAGAAATCGAGATGATCCCGCGGTCAGGCATCCTGCGCGTTACCGACGAATATCTGGCCGCTTTGAACCGGCAGGGCGAAGTCTCGGGCAGCCGCTCTCCCTTTATAGGACGAGTGGGCGAAAAAATCCGCCTGCGGCTGGAAGGACAAGCGCATCCCATGGATTACGACCGGTATCTGGATCACACCATCCTCTCGATGCCCCATTACCCACCTCACTATCCACACCTAACGGCGGCGCGGCGGGAACTGGAAAGCTGGTTATTCTTCTACTTCGAGCCACGTGAGCGTATGCGCGCCGCCAACCCGGTCAAGGAAGTGCGGCACATTGGGCTGATGGGTGAAGACCTGGCCGCTTTCCTAAACACGCTGCGCGCACTCGAGCCCCGGCAGTTTGAAGCAGTAGAAAAGGCGCTACGTACTTTGATACCTGGCATGGATGGCATTGAGATGGATATCAGTGAACTCGGAGAGGTGGAACTTCGTCTCAAGGAGAACGGAGTTGCTATCCCCGCACGGGTTCTATCCGAAGGCACTTTGAGATTGCTGGGGTTGTTAGCGCTGACTGGTGTTGACAGTCCGCCGTCGCTGGTCGGCTTCGAAGAACCGGAAAACGGCATCCACCCAGGTCGGATAAAGTTGATCGCGGATTTGCTTAAGACACGTTCCAGCATCGGCAACAGTCAGTACATCGTCACTACACACTCCCCTATCCTGCCGGACCTAATGCCGGATGATTCGCTGTTCGTAACTCGGAGAGTCAACCGACAAACACAAATCGATCCCTTTTCGACGTGGGGGCCGCTGGCGCGCCGGTATGATATTGAGACTGCGCTGGATGATCAGGGATCCGTCTTGCCAGTCTCGAAGCGCATACTAAGGGGCGACTTCGATGCGTAGAATAGCTCTTTTCGGTGAGGACGTCGCTCATCAAAAGATAATAGGCGCGCTGGTGCAACGGCTTGCCGACGAAGCGGAAACCCCCGTTCAGTTGGAATGGCGAAGCGCCGTGGACGGCTATGGGGCAGTCGTTCGCGAGTTTGAAAACTATTTACATGATCTGGCCCGACAAGGCGGATATCCAGATTTAATCGTCGTTGCCACTGACGCCAATTGCAAGGGATTGAACCAGCGAAGCAGAGAGTTGGAACGCTCAAACACCTCTGTGCCGGTCATTAAGGCCATTCCAGACCCTCACATCGAACGTTGGCTGCTGCTCGACGGCGCAGCGTTTCGGGAAGTGTTCGGACGCGGTTGTGATGCGCCGGACCAGAAATGCGAACGCGAACGCTACAAACGGCTGCTAATTGATGCCATTCTTAATGCCGGCGTAATGCCAATCCTCGGCGGCATTGAGTTCGCCGAAGACATCGTACGGAACACAGACATTGAGCGGGCGACGCGAGCGGATGATTCGCTTCGTCGTTTCGTCACTGAAATCCGCCGCACATTTCGGCAGTGGCAATCCTGATCCCCAGCGTTGCCTCCCAGCGCCGCCATGCCGCGCGCAGCCGTAATCGCTGTGCCGTTGACCTGAAGGGTTGCATTGCCTTTGCGAACGGAATTCCCGCTGATCACTCCCGCACCGCACCAATGGCGCCGGCAGGCAGGTTAACTTTGGCCGGTTATTTCAGGCGGATGAACTCCTGGCAGACGCGGGCGGCGTCGTAGATTTCGCTGAGGTTGGCCGTCTCGCGGGTGGTGTGGAAATCGCGGACGCCGATGCCCACGGGCAGGGCGGCGATGCCGTGCTCGAAGAACACGTTGGCGTCGGAGCCGCCGCCGGTGGTCGCCATGGCGGGCGCGAGACCGATTTTGTCCACGGCGCGGGAGATGTCGGCCAGGGCCGGGTGATCGTCGGCCACCCGGTAGGCCCGGTACTGGCTCCGGATGTTGAGATCCAGTTGCGCCTTAGGATACATGGCGGCTGCCTGGTCAAAGGCGCGACGGAACTCGGCGGTGTAGTTGTCCAGTTTAGCCTGGTCGCGGGAGCGCAGTTCGCCGTCCAGGTAGGCCCGTTCCGGGATGATGTTGCGCTTCAGGCCGCCTTCCAGCAACCCGATGTTGCTGGTGGTCTCGTGGTCGATGCGGCCCAAGGGCAGGCGGGTCAGAATGTTGGCGGCCACCAGCAAGGCGGACACGCCGTTTTCCGGTTCCAGGCCGGCGTGGGCGGCGACGCCGGTGATGTGGCACTGGACGATGTTCTGGGCCGGCGCGCCGACGCAGATGCGGCTGACCGCGCCCTCGCCGTCGAAGACGATGCCGCTCCTGGCCTGCACCAGGGAGAAGTCCAGGTTGCGTGCCCCGTTGAGACCGCCCTCCTCGGCGCGGGAGAACACCACCTGCACCGGGCGGAGCGGGCCGCCGTCCTCCGTGGCTGAGGTCAAGCCTTCCAGCACGATGGCGATGCCGGCCTTGCAGTCGCCGCCGAGAATGGTGCTGCCGTCGGAACGCAGAGTTTCGCCGTCGGCGTCCAGCATTGGCCGGATGCCCCGGCCCGGCTCCACGGTGTCCATGTGGGCGGAGAGCATCACCGGCGGCTGACCGGCGGCGCCGTCGGAACCGGCGAAAGTGGCAACCAGGTTGCCGTAGTCATCATGCCGCACCACCGCGCCCAGGTTGGCGAGGGCGCTGGAAAGGTGGGCGTCGATGGCGTCCTCCTCCCCGGTGGGGCTGTCAATTTTGATGAGATCGATGAGGGTTTGGGTAAGGCGCTGTCGGTCGGGCATGGGAAGGGCTCCTGAAGGCTGGGCGTGTGGTAGGATTATATCGCTGATTAGACGGAAGTTGACACCGCCGCCGTTGCCCGCTCATAATCCCGATTGCCATGCAGTTTGAAGTGCGACTATTTGCCCTGTACCGAGAGCGTGCCGGTGCCTCCCTGGTGTCGGCGAACCTGCCCGACGGGGCCACCGTGGGCGACCTCACCGCCCTGGTCCGGGCCGACTATCCCCGGTTGGCGCCGCCGGAGGTGCGCATCGTGGTGGCGGTGAACGCCGAGTACGCTGATGATGACCAGATCCTGTACCCTGGCGACGAGGTCTGCCTGATTCCCCCGGTTAGCGGAGGTTGCTGACGATGATTGTTCTCACCGATGAACCCCTGGACCCGGCGGCGGTTACCGACGCAGTGCGGCGGGATGGCAACGGCGCGGTGGTCACCTTCCTGGGCGCCACCCGCGACAACTTTGGCGGCAAGACCGTAAGCCGGCTGGAATACGAAGCCTACGATGCAATGGCGATTAAGAAATTGCACGAGGTGCGGGACAGCCTCCGCGCCGACTACGGCATCGAGGATATCGCCATCGCCCACCGCACGGGCCGGGTGGACGTCGGACAGATCAGCCTGGTGGTGGCCGTGGCGTCGCCGCACCGGGTGGCGGCTTTTGAGGCGTGTCACGAGGCGGTGAACCGGATCAAGACCATAGTGCCCATCTGGAAGAAGGAATGGTTCGCCGACGGTTCCCGATGGGTGGCCTGCGAGGACCATGAGTTCGCGGACGAGGCGGAACACGCCCAGGCCCACGCCCAACGGCACGCAGCGGCGGTAGGCGGAGATTAGCGCAGCCCATTGATGAGCTGCACCAGCATCGTCCTTGACGCCAGGTCGATTTCCTGAACCACCTGCTCAATTGCTGGCAGCAGTATCTCGGCGCCGGTAGCGGACACTACCACGTACACGTCGTTGCTGCCGGTTTCCAGTACCTCCCGCACCGTGCCCAAGTTCTCGCCCTGGTTGGTGATGACGGTCAGGCCCACCAGCTGGTAGTGGTAATACTCGCCCGGCGGCAGTTCAGGCGCTGAGTCAACCGGAGCGAGGATCCATTCGTCGGAGAGCCGTCGCGCCGTGTGCGGATCATTCAGCCCTTCCAGCCGGAGCAGGGCGTCTCCGCCGGGGAGGTTGCGGCAGGAAACGACGGTGTGGATTTGGCCGGCAATGGTCAGTTCGCTGCCGGCCTGAAACCGGGCCGGATTGTCGGAATGGGGGCGGATCCTGATGACGCCGTCCAAGCCGTGGTTGCGAATGACACGGCCCACTACTACGGTGTCGTCCGGCACCTCCGGGGCGGCAATAGCACCGCTCCGGCTGGGCGAGGGAGCCGGCCTGAAGTAGCGCCTGGAGCGACGGCGGCTAGACAATCTCCAGCACAGCCCGGGTGCCGTCCTTGACGGCAGCCACCCGAAGCAGTACCCGCATTGCCTGGGCCACCCGCCCTTGTCGCCCGATCACTTTGCCCTTGTCTTCGGGGGCGACTTCAAGGCGTATTACTATCTGGTCGCCTTCGTCGGTCTCCGTGACCCGAACCGCTTCCGGGTTGGAGGTCAGCGACTGAGCGATGAACTCAATCAGCTCTTTCATCAGCGTGGACCTTGCTGAAGATGTCGTTGCGGTCGAAAATCCGGCGCACCGGGTCTGAGGGTTGAGCGCCTTTACGCAGCCAGTCCACGGCCCGCGCTTCGTCGAGGGTCACGGCCGGCGGGTCTGCCATGGGGTCGTAGTGGCCGATCCCGTCAATGTAAGCGCCATCCCGGGGGTTGCGCTTTTCGGTGACGACGATGCGATAGTAAGGGCGGCCTTTTTTACCTACGCGCCGCAGGCGAATCCGTAGCATTTGATCTCCGTGTAACTGTTGGAGGGAATAAAGGAACCGGATTTAGGTTAGGGTTTTCTGCCAGGTTTGTCAAACGATTGACGGAGCCTCAAAAGCCGAATTCGCGGCAGTGAAGCGGCGCTCGCCGGCAGCGTATGGGGAGAGGTTAAAAATGGTATCGGGCCCAGACTGGACCTTTGGCTTGCCGCCCGATAACTCCCAGAACCTCTGGGGCGACGGTAGACACTGGTCTGGGCCCGACTGACGGGCTGAATCCCGATTTTGAAAAGCGATGACGCTAAGAGGCTTTCACCCCGTCGTGTCCAGACTGGTGCCTACCATCGCCCCAGCATGATAAACTGTGTTCCATTAGCAATCACCTCCTTTCGCAAAGTTTCGCGCAAGCGCTTGAACCCAATCTACAACCCAGGAACGCTCCTTGTCAACCCATTATCCAACCGATTCGCGCGCATCGCTCCAACCCGCAAGCCCTTTGCGCGTGGTTTTCATGGGAACGCCGCAGTTTGCGGCGCCGGCGCTGAACGCATTGTGCGTAATTCCAATGCTTGCTGTTGTCGCGGCTTACACGCCACCCGATCGCAAGCAGGGGCGTGGCCAAGCTCCCGCTCCTTCACCCGTTAAGCAGCGCGCGCAACAGTTGGGCATTCCGGTGGAGCAGCCGGCGACCCTGCGCAACCCGGTTGCAGTGAACCGGCTATCCGCTTACGCGCCCGACCTGGTGGTGGTGGCCGCCTACGGTCGGCTTCTGCCAACTGAAGTCCTGAATTTGCCCCGGTTCGGTTGCCTGAACCTGCATCCCTCCCTTTTGCCCCGGCACCGGGGGCCGTCGCCGGTGGCCGGCGCGATCCTGGCCGGCGACGACGCCACCGGGGTAACGGTAATGCTGCTGGATGCGGGAATGGACACCGGCCCGATTGTCGCCCAGCGCAGCCGCTCCATCGGGCCGGAGGATGACGCGGAAACGCTGACCGCCGAACTGTTCCGGGACGGCGCCGCCCTGCTGAATGAGCTAATTCCGGATTGGATTGCGGGCGCGCTTGCGGCGGTTCCGCAAGACGACGAGCAGGCGACCTACACCTCGAAGCTGGAACGCGCGGACGGGTTGGCCGATTGGACGCGGCCGGCGGAGTTTCTCGCCCGTCAGCAACGGGCGTATGCGCCGTGGCCGGGGCTGCATACAAAATGGGACGGCAAGGAAGTCAAGCTGCTGGACGTTGCGCCGGGCCCGGATGGATACGCCGCGCCCGGCACGGTAACGGCCACCGCTGATGAGCCGGTTGCCGTCGGTTCCGGGCGGGGCCTGCTGGCCGTCCGTCGTTTGCAGCTGGAAGGCCGTCGCCCCGCCGACGCGGCCGACTTTGCGCGTGGGTATCCGAATTTCATTGGGGCGAAGTTAGGCTGAAGCTCCGGTGTAAAATGCGCCGGGATGGCCGGCGCAGACCGGCGGATTGCTACGGGCGAATCGCTACGGAGGGAGTTATGGCTTTTGCAGGAGTACCTACCGAGAACGAAGTGCTGGCGTGGTACCGAGATGAAAACAACTGGGGGCGCTGGGGACAGCAAGACCAACTGGGCGCGCTGAACCTGATCACCACTGCCAAGCGGACGCAAGCCGCCGCCCTGGTGCAGACCGGCGAGACGGTGAGCTGCGCCCGCCCCATCACCACCGACCTGGCGCCCGACATCACCAACCAGGTGCAGCGGTTTATGGTGGACAGCGGCGAAGGCCGCGATACCGACCCGCTGGAACGGCGCAATTCGCGTCGGGGCGCGGCCGAGTTCATCGGCATGGTGTTCCATGGGCAGACCATCACCCACATCGACGCCCTGTCCCACTATTCTTACGACGGCCTGATGTACAACGGGGCGCCGGCCGCCCTGGTCACCTCACGGGAGGGCGCGCAGAGCCACGCCATCGACCTGACGGCCCAGGGACTGGTGAGCCGAGGCGTGCTGCTGGACGTGGCCCGGGCCCGCGGCGTGGACTGGCTGACGCCCGACGCTCCGGTGATGCCCGAGGACCTGGACGCCGCCGAGCGGGACCAAGGCGTCACCGTGGCAGAGGGAGACATTCTGCTGGTGCGCACGGGCAACTACCGCCGGCGTATAGTGGAAGGGCCGGCGCCGGGCGCCGATCCCAGCGTGGCCTGCCACGTGGCCTGCGCGCCCTGGTTCAAAGCAAGGGGCATCGCCATGCTAGGCACCGATACCTCAAACGACATTCGACCCAACCAGTACGAAAACATCGTCTCGCCCTTGCACATTGCCTGTCTGGTGTATCTGGGGGTCTGGCTAATCGACAACGCCAACCTGGAGGATGTGGCCGAGGTCGCCGCCCGGCACGGACGCTGGGAGTTCATGCTGTCCATCGGCGCGCTGCGGCTGCGCAATGTTACGGGCAGCCCAGTGAACCCCATAGCGATCTTCTGACTACACCCCCTGGAACCACGCCGGCCGCTTCTGCGAGAAGGCGCGTATCCCTTCCTGGAAGTCTCGCGTCATGCCGATGTTGGCAATAGCGTCGGTTTCGGCATCCAGTTGCGTCGCTAGATCGGAGTCCCAGCTGCCGTCGAAAAGGGCCTTGACCCGTCCGTAAGCGCGGGTAGGCCCTTGGGCGAGGCGGTCGGCGGTCTCCATGGCGTGGCGCTCAAAATGGGACGACTCAAACACCTGGCTCACCAGGCCCAACTCCAGGGCGTATTGCGCTCCGATTGGCTGACGAGCCAGGTAGATTTCCATAGCCCGGCCCTGTCCCACGATGCGCGGCAGCATATAGGTTGAACCGCCGTCGGCGGTGCCGCCGATGTTGGCGTAGGCCAGCAGGAACCGGGCATCGGATGAAGCCACCCGCAGATCGCACGCCAAGGCCAGGCTGAAGCCGGCGCCGGCCGCCACGCCGTTGATCGCGGCCACCACCGGCTTATCCAGCCGGCGGATGCCCATTACCACCTGTCGGTGGAGATCATCAGCCAACTCCCGCAGGTGGTCGGAAAGACCCTCCGGGCCGCCGGATTCGAGCTGCGCGGTGAAGTCCCGCACGTCGGCGCCGGAACAGAAAGCTCCGTCGGCGCCCGTGAGCAAGACCGCGCGGACGTCTCCCCCTCGACAGGATGCGATGGCCTGACCCAACTCGGACACCATCTCCGGCGACAAGGCGTTACGAGCCTCCGGGCGGTTCAGGCGAATGACGGCCAGGGTTCCCCTGCGTTCCAGTTGAATGCGGTTGTCAGTCGTGGTCATGCTCGCACCTTCCGGTTCATTGACGTGTTCGGCCCAACGAAACCAATCGATTAGCGGGTTACCGCTCCCTCTGACGCGGAGGATACCAGCTTGGCGTATTTGGCCAGCACGCCGGTGGTGTACTTCGGTTCTATCGGCGTCCAGGCGGCGCGCCGGTCGGTCATCTCCTCCTCTGTGATGCGGGCATCCAGGCGGCGGTTGGGGATGTCCAGGGTGATGATGTCGCCTTCTCGGAGCATACCGATGGGGCCGCCGACCATGGCCTCCGGCGCCACGTGTCCGACCATCGGGCCGTGCGAGGCGCCGGAGAACCGGCCATCGGTGATCAATGCCACGGTGTCTCCCAGCCCCTGCCCGATGAGCGCGCTGGTCACGGCCAGCATCTCGCGCATGCCCGGCCCGCCCTTCGGGCCTTCGTAGCGGATCACCACTATATCGCCGTCCTTGATCTCACCCCGCTGGACGGCCTGGAAGGCCGGCTCCTCCTGGTCAAACACCCGAGCCGGGCCTTGGTACACCTTCTCCTGGTGCCCGGCTACCTTGATGACGGCGCCGTCGGGGGCCAGATTGCCGCGGAGGATGGCCAGGCCACCCGTGGGACTGCGCGGCGCGTCCATGGTATAGACGACGGGTTGGTCGGCCACGGTGTCGGTTTCGGCGAGGTTTTCCGCCAGCGTTTTGCCGTTCACCGACCTGGCGTCGCCGTGCAGGAGGCCGGCGTCCAGCAGACGCTGGCCGATGAGGGCGACGCCTCCATAGCGGCTCAGGTCGGCCATGACGTAGCGGCCGCCGGGCTTCATGTCGGTGATGTAGGGCGTGCGACGGCTGATGCGGTCGAAGTCCTCCAGCGTCAGGTCAACCTCGGCTTCGCGGGCAATGGCCATCAGGTGCAGAACGGCGTTGGTGGAGCCGCCCATGGCCGCTACCAGCGTGATGGCGTTCTCAAGAGCTTGTCGAGTAAGGATGTCCCGGGGGCGGATGCCCTCGTCCAGCATCCGCATCACGGTGGCGCCGGCCCGACGCGCTTCGTCGCCCTTGCGCGGATCCACCGCCGTCAGCGAAGAATCGCCGGGCAGGGACAGGCCCATGATCTCGATGGCCGTGGACATGGTGTTGGCGGTGAACAGGCCGCCGCAGGAACCCTCGCCGGGGCAGGCGGCGCACTCCAGTTCGGTCAGTTCTTCGCCGGTGATGCGTCCGGCGGCCCAGGCCCCAACCGCCTCAAACACATCCTGAATGTTCACGTCGTTGCCGCGGTACTGACCCGGCAGGATGCTGCCGCCGTACACGAAGACGCTGGGAACGTTCAGGCGAACCATTGCCATCACGCAGCCCGGCATATTCTTGTCGCAGCCGCCCACGGCAACCAGCCCGTCCATCCGTTGTCCGAAGACCACCGTTTCAATGGAATCGGCGATGACTTCGCGGCTCACCAGCGACGCTTTCATGCCCTCGGTGCCCATGGAGATGCCGTCGCTGACGGTGATGGTGCCGAACTGAAAAGGCGTGCCGTTGCTCTGGCGGATACCTTCTTTTGCGGCGGCCGCCCAGCGGTCCAGGTGGACGTTGCAGGGCGTAACGTCGCTGGCCAGGTTGGCCACGGCGACGAAAGGCTTGGCCAGATCATCGTCCGTCAGGCCCATGGCCCGAAGGTAAGAACGGGCGGGCGCCCGTTCCGGCCCGTCGGTAATGTCGCTGCTACGGTGCTTCGACAGGGCCTTCGGGCTGCGTGTCGTAGTAGTCAAAACGGCCTCCTCAATGGGCAGCGTTATATGGACGGCGTTGCCGGTGTAAGCGGACGTATTCGCGCTGATTCGTCGGTTGATTATAGATTGGGCCTAGGGGAGCGGCAAGCAATCTGAACATCCGATGCAGCGTGGACACCCCCGGCGTCGGGCGGGTCTTACCGGCCTCCGGCGGATCTGCCCCCGTCCACCATGTACACTCCGCCCGTGCAGAAGCTGCTGTCGTCGCTGGCCAGG
Source organism: Dehalococcoidia bacterium (assembly GCA_963692995.1). Lineage (GTDB taxonomy): Bacteria > Chloroflexota > Dehalococcoidia > Lucifugimonadales > UBA3495 > Bin87. The sequence continues at coordinate 348,854 of OY843611.1, forward strand.
AACAGCATAAGCCGGGCCACTTCTTCCGGATGGCCGTAACGTCCTAGCGGAATCCGCGACGACGCGGCCCGATAAGTCTGCTCCACGGTGATGTTGGGATCGTCCAGCGCGGCGACCCGCTGCTCCTCGATGGAGCGCATCATGCGCGTCTCGATGGGCGCCGGGTTCACGGTGTTGACCCGGATGCTCCAAGGCGCGCCCTCCATGGCGGCGGTCCGCATCAGGCCGATGACCGCGTGCTTGCTGGTGGTGTATGCCGACATATCCGGCCCCGCGCCGATCCCGGCGGTGGACGACGTAATGACGATGCTGCCGCCGCCCTGTTCTCGCATCACCGGCGCCACGTACTTGATGCCCAGCCACACGCCCCGCACGTTGACAGCCATTACCCGGTCAAAGACGTCGATGGGATAGTCGGGTATGGACGCCAGCGCGCCTTCGATGCCCGCGTTGGCCAGGAACACGTCGATGCGGCCCCAGCGTTCCACCGCCGCGTTGACGAAGGCTTGCGTCTGGTCGGGTTGGGTCACATCAGCGGCGGTGTAACTGGCCCGGTCATCGCCGATGGAGCGCGCCACTTCCTGCAAGGCTCCTTCGTCCAGGTCAACCAGCGCCACTCGCGCCCCCTCGTCGGCGAACAACGCCGCGGCGGCCCGGCCGATGCCGCCGGTGGCCCCGGTGATCAACGCAACTTTTCCTTCCAGACGAGGCATTTTCATTCTCCTTGGCATTGATTGCGGGCATCGATTGCGGACCGGAACCGACGCTCCCGACCCTGCTGAACGGCGCAAATTGTATCACTCCATTCTTTACGACCAATCCAATCCTTACGACCAATCCAAACCATACCGGGCTTACCCGCTGGCGCAGCCAAAATCGGGAAATCCCGATCCGCTACTCGCTCAGCAGGAAACACGAGGACGCCTTGAAGATCGCCCACAGGGGCATACCCGGCGCAATGCTCATCGACTCCAGGGACGCCCCCGTTATGTGGCACCGCAACACGATGCCGCCGCAATCCAGCGCCACCTCGTAGCCCGGCGGACGCGGCGTTACGGCGGAAACGGCGCCCGCCCAGGTGTTGCGCGCCGACGACTGCGGCAGCGGCCCCGACGCCAGGATGATGTCGGACGCCCGTACCCCCACGGTTACGGCGTCCCCCACCGCGCAGCCGTCGGCCAGCGGCGTCTCCAACGAATGCTCCCCGGCGTCGCACACCATCGTCCCGTCCTGGGGCAGCCGGGCGGCGACTCGCATTTCCAGCAAGTTCTCCACGCCCACCAGCCGCGCCACCCGGCCTCGGCCCGGCTGTTCCAGCGTCGTCAAAGGCGGCCCCAGGGCCACCGTCCGCCCGGCGTCAATGATCTGCACCGCGTCTCCCAGGGCCAGGGCTTCCTCCCGGCTGTGGGTCACCAATATCACCGGCACGTCGAGCTGCCGCGCTGTGGCGCGCAGTTCCGCGCCCAACTCCCGGCGCAGTTCCAGGTCCAGCGCGGCGAAGGGTTCGTCCAGCAGCAGCAGGTCGGGCGATGGCGCCATCGCCCGGGCCAATGCCGTCCGCTGCTGTTGCCCGCCCGATAGCTGCCAGACCCGACGCTCTTCCAGCCCGTTCAGTCGCAGGCGGTCAATCAACTCGGCCACTCGTCTTCGCGCCAGCGCGCCGCGCCGATCCCGCAGCCCGTAGGCGATATTCCGCAGCACCGTTAAATGCGGAAACAAATGGTTCTGCTGGGTCACGTAGCCAACCCCGCGCCGGTGCGGCGGCACCCAAATTTCAGCCGGTTCGGCGCCGTTGTTCGCCGCAAAAACGGTTCGCCCGGCGATGGCAATATGGCCGTGGTCGGGCCGGGCCAGGCCGGCGATGGCCCGCAACGCCGTGGTCTTGCCCGCCCCGGACGGCCCGAACAGGACCAGAACATCGCCCGCCGCGACGCTGAAGCAAAACTCCAGGCGGAAGGCGCCCAGGCCGACGGCAAACCGGCCAAACGCCGCCGCGTCACTTCGCTGCGTCATGCCGGCGCGCCCGGTCGTCGCAGCAGCGCGCTTAGGGCAGCCAGCGCCAATGCCGACATCGCCAGCAGCAGTACCGCCAGCGCCAGCGCCGCCCCCAGACTGGACTCCATAGCGGTCATTATCGCCAGAGGCATGGTCTGGGTTCGTCCGGTCAGGTTGCCGGCGAACATGATCGTCGCTCCGAATTCCGACACGGCCCGCGCCCAGGCCAGCGTAAGACCGGTCAGCAGCGACGGCCAGGCCACGGGGAGCGTCAAGCGCCGGAAGGTGGCCCAGGGCGAAACGCCCAGCGTCTGCGAGACTTCCTCGTATGCCGGGTCAACGGCGGCGAAGCCGATCCGCGCCGCCCGGATGTAGAAAGGCGCGGCCACGAAAATCTGCGCGAATATGACCGCCGCCGTGGTGAACGGCAGCGTTATCCCAACGCCGGACAACGCTGGCCCCAGCAGGCCGTTGCGTCCGAAGGCCATCAGCATCGCCACGCCAGCCACCACTGGGGGCAATACGATGGGCAATTCGACAAAGGTGTCGATCACCCGCAGCGCCGGCGATTTGCGCCGGGCCAACAGCAGCGCAAATGGAGTGCCCACCAGCACCACGATGGCCAGGCTGATGACGCTGGTAACGACCGTAAGACGCAGGGCCTGCAACACCAGGTCGCCGGACAATCCGGCCAGGAACCCGTCCTGCTGCCCGGCCCGCACCAGCAGCGCCGCCACCGGCAACCCAATGAACAAGACGTAGATGACCGTCGCCACCATGCCGGCCGGAGCCAGCGCCCCCAGCGCGGTTTCGGTTGGGCGACCCTCATTTCGCGCCCGACGCCGGAATCTCACAACCATATCTTACGGCTGCGGAGCAGCGACGGCGCCCACGTCGAAGCTCGCCTTGCTACAGGGACAGGCGATGTTGGCCGGAGGAGCGAATCCGTGATCCCTTAGAACGGCCTGTCCGGCATCGCTCTGAATAAAGGCGATGAACGCCTGGGCAACCTCCGGGTGAACCGCCGTGGCCAGCGACGCAATCGGATACTGCGCCGCCGGGTTGAACCGCAGCGGTATCTCGATGAGACGGAAGGCCCCGGCGTATTGGCTCGCCGCCGCGTCGGTCTCGTATATCAGGCCGGCGTCCACTTCTCCCAGCGCCACCTTCTGAGCTACGGCTCGGACGTTAGTCTCGTTGGTGACCACGTTATCCAATACTGCAACGGCGAAGTCGTCCGGGAAATCGGGCGAGGCGGCCATCAGGTCCAGGGCATTGCGCGTATAGGCGCCGGCCGGCGCCTCCGGGGCGGCCACGGCGATGCTGACGCCGGGATCGGCCAGGGCCTCCAGGGTTGGCACGGCGGTCGATTCGGCTGGCGTCGCTACCACCAGGCGGTTGGCGGCGAAATATTCCGGCGTATTCCCCAGCAGTTCGGCCTGCTTGACCGACGCCATATGCTCCCAGTGGGCCGATGCGAACACGTCGGCGGCGGCGCCGTGCTCCAGCTGGGCGCGCAGAGTCTGGCTGCCCGCGAAGTTGAAAACCACGCTCACGTCAGGATGCTCAGCCTCGAAAGCCTCGGCGACTGCCGGCAAAGATTCGGCCAACGACGACGCGGCGAAGACGGTCACGGTGAAACCGGAACCGTGGCGGTCACCGGAACTGTTGCGTTCAATGCTAGCGGCCGCCGCACACCCGAGGGCGGCAAGCAGCCCGACCAGCAAGACGGCGGCCAGCGAAAACATCCGGGAAATCATCACCGGCGCATTATAACAACCGGACAATCCGCAACGAACCGCGCCTCCCCATTGGCGCCGCGGATCCTCCACACGGCCCGGTCGCTGCTTGACTCGCCGCGCCCACTGCCGTTAAATGGCTCAAGGAACGGGGCCGACCTTTGTGTCAGCCAACGCGAAACCCCAGGCTCGGTTCACGAACTCCGTCATTCCCGCTTTCTTTCCGTCATTCCCGCGCAAGCGGGAATCCAGCGAGTACAAAATAAAGTCGGTTCACCCTCACCCGGTCATTCCCGCTTTCGCGGGAATCCAGTGCGATTTCCGGTTTTTAAACGGCCCCCTACAGAAGACAACCGCCTCGAGCGGTCAGGAGGACACGATATGGCTCTCGTACGTTGCGTTACGGAGATGGGCATGGGCGTGGACGTTCACGGCCTGGATTACACGCTGGCCGCCAAGCGCGCCGTCTTTGACGCCATCCACCACAGCAGCCTTGGCTTCACCCGCCTGGTGGGAGCAACCGCCGACGACATGACGGTCAACGTGACCATCGGCGCGCCCCGGCCCGATCAGGTCAATGCCGACGAGGTGGCCGACTCCTTGCCCCACGGTCGGGCCAACGTGGACGTCGTGGTGGGTGGCCTGGAACTGCTCAACGAGGACGGGAGCGACGGCACGCTGATCGCCAACGCCATCATCACCGTCAGCATCGACGACGGGAAGTAAGCCATTCGGGGGCGCATAGTCCTGCGCCCCCACCCGCGCCGGTTTCGCAATTCGGGCCAATGCTACTGCTCACTCCGGAAGCCGCCAGCCGCATCTGCATGGATGAATGCCGGGCCATGTGCTGCCGCGGCCCCATCATCCTGCGGTTGGATCCGGACGAAGTGACCGGTTTCTACCGGCTGGCGGCAGGATTGGGTACGGAGGCAAAGGTCAGCCGCGCCGCCGACGGCGGGGGAAATGTGCTGTTTCTGGACCAACCTGGAGAGCATTGCCCCATGCTTGATCCGGACACCTCGGCCTGCCGAATTTATGACGAGCGCCCGCGCGTCTGCCGCGAGTTCCCCCGCAAGCGCGAACCCGGCTGCGCCATCTCAGAGTGGATCACGCCGTAACCGGCGCCCGTCTAAAACCGGCGCCGCCACGTTCTCATAAAAACCGGCGCCGCCGCGTTCACAACAAAGTTGCGGCCCATGGCCGGATACTCGCGGCGTCGGGATGCCGGCCGTCGGTCAGCATGTCAACCGGGGTCGGCCCGAACAGCGTCGCTCCGTCAACGTAGTACCGGCTGCGGTCGCCCCGACCCTGCAACAACGCCACCGCCTCTGCAACCTCGGCGTGTGCGTCGCCGAACTCGTCCCGTGTGAAATTGCGCCCGCCCGTTTTTAGGCGTTTCCGTTATACCAAAGCCCCGGTACAGAAGCCCCTCGTCGAGGTTTCCGGCGCGCCGGCAAACTGGAACTGCCGCGCCGTTTCCAGTATGATTGCGGAAATCCGCAGATCTGCGGTTGCACACTCCTGATATTAGGAGGACCGTTAGATTAGGAGGACCGTTGTGAAGTACGATGTAATCGTCATCGGCGCCGGTTCCGCCGGCTCCATCGTCGCCACCCGCTTGAGCGAAGACCCCAGCCGGTCGGTGCTGTTGCTGGAAGCCGGGCCGGATTATCCGAGCATTGAACACCTGCCCGACGAGGTGAAGTTTGGCTACGCCACCGCCACCGACGTGATGACCAGCGACCACAACTGGCAGTTCACCGGCCACGGCACCGCCGAGAACCCGGAGATCATGGTGCCCCGCGGCAGGGTAACGGGCGGCTCCAGCGCCATCAACGGCCAGATGTTCCTGCGGGGCGTCCCGGAGGACTACGACGGCTGGGCCGCCATGGGCAACGACCAATGGAGCTTCCAGAACCTGCTGGGGTATTTCCGCCGCCTGGAGACCGATACCGACTTCTCCGACGACTTCCACGGCAACGACGGCCCCATCATTGCCCGCCGCTTCAAACGGGAGGAATGGCTCCCGGCGCAGCACGCTTTCTACAATGCCGCCCGGGCCTATGGTTTCCCGCATACCGACGACCACAACAGCCCCGATTCCACGGGTATCGGGCCCACGCCATTCAACAATCCCAACGGCATCCGCTGGAGCACCGCTCTCGGTTATCTCGACCTGGCGCGGCACCGCCTGAACTTCACCCTGCGCCCCGACTGCACGGTGCATCGCGTCCTCTTTGACGGCAACCGGGCTACCGGCGTGATGGTGGAAAGCGGCGGCGAGGTCTTCACCGTCGAAGGCGATCAGATAATCCTCAGCGGCGGCGCAATCGCCTCTCCGCAATTGCTCATGCTCTCCGGCGTTGGTCCTGCCGACCACCTGCGGAGCCTGGGCATACCGGTGGTGCACGACAGCCCCGGCGTGGGCCAGAATCTTCGTGACCACCCCATCGTTCCCGTCACCTGGCGCACCAGGCCGGGGTTTGAGCTTGACGGTTTCGTGCCCCGGATCCAAACGTGCCTGAAGTACACCGCCGAAGGCTCCGACCTGCGCAACGACATGATCATGATTTTCTCGTCCTTTGCCACCGAGCAGGTGATCCGGGGCGGGAACCGTATGGAGCCCCTGGGCATCCGCGCCTCGGTCTCCATCTACCTGGCCGTGGGCGCCGGCGAGTTGCGGCTTCAGTCCACCGATCCGCACGACCAGCCTTATCTCGATTACAACTACCTCCAGGAAGAGTTCGACCGGAAGCGGCTGCGGGACGGCGTGCGCATCGCCGTGGAACTGGGCAAGCACAGCGACTTTGCCGACATCATCGTGGAGCGGACTGAACCGCTGGACTCGGACCTCGAATCCGATGCAGCGCTGGATCACTGGCTGCGCAGCAACGTCTCCACGGCACAGCACATTTCCTGCACCTGCAAGATGGGGCCGGATTCGGACCCCATGGCCGTGGTTGACCAGTACGGTCGGGTCAAGGGCCTGGAAAACATCCGCGTGGTGGACGCTTCCATCATGCCCGACTGCATCCGCGCCAACACCAACGTCACCACGATGATGATTGGGGAACGGGTCTCCGAGTTCATTCGGCAAGGGAGTTAGCGTGGCTTACTGGATTTCCGCGGGCGCGGGAATGACGGGAATAGTTCAGCGGGAATGACGGGAGTGGCTCAGCGGGAATGACGGGAGCGGCTCAGAGGAGGCAACACATGGCAAATTGCGACATTGAACTGATTGCTCACCTGATGCGCCGGGCCGGCTTCGGCGCGACCCGAGAGCAGCTGGAAACCCTGGCCGCCCAGGGATACGAGGCGACGGTGGAGCAGTTGCTGGACCAGAGCGCCGAGGGGCGCATGGGCGACGACCTCATCCGGCGGTTCCATCCCGAACTGTCCGGCATGATGGGCACGCTGGGTTCCGGAGAGAACTGGCTGTACCGAATGGCGACGACCACCACGCCGCTTCGGGAGAAGGTCGCCCTGTTCTGGCATGGCATTTTCGCCACCGGCTATCCCAAGGTCATCCACGGCAAGGCGCTGTCCGATCAGGTCCGTATGTTCCGATACCGGGGCCTGGGCAGTTTCCACGACTTGTTGGTGGAACTGTCCAGGGATCCGGCCATGATCATTTGGCTGGACAACCAGGACAACCACAAGGATGCCATCAACGAAAACTACGGGCGCGAATTGCTGGAACTGTTCTCCATGGGTGTGGGCAGCTACACCGAGCAGGACGTACAGGAGTGCGCCCGCGCCTTCACCGGCTGGACGCTGGGCAACCGGGAATACATGGAGCTGCGCTCCATGCGGGACTCCGACTGGCCCTATGGCCGGATATCCTGGCACTTTGAGTTCCGGGAGGATGACCATGACTTCGGCGAAAAGGAATTCCTGGGTCAGCGCGGCGCGTTCAACGGCAACGATATAGTGGCAATCATCTGCCAGCAGGAAGCCACCGCCCGGTTCATCTCGCGCCATCTGTACAGCTTCTTCGTGGCCGACGAACCGCCGGTGCCGGACTGGCCCTACGCCGAGCCACAGGACGCGGCGGCCATTGACATCCTGGTTCAGGCGTACTTCGACGGGGGCTACGACATCAGCGCCATGCTGCGTACCCTGTTCAACTCCGATTTCTTCAAGGACCGGGCGGTCTGGTATCGCAAGGTGAAGAGCCCGGTGGAGCTGGTGGCCGGCGTGCTGCGCCTGACCGGCGAGTTCGACCGGCCCCGCAAGGAGATACTGGACCGCTATCAGCAGGCCATATTCATGGGCCAGTTTCTCAACAACCCGCCCAGCGTGGAAGGATGGCACCAAGGCACCGACTGGATCGATACCGGTTCGCTGGTGGAACGCATCAACTTCGCCTCTCAGCAGTTGGGCGACGTCGCCAAGCCGGGGGTACGAACCATGGTGGAACGCATCGCCGGCAGTCAGGCCGGCTCACCGGAAATGCTGGTGGACGCCTGCCTGGACCAGGTGGGCGTGATCACGGTTTCGGAGGATACCCGTCGAGAGCTGGTTGACTTCGCCGCGGTGGCCGGCGGCGCCGGCGCCGCCCGCATCGCCGAGGTGTTGCAGATGGTGGCGTCAACCCACGAGTTTCAGCGAGCGTAGGGGATGAACCGACCATGACCACAGTGCAAAACACTCCCGAAATACGGTTTCTCGAATACCGCATGACCCTGGGCATGACCACGATGGAGGGTCGGGGGTTCTACTATCCCACCGACATCGCCATCGCCGATGACGGGCGGATGTACGTTGCGAACCGCTCGCTGGAGAACGTGACCCGTGGCGTGCGCGTCACCGTGTGCGACATCAACAGCGAGTACTACGGCACCTTCGCCGCCTACGGCCAATCTCCCGGCCAGTTCATCTGGCCCTCGGCCTGCGCGCTGGACAGCCGGGGCCGCGTGTACGTCAGCGACGAGGCGGCGCATCGCATCTCGGTGTTCGACCGGGAAGGGGCGCTGCTGTCCACCTGGGGCGAGCGCGGCTCCGGCGCGGGACAGCTCGACACCCCGTCCGGCCTGGCCTTTGACGCCGCCGACAACCTGTACGTAGCGGACACCTACAACCACCGGGTGCAGAAGTTCACGGCGGAGGGCCGCTTCCTGGCATCTTTCGGGAGCGCAGGCAACGGCGGGCGCGCGGACAACGGCGGGAGCGCAGGCAACGGCGACGCCGGGTTGAACCTGCCCTGGGGCCTGACCGTCGGCGCCGACGGCAACGTGTACGTAGCCGATTGGGGCAACGACCGGGTCCGGAAATTCTCTCCCGACGGCGAGCATCTGGGATCGTTTGGGACCTCTGGCCGGGGCGACGGCGAGTTCCATCGTCCGTCGGGTGTGGCCGTTGACGCAGCCGGCTACATCTACGTGGCCGACTGGGGCAACGAGCGGGTGCAGGTACTCGACCCCAACGGCGGTTTCGTGCAGAAGCTGCGCGGCGAAGCCACCCTGTCCGCGTGGGCGGCCAACTTCCTGTCCGTGAACGTGGAGGAAGGGGAGGCCCGCTCCCGGGCCAACCTGGAACCCGAAATCGAATATTTCGTGGACGAGCCCCACGAGGAATCGTCCCACATCGAAAAGTACTTCTGGTCTCCCGTATCGATCAAACTGGACCGGGAGGGCAACCTTTACGTAACCGAAAGCAACCGGCACCGCATCCAGGTGTACCGGCCCGGCGCGCAAGGAGGATAGCCTGATGACTTCCACCAAGAAGGAACGGAACGTAGTGGTGATCGAGCTTCAGGGCGGCAACGACGCTCTGAACACGGTGATTCCCTACAACAACCCGCTCTACTATGACTTCCGCAGCAACGTCGGGATACCGGAGGGCGCGGTGCTGCACCTGGACGGCGAGGTGGGCTTCAATCCCAGCCTGGCCCCCATCAAGCGCCTGTGGGACCAGGGCAATTTCGCCGTCATCAACGGCATCGGCTATCCCAACCCCAACCGCTCCCACTTCCGCTCCCGGGACGTCTGGTACACCGCCGAATCCGAGAAGATCGGCGCCGAGGGCTGGCTGGCCGCCGCCATCCGCGACCTGGACGCCCGCGGCGAGAACGTGCTGACCGGCGTGAACTTCGGGCGCGGCCTGCCCCGGGCCATGGTGGCAAAGGGCGTGCCGGTGGCCTCGGTGGCCAACCTGGAGACCTACGGTTTGATGCCCGACATCCAGGACGAAAAGTCGCGGCAGTACGCCCTGGAAGCCTTCAGCCGCATCTACGGCCCCACCGAGAGCAAGGACGTGGTGGCCCAGGTGCTGTCCGAGACCGGCTCCAACGCCCTGAAGGGCGCCGACCGCCTGCGTACCGCGCCGGAACTGTACTCGTCAACGGTCGAGTACGCCGACACGCCCATCAGCCAGTCGTTGAAGAACATGGCGCAGGTGATGTCCGCCGGCCTGGGCACCCGCATCTACTATACCCAGCACGGCAGTTTCGACACCCACAGCAACGAGCTGCCGGCCCACGCCAAGCTGTGGACCGACGTGTCCACCGCCATCGCCGACTTCACCGGCGACCTGGAGGAGCATGGCCTCGCCGACGACACGCTGATCCTGGTGTTCTCCGAGTTCGGCCGGCGCATCCGGGACAACGGCACCGGCACCGACCACGGCTCCGGCGGCGTGGCCTTCGTCGCCGGCGGCTCGGTCAACGGCGGCCTCTACGGTGAATACCCGTCCCTGCGCCTCGAAGACCACTCCGAAGGCGACCTCCATTTCACCAACGACTTCCGCTCCACCTACGCCACCATCCTCAACCGGTGGCTGGAACTGGACCCGGTGCCCATCGTCCACGGCGTGTACGAGCAGTTCGACTTCCTGTAAGCGAACTCGCCGGACCACGAATGAGGGAGGCGAACCCGGCATTGCCGCCGGGTTCGCCTCTGACATACTACCCGCGCCGGTCAAATTCAAAGGCATCAAAGGAGACAATATGACGAGCCTAGAGGAACGGGTAAGCCGCCTGGAGGGGGGCGCTGATCACCTGGCTACCAAAGCCGACGTTGCCGAAGTCAAAGCTGAGGTCGCCGAACTGAAAGGCGAAATCGCTACCACCAAAGCCGAACTGAAAGGCGATATCGCCGCCACCAAAGCCGAGGTGAAAGGCGAGATCGCCGCCACCAAAGCCGAGGTGAAAGGCGAGATATCCTCACTGCGCAGCTGGGTTGCCGGCGGGCTGGCCGTCCTCGGCATCGTCCTGGTAGTTCTCAACGTGGCCTTGCGATTCTGGGTATGATCGGCGACGGTTGGAGCGGGCCTCGGCGCCCGGCGCCCACGGTGGATACGAGCGGTTCGACTTCCCGTAGGCCGCGCTGGCCTACGGTGCCCTGACCCAGGCAGACGCAGAAATTCGGCCCGCGACAGGCCAATCGCTTCTACCACCCGGCCCAACGTGGCCGGGTTGATGTTGCCGGGATGGTCAGATCTCTCGGCTAGTCTGCTGCCTGGGTAAAAGATGGCTGGGGCAAGCGCACTGTAGTGGTAGTAGTAGGAAAGCCGTAACGCTTGCCGTCAGCCAGTATTTCGGCTTTGCGCGCCGCCGACTGACGGGCGTGAGCTTCCAACCAACCGGCGATGGCTTCTCCGATGTTTGCCAGCGCTTCAGCCTCAGTATCGCCCTGAGAATGGCAACCGAAAAGGGCCGGGCAACTGATGGCCTAACCTTCCGGGGCGCGGGTTAGCACAACCTCAAATTCGCGGATTGCCACTGTCATCATGCCCTGATTGTAGATTGCTGGCAGCGTAGCATATCAGCCGGTCCGGCAACGCGACTGCTACGATGAAAGGAGGATTGAGCGTGCCGCCGGAGACGGCGGCGCCGGCCTTGGGAGGCGGGTTATAGCGGCGCGGGTGAAGATTGGCATATTATGCCAATAAACCACGAGCAAGGAGGCTAGAGGTAATGCCGAACCAACCGAAACGTGCTGCTATATTCGCTACAGCATTGTTTGCAATTAGTCTTTTTCCAGTTTTGTATGTGATCGGGACTTTCCCGCTGGGCTTGGCAGAATTGTTGTGGGAGAAGATGGGCATTGCCGTGGCGCCTACGCTTGAAACTCCGGCCTGATTCTTTGCGCCGCCGCAGGCGGAAGTGTCGGCATTTGGGGGGATATGATGTAAGGTGCCGCGGTAGCCGGGAATGAGAAAGCAAGCAGTCGCGCACTACTCAAAGTCGTGCAATGGAGAATAAAATGAAATCACCAAACCGTTCGCAACGTGCAAAGTGGCTGGGGTTCATATTTCTGGCGTTTGCGGCCCTTTGCGCGGCTATCTTTGCACTTGTAATGAGCCCATGCTACCAACCCAGAGACATTGATTTGAAGGCCGCTTACCTGACGTTTGTGGGGCTTGCTATTGTTGGGTTGATTGCTATTGCCGGGCAGTCTTTTCTCAAAGCCATTGAGTGGTCAACGGACGAGCCCAAAGCGCCGTCGGCGCCCGCTGCTCCGACCCAGGGAAGTCAGGAGAACCGTGATGCAGAATAACGGATTCGCGCCGCACCGGGATATTTACCGGCGGCTGCGGTCGGGGCTGGAAAACGCGCCCGGTGTGACGGATTGAGGGCTGTTGTATGGAGAGCATCAAGTCGCCGTGGGCTGACACGTTTGACCAATTTGCCGGCTCGATTCAGGAAACCGCAATTTCTCTGCCGAAGAAACGGGCGCCCAACTTATTTCCATCCACATCAAGGAAGCTTACCAAAGCAAGAGCTATTGCGGGCCGGCGCTCACCAGTTCCGACTACTGGGAGTTCCGAGAGACTTGGATGTTCGCCACTTGCCAAGCCTGCATTCGGGAAGACGCGCGGAGACGCGGCAGCCAATCGGATAATGGTTAGCCCAAATGCGCGGCGGAATTGCTATCATAGAGCAGTGGCAGGGCTCTGCCGGCCGGTTGCCGGCCCGCCAACCGGCCGGATAACCTGGCCCACGGCAGTGAGAATGGCATGACCAGGCCCGAATATCATGTTCACAGCAAACGCTTCCTCGCCCAAGCCAGGACAGAACTGGCGATGGGGGATTTGCAACAGGCTTCCGAGAAAGGCTGGGGCGCGGCTGCCCAAATGCTGAAAGCCGTCGCGGAGCAACGCGGCTGGGAGCATAACCGCCACCGGCTCCTTTCCCGCATCGCCAGCCGACTGCGCTCCGAGATCGGCGACCGGGACATCATTCGCTTTTTTGCGGCGGCCAGCCTGCTGCACGAGAACTTCTACGAGAACGAGCTGTCGGCCCAGGACATCGCCGAGGGTCTGGATGACGTGGAGTCCCTGGTCGATAAGGTCGCGCTGCTACTCCAAACCAACTGACACCCTGCCAAGATCACTGACGATTCACAAGTAAGCGGACGACACATACCTGACGGAAACCCTTGGCAACTAGGTCGGAGCGCCATGACCATCGACGGCAGTAGCGATTACCCCCGCACCCTTTCCGGCATCCCGATTGAGCCGCTCTACACGCCTGATGGGCTGGTCGCGGGCGGTTTTGATCCGGGCGCCGACTTGAGCATCCCCGGCGAGTTTCCCTTCACCCGCGGCGCCTATCCGACGATGTACCGGGGCCGGCTGTGGACGCGGCGGCAGATTGCCGGGTTTGGGACGGCGCGGGCTACTAACGAGCGCTATCGGTTTCTGCTGGCCCACGGGCAAACCGGGTTGAGCACCGACTTTGACCATCCGACGCTGACCGGGTACGACTCGGATCACGAGCTGGCCGAGGGCGAGGTGGGACGGCTGGGCGTGGCCATCGACACCGCCGCCGATATGGGAGAACTGTTCGACGGCATACCGCTGGATCAGGCCAGCGTGTCGCTCACCATCAACCATCCGGCCATCGTGCTGCTGGCGATGTTCTTGCATACCGCCGAGCGGCGCGGCACGCCCTGGGCCGCGCTGCGGGGTACGGTGCAGAACGACTCGCTGAAGGAATTCCACGGGCAAAAGACCTTTGCCCTGCCGCCGGCGCCGGCGCTGAAACTGACCACGGACGTGGTGGAGTTCTGCACGAAACACGTACCTAACTGGTACACCATATCCATCAGCGGCTATCACACTCGCGAAGCCGGCTCCGACGCGGTGCAGGAACTGGCCTTCACCGTGGCGCAAGGCATGGCCTACGTGGAGTCGGCGATGCGGCGGGGGCTGCCGGTGGACGCCTTCGCGTCCCGGTTGTCCCATTTCTTTGGGGTGCACAACGACTTTTTCGAGGAGATTGCCAAGTTCCGGGCGGCGCGGCGGATGTGGGCGCGGCTGATGCGGGATCGCTACGGCGCGACCCGGCCCGAATCGATGCGCATGCGCTTCCACACGCAGACCCTGGGTTCCACCCTGGTGCGGCAAGACCCGCTGAACAACATCCTGCGGGGCGGGTTGCAGGCGCTGGCCGCCGTGCTGGGCGGCACGCAATCTCTCCACGTCAGTGGCTACGATGAGGCTTACGACATACCGTCGGAAGAGGCCATGCGGATTTCCCTGGCGACGCAGCTGATACTGGCCCACGAGTCGGGAGTGGCCGCCACGCCCGACCCGCTGGGCGGTTCGGCGTATCTGGAGACGCTGACCAACCGGCTGGAAGAGGCGGCCCTGGCCTACCTCGAGCGCATCGACGGCATGGGCAACGGCAGTATGCTGGACGGGATGCTGGAGGCCATCGGCAATGGCTACATCGAGAGCGAAATCGCCCAGGCGTCGTACCGCTACCAGCAGCGGGTGGAGTCGGGCGACTATACCATCGTCGGAGTGAACGACGAGTACGGCGGCGACGCCACCAACGCCGGCGGGCTGGAACTGTTCGAGTTTGACTACGCCGAGGAGGAACGGCAGATCCAGCGGCTCACCACGGCCCGGCGGGGTCGCAGCGCGGCGGACGCGGCAGCCGGACGCCGCGACATTGCGCAGACGGCGCGGGCGGACGGGAACCTGCTGCCGGCAATCCTGACGGCGGTGGCGGCCGGAGTTACGGAGGGCGAGATTATGGCGACGCTGCGGGAGGAATGGGGGGAGTACGTGGACCCGGGGGTGTTTTAGACCGGAGGCAAGGATGCGGAGTATAGCAATTGATGTGGAGCAGCAGTCGGCATCACAGCAGCGGCGCGCTGCCGCCATTCGCCGGGGCGATGAGGTGCGGCCCGTCGGAGCCGGCCCGGTTCACCGCCGTGGACACGGGCCGCGCGGTCAGCTCCGGCCACTCCCGCGGCTGTAGCAGGGTATGCAGCGTCATTGGCGCCGCTTCCGGGTCCAGCCAATCGTCGTACTCCGTGTCGTCCAGCATCACCGGCATCCGGTTGTGGATGGGCGTCATCAGCGCATTGGGCGCGCCGGTGATTATGGAGGCCGTCGGGTCCGGCCTGGTGTTGTAAATGCCGGCCAGGGCAAAGGGGCGCTCGTCCGTCCGGTGTATCCACAGGGGCGTTTTGCTTCCGCCCGGGCTGGCCTGCCACTCGTAGAACCCGTTGACGGGCATCAGGCAGCGACGCTGGGCGAAGGCCGACCGGAAGGCCGGACGCTCCCTAATAGTCTCGCTGCGGGCGTTGAACAGAGGCCGCGACGCCCCTGACTTCCCCGGCGGGCGGTTGAAAGTGAATCCCCAGCGCATTACGCCGGCCCGGCGCATCTCCGCACCGGCGGTAATGGCCAGCACCGCAGCGGTGGGCGCGATGTTCCAGGAAGCCTGGTAGGCATCGCCAATATCGTCGGGGATGAACCGGAACCGGGACGCCAACTCGCCCAGTTCAGCAAACAGGCTGATCCTTCCGCACATGTGCTGCGCTCCTCCGGGCTAACCCGTTAGCATAAATGAACCTGGCAAAGTGCTTGCCGAAACCGGACTTCCACTCACCGGTATCATCAGCTCGGTGAACTCAAGACAACGCCGCAGCAACGCTTCGGATACAGTGTTCGCCGGGCGGTCTGGCCGGATTATAAATGGCCGGCGGTTCTGGATTCCCGCTTGCGCGGGAATGACGGAAACGGAGCGGTTTGACGCCGGGCAACTCGGTTTGACGCCTGGCCCTAGGCAAAGGCCGGCATCACTTCTTCCGCAAACAGCCGTATGGACTGCCGAGCGTGCTCCGGGTCGATATAGCCGAAGAGGTGGCGGGCGCAGAAAATGTCGTGGCCGATTAGGTCGCGCTGTTCCTTCAGCCGTTTCGCCACTGTCTCCGGACTGCCCACCACTGCGATGCCGTGGTCAATCCAAAAGTCGTATGACTGGGCCCGCTCGCGGAAGATCCGCCGCAGCTCGGCCCGCTCCGGCGTGCCCGGGTCGCCGCCGCGCATACCGTCCGGCCCGTATCCGATGCGGGTGGAACCGATGTAGTCGTGCCCCTTGCCGGCTGGCGCGGCGGACGGAAAGGCGGCGGTGGCAAGGTGCGGTTCCGCCTGCTCGCGGGCCTTTTCGTCCGTCTCGGCCACGTGAACGTGCCGCGTCAGGAAGGTCTTGGGCATGGGAGTGTCGTGGCCGGCTTCACGCCACCGGTTGCGCCACGTCTCGAACTTGTCGGCGATCACCTGGTCGGTGTCGATGTTCTGGGAAACGTTGAAGTTCTTTTGGGCGGCGTACTCGAAGCTGGCTGCGCTGTGGGCGCCGAACCACACCGGCGGGTGGGGCTTTTGGAACGGCTCCGGCGTGCTCAGCGCCTCGTCGAACCGGAAATACTCCCCTTCGTAGGTCACGCTGCCCTCTTGCCACGCCATCAGGATGATGTCCAGCGCTTCCCGGCTGATGTCTCGCCGGCGGTCGAAGTCCACATTCCAGCGCAGGAACTCGTGGCTGGTGACGCCGGTGCCGGCGCCGAACTCCACCCGTCCCCGCGAGAGCTGGTCCAGCATCGCCACTTCCTCAGCCAGCCGGACGGGATGGTGAAAGGGAAGCTGGTAGATCATTACGCCAAACCGCAGCGCGCTGGTGGCCCGGGCCAGCGCCGTCAGGTACACGCTGGGCGAGCTGAGGAAACTCACGTCGGAGCTCTGATGCTCTATGGAGAAGTAATATTTGTACCCCAGCTGCTCGGCTTCCTGCGCTCCGCGAATGTGCGCGTCGTACACGTCCGCCGCAACCGGATAGGACTCCATACGGGCCTGGTCCAGCACGTCGTAAAGCCCGATTTCCATTTTCACCATGCCAATACTCCTCCGGCGGTTTTCCGGTCCAACCGTGGTTTCCGGTCCAACCGTCATTCCCGATCCAATCGTCATTCCCGATCCAGTGGCGGTTTCCCGATCCAACCGTCATTCCCGCGAAAGCGGGAATCCAGGGCGAACCTCGGCGATACCGCCGTCGGCCACCGGGTCATTCCCGCGAAAGCGGGAATCCAGGGACCGAGATTGTTTAGCCGCGTTGTGTATTTGTTCACTTTATGTACTCTGGACTTCTGCTTTCGCAGGAGTGGCGGTTACGTACGCAGGAGTGACGGTTACGTAGTTTCAACTGCATGACTCCTATGACAGTTCGGCGGTAGTCGGGGCGGTCATTATCTCGTAGTATAATCCCAATTATTCGCTGGGGAGGGCCGGTTATGGCTGTTGTTGACTATTCCGCGCTGGAGAATTCCGTGGGCTCAGGCCGCTCCTTCCATCCCCAGCGCCACTGGACCAAGACCCCGGAGAGCGCGGTGGACTACGCGATCAACGTGGCCGACGGCGTACAGTTGTCGTGCCGGTTCCACGCGGTGAACCGGGCCTATCCCACCGTGTTGTTCTTCTACGGCAACGGCGAGACCGCCGCCGGCTACGACCACATCGCGCCCCACTACAACGAGATCGGCGCCAACTTCTTCGTCGCCGACTACCGGGGCTACGGCGCATCCGGCGGCGCTCCCACCTTCAACACCATGCTGTCCGACGCCCACGTGGCGCTGGAAGGGCTGCGCGAGGCCATGGCAGAGCTTGGCGTCACCGGTCCAGTGTACGTCATGGGCCGCTCCATGGGCCGTCACGCCGCCGGCGAGCTGGCGGTCGCCGAGTCGCACCGGCTCAACGGCGTGATCATCGAGAGCGGACGCCCCAACTTGGGCCGCTTCGCCGACGGCCTCGCGCCCGACGTGATACGGGCGCTGGAAGACGACTATCACGCCAAATTCTATTCCATCGACATCCCCGCCCTGGTCATCCACGGCGAACGAGATGAGTTGGCGCCCCTCAGCGACGCCGTGGCGATGCACGACAATTTCAAGACCACCGAAAAGCGCCTGGCAATCATCCCCAACGCCGGCCACAACGATCTCATGTACGTCGGCTACCGGCAATACTTCGGCGCAATCCGCGACTTCCTGGCCCGTTACGCCGAGCGCGACGCGACGGTTCCAACCTCCGTTGCCGATACCGAATAGGGAGGCCGGATAGGGGCATCTGGTACGCGAAAGCAAGTGGCATGAAAGGCTACTCGGGCGGCAATTGCCGCCCGGCCCAGACCAGGTGGGAGGCATCATTAGGAGGGAGGCATCATGGCGACGCAAAGCGCAGAACCGATACGGGTTGGGAGCATTGACGAACTGAAAACCGGCGGCTGCCGGGTGGTCACCGGCGGTGGCCATGCGGTTGCCGTCTTCTACCACGACGGGCGGGTGTACGCCGTGGACAACCGCTGCCCGCACCTGGGCTTCCCCCTGGGCCGGGCCATGCTGAACGAGGACGCCGGCTTTCACTCTTTCCAGATCGTTGACGCCGGCTTCAGCCAGTACCGCCAACGCCGGGGAACCGAGTCGGGTCGCCACGTCCTCATCGGCATGGCCCGCTACCTGGCCGCCCACGCTCCCACCTCCCGCGCTGTCGGCCAGACCTACCAAATCGCCCTGCGCTTGCACCGTGGCGAGGAGATCTTTCGGGAGTAGCCGGCTGGGTAGCCGGTGAATGGCTTATAATCCGCTGTATAATCAGCTCGTCTCAATCACCATTGCAGCCCGGAGGTGCCAATATGCCTGACCCGGCCGAGATGTCCATTGACGAACTCCAGCAGTTGGCCGACCGCGCCGGCCTCGGCATGAGCCGGCAGGAAGTGGAAGAACTCAAACCCATCTACGACCTCTACGCCGCCTACGCCCGCGAGCTCCACGACATCAGCTTCGGCGCAACCGAGATGATCGTGGAGTACCATCCCGACTGGCCCGAGGATTAGGTCAAGGAGCAGACACCCGCATGGCTACAACCGACACCCAATTGCACTATCTGACCATCCACCAGGCCGGGGAGCTGATGCGGAAGGGCGAACTTTCGCCGGTGGAACTGACCCGCGCCTGCCTGGACCGCATCGCCGATACTGACGACCGCCTCCATTCCTTCATCCTGCTGCTGGCCGACGACGCGCTGGAGCAGGCCCGCGTCGCCGAGGCGGAAATCCGGCGCGGCGATTACCGCGGCCATATGCACGGCATTCCCTTCGCCCTGAAAGACCTCTACGACACGGGCGGCGTCCGCACTACCTCCGGCTCCCGCGTTGACATCGACCGGGTGCCGACCGAAGACGCTACTACCACGGCCCGGCTCAAGGCCGCCGGCGGCATCCTGTTGGGCAAGCTGGCCATGCACGAGTTCGCCCTGGGCGGCCCCGACTGGACTACTCCCTTCGAGCCGGCCTGCAACCCCTGGAACCTGGCCCACATCACTGGCGGCTCCAGCAGCGGCTCCGGTTCGGCGGTGGCGGCCGGCCAGGCCCTGGGCGCGCTGGGTTCCTGCACCGGCGGCTCGATACGCGGCCCGGCCTCCCTCTGCGGCATCGTGGGCCTCAAACCCACCTATGGCCGCGTCAGCCGCGCCGGCGTCGTGACCCTCAGCTGGTCCCAAGACCACGCCGGGCCGATGACCTGGACGGTGGAGGACACCGCCTACATGCTCCAGGCCATCGCCGGCCATGATCCCAAGGATCCCACCTCCAGCCGGGCGCCGGTTCCCGACTACTCCCGCTCCCTGCGGGAGGGCATTCGCGGCGTCAAGCTGGGCCTGCCGCGGCATTACTTCTTCGACCCCGATCCCAGCGTCAACCCGGAGGTCGTCGCCACGGTGGAGAAGGCCATTGCCGAACTGGAGAGCCTGGGCGCCATCGTGGAGGAGGTTTCCCTGCCCAGCCTGGATCACGTTCGCGCCGCCAACTCGGTCATCATGGTCAGCGAGGCGTACGCCTATCACGAGCCCAACCTGAAGGCCCGCCCCCAGGATTTCGGCGAGATCGTCCGGGGCCGGTTCCGCATCGGCGCGCTGATGTCCGCTGCCGACTACCTGCAAGCCCAGCGGGTGAGGACGCTGGCCCGCCGCGAGTTCGCCGAGGTGATGCAGACGGTGGACTTCCTGGTGACGCCCACCATGACCCAGCCGGCGCCGGCCTTCGCGGGCTACGATCCCGCCAGCACCGTGCGGGGCCGCAGCTTCACCGCCCCCTTCAACGTCACCGGTCTGCCGGCCATCTCGGTGCCCTGCGGCTTCACCGAGAACGGCCTGCCCATTGGCCTGCAAATCGCCGGCAAGCCCTTCGACGAACCGGGGGTCATCCAGGCCGCCTACACGTACCAGCAGCACGCCGGCTGGCACAAAACCCGCCCGCCGATGTAAGACGATAACCGTGAAGCAGACCCTGGCCCTTCGCCGCTGGTGGATTGCCGGAGCGACCGCCGGTCTGGTGGTCGTCCGAGTCGCCAGCGCCGCCGCGTTCCGCCTGCTGGGCCGGGATCCGGCCGATCTCGGCAGCGGCATCGCGGCAGCGCTGACGGCTATCGATGTCCTGTGCCTGGTGTTGGCGATAATGTCCATCGTCGCCTTCGTGCAGTACGGCCGGCTCTACCGGACGCGGGTTCCTACCGAGTGATCGCCGGCCGGCCGCATCAGCCGGCGATCCCGGCCCACGCCTGTTGGAAGCATTCCCGCATCGGAGCCCCTGATGGATTAGCCGCCCCGGCAACCAACGCCAAAACCGGCGGAGCAGTCTAATCACAGACGGCGAACCATGGCATTGGCGACCGCGCCGTCCGGTCGCGCACCAGCAGGGTCCCCACCGTTGCCGCGACTGACAACGCCAGCATCAGCAGGAAGGCCCGATCATAGCTGCCCCAGATGTCGAAGGCCAGCGCCCCGGCCAGCGCCCCCAGGCCGCCGCTGATCTGGTGAATGCCCGATATGGTCCCGCTGACCCGGCCCAGTCGTCGCTGCCCGAAGATGTTGCCGGAAAACAGCACCGTCAGCGGTGCGGTCATCAGGAAGGTGAAACCGTACAGCAGCGCGAAAATCATCACCGCCGGTATGGTCTGCGACAAGATAATCAGCGCGAATATCCCTATCCGCATCACGAAGCAGAGCAGTGTGGGACGGCCCGGCCCCACCAGATCGGCTAGATACCCGGAGACCAGCACTCCCAGCAAGCCCATCACGCCCATGAAGGCCAGCAGGTTGCCCGCCAACAGCGTGCCCATTCCCATGTCCAGGGAGAACGCCACCACGTGGGTTGCCACGAAAAAATCCTGGAACCCGCAGATGGCGTAGATCCCGCCCAGCAGCCACAGCTGTCGCGACGTCAGCAGCGATCCCTCCGGTGTCGCCGCGGCACCCGCCGCCGGGTTGTCCCGGGCCGGGCCGGGCGCAGCCGGCGCTGGCGGCGGCGCGGCCCGCACCGCCGCCAAGGCGATGGGCGTTAGGATCACCAGGTTTGCCACCCCCAACGCCGCAAAGGACGCGCGCCAGCCGTAGCGCACCAGCGACTGGGCCAGCGAGCCTACGATCACCAGCTGGCCCATGGCGTTGCCCGATACCGCCACGCTGTTGGCGGCGCCCCGGCGCTGGGGGAACCACCGGACGATCATCACGCTGACCACCGGGTTGGAAATGCCCGCGTTGCCCAGGGCAAAGACTACGCCGTACACCAGGTACAGCTGCCAGGGCGCCGACACCACGCTCATCAGGCCAATGCCTAGGGCGCTCACCGCGACCCCGGTTCCCATGATCCAGCGCAGGTCGTAGCGATCCGCCAGCCGCCCAACGAAAGGCATCGCCAGGGCTGAGATCAGCATGTACGCCGTGATGCCCGACGACAGCGCCGACCGGCTCCAGTCCAGATCGTCGCCCATGGGCTTCAGCATCAACCCCAGCGCGGAGCGGGCCCCCCCGTTGAAAAAGAGGATCATAAACCCCGTGATCAAGATGATCCAGCGATAATCGATCCGCCGCATCGCAACACCGCTCCGTCAGGCTGGCTCACCCTAGCACCGGGATTTAACGGGAGTCAACGTGCGAGTATCGAGGCGATTTCGCTACTCGGGATTTGTGGTATCGGCGGGTGGAAGCGCTCATCTACCACAGCCGGACACAAGCAAAAGTGTCGCCGTAGCAAAAGCTACGGCGACATGGCGCACTAGATTGAAAGCGACGACGTTCATCAAAAGTTCGACAGCTATGGGTAGCATTTTCACTCCACCTTTGCCTTGAGGATCTCAGTAGTTTCAATCAGCACCGGCTCGTTGCCGGAATCGACCGACCAGCGATCATGCTTCAAGACAAGATTGAGAGCAGAGGACACCATCATCCGCTCCTTGAAAGCCACGGGCTCAAGATCCTCCACATACGGCAACTCGATGCCCGATGCCGGCTCACGCTCCTCCGCAGAGAGGGTTATCTCATAGACTTCGACCGCCTGACCGTTGAAAGTGTCGCTGCCGTTACGGGTCCAGCCCGAAGCCTCTAACGTTTCACCCAGTGGAGGCGCTTCATGATCAGCCCTGAACCGGAGTGCAGCGGCGGGCATAACTTCGGTCTTGACCGCACTGCTGCGGTGATTGGTCACCGTTGCATTTCCGTCCGAATCAACTTCGGTTGTGTACCAAGCCGTCCGGTTCTCGTCATGAACCGTGCTTTGGCTACTGCTGAAATTCCCATTGGAGTCAGCGACCACATAACCGGATAACCGAGCATGTTCGGGATGTACGTCTATCCTCGAATCACCGGCAATCTGCGCAGCCAGAGGCCCGAACCGACGATACGTGGCAACCTCGTACCGGAAGGTTTGGTCAGCAGCCAGCTCTTCCTGGCTGTACGGAGCGTCGGTATCAGCATCTAGCTCTCCGGTAGCCAAGACCACCACGCCCAGCACAGAGACCACTCCCGCTATAAGCAAGAGTGTAAACGCCGCCCTAACACGATTAGTTAAGATTTGCATTGTTTGCTACCCCATTCTCTCGTCCACTTGGCATGCCATCCGTGTTTGCCGTTTCGACACCTCCAAGATTGATTGTCGCATTCCGTTGACAGCAACCCGGGCCGGGCATAACATCGCACCGTTCCGGCAACCGAATCCTCGGACCAGTTACGACGTTATGCGACGATAGTCGCGCCGTTTGGGGCGCAGCGGATGTTTGATACGGCGCTGAAAAAGAAGCGTGTCATCGGCATCGTGCTGCTGGCGGTCATTCTGGGCTTGTTCCTGGCCTTCAACCGTATCCCTAAACTGGACACGGTGCAAGCGGATCTGGTCGCCGTCAACGCCCCCCAGACTGAATGCTTCCAGGGCTTCTGCATCGACCGGGAACCCGAAACCGGGTTCTTCCAGCGTTGGTGGGACTTCTCCCTCAGCTACCTCAGGCTGGTGAGCCTGGGGATGACCTTCGCCTTTCTTGCGTCGGGCATCACGGAAGTGTTCCTGTTCCCCAGGGGCGAAGGTTCCCGTTTCACCGGCGGGGGTCTCAAGGGCGTGCTGCGCGGGTTCGCCGTCGGCTCCTCCATGAACTTGTGCTCCGCCTGCATCGTTCCCATTGCGTCGGCGTTCCGACGCCGGGGCGCGCCCGTAGAAACAGCCATCGCGATTACCCAGGGGTCTTCCACCCTGAACATACCGGCGCTGGTGATGGCCGCGCTGGTGTTCACCCCCATGCTGGCCAGCACTCGCATCGCCGTTAGCATTGTGGGCGTGCTGCTGCTGGGGCCGTTGGTGGCGCTGCTCGTCCGTCGTCGCGTTCCCCTGGCCGATATATTCCGGTACGGAACAGTTGGCGAGGAAAGCGGCCCGAACACCTGGCGGGACACCCTGACGACCGGGTTGAAGGACTGGATCAAGGCCAGCCTCCGTTACCTGTGGCGTTTGGGGCCGGCCATGATATTGGCCGGGTTCGCCGGCGGTCTGGTCATCCAATGGTTAACGCCGGACACCGTCGCCACCTACCTGGGCAACAACGTCTCGGGCATCGTCGTGGCGGCCACCTTTGGCATCCTCATCAACGTGCCGCTGCTGTTCGAGATACCCTTGGTGGCGGTGCTGTTGCTGGTTGGCATGGGGAGCGCGCCGGCGGCGGCGCTGCTGTTTGCCGCCGCCGCCGGCGGCCCGTTCACCTTTTGGGGGCTGGCCCGCGTCATGCCCAAGAAGGCGGTGGCTGCCTTCGCCGCCGGCACCTGGTCGCTGAGCATGATCGGCGGCGTGGGCTTCTTGTTCATAAGCCCGTTTTTCCTCGACGACGGCGATGCTCGCATCGTGTTCCGCTCGGACCGGGACGGGGACTTTGAGATTTACTCCATGAAGACCGACGGTTCCGACCTGCGGCGGCTCACCAACAACACCGCCTACGATGACTTTCCCGTCTGGTCGCCGGACGGAAAGAAGATCGCCTTTGTGTCGGACCGGGACGGCCCAACGGAGATAAACGTGATGAACGCCGACGGCTCCCGCCAGCGCCGTCTTACCGAGAATAACGGCCCGCTGAACGCATTCCCCGCCTGGTCGCCCGACGGTAAAAAGATCGCCTTCTCTTCCGACCGGGACGGCAACCGCGAAATCTACGTGATGGACGCCAACGGCTCCAACCAGGTGAACCTGACCAATGACCCCGGCTACGACGCGTCTCCCGCGTGGTCGCCCGACGGCAAGCGCATCCTTTTCAACACGCGACGGGACGGCAATCTGGAGCTTTACGTGATGAACGCCGACGGCTCCCACCAGACCCGCGTCACCAAAAACTACACCGCCGATGAGTTTCCGGCGTGGTCGCCCGACGGTTCCAAAATCCTTTTCTCCTCCAACCGCACCGGCCGGAGAGCCATTTACGTTATGGATGCCGACGGTTCTAACCCGGTGCAGCTCACCGCCAATTTCTACAAGGACTACTGGCCGTCCTGGTCGCCGGACGGCTCCCGGATCTCCTTTACCAGCAACCGCTACGGCAACGAAGAGATCATGGTGATGAACGCCGACGGTTCCCACCAGACCAACCTTAGCGCCAGCCCGGCCGCCGACGTGGGGCCGGCCTGGGGGCCCGGCCAACTCCCGCCGGCCGCGTCGGGAGGCCCGCAAGTTTCAGCCCTGGCTCCTCCGCATGCCGCCACTTCGGGGGACAGTCTGGTGGCCGTCACGGGCGCCGGTTTCCGGGAAGACAGCCGGGTGACCATCGGCGGCGCGGAGGCCCGGATCGTGGAGTTCCTGGACTCCCATTCCGTGACCGTTCTGGCGCCGGCGCATCCGGCCGGCGCGGTGGATGTGGCGGTGACCAATCCCGATGGACGCTCCGGCGCTTTGCCGGGAGGTTTCACTTACCACCCGCCCTATTTTACCGACGTGGCCCAGGACGCCGGCGTGGCTTTCCGTCACTTCCGGGACCTTGAGGACCGGATACCCCTGGGCGCCGGCGTGGTCGTCTTCGACTATAACGGCGACGGCCGCCAGGATATCTACGTGGCGTCCACGCCGGACATCGGAGACCTGGTGGAGGAAACCGACGGGGCCAACGCGCTGTACCGCAATAATGGCGACGGCACCTTTACCGACGTGGCCGCGCGAGCCGGGGTCAGCGAATTGCCCGACAAAACCAACGGCGGGTGCGCCGCCGACTATGACAACGACGGCGACCAGGACCTGTTTGTGACCAACTGGGGTTCCAGCAAGCTCTTTAGCAACAACGGCGCGGGGGCTTTCGTGGACGTGACGGAACCGGCCGGACTGACCGACCCCGACATCAGCTACCGCTCCATGGGCTGCGCCTGGGGCGACTATGACCGGGACGGCTGGCTGGACTTTGTGGTGGTGCGCCACATGGCGGAGGACGACCTGGAAGCCTTTAACCTGCGGTTCTATGCCCATGCGGTAAGACCCATCGGCCTGTTCCACAACAACGGCGACGGCACCTTTACTCAGGTTGCCGAGCTGCTGGGAGAGGCCGGCGCTCCCGGCAACTCGGAGGGCGAGTACGGCAACCTCTGGGGAGCCGGCTTTCAGCCGAGCTGGGTGGATTTCGACAACGACGGCGACGCAGACCTCTATGTGGTCAACGACTTCGGCAAGGATATTCAACCCAACGTGCTGTGGCGCAACGACGGACCGGGAAAAGATGGCAACTGGCGCTTCGAGGATATTTCCCAATCCTCCGGGGCCAACGCGGCCATGTTCGGCATGGGGCTGGCCGTGGGAGATTATGACCGGGACGGGAACTTTGACCTCTATGTAACCAATATTGAGGACAATATCCTGCTGCGCAACAGCGGCGACGGGAACACCTTTACGGAAGTCGCCGCCGCCGCCGGCGCCGGCAAGGGAGTGTTGCGCCGGCAGCAAAGGGTGAGCTGGGGAACGGTGTTCTTCGACTATGACAACGACGGCTGGGAGGACCTTTACGTGGCCAGCGGTTTCCTGGATACCGAGCCCTACCGCAACCACCGGGAACAGCCCAACCTTCTGCTGCGCAACACCGGGGAAGCCAAGTTTGCCGATATGTCGTCGGTAAGCGGCGCCGATGACCGGGGCGTTGGCCGCGGCGTGGCCTATGCGGACTTCGACAATGACGGTTGCCTGGACTTGTACCTGGCGAATATGGGGCTGCTCGGCGGCGCGCCCCAGCCCGCGAAGCTGTTCCGAAACAGCTGCGCCTGGGGCAAAAACTGGCTCACCATCAAGACGGTGGGGACGGTTAGCAACCGCGACGGCATCGGGGCCCGAATCACCGTGACCACCGCTGGCCGCGCGCAAATCAGGGAGATCGCGGCCGGCTCCAGCAACAAGGGCCAGAACATGCTGCCGGCGCACTTTGGCCTGGGCGCTGCCGACCGGGTGGATGTCCTGGAGATCCGGTGGCCCAGCGGAATTGTCCAAAGGCTGGTGGACGTATCTTCCAATCAACAGTTGACGGTCACCGAACCGCGTCGGGTTGCCGAAACACGATAGAGCATTTGCGATTTCAGTAACCTGAGCAAGGAATATGTACCGCTTTCGCTTCATGTTCACGCTTTTCGTTGGGCCATTGACACAGGTTGCGCCGCTGGGATAAAGTTCGCGGAACTCTTGGTTAATGGACATGTGGACTGTTTACACCAATAGTAGGCGACATTCAGAAACAAACGGAAACAGAGTCTGGAGGCTTGGCAATGAACCGTTACGGAATCAGGATTTCCCGGGCGTTGATAGGTGCGCCAGCTCTTTTGTTGCTGGCCTTTGTCATAGCCTGCGGAGGCGCCGCTGAGACTCCGGCTGATACCGGCCAGCCGGCGCAAAGCCCGCCGGCCGCTGCGCCGGCGGCAACCCAGCCTGCGGTGGCCGCGCAGCCCGCGGCTACGGCAGTGCCCGCTTCGGACGCGATGGCCGACCAGGACCTGCTGACGGACAAGATCATCCTGGGGCTGATCACTCCCATTGACGACACTGTGGTGCCGTGGCTGGGCGGCGTTGACTTCGTGTACCAGCACAGCCCATTCATGGAGTACCTGGTCCAGCTGGACCCCTATACCAGCGAATGGATACCCATGCTGGCGAAATCTTGGGAGATGAACGTCACCGGCGACGTGTGGACCTTTGAACTGGAGCAGGGCGTTCAGTTTCATCGCGGGTTTGGCGAGTTCACCGCCGAGGACGTGGCGCACAGCTTCAAGCTCACCTGCCAAAAGGGTACTCGCGCCAGCTACAAAGGCGGCATCTGTAACGCTGACCACGTGGATATCATTGATCCTTACAACATCAGCGTGCATATGAAGAAGCCTTCGGCGGAGTATCTGTTCTACGCCGCCGAGTCCGCGGGAAACATGATCTACAGCAAGGCTCAATGCGACCAGAACGGCGGGTTCGACGATGCTGAGAACATGGCCAGCGAGGGCTGCACCGACGCATACTACGAAAGCCTGGCCGGCACCGGCCCTTACCAGTACGACGGCCGGGTCCCCGAAGTGCAGGTGGACTACTCCTTGGCTTTCCCGGATGGGCACTGGCGTCATGATCCGGTCTATCCGGAAATGCGGAACACCTGGGTACTTGAAGAGTCCACCCGCCTGGCCCAGTTCCGCGCCGGTGAGACGCATATGACCGAGGTCAACCGCGACTTGGGCGACCGGCTCACCGATGAAGGCTACTTGATCATCCCCAGCACCGGCCCGGCCCAACAGACTGCCTTCCGCTTCGGCGGCATGTTCTACTCCGACCCCGAGAACTATGACCCCAACTTCCCCGTCACTGCGCCGGGCGAAAGGGGGATCATGGTGCGCAAGGCTCTGAACAAGGCCGTGGACCGGGAAACCTTCAAGGAGGAACTCTACAAGGGTCGCGTCTGGGACTCCAAGGTGCACGCCTTCCATCCTACGCTGACGGCCTGGAACCCCAAGTGGGACGAGGACTGGGAAGAGGAGTACGGTTACGACCTGGAAGCCTCCAAGCAGCTGCTGGTTGACGCCGGCTATCCCGACGGGTTCAAGATCACCGTTCCCATGTACCCCTTCCCCGGCGCGCCCGAACTCCCCCAGATTGCCCAGTTCATGCAACTGGCCTGGGCCGAGATCGGAGTGGAGCTCGAACTGCGGGACGAGGACCGCGCGGCTGTGGTAGCCCGCCGCAGACAGAAGGCTAACCACGAAACGGCCCTGGCCACCACCCCCTCCTTCAAGGCCGTGGAAGCCCAGATAATGCTGTTCAACTCCCACCGGGATGACGGCGCCACGGTCTGGATGTACGAAACCCAGGAACTGCGGGACCTGTACCACAAGTTGCAGGTGACCGTGGAGCCGGTCGCACGTGAAAAGGTTCTGCTCCAGATCGGTGACGTCAAGTTCTACCAACACGAATGGATACCGCTATTCTGGGTTCCCATCGAAACCATCGTTGACCCGAAGTTCATCTGCGCCTGGCCATTCCCCGGCTGGGAGGGCGGTGATCTGGGCAGCAACGAGTTGATCGAGGCTCCGCCCTGCTGATCCGCGCCGCAGCCATAACGCAAGCCGGTTCTTACGCGCCGCGACTGCTGGGCAACCAACGGTCGCGGTGCCTGAATCGCCAGTAGCAACGGTTAGACCCCAGCCAGGAGTTAGGGATGCAAAGGTACATCATTATGCGTATCCTCCAGGCGCTTCTGGTCCTGGTGGTGGTGAGCGTGGTGGCCTTTGCCCTGGGCCACGCCGGCGGCAACCCCCTGGACGCCATCTTGCCGGACGACGCCGACGCCACGGTCCGGGCCGACCTGGAAGAATTCTGGGGCATCAACAAGCCGTTGCATGAACAGTACTTTACTTACGTTTGGAACGCCGTAAGGGGCGACTTTGGCAACTCCTTCAAGTACCCGCGGTTCTCGGTGGCCGAGCTTATCAAAGACCGGTTCTTGGCCACCATCCAGCTGGCCGGAGCCGGCATACTGGTGGCGGGGGTTATCGGTCTGCCCGTCGGAGTCCTGACCGCAACCTACCGCGACAGCATATTTGACTGGACGGGCAAAGTCGTAGCCCTGCTCGGACAGTCCCTGCCCGTCTTCTGGCTGGGCATCATCCTCATGTGGATATTCGGGGTGCAGCTGAACTGGTTCCCCACCTCCGGCAAGGGCGGCATTGAGAACCTGATCTTGCCGGCCATCGCCATCGGGTGGTTCCAGGTGGCGGCAATGCTCCGTCTCGTCCGCTCGTCCATGCTGGACGTGCTGGACAGCGAGTACGTAAAACTGGCCCGCATCAAGGGCCTGGCCGAGCGGAAGATAATCTGGAAACACTGCTTGCGGAACGCCGCTATTGCGCCGCTGACCTACTTCGCCATTACGCTGGGCTCCCTCATGGTCGGCTCCGTATCCATCGAAACCGTCTTCCAGTGGCCGGGCCTGGGGTTCCTCCTGTTCAACGCGGCCCGCTCCAGCGACTATGCGTTGCTCCAGGGAATCATGCTGACTTTCACCAGCATCTATGTCATCGCCAATCTGCTGGTGGATATAGCCTATGCCTACCTCGACCCGCGCATACGGTACACCTGACGCCAAGAGGGTTTAAGCGAGGACAACAGCCATGGCCGTAGCACTACCGGAAGTTAGCAGCCCACGTCGGCCGTCCCGAATTGGCCATTACGCGAGGGAAGCGCTTCGCTATCCGATAATTCCAGTGGCTGTCCTGGTGATAGTCCTGCTCATCCCGGCCCTCGGCGCCAATTGGCTTGCTCCCTACGACCCGCTGAAAGGCGACATGAAGAATCGCTTTGCCGAACCGTCGGTGCAGCACTGGTTCGGCACGGACGACATCGGCCGGGATGTACTCAGCCGGGTCATGCACGGATCCCGCGTGTCGCTGTTGGTGGCCGGCGTGGCCATACTAATATCGGGATTGATTGGCACCTCTTTCGGTATTGTGTCCGCCTTTTACGGCGGGTGGGCCGACAATCTGATGATGCGCCTGGTGGATATCTCCCTTTCCCTGCCCATCATCGTAGTGGCAATCGTGGTCGCCGCCATGGCGGGCCCCAGCATGGAGATACTGATTGCCGTGCTGGTGTTGAGCCAATGGTCGCGCTATGCCCGGCTGGTTCGCGGCGAAGCGCTGACCATCCGGGGCCATGACTACATCTCCCGGGCCCGGGTGGCCGGAGCGTCCAACTTTCGGATTATGCTCCGCTACATTTTCCCCAACATCTTCAACACCGTAGTGGTCCTCGCCACGTTGCAGGTGGGTTTCGTCATCGTGCTGGAGGCGACGCTGAGCTTCCTGGGAGCGGGCATTTCCCGTCCCACGCCGGCATGGGGCGTAATGGTGGCCGACGGACGGTCCTTCGTGACCGACGCCTGGTGGCTGTCCTTCTTCCCCGGCCTGGCCATTCTGCTCACGGTGCTGTCCATGAACCTGCTCGGCGACTGGCTGCGGGACAAGCTGGACCCGAAACAGCGGAACCTGTAATACCCGTTTGGCGGCAGCGCGCGGATTTCGGTTGCAGGGGCGAATAATTATTCGCCCCTACGCACACCCGCGCAAGTTCTCATCGAACCAACCGACTGAACCGGCACGCTGCCTGGCGGTCTTTCTCTGATTGCTCCACCCGCCAAAACCGGATATTCTGCCACCGATGGACGACGCCACCCAATCCGAGACCGGGTCGAGCAACACCGTAGCCTGTAGCCGGTGCGGGGCTGAGGGTCAAATACCCGGCGAGCTCTGCCGAGAATGCCAGCGCATTCCGGCCAGTATCCCCAAGTGGGCCCAGCCACGGCGGCGGGGCCGCCTGGCCTGGTTCACCAGACGCCGCCTGATTCGTCTTGGAGTGGCGGCGGTGGCGCTGTTCTTTCTGGCCTGGCTGTACTATCCCTTTTTCCCCAACCCGATCACGCTGCTGTTCCGGTCGCCCAGCACCGAGGCCAGCTCGGACTCGCGGGACGGTCAATGGTCCATGACGGGCCGTGACCTGCGGTTGACCCGGCACATACCCGTGCCGTCCGTCCAGCCGGAAGGAAGTGTCCTCTGGTCGCGCAATCCGAGCCGGCCCACCCGTGGCGCTCCGGTGGTGCATGACGGCGTGGTGTACGTCGGCGGGCATTTCGAGGTAATCGCCCTGGACGCGACAACGGGGGACGAGCTCTGGCGATACGAGATCGCCACCCCGCTGGATCATTCGGTAGCGGTTGCCGGCGATACCATCTATCTGGGCCTGACCAACCACCGGGTGCAGGCCGTGGATCGCAACTCCCGGTATCTGCGGTGGGAGTTCAAAACCGAAGGCCCCATCTCGTCATCCCCGGTGGTGGCCGGCGGCATGGTGTACGTCGGCTCGTCCGACAGCTTCGTGTACGCCCTGGACGCTGCTACCGGCAAGCTGTTGTGGAAGAGCCAGATCGTAGGCGAGCTCCGCGCCGCGCCGGCGGTGAACGATGGGCTGGTATATGCCGCGGCAAACCTGGGCGACCTGTACATATTTGACGCCCGTACCGGCCAGGACAAGCTGCGCTATCGCGCTTCGGGAAATACCAAGGCATCTCCGGCGGTGGCCAACGGACTGGCGTATTTCCCCGCCGGCGGCCGGGTCTATGCCGTTGACGCCGATGCGCGGGAGATTGCCGGCGAGTACCAGTTCAATCGACTCTGGGCGCAGTTCTACTATTGGCAGATCCCCGGAGTGCCCCGTCCCCCGGTGCAAAAGGGCGGGCAATGGCTCTTCGATCCCGACTTCGATCCCAGGGAGCGGACCAGCACCGGCCTGGTGGCAGCTCCGGCGGTGACGCCCGAAACCTTTTACGTGGGGAGCTTCAACGGAACCTTCTACGCTGCCGACGCCCACTCCGGCAAGGAAATCTGGCGGTTCGCCGCAGAGGGGGCCATCTTGGAATCTGCGGTGGCAATGGGAGACCGGGTGTACTTTGGGGACAGCGCGGGATTTTTTTACGCTTTGCGCCGTTCCGACGGCGAGCAAGTCTGGAAGCTCCCGCTGGACGCGCCCATCGAAATTGCCCCGGTGTTCGCCGCAGACCGTTTTTACGTCAGAACTACCGACGGCATCCTGCACGCCATTGAGTAGGGCGGCGGTGGCCCGATTGCAACGGCTGGGATAACGGCTTCAATGCGGTGAGCCGCGTGCGCTATATCGCGCGGGCCGGCGCGTCAGTTGTCCGCCGGCGTATTCGTTCCCTGAGTAACCAGGCGGCGTACATCGGCCTGCCGTCGCTGAGACGGGGAAAGGCGCGGGTTGCCCAGGAGCAGGAACATCACCGCGCCCACCGCGCTAACCGCAGCGATGGAGGCCAGGGGCGCCGTGTAGCTGCCGGTGATGAACTCCTCCATCCACGCAACGTATGGCACCACTATAACGAACATTATGTTCATCGGTATCATTGAAATTCCGGTAATGCGGGCAAAGCTGCTGCGCCCGAAATATACGCCCCGAATGGCGGTGGTCAACGGCGTCCTGCCGCCGAACCCTATCCCCATCAGGATCGTGAACAAGTAGAACATCGGCAGCGTTTCCGCCATCAGCAAAACTACCATGGCGCAGGATTGCAGGATGGAGAAGCCGAAAATCGCCAGCCGAATGGGTATGCGGTCTCCGATGATGCCGCCCACCACGATGAAAGCCGTCGATACGGCAGTCTGCGCGGAAATCACCCCTCCGATCTGCTCCAGGGGGAAGCCGCGGTCGGCCATGATGAGGCCCAAATAGAACATCACGCTGATGATGATGATGGATGAGCTGGCGTGTCCCATGGTTATCAGCCAGAAGGACCGGGTACGAATGGCTTCCTGCCAGCTGTACTCCGGCGCGATCGCGCCGCCGTTGGCGGAACGCTGCGGGCTCGTGGCCGAGCCGGTGTCGGGATCCACTCCATCGGGATGCTGCCCGTAGTCCTCGGGACGGTTTCGCATCAGCAGGGCCAGGGGGGCTGCTGCCACCAGGGCGATTGCGCCCACCAACAGCGCGGTGTTCTGCCACCCCAGCCGGCCCGGTATCTCCGCGCCGGCATTGATATCCCATCCCATCGCCCATGCCATCAGCGGCACTATGACGACGCCGCCCAGTCCGAAGCCCAGCATCGGTATGGACATGGCGGTGGAACGTCGCCGGCGAAACCAGTTGTTCAAGGCGGCGTTCGCCGGGAGCCATGACCCCAAGCCGGCTCCCAGGCTCACTACTACGAAGGCCAGGTAGAACATCCACAGGTTGTCCGTCCGGCTGAACAAAATGAAGCCGACGGCGAAAATCACCAGCCCAAGGGCCACCATCTTGCGCGGCCCAAGCTTGTCCACTCCCCAGCCAGCGATGGGGCCCATCACGGTGCCTTCCACCCGGGTTAGCGTGAACGCCCAAGACATTTGAAACGGCGTCCAGCCAAAATTCTGCGACAACACCGGCAGCCACAAAGACAGCGCCTGGAAAAGGGGCACCGTCCCGATCACCATGATGACCGCGCCGATAACCGCCAGCCACCAACCGTAGAACAGCCCACGCGCCAGACGCACCGGATGGGCAAGGTCCCGCGCTTGCAACAAGTGACCGCTCCCTAGGATGCCGATAATCGCAACAATTCCAGCCGATTCCGGCAGACAACGCCGTCTATTATACCCCAGTCCGCTTCGCTGCCCGCGTTACAAATATGTAAGACCTTTCGTTATCCGCGAACCACGCGGCGGTGCGCCGTTTGAGCAACCCGGCGCGGATGTTCCGCTCCGGGCTTCAGGTGGCCGCTCCGGAACGGACTACTTTCGGCAAGAACCGCAAATGCGAATGAGCGCCTTTTCTTCTCCGCGGTGAAAGGGCGCCCAAATTACCGGACGTTGGGAGTTCTCATCCCTCAGCCGGCATTTGCGCCGCCGTCGTCGTACAAGTGGCACGCCGTGGCATGGCCCGTCCGGTATTCCACTAATGCCGGCACATCCACCGAGCAGCGCTCCATAACGAAGGGGCAGCGCGGGTGGAAGGTGCAGCCCGCCGGCGGGTTCAAGGGCGAAGGGACTTCCCCCGTCAGCACCAGCTCTTCCCGCTGCCGCCGCGGATGGGCCGGCAGTGACGCTGAGATAAGCGCGCGGGTGTACGGATGCTGGGGGTTGGTGAACAGCTCGATGGGCGGCGCTTCTTCGACGATCTTGCCGAGGTACATGACTCCCACCGTGTGGCTCATGTACCGCACCGTCGCCAGGTTATGGGCGATGAGCAGATAGCTCAACTGGTAGGTTGACTGCAATTCTTTCAGCAGATTGAGGATTTGGGCGCGGATGGAAACGTCCAGCGCCGAAACCGGCTCGTCCAGCACGATCAGCTTGGGCCGGGTGGAAAGGGCGCGGGCGATGGCGATGCGCTGACGCTGACCACCGCTGAACTCATGGGGATACCTTTCGGCATGGAAAGGGTGCAATCCCACGACTTGCAACAGTTCGCGGACCTGGGAGCGCACCGCCGACCGGCTGAGTCGCTGGTGCGTAATCAGGGGCTCAGCGATAATCTGATCAACCCGCATCCGGGGGTTGAGGGAACTCCACGGGTCCTGGAAAACGGCCTGCACGGAAGCGCGGAAGTTGCGCCGCTCGGCCCCGGAGAACTGGTGCATGGGCCGGTTGTCGAAATAGATGCTGCCGTCGGTGGGATGGTCGGCCATCAGCAGCATCCGGCTGGTAGTGGTCTTGCCGCAGCCCGATTCGCCGACCAGGCTGTAGGTCTGGCCGGGCATGATGTTGATGGAGATCCCGTCAACGGCTTTGACCGTTCCGGTTTTCCGGCGGAGCACATTGCCACGATATATCGGGAAATGGCGACGGATGCCCTCCAAGCGCACCAGAGCCTGGTCGGCATCCCGCATCACGGTCTCTCCGGACGCTGCCGTAGTGGTAACCATTATTCCGCCCTCCAGCATCGGGAAGTGTGTCCCGCAGCGACGGTGAATTCGTCCGGGTATTCATCACAGCGCTCCCACCGGTAGGGACAGCGCGGGGCGAAGGAGCACCCGGCCGGCAGGGCATCCAGCGACGGCGGCTGGCCCTCTATGGAAGGCAGCAGATCAACGTCGGTGTCCAAGTCGGGAACCGATTGCAACAGGGCTTCGGTGTAGGGATGGGCCGGGTTGTCGAACATATCTTCCACGCCCGACTGCTCAACAATTCGCCCGGCATACATCACGGCCACCCGGTCGCACATCCGCGCCACGATGCCAAAGTCATGGGTGATGAAGATGATGGCTGCTCCGGTCTGCTCCTGGATATCTTTCAACAGGCGCAGGTATTGCAACTGAATGATAGCGTCCAAAGACGTGGTTGGCTCGTCGGCGATGAGCAGGTTGGGCGCCCGGGCAATGGAGATCGCGCCCACCACCCGTTGCCGCATACCGCCGCTCATCTGGTGGGGAAAGTTGGCCAGCCGGTCTTCCGCTGCCGGGATTTTCACGTTTTCGAGCAATCGTATCGCCCGCTGCCGGAGGGAGCGTCTTGGTTCCGGATATTCCAGACGCAACGTTTCGACCAGCTGAACCCCCACCGTAAAAACCGGGTTCAGCGAGGTGAGCGGGTCCTGCATCACCATGCAGATGCCGGAGCCGCGTATGTCCCGCATTTCCCCACGGCTCTTCTCCAGCAGGTTTTCGCCCAGGTAGTCGATGCTCCCGCCCACGATGCGCCCCGGGTGGGGCACCATGCCCAGGATCGACCAGGCGGTCATGCTTTTGCCGGAACCGGATTCTCCAACAATGCCCAGCGTTTCCCCCCGACGCAGGTCGAAGCTGATGCCGTCCACCGCCTTGACCACGCCGGTGCGCGTGAAGAAGTGGGTCTGGAGATCTTGAACCCGCAGGATTACGTCGTCAGTCATTACATTCTCCGCGCAATCGCCGCAGTTCCGATTGCAGGCGGGCCACTTCGGCCTCGGCGGCCAACCGTCCCTGGCGTTCGGCCAACCGCCCGTCCCGCTGCTCCAGCACATTGCCCAGCCATTCGCCCGTCGCCGGGTCGTAAAACTGCAATCGTTCCGCTTTATAGTACAAATCCAGCGCCAGCGCCGGGCTGTGCGCCCAAACTATCCCGTCTGGGCCACGCTTCAGGTCAAACCGCCGGTACGTTTCATTTGCCAGGTACTCCCCTACCAGCGGCTCACCGTAAAAATCTCCGCCAGTGGGGTCGTACCGCCAATATTCTCCAATCCCCACCCGCGCATACAGCTCCCGCTTGTACCCCAAGTCATTTTGAAAGGTGCTCCTGGAAGCGATTTCTAACGCAAAGTCCGGCGCCTTCCCGAAGTCCCACACCCGATAGGCGTAAGGGTTCCACAGCCGGTCGGCGCCTGCTCCGAAAACCACATAGCAGTCGGGCCGGAATACGGCGTCAGAGTCGCCTTCCGCGTAATAAACGCCGGTGTTGCCGGAGACGAAAACGTCTGAGCGGCCCCCATAGATGCTCCGGATAGCTTCCTTGATGTCTTGCTGGGGTCGTTCCTGCATCTCGGTATCCGGCAACGGCTCCCAGATTTCGGGATAAGCGTCCAGCAGGTCTTTGTCAAAGACGCCGTAGGGGAGTGGTTTTGTGGTCATGGCATAGCCTCAAACAGCCGATGGCAAGGGGCCGGCCGTCTTCCTAACCCAGCGGTAAACTCAGCGCGGAGCAGCCGACACTAGCGCGCCCGCCGCAACTTGGGATCGAGATAGTCGCGCAGCCAATCTCCGAAGAAATTGAAGGCGAGCACCACCGCCGTGATGGCAACTCCCGGGAACAGGGAAAGCCACCATACGTCGAGGATTACCTCCTGTCCTTCGGCAACCATTATACCCCACGCCGGCGCTCCCGGAGACAGTCCCAATCCCAGGAAACTCAACGCTGCTTCCAGGAGAATAATCTGGCCGACCATCAAACTGGTAATGACCATCAGCGTGTTGGCGACGTTGGGAAAGATGTGCCGCCAGAGGATAACCGGCGCCTTCACGCCGGTTATGCGGGCGAGGGTCACGAAATCGTAGCCTTTCACGGTCAGCACGTCGCCGCGGATCATGCGGGCGAAACGCGCCCACACCGTCAGCAGGACCGCCAGGATGATCGCCACCGGGCCCGGGTTCATTATCACCACTACCACCAAGGCCAGCAAGATGGTGGGAAAGCCCAGGGCAGCGTCCGTGAGCCGCATGAGCACGGCGTCGGCCCAGCCGCCCCAATAGCCGGAGACCAAGCCGACGATTGTGCCGATAACGGCGCCCAAAGCCAGTGCGGTAACGCTGATTTGCGTGGTAGTGCGCGCTCCGTAGATCAGCCGACTCATCATATCCCGGCCCAGCACGTCGGTGCCCAGCGGATGCTCCATATTCTCGAACGGGGCGAGTTTGCCATTGATGATGTTCAATTGCTTCGGGTCATGGGGAGCCAGCCAGTGGGCGAAGGCAGCGCACATCAGGAGCAGCGCCAATACTGCGATGGGCAGCCAGGGCAGCCGTTTGTCGGCAACCCGTTGTCGCCAGCTCAATCGGGGCTGCGCGCTCTCCAATACCAGATCTGGGGTGGCCATGCCGGGTACTCCTGCGCCAGGTCAGTGCCTGATTCTGGGGTCGGCGTACACGTACAGGATGTCAACGATGAGCGCCGTCAGGATGTAGAAGGACGCGGATGCCATCACCGCCGCCTGCACCACCGGGAAGTTCCGCTGCAACACGCCGTCCAGCATCAGCCGGCCCAGGCCCGGCCAGGCAAACACCTGCTCCACCACGATGGCGCCGTTGAGCAGACCGGCGAGACTAATCCCGCTGAAAGTCAGGATGGGTATGAGCGCGTTGCGCAGGGCGTGCTTCCACACTACCATCCCGTCCGGCAAACCCTTGATGCGGGCAAAACGCACATAGTCGCTGTCCAGTACCTCCAGCATACTGGAGCGGCCCAGCCGCATAATGCCAGCCATAATTGACCAGGCTAACACGAAGGCCGGCAGGATGAAGTTCTCCGGCCCCTCCCGACCGTAGGTGGGCAACACCTTCAATATTGCGCCAAACAGCAGGATCAGCATGATGGCGACCCAGAACTGAGGCGCCGCCATGCCCAGCACGGCGAACAGTTTGCCAACTTTGTCGAAGGCGGAATCGCGCTTCACCGCCGACAGAATGCCTAGCGGCACGCCGATCAGGATGGCCAGCGCCATGCCGGCCAGGGCCAGCTGCAAAGTCGCCGGCAGGCGCTCCAGAAGCAGATCCCGCGTGGGCCGGCGGTCGCGGATGGAAACTCCGAAGTCTCCCTGAACCGCTCCCCGCAGGAAGATGAAATATTGCTCGGCCAACGGCTTGTCCAGCCCGAGCTGCTTGCGCATCCGCTCGTAGTCCGCCTTGCCGGACGCCTCCGGCGGCAACAGCACCAGCGCCGGGTCCCCCGTCAAACGCGTGGCGAGGAATACCAGCAGGCTAATCACCAGCAGGGTAAAGAAACCCTGGATGATGCGTATGGCGATAAACTGCCACATTGCAATGCTTCGCCAATCAGTTGAGTTGCATCGTCCAGATGGCCGTTTGGTAAGCTACCACCGGCCACGGCTCCCAGGAAGCGATGCGCGGGCCGACGCCCCAGGGCAAGTTCACATAGCCGGTGCCGAACTCGTAGTGCTCTTCCCGCAATATTTTGTAGGCGTCGTTAAAAGCTTGCTGACGCAACGTCGGGTCAACCACCGCTAAGGCGTCTTTCGCCACCTTTAGCAAGTCATCCCGACGCCCTCCCAGGTGGGCGCCGCCTTCCGGATTGCCGTAAATTGCGTTGGTGATGCTGCCGCCGTCCCAGCGCGTTTCGTTGGCGCGCACGATGACTTTGCCGTCCAGCTGGCGATCGAACCAGCGCTCCCGCACCGTTGCGGCCTCGCCGACGATTACATCAACGTCAATCCCCAAGTTCCGGCGCCACATATCGGCAATCAGCTGGGCTTGTTCCGGCAGAAAGGGAACATCGCCGGCTTTCCAAGTATGAACTTCCAGCGTGCCAAACCCATCGCCATTGGGATAGCCGGTATCCGCCAGCAATTGCTGCGCCTTCTCCGGGTCATGGGGGAATGGATCCAGGTCGGAGCTGTAACCCAGGGCGTTGGGAGTAACCCAGTTCCAACCTTGCGACGCGGCCGCTTCCGGCCCGTAGAGTTGGTTCACAATCAGCTCTTTGTCAATGGCGTAATCCAGCGCCTGGCGCACTTCTTTCTTGTTGCAAGGGAACTGAACTTCCCAGCAGCCGGGCAGCAATATCCACATATAGGAGGATTCCTGCGCCCAGATAAACCGGCCGCCGCCATCCTCAACCTGGTCTTTTACCGCCAGGTTGGCCTCAATAACGTCGGCGTCGCCGGCGCGCAACGCCGCGACACGGGTGGCTACTTCGGGCACCAGCCGCAAGTCCAGCGTCTGGAACGACGGGCTGCGCTCCGGCAGGAAATAGTCAGCATAGCGCTCCAGCAAAATCTGCTCGCTCTTGACGTGCTTTTCCAGACGGAAAGGGCCAGCGCCGATGGGCGCGTCGTTATAGCCGGCCGGCCCCAGGCTTTCAAAATAATTCTTGGGCAGCAGCACCCCGGCGATGCCGAAGCTCAGCTCCGAGATAAAGAAGGGAAAGAACGCTTTGGGCGAGGTATGCGTAACCCGCAGTGAATTAGGGCCGGTGGCTGCAATGCTCGCCGTTTCCGACGCCTCGGCCTGAATGCTGGGACTGATTGACTCGGTAACCGCTTCCGGCCCAAAGGTGAACTCCATGGTGAACAAAGCGTCGTCTATGGTCAGCGGGTCGCCGTTGTGGAAGGTAATGCCGTCGCGAACGGTTAGATCCCAAGCCAGGCCGTCCGAAGATACGGCCCATTCGGTCAGCACCCCAGGTAGCATCTGCACGTTTTCGTTGCCGTTAATCCAGAAGGCATGCATCTGTCGCCCGTAGGTGGCGGTTTCGCCCACACCGTCCCGGGGCGTGAACAGCTCGGTAGCCCACACCGCGTTCATCAGCGTAACCTTGCCACCGGCATCGGTAGTCAGGGCTACGGTTGGAGCCGCGGTGGGCTGGGCCGTAGTAGCGGGAACGACCGTTGCCGCAGGAGCGGCGGTATCCGTGGTGGCGGTTGTTTTCGCATCTTCCGCCGGCGCGCCGCACGCTAACGAGGCCGCCAGCAGCGTCGCGGCTATTCCGCTCCATAACAATTTTGCTCCTAATTTGCGAGGCAACATCAACGATTCCTCCAAAACAGTCGCAATGCTGGTAGGTTTCCGCACTCGGATTGCGGTCTGGCAACGTAGCGGCGACATTAGCACATGGCTTATGGCCCGTCAACATCGTGGGCGGCCCAGGGTCGGGCGGAGAAAAACATCCGCCCGAGAGTGTTAGGTTCTCGGGCGGATTGGCTTGTTGGGACAAGGCGAAGCGGAAGTATCCGGAGGTTAGCCGGCGCGTCGTAACCTGGGATCCAGATAATCTCTCAGCCAGTCGCCGAAGAAGTTGAACGCCATTACGACGACGGTTATCACCAGGCCGGGGAACAGCGCGATCCACCAGGCTTGAGTCAGGAATTCGCGGCCTTCCGATACCAGGATGCCCCACGCGGGGTCGCCCGGGGCCAAACCCAAGCCGAGGAAGCTGAGGGAGGCTTCGAGCAGGATTACCTGGCCGATGCTCACGCTGGTAAGCACCATCAGCGTGTTGATGATGTTGGGGAACAGGTGCCGCCAGACGATCATGCCGGGCGAGACGCCGTAGATTTGCGCCAGAACGACGAAATCGCGGTCACGGATTACTAAGACCTCTCCTCTTAGCATCCGGGCAAACCGCGCCCATTGGGTGGCCGCAATTGCGATCATCACATTCCACACGCCGGTGCCCAGATAGGTCACGATCAGCAACGCCACCAATATTGACGGGAACCCCAATACCGCGTCGGTGATGCGCATGAGTATGGAGTCCACCCAGCGCCCGGAGTAACCGGATACGAGGCCAACCACCGTGCCGGCAATAATGGCTACCACCATAGAAGGCGCGGTAACCTGCAACATAGTGCGCGAACCGTAGATCAGCCGGCTCAGCATATCCTTGCCGAGGCGGTCAGTGCCTAGGGGGTGCTCAACGCTGACGAACGGAGCTTGCAGTTTGTTGTGGACGTTGTTCTTGCGCGGTTCGTGGGGTGAAATCAGGTTGGCAAAGACGGCGCAGAAGACGATGGTGAGCAGGATGACAATTGGTACCCAGGGCAGCCGCGCGTCTTTGATGCGCTGCCTCAGGCTGGCGGGCTGGCGCTCGCCGATCACCAATGCGGGAGTTTCAGAAGCCAAAATCGCCCTCCGGCCCTAATCGTCTAGTTCATCCGGACCCGCGGGTCGGCATAACCGTACAAGATGTCCACAACCAGCGCCGTCAGGATGTAGGCCGCGCCCGAAACCATTATGGCGCCCTCAACCTGAGGGAAATTGTTGGACAGAACGCCCTCCAGCA
Organism: Dehalococcoidia bacterium; assembly: GCA_963692995.1. Classification (GTDB taxonomy): domain Bacteria; phylum Chloroflexota; class Dehalococcoidia; order Lucifugimonadales; family UBA3495; genus Bin87. Next base: position 390,643 of record OY843611.1, read on the forward strand.
GCATGAGCCCCACGCCGGGCCAGGCGAATACCACTTCCACCACCACGGAGCCGTTGAGCAAGCCGGCCAGACTGATGCCGCCAAAGGTGATTACCGGAATGAGGGCGTTGCGAGCGGCGTGTCTCCAGATGACCACCCGGTCGCTCATGCCCTTCACCTGGGCGAATTTCACGTAGTCGCTGTCCAGCACTTCCAGCATCGCGGAACGGGCCAGGCGCATGATGGCGGCAATTATCGCCAGCGCCAGCACGGAGGCCGGCAAAATCAGGTGGGCCAGCATATTGGGGATCTGGTTCCACGCGGGGAACCATCCCGTAATATCGCCGCGCCCATAGCCCGGCAGCCAACCCCAATATCCGGCAAAGACTATGATCAGCATGATGGCTACCCAAAACTGTGGGGCCGCCATGCCAAAAATGGCGAATGCCTTACAAATTCGGTCTAATATGGTGTCGCGCTTTACCGCAGATATTATGCCCAGAGGCACTCCTATTCCAATCGCCAGGATCGTACCGGCGATGGCCAGATGGACGGTTGCCGGTATGCGCTCCAGCAGGATCTCCTGAACCGGGCGCCGGGCAGTAAAGGAATTGCCGAAGTCCAACCGAACGGCCTTGATCAGGAAGTTCCAGTACTGGACGATGAACGGCTTGTCCAATCCATAGGCGGCTTTCTGCGCTTCGTACACTGATTCATCGTGCTCGGCGGAAATGGGCAACAGGAACCGGGCCGGGTCGCCGGTCAGGTGGACGCTGCCAAATACGACGAAGCTGAGGGCGATCAGGGTGATCAGACCCTCGCCGATGCGGCGAATGATGTAAGCGGTCATTGCTCTGCCGTTACCTTACCGCAGGGACGGGTTGCAAAACCCGCCCCTGCCCCGTGCGGTGTAATTCCAGTCCGCCGCGACCTACTTCAGTTTCAGCGTCCAGATGGCGGTGACGTAGGGCACCAGGCGCCAAGGTTCGTAGGAGGCCACGTCGGCGCCCAGTCCCCACGGCACATTGGTATTGAACCCGTCGCCCCAGTAAGTCTGGTCCTGCAGGTACTCATACATCGCGTTGTACGAAGCGCTGCGGGTGTCGGGGTTCAGGTCAGAGAGGCCCTTTTGCACTACCGGGGTGGTGTTGCTGGCCCAGGGTTCGTTCTGCCAGTTGTCCACGGCCCGCCAGGCGATAGACTCGTTCAGATAGCCGCCCTGAGTGATGGAAGTGCCATCGTAGCGGCCCTCGTTGGTGCGAACCAGCAGGTCGCCGGGGTATTCCCGGTTGTTCCAGGCTTGCCGGGTGGCGGCGGCGTCGCCTACTGACACATTGACGTCCCAGCCCAAACCGTCGGTCCAGAAGTCCTTGTACATCTGGGCCAGGTCCGGCAGCAGCGGCAGGTCGCCGGCTTCCCAGGTGTAAATGGTGAAGGAAATCTGCTCGCCGTTGGCGTCGGTGCCGTCGTCGCCGTTGGCGCCGCCGTAGCCGATGGACTTGAGCAGCTCATAAGACTTGTCCAAGTCAAAGGCGCGCGGCCTCAGGTTTTCGCCCCAGCCCAGGGAGTTGGGGGTAACGTGGGCCCAGCTGTCGGCGTTGACGGATTCGGGGCTGTACAGGCCGTTGACGATGTCGTCCTTGTTGATGGCGTGCTCGGCGGCCTGGCGCGCCTCAACGGGGAAGCACCAGAGTTCTTCCTGCCAGCAGTCCACATAGACTACCCAGTTGTAGGAAGATTCCTTCTGCCAGGCGATGGAGGCGCCGTCGATGCTATCGATGTCGCCAATCATGTTGATGTTGGCCTCAATCAGCTGAGCGTCGCCGCTGCGCAAGGCAGCCAGACGGCCGGCCGGTTCCGGCACCACTTCGATGGTCAGGGTGTCAAAGGTAACGCTGCGGTCTTCGGAGAAGCCGTTTTCGGTAGTCCAGAAAAAGTCGTCAAACTTCTCGAAGGAGTACTTCTGCTCCAGCACAAAGTCCTCCACTTTCATGGAGCCGATGCCGACGGGATCCGTTTCATAGCCCTCGAACCCGGTTTCGCCGGCCCGTTCCCGCATGGTGGCTTCCGGCACAATCATCGGGCTGGCGCCCTGGGAGTTTTCGGACCAATTGAAAGCGAAGTCCAGACGGACGGTTTTGAAATTGACCTGAACCTGGTCATCGCCGGGGCCTTTGCTGACGCCTTCGATGAGGTTGGCCAGCGCCACGTCCCGCGGTTCGTAGTAGCCGCTATCCAGCAGCTCGAACGCTTCCGCGCCGACACGGCTGTTCAGGTTGAAGTACACATCATCACGGGTGATGACGTTGCCGTCGTGGGCTTTGATGAAACCATCGTTGACGGTAAAGGTCCAGATCTTCCCGTCCTCGCTCACCGACCAGTCCTTGGCGACCGCCGGGACCAGTTCGCTGCCGCCGGCGCCACCGACCAGGGCGACCTGGAAGATGCGCTGGAATTTGAGGTCTTCGCCTTCGGTCAGCAGAGGGTCGAACTTGCCGTTGCCGATGTTGGTCACCAGCAGGTTGACGTGGCCGCCGGCGCTCTCGGCCATAGCCGCCGGCTCGGTGGCTGCCGGCATGGCGGTGGGAGCCGCCGAGTCGCTGCCGGAGCTGGCCGGAGCCGTTACGGCTGCCGGGGTTGCCGGAGCCGGGGCTGCCGGAGCCTCGGATGCGCCGCTGCAAGCCACTGTGGTGATCATCCCAGCTGCCAGGCCGAATGTCGCCAGCAGCCGGACGTTCATAAACCTTTTCAATTCCATTACATGAACACTCCTCTAAATGTATTGATTTAACCGAGGTTTAAGGATACCCCCGTCGGTTACGAATGCCGAATGATTAAACGGTTATAGCGGCATTCTGTCAAGGGCGGATTACGAAATGCAACCGTTCAGATGTGCGGTGGCCGACAGATGTGCGGTGGCCGACCGACGCCAAAACCGTTATGCCGGCGCAAGGATGGTGGATTGCCGCGCCGGACGTGTTAGGATTGGATAGAGACGCGACACATGTTCTGCAACTTCTACAGCTGATTGGAAATCCGGGCACGTTAGTTATGTTCACATCAACTCGACTTTTTTACATCATATGGGGATCCCTTGGCGGAGCCGGAGCCGGCGGTTACGTGGCTTGGGCTATCGCTTCCCGCTTCGCCCGCATTGCGGAGCTGAACGACCGCGCAATCGTTGAGCCGCACGTGCTGGTGGTGCTTTGCATCGCGGGCGGGTTGCTGGCTTTTCCCCTGGGGGCGGCGGCGGGATTGATTATCGGGGCCGTCGTGAACCGCGTTTTTGACGGTCTCCGCCGCGCGCGAGGGGGAAGCGACGAGACATCGTGGGTAGCGCGACGCACTGTTGACGACGGCAGCCGGGAGTAGGCGCGGTATAATCGATGGAGATTCCCAACATCAAGGAGCCAGCCCATGCCCCAATTCGTGCGCGTTTATACCGACCCCGACGGTCAATCCCGCCTGGAACATTATGATCCGCCCTTCGAGGACTTCCTGGACACCGAAGGCGCTTACGGGCGGGGCACCCCCATGCAGGCCACTAGCGGCCTGACCATTCGCATTTCGCCGCCCGACTACTTCCTGGACTTCCACTGCGCCCCGCGCCGGCAATACACCGTGACGCTGGCTGGCCAGGCTGAAATCGGGCTGAGCGATGGCTCCACCTACCGCGTGGGGCCCGGCGACGTGCTGTTAGCCGAAGACCTCACCGGACAAGGCCACACGACGCGAGTGGTGGGCGGCGCAGAGCGGGTGTATCTGGTGATACCGCTGGCGGACTAGGGCCTGGCCGTCACTCCCGCTCTCGCGGGAATGACGATGCGCAGTGAAAGAGGTCTTCTACGGGTGGTGGGTGCTCGGCGCGGCGGTTTGCCTGGGCTTCGTAGCCTTCGGGGTCGCCGTACCCGGATATCTGGCGTTTTCGGTTCCCATACGAGCCGAGTTGGGGCTGTCGTCCGCCCAATCGGCCTTTGTAGTCGGGGCAGCGTGGGGTATTGGAGACATCACCTCGGTAGTGGCCGGGTGGCTGGCTGATCGGTACGGGGCGCGCCGGCTGGTGCTGGTCGGCGGCCTGCTCTGCGGGGCCGGGTTTGCGGCTCTCGCGCTGGCCAATTCGTTCTTGGGGATCCTGCTGGCGTACACGGTAGTTGCGTCGGCGGGACGGGGTATAGGCATCTTTCCCACGTTGATGACCCTGGTCAACCAGTGGTTCGTGCGCCGCAAGGCGCTGGCGCTGGCAGTGGTGAACACGTCCACCGCCGGGGGAGCCGCGGCCCTTCTCCCCCTGTTGAGCCTGGGAGCGGGGCAGATTGGGTGGCGTCCAACCGCGTTGGTCGCCGGCCTTGTGATATGCGCGTTGACGCTGCCGGCGGTAGCAGTCATCCGCAGCCGGCCGGAGGACATGGGGTTGCAACCCGACGGAACAGGCCCAGGCGCCAGAATGCCGGCCAACGCAAACCCGGAGAATGCGGGAACTCTAATATCTGCCCCTACGGCACCGGACGCCAGCCGACGGGAGTTCACCCCGGGGCAAGCCCTGGTGACGGCCACCTTCTGGGCGTTGTCGCTAGGAGCAGTGCTGCGCACGGTGACATCGGACGTGCTGATAGCGAATCAGATACCAATATTGATCTGGCAGGGAGTGGCTGAGGCAAGAACGTCCTCCTATCTGTCTTTGACTTACTTCGCCACCATACCGGCGCGTTTTGGCATGGGACTGGCGGCGTTGTGGATCGCCCCCCGCTGGCTGTTGAGCGCGGCGATGGCGGTGGTGGCCCTCTGCACCCTCGCGGCCCTGATTATGCAAGGCGACCGGGTGGCGTGGTTCCTGATCGTGGCATCGGCGGCGGGACAGGGAGTGAGTTCGATAGCGTGGATCACGGTCGGGGAATACTTTGGTCGGCGCAGCTACGGCACACTGGTCGGCGTAATGACGGTGTTCTACGGGACCAGTGGACTGATAATCCCCGCCGTCGCCGGCGCCGTTTTTGACCGGACCGGCAGCTTCGCGCCGGTGCTGGCGGTGGCCGCCGGCTTGCAGGCGGTGGCCGCCGCGTCGTTCCTGCTGGTGAAGCCGCCGGCCGACGCCGCCGCATCCGGTTCCCGATAGGGATGGCGGGGACGGGATGATCGACCGCACCACCGGCCGGCGGCCGGTCAAGGAGAGGGGCATCTACTACGGCTGGTGGGTCATTCTTGCCGGCGGAACCGTAGGGTTTCTGGGGTTCGGGGCCATCATTCCCGGCTTCCTGGTATTCGCGCCAGTTCTCCAGGCAGAGCTGGGCATTGCCGCGGGCCAGTTCGCTTTCGTAGTCGGGGCGGCGTGGGCCGTGGGCAACGTGGCGTCGCTGGGCGCCGGATGGCTGGCGGACCGTTACGGGGGCCGGCGGCTGGTACTCATCGGCGGGCTGCTGAGTTGCGCCGGGTTCGCCGCCGTCGCCGGCGTGAGTTCCTACTGGCAGCTGGTCCTGGCCTATTCGGGCATTTCCGCTATCGGCAGAGGCATCGGGATAGTTCCCAACCTGATGACCATTGCCAACCAGTGGTTCGTGCGACGGAAAGCGCTGACGATGACGCTGCTGAATACGGCATTTGCCGGCGGCGCTGCCGTGATGGTCCCGTTGCTATCCTGGTGCCTGGGCGAGTTCGGCTGGAGAACGACCATCCTGGGAGCCGGGGCCATGGCCGGCATCCTCACCGTGGCGGCCGCTATCGTCATACGGAGCCGTCCTGAAGACATCGGCTTGCTGCCCGACGGGATACGACCCGAGGCTGGCGCGGAGGGAGCAAGCGGACGACGCCTTGAACCGACCTATGCGGCGTCCGACCTCACGGTTCGGCAGGCGCTGGCCACGCCGGCCTTTTGGTTGCTGACCGTGGGCGTCACCCTGCGGATCGCCGCCGCCGACGCGCTGGTGATCAACCAGATACCGATGCTGGTTTGGAAGGGAATACCGGAAGAACAGGCCGCTTTCTACCTGTCGTCCACCTTCCTGGCGATAATTCCCTTGCGTATTGCCATGGGCTTGGCGGCGATGTGGATACCATCAAGGTGGCTCATATTTGTCGGGATGAGCGTGGGAGCCGCCGGGACAGCGGCGTTTCTGGTGGGCGCCGGTTACGTCGCCGCCGCGTTGTTTGTAGTCTCCATCGCCGCCACCGAGGGAATCGCCACGCTGGGCTGGCTGGCGGTGGGAGAGTACTTCGGTCGGCGCAGTTTCGGGACGCTGGTTGGCGTGATGACGGTATCTTTCGGGGCCGCATCACTTCTGGCGGCGTGGTCTGCGGGCTGGGCCTTCGACCAGATGGGGACGTATGCCCCGGCGCTGCTGGTGGCCGCTCCCGTGCAATTGTTGTCCGGCTTGTGCTACCTGCTGGCGCGGCGGCCGGCCCTTGCCGATACGTCCACGGCGTAGGGGCGACCACCCGCACAGGGGCAACCCCATACATCGAGCCATTTGCCGGGATGCTCGGAGGGGGCGACCACCCGCACAGGGGCAACCCTTATCGTTGCCCCTGTAGTAAGACGGTCGCGCGGGGCTAGTCCAGGGTATAGCCCTCGTAGCCGTTGGCGACGACCTCGGCGCGTTTGGCGCGCATGACCGGGGCGGTGTCGGGCGCGGTGAGCAGGACGCGGGCTTTGCCGGGGATGTTGGCGCCCACGAACCAGGAGTCGGCCTGGGTGCGCAGGATGTTCTCGCCGTCCTCCTTCATGTGCCGCACCCACGCTTCCTCGGCCTCGGGGGTGGCCGTGATGCGGTTGTAGCCGTTGTCGCGGACGTAGGCGATGGCGTCGGTTACCCACTCCACCAGCGGCTCCGCGGACCGGGGGAAGTTGCCCACGGAGGCGGCATTGACGGTGAACAGGTTGGGATAGCCGGAACTGGACATTCCCATGTAGGCGCGGGGGCCGTTGGCGAACTTCTCCTTGAGTACCTCGCCGCCGATGCCCTCGATGTGGATCTTGTTGAGGGAGCCGGTAACGGCGTCGTAGCCGGTGGCGAAGATGATCACGTCCAGGTCGAACTGGCGGCCGCTCTCGGTTGCCAGACCGCGCGGGTTCAAGCCGGCGATGGGGTCCTCGCGCACGTCAACCAGCAGCACATTGTCGCGGTTGTACACCTCATAGTAGCCGGTCTCGCAGGGGAGGCGCTTGGAGCCGAATATGTGGTTCTTGGGCGTCAGCTTTTCGGCAACGTCCGGGTCGTGGACGCGCTCGCGGATCTTGTTGCGGACGAACTCGGCGTAGTCCTCGTTGGCCTCGCCGGGCATCATGATGTCGTAGAAGTTGGACAGCCACTTTTTGAAGCCGGGTTCGGCCCAGAGGCGCTCGTACTGATCCAGCTTCTCCTCCTCGGAGACGGCCAGGGCGGAACGGGGGTCGAACTCGTGCATGAAAGAACCGGGGGTGGACAGGCACTGCTCGAAAATTTCGGGGTAGTGAGCCTTGATGTAGTCCTGGGTCTCTCGGTCGATGCGAGAGTTGCGCAGCGGGACACAGTAGTTGGCGGTACGCTGGAAGACGGTGAGGTGGGCCACCTGGCCGGCGATTTCAGGGATGAGCTGGACGGCGGTTGCGCCGGTGCCAATGACGCCGACGCGCTTGCCGGCCACGTCCATACCCTCTTTGGGCCAGCGGTTGGTGTGGCACCACTGTCCCTCATAACTCTCCACGCCCTCGAACTCGGGAACGTAGCGGGCGGAGAGGATGCCGATGGCGGTGATGACGAACTGGGCCCGGGCCCGGTAGCCGTCGTCGGTAGTGACCAGCCAACGGTTGTCCGCCTCCTGGTAAATCAGCGAGGCGACGCGGGACTCGAAGCGGATGTCGCGGCGGAGGTCGAACTTGTCGGCCACATAGTTAAGATAGCGCTCGTTCTCGGGCTGGCTGGAGTAGTGTTCCTGCCACTCCCATTCCTGAAGCAACTCCTCGGAAAAGGAGTAACCGTAGGTGTAGCTCTCGGAGTCGAAGCGCGCTCCCGGATAGCGGTTCCAGTACCAGGTTCCGCCCACGCCGGCGCCCTCCTCGAACCCCCGCACCGCAAAGCCCAGCTGGCGCAGCCGGTAGATGGAGTAGAGACCGGTAACTCCGGCGCCGATGACAACGACATCGACCTCTTCAACGCCCCCCGTGGATTGTCCATTCGCGGACGTTTGCTGTAACGACGCAACCATTAAGCCCTCCTGTCAACTTGGAGACATATGTTGGCCAAAAATGAAAACGGTGGGCCGATTATACACCAGCCGGCAACGTTTATGGCTGGCGCGTATCCATGATTGAGGAAATTGCGAAACTCCCAAAGTCCCTCATACTAGGCCGTGTTTGCGAACACCGTCAGGCGGTGCTTGCGAACACCGTCATTCCCGCTCCCCTTTCCGTATTCCCGCTCCCTTTTCCGTCATTCCCGCGAAAGCGGGAATCCAGAATTGCCGGCTGTCGGAGAACGATGTGGTTATAGAGACGCCTGGATTCCCGCTTGCGCGGGAATGACGCAGTGGGCGGAATGACGCAGTGGGTAGCGGGAATGACGGTTTGCGGCCGGGGCGCTGCCATCAGTTTTGACGCGGCGCTGCCATTAGTTTTGAACTGCTGCCGGCAACCTCCGGATTAATGCCTGGTGTTATACTGCCGGATCATGCCACGCTGAACGTGCGCTAATAGCGCCGAGCGAACCGGAGATGTGCAATGGCGACGAAAAGAAAGGGCGACGGCTTGCTGCTGGTGTACAGCGATGTGGCGCCGGAGCATGACGCGGAATACAACCGCTGGTATAACGAAGAGCACATTCCGGAGCGGTTGTCGATTCCGGGCGTACTGGACGCGGCGCGATACGAGGCGGTGCAGGGCGGGCCGAAGTACCTGGCTTGCTACGAGCTGGACCGCCACGAAGCATGGTATTCCGACGCGTGGCAGAAGTGGCTGCGGGAACCAACGGAGTGGTCGCAGCGAATGTCCCCCAGCGTCATCGGGACGGAATACATCCGCAACTTGTACCAGCGAGTGCACCCGGCGGAGTTGTCCGACGACACCGCGCCGGCCGGTATGTCTCCGCTGATCCTGGTGGGTCGGATGTCCATTCCGGACCATCTGGAGGAGCGGTGGAACGACGCCTACAACAACGAGCGCCTGCCCATGTGTTCAGACATACCCGGCTACATCCGGGCGCGACGGTTCCAGGCGGTGATGGGCGAACCCAAGTATGCCACGGTGCACGAGATGGCGTCGCTGGAAGTGGCGCAAAGCGAGGCCTGGCAGAACTGGAGCAGGATCGTAACGCCGGTCTGGACCCACGAAGTGCGGCCCCATATGGTGCACGGGCCCGGGTCGCCGGGGGTGTACCGGCGAATATTCCCGGAGTAGATGTCCTTCGACAAGGGCAGGATGAGCCGGACGGGAGATCAGGTGTAGAGGGTGGCTCTGGTTTCGGCTCCCATGAGTACCTGGCCGCCGTACTCGTAGTTGGCCGGCAGGCCGGAAATGTGCTGGCCGCTGACGTGGAGGTCGCGGAAGAAGCGCTCCAGACCCACCGAGCGGTGGATGGCGTTGGTGCCGGCCACGTTGAAAAGCAGGTCAACGACCTCGACGGAGCGGCGGATGGCGTGGGTGATGGCCAGGCGGGCGCGAACCGCCCGATCCATCAGGTCGGGCTTGACCGCCACCTGCGCGTCCCACAGGCGACCCACGGCGTCGAGCACGTGGGTGCGCGCTGCGTCCAGGGTGGCCTCACATTCCCCGTAGGCGATCTGGACGTAGGCGCGATCCCGGAGGAGCGTGCGGGAGTCGGTGGTGCCGGAACCCGTCGCCAGCTCATGGAAGGCGTTCATCGCGCCGCCCGCCATGCCCAGAGCGTTGCCGGCGGCGAGGGTCCAGCTGATGAGGATGGCGGTCTGTGCCGGGTTGTACAGCGAGCCGGGGTAGTGGGAAGGATCGCCGCGCCGGTAGGAATGATGGGCCGGTACGAATACATCGGTGAATTCGCAGTCGTTGCTGGCGGTGCCGCGCATTCCCAAAGTAGTCCAGGTGTTGAGCACGGCGCCGGCAGACACCGGAACTACGGCGACCCGGGTGGCCGGGCTGCCGTCGTGGTTCCGGGCGGGGCTGCCATCGTGGTTCAGGAGACGGCAGTTGAGGAACAGCGCCGTAGAGTGGTCGATGCCGCTGAGGTAGTTCCAGCGTCCGTTGATAAGGTAGCCGCCTTCGGTGATGGTGGCGGTTCCTTCGGGGCGCGCGGAGCCGGAACCCAGGATTGCCGGCGGGTCGCCGAAAATCTCCTTTGCGGCGTCCACGGTGAGGCGGGCGATGGCGGAGGTGATGGCGCTGCCGTTGAAAACGCACCAGCCGGCCGAACCGTCGGCCCGGGATATGGCCTCAACCACCCGGAAGGCCGTCAGCGGATCCAGCTCCGGCCCGCCCAACGCCTCCGGAGCGTAGAGGCAGAAGAGACGGTGGCGCGCCATCCGCGCCGCCAGCTCCGGGGGAAGTTGGCGTTCGTCGTCGATCCGGTCGAGGTTAGCCAGAATTGCGGGAACCAGGCTCTGGGCGGCTTTGAGCAAGTCATCGGGCATAAAACGGCGGCTCCGGGGATGAACTTGAGGGGCATTATAGCGGGGTTGGGGGGCGCGCCCAACCGGGGGAAGGGAAATGCCGGGCTGAGCAAAACTGCAAGGCCGTCGCTCCACGAAAACTCGACACTCCCGCGAAAGCAAGAGCCGGGGAATCCTCCTAGATTCCTGCCCCGTAAATCGCAGCTGCCGCAGCCGGACAGTGGATTACTGGCAGTGCGCTTCAATTTTAGATCTGAGGAGTTCCATCAACTCTGTGATATCCTCCAGAGTCTCGGCCGACATCAGTAGCAAATCAACGTCCACCTTATCGACTCCGACGGCAAGCAGGTCAGCAAAATCGTCTATTTTGTCTGCCACAAGCACGTTGAGGTTGTGAATTTCGTGGAGAGAACCGGGAGGGGATAGATCCCTTATTTCGTCGGCGCCCAACCGCAAGGCGCTAAATTCAAGGGCGATTCTGAGTTTCCAATCATCATCAAGTAGGAGTGCAGGGCTGCTACCCACCATATCCATGAGAGTCCCGACACCTAGGAGCGCATCAGGTATTGGCGAGAAGATTTCTCCGAAGCTGGCAAAATATACGGTTTCAGCAGGGGTTGGGCATTGGGCGATGGACGTGGAGGTAGGGGAGGGCCAAACTGGCTCCGATTCGCCGGCAGAGGCGGAATCCTGGGTTGAGGTTGTGATGGGCGTCGGGGCGGGTTCGGTGCCATCGCCGAGGGTTGCGCCCAAGACGACGGTAAAGACTGTGAGGGCGACGGTTAAGCCGATTATGCCGGGGGCGCCGAGGTAGCGGCGAGTTTGGGGGGCGGCGACCCCGATCAGCATCAGGGCAAGGGGGAAAAGGAACCAGACTCCGATTACCCAAGCCCACCAGGGGTAGCCTCCGCGAGCCGGCCGTTGGCCGTCCAGCCTCTCTGCATCCACTGTTGGAACCTCCTCGCGACCATTAGGGTCAGGCTCTTGCGACAGATGCTCAGGTCCACAGGCAGCGCCGCGAGGAGGCACGGAAAAACCTGCCCTACGCCGCTGCCCAAGACCTCTTTGAGAGTACGGACCCTCATCTGTCGCAAGTACAAGGTACTCTGGCTTGGCTCGGGTGTCAACGAAGGCCGGGCTGCGGGAATGATTGCGAAACCGGCGCGCGGCGTCCGGCGGGCGATTTACCAGTTACCAGCGCGTCATTTCGGGGCGGCGAGTTGAGGTTGAGTGACGCAACACTTAGTGATAATATGACGCTGGCGATTTGTTAGTTCAGATCGAGGAGGCTTGAATTAATGGCAGATCAGAATCATGACATTGCATTGATGGCCCATCTGATGCGACGGGCCGGGTTCGGCGCCCAATACGCCGAGCTGGAAGCCCGAGCGGCCCAGGGTTACGACGCAACCGTTGCCGAGTTGCTCAACCCCCAGGAACATGACCACGGCATGGACTTGGACACGGCGGAACGGTGCTTCATAGAGTGGAGCCACCACACGCGGGGACTGCCCGAATACGTTGCGTTCCGCTTCATCAATTCGAGAAACCAGCTGGAAGAGAAGATGTGCCTCTTCTGGCACGGCATCCTGTGCACCGCTGACAGCAAGACCCAGAGCTATCCTACGTCGTACGACGAAATAGAGATGTTCCGCCAGTATGGAATGGGCAGCTTTCGGGATCTGCTGGTGCAGATCTCCAGAGATCCGGCGATGATTTTCTTCCTGGACAACTGCTTGAGCCACAAGGGCGCCATCAACGAGAACTACGGCCGGGAACTGCTGGAGCTGTTCTCTATGGGCGTGGGCATGGACGGCGAGTTCAACTACACCGAGGACGACGTGAAGGAATGCGCCCGGGCCTTCACCGGGTGGACCGTCGCCAACAACATCCCCGGTCAGCCCTACGGGCGCTACTCCGCCAAGTTCGTGTACAACCCCGATGACCACGACGATGGCCAGAAGACTTTCCTGGGCGAGACCGGCAACTTCAACGGCGAGGACGTCATCGACATCATCGTGAAGCAACCGGCTACCGCCCGTTTCATCTCCCGCCACCTTTACAGCTACTTCGTATCGGACGAGGCCCAGGTGCCGGCCTGGATGGAAACTCCGCCGAAAGACCCGGACACGATCAAGATGCTGGAGGACGAGTACTATCGCTCCGGCTACAACATCAAGTCCATGCTGCAAGCGCTGTTCCACTCCGACGCCTTCAAGAACGCCCGGTTCCAGCGGGTTAAGAGCCCCATTGAAACGGTCATCGGCACCCTGCGTCTGGTGGGCGACTGGACGGAACCCAAGCCCGGTTTCGAGCTCATCTTCGACGAGATGAAGCACATGGGCCAGGAGATCTTCAATCCGCCGTCGGTGGAAGGCTGGCACACCGGCCACGAATGGATTGACGGCGGCACGCTAGTGCATCGGATCAACTTCACCGCCGACTTCGTTGGCGACGTGAAGCACCCCGGGGTGAAGAGCATCATCGACCAGTTGGCTGACATCGGCCCGGTGATCTCGCCGGAGGAGATGGTGGACACCACCTGCCGTTTGATGGGGCATTATGAACTCGCCCCTGAGACCCGGGAGATGCTGGCGGCCGGCGTTGCCAAGGGCGGCGCCATTCGCACTGACACTGGCGACTTCGGCGGCCGCGTGGGTGAGCTGTTGCAGATGATCGTCGCCACCAAGGAATACATTTACGCCTAGCTATCAGGCGGTCTGGATTCCCGCTTTCGCGGGAATGACGGAATGAAAAGCTGAAACGACGGTACGAAACCGAAACAACGGTACGGAAAGCCGGAATGACGGCCCGAAGCTGAAACGACGGTACGGAAAGCCGAAACGACGGCCCAACTTTGGAGGAAGCAATCGTGACCGCTACGAAGAAAGACCCGGTGCTGGTAGTCTTGCAGATGTCCGGCGCCTTCGACGCCCTGAACACCATCATCCCTTACAACGACCCTTTGTATAAAGACTACCGGCCCCACCTGAAGGTTGAGGTTGAGGAAGTCTTGGCTATTGACGACAAGGTGGGCTTCCACCCGGCCATGGCTCCCGTCAAGGACCTGTACGATGAGGGCAAGGTCGCGGTTATCCAGGGCATCGGCTATCCCAATCCCATCCGTTCGCACTTCCGCTCCATGGACATCTGGCACACCGCCGAACCCGCCAAGATGTCCACCGAGGGCTGGCTGGGCCGCGCCATCCAGGATCTGGACCCCGACAAGGAAAACGTCCTGACCGCCGTGAACTTCGGTCGCGGTCTTCCCCGGGCGCTGGCCGCCACGGGCGTGTCCGTCGCCTCCGTGGGCAGCCTTGAGACCTATGGCGTGCTGACCGGCATCGACGGCGAGAGCCAGCGGGCCGAGGCGCTGGACATCTTCTCCCGGATGTATTCCCCCATGGTCGGCTCCGGCCCCATCAACGACTACCTGTCCCAGACCGGCCTGGACGCCCTGAAGGGCGCGGACATTCTGCGCACCGCCCCGGAGATCTACTCGTCCAGCGTCGAGTACGGCGGAGACATGTTCTCCCAGTGGGTGAAGAACGTCGCCCAGGTGCATACCGCCGGCTTCGGAACCCGGGTGCTCTACACCGGCCTGAACCCCGGCGCATTTGACACCCACGCCAACCAGCCCACCTCCTTCGCCAAGCTGTGGGGCGAGGTCTCCCGCGCGGTCAATGACCTGTACCAGGACCTGAAAGAGCACAACGCCAACGAAGAAGTGGTTATGCTCCTCTTCACCGAGTTCGGCCGCCGCGTGCAGGAAAACGGCTCCGGCACCGACCACGGTTCGGGCAGCGTTGCCTTCGTCATCGGCGACGGGGTTAAGGGCGGCCTGTACGGCGAGTACCCGTCCCTGGAGCCGGCCCAGCTGGATGAAGGCGACCTGAAGTGGAACAGCGACTTCCGCAACACCTACGCCACCATCCTGGACAAGTGGCTGCGCCTGGATGATCAGGAAATCCTGAAGGGGTCCTACGAGCAGTTCGACTTCATCAAGTAGCCGACGGTTGCGAGCCCCGTCATTCCGGCACTGGCGCAAATCAGGTAGGGGCAGGTTTCAGACCTGCCCCTACCCTGCTAACGGCAGGCAGCGCCGGCATAGCGAAATCTATCAGTGAAGGTGAAAACAATGGTTACTGCGACTGAGATCGCGCCGGTAACGTTTCAATACAGCCACGTCATCGGCAGGCAGGAAGTCCGCAGCGGCAACGGGTTCTTCAACCCGGTGGCGATCACTCGCGACCCCAATGGCCTGCTGTACGTGCTGAGCCGGGGCACCGAGACGCCGGCTTTCTTTCCCTGCAAGCGCGTCACGGTTTTCCATCCCGACGCGGAGGAAGTGGTCGCCGAGTTCGGCCAGAAGATCCCGCCGGAAGATGCCGACCGGACCACACCGAACGGCTCATTCATGTGGCCGACTTCGGTGGCCCTGGACAGCCAGGGTATCGCCTACGTTTCCGACGAATGGCTGAACCGTGTCTCCATTTACGACCAGGAACGCGGCAACTGGATTGGAATGTGGGGGATCCCCGGTTCCGGCGACGGCGAAATCGACCGGCCGGCCGGGCTGGCCTTTGACAAGAATGACAACCTGTACATGGTGGAGAGCCGCAACCACCGGATTTCGGTGTTCACCAAGGACGGCCAGTTCAAGTTCAACTGGGGCCGCAAGGGAAGCGGCGACGGCGAGTTTGACCATCCCTGGGGCATTGAGATCGACCACAACGGCGACGTGTACGTGGCCGACTGGCGCAACGACCGCATCCAGAAGTTCGCCCCCGATGGCGCCTTCTTGATGAAGTTCGGCACTTCCGGCGACGGCGAGGGTCAGTTCAACCGGCCCACCGGCGTGGCCGTGGATAAAGATGGCCACATCTTTGTGACCGACTACAAGAACGACCGCGTCCAGGTGTTCCGCGAAAACGGCGATTACATCACCACAATGCGCGGCCAGGCCGGCCTTTCCAAGTGGGGCGCGGAACGAGTATATCTCGATCCCACCATCCTTCGGGCCCGTGAGCGCGCCCTGGATCTAGCGGAGCGGGAAGGCGCTTTCCAAGGTCCCATCGCCGTGGAAGTTGACGACAGTGGCCGCGTCTTCGTGCTGGAGGCTCCGCGCCATCGGGTGCAGGTGTTCAGCAAGCAAACCGCGATGTTCGCCGGCGAACTGTGATTGCCGAAGACAGACGGCATCCGAGCGCCACGGGTAACACCGTGGCGTTTTGGTGTTCCGGTAGGTCGCCCGAACTATGAGGGGACCTTGACGCAACCGCCGTTGCCGGTTCAGTCAGCCGAAGGCGCGCTCCACCACCCAGCGGCGGGGCGCACCTGACGCCGGCGCGATGCTGCTTTGCCGGGCAAGGATCCCGTCAAAAAGGATCCCGTCAAATCCGAATTATTGCAGGCGAGAAAAAGCGTTGACAATTTGGGCAATTTTGCGTAGCCTGTTAAACCACTGGCGAACACCGGAAGGCCCCGGAAATGCCGGGGCCTTTTTCAGCAGTTGGCGGATTATCCGCCAGCCCGGTTAGCGTCAGCGCATCCCGCGCCCCGGTGGCGCAATTGGTAGCGCAGCCGATTTGTAATCGGCAGGTTAGGGGTTCGAGTCCCCTCTGGGGCTCCAATAGGGAATATACGTCGGTCAATCATCGGAGCGATAGTCGAGGCAACCGAATACGGAGGGGTGGGTGAGTGGTTAAAACCACCAGACTGTAAATCTGGCGCTCTGACGGGCTTCGCAGGTTCGAATCCTGCCCCCTCCACCATTCTTGCCTTTCGATATCGTTATTCCGGCAGAAGCCGCAATCCGGGTGAACCGGATACCACAAGCAAAGTTAAATCACGCCCAAGTAGCTCAGCGGTAGAGCACGTTCTTGGTAAGAACGGGGTCGGCGGTTCGATTCCGCCCTTGGGCTCCATCGCCGTCAACAGCCCGCCGGGGTCACCCGCGGGAGGGAACAAGACCAAAGGAGCAAGGAGTAACTCGCCACTATGGCTAAGCAAGTCTTCGACCGTTCCAAACCCCACGTCAACGTGGGTACTATCGGTCACGTTGACCACGGCAAGACCACCCTTACCGCGGCTATCACCAGCGTGCTGTCTCAAGAAAACAACGCCAGCTTCCGCAGTTTCGATAGCATCGACAACGCCCCGGAAGAACGGGCCCGCGGCATTACCATCGCCATCGCCCACGTGGAGTACGAGACCGAGAACCGGCACTACGCCCACGTTGACTGCCCCGGCCACGCCGACTATATCAAGAACATGATCACCGGCGCGGCCCAGATGGATGGCGCGGTTCTGGTAGTCTCCGCTCCCGACGGCCCCATGCCCCAGACCCGGGAGCATATCCTCCTCGCCCGCCAGGTGGAAGTTCCCTCCATCGTCGTCGCCTTGAACAAGGTTGACATGATGGACGACGAGGAGCTGCTGGAGCTGGTTGAGCTGGAAGTGCGCGAGTTGCTCAGCGCCTACGACTTCCCCGGCGACGACACCCCCATCATCCGCGTCAGCGGCCTGAAGGCCCTTGAAGGCGACGAAGAAGCCATGGCCGGCGTCCGCGAACTGGTCAAGGTCATGGACGACTATATTCCACAGCCGTCCCGCGTCACCGACCAGCCCTTCCTGATGCCCATTGAAGACGTCTTCGGCATCAAGGGTCGCGGCACCGTGGTCACCGGTCGCGTGGAACGCGGCCAGTTGAACGTCGGCCAGGAAGTGGAAATCATCCGCTCCGGCGACGTGCGCAAGACGGTCGCCACCGGCCTGGAAATGTTCCACAAGCTGCTGGACACCACCGAGGCTGGCGACGCCGTGGGCGTGCTGCTGCGTGGCGTGGACCGGGATGAGGTGGAGCGCGGCCAGGTGCTCGTTGCCCCCGGCTCTATGCGCCCCTACCGAAAGGCCGAGGCCGAGGTGTACGTGCTCAGCCAGTCGGAAGGCGGCCGCCATACCCCCTTCTTCACCGGCTACAAGCCCCAGTTCTACATCCGAACCAGCGATATAACCGGCGAAATCGCTCTGCCCGACGGAGTAGAGATGGTTATGCCCGGCGACAATATCACTATGACCGTGCAACTGATTACGCCGATCGCCGTCGAGGAAGGTTTGCGCTTTGCCATCCGCGAGGGTGGCCGCACCGTTGGCGCCGGCGTATTCACCAGGCTTCTGGAGTGACCCGATGGCCCGCAAGTCCACCGACGCCCGGCAGATTATCACGCTGCAATGCACCGATTGCCGAGAGCGTAACTACTCGACCATCAAGAACCGGCGCAGCCATACCACCCGCATGGAATTGCGGAAGTACTGTAGCCGTTGCCGCGGCCACCAGGTTCACCGCGAAGTGAGGTAGCTGACAATGGCCCGGGCATCGACTCGACGACCGGCTCCGATCTCTCCCCGCGCGGTGGGGAGGATCGGCCCGGTCGGCTTCCTCAGAGAGACCGTCTCGGAGTTGCGGAAGTCCGTCTGGCCCAGCCGCGAGGAGACCGCCCGTCTAACGGCTATCGTCATCGTGTTGGCCGTTGCAATGGGCTTCTTCCTGGGGTTGTTGGACCGGATCTTCGACTACGGCATGGGTTTCATCATCGGTCTGCGGCAGCTACCCTTCTGAACCAGGCCCTTTGCCGATCGCGGTCGGCGAACCTTCGCAGCGGCTCCCACCAGTACGGAGCAGCTTATACTTGACGCTCCGTCGCCTCCGCTTGGGTAGCCGGAAGAGGGCCGTTGCGCCCTTCTCCACGTCCCTAGCCACCTTTCAACCGAGTGCAAGACAATGACCACAATGCAACCGCCCGCCGATCTGCGCTGGTACATAGTCCATACTTATACGGGCCAGGAGGACATGGTCAAGCGCAACCTGGACCTGCGCCGGAATAGCCTCGGCATGGATGACCGCATCCGTCGGGTGGAAGTGCCCGCCGGGGAGGAGATCGTCCGTAACAAGGGCGAGCGCAGTTCCCAGCGGCGCAAGCTGTTTCCCGGGTATATCCTGGTTCAGATGGTCATGGACGACGAAGCCTGGTTCCTGGTGCGAAACACTACGGGAGTCACCGGGTTCATCTCCGCTGAAGAGGAAGGCGGCGACCGCCCGCGTCCCGTGCCGTTGGATGACCGGGAAGTTGACGACATCCTGGAGCGGGTGGCCTCGGGCGAACCCCGCGCCGTCATCGGCCTCACTCATGGCGACACGGTTCGCATCTCCGAAGGCCCTTTCGCCGATATGTTGGGCCGCGTGGAGGAGGTGGACGAGCACCGCGGACAGGTTACGGTGCTCATCTCCGTCTTTGGCCGCGAAACCCCCGTTGCTCTGGACTTCATCCAGGTGGAAAAGGTCTAACCCCTTACCCTCTCACCCTCACCCCAGCCCTCTTCCGTCAGGGAGCGGGAGCATTTAACGGAGGCCCGCAGTGGCAAAGAAGGTACGCGCCGTCATCAAGCTGCAACTGGAAGCGGGGAAGGCCACCCCGGCTCCGCCGGTGGGACCGGCGTTGGGTCAGCACGGCGTCAACATCATGGCCTTCGTCAAAGAGTACAACGAGCGCACCGGCAGCCAGGCCGGAACCATCATCCCGGTCCACCTGACCGTGTACCAGGACCGCTCTTTTACCTTCGTAACGCGGACGCCCCCGGCGTCGGACCTGCTGCGCCGTGCGGTCGGCATCGAAAAGGGTCAGGGCGACGCCCGAACTCCCATCGGAGCCACCATCTCCAACGATATGCTGCGGGGCATTGCCGAGGACAAGATGAAGGACCTCAACGCCAACTCGGTGGATCAGGCCATGAACATCATCGCCGGCACCGCCCGCAGCATGGGCATCGCCATCGAAGGCGACTGACGTTGACGCATACCCGGACAAGATTAGCCGGGGCAACACCCTCCTGGTTGCCCCGAACCGCTGAGGGAGAACACCAAAATGCCCAAACACAGCCGTCGCTATAACGCCGTCGCCGAGCGTATCCCCGAAGACTCCGTGTACCAGCCGCGCGAGGCCATCGACCTGGTCAAGGAACTGTCCACTGCCAAGTTTGACGAGACCATGGAGGTGCACCTCCGCACCAACGCCGACGTCCGCCACGCCGAGCAGCAGGTGCGCGGCGTAACCGTCCTGCCTCACGGTCTGGGCAAGCAGGTGCGCGTGCTGGTGTTCGCCAATGGCGAGGCCGCCGACATCGCCCGCCAGGCCGGCGCCGATTACGTGGGCGACGATGACCTCATCGCCCGAGTCGAAGGCGGCTGGATGGACTTTGACGTCGGGCTGGCCGTCCCCGAGATTATGTCCAAGATCGGCCGGCTGGGCCGTTACCTGGGCCGCCGGGGCCTGATGCCCAACCCCCGCACCGGCACGCTAGTGCCGGCTCGAGACCTCCCCCGCGTCATTCAGGAGTCCAAGGCCGGCCGCCTGGAGTTCCGCACCGACCGCACTGCCATCATCCACGGCCAGTTCGGCAAATCCTCCTTCGAGACCGACATCCTGGTGGACAACCTGACGGTGTTTATGGACTCGGTGATGCGGGAGCGCCCTGATGCCGTCAAAGGCGCCTTCATCAAGTCGGCCTACATCACGTCGTCCATGGGGCCGGGCATCTCGGTGGACGTGGCAACATTGCAGGCGCTGAAACCGGAATAGCGGCGCGTTGTGCCGTGGTCAATCGGCAGCGCAACCGTAATCGTGGCCGCAGTTCTTGCTGCGGCCACATTCCTGGTCGCGCCCATCAGCGACTGCAACCGGAGGGGGAGATGATACGCTCCCGCCTATCGAATCACCAGCGCCGGCACGTTGGAGTGACGGATCACCCGGTCGGTTACGCTGCCCAGCACCATGCGTCCCACGCCGCTGCGCCCGTGGGTGGTCATTACCACCAGGGACGCCGGCGCGCTCGCCTGATCAATGATGGTCTGCGCGATGTTGCCGCTGGTCACGTGCTCAGTAGTCACTCCGTGGGCGTGGTCGATGGCTATGCGGGCGCTCACGTCTGCCAGGTACGCGGCGACCTCCTCGGCGTCCTTGGCGACTAGTTCCTCCGCAGAATCCAGCTCCAAATCGACCAGCGCTCCCATTTCAGCCGTAGCGCCCATCAGCTCACGACGGTAGTTCTCCACCGTCGGCGTAACCCGCAGTACCCTAATGCCGGCAGACAGGGCCGACGCCAGGCCGATGGCGTGGGGAAGGGCCAGCTCCGACAACGCCGACCCGTCCAGCGGCGCCACTACGGACTGCACCGTCGTCTCCGGGGAAGCCGGGCCACCTGCGCTGGCCCGCACGATGAGCATGGAGTTGGGTATCGTATGCACCACCTTGTCGGTAACGCTGCCCATGACCCATCGGGAGATGCCGCCGCGCCCGTGAGTGGACATCACCACCAGCGCTTCCGGATCAATTCCGGCCTGGGCGACGATGATGTCGGCGGCGAGGCCGCGCTGCGCGGTCAGGCGCACCGCCAGTCCGCCGGATTGAAGACGCTGCTGCGCCGGCTCCATGGAGGCTACCGCGCGCTGCCGGGCGCCACTGTCCAGCTGCTCAATCACTTGGTTCCCCGGCGCTCCCAGTAGGCGGAGCGGCAGAATATCGTAAGCCTGCACCAGCTCCACCGGAACCGACAGCGACTTGGCTACCAGCTCGGCATAGGGCAACGCCTGCTCCGCCAGATCGGACCCGTCCAAGGGAACTATCACTTTCGAGTACATATCCTTCGCTTCCTCCCAACTTCAGTTTGTTGCGGGTTGCAAGCAGCGGGTAGGGGGTGGGTACGCCGCTATCCCAATTTTACCATCGCGAGGGTACACCGCCGCCGGAATGTCGGCACGCGCGAAATCGTTCCCCTGGTGCAGTAGGGAGTGGGGACAACCCGTGAGCCTGACCTTGCCGCGCCAAGTCGGCGAGGCGGGCTTGCCATCTCCGGGTTTATCGCAATAGTCATCCGAGGGGCCTCCGCAATCACTCCGGCCCCGGCGCCACTCGCACGTGTACGTCGGCAGGGTTGATGCCGCAGTGTTCTAGCAGTTTTTTAGCACTTATCACGGAACTTATCCCGCTGATATTCCCTTCGTAAAAAAGTGGGGTTCCGGCAGCACCAGAAGCAATCGTGAAATCCTTGCCAGTAGGATGCACCGCCGTGATATTGACGATGTATCGTCGGTGGCTGGAGCTTACCGGAAGATTGCTCTGCGTTAGTCTTTGCGTTGACCATAGCCAGCGAGCAGTCCGCTCCACCAGATGGCGCCATAATCTTACGCCTGATTCCTGACCGCCCGGGAAGCGGATTGCTTGCGGCGGTTTCCCTCCCCGCTCGGTGGTGAATGAAGACAGGGCAACCCATCCATCAGGCGGCGGCCCTGGGGACATAGGCAGCGGCGGTTCGGGTTCTGCCGGAGCAGGAGCCGGCGTCGGGTCGGGTTGCGGTTGCGGTTGCGCCGCCAGAATCGGCTCATTGGCGGGAACCGGCTGGCCCGACGCCAGGTTAGGCCGCCAGAGCAGCAGCAATTGCAGCGCGCACTGGTGGGCCGGAGTATCGGCAATCGAAACGTCGAGTATCTTCCGGTCTTCCAACTGCCCCCGCTGGAATACTTCGTACAGCTCCCAATGGTCGCCGTCGGTCAGCCCGGCGTATTCCACCCCCGATGCGTTGGAGTAGTTCAGCATTTGCATCCGGTGCGACAACAACGACTCGCCCAGCTTCTTGGCTTCCACGGCGGCCGCCGGCCGGCCGTCAGGACTTAACAATGCGTAGTCGGCCCGGCGGCCGCCCACGTTATACTCCGGCGTCACCGCCGCCGGATCGGACACGTCCCAGCCCAAGGCCCGCAGCAGCGGGTCAATCAGCGCCACCCGCGTCCGAGTTTCGTTCCCCTTTAGGCTGTCGCCGTGTTTGCTTATGCGCTGTTGCAGCGTTGCAATCACGCTTGCCAGATCATCCAAAAGCATATCGTCACCTCCTAAAACGGTTATTCGGCGACTTGTTCCGAGACGGCCGGAGCGCAGCCGACGGCCTGCATGGACTTGAACACCTGGGCGATGGGCGTGCGGTAGTCCAGGCGGAGCAGTGGGGCCGCGTCCTGCTCGCTAATGCCCAGTCGTTCCGCCAGCTCCGCCCGGCTGATGCCCTGCTCGCGCAGGGCGGTGTAGAGGTCAAGCTGGGCGGCGATGACGGGCTGCACGGTGAGCAGTTCCTGTCCATCCTGGAAGGGGCTGGGGATGGGCAGGTCTTCATGACAATCAACACAAGCGGCAAGGGCTACCACCAGGCAATCCTCTGCGTTGATGAGAGCCTCACGGAAGGTAAAACCTCCGGTTATCGCCCCATCGACATCGGGAAAGACCGCTACAAACCCATTGCCATCCGATTCGTTGCCCTTAATGTCGCACGGATAGACGTACTGCATGCTAGAACTCCCCTGGGTTGATCCCCAATTGGCGCAGCATATCAAAATATGTTCCACGAGCAATCTCACCGTTCTGTACGGTAGCCCTTCGATTGCCTAAGTAGAACGTTCCATGACTGCCCTTGCTTTGCGCTGGATCAATACTCCAGTCCAGCCCATTGGCCCGAGCATAGCGCCGGGCGCGCCGCACGAATTCTCGGCCGTTCATCAGCCGACTTTCGCACCGGCGCGCGAGGCGTCAAATCTACGCCGTCGTTAATCCTCTAGCGTAGTTATGTCTCCCGGGTCCAGCCCCAGTTCCTGCGCCTTCAGCAGCCGCCGCATAATCTTGCCGGAGCGGGTCTTGGGCAGCGTGGGCGTGAACTCAATCTCCGACGGCACGGCAATCGGCCCCAGCTCCCGCCGCACGTGCCGTTGCAGTTCGTTAATCATCCGGTCGGAGCCTTCGCTGCCCACGCGCAGGGTGACGAACCCCTTGATTGCCTCGCCGCGCAGCGCGTCCGGCTTGCCGATGACGGCCGCCTCGGCCACCTCGGGATGCGACACCAGGGCGGACTCCACCTCCGCCGACCCGATGCGGTGGCCCGCCACGTTGAGCACGTCGTCGGCGCGGCCCACCACCATGTAGTAGCCGTCGGCGTCGCGCAGAGCCACGTCGCCGGAGGAGTACACGCCGGGCACCTGGTTCCAGGTTTCGGCATAGCGCTCGGGGTCGCCCCAAACCGTGCGGGAGAAGTGAGGAAAGGGCTGCCGGATCACCAGGAAGCCGCCCTTGTCCGGCTCTGCGATGGGCTGGCCTTCCCGGTCCACAATGTCCATTACCGCGCCGGGCAGGGGCTTGCCCACCCGACCGGGCCGGGTTGCCATGGTGGCGGTGGTGCCCAGGCACGGGCCGCCGGTCTCGGTCTGCCACCAGTTATCGACCATGTGCGCCCACTCGCCGCCGCCGCAGATATGCTCGTAGGCCCAGCGCAGGGCTTCCGGATTCAGCGGCTCGCCGGCGCAGGTCAGGAACCGCAGGGAGCGCAGGTTGTAGCGGCTGACCGGTTCCTCGCCGTAGCGCATCAGCATGCGCACCGCCGTCGGCGCCGTGAAAATAACGTTGACGCCGTACTTCTCGATGACCTCGTAGAACACGGCGTTGTGCGGATAGTCCGGCGCGCCCTCGCGGAACACCGTGGTCGCCCCGGCCACCAGCGGCGCATAGACGATGTAGCTGTGGCCGACCACCCAGCCGATGTCGGACATGCACCAGAACACGTCGTTGTCCTTCACGTCCCAGAAGTTCTTGAAGTGGTAATGGGTTCCCACCATGTAGCCGCCGTGAACGTGGACGACGCCCTTGGGCTTGCCGGTGGTGCCGCTGGTGTACAGGATGTACAGCGGGTCTTCGGCGTCCATCACTTCGGCGGGGCAGTCGATGGCGCTGTTGGCCATCAGCTCAGCGAAGTCGGTTTCACCGTCGCGCAGGTCCTCGCGGGCCAGTTCGCGGCGGAAGACGATAACGCTCTCCAGGCTGTCACAGCCGGCCACGGCCGCGTCGGCAATGCCCTTCAGGTCAACCCGGTTGCCCCGGCGGTAGCCCACGTCGCCGGTGATCAGCGCCTTGGCATCGGCGTCCTGGATGCGGTCGCGGAGGGAACCCACGCTGAACCCGGCATAGACCACGCTGTGAATGGCGCCGATGCGGGCGCAGGCCAGCATGCTGATGGCCCCCTCCGGCGTCAGCGGCATGTAGATGACCACCCGGTCGCCCTTGCCCACGCCCAGGGACTTGAGGCCGTTGGCGAAGCGGTTCACCTGCTGGGCCAGCCGGGCGTAGGTATAGACCTGCTCCGTGCCATCTTCGCCCAGCCAGATCAGCGCCGCCTTGTTGCGCCGCTCGGTAGTCAGGTGCCGGTCCAGCGCGTTATACGCGATGTTGGTTTGCCCGCCCACGAACCACCGAAAGTTGGGGTATTCCCACTGGAACACGTCGTCCCACCGGCGGAACCAGTGCAGCTCCTCGGCAGCCTCGGCCCAGAACCCCTGGGGATCCGCCACGGAGCGGGCGTAAGCGGCGTCGTAGTCGGAAAGCGTAGCCTGTCCCGAGACGTGCGGCGGCGGCGGTATCTCGCCGGCTTCCTGCAAAAGATGGTCAATCTGTCCCTGCTGAACCATAAAAGCGCACCTCGCAATGTAAAAATCCCGTGAAGTGCGCCTATTGTACCGGGATTAGCTAGGGGATGTTGGTGACGAAATTCAGTCTCGACTCACGGGTGATAGAACCTCACCCCAGGGCGTGTCGTCAATTTATCCGGTCATTCCCGCGAAAGCGGGAATCTGGAATTGCCGGCTGTCGCAGAACGATGCGGTTATAGAGACGCCTGGATTCCCGCTTTCGCGGGAATGACGGAAGATGGGTGGAGGGGGGATTGGGGAGTTTCGTAATTTCCTCATGGCGTCAACCCCCATTTGACAGCCCTCCGCGCCTGTACCTACAATCGCAGCAACTCAATCCATAACGCTCAGGTTCCGGAATGCTCGGGCTCCGGTTCGACGGGAGGACAACATGGCTGAATTGCTGGGACTGGGATGTTCCCACGGACCAATCATTCTGACTCCGCCCGAGGCGTGGTCCCGAGGCCGAGAGCGCATTTTCGCCCGTGTGCCGGGCTACGAACCGCCGGCCGCGCTGCTGGAGGAACTAGGTGATGACAACGGCCTGAGCCGGGACATCAGCGACCAGAAGAAGGTCGTCGAGTCCTTTGCAATCATGCGCGACCGCCTCCACCAATGGGAGCCGGACGTCCTCATGGTCATCGGCGACGACCAGGCCGAGAACTTTCTCCAGGACAACCTGCCGCCCTTCTGCCTGTACACCGGCGCCGAGGTGGAAGGCTACCCTTTCCAGCGCCCGGCGGCCCGCACTAATCTGTGGAACGCCGCGCCGGAGACTAAATTCGCCTTCCAATGCCCCAAAGAGTTCTCCCGGGAGATGCGCAACTTCCTGATCCGGGACGGGTTCGACCTGGCCTCCTCCAGCGCTCTCAAGGGCTGGGATTGGGGCCTGGCCCACGCCATCATCAACCCCCTGGTCTTCCTGGATCCCGAGGGCCGGTTCCCGCTGCTCCCGCTGTTCGTCAACTGCTATGGCGAAGAGGCTGGCCCCGACTACCCGCCCCGGCCCACGCCGAAGCGCTGCTACCAGTTGGGCCAGGGCATCCGCCGCTTCCTGGATACCCGGGACGAGCGCGTCGCCGTGGTAGCCTCCTCCAGCTGGTCCCACAGCTTCCTCGCCCACAAGTTCCAGTGCCGCGCCATCGACATCGAGACCGACCGGCGCAACCTGGAACTGGTGCGGACGGGCCAGGGCAGCAAGCTGGCCGAACTTACGCCGGAGGAGATACAGAATTCGGGAGACCACGAAATCCTCAACTGGATCATCGCCCTGGGCATCCTCGGCGACGTTCCGGCCCAAATCGTGGACGTCCGCGAATCCCACACCCAACTCGCCTATCGCGTCGCCGCCATCTGGGGCTGACCCGGAAAGGAAGGTATCGGATCATGGTCACAGTACTGGAGCCGCGAACCCAGGCCGGGAGCGGCACGGGGCATCGCAGCTGCGACGGCTGCCCCCGTTGCCAACACCCCGACAGCGGGATGTGCAACATACCGCACCCCAGGTTCGCCAACCGGCACCCGGTCTGCAAGGTCTGCGGCCATTGCGTCCTGCGCGGCCAGCATCAGGACGATGCGTCCGACCTCGACGACCACCCCGGGTTCAGCGCCGGCGGGCCGGGGTCGGCGGGAAAACCCAGCCTCAACTGAACGGCGTTCAGCGCCGCCGGTTCAGCAATTGGGACAGATCAGCCAGCGCCGGATGGTTGGCGGATGCAGCGGCGGGAAGGTGTTCGATTGCGGCAAGTGAGGCATTTGCCGTAAGATACCGGCGGCGGTTTTGGCTTCCACCAACTGGTTGAATATAGCCGTGGTGTCGTAGTGCGCCCACTGGCGGGGCAAGATATAGCGGCTGATATTGTCGGTGGTCATTTCAGCCTTATTTCCATTTCATTTCGCATTTTCACGCTCAAATTATAGCATTCAGACCATTTCATTTCGGGATCATTTCGCTGTCGTTTCCAATTCCCGCCCCCGGAGCTTGCCATGCTGCCCTCCTGCCTCTCCCACGTTTTCCCCGACACCGCCGACACCAACGACGCCGGCCACCTTACCTTGGGCGGCTGCGACGCCGTTGCTCTGGCCGAGCAGTACGGCACGCCGCTTTACGTGCTCGACGAGGCCACCCTGCGCTCCCGCTGCCGCCAGTTTGCCGGCGCCTTTGCCGGACGTTATCCCAATTCCAGGGCGGTGTACGCCTCCAAAGCCTATATCAACCCGGCGCTGGCCCGCATCTTCGCCGAGGAGGGCCTGGGCCTGGACGTGGTGTCCGGCGGCGAATTGGCCGTTGCCGTTGCCGGCGACGTGCCCTTGGACCAGGTGTATTTCCACGGCAACAACAAGACGCCGGCCGAATTGGAGGAAGCCGTCGCTGCCGGCATCGGGCGCGTCGTGGTGGACAGTTTCCACGAGCTGGACCTGCTGGAGCGTATCTGCGCCAGCGCCGGCAGGACCCAAGACATCCTGGTGCGCGTCTCCCCCGGTATTGACCCCCATACCCACGCCTACACCACCACGGGCATCATCGACTCCAAGTTCGGCTTCTCGATACAGACCGGCGACGCCGAGCGTGCCATCCTCCGGGCCATCGCTGCGCCGCACCTGAACCTGCTGGGCCTGCATTTCCACCTGGGATCGCCGATTTTTGAGCTGGAGCCGTACCAGGCCGCCACCGATCTGGCGCTGCGCTTCGCCGCCGGCCTGCGGGAGCAGGGCCTCAACCTGCGGGAATTCAGCCCCGGCGGCGGGTTCGCCATCGCCTACACCCGCAACGACCGGCCGCCGGCCGCCGGCGACTATGCCGACGCCATCGTCGGGGCCCTCACCGCCGCCTGCGACGAGCTGGGCCTGGAACAACCTAGCTTGGTCGTCGAACCGGGCCGTTCCATCATCGGCCCGGCCGGCGTCGCCCTGTATCGCATTGGCGCCATTAAGGATATCCCCGGCATCCGCACTTATGTCAGCGTTGACGGCGGCATGGGCGACAACATCCGCCCGGCGCTGTACCAGGCATCCTACGAGGTGCTGTCGGCCAACCGCCCCGCCGCCGCCGCCGATGCCACCGTGACCATCGCCGGCAAGTACTGCGAATCGGGCGACGTGCTGGCCTCCGACATTCTGCTGCCCGCGCCCGCGGCCGGCGACGTCATCGCCATACCGGCGGCGGGCGCCTACTGCCCGTCCATGGCCAGCAACTACAACCTCAACCCGCGCCCGCCCATCGTACTGGTCAACCAGGGTGAGAGCCGCCTCATCCGCCGCCGCGAATCCTACGCCGACCTGATGCGGTGCGATGTGGATTAGCGCGGCTTTCCAGCATCCTGCCGGCGGCCGGAGCGATGCTATACTGCCGCAAGTCGCCAGTAGCGCGGCGCATTATAAGTGAGGCGCATTATGTCCGCGTCCGAGGTCACCGTTAACGCATACATCCTGTACGCTTTCATGGGCGTGATTGTCCTGCTGCTGATTGCGTTGCTGGGCGCCGTGTTCCGTATGCTGTATGTGATGGGCGGATTGAAAGTCGAAGTCGCCGCCCTGTGGCGCGCCATGGGCGAGGTAAGGCAAGACATCTCCGCATTACGACAGGAAATCTCCGACCTCAGGACGCAGATTGCAGAGTTGCGGGAGCGGGTCGCCGAAAATCGCGGCCTGCTGATGGACCTTCACCGGCGCATGGACCTGATGATGCGGCACCGGCATGATGCAGACACGGGAAACGTAGCGCTGACGCCAGCCGCGCCTGAACCGGAACCCGTGGCCGACTAGTCCGGCGCTCCGGCTATGTGGTCAGTAATCGGCCAAGACCACTTGCTGCGTCAGCTTGACGCCAGCTTGCAAGCCGGGCGCGTTGGCCACGCTTATCTGCTCACCGGCCCACCCCACGTCGGCAAGATGGCGCTGGCCCTCGACCTCGCCGCCGCCGTCAACTGCCGGCATCCCGATGGGCCCGGCGAAGGGCCCTGCGGACAATGCGAACCTTGCGACCGCGTCCGGCGTGGGGTGTACGCCGATCTGAACATTGTGGCGGTGGGCGGCGACTCCCGCGTAACCACCCGCATCAGCATCGAACAGGTGCGAGAGGCCCAAAACTTCCTTGCGGTCACGCCGGTTGAGGGCGCGTGGAAGGTGGTCATATTCGACGGCGCCGAAACCCTCTCCGCCGGGCAGAGCGAGTCGGCCAACGCGCTGCTCAAGACGCTGGAAGAACCGCCGGATCACGTCCTGATCTTGCTCCTCACCACCAACGAAGACGCCATACTGCCCACCATTCGCTCCCGCTGCCGCATCCTGTCGCTGCGCCCCATGCCCGGCGCGGCCCTGGCCGAATATCTGACCGCCCGGCATAACGCGCCGATGGATACCGCCCGCTGGCTGGCGCGCCTGTCCCGGGGCTGTCCCGGCTGGGCCATCAGCGCGTTAGCCGACCCCGCGTTGCTGGATGAACGCAGCGCCGAGCTGGACCGCATCGCCGTCACCTCCGTCGCGCCCCTGGACCAACGGTTCGCCTACGCCAACGGCCTGGCCGGTTCATTCTCCGGCGACCGGGAGTCGGTCCGCCAGACCCTTTACCTCTGGCAGCGCTGGTGGCGGGACGTGCTTCTGGTCAAAGAGGGAGCGGTCGCCCACGTGCATAACAGCGACCGCCGGGAAGAACTGGCGGCGCCGGCCGGCGCCACGTCAACCACCGACATCGTGGCTTTTCTGCGACAGTTGCAGGAAACGCTGACCGCCCTGGACGCCAATGCGAACCCCCGGCTGGCCCTGGAGTGCCTGATGCTGGCGGTCCCGGTCGGGTGAGATCAGAGTCGGCAGAGATCAGGCAAGTGGCGGGCGCCTACACCGCCTCGTACACTTTCATACGTCCGCGATGCACTGCGCGCAGCCGTCCCTGCTTTGCCAGGGCGCGAAGGGCCTGCATCACCTGCGGGTCGCCGTGGCGGCGGAACCGGCCGGTGATCTTGCGCTGCGGTCGCGGCGTCGCACAGTATTCCCAGACCTGCTCGGCCAGCATATCGGCGATCTCCGGCAATGGCCGCACCGGCCGGACTATCGTATGCCCCGGGTTGCCGTCCACCGTCTCGCCCGGCATATATTCCAGCAGCGGGGCGTGCCTTTCGAGAAAGGAGCGGATGCGTACGCGCATCGTCCCGCCGGTTCCGCGGGAGCCGTAACCATGGACGACATCCAGGGTTTCGGACGTTGCAGTCCCCGACCGCAACGCGCGGTTGTACCGGTCAACGAAGTCAGCCAGACCTTCGGACCAGGTTTTGCCGTGCAGATCAACGCTGTCCATGTCTATTCAGTCCGCCAACGCCCCTGCGGCGACCGGATTTTCGTCGGGCGCGCCGCCCCCGCCTTGGCGATTGCGGCCAGCCGTCTGCCACGGAATGTACTGCCGCCACTCGTCAAGGATGGCCCGGTTTTCCAGGATCCGGTAGGGATTGGGTTGCGGCGTGGTGGGGACGCGGCGCAACTTCATGTTGGCTTCTTCCGGCGTGCGGCCCGCTTTGTCCAGGTTGCAGCGGCCGCAGGCCGCTACCACGTTGTCCCAGGTGTGCGGTCCGCGCTGCCGGCGAGGCACCACGTGGTCCAGGGTCAGGTTTTGGGAGTGCGTGCCGCAGTATTGGCAGGTGTAGTGATCCCGCAGGAACACTTCCTTTTTGGACAGGCGGCGCGGCGCGAAGGGCCGCTTTACCAGGTACACCAGCCGTATGATCGAAGGCGCATTGTGGATGGAGTTGAAGGTACGGATGCGCGCCGAATCGGTACGCTGTTCCAGCAGTTCCGCCTTGCCCTTGGCCACCAGTACGATGGCCCGGCGTACCGTGCAGACGTTCACCGGGACGTAGTTCAGGTTCAGCACCAGCACGGGAGCGGTGAGCCGGCCGGGAATGAGAGTTCTGCGGCCCGGTTTGTCATCCCCCGTGGGGGAAGGCGCTGCCGCCTTGCCCGTTGCGGCTCGGGCGGCATTCGCGTATCGCGCCCCGGCTTTCGCTCGGGCCGCGCCTTTTCTTCGACTCGTTCGTCCTCGGCTTGCCATCTGCCAACCTCAACGCAGGTAGCGCCTTCGCTGCCGTATCGTGCCGAATTTCGTTGCTATTACCGCTTCAACGCAACTTATTATACCCCACAGTCAGCAACCGTCATACACCAACGGGACGAATTGGCCGAGCGTGGCGAACATCCCGATCCCGGGCGCCAGCCGAAACCGCGCAGTTAGTCGGCTGGCGCCGCATTTACCATACGCCCGTCGGCCTACCGGAGCCAAATCCAAACCGTCAATCCGATGAGCAGGCCCAGCAGCAATCCCCCGGCATGATTGATGCGCAGCACGGTGATGTTGTCGCCCAGGCGTTGTTCCAGCCGTTTGCCGAAGAAGCCTACGCTGATGACGCAGATGACCCCCAGGAAGACCAGCGGGCCGTACACCAAAGCTGCCCGCTCCGAATCCTTGAACGCCCAGGCTATCGCCGCCAGCAGCGCCACCACCGCCAGCGAAAGGGCCATCCGCACCAGTCCGATGCGGAAGCCCCATGCCATCAGAAAGCACCAGCCGGCCAAGCCCAGCAGTTGCCACGGCGAATCGAATATCCCGAATACCACGCCCGAATTGTCCGTTATGTGTCAAGGCGATGCAACCACTTACGCGCTCTCTAGGCTAAACTAGGCCGTGTTCACAAATTACGCTATTTCCGCGGGCAGCGATTTTCTGGGTTCCTGCTTTCGCAGGAACGACGGTGTGATTTCCAGTTTTAAACAAGGCCCTAACCGGCATCTAATCCGGGGACATTCAGCATGACCAACCAACCGCCACGTCACGACGGACGCCGCTGGGATGAGCTGAGGCCCGTCCGCATAACCCTGGGATGCCAGAAATCGGCGGAAGGTTCGGCCCTGATCGAAATGGGAGATACGGCGGTATTGTGCGCCGCCTCCGTGGATGAACAGGCGCCCCGGTGGATGCGGGGCAGAGGGACCGGCTGGGTCACGGCAGAGTACGATATGCTGCCCCGGGCCACGTCCTCCCGCCGCGCTCGCGACCGGGACACCGGGCGCACCGCAAGCCGCTCTCAGGAGATCCAGCGTCTTATTGGACGCTCCCTCCGCGCTGCCACGGACCTGAATGCCTTGGGTGAGCGGGCCATTTACCTGGACTGCGATGTGCTCCAGGCCGACGGCGGTACCCGCACCGCCGCCATCACCGGCGCCTACGTCGCGCTGCGGGAGGCGCTGGCCGCATTGGTGGATGACGGCAAGCTGGAACGCATCCCGCTCCGCTGCGCCGTCGCCGCCATCAGCGTCGGCCTGCGCAACGGCGGCCTGCTGCTGGATTTGGACTACTCGGAAGACTCTGCCGCCGACGCCGATTTCAACATCGTAATGACCGATGCCGGCGACCTGGTGGAGATACAGGCCACCGCCGAAGGCGAACCGTTCCCCCGCCAACGGGTCGGCGAGGCGATAACGCTGGCCGCAAGGGGAATGGAGCGGCTATTTGCGGCGCAGCGCAACCCGGCGCGGTGACGACGCGAAGTCGCGGATGCGGTTAGCCTAACTGCTCACCGCCCCCTCCGCGTCCAGCAGCGTCAGCCCGTAGCCCAGCCTCCGCAGCGGCTCTTCGACCTGGCTTCGGTCGCCCACCACCAGAACGGTAAGCCGGTTGGGCGAGAGGCGCTCGGCGCCCACACGATGGGTGTCGGTCAGGCTTACTCCCGCCAAGCGTTCCTCAAAGGTGCGGAAGTAGTCATCAGGGAGGCCGAATTGGACCAGAGTTACCAGCTGGCCGAGCAGTTGCGCCGGACGCTCAAACCCGGCGGGATAACCCAGGCGCAGGCCGTTGCGGGCGTTTTCCAGCTCTTCAGCGGTGAGGGGACGCTGGCCGCTGATGTCCTCGAACTCTCGCAGGGTTTCAAAAACGGCCTCCCGGGTCACCGCCGTCTGCACGCTGCCGCCCGCCGACAGCAGCGACGGCGCGTTGTACCACGATATGCCGGAGTTGTAGCCGTATGAGTACCCCTTGTCCTGGCGCAGGTTCCGGTTGAGCCGGGCCGAGAACTGGCCGCCGAAAGCATAGTTCAGCACCGACAGCGCCATGAAGTCGGGGTGGTTCCGCTCCACCAGCGTCATCCCGGCGCGGATGACCGACTGGGCCGCTCCCGGCTTGTCGATCAAATAGATGCGCGGCCCGCCGGCGGTCGAACCGACGCTTGCGCCGATACCGGCCGCCGCCTCTGCCGGCGCGCGCCAATCGCCGAAGCATTCTTCCGCTGCGGCCACCGCCTCAGCAACGCCGACATCGCCCGCCACCAACAGGCAGAGACGGTCGGGCCGGAGCGCCTGAAAGTGCCGCGCCAGCAGATCGGCCCGTTGTACGGCAGACACCGTGGCCTCGTTGCCCAAATTGGAGTGAGCATAGGGCGATTTTGGCCCGAACACCAGCGGGCCGAAATTGGTGTCGGCCACGAACCCGGCTTCGTCGCGGGCCCGGCGCAGGTCGGTGAGGCGTTCCCGTCGTACCCGCTCCAGCTCGTGATCCGGGAAGCTGGCGTGGCGCGCCACGTCGGCGGCCAGGCCCAGCGCGTGCCGCCAGTGGCGGTTCAGCGTCTCCGCCGTCAACAGGGTCAGTTCTTTGCGGGCCTCCGTTCCCAGCCGCGCGCCGATATGCTCGAAGGCCGCGGAGATTTCCTGGCTGGTGCGTGTTGTGGTGCCTTCGTCCATCATCGCCGCAGTGAAGGACGACAGGCCGGGCAGTTCGGTCGGGTCGTCGGTGGCGCCGGCCCGGGCCAGCAGGGCGAAGGACACCAGAGGCAGGCCGGATTTGTTGGCGACGATGACCTCCATTCCGTTGCTGAGACGTCCCCGCTGGGGGCGGGACGGCACGAAAGCCGGCGTCGGCCCGCCGTCCGGCTGCCGGGTGCGGTCAACTGTGACTGTTGCGGGGGACAGCGGGCGTTCGGGGTACACGCGCATTCGCACCTGCCCGCTATCCATTATTTGCCGGTGCACCCGCAGCACGTCCGCTTGGGATACCTTGCGGTAATCCGCCATGGCCGTGTTCAATCCGTCGGGGTCGCCGGTGTACACGTTGAAGTAGTTGAGCGCGTCGGCCCGCCCGCCGAACCCGCCCACGCGGGCCAGCATCCGATAGTGCTGCATCTCGATACGGTTGATGGCCCGCTCGAACTCCTCGTCGGTCGGCGGCTCCGCGGCAATGCTGGCCAGCACCTCTTCAGCGGCCGCTTCTACCTCACCCAGCGTATGTCCGTCCGCCGGCGTAAGTTCCATGCGGAACTGGCCGGCGATCTCGGCGGCATAGTAACTAACCGAGGCCGACTGCGCGATCTGCTTCTCATAGACCAGCGTGCGGTACATCCGGCTGCTGTGCCCGTCGGACAGGATGGCGCGCAAGATGTCGCCGGCGTCGTCGTCGCCGGACAGATTAGCCGGCGCCAGCCACACCGAGTACAGCCGCGGCAGCGTAACCCGGTCGGTCATCTCCAGGTCAACCCGGCCCATCAGAGGCGAATCAGCCCTCCCGATGCGGCGCACGGCCGGCCCCGGGGCCAGGTCGGCAAAGTAGCGGTGGGCCAGATCATGGGCCGCCGCGGTGTCGATGTCGCCGGCGATGCAAAGGCTCGCGTTGGACGGGGAATAGTACCGGCGGAAGAAGTCCTTCACGTCATCCAGCGTGGCGGCGTCCAGATCCTCCTGGGAGCCAATGGTCATCCAGTTGTACGGGTGCGGCAACGGAAAAAGGGCCTGCTGAATGTGCCACTGGGCCATTCCGTAGGGACGGTTCTCGTAACTCTGCCGCCGCTCGTTCTTCACCACGTCGCGCTCGGTGTCGAAACCCTCCTGGTCCAGGGCGTCCAGCAGGAACCCCATGCGGTCGGCCTCCAGCCACAGCGCCAGCTCAAGGTAGTTGGACGGCACGTCCTCCCAGTAGTTGGTGCGGTCGCCGGTAGTGGAGCCGTTGAGGCTGGCCCCGATCTTCTGCAACGGCTCAAAATGGCTGGCCTTGTGGTGCCGCGTCCCGCGAAACATGATGTGCTCGAAGAGATGGGCGAACCCGGTCCGTCCCACCTCTTCGTCCTTGGAACCCACGTGGTACCAGACGTTGACTGCGGCCACCGGAATGGAACGATCCTGGTGCAAGATGACATCCAGGCCGTTGGGCAAAGTGTGTTTTTCAAAAGCGATACCAGCCATAAAGCAGCGTCCTTTGGGGAGGGGGAAAGCGTGGGTAACGGGGAAGCGGGCACGATGCGGCCATTGTAGCACCGGACACTCCGGTTCTTTAGTAGCAAGGGTCGGCGGAAGGCCGGCCTGTCCGGAAACAAAATCCGGGGTTTCGCAATTTCCTCCCGGTGGTATATTGCGAACCACAAAACGCCTATCGTGAGAATGTGAAGTGCTTTACGAAGTTGCAGTGGTCGCCGACGGCAACAGCCCCATGGACCTCAACCGGGTCTTTGACCTGCTCACCGACCCCCGGCCGGCGCGGCGCATCATCGCGCCCGATCCCAGGGGCAACGATGTTTGGTGCGACGTTACCGGGTGGGAGAACGGGGTATCCTGTCCCGCCATGGCCGCGCTGTCGGAGGATTCCGGCGAGGGCGTGATAATGCTCATCTACGGCGGCGAGGACGGCATCCGCCTCAAGCCGGCTGAAGACCCCGCCGACTGGGACACCGATGACGCCCGGCAGTGGGGCGAAGCGTGCCTGATGCTGGGCAGCGACGTGAGGATTGAGTACGCGCCGCCCGCGGGGGACTGCTCCCGGTGCCCTGATTGACCGCTGGGCAAGCTATTCGCCTCAAATCCGCAACGGACTTACTACGCTGGCCTTGAAACAGCCCGCCCCCAGCTTCGCCGACGCCTTGCTACTGGCCCGCAAGGGAGTAAAGCCGGAATATACCAGCCGGACATCTCACGGCATACGCCCGCTCAGTGATGAACCTACGCTCCCGCTACGTCAAACATATGGGAGCGTTGCACGGCAACTGCAAACTGCGTCATTCCCGCGCAAGCGGGAATCCAGCGAGTGGAAAACAAAGCCGGTTTTCCGCGGGCCGTGATTTTCCAGGTTCCGGCTTGCGCCGGAACGACGGTGTGATTTCCTGTTTTTAAACCGGCCCTAGCAACAGACGGTGCGGGGCCGGCAAAGCTAATCAACCTAAGGCAGGCTGATGTTGTAAAGCCCAATGCTGTCAACATCCGTTCCAACAACGCCTCTGCTGGTATCGTAAGCACCAAAGCCAACAGCATAGATGGCAGTTTTGGCAGCGGTCGGCACGTCCCAGATTTGGCATCCGTTGCCCGCAACTCCCGGTTCTAACCGTTGGTGAGTGGTTGACACCGCAAATCCGATGCCGGTATCAGTATCAATTATGGTGTCGTAACCTGCCTCCAGCCAAGAAGCGCCATCGTACTTATGCCGAAAGGTTCCGCAAACCTTGACAAACCTACGTCCGACTCTAGGGGAGAACAACTGCGTAGGGTCGTCTGCGTAATTAAGCGTTACGCCGGCCGGCGTAGTTGCCGACGTAAGCGTGAACGATGTGTCCGCGATGCCGGATACGGTGTCGCCAACCCCCAGGTAGCCTTCGGCGCTCACCGGCAACCCGGTGATTGGGCAAAGGTGAGCCGTAGCCGTCTCTGCTGTCGCCTGTGCGTAAACCCAACCCGAGCGGATAGTATAACTATAGGTTTCTCTCTCGGCTTGAACCGCGAAATCGTAGGACACGCCAACCGTAAAGCCAGACCAGTGAAAGTTTGTGTGAAGGGTCTTGGAGCAATCCCACGCGTCGCTGCCCGATTCAGCAGATTTCTTCTGGCAAATCCAGTAATGCGTAGCCCTCGCCACCGCATTCCATCGTAGATCAATCTCCCCCTCCAGCCCGCTGGGCCGGGCGGTGAAGTTGGTCGGGGCCGGCAGGCTATTCTGCGCGAACACTGCTCTTGTTGCCCCTCCCCCCAAGTTTGACGCCGCCAGAACCATTGCCAGCGTCAAAAAGGCGGTTGCGCTACGGATAGCCAGTTTTCGCATTTCGGGCCTCCTGGTGTTGAGGGATTGCGTTATGGCGCTTCTTCACCAGGCGGCGCATCGGGCCATTCGTCGGAAAGCGAAACCGGCTTCGCCGCGGCGGTCAACGCAGCCAGTACGCCGGAAAGGTCCCGACGGTAGCCGGCCTTGCGGTCTTTGCGGGGCCGCACCCGGGCCGTCGGATTGGCCTGGAGCCGCTGATAGAGTTCAGCGCTGCCACCATCCAGGCAATCGTCCAGGGCAAGGGTGGCAACGTACACCCGCCGCGCCGGCGATTCGGCCTGACGCTGCATTATTTCCTGGTACAAGCGCCAGCAGGCCGGGCTTTCCAGCGCGTCCCGTGAGCAGAGCAGAGCTACCCGGTCGAAGTTGCGAAAACGGCTCATCGGCGGATAGACCGACGTGTTGTACGCCGTCTCCTCATCGTCGGCGAGCAAACTCCAGCACTGCATTCCGCGCTGGCGCAGTTCGCTTTCCAGCCAAACTAGCATCGTGTCGTCAGCAACCGACCCGATGAGCAATATGCGCCGGTGCGGATCTTCCTGGTTGACCAGCATTGCCCGCCCGTTGATGAACTCGGGCGGCACTCCCGCCGACATCAGGAAGACTCTGGGGATGCCGCCGCGGGATCGGGCCAGGGTGTCCGCGCCCACGATGCTGGGGCCCTCGTGTCGCAGGGTTTCCAGTCGCAGCGCCTCGCTCAGGTCGCAGTCGGCAAACAGCGTCATGTCCACTACGCCGTCTTCCAGCAGCGTCCGGTCCAGCCGCGTCCGCACCAGTACGGCGCGGCGCAGGTCGCAACGGGTCAGATTGGCCACGTTCAGGCAGGCGGCGTTGAGGCGGGCCCCGTTCAGGTTGGCGTCGGTGAGGTCGGCCATGGTGAGATCAGCTTCGGTGAGGTCGGCGCCGGCCAGGTTCGCCCCGGCCAGCGTCGCAAAGGCCAGGTCGCAGTTGGACAAATCGGCGCCCCGCAGATCGGCGCCGCTGAGGTTGCCGCCCTGCAAGTTGGACCGGATGAAGGATATGCCGGACGCATGGGAGTCGGCGAAGCTGGCCCGGTTAAGGTTGCACCGGGACAGGTGGGCCTCCCGAAGCCAGGCGCCGCCAAAATTGGCGTTACGCAAATCGGAGCGCGTGAGGTCGATCTCGGTAAGGTCATCGAAGGCCAGGTCAACGCCCGGCATTCGTATGCCGCTCAAATAGGCTCCGGACAGGTCGAGATGAGCGCGGCCCTGGAAGAAGCGCGCCCGCCAGCGCGCCACGGCGAAAGTGCGCCCTTTGACAACGGCGACGTGGTCGGGGTTTGCCAAGCCGCTACTCCGGATGGGCGCGGCCGGCGAGCCTGGTTTCGGATCCTTCGGAAATCGGGGCCGTCAGCGCGGCCTCGCGCCCCGCGAAAGCGGGCATCACGTCGGAGGCGAAGATAGATAGCTGTTCGCGGAACTCGTGCCAGGGCATTCCTTCGGGCCATTGCAATACGATGTCTTCCAGGCCGGGGTATTTATCCTCGATCTCCCGCAGGAAGGCAATGAAGTCGTCGGAGTTGCCGCAGAACCAGGCCTTTTGATCGACGCCGTCCTCGATGCGTGGCGTGCGGGCCGGCGCTCCGGGGGTACCCCAGGGTCGTCCCTGCTCGTCGGTGTAGCGGACGAAGCCGAAGGGAGCAAACCACTTGTAACGCTCGTCATGGAAGGGACGCACCCGCTCGATGGCTTCCTCGCGGTTGCCGGCGATGTAGAACCCGAAGCCCAAGGCCATATCGCCGCCCAGCGGGATGTCTCTCCCGGCGGCAGTGGCAGCGTCGTGGTACTGCGTGATCATTTGCTCGGCGTACCGCTCGCCCGTCAACGCCACCATGGCCTTGATGCCACGCTCGGCGATGTAGCTCAGCGTGCGTCCGCTGGCGATGGGCTGCCAGATTTCCACCGGCTGGGTCAAGGGCCGGGGAACCATCGTGATCTCTTTCAGGTCATAACCCCGGTAGGGCACCTGCGGCGGAATGGTGTAGTGCTTTCCGCGGTGGCTCCAGGAATCTTCGTTGAACGCCTTGAGGATGACTTCCATCTGCTCCAGGAACAGTTCCCGGTTCGCGTCGTTGTCGATGACTGGCGCGCCGAAAGTTTCCACCTC
Source organism: Dehalococcoidia bacterium (assembly GCA_963692995.1). Taxonomy (GTDB): domain Bacteria; phylum Chloroflexota; class Dehalococcoidia; order Lucifugimonadales; family UBA3495; genus Bin87. The sequence continues at coordinate 429,897 of OY843611.1, forward strand.
GCGGGAGTGGTAGCCGCGCCCGACGCCGAAGATCATCCGCCCGCGGTAAGGATGTCGGCCATGGCGAAGTCCTCGGCTACGCGAAGGGGATGCCACATGGGGATGATGTTGAACGCCTGGCCGAACTTCAGGTTCTTGGTTTGTCCGGCCAGGTGGACGCCCATGAGAATGAGGTTGGGGATGCACTCATAACCCTCATGCTGGAAGTGGTGTTCGGCCATCCACATGCAATAGAAGCCGCGCTCGTCCAGGTGCTGGGCCAGCGCCTCCGCATGCTCGTAAGCCTGGGCCAACTGGGCGTTGGTGTAACGACGCCCATCGGCCGGCGTACCGTCCGCCCCCACGTTGTCCAAGTCAATCTGCCCCACGTACAGAACCGAAAACCGCTTAATCATCCCGCCAATACTCCGCTCCAATAAGAGTTGCGCCGCATTATAGCATGGGGGTTGGCGGCCGGGCAGACACCGCGGCGAACAGCGCCGGGGCAATGGCTCCATCATCGTCATTCCCGCGCAAGCGGGAGTCCAGCCTACGGCGTGCGTGCGAGACGGCGAAGGTTCACGTCATTCCCGCGCAAGCGGGAATCCAGCGACCGAATTCGTTAATCTTGTTGCCGTTTTATGGTGACCATGCCGGAGAGCGGGATGTTTCCCACGGTGAGTTGGTCCAATGCGGTATCGCCGGATGCCGCCAATCCGCCGGGCCAACCCGCTATAATCCCTCCATTCCAAATCGTGAAACAGGGAGGCAGTCCGATGGATTTGACCCTTAACGGAAAGGTTGCGATGATCACCGGCGGCAGCCGCGGCCTGGGACGGCAGTGCGCCCTGGCCCTGGGGCGCGAGGGCTGCGCCGTGGCGATCTGCGGACGCGACGGCGATCAGGTAAAGCGTACCGCGGATGAACTCGCCGGGCTGGGCAGCAAGGCCAGCGGCAGCCGGGCCGACGTGACTAACCCCGATGACGCCGCCCGCTTCCTGGAGGAAACCACCGACGCTCTGGGCGCGCCCGACATCCTGGTGAACAACGTGGGCGGCCGGCGTGGCTCGACGCTCTTCGACGAAACCTCCATGGAACAGTTCATGGAAGGGCTGGAAGTGAATCTCATCTCGGCGGTGCGGATGACCAAGCTGGCGCTGCCCCATATGCAGGCCCAGGGCTGGGGCCGGGTCATCAACATCGCGTCCATTTACGGACGGGAGCACGGCGGCTCGGTGGACTATATGACCGGCAAGGCGGGGATGATCGCCTTCTCCAAGCACCTGGCCCTGCAACTGGCGCAGACGGGCGTGCTGGTCAACTGCGTGGCTCCCGGCAGCATCGACTTCCCCGGCAGCAGCTGGGACCGCTTCCAGCAGAACAACACGCCCGAGGTGGTGTCCGAGTTTATCGACCGCAACCTGCCCATGGGCAGGTTTGGCTGGCCGGAACCCATCGGCGAAACCGTCGCTTTCCTGGCATCGGACCGGGCCGGCCTGATCACCGGCGCGTGCATCAACGTGGACGGCGGACAGTCCAAGTCGCTGTTTTAGCGTCGGTGGGCAATTTGAAAACCGCACCGTTACGGGAATAACGGCGGGATGATAGGCCCGCTGGGTTCCCGCCTTCGCGGGAACGACGGCGTTGGTCAACGAGGGGAATGACGGCATTTGTCAACGCGCTCTAGGACTGGCGCGCCGTCCCCACAAACTCCTGCCACGCCAGCACGCACTTTTCCGGCGCCGAGTGCTGCACGTAGCCGCCGGCGCCGGGTACGCGGGCCAGTGTGCAGTTGGGCATCAGATCGGCCTGACCCTGGGCGCGGTCGGGGATGTCGCCCTCGCTCAACTCGCCGACCAGGGCCAGGGCGGGAGTCTGGATGGCCGGCAGCTTGTCGGACAGGTTCTGCGTACCCAGGTAGGCCAGGGTTTCCAGCGCCACGTGACGGGCGGTCTGGCCCATCTGCTGGATGTACCACTCATGATGCTCCGGCGCGTCGTCGGCATTAACGCGACGGCCGCCGGTGGCCCGCGCCCAGCCCTCAACACCTTCCTCCGCCACCAGACGGTAATAGTTCCGGTAGGTATCCACGCCGGTGAAGTTGTACGGTGACGTGCACGTGGCGACAGTGTGCAGCCGTTCGGGATATTGGTAAGCGAATTGCAGGGCGATGGTGCCGCCGATGGTTTCGCCGATCAGATGCACTCGGTCCAGTTCCAGATAGTCCAGCAAGTTCCGCAAGTCGCTGGCAAAGCCTTCCAGGGACCAGTCGTAGCTGTCGGGCGCCGGCACGGTGGAGCGGCCAAATCCCCGGGCGTCCACGCGGATCACCCGGTACTGCCGCGCCAGCAGCGGCGGCCAGGCGTACCAAAGCCGGCCGTTCTTGGCGTTGCCGTGATGCAGCACGATGGTTTCTACCGTCGCCGGGTCGCGCCACGGGTCGGTGAAATTATCGTCGTCATAGTGCATTTCAAGGTTGTCGGCGAGGGCCGCGATGGGCATGATGGCCTGCTTCGTGGTTGGAATTCACGCCGGGGCGGGTTGGAAACCCGGCCCGGCCACACGGGCCGGTCGTTACACCCCAAGTCCGCCGCCCGGCGTCTGGTCGGCCAAGGGTATCTGCACGCTCACTCGGTTAACATCGCCGACACTGCGGGTGGTGTGGCCCCGCCCGGTCAGGTCCTCGCACAGCTCGATGTCGCCCACGTTGAAGATTCGCTTGGCGCCGTTGCCCAAACCGATCTCAACCTGTCCTTGCAGGGTGATAACGTATTGACGCCGGGGGGCAGTGTGAAAGTCCACCAGTTGCGTGGGTTTCAGGCTGCTGAACTGGACCCCGATGGCCTCCTGCAATTTCGTCCGCAGGGCGTGGCCCATCTGCTCAAAAGGCAGCTCCATATCCTCGATGTGAGACTCGCCGTCGTCGCCCGTGTAAATCCTGACAACCTGCATCTGGTCATACCTCCGGGGGGTTGTTCTCGTGGGACGTATGATAGCATCACACTGGCCCGCGCCGGCACGAACAGGGGCGAATGATTATTCTCCCCTACCCCATACTGCCGATCCCGGCTGTCCGGCAGGTTTTATACCGGAACCATACGCCCGTTACGGAACCTGTAACTTGCGTCTTCCTGCGCCGCTGTCAACAATTTCTCTGCTAGCTCAATGCCGCGTATTTTGTCGATGTCGGCATTGCTGATATTGTATGACTTTGCCGGCTCAATGCAGTTCTGGCACCCGAGCCGACAAGAGCAGTTGCGAGCAATCTCAACTCCTTTCGTCAAAGCTGTTGGCCATACCTCAAACAGCTTCTTGGCCACGCCGATGCCACCAGGATAGTTTTCGTAACAGTAGGCCGCCGGCTCATTGTTGCCACGGGAGTAGGTGCTGGTATCGAACCTGTCTGCCGGGATCACGAACATTGCCCCTATCCTAATCATGTGCTCGACTGCGCCTATCCCGGTAGCGCTATCTGGCACATTGAACCAGAGCGCGTGCAATCTGCTTTGATGATGTGCTTCATTCGCCCCGCCGGCTCCCTTCACTTCACCAGTCCGTTCGTCCATTAGCTGGTAGCCAGTGAAATTCGTCACCACGTTCAGTGCCCCATAGTACACCTCGACATCTCCATAAGCGAAACCGTCGAAAATGTCCTGTACGGTCAGCACTGTGTAAAACCCTGCTTCAGTCCTGAGATTAGGATCCGCATCCTCAAGTACCACTGCGTCCGCTTCGTGGGAGCGAACTTGGTAGCGACGTCCGAAGAATGTGAAAATCGCTCCGATATAGGCTTCCCTGAATCGGCGTGCCGCTGAAATCTGGCCGATGTCTTCGTTGCCTCGTCGCAACGCGAACGATTGCCCGATACCTCCCCTCAAATTTAAGGTGGGGTGCGGCCGATAACCTTTAGGCGGTTTCCCTCCATCTTTCTTGGCAGTATCGTAAAACGATTGGCCGATGATAGACTCATCGCCGACGTGTAGCTCGCCTTCAGTTTCTGCAATGAGACAGGGAAGGTGATTTTCAATCAATTCCTCATTGTTTGGGTCCACCACCAACTGGTCAAACGGCTTGTTCATAAACGCATCAAGGTTTCCGACGAAGAAACGGTCGATTGGATCGTTCATCGCATAGAACAACACCAAGGCGTCTTTGTCCCAGCCTCGTCCGGCGCGTCCAATCTGTTGCCAAGCTGACATGATGCTGGGAGGGAATCCGGCCATGATGATCGTGTCCAAGCCGCCGATGTCCAGACCCAGCTCCAGCGCATTGGTGCAGAACACCACATCAATATCACCGCATTTGATTTTCTTTTGTATATCCTGCCGGTCATCATTTTTTAGGTCAGCGTGATATGCCGAAATGCGCTCCGGATCTAGTCCCATTTCTTCCGCCTTACGGCGACAATTGCTGAACGCATCTTCCAGAAATCGCTTCGATGGGCAAAACGCCAACGTTTGAAGCCCTTCGGTCATGGCCGCCAATGCTGCTTGCTCAACGCGCAAACGCAGAATGTCCCGGTATTGGTAATCAGGTATGCTGGGGCTGACGAAAACAAAGTGACGCTGTGGCCGGATCACATCTCTGGCGGATACGACCTCAACATCTCTCCCGGTCAGCGCCTTGGCGTGCTCCTGGGGATTAGCGCACGTTGCAGTTGACAAGAACACCCTTGGGTTTACGCCTATACGGTGCAGGTGTAAAAAGAATCTTCGCAGCAGCAGTGCCATATTGCTGCCGAAAAATCCCCGATATTCGTGCATCTCGTCAATCACGACATACCGAAGATCGCTCAAAAAGCCGTTCCTACCCCATATGTCTCGATAAGCCAAGAACGACCTATTCAAATATTCCGGATTGGTCAACAGAATGTGCGGAGGCTGCTGGCGTAATATCTGCTTGGTGTCATCGGAAGTATCCCCATCGTATGCCCAAGAATCAACATTCAGTGGTTTGCAGATATCTTCGATTTGAGTCCGCTGATCAAAAGCCAGCGCCTTCATCGGGTAAATCATCATTGCATGAGCGCCCACATTGCGAACCAGCGAATGCAGCATAGGCGCGGTGAACGCCAGTGTCTTACCGCTGGCGGTAGGGGACTCTAGCACTACATCAGCGCCGGTCAGAGATTTGCTAATGGCATCGGCTTGATGCTGGTAAGGTCGGGAGATATCGGACCGGCTTAGCGCATCTCGAACGGATGAATCCAGTTGCGCCGGCCACTCGGTTGCAAGTTGTGGCTTTTTTCGCTCAACCGTGCCCGTCTTTATCGTATCGTCGGCTCGTAGCGCGTCGAACTCTTTCAACCGCGCCAGGAAACCGTTGAGGTTGATTCCGTTCATCTGAACCGCTCCTCAGATCGTAAAAGCTGGCGCCATTATACCTAAACAGGCTCTATCCTGCCGCCGCCGTTTCCGCCCCGCCAACCAGCAGGAATGCGGCGAATACGCCGATGGCCAAGGCACAGGCGACCAGAATGGCGGTTCCAACGATAACCATAATCCGGATCGGTTTGGGTAGATAGGCTTGGGCGTATCGGCGTCGCGCAATCTCTTATCGCCTGTAAGGACGAGATTCAGCAGAGCAAAGCCCAAGCCCCATACGGCTATGTTGGATTGGAGAGGATTACATCTAGGAAAAGGCTCCGCAGTCCATTTACTTCTGCCTCCTGCCCCGGCGTTTCCCCTATCGTGGCATGGCGGCTTTGCGTCACGGCTTCAGCCGCACCAGGAAACTGGCCTCTCCCAAGGGCATGCCATCGAAGGCGATGGCGGCCACGTGGCGGCCCAGGCGGGTTACCGGGATGCGGAAGGGCTTGATCCAGCGTTGGAAAAAGATGCCCTCGTCCCAGGTGACGGCCTGGGGCGGCGGGCTGGACAGGCTGGCCCCCGGCGCGCGGATGGTTACTTCCAGCGTGTGCTCCCCGGCCGCGGCGCCGGCGATGCAGAAGGCCAGTTGAGCGTCCACCTCCGCCAGCACTCGCGGGCCGTCGCCGCCGGGGGGATCCGCGGGCATTGGTATGTCCACCAGGTCGATCACTCCCTTGAAACTCAGGTCGTCTCCGTCCCCCTCCTCGGTTTCCCGGCAGAACAGGGCATATTTCAGGTACACTCCGCCTCGTTCGGTTGTCAATAGCGGCTCCATTCAAACCGACCCGCGCCGGCAAACCCGCGCCGGGCTGGTAATATATCGGCACGATTGTAGCACCGGCCGCCCACGGCGGCAAAAGACGACCTTCATTACTCCAGGAGGCGCGCTATGGGACTGTCAGCAGAGAAGTTCGCACAGGGAATGACCACCGACCAGTACATCGACATCATCAAGGTGAACAAGGACCCGTTTCAACAGATCCACGCCGGCGTGGAAATTCCGGCCAACGTGCTGGATTACTTTAGCGGACTGGAGAAGCCGGTGAACCTGGCCGTGTTCACCTCCGATTGGTGCGGCGACGCCATGTCCACCACTCCGGCCATCCTCAAGCTGGCCGACGCCAGCGATAACATCCGACTCAGCGTTTTCAACCGCGACGACGAACTTGAGCTAACCAACGGTTTCCTGCCCGAACACCGGGCCGGCACCGTGCCCGTCTTCGTGGCGCTGGATGAAAACATGGGGGAAATCGCCCGCTTTATTGAGACGGCCCGTTCTCTGGTTCCCGCAATCGACGCCATGGACGAGATGGTGGCGCAGGCTGCGGCGTCCATTGGCGACGCGACCGAAAGCCGCCAGCAGGCTCGAGGCCGTCGCACCGCCCATCGCGTCAGCAAGGCCGCCGAGTGGGGCGCAGTGATCCTCAACGAGTTCCAGCAGGTAGTGGCCGACGGCCTGGCCCGGCTCGCCGCAGATCGCCCCGCCGAGGGCGGCACCGAATGGCCGCCACAAGACTGATTACCGTCATTGTGGATGCCAAAAAAACTGTATTACCGTCATTCCCGCCCTTCCTACCGTCATTCCCGCGAAAGCGGGAATCCAAGCCCCCAGAGGAACGTGAATGTCCGACGACAACGACAGCATAACCATCATCACAATGGACGACATGTCCATCGTCTTTTCCGTCACCGACGACTTCGGCATCCACCGCGAGTCGGTGAGCGTAGAACTGGCCCGTGAGGATCCTGGTGAGATCATCATCAGCGGCGGCAAAGTGGAAATCACGTTGCCAGCCAGCCGGGCGCCCGCCGAATTCGCTCCGACCATCCGGGCTGAGTTGGAATCAAAGGGCTACGCGCACAATCCCGGTCAGGTCGTAACCAATGACGGGGACGAGGGTGAAGGCGAAGCAGACGATGGCGACTGGCTGGCGTAACCAGCAAACGTAAGGGCGGGTTTTAAACCCGCCCTTACCCTTACCGCGTCGCTAATACCCCGCTTCCCGCCACTCGAAGGCCAACGTGGCGTAACGCACAAACACGGCTCCCCCAGGCGCCGCCAGCGGTCCATTCATCGCCAATATGGCAATGGTCACCTCGTCGCCGGCCTGGGGTTCCGCGGACACGACCACGCGCTGGGGCACATTGAACCCCTGCACCGTGGCCCGCTCCCGGTCACACTCTCCGTTGATCCAGATCTCGCCGTAGTCGTCGATGCACGACTCAAACAGGCAACGCGCCCCGGCGATGGACCGACCGCCCACCGTTTCCGGCAACGTTGCCTTAATGCGGTACCAAATGAAGGACACGCCGCGCCGTCGCCAGGCCGCCAGATCCTCGCAGGCGTCCCAACCGGAGTCGTCATAGTCGGGCAGCCGGCATGGCGAACCTTCCGCCTCGCTTTCCACACCCTCGTTGGGTTGGCCGGGCACGAACCCATAGGCGCATTTCCACCGCCCGCCGACGGCGGACAGGTCGGCGGCATTTTGCAGGTCAAGCGTAGCTCGTGGCATTAGTGATCCTCCTTTCGGTTGGCCTGCTCCGGGCGGTCCAATCCATCCGGAGCCGGCAGGGGTTCAATGGAATCTTTGAGCTCAGGGTGGCTCTCCAGCAGGCGATTGAACCATTCGGACATCCTAGCGTACATTGCGGCTTCCGCTTCGGCCCGACCTTCGGCCCGACCTTCGGCCCGCATCTTTTTGCTGATAAAGTGCGCCAAAACCATGATGCTGTCAATGACCTCCGCAATTGTAATGACCGTGGCGGTGGATACTCCAAAAGCCGTTATGACACCAACGCCGATTGCGGTGTAAAAGCCATAGGCGGCTTCGTGTCCGCCATTGGCGATTGTATGCTGAATCGCCCAAATCGCTCCGCCCAGCGTCAAAGCGGCGTGCCCCGCCAGACCCAAAGCGGCCAACTTGGCCGGTATGCTGTCAAGCGCTACTCTCGGTATGTTCACGAACTTGATGTTCACGAACCGGGACGTTTAGCCGTATGGCGCCGTCCGGCCGACCGGGCTAGCTTGCTGCGCCGGCCATCCCTTGGCGCTACACGCCGGTGATACGGATGCCGGAATGCACCCGGTGGATGCGATTGATGTTCACCAGCAGGGGCGTTAGCTGCTCCACGTACTTGGCGTTGTAGAGCGCGCCGGCATCCACTGGGCGCAGGTTGGGGATCTTTCGTGTCAGGTCAACAATCGTCTGCCGGGCCGCCGCGTCATCGGCGCAGATGACTACGTCCTCGTCCAGCGTGACGCCGGGTCGCAACAGTTCCTCGGCGGACACGTTTTGAAACGCGGCGACCACCCGCGAATCCGGAGCGGCGGCCTGGGCCTCCTGGGCGGCCGATCCGGCGGGTACGTCCTCGGCGATGGCCCCGACGCCTCTCTCGAACCTCATGGGAGCGATAACCGTCACCACCGTCTTCCCGCTCAACGCTTCGCCAACGCCGTCAATGGTGGGAGCCATGCCATTGTAGGGCATAGTGAGGAACACCACATCGGCCTGATCCGCCGCCTCCCGGTTCACCGCGCCGGAGATCGCGGCGCCCGGCGCCAGCTCCAACAGCTCGTCGGCCGCCTCTTGAGCCCGCCCGGCGTCCCGCGAACCGATCACCGCCGATTCGCCGGCCATGGCCAGCCGCAGCGCCAAACCCTTTCCTTCCGGTCCGGTTCCTCCCAGAAATGCCAGCATCAATAACGCCTCCTGGAACTAATTCGGCGCAAGTATAGCACCGCGTGGGTCGGTGGGCGCGTATGTTACAATCGGGCCGGTTCACCACCTCACCGATGGTGTCCGTATTGAAGGTATCAATTTCAGCAGGAGGGTTCACCATCATGGCATTCTCACTCAACCACGTTCACCTCAAGACCCCCGACCCCAAGGCCACCGCTGACTGGTACGTGCAGAACTTGGGCGCCACCGTGACCTCCGAAGCCGCCAACGGCGGGTTCCGGCTGGACCTGCACGGCCTGCCCCTCAACGTAACCGACCACATCGCCACCCAGACCCACCCGCAGAACTACGGCTTTGAGCACATCGCCATCGACACTACCGACATCGACGGCGCTATGCAGGATCTGAAGGACAGCGGAGCCAAAGTGCTGGAAGAAACCTCCGTTGGCGGAGGCCGGCGGGTAATGTTCTTTGAAGGGCCGCAGGGCATCATCCTGGAAGTGCTGGAAGTGCTGGACCAGTAGCCACGGCAACCCGCCGGGGCGAATGACCATTCGCCCCGGCGTTTCTCTACGATGATCGATTGCGTCAAATAGTTCAGGTTAAGGCGCACGGTAGTACACCATGCAATTCCGGGAGCATCCGGCCGTTGAACAATCTGCGCCAAGTCGTCGGCGGGTACGTAACGGTCAGCCCACCAACGAACTGGTTTTCAGCGCTTACGTGGGCGGAAATGAGGACACGTTCCCTCATATCCTGGATCTCTATGTCGCGCCGGGAAGCCTGGTTGCCGATGTCACCTTCGGCAAGGGCGTTTTCTGGCGAAAGGTTCCCGAAGAGCGGTACGAATTGCTCGCCACTGATATTCAGACCGGGGTGGACTGCCGAGATCTTCCCTACGAAGACGGGACGATAGATTGTGTCGTGATCGACCCGCCTTATATGCACTCACCGGGAGGAACGGCGCATACCGTCCACCAGGCATTCGAGCAGCATTACCGCAATAACGGGACGGGAAACAGGACCAATAAAAAATACCATGAAGCCGTGGTCGAGCTGTACGAAGAGGCCGGCAGAGAAGCATATCGGGTATTGCGCGAACGTGGCGTATTAATCGCAAAATGTCAGGACGAAGTGTGCTCCAATCGGCAACGCTTCACCCACGTTGAAATCATGCAATCATACGAAAAGATTGGGTTCATTGCCGAAGACCTGTTTGTGGTTGTCCGGCAAAATCGCCCAGGAGTCAGCCGTGCCATCCGCCAGGTTCACGCTAGGAAGAATCACTCGTACTTTCTTGTATTCTGGAAGAATAGTTCAGGGAGTAGTATTTGGGAGCCACCGGAATGAACGCCGTAGAATTGCTGGTGACCATCATCAGGGAGCACGCGCCGGAAGATATCTGGCGAGAGTCACCCTTAGTCGGCTACCGAATGCTGGCCAATACCAATCGCGGCGCTATCGGCGAGGAGTTCATCCGACGCTACCTGCGCCAGAATGAGATTGAAGTTGGCAATGGAGGTCGGGTTTCACCCACCGATCTTCGGATCGAGGATGTACGATTTGAGGTGAAAACTGCTTCACTCGGCGCGAACGGCACCTTCCAGTTCAACCACGTTCGGTTGGACCGAGATTACGATTATCTGCTGTGTTTGGGAATTTGCCCGAATCAGGTAGTTTTCAATATGTGGAGGAAAGGCGCTGTTGCTGAAGCCAGGGCTGGCAGGTTGGTACGCATGGCGGAAGGTCAGGCAGTGACGTACAAACTCACTAAGAGATTGGCGGAAATGGCAGCTATAGAATTGTTTCCGGGCCGCGTCCGCCAAGCCCTCGTCCCTGAAGACCAGTGAAGGGATCGTAAAATCCCAACACCGCCGACACTTCTTTCATCATGGAATAAAAATCCCCGCGACTTGCTACCACTGTGCTGAAGGGTTAGTCATCATGCCGGACCATCGCCTGCTCATCCTCTTCGCTCACCCCGACGACGAAGCGTTTCCCGTCGGCGGAACCATTGCCATGCACACGGCCCGCGGCGTTACGGCGCGGTTGATCACCACCACATCCGGCGAGCTGGGCGAAATCCGGCAACCAGGGTCTGCCACGCGCGAGACCATTGGCGAAGTGCGCCGCCGTGAGCTGGCGGAGGCGATCAAGGAGCTGGGCATCGCATCCCACGAGGTATTGGGCTATCGCGACTCAGGGATGGCCGGCTGGGACGACAATCACCATCCCAAAGCCTTTGCGCAGGCTGATGAGCACGAGGTTGTCGCCCGCCTGGTTTTTGAGATCCGCCGGTTCAAGCCTCAGGTTATCCTCACCTTCGGTATGGACGGTCTCTACGGCCACCCGGACCACATCGCCATCTGCAAGCACGCCACCACCGCTTTCAGACTGGCCGCTGACGAAACCGCCTTCCCCCACCACATGGCCATCGGTATTCAGCCGCACCAGACCGACCGGCTGTTTTACAGCGTGCGCCCACGTGGTTTCCGCGTCCATATGGCGGAGACCCTCCAGGTCGCCGGCGTGGACTTTCCCCTGCCGCCACCGGACCGGGCCAACGACGGCGCCGACCCCGAAACCATCAGCCTCACCGTGGATGCCTCGGACGGACTGGACGCCAAGATGGCCTGCATCAAGCGGCACTTCACCCAGCTACAGCCCGACTGGCCCTACGAGCGCGTCCCCCGAGAAGTCGCCGCTTCGGTAATCGGAATCGAGCACTTCATCCGCGCCATTCCCCCGGTGAGCGAAGGCGAAACGGTGCCCGCCAACTTTTTCGCCGGCCTCTAGCTACTCCGGCATAACTTCGCTGACTGAAATAGTCACGTGCGGCAGCGCGGCCGGCGCCAGTATCCCGGCCGGCCCGACCACCCGTACCCGCTCGTACCCGCCGGCTAACGGTTCGTCATAAACCTCCACCTGTCGGGCGTTGACGTCAAACAGCCACACTTCGGGAATCCCGTACATCGCATACATCGGTATCTTATGGTGGCGGTCAAAGCCGACTGTGGTATCCGCTACCTCAATCACCAGCAGCGTGTCCTCCGGGCCAGGCAGCTCCGGGTAGCCCTCATCCTGCCAGCGCAGCACTGTCAAGTCGGGTTGCGGTTCGTTCCTTACGCCGAGTCGCACTGGATTCTGAGCGTCCAGAATCGCCAAGTTTCCCAGGGCGATGACCAATGCTTTAATCAACCAGCGTACACAGAATGCGTGCCTGCTCCCAATTGCAGCCATGTTGATTAGTTCTCCCGCCAGCAGTTCCACGCGCTCATCCGATGTCAGGATGCCGGCCTGGGCCATTGCGTAGTATTCAGCCACCGTGAACCGTCGGCGCACGCCAGTGTATTTTTGGAATATATGCCCGTCCAGCAGCTCAACCCGCTCGTCCGGCGCCAAGATGCCGGCCTCGGCCAAGGCATAATATTCATTCATGTTGAACCGCCGCCGCTCGACTACAGTTGTCTGCATTGCCATAATCGTCCTCGACTATCTTTATTCGCCCCAATTACAGCGCATCGGGGGCGGGGGCGCCCGCAGCGGACGCCCCGCCCCCGATGCGCCGGAGCGCTGGCATTGCCCCCTAGTCAGGCCGCTGGATAATTTCCAGGCTCACCTTGTCGGGCGCTTCTACGAACATTACCTGGCTGCCCGACGGCATCGTCCACGGTGGGCAGATGATGTTGGCTCCGTTGGCCTCGAACCGCTCGTGGGCGGCCTGGATGTCATCAGTCTGAAAGCCAAAGTGGTCCAGGCCGAAGCGCGGGTGGGTGGAGCCGGGGACGGCGTTTTCACCCTCGGCCTCGCCGGATACGGTCAGCAACGGCTGGCCGTTCAGCTCCAGCTGGTGGGACACGGTGTTGGCCAGCGGCCGAGTGGATACGATCTCCGCGCCGAAGTTGTCCACGTAGAACTTGGCGGCGTTGTCCGGGTCTTCACTACGCAGATGCAGGTGGTTGCAAACGAATGCCATGATAATTGCCTCCCTTGTGATTGGAATTTAACGGTATCGTTTCGTCATGCCCGCGAAAGCGGGCATCCAGGGATTTGGCGTCAGGCTACCGCAGGTAATCGGCGATCTGCTGGTCGTAATCGGCCTTGCGGGTTACCTGGGCGATGAGGTCGGCTGACGCCAGCGTGTCTCGCAGGTCGGCCGGCGCGACGCCCTCGCGCAACGCCTTCAGCGTGTCATACACCGCCTTGATGGCGGCCTGAAAGGGGAGATGCCCCTGCAAGGCAACGCGCACGCCGTGCTGCCCCAGCCATTCTTTGTCCGACAGCTCGCCGCCGGCGCCGCCCAGCAGCAGCGGAATGTTCAGCTCGGCATTCACCGCGGCGACTTCAGCCTTCGTGCCGGCCCCGGCCAGGAAGATGGCGTCCACGCCGGCGGCTTCGTAGGCTTGCACCCGCCGGATGCACTCGTCCAAACCCAACCGCAAGCTGCTGGTGCGGCCGGCGACCACCAAGTTGGGGTCGGTGCGACCGGACAGCGCCGCCTTCATCTTGCCCACGCCTTCCTCCAGCGAGATAAACCCGCCGTCGCCGCCGAACACCATGGGCAGCATGGTATCCTCGATGGTCAAGGCGGCAACGCCGGAGGCTTCCAGCTCCTCGACGGTGCGCTTGACGCTGAGGGCGTTGCCGTAGCCGTGATCGGCGTCCACCATCAGGGGCAGCTGGCCGGCGCGGCAGATGCGGTAGATCTGCTCGGCAAATTCGCTGAGGGTCAGCACCACGTAGTCCGGCGCGCCCAGCACCGTGCCGCTGGCGATGGAGCCGGCGAACATGCCGACCTCGAACCCCAGATCCTCGGCGGCGCGCGCCGAAATCGGGTCAAACACAGAGCCGGGATGCACACAGACATCGCCGGCCAGAACGGCGCGATACCGCTCCCGTCGCTTGGTGTAATCCATCTGAATAATTTCTCCTTTCAGGATGTTGACGCAGGTATGATGTCCGCCGTATTTGGGCGACTACGCTACGCTATACGGTCAGGATGCGGGTCGAAATACCGTTCCCACAGCTCCAGAGCGACTACCAGCAAACGCGCGCCCACGATCAGCCAAGCCAGCAACACGATCACCGATTTCAACAGGATCCCCGCGCCCACCAGTCCCGCCGCCGTATCGGCTATTGCCGGCGTCATTATGCCTGCCAGGATTGACTCCGCCATTTTTCTAGCGTCGTCAGCTACAGCCCTGACTGCTGCAACAGTCATCGCCGGCGCTCGATATGATCAGCCACGGCCACAATGGTCCGGCAGACGAATATAATGGCGCAGAGAACCAAAGCGATGATCAGCAGTGCGGTTTCACCAGGCGACGTTCCGGTCAGCCCAGCCCAAACGATGGGAACCGTTCCATAGAACATATAGGCTAAACTTGCCAACAACAGCGCGATGAGCGTAGCGCCGAATATCTTTCGCGTTGCCATGCCATCCCCCTGCGTTGACCCGGCGGCCGATTGGCCGTATTCTAACCCAACTCTGCACTGGCCGCAAAACCGGAGCGACGGTAGGCAGGGGCATGACCACCATCATCGGCGTCGATTTCAGCGGGGCAATTGCCGAAAGGCCAATCAATACTTGGGCGGCTCAGGGACGGCTGAACGACCGCGGTGCTTTGCAGATAGATAGCGCATGCCGAATCCGCCGCGCCGACCTATACAGACTGCTGGCAGATATTGCCGCGCCAGCAGTGGCCGCAATGGATTTTCCTTTCGGTATTCCAGCGGCCTTCTCAGCGCATCTTGGAGTCAACGAACCATTAGCAGCGATGCCACCGGTGTGGGAGACCATAGCCAATATGACCTTCGCCGAGTTCCTGACCGCACGCAATGATTTCGTGCGCGCTAATGGCGAACTCAGACGCGCCGGCGATGCCAGGTATTACCCCGAAAGCTCCTCCCCGCTACACTGTGTCAATCCCAATATGGTGCCGATGACCTACCGGGGCATCAAAATGTTGCACTGCTTGCATCGGAATTATCCCCAGCGCTGGAACGTGCCGCCGCTGGAACCCATTGTGCCGCTGGCGGCTGACGTAACCCTGCTGGAACTGATGCCAGGCGCATTGCTCAGGGCCATCGGACTGAACTACAGAGGATACAAGAACGGCCAAGATGCGCCGCAGTTGCGCAACAGCAATCTCGATAATTTGGCCGGCAAGGCGGGCATAGAATTGCAAATGCCGCCCGATGTGTGGCAGGGATGCCTGGCCAATCACGACTGCCTGGATGCCGTCATCGCCGCCGTCGGCGCAGCAATGTGGGCGCAGGACAGTGCTCGCTTTCGCCATCCCAACAATGACGCTGAACTGGCCGCCGCCCAACTGGAGGGCTGGATATATGCCCCGACACTACCCGCGTGCCCGCAACAACCACACTAGCCCGATAGCCAGTCCCGCCCCCACCAGCTGCATCACGATAAACAGCGGCGCCGAAGCGGGCTGAATGCCGGCGAAGGTGTCCGAGAACATCCGCGCCACGGTGACTGCCGGGTTGGCGAAGCTGGTGGACGACGTGAAAAAGTAGGCCGCCCCGATGTAGGCGCCCACTGCCACCGCGACCACCGCCCCCCGGCGGCGCGGGATCAGAAAAATCACGAGCAGCAGGCCCAGCGTGGCGATGACTTCCGCGAGCCATTGGTCCGGGCCACCCCGAACCTTGGTTGACCACGTTGCCGGTGGCAGCGCGAACATCAGGTTGGCCAGAATGGTCCCGATGCTGCCGCCGGTAATCTGAGCGCTGACGTAAGCAATGCCCTCTTTGACCGGCCGGCCCTGCAACACCACATCGGCCAAGGTGACCGCCGGATTGAAGTGCGCCCCCGACACCGGCCCGAAAGCCCAGATCAGCGCCATCAGCGCGAAGGCCGTCGCCACGGCATTCTCCAGCAGCTGCAAGCCGATGTCATTCGGGCTAAGCCGCTGCGCCATAATCCCGCTGCCCACCACCGCCATCAGCAGGAAGGCGGTTCCCACCGCTTCGGCGAGCAGCCGCTGTCCTAACGAGGGCATCCCCAGCCGGCCACCGTCTTGTTGGGATCGTGACAAACAAAAGGGGCGGAAAATCCGCCCGCTGGATTCGCCCATACGGGAGCAATTGCGCCGCAGCAATTCATAATGCAATTAGTCTAAACCCGGGCCAATCGGTGGTCAACCGCCGTCAATTCCAAGCCCGCTACCGTAGAAATGCAACAGGCTGTTCACCGGATTACCCGCCATTTGGCCCAGACCACAGAGCGACGCCGCTCCCACAATTTCCGAAAGGTCTCGCAGATCCTGAATATCCGACGCCGACCCGTCGCCGGACGCCACTCGCGCCAAGGCCGCCACGATGCGCGGCGTTCCCTCGCGGCAGGGAGTGCATTTCCCGCAGGACTCGGCCGCGTTGTACTCGGCCAATTTAAGGGTCACCGTTGATGGCGACGCCGAGTCGTCGAACACGGTGATACCGCCAGCGCCCATCACTACGCCGCTGGGGTGCAGCATCCCCGGACGCAAAGCAACGTCCAACTCCGCTGCGGGAAGTATGCCGCTGGACGGCCCGCCCACTGCCGCGAACCCGATAGGCCGTTCATCCGGAACGCCTCCGCCCACTTGTTCAATCACCTGACGAACCGTCGTCCCCAGGGGAACCTCGGCCAACCCGGGTCGCCGCACTGCGCCGCTGAGCGATACCAGCCGCGTTCCCCTGGCCTCGTTCAGTCCAATGGAGGCGAAACGGCGCACGCCGCCGGTGAGAATCCCCGGCACGTTGCACAGGGTTTCGGCGTTGTTGATGACCGTCGGCTCACCGTACAGTCCCGCGTCGGTGGGGAACGGCGGGCGCAGCCGCGGCTCCCGGCGCCGCCCTTCGATGGTGTTGAGCAGCGTGGTTTCCTCGCCGCAAACGTATCCGCCGGCGCCGCGACGTACTGCCACGGTGCATCCGAATTCGCTACCCAGGGCGTTTGGGCCGAAGAGACCGGCGGCATCGGCGTCAGTCACCGCCGCCGTCATCCGTTCCGCCGACAAGTCCGCCTCAGCGTTGACGTAGATTACCACGCGGTCTGCGCCGGCAGCGTAGGCGGCAATCAGGGCGCCCTCGATGATGCGATGCGGGTTGCCCTCCATCAGATGCCGGTCTTTGAACACTCCCGGCTCGCCTTCTTCGGCGTTAACCACCAGGTGACGGTGTGCCGCGCGACTGGTCAAGGATCCGGCCCGCCGGGCGGCCTGCCACTTGCGCGCCGCCGGGAAATACGCGCCGCCGCGGCCCAGCAGGCCGGCGTCCAGTACCAGCTGGACGACAGCCTCCGGCGTCCCGGATTTTTGACCACCGGATTTTTGACCAAGCGACAGCGCCGTTGCTAATCCTCGGTAGCCACCCGACGCCAAGTATTCTTCCAGGGAAGTCGGGTTTATGCTGCCGACACTTTCCATAAGCGCAATGTGCTGGGGCGCGAAGAAAGCCTCCAGGTTCGGCGACGGGCGCGCCCGGTCTTCCGGTCCGCCGGCATCAACCGACGCAATGATGGCGGACAGGTCATCGCCCGCGCCAACGCAGTCGAAGAAGCGCGTTGTTCCGTCAGCCCGTTCCACCACCACTTGCGTGGCCGCGAAACACGCGCCGTCGCAGCCGGTTGCAATCACCGCGACATCTCGCCGAGGCGAAAGCGCTGCGGTCAGTCGCCGGTACAATACATCCGCGCCAACAGCCTCGCTGCAATGACCCCATTGGACCATCACCCGAGCCGGGTTGCCCGATCCGGCGATGCGCTGGCGCGCTGCCGTAGCCATAGCCGCCCAGGTTGCCAGGCTGCCTACTTCTGTCATTGGCTGGCCTCTGCAATGACCGCCGCCAAACGACCCGGGTTCATGCGTCCCAGCCACCGCCGGCGGCTCCCTTGACCGGTCACGCCGACCACCGGCGCAACACCGCAGATGAACGCGCAGGCGGCGGTTTCGACCCTCGCGCGTTCATCTGCCGTTTTCTGCGCCGACGCCAACAGCTCGTCGCTGCCGGCCCGCCAGCAGGCCAATCCCGTGCAAACGGTGATGACGAGGAGCGGCGGCGTATCAAGTCGCAGCTCCGAGTACGAGGTGGCCGATCCATATACTTCCGACGCCGGCACGCGCAGGTGCCAGCCGACCACTTGCAGGGCCCACTCCGGCAGGTAGCCGTGCTCATGCTGCAAAAAATGCAGCGCCGGCAGCAAATTGCTTCTGACCCGCTGGGGGAACCGCTCCCGGAGGATGCGCCGCAGCCCCGACTGCCGCTCGCGGCGCTCCGCATTGGCCGAACCGTCGCTCGCCGGGTCGGCGTTGTCGCGCCGTTCGCGTCGTCGCCTGAAGTCTCCCGGCTCTACCATTGCGGGATTATAGCAGGACATCGGCAAACGCGATGTCTCAAATGTCAGAAACTGGCGGCTCCCGGCCCGTTGCCCTATACTTCCGCCCACCGTACCGCAAACGCAACGCGACAATCTCAACAAACCCGCGACAATCTCAACGAACCTTGGATGCAGCCCCGCTGCGGAGGTCAATCATTATGGCATTGGGACTTAATAGCTATCGCCCCCTGGTTGGCGGCGTGAGCCACATGATTAGCACCGGCCATTATCTCGCCACGGCGGCCGGCTACCGTATCCTGGAGCAGGGCGGCAACGCCATTGACGCCGGCGTGGCGGCCGGCATCGTCATCAACGTAACGCTGCCCCAGTACACCAGCTTCGGCGGCGTCGCTCCCATCATCATTCACCACGCCGCCAGCGGCGATACCAAGGAGATCAGCGGCCTGGGGCGTTGGCCGGCCGAAGCGTCCATCGACTACTTCCGCCGCGAGCATAACGGCGATATGCCCCATGGGGTGATGCGCACCGTCACTCCCGCCGCCCCCGATGCCTGGCTCACCGCGCTGAGCCGCTACGGCACCATGACCTTCGAGCAGGTAGTTACGCCGGCCCTGGAGCTGGCCGGCGGCGGCTTCCCCATACCGGCCACGCTGCACCGCGCCCTGGTGGCCGGTCAAAGATCGAGCAGCGGAGACAACATCATCCTGGACGAGGGCGACACCAGCCAGTGGACCAGCACCATGCAGATTTTCTACCCCAAGGGCCGGGCCCTGGGTGTGGGCGACCTGCTGGTGCAGTCTGATCTGGCCCGCACTTTCCAGCGCATGATCGACGCCGAGCGCGCCGCCGCCGGACAAGGTCGAGAGTCGGCCATCAAGGCGGCACGGGACTTCTTTTACAAGGGTGATATTGCCGAGGAGATGGTCGCCTTCCACCGCTCCCAGGGCGGTTGGCTGTCCATGCGTGATCTGGCCGACTTCTCGGTGGGCGTGGACGACCCGCCGATGATCGACTACAAAGGGCCGAACTCTTCTGAAATCGCCGTGTACGCCTGCGGCCCGTGGTGTCAGGGGCCGATGAACCTGCACGCCCTGCGCATTCTGGAAGGCTGCGACTTGCAAAGCATGGGGCATAATTCCGCCGACTACATCCACACCGTGCTGGAGGCGCTGAAGCTGGCCTTCGCGGATCGCCACGCCTACTACGGCGACCCCGACTTTGTGAATGTGCCCATGGACGGCCTGCTGTCCCGGGAGTACGCTGATCTCCGTCGCCGCGAGATCGATCCCCACCGCGCCAACCCCGAAATGCCCGACGCCGGCGACCCGTGGCCCCACCAGGTCGGCCTCGACTCCCGTGACCAATCGCGAGGGGCTGGCAAGCCGGAGGCGGTGGCCGGCCCGCTGTCCGCCGACACGTCTTACATTTGTGCCGTGGACCGCTGGGGCAACGCCTTCTCCGCCACACCCAGCGACGGCTTTGGCGGAGCGCCCATCATCCCCGGCCTGGGCTTCATGGCGTCGGCCCGGGGCGCCCAGAACTGGCTGGACGAGGACCATCCCAGCAGCCTGGCTCCCGGCAAACGTCCGCGCTTGACGCCCAACCCGGCCCTGGCCTTCAAGGACGGCCGGCCCTGGCTGCCCTTTGGCACGCCGGGCGGCGACGTCCAGCCTCAGTCCATGGTGCAGTTGTTCCTCAACGTCGCCGAGTTCGGCATGAACGTGCAGCAGGCCATCGAGCAGCCTCGCGCCTCCACCTGGAGCTTCCCCAACTCCTTCTGGCCCCACGCCTACCGGCCCGGCCTGGTGGGCGTCGAGTCGCGCATCGACCCGTCGGTGGTGGACGAACTGCGCAAGCGCGGCCACGACGTGGACGTGTGGAACGAATGGACCCCGCGCATGGGCTCCCTCTGCGCCATCGAGATCGACCGCGAGCGCGGCGCCTTGTTCGGCGGCGCGGACCTGCGGCGCGACGGGTACGCCATGGGCCGGTAAAACGCATCAGCGCAGCGTCATCGGGAGCGACGCCAGCATTTTTTGCTGGCGTCGCTTGCAATGTGTCACCCCGGATAATCAGCGGTTGCCGGCGACAGAACCCGTCAACTTTGCGCCAGTGGCCACCTCGACTGCCGCTGCCGGCGTTCGCTCGGCACGCGACAGACGCTCAGCTCCACCTGCCCGGCGGCGGCGCGGGTTTGCTGGATCGCCTCCATGAAGTTGGAGGTGAGGATGCCGGCGGGGAGCGCGAAAAGGCCGATGCCCAACAGGGCAATGAAGCCGGCAATGACGCGCCCCACGAGCGTCCCCGGCACCACTTCCAGCGACGGCAATGTGGTCAAAATCACTACCGACGCCCAGAGGGACTCGCCGATGTTGCCGAACTGCTCGTGGTTGCCGTTGGGCAGGTTGGTCTCGGCTGAGTGCATCAGAAAGCCCGCCGCCAGCCAGAACACGCTGAGGGTCACCAGGACGCTGATCAGCTGGGACGCCGATCGCAGCATGACGCGACCCATCAATCTCATCGCCGGAAAACGCCTCCCGGTCATAATCAGCCGCGAGATCAGGCGAAAGATCGGCAGCACCTCCACCTCGCCAAATATGATCATCACCACCAGCGTGGGCCAGATGGCGATGAAGTCGATGATGGCCGCCGCGTTGGTGGTAGCGTAGCGCAGCCGCGCTTTCCACCCACCTTGCCGGTAGTTGCGGTGCCAGACGATGCACCACAACCGGATGAGATATTCGGCGGCGAATACGCTGATGAAGAAGAACTCCAGCTTGGTGTTGCTGACCGCCAGATTTACCGCGCTGAACAGCACCAGCCCAAAGATGGTGAAGTCCACAATTCGCGCCGCGCCGCCGCTGTCCGCCTCCAGCACGTGAAACACGGCGTGCTGGAGGCGGAGGTAAGGATTGGCTTCGGGCAACCGGCATTGCAGCAGGGAAAACCCGCCGGAAAACATCCCCATTTGCTATCGCTGGATGCTTGCTATCGGTAGATGCTTGCTGGTCATTGCCGGCGGCGCGAGGCAAGCTCGACGCTGTGCGGACCGCCGTTGCAGTCGCGGGATTGCGGCGGCGCTACACTTCCGGCAATGACCGAGTGGTTACATCGCAGTCCGGCCGCCATCGATGACCAATTCGCTGCCCGTCATGAAGGAAGCTTCGTCGGACGCCAGGAACAGCGCGCCGTATGCGATGTCCTCGGCCTGCCCCAGGCGACCCAGCGGGGTGCGGTTCAGCCGGTCCTCCCGTCCGCCGGCGGCCAGCAGGTCGGCGGTCATGTCAGTCTCGATGGTGCCGGGATGCACGCTGTTGCAGCGGATGCCGTCGGCGGCGTGCTGGATGGCGGTAGATTTGGTGAACAGGCGCACCGCGCCTTTTGACGCGGTGTAGGCCGAGGAGATGTGGTTGCCCACCAGTCCGGCCACGCTGGAAATGTTGACGATGGAGCCGCCGCCGTTGCGCCTAAGCTCGGGAATGGCTGCCTTGGTGCCGAGGAACACGCCCTTGGCGTTCACTGCCATGGTGGTGTCCCAGTTGTCCGTGGTGGTGTTTTCCACCGTCTCCGGCATATAGACGCCGGCGTTGTTCACCAGGATATCCAGCTTGCCGAACTGCTCCACCGTGGCGGCGACGGCAGCTCTCCAGGACTGCTCGTCGGTCACGTCCAGGTGGACGTACCGGCACTCGCCGCCCAACTCGTTGATTTCGGCTTCCACCTGCCGTCCCAGCTCGTCCCGCAGGTCGCCGATGACCACCTTGCAACCCTCCCGGGAGAACATTCGCGCTTCAGTGGCGCCCATCCCTCGGGCGCCGCCGCTGATGAGAGCCACCTTGTTTTCCAGTCGCATTCTGAAATCACCTCGCTTTATGGTTGATCCGGCAAGCGTTGCAACTGCTCGCGGAGCCGGGCGTTTTCGGATTCTAGGGCCAGGAGAGCGTTTTCGGCGGCCTGCCGGGCAGCGGCTTCGGTCTGCCGGGCGTCCTCGGCTTCCTGGTGGGTCAGGAGCCATTGTCCGGTTGCCGGGTCGTACAACCGCAGCTCCAGGCCGGGCAGCACGCAGATGTCCAGCCCTAATACGGCGCTGTGTCCGCGCAAGATGCCGGCAGCGTCATTGTACAGCGGCTGCTCCCGGTAGATGCCATCGTCCAGCCGTTCTAGCGCCAGGGCCGGAGTGAAATAGCTGCCGGTAGGGTCAAAGCGGACGTATTCCTGAACGCCCATTGCAGCATAGATGGGCCTTTTTTCAGTAATGTCGCGCTGCCAAGTGCTTCGGGAGGCTACCTCCATCACAAAGTTCGGGGCCCGGCCTTCCCGCCAGACCAGCCAGGAATCGCGGCGATGGTTGCCGGTGGCGCCAAAGACGGCAAAGACGTCCGGCGCGACCCTTACGTCCGCGCGGTTTATCCGGTAATAGACCAGCATATCGCCGGCAATATAAACATCGTCCCGGTTGCGGTAGCGGACACGGAGGGCGGAAACGGTGTTGGTGAGGGGAACGTACTGGTGGTCGGATTCGGCCATAGGCTCACCATCGGAGGACGGGTAGCAGATGTTGGGGTCATCCACTTCGTCGTCGCCATGGGAAAAGTGGGGGATGGCCGATTCCGCGGACTTGGAGACCATGGGCGTTGCTCCCGAGCTGTGGCGGACGTAGGCTGTGGCGCGCGTAGATTGCGGCGGGGGTAGATTGGTGAAACTTACTGCGCGAACAGCCCGCCGTCAATCACCAACTCGCTGCCGGTCATAGTTATCCAGTCGCATTCTGAAATCACTGCGCTTTATGGTTGGTCCGGCAAGCGTTGCAACTGCTCGCGGAGTCGGGCGTTTTCGGCTTCTAAGGCCAGGAGAGCGTTTTCGGCAACCTGCCGGGCAGCGGCTTCGGCCTGCCGGGCAGCGGCTTCGGCCTGCCGGGCAACGGCTTCGGCCTGCCGGGCAACGGCTTCGGCCTGCCGGGCGTCCTCGGCTTCCTGGTGGGTCAGGAGCCATTGTCCGGTTGCCGGGTCGTACAACCGCAGCTCCAGGCCGGGCAGCACGCAGATGTCCAGCCCTAATACGGCGCTGTGGCCGCGCAAGATGCCGGCAGCGTCATTGTACAGGGGCTGCTCCCGGTAGATGCCATCGTCCAGCCGTTCTAGCGCCAGGGCCGGAGTGAAATAGCTGCCGGTAGGGTCAAAGCGGACGTATTCCTGGACGCCCATTGCAGCATAGATGGGCCTTTTTTCGGTAATGTCGCGCTGCCAAGTGCTTCGGGGGGCTACCTCCATCACAAAGTTCGGGGCCCGGCCTTCCCGCCAGACCAGCCAGGAATCGCGGCGATGGTTGCCGGTGGCGCCAAAGACGGCAAAGACGTCCGGCGCGACCCTTACGTCCGCGCGGTTTATCCGGTAATAGACCAGCATATCGCCGGCAATATAAACATCGTCCCGGTTGCGGTAGCGGACACGGAGGGCGGAAACGGTGTTGGTGAGGGGAACGTACTGGTGGTCGGATTCGGCCATAGGCTCACCATCGGAGGACGGGTAGCAGATGTTGGGGTCATCCACTTCGTCGTCGCCATGGGAAAAGTGGGGGATGGCCGATTCCGCGGACTTGGAGACCATGGGCGTTGCTCCCGAGCTGTGGCGGACGTAGGCTGTGGCGCGCGTAGATTGCGGCGGGGGTAGATTGGTGAAACTTACTGCGCGAACAGCCCGCCGTCAATCACCAACTCGCTGCCGGTCATGGTTATCCAGTCGCATTCTGAAATCACCGCGCTTTATGGTTGGTCCGGCAAGCGTTGCAACTGCTCGCGGAGCCGGGCGTTTTCGGCTTCTAAGGCCAGGAGAGCGTTTTCGGCGGCCTGCCGGGCAATGGCTTCGGCCTGCCGGGCAGCGGCTTCGGCCTGCCGGGCAGCGGCTTCGGCCTGCCGGGCAATGGCTTCGGCCTGCCGGGCAATGGCTTCGGCTTGTCGGGCGTCCTCGGCTTCCTGGTGGGTCAGCAGCCATTGTCCGGTTGCCGGGTCGTACAACCGCAGCTCCAGGCCGGGCAGCACGCAGATGTCCAGCCCTAATACGGCGCTGTGTCCGCGCAAGATGCCGGCAGCGTCATTGTACAGGGGCTGCTCCCGGTAGATGCCATCGTCCAGCCGTTCTAGCGCCAGGGCCGGAGTGAAATAGCTGCCGGTAGGGTCAAAGCGGACGTATTCCTGGACGCCCATTGCAGCATAGATGGGCCTTTTTTCGGTAATGTCGCGCTGCCAAGTGCTTCTGGAGGCTACCTCCATCACAAAGTTCGGCGCTCGGCCTTCCCGCCAGACCAGCCAGGAATCGCGGCGATGGTTGCCGGTGGCGCCAAAGACGGCAAAGACGTCCGGCGCGACCCTTACGTCCGCGCGGTTTATCCGGTAATAGACCAGCATATCGCCGGCAATATAAACATCGTCCCGGTTGCGGTAGCGGACACGGAGGGCGGAAACGGTGTTGGTGAGGGGAACGTACTGGTGGTCGGATTCGGCCATAGGCTCACCATCGGAGGACGGGTAGCAGATGTTGGGGTCATCCACTTCGTCGTCGCCATGGGAAAAGTGGGGGATGGCCGATTCCGCGGACTTGGAGACCATGGGCGTTGCTCCCGAGCTGTGGCGGACGTAGGCTGTGGCGGGGGTAGATTGGTGAAACTTACTGCGCGAACAGCCCGCCGTCAATCACCAACTCGCTGCCGGTCATGGTTATCCAGTCGCATTCTGAAATCACCTCGCTTTATGGTTGATCCGGCAAGCGTTGCAACTGCTCGCGGAGCCGGGCGTTTTCGGCTTCTAAGGCCAGCAGAGCGTTTTCGGCAGACTGTCGGGCGTCCTCGGCTTCCTGGTGGGTCAGGAGCCATTGTCCGGTTGCCGGGTCGTACAACCGCAGCTCCAGGCCCGGCAGCACGCAGATGTCCAGCCCTAATACGGCGCTGTGGCCGCGCAAGATGCCGGCAGCGTCATTGTACAGCGGCTGCTCCCGGTAGATTCCATCGTCCAGCCGTTCTAGCGCCAGGGCCGGAGTGAAATAGCTCCCGGTGGGGTCAAAGCGGACGTATTCCTGGACGCCCATTGCAGCATAGATGGGCCTTTTTTCGGTAATGTCGCGCTGCCAAGTGCTTCGGGAGGCTACCTCCATCACAAAGTTCGGGGCCCGGCCTTCCCGCCAGACCAGCCAGGAATCGCGGCGATGGTTGCCGGTGGCGCCAAAGACGGCAAAGACGTCCGGCGCGACCCGAAGGTCCGCGCGGTTTATCCGGTAATAGACCAGCATATCGCCGGCAATATAAACATCGTCCCGGTTGCGGTAGCGGACACGGAGGGCGGAAACGGTGTTGGTGAGGGGAACGTACTGGTGGTCGGATTCGGCCATAGGCTCACCATCGGAGGACGGGTAGCAGATGTTGGGGTCATCCACTTCGTCGTCGCCATGGGAAAAGTGGGGGATGGCCGATTCCGCGGACTTGGAGACCATGGGCGCTGCTCCCGAGCTGTGGCGGACGTAGGCTGTGGCGCGCGTAGATTGTGGCGGGGGTAGATTGGTGAAACTTACTGCGCGAACAGCCCGCCGTCAATCACCAACTCGCTGCCGGTCATGGTTATCCAGTCGCATTCTGAAATCACTGCGCTTTATGGTTGGTCCGGCAAGCGTTGCAACTGCTCGCGGAGTCGGGCGTTTTCGGCTTCTAAGGCCAGGAGAGCGTTTTCGGCGGCCTGCCGGGCAACGGCTTCGGCCTGCCGGGCAGCGGCTTCGGCCTGCCGGGCGTCCTCGGCCTCCTGGTGGGTCAGGAGCCATTGTCCGGTTGCCGGGTCGTACAACCGCAGCTCCAGGTCCGGCAGCACGCAGATGTCCAGCCCTAATACGGCGCTGTGGCCGCGCAAGATGCCGGCAGCGTCATTGTACAGTGGCTGCTCCCGGTAGATCCCATCGTCCAGCCGTTCTAGCGCCAGGGCCGGAGTGAAATAGCTGCCGGTAGGGTCAAAGCGGACGTATTCCTGGACGCCCATTGCAGCATAGATGGGCCTTTTTTCGGTAATGTCGCGTTGCCAAGTGCTTCGGGAGGCTACCTCCATCACAAAGTCCGGGGCCCGGCCTTCCCGCCAGACCAGCCAGGAATCGCGGCGATGGTTGCCGGTGGCGCCAAAGACGGCAAAGACGTCCGGCGCGACCCGAAGGTCCGCGCGGTTTATCCGGTAATAGACCAGCATATCGCCGGCAATATAAACATCGTTCCGGTTGCGGTAGCGGACACGGAGGGCGGAAACGGTGTTGGTGAGGGGAACGTACTGGTGGTCGGATTCGGCCATAGGCTCACCATCGGAGGACGGGTAGCAGATGTTGGGGTCATCCACTTCGTCGTCGCCATGGGAAAAGTGGGGGATGGCCGATTCCGCAGACTTGGAGACCATGGGCGTTGCTCCCGAGCTGTGGCGGACGTAGGCTGTGGCGCGCGTAGATTGTGGCGGGGGTAGATTGGTGAAACTTACTGCGCGAACAGCCCGCCGTCAATCACCAACTCGCTGCCGGTCATAAAGGACGACTCGTCCGACGCCAGGAACAGCGCTCCCCAGGCCACGTCTTCGGCCTGCCCGACGCGGCCGAGGGGAGTGCGGTCCAGCGACGCCTGGCGCGCCGCGTCGTCGCGCAGCAAGGTCGGCGTCGTCATGGGCGTCTCGATGATGCCCGGATGCACCGAGTTGCAGCGAATGCCCTCGGCCGCGTACTGGATGGCAGTGGACTTGGTGAAAAGGCGCACCGCGCCCTTGGTGGCGCCGTAGGCGGGCGCCCGCCAGCTGCCGATGAGACCGGCCACGCTGGAGATGTTGACGATGGAGCCGCCGCCGGCCTTCCGCATCTCCGGCAGGGCCGCCTTGGTGCCCAGGAACACGCCTTTGGCGTTGATGTCGAAGATGTTGTCCCACAGCTCTTCGCTGGTATCCTCGATGCCCACTTGCCGATAGATTCCGGCGTTGTTCACCAGGATGTCCAGCTTGCCGAACCGCGCCACGGCGGTGTTGACGGCGGCGTTCCACTCGTCCTCGCTGGTGACGTCCAAGCGGACAAAGACGCACTCGCCTCCGGTCTCGTTGATCTCGGCCTCCAGCTGTCGGCCCGCTTCCTCTAGCACGTCGCCGATAACCACCTTGCAGCCTTCGCCGGCGAATAACCGCGCTTCAGCAGCCCCCTGCCCGCGCGAGCCGCCGCTAATCAGAGCAACCTTGTTTTCCAAACGCATAGTGACACCTCGAACCTGAAGCAACATTTCTTGGGAACATCAGCCGGGAGTATGACTAATCGGCAGGCACGATTGTAACTCTGAAGGGAAGGGCGTCAAGAGATGTGATGGCGCTGTGTTCGGTTCAGAGGGTAGCGTTGACCGTGCGACTAGTTGGCTTTATATTACTCGCTTGAACAATCGAACACACGAATCGGCGCCGGTCGCCGGTTCGGATTTTCGCTCGCTCATTGACGTTCATCGGCGGTGCGTTGTTGTCCGCGGGAGTGGATGTCGTACGTTTGCCATCCGCGTTGCACGGAACGCATGAGGCAGGCTGGACGCTGGAGCGCGGTGTTCGTTTAAAATTCACCTTAGAAAAAAGAGGAGAATCGTTATGCTCAAATTATTGATATAAAGTATCGCAAATACTGCCGCGGGCGCCTTGGTGGTTGTGTTGGTCCTGGCGGTGGCCTGCGGAGCGCCCAGCGCCGCCACTGAGAACGTCCCGCCACCTGCGGCCACCGCAGCGCCGGCGCTCCCGGCAGCAACCGCGGTTCCACAGCAACGTTCTCAAGCCGCCGGAACATCGGAACAGCCGGCCGCTCCGACCGCCGCGGTGGAGCCATCTACCACCGTCGCCGATGCCGAAGTGGAGCGTCCCACCCTGAAAGCCGGCGTCATCTGCCTCGACAGCCCGCTGGACCCGGTGGAAGGCTCATGGGCGGCCAATCAATCGGGTATGGCGGAGAACCTCTTCCGCCTGTCTGCGATTGACCTCAGCCCGGAGCCATGGCTGGCTACGGGCGCGGAGCGGTTGGATCCGCTGACTTGGGAGATTGGGCTGCGTTCCGGCGTCCGGTTTCACAATGGCGCGGTGATGGACGCTCATGCAGTCAAAGCGTCATTGGAAAGGGCGGTCAGGTTGTCGTCGGGAGCTGCGGAAAGACTGGCGATTGAGAGGGTGGAAGTCAAAGATGCCCAGACTGTCATAGTAACTACTACGAAGCCGCGTCCCACACTGCCGGGGCTGTTGAGCAATGGCAACACGGCCATTGTTGACGCTGCTGCGGCTGACGCGGCCGGCGAGGACAACTTCCTGGCTGCGGGAGCGATGACCGGTCCCTACATTCCCACTGAGTACATTCTCAAAGAGCGTCTGAGCAGCGTGGCCAACGACGATTACTGGGGCGGATCTCCCCCGCTGGCCGGCATCGATCACATTGCCATCCCTGATACCAACAGCCGGGAACTGGCGCTGCAAGCCGGCGACATTGATTTTGCCATCAACATATCTCCGGAAGGGGTGGAACTTATCGATACCCTCCCCCGGCTGCACAGCCGGACGGCCGGCGTGGGCTCCTCGGTGGTGATGTGGTGGGTCAATTTCGAGCGGGGCACGCTATCCGACCCGCTGGTACGCCAGGCGGTGAGCCACGCCATCGACCGGGAAAGCATCGCCGAGCTCGTTGCGCCGGCGGGAACGGGTTCGTTTGCAGACCTTTTACTGCCGGAAGCCATGGCCTCATGCCCCGGAGTGTCCGGGCCGGCTTACGATCCGCAGCGCGCCCGGGACCTGCTAACCGAGGCCGGCTACGCCGACCGCAACGGCGACGGGTACGTGGACAAGGACGGGCAGGCTCTGGAGATAATCATCGGCGGCTACCCGCAGCGGTTCCAGTTGCCCATCATGGCTGAGGCGGCGCAAGCCATGCTGGGCGAGGTGGGAATCCGGGCCGACGTGCGCATCTCCGAATGGTCGGCGGTAAAGGAGCCGGCCTGGGACCTCTTTGGATGGTTCAACAACGTAGTGGACGCCGGAGACCCGGTTTTGAACGTCAGCAAGTTTGTTGGACTGCACGCCGACGGCAGCGACAGCGGAGCCAACAACTATGGGCATTACTCCAATCCGGAGGTGGCGGACATCATAGCGCAGGCGGGGCCCGTGTCAGACATTCAGCAGCGGAAGCAAATCACGTGCCAGGCATTGGCCGTGGTCGCCGCCGAAAGCGCGCTTTTCCCGGTGGCGCACGCCTACATGGTGTATGGCATCAATGAGCGTGTTACCGGATTCGAGCCACACCCGCATCGGCTCTATATCTTCGACCATCGCGTCGGCCTCTCCGAGTGAGGGACGGCCAATCACCGCCGATAACGTTCGCAAAGGGGCATGAGCGCATACCTGGCCCGACGGCTGCTCACGCTGCCACTGCTGCTCTTGGGAATCTCGGCCATCAGCTTCATCCTCCTGAACCTGGGGCCGGGAGACCCGGCCGAAATTGTGCTGCGCCAGCGCAACCCCGGCCAGTCGCCCAGCGCAGTGGAAATCGCCGCCATGCGCGCCGAGCTGGGCCTGGACATTCCCTTGCCGGCCCAATACGCTCGCTGGGTGGGTCAGGCGCTGGCTGGCGACCTGGGCCAGTCCTATGTCACTGAGCAGCCGGTGGCCGCCCAACTGGCGCGCCGCTCCGTCCCGACGGCCCTGCTCACCGCAGTCGCCCTGGCCCTGGCGCTGCTGGTCGCCGTGCCGGTGGGCATACTGTCCGCCCGGCGGCGGGGCAGCGCCGTGGATACCGTCGCGCGGCTGGCGGCGCTGGTAGGCGCGGCGGTTCCATCCTACGCTCTGGCCTACGGGCTGATCATCGTGTTCGCGGTGAAACTGTCGTGGCTGCCGGCCCTGGGCTACGGTTCGGTTGCCCAGGTTGCGCTTCCGGCCATCGCGCTGTCTCTTGCGCCGATGGCTCAGCTGATGCGGCTCATCCGCGCCAGTATGCTGGAGACCCTGGGGCAGGACTACATCCGAACGGCGCAGGCCAAGGGATTGTCTGAACCAACCGTCGCCTTTCGGCACGCCCTGCGCAACGCGCTGCTGCCGGCCATCGGGGCTACGGGAGTGAATCTCAGTTATCTGCTCAGCGGCGCCGTAGTAGTTGAGACCATCTTCACCTGGCCCGGTTTGGGTCCATTGGTGGTGAGCGCGGCGCTGACCCGCGATTACCCCGTAGTGCAGGGGTTCGTTACTTATATTGCTGCGGTGGCGCTGCTGATCAACCTGGCCGCCGACGCTGCCCTGCGTGTCGCCGACCCACGCCTGCGCTTCGGACGGGACGAGATGTAGCCGCCGATGATGGGTGATGCTGAACATCCCGGGGAACGTGTTCCCGTTCCAGACGTCGGGAGGAGCGCACGTCGGCGCCGGCGATGGACCGCGCTGCTGCGCGAACCCGGAACCATGTTGGGGCTGTTCCTGGTAGCGTCCCTGCTGCTGGCGGGGTTGTTGGCTCCCTGGCTACCGCTGGATGATCCCACAGAGATCAACTTGTCCGAACGGCTGCTCCCGCCGTCCACCGGGCGTCTCTTGGGCACCGACCATCTGGGTCGAGACACCTTCAGCCGGATCATTCATGGCGCGCGCGTGACCCTGCTGGCCGCCGCTGCCACTCTGTCCATCAGCATGACCATTGCGCTGGGGGTGGGAATATTGTCCGGCTATCACGGGGGCTGGCCCGACACCGCGCTGATGGGAGTCGTGGACCTGCTGCTGGCGTTTCCCTCGCTGATCCTGGCGCTGGCCGTGGCGGGTACTCTGGGGCCCGGCCTGTTCAACGTCCTGCTGGCGGCCGGCGCGGTCTGGTGGGCAGGTCATGCCCGCATTATTCGCGGGGTCACTCTGGGGGCGCGGCAGATGGAGTACGTGACAGCGGCGCGGGCCGCCGGCGCCGGTGGCCCGCGCATCATCATGCGGCACATCGTCCCCAACATCCTCGGGCCCATCGTCGTGATCGCTTCCCTGGACGTGGGCTGGATAATCTTGGGCATCGCCGGCCTGAACTTCCTGGGACTTGGCGCGCAACCGCCCACGCCGGAGTGGGGCGCCATGCTCAATGACGCTCGCCCACATCTACAGACCGCTCCGCGCTTGCTGCTGCTGCCGGGATCGGCCATATTCGTTGCCGTGCTGGGATTCAACCTGCTGGGTGACGGACTGCGGGACTTATTTGACCCTCGGACCACATAGAGCACGGTTAATCAGAGAGCGCATTGCGAATCTTCTCGACACAGGTTTAAAGCACGCCGTGCGCCATCATGCGTATAAGTTATACTAACTGCGCTTTGGTATTATAAGATTGCCGGCAATCGTGGCGCTAATCGCTAACTTAAATGGGCGATCGCCAGCGCAGGGGACGCATAACATAGCAGCGCAAACCGCAGCAACGGGTGGCCGGGAGGTGAACAAAGCGTGGTTTATGGCCGTGCTTGCGCTCACCGTCTTTGCGACGATAAGCGCGATCCTGATCATTCCGCCGCTCCTGGTGGAGATCGCGACCGACCTGGACATTTCGGTTGCCGTTGCGGGCCAGTTGGCCACCGCGACTTTCGCGGCCTGGGCGGTTACCGGAGTATCGGCCGGCCCCTTATCCGACTCCTTTGGCCGTCGCCCGGTGGCCATCGTATGTCTGGCGGCGCTCTCGATATCCATGCTGGCGTGCGCAATTGCGCCCAACCTGGAGACGCTGCTGGCGTTGCGAGTTCTGACCGGGCTGGGTGGCGGAGTGATACCGCCCAACATCGTGGGGTCGGTCGCCGATGTCATCTCGCCGGCTCGGCGCGCCCTGGCAGTGAGCGCCCTGCTGTCGATCCAGGGAATTGCTTCGGCCATCAGCGTACCGCTGGTCGCGGTGCTGGCGGACGTCGGAGGCTGGCGGCTGCCCTTCATTGTTTATGGCGCGCTGCTCGTGGCCGGGCTGGTGGCTAACTGGCTGTGGCTCCCGAAAGACCGCGGTGCGCGAGTTCGGAATTTCGCCTATTTCTCCAGGTACCGGTCGCTGGTGGCGCTGCGGTTTTTCCGCGTGGCCGTGGCGGTGAACCTGACGCAACGCATCGCCTTTTGGGGGACTATCAGCTACTTTGCCGCCTATTTGATAAATACCTTCGATCTGAGCGTGGGCTTCGTGGCCCTGCCCCTGGCGATAGCCGCGCTTGGGCAAACGGTCGGCAACTACGGCGCGTCATTCGTGGTGAACCGGCGCCGCCGCGGCGCCATCATCGCCGCCGTCACCGTCGCCGGCGGAGCCTTCGGGTTCGCGCTCTTTTCCGTAGAACTCGGACTGTGGGCAACGGTGGCCGTGGCCACGGTCAGCTCGGGACTGCTGAGCATGACGTTCCCAATCCTGATCTCCGCCAGCACCGAGTATTCGGGTGAGTCCAAGGCTACCGGAGTGGGCCTGATGGGTTTCAGCAACCAGGGTGGCGGGATGCTGGGCGCTGCGATAGCGGGGGCGCTATTGGCGAGCATCGGGTACATGGGGATCGGCTATATGTGCCTCGCGGCAACAATCATCAGCGCGTTGCTAACCCCTCTGTTCGGCCGGCAGTTTGGGGAGTTCGCCGGTCAGAACCGCGGCTGAGCCGGCCGTAGTTCGAGCCAGCGCCGGAGCGGCGCAGACTAGCCCGCCCGTCGCAAAAGTGGTATGGTTGGCGCATCAACTCCCGTCGGGAGCGATTATTCAACCCGGCCTTGCCATTTGGCCGCAGGAGGGATGCAATGCCCCAGATTAAACACATCGCCATCGCTACCAACGACGCCGAAAAGACCGCGAAGTTCTATGCGGAAGTTTTCGGACTGCGTGAAGTCGCCAAGCTGGAGAGCGTCAACGCCAACGGCTATATGCTCAGCGACGGCAACGTGAACATGGCCATCCTGGACTTCCAGAGCGACGCCGTAGCCGGCGAGCGCGGCAAGGACTGGGAAGGCATCCACCACATCGGGTTCGAGGTCGAGAGCCTTGAGGAGACCGAGGCGCGCCTGCTCGCCGCTAACTCCCAGCCCATGGCAGAGGTCAACCACGCGCTCCACGCCGGCATGACCGGCCCGCGCACCCAGAACGTGGAGACCAAGTACGAAGGGCCCAACGGTGAGATGATTGACGTCTCCGAAACGGGCTGGGTAGGCACTCGCGGCCTGGACTAATTCCGGATCCCTGCCGGTCCTCCCCGGAGGGCAAGCCAAAAAGGGCGATGCCGGCCGGCATCGCCCTGCTTGGTCACTTGTCAGCGGTCGGTCGGAACCGCGGGGTTATGCGGGCCGGAACACGAGACCCGGATCGTCCGC
This sequence comes from Dehalococcoidia bacterium, assembly GCA_963692995.1. Classification (GTDB taxonomy): domain Bacteria; phylum Chloroflexota; class Dehalococcoidia; order Lucifugimonadales; family UBA3495; genus Bin87. The sequence continues at coordinate 463,596 of OY843611.1, forward strand.
ATCTATGCCGGGGAGGTCCAGCACCAGGGCCATGCCGGTGCGAATGTTCTGGGGGTTCGCGGCATCCACGCCAGCGATGCGCGCTGAGATGCGCGGCCCCTCCTCCAGCGTCACTATGCCGGTGCAATAAGGATTATTGCGCCCGTACCCCTTGGCCTCCAGCGAGGCCGGGGCGACGGATATGCACGTGAAGGTGCTGAGGGTGGCCCGGCCGCTCAGTTCGTGCCACTCCATATCGCTGCTGTGGCTCGCCGGGTCCATGGGGCGCGCTTCGGCGTAGATGTTCCCATTCTCACGGCAGCGGACGCCCATGAACCGGCCCTCCTTGAGGAAGGCATAGAACGATGCGGCGTTGAACGGACGAGATTCGGCATCAGTGGTCATCAGACGACTCCTAACCCCGTTGCAAGATGTTGACGACGCAGGTGCCGCCGGTGCCGCCTACGTTGTGCGTGAGACCGAACTCCAGGTCGGGGTTGTTGAGTTGGCGGTCGCCCGCGTCGCCGCGAAGCTGCTTGTACACCTCGATTACCTGGGCAACTCCGCTGGCTCCCACCGGATGCCCCTTGGCTTTCAGGCCGCCGCTGGTGTTGATGGGGCGGTCGCCGTGGCGCGCGGTACGGCCCTCGTCAACGGCGTGGGGTCCCTCCCCCGGGGCAAAAAAGCCGAGGTCTTCGCTGGCGACGATTTCGGCGATGGTGAAGCAGTCATGCACTTCGGCCACGCCAACCTGTTCGGGAGTGATGCCCGCCATTTCGTAAGCCTGGGCCGCTGCGATCTTTGCCGCCGACAGGGAGGTTAGCTCCTCAGCGTCGTGCAAGGGCCGGCCGGTGGCCTGTCCGATGCCGGCGATATGCACCGGCTGGTCGGTGAATTGTCCGGCGATCTCGCTGGCCACCAGCAGCACGCAAGACGCGCCATCCGTGATGGGAGCGCAGTCGTAGAGACGCAGGGGCCAGGCAATCCAGGGGTTGGCGCGGGCGTCGTTGAGGAAGTCCAGCTCGTCTTCCCAATCGGGCACGGGCTCGCCACGCTGCTCGGCCCTAGCCTTGCGCCGCTCCATCATGTCGCGGACGGTCTGCTGGAACTGGGCCTTGGGGTTGAGCTTGCCGTTTTCGTGGTTCTTGACGCCAACCTTGAGCAGGTGGTTCAGGTTAGTCTCATAGCGATCCATGTGGGCCTTGGCGATGGCGCCGAAGATGCCGGGGAAAGTCAGGCCGGCCGGCACTTCATAAAGGCCGTCGGCCGCCGACGCCAGCACGTCGGTAACGCCCTCGGTGGGCAGGGACGTCATCTTTTCCACGCCGCCGACTAACACCACGTCGTACATGCCGCTGGCGATGGCCATGACGCCTTCGCGCAGGGCGCTGCCGCTGCTGGCGCAGGCGTTCTCGATGCGAGTCATCGGCGTGGGAGTCATTCCCAGCCAATCGGCCATAATGGGAGCGGTGTGGCCCTGGTGTTCGAAAAGGTCGGCCGAATAGTTGCCCAGGTAGCCGGACTCGATGTCCTGGGGTGATATGCCGGTGTCGATATTGTCCTGCATATCCTGGAAAGCCTCAACGAACAGGTCTCGGCTGGTCTTGTCGGGATACGCGCCGAACTGGGAAAGGCCGGCGCCGACTATCGAAACCGGGCGGGCCAGACGGCGGCTGCGGGTGGTAGCCATTTAAGGTACTCCTCGTTCGCGGTTACGGTTGCGGTGCATCATCCTACACTAAAATTCGCTGACGTTGCCAGCGCATCAAGCGTGGCAGCCACTGCCAAACGAGCCGGTTAGAGCGGCGGCGTCAGCGTCACCCGCAGCGCCGCTTCGCACCAGGCGGCCGCCGCAAGCAGCCGCGCCTCAGCCAAGGGCGCGGCCACCAGCTGCATCCCCATGGGCAAGCCGGATTCGGCCAGACCCGAAGGAAGGGCGATTGCCGGCAGTCCACAGGAAGTCCACGGGCCCTGGAAGGCCGGATCGCCGGTGTTGGCGCGGTCGGCCTGGGACGGCGCCGGCGTTGCCGGCGTGAGCATCACGTCGCAACGCTGGGAAAGCTGCTCCATATCGTCGATGAACCGGCGTCGGCGCTCCAGGGCACGGGCGTACACGATGCCGTCCACCTGCAAGCCGTCGGCCAGCATGGCGCGCAGTTTGGGTTGATAGTCTGCGGCCTGCCGGCGGTACATCGGCTCGTGGAACGCCGCCGCTTCCACTGACATGATCAGGAGCTGGTCAGCATAGGCTTCCTCGATGCTGTCGGGCATTGGCAGCTCGACAATTTCCGCGCCGGCTTGGGCCAGTTGCTCGGCAACAGCGTCAAGATGCCGCCGGGTTTCGGCATTCGACCTTTCGTAGAAGTAGCGACGCAGCAGCCCGATCCGTGGCGGCGACGGGTCTTTGATAGCCGACTGGTAATCGCCGGCCGGCTGGCGAGATGAAACCGGATCGTTCGCGTCCGGGCCGGCCGTCACCTGGAGCAACAGGGCGGCGTCCTCCACCGAGCGCGCCAGCCAGCCAACGGTATCCAGGTTCCAGCTTACGGGAATGACGCCGTGCCGGCTGACTCGTCCGAAGGTGGGCTTGAAGCCTACCACGCCGTTGTACGCCGCCGGCCGCAACACGGAACCGACGGTCTGTGAACCCAGCGCCGCCGGGCACATCCGAGACGCCACCGCTACTGCCGACCCGCTGCTGCTGCCCCCCGGCGTGTGCGCCGCGTTCCAGGGATTGAACGTGGGTGACGGGTCCAGGCAGGCGAACTCGGTGGTAACGGTCTTGCCCAGCATCACCGCGCCGGCTCGCCTGAGCAGAGTCCACGAAGCGGCATCGTATTCGGGCACGAAGTCTTTATAAACCGCGCTGCCGGCGCGCGTGGGTATGCCGGCAGTATAGTAGATGTCTTTGAGGCCGATGGGGACGCCGTGCAGTGGGCCGAGAGGTTGGCCGGCGGACACGGCTGCGTCGGCGGCGCGGGCGTCGGCCAGGACGGTTTCCCGATCAACATAAACCCAGGCCAGCAGCCGGTCGTCCAACGCCTCGATGCGGTTGAGGCAGGCTTCGGCCAGTTCGACGGCGGTAAGGCGCCGTTCGGCAATGGCGCGGGCGGCTTCGGCAGCGGTGAGTTGGTTGGGGTTGGGCATAGTGGCAAGCGCCTCCCTTGCTAGGCCGTGGTTAAAAACTCCGTGCTAGACCGTGGTTAAAAACTCCGTCATTCCCGCGAAAGCGGGAATCCAGCGAGTACAGAATAAAGCCGGTTTTCTCCTAATCAGTGACTTTCTGGGTTCCTGCTTTCGCAGGAACGACGGTGTGATTCCCAGTTTTTAAACAGGCCCTAATTCAGCAGCGCCAGCATCAGCGCGACGAAACGATGCGCCAGGGGACGGTCATATGCAACATCCTCCGGCTCCATGGCGCTGTTGTAAAAGTTGGAGTGGAAATGCTGCGCGGCCAAAATTCCCACCCGCATTTCGGATCGCAGTAAGTCATCGTTCTGCTCTTCGGCGATTTGTCGGGCCGAATTAATCAGCGTTCGGTGAGTTCCGCATTCCAACCCGCGCTGTTGCGCGACCGCCATTACGGCGTGAGCGGCGGCCCCCCACAGCTTTTCTGAAGCCTGTAGCACGTCCCCCGAAGCAAACTCCCGGTCTGAGTCGGCCAGGAAGCCGGCTGCGGTTTGGGCGTGGTCGGTCGTCAGCATTGGCCTAACCTCCGGTATGGCATGAGCTGATTACACTCCCGGCGGCCGACGTTCTCCCCAATCCGTCGCCTGCTCGTAGGCGTGGGCGACGCGGAACAGCGTCGTTTCATCAAACGCCTTGCCCGCGATCTGGAGGCCGATGGGCAGGCCGGATGCGGTAAAGCCGCAGTTGATGGACAAAGCCGGCAGATTAGCCAGGTTGAATGGCGCGGTGAACCCACGACGGCCCTTGAAACCGGCTATAACGTCCGCCTTGGCGCCCAGGCCGCTTGACTGAGGTATCAACGTGGCCGGGACGGAAGACGCCGGCATCACCAGTACGTCCACATCCGCCAAGGCGGCAAGGATCTGACGACGGAGGACATCACGCAAGCGCATGGACTTCTGATACACCCGGGCCGGGAGGATGCTGCCCATCAACAGCCGCACCTGGTTGTTGTGGTCCAACTCACGCAGTCGCTCGGTGGAAATGATGTCCCAGTTCAGCATGGCCGCATCGCTGCTGATGATGCCATAGGAGATTTCCGAGGAGTTGACGATCAAGGGTATGGACACTTCTCGAACTTCCGCACCCAGGCCAGCCAGCGCCGCCGTCGCCGCGATCACCGCGTCGCGCACCTCGGGATCGTTGGCGTCGGTGTGGACACGCTCCGTAATGACGCCGACCTTCAGGCCGCCGATGTTGCCGTCCAGCGCAGCGGCGTAGTCCGGTACTGGGACCTCCCACGTCTGCGGATCCTTGGGGTCGTGGCCGGCGATAGCGGCCAGGGTGTTGGCGCAGTCCGCAACGGTGCGGGAGACCGGGCCGGCCGTGTCCATAGACCAACTGGCGCCGAATACCCCGTGGCGGCTGACCAGGCCGAAGGTAGGGCGAATGCCCACCAGTCCGCAGAAGGCGGCGGGGCCACGGATGCTGCCGCCGGTATCCTCGCCCAGGGAGGTGGCGCAAAGGAAGGCCGCCGTGGCTGCTCCGGAGCCGCTGCTGGAGGTGCCGGGGTTGCGTGCGGTATCCCAGGGGTTGCGCGGCCGGCCGTAGGGATGCCGGAAAGCGTCGCCACTGGCGTACTCGCTCATGTTGAGCTTGCCCAGCAGAACGGCGCCGGCGTCGCGCAGGCGGGCCATGATGGTGGCGTCCTCGTCGGGTACGTTTTCGGCCAGGATGGTAGAACCGTTGGTGGTGACGATGCCGGCGGTGTTGAACTGATCCTTGACGGCTACGGGCACGCCGTGCAGGGGCCCGCGTCGGTTGCCGGCGGCAATTTCGGCGTCGGCGCGGCGGGCATCTTCGCGAGCCCGGTCGGCAGTCACCGTGATGTAGGATGCGTAGTTGCCATCCAACCGGGCAATTCTTTCCAGGTACACCTCGGTGGCGTCAACCGATGATATATCGCCGGCGGCGATGCGCTCGCCGAGTTCGGTGGCGGAGAGGTAGCAAAGGTTGGGGTCTGCCATTGTCACGCCTCCATCTTGCGCGCTGTGGGAGAAACGATGATGGGCAACGGCTCGACGTTGGCTACGTCGGGCTCGGTGACGGCGTCCAGCGCTTCCAGCAGGCCGTTCAGCGATTCCCGCACTTCCGGCAGCAAATCGTCGGGGATGTTGATGCCCGAGGCGTTGGCCAAAGCCCGCACCTCTGCGTTCGTTAGGTCGGCCAAGATTGCACCTCCGGCGACGGCGTTTCACGGTTCGTTGGCAAATCTCAAATGCACGCTCGGAATGCGTACCTGGGTGCCGCGATTGTAGCCGTCGGCCAGAACCGATTCAACCCGGGTTCACGGCTCAACCCGGGTTTACGGCTCAACTCGGGTTCACCGCCGGGGAATAAGGCCCCTTGCCGGCGGCGTTCAACCCCCTCTGCTAGAATGCCTTTACCTTCCCCAACTCTGTTGGGTGATCGAGCTAGGAGATGACCAAGATGGCAAAGGTTGGTTTTATCGGGTTGGGCACGATGGGCGCCAGCATGGCGTACAACTGCCAGCGCGGCGGCAACGCTATGGTGGTGCATGACATCCGGCGGGAGGCGGCGACCCAGCACCTCGAGGCTGGGGCGGTATGGGCCGACACGCCCCGAGAGGTGGCGGAGTCGACCGATGTTGTGTTCACGTCACTCCCCGGGCCGGTGGAGGTGGAGGCGGTGTCGCTGGGGGAGGACGGCATCATGTCCGGTATGTCGGCGGGCAAGACCTATTTCGATCTCAGCACCAGTTCGCCGACGCTGATCCGGCAGATCCACGCCCGCGTCGCGCCCCAGGGCATCAATGTGCTGGACGCGCCGGTCAGCGGCGGGCCGGCCGGCGCGGCCAGCGGACGTCTCGCCATTTGGGTCGGCGGCGACCAGGCCGTATTCGACCAGCACAAAGCCGTGCTCGATTCCATCGGCGACGCCGCCTATTACGTGGGCCCCATCGGCAGCGGCTCCGTCGCCAAGCTGGTACACAACTGCGCCGGCTACATCGTGCAGACGGCGCTGGCCGAGGTGTTCACCATGGGCATCAAGGCGGGAGTGGATCCGCTGGCCCTGTGGCTGGCGGTGCGCAAGGGCGCCGGCGGACGTCGGGGGATGTTCGAGGGCCTGGCCCAGCACTTCCTGATCAACGACTACGATCCGCCGGACTTTGCCCTGCGCCTGGCCCGCAAGGACGTTGACCTGGCGGTGGCCGTGGGACGAGAGTTCGACGTGCCGATGAAGCTGGCCAACACCACGCTGGCCGAAATGACGGAGGCCATGAACCGCGGCTGGGCTGGTCGCGACTCCAGAGTGGCCATGCTGCTCCAGCAGGAGCGGGCCGGCGTCGAAGTCGGTATCGACCCGGACGCGCTACAGCGGGCGCTGGAGGAGCAGGGGGGCTAGAGAACATCGATGTTACAATGAAGGGCAATCCGCACTTGCTGCTCGGGACCTGGTTATGATCATAACCCGCCTGAAACTGGAAAACTGGCGCAACTTCACCGAAGTTGACATCCCCCTGCGCGACCGCGCCTTTATCATAGGCCCCAATGCGTCGGGCAAGTCTAACTTGCTCGACGCGATTCGTTTTTTGAGAGATGTGGCGAAACGCGAAGGTGGCGGCTTGCAGGCCGCGGTTTTGAGGCGCGGTGGAGTACGTCAAATCCGTAGCCTGTCGTCTCACTCCAGTTCGGGCGTGTGCATTGAAGTGCAGCTGAGCCGCGATGCCGGCGAACTTGTCGAGTGGACATATCGGCTGGCATTTACCGTTGAGCGCTCTGGTAACCATCGCATCCTGGTGCAGGAAGAGACGGTCAAGCACAATGGCGAAACTTTGCTGCGGCGTCCCGACCAAGACGACAAACACGATACGGAACGGCTTACCGCTACTGCGCTGGAACAAATCAACGTTAACCGACCGTTCCGAGACATCGCCGAGTTTTTTGACGAAGTCACGTACCTGCACCTGGTTCCGCAACTGGTCCGCCACGGCAACGAAATCAGTGGCAACCGGCTGGAAAACGACCCTTTCGGGCAAGGTTTTCTGGAGCGAATCGCCGCTACCAATAGCAAGACTCGGCAAAGCCGTTTGACGAGGATAGCAATTGCTCTGTCGCACATTGTACCGCAACTCAAGGAAATTACCTTTGAACGCGACGATACTACAGGCCAACCTCACCTCAAAGCCCGTTTCGACAACTGGCGGGCCAATGACGTCTGGCAACGCGAAGACCAACTCTCTGACGGAACGCTTCGTCTGACTGGACTATTCTGGTCCTTGCTGGAGCGGGGTGGATTGCTGCTTTTGGAAGAACCGGAGATTTCCTTGAACCGCGATATTATACTGAGACTGGCTGGATTGATTTACAAATTAAGCCGTCCCGCCCGGCGTCGGCGTGGCGGAGAACGTCATAGTGAACGTCGCCAAGTAATACTGACTACTCATAGTTCTGATCTCTTGTGCGACCAGGGCATAGACGGCTGGGAAGTAATCTACATTACCCCAGGGAAAGACGGTTCAATCGTGCAGACTATGGCGGATGACCTAGGAATGCGTCAGGTATTGGAATCAGGCGTGATGCCCGGCGAGATTGCTCCGTTCAGTGGGGAAGGTTATCAGCTGCCTATGGACCGGGGACTTACCGGCTAGCCGTATGTCCCTTACCTTGGGAGTAGAGGACATATTGTCCGAATCGGTTGCCAAACGGCTGATTGCCGAATACGCTCCCAACGTTCAGATTTTGGAAACGTTGGGTTTGCGGGGCAATCGTGCACTCAGACGGAGTTTGCGCCCGTTGAATGAGATTGCCATTTACCAGCGGCCGGCGCTGATTTTCACCGACTTGGACCGTCCGCAATCCTGTCCACCGGCCTTGCTGAGGGATTGGACGCAAGGCTTGACAATTTCCTCTCAACTGATGATCAGGGTTGCGGTGCTGGAAATTGAAGCCTGGCTGCTCGCTGACCGGGTAGGTGTCGCGCAATGGCTGTCAGTTGCGGCTAGCCGTGTGCCGGACAACCCTGAAGGTATTTCTGATCCGAAGCGTACACTGATTGAACTGGCCAGTCGCAGTCGCAACCGCCATTTGCGAGAGGCTATCGTTCCGCGTCGCGGGACCGGCACACACCAAGTCGGTCCAGGTTATAACCAGTCCGTAGGTGAATTTGCGTCACAATTCTGGAATCCGGAAACCGCCCGTAGCCATGCGCCCAGCCTTAACCGCGCCATCATTCGCATCGCGGAACTGTCTGTTAACCCGATGCGCTAATCTGCCGCCGCTTCCCACCGCAACACCGGGCGTCGCGCCGCCGTAGCCTCGTCCAGTCGGGATACGGGCGTGGTGTGTGGTGCGCGTTGGACCGTTTCCGGCTCGCTGGTGGCCTCGGCGTCGATGGCCCGGAGGGCATCAATGAAGGCGTCTAGGGTTTCCCGGGTTTCCGACTCGGTGGGCTCGATCATCAGCGCCTCGTGGACGATGAGGGGGAAGTACATCGTTGGAGCGTGGAAACCGTAGTCCAGCAGGCGCTTGGCTACCTCTAGCCCGCTTACGCCACGCTCGCGCTGCCAGTCGGCGGAGAAGACCACCTCGTGCATACAGGCGCGGTCGTAGGGCAAGGCGTAAATGTCTTTCAAAGCGTGCATGATGTAGTTGGCGTTGAGCACGGCGTTTCCGCTGATGGAAAGGAGGCCGGCAGCGCCCAGCGTGCGGATGTAAGTGTAGGCGCGCACCAGCACGCCGAAGTTGCCGTGAAAGCCGCTGATTTTGCCGATGCTGTGCTCCGGCTCGGTCAGCGTGTATTTGCCGGCTGCGCTGCGCTCCACCACCGGAGCTGCCAGGTAGGGGGCCAGGTTTTCGCCACAACACACCGGGCCAGCGCCCGGGCCGCCGCCGCCGTGGGGCGTGCTGAAGGTCTTGTGCAGGTTCAGATGACAAACGTCAAAGCCCAGCTCGCCCAGCTTGGCCCGCCCCAGCAGGGCGTTCATATTGGCGCCGTCTCCGTACACCAGCCCTCCGCAGTCGTGGACGATTTGGCACACCTCCAGGATATTGGTGTCAAAAAGGCCCAGAGTGCTGGGCAGGGTGATCATTACGCCGGCCAGGTCGTTCCCGGCCAGTTCGCGCAGAGCGGCCAGATCGGTATTGCCGTCGGCGTCGGACGGGATGGTGACCACGTCGAAACCGGCCATGGCTGCCGACGCCGGATTGGTGCCGTGGGCGCTGTCGGGGATACCCATTTTGGTACGTCCCCGGTCCCCCCTGTCCAGATGGTAGGCGCGCATCATCAACACGCCGCCCAACTCGCCGTGGGCTCCGGCCAGGGTGGCCAGACTGGTGGCGGCCATACCGGTCACCTCGGTCAGGAAACCCTGGAGACGGTACAGCAGATCCAGAGCGCCCTGGGATTGCTCGGCGGGCTGGTGAGGATGAATGCCGGCAAAGCCGGGCAGAAAGGCTACTTCGTCGTTGATCTTGGGGTTGTACTTCATGGTGCATGACCCAAGAGGATAGAAGTGAGTGTCGATGCTGAAGTTGAGCTGGCTTAGCGCGGTGAAATACTGCACTACCTCCGGCTCCGAAACTTCGGGCAAGGGCAGGTCGTCGCGCAGGTAGGCCCCGCTGGGCGGCGGCGCGACGGGCACGTCCAGCGCGGGCGTTATGACTCCCACTCTGCCGGGCACGCTCCGGTCCATCAGCAGCCTGGTGGTGTCTCGGTTTCCGCCTTTGTTCAGCATTGTTCCGGTTGCTCCTGTTGTCTAGGTGGCGATGCTCACCAGGTGGTCAGCGCTACCCACGCGCCCAAAGCGGCCACGATCACGCAGTCGGTGCAGAAACGGACGGTGGGAGTGATGGTTTCGGGTCGAATCGAGTTGACGAGGATGCTAATGGGTTCGATGGCGAGGCCGGCCAGCACCAGCAGGATGCCGATTCCTTGCGCTTGCTCCGCGGGGATAGCATCCGATACATGGTACTGGATGAAAAGAAACCACAGGCCCAGCAGCATAGTGGGTATGTGCAGCGCGGATAACAGCTTGCGGGGGTCCATCGGGACGCCTCCTGGCCGTGGTTACTTTCGACACGGTTGTCATCCGCTGCCAGCTGTCAAGCTCTGGATTAGCGCGTCGGGCCCAACCACCGGCTGAATATGCCGGCGATTTCGCTCCGGAAGCGCCACAAGCCGACGATTGCGCGGAGCGCCGAAATCGGCATTCCCGAGTTTGTTGCGGTCGATCATGGTCTGATCCGGCCTCTAATGCCGGCCGCCGGCGAGGCGGCGCAGACGATCCCAAATCTGCTGGCCAAAGGCGCCTTGAATAGCTAGGATGGACATTACCACTGCCAGCCCGACAAAATAAGGCAAAGGCCCGGCCCAATCGAAAATCAACGGACTGCCCAGCACCACCCATACCCCAACGCAAGCCACGGCGTATAAAACCAGCCGGCCGTACACCGCCCGGCGAATGAAGCGGTTGGTCTCGGCCAGGGCCTCCTCGTGGGTTGCGCCGTCCAGTCGAGCCAATTGGATCCGCGAACGGCGCAGGTATTGGGCCATTACCAACAGGGCAGCGACGGATGCCCCCAGGGTGGCCACCAGGCCAGCCCAGCACACGCCCATTATCGTCCAGCGAAGCCACGGCGTTTCGGTGATCCAGCCCAGAGAGTTAGCGATCATAATCGCCAGGAAGGTGACTGCGCTCGCCGCGATCAGCAGCAGGGCAGGAACGGGCCTTATGGACCAACCGAAAACGCGGAACCGCCGGGCGTCGGCAACCCCCATGTCCTCCCAATCGTCCGCGTAGCTGGTGCGCAACCGTCTCATCCGGCGACCACTCTTTTCTTGCCCAAGGTCGGGCCAACGCAGGGCGCGGTGATTATTTCACCGCCTCCAGGCCGGCTACCAAGGCGTCAATATCAGCCCGGGAATTCATCTCGGTGACGCAGAGGAGCATCCCATTATCAAAGCGGTCGCTCACGTCCAGTCCGCCCAGGATGTTGCGTTCCATCAACTGGCGGTTGACCTCCGCCGGCGGTTTGGGACCTGAGATGACGAACTCCTGGAAAAACTCGCCCGACTGGGGCAGGGAGTATCCGTCCAGTTTCGCGATGCCGGCGGCGGCATAGTGGGCCTTGTGATAGCACAATTGGGCAACCTGCCGCAGGCCGTGCCGCCCCATGGCCGCCAGGTAGATGGCCGACGCCAGCGCGTACAGCGCTTCGTTGGTGCAGATGTTGGACGTGGCCCGCTCGCGACGGATGTGCTGCTCCCGGGTTTGCAGGGTGAGGACATAACCGGGGCGCCCCGCAGTATCGGTAGTGCGACCCACCAGGCGGCTGGGCATCTGGCGGATGTACTGCTGCTGGCAACTGAACAGCCCCAGGTAAGGGCCGCCAAACGAGGGCGGAATGCCTATGGGCTGTCCTTCGCCGGTTACGATGTCGGCGCCGAACTCTCCCGGGGGCCTCAGCATCCCCATAGCCAGCGGGTCGGCGGATACCGCGAGGAGCGCGCCGTCGTCGTGAGCGGCGGCGGCCAGGCCGGCCAGGTCGTCCAGCTCGCCGTAGAAATTGGGATACTGGGCCACGATGCCGGCAGTTGCCTCGGTAACGGCTCCGGGAGCGTCGGCGGCGGGCATGACGTCGATGGTGATGCCCTGGGCCTGGCAGTAAGTCGCAATCACCTGCCGGTAGGCGGGGTTCACGGTGTCGCTCACGATGACCTGCTGGCGTCGGGTGACGCGGCAGGCCATGAGCACGGCCTCGGCCAGGCTGGTGGCGCCGTCGTACATGCCGGCGTTGGCGACTTCCATGCCGTAAAGGGCGCTGATCATGGTCTGGAACTCGAAGATGACTTGCAGCGTACCCTGGGATACCTCGGGCTGATAGGGGGTGTACGCAGTGAGGAACTCGCCCCGGGTCATCACCGCCTTGACGATGGCGGGAATGAAGTGGTGATAGCAGCCGGCGCCCAGGAAAGATGGGCCGCTGGCCAGCGGACGGTTGCGCGCCGCCAGTTCGCCCAACTCCCGCTGGATTTCCAGCTCCGACATTGGCGCCGGCAGTTCCAGCGTCGGGTTGCGATAGCCGTCGGGGACGTCGGCGAACAGGTCATCAACCGCGCGCCGGCCGATGGCGGCCAGCAGTTCATCCTGCTCGGCGACGGTGTTGGGAATGTAGTGGGACTGGAAGTTGGTTACCATTCGGGGTTGCTCCGTGACAATTGGCTCAATCATCCCAAGTAAAGGGTTGATCCGGGTCGGCGGCAATAGTTTGCGCGCGCCAGTTTGCTTTGTTCTTGAGGACTGTCAGACTTATTCTAACGCGAAATGCCTCGCCCCGTGTCGGCGCGTTACGTCCGGCGAGCCAGATGGTGTCTGTTGCTGATGGGTTGTAAATGTCTTGCAATAATCCGTTGGGCAGGCACCGGGCAGAATCGATTCTAGGCGGTTCGGATGAGGATAGGCCGCGTCTTCCGCCGCCATGCGCAAGGCAGATTTGCCCACCTGCTCAATGATGTCAGGATTAGCCCGAAGGTCATTGGCGTTCAATGTCATAAAGGCAGCCGTTGCGTAGCAGCAGTATTTCTCCGGCGCGTTTCTTCGCCAGCCGCGCGCTCTCCGGGCTGATGTCAAACCCCATAAACTGCCGGCCCTCCTGTATCGCGGCCAGCACCGTAGTGCCGCTGCCGACGAAACAGTCCAGTACCAAGTCGTCCGGCTCGGTGAGCAACTTTATCATACGGCGGGGCAACTCTATGGGGAACTGCGATTCGTGGGCTTGATTGGAGCGCACCGACGGGATGTTCCACACGGCGCGGGAACCCCATTCGGCCCATTCGCCGGCGTCCAGCCGCTCCCGATTCACTACGGTTATGCCCGGCTTCCAGAAAATCAGGATATGTTCAAACTCGTCAACGGCGCGGTAGGACAGGCTGTGCCAACGGCTGTTTTCCCAGCAGGGGTCTTTCACCCAGACCCGTCGGTCGTACAGGTAGAAGCCGGCGTCGGCGGCCCATTGCTCTACCAGGCCGGCGGTCAGCCGCACCCGTGTTTGCGGCGCGTACTTGCCCCCCCGCACGTTGTTGTTTTTCAGGCGGCGGTCAATAGTCTGTTCGCTACAGCCCAGCAGGGCGGCCAGCTGGTACTTATCGAAGCCGGGGTTGGCGCGTTGGGCGGCCAGCGCCTGCTCTCGCGTGATTTTCACTTTCTTGGCGCTGACGTTATCGGCTTGGATACGCGGCATATCCGGGTCGGCAAAGGCCAGAATGTCGGCGATATTCACGCCCAGAAAGCCGCCGGGCGCAATGACCGCAAAGTGGCCGGCAATGGTTTCCCGCAACAAGTCCGACCACGCCGCAAAGTCCAGCCCGGCCTCGTAAGACTTGCCCACATAGTAGGGCGGCGACCAGAAGCTCAGCGCGACCGATTGCGGTCGCGCCCTTTTCAGCAGCGCCCTGGCGTCGCCCTGGTAGATTTGGTCCGGCGACAGAAAATCCGATGCGGTCATCGTCGCCCTACTCTTACGCCAGCACGCGATAGCGGTAGCTGGACTCCAGCAGGTCGCCCTCGGCGAAGCGAGTGAAGCGCAAGGGCGTCAGGTCAACGTCCCGGGCGCTGCCGTCGGCGATTAGTTCGGCCATGGCTTTGCCGATGGCCGGAGACAACTTGAAGCCGTGGCCGCTGAAACCCACCGCGCAGAACAGGCCATCCACACCGGGCACGGCGTCCAGTATGGGATGCCAGTCGGGGGTGGTGGTGAACAGGCCGGACCAGCCGCCGCGGTAGTAGCAGTTCGCCAGGCCCGGGATCCGGTGGCCCAGACGGGCCCGAGCCGATGCCGCCTCGGCAATGTCCACTCCCTGGGGATAAACGTCGGGATCCGGCTGCTCCGCGTCGTCTCCGAACCCCATGGTGGTGAAATTGGCGCCGTCGGGTCGGAAGGAGAAAGACTGGCTGATGTCCCCTACCGTAGGATGGTGCGGCACCACTTCGACCGAGCGAGCGACCGTGGCGACCTGGTGACGCACGGGCAGCAGCGGTACGTCAACCCCGACGCCGGCCAGTAGCTGCTTTGACCAGGGGCCGGCCGCCACAATGGCGGTGTCGGTGGCGATGCGCTCGCCGTTCACGGTAGTGACGGTTTGGACGCGCCCGCCGTCCGTTGCGATGCTGGCAGCCGGGTTGCGCGTCACGATGCGGGCGCCGGCCTCCCGCGCGCGGGCCGCGTAAGCCGCGGTGACCTGATAGGGATCGGCATAGCCCGATTCCGGTTCCCAAGCCGCGCGTTCGTCATAGTGCAGGGCTACCATCGGAGCCAGGCGGGCCAAGTCGTCCCGGCTGACCACCGAGGTGGACACACCGAGTTCCTGCTGCATGGCGACGTTGCGCTCCAGGCCGCTCTGGTCAGCCTCGTTCACGACCACCAGATAGCCGGTATTCACAAAGCCCGACGTACCGCCCACCCGGGCGTCGAAATCGGCGAATACTTGCAGGCTGAGCCGGGCCAGTTGGGTGGTTATTCGGTTGGAATAGTGCATCCGGCAGATGGCTTGGGAACGGCCGGTGCTGCCGGAGCCGATTACATCCCGTTCCAGAAGGACGGTGTTGGTGATGCCCAGCTGCGCCAGGTTGTATTGGATGGCGCAACCCATGACGCCGCCGCCGATGATGACGGCGTCCACTGCTGTGGGTATCGGGTCGCTGGGCCGGATTTCCTGAACGGTCATGTTATTGGTCAATGCCTTTCCACGACAGGACGCGGTTCACGTCGATCTCAATGGCCACCAGCTTCTGGTCGCCCTGAGTCAAGTCGGCGGCGTCCTGTTCGCCTCTTTCATTGCCCTCGTAGCGGGAGAATATGCTGCGGACCGCTTCTTCTAGGTTGTCGCTGCGGACGGTGGCGTTGCCTTCGAGGATGACATACTGATAAGGCCATTCGTCGGTGGCAACGGAGATGGCGACCTTGGGGTTGCGGCGCACGTTGCGGGTTTTGACGGACGAATCGCCGGAAACGACGGTGACGCGGCCGTCCGCCCACTGGTACCAAACGGGCGAAATGTGCGGAGCGCCATCTTTCCGGATGGACGCGAAGTGGGCCACGTGGGGGCCATCGAGATAGGCGTCAATCTCCTGCGGCGTCAGTCGCGGCATCGTAACCTCATCCCTCCGGTAGTGATGGCGTCGATTAGTAATGGCGTAGATTGCCCTGTTGGGACACGATAATCAAGGCGAGGCTATCATATCATACCGGTGCGCCGGGCTTGGCCTGGGGTCTTTCGGTTCGTTCCGTCGTTGCGCCCGGACCGTCTTGGGGGTATCATTATTCGGTAACGCTCCTCAAGCAAGTCTCGACACAACCGGCGCATACCATGTCGACCGATACCAACTCTGATAATCTTCGCACCGCCCTCTACCAGACCCACGTTGATCTGGGCGCCCGAATGGTGCCCTTCGGCGGCTGGGATATGCCGGTGCAATACCGGGGCGTCATCTCCGAGGTCGCAGCGGTTCGCGCTGACGCCGGCATTTTTGACGTGTCGCACATGGGAAGGCTGCACATCGGTGGTCCCAACGCGGCCGGACTGCTGGACATCCTGCTTACCGGGTCTGCGTCATCGCTGCGGGCCGGCCGGGCTCGCTACTGTTTCGTCTGCAACGAACGGGGCGGCGTTATTGACGATACCATCTTCTACCGGCTGGCCGACGATGAGTTTCTGCTGATCCCCAACGCCGGCAACCGCGCGGCAGTGGCGCTCTGGTTTGACCGCCAGCTGGCGCATCACTTCGATGGCCGGGGCGTGCGGATTACCGACCGTACCATGCTTACCGGCTTGATTGCGTTGCAGGGGCCCGCCGCCGCCGGCGTAGTGGATCGGTTGTGCGAGGATTTCGCGCCGGGCGCGCGACTGCCTCGGAACCCCGGGCGAACCCCGGTTCCGTCGCTGCTGCGTCCTTTCGCCTGGGGACGGGGGCACATCGACGGACGGCGGGTGTTCATCGGACGCACCGGCTATACCGGCGAGGACGGGTTCGAGCTGGCGATGGGTTCGTCCGATATAGCTCCCGTCTGGCAGAAGCTATACGAAGCCGGCGCCACTCCCTGCGGGCTGGGAGCGCGGGATGTCCTGCGTTTGGAGGCCGGCCTGCCGCTGCACGGACACGAACTGACGGACACGATCACGCCCATTGAGGCCGGCCAGGACCGCTTCGTCCGACGGGACGGCGGCTACAACGGCGCCGACGTACTGGATCATCAGCGGGTGTACGGCGCCAGGCGGCGGCTGGTGGGTCTAACTCTGCCCGGCCGCAGCGCGCCGCGAGCCGGCTACGACGTGCTGGCCGATGGCGAGGCGGTGGGCGTCGTCAGCAGCGGCACCTACTCGCCCACGCTGGAGCGCTGTATCGCCATGGCCTTTGTGGATACGGCCCACACTGCCCCCGGTACGACCCTCACGGTGGATATTCGAGGGCGGCTGGCGGAGGCGTCCATTGTGGAACTCCCCTTCTATCAGCGTTCAGGCTAACGTGGTGCAACTGACTAACGCGCCGACCGCAATCATTCGGAGGTATCAGTAAAGGTGAATCCCGATGACCGCAAATACACCCGGGAACATGAGTGGGCGCTGTTGGAGCCGGCCGGCGCCGGCACGGTGCTGGTGGGCATTACCCACTACGCCCAGGACCAGTTAGGCGACGTGGTGTACCTGGAACTGCCAACCGTAGGCGCCACCGTAGGATATTTGGCGAAGATGGGCGAGATTGAATCGGTGAAGGCCGTTTCGGATCTCTATTCCCCGGTGAGCGGCGCGGTCACCGAAGTCAACGGACGCCTGGCCCACGAACCGGAGCTGGTGAATAATGACCCCTTCGGCGAGGGATGGATGATGCGCGTCCGCATCACCGACCCCGGCGAGCTGGATGGGTTGATGGATGCCGCCGCCTATGGCGAATACGTGGGACAGTTGTAGTCGGGGCGGATACCAGGCAGAGCGGACAATTTGCGTCATTCCCGCGTTGACGTTTCTCGTCATTCCCGCGAAAGCGGGAATCCAGAATCGCCTGCTGTCGCAGAACGATTGGGTTATGGAAACGTCTGGACTCCTGCTTTTTCAGGAATGACGGAATAATCTGACGACACGTCCTAGTCAACCCGGTAGAAATCCCCTCCGCCGGTCCAGCGGATCCGCAACGCCCGACCGCCGACCACTGCGTCGAAGCGCAACCGCTCGGCGCTTGGTTCGTCCGCTGGCCCGATTTTGAACCAGCCGGACAGTTTGTCGTCGGGGTTCTGAGGGATAAGATCCTCCTCGCCGCCGTGAGGCCAGGCGAGGCGCAGGCGTCCGCGGCGCAGGATGACGCGAAAGGTGGTGAGGTAGGGCGCGTGGCTGCGGTATTGGCCGGGGAATGCTGACCATTCCTGCGGATGTGGCGCGGTGGCTTCGCTAGGCTCACTGCCCGCTCGCACATACACGTCCGGGCCGTGACGTACTTCGAGCACGGGGCCGTCAGCATCGGCATCGGCGGAACGGAACCGCAGCGGGAAGGGGTCGAACGCATCGTGGGGCGCGCAGAATACGTCGCCTGCGATATGCTCCAGATGGCAGCTACGCGCACCGGCGTCCCAACGCAGCCCATTGCCGGAAGTCCGAATCGATAAGCGCCGACCGCTGACGGCGTCCTGATATGTTCCCGCGTAACGGTCAGCGTTGGCGATGCGCGTAGGGTCGGGAACCTCGGGAGGCTCCGGCACGGGATGCTTGTCGCGTAGCGCCGCGGCGACCCGTAGCGCGTAACGCGCCGGAGAATAAGTATCGACGCCGACTCCGTTGCAGAGGATAACGACCCCTAATCCATCCGTCTGGTCGGTGAGCATGATGGACCGGAAACCCACGGTGCCGCCGCCGTGGCCGATAAAACGATGGCCGTCGGCGTGGTGACGGATTAGGCCGAAACCGTATCCGTAATCGTGCTGGTAGTCGCTGCCCCGGCGCACATCGATTGCCGGGGTAGTCATGCGGTCGAATGAAGCCGGGGATACGATGGCGTGAATACCGCTCCGTCCACCGTTCAACCAGAGGCGGGTATATCGGGCCATGTCTTCAGCGGTGGACGCCTGGCTGCCGTCCCCCACTGCGTATTCGGACCAGTCGCCCGGAACGAGCGGGTCTCCCCACCGGTGCGGCCGGTCGTCGTGCAACGGCACGTATCCGGTCGCCATCGGGCGACGACTGCTATGCGTGATCACCGGATCCGTGGCGGCCATGCCTAAAGGTTCCAGTACCCGTCGGCGGATGACTTCGCCGTAGGGAAGCCCGGTTACGTCCTCCAGCAACCACCCCAGCAGCTTGTAGCCGGTGTTGGAGTAATGAAATCGGGAGCCGGGTTCCCAGGCTGCCTCAGCCTCGCGCAGGGCGTACCCTTCGTAACGAGCGGCCGGCGTGAAATCCGTTCCGGCCGGCAGGCCGGCAGTATGGCTGAGCACGTGTTTGAGGGCGATGGGCCCATGCCGGGACGGTATCGCAAACCAGGGAAGGCGAGCGCTCAACGGCGCGTCCAGGTCTAAACGACCCTCCTGGACCAGTTGCAGCAACGCCAATGCGGTCATCGACTTGCCGATGCTGCCGATCTGGAAGGTGGTGTCGGCCCGCACCGGCTGGCGAGCGGCGGCATCGCCATAACCCAGCGAGGCCGCGTAAAGGGTCTGCTGGCGATCGGTCACCGAAATCGCCAACCCGGGAGACGGAACCGCGGCCAGCCAGTCCCGCAGGTATGCCGTCAGCGCAGAGAAGTCGGTCGGAAAGGCGGCCATCGGGTTCAGCCTAACAGGTGTCGCCAAAGGAAAGCGAGCGTTCGGCGCAATCCGGTATTGCGCACTTCCCGCACGGTTACGTAAATGTGACCGTGGGGTCCGCCATCAACGCCGGCGTTACCCTGACCGCGCAGCCGTAGGCGCCGGCCATCGGACATGCCGGCGGGTATGGTAGCGTTGAGTGTGAAGTCATGGCGGAGGCGTTGCGCTCCGGCGCACCGCCAGCATTGCCCCACATCCAGCGTCTCCTCCGGTTCTTGACCCGTTCCGCGGCAACGGGGACAAGTTTCCAGGCGCACCACGGGAAATGTTTTGCGGCACCCGCGCCTGGCCTCGCGTCGGGTGATCAACACCGTGGCGGGAATGTCGTCGCCGCGCCGGGGTGAAAAGGGGCGGGAACTTGGTGGATCCACAGAGGCGGAACGACGCGGACGTTGCCGGCCCCGACTGTGGGCATCCACGCCGGTCGGGTCAGCCGTGCCGTAGATGTCGTAGTGGCGACGGCGCGTCGGATCGGACAGCGTCGCATAGGCTTCATTGATTTCCTTCATCCGGGCCTCCGCTTCCGGGTTGGAGTTGAGGTCGGGATGGTACTGACGCGCCAAGCGTCGATAGGCGGCCCGGATTTCCTCCGCCGTTGCCGCCGCCGGCACTCCCAGGATGCTGTAACAGTCTCCGTTCATGGTCAGCGAACTTGCAACACGCAGAATGGCGTTTTCGGTTTGCTAATTGCCGCTATCAGTGATATTCTAGTGATGTCGGGGCGGGGCGTAGCGCAGCCTGGTAGCGCACCTGCATGGGGTGCAGGGGGTCGCCAGTTCGAATCTGGCCGCCCCGACCATCTTCAGCCAAAATGAGGGCGTCTTGCAAAAGGCGCCCTCGCGCTTTACATCGCGGTTCGTCCGCCATCCACCACGACCTCGCTGCCGGTGACGAATGCCGCCTCATCCGATGCCAGGTAGATGACGGCGTAGGCGATGTCCTCCGACCGTCCGATGCGGCCTAGGGGCACACGTCGCATCTGTTCCGCATCGCTGAGGCCGCTGCCCCGGTTGGCTCGGGATTCGCGCAGCATCGGGGTGTCGATGGGGCCGGGGTGGACCGAGTTGCACCGGATGCCCTCAGCGGCGTGCTGAATGGCGGTGGACTTGGTGAACAGCCGCACCGCGCCCTTGCTGCTGCTGTAGCCGGCCAGGTTGTAGTCGTTGCCCACCAACCCGGCGGTGGAAGATATGTTGACGATGCTCCCGCCGCCCGCCGCCCGCAAGGCGGGCAGACTAGCCTTGGTGCCGAGAAACACGCCCTTGGCGTTCACATCAAACAGCCGGTCCCATTCCGCAACGGTCATCTCCTCGATGCTGCGGCCCAGGACGATGCCGGCATTGTTGACCAGGACGTTCAGCTTGCCGTACTCGGATACGGCGGCATTGACGGCGGACTGCCAGTCGTCTTCGTTGGTGACGTCCAGGTGAACATAGGTGGCCTGGCCGCCCAACTCCCGGATTTCGGCCTCAACGCGGCGGCCTTCGTCATCCAGAATGTCGCCAAAGACGACGGACGCGCCTTCCGCGGCGAACATTCGGGCTTCCACCGCGCCCTGTCCCCGGGCGCCGCCACTGATCAAAGCAACCTTGCCGTCCAACCTGCCCATGATGATGCCTCCTGGTGTAACCGCCAGCCCGCCAAAATAACGTGCCGGGATAAAGCGGAAGTTTATCCGATGATAACTTCTTTGAACTCGCGAATGGCGTTGATGTGAGCGTCTGGAGTGGTCAGGTTAGCCGACATGGTGTTGACGGAAAAGTGGGATGCCCCCAAGCTACGCCACTCCTCGGCGCGGGCCTGCCAAAACTCCGGGTCGCCGTCGGAATAGTTAACGCGGGGTTCCATGCCGATGGCGTTCGGATCACGGCCGGCGGCGGTGGCGGCGGCCCGAACTTTGGCGATAGCCGTGGCCGCTTGCGGGTCGTGGGATTGGAACTGGGGAAACCAGCCATCGGCGCAGCGTCCCACCCGGTTCAGTACCCGATCGGCGGGAATAGGCCCCCGGGCCCGGCTGCCGGCGCCCATCCATAGTGGGATGGGTCGCTGGATGGGCAGCGGGTTGATGCCGGCGTTGGTGACGTTGTGATAAGAGCCGTGGAAGTCAACCACCTCTTCCGTCCAGAGACGGCGCAGCAGTTCCAGCTGTTCTTCGGCCCGGCGGCCCCGAGTGGTGAAATCCTCGCCCAGGGCCTCGTACTCCACCGGGTTCCAGCCGATGCCGACGCCCAGGCGCAGCCGGCCGCCGCTGAGCACGTCCACCTCGGCGGCCTGCTTGGCTACCAGCGCGGTCTGCCGCTGGCCGAGGATGACAATTGCGGACACCAATTCCACGTTGCTGGTCAGGGCGGCCATGTAGCCAAAGACGACGAATATCTCGTGGAACATGCTGTCCTTGGTATAGCTGCCCGTCCAGGGCTGATGATAGGCAGTATCCGCGCCCAGCACGTGGTCATAGGCGATGATGTGGGCATATCCCAATTGCTCCGCAGCTTGAACATAGTCCCGCACTGCAATGGGGTCGGAACCGATCTCAGTTTGGGGGAATACAACGCCTATCCGCATCTGCTGGTTGGGCATGGCTAAACTCCTGGTGGGCGATGGTTCGTTGACGCGGAGGCGATTTCACCCGGCGCGCCGACAATTTTACCCCGCGCGCAAACGCGGGGGCAAACTCAAATTGCCGCGCCCATACTACCCCGTCGCCCACACCAGGTTCCAGATGAGAAAGAATGCGATCACCGCGGCCCAACCAAGGAGCATGGTGATGCGATAGAGTCGGGTGAACCAGGGATGTTCCCAAACGGGCAAACGGCGCTCCCTGGCCCAGCGGGTTTCAGCCGCGCCGCCGGCCCAGACCCAGCGCCCGAATTTTCTCACCAACATCATTTGGAAGCCTTTTCGTCCGCGACGGGATTGCCCCGTTTCGCTGGCAACGCCTTTCCGGGTTCCTGCTTGCGCCGGAACGACGGTGTGATTGCCAGTTTTTAAACAGGCCCTAAAGGATTTGCGATAGAAAGTGTTTCACCCGTTCGTGGCGGGGGTTGTTGAAAAACTCATCGGGCGGCTGGTCTTCCACAATCCGGCCCTCGTCGAACATCATGATGCGGTCGGCCACCTCGCGGGCAAAGCCCAACTCGTGGGATACGGCCAGTATCGTCATCTGAGATTTGGCCAGCTCGCGCATCACCTCCAGCACCTCTTTGATCATCTCCGGGTCCAAGGCCGAGGTGGGCTCGTCAAAGAGCATGATGTTGGGCTGCATGGCCAGGGCCCGGGCGATGGCTACACGCTGCTGCTGACCGCCGGAGAGCTGGGCCGGATACTTGTCCGCCTGTTCCGGTATGCCCACCCGATCCAGAAGCTCCATGGCGATGCCCTCGGCCTCGTGCATCGGGAGTTTGCGTACCTTGTTCGGGGCCAGAGTGATATTCCGCAGCACCGTCAGGTGCGGGAACAGGTTGAAAGACTGGAAAACCATGCCCACATCCCGGCGAATGGCGTCAATGTTGCGCACGTCATTGGTCAACTCGATGCCGTCCACGGTGATGTCGCCGCGCTGGTGCTGCTCCAGGCGGTTGAGGGTGCGGATAAAGGTGGATTTGCCTGATCCCGACGGGCCTATGATGACTACTACCTCACCTTTCTTGACGGTGGTGGTGATCCCGCGCAGGGCGTGAAAGTTGCCATACCACTTGTGCACGTCGTGGCAGATGATAATGTCTTCCACGGCGGCGGTATTTCCGTTGGCAGTCATAGTGTGCTCCGTTGCGTTAGTGGCGGCGGCCGGCGCTATCGCTCACCAACCCCCAGATTGCGTTCAATGCGATCGCTGACCCAGGACATGCCGTAGGTGAAAATCCAGAAGACCACGGCAACGAAAATGAAGAGTTCCCGAGCGTGGTCCAGGTATTCGGTGTTGCCCTGGATGAACACCTTGCCGATGTTCACCAAGTCTTGCATGGCGATGATATAGACCAGGCTGGTGTCTTTGAAGAGGGCGATGAACTGGCCCACGATGGCGGGAATGACGTTGCGAATGGCCTGGGGGAGAGAGATGAGCAGGGTGGTTTGCCAACCGGGCAGCCCCAAGGCCCGGGCCGCCTCGGCCTGGCCGGGGTGGAGCGCCTGCAAGCCGCCCCGGATGTTCTCCGCCATGTATGCGGCGCTGAAAAGGGTGATCACGACACCGGCCAGGAAGAGTGGTTCCTGGGGAAAGTTATCCGGGAAGGCCAGCGGAACCAGGACCTTGGACATGAACAGCAGGGTGATCAGCGGCACGCCCCGAAACACCTCGATAAACACCACGCACAGGATTTTCAGCACCGGCAGCCGGCTGCGCCGGCCCAGGGCCAGACCGATGCCGATGGGCAGGCTGAGGGTGATGCCGGCCACCGCCAGCAGCAGGTTCAGCATCAGGCCGCCCCAGTGGATGACCGATACCGGCATCAGGCCGGGCACGCCCGGCAATCCGCGCAGCAGCGCCAGCGTGATGACGAAGACGGCCACGCCCAGCATGACGACGCGGCCCAGGGTAATCAGCGACGTGTAGCGGGCCAGCGCCCAGCCGGCCGCCAGCGCCGGCAGGTTCGCCAGCAGCAGCAGGCGCACGTCTAGCCCCATGGTCTCCAGGCGGTAAGGCAGAAAAGCGAGGGCGGCGGCAACCCCTCCCACCAGCAGCGCGATGGTTCTGGCCATCGGGTTGCCGCTGGTTCCCCAGGCCATCCCCAGGAGAGCCGTGACCAGCAGCAGGGAAACTTGGGGACGCCAGAAGCAATTCTGGCCGGGGCAGGCGGCTTCCGTATTGTACTGACCGAGGATAAAGCGTCCGCCCAGCTCGACCACCACCGTCCAGTCGGCAGCGATGAATACCCACTTCAGCCCGAACCAGAGCACGAGGATGGAGACCAGAGCCGCGACGACCGTGAGGACGCCGTTATACCAGGCGCTGAACAGGTTAGCGCGCGCCCAGCCGATGGCGCCAATCTCGGAACGCGGAGGCGGCAGCGGCTCCGCCGGGGTGTACTCAAGGTTGACGGCCATGATTTCACTCTTCTTTACCTGCTGCTAGTTCCAATGCGCCAGTTGTACAGGTTGCCGACTAGCGACCAAGTGAGGCTGATGGCCAGATAAGCTACCATAATCAGTATGAAAATGGAGACCGCCGGGGCCGTTTGGGTCATGGTTATGGCCACGTTGGTCAAGTCGGTATAGCCGACCACAGCGCCCAGGCTGCTGTTTTTGGTGAGGTTGAGGCACTGGCTGATCAAGGGCGGAATGATGACGCGCAGGGCTTGGGGGAAGGTTACTTGTCGCAGCGTGTTCAGCTGCGACAGGCCCAGCGCGCGCGCCGCCTCGATCTGCCCGCGCCCGACGGACTGGATGCCGGCGCGGACGATTTCGGCGATAAAGGACGCCGTGTACATTACCAGCCCAATCAGCAGCACCAGCAGGCCGGCCCGGACGGTATAGCCGCCGGTGAGGCGTCCGAAACGGCCCTGGGGTTCCGGCGATGAGGCCAAGAAGGGGGCCTCGCCGGTCGCGGCGCTTACCACCAGCCAGCTTACGACGCCAATCAGCAGGGCGGCGGCGCAACCGGCCAGCAGGGGATATGAGGCTTGGCCCGTGCGGATTTCGCGTCGGGTCAGGCGACGGTGGATGAGCGCGCCGGCAACAACGGCGGCCACGGCCAGCAGTGTCCACACCAGCGCCGGGGCCAGCCCGGTGGCCGACGCCCAGGGCAGGGAGATGCCGGCATTGTTGACGTAAAGTTGCCCGCCGATAACGTAACCCTCACGCGGCGGGGGCAGCGCCAGCATGATGTAGAACCAGAAGAGTAGCTGCACCAGCAGCGGCACGTTGCGAAAGAAGTCAATATAGACCATCGCCAGCTTGGCGACAATCCAGTTGGTGGAGAGCCGGGCGACGCCGATGAAGATGCCCAGCAGGGTGGCGAGGATGACGCCGATGACAGAAACGACGACGGTGTTGGTGACGGCGACGGTGAAGGCGTAAAGGAAGGTATCCGACGATTCATAAGGGATAAAATGTTCCCCAATTGGGGTTTGATATTCGCGGGACAGGAAGCTGAACCCGTAGGGGATCTCCCGCTCCTGGATGGCATTGCCGATGTTGGCGAATAACCAGAGGACCAAGGCTACCGCCACAGTGGCGGACACAATCTGCGCCGCCCATTGGATAATCTGGGCATGCCGCCAGACCGGGATGCCCTGGTAGGTTAGCGCTCGCGGAGGTTGGGTTATCACGATGATTGCTTTCCGTGATTTTGCGGCGGGCGATTTGCGCTGATTTTAGCGCATTGCCGTTAGTTTTGCCCGTCGCTGGCGCGGCGTCTGCCGGCAAAAAAGTAAGGGCGGGTTTGAAACCCGCCCCGGTGTTATGAATTGCGACGGACGCTCACCAGTTTAGCGCAAGGGCGCGGTGTACACCTGGCCGCCCTTGGGACATTCGCCGCAGGGAGCGGCGGACCAGAGGGCGTTGCGGCTGCCTTCGCGCACCAGGCCCAGGGGCGTTAGGTGACGGTCGTAAATTTCGCCATAGTTGCCGACGGCCCGGATGACATCCTGGGCTACGGTGTTGCTAAGTCCAAGTCCCTCTTGACCGTAGGAACCTTCCAATCCGAACAGGCGGTCAACGGCGGTGTCGCCGGTGACGGCGGTGGGTACGTTATTGGAAGTAATTTCGTATGCTTCGGCATAGATGAGGATGCCCATGACGGTGCTTACTATATCGTACCACTGCTCGTCGCCGTGGGGGACGACCGGCCCCAGGGGTTCCTCGGAGATGGTGCCGGGCAGGATGACGTGGGCGCCGGGGTCGTCGAAGCCGGCGCGCGTGCTGACCAGGCCGGAGCGGTCGGTCGTTAGGGTGTCGCACTGGCCGGCGACGTAGGCTTCCCGCGCCGAAACGTTGTCGGGGAAGGTTACGATGTCAAAGTTCATGTTGTTCTGGTTGCTAAAGTCTTGCAGGTTCAGCTCGGTGGTGGTGCCCTGCTGGACGCAGACCCTGGCGTCGCGCAGCTCCATCATATCGCTGAGGTCCAGGCTCGTGGGAACCATAAAGCCCTGGCCGTCATAGAACATGGTAGGCGCGAAGTTGCCCCACTGGGCGTTGCGGGAGCTGGTCCAGGTGGTGTTGCGGGACATAATATCCACTTCGCCGGACTGCATGGTCGGCCCGCGTTCGGCGGCGGTGGTGGGCCGGAACTCGACGGCGTCGGGGTCGCCGAGGACGGCGGCGGCTACCCCGCGGCAGAGATCGATGTCAAAGCCGGTGGTGTTGCCGCTGGCGTCAATGAAACCGAAGCCGGCCAGGGCGTTGTTGCTGGCGCAGATGAGTTGGCCCCGGTCTTGCACGGTGGCGAGACGGCTGCCGGAGTGCATCGGCACGGCTTCGGTGGCGACCGGGGCCGGCACGGCTTCGGTGGGCGCGGCAGCGGCGGGCGCGGCGGCGGTAGTGGCCGGCGCGGCAGTAGCGGGAGCGGTAGTCGGTTGTTCGCCGGATTGCACGGGCGGCGCGACGGCTGCGGCAGTGGGCTGACCTCCGCCGGTTGCGGGCGCTACTGGGGATGGAGCTTCCTCTTGGCTACAAGCTAGCCCGGTCATCAACGCTAACAGAATAACTGCTCCGGCAATGTACTTGATGTATCGGCTCATCGGTGGTTTGTCCTCCTAGCTTATTTAGGGGTAATTTTGCCTGATGATAAGACCCTTCGAATTCTATCACAGATTGCCGGCGTGCGCTTATTGCCTTACTCCCGCGTCGTGTGGGGTCTTTTCACGTCGCAGCCATCCCAAGATGGAGTTTCCTTTGAAACGGAACGCTGTTATTAGGCGAACTGCCACAAGGTCAGTGCATTGGAGCCGAAAATCTTGACCAGATCAGCGCGGGGGCACCATTCCTCCATCTGTCGCATGGTATAGCGCAGAGAGTTGCGGTAGCCCTCCCGGTTGGTTACCCGAGGCCAGTCGGAACCCCAGATCATGCGCTCCGGACCGAAGGCGTCGTAAGCCATGCGCACGTAGGGCGGCGTATTTCGGTACGGGAAAGGCGGCTCGCTAATCTCACCCATGCCGTGGATTTTCACCACCGTATTGGGGAAGCGCGCCAGGGTGAGGGCCGGCCGGAATACGTCGTCAGGCGGCATGGCAGGCGCGCCGATGGCGTGGATCCCCATTCCGGCCAGATGCTCCATGATGAAGGTTAGGTTGGGCAGTTCTGCCACCAGGTCGGCGAATTCCGTTGCAGCGAAGCCCTCGGCCGGGCCCCCTACGCTGACCGACATTCCCAATCGTGCCGCGGCGCGCCACACGGCCAACGGGTCATTACCCGGCGAGCGGTGAAAATTCCTGATTCGCAGGGTCTCGGCGCCGGCGGCGCGCAGACTAGCCAACGTGTCCGGCGCAGCGGGGTCGTCCACGTCCACGCGGCACACCACAGCCAGCTGGCTCGGAAAACGCTGCCGACATTCCAGCACGTAGGAGTTGTCCAGCGTGGCGGTGGACTGCACCAGCACCGTTTTGGCAACGCCGTTCAGTTCCATCTGGGCCAGCAGCATCTCCACCGGCTCATAGTGGTCGCGGCCGATATGCACGTGGGTATCTACAATTGGCATCGGCAAAATTCCTCGGCGGCCAATCAGTCAATAATCTTGGGCAATACCACCAGCAGCAGGCTAGTTATGCCGGTGTTGAGGACAACGCCGGCGAAAATCGCCCCGAACACCCACTTGATTATCCGGTTTTCAGACTTGGCATTCTCAACTCGGGATTCGGCGAACTTGGCGTTCATCTCGGCGCGCAATTCGGCGAACTTGGCGTTCATCTCCGTGCGAAATTCGGCGAACTTGGTGTCCATATCGGCGCGAAATTCGGCGAACTTGGTGTCCATATCGGCGCGCAATTCGGCAAATCTTACAGCAACGTCAATTTTAAAATCTCTGAACTCGTCCTTGAACTCCGCGGCCTCAACCCGCAGTTGGGCTATGTCATCTTTCGATGCCAATGACCCTTCCAGAATCATGCGGCCGGCCAAGTCCAGCATGGCGTCAATTTCCTCGGCCGGATAACCTCGGGTGACTAGGGCGGCGCGAACGTCGTTCAGTGTCGTCATCGTGGTCATGCTTTATCCTTGCCGGGCGGAGCGCTAGGCTGTCCCAAGCCGGCAACGTCAGCATAGCAAATCCGCCCGATAACTGCTACTCTGACAACGCTTCAGAGGAGGTATGGCCTATGATTTCACAGGCAGAGAATATGGCCCTTACTCAAGTTGGGCCGGGCACCCCCATGGGCGAGTTGCTGCGCCGCTATTGGATGCCCGCCCTGTTGTCCTGGGAACTGGCCGAGCCGGACGGCGAGCCGGTTCGCGTTAAGCTGCTGGGCGAAGAACTGGTTGCTTTCCGCGACAGCGACGGGCGCATTGGCCTGCTGAACGAGTTTTGCCCCCACCGGCTGGTGTCGCTGTGGCTGGGACGCAACGAGGAGTGCGGCCTGCGCTGCGTGTATCACGGCTGGAAGTTCGACGTGAATGGCCAGTGCGTGGACATGATGAACGAGCCGGCAGGCAGCGATTTTCCGTCCAAGATGACCACTGCGTCCTATCCCACCGTGGAACTGGGCGGCGTCATTTGGGCCTATATGGGGCCGCCAGAGCATATGCCGCCCCCGCCCAAGTTCGAGTGGGCCGCCGCGCCGGAAACCCACCGCCACGTCACCAAGAACATTCAGGAGTGCAACTGGCTCCAGGCGCTGGAAGGCGGCATCGACTCCGCCCATGCCACCATCCTCCACCGCACCCTGCGGACGGATACCACGCATGCCGGCCTGCGCATCGACTCGCCTCACGTGCAAGGCAAGCCGCCCGAACTGGAAGTGGACCTCACCGACTACGGCTACCGTTACGCCGGCATACGTTCGCTGGGCGACGAGGGCAACCACGTGCGCGCCTACCACTTCATCATGCCCTTCCACCAGATCCGCGCCAGCCAGCGCGGATACCGGGGCAAGGCCGGTCCGGTGGGCTTCCTGGCATCCGGCCATATGTGGGCGCCCATGGATGACCACAACGTGATGGTCTGGAATTGGGACCTGTCCTACGACGAACCCATCGGGGAAGCAGAACGCATCGACATGGACCGCGGTTACGGGCGTGGTCCCGAGCATATGCTCGACGGCTTCCGCACCAGGGTCAACCGGGACAACAGCTGGATGATCAACCGCGCCGTACAAAAAACGGAGACCTTCAGCGGCATCGACGGCGTGAACGCCCAGGACGTAGCGGTGCAGGAGAGCATGGGCTACATCGTGGATCGCTCCCGGGAGAACCTGAGCCGCACCGACATGGCCATCATCTACGCGCGGCGGCAGTTGCTCCAGGCCACTCGCACGGTAGCCGAAGGCGGCGCGCCCCCTGGCGCCGGCGACAATTACTACATGCTGCGGCCGGCCCAGGCCATCCTGCCCGCCGGCGTGGACTGGCGCGACGCCCTGTGGGAGGATCTTTATCCCGACGGGTCGCAGCAGCGGAACGGCAAGTAGCGGCTTTCTCCGGTTGCGCCGGCTCTTCCATACCGGCGCAACTTGCCGCAGAGTGGCAGCACATTTGGCGGTACACTAGCCAATGTCCACCAAAGGAGGTTTTCGGCAATGGAGACTGACAGTATCACTGACGGATTTTAGTCAACTGACAGCCTCGGGCAGATGATTGAATTCGTCGACAACCCCGAACCACGCTGCCCTTGCGTTTTGCTGCTGGACGTTTCCGGCTCAATGACCGGGCCTCCCATCGCAGCCCTAAACGAAGGTGTCCGGGTCTTCAAGGAACAGGTTCTGCAAGACAACCTGGCTTCCCTACGGGCCGAAGTCGCCATCATTGCTTTCAACCACAACCACAGCGTTGTCCAGGAGTTTGCAACGATGAACGGAGTTGCTCCGCTGTACCTGGTTGCCGGCGGCGGAACGCGTATGGCTCCCGCCATTAACGAAGCTCTGGATATGGTTGAGCGCCGTAAGCAAGATTACCGGGATAACGGCATATCCTACTATCGCCCCATGGTGATTATGATTACCGACGGGTATCCTGAACACGATACGCCCGAGGCCATCGGCCAAATTACGAATCGCATCAGGGAGCAAGATGTGGGGCGGCACGTGATGTTCCTCACCGTCGCCGTAGGAGGAGCCGATATGCAGCGTTTGACAGTGATGATGCCGCCGGCTCGGCCACCGCAGCGCCTTGCCGGCCTGGATTTCGCCGCCCTGTTCCAGTGGCTCTCCAACTCAATGTCCGCAATCTCGCAGTCCCAGCCGGGCGATTTGGTGCGCCTACCCAACCCGGACAGCTGGCTGGAGTATTGATGTCCGGTAAGGATTTCAGGGAAAGTTCGGGGACGATGCGGGTTATCGGCGCATCAGTGCGGGGTTCACGTCACACTAGATCGGGGCAGCCCTGCCAAGACAGTGTGCGCTGGCGGTTCGGGTCGAGCGACGGGCTCTGCGGTAATACCCTTATTGTGGCGGTGGCCGACGGCGCCGGTTCCGCTCCCCACAGCGACCAGGGTTCTCAGGCAGCTGCCAATGCCAGTACTGACGCTGCCTTTCGTCTGCTGCGCCAGTATCCGCATCCGATTAGCCCGGAAGCATTGCGCGGCATTCTCATTGCGTCCCTATCTGCCGCCCGTAAAGAACTGTCCGCAATAGCCCGACGGGAGAAACGGCAGATTAACGCTTACGCCACCACCCTGCTGGTGGCGATACACACCCACGGCGCTTTGGCGGTGGCCCAAATCGGCGACGGCGGCATCGCTGCCAGCCGGGACAATACCGGCTATGAGCTACTTGTCGCCCCCCAGCGCGGCGAATACGCCAATGAAACCATCTTTATTACCCGCCGGGCGTCCGTCGCCGCCGCACAAACCAGGATTATACCCAACTATCGTCCTCGCAGTATCGCAATGTTCACCGACGGCATCCAGTCGCTGGTGCTGGATGCCCGCGACGGACCTCCGGGAACCCCCCATCCCCCATTCTTCTTCGGCGCGTTTGCCTGGCTAAAGAAGCAACCTGACGACTTGCACTCATACACGGGCCTGCGCGATTTTCTGCGGTCGCCCCAGGTAATGACTCGTACCGACGATGACGTTACACTACTGCTTGCCGTCCTGGAACAGGGATGACCTATGCCGGATTATTATGACGAAAGCGGCGCGTTGATTCTACTGAGGAATAAGCTGGGCTCCGGCGGCGAAGGCGCGGTGTACGAAGTCTTCGCCAATCCAGGGCTGGTGGCAAAGGTTTATCACACTCCCTCGGCCGGCGACCCGGCGTTGCAAGAAAAACGGGCTAAACTGTGGGAAAAGCAAGTCAAGCTGACCCTGATGGTCGCTAACCCGCCGGATACGGACAATTCGAACGGGCACGTGTATCTCGCTTGGCCGCGCACCCGTTTGCATAATGATAACGGCGCCGTAGTAGGATTTCTGATGCCCAGGGTTCCTGACGGTTTCCTCCCGGTCATCAATTACTATAATCCGAGTCTGCGGCAGTCACAGCTGGGACAGTTGGCAGCATCAAGCGCCATTAACACCCTGCTGTTACAGATAAGTCGGAACTTTGCGGCGGCGGTTCACTCGCTCCACCAACGCGGCTACATTATTGGAGACATCAACGAATCCAACGTACTCGTCAACAACAAAGGTTTGGTAACGCTGATCGACTGTGATTCGTTCCAGGTCAGGGATGAGCGCAATGGCAGAGTCTATCGTTGTCCGGTTGGCACCCCCGGCTATACGCCGCCGGAACTGCTGTCAATAAGCGGCGGCTTTGGCGAAGTTGACCGGATCGTGCAGCACGACCGCTTCGGCTTGGCCGTAATGATCTACAAACTGCTGATAGCCGGCGCACATCCCTTTGACGGCAGATTTACCGGCAGAGGCAACCTGCCGGAAGCCCCGAACCAGAACGCCAAGATACAAGCCGGTTACTTTGCGCATACCGGCCGGGTCATTCCCTACGAGCCGACGCCAACTCAGCAGCGGCATTGGAGTGGTCTTGCGGAATTGCTTCGAGACAATTTTGCAGGCGCTTTCGACGCTGCGCCGGGCAATTACGCCCATATCGCAAGGCCATCTGCCGAAGGCTGGCTGCTTAGCCTGGATGATATTATCGCTCCCCGCCATAGAGAGCAACAGGAGTTTGGCGCGGGTCGGCGTCCTCCACGCCGCAGTCGAGGCAAACTCCTTGCCGTTGCCGGCGTTGCCGCCCTGGCTCTGGCCGCAGTTGGAATCGGCTCCGTTCTCGGTCTGGGCAGCGCCAGGCCAGACAAGGGGGAGACTGACAATGCTGGCACAGATGTGGTGGCCGTTTCAGTGCCAACAGCCGCACCCACGCCTGTACCACCTGCGGCCCTGCCAGCTGGCCCATCAGGGCGCATCGCGTTTGCGTCTTATGACGGAATATTCACTATGAACGCCGACGGTTCAAATATAACCCAATTGACTATTGGCGCTACTCATGACAATGATCCGCATTGGTCGCCTGACGGACGGCAGATAGCCTTTGTTTCTTATCGCAATAGCGAGTGGCCGCAGATATATACCATGAACGCTGATGGTTCTAACGTTACCCAGCTGACGGATAGCCCTGATGTTAGTCATTATAATCCTACGTGGTCCCCCGACCAGCAGCAGATAGCGTACGTTGCTGCCTCGCGCGTAACTGAAGGCTCGCATGACGAAATATTCGTAATGGACGCCGATGGTTCCAATATCACCAGGTTGACTACCGACGCCGGTAGAAATTTGTCACCTGCCTGGTCGCCCGATGGACGCCGGATAGCGTTTTCGGCTACTTTTGACAACCAAAATGATGACATCTACGTGATGAATGACGACGGCTCCGAAATTGTAAATCTAACTACCTCTCCTTCCGGCGCAAACTACTTTAACAACTTCCCTGCCTGGTCGCCTGATGGACGCCGGATAGCATTTTCGTCCAGATGGGGGGCTAATCCCGGTATCTACACAATGAATGCTGACGGCTCTGATGTTATCCGGCTGACTAACTTTGGAGAAGACAGTAATCTCGCGTGGTCGCCTGATGGACGGAGGACGGCGTTTTCGTCTTATCGTGGCGGGCAAAGTGGAATCTACGTAATGAATTCCGACGGTTCCGGTATTATGCGGATGACCAATCCTCCCGATGAGGATATTGAACGACGCCCTATTTGGTCACCTGACGGACGGCATATAGTGTTCGGCTATGAGGATTATCAGTCCGGAGAGAGAGGGAGTTTGCCCGATATGAGTATCGTGATAATAAGCGCCGCCGACGGCCAAGTGGTTGCCGAATACCGACTCCCTGGCAATAATATCTTTGATACCAACACCATTGTTGTGCCTGACACGGACGACGAAACGGACACGGACACCGAGCTGTCCGCGCGGGACACTCTGACGCAGGATGTCTGGGATAGATTGGTCCCGGAAGTTCAGCGGGATATCTGGAACAGGATGCCTAAGGACGTGCAACAGGAGATCTGGAATAACCTGGAACAGGTAGATCAACAGCCGGTGTCGGCATGGGGAACTCTAACGCCGGAACAGAAGATCGAATTATGGGATGACTTGCCATTAGCAGCGCAGAACGACATATGGAACATGATCCCGGAGGAGTTGCGGGGGGATGCTGCGCCGGGGCCGGCTTTACAGGAAAAATCAGCCAGTGGGCCGCCGAGAACGCTGACGTATAAAGGCGATATCTTTTTCCCTTCGTGGACGCCGTAGCAGCAGCCGGTCTCGCCATCAACTCCGCTGCCGGCGAAGGGGGCCGGTTCCAAACCGGCCCCCTTCGCCGGGCCGGATTTTACGGTCCGCCTAACCTTCTTTCAGCGCCGGAATCACCCGTGTTCCCAGCAGCTCCACGGAGCGCATCACGTCCTCGTGGGCCATGTGGCCTTCGTTGCCGTAGATCAGGATGTAGCCCGGCTCAAGGTCCTGGCGGATGTGCCGCAGCTTCTCGATGACGGTCTCCGGGCTGCCCACGATAATGTTGTAGGCGGCCTGCAAGTCTTCGTAGGTCATGCGCCGACCCATGGTGCCGGTGCCGATGAGGGGGCGCGACATCTTGATGCGCAACGCCTCCCGGGACTGGTAGCCGGGCGGGTCGTTGAACTCCATCGGCCCCCGGTTGCGGTGGTTCTCGGTCCACAGGAAGGTGCGGCCGATTTCCTGGGCCTTCTCGTCGGTGTCGGCGACCAGGCAGCGGATCAGGTAGCCGAAGTGCTCCGGGCCGGCTTCGTAGCCTTCCTCGGCGGCGGTCTCGTGGTAGATGCCCTTGAGCTGCTTGGTCAGGTCCAGCAGGGAACCCAGGTTCATGTACGGATACCGATGCTTGGCCGCCCAGATCACGGACTCCGGGCTGCCGGTGCCGGGGAACCACACCGGCGGATGGGGCTTCTGAATGGGCACTACCCAGGGGTTCACCATGCGATGGGGCCAGTACTCGCCGTCCCAGCGGAAGGGGCCAGGCTCGGTCCAGCACTTGACGATGAGGTCGTGGGCCTCCTCGAACCGGGGGCGGTTCTCGGTGGGCGGATAGCCGGCATGCAGTGTCTCCACCGCGGTGCCCCGCACGAAACCGGAGATGATCCGCCCGTTGCTGATGCAGTCCAGCATGGCAATCTCTTCGGCCATCTTCACCGGGTCGTTGACCGCGATGACGTTGCCCAGCATGGCGATCTTAGCGTTCTTGGTGCGCTGGGTGATGACGGCGGCGTCCACATTCACCGATGGCTTCATGCACCAGTAGGAGCTGTGGTGCTCGTTGGACATGATGCCGTCGAAGCCAACTTCGTCGGCCAGCTGGTACTGGTCATGGTAATTGGTGTAAAGGACATGAGCCTTCTCGGGGTCAAAGTGCGTGTTGGGAAAGTGCATCCGGCCCGATTCGTAGGGAGCCAGGTCATCTTCGGTGACGTGACCGTAAGGCTGTTCGGAGAACCAGAAAACTTCGAGTTGGTGCGCCATGGTGTTTGCTCCTTCTTGCTTTGGCGGGGCGCTGGCGGCCGGCGTGTTCACCGTAATTTCGGCGAAAGAAGAGCCGGCCCGGCGCCGGACACGGGGGCGCCTCGTACTTGATACGGGGCCGGAGTGCAGTGGAGTCTAGACGCTGTTCAGGAACCCGGTGACGGCGGCAACGAACTCCTCGCGCTTTTCCACGGCCGGCGAGTGTCCGCAGTTGTCGATGATGCGGAGTTGGCTGCCCTGGATGGCCTGCTGGAACAGGTGGCCGCACTCCACCGGAATGATGGCGTCCTGGTTGCCCCAGACGATCAGGGTGGGGGTAGCCACCCGCGCCAGCGTGTGCGGCAGGCTGGGGTTGTGCAGGTAGGGCTTCCAGCAGAGTTGCGACGCCGTGATGGCGTTGGAGTGGACGACGAGCTGTTCTTCGGGGCTCAGTTCGCGGCGGTAGTTCTCGTAGTTGGGTACCTGGCCGGGGTCGTGGAAACGCTGCTTGAGGCGGGTATCCGCCGACACCATGAAGATTTCCGCGATCTCGCCCTCGCGAGGCTTGACGCCGGCGGCGTCCACCAGAACGAGGGCGGCAATATTATGATCGTCCATCGCCGCCATTTCGGCGGATACCCAGCCGCCCATGGACGAACCCATCAGCACGATGTCCTGGAGGCCCAGGGCGTCGATGAACATATGGTTGAAATGGGCTACATCGCTGATGGTCTTGACCCAGGCCGGAGCTTCGGTGCCGTTGAAACCGGGCTGGCTGGGCACGAGGACGGTATAGTCCGACGCCAAGTCTTCGTGATAAGGTTGCCAGCCGTTGGAGCCGCCGGCGCCGTGGAAAAACACCAGCGGAGGGCCATTGCCGCCGCAGTACATTTCGACGGCAGTACCGTTGACATTTACGGTAGTGCGAGAACCGTTTCCTACTGTTGTCATACTCTCGTTCCTGTACAGAGTAAGGATGCCGACATTCTGTTACAGGGGTAACAGGATGTCAAGGATGATATGTTTTGCATGAGTAACTAGCCGTCAGCAAGTCGATGCCGGCAGCGGCGGGCAACACGCTTTCGGTCGCATCGGCCAAGATGGCGCGGGCATCGGCCAGCGCGGTGGGTTGCAGGAGTTGAAAAGGAAGCATAGCTGTCCCGCTGAGTCAGTGGGTCAGGCGGCGTTGCGTAGTTCCGCCAGGTATTGGTTGGACTCTTGCGCCAGCCGCTCCGCCCGGGTACGCAGCCAATCGCGGTACTGATTTGGTTCCACAAAAGTAGGATCCGGAATTGCCTGCTGATCTAACAGCCCGCGCGATGCCAGGTTAAGTTCCGCCACGTACTCTTTAGGCGCCTTCGCCCCAATTTTGCGGTTCGCGTCTCCGCTGATTACGGCCATGTTGGCAACGGAATCGATATGAGCCTTATCGATTCCCGATACATTGGCGGTGAGCCATTTGCGCGGGAAAATGTGGTGCCATTCCGGTTTGTAGCCACCCACCGCCTCCGCTCTGATTCGGTATCCGTTGGTATTCCAGTCTTGAGCGTCATTCCGGTAGGCGAGCAAATAAATCATGAGCTTTTGCACTGAATTGCGGCCACTGCCGGTCTCGATGAATTCTTCAGGCGTGAACTTCGGAGGGTCGTTCAGCAGGTCACGCAAGCCTCGTAGAGCCTGCTCGCTGGAATCGGCGCTTCGCACTGCGCTGATGACCCGGTCAATCTTGGTTTCCGTCGGCCCGCTGTAAAAACCTTCTTTGACTGATTCCAGCATCCACGCCAAGAACGGCCCAAAGGAGCCTTCCGGGAATTGCGCGCGGTACACCGCCGCCGCAACAATTGCGTTGGAACTCAACGCCAGGTCCGAGCTGATGAGGCCATATTGCCGCAGTCCCTGACACACCGAATGCAGAGACTTTTGGGTAGCATTCCATGCTGTGCTGTTGTCAAGGTTGTCCCAAAAGTCCGCGGAAATGTCACGGAACCGACTTCTCCCTGCGCCGATCCCGGTGAAGGAGCGAAACAGAAAAGCGGGTTCAATTTCAAACCCGTTGTCATCGAGTTCATTAAGAAATTTGAGGAAATTTTGATTTACCCAGCCGGGGTTTTTTGACGCTACCACGCCCAGATAAATGTCCGCCTGCTGCACTCTGGTGCCCGTAGAATTGAGCCGCTTGAAAATTTCGGCAACTTCCGTCAACTCAATCTCGTCGTCAATCTCTATCGTAGGCAGAATCGCTTGCTTGATTCCGGCCACCTCTTGCAGATGCTTGGCTACAGTTCCGATGTCGTTGGTAAAAGTGTGGTCGCCTTGCACCAGCTCTTCGGCCAAAGCATATAAATCATCTGCCCCTAGAATATCCTTGACCGGAATATAGCGTCTGGCCGAAGCCTTGCGCGTTGCAAAGGTTATTTCTTCCTGCCCAATGTCGAGACGTATATCAAACTTGGCCATGTGGTCGGCCCAGGTGCCGCTGCCATTGTTGTCCCACCAATCCGGTCGCTTGTCGAACAGCGTGCAAAGCGCCGTAGTTCGTTGCTGACCGTCAATAATCCATGACTTTTGACGCGCTTGATCGCTGTCGCCGCGTTGGATGGCAGTGCTGGATTTCCACGTCAAGATGCTGCCAACCGGATAGTTGCGCGTCAGGGAATCGGCAAACTCCCGAACCTGGGCGGGTGTCCACACGAACCTTCGCTGAAATTCCGGTACGGCGTACTCGCCCTGGTTCGCTGACTTGACGATTGACTCAGCGGTGGGTTGTCGGTGTTCCATTGCGCTGTTTCCTCAGCCCTTTGCGTCTCCGCGCCGCGGCGTCGCTAATTCCCCGCAACTCCTCTCCTCGTGCGCCCGCAACTTCTCGTGTGATGGTAGCAACGGGCCGGTACGTCGTCAATGACCGCCGGCGGCGCAGCGCGACGTCCGGTTTGACACCCCGCCATGGCGCCAAATAAACTCGCCCCAAGACAAATGCTCCGCGCCAGTCGCAATGTATCATGGAGGACGAACCCGATATGACCACCGCACCTACTCATCACCATCCCCCCGCGCACCCGCAGGCGGCCTCCGAGATGCGAGGGGCGGCGTTGGCGCTGTTGAACAGCCTGGATGCCAACCGGAAATCGGCCATCAGCTATAGTTACCATGATGGTGAGCGGATTTTCTGGTACTACCCACCGCTGAATCGCCACGGCCTGCTCCTGCGGGACATGACCGAAGAGCAGCGCGGCCTGGCCTACGCCCTGATGGCGACCGGACTTGCCGAGGACTCGAACCGGCAGGCCCGCCTGATCATCGAGCACGAAACCGTGCTGGGGCCGTTGGAAGAGGAACGGGGCCGCGTGACCTTCCGCCGGGATCCGCTCCTCTATTCGTGGACGATCTTCGGGGATCCCGGCAGCGACGCTGAACCCTGGGGCTGGCGGGTTGAGGGGCACCACGTGTCGTTGCACTACAGCATCTGGGGAGACCGGGCGCTGTCGGCAACGCCCTTCTTCTTCGGCGCCAACCCGGCCGAGGTGCCCAAGGGATCGAAGCAGGGCCTCCGCATCCTGGGCAAAAGCCAGGACATCGCGCTGGAGCTGATGGACAGCCTGGACGCCGGCCAGCAGAGCCGCGCCGTTATCTACGACGAAGCGCCGGCCGACATCATCACGTTCAACTCCTCCAAAGCATCGCTCCCCAAGGAAGAGGGTCTGCCGGCCACGGCCCTGTCGGGCGTCCAGCGGGAGATGCTGATGGCCCTGGCCAGCGAGTACGTGACCCGTATCCGCTCGGATCTGGCGGAAGATAAGATGATCGCGCTGCGCCAGGGTGGCCTCGAAAAGATCCACCTGGCCTGGGGCGGCCCGATTGACCGGAGGCAGCCGCACTACTACCGTCTGCACGGCGGCGCGTTTGTGGTGGAGTACGACAACCGGCAGGACGGAGCCAACCACATCCACTCGGTGCTGCGCGACGTGGAAAATGACTTCGCCGCCGACGTGATGCGCGACCACCTGCTGATGTACCATGTCTTGTAGTTTCGTCGGCGCCGGGGTTGTGGCATAAATGACTATACCGGAATTGGTACCGTCCAAGTTTGTGGAGGCGTTATGACTAGTGCCAAATCCAGAATCGAGCCGGCGGCCCAGTATTGGGAGCCGTACCCCGATCTGCCCAAACGGCCCAAGGATATGCAGCAAATACGGCCCACCGACTACTTGCAGGATCTGCTCGTCAGCATCCTTACGCCCGGTTACTCTTACCGGGACCATCCCACCATACTGATTGGACGGGAAATTCCGATTTATTACGACGCAACGGTTCCGGTGACCCGAACCGGCGGCCCTCCGCCCCACGTCATTCCCGACTGTATGGTGGCCTTTGACGTGGGCACCGAGGCCATTTGGCGACGGGTGGGCTATGACCCGGTGCAGAACGGCAAACCGCCCGATTTGGTTATGGAAGTGGCTTCCCGCAGTACCTTTCGCCGGGACACGCTGTACAAGCGCGACTTATATCAGCAAATCGGCGTGCCCGAGTACTGGCGATTCGACCCCTACGGCGGCCGCTACTACGGCCAGCCCATTATCGGAGAGCGTTTGGTGGACGGGCGCTACGAGGCATTCCCTTCGGTGGCACGGCCTAACGGCGCATCCGGCGTCAGCAGCGCGCTGTTGCGCCTGGAATTCCGGTGGGACGGCCAGCGGTTCCGAGTGTATGATCCGGAGACTGGCGAAGAGTACGAACACTGGCAGCAGAGGCACACCCGCCTTTCAGAACGCAACACCCGCCTCACGGCGGCCAAGGATCGCCTGGAAGCGGAAAACGCCCGGCTACTGGACGAAGTACGGCGACTGCGCCAGGAAAGAGACTGACCTCATCCCAGGAGTAACCCATACATGACCACCCTGCTTGATCGCATTGACCCCGCCGTTGCCGCTGCAATTGAGAACGAAAACCGGCGGCAGCGCGACTCCATCGTACTCATCGCTTCGGAGAATTACGCGAGCAAGGCGGTGCTGGACGCCCAGGCGCAGTTGATGAACAACAAGTACGCCGAGGGCTATCCCGGCCGGCGCTACTACGGCGGCTGTGAGTTCGTCGATGTGGTGGAGACACTAGCAATTGACCGGGCCCGGGAGCTGTTCGGCGCCGAGCACGCCAACGTGCAGGCCCACAGCGGCGCCCAGGCCAACATGGCCGCCTACTTCGCCGTCCTGGAGCCGGGGGACACGGTGCTGGGAATGCAGCTCGACATGGGCGGCCACCTGACCCATGGCGCCGGAGTGAACTTTTCCGGCAACCTGTACAACTTCGTTGCCTACGGTGTGGACCAAGATGCCGAGACCATCGACTACGACCAGGTAGCAGAGTTGGCGAAGAAGCACAATCCCAAGCTCATCGTCGCCGGGTGCAGCAGCTACTCTCGCGTATTGGATTTCCCGCGCTTTCGCGCCATCGCCGACTCGGTGGGAGCGCTGCTGATGGTGGACATGGCGCATATCTCCGGCCTCATCGCCGGCGGGGCCCATCCGTCGCCGTTCCCTCACGCGCAGATCGTTACGTCCACCACGCAGAAAACCCTGCGCGGACCCCGGGGCGGGATGATCCTGACCGAAGCGGACCTGGGGCGGAAGGTTGACTTCGCCGTGTTTCCTTATATGCAGGGCGGACCGTTCATGCACGTCATCGCCGCCAAAGCAGTCTGCTTCGGAGAGGCGTTGCAGCCCGATTTCGCCCGCTACGCCCGCCAGGTTGTCGCCAATGCGCAGGTCATGGCGCAGGAGTTATCCGAAGCCGGGGTGCGCCTGGTGGCCGGCGGCACCGACAACCACCTGATGCTGGTGGACCTGACGCCCTTAGGCATCACCGGCCGGCAGGCGGAACGGGCCTTGGAGTCGGTGAACATCGTCGCCAATAAGAAC
Source organism: Dehalococcoidia bacterium (assembly GCA_963692995.1). GTDB lineage: Bacteria > Chloroflexota > Dehalococcoidia > Lucifugimonadales > UBA3495 > Bin87. The sequence goes on from OY843611.1 coordinate 504,506, forward strand.
GCTATCCCGTACGATCAGCTGCCACCGCGCACCGCCTCCGGTTTGCGTCTGGGGACGCCGGCCATCACCAGCCGAGGCATGGGTGAAGAGGACACCAGGGCGGTCGCCAGACTCATCGCGCGCACGCTGGGCAGCATCGGGGACGAGGCCGCGATGTCCGCGATCGGCGACGAGGTGCGGCACCTGAGCAACAAATTCCCAGTGCCGGGCCTGGACGACGACTAGGACCCGCGCCTCTTCAAGAGAGAGGAGACTTAATACCTACGAACAGGTTGCCGCCAATATCGCCTTCGTAACCTTCGGTTGCCAGGTATTCGGCGGTGAAGCCGGCCTCTTCCAACCGGGCAAGCCACGTGGTTTTGGGAAACAGCCCGAAAGTGTGCCGGTCCTCCTGCACCTCTATGCGCCCCCCACGGTTGGTGATAAAGAAGAACACCGATTCAATGGTGGTATCGGCGGGGTCGGGGTCCACCACGTACTCGATGAAAGTTACGTCATGTCCGGGGCTGTGCCGGTTCCAATCGATGACGCGGGGCCCGGAGAAACTGTCGGACAGGTGATCCGGAGCCAGCAGCAGCAACCCGCCTGCCGCCAGGTGGGCCGCGCCCGTCCCTATGGCGGCGCGCAGATCCCTTTCGTTGAGCATATAGTTTATCGCGTCATAAATGAGCACCACGTCGAACTCGCGATCCAGCCGGATGGAACGCATGTCGCCCTGATGATGCGGCGTCGTTACATTCAGGGCACGGGACAGCTCAAGCATCGTTGGCGACAAGTCCACGGCTTCTGCGTCGAAGTGTGGGGTCAAGTGCGATAGCAGGTGGCCACCTCCGCATCCCAATTCGAGCAAACGCGGACGTCTGCCACCGGTAACGCGGGATGGCGCCAACCTGCTGCGGATGATATTGCGAAACAGGACACCGTCCGGAATATATTCCGCCGGTGGACTGACAATAGGCCAGAGGTGCGCTAGATCGTTGTAGAGGCGTTGCTGCATGGTCGGTTCAGGCGGCTTCGGCGAATATGCCGAAGGTCTCGATATAGAGGTATTCCCGAATGCGTCCCAGCTGGGTTCGGGAAGCCGGGAGATTGTTGTCTAGCCAGCGTTCCAGGTTGCTGACGATCACGCCCGGTTCCAGTTCAATCGCCGGCCGGCCCAATTCGTCCCAGCGGGAAATCAGGCGCGGCGCGTCAGCGGGGGTTAGGCATTCCACGTTTCCCGGTTCACCAGCGTAAGCGTACATCGTGCATCCTCCCTTTGCAATTACGAACAAATATACGGAACAAATGAGCATTACGCAAGAGGCTGGCGTCAGTGCGGCTTGACTTAGCCGAGAGGGCAACTGTGGACATTTCACGCCCGGCAGAGCGTGTGCTACAATGCGGCCACCGAGCCGGGCGGCTGAGGTCGGCCCGGCAACAAATGCCAGGGAGGTTCCATCATGGCTGAAAATGATTTCACCGTCTATTACGACTTTCGTTGACCCTTCGTGTACAACGCTGCCATGTGGTGGACGAAAGTACGCGAGAACACCGACCACGAAATCAACGTGGATCTCAAGCCCTTCTCGCTGGTTCAGATAAATCACGACAACAACAATGACGACGGGTTCAAGTACTGGGAGCAGGACGACTCTGACAACACCTTGCTGGAACTCCGGGCCGGCCTCGCCGCCCAGCGCCAGGGTGAGGAGATCTTCGACCGGTTCTTCATCAACCTGCTGAAGGCTCGCCACGAAGACCGGATCGACCTGACCGACGCCGACGCCATCAACGCGGTCGCCGAAGCTTCCGGTGTGGACATGGGCCGGTTCGCGGAAGACTTGGCCGATCCGGACGTGCTGCGGGAGATCGGCGAGAGCCACACCGAGGCCGTCGAGGTTCACGGCGCCTTTGGCGTTCCCCTGTACGTCTTCCCCAACGGCAACTCCGCCTTCGTCAAGATGTTCATTCCCTCCGACGACGAGTCCGGCGCCATCTACGACAACCTCGTCGAAATGATGGCCGACCATAAGCACGTCGGTGAGGTCAAGCGGCCCTCTCCTCCGTGGCCCTACGAGGGTGTGCGCAGATAAGCGCAGCCCCACCGCAATGAGTTCGCCCGGCGGACACCAACCCGTCGCCGAACTGGAACAAGCCCTGGGCCTGAACTTTCGGGATCGGGGCTTGTTAGTTCAGGCGCTGACCCACCGTTCCTACGTGAACGATACCGGCGGGACGGAAAGCGATTCTTACGAGCGACTGGAGTTCCTGGGCGATGTAGTGCTTCGCCTGATTGTCAGCGACGAGCTGTATCGGCGCCTTCCGGAATGCAACGAAGGCGACTTGACCCGACGGTTGGCCGCGCTGGTCAGCCAACGTTCGCTAGCCGCCGTCGCGGCTGAGCTGGGTTTCGCCGAGTATGTTCTCCTGGGACGCGGTGCCGGATCCACCGGCGACCGCTACAGTGAGGGCGTGCGGGGCGACGTGATGGAATCCGTGATTGCCGCCGTGTACCTGGACGCCGGCTACCACGCGGCCCGACGCTTCACGCTGGCCGCGCTCTCTGAGCAGATTGACGCGGCTTGTCAACCGGGCTGGCGTCCGGATAACCCCAAAGCGGAATTGCAGGAACTGTTGCAGGGCTTGGGCAAACCGACGCCGACGTATCGGGTCGTTGCATCTTCCGGGCCGCCCCATCAACCCGAGTTCACTGTTGAAGTGACCACCGACCGCGCCGTTTTGGGCGCCGGCGCCGGCCGGAGCAAAAACGCCGCCGAAGCCTCCGCCGCCCGCAACGCATTGGCCTCGATGGCCAGGCCGTGAACGCCCGGCGCACCCTGGCGGGCCCAACTCGCGGAACCGGCTCTCTTGCCGACCAACCGCGCCCCTGATAACCTGCTTGCGCTATGTTTTCAATTTTCAAGCGCAACCGGACAGAGACCAACCGCCAGCAGACCGACGCCGGCGTGAAGCGCAGCCGCGACAGCTGGTTTGGCCGGATCCGCAACCTGTTTGCTTCCCGCGAGTTGGACGATTCGATCTGGGATGAGATTGAGGAAGTTCTCATCTCCGCGGACGTTAGCGTCGCTACCACCATGGCCGTGCTGAACGACATGCGGGCCGACGTGCGCGGAGGACGCATTGCTGATGGCGAGACCGCGTTCTTGCGGCTCAAGGAACGGCTGGCGGCGGAACTGGCTGCTGAAGATGACCCCGACGTGTGGCTTGATGATGCCAGCATCGCTGCGCCTTATGTGATACTGATGTGCGGTGTGAACGGCGTGGGAAAAACCACCAGCATCGCCAAGCTGGCGCACCACTTCACCGCATCCGGCAAGAAGGTAATGTTGGGCGCTGCCGATACCTTCCGCGCCGCCGCCGAGGAGCAGCTGGAGATTCTTGGCGAACGGGCCGGTGTGGACGTGATTAGCCATCAGCATGGCGCCGATCCCGGCGCGGTGGCCTACGACGCTTGGCAAGCCGCCCGGGCCCGTGGCGCCGATATCCTCATCGTGGACACCGCCGGTCGTCTGCATACCCGCAACAATCTGATGGACGAGTTGCGGAAGGTGCGCCGGGTCATCAGCAGTTTGGATGCCGTCGCGCCGCACCAAGTGCTGTTGACGCTGGACGCCACCACCGGCCACAACGGGCTTACTCAAGCCCAGGCTTTCACCGATGCCGTGGGATGTACCGGCATTTTCCTGGCCAAGCTGGACGGAACCGCCCGGGGCGGCATTGTGCTATCCATCCGGCGGGAGTTGGGAGTGCCCATCCTGTTCATTGGCACCGGCGAGGGTTTGGACGATATTGCGCCCTTCGACGCCCGTGAATTCGTCGATGCCATGCTTGCGCCGGCGTCCTGACCAGACTTCCATACCCTAACCGTGCTGGACATTATTGCCTGGATCGCCGTCCTATGGGCGCTGTCCCTGGTGGCGTTTCCATTCGCGTCGGGCCTATGCGGGTTGGGGCGCCTGGCTGACCGAGGGTGGGCGGTATCCCGGGTACTGGGCCTCCTGGCCTTGGGCTGGCTGACCTGGATCGGCGGCGTCCTGGGCGTCATACCCAACTCGGCCGGCGGCATCGCCGGAGTATTGGGGCTGTTAGCTATCGCGGCGGTGTGGCTGGCCTATCGACAGCGGGTGCAACTGGCTGATTTCTTCCGCCGACGCTGGATGGTGGTGGCGACCACCGAGTTGCTGTTCCTGGCGGTGTTCGCTTTCTGGGCGCTGGTGATCAGCGAAGTCCCGGCCATCAATCACACCGAGAAACCCATGGACTTCGGCATATTGAATGCCGTTGCCAATGCGGACGGGTTTCCGCCGGAGGACCAGTGGCTTTCGGGTCACCGCATCGCTTACTACTACGGCGGGCACCACATGGCCGCGACGCTGGCGACGCTGACGGGAGTCGCCACCGACAAGGCGTATAACCTGGCGATGGCGACCGTGCCGGCGATGCTGGCCGCTGGACTGCTGGGGCTGGTGTACAATCTGCTGCGCTTTTCCGGCGCGCGGGTGGCTCCCGCGCTGGCGGTGGGCGCACTGGCGGCCTTGGGCGTGGTGATGCTGGGCAACCTGTCCGGTGTGCTGGAGTTGGCCTACCTGCAAGGAGTGGGCGGCGACTGGTTCTGGCAATGGGTGGGCGTCAAGGGACTGGAACCGCCGGCCGGCGGCAACGGTTGGCTGCCGGAGGGTTCTTGGTGGTGGTGGCGCGGCACACGGGTTATCGATACGCTGGCGGAAGGCGGCGCGTCGCTGGATTACACCATCACCGAAGTTCCTTTCTTCAGCTTCCTGCTGGGAGATCTGCACGCCCATGTTGCGTCTTTGCCCTTCACGACGCTGGCCCTGTCCCTGGCGTTGGCCCTGTTGGTGGCGGCGGAACCGCCGGCGCTGGATTGGCTGCGCCGGCGTGCGGGCGAAGCCGTCGTGTTGGCGCTGACCCTTGGGGCCCTCGCATTCATCAACCCTTGGGACTTCCCGCTCTACCTAGGGATTGTGGCCATGGCCGCTACCGCGCATTGGTTGTCCTTTGGTCGGAGACCACGAGATCAGACTGCCTTTGATCTCTCAACTGATCCCTCGACCGACGACGGCTTATCAATCGCCAGCGCTTTGACGCAAGGGCTGGGTCGCGCGGCGTTATTGACCACCGCATTGGCCGCCGCCGGGGTAGCGCTTTACTTGCCCTTTTACGTATCCTTCGACAGCCAGGCCGGGGGTATCCTGCCGATAACCGGTCCGGCGACGCGCCATTTCCTGTTCCTGGTGGTGATGGGGGTGCCGGCAGTGCTGGCCTCGGGTCTGGTGGCCCGGTCCGTGCTGGAAATGGGTTGGCCGCCGGCGGAGTCTCGGAAACTGGGCGGGCCGGTATTGGCGGTGAGCCTTGCGCCCTTTGGGGTCTGGCTAATGGGAGTTGCCGTGTTGGTATCGGTTGCGACGAGCGAGGTGAACTTGGCGGAAGGGCTGGTGTGGCGGCGTCTCACGCTGGCGGTACCCCTGCTGCTGGCGGGAGGGCTGGCGACGTATTGCGCGCTCGTGCTGTCCGCAGGGCGCCGGCCAATGCAATGGCTCGTTTTCGCCCTGATTCTGGCGGCGGCCGGGTTCTATCTGCTGGCCGGGGCCGAGCTTTTTCGCATTTCCGACCGGTTCGGAAATCGGATGAACACCGTGTTCAAGGTGTATTACCAGGCGTGGCTACTGTTGGGTATCGCCGGCGCCGTGGGATTTTATTACATCGTGGCGGCTCCCATCCGGCGGCGGTGGGCAGATTACCGGGCCACCCTGTTGAGGGCCATTGGATTGGGATGGGCCATCGTGATTACGGCGCTGGTGCTGGCATCCGCCTATTATCCGGTCGCGGCGGCGCTGGACCGGACGGGGTGGTTTCAGGATGGAGAAAGCTGGGCGGACAATACGCTCTCGGGTCTGGAATACCTGAAACGCGCCGAACCTGACGAATACGACGCAATCAGGTGGCTGAACACGCAGGCGGAACCTGGCCGTATCGTTGAAGCGGTTGGCGACGGCTACAGCGATTACGGAAGGATCTCCGGCGCCACGGGACGGGCCACCGTGCTGGGGTGGGAAGGCCACCAACGGCAATGGCGCGGCGAAGATCAAGACCATCTGCTGGAGGGTCGTCGCCACGATGTGCAGGCCATTTACCGGAATGAAGACGCTGACGAGGTGTTACGATTGTTGCGGTTGTACGACGTGCGCTGGCTGTTGGTCGGCCCCCGGGAGCGGGAAACCTACGGCGACGGTGTTGGGCAACGCATGGAGCAGCGTGTTGAAGAAGGCTGGCTGACGCCGGCTTTCCGTTCAGGAAACGCGACCATTTACGAAGTTATCGGTCAATGAGACCGGGATCACATTGAGCCACAGGAGGCCAGCAATGGAATTCAACGATGTTCGACAGTTTTTCGCCAGCAACCACCGAGGCGTGATCAACACCTTCCGCCGGGACGGTTCGGCGCAGGCCAGCATTGTGGTCTGTGGTGTGTCCCCCTTTGCGGGCGACGACGGGCCGGTCTTTGTCACCGTCCGCGGCGCCTCCTACAAGGTACGCAACCTGCGCCGGGACAACCGTTGCAACGTGATGGCCGTGGCCGAAGACTGGCGGCAATTCGCGGTGGTGGAAGGTACGGTAGCGCTGAACGACTATCAGAATACCGACGCCGAGGAAATGCGCCAGATGCTGCGAACGGCCTTCATGGCCTGCGGCGACCACGAGCATCCCGACTGGGCGGAATACGACCGCGCCATGGTGCAGCAGGACGCCGTGATCGTGAGGCTGACGCCGGAGCGGGTGTATGGCTTGATACGGTAGCGCCGGGAAATGGCAGCTCAGGGAAAGTGAAAAACGCCCCGCAACGGTTGGGGAACCATGCGGGGCGGCGTCCGGCCCTATTCTGCCAGCATCAACCCCGGCTGCGCGCTGGCCGCTGGTCCGCTGCCCGGGTTAGCCGCGACGAGGGAACCGGGGTTATCCAGCAGGTGCAACAGCGCATCCTCGTCCAGCACGGGCACGCCCAGCCGTTCCGCCGTTGCCAGCTTGCTGCCGGCCGCGGCGCCGGCTACCAGCCAGTTGGTCTTGCGACTCACCGACGACGTGGTGGCCGCGCCCAGGGCTTTCACCTTGCTCGCGGCTTCCCGGCGGGTCATGGACGAAAGTGTGCCGGTGATGACGAAGGTTTGGCCTTGCCACGGCTGGGCGGATTCGTCGATTGGCGTCAGTTCATGCCACATACGGACGCCGGCCTCGCGCAAGCCGGCGATGGTCTTTCGGTTGCGCTCAGTGGCGAAATAGTTGACGATGCTCTCGGCGATACGGGGGCCGATGCCGTCAATCTCCGTGAGTTCAGCAACGCCGGCGGCAGCGATAGCGTCGATGCCGGCGTAACGACCGGCCAGCAGCTCGGCAACCTCTGCGCCCACGTGCAGGATGCCCAGGGCGAAGAGCAGGCGGGCCAGCGGGCGCTGCTTGCTGGCCGCCACGTTATCCAGGATACGGGTGGCCAGCTTGTCGCCCATCCGGTCCAGCTCCGTGAGCTGCTCCCGGGTCAAGTTGTATAGGTTGGAGACGTCCGACACCAGGCCTCGGCTGATGAGGATGCGACACCAGCGCTCGCCCAGCCCGTCGATGTCCATAGCGCCGCGGCTGACGAAGTGCTTCAGCAACTCGAAGAACTGCGCCGGACACTCCGCGTTGGGGCAACGGTGCATGGCGTCTTCTTCCACTTTCACCACGACGGTAGCGCATTCCGGACAGCGTTCCGGCATCCGGAATATTGGGCCGCGTTCCTCGCCCGGAATTTCCACCGGCCCGATCACGTGGGGGATTACATCGCCGGCGCGCTCAATCTCCACCAGGTCGCCGATGCGAATGTCCTTGCGGTGAATGTCCTCCTCGTTGTGCAGCGAGGCGTGCTGCACGGTGGCGCCGCTGACCACCACGGGCTCCAGAATGGCCTGGGGATTCAAGCTCCCCGTGCGGCCCACGTTGATGACGATGTCCAACAGGCGGGTATTGGCGCGCTCGGCGGGGAACTTGTAAGCGATGGCCCAGCGGGGTTCCCGTCCGGCCACGCCCAGGGTGTTCTGCCGGGCCAGGCTGTCCACCTTGATGACCAAGCCGTCGGCCTCGTAACCCCAATCGTGCCGTTGGATCAGCATCTGATCGTAGTAGTTGCAAACCTCATCCACCGTGTCGAAAACCCGATTGTGCGTGTTGATGCGCAATCCGTACGATGCGAGCCGTTCCAGCGCCTCCCAGTGCCCCGCCGGCATCGGCGCCGCGCCGGCGCCGTTCAGGCTGTACACCCAGATTTCCATGTTCCGGTCGCGGACCACTTCCGGGTCTAACTGGCGAATAGTGCCGGCCCCGGTGTTGCGGGGGTTGGCGTAGAGCTGCTCGCCGTTGCGTTCTTTCGCCTCGTTCATCCGGCGGAAGCTGTCCAGGGGCAGATACACCTCTCCCCGGACCTCCAATTCAGACGGGAAATCACCCACCAGTTTGTGCGGAATGCTCCGAACTTCCCGCAGGTTGCGAGTCACGTCCTCGCCGGTTTGTCCGTTGCCTCGGGTCGCCCCCAGCACCAGCTCTCCGCCGCGATAGACCAGGCGCACCGCCAACCCGTCTATCTTCAGCTCGGCCACCATGCGGAAGGACTGGCCGTCCAGCAAATCGGTGACGCGGCGATGCCACGCCTCCAGGTCCTCGCGGCTAAAGGCGTTGGCCAGGCTGAACATGGGGATGGGGTGCTGCACTTGCGGGAAGCGGTCAGAGGCGCTGCCTCCAATCAGCTGGGTTGGGGAGCTGGCGGAGCGAAACTCGGGATAGGCGGCTTCCAGTTGGCGCAATTCCTGCATCAGCGCGTCGTACTGCCCGTCGCTGATGACCGGGGCGTCGTCGTTGTAATATCGCTCGCCGTGGAACCATAGCGCGTCGCGCAGCTGTTGGGCCCGTTCAGCCGGGTGGCCGGCGCGGTCAGCTTGAGAGGACAAGGTGGACATCTGCATCTTCCTGAATTGAAGGTGAACAGTGCCGATAGTATAGTCCTGGCCGCGCAATTGATGCACCGACGACGGCTTGCCTGGTATATGATATTCATAGATCAGAACGATGCGCCATAGTACGCCACCGGGAGGGTTACATTATGCCCGCTGCCGCCGACGGCCTTATCTCCGCCCTGGAGAACAACTTCAGCACCATAGATCTCGCGCTGCGAGACCTTACCGACGAGGAATTTGCCCGCATCCCGGCGGACGACTGCAATTCGGTGGCCTGGATTCTCTGGCATCTGTCCCGTGTGATCGACTCGTTCATCCACACCAGGCTCCGGGACCTGCCCCAGCTGTGGGACGCCAACAACTGGGAGCGGCATTTCACCATGCCGGCCGATGGTGAAAATCGCGGCCTAGGTTGGACGCATCAGATGGTGTGCGACTGGCAGCCCCCGGCCCGCAGCTTGCAGATGGATTATTTCGAGCAGGTGCGTTTCGCCCTGCGGGAGTACCTGCCGGCTCTGACCGAACCCCAGATGCAGCAGGCGAAGGTGATACCGCCGGTATCGGAACCGCGTACTGTGGCGGCGGCGCTGGGCCAGATGACCTGGGATTGCGTTTCCCACGGCGGCCAGATCGCCTACCTGCGCGGAATGTACAAGGGCATGGGCTGGCACCGCTAGGGACTGCTTACAAACTGGCAATCATACCGTCGCTCCGGCGTAAGCAGGAACCCGGAAAATCATTGCCAGCGGAAAGTTGGCCTTATTTTGTACGCGCCGGATCCCCGCTTTCTCGGGCCGGATCCCCGCTTTCTCGGGAATGAGGGCGTTGGTCAACACACCCTAAGAACCGGACGCCGGCGGGGGACGCCTGGGATGAGAACGCAAAAAAAGTTGCCGCTTCGGTGAAATGAAGCGGCAGGTGACGATTCTAGATGAACCCGGCCATCGGTTCGCTGGTCATACCGCGCCTTAAGAGGGCCGCTCCCGGCGCTCCTGCTCCCGTTCCTCCGCTTTATCGCGAAGGGGGCGTCCCTTGTCTGGGGTTGGGTCTTTCACCTCGCCGTAAATTGCGCGGCCTTCGTGATCTTCAGGAAGATATTCCGTGATGGGCAGACCGCCCTCCGTCACGAAGAGCAGTCAATGACAGTACTTGTAGATCTGCATATCGTCGCAGGCGCAGATCCAAGTGCGGTGTTTGACCTCTTCATTTTTATCGGGGTAGAAGCGGCAGGGGCAGAGGGGCCGGCCAATCTCATCAACGTTCTGGGCCAAGCCCAGGATTACGGATTCGGCGACGCCCTCTTCCGGGTGCGTGAATGTGCCAGACTTCTGACAATAGCGTTCGACAAACAGGCGCATCCGCTGGATAGCTTTTTCGCTGGGCTGGTCAGCCAATTCAATCCTCCTTGATGTGTGTGGCTATGGCATCTGAACCGGAAGCATCGGCCAATAATAACGGGACAAGTCCAACTCTGCAATGCCGCGTCGGTGTGCGGCGCGCCGGCTACAATGGATCTGTAGCGATTGGGTTTTGAATGTACCGGCGTGGGACGCAATGCTCCGAGTGAAGGGCGTCCGTCAGATCGCTTGGTTGCTTGGCGGCTGCTCCGGCGCCCCGCAACGCCCGTACAAAAAGCCAGGCGGCAACGCCTGGCCTAGCGGGGGATGCCAACGCCATCAGAATCTTGGATGGTGGGCGGTAGTGGACTCGAACCACTGACCTCTTGCGTGTCGAGCAAGTACTCTAACCAACTGAGCTAACCGCCCCGGCTCCACGGGGGCATCATAGCACAGACGTTGCTTGTCCTTCAATCGGCAGTCGGGCGACAGTCAGGCGGCAGTCAGGATTTTGGGACGTCTGGGCGGGTTGATTCCGCAGTCACAACGGCTTCGGGATCGCCGCATTTTGCGACCAGGCCGGTTTGACACTGCCGCCGGCCCGCCGGATAATGCTGGCATTATCGGGCCCTTCGCCATCGATGCCAGGTGTCCGGTCAGGCCGCTGCAATGAGCACTCTAACTGCCTCTACCTACCTGCCGGCGCCGGCCGGAGAGATGGGTCTGCTCACGGATCTCTATGAACTGACCATGGCGCAGTCGTACTTTGCCGAGGGGATGGATGGCAACGCCACTTTCAGCCTCTATGTCCGCGAGTACCCGCCGGATCGAGGCTACCTGGTCGCAGCCGGCATTGATGATGCCCTGGACTGCCTGGCGGGGTTGTCGTTTGACCCGGCGAGCGTGGACTACCTGCGCGGCGCCGGTATTTTCACCGATGATTTCCTCAAATACCTGGGGGATTTCCGCTTCACCGGCGGCGTGCGCGCCATGCCGGAGGGCAGTCTCTTCTTTGCTGACGAGCCGGTGCTGGAGGTAAGCGGGCCAATCATCGCGGCCCAGCTGGCGGAGACCATCATCATCAACCAGATCCAGTACCAGTCGTTGCTGGCCACCAAGTCGGCCCGGTGCGTCCAGGCGGCGCAGGGCCGGCCCATCGCCGATTTCGCCTCCCGGCGCACTCACGGCGGCGAAGCCGCCTTGCGCATGGCCCGCGTTTCGTACATCGCCGGATTCGGGGCCACCAGCAACGTGCTGGCCGCCCGGCGGTACGGCATACCGCCCACCGGCACGATGGCCCATTCATACATCACCAGTTTCGACGATGAAGCCGATGCGTTCCGCGCCTACTCCCGTATGTTTCCCGACCGCAGCATTCTGCTGCTGGATACCTACGACACCATCAACGCGGCGCGCACGGCGACCGTGATTGCCCGCGAGATGGCGGCCCAAGGCAATCGGCTGACCGGCGTGCGCCTGGACTCCGGTGATTTCGACGCGCTGAGCCGGCAGGTGCGCCGTATCCTTGACGATGCCGGGCTGGACTACGTCCGCATCGTCGCCAGCGGCGGTCTGGACGAATACGCGCTGGAACGGCTCGTCCAGGGCGGCGCGCCCATTGATATGTTCGGCGTGGGCACCCGCGTGGGCGTGTCCGCGGATGCTCCGTCGTGCGACATGGTGTACAAGATGGTAGGTTACAACGGCCGGCCGGTGATGAAACTGAGCGCGGGCAAGGCGTCACTGCCTGGCGCCAAGCAGGTGTTTCGCCGGTATGACGGCGATGGAGTAATGGCAGGAGACATTATCGGTCTTTACGGAGAGGAAGTCGCCGACGGTGAACCTTTGCTGGATACCGTGATGATCGATGGCGACCGTCCCAAACCGCCGGAAAGCATCACCAACGCCCGCCAGCGGGTCGCCCGTGGACTGGAGGCGCTGCCCGAGGAATGCCAGCGCCTCCGCAGTCCGGCACGCTATACGGTATCTCGCAGCGCCGGCCTGCAACGCCTGGATCGACAAATCCGTGACACCCTCGACGCCCGCCGACCGGCCTGAAACGTTGAGTGAATCCCAGTTAGGAGCGTCATCTAAATGAAGATCGCCGTCTGCGTCAAATTTGTCCCCGTAGTTTCGCGCATTGAGTTCGACTATGTAAACAAGGTGATACAGCGCGAGGGCGTGCCATCGGAGATTAATCCCTTTGACCTGCTGGGCATAAATATGGCGGTGGATCTGAAAGAGGGCGATACAGACTCGGTAGTTGCGTTGTCAATGGGCCCGCCCAATGCCGCCGTGGGTCTCACCCAGTGCTACGCGCTGGGCGCCGACCGGGCCGTGCTGCTGTCCGACCGGGCGCTGGCCGGCAGCGACACCCTGGCGACGGCGCAGGCGCTAGCCCTGGCCCTGCAACGCGATGCTCCCGACCTCATCGTCTGCGGACGCAACAGCAGCGACGCCGAGACCGGCCAGGTGGGGCCGGAAGTCGCCGAGCTGATGGGACTGCCCCACATCAGCAACGTCCGCAAGCTGGAGGTGGACCGCTCTGCCAACCGGATTGCCGTGGAGCGCGTTACCGACGAAGGTTATCAGGCTCTGGAGTGCCCGCTGCCCGCCGTGGTGTGCGTTACGGAAGGAGCCGGCCCGGAACGCTACCCCGGTCGAGAGGAAATGGCCGAAGCGGAAGGCAAGTCCATCGAGCAGCTGACCTGCGCCGATTTGACCGATGACCGGTCGCTTTTCGGTTTGGCCGGCTCGCCCACCTGGGTGGAGGACATCCGCCTGGTAGAACCCGACCGGCTCGGTGTAGTGATCCGGGATGAGACGCCCGAGGACGCGGCGCGGCAAGTCGCTGATATGCTCCGGGAACGGCTTGCCGCGATAACCGCAGCAGGAGCGCCGGGTTCGGGCAACGCGGCGGGGGCGCGCTACGCCGGCGGAGATCGTAGCATCTGGGTGGTGGCAGAGCTGGCCGGCGGCGGCGTGCGGCAGGTTACGCTGGAGATGCTGGGCAAGGCCCGGGCCCTCGCGCCAATCACCCGGAGCGAGGTGGTAGCCGTGGTCATCGGCGCAGGCGCGCCGGGTGCGGCGATCACCGGGCAGTTGGCGGAATACGGCGCCGACCGCATCCTGACGCTGGATACCACCGGGCTGGGTATGCTCTGCGGTCGCGGCGTGGCCGATACGTTGTCCGATGCCATCGCGCAGCGGCCTCCCTACGCCGTTTTGTTCGCGGCCACCGCCGACGGGCGGGATCTGGCGGCCCGCATCGCGGCCCGGCAGAGACTCGGACTCACCGGCGACGCTATCGACCTGGAGATCAACGACGCCGGCCAGTTGGTGCAGTTGAAGCCGGCCCTGGGCGGCAACGTGGTTGCGCCTATTCTGTCCAAAACCCTGCCGAACCTGGTCACCATCAGGCCGGGGGTATTGACGCCGGCGGCGCCCGAGACGGGGGTTGCCGCGCCCGTGGGATCCATTGCGCCATCACCGGCCGCCGGCTCCGACGCAACATTGGTCAGCGAGCATTTGTCTGCGGAACACGGTGCGCTGGAACTCACTTCCGCCACGGTAGTGGTCGGCTTGGGTATGGGGGTGACGGAAGAAGGCGTGCCCGCCGCGCAGAAATTGGCGTCAAGCATCGGCGCCTCCGTCGCCACCACGCGCAATGTGGTGCATTCCGGTTGGCTGCCGCATCACATCCAGGTGGGCATCAGCGGGCGCGCCATCGCGCCGCAGGTCTATCTGGCGGTGGGGATACGCGGCGCCTTTAACCACACCGTCGGCATACAGAAGGCCGGCATTATCCTGGCCATCAATCGCAACCACCGGGCGGCCATCTTCCGCGCCGCCGACTATGGGATAGTCGGGGACTGGAACGAATATCTGCCGCCGCTGGTGGAGGCCATCGGGCCGGTGCTGGCGGAGCACGGGCTGAGGTGAGTTTGCCCCAGGTACGCGACCTGGCAACGCTATAATGGCAAGGGAAAGGACACGCACGGGGGCGCTAACAATGGCTACAGAATCGCAGATTGACCCCGAATCGCTGGTGGCTCGGATGATGGCCGAGCTGTCGGCGAACCCGGCGGCGCGCGAGCTGCTGCTGCGCTCGGTATTGACCCAGGAGTTTCTTGGCTTGCCGGCGCGGATGGAAGCTGTGGAGAACCGGCTGGAACGCGTGGAGAACCGGCTGGAAAGTGTCGAAGACCGGCTGACTCGTTTGGAAGAAGCCGTTGTCCAGCTGGTGGAAGCGGTTCGGCAGATGAGCATTGATATTGGTTACCTCAAGGGCGTGGCGCTGGAAACTAAATTGCACCGCAGCGTGCGGTCGCGGGTCAGCCAGGCGCTGGGGCTGCGGCGCGCGCGGATTATGCAAAGCGAACTGCTGGAACCGCTGCCCGAACTGGTGGAACGAATGGATTCGGCCCTGGCCGACGGTTTGATTACCGACGATCAGGACAGCCGAGTGGAAGCCACCGACGTCATACTGCGCGCCGAACGCAAAGACGGTACGGATTGGCTCTGGGTTGCCATTGAAGCATCTAGCAGTATCCACCAGCGTGACATTCAGCGGGCCCGGGAGAGCGCCGACATTCTTGCCCGCATGTTTGAGGAGCCGGCTGAGGCGGTGGTTTTCGGGCACCGCATCAGCGATATGGACTCCGAACGCGCCGGCGCGGCCCGTGTCCACGTACTGATTGTTCCTCCCAACCTGTGACGCTGACGCATCCCGGACGGTACGGCGCGTGACCTCCCGGCATAAGCGGAGCGCATCCCGAACCCGAGTTTCCAGTCAAATTTCGATAAGGGGCAGATAATAAAATGACGCAGGCCAGTCGATTGCGGAGCGGCAACGTATCCGCGCCCGCCACCGGAGTTTCCGTTTATCAAGCCATCTATGACCGGCGCATGAACAATGAGTTTTCTGAGGCGGTTCCACCCCGCGAGGAACTACAGCGTATGCTCGATGCGGCGGTGTGGGCGCCTAACCACCGGCTCACCAATCCGTGGCGGTTCTTCGTGTTGGAGAAGGGCGGAGCCAAACGGGCGGAGGTGGCGCAACTGGCCTATGACAACCTGTTTGCCCGCAGCGGCAATCACGAAAACGCCGACGGCAGCCGCCAGCGGGTGCTGGACGCGCCAGCCCTGATCTATGTGTACAGCGTCCCCGGCGACCGCGCGGAAATGACCCAGGAGAACTATGCCGCCGCCTGCTGCGCCGTGCAAAACCTGCTGCTGGCCGCCGTCGCCGAAGGGCTGGCCGGCGACTGGAGCACCGGCAACACCACCCGCCATCCCAGTCTGGCCGAAACGCTGGGCGGCGCGGCGGACTGGACAATGGTTGGCGCGCTGTTCATTGGCTACCCGTCCCGCCCATCAGCGTCGATACGGGAACCGGCGGACGCGGTGACGGCCTGGCTGGAATGAACGAGGTGGCGCGGGAATGACGGAGGTGGCGCGGGAATGACGGTTGCCGGGCGGAGCTGCGCCTCAATTCTGAACAGTCGCGCCCTGAACCGCAGTTAGTCCACCTCGTGCGCGATGCGCTATACTAGCCGGCGATTTGCCCAGCAAGGAGCCTTTTTATGGCTTGGAACGACATCATCGTTGACACCCTCAAGAAGTGGGACACGTCGCTGATTGCGTATGTGCCCGACATCTCAATCGACCGGGTAACTAGCCTGATTGAGGCCGATCCATACTTCCACCTGGTGTCCTGCACCCGGGAGGAGGAAGCCGTCGGCGTGGCGGTGGGCAGCTATGCGGTGGGCCGCAATGCCGCCGTGTTCATGCAGTCCAGCGGGTTCGGCAACAGCATCAACGGCATCGCCAGCCTGTGTTTGCCGTCGCGCACGCCGATCCCGATTTTCATGAACCTGCGCGGGCAGGTCGGCGAGTTCAACATCGCCCAGGTCGCCATGGGCCGAAATACCAAGCCTATCCTGGACCTTTTCGGCATCGCCCACTACACCATCGAGAGCGAAGACCGCATGGATACGCTGCTGGATGGCGTGATGAAGCTGTGCCACGCCCACCGCAACCCGGTGGCCATCTGCATGACCCCCATGCTCCACGGAGGCAAAATTGCTTAGGTTTGACGCTACCCAAATGGTCCTGCGCCACGCCGGAGATTCCCCCATCGTGGGCAACCTGGGACCTACCAGCGACGAGCTGTATCACGCCGGCCATCGGGACCGTAATTTCTACACCTATGGCAACATGGGCCTTTGCTCATCCATCGCCCTGGGCATGGCCTTGTCCAGTGACGACAAAGTTATCTCGCTGGACGGCGACGGGTCCGTGCTGATGAACCTGGGCGCCATCGCCACCATCGGGCGGGAAAACCCCACCAACCTGGTCGTGGTCGTATGGGACAACGAAGCGTGGGGGCAAACCGGAGGCCAGCCCAGCCACACCGCCACCAACACCGATCTGGAAGAGGTGGCTAAATCCTGCGGCATCACCAAGACCGCCACGGTCAGCGACCTGGAAACGCTGGAGGATGTATTCAGCCGAGCCATGGGCGACCCCGGCCCCTGGTTTATCGTCGCCAAGATCGAGGAGGCCGAGCAGTACATGCCCGTCGCGCCGGTGGAACCGGAGTTCACGCTGTACCGCTTCCGCAACACCTACGTGGGGTGATGAGAGAAGCGTCAGTTGACAACCTTGGATATTAGCTGGCACACCAGATTGCCCTGCCTAGCGCTGGTCAGCGCCATGCTGCTTTTTGCGCATACTAGCCCCACCTACCAGCATACCGATCATTATCCCTAGTGTTTCCATACTGATAATCCACTCTTTCCCAAATGCAATCCCCAAAAGATGGGCTGCCGACACCATCGCCAAGAGTGCCAGACCAAAATAGAAGAAGGAGGTGCCGACATGATTTTGAATTTGGTCAGTCATAGTAATGATTCCTCCACAAAGTGTCTCTTGTAGTATAGCATTAATCTCTCCTCGTGAGGTCAGATTAGATTAGAGGAGGGCACGAATGCGCTGGGCGCTCATCAGAAAGGCCCAGGCAGTAGTGCTGATTTGCCAGCCCCGCCCGGTTGGTCTATCATTGGGCAGGCGGCGTGGGCCGCCGACTTGCGCTTATGGCGCCAGGAGATGACCAGCCCGATGACCCAAGCTAACGTTACCGATGTCGATAGCGCAGTTGCTGTGGACACTGATGGAATCGACGCTGAGTTGCCCGAAGGACTGACTGCCGCCGACCTGGTTGAGGTCTGTCGCCAAATGATCCTCGTCCGCACCATGGACGAACGCATTTGGATGATGAACCGGCAGGGCAAGGTGCCCATCGCCGCCTCGTGCCAGGGGCACGAAGCCGCCGAATTGGGATCGCTGCTGGCCGCGCAAAAGGACGGCGACTGCTTTCTGTTTCCCTACTATCGCGATTTGGCCCTCAAGATGGCCGCCGGGCTGACGCCGCGCCAGGTCATGCTGTCCTTCATGGGCAAGGCGGGCGAACCTTATTCCGGCGCGCGCCAATTCCCGTTGCAGGGCGCAGACTTGCCCCGCAACATCATCCAAATCTCCAACGTGGTCGCGGCTGGCCTGACCCAGAGCGTTGGGTATGCCCTGGGCAGCAAGATGATGGGCGAGCCGACCGTCACCATTTGCTACTTCGGAGACGGCGCCACCAGCCAGGGCGAGACCCACGAAGCCATGAACTTTGCGTCCATCCACAAACTGCCCGTCCTTTTCATCTGCGAGAACAACAAGTACGCTATCTCGACGCCCCAGGAGTCGCAGATGGTCGTCAGCGACGTGGCGGCCCGCGCCGAAGGGTATGGCTTCCCCGGCTTTGTAATCGACGGCATGGATTTCGTCGCCTGCTACGAAGCGACGCGCCAGGGCATCGACCACGCCCGTCGCGTGGGGCCGGCGCTGGTGGAGATGAAGGTGGAGCGGTTTATGCCCCATACCACCGACGACGACGACCGCCGCTATCGGGACCGGGACGCCCTGGACGCGGCCCGCCAGTTCGACCCCGTGACAATGTTTCCGTCGCAGATGCTGGAGCGCGGCATCGTAACGCAGGAACAGTTGGACGAATTTCGCGCGGACGCGCTGCATCAGGTCAACGACGCCACCGACTTTGCCGACGCCGCCGAGCCGCCCGACGCATCCACCATCTACGACCACCTGTACGTTTAGATGAATGAAACCGGAGCCCAGCTTGCTAATTCGCTTGCTTGGCTATCTGGGTAGACTCGTCCGCCTGGTTTTGCTAATCGCCCTCTACGCTTTGGTATTATGGTACGGAGTGGAAACGGCGTCGCAGCTGAATACGCATCCAACTCTGACCACAATTGCCGTAGCTTTGATTGCGCTAGGCGTCGCCGGCAGCACATACCGGATTCTGGTTGACGTTGCTAAAGAGACGAAAGGAGCCATCGTGGTAATCGCCGACTTTCTCAATACTCACCTGGTAGAACCGCAAAAACGGCGCCTCCTCGAACAAGGGCGCACCGAGGGGCGCGCCGAGGGACGCGCCGAAGCCATCGCTGACATACGCTCGCGTTTGCTGCGGGAAGGTATCGACCCGGACCGGATTATTCCACCGAGGATAAAAGCGACCTGGACGCTTCTGACCGCAATCGGGCCAAGTGATTACAGCGAAAATCGGCATAACAGGTGACCGTGCAATGGCAGAGATTACGGTAATCGAAGCGGTGCGCTCCGCCCTCCACGAAGAAATGGAACGGGATGAGCGCGTGTTCGTCATGGGCGAGGACGTGGGCCAACGCGGCGGCGTTTTCCTGGCGACCCGGGGATTCATTGAGGACTTTGGCCCGCAGCGGGTTATCGACACTCCCCTTGCCGAGGCGTCCATCATGGGTATCGCGCTGGGCGCGGCATTTCGCGGCATGCGGCCCATTCCCGAAGTGCAGTTCTCCGACTTCGTCTGGCCCAGCGTCAACCAGCTGATCGGCGAAGCGGCCCGCGTCCACTATGGCACCAACGGCGCATTGAAAGTACCGATGACCGTTCGCATCCCCTACGGCGGAGGCATCCGCGGCGGCCTGTTTCACTCGCAGAACGTGGAAGCCCTGTTCTTCCACACGCCCGGGCTGGTTGTGGTCACCCCCGCAACGCCCTACGAGGCTAAAGGCTTGCTCAAGTCGGCCATCCGCGACGACAATCCAGTGATCTTCCTGGAGCACAAGAAGACCTACCGCCTGGTGCGCGGCGAGGTGCCGGATGAGGAATATACTCTGCCCATCGGCCCGGCCGACGTCAAGCGGTCCGGCTCTGACGTAACCGTGGTCAGCTATGGGCTGGCGATGCACTACTGCCTCGCGGCGGCGGAAGCGGTAGCCGCCGACGGCATCAGCGCGGAAGTGGTGGATCTGCGGACGCTTAAGCCATTGGATACGGAAACCATCCTGGCGTCGGTGCAAAAAACCGGCAAACTCCTGGTGGTTCACGAGGACAACATCAGCGGGGGCATCGGCGCTGAAATCGCCGCGCTGGCGGCGGACGAAGCATTCGAATACCTGGACGCTCCCATCGCCCGTCTTTGCGGCCCCGACGTGCCCACCATGCCCTTTGCCCAGTCGCTGGAAGACGCTTATATGCCCGGCCCGGCGGCCATCGCCGCCGAACTGCGCCGGCTGGCGGCTTACTGATCCCCTGGCAAACACTGATCCCCTGGCAAACAAGGAACTAGCCGTGGCTCAACTGATTGAACTGCCCCACGTCGGCGAAAGCGTCGTCGAGGGCACCATCGGCAAATGGCTCAAGCAGCCGGGTGACCGCGTCGAGCGGTACGACCCGCTGGTGGAGGTGGTCACCGACAAGGTGACCATGGAAGTGCCTTCGCCGGTATCCGGGGAGTTGGTGCGCATCATAGCTCAGGAGGGTGAGACCGTTCCCATGGGCGCGCCGATCGCCGAGGTTGAAGACGGCAGCGGCTCGTCCAATGCCGCCGCGCCGCCGGCAGCTGCCGCGTCGCCACCGCCGGCAGCTGCCACACCCGTCTCTTACCTCATCATGGACGCCCGCCCGGTGGGGCCAACCGGCGGGTCGGCGGTTGAGGCACAGAGCCAGGAAGACAACGCGGTTCCTGCCGAACCCGTCCCGTCGCCGCCAACCCAAGTCGCGCCTCCGGTGACCATCGCTGCCGACCGAGAACCGGCCAGCCAGCGCGCGCCTAACCGGCTGTCCCCGGCGGTGCGCCGCCTGGCCCGAGAACACAACCTGGACGTCCGCCGCATCTCCGGCAGCGGTCTGGGCGGACGAGTCACGCGCAACGACGTGTTGCGCCACCTGGCAACGCCGCCGGCCAGCGTCCCGCCCTCCGTCATCCCAACTGCCGGCGCGCCGGCGCCAGCGCCCCGGCCAATGCCGGCCGGCGCCGACGAAGAACACATACCCCTGACACCGGTGCGACGGATGATCGCCGAGGCAATGGTGCGCTCCGTTACCCGCATACCCCATGCCTGGAGCATGGTGGAAGCGGATATATCCAACCTGGTCGGCCTCCGCAACCGGCAGCGCGAACAGTTTCATCAGCGGGAAGGAGTCAACCTGACCTACCTTCCGTTCGCCCTCAAAGCCGTGGCATCGGCGCTGAAAGACAACCCGACGCTGAACGCCAGCTGGGGCGAGGACCATATCGTGCTGAAACGGCGCATCAACCTCGGTATCGCCGTTGCCGCGCCTACCGGCCTGGTGGTTCCGGTCATCCGCGATGCCGACCGATTGAGCATCGCCGGCCTCGCCCACGCCGTCGCCGACCTGTCGAACCGCGCCCGCGCCGGCTCCCTGCGGCTGGAAGACGTGCAGGCCGGCACGTTCACCGTGAACAATACCGGCGCGTTGGGCAGCGTCCTGGGCGGGCCGATCATCAACCATCCCCAGGCCGGCATCCTGACCACCGAGGCGGCGCAGCAGCGGCCCGTGGTGATAAACGACGCCATCGCCATCCGCTGGATGATGAACCTTTGCCTGTCCTTCGACCATCGCATCAACGACGGCGCCGAATCGGGAGCGTTTTTGCAGGCCGTCAAGGATCGCCTTGAGGCGATGGATGACGACACTCCCATCTACTGAACTGCCGGCGGCCGCTGCGGCAGAGGAGAGCTGTCGCATCATCCGCGCCGGCGTGGCGTCCTACCGCGCGGCGTGGGACTGGCAGGTCCGAATCGCCGATGCGGTTCGCCAGGGCTACGCCCCGGAGACCCTGCTGCTGTTGGAGCATCCCCATACCTACACCCGGGGCCGGCTGGCCCCCGATTCCGACCTGCTGCTGGACGTTGAGACCCTGGCGGCGCGCGGGGTCAGCGTGGTGGAAACCGACCGGGGCGGCCTGATTACCTACCACGGCCCGGGCCAGCTGGTTGCCTACCCCATTATCCGACTGCGCGGACGCGGGGGGCCGCACTGGTACGTGCGTTTGCTAGAGCAAGTCATCATACACAGCCTGGTCGAGTTTGGCTTGCCGGCCACCGTCGTTGACCGGTTTACCGGCGTCTGGACGGCCGACGGGCGCCGCAAGATTGCGGCCATCGGCGTCAAGATAGCCGGCGGCGTCGCCTACCACGGTTTCGCCATCAACGTGAACCCTGATCTGCGGATGTTCGACGGCATCGTGCCGTGCGGTATCCGCGACAGAACGGTAACCAGCATGGCCGCTGAGTTGGAAGTTTGCCCTTCGCTGGATTCGGTGGCCGACGTAGTGGCATCGGTTTTCTGCGCGGCTTTTCCGCCGTACCGTTTGTTGGGGCGGCCTGGCCAGCAAGCCCGCCAGTTATGATATTAAGGAGCATCGTCTTACGATGAACTAGTCGATTTACGATGAGCTACTCGATTTACAATGAGGATTTTCTGTCTGGTGTAGGCCGTCTTGAGAACGGCTCGGTGGATTTGGTCATCGCTGACCCGCCTTATTGCCTCGGCAAGGATTACGGGAACAGTTCCGATATGATGGATCCAGGTGAATTTTTGGAATGGACACAAGCATGGGTTAAGGCAGTCACGCCTAAACTAAAAGAGACTGGAAGCTTGTACGTTTTTACTACTTGGCGATTTTCGCCGGAGATTTTTTCTTTTTTGAAAACTCGGATGACAATGATTAACGAAATTATCTGGGACCGTAAAGTTCCTAGCATGGGCGGCACAACGCGCCGCTTTTCGTCAGTGCATGACACCATCGGATTTTTTGCCAAAACCAAGAGATATTATTTTGATATAGACGCAGTTCGCATACCCTATGACGCGGAAACGAAAAAAGCGCGCACGAGATCCATATTCGTTGGGAAAAAATGGTTAGAAGTTGGCTATAATCCCAAAGACGTTTGGAGCGTATCCCGTCTGCATCGATTGCATCGAGAACGAGAAGATCATCCGACTCAAAAACCTCTGGAGATAGTCGAGCGGATGGTAAAGTCCAGTTGCCCGGAATTTGGTGTAGTGTTGGACCCATTTGCCGGATCAGGCACATCTGTAGAAGCTTGCTACAAGAACAACCGTCAGTGCATCGCTTTTGAAATCAGCCCATATTACTGCCAGCTAATCCGTCAGCGCATTGCCCGTCTGACGGCGCAACAGGTATTAGGCATCTGACACAGGTTAGAGCGCAAGATTACGATGCAGTATGACGTGATCATTATCGGCGGCGGATCTGCCGGCTGCGCCCTGGCAACCCGCCTTTCGGAAGACTCCAACCGCTCGGTGCTGCTGCTGGAAGCTGGCCCGGACTACGCTGATTTTGAGCAGTGGCCGGCGGAACTGCGCGACGGAACCAGCCAGGACGCTTCCACCCCGGACGGGCCGTTCAATTGGTCATACCGGGCTATTGGCACCCACCGGCAGCCGGAACCGATGCAGATTGCCCGGGGCCGGGTTATGGGCGGCTCCGGCGCAGTCAACGGACAGGTTTTCCTGCGCGGCCTGCCCGAGGACTATGACTCCTGGGCGGAACAGGGCAACGACCAATGGGCCTACCGACACGTTCTGCCCTTCTTCCGCAAATTGGAAATCGACACCGACGCCCACGACGACTTTCACGGCAGTGATGGCCCCATGCCGGTAGCGCGCGCGCCGCGGGATGCCTGGCACCCCTTCCAGCATGCCTTCGCGCAGGCTTGCGCTGATCTCGGCTACCCCGAAGACCCGGATCTGAACCACCCGTCGTCGGAGGGTTTCGGGCCGGCGCCGATGAACAACCCGGCCGGCATACGCATGAGCGCCGCCCTGGCTTACCTGTCGTCGGCCCGCCATCGGCTCAACCTGACGATACGCGGCAATGTCGTGGCGCGGCGGATACTGTTTGAGGGCGCAACCGCCGTGGGCGTGGAAGTCGCAAGCGGCGGCGATGTGTTCACGGTGGGCGGCGACGAGATTGTTTTGTGCGCCAGCGGGATCGCCTCGCCGCAACTGCTGATGCTGTCCGGCGTGGGCCCCGCCGACCATCTAGCCGAGTTGGACATCCCGGTGGTGCGCGACCTGCCGGGCGTGGGCCGGAATCTGCGGGACCACCCCTTGGTGTACGTGGACAGCGCACTCCATCATGACTACATTCCCGCCGATTTTTCCGGCTCCCGAATCCAGACGCTGCTGCGATACACCACTGCCGGCTCGACGACTCGTAACGATATGCACGTGTACGTCAACAACGTCGCGTCCGGGCCCAGTCCGCTGGGCAGCGGGCCGGGGGCAGAGCAGCCCATGCTGCGGATGACCTGCATCCTGCAAAACGCGGACAGCGCCGGAGAGCTGCGTCTCGCCTCGGCGGATCCTCATGACAAGCCTCTGATCAACTACCGCTATTTGCAGAGCGAATGGGACCGGCAGCGGCTGCGGGAGAGTGTTCGCCTGTGCCGGCGCATCCTCGATCAGCCTTCCTTCGCCGCCATTGCCGGAGGGCCGCTTTCGCCGACCGCAGCGGAACTGAGGTCGGATGATGCGCTGGATGACTGGCTGCTCCGCAATGTGTTCACCACTTTTCACACGTCGGGGTCGTGCCGCATGGGGCCGGCCGGCGATGCTTTGGCGGTGGTGGACCAGTATTGCCGCGTGCATGGCGTTAACAACCTGCGGGTGGTGGATATTTCCATCTGCCCCAACGTGGTGCGGGCCAATACCAACGCTACGGCGATTATGATTGCCGAGCGCGCCGCCGGCTGGATTGGCAACGGCGGCGCATAGTTGCCTCGGTCGCCGTGTCGAGACCGTTTTCCCGATGCGGGCCGCATAATTAGTTGGGGTGATCTCCGGGTTGCTGCGCTATAATCGTCTCGGTCAGACACGGTTGGTTACGGGCGCGATACCGAGGAGCTTGCATCGTCGATGCAGGAGGGGATAATGCTGGATTTGATTATCAAGGGCGGAACTGTGGTCACGCCGGCAGGAGTTGGCCTCAAGGACGTCGGCATCGGGGGAGAGCGGATTGCCGCGGTGGTAGCCCCGGGCGTTTTGGACGATTTGGGCGCGGGGGCGGTCATTGACGCGACCGGAATGATTGTTCTGCCCGGCGGCATCGAACCCCACGCGCATATCAACGTGCCGGTGCCCGATTACTGGGCCGGCGGTGACGATGGCGTGTTCACCCAACCGCCCGAAGCGGCCAGCCGCGCCGCCGCCTTCGGGGGAGTGACCACCTTCGTGGACTTTGCCGGCGCGCTGCCTTTGACGCCGGGCGCGGTTCCTCCTGCTGACCCGATCATGGCCCAGATCGAAACCCGTCGGGACATTTTCCGCGGCCATTCCTACATTGACCACACCTTCCACTACATCCTGGCCGGGGCCATTCCGCCCAGCACCTTGGGCGAGATCGGCGAAGCCATCCAATCGGGTGTCGCCAGCTTCAAGGTCTTCACCACCTTCCACGCCCGTGTGCCCATGGGACACCTGTGGGAGATCTTCCGGGAAGTGGGCAAGCACGGCGGGATCATGGCCGTTCACGCTGAGGAAGACGACATCGTCACGTACATGGAGGAGAAACTGGAGCGGGAGGGCCGCGACCACGCTTCTAACCTGCACCTGGCCCACAACAATATCTCCGAAGACATATCGTTCCGCAAAGTGGCGCGGTTGGCCCAGAAGACCGAAACGGGCGTCTATTTCGTCCACACCACGGCCAAAGAGGGCGTGGCCGCCATCGCGGAAGCCCGTGCCGCCCAGCTGCCGGTGTACGGCGAGGCTCTGCACAACTATCTGGAGTTCACCTGCGACGACTACCTGAAGCCCGAAGGTCTGGCCATCCACACCTACCCGGCCATCAAGTTTTCCGACGACCGCGACGCGCTGCAACAGGGCTTGGTGGACGGCCCCATCTGCACCACCGCCACCGACGAATGGACCACCTACAAGAATATCAAGCTGGCGGGGGAGACTATTCGCACCCTGTGCGGCGGCCACAACGGTATCGAGACCCGTATGCCGGTGACCTACACCAAGCTGGCCGCTAATGGGCGTATCGACCTGGAACGGTTCGCCGCCATCACCTCAACCAACGCCGCTAAAATCCTGGGGATGTACCCGCAGAAAGGCGCAATTGCCGTGGGCAGCGATGCCGACATCGTCATCTTCGACCCCAACTTGAAGAAGACGATAACGGTGGACGAATTGCACGCCGACTCCGACTATTCCATCTGGGACGGCTTCCAGTGCGCCGGCTACCCGATTATGACCCTGTTGCGCGGCAAGGTCATCGTCCGGGACGGGCAACTGCTCGGCAACTCTGAAGACGGACGCTGGCTGTCCCGCAAGGTGGCGCCGCGGGTGATCACGCAGACGTCGGTGTGAGGCCAAGCGACCTCTGTATTCCGGCTTTCGCCGGAGCGACGGGTGGGTGGTTAAAAGAAGGAGCGGCCGGCCCCGAGGGGGAGTCGCTGAAGGAGCGGCTCGCTGCCGGTCGCTGGCCTACAATTGTACCGCTGTCGCCCTACGGTTGCAACAGGCAGTACGGTTTCGCTACAATCAGCCATTGGCATCTGATTGACGAACCGGAGGGGTAACACGATGGCCGTATCCGCCAGTACCATTCGCAACGTTGCGCTGCTGTCCCATAGCGGCGCGGGCAAGACCACCCTTGCCGAGACCATGCTGTTCAACGCCAAGGTGATTAACCGGATCGGCCGCGTTGAGGACGGCAGCACCGTTTCCGACTATGAACCGGAGGAGGCCAAGCGCTCTGCCAGCGTGCAGACCAGCCTGCTGCGGTTCTCGGAGGGAGACGACAAGGTCAACCTGCTGGACACCCCGGGCTATGACGAGTTCCTGGGGGAGGCGGTCGCCGCCCTGCGCGTGGTGGAATCGGCCATGATCCTGATAGCCGCGCCCACCGGCATTGACGTTGGCACCGAGCGCGCCTGGGACATGGCACAGGCGCGCGGGTTGCCCATCGCCATCGTCCTCAACAAAATGGACCGGGAAAACGCGAGCTTTGAGCGCAACATACAGGAACTGGTGAACACCTTCGGAAGCCGCTGTGTCCCCTTCCAATTGCCCATTGGCGAAGCCCTGGACTTCTCCGGCCTGGTAAGCGTCATCGACCCGCCGGCCGACATCCCCGCCGGAGTGGTGGGCGATTTTGCTTCCGCCCGCGAGCGTCTCATTGAGGCCGTGGCAGAGTCCGACGATGACTTGGCCGACAAGTACCTGGAAGGCGAGGAAATCACCGCCGCCGAGGTAACTGCCGGCGCCCGCGAAGCCATCCGCAACGGCGACTTGGTGCCAATCCTGATCTCCTCGGCTACGCAAAGCATCGGCGTCGCAGAGCTGGCGCAGGTGATCCGGGACTTCCTGCCGTCGCCGGCCGACCTTCCCGCCACCTCCGGCGACGACGATGTAGCGCCCGACGCCGCCGGCCCCGCTGCCGCGCTGGTGTTCAAGACCACATCCGACCCCTTCGTGGGCAAGCTTTCCATGTTCCGAGTCTTTCGCGGCACGGTCCGTTCCAACGGCGAGGCCTATAACGTCAACAAGGGCGAATCCGAGCGGCTGGGTCAGCTGTACCTGCCCCAGGGCAAGAGCCAGGACAACGTGACCGAAGTGGTCGCCGGCGACATTGGCGCAGTGGGCAAGTTGAACGCCACCCTCACCGGGGACACGTTGGCCGCCAGCGACAATCGCGTTACCCTGACCGGCATCGACTTCCCCAAAGGCTTCTACTCGCTGGCCGTGGTGCCGGCCACCCAAGCCGACCTGGACAAGATGAGCACCTCCCTGGCGCGCATCGTCGAGGACGACCCCAGCCTACAGTTCACCCGCAACCCGGAGACCAGCGAGAGCTTGCTCACGGGCTTGGGCGAAGTGCAGATCGAGGTGGCCTTGGACCGCATCAAGCGCAAGTTCGGCGCCGGCCTCAACGTCAAGCTGCCCGTGGTTCCCTACCGCGAGACCATCACGCAGGTTACTAACTCGGAATATCGCCATAAGAAGCAGACCGGCGGCAGCGGTCAGTACGGTCACGTCTTGCTCAGGATCGAGCCGATGACCCGGGACGAGGGCTTCCAGTTCGGCAACGAAGTGGTTGGCGGGCGCGTACCGCGCGAGTTAATACCCGCGGTAGAGAAGGGTGTCGTCAACACGCTGCGAGAAGGCGTACTGGCCGGCTTCCCGGTGGTGGATCTGAAGGCCGTCATCTACGATGGCAGCACCCACCCGGTGGACGGCAAGCCCATTGCCTTCGAGATCGCCGGCAGCCAGGCCCTGCGTCAGGGGATGCAGAAGGCCTCGCCCGTGCTGCTGGAGCCCATCGTCAGGCTGTACGTTACCGTTCCGGAGAACTACACCGGCGACATCATCAGCGACCTCAACGGCAAGCGAGGCCGCATCCTGGGCATGAACCCGGAAAACCGCTACACCGTCATCGAAGCCGAGGTTCCCCAGGCCGAGGTGCAGCGCTACTCCCAGGACCTGCGCTCCATGACCGGCGGCCGCGGTTCCTATCGCTACGAGTTCGACCACTACGAACAGGTGCCGCAGAACATTGAGCAGCGGGTGATTGACACCGCCAAGCAGGCCAAGGAGGGGGCGACGGCGTAAGGGCGCGCGGTAGTTTTGCCGTTCCTAACCGTAAAGAGGGCGGGTTTCTAGTTCCGCCCTCTTACGAGATATTCAAGGGATAGTATGACAACGCAAGCAGCAGCTCCACTGCCAGGTGTAGAACAACGCCTGGCGGGTATAGAATCCCGTCTGGCCGCTTTTGAGGCCACTATGGTGTTGTTCATTGAGGAACAGCGACAGTACCGGGAGGAACAGCGCGAGGAACTGCGACAGCTCCGCGAGGAACAGCGACAGTACCGGGAGGAACAGCGCGAGGAACTGCGACAGCTCCGGGGGGAACAACGACAGTACCGGGAGGAACTGCGCGAGGAACTGCGACAGCTCCGCGAGGAACAACGACAGTACCGGGAGGAACAGCGCGAGGAACTGCGACAGCTCCGGGAGGAACTGCGCGGGGAACTGCGACAGCTCCGGGAGGAACTGCGACAGCACCGGGAGGAGTTGCGCGAGGAACTGCGACAGCTCAGCGAGGAGTTGCGCGCCGAACAGCGCGAGTTCCGGCAGGAGAACAACGCCCGGCTGGGCCGAGTAGAAACCAACCTCACCCGAGTTTACCTCACTGTCATCGGGCTAATGGGCACCATCATCGTTGGCGGTATTATCCTCAGGGTGCTTGGCTGACGAGACTCAAGCAAGGGCGAGTTTCAAACCCGCCCGCCCTTCACCACGGCTCAGCAAAAATGTCCGCCACCGCAATCACCAGTCCGGGAAGGACGACGATCGCGAGCATATCGCCGGAGCGATACAGCCTTTCCGATCCGTAAGCGCCTTGCCCTGCGCTACCCCCCGGTTCAGACAGGGCTAGTACGGTTTCCTGGTACGGCTCCAAAATCAGATACTCGGGTACGCCATGCCGGGCGTACAACTCCCGCTTGCGCTCCAGGTCGTGGCGTGGATTGGACGGAGAAAGGACTTCCACCACCAGATCGGGCGGGCCTTCACAACCGCGCGTTGTGATAATACGCTGCCGGGCCGCGCTCACAAACATCAGGTCCGGTTCCACTGTCGTTTCGCCCGGCAGAATCAGGTCGAAGCGCGGTCGGTAAAGCCGCCCCAACCGGCGCGGACGGATGTGGTCTCCCATTAAACTTCCCAGGTTTTCGGACACTTCCTGATGCCGTGCGCTGGCCCCTGCCGCCATTTGGTACAAAACTCCGTCAATCAACTCCCATTTCGCATCGTCGGGCTTGGCAGCATAGTCGGCGTAGGTGTATTTGCCTTTCGGCCTTGCGGTTACCATAGGCTCGCTCCTGTATCACGGCGTTTTGCCGTCGCGCACCGCGCTAAAATCCCCACGTGGGCTGGTATTCGCCGAACACGTCTCGGAACACGCCCATCATTTCGCCCAGCGTCGCCTCGGCCTTGACTGCCTCTACCAGCGGGTACATCAAGTTGGCGTCGCTGCCGGACTGACGGGCCGCCGTTTCCAGGGCGCGCAGGCGCGTGGCTACCTCCCGGTTGTCGCGGCGGCGGCGCACTTCGTTCAGGTGGGCGATGTGCCGCTGCTCGCCGGCCTCATCCACCCGCAGCAGTGGAATGGACAGGTTCTCACCCGCCGCCACATAGTCGTTGACGCCCACGGTGATGCGTTCCTTGCGGTCTTCCTCCTGCTGGTAGATGTAGGCGGCATCGGCGATCTCGCGCTGGAAGAAGCCGGATTCGAGGGATGGGATCACGCCGCCGTGGCGGTCAATCTGCTGGAAATAATCGTAAGCGCCGGCCTCAACCTGGTTGGTCAAAGCCTCCAGGAAGTAGCTGCCGCCCAGCGGGTCAACGGTGTCGGGGACGCCGGTTTCGTGGGCGATAATCTGCTGGGTGCGGAGAGCCTGTAGCGCGGCCTCGGCGGAGGGCAACGCCCACGCTTCATCTTTGCTGTTGGTGTGCAGCGACTGGCATCCGCCCAGCACGGCGGCCAGCGCCTGCAACGACACGCGCACCACGTTGTTCTCCGGCTGCTGCGCCGTCAGCGACGCGCCGGAGGTTTGCGCGTGGAACCGCAGCCACGCGGAACGCTCGGTCTCCGCGCCGAAGGTCTCGCGTAGCTCCCGCGCCCAGATGCGCCGCGCCGCGCGGAACTTGGCGATCTCCTCGAAAAAGTCATTGTGCACGTTGAAGAAGAAACTGAGCCGGGGGGCAAAGTCGTCCACCGCCATCCCGCGCTCCGCGCAGTGCCGGACGTACTCAAACCCGTCGGCCAAGGTGAAGGCCAGCTCCTGCACGGCGTTGCTGCCGGCCTCGCGGATGTGATAGCCGCTGATGCTGATGGGGTTGAACCGGGGCATATGGTTGGTAGCGAACTCTACGGTGTCCACCACCAGGCGCATGGAGGGGTGTGGCGGGAAGATGTACTCGTTCTGGGCGATGTACTCTTTCAGAATGTCGTTCTGGATGGTGCCGCCCAATGAGCCGATGGCCGCGCCCTGCCGCTCGGCGGCGGCGATGTACATGGCCCAGATGATGGCCGCCGGGCTGTTGATGGTCATGGACGTGGTGACTTGGTCCAGGGGGATGCCGTCAAAGACGGTCTGCATATCCTCCAGGCATGAGACTGCCACGCCGCACTTGCCGAACTCGCCCCGCGCTCGCTCGTCGTCGTGGTCGTAGCCGTACAGGGTAGGCATATCAAAGGCGACGCTGAGGCCGGTTTCGCCCTGGTCCAGCAGGAAGCGGAACCGCTCGTTGGTTTCGGCCGGCTCGCCAAAGCCGGCGAACATCCGCATGGTCCACAGGCGGGAGCGGTAGCCGGTGGGATGCACTCCCCGCAGGTAGGGATACTCCCCCGGCCGGCCGGCGTCCCGCAGATAGTCGCTGTCGGCCACGTCTTCCGGGCCATACACCGGAGCGATGGGCAGCTGGCTCAGGGTTTTATAGGCCGCCTTGCGCTGGGGAACGCCGGCAGCCCGCTGCCGCCAGGCGTCGGCGCGCTGGCCGATGGCGTCATTGGCATCGTTGTTGGAGAGAACCATGGTAGGCTCCTGCTGCTGAAGGGGGGAGTGTCAGTAGGTGAAAATCTCGGCAACGGGGCAGGCGAAGCCCGGCAACACGGGATCCAGAGTAAGCGTATCACCGATGCCGAACTGCTGCGTCGTGTCGTTGTCGTAGTGAGCGTGTACTTCCTGCGGCACAGGATAGATGACTAGAACCAGACGGACGCCGGCGTCCAGCCACCGCCGTATTTTGCGGTTCATCTGCGGTTGACGGTCATTGGAGGAAAAAACTTCCATGACCAGGTCGGGAACAACCTGGGCGTAGCCCCGACGTTCCGGCCGGTTTGCCAGGCGCTCGTAAGAGATGAATGCGTAGTCGGGAGCCAGCACCGTGTCCGGCTCGACCTCGACCCGGAACCCGGTTTCTGCCATCCGGCCTCGACCGAGGCCATGCTGGTGGATGAAAGCGCTCATTCGCCAGGACGCTTCGTTGCCGACAAATCCGTGGTCGTCACCGGCTGGCGGCATTTCGATCAGCTCACCTCGGATCAGTTCGCGCCGCATACCATCATCCGGCAGCGCCAGCAGGTCGTCGGCGGTGAGCAGTTTTTTGGCGGTGGTCATTGCCGGGCCTCCCTGATGTAATGGACCGGGCGATCAATTTATGATAGCAAGTTGATCAACGATGTTAGTAATCCACAGACGATCAGGAGGGGGCGATAACCAAATCCCTCATATATGGGGTAGCGAGCCGGGTCAATAGTTTCGCAAAAATCGATAACGGAATCACTCACGGAGGACCATAACAATAGGGCCACCAAAAAGATGATCACTGCGGGAATTGCTATCGCCATAGGATTCACGGAGTTTTCGTTCATGGATACTTCAATTGTCCGCTATGGGAATGAGTCTGTCGGCTCGGTTCCAGGATAGACCTAGTATAGCGCAGCGGGATTACCCATAGCCGCAATGCCATCGCACACCCGGTCGTCCGCTAACCAGGACGGACGCCATCGCGCCTCGGAAAACCCTTGACACCGGGGAAAACCCTTGACACCGGGATGGCTACCCGATACCTTTGTCACAGTAAGCGCGGAGTGGTCGGAGTACGCCGTCCTGCTTAAGGGACAGGCGCCGGACATAGCCGCGCTTCGGCTTTCGCGGCTTACCCGAAGCAGCGCTTACCACTCCTCGCGGCGCACTGTGAACAGCGATGGGGACTCCCATTTTTGAGATGAAGCCTCCCTCGCCAACAACCGCGCTCCCGGTGGCACATCCAACCGGCCCTTTACGAAGTCCACCAATTCCCGCTTTTCTTTGGCGCGCTGCGACTCTGTGCCGTAATAGCCGTTGGCGTCTTTCCAGTCGAATTGCAAACAGCCCAGCAGCAAGTCCACAATCTGCAAGTAAATGGCCATATCTGAGGTGGCGCGTAGGCACCCCTTTACAGCCGGCACAGCGCAGAGCGTATCCTCAATATATACGGATGATTGGTCAGGTTTGTCCTGTAAATCCACGATAGCGAACACATCCCGGTCGAGCTGCCGCTCCAATAACTCCTGCGCCAGACCTGCGTAGGCCTGCCAGGCATCGTCGCCCCAGCGCGACAAGTTATAGTTGGGGTCAAGTCGGTCCATTATCAGAGCATGGAACTGCGGTTCCGGGAAAGAGAAGTAGAGATTCAGCAGATCGATGTACTGCTGGAGGTTGAAGCGCGTAACCTCGCTGAATTTGTACTCGTGGTGCCGAGTAGAGTGCATCAGCCGGTCAATTTCAGGCATCGTCGGCAACGTGGCGCACGACTTGATTTCACTGCGTAGGCGATTGCGCTCGGCCTTCTGGCCGGCGCCAAAGTTGAAGTGAATACGATACAGACTGTTGGTTATAACCCTGGGTTCGGGTACGACCAGGAGGCCGACACCGTAAACGGGCTGCTGCTGACGCTGGCCGGAAAGTATTCCAGTTTCGTCAACGAATGCGGGGCAGACTTCCATCCCACAAGCATAAACATCGTATCCATCCCCGTCAACGCAATTAGAACATGCAATCAACAAGAAACAACGCGCGGCGAACATTGACCGGCCCCGATTACTTCCCGGCCCGCGCCAGGTTCAGCGCCAGCAGCCGCTCCAGTATCTCCCCATCGGGCAAATCCGCCGGCCAGCCGTAGGCGGCCGCCACCGACGCATCCAGCGCGGCGTGGGCGTTGGCCAGCCACGTCGGATAGTTGTTGTACAGGTTGGTCAGGGTGCGGCGACGCAGCTGTTCGGCGTTGAGCGCCGGCTCGCCGAACAGATCCGTCGGGTTGCGCCAGTTCTCCCGCAGCCGGTTCAGCTCGGCGGCGGCGCTGGCGATGGCGGCCCGCTGCGCGTCGCTCGGTTCCGGGAACGGGAAGGTCTCAAAGCAGGTCGTGGGGGTGTAGCGAGGACGATCCTCTAGTTGCGTCCCCATTGCTGACGCCCAAAGCGTATGGATCCGGCTGTGCAGGACGCCAAAAAGGTAGTCCTCGTCACTGGCGAATACGATGATGGTGGCATCGGGCAGAGCGTCCTCACTGATCCAGGTAAATATTCGATGCTTGGACACACCGCTGGTGCCGATGTAACGCGGCAACCCGGCCAGCGCTTCCCGCATTTCCGCTCTGGGAACACCCAGCCGCCACCAATTCCGCCTCACCCTGGGATCTCGATGGGAATCGCGCCCCGGCTTGACTTCCTGGCGGACATACTCAAACGGAGCCTCGTAAAGCGCAGCATCCGATTCCGGCAGATCCGTGCCAAAATCGACTATCCACATATCAGCGGAGTCCTGATTGATGTCGCGGCCATTAAGCCAGCGCTTGACTACTGCACTGTTTGGTTTGCCGTGGAGGTTGGGCTGCGCCAGCATCGCTTCAGCAACCTCCGCGGTGATTTCAAACGGGCCGATCTTGGTAATTCCCATAAAGCTGATGCTAGCGTTTTCCGCCAGCATCCTGGCCTGCGTTAAATCCGCTCCGCCGGTGAGGTCGGCGTTGATGTTGTTCACCGGCGCGCCGTCCAGGGCGCGGCTCGTTTCGCTGCCGTCGTCAAAGCATACTATTGAGATGTGAACGTTGGCGCCGTCCAGCACCCAGTCTTTATCGGAAACCGCGGCGAATATATCGCCGGTGTCCTTGATGCGCTCCAGCACGGGACGGTTGGACTGGAACCGTATCGCCTGGGTAGCCAGCAACCCGGCCCGGCCGGTCTTGCCCTCTGCAATGTGCTTTCGGGTCTTCTCGAACCAATAGCAGCACAGGTCGCTGGAGTTAGGGATGCGGTCTCCGTAAAGCGCGTACACGGCGCTAACGTAATCATCGCCCAGCTGCTCGCGGAATGGGAAGTGTCCCAGGAAGGGCGGGTTGCCGACGATGTAATCCACCGTCGGCCAGCGGGCTTCCCGCTGGAAGTTACGGGCGCCGCAAAGAGCGTCCCCTTCCGCCCATGTCAGATCCTCCAGCTCGCGCAGTTCACGCCGGTCCGCATCAGTGTAAGCGGAACATGCGGACAGATCCGGTTCCAGCAGGGCGTTGCCCTCCGGCCAGGGTTCGATGAATTCAATCAATGCGTCGCGGCAGGCAATCGTATTTAATGAACCCAGCACCGGCTCCCGGTTGTACTGGTGACCGTTTTCAATCAGCCATTGCAGATGTCCAATCCAGAGGGC
Source organism: Dehalococcoidia bacterium (assembly GCA_963692995.1). Classification (GTDB taxonomy): domain Bacteria; phylum Chloroflexota; class Dehalococcoidia; order Lucifugimonadales; family UBA3495; genus Bin87. The sequence goes on from OY843611.1 coordinate 539,483, forward strand.
AGTGCGCGCCAGGCCGCTGGCGTAAGGGTCAATTTCTATGCCGTAGAACTGCTCCGGCGACACTTCGGGCAGAAAATTACGCAAGCCTAACTCCGCGGCCAAGGTCAATACCGCTTTCTCCAAATCGTGCAGCTGTCGCAGGGCCACGTAGAGGAAGTTGCCGCTGCCGCAAGCCGGGTCGAGTACGCGCAGCGATGCAATACGACCCTGAAACTCCTCCAGCAGCCGCCGGGCCTGCGCATCGTCCCGCTGGCCTTCCAGCAGCATCAACCCGCCGACTTTGCTTTCCACATCGTGCCATTCGGCCAGCAGCCGGTTAATTATCACCGGCTTGATGACCGCTAAAATGTCCTCTTCCGAGGTGTATTGCGCTCCCACCAGCCCTTGTTTAGCGGGATCCACGGCGCGCTCAAAAAGCGTGCCAAAGATTGACGGCTCAATATGAGCCCAATTGCGTTTGGGGGCTTCCGCCAGGTCTTCCAATTCTCCGGTTGTCATCAAGACGGTATCCGGTTCATGGAACAGGTCGCCGTTGAATTGACGAATGCGCTCAACTCCGAAGCGTCCGCCTTCGTTCATCTGAGCGAACAGTTCCCGTAGAGCGTCGTCAAATTCCTCCGGGTTATCATGGTAGCTATCGCATAGCTGCGAGAGGATCCGGTTGGGCAGCAGGCCCACGTCTTGGGCATAGAAGCAGAAGACCAGTCGATTGAGGAATCGCGCAACTGCCAGGGGAGCAACTCCCCGGTCGCGCATTGACTGGGCGATGCCGGCGAAAATGTTCGCGGTCTCCTCGGTAACTTGTTCCGGGCTGATGTCCGGTTCCAGCGCATCCGGGTTATTGAAGACATTGCGCAGGATTTCCAGCGCTGCCGGTTCGTGCAGGTCGTCCAGCGCGATGACGTGAACATCGGAAACCTTGTTGGTAAAGTTGGTATGCACCCGAATGGTGCGAAAGTCCGACACCACCAGCAGGGGCGGGTTGAGGAGCGCCTCTCGGTAGCGTTGCAGCTGGCGATAGGCTTCGTCCAGATCCCGGTGAACGCCCTTGAATTCCCAGGCAAAATAGCCACTCTTGAATACATCGGCGCGCCCGGGGCGTCCCGAGTCCTGCCGAAGCGTCCGCTCGAAGGTGTACCACGTTTGACGTGGGTCAGTCTCGTTGGGCGTGCCGTGCTCCACCACCCGGCACACATCGATAAACCACTCTTGCGCTCCGGCCATTTCCCCGCCGGCGCTGCGCCGCCACTTGGCGATGAACTCCTGGGGTGTCACGGTTATTCCACCACCCGCGCGAACCGCCGGCGGCCGGCGCGCAGTACGTCCCCCGCCGCCAGCGCTGGCGCATCCCCGGCGGCTACCGATACCCGCTCCCCGCTGCTGCGGATGATTTCCACCGCGCCCTGCCCAATCAGCCGCCGCGCCTCGGCGTTGCTGGACGCCATGCCGGTCTGCGTCAGCAAACGATTGATGCTCAAATCGCCAATATCAGCCAAACGATACTCCGGCATTGCGTCGGGCAAATCCCGCCGCTGCACCACCTGCTCGAAGTGCGTCTCGGCGGATTCCGCAGCCCCGGCATCGTGGAAGGCAGCGGTGATGCGGCGGGCCAGTCCTTTCTTGAAGTCCATGGGGTTGGCCGTCTCCGACGCCATGGACTGCTGCATCTCGGCGATGTCAGCGTCGGGCACGTCGGTCAGGTATTCGTAGTAGGACGTTATCAGACGGTCGGGCAAAGACATCAGCTTGCCGTACATATCTTGGGGCGGCTCTTCCAGGGCGACGTAGTTGTCCAGGCTCTTGCTCATCTTCCGAGCGCCGTCGGTGCCCACGAGAATAGGCATCATAAAGCACTGCTGGGGCGTCTGGCCCATCATGCCCTGCAACTCCCGGCCTACCAGGAGGTTGAACATCTGGTCCGTGCCGCCGAATTCCACGTCCGACTCGATGACCACCGAGTCGTAGGCTTGCATCAGCGGATACAGCAGCTCGGTAATGGCGATGGGTTGGTTGTCGGCGTAGCGGTTGGCGAAGTCCTCCCGGTGCAGGAACTGGTTAACGGTGAAACGGCTGGTCAGCTCGATGACGTTGGCCAGGGTGAACTCGCCGAACCACTGGCTTTGCCATTCCACCTGGGTGCGTTCCCGATCCACCACCTTGAAGAACTGACGCATGTAGGACTCGGCGTTTTCCAGAACCTCGGCGTGGGTGAGCATAGTACGGGTCGCCGAGCGGCCCGACGGATCCCCGATTTGCGCCGTCCAGTCGCCCACGATGAGGATGACCTGGTGGCCCAAATCCTGCATCTGGCGCAACTTGCGGAGGCCCACCACGTGGCCCAGGTGGATGTCGGGCCGGCTAGGGTCGAAGCCCATCTTGAGGCGCAGGGGACGGCCCTGCCGCAGCATGGCCGTGAACTCGGCTTCGGAGATGATGCGGCTTACCCCCCGCCGGGTGATGGCGGACAGGTTTTCGGGGATCTGCACTTGACCGGTCAAAACACACCTCGATTGCCGGGGCCGCAATTGACCGGCGGATTAGGCGTGTTCCAGCCGGTCGTGTTCCTCGAGAACGGAGCGGGCGTTCGCCACGTCCCAGTTCATCTGCGTGATGAGCGCCTTGATGCCTTCAAAGGTTTCCTGTCCCCGGAGGCGGGAGACAAACTCCAGGCGCAGATTTTCGTCATAAATGTCGTCGGAGAAATCCAGCAGATGGGCCTCAATGAGGCGTTGGCTCAGGCCGAAAGTGGGCCTTACGCCGATGCTGGTGGCCGCCATGTGGCGCACGCCGTTCACCGTCGCATAGGTGGCGTACACGCCGTCGGCGGGGATCACAAAGTTCTGCGTTGGGATTATATTGGCCGTAGGGAAGCCCAGTTGCCGTCCCATCTTCGCCCCATGCACTACCAGGCCATCGGTAGCATAGGGCCGGCCCAGCAGGTATTCCGCGCCGTCCACGTCGCCGTCGGCCAGGGCGTTGCGCACCCGGCGGCTGCGCACGGTGGAGCCTTCCAGTTCCAGCGGCGCCACGGTTTCCACCCAGAAACCCATGGCTTGACCACGCCGTCGCAGGTATTCCAGGTTGCCGCTGCGGTTGCGACCGAGGGCGAAGTCCGGTCCCGTCACGATGCCACGCATTTGCAGGCAGTCCACCAGCAGATGCGTAAATTCGTTGGCATCAAGGTTAGCCAGGTCGTTGGTGAACTCGACACATATAACACGGCCGACGCCGGCGTCGTAGAGAAGGTGAACCTTCTCTTCAGGCGTGATGATTTTACTGACGGTGCGCTCCGGGTTCACTACCTCAGCGGGATGGTTGCTGAAGGTGATCACGGTTGGAACCAGCGGGGGCTCCGTCAATTCAAACATTCGCCGGAGGAGGTGCCGATGCCCGCGGTGCACGCCGTCGAATACCCCAATGGTGATGACGGCGCCCGCGCCGAGCGGAGGCGCCGCTTCGGCCAATGCCCGTCGAAACGCCTCGTTGCCGGGCGTCCGTGGTTGGGCGTGTTGCGGAGTGGACATTGCTGCGTGGCTGACCGGCGAACCGAATGGGCAAACGTCACGGGAGCCGCAGTTGGCGCAGTGCGCCCAGCGCACGATTGGTCAAGAGTACGGGCTAATATCCACTGCGGCGGAGTATAGCGGTGGAAATGGTAGCACACCCCCGGCAACCGGGCAAGCCTGAACCGGGCAAGCCTGAACGGAATCCACCCGAACGGGTTATACTGACACTGGCGTGGCCTACCGTGCGAAAGTGGCCTGCCGTGCGAAAATCGGCCAAAACCCGCAGACGCTGCAAACGCCGCCCTAATCCCGGTCAGTTCTAAAATGTCTCCACGCAATTCCAATTCAATGCGTGTTGCCAGTGGCGAGGCGCGCGGCGTCCGTCTGAAAGGCGCTGCGGCAGCCGGCATTCGGCCAACCACGGAGCGGGTGCGCGCCGCCATCTTTAACATATTGGAAACCAGTCAGGTTATCGACCACCGCGCGGTTGACCTGTTCGCCGGCACCGGCAGCCTGGGCATTGAAGCATTAAGCCGCGGAGCAGCCTGGGCCGACTTTGTCGAACGCAACCGTCGACAGTGCTTAGTCTTGCAGGACAACCTGGAGCGCACCGGCTATGCCGAGGCGGGCCGAGTACACTGCGCCGACGTTTCGGAATGGCTGCGCCGCGCCGGAGCCGGAGAGTTCGGAGGTGAGCCCTATGGCCTGGCGCTGCTGGACCCTCCCTACCGGATGGGCGACCCGACCCCGACGCTGGCGGCGCTCCGGGAGTCGGGCCTGCTTGCCGCTAACGCGACCGTAGTGCTGGGACATAGCAGCCGGCAGGAACTGCCGGACTGGGTGCCTGGCCTGCGTCGGTACGACATCCGCCGGTATGGCGATAACGCGGTAGCGTTCTATCGTGCGGAATGCGGAGACGCGGCCTGACCGGAAGTCAAAACAAGTTTGGAGAATTTGCCGAATGGTAACCGCTCTATATCCGGGGACTTTCGACCCGGTGACTATGGGACATCTCAACGTGGCGCAACGGGCCGCGCGGCTTTTCGATTCCCTGATTATCGCCGTATATGACACGCCGTCCAAGAGCCTGTTGTTCAACACTGAGGAGCGCGTGGGGCTGATGCGGGAAGCGGTGGCCGACCTGGACAACGTGACGGTCCGACCGTTCAACGGACTGGTGGCGCAAGCCACCCGGGAGGCCGGCGCCGCGGCCATCATTCGCGGGCTGCGCAGCGGACCCGACTTTGAGTACGAATCCCAAATGTTCTTTATGAACCGCCGGCTGGAACCGGACGTGGACATGGTGTCCCTCATGAGCGACCAGGAGCATATGTTCATCAGCTCCAGCTTGCTGAAGGAGGTCGCGCAGTTGGGGGGCGACATCGCCGACATGGTGCCGCTCCACGTGGCGCGGGCCCTGGCTGATAAATACCAGTCGCCGCAGCGGTAGCCGTTCCAGGCAAGTCATGCCGCCGGCACAAGGGGGATATCATCGACATCAATAACATTATCGACCGGATCGAGCTGCTGGTTGACTCCAGCAAGTCAGTGCCACTCAGCAACAACGTGATGGTTGACCGGACCAAACTGAGCGAACTTGTCGCGCAGCTGCGGATGTCTATTCCGCAGGAAATACACCGGGCTGGGGAGATGCTGTCCCGCAAGGACGACATAATGTCCTCAGCGGTGACCGAAGCGCATCAGGCCCGTCAACAACTGGAACAGGATTTTCGCACCCGGCTCAGCGACCACGAACTCGGTCGCAAAGCCGAGGAAACGCTCCGCGATGCGGAGCTAAAATCGCAACGCATCATTGGTCAGGCTGAGCAGGAAGCTGAAAACCGGCGCAACCAGGCCGATGCCTACGCCCTGCGTACTCTAAGAGACCTGGAACGGGAACTAAACGCTGCCACCGGCTCCATTCGCAAAGGCATCGACGTGCTCGCCGGCGCCACTTTGTCCGCCGGCGCGAACTCGACGGCGCCTGCTCCCCAGAACTTTGTGCCCGAAGACCTGCGAGAACGGATCGAGTACCGATAGTTGGCTGCGGCTAGTTGGCTGCGGCGCAGCGAAGACCACGCCGAAAAGGCTAATCCGCCGCACCGGTTCACTAGGCGTCGTCCCCGGCCCCGGCGTGCGCGACGACGCCTAGTTCGCTTGACATTACCGCTCCAATCGGGTGTAAAATCAGGCGCGCAAACGGGGCGAGGGCGGCTGGATTGATTGGCAGCCCTCACCGGATGCAGTCAGTGGAGTGATGCAGCGAGATGCGTGAACTGGTAATCGACAGCATCCGGATCAGCCAGATGAACTACCAGCGGGTGGTGGTGCTCAAAGAACTGGAGACTAACCTGTTTTTGCTCATATGGATTGGTCCCACCGAAGCTGAAGCCATCGCCGTCAGGATGCAGGGGATGACGGTCCCTCGTCCGCTGACTCACGACCTGCTGGTTGATATCATCAAGTCGGTGGGCGGTTCTTTCGAGCACATCCTGGTCAATGACTTGCAGAACGAGACTTTTTACGCCAAGATCGTAATCAAGGTCGGTGACCAGATCCACGAAATCGATTCTCGCCCCAGCGACGCGATGGCGGTGGCAGTGCGCGCCGAAGTGCCCATTTACGTCGCTGACCAGGTGATGGAAAAAGCCGCCATTTCGATGGATCAGGAAACCGGCCAACCCGTTCCTTCTCAGAGCGGGGACGGTGAGGACGCGCCCGCCGAGGTTACCGAAGAGGAGTTGCAGGGTTTGTCGGCGTTCACGGATCTCATCAACGAACTGGACATGGAAGATTTCGAGCGAAGATAGGTTCGGCTCAGGCCGGTTCTCGAATCCCAGACGCACTCAGTCCGGCCCCGGTGACGGCGGGGCTTTTTCGTAACGCGGCTTGCGGTTTTCGCCGCTCCTCCATCATTCGCCGCTCCTCCAATTGACACGCTGTATGACGAATGCTATTATGCCCGCCGTTTGGAACCGGAAATGCCGCAATGGTTCATAGTTGCCCTGCGGCTGACGGGTTTGGGCTGGTACATTGCGCTGTGCATCGTGCTGGGCGTTGTAGGGGGCGTGTGGTTGGGGAAACTCACCGGACAGGCGGCCCTGATGGTGCTCATTGGCACTGTGTTGGGCAGCGTAATCGCCTTTTACGGGGTGTATCGCATGGTGCTGCCCGCTATCTACGGCTCCAAACGCGGCCTAGGGTCTGGCGCCACGCCGGACCGCGAGCAAAGTGACCACGGAGGCAACTGGTAGTCGTGACGCGCAAACGGGCATTTCTCCTGTTCGGCATGGGTATGGCGGTGCTCCTCATCGTCGGCTTTGTGGTTGGAGCCGTCGGCTCCAAAATGTTCGGGCTGGAAAGCTCATTCCTTTCGCGGCCCGGAATTCACCTTCCTCCCGACCCGGTATTCCCGGCATCGGTCCGCGAAAGCGTGGTGGGCTATCGCGTCGCGGACAAAAAGACCGATGATCACGGGGAAGCCAAGGCGACGGACGCGCATTCGGCGGAAGAGGCCCACGGTGAAGAAGAGCATCATGGCCTGGGCCTGATGCAGTTCGCGGTCACCAACACTTTGCTCTCCGCGTGGCTAACCAGCATTGTAATGCTGGTTCTTTTCGTCAGCGCCGGGCGCAAACCCAAAGTTATCCCCACCCGGCTGCAAGCCCTGGTTGAGATAATGTTTGAGGCGGTTCTCAGCTTCTCATCTTCCGTGCTCGGTCCCCAGATGGGCCGTCGGGTTTTCCCCGTTGTGGCGACCATTTTCTTCTTCGTTTTGTTCAACGCCTGGATTGCGATTTTCCTTATACCCATCTACCAGGCGGTGGGCTACGGCGCCAACGTGGGCGGCGAGTTCAAACTGGCAACGCACCTGATCCGGCCAGCCGGGACTGACGTGAATATGCCTTTGGCCCTCGCCCTGGTGTCCTTTGTGTTCGTAGAGTATTGGGGATTTCGGGCGCACAGCTTCGGATACCTCAAGAAGTTCTTCGCGTTCGGTGAGCTTCGCAAAGGGCCGTCGGGACTTATTGGGATCTTCGTCGGTATCCTTGAGCTGCTTTCCGAATTGGTTCGTGTCGTCTCGTTCACCTTCCGTCTCTTTGGGAACATGACCGCCGGCGAAATACTGGTGGTGATGATCACATTCCTGGTACCCTTCGTGGCGACACAATTCGTTTTCGGCCTGGAACTCCTCGTGGGTTTGGTACAGGCGGTTATCTTCGCCGGTTTGACACTGGTGTTCCTGTCGGTGGCGGTGAGCCACGAGGAGCATTAGGAGAGCCACGTCCGGCGGTCAAAATTGGGCATTCGCCACCGGCATTATTTGGAGCCGGGGCTAGCTGAAACACAAGGCCAACCTTGAACCGGAGGATTTTCAACAATGGCACTTGACCTCTCAATGTTTGCGATGTTGCTGTCGGTGGGCGCCCAGGGCCTCACCGAAGGAGGCGCCAAGCTATTGGCCGCCGGCCTGGCCATTGGCCTCGGCGTGGTCGGCCCCGGCATCGGCATCGGCATCCTGGGCTCCGGCGCGATGAACGCCATCGGGCGCAACCCCGACGCCGCCGGCGCGATCACCACCAACATGATCCTGGCCATCGCGTTCGCCGAGGCGCTGGGCATCTATTCGCTCATCGTCGCAGTGATCCTACTCTTCGTGGTGTAACAACATGGTTGAACTGGGATTGAACGTCCCCTCGTTGATCAGCTATCTGATCAACTACGTCATCCTGCTGATTCTGCTGGGAGCGCTGGCCTACCGGCCCTTGCTTAACGCTCTCGACGGTCGGGTTGACAGCATTCGCGAAAGTTTGTCCGCGGCTGACCGCGCTCGCGAGGAAGCAGCCACGTCCCGGGCCGCCGTCGAGGAAGAACTCAACGAGGCCCGGCGCGAGGGCCAACGGCTGTTGGACCAGGCTCGCGAAGCCGCGGACCGTTTCCGTGAAGAGGAGATGGCTCGCGCGCGACAGGCCGCCGAGGAGTTCTCCGAGCGGGCCAGGGCGGACATTGCCCGGGAACGGGACACCGCCATCAACGAAGTGCGCGCCGCCTTTGGCGACCTGGCTATTTCGGCCGCGGAGCGGATCATCCGCCGCAGCGTTGACCGGCAGGCTCACCAGGAACTCATCGACCAGGTATTGGCGGAAGGGGAGCAGGCGTTGCGCCGCAACTGATCCGTCAAGGCACGTGTCGGCATCTCACCGCCCCCCGCGGCGAGATGCCGGCCCCGGCCGCGTCGCGCTCATTATGAGCGCTTCGGGAAAGCTACGCTAAACAGGGAGGCAGCAAGCCGTGGCAAACCGCTTGTCGGGGCAACGCTACGCTCAGGCCATCTTCGAGTTGGCCGAGGAACATGAACAACTGGAGCAATGGGACCAGGATTTGCGCCTGGCCGCCGATGTGTTGGGAGATGCGGAATTCGCGCTGTTTTTGAAACATGCCGAAGTTCCCGTAGAGCGCAAGACGTCCGCCATCGGAGATGTGCTCTTCGAGGTACATCCGTTGGTGCGCAACCTGATTTCCTTGCTCGTCAACCGGGGCGGCGTGGACTCCATGCGCGAAGTGCAAGAGGGCTATTCGCTTCTCTTGGACGAGCGGCTGGGGCGTCAACGGGTCGAGGTCACGACGGCGGTTTCCCTGGAAGACGCCGAGTTGGAACGGATCACCAGTTTCGTGGCGCAACTCGTGGGACGCGAGGTGGCGATTAGCGCCCAAGTTGACGACTCCATTCTGGGCGGCCTCATCATCCAGATTGGCGACCGGCTGCTCGACGGCAGCACCAGCTCCGCGCTGGAACGGATGCGCCAGACCGTACGGGCGCGGGCCGCCTGATCAAACGACATAAGGAGACTGGCCGATGGCAGTCAGGGGACAGGAGATAGTATCTCTCATCAAGCGGCAAATCGAGGAGTTCGGCGGCGACCTGACCCTCGTGGACGTGGGCACCGTCGTGCGGGTCGGCGACGGAATCGCCAGCATCCAAGGCCTGCAGAGTGTTCGCTCCAATGAGCTGCTGGACTTTGGCAACGACGTTCTGGGCCTGGCCTTGAACCTGGAATCGGACATTGTCGGCGCGGCCATCCTCGGCGACCCCACCGCAGTTAAGGAAGGCGACCGCGTCCGCGCCATGGGGCAGATCATCGAAGTGCCGGTGGGCGAGGCGCTGGTTGGCCGGGTGGTCGATCCGCTCGGTCGCCCCTTGGACGGCAAGGGCCCCGTTGCCACCGAGCGCACCATGCCCGTGGAGCGCACCGCTCCCAACGTGGTGGTCCGCAAGTCGGTGGACACCCCGGTTCAAACCGGCATTAAGGCCATTGACGCCATGATTCCCATCGGTCGCGGCCAACGCGAACTGATCATCGGCGACCGTTCCACCGGCAAAACGGCCATCGCCATCGACACCATTATCAACCAGCGGGATACTGATCTGATCTGCATCTACGTCGCCATCGGACAGAAGCAGGGCAAGGTGGCCCAGGTGGTGGGCATTCTGGAGGAGTACGGCGCGATGGACCACACCATCGTGGTCAACGCCGGCTCCGCCGACTCCGCCCCGTTGCAGTTCATCGCGCCTTATGCCGGCTGCGCCATGGGCGAAGCTTTCATGGAAGAAGGCAAGGACGTGCTCATCGTCTATGACGACCTGACCAAGCACGCCTGGGCCTATCGCCAGATGTCGCTGCTGCTGCGCCGTCCCGCCGGCCGCGAAGCTTATCCCGGCGACGTTTTCTACCTGCACAGCCGGTTGCTGGAACGCGCGGCCCGCATGGATGACGAATTCGGAGGCGGATCTCTGACGGCGCTGCCCATCATCGAGACCCAAGCCGGCGACGTTTCCGCCTATATTCCGACCAATGTAATATCCATCACCGACGGTCAGATCTACCTGGAGCCGGAGTTGTTCAACGTTGGCATCCGGCCGGCGGTCAACGTGGGATTGTCGGTTTCCCGCGTCGGCGGCGCCGCGCAAACCCGCGCGGTGCGGCAGGTGGCGGGACGCTTGCGACTGGACTTGGCCCAATATCGCGAGTTGGCAACCTTCGCCCAATTTGGAACCGCGGACCTGGACGCCGCCACGCGGGCGCAATTGGCCCGGGGGCAGTTGGCCACCGAGGTTCTCAAACAGGGCCAATACCAACCGCTCAATCTGGGCGACGAGGTAATCATTCTCTATGCGGTCAACGCCGGGCTGATGGAAGACATACCCCTGGAGCGGTTGGGCGCTTTTGAAGAGCAGATGCTCCGTCACGTCAACGCCTCCCATCCCGAACTCAGCCAGTCCATCCGCGAAACGGGCAGCCTGGGCGACGATCTGGAAGGACGGTTGACCGCGGCTATCAATGATTTCAAGCCCACTTTCCAGTAGGAACGGGTCTTCCCAGTGCAACACAAAAGGCAACAGCAGGGTTAAGTTATGCCCAGCGTTAGAGACATACGCCGGCGTATCCGCAGCGTCGAGAACACCGGCAAAGTAACCAACGCGATGTCCCTCATCGCGGCATCCAAGATGCGCCGAGCTCAATTGGCGGTCACGGATGGCCGGCCCTACGCGGAAAAGATCCTTGAAGTCATCGCGGAACTGGCGGCTCAACCCACCGGGGAGTATGACACGGTTCATCCTTTGCTACAGACGCGGCCGGTGAACAACGTGGGCGTGGTGGTTATCACCCCCGACCGGGGTTTGGCCGGCGGGATGCACGCCAGCATCAACCGGCAGGTGGCTCGGTTCATCCTGGATAGCTCCGCCACGGTGCGCAGCATCGTGGTGGGACGCAAGGGGCGCGACTTTATGGTGCGCTACACGGACACCGTGCAGGCGGTCTTTACGGACCTGAGCGACCGGGTAGCCCTGGCGGACACGACGGCGATCTCACGCCTGGTGATTGACGGATACAGCGAAGGCGAATTTGACGAGGTGCGCCTGGCGTACATGCGGTTCGTCTCCACCGTGCAACAGGAGCCCGTGCTCCGCCGCATTCTGCCGGTGGAGCCGGCCGAGCTGGAATCGGCTCAGCGGGTCGGCTACATATACGAGCCTGACCCGGCGACGGTGCTGAGCGCCCTGCTCCCGCAGTTCGTGGAAATGCAGGTGTACCACGCCATCCTCGAGAGCATCGCCAGCGAGCAGTCGGCCCGCATGGTTGCCATGCGCAACGCCACCGACAACGCGAGCCAACTTGCCTCAGACCTCACTTTGGTAATGAACAAGCTCCGCCAGGACAGCATCACCAACGAATTGCTGGACCTGGTGGGCGGTCAGATTGCTTTGGAAGGGTAAGGGCCGGTTCGCAGAACAAGACGCGATCCGACGTTCCGAACCGACTTCCGGCACAGTCCAATCATCATCGAACCCATCCGGAGGATAAACAACATGCCCGGACAGATTGCCCAAGTTATCGGTACGGTGGTGGACGTGGAGTTCCCCCCGGACCAACTTCCCAACCTGTTTGACGCCCTTGAAGTGGACAACTTGGGTGAGCGTCTCGTGCTGGAAGTGCAGCAGCACATCGGCAACCACTGGGTGCGCTGTCTCGCGCTGGGCTCCACCGACGGGCTGGCCCGCGGCACCGAGGTCACCGACACCGGAAACAAAGTCTCAGTGCCGGTCGGTCCCGAAACGCTGGGACGCCTCTTTGACGTTACCGGCACGCCTCTTGACAACCTGGGCGCGGTCGAGGCGGGCCAGTTCTGGCCCATCCACCGCGATCCGCCGGCCTTCGACGACCAGAACCCCACCGTCGAGATCCTGGAAACGGGCATCAAGGTGTTCGACCTGATCACTCCCTTCCCGAAAGGGGGCAAGGTTGGCGCATACGGCGGCGCCGGCGTGGGTAAGACCGTCATCATTCAAGAGCTGATCCGTAACATCGGCGCCGTGCACAGCGGCGTTTCGGTGTTCGCCGGCGTGGGAGAACGTTCCCGTGAGGGCAACGACCTCTGGCATGAAATGCAGGACTCCGGCGTGTTGGGCAGCACCGTGCTGGTGTTCGGGCAGATGAACGAAACACCCGGCGTCCGCGCCCGCATCGGTCTCACCGGCCTTACCATGGCCGAGTACTTCCGCGAAGAGCAGAACCAGGACGTTCTGCTTTTCATCGACAACATCTACCGCTATATCCTGGCCGGTATGGAGGTGTCCGCGCTGCTGGGTCGTATGCCATCTGCGGTCGGTTACCAGCCGACGCTGAGCACTGAGATGGGCGCGCTCCAGGAGCGGATTACGTCCACCAAGAGCGGGAGCATCACCTCTTTCCAGGCCATCTACGTGCCCGCCGACGACTACACCGACCCCGGCATCGTCACCACCTTCGGACACTTGGACGCTGTGGTGTCCCTCGAGCGCGCGCTGGCGGCGCAGGGCCTCTATCCGGCCGTGGACCCCCTGGCGTCCTTCGCGCGCATTCTCGAACCGCGCATCGTGGGTGATGAGCATTACCGGGTCGCCCGAGGCGTGCAGCAGGTGCTGCAACGCTACCGGGACTTGCAAGACATCATCGCCATTCTGGGTATCGAAGAGTTGTCGGACGAAGACCGGCAGACGGTGTTCCGGGCCCGCAAAATCCAGCGGTTCCTTACCCAGCCCTTCTTCGTCGCGGAGACCTTCACCAACCAGCCGGGCAAATACGTTGCGGTGCGCGACACGGTGCGCGGTTTCGCCGAGATTCTGGACGGCCAGCACGACGATCTGCCGGAACAGGCTTTTTACATGGTAGGCACCATCGAAGAGGCAGTGGAGAAGGCCGAGCAAATGCAGGCCACCGCATAACCGAAACCCGGCGAATGGAACCAGCAGGAGCGTTTCCCGATGCCCATGCAGTTGCAAATCATCACCGCTGAACGCCAGGTCTTCTCGGGTGAAGTCGATGCCATGGTCGCGCCGGGCATTGCGGGACAGTTGGGAATCCTTCCCAACCATGCCCCGTTGATGACGGTTCTGCAACCTGGCGAGCTGATGGTGCGCGCCGGCGGGGAAGAGTCCTACCTCGCTCTCTCCGGGGGGTACATTGAAGTGCTGGGGAACCAGGTGATCATACTGGCTGACGCGGCTGAGGATGTTGATGAGATCGACGAAGCGCGCGCGCAAGAAGCCATGGAACGCGCGCAGCAACGGATCGCCAACCGGACGTCCGATGTCGAGTTGGAACAGGCGATAGGGTCGTTGCGCCGGGCGCAGGCGCGGGTGACCGTGGCCCGCCGTCGCCGGTCGGCTCCGCACCGCTCCATGGCCCAGCGGCCTCAACCGGCGTCCTAGAGCCCGTTTAAAAACTGGAAATCACACCGTTGTTCCCGCGCAAGCCGGAACCTAGAAAACCACTGCCCGCGGAAAACCGGCTTTATTTTGTACTTGCTGGATTCCCGCTTTCGCGGGGACGACGGGGTTCGCGGGGATGACGGAGTTTGCGGGGATGACGGTGTTTGAAACACGGCCTAATCCAAAGGACTAGTCCCGTTGAGCGAGTGGCTTGATTCGGTCAGATAGTAAGTCATTGATTGCAATGCCAAGACCGGGTCGATGCTGCGAACCCGCACTCCCGGCGGCACTTGGGCGTTGACGGGAGCATAGTTCAGTATTGCCCTGATGCCGCACTCGACCAGCTGGTCGATCACCGTCTGGGTGTGTGCGCTGGGAACGGCCACGATGGCGATATTGATATTTCGCGTGGCCACGGTCTCGGCCAACGCGCTCATGGGCTGTACCACAACGCCACCCACCACCCGGCCCACGTTGCCCGGGTTGTTATCGAAAGCGGCAACGAGGTGAAACCCGTCGGGGTTGAAACCGGGGTAGTTCAGGATGGCGTTACCCAGCCGGCCGACTCCGATTACGGCGACATTCCACTCCTCATCCAAGCCGAGGATTTGCTTGAGCTCGGTCAAGAGATGCCGGACTCTATAACCCCGGCCCTGCTTGCCGAACCTGCCAAAGTAGGACAGGTCCTTGCGGATCTGCGCCGGCGTGACTTGTAACTGCGCGCCCAATTGCTGGGAGTTCGTGACCTCAGCTCCCGCTTCCAGCAACTGGGTCAGCGTGCGCACGTATTGTGGCAAACGGGAAATGACCACCTCGGGCACCTCAGCGTTAAGATCCGAGGTTCCGGGACGGCGCCCAGGGTCGCCAGGATAAGTTGCCATAGTGAGAGCGATTACGCTAATGCTATTGTCGGGAGTCCCAATCGCAAGCGGTGAAACAGTGTATCCGTAGCGGACGTATGGCAGTTATACCACCGAATTTCGCCAATATGTACATATGAACATAACGAATTACAATCTATCCCGCAGTCTATCTGCCGTCAATAGCCAGCGCGGCCAGCGCGGGAATGACGGGGGTTGGAAAGCTGAAAGACCCGTCGGTTGCGCGGACGCCCGATTGCCGCCGTCGGTTGCGCCGGCCGGCAGTGCCTCGACGGTGATCCGTTCCACTTTGGAGACTACTGATCCATGCACGTGGGAATAGCGCGCATTGCCCTGCGGATGCCCGACAGCCGTAGCCTCAAAACCCGCCGGCAGGCCGCCCGCAGCCTGACCCAGCGGATCCGCGCCAGGTTCAACGTCTCGGTGGCCCAGGATGCCGCGGCGGACGGCAATGCGTGGCAGAGCCTAACCCTGTTGGTTTCTTGCGTAAGCAATGACACCGCGTATATCGACGGCCTGCTGGACGACCTGGTTGAATACGTGGCGAGGACCCGCCCGGACCTGGAGCTGCTGGATTACGGCTCCGAAATCATCAGAGGTGTTTGAGGGCGCCGGGTTCGGGGTAACGAGGAGAAGCCCGCACGGACACTGTGTTCAAAGTTGTGCCGGCTTACCACTAGCGCCGGGCCGTTCACCGAAGTCTTTCCGAGGGTATTGCCGAAACCGCCGCAGTAGAACCCGATCATGTTGGCCCCGGCGGCGCGTCCGGCATGGCGCGAAAGCCGGGTATTGGTCAGCCGTCCCCCAGACTGTCGGCCAAAATCTCGAGGACGTCCCGCGCGTCCTTGGTTTCGGCCTGGCCTTTGGACTGGATGCCTTCGGTCATCATCTGCAAGCAGAAGGGGCAGGAGACGCCCACGGTGTCCGCCTTGGTTTCCAGGAAGTGGTCGGTGCGGACGTGATTGATGCGTTGGCCCTGGCTTTCCTCGATCCACATGTGGCCGCCGCCGGCGCCGCAACAGAACCCGCGTTCCCGGCATCGGGGGGTCATCTCCACCAACTCCAGTCCTGGGATCGCCCGGGCCACGTTGCGCGGCTCGTCGTACACGCCGTTGTGCCGCCCCAGGAAACAGGAGTCGTGATAGGCCACCGACACGTCCATGACCTTCACGGGCTTGATGCGACCCGCCTGGATGAGGCCGTCCACGAACTGGCTGTAGTGCAGCACCTCGTAGTTGCCGCCGAACTGGGGGTACTCGTTGCGGATGGTGTTGAAGCAATGGGGGCAGATGGTGACGATGGTCTTGATGTCGTAGGTGTTCAGCACCGCAACGTTCTGCTGGGCCATCATCTGGTAGAGGTACTCGTTGCCCATGCGCCGGGCCGGGTCGCCGGTGCAGGATTCCTCATCGCCCAGGATGGCGAAGTCCACGCCGGCGGACTTGAGGACTTTGACCATGGAACGGGCAATGCCCTGGCTGCGCTGCTCCAAAGCGGCGGTGCAGCCCACCCAGAACAGCACTTCGGCATCCGGCTTTTCGGCGATGGTCGGCACGTCCAGGCCCTCGGTCCAGTCGGTGCGTCCGAAGGTGGTGCCGCGCCAGGGGTGTCCCCGCTGTTCCATGCTGAGCAGGGCGTTCATGCCGGTCTCGGGTATGCGGGATTGCTCCAGCACCAGGCTGCGGCGCAGGTCCATGATGGTCGGCACGTGCTCCACTACCACCGGGCATTCCTCCATGCAGGCGCCGCAGGACACGCAGTCCCACACGGCCTGCTCGGGTATTGCGCCGTCGATCAGCGGCATCGGTTCTACGTGTTCAGCGTTCCGCGGCCCCTGGTGTCCGATGGCGATCATGTGCTCTTTCAGGTTCTCGACAATGTGCATGGGAGAAAGGACTTTGCCCGTGGTGTGGGCCGGGCAGGCGTCAGTGCAGCGTCCGCAAACGGCGCAGGCGTAGCCGTCCAGCAGCTGCTTCCAGGTGAAGTCCTGCACCCGCGAGGCCCCGAACCGCGTGTTCTCGTCCATGCTGTCCAGATCGATAAGGTCAATCTGCAATGCGCCCCTGGGTTCCAGGCTCCGGAAAAAGGCGTTGAGGGGCGCGGCCAGCATGTGGATGTGCTTGGAAAAGGGTACGTACAGGGCAAATCCGAGGACGATCAAGAGGTGGATCCACCAGAAGATGGCCTGCAACGCGCCGGCCGCGGCCGGCGACATGCCGGCTGCGCTGAACCAGTTGCCGATGACTCCGCCCACGAATACGCCGGCCTCCGGCCCGCCCTGTCCGGTGGCGACGTAAAAGGCGTGCACCAGCAGCGTGGCAATCATCAGGCCGGCGGTGAGGCCGACGATAATTACCGACTCGCCCTTGCGAGTGAGGTCGAAACTGAGACGATGGGGCTGCGCGACCCAGCGTCGGAACAACGCCCAGACCAATGCGGCAAGGATGACGACGGCCAGAATATCCAGGTAGATGCTGTACACCAACACGCCGGTTCCGGTGAGGATGGTCTCTCCCAGGGGATGCCAGATCGAACCGCCGAATATAAAAATCAGGTAAGAAAGGCTGAAGGACAGGAAACCCCAGAATATCGCCGCGTGGCCGAGGCCGGCCAGGTCGATGCTCCGTGAACTGGGGTCGGTACGCCCCACCCGCTGCAACACCTTGCGTTGTCCCAAGACGATGCCGGCCGCGCCGGCCAGCCGGGTGAAGGGTCGGTCGAAACGAGCCACCGGCAACCCCTGCAACACCAGCCGGAACACGCGGCGATATGCCACGTACCCGGCCAGGCTGAAGGTCATTGCGGTCAGGACATACACGCCAACCCAAACGGGAATGACGCCAAATAAGGAATCGGGCGGAACCATAGCTTGCCTTTACCCCGGGCGGCCCTTCAGCAACGGCGAGCCGTCCATCTGAAAATCGGCGGCTAGTGTATCACACGAGAATGGTTCCCCTTTGAGCAGTCGCGCAGTACGGCAGCGGAGTCGCTTGTTGCGGTTTTGCTCCGCTACGGCCAGCGAGCGTGGTCTGCGAATTGGAGTCCTAAGTTTGCGCGCGCTGACCGCCGGAGACCCCGCCTGGATTCCCGCCCCGTATCAAGTACGGGGTGATGTTCTTTCGCGGGAATGTCGAAAATGGGGTTATACAATCGTTCTGCGACAGCGGAAGATTCTGGATTCCCGCTTTCGCGGGAATGACGGGGATGGTGCGGGAATGACGGGGATGGCGCGGGAATGACGCTGGACAACTTAATTTGACTACAGGCCCTAAGGGCAGGGGAGTTTCGCACGGCCTTGTTACTCTGGAAGGCGGAATGACACCGTAGGCGCGAAACGCTATAATTACGGGCCGTAGAAGCACGGCACACCCACCAATTGAGGCAGCGTTGCTATGGAATTCGCATTCACTCCTGAACAGGAAGCTCTGCGCTCCGAAGTCCAGCAATTCATTGCGGAAAACGTAACCCATGAAATCGTGGCGGAGCTGGAAAACACCGGCATCCGCCGGCGGGGCCCCAAAACCCGCGAGATGTACCAGCAGATCGCCGAGCGAGGCTGGATTGGCATCTCCTGGCCCAGAGAATACGGCGGGCAGGCCGGCAGCCGCATCGACCAGTATATCGTGGAAGAGGAATTCGCCCGGGTGGGCATCACGGTGGGCGGGGCCGGTTCCGGCGCGCCGGCAATTCTGGCCGCGGGCACCGAGGAACAGAAGCAGGAGTTTCTGCCGGGCATTATCCGAGGTGAGGTTTCTTTCGCACTGGGCTTCACGGAGCCGCAGGCCGGAGCCGACCTGGCCGGCTTGCAGTGCCGGGCCGTCCGGGACGGCGATGAGTACGTCATCAACGGTCAGAAGATGTACACCACCGCAGCCCACTACGCGACGCACATCTATCTGATGGCCCGCACCGATCCCGACGCGCCCCGGCATCGTGGCATCAGCATCTTTCTGATCCCCATGGACACGCCCGGCATCACGGTGCGTCCGCTGTGGACCATCCAGAACGACCCGCCGGCTCCGCTGGGCACCACCTACGGCGATAACCGCACCAACGAGACCTTCTTCGAGAACGTGCGTGTGCCGGCCAGTTGTATGCTGGGCGAAGAGAACCAGGGCTGGTACGTGGGAGCCATGGGCCTGAACCTGGACCGGGTGGGAGCTTCCCGCTATTTAATTTCCATCCAGCGGGACGAGGACATCGTGAACTGGGTCAAGGAGAACGACATTGAAGGCTACGCCATGCGGGAAGATCCCACGGTCCGCGACCGCCTGGCCGATATGTGGATCGAAGGGCAGGTGTGCCGCCTGATGACCCTGCGCAGCATGTCCATCGTGGAGAGCGACGGTGTCTTTACCTACGAGGGTTCCGCCGAGAAGGTCTTCGCTCCCGAACACGGCGTGCGCACCACGGAAACCATCGCGCAGATGCTCGGCCCCTACGGGCAGCTGCTGAACGGCTCGGAAGACGCTATCGAGAGCGGGGTGTTCGCCCACAACCTGATGGGGGCATTCCAGAGCGGCATCAACCACGGCAGTGTGCAGGTGATGCGCGACCAGGTGGCGCGTCGCGGATTGGGAATGCCCCGGGTGTAGTCGGCCGGAGTTGTCGGTATGACGCAAAGGGAATCCGCTCAGAATCCACGACTTGCCATTACCCATCTCCATCGAGTACCCATCTCTATTGAGGCACGATGAACGTATTACCCAACGAAGAAGAGTTGATGGTGAAGAACGCCGCCCGGGAGTTCCTGGAGGCGGAATGTCCGCCCAGCCTGGCCCGCGCTATTGAACAGGACGAGCGGGGCTACTCCGTGGAATTGTGGGAACAGATGGCGTCCCTCGGCTGGTTCGGCATTTCGCTCCCGGAGTCCTACGGCGGCGGCGGCCTGCCGGTGTCTTACCTGGCGCTGATCTTGGAAGAGTGCGGGCGGGCCATTGCTCCGGTTCCCTTTCACAGCACGGCTACGGCCGCTCTGGCCGTGGCGCGGTACGGGTCCGATGAACAGAAGCAGGCCATCTTGCCCCGGGTCGCTCGCGGCGATTTGATAATGACCTGGGCAGTGCAGGAGCAGGACCCGCGGATGCGCTCCGACGCGATCCAATGTCGGGGCGAGGTTGAGGGCGACAGTCTGGTCATCAGCGGGGTCAAGCACTTCGTGGACAACTTCGCGGCGGCGGAGTTGATGGTAATGGCAGTCCGCACCGCTGCGCCCTCATTGCACGGGAGCGCGGGGGACGAGAGCGCCAGCGCCGGGAGTGCGGAGGGCAGCGCCGGCATCACCCTGGCCGTGGTGCCTTGCAACGCCGCTGGCATCACCGAAACCCGCCTCACGACGCTGGCCAAGGATTCCCAGAGTAAGCTGACCCTTGACGGTGTTCGCATCCCTTTGAGTAACGTCATCGGAGCAGTCAACGATGGCTGGCCGGCCACGTCGGATATGCTGGACACGGGTACAGCTTTGCTGTGCGCCCAGATCATCGGCGCGGCGCGCAAAGACGCCGAGATGGCTATTGAATACGCCAAGAACCGCGTTGCCTTTGGTCGCCCTCTCGCCGGATTCCAGTCCATCCAGCATCTTTGCGCCGACATGCTCGTGTGGGTGGACGGCGCTCAACTGCTGACTTACGAAGCCCTGTGGAAACTGGACGCCGGGTTGCCCTATAACGTGGAGGTATCCCAGGCCAAAGCCTTCACCAACGACAAGTGCCAGGCTACGGTGCGCTCGTCCCAGCAGATTCACGGGGGTATCGGCTTTATGATGGAGTTCGACCTGCATCTCTGGTATCGCCGGGTGACTGCCTGGACGATGCGGCTGGGCACCAGCTTCGAGCACCGCGCCCGCGTCGCCCGGGCCCTGCTGGACCAGCCGGGCCCGGTGAGACTGGGCATGAACCTGGAGGCCGTTGCCTGACCTGCGAACAGGAAGGCTCCGCATGACACCAGTTTTCCGGATGCCGGCTTACGCCGGTATGACGGGAAAAACTTGACCAAAACAGGAGACCGATAATGCCCGCCGATCCGGTTTGCCCCGTCTGCAAGACTGAAATCAATGAGGACAGCGCCCGCGCCACCACGGGCCAGACTATGCACGGGGCCAACGAGGTTGACCCCACCGCCGGCACCCGCAGCTTTTACAACGGCGAGTGGTACTATTTCTGCACCCTACAGTGTCGCACCAGGTTCCTGGCGACGCCCAATACCTACATCGAGAGCTAACCGGGGGCACCGTCATTCCGGCGAAAACCGGTGTTACGGGTTCCCGCTTCCGCGGGGATGACGAAGAAGGAGCGGGGATGACGAAGCGGTAGCGGTAATGACGAGTTTGAGATTGAGGAGGAAAATTATGCACGTCGGTCTGGTGATGGAATGCGATTACCGCGAAGGCCGCACCCAGGAGGAGGCTTTTGACGAGGCCTTTACCGTCGCCCAACTGGCTGACGAATCGGGCATTGACGGCGTCTGGCTGGCGGAGCGGCACTTCGCCGCGCCGCGCACTCCCACCGATCCGGGTGGCGCCGGCATCCCGTCGGTATCATCGGTACCCCTGATGATGGCCGGCATCGTGGCGGCCCGCACCGAGCGGGTGCGCGTCGGGACCGGCGTAAGCGTGCTGCCCCTGGCGCATCCGATACGCCTGGCCGAGGAAGCGGCTACCGTGGACAACATCTCCAAGGGGCGGTTGGACTTCGGCATCGGGCGCAGCAGTTTCCCCCGCTCTTACCAGGGCTACGGGGTGCCCTTCGAGGAGAGCCGGGTTCGCTTCGCCGAGGCGCTGGAGATTATCCTCAAGGCGTGGAATAACTATCGCTTCTCCCACCACGGCCGCTATTACGATATGGACGATGTGGTGGTGACGCCACGGCCCTACCAGCAGCCCCATCCTCCCCTGCGCATCGCCGCCAACTCGGTGGACACCTTCCGCATCATCGGAGAACTGGGCTTCCCGCTGGTGACCGGCGTGCGGGGGCAGGGTCTCCAGCAGGTTGCCGACAACCTTGCGCTGTATCGCGCCACCGCGGCCGAAAACGGTCATGACGTGGACGACGCCTACGTGCGAATGCCCATCTACGTGGGCGAGACCATGGAGCAGGTTCGGGCCGATACCGAGGGAAGCACCATGCGGGCCTTCCGGCGCACCGCGGACACCTATATCCGCACGGTGGAAGCCGAGGGCGCCAACGCCACCGAGGAGCGCCGGCAACGGGCCGAGCAGTTGCTGAACACTACCTACGACGATCTGCTGGTGGACCGGGTGGCCTACGGCACGCCGGAAGAGGTGGCCGAGCGCCTTATATCGGTCCGCGATGAACTGGGCGTGACCGGCTTCATCATGGAACCCAATGTGGGCGGAACGGTGCCGGCCGAGCGGGTGCAGAACTCCATTAGGCTGTACGCCGAGGAGGTGGGGCCGGCGCTGCGGGGATAAACCTCTGTCTGATGAATTGGCCCTCATCATGAATTGGGTCTCAGCATCACACGTGGCACGTTGTCGGAAGGCCCCGCTCACTTGCGGGGCCTTTATGATAAAGTCGGCGGCAGAGGGGTAGATCCGCGGTGGCGGATTTCCAGACAATCGGGAAAGGGTCGCCCCGGCCGGCGTCACGGACGCTGAGTTTACAGGTTCATTGCCTCTAGCCCGGCCCGCGACAGATCTTCGTCGCGCTGTCCGCTGGGGTAGCCGCCTACGCCGATGCCACCGAGGATGACGCCGTCCTGCATGATGACCAGACCGCCCTGGCCGTGGGTGAATCGAGGGTCGCCCAAGTCGGCGATGTTGCGGCCCTGGGCGGCCAGGCCGGCGGCGTGCTCGCCGGAATCCCGTCCCATTACGGCGGCGGTGTAAGCCTTGCGGATGGCGTGGCGGCGGCTGAAGATCCGCAAGTTGGTCATGGTGTAGTAGGCCACCAGTTCGCCGCCGGCGTCCACGATGGCCATGGCCACCGGCTCGTCGGGGAGTTCATGGGCCTTTTCGATCATCGCCCGCATTGCTGCCATAACCTGTTCGTTGTCGAGCGCCGGTTTCGTTGCCATATTCGTGCCTCCAGGCAGTGGTTTGGTTTGCGTTTTGCGGGTCGATGATAACACGATACGCTTGGCAGACTTCCTTGCGGAGCGCCGCGCGTTCCAAACAAACCAGGGTCTTTCGGTTATTTTCGTCATTCCGGGCTTGATCCGGAATCCAGAAGCGTTTCCAAACTGTAGCGTTCCTTGAGGGCAGTAGTTTCTGGATTCCCGCTTTCGCGGGAATGACGGGGGGTGCGGGAGTGGCGGAGGGGGCGCGGGAATGACGGAGGGGCGCGCGGGAATGACGGAGGGGGCGCGGGAGTGACGGGGGTTTTGAAGACGGAAAGGCCCGGCGGTCCAAACCGCGCTGGGTTGACAAACCATAATTGCGGCCCTACGGTGGCGTTGGAACGCTGAGCTCGTTTCATCCGACGTTCCCACGGAGACCGATATGGCAACGATTACCGGAGACGAAACCCAATCGACGACGGCCATAAGCGCCGGCCAAGGGGAGTCGAGACCGACGATTTCGTTGGTTCGTTCCATCCCCCCGCGGTACCTCTGGGCCGCGGCGATTGCGGCTCTGCTGGTGCTGTTGGTCATATGCCTGCTGGTGTGGGGACCAGGTATGGAATATCCCACTACGGTAGCTCACGTAGCCTCCAGCGACGGCACCACCGAATTTCCGAAGAGCTTGCGGGATGTTACCGGAGGAGCCATTGACGAGGCGGCAAAATGGGTGACTCGGGAAGGCAGCTGGCTGTTCGGAGGCATCAAGAACGGCATAATCTACGCCCTCGGTTTTATTGAGGACGTACTGAAGTGGGCGCCCTGGCCGGCGGTCATAATGGGGCTGGCGCTGGCTTCATTTGCAGTGGGGCGTTGGACGCTGATGATGTTCACTGCCTTCGCCATGCTTTTCATCGGATTTATGGATCTATGGGAAAACGCGATTGACACCATAGCTCTAATGGCCGTAGCTGTGGCGCTCTCAGTGGGCATAGGTTTGCCGCTGGGCGTGATGGGAGCGCGGAGTCAGCGCTTGGACAGCCTCATGCGCCCGATACTCGACGGGATGCAGACCATGCCCAGCTTCGTTTATCTCCTCCCGGGCATTCTGTTCTTTGGCTTGGGCAAGCCGGCGGGAATTTTCGCGACCATCATCTACGCCGTTCCCCCGGTAATACGGCTGACCAACCTCGGTATCCGGCAGGTATCGCCGGAAACCGTGGAAGCGGCCCGCTCCTTCGGCGCTTCTCCATTACAGATTCTTGCCAAAGTACAGATTCCCATGGCGCTTCCGACGATCATGGCCGGCATCAACCAAACCACTATGATGGCGTTGGCCATGGTGACCATCGCCAGCATGGTAGCGGCCGGCGGCCTGGGCGATAATGTCCTGCGCGCCATCCAGAAGAACGAAGTCGGAAATGGGGTAATCGCCGGCCTGGGCATCGTGTTCATGGCTATCGTCATTGACCGCCTCACCCAGTCGGTTGCTCGGGGGCGTCAGGAGGCGTTGCAGGCCGGGCATTAGGATTAATGTCGGGCGACGGCGCCAAAACCGGGAAGGCGATTGAAAACTCGAGCGCGCCGGGCGGCGCAGACCCGTCTGACCCACTTGGGGACGGCGAGCCTTGGTACGGTTGGAATCGCCGGAAGTACAGCGGCGGCGCACTGTTTCTGATACGGATATAGCGGCGCTGGCCGAGCTGATTTCATTCGAGCCGCCGGCAGGAGTTGATTTGATGTTTGGACTGCAAGACGAAGACACAACATAGCGCCGGGGCTCCCGGTTCGTTGGCGCCGCCCCCTGAATACGAAAAGCTTCCATTATGTAATTTGATTATTGCGGCAATCGCTGGTTTGACAACGATAACCCGCACTGCAATAATCATTGGCATTCTAATGACGCGCCGGAAGATTCCGGCAATGCAACTGCTATGGAGGAAACCGCCTTGTTGACAAAGTACAGATTACTAGCCCTATCGTTGGCAATGGCTCTGGTTACGGCCATTGCCATCATGGCCTGCTCGCCGGCCGAACCCCAGACCATCGAAGTGACCCGCGTCGTCACCGAGCAGGTCGAAGTAGAAAAAGAGGTAGAAAAGCAGGTAGAAGTTGAAGTGACCCGTGTCGTCACTGAGCAGGTCGAAGTAGAAAAGCAGGTAGAGGTAGAAAAGCAGGTAGAAGTTGAAGTGACCCGTGTCGTTGAGGTGCAAGTAGCAGCTCCCGAAGGCCCCAAAGAAACTATCGTCTTCGGCGACCTCAACTGGTCCAGCGCCCTGTTGCAGAACCGGATCGCTCAGTACATCGTTGAGAAGGGCTACGGGTATCCCACCGACGTGAAGTTTGGCTCTACCCTTCCCTTGTTCCAGGGGCTGAAGAACGGCGACACTGATGTGACAATGGAAATCTGGTTGCCCAACCAAAATGAAGCCTGGAACGAAGCCCGTGAAGAAGGGGCGGTGCTGTCCGTTGGTCAGAGTTTGGGCAAGGACTGGCAGTCGGCATTCGTGATACCCGCCTACTTGCAGGAACAGTACCCGGACCTGGACCACGTGGACGACCTGAAAGAACAGCAGTACAAGGATCTGTTCAAGTCCGCTGAAACCGGAGACAAGGCGCGCCTGGTTTCCTGCATCATCGGCTGGGCTTGCGAGACGGTGAACGCGGCGCAGATTGAAGGTTACGGCCTGTCCGACCACGTGGAAGTCATTAACCCTGGCGATGGCGCCGCGTTGAACGCCGACCTGTATGGCGCGTACGAGCGGGAAGAACCGTGGCTGGGTTACCAATGGGGCACCAACGACCCGGCGCTGATTCTGGACCTGGTTCGTCTCGAAGAGCCGGCGTTTAGCGAAGCCTGCTGGAACTCCAACAAGGCTTGTGGGTATCAGGACGCGACGATTCTGATCGCGGTCAACCCTAACTTGCCCAGCGAGGCTCCCGATGTAGTGGAAATGCTGCGCAGGTGGGATTTCAACATCGAAGTGTACAAGAAAGTTGCCCGTTGGCAGGGCGAGAACCCCGATGCTGACGTCAAGGCAACTGCCCTCTGGTGGCTGAGCAACAACGCTGACGTGTGGAGCGCGTGGGTCACCGAGGATGCCGCCGCCGGCATCGAAGCCGCTTTGAGCGCGGGTGAAGAGGCCGAGGGTTGGCCTACTGAGTAGCCACCGGTCAAACAGTAACCTATCATGGGGCGGCCTCTTTGCGGAGGCCGCCCTTTTTGGGTACTCTGTTACAATGCCGCCGTGGGTTTCACGCGAAGGCGCCAAAAAAGGAATCACTCGTCCATGACCACCACTGCCTCTAAAACACACGTTTCCGATGACACCCTGGCGATTCTCAAGGCTATTCCAACCCAGACTCTGATTGATGGGCTGTGGGTAATGGGGTGGCCGATGAGCATGATTGAGGGAGCGAAGCCACTGCAACCGGGCCAGCGCATGGCCGGCCGAGCGGTGACGCTGCGGTTCGTCCCCCACCGGCCCGACCTGGCGGCCGATAAGCCGAAAGGCGCAGATTCCGCCGAGTATGTGGCCTTCGAGCTATGCGGGCCGGGAGAGGCGCTGGTGATCGACGCCATGGGCTGGCCGTACAGCAGCATCGGCGGGGACATCAAGTTCTACCGCCTCTTCCAGCGCGGCGTGGGCGGCCTGGTCACCGACGGAGCGGTGCGCGACACCAATACGTTGAAGGAGTACGGGTTTCCCGTCTATGCGGCCAACGCCACCGCCAAGCAGGGGCCGGCCGAGTTCTGGCCGTGGCAGGTGAACGATTGCATCCAGTGCGGCGGGGTGCTGGTGCGCCCCGGAGACGCCATGGTGGGCGACGACGACGGCGTGGTAGTGGTGCCGGCGGCCGCCGCTGATGAGGTGATTCGGATCGCCCACCAGCGGGAGGAGGTTGAGGCCGTCATCAAGGCGCAGCTGGAGATGGAGCAGTGCTCCCCCGGCAAGTATTACCCGTTCAACGACAATACCTGGAAACTCTTTGAAGAGAAGACGGGGAAGAAGCCGTATCGCTAATACCCTTGACCCTTACCCCAACCCGCTCCCTCTAGGAGAGGGGGATTTGTCTTTCGCACCGCCATTCAGGAGGAACCACCATGGCCCGACTACCGCTTGCCTCCCGGGACACCGTTCCGGCCGGACAGGAAGCTACTTTTGATGAGATTACCCAAAACGGCGCCGCGGTTCCGCCATATGGCCCCGGCTCGGTGATGACCCACGTGCCGGAGGCCAGCAAGCACGCGACCGGCTTGAACCAGTATCTGCGGAACCAATCCAGCGTGCCGCTGAAAGCCGCCGAACTGGCGATGCTGGTGGCGGCGCGGGAGATGGACTGCCAGCATATCTGGAACGCCCACGCCGGATCCGCCCGCGCCGCCGGCGTGCCGGACCCGGTGGTGGACGCCATCCGCGACAATAAGCCGTTGCCGGAATTATCCGCCGACGAGTCGGCCGTCATCCACCTGGGCCGGGAGATTCTGCGGAATCACCAGGTCAGCCGGGGCGGTTACCAGAGTGCGCTGGAGGTTTTCGGACAGCAGGGCGTGATTGAACTTACGCTCATCCTGGGGAACTACACCATGCTGGCCATGCTCATCAACACCTTTGAGACCGACCTGCTGCCGGAGCGGTCGGAACCGCTGTTGCAGCGGATACCAGGCTAACCGGGCGCGACGGTTAACTCAGCGCCGGGGCAGGTTCCAAACCTGCCCCGGCGTATCAGGCCCCTGTGTACCAGGTCAGGGGGCGACTTTGCGATAGATCTGGACGCGGTGGCGACAAGAGTCCACGATGTAGATGCGTCCTGCGGCGTCCAGCGTGATCGAGGTCGGCCCCCAGAACCGGGCCTCCACGCCGGCTGAGGTTTCCCGGTGCCGGTCGCGCCAGGGATTGACCGCCGGGGCGAGGTTTGCCTGCCGCCGGGCGGCGGCCTCAGCCGGATTGGCGGCCAGGTAGTCTTCGGCCCAGGTTGATGTGGTGGCGTCGCCGCGCAGTATGGCGGCCACCGCACCGTCGGGGCCGAAGATCTGCACCCGCTCGTTGCCCCAATCGGCTACGTAGATGCAGCCGTCGTCGTCCACCGCAACAGACGACGGGCGGTTCAGCTGACCTTTGCCGTCGCCGGAGGCGCCCCACTGGCCGACGAAACGGCCATCGGGAGCGAAGGCCTGCACGCGGTCGTTGCGCCAGTCGGCGACGAAGACGTTTCCGCTGGCGTCGCAGGACACTCCCCAGGGGGTATTGAACTGGCCGGCCGGCGTTCCGTACCCGCCCCAACCGTCCAGGTATTCGCCGTCCACGGTGAAGCGCTGGATACGATGGTTCAGTCCGTCGGTTATGAGCAAAGAGCCGTCGGGCGCGGCGGCGATGGCGGCCGGTCGGTTCAACCGGCCCGGGTGGTCGCCGGCTTCGCCCCAATGTTTGATGAATTGACCGTCGGCGTCGAAAACGCTGACCCGCTGCAACGCTTCGTCGGTGACGTATAGCCGCCCATCGTGGCCGCGAGCGATGCCGCTGGGCCACCAGAATTGACCGTCTTCCGTGCCGCCGGATCCCCATTCTCCGATGTAGCCCTCGTCCGCCGTGCAGACGCACACCCGCTTGAGTTCCAGCCGGCCCACGGATTCCGGGCCGCCCCGGTTGAGCACGTACATCACGCCGCCGTCGGCCAGCGCCAAGTCCACCGGATGAATGAACCCCCGGCCCCGGTAGGCGAGAAAGCCGACGGTGTGGCTGTAAGTGAAGGTCGTGGTTGCAGTGGCGGCGGTCATGCCAGTTGGTACTCCCGGGAGGCGACGATGAGCTGGAGCATTTCAACGACCCGCTCCTCGGCGCAGGCGATGGCGTCGGGGCGGTCAAAGCGCACTTCGCCCCACGGAGTCGCCAGGGCGACCAGGCTCTCCATTGTGCCCTCGGTCACCTCGAAAATCCCTACGGCGTCAAGGCACGCTTCGGCCAACGCAAGGGGCCGGAGTACGGAGCCGGCGGACTTGACCCGCTCGATGATGGCGCGCACACCCGGGCGGTTGGTATCGCGCATTTCGGCGCCGGCGGCGTTGATGCGTTCCACCAGGTTGCCGGTATCGATCCACTCCCGGCCAGTGTGCCAGCCTTCCACTGTGGGCGGGTTGAGGATTTCCTGGCCCATGAAATTGACGTCCATGGCTAGGTTGGAGATGCTCCACTCGGGAGTGCGGTGGCTGCCGGCCAGCCGGGCGGTGCCGCCCACCAACTCGGCGGGGCTTTTGACGCGGGCGAGGCGCACCGCTTCTTCCGAGAAGAAATCGGACAGGAACAAGCAGCGCATGACGGCGCGGATGTCCCCGCCGGTGCGGGTGAACTCGTCGGCCAAGGCGCCGATGGCGGCTTCGTCGGGCTGGTCGGAGACGAAGAAACCGTAGAGTTTGCCGGCGATGTAGTGGGCCGTGGCGGGCTGGCGGACGATGATGTCGATGACATCCTGCCCGCCGAAAGGCCCGGTGTGGCCCAAGAAAGTCTTCACGCTGTCGTCGTGGTCGTCGTCCCGGTAGCGGAACTGCCAGTCGATGCGCCCGTAGGGCCAGAAAGAGTCGCGGCTGGCGCGGATGCTCATGTACTGATCGTTGTCGATTGTCCAGCCGGTGAAGGCCCGGGCGGCGGCTTTCACGTCGTCCTCGGTGTAGTTGCCGATGCCCATGGAGAACAGTTCCAGCAACTCGCGGCCATAGTTCTCGTTGGGAGCGTCCCGATGGTTGTCCTTGTTGTCCAGCCAGAAGATCATGGCGGGGTCGCGGGACAGCTCCAGCAGGATGTCGGCAAACTTGCCCAGGCCGTGGCGACGGAAGGTGTGGGTTTGGTTGACTACCGCCTTGGCATGGTTCAACTTGCTGTAGGCGGTGGCGAAGAGGCCGTGCCAGAACAGGGCCATCTTTTCTTCCAGGGGACGCGGGCTGTTGATGATGCGGTAGAGCCAGTAGCTCTGGCTGCTTTCCAGCAGCATCAGGCTGTTCTGATCGACGTGGTAACGCCGGATCAAGTCTTCGATTTCCAGGTCGGGCTGAGCTTCGGGATGCAGCAGCTCCTCGACGGTTGGCTCATAACCCCGGTCAACGGCGCGGTGGATTTCGGCTCGGGTGGGAGTGAACCCGGCCCGGCGGAGCAGATGGGCGGCGCGGATGCTGTCGGCGTCGGCGAGGGAGATCCTACCGGAACCGAGTTGGGGATGTTGCATCAAGGTCATGCTTGCGTTCCTTTGGGATTGCCTGGAATTCGTCGCGCGACATCACGAGTTACATCAGATTCCAGCGCGGGTTGGCGTCCACCAGTTCGCGGAGGTAGTCCACCAGCCAGGGGCGGACTGCTTCGGCCATGTAGAAAGTCGGCGCGATGAGTTCGGACTCGTCCTTGATGATGCCCTCTTGGAGGCAGCGGGCGGCAACGTCGGTTCCCGGCATCACGCTGACGCCGACGCGGAGGTTGGCGAGGGAGGGTTGCAATCCCCGCAGGAACTCCAGCTTATTCTCGACCGACTCCCGGGTTTCGCCCGGTTCACCGAACTGCTGGGAGATGGTGTAGTGCAGGTCGCCGGTTTCGCACAACTCGGTGGTCTCTTTCAGGGAGGCATAGCGTGAGGTGTCGTTGTCGCCTTCGTGGGGATCGCCGCCGCGAGTGCCGCCCATCATCACCAGCCCGCAACCGGCCTGTTTCATCAGGCCAATCAGCTCGGCGTCGCAGGCGTAGGGGGCCAGGCAGGTGTTCCAGCGCACCTTGACTTCGGCTTCCAGCAGCGCGTTGCACAGTTCCTTGGCGTGTTCCAGCGGCACGTTGAAGCAGTTGTCCACGAAGAAAATCTTTTTCAGGCCGTAGCGGGCGGTCACTTCGGTTACTTCTTCAACCACCTCGTCGATGGGGCGTATGACTCGCCAGGCCCCTTCCGGGGTGCGCATATCGTCGGCGGAGGTCGGGTAATAGAAACCGCCCAGCTTGGTGAGCACGCTGACGCCGAAACCGGCCTGGGCGTACTTGGGCATATCCAGGTCGTCCAGGCTGGGGCGGCTGACGAAGTCGGAGGAGCAGCGCATCCCGTTGTACACGATCTCGCCGTCTTCGCGGTAAAGCACGCCGGTCATTCCCCGGTAGTCCGGCTCGCCGATCTCGACCCGGTTGGCCAGTTCGGCAAAGGTTTCGCCGGCGTCGCCGGCGATGCCGAGGTCGGGATTGACGAAATCGAATACCTGCCGGGGCATGATGCTGAAAGCCGGGCCGCCGCACACTATCGTGGCATCGGAGATGGCGCGTATGCGTTCAATCACGCTCCTGGTGACGGGCAGCTGCCACTGGGGATCGACGTAGCTGTGATTGCTGAGGTTCCGGATGGAGATGCCCACCAGCTGGGGATCGAAGTCGCGCACCGTCTGCTCTACTTCATCCAGATAGTTCTCGCTGGCGAACATGAGGTCCACCAGTTTGACCGTGTGCCGGGAGCGGTCCACATGACCGGCCACGTAGGCCAGTCCGATGGGTATGGGCTGGGCCCGCATGCGGCTCATTACCCGGTTGTGTCGGTTGGTAGCAATCAGTAGGATACGCATCTGCAATTCCCCCTGGGGAGTGCGGCCGGCAACGATAATTGCCCCGATTGTACACCAGGCCGGGGAACCGCGCTATTCGGCATCGTCGCCGAGAGCGCGTTCCGGTTCCGGGTCGGCGTCGCTGAGAATCGCTGTTGGCAAGGGGATGGCGGCGGCCTGCCACTCCTCTACGACGTAGCGAATAACCCGGTAGCCGGCGGCGGTGAAAGGCGCGGCGACCAGAATGCCCCAGAAGCCCAGGAACAGCCCGAATATGGCCAGGGCCAGGACGATGGCCAGGGGGTGCAGACCCAGCGCCTGACCTTGCACCCGGGGCGCGATGAGGGAGTTTTGCAGTACCTGCCACACCAGGTAAAGGGCCACCACAAAGGGGGTTTTCCCCAGGTCTGTCGCCAGCGTGACCACGATGGCGATGACCAGGGAGATGGTCGCCCCTACGATGGGGATGAATTCGGCAAAGGCGGCGATTATGGCCAGGATGGGGGCCGCCGACAGGCCCATTGCCCAAAGGCCCAGGCCGACTACGGCGCCGGTCATGGCGGCCAAGAGCAGCTGCACGCGCAGGTAAAGGCCAATGGATTCGCCGGTTAACCGGGCGATCCGGGAGAAGTCATCACGCACCGGCCGAGGCAGCAGCCGACGCACGCCCTGGCCCAAGCCATCCGGGTCGTACAGCAAGTAAAACAGGATGATGGGCACCGTAGCCAGGGAAACGACCAGGCCGACGCCGGCTTGCAGGAATCGAAGCACTCGCAAGAGGGCTTCTTCCAGCGCATTTACCAGATTCTGCCGCAGTTCGCCCAAGCGCGGATCAATCATATCCCGTATGTTGGGCGGAACTCGGCTCTCGTACTCTGTGATCACCTCCCGGTAGATTCGCTGAGTGTCAGACACCAGGTCAGGCGCTCGTTGGACCAGGGCCGTGGACTGGTCGATTATCCCGAGCAGGCCCAATCCCAGGACAATCAGGATTGCCAGCAGCGCCAACAGCAGCAGCAAGGTGGTAGTGGCCATCCTGGTGGCCTTGGGCCAGCGACGGCCCCACGGGGTGCGTCGCTCAGCAGCATTAACCACCGGCTGCAACAGATACGCTATCACTCCGCTCAGCAAGAAGGGTAACAGCACTGCCAGCAGTTTCCAGATGACCACGGCGGTCAGGATTGCCAGGGCCAGGGCGGCCAGCAACCGCAGCCGGCGGCTTGACGGGGCGGACAAAGGCGGAAGCGAAAATGCCATTGGTTCCTTCCTTTACCTGCGGCCAAAGATGGATGCCTAATAATACGGCAGCCAGCGTCGCTTAACAAGGCAAAAGCAACTATGCTACCCTCGTTATTAGGGCCTGTTTAAAAACTGGAAATCATACAGCCGTTCCGGCGAAAGTCGGAACCCGGAAAATCACTGCCAGCGGAAAACCGGCTTTATTTTGTACTCGCTGGATTCCCGCGAAAGCGGGGATGGCGGAGTTTGTGAACACGGCCTAGTATGAGAAAAGCGTTGAGAAAGTCAGGGGGTTTTCCCCGGTTTGGAACAGGCTTGGGGCCGGTTGCGTTGGCCTTGTCGCTCATTCTGTTGGGAGCCGCCTGCGCGACGGAAGGGTCACTCGATACGGCAAGTTCGCCGCCGGCCCCGGAGGGCATCTACGATTTCAAGATAGTGGTGTATCAGGGCGCTGACGATTTAGGCGGCGATAGCGTGGCCCTTTCCGACTTGCGCGGCCGGCCGGTGGTGTTGAACTTCTGGGCCGGCTTGTGTCCTCCCTGCCGCGCCGAGATGCCGGAATTCCAGCGCTTCGCCGATGACTACGCGGGCCGGGCGCTGGTCGTTGGCGTGGATTTGGGGCCGTTTTTCAGCCTGGGCAGCCAGGACGACGCCATCAAACTGCTCAATGAATTGGCGGTAACTTACCCGGCCGGCTATACCGACGACGGGACGGTGGTTCGGGAACTCGGAGTGCTCGGCCTGCCCGCTACGTTTTTCATCTCCGCCGACGGCAGCTTGCATCGCAAATGGCAGGGGGCGCTGAACGGAGAGAAGCTGGCGGAAATCACTGACGAAATGCTGGCACAATAGCCACTGCAAAGGAATCGACTATGGCGGACAACAGCATAACTTTCGGGTGCAACCTGAGCGTTGACAACTATTGGGATATTGGGGAGTTCGCCCGTCGCGCCGAATACCTCGGTTTCGACCGGGTGGCCGTGGGCGAGCACGTCATGGACGGCAACCCGCCCCGGCCTACGGTGATGGGCCTACCGGCGATGGCGGCGGCAGCCGGCGCAACCACCCGGCTGCGCGTCCTCACCGGCATCGTCATCGCGCCCTTGTACCACCCGGTCATGTTGGCCAAGCTGGTATCCACGGTGGATCAAATCTCCGGAGGACGGCTGGACTTCGGCATCGGCATCAGCGGGCAGCGCGATACCCGCGCCGAGTTTGACGCGCTGGAGATCCCCGTCAGCACCCGGGGGCGGCGCACCGACGAGATGCTGCGGGTGATGAAACGACTATGGACCGAGGATCACGTAACCCATAGCGGACGATTTTTCAACTTTGAAGACGTCACGCTGCTGCCCAAGACGCACCAGCAACCCTATCCTCCCATCTGGGTTGCCGGGCGCAGCGAGGCGGCAATCCGCCGGGCTGCTATCGGCGGAGACGGGTGGTATCCCTATCTGTTCACCGTCAACCGCATCCGGCGCTCCAACGCCAGCGTGCGTGAGATGGCGGAACATTCGGGCCGTGACCTGAGTCGTTTCCATTGGGGTCTCAACCAGCCTACCGCCATC
The DNA here is from genome assembly GCA_963692995.1 of Dehalococcoidia bacterium. GTDB lineage: Bacteria > Chloroflexota > Dehalococcoidia > Lucifugimonadales > UBA3495 > Bin87. The sequence continues at coordinate 573,502 of OY843611.1, forward strand.
GACGATGATCCCGAGAAAGCGCTGGAAACCGCCGTCGCCCACGTCGGCCAGCGTTACGTCACGCCGGAACGCAGCGCAGAGGACATCGCCCGCGCGTTGTGCATAACCGGCAACGCCGAGGACTGCGTCGGGGCAATCCAGGAACGCATCGACGCCGGCGTGCGGGATTTCGTGTTCGGCTTCCTGGCCGGAGAACCCGACGATTACTTTCGCCAGATGGAGTTGTTCTCCAACCGGGTGCTGACCCATTTCAAGTAAGGTTTCACTCTGCAACCGTCGGCCGGGGCTATAATGTGGTCCGGCATGAGAATATTAGCTCTTGCCTGGTGGGCGCCGCTGCTCTCCGGGATGCTGGCGGTGGTAGGCACCTGGCTGGTCTGGCGCTACACCGCCCTGCCATGCACGCCGGAAAACGCGGTTAAATTGATGTGTCAGCCCGGGCCACTGGCCAGGTATATTTCCACTACCGTTCTGCACCACTGCATCATCCACGCGAGCATTGCGATTACCATTACCGGAGGTTCCGACCTGATGCTGTTTTTACGCGAGCGGCAACGCAACAACGAAGAGCGACAGCGCAACAACGAAGAGCGACAGCGCAACAACGAAGAGCGACAGCGCAATGACCAGATGATGGAACTCATAAAAACCGCGCTGGAGCAGGCCGCCCAAGAACGCCAGCAGGCCGCGGCGGAGCGGCAGGCATTTCTTGACGCGCTGACCCGGCTAACGGAGGCGATCAGCCAAAACGGACGTAACCGGGAATAGCGCTAGCCAGTACCGGATATCACATCGGGGGGACGTATGAAATTCGGCATCTACAGTTCAATCGCCGACCCGCCGGCGGGAGAAAATTTGGCGCTGCGGGTTGATGAGGTGGTTGCTGAGGCCAAGTTGGCTGAGTCGGTGGGTTTTGATTCCTGCTTTTTCGGGAGCACCACCAGGATCGAGACGGCTTCCTGCCGTCTCCGCTTATAGTATGCGCGGCGGTGGCGGCCCAGACTACTACACTGAACTTGGGCACTTCGGTGATCCTGCTGCCGCTGCATCACCCCGTTCGTCTTGCTGAAGATGTCATCACGCTGGACATAGTGTCGCGGGGGCGTTTCATACTGGGAGTAGGGTTAGGCTATCAGCCGGCGGATTTTCGCACCTTTGACGTTCCGATTCAGCAACGGGTGAGCCGGTTCGAGGAAGAGATTGAAATTATTCGCCAGTGCTGGAGCGGCGAGCGATTTTCCTTCTCCGGCGAACATTTCAACCTGGAGGACATTACGATCCGTCCCAAACCCTACTCCGATCCTGCTCCGCCGCTGTGGATTGGCGCCAGTCGGGCGCGCGGAGCGCGGCGGGCGGGGGGCATCGCCGACGGCTTTGTGGCTGGCCCCAGCACCGACCTGGCAAGCACCATAGCGTTGACCACGGCCTACCAACAGGCCGCGGAGGCCGCCGGTAAGGCGCCGGTGACTTGCCTGATGCGCGACGCCTGGGTCGCCCCGACCCGCGCCGAAGCCGAGCGCGTGTACGGGCCGGAGGTTATTGACGCCTACAAGTATTACTGGCGCAACGGCCTCAACGAGTTTCGCCGCTATACCGAGGAATCCCAAATCAACATTGACAACCTGGGACCGGATCGTCTCATCCTTGGCGAGCCGCAGCGGGTGGTTGACGAGTTTCAACGCTGGAAAGCGGCTACTGGCGCGGATTACTTTTTGCTGCGGTTGCGCCATGCCCATTCCGGAGGGCCGCCCCACGAGCGCATTATGGAAGCCATCCAGCTGTTCGGCGAGGAAGTGATCCCCCATTGCCAATGAAGTGATCCCCCATTGGCAACAAGGTGAACAGTATCGAACACGCCAAGAGGCGAAAGGAGGACTCCAGTGGTTGACAACGCCGAGCTGATTGCGATTATTGCGCTGGGGATTACGCTATTCATAGGCGGCGTTGGAGCGGCATTTGCGCTGGGGAGTCTGCCCAAGCGTAGTGAGTTCAAGGATGCTAACGACAAGATTGACACTTCTCACAAGGAGCTTTCCGGCAAGATCGACACCTCCCACAAGGAGCTTTCTGGCAAGATCGACACCTCCCACAAGGAGCTTTCCGGCAAGATCGACACCTCCCACAAGGAGCTTTCCGGCAAGATCGACGCTTCCCACAAGGAGCTTTCCGGCAAGATCGACACCTCCCGCAAAGAGCTTTCCGACAAAGATGATGCCTCCCACAAGGAGCTTTCCGACAAGATCGATGCCTCCCACAAGGAGCTTTCCGACAAAGATGATGCCTCCCACAAGGAGATTTCTGACAAAATCGACACTTCCCACAAGGAGCTTTCCGACAAGATCGACACTTCCCACAGGGAGCTTTCCGACAAAGATGATGCCTCCCACAAGGAGCTTTCCGACAAAATCGACACCTCCCACAGGGAGCTTTCCGACAAAATCGAACAATCTCAAGCAAACCTGCTGACCGAAATCAGGCACGGCCAGCAACAATTGCTGCGCGCCTTGATAAACCACCGTCACCTGGAAGTTGCCGGCGAGCCGATATTTACAGAACCGCCTGATATTGAACCGGTCGCCGCTGACGACTAAACAACACAGTAGCCATCTCAATACAGGAGAGCATGCCATGCCCCGTTTTCCCGCCGCCAACCGAGGTTCAGTTCCCCAGGAACAGGTATCCGCCTTCGATGCCATTGTGTCGGCCCGCAACAACGTGGTGCCTGAGCAGGGGCCGGTCGCCGTTCAGTTGCACGTGCCGGAGATTGCCCAGCGGGGCGAGGCGCTGCGCGCGTATCTGCGCGCCGACGGCTCTACCCTGCCCGACAACGTGGCGGAACTCGCCATGCTGACCACCGCCCGCGAGCTGGATTGCCAGTTTATCTGGCACGCGCACGCCGCCGCCGGACGCCGCGCCGGCCTGAGCGACGCTTTGGTGGACAGCCTGCGCGACAAGCAGGACCTGCCGGCGTTGTCGTCCGCTGAAAGGGCGGTGATCAACTATGGGCGGGAGTTCTTCCGCACGCGCCGCGTGTCGCAAGAGACCTTTGATGCAGCGCGCGCCGAGTTTGGCGACCGCGGGCTGGTGGAGTTGACCAACCTGATGGGCTACTACTCGGTGCTGGCGTTCAACATCAACGCCTTTGAGCAGCTGCCGCCGTCGTCGGAGGAGCCGTTCTTGCCGGTCTAAGTCGCGGGGTATTCGCTTCCTGACCTACCAGCGGGCGGACGCTTTCAAGCGTCCGCCCGGTTTCGTGTACAGTCGGGACTGACGGTTACTTGAAAACCGCCAAACACTTTGTGGAGTTGAAGATGTACGTTTCGTACCAGTCCACGATGTCGGCCTTGTAATCCAGTTCGGCTACGGCGCCGACCAGGCAGGCCCAGTTGAGCAGTTCCTGCTGCCCGGCGTCTTCGATTTGCTCGGTGGAGATCCGCGCCCAAGCCTGGTAGTCGCCGGACTTCATTTCCTCGAACCGGGCCCGGTCCGATGCGATGTCGGGGTAGAGCCACCAATGCTTCTCGGTCAGGAAAGCGTGGGACCAGGATGACGAGGCGATGAGGGCGACGCGCCAGGGAGAGTCCCGGAGGGTCTGCGCGGCGGCGGCTCCCACCTGCATGCACCGCTTGGGCGAGGGGCCGGGAGGGTCGGGATCCGGCGAGAGCTCGACGCTGCCGCCCCGGTTGCGGATCACGCGGCTGCCGTAGCAGTTGACCAGCATGGGGACGACGGGATAGTCAAAACCCTTGCGGTCGTAGTCCAGGTAGAGGATGGTGTTGAGGATGGCGTGGCCCAGGCCGGGCTGGTGGAGAGGCTGGTAGGCGTAGGCCAGGTCAATGCCGCGATCGATCATTCCGGACACCAGAGCGCGGGCGGCCTCCTGGTGTCCCTTGTACCTGAATGTGGCGCCGGGGGGTTCGTTCCAAACATTGCGCCGGCCGGCGTGTCCCGCTTCTCCGAAGGGTTGGCACTCGAATTCGTCATAGGCCAGTACGCAGAAAGGGGGTATGATGTCCTCGCGGAAGTTTTCGTACTGGTCGTCACCCCAGATGACTACGAAGTCGGGGTTGAAGGCGTCCAGTTCCCGGCGCAACTCGCGGAAACCGGCGACCATGCGCTCGCGAAGGCGGACGGCGGAAGCGAATCCTTCATCCTCTCCGTACTCGATCCGCATGGGTTCCGGCCAGTTGGACGGGTTTTTCAGCTCCGCCGGCACCTTGTCGTTGGTGCGCAGGGTACGCTTCAGTGACGATTCCCCATCCTCGTCCGGGCGGATCAGGGAAGGCGAGTGGGTGAGGCCCAGGCCCAGCAGCTCTGCCATGATGCTTGCTCCTTATAACAACAGCCGCGTCATTCCGGCGAAAGTCGAAATCCAAGGTTGAGGGCGGGTTATAAACCCGCCGCTACGTAGGCAACTACCGGGGTTGCCGCTACTTGAAAATCGCCAGGCACTTGTTGGAGTTGAATACGTAGGTTTCGACGTAGTCGAGGATTTCGGGTTTGTAGTCCAGCGTGTCCATGGCGCCGGCGAGGCACATCCAGTTGAGGAGTTCCTGCTGGCCGGCGTCCTCAACTTGGGCGGTTGAGAGGCGGCTCCAGGCCTGGTAGTCGCCAGCCTTGAGTTCCTCGAAGCGCGCCCGGTCGGATTCTATATCAGGCCAGAGCCAGTTGTTCTTCTCGACCAGGAAGGCGTGGGACCAGGACGATGAGGCGATGAGGGCGACGCGCCAGGGCGATTCCTGGAGGGCCTGCGCCGCCGCGGCGCCCACTTCCAGGCACCGCTTGGGCGATGGGCCGGGCGGGTCCGGGTCGGGCAGGTACTCAACGGCGCCGCCGCGGTTACGGATGACGCGGCTGCCGTAGCAGTTGACCAGGAAGGGAACGACCGGATAGTCGAACCCCTTGCGGTCATAGTCCAGGTAGAGCAGGGTGTTCAGGATGGCGTGGCCCAATCCCGGTTCGTGCAGGGGCTGGTAAGCGTAGGCCATGTCCACGCCCCGGTCAATCATGCCCGACACCAGGGCGCGGGCGCCTGCTTTATGCCCCGGGTACTTGAAGGTTGTATCTTGAGGCTCGTTCCAGAAATTCCGTGGTCGGTGAGCAAAGGGCTGCGCTGCAAAGTCGTCGTAGGCCAGCACGCAGAATGGCGGTATGATGTCCTCACGGAAGTTCTCGTACTGGTCGTCACCCCAGATAACCACGAAATCGGGGTTAAAGGCGTCCAGTTCCTCCCGAATGCGGCGAAAGCCGGCAACCAGGCGGGCGCGATGCTCCAGCGAGGAGGCATAGCCCTCGTCTTCGCCATACTCCACCCGCATCGGCTCCGGCCAACTGGTGGGATTTTTTAGTTCTTCCGGTATGCGTTTATTTCCCTGGAGGGTTCTCTTGAGCGGGATTGCCTTATCCGCATCGGGAGAAATCAATGGGGGGTAATGAGTGAGGCCAAGGCCCAGGATTTCTGCCATTTCGTCACCGTCCGTAATGATTTGGGGGCAGGCCGTAATAATTTTGGGGCAGGCGAATTTAATGGCGTCATTTTGCGTTTCACGCCGGAATGTGTCAACCGATAAGTCAGAGCCCGGGGTTTTCGATTATTAAGGAAATCAGGGCGGATACAATCCCGGAGGGAATTTGATTCCATGACAGTCACAGCCAAATGTTGCGGTTGACAGTTTTGCGGCGATGGCGGTAAGATGATGCCCCGCTGTGCCGGATTCCGGCTGGCACGCTACGATACGAAAGGACGCAATATGCCTACGGTTAATCAGTTGGTGCGCAAGGGGCGCAAGCCGGTGCGCAAAGGAACCAAAGCGCCGGCGTTGCACTGGGTGCAGAACTCGTTGAAGAACCGCACCAAGTGGGGCCCGGGCTGTCCGCAGCGTCGCGGTGTCTGTATTCAGGTTCGCACCATGACCCCCAAGAAACCCAACTCGGCCCTGCGGAAGATCTGCCGAGTGCGGTTGACCAACGGGGTGGAGGTGACGGCATACATCGGTGGTGAAGGTCACAACTTGCAGGAACACTCGGTGGTGCTCATCCGCGGGGGGCGTGTCAAGGATCTTCCCGGCGTGCGCTACCACGTGGTACGCAGCAATTTGGACACTGAAGGGGTCAACGGACGCCGTCAGGGTCGCAGTAAATACGGTACGCGCCGGAACTGACCCTGGCCCACCCGGAGAAATACGCTCACCGTCACCCCCCGACGCCGGGGGGTGGCTGACTCTCACAAGCAAGGTAGCAACGCTATGTCTCGACGACGCCGTGCTGAACCTCGGGTAATCAAGCCCGACCCGCGCTACAACAATCTGGAACTGGCCAAGTTCATTAACCGGGTCATGCTCAAGGGCAAGAAGTCCACCGCGCAGCGAGTGGTGTACGATGCGCTGGAGCTGGTGCGCAATGACTCCAGCCAGGACCCGCTGGGCGTTTTCTCGACAGCGCTGCGCAACGCTACGCCGCTGGTAGAAGTGCGGCCCCGGCGTGTGGGCGGCGCAACCTACCAGGTGCCCGTGGAACTTCGCACAACTCGCAGCGAGGCGCTGGCCATGCGTTGGATAATCCGGGGCGCCCGCGCCCGCAACGGTATGCGGATGGCTCGCGGCCTGGCCAACGAATTCATGGACGCCGCCCGTGGCGAAGGCTCCGCAGTGCGCCGCAAGGACGAACTGCACCGGATGGCGGAGGCCAACCGCGCTTTCGTACATTACCGTCGCTAGCTCCGTCTCCCGGAGGCGCCGGTCCTGGGCCGGCGCTTTAGTCTGTACTCACCATTTTGCAATTCTCTCCAGGTACAGGTATGACCGCCCTACAAACTCCCGCCCAGCAGATCCGCAACATTGGTTTCATTGCCCACATTGACGCCGGCAAGACCACGGTCACCGAACGGGTCCTCTATCTGACCGGCCGCATCCGCAAGGTGGGTGGCGTGGACGAGGGCACCACGGCCATGGACTGGATGCCCCAGGAGAAGGAACGCGGCATCACCATCACTGCTGCCGCCACCACCGCCTACTGGCGGGATCATCAGGTCAACATCATCGACACGCCGGGCCACGTGGACTTTACCGCCGAAGTGGAACGCAGCCTGCGGGTGCTGGACGGCGGCATAGTCGTCCTGGACGCCGTGGCCGGTGTGCAGCCGCAGTCGGAAACGGTGTGGCGACAGGCCGACACCTATAACGTTCCGCGCATCTGCTTCGTCAACAAGATGGACCGGGTGGGGGCGTCCTACGAGCGGACGATAGAATCCATACGACGTCGTTTGAAGGGAAATCCGGTGCCGGTACAGGTGCCGATTGGGGCCGAGGACGAATTTCGCGGCGTGGTCGATCTGATTGAAGGCCAGGCCGTTATGTATTCCGACGGGAGGGACGACGTGGCTGATCCGCCGGAATTCATTCCGGTGCCGGCAGAGTACGAGAAAGCCTACCAGGATTACCGGCAGGAGATGATCGAGAAGATCGTCGAAACCGACGAGGAACTTCTCATCAGATACCTGGAAGGCGAAGACATCTGCGCGGACGACCTGCGCTCGGCGCTGCGCAATGCTACTATCAGCCGTCAGCTGGTGCCCGTGCTGTGCGGCAGCGCCATGCGGGGCAAAGGCATCGATCCCTTGCTTGACGCCATCATCGGCTATCTGCCGTCGCCGCTGGACGTTCCGGCCGTGGAAGGCACTGTGCCGGGCACCGGGGAGACTGAAATTCGCGAGCCGCTGGAAAGCGAGCCACTGTCGGCTTTGGCCTTCAAGGTGGTGGTCGATCCCTACGTGGGCCGGCTGGTGTTTCTGCGCATTTACTCGGGCAAGGTGGAATCGGGAGCCGCGGTGCGCAATATGACCCGGGGGAACCGGGAACGCATGGGCCGATTGCTGCGGATGCATGCCAATCATCGGGAAGAACTGCCCGAGATCATTGCCGGCAACATCTGCGCCGCCGTGGGGCTAAAGGATACCTTTACCGGGGACACCATTTGCACCGACCACAAGCCGCTCATTCTGGAGCCCCCGCACTTTCCGGAGCCGGTGGTGTCCGTCGCCATCGAGCCGGGCACCCGCGCCGACCAGGATAAGCTGGGCGAGGCCATGCGCAAGCTCTCCGAAGAGGACCCCACCTTCGTGGTGCGATACAACGACGAAACGGGGCAGACGGTCATCTCCGGCATGGGCGAGTTGCACTTGGAGGTGCTGGTGGACCGGATGCGGCGGGAGTTCGGTGTGGAAGCCCGGGTGGGACAGCCGCGTGTCGCCTACCGCGAAGCCATCACTAAGTCGGTGCGCGTCGAAGGCCGGTTTGTCCGCCAGACCGGCGGCCACGGTCAATATGGGCACGTATGGCTGGAAATGGAACCCCGGGAGCGGGGCGCCGGCGTCGAGTTCGTTGACGGTATCGCCGGCGGCGTCATACCGCGCCAGTACATATCGGCAGTGGCGGCCGGGGTGCGGCAGGGTCTGGACAATGGCCCGCTGGCCGGCTATCCTATGGTGGATTTGAAAGTAACCTTGGTGGACGGGAGCTACCACACGGTAGACTCGTCTGAAATGGCGTTCCGATCCGCAGCCATGATGGCGATACGGGACGGAACCCGGCGGGCCGTTCCGGTGTTGCAGGAACCCATCTTCGCGATGGAGATAGTGACGCCGGGCGAATTTCTCAGCGAGGTGCTCAGTGACTTGGGTGGACGGCGCGCCCAGGTGCGGAGCATTGAGGGTCTGGAAGACCTCCAGACCGTCAGCGTGATGATCCCCTTGGGAGAGACCTTCGCCTACACGACGGCGCTGCGGTCGCTGACCCGAGGACGGGCCTCATACACCATGGAGTTCCGGCACTATGAGCCGGCGCCCGACAACATCGTCCGGAGCATCGCAAACACCAAGTAATGGCGATGCGCTACTGACCGCCGCCGGAAACGGGGGCCTTATCGGATAGAATTATGGTCGCAAGGCAACAGATGCGGATTATCCTGAAGGCGTTTGACCACAAGATGCTGGACCAATCCAGCGCGCAGATTGTGGATACCGCCGAACTCACCGGAGCGCGCGTCGCCGGCCCCGTGCCGCTGCCCACGCAGATCCGACGCTTCTGCGTCATTCGTGGCCCCCACGTGGACAAGGATTCCCGCGAGCACTTTGAGATCCGCACCCACAAGCGCCTGCTGGACATAATGGAACCCACCAGCAAGACCATCGATGCGCTGACCCGTCTCAATATGCCGGCCGGGGTTGATATTTCCATCAAGCTCTGACCGGGCTTGAAACAGTGGCGGACCCGTCGTACAATATCGGTTCGGGTTGGCGGCAGGCCATAAGCCACCGCCAACGTTTTATCTGGTGAACCGGATTCCGGCGAAAGCCGGAATGGTGGATGCAAAGACAGGCAAACATAATGCTCAAAGCGTTTCTTGGCAAAAAAATCGGCATGACCCAGGTGTTTAACGACGCCGGGCAGGTTGTGCCCGTAACTATAATCGAGGCCGGCCCCTGCGCCGTTACCCAGGTGCGCACTGTAGAGCGAGACGGTTACGAATCGGTGCAGCTGGGATTTGGCCGAGCGCGCAAGCCCAACAAGCCCGAGGCCGGCCACCTGCGGGGCAGCCAGATTGGACGGCGACTGCAAGAAGTCCGCGCCGATAGCATCGTCGAGCACGAAGTTGGCCAAACGGTTTTGGTGGACATCTTTGAACCGGGCGAAATCGTGGACGTGATCGGCAAGTCTAAGGGACGCGGTTTCGCCGGCACGATGAAGCGACACGGCTTCGGCGGCGGCCCCCGGACCCACGGTCAGTCGGACCGGCAGCGCGCTCCCGGCTCCATCGGCGGAGGCACCACGCCCGGCAAGGTCTTCAAGGGTCTGAAAATGGCCGGACACATGGGCAACCGCCGGGTGACCACCAAGGGCTTGGAAGTAGTGCGCGTGGACGCCGAGCGAAACCTGCTGATGGTCAAGGGCGGCGTGCCCGGCGCGCCCAACAGCCCCGTTACCATCCGCAAGACGGGCAAGAGCAGGGCGCAATAGGCAGTTGACCTGATCCGCGATTACAGGCATTGGCAAGGAAGCATTCCGAAAATGGAACTCTCCGTATTGAACACCCAGGGCAACGCCGTTGGATCCGTTGAGATTGACGATGGCGTGTTTGACGTGCCGATGAACCCCACGCTGGTTCACCAGGCCATGGTCATATACCAACTCAACCAGCGCCAGGGTACTCATTCGACTCGTACTCGCGCCGAAGTGTCCGGTGGCGGACGCAAGCCCTGGATACAGAAGCACACGGGCCGAGCCCGCCAGGGCAGCATACGCTCCCCACAGTGGCGACACGGCGGCATCGCCTTCGGCCCCAAGCCCCGCGATTATCGCAAAGCCTTGCCTCGCGCCATGCGTCGCAAGGCTTTGCAGTGCGCGTTGTCGGAGAAGATTCGCAACGACCGGCTCATCTGCGTTGACACCCTGAATGGGCTGGACGGACGCACCAAGTCGATGAAGCAGGCGCTGGAAAACCTGAACATCAAGGGATCGGTGCTGGTGGTAACTGCACAAGCTCAGCAGAACGTCGTGCGGGCTGGCGGGAACCTGAAGCAAGTCTGGACGCTGCCGTCGGATCTGGTGAACGCCAACGACGTTCTCAAGCGGCAGACCGTCCTCGTTACTGCCGACGCCATCCAGCGCATGGCGGAGCTGTGCGCCGCGCCGCGACACCGCGCCCGCCGGGCGGCCAGCGAGGAGGCGGAATAATGAACATCAGCGACGTGCTGCTGCGCCCGACCATCACCGAAAAGAGCACCCTTCTGCAAGAGGATGGCCAGTACACCTTCGAGGTCGCGCCCAAGGCCAACAAGACCATGGTGAAGCAGGCCGTTGAAGAGAACTTCAATGTCAAGGTCAACAGCGTCAACATCACCGTCAACCGGGGCAAGCTCAAGCGGTATGGCCCCCGGTACAAGAAGCGGCCGGACGTCAAGAAGGCCGTTGTGACGTTGCAGCCTGGAGACCGCATCAACCTGATCGAGGGCCTCTGATCATGCCTCTGAAGAACCTGCGACCCATAACCCCCGGCACAAGGAACGCGGTGCGGCCCTCCTTTGAGGAGATCACCACCAAAAAGCCGGAGAAGTCATTGCTGGAACCCCTCCAGAAGCGCGGGGGGCGAAACAATCGAGGGCGCATCACCGCCTACCATCGCGGCGGCGGCCCGCGGCGAATGTATCGGCTCGTTGACTTCAAGCGGAAGAAGGACGGCGTGCCGGCCACCGTGAAGTCCATTGAGTACGATCCCAATCGCACGACGCGGATCGCCCTGCTCCACTATGCCGACGGAGAGAAGTCTTACATTCTCGCGCCGGTGAATCTGTCGGTAGGCGACCGGGTCGAATCCGGCCCCAGCGCGGAAATCAGTCCCGGCAATACGCTTCCCCTGCGGAACATCCCCACCGGAACCGTGGTTCACAACCTGGAACTCACGCCGGGCCGAGGGGGTCAACTGGTGCGTGGCGCCGGCACCGGGGCGCAAGTGCTGTCCAGGGAGGGCGATTATGTGCTGATCCGCCTGCCCTCCGGGGAGATGCGACGCATCCTGCTGAGCTGCCGGGCCAGCATCGGTCAGCTGTCCAATCCTGACCACAAGAACGAGAGCCTGGGGAAGGCCGGCGCCAAACGGCGCCTGGGCCGTCGCCCCCACGTTCGCGGTGTCGCCAAGAACCCGGTGGATCACCCCCACGGCGGCGGGGAGGGGCGCTCCCCCATCGGGATGCCCGGTCCCAAGTCCCCCTGGGGCAAACCCACTCTGGGCCACAAGACCCGCAACAAAAAGAAGACCTCCAGCCGTTTCATCATCCGTGGCCGGCGCTCGCGGCGTTAGGCAGGCTAATCTAATATGCACACCCACCCCTCGGGGAATCGCAGGCAGTCGTTGTCGTCATGTCAAGATCAGTAAAGAAGGGCCCCTACGTCCACCCCAAGCTGCTCAAGAAGGTCAACCGGGTTCGCGAATCCGGGGAGGCCACGGTGATACGCACCTGGTCGCGGGACTCGATGATCATGCCCGAAATGGTTGGGCTGAACTTCGGCGTCCACGACGGCCGGCGTCACGTTCCGGTGTTTATCACCGAGAATATGGTAGGCCATCGCCTGGGGGAGTTCGCGCCGACGCGCACCTATCGGGGCCACGTGGCCCGGTCGGAACGCTCCAGCCGGTCGAGGTGAAGCCATGCCAGCAGTAAGAGCAATGGCCAAAGGGGTGGGCGCTTCTCCCAAGCGGCTCAAGCCAATTATGGACGCGGTGCGCGGCATGATGGTAAACGACGCTCTGGATCACCTCGGCCTGATGACTTCGCCCTGGGCTCGCTCAGTGGCCAAGGTGGTGCAGTCGGCGGCCGCCAACGCCGAAAACAACGAGTTTATGAACCGCAGCGACCTGCGCATCATGCGCATCTCCGCAGACCAGGCGACACCGCTCAAACGCTTCCGAGCGCGCGCCAGGGGCCGGATTGGCCGGGTTACCCGCCGCTCCAGTCACATCATCATCGAAGTGGACGAGATAGAGAAGGAGGGCTAATTTATGGGGCACAAAACCCACCCCTTCGGCTTCCGGCTGGGTATCATCAAGGATTGGAAAACCCACTGGTATGCTAACAACGGGTCGCAATACCGGAACGGCGTGCAGCAGGACCTCTTGCTGCGCCGGACTATCCATCATGAATACGCCCCCTTCTCCGACGCCGGCATCGCCAAGATCGAGATCGACCGCACCGCGCAGGAAACCATCGTCAATATTCATTCGGCCCGCCCCGGCATTCTCATCGGGCGGGACGGTGATCGGGTTAAGGGCCTGCGTTCCCGTCTGGAGACCATGAACAGCGGCCTGCTCCGGCTCAACATTATCGAGATAGATCACCCCGAAATGGATCCGTACCTGGTGGGCCGCAACATTGCCGACCAGCTCAGCCGCCGGGTTGCCTATCGCCGGGCCATGCGCCAGGCTGCGCTGCGCACCATGCAGGCCGGCGCGGAGGGCATCAAGATCATCACTAAGGGACGTATCTCCGGCGCGGAAATCGCCCGCACCGAGAAGCTGATGATGGGCCAGGTTCCCTTGCATACTCTACGGGCGGATATTGACTACGCCCTGGCCGAAGCGCACACCGCCATGGGACGCGTCGGCATCAAAGTTTGGATCTACAAGGGCCAGATCATGCCGGCGGCGGCGGAAGAAGACGCCGAGCTGGAAAGCATTGAATTTCGCGTCACCAGCCAAGACGCCGAGGCCGATGTGGCAGTGGCGGAATTGGACATCTAACGGAGACTGACACCATGCTGCAACCCAAGAGGACGAAGTACCGGAAGATGGGTCGGGGGAAGCGCCGGGGAAACGCGACCACCGGCAACACAGTGGAGTTCGGCGAGATTGGTCTGAAGGCAATGCGTCCTGAGTGGATTACGGCCCGGCAGATCGAGTCGGCTCGCGTCGCCATTTCCCGCTACTTGCAGCGGGGCGGGCGCACCTGGATCCGCATTTTCCCCGACAAGCCGGTATCCAAGAAGCCGGCGGAAGTTCGCATGGGCGGCGGCAAGGCGGCCAACGACCACTGGGTGGCCGTGGTCAAGCCGGGCCGCATTATGTTCGAGGTAGGCGGAGTGCCACTTCAACAGGCTGAAGAGGCCCTCCACCGGGCCGCCCATAAGTTGCCTATTCCCACTAAGGTAGTGTACCGGGACCGGGTCAACTCGCTGCTCAGCGGCACCGCCGGAGATTAGCCCGTCATGGAGATGTACGAAATCCGCGCGCTGACCGACGATCAGATCCTGGATGAACTCGAGAAATCTCGCCGGGAGCTGATGAACCTGCGCTTTCGGGACGCCACCAACCAACTTACAGACACGAACCAGCCCGGCAAGACTCGCCGGGACATCGCCAGGATGCTGACTTGCCTGCGGGAACGAGAGTTGCAGTAGGCAGGAGATCGCAAAGTTGATTCTTCCGCTCTCCCTGAACCTGTCCAAGGATAGGTTACTGTGGTTCGACAAGCTCACCAGGGGCGGTTCTATGAAGACTTTTGATTTAGGAACCAGATAATGGCCAAAGCAATGCGAAAAGTTCGGGTCGGCTCCGTGGTGAGCACCCGGATGGACAAAACCGCCGTGGTGGAACTGGTGTGGAAACGACGCCACCGCATCTATCGCAAGCAGATGCGTCGGGTGACCCGTTTCTACGTCCATGATCCGAACCAGCAGTGCCGGATTGGCGATACCGTGCGCATCCAGGAAACCCGGCCCATCTCCCGCACCAAGCACTGGAGGCTGATGGAAGTCCTGGCTCGGCGGGAAATTGCCGATGTGCGGGCTATTGATCTGGAAGGCGACGCGGTGATCGAGCCTATTGCCGGCGAATCCGACTACATAAGCCCTGAGGCGGCGGATCGCCTTGAGGATACCGCTGATGACAAGGATGCGTAGATGATTCAGAGTTATACCAGGCTGCACGTGGCCGACAACAGCGGCGCTCGACGCATCCGACTCATCAATATACCGGGTTCCAGCCGTCGCAAGTATGCGTCGGTGGGCGACATCGTGGTTTGCACGGTGCGCGAGGCGATCCCCAATTCGCCGGTGCGGAAAGGCACGGTGGTCAAGGCGGTGGTGGTCCGACAGGCAGCGCCTCTGCTGCGTCCCGACGGCACCTACATCAAGTTCGACGATAACGCCGCTGTGCTCATCAACGACAACCAGCTGCCACGCGGCACCCGCATCTTCGGCCCGGTAGCGCGGGAACTCCGGGACAAGGGGTTCATGCGCATCGTCTCCTTGGCCCCGGAGGTGGTTTGATGGCAAAGACCAAGATCCGCCGGGGTGACGATGTCCTCGTCATTGCCGGTAAGGACAAGGGCAGGACCGGGCGTGTGCTGGGGATGATCCCCGAAAAGAACCGTGTTTTGGTTGAGGGCGTGAACATCGTCACCAAGCATTACAAGCCCAGGCCCGGCGTGCGACAGGGCGGACGCGTTCAGCAGGAAGCGTCCATCCATATCTCCAACATTAAGCTCATTCAGAGCAACTACACCGAACCCAGCAGTCAGTTCCGCAATCGGGACGAATAACTAACGCGGGCGAGTGATCATCATGGCTACTGACCAGCAGCAACAAACCAATCCGGGGGAGGGCCGCCGCCAGCGGCGACGGCGGGAGGAGGCCGAGGGCAACGGGGATCAACCTAACGAGTTGCCGCCGCCGGCTTTCAAGGTCAAGTTCCGCGAGGAAATCGTCCCGGCGATGTTGCAGGAATTCGGATACTCCAGCCCGATGCAGGTTCCCCGGGTCACCAAGGTCAACCTGAACATCGGCTTGGGCGAAGCTCTGACTAACGGTCGGGCGATGGAAAGCGCGGTGCGGGACTTGACCACTATATCGGGGCAGAAGCCGGTTATCACCCGGGCCCGCCGCTCCATCGCCGGTTTCAAGGTGCGCCAGGGCAACCCCATCGGAACCGCGGTGACCCTGCGTGGCG
The DNA here is from genome assembly GCA_963692995.1 of Dehalococcoidia bacterium. Classification (GTDB taxonomy): domain Bacteria; phylum Chloroflexota; class Dehalococcoidia; order Lucifugimonadales; family UBA3495; genus Bin87. The sequence goes on from OY843611.1 coordinate 588,997, forward strand.
ACCGGATGTATTACTTTCTGGAGCGTTTGATCTACACTGCGCTGCCGCGTATCCGCGACTTTCGGGGGATCTCCCGCAACGGATTTGACGGGCGGGGCAACTATTCGCTGGGCTTGCGGGAACAGATCGTGTTCCCTGAGATTGACTACAACAGTATCGACCGGCTGCGCGGCCTTCAGGTCACCATTGCCACCGACGCCCGCAACGACGCCGAGGCGACCCGATTGTTGGAGCACTTCGATATGCCGTTCATACGACAGTAAGCGCGCCGAATCAGATTTCCGGATTCCCGCGAAAGCAGGAATGACGGGCAGCCTCGGGAACCACGAGCAGTACAGGGAGTAAGCAACTTTGGCCAAGAAATCCTCCATCGCCAAAAACGAGCGCCGCAAGCGCACGGTCGTTCAGTACGCTGCCCAGCGCGCCGCCCTGCTGGCCGAGGCGCGGGACATAACGAGTACCGCGCGCCAGAGGTTTGATGCCCGTCAGAAACTGGCTCTGCTGCCCCATGACGCCAATCCCAACCGCATTCGGAACCGGGATGGCGCCACCGGACGGCCCCGTGGCTACATCCGGCACTTCGGCTTGTCTCGCATTTCCTTCCGCGAGATGGCGCTGGATGGATTCCTGCCCGGCGTTCGTAAGGCCAGCTTGTAGATGAAGAGCGAAAAGGAGCGACGCCCCAATGCCCATTAACGACCCGGTTGCCGATATGCTGACCCGCATTCGCAACGCCATCCAGGCCCGGCACCAGACGGTGTTGGTGCCCCAGTCCAAGGTGAAAGTCGCCATCGCCGACATCCTGAAGGACCAGGGCTACATCCGGGACTGGGATCTGGCGCGGAACCAGAAGTTTCCCACCATGCGAGTGCATTTGAAGTATCGCGACGACGATCAGAACACCATTCGCGGCCTGAAGCGTATCAGTAAACCCGGCCTGCGCGTACACGTTGGTCGGGGCGAAATCCCGCGGGTGTACGGCGGTTTGGGCATTGCCATTGTCTCCACATCCCAGGGGATGATGACCGGGTATCAAGCCTGGCGCAAAGGTATCGGAGGAGAGTTGGTCTGCTATGTCTGGTAACGGAGTAATGACAAGCGGGGGCGTGGCCCAGCGGGTTCCGCCCGCCGAGAAGCCGTTGTCCCGCATTGGTCGGCAGCCTGTTCCGATCCCTGACGGCGTGCAGGTGGAGGTCATCTACGGCGGCGTAATAGTGACGGGGCCTCGGGGACAGGTTACGCAAAAGTATCATCCCGAAGTCAACGTGACGGTTGAAGACGGCCAGGTGGTCGTGGAACGGCTGACTGAACGCAAGTTCCACCATTCCCTGCACGGGCTGACCCGCTCGCTGATCGCCAACGCCATGATCGGGGTGACCGAAGGTTACAGCCGGACCCTGGAGCTCATGGGCGTGGGTTATCGCGTTCAGCAAAACGGGGAAGGCATTACCCTCAGCGTAGGTTACAGCCATACCGTGGAGTTGTTCCCGCTGGAAGGGCTGACCATGCAAGTTGAGGGGAACAACCGGGTCCACATCAGTGGCGTTGACAAGCAGAAGGTCGGCGAGCTGGCGGCCAAAGTACGCAAGGTACGTCCTCCGAATCGTTACAAAGAGAAGGGCATTCGCTACCAGGGCGAAGTGCTCCGTCTCAAGCCCGGCAAAGCCGCTGCTCGGCGCGCCGGTTAGGTGTCGCCCATTCCAGACCTCGAACCGTTGTCATCCACCACGCATCCAAGGGCGAAAGTGAAATGCCACGCGATAAAGACTCCCGAAAATTGCGCGTCGTCCGGCACCGCCGGGTTCGCAACAAGGTCATAGGTACTGCTCAGCGGCCGCGTCTGTGTGTTTTTCGCAGCCTGAAGAGCATCTATGTCCAGGTGATTGACGACGCTCGCGGCCATACCCTGGCCTATGCTTCCAGCCACGAAATCGGCAGCGACGATGCCACGCCAAAAACGTCGGCGTCGGTTGCCGTCGGCAAGCTGGTGGCCGAAAGGGCCATTGCGGCCGGCGTGAACTCGGTGGTGTTTGACCGGGGCGGCTACCGTTTCCACGGTCGGGTCAAGGCTTTGGCCGACGCCGCCCGCGAAGGAGGGCTTATTTTCTGATGGTATCTCCCGCATCCAGCAGAGGGCCAAGAAGCGGCCCAGGCAATAGCAGCGGCCCTCCGGGTAGTCGTGGGGGGGGGACAGGCAATCGCAGCGGCCCTCCGGGTAGTCGCGGGGGAGGGCCAGGCAACCGGGGTGGCCCCCCGGGTAATCGAGGTGGCGGCCCGGGCAACCGGGGTGGTCCTCCGGGTAATCGCGGCGGGGGCCCGCCAGGTAATCGAGGCGCCGGCCCCGGTAATCGGGGCACTGGTCCGGGCAACCGGGGCACTGGTCCGGGCAATCGGGGCGCCGGCCCAGGCAATCGGGGCGGTCGAGGCCGCGAACGGGAGCAGCGCCCACGCGAAGACGACAGCGGCGGTATGAGCGAGCGGGTGGTCCACACCCGCCGCATTGCCAAGGTTGTCAAAGGCGGCCGCCGGCTGCGATTCAACGCCCTGGTTGTCGTAGGCGATGGGCAGGGGCGCGTGGGCGCCGGCATGGGCAAGGCCCTGGCGATCCCGGATGCCGTCCGCAAGGGAACCGCAGTGGCCCGACGCGGCGCCATACGGATCCCCATCAAGGGGAGCACTATCCCCCACGAAATCTCGGTACGCAAAGGCGCCTCCATCGTCATCATCAAGCCGGCTCCGCTGGGTACGGGCGTCATCGCGGCCGGCGCAATGCGGGCCATGCTGGAATTGAGCGGCGTGCAGGACGTGGTGGGGAAATCTCTGGGTTCTCGCAACCCCATCAACATCGTCCAGGCCACTTTGGAAGCCCTGAGCCAGCTCCGTGATCCGGAAACGGAACGCGCCGCTCGCCTGGGCCTGCCCCCGCCGGGCGCAAACGGTGCATCGGCAACGGTTCCTGGAGCTGCCGCGACCCCAGCGCCGCCGGCCGAGGTCGCTGAACCTGAAGCCGCGCCGGCTGAAGCCGCTCCCGCCGCTGTTGAGCCTGACGCCGCGGCAGAAGATGCGGCGCCCCCGGCCAATGCTGAAACAGCCGCCGAGCACGACGCGCCAGCCGAGACCGCAGCCTCCGCCGCAGAGTCAGCTTGAAGGTCAAGGATAAGCACTTCACGCTCTAGATAGCCGATTACAGGAACGAACCATAATGGCGCAGATCAAAATCACCTGGAAGAAAAGTTGCATCGGGCGTCCGTCCAACCAGCGGCGTATCGTTGAATCCTTGGGTCTGAAACGGTTGAACCACTCGGTCGTCCACGAGGACAGCCCCACCATAATGGGGATGGTCAACAAGGTGCGGCATTTACTGGTGGTAGAACCTGTGGAATAACGACCGGCCTGGCACGAAGATCGGCGCTTTATGCCGGCGGATGCGATTGCTTTCCGGCATATTAGGCGGCACCCAATACAGGGAGACGCAGATAACCATGATGGAACACGAAGTATCCCCGCCCAAGGGCGCACGGCGGGCGCGGAAGCGTATTGGCCGCGGCGACGCCGCCGGCGGTGGCAGCTACGCCGGGCGCGGACTGAAGGGTCAGAAGTCCCGCTCCGGTCCGGGCCTGCGGCCCGGGTTTGAAGGCGGCCAGATGCCGTTGATCAAAGGTCTCCCTATGAAGCGGGGTTTCAACAACCGCTACAAGACCTACTACGCGCTGGTGGACTTGGCAACGCTTCGGGAACGCTTTGAAGCCAATACCAGGATTACTCCCGAAATGCTGCATCGTCTGGGCGTCATCCGGCGCACGCGCCTGCCGGTCAAGGTGGTGGGCGATGGTGAACTGGACCTGCCCCTGACCGTTGCAGCGCATAAATTCACCGCTTCCGCCCGCGCCAAGATCGAAGCCGCCGGCGGCTCGGTGGAAGAACTGTAGCGGCCTCATCCGGCCGATGGAATCGAGGCCCGACGAACCATGATACAGTCAGAGGTGCGGGGAAGCGGTCGTTGGCCGCGTCTGCTACAGGCGGCGATCGACGCCTTCAGCCTGCCCGACCTGCGGGCCAAGATCCTCTTTACCCTGGGGATGCTGGCCCTCTATCGCCTGGTGGCGCACATACCCATACCCGGTTTGGACGTAGCCAACCTGGAGCAACTGTTCCAGAATAACCAGCTACTGGGTTTCCTGGATCTTTTCTCCGGCGGCGCTTTGAGCCGCATGAGCATCGTGGCTCTGGGCGTGTTCCCCTATATCACCGCGTCCATCATCATGCAGTTGCTGACGCCGGTGATACCCCAGTTGCAGAGCCTTTCGCGTGAAGGTGAGGCCGGGCGGATCAAGATGAACCGCATTACCCATTGGGGTACGGTGCCCATCGCCATCGCGCAAGCCTTCGCCCAACTGGTGTTGCTCCAGCAGGCCAACGTGCTGACCAACGTGGGCTTTACCGGGGACGCCCTGCTGCCGACCATGGCTATGATCTGCTCCCTTACCGCCGGAACCATGTTCCTGGTCTGGCTGGGTGAGCTGATCACGGAGCGAGGCATCGGCAACGGCATCTCGCTGATCATCTTCGCCGGCATCGTAGTAGGTTTCCCCGGCCTGCTGGCCACCAGCTTTCTGGACCGGGACAACATCATCGGCGTGTTCTTCTTCGCGCTGATCGGGCTGCTCATCATCGCGCTGATTGTGGTGTTCAACGAAGCCCACCGGCGGATTCCGGTGCAGTACGGGCGCAGCATCTTCCGAGGCGGGCAGATGTACCGGCAATCGGGTTCCACCTACATACCGCTGCGCATCAACTCCGCCGGCATGATTCCGTTGATCTTCGCCTTTTCCATCGTGATTCTGCCCGGCACGGTGGCGCAGTACCTCAGCGCTACCGGCGGTTTTGTCGGCAGGCTGGCCGGCGATATGCAGGTGGCCCTCAGCCCCAGTGGACCCATCTACTGGGCGCTGGCCTTCTTCCTGGTGGTGGCGTTCACTTTCTTCTACACGTTGGTGGTGTTCCAGCAGCAGAGCATCGCCGAAAACCTACAGCGCAACGGCGGGTTCGTACTCGGCATCCGACCGGGCCGGCCAACACAGGATTATTTGAACCGGGTCATCATTCGCCTCACCATGGGCGGCGCCCTGTTCTTGGGGTTCATATCCATAGTGCCGTACCTGGCGTCACTGGTCACCAACGTGGAGGCCATTGCTCTGAGCAGCACCAGCTTGCTCATCATGGTGGGCGTGGGTCTGGACACTCTGCGACAGCTGGAAGCGCAACTGATGATGCGCAACTACGAAGGATTCTTACGATGACCGAAGGCGCCGGCCTCAAACTGGTGCTTTTCGGCCCCCCCGGAGCCGGTAAGGGCACGCAGGCCCAGCTGCTCCGGGAGCGTTTGGGCATTGAGCACGTCAGCTCAGGCGACCTGTTCCGGCACCACCTGTCCAACGGCACCGAGCTGGGACAGATGGCGCGGGGGTACATGAACCGGGGCGCGCTAGTTCCCGACGAAGTGACCATTGGCATGGTGATTGACCGCATCGGCCAGATTGACGACGGCGATGGGTTCATGCTCGACGGTTTCCCCCGCAACTCCAGTCAGGCCCAAGCTCTTGAGTCGGCGCTGGGAGAACGAGGCCAGAGTATCGATGGGGTGATCCACATTCAGGTTGCCGACGACGAGTTGATCCATCGGCTCAGCAACCGCTACATATGCCGCTCCTGCCAGCGTCCCTACACCCGCGACGCCGCCACCGGCGCGCCGCCGGAACGGTGCCGGGACTGCCCCGACGGAGGCGACATTTACCAGCGGGACGACGACACGCCGGAAGCGGTGGCAAATCGCCTTGCCGTGTATCACCAGGAGACGACGCCCCTGCTTGACTTTTACCGGGATCGGGGGCTTCTGTCCGACATCCCGGGCGAGGGGGCCATTGAGTCGGTTAACGCATCCGTGTTGCGGGCTTTGGGAATCAATTCTGGATGAGTAGGGTTGGATAGTTATTCGCCGCTAGGCCAACTGGGTAAGTCGCTTGGCAGAATGTTTCCATAAGCCAGGAATTGGAGTATAATCACAATGGTGGAACCTAGTCCCAAACGCAAAACAGCCTCCAACTCCCCCTCATCTTATACCGGGGGAGTGACCATCAAGTCGCGTCGTGAGATGGAGGCGATGGAAAAGGCCGGCGCGATTGTCGGCGCTACCCTCACCCTGCTCAAGAAGTCGGTTGAGCCCGGCATGACTACCGGGGATCTCAATCGCATCGCAGACAAGAATATCCGCAGCATGGGAGCAACGCCCACCTTCCTCGGCTACCAGGGATTTCCGGCAGCCATTTGCGCTTCGGTGAACGAGGAGATCGTTCACGGTATCCCCGGCAAACGCGTCCTCAAAGAGGGCGATATTATCAAGATGGACGTGGGAGCAACCATCGATGGCTTTATCGGCGACGCCGCGATTTCGGTGGCGGTGGGCAAGATCAGCGAAGAAGCCCAGCGGTTGATGGATGACACCAATGCCAGCCTGTATGAAGGCATCGCCGCTGCCCGGCCGGGCAACCGGATCGGGGATATCGGCGCGGCGGTGGAAAGCTATGCCATCGCTCGGGGGTACGGCCTGGTGCGTCAGTTTGTCGGCCACGGCGTGGGCCGGTATCTGCACGAAGACCCTCAAGTTCCCAACTACGGCGAACCGGGCAAGGGTATCTTGCTTCGGCCCGGAATGTGCATTTGTATCGAACCCATGCTGAACCTGGGCACCGAGGCCACCGAAATCCTGGGCGACGACTGGACGGTAGTGACCGCTGACGGCGCTCTTTCCGCCCACTTTGAGCACACCCTGGCCATCACCGAAGACGGCCCCAAAATACTTACCGTACACGACTGACGGGGTTCGTGCCCCATCGGCGCGCGTCGCCGGGGAAGGCACGCCTGGAGCAGGCTGATTTATGGCTAAAAAAGAAGCGATAGAAGTTGAAGCTCAGGTAACTGAGGCTCTCCCCAACGGCATGTTCCGGGTGGAACTGCCTAACGACCACCAAGTGCTGGCCCATATCTCGGGCAAGATCCGGATGCACTTTATCCGGGTGCTGCCCGGCGACCGGGTCCTGGTCGAGTTGTCCCCCTACGACCTGACTCGTGGTCGCATCACCTATCGCTTCAAGTAGCGAAGGCTACGGAGAATCCCGATGAAAGTGTCAGCATCCGTAAAGCCGCGCTGTGATCGTTGCCGGGTCATCCGGCGCAAAGGCGTGGTTCGCATCATCTGCGTCAACAGCAAGCACGCCCAGCGCCAAGGCTAGGCTGTGCCGGCATTTTAGAGATCAAGCCGTCGTTCCTGCGAGAGCGGGAACGACGGGAAAACCACCGCTATCGGAAAGTCGGCCTTATTCCGTGCTCACCGGATTCCCGCAAAAGCAGGAATGGCGGCGGCAATGCGCGAATGGCGAAAACTGATTCAGGAGCAATCAACATGGTTCGTATCTCCGGAGTTGACGTACCCGACCGCAAGCGAGCGCACATTGCCCTGCGCAGCATCTACGGAATTGGCCCCGCCAAAGCCTTGGAAATCGTCGGCAAGGCCAATCTGGACATGGACATGCCGCCACGGATGAACGAGCTTTCGGAGATGGAAGTTGACCGCATCCGCGTCATCGTTGACCAGGATTACACTACCGAGGGAGACCTGCGGCGCGAGAACAACGAGAACATCCGCCGGCTGATCGACATCGGCAGCTATCGCGGCCTCCGCCACCGCCGCAACCTGCCCGTGCATGGCCAGCGCACCCGAACCAACGCCCGCTCGCGCAAGGGCGCCCGGCGCACCGTTGCCGGCCGAGGCCGCCGTACCGGTGGGAAGAAGTAAGCTTGCGCCGGATTCCCGTTTGATTTTCAATGAACAGCCGGGAACCGGATTCCGGCGAAAGCCGCAATGACGGAGATTTGAAATGCCCCGACCACGAGCCCGTCGCCGTGAGCGCCGTTCCATACCCCAGGGCCGCGCCTACATCTACTCGACCTTCAACAACACCTTGGTCAGCCTGACCGACCCGGAGGGCAACGTGGTGGCCTCGGGCAGTTCCGGCACGGCCGGCTTCCGCGGCTCCCGAAAAGGCACTGCTTTCGCCGCGCAACGGGCTGCCGAACAGGTTGCCCGACGGGGCCTGGACATGGGCATGCGGAACATCGATGTGTATATCAAAGGCCCCGGTTCCGGGCGCGAACCCGCCATTCGGGCGCTCCAGGGCGCCGGCCTCAACGTCAACAGCATCCGCGACGTTACCCCCATCCCGCACAACGGCGTTCGCCCGCCGAAACGCCGGCGGGTATAGGGATGCCCTTGCAGATTTGCGAAAATCGCTTCCGCCGCTCCTTCCGAGCCTGCTGAAGGACTGTGGTTCGACAGGCTGACCATTAGCGGATGCAAGGGACTTTGAAAACCCCCGGGCCATCACACCACCAACGGACAGAAAAACATGGGCAGATATACCGGACCTTCTTGCCGTCTGTGCCGCCGCGCCGGAGAGAAACTCTTCCTGAAGGGCGACCGCTGCTTCTCGCCGCGCTGCGCTATTGAGCGCCGCCATGTGCCGCCGGGAGGCGCTGGCAACCGCCGGCGTCGCGTCTCGGATTACGGCGTTCACCTGCGAGAAAAGCAGAAGGCTCGGCAGATGTACGGCATCATGGAGGGCCAGTTCCGCAAGTACATGAACGACGCCTTCAACACGCCGGGCATCTCCGGGAACAATCTGCTTCGCACGTTGGAGCGGCGGCTGGACAACGTCATCTACCTGCTGGGGTTTGCCGACTCCCGCAAGCAGGCCCGCCAGATGGTGCAACACGGACACTTTACCGTCAACGGGCGCAAGACCGATATTCCGTCTTTTCTGGTCAAGCCTGGGCAAACCATCGCGTGGACCGAGACCTCTAGACGCCGCGAATTTTTTGCCGACCGAACCGACGGCTTGCCCAAACGGGCGCTGCCCAGCTGGATTACCCTGGACCTTACCCAAATGGCAGGCCAAGTGATTTCCCTGCCGGCCGACAACGAACTGCCCGAGACTATCAACTCCCGCCTGATCGTCGAGTACTACTCAAGGTAAGCAGCGGAATGTTAGATCCTCAGATACTCCCGCCCTTGCGGGAACCCGAACCGGAAATACCTCTACCCACGATCCGGGTGATCGAGAACAACGACACCTACGCCCGGGTAGCGCTGGAGCCGCTGGAACGGGGTTTTGCCACCACGGTGGGGAACCCGCTCCGGCGACTGCTGCTCAGCTCGATTCAAGGCGCTGCGGTGACTTGGGTGAAAATCGATGGGGTCCCCCACGAATACACCGTGATCCCCGGGATCAAAGAAGAGGTTATGGACCTCCTCCTGAGCATCAAGCGTATCCGCATCCATGCGTTGACCAAGCGCACGGGTAAGATGCGGCTGGACGTGCGCGGCGAGGGCCGCGTCTGCGCCGGCGACATTTCCACCGCCAGCGATTATGAGATCGTCAATCCGGAGTTGCATCTGGCCACGCTGGACAATCCGGATGTGGGCTTGTCTATTGAGTTCAACGTCGAGCTGGGGAAGGGCTACCAGCAGGTAGCTCAAGGCGACAGCATGGCCGGCCTGCCCGTAGGCGTGCTGCCGGTTGACGCCATCTACAACCCGGTCCGCAAGGTGGAATACTCGGTGGAGCGGATGATGGTGGGCCAGCAGACCGACTGGGAACGCTTGATCATGCAGGTATGGACCGATGGAGCGGTGAGCCCGTTGGCTGCCATCCAGGAGGCGTCGGACAACCTGGTGCAGCACTTCTTCATGTTCAACCAGTTGAGCCGTCCGACTGACGTTCCCCTGGACACGACCAATCTTACCGTGGCCTCGGAAGTGTACCTTATGCCCATCGAGCGTCTGGACCTCTCTTCCCGCACGCTCAATTGCCTCAAGCGCGCCAAGCTGGACCGGGTCGGACAGGTACTGGATTTGAGCGCTGACGACCTTTTGAACATCCGGAATTTCGGCCAAAAATCGCTGGAGGAGCTTCAGGGCAAGCTGGCCGAACTGGGTGTCGCCGCATCGCGTCCAGCCGAAGGTGATCTCGCGGATGACTATCTCAGCCAGTCCGGTGGCAACTTGGTATTCGACCCCGAACCGGACGATGATTATGACCTCGATTATGATGAAGACGGAGACTAGCAATGCCTTCCCACCGCGTCGCCGGCCGCAAGCTTAGCCGGTATAAGGATCAGCGCAAAGCTCTCCTCCGTGGCTTGACGGCGGATTTGATCAGACACGAGCGCATCACCACCACCCTGGCCAAGGCCAAGGAGACCCGCGTTATGACCGAGAAACTCATCACGCATGGGAAGAAAGGTTCGCTCCACAATCGCCGTACTGCCCTGAGCCATCTGCCCAACAAGGCGGTTGTCGCCAAGATCTTTGACGAGCTCGGCCCCCGCTACGCGGAACGCCCCGGCGGGTACACCCGCATCGTCAAATTGGGTCCGCGACAGGGAGACGGCGCATACATGGCCGTTATTGAACTGGTTTAGATCGCCGTTGGGGATTCCGGCCCCGTATCAAGTACGATGTGACGCTCTTTCGCCGGAATGACGAGATGAATGTTCATCCCAATCCAACGAGGAATTGCCATCGCCCGAGTTACCGCATGACATCCCAACGCACTGCCGAAACGAAGGGACGTTGCATCGCCTTGGTGGTGGCATACGAAGGCGCCGAGTATGCCGGCTTCCAGTGGCAGGCCGGCACAGCTACCATACAGGGAGAGCTGGAACAAGCCTTCTCTAAACTCACCGGCGAGACCGTCAGGATCAGAGGAGCCAGTCGCACCGACTCGGGAGCGCACGCTCTGGGGCAAGTGGTGGATTTGGTGACTTGCAGCGTACACCGGACGGACGTGATCATCGCCGCGATGAACCACTATCTGCCCGACGCGATTCGGGTTATCGTTGCTAACGATATGCCACCCGGGTTCAATGCCCGACGCAGCGCGAGGAAGCGTCGTTATCGGTACAGCATCCTCAACCGCTCGGTTCCGTGTCCGCTGTTGCGCCGCACTCACCATCAGGAAAGACTCCCGCTGGACCTTGCCGCGATGCGACAGGCTGCCACCAGCCTTCTAGGCATCAGGGATTTCAGGCAGATTGCCACCGGACACCCGGATCATCAAAGTGCAGTACGGCAGGTGTTCAACTGGAGCGTGAAACGCAGCCCCGAGAATAAGGATGTGATCATCATTGACTGTGCCGCCAACGGGTTTCTGCGTCATCAAATCCGGCGCGCCAACGCGGTATTGATGGAAATAGGCAAAGGCGCGCTTCCCGTTCACGCTATGTCGGAAACCTTGGCCGGACGGGTCCAACGACAACACCAAATTCCTAAACTGCCGGCCAAGGGACTGTGCCTACAGTCGGTACACTACCCTGAACACGACCACTTGCTAGAGGTTGCCAACTGATATGAAACGAACCAGCACTTATTTCGCCAAAGCCGGCGACGTGCCGGACCGCTGGCGCGTCATTGACGCTACCGGCGTCAGCCTGGGTCGCCTGGCCCGACAGGTGGCCGTGGCCCTCCAGGGCAAGGACCGGCCGACCTATACGCCTCACGTCATCACCGGGTGCCACGTGGTGGTGATCAATGTTGACCAGGTTCGCATCACGGGCCGCAAGCTGACGCAGAAGATGTATTACCGTCACAGCGGATACGTGGGCAACCTCAAATCCTTCCTGATGCGCGACATGATGGAGCAGCGGCCCGACCGGGTGTTACGCCTGGCGGTCAAGGGCATGCTCCCGTCCAACAGGCAGGGCCGGCAAATGCTGCGGCGGCTGCGCGTGTACGCCGGCGACCAACATCCCCACGAAGCGCAGGTCGGCAGGGACGAGTAAGCCTAACGATTCTCCCGCCCATTAACCACCCACTGGCGAGCAGGTATTCAACATGGTGACGCAAGCAGAACCTCAACAGCAGTACTTCTATGGAACGGGCCGGCGCAAGCGGGCCATTGCCAAGGTACGCCTCTACCCCGACGACGGCACGGCCATAATCGTCAACGACAAGCCCATGGAAGAGTACTTCAACTGGCTGCCCTGGCAGTCCACCGTGCGCGAACCCTTCTCGACCTCCGGCATGGTAGGTCGGTTCCGCGTGCAAGCCCAGGTGTCCGGCGGCGGCGTCAACGCTCAGGCTGAGGCCATCCGGCACGGTATATCGCGGGCGTTGGTGGTCTTCGATCCCGACCTCAAGGCGGGCCTGCGCCGAGCCGGCTTTATCACCCGCGACGCCCGGGTCAAGGAAAGCAAGAAATACGGCCTCAAGCGCGCCCGCCGCGCCCCGCAGTACACCAAGCGCTGAACTCGCGCCGGCATTATTAGCTGGAGACCGACAGTGAGTACCCCGGTCATAATAGCCGTCATAGCCGGAATCAGCCTCGGCGTCACCGTGATCGTGGTGTTGCTTAGGGGCGCTTTCCAATTGGGTAAGTTGGTCAATCAGGTCAACACTCAGGATGCCAGCATCACCACGTTGAGCGGCAAAATTGACGGCCTGGAAGCCAAACACGACGCCAGATTTGACGGCCTGGAAACCAAATACGACGCCAGATTTGACGGCCTGGAAGCCAAACACGACGCCAGATTTGACGCTCTGGAAGCCAGGTTTGACGACTTGGAAACCAAGTACGACGCCCGGTTTGACGCTCTGGAAACCAAGTATGACGCCCGGTTTGACGCTCTGGAAACCAGGTACGACGCCCGGTTTGATGCCCTGGAAACCAAGTACGACGCCCGGTTTGACGCCCTGACTGCCGCCATCAATGAACTGCGGGCCGAGGTGCAGCAAACCAACAGGATACTGGTCGGACTGGCGAATCACACCCATGACGCCGACGGGCGAACCGTTTTTACCATCCCGTCATGACAAACCCGGCAACTGGGCCGGGTGGCAGCTGTTCGCGGGGCAAGGCAGGTTAGAACAGGTCCCGACCGATGGTCAGCCAGTAGAACATGATGTACACGCCGGCCACCACCATCAGCCACGCGCCGACAATGCCCATGTAGGGCAACGTCGCCCGCAGCCACCGCACCATCACGGAGCGGGCCACGGCGATCCCCAGCGTCAACGCCAGTATCACGCTGCCCATGCCGGCGGCATACAGCAGGAACTGGCCCAGGGTGTCCAGCCACCCGGACGATAAGCCGGCGCCAACTCCCAAGACCGCCAGGAACAGCGGTAGGGTGCAACTCAATGATGCCAGGCCGTAGCTGACCCCAAACAAGACGTACCCGGGCAGGTTCATCTGCCCCGGGTCGCCAATGCGAGATGCCACCCGCTGGGCCAGGCCGGTGTAAATCTTGCCGCCCCCGGCCATGAATGCACCGATCCCGATGAGCAGTATGCCTATCGCCAGGCCCACGTAGGGCAACGCCGTCGCCACGATGGCCTGGGAGCCGAAACCCAGGATCAGGCCCACCAATCCGAAGAGGACCGCGAAACCGACTGAAACCGACAGCCCCACTATGAGAGCTCGAGCGATTAACCGGACCGGTTGACGACGCTCCTGATCCCGATGGCCGCCGCTGATGTACAGGCCCAGGTAGGCCGGCAGCATGGCGAAGCCGCAGGGGTTGACCGCAGAGGCCGCTCCTACCGCGTAGGCGAAACCCAGTTTGATGCCCACATTGCTGATGCCCGTGCCCGACGACCCGGATAACAGCTCCACGAATCGGTTCACGCCGTCGATGCCCTCATTGCTCCGTAACAGCAGCGCGCCCACCACGGCGACAGCGTAAGCAATAGCCGCGATGACGGCCGCCAGGAGGACGCTGCGGCTGATGGGCCGGCGGTTGATGAAGGAGAGGGCGGCGCCAGCGCCGGGGGGCGATTCGGCGGGAGTGGTCATAGCAAGTCGGGCAGAGCTGCCGGCGTTGGTTCCGGTGGCAAGGGGAGGCGCACTATCTTATACGGCGGCCAGAGCAGCGTTTTCGGAACTGCTGGCCGGAACGGTGCGTATCACTACCGTGTTCACTACTCGGTCCGAAATGGAGCGATGCTCTGTTTCGTCCATCAGCAATAAGATAAGGTCGGCGAAGAAACCGATGACAAAGCTGTGGGCTACCAGCTTGATGATTTCGCGGACGAAGGTGTTTCCCCAGCCCGAAGGAGAACCATCGCGGCGCATGGCCCGGATGCCCAAGAGTTGCTTGCCGGGCGTTTGGCCTCGGCCTATTACGATCAGCCACCAGATGATGTAGCCGATGATGAGGGTGAGGAAGAACAGTATGCCGTCCAGGACATGGGCCATGAGCCGGCGGATTGGGGTTGCATACTCCACTTTCGCTCCTCCTTCCTGATGCGTTTCGGTGGCGTTCGGTTTTAGCTAAACCCCTAGATGGGCCTGCATGGCGTCCAGCAGGAGCGTTACGTTGGCGTCGGTATCGGCCTCGCAGTAAATGCGTAGCAATGGCTCCGTTCCGGAGAAGCGCGCGGCCACCCAGCCGGCGTCGAGCATCCAGCGCCGGCCGTCTATCTCGTCAACTGCTCGTATCGGCAAACTGGCCAATTCTTTGAGGGACGAATCGGTCAGCCGTTCCAGGATGGCGGAGCGCGCCGCCGGGTCAAAGGCGACGTCTCGCCGTTGGTAATGGTGCTCGCCCACCAGATCGAAAAGCCGGCGCGTCATGCCGGACGCGCTGAGTCCGGCGACCGCCATGTATTCCAGGAGATACAGGCCGCTGAGTATGCCGTCGCGCTCCGGGATGTGGCCGCGAAAAGCGTAGCCGCCGCTCTCCTCGCCGCCCAGCAACGCGTCGTCGGCGACGAAGCGCGGCCCAATGTTCTTGAAGCCCACCGGCATCTCGGCAAGGTCCACGCTGTAGCGCTGGGCCAGCTTGTTGAGCATAACCGACGCGGTAACGCCCTTGACCAGCGCGCCCCGGTGGCCGCGCTCCAGGAGATAGAGAGCCAGCAGGGAAAACACCTCGAGAGTGCTGACGAAGCGCCCGGTCTCGTCCACCAGACCGATGCGGTCAGCGTCGCCGTCCAGGGCAAGCCCTGCCGACGCGCCCTCTGCCGGAACGCGCCGGCGCAGATCGGTCAGGTTGTGGGCGATGGGTTCCGGTTGCGCCATGCCGGGGAAGGCTGGGTTGACCGCGGCGCGCAGTTCGGTTATCGAGGTGGTTCCGCCCTTGAGCAGGTCCGGCAGGTAGCCGGCGCCGGCGCCGTGCATGGCATCCACCAGCACGTTGAGGCCGGCGGCGCGGATGGCATCCAGGTTGACCAGGCGGGCGATGGCCTCCCGGTAGGCCGGCGCCGGGTCGATGTCTTGGACCAATCCGGCGTTGCGGCCGGCTTCCAGCGGCCGGGTTTTGGGCGGTCCGGCGGAGTCGATACAGAGTTCCAGTGCGTCGGTGACCGCCTGGCTGGCGCTGCCTCCCTGGGCCGACTTGAACTTGAGGCCGCTCCAGGCGGCAGGATTGTGGCTGGATGTAATTACCACCCCGCCGGCGGCGCCCAGTTGTATGACCGCATGGCTAACGACCGGAGTGGGAGCCGGCTCCGCGCAGAGCTGCGCCGCAATGCCGTTGGCGGCGATGACTGAAGCTACCGTTTCGGCGAACTCGCGAGAGGCAAACCGGGTATCGTAGCCCACCACCAGCCCGTCCCCCGCTGAACCCTCGGCGCGCAGGTAATCGGCCAGCCCCTGGGAGCAGCGGGCCACGTTGGCGAAGGTGAAATCGTCGGCGATGATGCCACGCCAGCCATCGGTGCCGAACTTGATTGGGTTGCTCATAGGGCAATTCTAGCACGGAAGCCGAGCCGGCAGTGTTACAATATCCAACACTCAATGTTCCAGTTATCCGATCAGGGCGACTCCGCCCGGCAGACCGCGAATACAGGTTCCAGAGACTGTTGTGACTGTACCAGCTACCTCCGAGCTTGACTTGCCGGACGACGAATTGCTCCGGCGCATTGTGAACGCAGTGACCGCGCACCCTGAAGTTCGCGAACCGCTGCTGCGTGTGCTACTGACCGACGAGTTTCTGAACCTTCCCGCGGAGGTCAAGGAACTGCGGGAGGAGATGCGCGAGGGATTTAGCGCTGTCAACGAGCGCATCGATGAAGTTAATCGCACCGTCAACGAGCGCATCGACGAAGTCAATGAACGCATCGATGAAGTTAATCGCACCGTCAACGAGCGCATCGATGAAGTTAATCGCACCGTCAACGAGCGCATCGACGAAGTTAATCGCACCGTCAACGAGCGCATCGACGAAGTCAATGAACGCATCGGTGAAGTTAGTCGCACCGTCAACGAGCGCATCGACGAAAACTCACGCTTAATCGGCATACTTACTGGCCAAATGGGGGAGCTGCGCGGTGAAGCATACGAAAGACGCTGCGCCGAGCAGATTGACGCCGTGCTGTTTGACCACTTCGACTTTGCTGCATTGGCGGACCGGACTTCCATTAACCGTCAGTTGATACAGGCGCGTCACGAAGGGCTGATCACGCGGGAGGAATACGAGGGTGGACGCAACGTTGACATCATCGCTCGGGAACAAACTGAAGACGGTACTCCCACCCGTTTCGCCGCAGTTGAGGTATCGGTTACTTTCAACGAGGACGACTTGAGAAACGCAGTAGGACGGGCCGCCGTCATTGCCCGGATAACCGGCGTTTCCACCACCGCCTTTCTGGTAACCCGCAATACCTGGCCGGAGAGTGTTGACGCCATCGCAACGGGGTTGGGCGTCGCCATCATCCGCCACTCCTGACTGGCGTTGCGCTGGGCGAGCTTGGTATCGCGCCGCCAGCGGCGGATGAACCGGATCGCGGGGTTTCTGACGGTTTCCCTCGAAGCGAATATGCGCCCCCATGGGCGGGACTGGGAGCGCATATCCGAATACAAGCGACGAGGCTGCGGTTAGCGGCCGGCGGCGGACAGCGCGCCGGCCGCCTGTTTCAGCGCTTCGGCTTTGTCGGTGCGCTCCCAAGGCAGGTCCAGGTCGGCGCGACCGAAGTGGCCGTAGGCCGCGGTCTTGCGGTAGATCGGACGGCGCAGTTCCAGGTCTTCAATGATGGCGCCAGGGCGTAGATCAAAATGATCGCGGACCAGTTCCTCGATGCGTTCGTTGGGGATGTGGTTGGTGTCGAAGGTTTCGATGGCTATGGAAGTGGGTTCGGCCACTCCGATGGCATAGGAGACAAGAACCTCCAGCCGGTCGGCGAAGCCGGCAGCGACCAGGTTCTTGGCCACGTAACGGGCCGCGTAAGCGCCGGAGCGGTCAACCTTGGTCGGGTCCTTGCCCGAGAAGGCGCCGCCGCCGTGCCGGGCAATGCCGCCGTAGGTGTCCACCAGGATCTTGCGGCCGGTGAGTCCGCTGTCGCCCTGGGGGCCGCCGACAACGAACCAGCCGCTGGGGTTGACGAAGATCTTGGTGTCTTCGTCCAGGAGGTCGGCGGGAACGATGGGCTTGATCACGTGCTCGAGAACGTCGTCATGGATCCTTTCCAGGAAAGCGGCGCGGTCGTCGGTGTCGTCGTGCTGGCTGCTGATGACCACGGCGTCAATGCGGTAGGGTCGGCCATGGCGGTACTCCACGGTGACCTGGGACTTGCCGTCGGGGCCCAGGTAGGGCAGCGTACCGTCTTTGCGGACGGCGGCCAGGCGCTCCACCAGGCGGTGGGACAGGTCAACGGTGAGGGGCATGAGGCCGTCGGTCTCGTTGCAGGCGAAGCCGACCATCATGCCCTGGTCGCCGGCTCCGGTGGCGCGGCGGGCGTCGGCCGCTCCGCCGCCGGCGCGGGCCTCCAGCGCGGTGCTGACGCCGGCGTTGATGTCGGGAGACTGCTGGCTGGCGTTGCGGATGATGCCGCAGGAATGGCCGTCGATGCCGTATTTCAGGTCGGTGTAGCCGATTTCCAGCAGCGTTTTACGGGTGATGGCGTCGAAATCCAGTTCGGCCTGGGTAGTGATTTCGCCGGTTACCATGACCAGGTTCTTGCCGGCGACCGTCTCGCAGGCTACGCGGCTCATGGGGTCAACGCTGAGGGCGGCGTCCAGAACGGCGTCAGAAATCTGGTCGCAGACCTTGTCGGGGTGCCCTTCGGTAACTGACTCGGAAGTGAGCAGATACTTGGGCGAGGTCATGAATTGAATTGGCATTAGCGATTTTCCTCCGAATGATTTTCCATCGTGATTCCCGCGAAAGCGGGAATGCAGGTCGCTTTCCCAAATGGCGCGCCGGATTGCGGCAAGAGCGGGAATGGCGGAGTTTGCTAGGATGGAAAAGGATCAGGTGCCTTCTTCCCAGCTTTCGTTGTAGGCCGTCTGTTCCGCCGTCAGGGTATCGATGTGGATGCCCATGGTTTCCAGCTTGAGGCGGCCCACCTCGGCGTCGATTTCCCGGGGGACCACATGGACGCCGGTTCCGAGTTGGCCGTGCTGCTTGACCAGGTATTCCGCACACAGGGCCTGGTTGGCGAAGCTCATGTCCATCACGGCGGATGGATGCCCCTCGGCGGCGGCCAGGTTGATGAGGCGACCTTCGCCCAGCAAGTAGAGGCGGCGCCCGTCGGTGGTCTGGTATTCCTCAACGAAGGGGCGGACTTCCCGGTGGCTAACGGACATGGCCTCCAGGGCCGGAATGTCTATCTCGACGTTGAAGTGGCCGCTGTTGGCGATGATAGCGCCGTCGGCCATGGCTTCCAGGTGCTCTTTGCCGATGACGTGCCAGCCGCCGGACACGGTGATGAACACCTCGCCATGCCGCGCGGCTTCCATGCCGGGCATCACCTGGAACCCGTCCATGACGGCTTCCAGGGCGCGCACCGGGTTGACCTCGGTGACGATGACGTGAGCGCCCATGCCCCGGGCGCGGGAGGCTACGCCGCGCCCGCACCAGCCGTAGCCGCCCACGACCACCCGACGGCCGGCCCACAGGATGTTGGTGGCGCGGGTGATGCCGTCCAGGGTGCTCTGGCCGGTGCCGTAGCGGTTGTCGAAGAAATGTTTGGTCTCGGCCTCGTTGACGGCGATGATGGGATACTTGAGCTGACCGTCGGCGGCCATGGCGGTGAGGCGCACCACGCCGGTGGTGGTCTCCTCGGTGCCGGCGATGACGTTGGAGAGCAGGTCGGTGCGCTCCCGGTGCAGAACGCCCACCAGGTCGGCGCCGTCGTCCATGGTCACCATGGGAGCGTGATCCAGGGCGGCGTTGATGTGCTGATAGTAGGTCGCGTTGTCTTCGCCCTTAATGGCGTAGGTGGGTATCCCGTACTCTTGCACCAGCGCGGCGGCGGTCTCGTCCTGGGTGCTGAGGGGGTTGCTGGCGCAGACCACCAGGTCGGCCCCGCCGGCCTTCAGCGCGATGGCCAAGTTGGCAGTTTCGGTGGTTACGTGGAGGCAGGCGGCCATGCGCATGCCGGCCAGGGGTTGCTCGCGGCTGAAGCGTTCCGTGATGGAATTAACGACGGGCATCTCGCGCCCGGCCCAGCGGATGCGGTCCACGCCGGCGCCGGCCAGGGAAAGGTCTTTCACGTCGCCTGGGGTTTTTTGAACAGTCAAATCGTAGTACCTCTTATTTGGTGAATTGGGTAGGCTCTGTTGCTAGTTTGCCGGGCGCGATCGCCGTTCCTGCGCAAGCGGGAACTCGGAAGGGCCGGCGTGGTGGGTACGTTGGCGCAATCTTGCGGCCGCTGGATTCCCGCGAAAACGGGAATGACGGTGAAACGGTGGATGAGAATGACGGTGGATGTTACGGATCGTCGCCGTAGGAAGTGGGGTTGCCGGCGGCGATCCAGGAGGGGGTGCCGTCGTCAACGTTGTAGAGCATCTCCGAGTCGTAGCCCAGGGCGGCGGCCAGTTCGCAGGCCAGGCCGCTGCGGACGCCGGCAGCGCAGATGAAGAGCAGTTTCTTGTCCTCGGGCACTTCGTCCATGCGTCCGGCCAGATCGTCAACGTTGATGTGGATGGCGCCGGTGGCGTGTCCGGTGACCCATTCGTCATCGCGGCGCACGTCCACCACCACCGTATTTTCCGGTTCGGCGTGCAGGATTTGCAGGGCTTCCGTGGAATCTACTCGGTAGTAGGGTTCGCCGGGGTTTTGGCGTGGCATTGATTTACCTCCTTGGGTTCTCGGCGTGATTGGTGAAGCCTTTCGCGTCATTTCACGTCATTCCCACTCGCGTCATTTCGCGTCATTCCCGCGAAGGCGGGAATCTAGGGATTGGGCAGCAGGTCAAGACGGGAGCCGGCGATGGGGCGCAGCCGGCGGTAGGCCGCTTCGGAAATTCGTTTGCGGTCGGTGATGATGGCGTTGGCGAGGGCGGTCTGGCATTCGCAGGGTTCCAGGGCCGCCAGCAGGGGCATGATGTGACGCAGGATGATCCGGCTGTTGGCCACGTTGGCGACCAGGTTTTCCACCACCATGTTCACCGTGACGTCGTCGTGGTCGGGATGCCAGCAGTCGTAGTCGGTTACCCAGGCCATCACTGCGTAGCACATTTCGGCTTCCCGGGCCAGCTTGGCCTCGGGCAGGGTGGTCATGCCGATGATGTCGCCGCCCCAGGCGCGGTACATGTTCGATTCGGCGCGGGTGGAGAAGGCGGGGCCTTCCATAACCACCAGCGTTCCGCCCTGGTGGGTGGGAATTCCCTGGCCAACGGCGCCGTCGGCCAGAACGGCGCTTATGCCGGGACAGAAGGGGTCGGCGAAGGATATGTGGGCGACCGCGCCGTCCTCGAAAAAGGTGCTGTCCCGGCGACGGGTGCGGTCAATCAGCTGGTTGGGTATCACCAGGTGCTGCGGTTCGTAATCGACCTGGAGACTGCCCACGGCGCTGACGGAGACGATGCGCTTAACCCCCAGGGTTTTCAACGCGTAGATGTTGGCCCGGAAGGGGAGTTCGGTAGGGCTCACGCGGTGGCCCCGGCCATGGCGCGGCAGGAAGGCCACGGGAACATCCAGCAGCTCTCCGACGGTGATGAGGTCGCTGGGCTTGCCGTAGGGAGTGTCGATATCCACCACGGCAGTTTCGGCAAAGCCTTGTATTTCGTAGAGGCCGCTGCCTCCGATAATGGCAATTTCGGCTTGGCGATGGTCGGGCATCGTTGATTATTCCAGTATTGCGGTTCGCGTATTGAGGTTGGCGCGGCGGTTTCAGCGCAGTTGCGGTATCTGCTCCGGCAGGTAGTGGGTGGAGCGGAAGACGCTGTTGACCAGATAACCCTGCTCGTTGGGCGCGAAGTGGGGGTTGATGTATTCCCAGACCACTTGACCGGCGGGCGTCACCTGGAAGATGCGCCCGGGTTGGCCCTCGGTTATCAGCGTGTTGCCGTTGGGCAGGCGGCGCGCGCCGGAGATATAAGCGCTGAAGAAGTTGAAGGGCGGGTTGTCCCGGTACTCCCAGACGATTTCGTTGGTGGACGGGTCAACCTCGATGACGCGAGAGGCCGGCAGGGGGTTGTGGCGACTGTGCGAGCCGTTGTCGTAGATGAGTATGTTGCCGTTGTCCAGCATCGACGGGTCATGCTGCTGGGCCAGGACGTCGTCGCTGATCTGCCACACAATGTCGCCGCTGGCTTTGTCGATGATGCCGACGGTGGAGATATTGCGGAAGCTGAACAGCACCGCATCACCGGCGGATTCCGGGATGCCGGCTTGCGCCGGAATGACGTTGGATGCGGCGGGCAGCGGGACCACGGTGTTGCCGTGGCTCCACTCGTCGCGCCGGTCGTTGAAGGTGACGACGTGCGCGCGCTCGTCCAGGCGCTCAGCGGCGCGCCATTCCCAGACGCGATTGCCGCTGGCGTCCACTTCCACCAGGACGTCGGCCCACATCCCCCCGGCGTCGGTGCCGGGTTGCCCGCCCTGGATCCGGGCCGCCTGGGCGTCGTCCATACGCTCCACCGTCATATACAGGCAGCCGCCCGATGCGGTGCGCCGCGCGTCGTGGTGGTGGTACGGGTCCCGGTGTTCCCAGAGGATGTTGCCGTCCCAGTCGGCCTCCAGCATTATGCCGCCCTTGAAACGCTGCATCGCCTCGAAGATGTCCCAACCGCCGTCATCGCGGACCTTGCCGCCGTAGAACAGGTTGCCGTTGGGCAGCAGGTAGCCGTACAGGCCCGGCGGATAAGGCATCTGCCACTGGTGGGCAACCGCGCCGTTGCTGTCCAGAAGATAGACCTCGCCGTTGCCGGACAAGGGAGCGTAGAGGGTGTAGCCGGGGCAGGCTTGCTCCGGGTCGCCGGCGGTGAGACCGGTGCGGGCCATGCGGCGGCGGGTTTGTTGGTCGATGGTCATACGCTCCTTTCTCTGTCCTTAACGGTCGTCATTCCTGTGGTCTGTCCCAACGGTCGTAATTCCTTGGCCTGTCCCAACTGCCGTCATTCCCGCGAAAGCGGGAATCCAGCGTGGCTGAGGAGGCTACGCAGCATCCACCGCTTGTTGCAGCGACTCGGTGTAAGGTGGTCGGCACACCATGGTCTCGGTGACGATGCCGTCGATGTAGCGGTGCGGAGTTACGTCGAAGGCCGGGTTGTAGGCGGGTGTCCCTTCGGGAGCGATGGGCGTGCCGCCATAGCCGGTTACTTCGTGCTGCGGCCGCTCCTCTATTGCGATGTCGTCGCCGTGGGCGAGGGCCAGGTCAACCGTGCTGGTGGGCGCGGCGATGTAGAAGGGTATGCCATTCTCGCGGGCCAGGACGGCCAGGGTGTAGGTGCCAATCTTATTGGCGGTGTCTCCGTTGGCGGCAACGCGGTCGGCGCCGGTAATCACGCAGGAAACGGCGCCCTGGCGCATCAATATGCCGGCGGCGGAGTCGGCGATGAGGGTTGCCGGTATGCCCAGCTGCCGGAACTCCCAGGACGTGAGCCGAGATCCCTGCAACCAGGGCCGCGTTTCGGTATTAAAGACGTTGAACCGGCCGCCGGCCTCCCAGCCGGCGCGGATGACTCCCAGCGCAGTGCCGAAGGCGGACGTTGCCAAAGCCCCGGTGTTGCAGTGGGTTAACACGCCTTGCCCATCGGGCGGCATCAGGGCGCGGCCCCGTTCGCCGATGCGGCGGTTGATGGCCTCGTCCTCTTGCTGGATGCGTCGGGCCTCGTCTTCCAGGCGGGGCAGGATGCTGCCGGGGTCGGGTTCCCCCTCGGCGACGCGGAGCATGCGGCGAACCGCCCAGCCCAAGTTGACCGCCGTGGGACGAGCGGCGGCGATGTGGGCCCCGGCTTGCCGCAAAGCGCCGATGAAGTGGTCCCGCTCGCGGGATTGCAGTTCGGCGGCCGCCAGCACCATGGCGTAAGCAGCGGTGACGCCGATGGCGGGAGCGCCGCGCACGCGCATATCGGTGATGGCGGCGGCGGCGACGCGATAGTCAGTGATGCTGACGGTGGTATGCTCGTGGGGCAGGAGCGTCTGGTCAAGCAACTCCAGCCGGGCGCCGGTCCAGTTAATTGGACGAATTTCGATCATAAACAAGCCGCGGTTCAGTGGTCCGTCGGAGCGGACGGTGTGGCGCTGCTGCGGACAGACGGAGCGGCTATTCCGGATCAAGTCAGGGCAAAAAGGAAGGCTCACCCGATAGCAGGGGAGCCCAACAACACGGTTCTCCCCTCATCTTTCGTCACTCCGCGGTTCTGGCGCATCGTTGCGCCGGTTCACGAGGACGCCGGATTTAGCACCTCGTCCCGCTGGGTGAGCGGGGCAGGTTGCCAGGCTTCACAGGGCCGTTCCCTCTGCCTGTCTGAATAAGGGTTCCAGCAGCGTATCCAGTTTTTAACTGCTATTGATGCTACCTGCCGGGCTTGAATATGTCAAGGAGGCTGGCAGGCGCCGGGCCGGTGCAAAGTCTTTCTCATCCGCTCCTGGTGCGCCTGTCGAACCATCCACAAGCTCAGGATGAGCGGAAAAAGGTTATAAGGCGACTTTGCACAAGCCCGGTCAAATGGGTAGCGGTGGGCAAATATGGGTGGGCGGACCGTCAGTTGCTGCCCTCATTAGGAACCCGCGCTTGGTGTGGACGGCTAATTCGGTCCTTGGTTTCCCCTATTGGCCAAACCGTCACGCCACCCTGGGCGTCGAGGGCGGCGAGCGCGCCCCCGTCAGGCCGCCAGTACAATTCGGCCACTGAGTCCCCCACATCTTCGGCCCCGATTGGGCTGCCGTTTCCATTTCTCTGCAACGACCACACAACCACGGTACCATCGCGCGCGCCCGATGCCAGGCGCCTCGCGCCGGGCGCGAATGTTAAGGTCGTTATGGGCTCATGATGAAACTTCAGAACGCCGGGCCGCGTGCCTTCGGGCCCCTTTCTCCGGAAGTTCCAAACCGTGACCGCTTCTCCCCCGCCGGTGGCCAAAAGGGTGCCGGCGCTATCGAAAGCCAGGGCCGACGGCTTGCCAGGATAGCCTGACATCATGGAGTCCCGTTCCGTGGATCGACGCCAGAAGTGCACCGTGTTGTCCTGGCTACCGCAGACCACGATATCCCCGTTCGGGCTCAACACCATCGACACCAGAGACCCCTGCCACTCCATTTTCTGGCGAAGCGAGTCGGTGGAAGGGTTGAAGAACGACACTCGGCCGTAACAGGCCGTGGCTAGCTCATCTGTGCTCGACCAGGCGATTGCGCTGACGGTGCTAGGGTGATCGTCGCACCGCCAAACCTCCGCTCCGTCCGCGCCATACGCACAAACCTGCCGGGAGCACGAGGCCGCCAACCATTGGCCGTCCGGCGACCACGCGACGTTTTCCACCCAACCGCTTCCGACGTCGATAGCCCGGCTTACCTGACCTTCGGCGGCGCTCCAGATTAATACTCGGCCGTCCTGGCCGGCGGTAGCGAAGGCAGTCCCGCTGGGGTTCATCGCCATCGCGAGCACACCGCCTTCATGAACATCGCGCTGCGCCCAAGCGGTCGCGCCAGACTCGCCGTCAAAGGCGTAAACGCCACCCTCGGCATCGCCGACCACCAGCGCCGCGCCACCCAGGATCCAACCCCCGGCGATAGCGTAGTCGCCGACCGCCGCAGACCAGCCGCGGTCAAGAACGCCCGTTGGGCTGCCGGCATTTAGATCAGACATGCTTCGAACTCCTCACGCATGCTCTGCCCATCGAGGTTGCGGCCGATGAAGACGAGCTGATTGCGCCGGGGCGCGTTCCCCCATTCGCGGTCAGGCTGGCCGTCAAAGAGCATGTGAACCCCCTGGAAGACGAAGCGACGCGACTCTCCCGCAACACTGATGAAGCCTTTCATTCGGAAGATGTCCACCCCACGCTCGCTGAGCAGTTTGCTAAGCCAGGCGTTGAGCCTTTGGGAATCGCAGTCGCCGTCTATCTCGATAGAAATCGATCCCACCTCATCGTCGTGCTCGTGCTGGGCGACCCAGGCCCGGTCGGCCTTGACTGGAACCACTGCTCCATCCGCGGTCCTCAGGTGGAGCTCGAACTCCTCCGCAAGGTGCTGGGCGTAAAGACCAACCTGCCCCGGCGTAGCGATTTCAAAGAAGAAAGATTTGATCCCTGTGCCATCGAGCTGGAGGTTCACATGCCTTCCGACCGGAATCTCTCCCCCGGGATGAATGATTTCCGCGGGTTCGGCGTACTGCCGGACACACCACTCCGCACTCTCCCGGAGGGCAGCGTCATCCGTGCCTTGGTCGGACACGACGACGAGCGACATCGCCGTATCGGGTCCATCGGCGAGGTTGAGTTCGTAGCGGCCGGTATCCAGCGAATAGACTCCGGTCCATTCGAAGGGATACTCCGGCTCGAGGAAGGTGGGACGACGCTCGAGGACCTGGTCCAGGTCGAAAGCGCTGAGGTCGAGTACCGTGTCAACGGCTACGTTCGCCCGCTCGCTGCGCACGACTCGCGCCATTCGGTTCATGCCGCGGAGGCGAGCTTCCAAACCGTCGAGGGCCGCGCCGTTGACGAGGTCCGTCTTGTTGAGGACGAGAACGTCTGCGAACGCGATTTGCTCCGTGCTTTCGTCGCTTCGGCCGAGCTGCTGGTCGATGTGGGCCGCATCGACCAGCGTGACAATCCCGTCAAGCGAGTACTCCGCGCGAAGCTCGTCGTCCATGAAGAACGTTTGAGCGACCGGCCCGGGATCGGCGAGCCCGGTGGTTTCCACCAACACATAGTCGAACTTGTCGCGGCGCTTATTGAGATTGTTGAGTACGCGAATCAGGTCTCCGCGCACCGTGCAGCAGATGCAACCGTTCGACATCTCGAAGACCTCCTCGTCAGCGTTGATGACGAGGGCCTGATCGATGCCGACCTCCCCATACTCGTTTTCGATCACGGCAATGCGCTTGCCATGCTCCTCAGTTAAGATCCGGTTGAGCAGGGTCGTCTTGCCAGAGCCGAGAAAGCCGGTGAGGATGGTAACAGGTACTTTGCGGGGCGTGTCCATATAGAATTCTCCGGTAGGTTAAATTCAGATGAGATTTCGCTTGGAAATTGCAGCCAGCAGACGATGTGCCATTGAGATGACACTGCAACTGGGCCATACACACTGCCGACGCTGTCGCGCTGGGGGACGTAGGACTACGCCCGCCTTCGCCGGTCCGCCTTGCTAAGGGTCACTCACCCCTGGTGAACGGGGAGCAGCCCGGCAATTGCATTGAAGGGTACTCTTGCCCGCTCCGCTGGCTCCGACGGCGACCATCAGGGTACCTGCGCTCGCATCGACGGTAACCTTGTTCAGGCCCACGTATCCGTCCGGTTCCACGCTGCTCACTCAGGATTCTGTTGAGTAAGGTCGTCTTGCCGGAACCGGGGAAACCGGTGATGGTGGTGACAGGTACTTTGCGCGGCGTGTTCATATCGAATCCCCTTTTAGATTGAAATGATATGACGTATCATTAAGAAACGGCAATCATCCGACGAATGTAAACATCCAACCATGCCATAATTGATATGAAGTATCAGTAGTTGAGCGTACACCGCCGGCGCGTCATTGTCAACCAGGCGAATTAACTCACAGGCCCTGGCAGGTGCCGACGGTCCCGGCGTAGTTTTGGGTATTTTGGCGCTCGTCTCCGCTTTGGTGAGCGAAATGTGGCAATACCATTAAACCCCCAGCGCCGATGCCGAGTTCCCGCAGCGTGGCGACGGCCCTGCTATACTGCCCTGACCGACTTACGGAGATTGATTCCCATGCACGCACTTAACCGCCACGCCGTCTTTGCCATCGTCGCGTTTGCTTGCGTCGCCGTGGCTGTTGCCGCCATGGCCTGCGCCGAGCCGGCCGCCGAGCCGCCGGAGCCCCAGCCGGCCGCACCGCAGCCAACGGCCATGCCCGCGGCCACGACTGCGCCGCCGGCGACCAATACTCCCGTCCCGCCTCCGTTCACCAACACGCCGCCGCCGGCCCAGACGCCGGCCGAGGCTACCGCTGCTCCCTCGCCCACCGACACCACGGTTCCGCCAACGGAAGCGCCGGTCGCCAGCGACGCTGGCGGGAGGGTTTTCACCCTTGCGGAGGACGCCATCGCTCGTTACAAGGTGGAGGAAGTGCTGGCCAACACCGGGTTCAAGATAGCCACCGGGGAAACCGCCGACGTATTGGGCACGGTGGTTTTTGCCGCCGATGGGAGCATCATTGCCGCGGAGAGCCGTATCGTGGTACAGGCGGCCACGCTGCGTACCGACAGCGACCGGCGGGATGGCTACGTCCGCAGCCGCACTCTGGAGACCGACCAGTGGCCGGAAGTGGTGTTCGTACCCAAGTCGTTTGACGGTCTGCCCGCCCCTATCGGCGATGCCAGCGGGGCGGCGGAGTTCACCATCACCGGGGATTTGACGGTGCGCGATCAGACGCGGGAAGTAACCTGGGACGCCGCCGCGGAATTCGCCGGAGATGGGACGGTAACCGGTTCGGCCAGCGTCGAGTTCACCTTCGACGACTTTGGAATGGACAAACCCCGGGTTGCCATCGTGGTGAGCGTGGAGGACACCATCCGGCTGGAGCTGGACTTCGCCGGGACGATTACGGAGCCGTAATCAGCACGATTTCCCGTTGCACCGGGGACGACGCATAGGGGCCGTCCTCGCTCATGTAGGCGTCGATCTCGGAGCGGACGCCGAATTCGGGCAGGTAGATGCCCGGTTCGATGGAGAACCCCACGCCGGGGATGATCCGGCGGGTGTCGTGGGTTTCAAAGTTGTCCAGGTTGACGCCCTCGCCGTGGACGGTGTGGTAGATGCTGTGCCCCAGGCGGTGCGTGAAGTAGTCGCCGTAGCCGCGCTCGGCGATATAGCGGCGGGCCACGTCGTCGGCCTGCCAGCCCTGAAGGACGTCGCCGCTGGCATAAGCATCCCGGAGGAAGGCCAGCGCGGCGTCCCGGGCGTCGCGGACGATGTCGAATACCTCCCGGTGGAGCGGCGGCGGGTTGTCGCCCACGTAGGCCGTCCAGGTGATGTCGGCGTACACGCTGCCGGGGGTGTCTTCGCGCGCCCACAGATCGATGAGTAGCCAGTCGCCGGCGGCGATGACGCTGCTGCCCTCCGGGGCGGGTTCATAATGAGGGTCCGAGCAATGAGCGTTGGTGGACACAATGGGGCCGTCGGTTGTGGTGAGGCCCGCTTCGTGGAACCGACGGCGGATGAACTCTGCGATTTCAAACTCGGTGGGGCCGCCGGATCCCGGCTGATTGAGGCGCTGACCGACGCGGACAAAGGCTTCGTTGACGATGCGTCCCAAGGCATCGGCGGCGCGTTGGTGTCCGGCCAGCTGTTCCAGAGACCAGCGTTGCGTAACGTATTGCATCAGGTCGGCCGAGGAGACTACCGCCGGCCCCATGCTGCGCACCAGTTCCACCGTGCCGGCGTCCACGCGGGAAACCCGGGGCAGTTCATTGCGCGGCGAGTATTCCATCGCCACGCGGTCGTATTGGGCCAAGGCATCCCGCAGGGCGCTTTCCAGCGTCGCACGGCTGCGGTACACCACCGTATCGACGCCCGCGTCGGCGAACTTGCCGGCGTCCACGTGATGGGTCAGCAGGCGGGGCGATCCGTCGGCCGGCGCCAGCAGGAAAACGGGTCGGGTCACGTGGCCCGACGGGGGGGCAATCTGCGCCAGCGCCGGGTTGCAGCCGAGGTAATCGTAAATCAACCACGCGGGAAGATTTTCCCGACGCAGAAATTCCCGGGCATCCTGCAACATTGTTGTATTTGCCATGGGGTTGCCCTCCCGGAGAAAGCGTGCGCTACGCCGGACCGGACGAGTCAGGCGTAGTATGGGTCATGCGTAGTTGTGGTGGATGCCGCCGTCCACGAGGATGTTTTCGCCGGTGAGGTAGGAGGCCCGGGCGGAGGCGACCATGCACACGATATCGCCGATTTCGTGGGGTTTGCCCATTCGCTGCATGGGAGCGGCGGCGGCCATTTGCCGGAGCTTGGCCTCGGTGCGAGCCTGGATTGCTTCCTCATCGTCCGGATTGTCCAGTTCCAGGGCAGCTTGCGCTCGCATGGCGGTTTCGGCCTCCTCCGAATGGACTCCCGCGTAGATCACGTTGTTCACTGTGATGTTGCGCGGGGCCAACTCAGACGCCAGACCCTTGAAGTAAGCCAGCACCGGGGCCAGGCTCAGAGAGGACAGGGTGTTTTGCGGCGAGACTTCCATGGCGGAGAAGGGGACCAGGTTGATGATGCGCCCGGCGCGGCGCCGCTTCATGTGGGGAAGCACTTCCCGCGT
This sequence comes from Dehalococcoidia bacterium, assembly GCA_963692995.1. Lineage (GTDB taxonomy): Bacteria > Chloroflexota > Dehalococcoidia > Lucifugimonadales > UBA3495 > Bin87. Next base: position 618,702 of record OY843611.1, read on the forward strand.
CAGGTGCACGGCGGACATGAAATTCCGCGCCAGGGCCGGCTCGATCTGTTCGTCCTCCAGTTCGCTGGCGGGCGGCGCGTCGTGTTCCTGGATCGTAGTGATCAGAACTCCAACCTGGCCCTGCCGGTGCAGGGTTTCACGGACCAGGCGATGGATGTCCTGCTCCTTGCCGAGGTCGGCGATGACGGCTCGAAAACGATCTTGCGGGATGTGCTTGCGCGCCAGGGCCAGCTCAACCTGGCGCATATTGTAGCTATCGGGCGCGGTCAATGACAGCATCGCCCCTTCCTTGCCGAGGGCGGCGGCGGCGGCGGTGGCGATTTCCAAATGGGAATCGACCACCAACGCAACAGTATCTTGCAGTCCCAGATCCATCTCGCCTTGCTCCCGACCCTGCTGGTGATCTGGCGTTAGATGACGCCGGCCGTCTCCATCTGATCGACTTCCGCGTCGGAATACCCCAGTCCGGCCAGGATTGCTCGGTTGTGCTCGCCCAGCAGAGGCGGGTGCTTGTCCAGCGCGCCGGGGGTTTCCGAGAACTTGACGGGCAGCCCGGTCTGTTTGACCGATCCCAGCGTCGGGTGCGGCATCTCCGTGAGCATTTCGCGGTGCAGCACCTGGGGGTCGTTGAAAACGTCGGCCAGGTCGTTGATAGGGCCGGCCGGAACGCTAACGGCTTGCAGGTCGGCGACCCAATCGTCGGCGTCGCGGGTCAGGAAGTGTTCTTGCAGCAGGGGCACCAGGCTAGAGCGATTATTCACGCGCACGCCATTGTTGGCATAGTCCGGGTGTTGGTGGAGATCCATGCGGTTGATGCCCGCGCAGAACCGGTCCCAGAGGCGGTCGGAACCCACTGCCACGTTGAAATACTTGCCGTCCTTGCCCATGAAAGCCTGGTAGGGAACCAGTGTAGGGTGGGCGGCGCCCAACCGCTGGGGGGCTTCACCTGTGGCAAAGTAGTATCCGGCCTGGTAGGTCATCCACGCCACCTGGGCGTCCAGCATGGAAAGGTCGATGTATTGACCGTGACCTTTCCCCTCCGGCGAGTTGCGGTGGTACAGGGCGGACATGATGGCGAAGGCGGCCCACATGCCGGCGCCAATGTCGGTCACGGCGATGCCGACTTTCTGCGGATCTCCGCCCAGGTCGCCGGTTATGCTCATCAGGCCGCTGACGCCCTGCATGATCTGGTCGTAGGCCGGTCGATCGCGGTAGGGACCCGTGGCGCCGAAACCGGAAATGGAGCAATAAACGATGGCCGGGTTGACTTTCTTCACGTCCTGGTAGCCCAGGTTGAAGTTGGTCATAACGTCGGGAGTGAAGTTCTCCACGATAACGTCCGCGTCGGCGGCAAGCTTCAGGAAGACCTGCTGGGCCTTCTCGTCCCGGAGGTTCAGGGTCAGGCTGCGTTTGTTGCGATTGACCGACAAGAAGTAGGCGGACTCCTCGCCGATGAACGGCGGGCCCCATTTGCGGGTGTCATCGCCCACGCCGGGCCGTTCGATTTTGATCACGTCGGCGCCGTAATCGCCCAGCATCGTGGCGCAGAATGGACCGGCCAGGGCGCGGGTCAGGTCGAGTACCTTGATGCCATCCAGGGGTTTCATAATCAGCGTTACCTCCGCCGGCGGCGGTTCGCCGCCGTCCCAGCCTTGCCAGTGCGGGCGATATTATAGCGCAAGACACCATAATGCGACGCGGGCCGGCGCCCTAAAATGCTAATATGCCAGCGTCCTGTCGTTGTCATACCATCCATCCGACGCCATTTGGGAGAGCTAGCCATGACTACCGAAGGCCGTATCAGCCGACTGGAAGGGACCTACGAACCGGTTAACGAGCGGCTGGGCGATTACGTCGAACGCTTCGCCGACATTTCCGGAAGGATCGAGGGCGTGCGCGAGGAAATTGGCGCCCTGCGCAGCCAAATGAACGCCAACAACGCCGCCCTGCGCGAGGAAATTGGCGCCCTGCGCAGCGAAATGAACGCCAACAACGCTGCCCTGCGCAACGAAATGAATGCCAACAACGCCGCCCTGCGCAGCGAAATGAACGCCAACATTGCCGGCGTCCGGCGCGAAAACCGCTGGATTGGCGGCATCATCATCGCTGGCATCATCGCCACCGTGATCAGCGTCATCATTCCATCGCTGTTATGAGGCGCTATGGTAATATGACGCATCACGCCAGGCCCGCCGCTACCATTGCGAGGTGAACCATGACCACCACTCAGCAATCCGCCGCTACCAGCGGTTATAGCGTCATCGGCAGTCGCCCGATACGCCACGACGGGACCGACAAGGTTACCGGACGGGCGCAGTACGGGGCCGACATTCACCTGCCGGGAATGCTCCACGCCAAGATCCTGCGCAGCCCCCACGCTCACGCCCGCATCAGGGGCATCGACACCAGCAAAGCCGAGGCCATGCCCGGCGTCCACGGGGTGGTGACCTCCGCCGACTTTCCCCAGCCGGGCGGACGGCTGCTTGACCTGGGCGAAGGGGCGATGATCAACCCCAAGTTCCTCAGCAACAACTGCCTTGCTGCGGAGAAAGCCCTCTACAAGGGCCACGCCATCGCCGCCGTCGCCGCCGACAGTCCCCACGAGGCCGAGTTGGCCCTGGCCCGCATCGAAGTTGACTACGAGGTGCTAGAGCCCGTAACCGACGTGCTGGAGGCTATGCGCGATGACGCGCCGCTGGTTCACGAGCGGCTGGCCAACGTGAACGATCCCAGCGTCCGCCCCGGCGGGCTGCTGGGCGAGGGCGATGCCGGCAAGGTGGGCAATGTGCCCAACCGCTATTTCTACGAGACCGGCGACATTGCGGCCGGGTTCGCTGCCGCCGACGTAGTGGTGGAGCGGGAGTTCCGCACCAAGGCCGTCCACCAGGGCTACATCGAACCCCACGCGGCCACCGCTTTGTGGAACCCCGACGATTCGCTGCACATCTGGTGCAGCAGCCAGGGCCACTTCAACGTCCGCGACCAGACTTCGACCATTCTGGGCATTCCGGTATCCAAGGTGCTGGTCACTCAGTTGGAGATTGGCGGCGGGTTCGGCGGCAAGACATTGGTGTATTTGGAGCCGGTGGCGGCGGCGCTGTCCCGCAAGACGGGCCGCCCGGTGAAGATCCAGATGTCCCGCATCGAGGTGTTCGAGGGCACCGGCCCCACCTCCGGCGGGTACATGAAGGTGAAGATGGGCGCCACCAACGACGGCAAGATCACCGCCGCCGACGTGGCCCTGTACTACGAAGCCGGCGCATATCCCGGCTCGCCGGTTAACCCGGGCGCGCAGTGCGCGCTCTCCTGCTACAACATCGCCAACGGGAAGGTCGAAGCCGCCGATGTGGTGCTGAACCATCCCAAGACGGCGGCCTACCGCGCCCCGGGTTCACCGGCGGCGTGCTTCGCCGTGGAGACTGTGGTGGACGAAATCTGCGAAAGGATTGGCATGGACAAGCTGGACTTTCGCACGCTCAACGGAGCCAAGCAAGGCGACCGCCGGGTCACCGGGCCGCAGTTCGGCAGCATCGGCTGGCTGGAAACGGTGCAGGCGCTGCGGGAACATGACCACTGGAACTCCCCTATCGACCGTTCGCCGGAGGCCGCGGGCAAAAAGGTGGGGCGAGGAGTGGCCGGCGGCTTCTGGTTCAACGGCACCGGCCCGGCCAGCGCCATCGTCAGCGTGTTGGCCGATGGCACCGTGAGCCTGGTGGAGGGTTCGCCCGACATCGGCGGCTCCCGCGCCGTGGCCGCCATGCACGTGGCCGAGGCGCTGGGCATTGCTGCCGAGGACGTTGCGCCGGCGGTGGGCGACACCAACTCCATCGGCTGGACCTCCATGACCGGCGGAAGCGGCGTCGCTTTCAAAACCGGCTGGGCTTCTTACGAGGCTGCCCAGGACGTGAAGCAGCAGATGATCAACCGCGCCGCCCGCATCTGGGATATTGACCCCGAGAACGTGGAATTCGACAAGGGCGTGATCCAGCATAAGTCGGAGCCGGAACTGCGGTTCACGTTCCGGGAACTGGCTTCCCGGCTCAACGGCACCGGCGGCCCTATCGTCGGGCGGGCCAACGTATCGCCCACCGGCGTGGGCGGGGCCTACGCGCTGCACCTCGCCGACGTGGCAGTGGACGAGGAAACCGGAAAGGTGGACATCCTGCGCTACACCGCCCTTCAGGACGCCGGCACCGCCATCCACCCGTCCTACGTGGAAGGGCAGATCCAGGGCGGCGCCGTCCAGGGCATCGGCTGGGCGCTGAACGAAGAGTACTACTTCAACGACGACGCTCATTTGCAGAACTCCAGCTTCCTGGACTACCGGATGCCCACGGCGCTGGACCTGCCCATGATTGACACCGTGGTGGTGGAGGTGCCCAACCCTGGGCATCCCTACGGCGTGCGCGGCGTGGGCGAGGTGCCCATCGTCCCGCCCATGGCCGCCATCGCCAATGCCATCCACGACGCCACCGGCGTCCGTATGCAGAACCTGCCTATGAACCCCGGCGCAGTGCTGGAAGCGCTGTGGGAACAGAACGGCGGTTAGCGCCGAAGCCATCTCCGTTTCGATGCCGGGGCGTATAACATTATGCCCCGGCGTCAGTTTTCAGTCTTGCCGGATGAGCAGAACCTGATGCCTACGACGCCAACGCCCCAGGGCGAAATTGCCGGCAGCAAGGGGGGTCGCGATCTCCTTGGCGACGTGAGAACGCTGGCGCGTTGCAACCTCCGTGTATAATGCCGACATGGACAGCAGGGAGGTTTTGCGACGGCTGCTGGCGGATGACTGGGTTCTTGACCATATCACCGGGTCGCATCATATATTCAAGCATCCCGAGAAACCGGCTACGGTAACAGTTGCGCCCCACGGAAAGATATTCCGATAGGAACGCTGCGCAACATCGAACGGCAATCGGGCGTCAGACTGAGATAGAGGAGGTAGATATGGAACGAACCTACGTCGGACTGGTTCACAAAGACCATGATAGCGACTACGGCGTTAGTTTTCCTGACCTGCCTGGCTGCATCACCGCTGGCAACACTATCGAAGAAGCTCGCGAAATGGCCCCCGACGCGCTCATGTTACATTTGGAGAGCCTGGCGCGCTATGGGGAAGACATACCGCCGCCAAATTCTGCGGATGCGGCGATGGCGCACGAAGACGCTTTCGACGCCATCGCCCTCATCGTGGTGGAGGCCCTCCCGGAACGGACCGAGGAAGCGGCGCAAGCCAATCTTGAGGTATTTCTAGCGTCGGACGAGTACCGGGAAATCTATGGGGAGCCAGCGGCCGATTACCCGGGGATAGACATTCCCCTAGGGACTTTACATAGTATCGAGAGGCAATCGGGGGGCAAGTTTTTATAGCAGAGAAGGCAGTTCAGATGGTGGAATTTGTCTTTGCGATGTCAACTGCCCTGGTTTGCATCTCTCGAAAGCTTGTGCTGAGCTGAATGTTCACCGCCTTCTCGCTGTTGCTTTTCTTTGTGACAGTGCTAACGACCGCGGTGTCGTTTCACGGGATTTAGGAGAGTAGCTTATGACGACAAAGGCAAACGGCTCCGCATCGGTGGAAACGCGGCAGTACGACGTAGCCATCGTGGGCGGCGGCATCATCGGGCTGTCCACCGCGATGCAGCTGCTGGAACGCTCGCCCGAGCTGAGCATCGCCGTCATCGAGAAAGAGGAGCAGCTGGCTCAGCATCAGACCGGTCACAACAGCGGCGTTATTCACTCCGGCATCTACTACCGGCCCGGCTCGTGGAAATCGACGTTCTGCGTGGGCGGCAAGCAGCGGCTGATTGCGTTCTGCGACGAAAACGAGATCGAGTACGATCCCTGCGGCAAGGTGATCGTCGCCACCGACGAGAGCGAGCTGGGCCGCCTGGATGACCTGTATGAGCGGGGCACGGCCAACGGCGTCCCTGACCTGGAGATGGTGGGGCCGGAGCGGTTGGCCGAGATCGAGCCGCACACCCGCGGAGTGCGGGCCTTGTGGGCGCCCCACACCGGCATTGTCGATTACGTGCGCGTTGCTAACGCCTACGCCGGCAAGTTCCAGTCTGCCGGCGGCGACATCTTCACCGACGCAGCGGTGACCGGGGCGCGTCAGACCGCCACCGGAACTGCGCTGGAAACCCGGCGGGGCGCCTTGCAGGCCAAGCACGTTGTCAACTGCGGCGGCCTCTACGCCGACCGTCTGGCCGCCATGATGGGCGAGCCGACCGACGTGCGCATCATCCCCTTCCGCGGCGAGTACTACAAGCTGGCCGAGGCGAGCCACGACCTGGTGAAAGGGCTGATCTATCCGGTTCCCGACCCACGCTTCCCCTTCCTGGGGGTGCACTACACCCGGAACATTCACGGCTACGTTGAGGCCGGGCCCAACGCGGTGCTGGCGTGGGCGCGGGAAGGCTACCGCAAGGGCAATATCAACTTGGGCGAAACGGCCGGCGCGCTGACTTTCCCCGGCTTTTGGAAGATGACGGCGAAGCACTGGAAGACCGGTATGCAGGAGATGCGCCGTTCCTACCGCAAGTCGGTGTTCGTGAACGACCTCAAGAAGCTGATACCGGAGATACGCCCGGATGACCTGGAACCGGGCGGCAGCGGCGTCCGCGCGCAGGCGGTAGCAGCGTCGGGGGCAATACTGGACGACTTCCACATCCTGAGGGGGCAACACGCGCTCCACGTGCTCAACGCGCCGTCGCCGGGGGCGACCTCGTCGCTGGCCATCGGCGAATATCTGTCGAGCATGGCGATACGGGATTTCGGGCTGCCGGAGAAGGAATAGCCGCCGGCTACGTGTACCCGCGTACCATTTGCCGCATTTTGCCGGAGCTGCGCAACCGGATAGAGGGAGCGTACTTTGACTATTCGGCGTCGGGCGCCCCGCCGCGCTGACGTTGCCACCACCGTCTCCCGCCACTGCCGGCGAGTATAATCGGGGCAGTTTCGACGATTTGGAGGCGGCGCGACCATGCGTATTACCAACGTGGAAGCGGACATCGTTCGCATTCCTTTGAGCACCCGTTTCAGCGGCAGCGTTTATCAGATTGAATCCCGTTGCACCATCGTCGTCAGGGTGCATACCGATGAGGGTCTGGTCAGCGAAATCTACTCCGGCGACGAGCGCACGGGCTATGAACTGCTGAAAGACCTGGTGGTAGGGCCCCTGGCCGAGGCGGTGAACGGCGAAGACCCTATGGCCGTTGAGCGGTGCTGGCAGAAGATGTTTGCGCTGACGCCGCGCATTGGCAACAAAGCCATTGCCATGCGCGCCATCGCCGCCGTGGACATCGCCCTTTGGGACATCGCCGGGAAGGCGCTGGGCGTTCCGGTGCGGACGCTCCTGGGCGGCTACGCCGACCGCGCTCCGGTGGTGCGGTTCGCCTACTATGTGCCGGGCCGGGATACGGCTTTTATGGTGGAGGATTTGCTTCACCAAAGGGAACGGGGCATCGGCGGCGTTAAGCTCAAGGTGGGCGGCGTCGCCGTGGCCGACGACCTGCTGCGGGTACGCGCCATCCGCGACACCCTGGGCGACGACTTCATCATCGTGTGCGACGCCAACCAGGCGTGGACGCTGGATGAAGCTCTGGAGTTCGCCGGGCCGGCGAAGGAGCTGGGCCTGGCGTGGCTGGAAGAGCCTTGCCGCTGGCAGAACGCCGATAATGATATGCGACAGGTGCGTCTCCGCACGGGCATCCCGGTGGCCGCCGGCCAAGGGGAGAGCAATTCGTGGGGCGGCCAGCGCCTGATGGATACTGAGGCGGTGGACATTTTGAACATCGACGCGGCCATCTGCGGCGGCATCTCCGAATGGCGGCGGGTGGCTGGCGCGGCCCAGCTGCGCGGCATCCGGATGGCCCACCACGAGGAGCCGCAATTGGCGATCCAACTGCTCCCGGCCCACTCCCACGGCCTCTTCGTGGAGGTTTTCGAGGAGGAACGGGACCCGGTGTACTACCGGCTGAACAGTGTGCTGCCCGAGTGGGACCGCGGCGAGATAATCGCGCCGGACGAGCCGGGCCTGGGGTTGCACCTGGATGTGGAGGCGCTGGAGGAATACAAGGTTTATTAGGGAACGCAAAGACGCGAAGGCGCAAAGACGCAGAGTACGGGAACCTGCAACGTTGATTTAGGGGCCGGCAACATATTCACCGACGCCGGAGCGTCCGTTTCGGCGCGGCACGCGCAAGGCGGCGTTGACGCTCTCTGTCGCCGATGTTAGCATCGGCCACACTGGTGGAATGTATCTTCCGCGCACAATGGAGGGTCGATCATGGATTTTGGACTGTTCACTACCTGGAACGCCGTGTACGAAGGCGGCAAGGTTCCCTGGGACCCCGAATATCAGGGCGGCAAGCTCCTGGAGGCCGCGGCGTACAAGCAGAACTTCAAGGAAATCGAACACATTGAAGACGCGGGATGGGATTACGTTTGGCTCGGCGGCGGCCACTTCTCCACCCAGGGCAGCATGGATCCCCAGTCGCTCATGCTGTCGGCCGTCCTGGCCAACCACACCGAGAACATCCGGATCGGCACCTCCATCCATCGCCCGACCCTGCGGCTGCCCGGGGAGACGGTATCAGAGCGGGCGCTGCCCCACGAACGCTACGCTTTTGACAACCTCCAGCTGGAGGATCCCTTCCAGGTCGCGGAACAGGTCGCCATAGTGGATCAGGTCAGCGAGGGCCGGTTCATATACGGCCCGGGCGCCCGCACTCGGGGCTCCGACCAACGCCGGGAATACTTTTACGAGTACCTGGAACTCCTCAAGCAGCTCTGGAACGAGGACAGATTCTCCGGGTTTGAGGGCAAGTACTTCAACTATCCCGCCTTCTACGAAGACTACATGAGCATCCCCAAGCCGGTGCAAAAGCCCATGCCCATGCTGCTCCCGGTGGACAGCCAGGAGAGCTTCGTGCCTATGGGCGAGCGTGGCTATCGAATCGCCATCGGCGCCGGCAGTTCCCCGCACAACCTTCGCGGCTCCGCCATCTTGCGGGAAGACGTGAAGGCGTATCGGAAAGCCTGGATTGACGCCGGGCACGAGGGTGAGCCGACCACCGTGGTCCGTGTCCCCACTCTGGTAGCCGACACCCAGGAGAAGGCGAACCGCCGGGTTGAAGACCTTATGAACCTGGCCCGGATTTACTACGCCGGCCGGGTTGCCATCGGCAGCACCGACGCGGGCAGCGCCGGACCCGAGGCCACCCAAGAAGTCAACCTCTTCGGCACGCCGGAAGAGGTGGTCGAGAAGATCCACATGTTCCGGGAAGCCTTCACCACCGACGAGATTATGTTCGAGTGCAACTGGACCTCTTCCGTCCCCCGCGAGGTGATCATGGACACCCTGAAGTGCATCTCCGAGGATGTGATCCCGCACTTCAAGTAGCCACCGGCGATCCGGTTAGGGAGCCTGCCTCGAACCCCCGCCTCGAACCCAGGGGGATCGGGGCGGGCAGTTGCATGACAAACGGCAAAAAGTTCCATATGGGCGCATTTGCAACGTTGGTCGCCGCTGCCGTCGTTACGAACCGTCCATCAGGCTCAAAGCGCCCTGACGGTGTTAGTCAATCGGGCCACCCCAACCCAAGCGCAACCACTCCGCTGGAACCAAGCTCTCGCCGCTCGGATCAACCAACAGGTTGAACATTTCCAGCGCCGATGCTCCTAGCAGGTAGTTGTTATTTTGTCCAAAAATGACTGCGCATGGCCGCTCCTGATCATCAATCCGGAAACGCGCCACACCAAAGCCATACCTGACCCTTGAACCGTCGGCAAGAATGAATCCCAGCTGTTGCAACGGCGCAATATTCAGCCCGTCCAGCAGAGATGCCGGCAACATGGAGTGTGCTGCTCCGGTATCCACAATCGCATCAACCGGGTAGAAGTCCCCGCCGCCCGGGTGCCCCATGCCTATATTGACTTTGAACATTTACCCCTCGTCCCCGATCTTCAGCAGGCTCAAAAACGCCTCCTGCGGCACCTCCACCCGGCCGACGCGCTTCATGCGCTTTTTGCCTTCCTTCTGCTTTTCCAGGAGCTTCCGTTTGCGGGTTATGTCGCCGCCGTAGCATTTGGAGAGGACGTCCTTACGCATGGCGCGGACGGTTTCGCGGGCAATGATGCGGCTGCCGATGGCGGCCTGGAGGGGCACCTCGAACATCTGGCGCGGGATGGTAGCGCGCAGCTTTTCCACGATGCTGCGGCCCTGGACCACGGCGTTGTCCCGGTGGCTGATCATGCTCAAGGCTTCCACCGGCGTCTGGTTCACCAAGATGTCGATGCGCACCAGCGGAGCGGCCCGGTATCCCTCGAAGGTGTAGTCCAGGGAGGCGTAGCCCTGAGTGCGGGATTTTAGCTGGTTGTAGAAGTCGGCCAGCATTTCGGCCAGGGGCATGGTGTATTCCATCACCACGCGGTTCTGTTCCGATTGCCCTGACGCCTCGTTTTGCCCTGATGCCGCGCTGCCGCCGTTCTTCCCGCCCACGCCCTGGATGTACTCCATGCGGCGGAACTCGGAGCGGCGGGTGTGCATCAGCTCCATCACCGCGCCCACGGAGCGGCTGGGAGCGACGATGGTGACGCCCAGGATGGGTTCGCGGATTTCCGAGATGGCGTTGGGTTGGGGCAATAAGGACGGGTTGTCCACCCGAACCACCTCGCCGTCGGTCAGCAGCACCTCGTAGGCCACGCTGGGCGCGGTCACGATGAGGTCCAGGTCGTACTCCCGCTCCAGGCGTTCCTGCACGATTTCCAGGTGTACCAGTCCGAGGAAACCGCAACGGAACCCGAAGCCCAGCGCGCCGCTGTTCTCCGGCTCAACGGTCAGCGAGGCGTCGTTGAGCTTGAGCTTCTCCAATGCGGCGCGCAGCTTGGTGTAGTCCTCGCCGTCCGAGGGATACAAGCCGGCGAATACCATCGACTTCAGTTCAACGTAGCCGGGCAGAGGGGCCTCGGCAGGAGCGGCGTTATTGGTTAGCGTATCGCCGACGGCGCATTCCTGCACGTCCTTGAATCCCGTGGCGACGTATCCGACCTGGCCGGCGTACAGCACGTCCGTCGCTGTGAGTTCCGGCGCGAAGACGCCTACCTCCATGATTTCCACCGACCTGCCGGAGGACATTACCCGCAGGCGGTCGTGGCGCGAGATGCTGCCGTCGGCGACGCGGACGTAGGCGATGATGCCCTTATAGGTGTTGTAGGTGGAATCGAACACCAGGGCGCGGAAAGGATCCGCCGCGCCGCCACTGGGCGGCGGCACGCGCTCCACGATGGCGTCCAGCAATTCGCGGCAACCCAGGCCGTCTTTGGCGGAAACGAACATCACCTCGTCGCGGCGGAAGCCGAAGATCTGCTCCAGTTCGGCGGCGACTCGTTCCGGTTCGGCGGAGGGGAGATCCACCTTATTGATGACGGGGATCATTTCCAGGTCGTACTCCAGGGCCAGCAGGGTGTTGGCGATGGTCTGGGCCTCCACGCCCTGGGTGGCGTCCACCACCAGCAACGCGCCCTCGCAGGCGGCCAGGGCGCGGGACACTTCGTAGGAAAAGTCCACGTGGCCGGGCGTATCGATGAGGTTGAGTTGGTACTCGACGCCATCGGGCGCGCGATGCGACATCGTCACCGCCTTGCCCTTGATGGTTATGCCCCGTTCACGCTCCAGTTCCATCTGGTCCAGGAACTGCGCTTTCATGTCCTGAGGCCGGACGGCGCCGGTGATCTCGAGAAAGCGGTCGGCCAAGGTGGATTTGCCGTGATCGATGTGGGCGATGATGCAAAAGTTGCGTATGCTTTGCTGTTCCATAACGTGGATCATGGTAGCACGGCGGCATTCCGGGCGGCAACGCGAAGGTCGGTCTCAACTGGGCTATTTTAGGCTTGACGCGGTCGGCGGCGCGGTGTTAGATTACGTTACAGAAGACCAAGACGCGCGGGCCATAGTTGCGACTAAAGAGCGGCCCGGCGACCGGCGAAGCAGTGCGAGGAAGTATCTCCGGCGTTTTCCAGCGCTGGGAGACATAGCTTTCGCCAGAGGTAATACTGGTCAATATAGGCTGTCGCCGGCCGTACTACGGCTTGGATGTCGCGGCCAATTCCAATAGGTCACTATGGCCACTAAGTACATTTTCATGACCGGAGGCGTGGTCAGCTCCATCGGCAAGGGCATCTGCGTCGCCTCTATCGGTCGCATCCTGAAAAGCCAGGGGCTCGCCGTAACCGCCATCAAACTGGATCCTTACCTCAATGTGGATCCGGGCACCATGTCCCCCTATCAGCACGGTGAGGTTTTCGTCACTGGGGACGGCGGGGAAACCGATCTCGACTTGGGCCATTATGAGCGTTTCATCGACGTTGAACTTACCCGGGACAGCAACATCACCGCCGGACAGACTTATCTGGAGCTGATTACCCGGGAAAGGCGGGGGGATTTCCTCGGCGGCACCATCCAAACCGTGCCGCATCTGACCAACGAAATCAAAGACCGGCTGATCGGGCTGGCCGCCAAGTCCGAGGCCGACGTGGTGGTGGTGGAAGTGGGCGGCACCGTAGGCGACATTGAAGGTTTGCCTTTCCTGGAGGCCATCCGCCAGATGCGCAACACGGTGGGCCGCCACAACGTTTTTTACATGCATCTGACACTGCTTCCTTACATATCGGCGTCCGAGGAATTGAAGACCAAGCCCACACAGCACAGCGTGAAGGAATTGCGTAGCATCGGCATCCAGCCCGACGCGCTCATCTGCCGCAGCGATACCGAGATTACCCCCGCTATCCGTGAAAAGCTGTCGCTGTTTTGCGACGTGGAATCGGAAGCGGTGTTCCCCATGCCTACGGTCGGAAACGTGTACGAAGTTCCGCTGATCATGGAACACTTCGGCGTGAGTCGCTGCCTGTCCGAATCCCTGGGACTGGACGGCCAGTGCCAGCTTGAAGAATGGAGCGGCTTGGTTCACCGGATGAACTCGGCGGCGAATTCGGTGCCGATAGCCGTGGTGGGCAAGTATGTAGAGTATCCCGACTCCTATATGTCGGTGCGGGAAGCGCTGCGCCACGCCGCCGCATCCCACGGTTTGCGGGCCGACGTCAAGTGGGTGCATTCCGAGGCGGTGGAGCGGGACGGCGCGGATGCCCATCTGAAGGATGTCTCCGGCATCGTGGTGCCGGGAGGCTTCGGCTCCCGAGGCGTGGAAGGAATGGTGGACACCAGCCGGTACGCCCGGGACCGGGGCGTTCCCTACCTGGGTCTCTGCCTGGGCATGCAGGTGATGGTAATCGATTGGGCGCGGGGCGTAGCTGGGTTGAAACACGCCAACTCATCGGAACTGGACCGAGACTGCGAGCATCCCGTTATCGACATTATGCACGGACAGAGGGGCGTCACCGACTTGGGCGGCACCATGCGCCTGGGGCAGTATCCCTGCCGTCCGCAGGACAACACGCGCACCGCAGCGGCCTATGCAGCCGCTGAAGTGGGAGAGCGCCATCGTCACCGTTACGAAGTCAACAACCAGTATCGTGAATCCCTTGAAGCCTCGGGAATGGTAATGAGCGGGTTGTCGCCCGATGGCGAATTGGTGGAAGCGGCGGAAGTCCCCGACCACCCATTCATGGTTGGCGTCCAGTTCCACCCGGAGTTTCAGTCTCGACCCAACCGCCCGCATCCCCTTTTCAGCGCCCTCGTCGGGCAGGCGCAGCAGACGGTCCGCGAAGGGAAGCAGATACCCTTCCGGCGCGCCGGCGGATGGTCTTTCTCTTCCGACTAGTCGTTTTACCCGGCAACTCCCCGTCATTTCCCGGCGGGAGTGCGCCAATACTGATGGCCAACGGCCCTGCGCTCCGATCCGATTGGGACGCAAGTGGGCGTCCGGGCCAATGGAGGATGAAGCAGTGAAACTGTTTCTGGATACGGCCAACATTAACGAGATTCGCCAGGGCGCCGAACTGGGAGTCATCTCCGGCGTCACCACCAACCCCTCGCTGGCGGCCAAGGAAGGCATCGGCGGAGCGGCCGGTTATCGGGCCGCGGTGCAAGAGATCGCCGACATCATCGATGGCCCCATTTCCGTGGAGGTGGTGAGCGTTGACGCTGCCGGCATGATTGCCGAAGGCCGTGACATCGCAGAGTGGATCCCTAATCCCTGGGTCAAAATTCCCAGCACGGAAGAAGGATTCAAGGCCATCAGCGTACTGGCCCGCGACGGCATCCAGGTGAACCAGACTCTGGTGTTCACTGTGAGCCAGGCGCTTTTAGGCGCCAATGCCGGCAGCGCGGCGGTTAGTCCCTTCGTGGGTCGCCTGGACGACATCGGCCAGGACGGGATGGCCCTGGTGCGCGACATCGTGGACGTGTATCGGCAGCAATCGGTGGAAACCCGGGTAATGGCCGCCAGCATCCGCGGCGCCCGTCACTGCGTTACCGCCGCTCAGGCCGGAGCGCACATCTCCACCGTTCCCTACAACGTATTGATGCAGATGGTAAAACACCCCCTAACCGATGCCGGCTTGTCCAGGTTCCTGCAAGACTGGCAACAAGCTTCCGGAGGCTGACAATATGGTCCGCGCCCGCCCTGGCACTACCGCCGCTCCTCGACGCCGCCGGCGTCCTTCCGTTGCCGACGCCGCTGCCGACGAAGCTGACGGCGTCGCCACCGCTGAACCACTGCCTGATGATGAGGCCCTTGACGGGCGCTCCGCCTACCCCAACGGCGTATCGGCCGGGCGGCCGGTGGACGTTGCCGACCTGATGTCGATGTCCCTCGAACAGTTGTTGGAGGTGGCGCCGGAAGTCGGCGTCCGTGATGACGGCTCGCTGACGGAACTGGGTCGTGACGCCCTGTCCCAGAAGGTCCGGCAGAGCGCCGCCGGCCGCAACCTGCTGACGGCATCCGGCATTCTGGAGGTGATGGATGCCGGCCATGGCCTGTTGCGTTCAATGCAATATCCGCCGGTCGCGGGCGACGTGTTCGTCGGTCAGTCCCAGATCCGTCGGTTCAACTTGAAGACCGGAGACACCGTGACCGGGACGGTTCGTCCGCCCAAGGAGGGGGAGCGGCGCTACGGACTGACCCGCGCCACCAGCATCAACCTGCTGGAACCGGAGCAGCAGAAACCCGGTTCCCGCCGGACTTTCGAATCGCTGACGCCGATCTTCCCTGACGATCACATTGTTTTGGAAAACCCGCAGGGCGGCCTGTCCTGCCGCATGATTGATTTGTTCGCTCCCATCGGCCTGGGTCAGCGGGGCCTGGTGGTTTCGCCGCCCAAAGCCGGCAAGACTACGGTGCTGCGGCAGATCGCCGCCGCCGTCAGCGAAAACCGGCCCGAAGTCATCCTGATGGTAGTGCTTATCGGTGAGCGTCCCGAAGAGGTCACCGAGATGCGTCGGGCGGTACATGGGGACGTTTTCGCCTCCACCTTCGACGAATCGGTGGAGGAGCAGTGCCGCGTCGCCGAGCTGGCCGTAGAGCGGGCCAAGCGCATAACCGAAACGGGCCGCGACGTGATGATACTGCTGGACAGCATCACCCGTTTGACCCGCGCCTACAACCTGGCCCTGCCCACCTCCGGTCGCACCTTGTCCGGCGGTATCGATCCGGCGGCGCTGTATCCGGCCAAGCGGTTCATCGGGGCGGCGCGGAACCTGGAGGAGGGCGGTTCGCTTACCATAATCGCCACGTGTCTGTTGGACACGGGCAGCCGCATGGACGAGGTCATCTACGAAGAGTTCAAGGGAACCGGCAACATGGAGCTGCACCTGGACCGCCGCCTGGCCGACCAGCGTTATTTCCCCGCCATCGATGTGGTTCGCAGCGGGACCCGCCGCGAGGAACTGCTCTACGACTCCGAAACGGTTCCGCAGATCTGGCTGCTCCGCCGCATGGTTACTCTGGCCTCAGGCAGCGACCAGACCAATATGGGCGACGCTACCAAGCGTGTCCTGGAGCGTTTGGCCCGTACCCGCGCCAACTCAGAGTTCCTGGCCAATCTGACCAAAGACGCTTAAAGTCGGCGCGTCGCGTCGGTTCTCGAGAAATTGCAGGGGCGGGTTTCAAACCCGCCCCTGCGCTACTAGCTTTCCGCCGCTTCGTTTGGCCCGTCTCCGTCCGGTATGCTGCCGCGCGTTCGCCGCCGCAGGTACAGCCAGATCCCGCCACCGGCTGCGCCGGCCAGGACGACGATCCCGGCAAGTATGCTCAAAGTGACGGCTAACGGGCTGGCGCTGCCGTCGTCCGATTCCTCCTCGGTTGCGGGCAGGTCCCGCACGGCGCCGGCTTCGGTTCCGGCCGTTGGCGCTACTACTACAGTTGTCGGTTCCGGCGTGGGCGTGTCCGTCGGTTCCGGCGCGGGCGTGGGCGTGGGGTCCGGTATGGGCGTTGCCGTGGGCGTGTCCGTCGGTTCCGGCGCGGGTGAGAGTGGGGGCGCGGGATTCACTAAGGCTGCCCGTGCTGATGGCGTTCCAACGACGTACTCCGGCGCGGGCGCGATCTCTACGGTCAGGGAACCGGAATCGCTATCCGGGCTTTTCGACGTAGATACGGAATATTCGCAGATGTTGCCGGCCGTTATCCGGCACTCACCGCTGGCGTCGGCGCCGAAACCGCCAGCGGATCGGTGGGCCAGTTTGACGGTGATGGTCGCGGCATGGGAGAGGATGATACGGAACCGGGCCGGTTCGCCGGCTGCGACGGACTCCGATCCTGGCATCGTTTCAATACTGGCCGCCAGCGGCTCGGTGGCGCCGGTTCCCGGCCACGACCATTCGCTCAGGCCCTCCGCATTGTTGGCGCGCACCCGTACCTGGTACTGAGTGCCCTGGAGTAAGCCGGTAATTGTATGGCCGGCGCCGGCGCCGCTATAGCCGGCGTTGGTGAAACTTCCGCTGTTGCCAACGCGGTACTGAAGGTCGTAGCCGGTAACGGGACTGCCGCCGTCGTTGGCCGGTTTTACCCAGGTTACGGCGAGGCCGAAGGCGCCGTCGGCGGCAACCGACGGGACGGTGGGGGCGTCGGGGCGGCGGGACTGGTAGCCGCGAGACAGGGTTATGACGACCGGGTTCACCCCGGACATCCGTTCCCCCCGGTGGTGCAATTCCAGGCGGATTTCCCGGGTTGCGCTTCTGGCGACCTCTTCCTGGTGGAAGTCCTCGGGCACCCGGGTAGTTCCGGTGAACGACCCGGATCCGTCGGACGCGAAATCCGGCTCGCCGCCAAACTCCAGGGGCGGGCCGTTTCGAATCTGGACGAAGAAACCCGAGGCGAAGCCGGGCAGGCCGGTTGCGGTTACTTTGATCGGAGCGCCGATGAGTACGGTATCCGGCGCAGCGGCCAGTTCGGCGCAGGCGACGCGCAATTTACGCAGGTCATCATCAAGGATTTCCCGCAGCGAATAGTCGTCGATGGTGACGTCGATCTCCAGCCTTTCGCATTCTTCGCCGCGGAGCCGCACTTCGTACCGGTACTCCCAGGACGTGTTCGCCGTCTGGTCAACGTCATCATCCCGGTCGTTGATAACGACCTCGACTTCGGGAGCGTCATAGTAATTCAGATCCGGCGGGAAGTTTTTGCCCCGGATAATCAGCGTTTCGCCCCGCTTCGCCACGTTGTTGTCTTCGTCGCACTCCCGCCCGTTGGGACAGATCACGCTTACGGCAGGCACGGCCAGTTCCACTTCGGCGCTGGCCGTGATGCCGTTGTCAGTCTCGATGGACAGTTTGGCCGCGCCGTCACTATCGTCGATAATCTTGCGGATCAGGGACACGCGATTTTCGTCGGGATCATCAATTAGCACCGTAGCGATGAATTGGCCGCCCCGGGAGACCGTAACCGTTTGCACCGGGTCGTTACCGTCCAGAAAGGTCAGGGGCACTCCATCCAGCGTAATGCGGCTGACTTCCGACGCGCCGGATAGATTGTTGGCCCGGGCGATCACGGTCTGCCCCAAACCAATCCCGACATTGGTGCGATAACCGGCCACGTTAAGGGTGATGTCTGCCATATTGACGTTGACGCTGACCTTGCTGCCGTCGCGGAAATTGGCCAGGACGGTGATCTTGCCAGAGCCGCTGGCCGGCAACTTGACCCGCAGGTTATCGCCGGATCGCTGCCACTGGCTTCTATCCAGCACGCGCCCGCCGACCAGAACCGAATCAACTTGCTGCCCGCTGCCGCCCACCAACCGCAGCGTGACTTCCTCACCGGGCGCGTATTGGCGGTCGGAACCGCCGACCACTTCCAGGCCGGGTTCCACCTCGATGAAGATAGACGTTCCGTTGGTAGTGCCTTCTCCATCCCGCGCGCAAACCCGGTACTTTTCCGCGTTGGGAAAGTAGGACTGGGTAATTTCCACTGCTACGGTAAAGCGTCTTCTCCGATCCACCGTCGCGTTCCCGATCTCCCGCCAGTTGCCAATATCCTCGCAGGAGGCGCTGCTTGTGCCCGGGTTGGCGTAAACGTTCACGGACAGGCCATCGGCGAAACCGGAGCCTTCGAACTTGACCGTTTCGCCATAGCGGACTTCAGCATCGCCGTCAACTTCCAGGTTGGCGTCCACCCCTACCGTGTCCCGTAACACGCTGCCATTCGCCCATTGAACGGTTACTTCATAGGGATCGTCAGAGTCGGCGGGTTGGTCCGGCAGTTTCAAGTCACTGAGTCTGATACTTATCGGAAAGTCGGCATCACCGCAGACCTCATCGTCCGAGCCGGCTGTCCAATCGGGGCAGCCGGGCAGGAGGATTTCGTGAGGTTCGTCGTTGTTGCGGCTGATATCGGCCCAAGGCAGGGCATACCTCTGCCTCGCGCGCAGGACAATGTCATCCTTGCTAAACCCGGAAGGGATGACAATGTCCTCCGAGAGGGTGATGGTGATTTCGTCGCGCAAGTCGCCGCGGCCGGTGGGGTCGCAACCCCGGGGCGTGAACCGTAGGGTAAGATCAACGGTCGCTCCCGCGGTGGTTTCATCGTCCTGGTAGATCTCCAGCCCGGTGCAGGGAGTGGTTGCGCTAGGGGTTCGAACCGTGCCGAAGTCGGACCACCCGCTAGCCCCCTCATCGTTCCGGGCGCTTATCTGTACCTGGTAATCAGTGTCGGGCTCAAGGCCGGATATGGTGACGGAGGTTCCGGCGCCTTCTACAGCGACGGCGGTGAAACTGCTGCTGCCGACGGGGCGATAGCGCACGTCGTAGCCGGTGATTGGAGGGCCAGTGTTCGTGGGGGCGGCCCAGGTTATTTCCAGCGTGGTATCGCCGTCGGTATCGGCAACGCGGACGGTTGGCGGGGTCGGCCGGCCGGGCGGCTCGGGCACGTCGGTGACGTTGATAGTGACACTGATAGTGTCGTCAATGACATCGCCACCGTTGCTTCCACCTTGCCGGTTTTTTCGGTCTGAAACTTGGAGTGTCACGCGGTATGGTGCCGTTCTGCTTTCATAATCCGGGTTTGTGCCCCGTCCTACGGAAATTTGCCGAGTGCTGCTATTGAAGTCAAAACTGTCTTTGTCAGGGCCGGCGAGCGTGTAAAAGAGGGCATCGTCGTCTGGGTCTATGGCTGCGGGCAGCGGCTCCCCTATCTGATCGCCAGCCCGGCTGTTCTCCGGCACGGTCAGGGTTATGGCTTCTTCTTTAAAGGTCGGCTTCTGATTAGTTTGAGGATAAGGGGCCGCGGCTGCCGGCGACGGGCCAACAACCAGCAGCGCCAGGGCCAGCAGCGCGCCAATGCCCAGCGCCAATGCCGGCCAGCGCCGCCCCGCGGCCACGGCGACGGTTCGCGCGTTGTGAGTAGTGGTGTGCACGATGCTCGACATGGCGCTCCTTGAATAATATTCCGAATTCCGATGGCGATTTTCAGCGGCCCGTAATCGACGGCGCAAAATACATTTTACGCGAGATTGCATAATACGCGACACAGACTCGGCAACGACAGAAACGGATATCCGGCCTTATAATGGGCTATCGGCAGAAGAGACGATTGACGATGACCACGCCAACGAAACCGTGCAGCGGGATGCGAATATCCGTCGCTGAGTTCCAGGAGCTTGAACTTCCCGAGCCGGACGACAAGCGGAAAATGGAGCTGGACGACGGAGCGCTGTACATCATGCCCCGGCCCCGGATTAGACACCAATCCGCGCAAGTTCTGCTTGCTCACTACTTCCTGATCCACTTTGACGGTTTTGTGGAGCCGCCGGGTGAAGTGTACACGGATGTTGTGGTTGCCCTGCCGTCGGAACTGCCGCGGCTTTTTGTCCCCGACTTGACTATCATCTTGCGGAATAACGAGGCCGTGGTGGGCGACCACCTGATAGAAGGCGCGCCGGACATTGTGATAGAAATTCTCTCCACAGACCGCAGCCGCGACCTGGTACGCAAACGCCGGGTGTACGCCGAAGCCGGCATTCCGGAATACTGGATATTTGACTGGCTCAACGCTGCGGCGTTGCAACTGGAATTGCGTGATGGGCAATACGTGGAGCGGACGGTCTTGACCGCCGACGATACGCTGACCACGCCGCTGCTGCCCGGCCTGGCGATACCCTTGGCCGACGCGTTCCGCCATCGCGCCTTATAATGGGCTATCGGCAGAAGAGACGATTGACGATGACCACGCCAACGAAACCGCGCAGCGGGATGCGAATATCCGTCGCTGAGTTCCTGGAGCTTGAACTTCCCGAGCCGGACGACAAGCGGAAAATGGAGCTGGACGACGGAGCGCTGTACATCATGCCCAGGCCCCGGATTAGACACCAATCAGCGCAAGGCGCGCTGCTTTATTACTTTGAACGCCACCGGCGCAGTTTTGAAGAGCAGTATTTTGACGTGTATCTTGACGTGGTCGTGGCCCTGCCGTCGGAACTGCCGCGGCTTTTTGTCCCCGACTTGACTATCATCTTGCGGAATAACGAGGCCGGGGTGGGCGACCACATGATAGAAGGCGCGCCGGACATTGTGATAGAAATTCTCTCCACAGACCGCAGCCGCGACCTGGTACGCAAACGCCGGGTGTACGCCGAAGCCGGCATTCCGGAATACTGGATATTTGACTGGCTCAACGCTGCGGCGCTGCAACTGGAATTGCGTGATGGGCAATATGTGGAGCGGGCGGCCTTGACCGCCGCCGCTACGCTGACCACGCCGCTGTTGCCCGGCCTGGCGATACCCTTGGCCGACGTGTTCCGCCGGCCCGGCCCGCCGCCGCGGTAGCCGGTGAGTTCGCCATGCCTGCGCGCTCGGGCAACATACTCATCGTTGACGACGAGGCGGCATCCGCCATCGTGCGCGCGGTATGCCGCCGGCTTGAGGACGAGGGGTGGGGCACCAAAGTGGTCGGCAAAGAGGAGCATGGCTCGGCCGAGGATATGCTCTGGGCCACCATGGCCGCGATTGACGAGCATGCGCCCGATGGAGTCATCCTCGACGTGCGCCTGGGCGAGTACCGCGACGACCAGTTCAAGGGCCTGGACATCCTGAAACGCATCGTGGGTCAGCATCCCCGGCTGCCGGTGCTCATGTTCACCCAGTATAGCCAGGGCGTGGAGCGGGACACCGTGGCTCGCAGCGCGTTGCAGGTGGCGGCGCCGGTGGAGTTCATCGACAAACTGGCTTCACCCGAAGAGGTGGCTCTGCGGGTGCGCCGGCTGGTGGGGGCCGAACCGACCACCATAATGATTGGCGACCGCATCGTGGTGGATACCGAAGCGCGCACGGTGCAGGTGCGCGACGCCGGCGGGCGGCTTGCCCCGGTTTCCGACATTTCCGGGCGCCGCTTTGACATCTTGGCTGAGCTGGCCCAGGCGTGGTATCGCAGCCCCGGCAACCTGGTGCCCTTCAACCGGTTGGAACTGTATCTGGTAGGAGACGACACCCGGGCTTCGCTGCGGGTGCGCATCCGCGAGATCAAGGTCTCAATGGGCCGCGCCTTGGGCGCCGCGCTGGGGGCCAACGATTTTATTGTCAGCGTGCGTGATCGAGGCTATCGTCTGCTCCCCCTGAGATAACGAGGCGATCCAGTGGCAGTTATTCCATCGCAAAGGACCCGCGCCCACCCGTGGCCGGCGTTGTCCGGAATGGCGCTGGCCATGGTTGGCCTGGCGCTGATGGTGTCGTCTTACTTCCTGCCGGCAGACTGGCTGTTTGCGGAACTTTGGGCCGTGGCGCCCCTGGCCTACATCGGCATGGCTGGCGTGGTCGTAGGATTGGCGGTAGCCGTGGGGGCATACCTGGCAACCGGTTCGCGGAGGCGTCCGGTGGAGGGTTTCAACGACGCCGGCGATTGGAGCCGTTTGACCGAACAGCGCTTCGAGACCTTCCAGCATGACCTGGGCCGGCCAATGCGGCGCATTCTAGGCAAGTGCCGAGAAGCCCGTGGCGTCATCGTGGCGACCGGCGAAGACGTTTCTTCGGTGATCCATGAATTGCTGGACGAGATCGAGGAGCAGGCCCCTTCGTTCCGGTTGATGATGGCCAACATCCAGGTAATGATCAACCTGGAAACTCCGGATGCGCCGGTGGAACGTTATCCGGTAGAACCGCCGGCGGTGGTCAGTCGTATCGTAGAACGTTACACCGGGCAAGCCATCGAACAGGGCAAGGACATCGTCTGGTGGTCGGAACCTGAGGACTTTGGCCTGGTGTACTCAGACGCTACGGCTTTGGAGCATATCATCGCCAATCTGGTTGACAACGCCCTGCGCTACGGGGGCGACTATATTGAGATTACGGTGACCCGGGACGCGAATAATTTTCAGGTTCAGGTTTCCGATGACGGTCCGGGGATCCCGGCACAGTACCGGAACCATCTCTTCGCGCGCGGCTGGACGCCGGAAATGGGTCGCAGTGAAGAAAAGACCTCGTCCGGCTTGGGGCTGTATATCAGCCGCACGCTGGCGCTGCGCTACGGCGGGGATCTCACCGTGGCATCCACGCTGGCGCCCGGCGAAGGGCCGCACACCGTATTCACCCTGTCTCTTCCCGTCGGCTCCGCTGACGCTTAGCCAACGCTCGCGTCGTCAGAGCCGCCGGTTCTGCTCCGGAAGATCACGCTTTGCGCCGACAATTACCAGCATGGGTGACGGTTTTCCTGTTGCTGGCCGTGTTCTTGGCGGCCTGGGCTCTGGCGTTGCCTGGCGTGCCCAAGGTTCCTTTTGAGCCGCGGGCCAAACCGTTGCCGATCCCCACCGTTGTCGTTCCCGCCTTGCCGCCGCCCACCTCTCCACCGCCGACGCCCACCCCGACACCCACCCCCACACCCGCACCGGTCCCCGCGCCAACGCCGACGGCGCTACCCGCGCTGACGCCGATCCCGCCGACGGCGCTACCCGCGCCGACGCCGATCCCACCAACGCCCGCACTGCTCCACTTCCTCAAGATAGATCAACCCAGGGATCGGGCCACCATCCACGGCCCGCACCTGGTGAACGTTTCGGGTTTCACCCTTCCCTGGTCTTTTGTGGAGATTAGCTACTCAAGCGAGGCCCAGGATGAACGCGCTCTTCGGGTCCGCGCCGGCGGCGACGGTGATTTTTCCGCTCTGGTGCCGCTGGCCGAGGGGAACAACGCATTGAAGATAGTTAGCTATCACGGCGCATCCGACCAGGAGGAAAAGCGGAATCTGCTGCTGCATTACAAAGAGACGCCGCTCCCGCTGGAGCTGGTCATCAGCGAACCCGAAGATGGAGCCACCGTATCCAATCGGGTTTTGACCCTCGTTGGAACGACCGCGCCCGATGCCCAAGTGGTCATCAACGATATAATCCCGGCGCAGCCGGACGAAGGGGGCAGATGGGAGGGCACCATGCTGCTGCAAGAAGGACTCAACGAGATTCGGATAACCGCTACTCTGGAAAGCCAAACGGCAAACGTTACCATCAATGTCACGTACGAGCCAAGCCTGGGTTGACCTCCATAGATGGGACGGGCAGCCGGGGCGAAAATTGGTTGTCCTGGATCTAGAGCGTGTCGTCAAATTATTCCGCCATGCTCCTCCACCTCCACCATGCTCCTCCACTTCCGTCATTCCCGCTCCCCTTTCCGTCATTCCCGCGCAAGCGGGAATCCAGGCGTCTCTATAACCACATCGTTCTGCGACAGCCGGCAATTCTGGATTCCCGCTTTCGCGGGAATGACGAAGTTTCAAACAACTACGGAGTTCTAAACAAGGTCTAGGCTGGCCCCGGCGCCAGCAGGTCGTAGTCGAATGATTCCAGGTTTTCGATTATGACGTCGGCTGCTGACAGATCCAGATGGCGGGTGGAATCGGTCAGGGTGCAAACGGTGTACGCGCCCGATGCGCTGGCGGCGGCCAGCCCGATGGGTGAATCTTCAATAGCGACGCATTGGGGAGCCGACAGGCCGATGAGCCGCGCCGCCTTGAGGTAGATTTCCGGTTCCGGCTTGCCGCGCGCCACATCGTCGCCGCCCAGGGCTACGGGAAAAGCGTCGGTCAACCCGATTACCGACAGCTTGAGGTTCACCCATTCGCGCAGCGACGACGAAGCGACCGCGATGGGCAGACCGCGCCGCTGGGCCTCCGCGATCAGCGCGCGGACACCGGGGCGCGGCGACAAGTCCGAGCGCAGGACATCTTTCACTACTACGTTGTATTCAGCCAGGAGTTCCGCCGGCGTCCGGTTAATGCCGCGCAGTTCCCGCACTTGCGCCCAGGTTTCTTCCACCGTGGTGCCGAGCAGGTAGCGGTTGTTCTCCGCCTCGGTTATCGCCGGCGCGCCGCAGCGCTCGACCACGACGTTGACGGCTTTGTGAAACAGCGGCTCGCTGTCCACCAGAACGCCGTCCATATCGAACAAAATTCCTCGGTATCCGGCCATGCCTGGTAATCCTCCTGCCCGGCTTTTTTCGCGCCAATTATATCCCAACCCAACACCGTTGACGCGGCCCGCCCGTGCCAATAGACTGGTGTGGCTTATGGCACGAATATTTGACCTTCACATACACACCACCAAAGGCAGCGCCGATTCCAGCCTGACCCCCGAAGATCTGATCCTCGAAGCGGAACGCCTCGGCCTGCGTGGCCTTTGCATCACCGAACACGCCGGGCCTTGGGACCGGCATGAGTTCGCCGCCTTTGCCGCTCGGCATAACGTGGTGCTGATTCGGGCCATGGAGGCAGATACCGATATGGGCCACATCCTGGCCTTTGGCGTTGACCGCTACCAGAGCGGTTTTCATCACGCCGAGGAACTGAGCAAGGCGGCCCATGCCGTGGGCGGCTTCGTGGTGTCGGCGCATCCCTTTCGCGGCGTTCTGGGACAGCATCACCGCACCCGGCCGTATCTCTATCCCAAGCCGGACGAACCAATACCGCAGGAACCGGAAACGGCTATGCTGCATCCGGTTTTCAAGTTGGCGGATGCCGTTGAAGTTGCCAATGGCGGCACATCCGACGAGGAGAACCGCTTCGCTGCCGAGGTGGCGCACCGACTGAATTTGCCGGCAACCGGCGGCAGCGACGCCCACAGCACCCACGGGTTGGGCCGGTTCGTAACCGAGTTTCCCGATGAGATTTTCGACGAAGCCCAGTTTCTGGCCGCGTTGCATCGGGGCGATTTCCAACCTATGGAGGGTTTGCGGCAGGGAATGCCGCGTCCCTATCGTATCCGGTCGGCCTAGAGCGCGTTAGCTAATGCCGTCCGGCGAAAGAACAGCTTGCCCCGTGCCTGACACGGGGGCGACCGTACTTGATACGGGGCCGGAATCCGGCGAGGGTGAAATGCGGCTAACGTCCGTACCGAACGGATATTTCCGGGTTGCTGCTTGGGCAGGAACGAAAACGAGGGTGTGATTTTCAAATGACGCAAACGGCTCTGCACGCCAGCGATATATTTGAACGCCGGTTCGTCTGCATCGACCTGGAAACCACCGGGTTGCAGGCTCACGCCGATGCCATCATCGAGGTGGGCGCCGTAAAGTTCCAGGGCGGCGCGGTGCTGGAGCGCTACCAGACTTTTGTCAACCCGGGACGCCGGCAGATTCCGACGTTCATCCAGCAACTGACTTCGATCAGCCCAGCGCAGATTGAGCGCGCTCCGGCCTTTGAGCAAATTGTTGAAGAGTTCGCTGACTTCGTTGGCGACCTTCCCGTGGTGGGCCACAACATCGCCTTCGACCTGGGCTTCCTGCGTTCCCACGGGCTCCACTTGAGCAACCCCAGCTATAACACCTGGGATCTGGCCTCGATATTCCTGCCCACCTTGCCCGAATACAACCTGGCCGCGCTGGCGAAACACTTGGGTCTGGATCACAGCCAGGCCCACCGGGCCACCGCCGACGCCGAGACTACCGCGCTGGTTTTCCACCGGCTGTTGGAACTGGGGGCGTCCTATCCCGCCGCAAAGATCGCCTTCATCGCCAGGGCGGCCCGGGCCGCCAACGCGTCCGTTGCCGATCTGCTGGAAGGGCTGATACCCCATGCCGGTGGCGCCAACTCAGTCCGCCACCGCGGACTCGCCGCCTCCGGTGACGCCGGCGTTGCCGGTCTCAACGGGCTGAATTTGGAAAGCCTGGCCAATCGCCTGTCCGATGATTCCGGCGAACCGATCCGCAGCGCGGTGCGCCGGGAACTCACCGAGCAGCAGGTTGAGGAACTGCTGGAACCCCACGGCATATTCGCCCGGTCATTCCCCGGTTTTGAGAACCGCCCCCAGCAGGCCGAGATGCTCAAAGCGGTCACTCGGGCCATTTACCAGGGGGGCAAGCTCATCGTGGAGGGGGGTACCGGGATCGGCAAGAGCGTCGCGTACCTGCTGCCGGCGGTGCTGTACGCCGCCAGCCGCGGACAGCGGGTAGTCATCTCCACCAACACCATCAACCTGCAAGAACAGTTGATGAACAAGGATATTCCGGCGGTTATCGAGATACTGGAGGAGGCCGGCATCCTCCAGCCCAAAGCGGTTAGATACGCGCAACTGAAGGGCCGCTCCAACTACCTCTGCCTGCGGCGCTGGTCCAATCTGAGCGGCTCCGACAACCTGACCGAAGATGAGGCGCGGGTGCTGGGCAAAACGGCGGTGTGGCTCGACGATACCGAGAATGGGGATCGAACCGATCTCAACCTGAGTTTCGGGGACCTGCGAGCGTGGTCGCGGCTATGCGCCGATAACCAGGGAGTTTGTCAATCCTTCCGGGGCGGCGCTCCCTGCTTCCTGCGCCAGGCGCGACGCCGCGCCGAATCGGCCCATATCCTCGTGGTGAACCACGCCCTGCTGCTGGCCGATCTGGCGGTGGGCGGCACCGTGCTCCAGGACTATCAACGGCTGATCGTTGATGAGGCCCATCATCTGGAGGAAGAAGCCAGTCGTCAGCTGGGCTTTGAGATCGGCGAAGACGACCTGCCCCAGGAGCTGGACAGCATCTACCGTCTGCTCAGATTTTTGACCGGGGCGGCGAGCCAGGCGGCCGGAGGCGACAACGTCACGCGCGCGCACGATGCGCTCACCGGGGCTACCGCCGCCTGCAACCAGGCGTTGCAGGGTTGGCAGCAACTGTGGGAGGCCGTGACCCGCCTCTATCAAGCGGAAAGCCGGGGCGACAAGGACCGGCGGCAGCCCCTATCGCTGGACTCCGCCGTCCGGCAGAGCCGCGAATGGGGCACGGTGACGCTGGAATGGGAATCGCTGGCCGTCTTTTTGACCGAATGCGTAAATCGCCTGGCGGACGTGGAACGAGCCGTTGGCGAGGGCCATTACAGCCTTTCCGACGACGATGGAGCTTCTGACCTAGCCGGCTTCAGAGAAGACATTGCCCTGCTGAACGAGCGGCTGGCCTCGGTTTTTGGCCGCTATGACGATGAACAGATCCAGTGGATTGACATGGTCCGGCGCAGCTTGACCCTGCATTCCACGCCCTTGTCGGTGGGGCCCATCCTGTCTGATCAGTTGTTTGAACAGAAGGAGTCGGTGGTGCTGACCAGCGCCACGCTGGCCACCGACGCCAACTTCGCTTTCCTCCGGCAGCGGGTGGGCTTCCCTGAAGAGAGCGACGAATTGCTGGTGGATAGCCCCTTCAACTACCGGCGGAACACGCTGCTTATGGTGCCCGACGATCTCCCCGACCCGCGCCATGGCGCGGAACACGCCCGGGGAACTGCCCAGGTAATCACCAACATGGCGCAGGCGTTGGACGGCCACCTGATGGCGCTGTTCACCTCCCACAACGCGTTGCGGGAGGTGTCGTTCCAGGTGCGCGGGCCGCTGCGGGCGATGGGCATTACCGCGCTGGCGCAGGGTATCGACGGGACACCCCGCCAGCTCATTCACCGTTTGCACTCCGATCCTCGCGCCGTGTTGCTGGGTACGGCCAGCTTCTGGGAAGGGGTCGATATGGAATCGGGCGTGCTGCGGGGGTTATTACTGTGTCGGCTGCCCTTTCCGGTGCCCACCGATCCCATTATTAAAGCTCGGGGCAACCGGTACAACAACCCCTTCAACGAGTTCCAGGTGCCCCACGCCGTGTTGCGCTTTCGCCAGGGGTTTGGCCGCTTGATCCGGAGCAAGGTTGACCGGGGCGCAGTGGTCATACTGGACCGTCGGATCCAGACTGCCAATTACGGCGACCGTTTCCTTAACGCCCTGCCACCGTGCTCAATCGAGCGATCCAGCGTCAGCAGCGTGGGAGAACAGGCCGCCCGCTGGTTGCAGTTGACCCGTTTGTAGGGGCAAGTTTCAAACCTGCCCCCGCAAAGGGGCCCTCGCTTCCGTCGTGCAACTAGCCTCCGTCGTGCAATTAGCGATTGAACAGCCCTTCAACTTGGCCGAGAGCCTGGAGAGTGGGCAGGCCCATCGTTGGCGCAAACTGGACGACGGTTGGTATTCCGGCGTCCTCGGCCGGCGGCTCATACATATCCGACAGAACCGGGCGGGAGCGGAGTACCGCGTTGCCGGCCGGGAAGGGTGGCCCGGCGCCACAAACGCGCTGCTCCAGGCTTATTTCCGGCTGGATGACGACATCTCTGCCATCTATACCGACATTTGCCGCGACCGCCGGGTGGCTGAAATGGTGGCAAGGTATCCGGGCTTGCGGATCCTGCGACAGGAGCCTTGGGAATGCACGGTGGCCTTCATCTGCTCGGCAACCTCCAACATCCCGCGCATCCACCGGAACATGGAGGCGATGGCGGACCGCCTGGGCGAGCCGTTGGAACTGGAGGGCGAAGTGCGCCGCACCTTTCCGTCCCCGGAGCGTTTAGCGTCGGCCGGCGAAGGTTTTCTCCGTGAATTGGGTCTGGGGTTCCGCGCGCCGTATGTCGCCGCCGCCGCCCGCCGGGTCTGCGATGGCGAGCTGGATCTGGACGAGTTGATACGGCTGCCCTACCCGGAGACCAAAGCCAGGCTGATGGACTGCTACGGCATCGGCGCGAAAATAGCCGATTGCATCGCCGTATTCGCTCTGGAGAAGCTGACGGCCTTCCCGGTGGACGTGTGGGTGCGCCGCGCCTTGGCCGAGTGGTACTTTCCCATGCAAAAGAAACCGCCCGACCGGGCCATGGTCGAATGGGCGCAGGAATATTTCGGCCAATACGCCGGCTACTCCCAGCAATACTTGTTCCATGGGAGACGGCGGGAAGGTCGATGAAGCTATGGTAAATTGGCTTATGACAAAATCCACTGCATCGCCCTTCACCTCCGCTATTCTTCTCGCGGCCGGCGTGTCCCGACGCATGGGGACGCTGAAAGCGCTGCTGGATTGGGGAGGCCGCTTTCTAATCATCCACCAGATTGTCGCACTGCGGGAAGCCGGCGCAGACGAGGTGGTGGTGGTGCTGGGGCACCGGGCCGACGAGTTGCAGGCCCGCATCGGGGTGAATAGCGACGTGTATGCGTTGGGCAACGCGCGATGCGTACTTAACCCTGATTACGCTGAGGGTAAGACGACTTCCATCAAAACGGGACTGCGCGCGCTCTCCGCTATTGAGGATCCCGCCGGGGTAATCTTATTCCTCAACGTGGACCAGCCCCGCAGCGCGGCCACCGTGGGTCAGGTTTTGCAAGCGCATCGTGACGGCAATGGCGCATTGATCACCATACCGACCTGCCACGGCAAGGGAGGCCATCCCATCGCCGTCAGTCGCGCCCTTTACGATGAAATGCTGGACATCACCGAGGCTGCCCAGGGAATGCGCGCCGTGACGGAGCGACATAAGGCCGAAACACAGCGGGTTGAACTGGGCGCGCCCGAACTGCTGTGGGACGTGAATACGCCGGAGCAATATCAGGCGGCGTTGGCCGCGGCCGGGCTGGCCGGATAGCTGCGGCGAGGAATTACACGGTTAGTAAAAAACCGGGGCACCGATGAACAGTCGGCGCCCCGGTTTTTGTTTCCTATCGTACCGCCGCCCTCAAGCGGCTGGGCCGATGGGATTGCTCCCTGTCGGCGCCCTCTCCGGTATCGTCATACCGCTGCGGCTGCGCCAACAGGGCTTTTACAGGGGAAGTGCCAACTATGGTTCAGCGTTATCAGCGAAACCACTTCTAACCTCCTGCATTAACGACGGTGTTGCCATCGGGTTTCCGGCGGGTGGGAGTTCCCGGCACCCCCAGCACCTTGAATAAATATTATAATGTCTGCTGATGCTTGTCAACAGCCTGATGCCGGCAATTTTTGATGAATTTTAGCAACGCTTATCGTATCAGCCCGTCAATAGTCTAAACTGGCCGGCAAAAGGCTAAAATTAGGGAGAGACCACCACCATGAGCGATGTCATAGACAACGGGACCCGGCCCACCCCGGCGACCCCGAGCGTGTACGGCGACGACGGCGTAACGATAATCGGCATGATTGGCGTGGTTCGGGAGGCGGAGGCCAACCGGGGCGCTACCCTCAGCCTCTTCGGCGGCGGCATTAACCCCGGCGCCGAGATCCCCTCCGGCGTTGACCCGGACTACATCCTGGATTTCGCCCGCACCCACGAGGACGCCGGGTTCAATATGGTACTGACCGGCTACTCATCGTCCACTCCCGACGGGTTTGAGGTGGCCGGTTATGCTGCCGCCCACACGGAACGGCTGGGATACCTGATCGCCCACCGGCCCGGTTTCGTCGCGCCGACGCTGGCTGCCCGCAAGGTCGCTACCCTGGATCAGCTCACCCACGGACGTATCGCTCTGCACATCATCACCGGCGGCAATGACGTGGAACAAAGGCAGGACGGCGACTGGCTTGATCATGACAGCCGCTACCGCCGCACCGATGAGTACCTCGACGTGATGCGTCGCATCTGGACCGAGACCGATCCGTTCAACCACGCCGGCGAGTTCTACCATCTAGAGGATGCCTACAGCCAGGCCCGCTGCCGGCAGCAGCCGCACGTCCCGCTGTTCTTTGGCGGCGCATCGGAAACGGCGCTGGATGTGGCCGGCAAGCGGGCGGATCTGTTCGCGCTGTGGGGTGAACCCCGGGCTTCGATTGCCCAGCGTATTGCCGATGTTCGTTCCCGAGTTGCCGCAGCCGGCCGGAACCCGGACGAAATGCGCTTCAGCCTGTCGGCCCGTCCGATCCTGGGCGACACCGAAGGCGAAGCGTGGGAGCGCGCCGAGGGCATCCTGGCTCGAGTGAGGCAAGCCACCGCCGGCCGCATCACCCCCGGCGTTCCCACGCGTCCCCAGTCCGAGGGAGCATGGCGCCTGCTGCGTTTCGCTGCCGAGGGCAACGTACACGACGAGCGGCTGTGGATGCCCATTGCCGCCGCCAGCGGGGCCTCGGGAAGCACCACCTGCCTGGTCGGCACGCCGCAGCAGGTGGCCGATTCGCTCCTGGCCTACTATGACCTGGGCTGCTCGGCGTTCATCATCCGAGGCTTCGATCCGTTGGCCGACGCCGCCGAGTACGGGCGCGAACTGATACCGCTGGTGCGGGCAGGAGTGGCGCAACGGCGCGGCGGCCAATCGGCGGAATAACCCCGGCGTTGGCTATCGCTAATCATGCCGCTTTTGTTATGATTTGCCCATGGGGAAACCCTCATGCCCGGACTGCTGTGATGTTGAATAAACCTGCCAATGCCAAGTTGATGCCGTCGCCCCAAGTGGACGATCTCAGCATCTACTATCCCGACTCAGACGGTGAGCCAGTGGCGGAATCCGACTACCAGTTCTACCCCTTGACCGACTCGGTGCGAGTCTTAGGACGCCACTTCGCTCATCGCCCTGACGTTTACGTTGCCGGCAATATGCTGGTGTACTACCGGATGAACGACAACCGAACCAGAGTCGCGCCGGATGTATTTGTGGTGTTCGGCGTGGACGACCACCGGCGTCGCTCCTACATCGTCTGGCGGGAGGGCAAAGCCCCGGATTTTGTGATGGAAATCGCCTCCATCGGTACTTATGACCACGACATTGGCCGGAAGCGCGACCTCTACGCGGAGCTGGGGGTTGGCGAATACTGGCGGTACGACCCCACCGGCGAATGTTTCAATCCACCGCTGGCGGGCGAGCTGCTGGCGGAAGGCCAATATCGCGCCATTGCGGTGGCGGAAGACAGTAGCGGTATCCTGCGTGGGCACAGCGCAATGCTGGGGCTGGACATCTGCGTGCGCCCCGACGGCGAGTTGCGGATCTATGACCCGGTTGCCGGAGACTGGCTGCGTAATTTGAACGAAGCGGAAGATGACCGCCTGGCCGCCGAAGTCGCGCGTCAAAACGCCGAAGATCGCGTGCGCGAGTTGGAAACCTTGTTGCGACAGCACGGCATCGCTCCCAACGACTCTTGAAACCGGCGGCCCCATTTGCCGATACCGCGCCCATTTGCCGATACCGCGCCCATTTGGAGGTCGCGCCATGGTAGATTACGCATCCCTGTTCTCCCGCTCCCTGCCCCGGGCGGTCGCAAGTCCGGCTGGCGCCGATGTGCCGGTCAAATATATTTTCTCCGTCACCAACGCCGTGCCGGAAGTCATCGACTCGGCTGAATACTTGACCGCTATCCGCGCCGGGCTGGAAACCGGCGGGCCGCAATCGCTGGCCGGCTACCCGCCAGCCGGCGGCCATGTGGGTTTGCGCGAACTGGTAGCCGAGCGGTTGGCCAACAATCGGGGTATCAACGCCTCTGCGGATGATGTTTTCATCTCCGACGGCGCCGGCGGGGCTATCGCCATTCTGCTGGAGTCCTTCATCAACCCCGGCGATCCGGTGCTGGTGGAGGAGTTCACCTACATGGGGAGCCTGCGGATGATGCTGGAGCGGGGCGCCGAGCCGATCCACGTTTCCAGCGATGAGGACGGAATGCGGCCCGACGCGCTGGAGGAAGCCCTGGCCGCGCTGGAACGGGCCGGCCGGAGGGCCAAGTTCGTTTGGACCATTCCGGTGTACCAGAACCCCCTGGGCTTCAGCGTTTCCCAGGGACGGAAACGCGCCCTGCTGGACGTGACCCAACGCTACGGCGTGCCTATTTTGGAAAATGAGTCCTACGCTGACTTTCGCATTGACGGCGATCCGCTGCCGACGGCCTTCTCCGGCCTGAGCGACCAGGGCGACGTGATATACGTATCTTCTTTCACCAAGCTGCTGGGCTGCGGGCTGCGGGTCGGGTTCGGCGTGCTGCCGCCGGGGGTCAAGGCGGCGTTGCCGCAGGTCAACTCGGAGAACCTGCCGCGGCGGGGCGTTAGCCACTTGGCCACCATGATGGTGTACCAATACATGCGCGAGCGCGAGGGTGAGCATATTGAGGCCGTCCGGCAGGCGCTGCTGGTACGCCGCGACGCCATGCTGGAGGCCCTGGAGCAGAACTTTCCGTCCTTCTGCGATTGGACCCATCCCACGGGCGGCATGCTGGCATTTGTGCGCCTACCCGAGGGCGCCGATACCTGGGCCACGTTGCCGAAAGCGGTCCAACGAGATGTGAAGTACAACCCGGGCGGTGTATTCCGCGCCGACCGGCAGCGCAATAACTATTTCCGTCTTACCTACAGCCATAACTCGCCGGATGAGATTCGGGAAGGCGTTGGCCGCCTGGCTGAGCTGTTCCGGGAGGAAGGCTACTTCGAGGGCTAGTTCAACAAAATAATGCCCTGCTCCGTCGTGAGAGGGGCCAGGTGAGGGTGAACCACCATGACCGTAGCTACTAGCCGCGCTGTGAACCTCACCGTTGACGGGATACCGGTGGCAGTGCCCGTCGGCGCATCGGCGCTTGACGCCATAAATGCTGCCGGCGTCGCAATATCGCAACTGTGCAAGGACGCCGATATGCCGGCCATCGGGGCCTGCCGCACCTGTCTGGCGCAGATCGACGGCATTCGCGGGTTCCCGGCGTCGTGCTCCACGCCGGCCAGCGACGGCATGGTGATCCGCACCAACACGGCGGACGCGCGGCGCATCCGTTCCGGCGTAATCCAGCTGACGCTGGGCATGGTGGGCGCAAAGGGCAACGAGGCCGGGCCGTACCCCGGCGCTCTCTCCTCGAGGGATAGCGGGCCGGACGGGTTCGGACTGCTATCCGATGCCGCCGCGCGGCACGGCATATCCGAAACGCGCTGGCCATCACGGGCCCGGCCGGCTGCCGACACCTCCAATCCGGTTTTTAACCTGGCGATGGACGCCTGCATACTGTGCGCCCGCTGCGTCAACGCTTGCCAGTCCGGTCACCAGTTCATCGGCGCGATTGACGTGTTGGGAGCCGGCGACACGGCACGGATCGCCACCGCGGGAGACCAGCCGTTAGCGGAGAGCATCTGCACCACTTGCGGCCAGTGTTTGAGCGTTTGCCCTACCGGGGCCATTAGCGTCAAGAAGCCGCCGGCTCCCGCCATTCCTACACACACCGTCAATACCATCTGCCCCTATTGCGGCGTGGGCTGCGGCATCAAGCTTGAGGTGGATCGTGCTGGCACGAACGGAATTGAGGAAACAATCGTCGCCTCCCACGACGACCCGAATAATCGGTCCAGCGTGGGGATGCTGTGTGTCAAGGGCCGGTTCGGGTACAGCTTCGTCCAGCACGACGACCGTATCAAGACGCCGTTGATCCGCGACGGAGAGCGGCATACCGGTCATTTCCGCGAAGCAACGTGGGATGAAGCGCTGGATCTGGTCGCTTCCCGCCTGGCCGAATATCGGGGCAATGCCTTTGGCACGCTCTGCTCGGCAAAGGCTACCAATGAGGATGGCTATGTGCAGCAGAAGTTCGCCCGGTTAGTAATGGGCAGCAACAACATTGACCATTGCACCCGCCTGTGCCATGCGCCATCGGTTGAAGCGATGCTGACTTCGCTGGGCAGCGGCGCGACGAGCAACTCGTACACTGATTACGAAGACGCCGGTTGCCTGGTGGTGATCGGTTGCGACCCCACGTCCAACCACCCGGTAGCCGCCTCGCGGATGCGCCGGGCGGTGGTTGAACGCGGAGCCAGGCTCATTGTCATCAACCCCCGTCGCATCGATATGTGCGACTACGCCGACCGGTGGCTGCGTCCCTATCCGGGTACCGACGTCGCGCTGCTGAACGCGCTGGCGCACGTGGTCGTCCAGGAGGGCCTGGCCGATACGGACTTTGTGAACCACCGCACCGAGGGTTATGACGAATGGCGCGCCATCATTGACCAGTACACGCCCCGGCGCGCCGCCGCCATCACGGGCGTTTCCGCCGCCGACATTCGCGCCGCCGCCCGCGTTTTCGCGCATCCGCCGGCGCCGAAAGGCAGCAACCCGGAACGTGGCTATGGCGGTTCCTGCCTTATCTGGGGCATGGGGATCACCCAGCATACCAATGGAACCCCCAACGTCCACAGCCTGCTCAATCTGGCGTTGGCGGCCGGCCAGTTGGGACGGCCCGGATGCGGAATATCGCCGCTGCGCGGGCAGAACAATGTGCAGGGCTGCGGGGACGCCGGTTGCCTGCCCGATTCGCTGCCCGGCTATCAGGGGTTGCGCTCGGACACCGTAGAGCGGTTCAGCCAGGCCTGGAACGCGAAGGGCGCGCTGCCACGGGTCGCCGGTCAAGTCGTGACCGACATGGTCGACTCGATTGGACAGCCCGACGGCGTGCGCGCAATGTACATCACCGGCGAGAACCCACTGCTGAGCGAGCCGGACCTGAACCGAGCCGACGAACTGTTCCGCCGCCTTGACTTCCTGGTAGTGCAGGACATCTTCATGCATGCCACTGCCCAGCTGGCCGACGTGATTCTGCCGGCCACGAGCTTTGCCGAGAAAGACGGCACCTTCACCAACAGCGAGCGGCGGGTGCAGCGGGTACGGCAAGCCATCCGGCCGGTGGGCAGCAGCCGGCCGGACTGGGAGATTGTGAGCGACTTGGCCCGCCGGATGTGCCGTCGGCTGGGGTTGCCCTGGGAAAGTCAGTTCGCCTACGGGCATCCATCGGAGATATTTGACGAAATGGCCCGTCTGACGCCCATCCTGTCGGGCATATCCTACGTGCGCCTGGACGACGAAGGCGGGATCCAGTGGCCCTGCCCAACGCCGGATCATCCCGGCACTGCATACCTCTATGCCGACAGTTTCCCCCGCGGCGACCGGGCCAAATTCGTCGGTTATGAGCAGGGGCCGGTGGCGGCGGAGATCCCGTCGGAGCGCTTCCCGCTAATACTCAACACCGGCCGGGTGCTGTACCACTGGCACGGCGGCACCATCACCCAGCGGGTGGACAGTCTGGTGGCCCGGGCGCCCACGCTGGAGGTGTCAATCAACCCCGCCGACGGCGAGCGCTACGGCCTGCGGGACGGCGACAACGTACGGGTGCGCTCCCGCCGCGGCGAACTAACCGGCGTGGCCCGCTACACCTACCGGATGCGGACCGGCGAGATATTCATACCCTTCTATCGCCTCAGCGAAACCGCCTCGGCGGCGAACTTTCTCACCAACGCCGTGTATGACCCGGACTCGCGGATACCGGAATACAAGGTTTGCGCCGCGCGGGTCGAGCCTGCGGAATAGATGCCGGCGCGAGCCTGCACCGAGCGAGCTGGCCCGCGCCGAGACACTTCAGGCGCTGCTGTTTTCAGTAGTGGCGCAACTCGACTACGTTGTCGTCGGGGTCGTAGATGTAAAGGGAAATCCCATCGCCGTGGGAACCCCAGCGCTTGCCGGGGCCGGCTTGGATCTCAACCCCGATGCCCTCGAAGTGAGCCTTCAGCTCCTCCATATCGGTATAGTCGATAACCATGCAGAAATGGTCCTGGTTGCGGACGTCATCCCGGGTGTGTGGAACGTCATCCGAGGCGAAGAAGTCGATAATGGTGTCGGCATTCAGGCGCGCCGAGGGGAAGCGAACTTCGCCGGCCCGCCACTGCTCCACGCGCTCCGCCGACATTCCCAGCACTTCGGTGTAGAAGCGCAGCGATCGCTCCACATCCTTGGTGCGCAGGACGATATGATCCATCTCGGTAATCTTCACCAGGGGTTTGGTCACAGCCTCAAACTTGGTCGCGGTAGCCATGTCGTCCTCCAGAAATTTGCGATGCGGGGTTAATGCGGTCTCGCGCTGCCGGCATTATATGGATCGGCTGTTGGATTGTCATCCGCCGTCGGCCAGCCGCCGGCGCTCCCGGCCTTCGATAAAGTGCACCGCCTCGTCGGGGCTGATGCGCCCTACTGGGCCGCTGGCGTACATTGCCCCCAGCACAGTGCCGCCACGCCCCAGCAAGAACTCCGTAGGCTGAATGTAGCCGCCCCGGTCGTCGGACCACCAGGAACCCAGCAGGTCGGCATCGGCCCGGGTTACGCCGTAGGCCATAGGGAAGGTCACGCCGGATTTGGTCGCCATCTCCTGCACTATTTCCTTCGGCTCGACGCTGGCCCCGACGATGGCGACGCCCATTTCGGCCAGGGCTTCCTGATCCTTCTGCCACGCGGCCAACTGCCGCGAGCAGTAGGGTCACCACACCCCTCGGTAGAACAGCGCCGCCAGATAGCGGGAGGACATATCCCCCGGCAAATCCAACTTGCCGCCGTCGATGAGGTTCAGAGTGAGACCGGGCAAGCGGTCGCCCTGTTGCAGTTTAGCTCCCATAGACTTCCTTCCTTCGCGCGGTTATCAGCTTTGCGGCCGCTGGGGCCAGAAGAGATTGTAAAGACGGTCTGATAGTTCTTGGCACAGCTCCAATCCGTCGGCAACTTCCTCCGCTGATTGCTCATCCTCGTAGAAATTGCTGTGCAAAACCCGGGCCGTATTGAAAGAGTTGTTGATCCGCCGGCGTTCTACGACATCGCCCGATCCGCCAACCAAATTAGCCAATTCTCGGAGCACCAGCCAGATAGAGCGGTGGGTGTGAATGACGCCACCGTGGTGGGCGCTGACGGCTTTGACGGTTTCAGCAACCATGCCCCATGCCTTGTTGGACGCTTGGGGCAGGTCGCCATCATCACGCAAGTGTTGCCAGGCGCCGGCGCGAAAATCCCGGCTGAGTCGGGCGTACTTTTCCGGCGTACGCCCGGCATCGTCAGGTTGCGCCGGATCGCGAGCGGCGGCCAGGCCCCGGGCCACGGCGGCAGCGATTTCAGCTCCGGTGAATGTCATGGCGCTCGCCGATTAGTCGCCCACCGTCTCCGCAGTGGCGGGCTTCAATCGTTCCGGCCACCACGGGTCATCATAGTCGCTGAACAGGCCCTTGAGGTGCGGCATCACCTCGTTGGCGAACAGGTCCGTATTCTTGCGCACCAGTTCCGGCGGCATGCTGCCGATCTGGAGCAGCACCATCAGGTGGCCGATGCGCAGGAGTTCGCACGCCTCGGTCAGCTTTTGGCGCACCGTTTCGGGGCTGCCGCCGATGACGTGGCCCTGTTTGATGTAGTCCTGCCAGCTGTTCTCGGTGGCGGCGCGTTGCGACTCCTCGCCCATCTGCGGGCGCAAAGACTTGCGAATGGACTCCAGCGAGCGGTAGCCCGGCGATTCGGCAAAGGGCGGATAAACCCGCAGCATCTTCTCGTAGAAGTATTTGACGTGCTGCTCGTAGTCCTTTGCCGCCTGCTCGTCCGTTTCGGAGACGCACACCAGTTGCAAGAAGCCGAGTCGGTGCGGGTTGTCATCGACGCCACGCTCGGCGGCCCGCTCCCAGTAACCCTTGACGATGTTGTGGCCGCGCAGATACCCGTAGTAGGACAGGTAGCAATACACGTAATCGCGGTCCAGCACCCAGTCCCAGGTTTCCAGGCTGCCGGAGCCTGGTATCCATACGGGCGGGTGAGGTTGCTGCATGGGGCGGGGCCAAATGCTGATATAGCGCAGCTTGTTGTACTTGCCGTTGAATATGGTGGGGTGATGCTGCGTCCAGGCTTGCATCACCACGTCGTGGGCCTCGGTGTGCCGGTCGCGCAACGTGATGGGCACCTGGCCGTAGGAGAAGGTGGTGTCCATGGCGGTGCCCACCGGGAAACCGGCCACCAGCCGGCCGCCGGAGATCACGTCCAGCATCGCCATCTCCTCGGCGACGCGCACCGGCGGGTTGTACAGCGCGAGACTATTGCCCAGCACGATGAGCGCGCCTTTGTCGGTGGTGTTGGCCAGCACCGAGGCAATCAGGTTGGGGGACGGCATAATGCCGTAGGCGTTGTTGTGGTGCTCGTTGACGCAAATGCCGTCGAAGCCAACTTCGTCGGCGTAGCGGAGCTGGTCGATGTAGTCGGCGTAATACTGGCTGCCCTTGGCCGGGTCGAAGTTCTCGTTAGGCAGGTCAACCCAAGCCGAATGATGCTGCTCGGCAAAATCTTCGGGCAGGTCCTGGTAGGGCATCAGGTGGAAGAATGAAACTTTCATGTCGATTTACCTCGGCGGCGGGGTGGCTGCCTGTGTTGATTGCGCGGTTGCAGCATGGCGGGATTCGGCTACTGCGTGAGGCTTGCCGGCAGTGGGAAGAGGTCGGACACCGGGCAAGTGAAACCGGGGAGGACGGGTTCGGCGGTGAGGACATCGCCAGCGCGGAACACCGCGGCATGGTCCGGGCCAAAGGCAATAACTGAGCGGCGTTCCGGGAAGATTTGCCACACCAGCCGCACGCCGGCCGCCAGGTATTCCTCCACCTTGTTGAACATATCCACCGCAGTGTTGTTGGGCGAGATGATTTCAATGGCAAAGGCGGGAACCAGGTGATAGATGGCCTCAGCTGCAATTGGGGGTTCACCTACGAACAGGGCCAGATCCGGTTTGCGCATCCGTTCCTGACCGGCGCCAACCATAATGGCCGGTTCGTGAAGTATTTCGCCCAGGTTATGCCGGTTCGCAAACTCGTCAAGAGGCCGGTAAACATACTTCATCACCCGTGCGTGGTTGTACATCGGTGGTGTCATGCCTTTCCCGTCGCCATCCCAGACGTGCTTTTTGAGCAGCCGTCCGTCAATCAGCTCACAGCCGTCGGTCATCTCCTCAGGCAACGCCCAAAATTCTTCTACCGTGTACCGTTGGTCAGTAGAAGCGACCATGCTTGCTCCCTCCGCCCGTTTGTTATTCGCCATGGCGCCGGGCCGGCGGCATCAGCCGGCCAGCCATCCCTTCACGGCGGCGATGAAGTCGGCGGGGTTGTCCTCAAAAACCATGTGGCCGGCGCGTTCGATCTCGGCCAGGGCGCCCTGCGCCAGCGTGTCCACCATCTGCCGGGCGGTTTCCGCGGTAAGCAGGTCGGTTTCCGTGCCGCGGACCAGCAGCGTGGGGCAGGTGATGCGCTCCAGTGACGGCCACAGGTCCACGGCCGGCGCCGCCGTGCCGTTGATGCGCTGCTCGCGGATGGCCGGGTCGAACTTCCAGCCGATCTTGCCGTTGGGCAACTGCTGGCTCTGGCCGGCGAGACGGCGGCGCATGACCGACTCTGCGGCGAAGCGGTTGCCGGTCTGGACGTGGGCCAGCGCATCCTCAAACGAATCAAATTCGGTGGGCAGGTTGCTCAATTCTGCGGTGATGCGATTGCCGCCGGCCGGCTCGATGCGGGGGCCGATGTCCACGATGCACAGGCGTTCGAGGCGGTCGGGGTGCTGGCCGGCGAAGGCCATGCTGTTGCGCCCGCCCATGGAGTGGCCGAACAGGATGAACTTGTCCAGGCCGATGGCATCCACGAAACCCTGCAAGTCGGCGACGAAGGCGTCGGTGGAGTAGTCGCCGCCGGGGGCGTGGTCAGTATCGCCGCGGCCCCTCTGATCAATGGAGTACACGTGATAATCGTTGCAGAGAGCCAGAGCGACATCTTCCCAAACGTTGGCGTGGCCCCGCAGCCCGTGCAGCAGCACCAGAGGAGGCTGGCCCGCGGTTCCCCAGTCGAGATAGTGCAGATTGATGCCGTTGGCGGTGACGTTCTTGCTCTTGGGCTGTACTTGCGTGGTCATGGCTACAACTCCTGGCAGTCTCGCGTGATTAGTGAACGGTGGTTAGTGAACGAGTGATGGTCTCTTTGCCCCAGACCAGCGCAACTCTACTTCAGCTGCCAGTTGGGGCGGCGTTTTTCGGCGAAGGCTCGAGGGCCTTCCTTGCTGTCATCGGTGGAGAGGATGTAGTCGTAGGCGACGTAGGTTTTGGCGCTGATTTCAGCGATGGACATGTCCAGGCTGCTGTAGGCCAGTTCCTTGATGGTGCGGACGGCCAGCGGCGCGTTCTGCGCGATGCTCTCCGCCATCTTGACGGCCTCCGGCACCAGCTCATCCGGCGGCACCACTTTGTTGAGGAAGCCCATTTCCTTAACCCGTTCAGCCGGCAGCAGATCAGCGGTCATCACCAGCTCCAGCACGTTGGAGATGCCGATCATCTTGGTGAGTTCCACCGCGAAGGGGGGCATCAGGCTCCACTTGGTCTCGGTGATGCCGAGGCGGGCGTTATCGGCGGCCAGGCGCACGTCGCACATCTGGGCGATGGACCAGCCGCCGGCGGCGGCGGCCCCGTTGACGGCGGCCACCAGTGGCTTGGTGGGGCGCTCCCACATATGGGGCTTGTTGGGCGACATACTGTTTTCCGCCCGGGCCGGCACGCCTGCGGCGTTGTCGGAGGCGCGTTCTTTAAGGTCGCGGCCGGCGCAGAAGTTGCGGCCTGATCCGGTGATCACGGCCACCCAGGCTGCGTCGTCCTCGTTATCGAAGTGGTTGATAACCTCCTGCAACTCCCGGCGCAGTTGCCGGTTAATGGCATTGGAGGATTCGGGCCGGTTCAGCGTGATGACGGCAACGTGGTTGTCGATGCCGGTTTTTTCGTAGAGTACGGTTTCGGGCATTATGGTGTGGTCTCCTTGCAGTGGTATTCCTGGCAGCGCTATTCCCGACGCTTGGGTTGCGGTCAGGCATAGTGCCCCAGGAACTGGCCGCCGATGACGTGCACGTGGCCGTGGGACTGGCTTTGCAAGCCATCGTAGCCGAAATTGGATAGGATGCGAAAACCGTTGGGGCAATACATGCAGCCCAAGGTCGCCGCGACATCGCCGAGACGGGCCATGATGCCACTGCTCCACATTTCCAGTTGGGACATATGGCGACGGGGCATGACCAGCAGCATGATCGGCACCCAGGTCAGCCGATTGACGATGGCAATGAGGTCGTTGTCAAGGTAGCGGATCCGCGCCGGCTCGCGTCCGGCGACGATTTCGCAAAAAACACAGTAGGAACCAGCCGATTGCGGTGTTGCTGATGCGCTTGTCATTGATGTCTCGTGTCAATTCTTCCGAACTCGCTGCCAGCGCGCCGCCGGGCAAAGTAGTCCCTTGCTTGTCGCCAGCCGGCGCGAGGGCGGGCTGATGGATTGTTCCAATTGTAACCCAAATCAACTGCCGGCCGCCCGTTTTCCGGCTTCCGGTGGCCGTCCGCCAAGTGTGGTATTATTGCCCAAGACGCGCCCGGTTGTTTCGCGCGTCGAATTGTTCACCCGCCATAGCCATCGCCGACCAACGTATGTTTCGACTGGCCATACTCACCATCAGCAGTTCGGGAGCTCGCGGCGAACGGGAAGATACCGGAGGGCAGGCCATCCGGGATAAGTTGCCGCCACCGGACTATGAAGAAGTTCGCTATGAAATCGTCTCCGACGATGCCGGGACAATCACCAGCCGGCTCTGCGAATGGGCTGACGCCGGCGATGTGGACCTAATCGTCACCACCGGAGGCACGGGTATGGGTCGGCGGGACGTTACCCCCGAAGCCGCCAGGGTTGCGATGGACCGTGAAGTTCCGGGCCTGGCCGAGACGATGCGCGCCCAGACTCTCAAGTTCACGCCCATGGCGATGCTGAGCCGCTCGGTAGCGGGCATTCGTGGGCAGACCCTGATCATCACCCTGCCGGGCAGCCCTCGGGGAGTAGGCGAGTGCCTCGACGTAGTTCTGCCCGTCCTGCCCCATGCGATTGAGCTTTTGCAACGGGAATCCGTGCAAGAGCACCCACGCTAGTCAGGGATTTCCGCTAGTCATGGGATTCCCGTGAAAGCGCGCATGACGGAAAAATTCAACATCATTCACCGGAGACCGCAATCACATGACCACCGACGCCAACACTAACGAATCGGCCCCCGTCTATTGGCCCAGGGTGAAGGAATTGCTGGACGGCATCATGGAGCGCTGGATCGAGCGCCATGGCCGCGACCCGTACCCAGGCATCCACGAATACTGGTGGGAGACACCGGAAGAATTGGCCGCGTCGGTGCTCAACGGTTATCCGTCGATTGAACCTGGTAAACCGGGCACGGAGACGCACTTGGTACGTTCCTTGCGTCTGGGATGCGGCACCTTCGGTCGAATGCCGTTGCGCGGCCCGTTCCTGTCCCGGGCCGAGGCCGCTGAAGTCGCCGCGTGGATTGACGCCGGCATGCCCAAGGGTCCCGAGGATTAGCCGCGCCGCCGGCGATTTACCTGGAAAGTCGCGGCGTGACGATTACCGAAACGCCCTTCTGATCCGCAGTTTCCTGTTGCGGCGACGCGACATTCCCGCCGATGACCGCCGGTATCACCGGCGTCCCCTTGATTCTCGCCAGGGTATTGGCCCGGTCCCAGGCCCGATCAATGTCCCGCTCACCGATAAGACTTGAAACTTCGGCGACCACGTGTACCGATTGGCGGTCGCTTTTGCGACGCCCGGCCAGGATGACGTCCGATTGTTCCAGGTGGCTGGCCTGATCTTCGGTAATGAGCTT
The DNA here is from genome assembly GCA_963692995.1 of Dehalococcoidia bacterium. GTDB lineage: Bacteria > Chloroflexota > Dehalococcoidia > Lucifugimonadales > UBA3495 > Bin87. Next base: position 662,759 of record OY843611.1, read on the forward strand.
TTGCTCTTCCGCATCGTCGATGGCATCCTGAAATTCCGGCGAACGGGCGACGATTTTGCTTTGCAGGATGCGAACCCGATTCAGGCCCAGTTGACGACTGGCAATGTTAACGATGTTGGCATGAACTTCTCGCTCCAGCTCGGCTCCAACGAGACGACCAACCGTATCATCCATTCGATCCATTCGGTCCTCCAGCCGGCCAACCCGGTCCTCCAAACGGGCTTGCCCGTCCCTGAGCTGGGTTTGCTCTTCCCGGAGCTGGGCTTGCCCGTGTTCCAAACGGGCTTGTCCTTCCCGGAGCTGGGCTTGCCCGTGTTCCAAACGGGCTTGCCCTTCTTTCAGGTCAGCTATATCAGCTGCCATGCGTTCGCTGTCGTCGGAGGCAATCATAGCGTTATTATACATCAGCGAATAGGGGCGAATAATCATTCGCCCCTATCGTTTGCCGAAGCGCCGTTTTGCTATTACAGCAGCGCCGGCTCCTTTTCCTTCTGATAGATCTGGATCCGGCCACGGGTGTGGTCGAGGATGGCGATCTGGCCCGACGGGGTTACTCTGACCGCGCAGGGGTTGGCGAAGGCCTTCTCGAACGCGCCGCGGTCGTGAGTGACGGCCATGGTGCGCTGGCGGATCATGTCCGGGTTGGAGTTGAGCTTGGCTTTGCCCCACTCGGACAGGGTGTAGTCGCCATTTAGTTGGGCGCGGAAGCGTCCGTCCGGGGCCAGGACCTGGACCCGGTCGTTCTCCCGGTCGCACACGTAGATATCGCCGTCGGCGTCCACATGGACCGCGTTGGGACGCCTGAACTGGCCGGGGCCGTCTCCGCTGGCGCCGAAGCTGGCCTGCCACTCGCCGGCTTGGGTGAAGACCTGGATGCGGTCATTCCGCCAGTCTGCGACGTAGATGAGGCCGGCCTGGTCCAGGCAGATGCCCCAAGGCAGGTTAAGCTGGCCGTCGCCACTGCCGTACTCGCCGAACTGGCTCTTGAACGTGCCGTCCAGGGCGTAGCTCTGGATGCGGTGGTTCTTGCTGTCCACCAGCCACATGGTATCGCCGACGATGGTGATGCCGGAGGGGCTGTTGAACTCGCCGGGGCCGCTGCCTAGGGCGCCCCAGTGGGACACGTAGTCGCCGTCCTCGGTGTAGATGGTGATGCGGTTCAGGTACTCGTCGGCGACGTACAGGTTGTTGTCGGCGTCCAGCGCGCAGGAGGTGGGCCAGTACATATCGCCGGCGTCTTCGCCGAACTTGCTGAACTCGCCAACCAGCTCCTCGTTCAGCGTGGCGACGGTTACGTGCACGCCGTCCGGTCGATTTTCATAGGAGCGGTTGAGAACGTAGACCTTGCCCTCTTCGTCGATAGCCATATCCACGGGGTTGCGGAACCCGGTGCCGTTGAACTCGTTGCGGCCCACGGAGTGGCTATAGGTGAAAGCAGTGTCCACGAGGCCAAACAGATGGGTACTCATAGACTTCCCTCTCTTGTTGATCGTCGGTAGTCAATGTGCGGCGGAATTCCTCCCGGGAGGAATTCCGCCGTGCCGGTTGCGGCGCGGGTGGCCTACAGGAAGGGAACCTTCTCGAAGACGCCGCGGTTGATGGGGTTGGAGTCCAGGCTCATCCAGTCTTCCAGGATGGTGGCGTAAACCTGGCGGAAGTCCAGGTTGGACTTGAGGTTGCCGCCTTCTTCCTGATCGGCCGGAGCCAGGGACGGGTACGCGCCGTAAATACCGCCCTTGACGTGTTCGCCAACAGCGAAGGCCACGGAGCCGGCGCCGTGGTCGGTGCCGGAACCGTTGTCGCCGACGCGGCGGCCGAACTCGGAGAACATGAACAGCACGACGTTGTCGCTGGCGTCATGGTCCCGCAGGTCGGAGATGAAGGTGTCAACGTTGGCCGACACGTCGGTCCACAGGCGGGCGTGGTCGGTGGCCTGGTTGGCGTGGGTGTCGAAGCCGTTGTAGGGGCTGGTGGTGAAGAGCACGCGGGTACCCAGGTCAGCCAGGTGGGTCTGGGCGATGTTCTTCATGTACTGGCCGACGGTGCTGCTGGAGTACTCCACGTTGGAGGTGTACTTCGGCGGCGCGGTGGCCAGGATGTCGGCGCCGATGCGGGCGTAGGTGCCGGTGGAGCGCAGGTAGTCGCTCACGAAGCCCTGGCCCACGGTGGGCGCGTAGATCTTGCTGAACAGGTCCAGCGCTTCGGCGCGTTGGTCGTCGCCCTCGATGCCGGTGAGCAGGCCATAGGTCTCCAGGTTGCCGACGGAGGCAACGGGGACGCCTTCCTTGGCCAGCGCACGAGGCAGGCCGCGGCCGAAGTTCACGCCGGTGATGCCCTGGCCCTCGTTGTTGGGGTCCAGTTCCTTGATGACCTGGCCCAGCCAGCCTTCGGTGCCGATGGTGTCCGGCTCGCAGGTGTGCCAGATGTCCATGCTGCGGAAGTGGCTGTAGGAGGGGTTGGCGTAGCCGATGCCCAGGAAGATGGCCATCTTGCCCTCATCCCAGTACTTCTTCAGCGGGCCCATGGTGGGGTGCAGGCCGATTTCGCCGTTCAGGTCGAGGATTGCCTCGGCGGGTACGCCCAAGTTGGGTCGGAAATCCCGATAGTGGCCGTCATTGTAAGGAATGACAGTGTTCAGGCCGTCGTTCCCGCCGGAGAGGGAAAGAACCACCAGAACGTTGTCTTTGCTGGTAGAGACCATTTGATAGTCCTCCATTACGTTTGCTGACTGGTAGCGGTAGTATTTGGCCGAGCCATCGCCGGGTTTGTTTCATATCAGCCCGGGGCGGCCGGCCGGTTGTGTTCGGTGGTTTGGAATTACTCGAACTGGAACTCCGAGGTGGAGGCGATGATCTGGAACATCTCGCCGGAGCGACGGGTGAACTCGGCGCGCTCGGCGTCGCTGGCGTGGGTCAGGTCGCCGCCGCGACCGGCGTGGTTAATCAGCTGATCGCGGGTGTCCTCGGTCAGGTTGAGGCAGCCCACCAGGTCGGCGCAGGTGTCCACGAACTGCTCGGGGGAAAGGCGGTCGCCCTGGGCCATCAGCTTGGAGATCATGCTCTGGACGCCGGGCAGGTCGGTGCGGCCCAGATAGTCGGCGGCGAAGTTGATGCGCTCGACCAGGGTGCCGGAGTCGATCCACTCGTGGCCGGTGTGCCAGCCTTCAACCGTGGGCGGGTTCATCAGGTCCATGCCCATGTACTTGGGCTCCTGGCTCAGTTCGAACATGCCGGGCTTGATTTCGTCGCGGTGGTCGCCGACCATGCGCAGGGTGCCGGCCACCATCTCGGCCGGGTTCTTCACCTTGGCGTAGCGGGCGTTCTTGAAAGCGTCGGAGTTGAACAGCGTGCGCAGCATCTCGGTGATGTTGTAACCGCTGTCAAAGTAGGTCTGCTCCAGCGCAACGAGTAGGCCCTCGTCCTTGGGCGGAGTCTGCCGCCAGCTGGGGACGGGAACCTCGTCGGCGACGAAGAAGTTGTACATGTGCCGGGAGATGAACCGGGCGGTAGCCGGCTGATCCGCAATGATGTCCAGGATGTCGTTGCCGTTCCAGTTGCCCGTGTGACCCAGGAACGTTTTCTCGGAGTCGTCGTGGTCGGCGGGGTCGAACCGGAACTCCCAAGGGCTGCGCCCGTAGGGGAAGGGCGGGTACGGCGGGGCGATGTTCCAGCCGGTGAACGCGCGGGCGGTGGCCTTTACGTCGTCCTCGGAGTAGTTGAACTCTTCGTTCATGCCGACGCCCATGGAGAACAGTTCCAGCAGCTCGCGGCCGTAGTTCTCGTTGATGGCCGTTTTGTGGCTCTCGCAGTTGTCCAGGTAATAGACCATGCCCGGGCTGGTGGAGAGGTTCATCAGCAGTTCCCGGAAGTTGCCCATTCCGTTGTCCCGGAACATCTGGACCATCCGGCCCATTTCTTCGCCGGAGTCGATCTTGGAGTGGCCGGCGCAGAAGATCATGTGCCAGAACAGCGCCATTTTCTCCTTGAGCTGGTACTCGGTGTTGACCATGCGATACATCCAGTTCTGGATGTTAATTTCGATGGCTCCAGGGTGGTTATAGGTGGGATGGTAGCGCAGCATCAGGTCGTCTTCGACGCCGGAAGTAGCGCCCGGATTCAGCAGCTTTTCCACCACGGTGTCGTAGCCTTGCGCAGCGGCGGCTTCGATCTCGTCGCGGCTGGCGTTGAAGCCGGCGCGGCGGAGAAGATGAGCCATCAGTGCGATGTCGTTGCTTCCTGCCATTGTTTCCTCCTTTGTGTACCGTTCGGATATTCGTCCCGACGGGCTGATTTTAATGGTCAGAATATACCGCAAAGTCTCTGGAATCCGCAATAAGTCGAGGTCAAAACCGTCGCCTGAGTTACGGAACGATTATCAGTTTATAATCGTATCGCCGGAAGTATGCAGTGTCAATACGGATACGTTGCGGCGGACCACGATAAATCGCCCCGATGCAAGTCAGCCCAGTTGAAACCGTTTGAACACCTCAGCGTACTCCACGCCGATGCGTGTCCCGTCGCGGCGGCGCCATTCTTTCAGGTAACGTTCCGCCGCTTCCGGGCTCACCTGGCTGTGGTGGGCCCGCAGCGCCGCCACCGCCGTTTCGATGTGGTTGGTTACGTCGATGACGTGATCCGGCTCGGTACGGCCCATCACCCAAACTTCCCGCACCTTGTGCGGCTCCAAACCTTCTTCGGTCAGCAGTTCGGGGAAGGTCATGCGGTCTCGGGCCGCCGGGTACACCGCGCCCATGGCGGCGTCCCCCGACGCGAAGTGATCCGGGTGATCAATGTACCCGTTGCCGTCCAGGTTGCGCGCCGGGTTCATGCAGATGAGAACGTCCGGACGGTGCGCGCGGATGGCGCGGGATATGTCCCGGCGCAACCCCAGCGTGGATTCCAGATATGCGTCGGGATAGCCCAGGAAAAACACTCGGGACAGACCCAGGACGCGGGCCGCTTCGCGCTGTTCTTCCTCACGCATCTGGACCAACGCCGCCCCGGTCATATCCGGGTCGTCGCTGCCCTTGCTGCCGTCGGTGCAGATGACGTACGCCACGTCCCAGCCCGCGGCGCACAGGCGGGCCACCGTACCCGCGCAGCCCCATTCGGCGTCGTCGGCGTGAGCCACCACCACCATAGCGCGGCTGAAATCATCAGCGCGGCTGAAATCATCGTTGTTGAGTTCACTCGCCAAATCGATGCTACCTCCAATGGTAAATTCGCCATTTCCGCTGGTAAATTCGCCATTCCCGCGCCAGCCGGAATGACGGTAGTTAAACTGCTGATGTGGGATAGTCTTATGGTCAGGCCGGTGAAGCTGCGGACCCGGTCGCGCCGGCCGTGCGGTTTCGGGTGATCCAGTGGAGCGCGAATCCCAGAGCAGCGCCGACCAGCGCCATTCCCGATGCCATGGCGAAAGACCATTGCAGTGTGCCGGTAGCGTCGGCAATCGGCCGGGAAATCGCCGGCGAGAGGGTGCTGCCGATCCCGGCTCCCATGCCCATCAATCCAAAGGCTGCCGGAGCCATGAACACGGGCACGAAGTCGCCGGCCGCCGCCGCGCAGATGGTGTAGGTGGAGCGCAGCGCAAACCCGGCCAGTACCGACGCTATGATCAAGAAGATCAGCTCCGGCATCAGCCAAAACAGGGCATGGCTGACCGCCTCAATCAGGAAGGTTACGCCGAAGGCCATGCCGCGTCCCACCCGGTCGGACAGCGCCCCGGATCCCACGCCGCTGCCGATGCTCAGGATGCCGATGGTCATAAACAGCGCCCCCACAATGGTCACGTCGATGCCATGCTCTGCTTCCAGATACGCGCCGTAGCCGGACGTGAGAATGCCGTGGACGAACCCCGAACAGAACGCCATTCCGGTGATGAGCCACACGTAGGGGTTGGTGTACACCGGCACCGGCCAGCGCGCCGGCCGGCGACTTGCCGGCGCGCGCTGGGTCGAGACTTCGGCATTGGGAGCCTCGCGAATAAAGCCGACGCACACTAGGCCAATCAGGACGCTGGCGGCGGCCAGCGCGTACCAGGTGTAACGCCACGCCTCGTCGCCGAAAACGCCGGTCAGCGGCGGCACGATGATGCCGGTAAAGATAATCGCCAGGCTCCCGCCCGACGCGGCAATGCCGGCGGCCATCCCCCGGTCGTTCACCCGGAACCACGGCGCGAGCATTCCCATCATGGGCGTCAGCGCCGCCCCGGACGACGCGCCGACGATCACCATGGCGACTAGGGCGACCCCGTAATTCGGCGACCAACCCAGCAATCCCATGGACAGGGCCTGGGCAAATATGCTGGCAATTACCATCCACCGTCCGCCGTACCGCGTCGCGGCGGCTCCCGACAGCAAGCCCGACACGACCCGGGAAACGGACAGCGCCACTACCAGAACGAAGACTGTGGTGTAGGACAGCTCGAAGCTGTTCTTCATCCCCGGTATCGTTAGCGCCTGGACGTACAGAGAAAAGCTGGTAATCAGGTTGACTGCCAGCGTCGCGGCCAGGATCACGGCAGCATAGGTGCTCGCCCACCGGGGAATCAAGGCGGCGGGAAGAAATGCCATGAGGGCTGGCAGAGAAAGCGGAACAGGCACATAAAAGGGAAAGCGACCGCAACATCATATCACAACGCCGCACCTTGCCATCGTCAGGTCACAGGTCAGTCGTATCAGCCTCACAACCGGCGCTTCGGCTTGCGCCGGAATTACGGGTACGATGCGATTGCTCTGTCGTCACGGCGCCGACGCTACCTGATACAATACCGGCACGCAACCCCGTGAGATGTCCGGTCATGACTGCCGCGCTGCCACAAACCAAACCCGCCCCACCGGATGCTGATACCGATGGCTCGGCCACTGCCGAGCCGGAAGTAAGGTTGCATCTATATTCCCCGGGCCGGGTTCGGCCAGTCGCCGGACCGCCCCGATAACTTTGGCTGAACCGCCTGACTTGCCGATGATGCGGCAACCGACCCAGGAAACCCAACAACCGAGTCCGCCGCCCGTACCACCGGAAGCGCTCAAGCCCTGGTATTATCAGGGCTGGTTTCTCGTGCCCACCTTCGTCTGGTGGCCGTGCAGCGCGATCCTGTTCATTCGGTCGCCGTGGCACGACGGCGTGGTCAGTGGTGCGCTGTCGTGGGCCTGGATCATCGTCGGCGGCGGGTGGATATTCCTGCGAATGCAGTTCCGCGTGCAAAACGGGCAACCGCTGTTTGACCCCACGATGCTGGCTTTAGCGGCGCCGGGCATATTCTTGACAATACTCACGCAGTCGCTGTGGCTGCTCCGCGACCGGCCGCGCATCCGGCGGATCCGCGACGCCGGCGGCTTTGCGGCCTATGCTGACGCGGATGCTTCGGCGCCGGATTCCGGCGAAAGCCGGAATGTCGAGGAACGTCGGCGACGACGCGCCAAGCGGGGCAGCGTCCGCAGCCGGCGTCGGCGACGCTAACCGGTATTTCGGTTCTCGCCAATGCCCAATCCATCCACCAGGCCGCGCACCATTTCCATCCGGTCGTCGGTGGTGGAGAAGGCCATTCCCATGGGCGTAATGCCGATGTAGTTGGCCTTGCTGGCGGCAATGTCGCTGTCGTCGCCGCCGGCCAGCACCGGGCGGTTGCGGGAAATCCAGTAGCGGCGGTGGCCGAAGGAGTCCTCGGAGCGCACCGATTCCCCGTAGGCCCGCCCGCCCAGGCGGGTGACCTGCACTCCGGCGATGCGTTCGGCCGGCTCGTTGGGCACGTTGACGTTGAGGAAGTAGGGCGGAGAGACCCGGGGCGCGTCGGCCAGGCGTCGGGCCAGGCGCGCCAGCACTTCGGCGGGCAATCGATAGCGGGGCGACTGCACCGAACCCACGGAGATGGCGATGGTGGGATAGCCGCGCACCCACCCCTGTACCGCCGCGCCCACGGTTCCCGACACAATTACGTCCCAACCCAGATTGGAGCCGCGGTTGATGCCGCTGACCACCAGGTCGGGCTTGGGCATGACCAGCTGCTCTAAAGCCAGGATGCACGAATCGGCGGGAGTGCCCTGAACTGCCCAGGCGCTGATGGGGTTGGTCAACTCGGGAGCGCTATTTTGCGCCGGCTCGAAAACCGCGTCGGCGCTGCGGGGCAGGGTATCGTCGCCCGGAGCGAACTGCATCAGGTACTGGTCCGCCGGCACCTGGTGGACAAAGAGCGGCGCGTGCAGCGTCATCGAGGCGCCTACGCCCGACTGTTCCCGGTCCGGCGCGACTACCGCCACCTCGCCCACTTCGGCCAGGCGGCGCGCCGCCGCCCACAGGCCGGGAGCATGAATACCGTCATCGTTGGTCAGCAGTATTTTCACAGGGTTTCCTAATTAAGTTGCCTGAAAGAGTATGTCCTACTCTAGCGGTTGCCGCCAGGGGAACCCGATGAAGAGCGCCCGTTCCGAACGCTGCTGCCATTGCTGCGACGCGGGAGTGGGATCGGTCCCCAGAAGATCGGCAAGCTACTGCGGCTCTTCCGGCGATGGGGGAGGTTCGTCGAAAGGCGTTCCCGCTTGTTGAGCCGCTTCACGGCGCTCCAGCCACTGGCGAAGCTGCTCGTACATTTCGGCCCGGCCTTGGACTCGGCCTTGGGCCCGGCCTTCCGCCCGGTAGCGATCAATCAAGGGCTTCACCCACTTGCTGCGCAAATAATCGAGCGTCGCCATGATGTATTGCAAAGCCTCCGCAATGATGATTACGGTTACTGCCGCTGCGCCCCCGCTGGGGAACACGTTCCGTAGTACGACGGCCAGCATATCGCCGGCGGCGACACTTGCCGCATCTCTCAGGTCATATCCGACCAGGAACGCCGTGAAAGCGATGGTGAGGATGCCGAAGGCTGCGAAGCAGGGACGTCCCCAACCGGATGGAACACTCCAAATCGCCTCTCTGGAATCGTTATCCGGTCGGCCTGGCGGCGTTGTGTCATTTTCGCAGTCGGCCATCCGGGTGACCGGCTACAGTATAACACGCACAATATGCGCCCGTTTCCGGTAGCGGATCCTCTAGCAGATCCTCGGGACGGGCGCACATTACAATCAGCGAGCGGCGACGGATGGCGATCAGTGGTGCGCCAGCCCGATAGCGTGGAGCAGCGCGTGCTTCACCTCCACGGGCGCGATGCTGGAGCGGAAATCCGCCGAGGCGTACACGTCGCCGATGATGTCCACGCCGGCGGCGTTCAGGTCCTCGCTCAGCCTGGCGGTGGCATCGGCGATGCGGTCCATAGTTAACGTCGTACCGGATAAGGCCTGCTCTACTGCCGGCGCTTTCACCGGACGCGGCGTCAGGCCGCCCACGGCCACCGACGCCGCCGTGCAGCGGTCGCCATCCATGGTGACCACCACTGCGCCGCCGACCACCGCGTAGAAACTGGCCGGGTGGGCCATCTTGGCGTACTCGGCCCGCTGGTTGGAGGCCAGCGTAGGTACGCTCACGGTGGTTATCAACTCGTTCTCGTCCAGGACGGTGGTGAAGGCATCCGCGATGAGATCGGCCACCGCAATGGTGCGACTGCCGGCCGGCCCCTGCGCCGAGACCGTTGCACCCAGCGCGGTGAGCACCGTGGCCCAGTCGGACGCCGGGTCGGCGTGGGCCAGGTTGCCGCCGATGGTGCCCCGGTTGCGCACTGCCGGGTCGCCGATGCCGCCGGCCGCCTCGGCCAGCAGGCCGTTGGCCCGCTGTACGTCGGCGGAATTGGCGATTTCAGCGTGGGTGGTCAGCGCGCCGATGTTGACGGTATCGCCGCTGACGTTGATGCCCCGCAGGTTGGCGATGCCCCCGATGTCGATGACCAATTCGGGTCGGGCCAGCCTGAACCGCATCAGCGGGATGAGGCTGTGCCCGCCGGCCAACACCCGGGCTTCCGGGTTGTCGGTCAGCAGCTGTATCGCTTCTGCTATTGAGCCGGCCTTTCGGTATTCAAACTCTGCTGCAAACATTGCAATCAGTCCTCCTCAATCCGGCTCCGGTTAGTGTTGGTGGCCGTGGCCATGATCATGACCGTGGCCATGCCCATGCCCGTGGTCGGCGTAGCCGCTGGCCTGGATGGCCCGCCACACCTTTTCGGGAGTCAGCGGCATATCCAGGCCGGAGATGCCCAGCGGCTTAAGCGCGTCCATGACCGCGCTGTAGATGGCGGCGGTGGAGGCGATGGTTCCCGTCTCGCCGATGCCCTTCACCCCCAGCGGGTTGTGGGGCGACGGCGTAACGGTGGAGTGGACTTCAATGTCCGGCACCAGGTGGGCGCGGGGAATGGCGTAGTCCATCATCGAGCCGGTGAGCAGCTGGCCGTTGTCGTCATAGACCGCGCCTTCCCAGAGGGCCTGCCCGGCTCCCTGAACTACGCCGCCGTGAACCTGGCCTTCTACAATCATGGGGTTGATTTGCGGCCCGCAGTCGTCCACGGCCACGTAGCGATCCAGCGTGATGTGCCCGTTGTCCGGGTCCACGCTGACGATGGCGGCGTGAGCGCCGAAGGGGTAGCTGAAGTTGGGCGGGTCGTAGTAAGTGCTGGCCTCCATGCCGGGCTCGATGCCTTCGGGCAGGTTCCAGGCCACGTTGGCCTGCAGGGCGATGTCCTGGATGCTCTGGGAGCGGTCGCGGGCGCCGCGGACGAAGAACTGGCCGTCCTCGTACTCAATGTCGGCCTCGTCGGCCTCCAGCAGGTGGGCGGCGATGATCCGGGCCTTATCCCGCAGCTTGCGCATAGTCAGGGCAACGGCGGCGCCGCCGACTACGGTAGTTCGGCTGCCGTAGGTGCCCCAGCCCATGGGGGTGATGTCGGTGTCGCCGTGGATCACTTCCACGTCGTCCACAGCCACGCCGATTTCGTCGGCCACAATCTGGGCGAAGGTGGTTTCCTCGCCCTGGCCGTGCGGCGACGTGCCGATGAACACGTTGACCTTGCCCGTTGCATAGATGCGGACGGTGGCCGATTCCCACAGGCCGCCGCCGAAGCCCACCGCGCCGGCCACCTGGGAGGGGCCAAGCCCGCAAATCTCGCAGTAGCAGGCGATGCCCACGCCGCGGAAGGTTCCGTGTTCGCGCTCGTGTTCCTGGTCGTGGCGGAATCCGTCGTAGTTGATGTGGCCCAGCAGCTCATCGAGCGCGCCGCTGTAGTTGCCGCTGTCGTAAGTGATGCCGATTGCCACGTCCCGGTTGTTGTCGAAGGGTTCAATCAGGTTGCGGCGGCGGACTTCCACGGCGTCGATGCCCACGGCGTCGCCGACCCGGTCCATGAGCCGTTCCAGCAGGAAGGTGGCCTCGGGCCGGCCGGCGCCCCGGTACGCTTCAACGGGCGTAGAGTTGGTGAACACGCCGTATACGTCGGCCTTAATGTTGGCGATGTCATACGGGCCGGAGTACATCAGGCCGTGCAGGATGGTCGGGATGCCCGGCGCGGCGGTGGACAGGTAGGCTCCCATGCCGGCATAGACGACGCTGCGGACGCCGGTGACCTTGCCGTTGGCGTCGGCGGCCATCTCCACGTATTCCACATGGTCGCGCCCGTGGGTCGTGGCGATGTAGTTCTCGGTGCGCGTCTCCGTCCACTTCACCGGCACGCCCAGCTGCATGGAGCAGAAGGCGGTGATCATCTCCCAGGGATAGACGGCGATCTTGGCGCCGAACCCGCCGCCCACCTCGGGCGCGATGACACGGATTTTGTGCTCGGCTATGCCGGTGACCAAGCAGGTCACGAACCGGGCGATGTGCGGGTTCTGCGTGGTGTTCCACAGCGTCAATTCACCCATGGCCGCCGCCCACGACGCGATGGCGGAGCGGGTTTCCATGGGCGTGGGGATCAGCTTCTGCTGGTTGATGGTCTCGCTGACCGTCACGGCGGCGTCGGCGAAGGCGGCGTCGGTGTCGCCGCCGGCGGCCACCCAGTGGAACGCCTGGTTATTGGGCGCGTCCTCGTGGAGCTGAGGCGCGCCGTCGGCCAGGGCCGCTTCGGGGTTGATGATGGCCGGCAGCGGCTCATATCCAACCTCAATGAGTTCCAGCGCGTCCTCGGCCTGGTAGCGGTTCTCCGCTACCACTACGGCCACTGCGTCGCCCACGTAGCGAACTACGTCGGTGGCAATGGCGGGGTAGGCCACGGCCTTGAGGTCGGAGTCGGGGATGGCCCAGGCGCAGGGAATGGGGTTTAGCGTTCCGGCCGTGTCCGCGCCGGTATAGACGGCCCGCACGCCGGGAGCGGCCTGGGCCGCGTCGGTGTTGATGCCGGTGATGCGGGCGTGGGCATGGGGGCTGCGGAGAATGGCCGCGTGAACCATGCCGGTCAGCTTGATGTCGTCGGTGTAGGCGGCCTGGCCGGTAATCAGGCGGGGATCCTCCCGCCGCCGGATGCCGGAGCCGAATATGCGGGTGGTCATGGCGTCAGTCTCCTTGTCCGGCAGCGGCGGCGGCCAGAGCGGCCCTGACGATGTTGTTGTAGCCGGTGCAACGGCACATATTGCCTTCCAGTCCGGCGCGCACTTCTTCAGCCGACGGGTCGGGGTTGCCCTCCAGGAACTCGGTGACCGACATGATCATGCCGGCAGTGCAGTAGCCGCACTGGAGGCCGTGCCGGTTCCAGAAGGCTTCCTGCACGGCAGTCAGGTTGCCGTCCTGAGCCAGACCTTCGATGGTGGTGACGTCGGCGCCGTCGGCCTGCACGGCAAAGGCGGTGCAGGACTTGACAGTGACGCCGTTTGATTGGTCCGGGGTTCGCATTCGGACGACGCAGGCGCCGCACTGGCTGGTATCGCAGCCGATCTTGGTTCCGGTGAGGTTCAGGGTCTCCCGCAGTAAGTGAACCAGCAGGGTGCGCGGCTCCACCTCGGCGGAATGGGAGCGACCATTCACGGTGACCGTGATGGGTACTTTATTGGGCAAAATACACCTCCTCTGTCAGAAAACCCGCCGAACCGGGCGGAAGCGGCAAGGATGAGGTAGTGATCGAGGCCGCCCACGAAGGCGTGCCTATTTGGTGGCCGTGCGGCAGTATAGACGGCGGGCCGGCGGGCGGTCAAATTGGGGGATCGACCGACGGCGCGCCGCTTGTTCTAGGGCCGGTCGTCAAATTGAATTGCCAAGCACCAAACTTCCACTTCCGTCATCCCGCTCCACTTCCGTCATCCCGCTCCACTTCCGTCATCCCGCTCCGCTTCCGTCATTCCCGCCGCCCTTCCGTCATTCCGCCGCCCTTCCGTCATTCCGCCCCACTGCCGTCATTCCCGCGAAAGCGGGAATCCAGAATCGCCGGCCACTGCGGAACGATTTGTTTATGGAAACGGCTGGATTCCTGCTTTCGCAGGAATGGCGGGATAATTTGATGACACGCCCTAAACTCCCGCTACCGCGCTGCGCCGTTCTACGATAACCGTGTCGCGCCAGACGCCGTTGAGCATGGCGACGCGTTTGCGCCGGCCGAGGATGCGAAAACCGCAGGCCAGATGGATGACGACGCTGGCCCGATTTTCGGGGAAGATGCTGCTTTGCAGTGTCCAGAAGCCGGCGGATTCGGTCTGCTTTACCAGCTCGGCGAGTAAAGCTTTGCCGATGCCTTGGCCCCGATAGATCGCATCCACGTAGATACTGTGCTCGGCTACGCCGGCGTAGCAGGTCCGGCTGGACACCGGAGACAGGGCAGCCCAGGCAGTCACCGAACCATTGCGGCGCGCTACCAGCCGACAGGAAGGAAGATGGTTGCGATCCCAGGTATCCCAGTCCGGCGCTTGAGTCTCGAAGGTTGCGTTGCCAGTGGCTATGCCGTCGGCGTAGATGCGGCGGACTACGGGCCAGTCGGCCGGGCTCATTGGCTCGATTACGATGTCAGTTGGCGGGGACATGGTGGTCAGCATACTACACAGCCGACCGCGACCAGGGCATTCGGTTTTCAAAACCTCCCGCCATTCCCGCTTATCTTATCCCGTCATTCCCGCGAAAGCGGGAATCCAGGCGTCTCTATAACCACATGGTTCTGCGACAGCCGGCAATTCTGGGTTTCCGCTTTCGCGGGAATGACGGAAAATGGGTGGAGGGGGAGAAGAGAAGATGGATGGAGGGGGAGTTGGGGGAGTTTCGCAATTTCCTCGACTGGGGAGAATCGAAAGGCCCCGGCGACCGGGACGGGAAAGGTTTGACCGCCAACACGACCAAACCTACAATGGGTGGCCCCTCTAACCGGATGCGCTATGCTGAAACACTTCCTCAAACGCCCGAAAATATTGGCGCGCCTGTCACGCGCGGCAATAGTCGCGCTGGCAATCCTGCTGTTAGGCGGAGTGGCCGGGTGCTCCACAGGACCGGCGGCCGTCGATTTCACCTTGACTACCTTCACCGGCGAGCGGTTCCAGCTGTCGGAACAGCGCGGCAAAGTAGTTGTCATCAACTTTTGGTATCCTTCCTGTCCGCCCTGCCGGGACGAGATGCCGGCCTTTCAGGAGGCTTGGGAGGAACACCGGGGGCGCAACGTGCGCTTTATCGGGCTTTTCGTGCCGCAAGGGTTCGACACCGAGGTTGAGGCCCGCCAGTTTGTTGACGAGTTGGGGCTGACCTTTGACTTTGCCACCGACGCGCGGGCGATGGTAGCGCAGGAATACGCCGTGCAGTTCTTTCCCACCACGTACTTCATCAACCAGGCGGGGCGGGTCCACATTATGGAGATCAGTCGCATGGACTATGATCGCCTGACCGACCTACTGGACGATCTGTTGTAACGGCTCGTGCCTGATCTGCCGGTACTGGACGCCATCCTGCTTGTGATCCGCTGGGCGCATGCCCTGGCGGCGGTTACGTGGATCGGCGGGAGCCTGTTCATGCTGCTGGCTGGCCGGCCGGCCCTGCGCTCCGTCTCGCCGGACGGACTGGTCGGCCGGGCCCTGGCCGCCGAGTTTCGGCCCATCGTAGTGACCGCCATCGCCGTCTTGATTGTGACGGGCGTGATGCTGACGGTGGATCGGCTGACGTCGGAGGCCGCCGGCATCGCCTATACAGGAGTATTGGTCGCCAAAATCGCGCTGGCAGTGTACACTTTTGCCGTCGCCTGGATGCTTCCCCGGCGGCGCGGCAATGCGACGTCCGGTATTGGCCGCGCGCTATCCGGTCCGGTCGCTCTGACCATCGCCGGCGTCATAGTGATCGGGCTAGCCGACGTGCTGGCCTGGCTTTTCGAGCGAGGACTAATTGGACCATGAGAACCGACCTGCTGGACATCCTGGCCTGCCCGGTCTGCAAAGGCCCGCTGGCCCTGAAGGCGGAGACCCTAGCGCCCGATAATGCCCCAGACGCCGGAGAGGTGCTGACCGGCACGCTTACGTGTTCCCGGTGCGACGAGGGCTATCCCATCGCCGACGGCATACCCAACCTGCTGCCTCCCGACCTGCGGGACGCGGAGACGGTGGGACGGTAGCGTAGCGGTTGTTATCGCGCCAGCGGGTTGCCCCGGCCCAAAAGCCCGGTCAATGCGCCAATGCCCGCCAACGCTTCGGCAGCCTGTACCTGCAATTCATTGGACAAGGCCATCAGCTCTTCAGACGCCGTGTTCATGCTGTCAACCAAGTCGGCAACGCCCTCGGACGCAACCTCAACCCGCGCGAAGGCGGTGGCGACGCTCTCCGAAGCGGCGGTCATATTCGCCGCCACGGCGGCGATGTCGCGCGACGCCGTAACCAAGTTATTCGCGGCGACGACGGCTGACTCCGACGCCGTTTCCAGGTTGGATGCCGACGCCTGAACCGATGAATACAAGGTAAGCAGCATCACCCCCAGCGTAACGCATACTCCGATTACGCAGACCGCCATGAAGGTGAGGGCGATATCGCGGACGTGGGACAGGGTGATACGTTTGACGGAATAGGGTGAGGGCATGGCGTTGCCGTTGCAAGGTTGACAATACAGTAGGGGCAGGTTTCAAACCCGCCCCTACGATGCTGCGGTAGAGAGAACCGGCCTACCCGCCGGTGAGGATGGCCACCACCTCGGTGGCCAGACCCTCGGCCCGCTGGCGCAGGGCCGAGCGGTCCAGGTTTTCGATGGGGTGTGCCGTGAAGATGGTCGGGTAGTCTTCCGCGCCCCACATTTTGGCCATGGCGTTGGCAGTGGGTATAAAGCGGTCGGTGCAAATCGTGGCGGAAGGGAGGCCGGCCTTCTCAACATGGATTCCGTCGTGCACACTGCACGCGCTGCAACTCCCTCAATCGCCGATGGCTACCACCACCGAGTCCACGTTGGCGACCAGTTCCTGCAACTCCTGCGGATCGGCCGGCCGGGACGCGCTGGGCTTGCGGAGCCAGCGCACCTCGCGGATTTCGTAGCGGTTGCGCAGCACCTCGGCCAGTTCTTCCAGCAGCACGTCGGCGTTGCGCTTGCTGTCGTCAATCAGGCCAACGCGAGCGCCGGCCAGCGAGGGCAGTCGGGGCGCCCCGTCGAAGGGCGCAATCACCGGCTCGGTGACCGGGTTGACCAGTTGATGGGTTTGGGTTGCCATGTTCAGTTCTCCTTTAGTGCAGCCAATCGTTTGTGCAGCCAATCGTTTTAGGCAGCCAATCGTTCAGCGTCGGCGAGGTAGCCGGCGGTTTCCCGGATGCGACGCTCGGTATCTTCCAGCGGCTCACACAAGCCCATATAGAAGCAGTCGCCATGCAATACGCCCTGCCGGGAATAATAGCGTCCAACCAGGCCGCGTACTGCCGGATCTCCGGCTGCCAGGGCCCGCAGTTCGGCGGAGGTTTCGGGAGTTCTCTCCGGCTCGTGGCCGGTGCGCGCCAGTATTAGAGCGTCGGTGGCCCGTTTAGTTGCGCCCCAGGCTTTTTCGGCGGCGTTGCGTATTTTGCCCAGTTCTAGCATCTCCAGAGCGTCGTCGTAGAGCGTGTGCGCGTCGGCAAAAACGGCGTCGGCGCGATGGTTGGCGATAGTCATGGTATTGCGTACCGTTCCGGTCGTGCTATGGTATTTGCACTGCCCTGGTAACGGCGGTGGAGCCGACTTTCGGCCCCCAACTTGGTATCACTGACGAGGAGTTGGACTCCTCGCCGCCGGCGAATACTAACAGAATATCCTCCGGTTCGGGGATCAGGGAGACCATGGCGGCCTCGTCGCCCGGCTCAACGTCGCCCCGCAGCACCAGGCCGCGCTTCAGGTCGGCCACCGAGCGCTGGATATTGGCGTGGAGGTATTCCCTGACCTGCTGCTTCGTCCAGTCTCGCCACAGGTTGCTGTTGCCGGCAATGGTGACGGCCACTTGTCCCTGCCGTATGCCCACCGACACGTCGCCCACCGATCCTGATGTGGACATGGACGTTCCCAGCGACGATGCCACGTCGGCAATAGCGTACAGGATGGCCTCGGGTCGTCCCACCGACCTTACTTGTCGGGGCCCCTCGCTGGCGAACACCGTCACCGTGCTGTCGCCGGCGTCGAAACCGCGCTCTACGTGCAGCGGTGTCCAGTGAGTCTCGCCCTCGGCTTCAGCGATGCAGTAGGTGTACTTGCCGGGATGCCCGATGACGCTGCGGTCGAACAGGCCGGGGATGGCGGCGCAGGCGTTCATCAGGATGAGCCGGATGGAGCGTCCGATAGTGCCGTTAGCCCGGTTGCCGGGGCCGAAGAGGTTGTTGCGGCTGTTGAGTCCGATCTGCTCGCGAACCGGCCCGTTGACGATGCACAGCACTGCTGCGCCGCCCATGCTGGAAGACGGGCCGACCAGGTTGAACACCGGATCCAGCATGGCCTCGGTGGCGGCCAGCACGACCGGAAAATACTCGGGCCGGCAGCCGGCCATCACCGAGTTTGCCGCGGCCTTTGCCACGGTGATGACGCGCCGCCGCTCCGGCAGTTCGCCGACGACTTCGTCCGGCGCGCGTCCCGCGTAGCCGATGAATTCGGCCACCCGCGCCGTAGTGGGCGGCACGACGGGCAGACCGTCGCTCCAGCCCAGTTCGTAGCCCTTCTCGATGGCCGAGAGAGCGTCATCCCAAGTGGTGGTGGTAATGTCGGTGAAAGTGGTCAATTGGGTTGCCTCGGTGAGTATAGGCGAGTATAGGCTAGCTACCCGAAGTCAAAGCCGGGCATTTCGTAGCGGATGAGCGTTACGCCCAGTTGGTCGGCCTCGTCTGCCAGCTCGTCAGACCACTGAGCATTGGCCACACAGAAGGCTCTGGTGTTGACGCCGGTGAGGTCTTGCAGCAGGATGGCCTGCCGCCGCGCGTTGTGAATATCCGACTCGTTTATGGTTACCGAAACTTCAACGACGGCCTGAACCTCCGACTGCTCGCCGAGAGGGGCGCCATGGCCGATGATGTCGATGACCCGGCCCTGGTCAAACTGTTGACGGGTCAATCTTCCGTCCCGGCGGGCCGGCAAGAGCAGGTTATTAATGTTGGAACGGTCGGCGAGGGCGATATCCCCGAAATGGTCAACCATAACGAGTTCGATTTGTTCGGCGCATTTTTGCTCGTAGGAATGACCGCGCAGATTGCCAACCTGTCCGTCGAGTCTCCGTTGACCTTGAGTCAACCGCTGAGAGCTCTCGGTCAACCGCCGCACCTCCTCGGTCAACTGCTGGACGCTCTCGGTCAACTGCTGCTGACCTTGCTCCAGAGCGTCCAGCCGTCGATCCGTGCTGACGCGATATTCGCGGATTTCATCGGGCAGTCTGAGGAAATCTTCGGTGAGCAGTTCGCGCAGGACAAGTTCTCTGACGCGAGGGTCGGCCCGGATTTCGCTAACCAGTTGCCGGGCGATGGACTCCGGCGACAGCTCCGGTTCAGTCAAACCAATGGTCATGGCGGTTTCCAATGGGGCGGGAAATTATTGGCGCCCAGTGTACCATTTTCCCGTTGGCGGCCGGTTCAGTTGCAATACGGTTCAGTTGCAGTTGCAATAGGTTCCAGGCTGTGCTTACAAACGCCGTCATTCCCGCGAAAGCGGGAATCCAGCGGGTACAAAATAAGGCCGGTTTTCTGCTGGCCGTGATTTTCTGGGTTCCTGCTTTCGCATCAATGGGCGAAAGGGCAAGGGCAACACATCGTGCGCCGCCCCTGCCGTTTTACAATCGACTTGGCGGTTAAGCCCGCGCGTATTTGGAAAAACTGCGGAGTTCGCGCGGCGGGTCCATGTGGCTGCCGCGGATGGTGTAGGACACTTCGGAGACGTACACTGCTCCGGCGCTGTCCACGGCGATGCCGTGGGGCGCGATGAACTGGCCGGGGCCCTCGCCCTCTTCGGAAGCGCCGAACACGCAGACCCGGTTGCCGTCCCGGTCGTAGATAGTTACCCGGTGGCCCAGGCCCGGCGCGTCGTCCACGCCGCCCATGCCGTTGAGCTCGCCCACGTAGATGTGGCCGCCCCAGTACACCATGGCGTCCGGTCGGTGGATGTTGCTCCACATGGTCAGGAAGTTGCCCTCGGTGTCGAACAGCTGGATGCGGTGGCATTCCCGGTCCACCACGTACACCCGCTCATCCTCGTCAAAGGCGATGTTGTGGGGTCGGATGAACTGGCCGGCGTCAATTCCCGGCTCGCCCCAGGAGAACTTGTACTGCCCCTCCGGGCTGTACACGTGGATACGCGAGTTGCCATAGCCGTCGGAGATGTAGATGTCGCCGTTGCTGGGCCGGATAGCGGCAGAGGTGGGCCGATTGAAGGGCTGGCCGCTCCAGCGGGGTGCCGGGTGGTTCTTCTCGCCGATTTCCATCAGCTTCTCGCCGGTTACGCTGAACTTCTGGATAGTGTGAATGCCGTCGTCGGCGGCCAGCAGCGTGTCGTCCGCCGCGCTGTAGTACAGGCCGTGGGTGCGGTTCTCGCTGAAATGGCCCTGCCCGAAGGACCGCTCAAAGTTGCCGTCCTTGTCAAAGATCATGATGGGATGCTCGCCGCGGGTCAGGATGAACACGCGGTCAGCGCCGTCCACGGCCACGCCGGGACACTCCAGCAGCCGCATACCATCCGGCAGCTTCAGCCAGTCCGCCACGAAAGTGTATTGAAAATCTCCCTGGCCATAAACTTCAGGCATGATCTTGCTCCCTTTGCGATGTGCGTTTTGCGATGTGCGTTGAATTAATCGCGACCGTCATTCCCGCGAAAGCGGCAATCCGGACCGCGCTTGCGGCACATAATACCGGATTCCGGCTTTCCCCGGAATGACGCAGGCTGTTTCACTGGGCCATACACCCGCCGTCGATGACTAACTCGGCCCCAGTCACAAAAGACGCCTCGTCGGAGGCCAGGTACAGCACGCCGTAGGCCACCTCGATGGGATGCGCCCGACGGCCCAGGGGCACCAAGGCCAGCCGTTGCGCCGCCACCTCCGGGTCATCGTAGGTGGACGCGCTCATGGGCGTCATGATCGGCCCGGGGTGCACCGAGTTGCAGCGGATGCCCTCGCCGGCGTACTGGACGGCAGTGGATTTGGTGAACAGGCGCACCGCTCCTTTGGAAGCGTTGTAGGGGTGGGATCGTGACCAGGCTCCCGACAGGCCGGCGATGGACGATATGTTGATGATGGAACCGCCTCCGGCGCGACGCAGGGCGGGGATGGCCGCCTTGGTGCCCAGGAAGACGCCTTTTGAGTTCACGTTCATAACGCGATCCCATTGCTCCACGGACGTATCCTCCAGCGATATATTGCGCGCCCCGCCGGCCACGGAGATGCTGATGCCGGCGTTGTTCACCAGCGTGTCCAGCTTCCCGTAGCGTTCTTCGGCCAGGGCGACGATGGCGAGCCAGTCGACCTCGCCGGTGACGTCCAGGTGGGCATAGGCGACGTCCCAGCCCTCGGCCCGGCAATCGGCCTCAACCTGCCGGCCCAGGTCGTCGAGAATGTCGCCGAACACGACCTTGGCTCCTTCCCGGGCAAACAGGCGCACCTCCTCGGCGCCCATGCCGCGGGCGCCCCCGCTGATAATGGCTACCTTGCCGTCCATTCGGCCCATGTGTGCCTCCTGTAGAAAGCCGGCGGTTCACATCGCCGGCAGGTTTTCGTCGATGATGGCTTGGAGTTGCGGAACCAATGGCGGCAGCTGTTCCGGGATGATGAGCCACCGCGCATCAAAGTCCACCCGGTCATAATCGTGAATTAGCGCATTGCGCAGGTCGGTAGTTTGCCGCCTTTGCCCACACCGGTAGTGTGGCAATTTCGCTGAGACCTTGCAACAGCTACGCCTGCGTTGACAGCAGCCGAATAACCGCCGGATAATATGCTTGGCACGAGGAGCTGTGAAGGTGGAAAACGCTTTGGAAATCACCATAATCGGCGTGTTGGGGGGTATCATCGCGGCGCTGATCGCCCTTGGTGGCGTCGGTTTTTTCTGGCTGGCCAGCAGAATTGACCGGCTTGCCGAGCAGAACAACACAACCCATAATGAGCTCAACGAGAAAATCAACCAGTCCCACAGCGACCTCAACGAGAAAATCAACCAGTCTCACAATGAGCTCATCGAGAAAATCGACCAGTCCCACAACGACCTCGTCGCCAGAATGGAACAGATGAAATCCGAAATAATTAGCGCCTTGTTAAATCATACCCACCCGGAGCCTGGCGGACCGCCCCGATTCACCGCCCCGCCCCCGGCAATGCCGTCTGCCCCGTTGCCACCGGAGCCGGAACCGACGCCGGCCACTGCTGACAACTGAGTCTAGGACGCTGCGCTGTCGTCCATGAACATGCCAACCACGTTCCCCTCGGTGTCGCGGAAGTTGACGAACCAGCCCACACCCGGAATGACGGTGCGCGGCGTTACGATTTCGCACCCCGCCGCCGTTACCTTGGCAACGTAGGCGTCCAGGTCGTCCACGCCGATGACCACCAGGGTTCCGCCGAAGTTCACCGCCGACTCCCGGGCGATGAGCGCCCCACCGATGCCGTAAGGCTCGTCGTCGCCGCCGGTTTCCTGAACGTAATATTCCACCGGCCCGTCCCACTTGCGGGACTTCCAGCCGAACAGGTCGGCGTAGAACTTGCTGGCGCGGTCGGCGTCGTCAAAGGGCAGTTCGAAATGCACGATCTTGGGCATTGTTCCTCCGTGAACGTATCGCAACGTTCAGGCTTTGGGTTGGCGGTGTTCTGACGCCGGGGCTGCTCCGTCCGCCATTGGCGGAAGGTCGCAATAAATGCCCGGACATCGGCCTCGGTTCAGTTGTACCAGATCGCCGGATCAGGAGATGGCGGACGATCCCTCTCCCTTCAGGTAGTCGGCGGTGCGCAGCGCCAACGCTTGTATGGTGGTAGTGGGGTTGATGCAGGCGCCGGTGGTGAAGATGCTGCCGTCGATGATGTACAGGTTGGGCACGTCATGGGCGCGACCCCAGCGGTCCACTACTGAGCGATCCGGGTCGGTTCCCATGCGGGCCGTGCCGAGTAGGTGCCAGCCGGCGTTGCGCCGCAGCCGGGAAGAGATGATCCGCTTTGCGCCGGCGGCCTCGAGAACCTCGGTGGCCCGCGCAATGCCGTGGTCCAGCATGGCCCAGGTATTGTCGCTGACGGTGTAGTCGATCTTGGGCGCCGGGATGCCGTGGGCGTCGGTGAGCGTCGGGTCGAGGGTTACGCGGTTATGCGCCTCGGGCAGGTCTTCGGTCATGATGACGATACCCATCTGGTGGCGGAACCGCTCGGCGAAGTCGCGGTGATGTCCCTCGCCCCATTGCACCGTCTCGCCGACCAGTCCGCCCAGCGCGATTTGGAGCGGCGCGGCGCCCACGTTGGAAATCTGCATGTCGTAGCCGCGCACGAAGCCCCGGCGCAGGTCGGTTTCGTAGAACTCCTGGCTGAGCATGGACGAACCGCGCGGCCCGTCGTCCGGCCCCAAATCTTCGTCGAACAGCCCTAGCGCGTAGCCGCAGGGGTGGTGCATCAGGTTCCGGCCTACTTGCCCGCTGCGGTTGGCCAACCCATGGGGGAACAGCGCGCTCTTTGAGTTGAGCAGCAGCCGGGAAGTGCCGATGCCGTTGCCCGCCAGCACGACGACCTTGGCATATTGCGCCTGGAGGTTGCCGTTGCGGTCGTAGTAGGATGCGCCGGTGGCCCGACCGGCTTCGTCCACCAGCACCTCGCGGACGCGAGCGTGGGTGATGAGGCGCGCGCCCTGTTTCAACGCGCCGGGCCAGAATATGATGTCGCTGCTGGACGGCGAGCGCAGGTATTCGCCCACATCAGCCGGCCGGCCGTCGTACACGGTGGAGTTGATAGCGTTGTCCGATGACCACCAATGCCAGCCCAGCCGGTTGAAGGCGCGGGCCAGTTTTTCGCCGCCCGGGCCGATGGGCAGCGGCGGCGTGGGCCGGGCCGGCTTGGGTGGATAGGCCGGGTCTCCCTGCAAGCCGCTGACGCCGTGGGCGCGGTCGTTCTGGTCGTAGTAGGGTTCCAGTTCAAAGTAGTCCATGGGCCAGTCGTCGGCCACGCCGTCCAGGGACTTGAGCCGGAAGTCCGAGGGATGGAACCGGGGAAAGTGGGAACCCCAGTGGATGGTGCTGCCGCCCACCGCGTTGTACATATAGGGAGCGATGGGCGTGTCATCCTCGTTCACCGGATAGTCCTCCGGCAGCCCGCGGAAGTTGGGGTTGGGATGAAAGTCGGTCTGCCAGTGCAGCTGCGCTTGCGGCTCGTTCACCGGAAAGGCGTTCAGCGGCACCCAGCCGCCCTGCTCCAGGCAAACCACCTTGACTCCGGCCTGGGTCAGGCTCCAGGTAAATGCCCCGCCGGAAGCGCCGGCCCCGATGACCAAAACGTCGGCGGTATCGTGTTTGCTGCCCATAGGTTAATGCTCCTGCGTATGGAGGGAGGTTGCGGCGCATTATACCCTCAGCGGCTACTTCCGGGTAAAGGCGGCGGACAAAAGCTATGATTTATACCGATATTGCCTTTCGAACATTTTGGCTTGACCGGGAGTCTGTTCATACGATTTCTCGGTAGATTCTTCCCAGTCTGTGGACGGGTCGTAATTCAGAACCAATATCTCCTTGTTTAGGGTACGCTTTCTGCCATATTCAGTGGCTTCTGATTCTGCCGCCTTCATTCCGGAAGCGGACTGTATCGAAACGATGTTGTAATCATGAAATTTTGTCCGCACTTCCTCCGTATCGTACGATGAAAGCATCCACTTGCCTCGTACCCTGCTGAGCCGCTCGGCGATGGCAGAATGCTCTGCCATTAACCGCATATTGTGTTTATAATTGGCGCCGTTACCCGGGTAAGGAGGGTCGAGGTAAAGGAAAGATGTGGGTCGGTCGTAGCGGTCGATGCACTCGCTCCAGTCGATATTTTCTATAATGACAGTTTTCAGCCGATCATGTACCGGCTCAATCCTCTTGCGTAGCGTTTTCAGAGCGCCAATCAGCCTGTTGCCGTGCCCGCCGTCATCAGATGTGCTGGACTGGAATCGTGGATAGCGTGCTTCCCCGCCCCACCCGGCCATAATCAGGTAGTAGAAGTGGTGAGCCCGCTCCACTTCCGACAATGCCTGGGGTTCACTATCCGCTAATTTGCGAAATTCGCTCCGCGATACTAGCTCCAAATCGAACGATTTGATGAGTTCCTCAGGCTGGTGCTTGACCACCCTGAAAAAATTGATGAGCTCATCGTCGATGTCATTCAAGACTTCGATCGGACTCGGTGGCTTTCCGAACAGTACCCAAGCGGCGCCTCCAAAGGGTTCCACGTAGCACAGATGAGCCGGTATGAGCGGGAATGATGTACTTCCGCAGCCTAGACTTGCCGCCCACCCACTTGAAAGGGCTATTGATCATCACTACACCGTCAATTTGCGAAATGGCGGAGGCGTACCGGTCACGTTAGCAAGACGGTAGGCCGACGTGTCTCTATTAGGGACAATTTAGCACAGGCGATTTGGCATGTCAACCGCTGGCAAACCGGATTTCATCCGATTCGGGGAAAAGCTAAGAATCCTCCGATACCGCAAAGGGCTAACCTTGATCCAGCTGGCCGAGCAGTTGGGTTATAAGGCGCATGGCCATTTGAGCGAAATCGAGTCCGGCAAGAAATTGCCGACAACAGGGCTAGCACTCAAAGTTGCCAGGCTGTTCGAGGTAACCACGGACGTGCTGCTCAAAGACGAGCTTGAAATTCCCGATTAGGTTCAGCCATGCAACCGTCCAACAAATCAGTGGCATTTGCTCACCGACCTCCCACGGATGCCGAGCTGACCCGATTCCGGCTGATACTAAGCTCCTTCCAAGACGGTACCGGGATGCTAGCAGTCAACGACGGTTCTACTCTTCCCGGCTGGCGGGACTTTGAGCGAGCTGTGGCACTGGTGTTCGGCGGCGTCTCGTCGGAGAACAAGGACGTTATGGATGTTCGTGTCTTGGACCCGGCACGCAGAGGCGTATTCTTTGGGGTTTCGTGCAAAATGCGGCGTGAACTGAACCGGGTTAGGCGAAATGGCCGCGTAACCATTGAATTGCCCAACGCAGCGCGGACGTTTTGGAATCGATTGGGCAATGATGGTATCACTGTTGAAAACCATTACGGGCATGCTCCACAAATTGGCAGCGCTCTTATCGCTTTGGTCCGCGAGTGGCACTCATCAGTGAGCATCGCATCGGAAGGCAACGTTGACCTTGCCGGAAGTTGTTATCTGACATTGATGTGGGATCAGAACGGCGATTATCAACTACACCAGTTCCCAATCGACTTGCCAGATCCTGCGAATATAGTTTGGTATCACCCTGTGGTAAGGCGGAAGGGAGTTTTACAGCTGGCCTAAATAGTGTTAGAGAGCGCGGGGGGCGAATAACAACTTTCGCCCCCCGCTCAATCGGCTACCGCCGCTCGAAAACCGCCGCCACGCCCTGGCCGCCGCCGACGCACATGGTCTCCAGGCCCCACTGGGCGTCCTGGCGTTCCATCTCGTGGAGCATGGTGGTGAGGATGCGGGCGCCGGTGGCCGCGATGGGGTGGCCCAGGGAGATGCCGGAGCCGTTGACGTTCAGGTTGTCCTCGTGGGGCAGTTGCCACTCGCGCAGCACGGCCAGCACCTGGGCGGCGAAGGCCTCGTTCAGCTCGATGATGTCCATGTCGCCCAGGGTCATGCCGATCTTGTCCATCACCTTGTTGACGGCCGGCACCGGGCCGATGCCCATGGTGGCGGGATGGCAACCCGTGACGGCCCAGCCGCGCAGATAGGCCATGGGGGTCAGTCCCAGCTCTTCCAGTTTGTCCTCGGCAACTACCAGGCAGACCGAGGCGGCATCGTTCTGGCTGCTGGCGTTGCCGGCCGTTACCACGCCATCGCGCATCACCGGGCGCAGGCGCCCCAGCGCTGCCATGGTGGTGTCGGCGCGGGGGCCTTCATCGGCGTCGAAGATCTTGGGGTCGCCGCGACGCTGGGGGATGCTCACGGGGACGATCTCGGCGTCGAACTTGCCGGAATCCCGGGCGGTCACGGCGCGCTGGTGGCTGCGCAGGGCGTACTCGTCCTGCTCTTCGCGGGGGATTTCGTACTCGCGGGCCAGGTTCTCCGCCGTCTCCACCATGCCGCCGGGGATGGGGCCGAACCGCTCGTCCGGCGCGATGGTGACGCGGGCGCGGGCCAGCCGGTCGTGAAAGGTCACCGAGCCGAAGCGGGCGCCCCAGCGGGACTCGTTGCTGTAGAACTCGGCGCCGCTCATGCTCTCGGCGCCGCCGGCGATAACCACGTCGGCGTTGTCGGTCTGGATGAGCATGCAGGCGTTGAGGATGGCCTGGAGGCCGGAGGAACAGCGGCGGTCCAGCTGGTAGCCCGGCACCTCGATGGGCAACCCCGCTTTCAGGCTGGCCAGCCGTCCGATGGCGGGGTTTTCGCCCGAAGGATACCCGTGGCCCAGGATCACGTCGTCCACCCGGGTCGGATCAACGCCGCTGCGTTCCAGCGCGGCCTGTATGACCGTGGATGCCAGCTCAGCGGCGGGCACGTCCCGCAGCGCTCCGCCGAAATTGCCGACGGCGGTGCGAACCGGGGAAACGATGGCTACTCCTCTCATCATGCTGCTCCTTGTGTGCTGTGGGCGGCCGGGTGTGCTGTGGGCGGCCGGTTCGGGACGGCTTTATCGGGGGTCAAAAATGCGTCAGTATGATACTCGTTGCCCCGCGGACTGTAAAACGGGAACGCTGCCGATTACCGTTCACTCCACCGCGTGCGCCCGGCCGTCCGCCGTCCGCACGTACAGCCGGTTCCCGGAGTAGGCTGGCGGCAACTCGACCGGCGCTCCCAGGTCCAGTGTCCAGACGAGGGCCCCGTCCGTTCGGTTCAGCGCGTAGAGCATCCCGTCCTTTGCGCCGAAATAGACCCGCTCGCCCAGGATGACCGGGGAACTGACGATGCCATCGCCGGCCTCAAACCGCCATAGCTCATCATCCGTAGCGGCGTTCCGAGCGTAGAACAGCCCGTCGCCGTCCCCAAGGTAATAGACGCCATCGGCCAAGGCCGGCGACGCAACGACACCCTGGGACGCGCGTTCTTCGGGCGCGAACCGCCAGAGTTCTCCTCGTTGCGCGGGGGGCGCCGGCACGAAGGGCGTCTGCCAGATCCACAGCTGAAACCACGAGCGTTTTATCCAGTACAGCCCCGGCATTCCCTTGACGTCGTTGTTGATGGCGTAGAGAGACCCCCCGGAGGGGAAGTACACGGTATCGCCGGATACCACCGGCGGCCCCGACGCCGAGCCCGCCGTGAGAAACCGGAAGCGACGCCGACCGTCGTTGGCATCGATGAAATACAGATTGCCCTCGTCATCGGCGACGTACAGACGGCCATCCCGGAGCGTTGGCGTGGTCTTGACGTTGCCCCGTATCCGGTGTTTCCAGAGCCGGTCGCCGGTCTGGGCATCCAGCGCGTAGATGATGTTGCCCGACGAGGTTATGTAGGCGATGCCATCGTGCACCAGGGCCGACGCCGATATGGGTAGGTGCGCCTTGAACTCCCAGACCGGTTCCCCGGTATCCTTGTTGAGAGCCAGCATCCGGTGGTTGGTCAAGCCCACGTACACCAGATTGTTGCTGGCTACCGTCAGGGCGTGGTCCATCGGTCCCGGCGTTTCGATTTCCCAGATTGGATTGCCTGACGCGGCGTCCAGGGCCATGGCCTTGAAGTGGCCGCCCACGTAGAGCGCGCCATCCACAACCAACGGAGCGGAGCGGGTTGGCGGCCCCAGGTCCCGCGACCAGACCAGCCGGCCCACCGGCTGCCGCTCCGGTTCCGCGACGTACCCGTTCAGGTTTGGCCCATAGCCCAGCATTGACCACTGCCCGGCCCGCGACGCGGACGAGGCTACGGCGGAGGGACTGCCCACAAACCAACGAACCGGGTTGGGCAGGCTGAACCAGAAAATCCAGCCCAGGAGCGCTATCAGGGCCAGCGTTCCCAACGTGGCCGCCGGTTTCACGATCCCCATCCGATAGCGTCGCCGGGCCGTGCGTTGGCTCCGATCTATCCAGTCGGGAAGTTGGGTTTCCGTTTGCTGATTGTCCATTACAGGTTGATCGGACTACACGTCCGTAGGGGCGGGTTTCAAACCCGCCCCTACTTTATCACGCCTTTTGCTCGGCGGATGGATGCCGCTACTCCTTTAAAGGTTCCGCTGTTTCGGGTCGAGGCGGTCGCGCAGCCAGTCGCCCAATAGGTTCACCGACAGCACGGTGAACAGGATGCCGAGACCAGGGAAGAAGGACACCCACCAGGAGTCGATGATGAGCTCGCGCCCGTCGGCGACCATCACGCCCCAGGCCGGATTGGGGCGCGGGATGCCGGCGCCCAGGAAGCTCAGCCCGGCTTCCAGCAGGATGACGAAGCCCAACTGCAAGGTGGCCAGGACGATGATGGTGTTCACCAGGTTGGGGAAGATGTGACGGATCATTATCCTGATTTGTGACGACCCGGCGACACGGGATCGGGCGATGAAGTCCTGGGTTTTGAGCGCCAGGGTTTCACCGCGAATCAATCGGGCGTAACGAGACCAGAGGAACAGGCACACCACGATCAGCACGTTCTCGATGCGTGGCCCCAGGGTAGCGGCCAGCACCAGCGCAACCAGGATCAGCGAAATCGACAGGGACATATCCACCAGTCGCATGACCACGGTGTCCACCCAGCCGCCGAAATAGCCGGCCAGAATGCCCAGTACCGTGCCGATCAGTCCCGACACGAAGATCGCCATCATCGACACCACCAGGGCCAGGCGCGCGCCAAAGATGATGCGGCTGAAAATGTCCATACCGTTCTTGTCAGTGCCCAGCAGGTATTTGACCTGGCCTCCGGGTTTGACCACGATTTGGAGCTGGTCGCCCAGGACGGGGGCTTCGCCCGCGGCTTTGCCGAGCACGGTGGCGTCGCCGATGCGAACGGTGCGTTCAGCATCGCTGAGTTTGATCTCGTTTTGCCGATTCTCCCGGTTCACCCGCTCTACAACCGTGCGAATGGAGATTACGTCGCTGGCCCAGGCCGGAGGCACCAGCCGATCATCGAGGTCGCCGCGCCGCGGATTATGTGGCGCGATCAGCTCGGCGAAGACCGCCGGCAGGATCAAAAAGATCAACAGCATGGTCACGGGGAATAGGGGCAATCGCCGTATTTCCCGGAGCCAATGCCGCATCTTGGCAAAGGCTCCCATTGGGGCGGCGGCTTCTTCCGAAGCGGGCGCCGCAGGAACCGGAGCCGTGGTTATCGCCATAGTCTATCCTCCGCCGTTTTCCTTATGCAATGCAGTGCTTTTGCCGGCATCATGGTCAGTTGTAGCGGATGCGGGGGTCCAGGTAGGCGTAGAGAATGTCCACTAACAGGTTCGCGAAGATGTAGATGGACGACCCGATGATGACCACCGCCTGGAGCACTTGGAAGTCGCGGGCGCGCACCGCCCCCACTGCCAACTGACCCACGCCCGGCCAGGAAAACACCGTCTCCACAATCACGGTTCCCGTGAACAGGCCGCCGATGATGATGGCGAAGTAGGTCAAGGGCGCGATGAAAGCGTTGCGCAGACAGTGCTTCCAGATGACCTTCCACTCCGGCACGCCCTTGATGCGCGCCAGTTTTACGAACTCGGTGTCCAGCACGTCCAGCATCGAGGAGCGGATCAGCCGCAGCAGCGCTGCTACCTGGAAGAAGCCCAGGGTGAACGCCGGCATTATCATGTGGGCGATGCCGCCCTTGCCCGACGACGGCAGCCAGCCCAGTTTCACCGCAAAGAGCCACAGGAGCATGATGCCTAGCCAGAAGCTGGGCACCGACTGGCCCAGGAAGGCCACCGCCTTGCCTTGGTAATCCAGCCACCCGTCCTTGCGGGCTGCCGTTATCACTCCCAGGGGAACCCCCAAAATCACGGCGATTATCATCGCCAGACCGCCCAACTGGAGCGTCGCCGGGAAACGGTCCAACACCATTCCCATGGCGGTCTGCCCGCCAAAGGCGTAGGACTCGCCGAAGTCGCCCCGGAGGGCGTTGCCCAGGAACACCAGGTAGCGCATGTGCAACGGCTTGTCCAGGCCCCATTTCTTTTTCAGCTCGGCGATGTCCTCGGGTGTGGCTTCTCCCATGGGCAGCATCACCGACGTGGGGTCGCCGGTTATGTTGGAGAGCATGAAAACAATGATGCTCACCAGCAACACGGCGATGATCGCCTGTCCAACGCGGAAGATGATAAACCGCTGCATTTTTGCCTCCCGTCTTTACTGCCGTTGTCATTCCGGCTCGTATCCCGTCATTCCGGCTTCCGCCGGAATGACGGTTGGAGGGGGTGAATGACGGGTATCGACCTTATCTCGCCGCCCTGGCGTACTCCAGGTGGCCGAAGACGCCGGTGAGGCTGCCGAACTTGTACTCGGCCACTTCGTCCGGGTTTGCCACCAAGGTGGAGCGGATGTTGACGATGGGGATGGTGCGGTAGGTGTCGTAGATGTCATCGCCCATGGCCTGGACCAGCCGGTGCCGCTCGTCCGGATCGGTCTCTTCCAACAGGGCCTCGTAGATGGAGTCGTACAGCGGGTCTTCCATGTAGATGACGCCGCCTTGGGGGCGACCCGTGTCGGGATCGGTGGGACCGGTGTAGTAATAGATGCGAGCGTTGGCGTTGATCTGGCGAATGGTCTGACGCACGGGCAGGATGAAATGGGCGTCGTGCAGGTCGCGGAAAGCGTCCAGGGCGCGGGCGAATTCCACCTCCACCAGCTTGGCGTCAATGCCGATGTCCTGGAAAGACTGGGCAACGTTTTGGGAGACTTCAATCGTTTCCGGCAAGCCGGGCAGGCTGGACTGCCAAACCTCCATGCTGAAGCGGTTCTGGCCATTGTCGCCGGGGAAGCCGGCCTGGTCGAGGAGTTGCTTGGCCAGTTCGGGGTCATAGCCGTACTTTTCGTCAAACTCCTCTTCCCAGCGGGGGTTCCAGCCCTCCAGGGTGTCGTGGAAGATGGTGTTGTACATGGGTTCGCCGCGACCCTTGAACAGCTCGTTGATGATCTGCTCCCGGTTGATGGCGCGGTTCAGCGCCTGGCGGACCAATGCTCCGGTCTCGCCGGGGGCGTTCCACGGTTCGGTGTCCGGGTTCCAGTTGAACTTGCTGACGTAGTACTGGCCCAGGGGCAGGATGGTCAGGCCGACGGAAGGCAGGGGGCTTTCGAAGATCTCCATGCCTTGGTCCAGGGCCTGCTGGTGCAGGACTTTGGGCACGTCCACCATGTTGGCCTCGCCGGTGAGGAGCATGGCGAGGCGGGTCAGATCTTCCGGCGCGGTGGTGATGCGCAGGTTCCTGAACTCAGGGTTGACCCGCCAGTGGTCGTAGGGAACCGCCTCGTATTCGGTGAACTCCTTGAGTTCCCGGTTCACGAACTGGTAGGCGCCGGTGCCGGCGGGGCCGCTCTCGAACATGGCTTTGCCCTCGGCCTCGAACTGCGCCGCGCTGCGGACGGCGGCGCAGGGAACCACCAGGATGTTGAACCACCAGTTCGCCACGTCCACCTGGGGCTGGGCCAGCGTCATCTTGAAGGTGTAATCGTCGATGACCTCCATTTTGCCGGCGTCGATCATCTCGGTCATGGAGTCATAGCCCATGAAACGCTTGAGCGGGGCCTTGCATCCGGCCAAGGGGTCGGACATCTGCTGGTCCACGGTGAGGATCACGTCCTTGACGGTGAATTCGCCCCAGCCGTGGTGCATCTCCACGCCTTCCTGAAGGTAGAAAGTGTACTCGCTGGCGTCGGGGCTGACGTCCCACGCCCGGGCCAGCTGGGGGAGGATGGTGGAAACGCCGGTTTCCGGGGATATGGTGGTTAGGTTCTCCCACATGGGCCGGAAGGGCAGGTGCCCGCTGCTGGTGGCCATCCAGGGGAGGAAGGTGTCCTGGGGCAGCGGGGTTACGGCCAAATGAAGCGTGACGTCGCTTTCAACCCTGGCCCTGGCGGGCGGGGCGGTGGGTTCCGGGGCGGCAGTGGCGGCGGGAGCGGTAGCCGCCGTGGCGGCCCCCGGAGCCGCCGTGGTGGCCGCGGGAGCCGCCACGGTGGCCGCGGGCGCAGCAGGAGGGGCCGCCGGTTCGGTGGATTCGCCGCAGGCGAAGATTGCGGACAAGGTCAACAACAGCGCGAGGGCGACAATGATACGTGGCAAAGGGGCCAAGCGAGTAATTGCCATATGGGTCATCTCCTGCCGGTTGAATTGTGCAATAAAGCACTATGAAAGCGCCTTTTAAAGTTCCCGGCAGACACTACCATTGACGAATTGCAATGTCAATTATCAATTTTATTGATGTTAGGCGCGCCTCAAAATCAGGCCAGGCGGCTCCCCGGATTGACGAACCCGGCGCCCTGCGCTACGCTTGCGCTGCGAAATCACTCCAGCCACATTACTCCAACCATGCGGAGCATCTCCCTATGACTCAACAAGCCCTTCCCACTGCTCTGACCCCGGAAGTCCAGGCCATGGTGGGCGTCAGCGGCGATGTTGTCGAATCTTGGGGCGTGGTGGACGGAGAGTATATGCGCCGCTTTACGCAGGCGCTGATGGACCCCGACCCCCGCTACTGGGATGACGAATTCGCCAAGTCCACCCGCTACGGCGCGCTGATCGCCCCGCCGATTATGGTCAGCTACCTGGCCGGCCGCATCCGGCCCGACCAGGGCGATCCCATCACCGCAGCTTTTGAGGAAAACCCGGAATCCGACGGCATCGGATCAGTGGAACGGCCCGGCGAACTGCCCCCGGTTCCCACCAACCTGGTGCGCGTGCTGAACGCCGGCAACGAGATCGAGGTGTATGCCTATCCCAGCATCGGCGACAAAATCTTTTTCCAGAACCGTTACTCCGAGATCCGGGAGCGCTTGGGCCGGGACGGTACGCCCTTCCTGATCATTACCCGCGAAACCCGCTACTGGAACCAGGACGACGTGACCCTTTGCATTACGCGGGCCTCCACTATCCGCCGATAACGAAACCCGATGCTGCCACCCCGGGCAGCTCTTGTGGTTGTCCGATTTCCCAGGAGCCTGCCTCTCTCAGGAGCCCACTACAATGACTACTCTGCTGGACGACCTCCTCAATATGGAGCCGGAGGAAATTTGGCGGCGCAACGAGCGTCCCGACGCCGACGGCCTCCGCGACAAGAAGCAGATTTACTACGAGGATGTTAACGAGGGCGATGAACTGCCCAAGTACATTTACAAGCCCACGCCAACTCACCTGTTCCGGTGGAGCGCCGCCATCGAGAACTTTCACCGCATCCACTACGATCTGGACTTCGGCCTCAACCACGACCGCAATCCCAGCATTCTGGTGCATGGCTCGTGGAAGCAGAGCGTAGTGCCCCAGTACCTGAAGGACTGGACGCTGCCCAACGGTTGGCCCTGGAAGGCGCGCTTTGAACACCGGGCTATGCTGGTTCCCGGCGACGTGCTGATTATGTGGGGTCGGATTACCAGCAAATACGAGAAGAGCCGGATGGGGTTCATCGAGTTGGAAATCGGCATGAAAACCCAGGACGGCGTCGAGAGTATGCCGGGAACGGCGACGGTAGCGCTGCCCTTGCGAGATGGTCCGCCGTTACCCTATCCCTTCGTGCCGCCCGCCGACTGACCTCTGGTCGTTCCGACTACCATCTGGTCGTTCCGCCTGTCCCTAACCGTCGTTCCCGCGAAAGCGGGAATGACGGGCTGAAGTTTGGAGTTTGACACAATGGCCCGTTTCATTGCCATTCACAAAGTTCCCGGCATCACCGAAGCCGATTTCCGCGACAAGCTGGACGCCGTGCGCAAGTGGCGACCCGACCGCCGCACTACTGTTCTCAAGGTGTACGGCGACTTGGAGAATGGGCTGCTGATATCGGAATGTGAAGCGGTGGCACAGTCCCATTTCGAGGATTGGCTCAACATGGTGGGCTGGCCGGCCGAGTCCATCAACAAGGTGGACATCGTTTGTCAGGTGGGGACGTTCTGGAAACTTTAGGGCGGTGGCGACGGCGGGCAATTGATCCTACGGAGTCAAGAACCACCCCGGCCCGGGTGTTGGCCCGTCACCGTCATACACGCTCTGCGCGTAGGCCGTCAACGCCGCTCCGGAGTCCAGGATCAAGCCGGATACGAAGAGCCAGATCAGGAAGATAAATATCGAAGCCAAAGGCCCGTACAGCAGATGCGAGGGCGCCGCATAGTTGAGGAAAAGGGAAAAGGCGTAGCTCGCCATCTCGAAGCCGACGCTTGCTCCCAGCGCGCCCACGATGGCCCACCGCCAGCGGACTTGGTGTTCCGGCACGTAGCGGTACACCAGCAGGAACGCAGTTACCGACAGCAGCCAGGCCAGTACTCCCGGCCACCAGGGCTGAACCGCAATCACGTTCGCTAGTCCCGTCAACTGCACCGCCCGCAGCGCGTTGGATGCCAGGTCGGGAACGGTTACGGAGGTCAGGATGCTGGACACCAGCAGCACCAGGGCGGTGGCGCTGAGGAATATGTACTCGCGAGTTTTCCCCAGAATGCCCACCTGAATCGGTTCGATTCCCCACATTCGGTTCACCACCACGCCGACGGCTCCAAAGAGCTTGACGGAACCCCACGCCAGGCCCAGCAAAGCCAATCCGCCGGCGATGCCGGCCGCCGCCAGATCATCGGTTGGCTGTAGCGTGGTCCAGTCAACGTTGGGCGGCAGCAGACCGTCCGAGATTGCCGTGAACCAGGTCTGGGCGCTGGCATCGCTTAGCACCAGGTCGAGAATTTGCAGCACCACCACCGAGACCGGGATCAGCGATATTACGCCGTAATAGGCAATGCCGGCGGTGAGCTGCTGGATGTCGTTGCGGGTTACCGCCGCCAGTATCGCCAACAGCACCCGCAGGGGACGCCAGCGTTGGGCGAGGCGCGTGATGGCCCGCCGCAGTTGGAAGGCTTTGAACACCAGCCGCAGTCGCAACAGCCGGTGATTGCGGCTGGCCCGGCTGGCCACCCGGTATAGCTTGGAATCAAAAGCCATCGTGATCAGCGGGTTAGGCCGGTAGGCCCCGGTGTTCTTCGACCAAGCAGCGAGCGGGTCGGCAGCTTTAGCCACACTTTGCCGATAATTTTCCGGGCGGGCGCCGGGCCAATATGCCGGCTGTCCCAACTGTTCGCCCGGTTGTCTCCCATCAGAATGTACTCGTCCTCAGCGCACGGCCAGGACAGGTCCGGACCTGGCGCGGCCCGCGCCGCCGGCGTCAAGTAGGGTTCGTGCAGCAACTCGTCCTCGATCCATATGGAGCCGTCCTTGCCGGCGCGAACGTATTCTCCGGGCAACCCCACCACTCGCTTGACACTGATCGAATCAGCCGCGTTGGAAGCGCTCGACGTTGGTATCGAGGCTACCACCATTACGCCCCGGCTGTAATTGTGGCCTCTGCGCCATATTGGCGCGATTAGTATCAAATCGCCATCCCGCAGCGCCGGGCTCATGCTGTCGCCCCGCACCAGGAACAGCGCCCGCATCAGGAACAGCGCCCGTTGCGGGAACAGCGCCCGCAGCGGGAACAGCGCCCGCAGCGGGAACGGCATATCGGGCGCAATGAACGGGCGGGGACGCGCAAGCCGGCCGGCCCCGGCGCGTACCGGCGCCGCGTCACCCTTCCTGCGGTTCCCAGGCGGGGTAGGAGCCGAGCACTTTCAGCATATCCACGCGACGGCGCAACCCTTCCAGCGCCGCCGCCACCTCCGTCTCGGCGCGGTGGCCCTCGCAATCGATCAGGAAGATATACCGGCCCAGCTCCTGCTTGGTGGGACGGCTTTCAATCTTTACCAGGTTGATGTTGCGACGGGCAAACTCACCGATGGAGTTGTAGAGGTTCCCCGGCCGGTCCACGGTGAAGGAGAAGCAGATGGAGGTTCGGTCGTGGCCGGTGGGATCATGGTCGTCGTGAGCAAGAACTACAAAACGAGTCTGGTTGGTGTCGTTGTCCTGGATGCCCTGATCCAGTATCTGCACGTCATAGATTTCGGTTGCGCGCTGTGGGCAGATGGCCGCCGCGGGGACTCGGCTGGACTGCATGTCGGCCACGGCGGCGGCAGTGCTCAGCGAGGCTTCCCTGGGCAATGTGGGGAAATGGGCTTCCAGATAGGTGCGGCACTGGGCCAGCGCCTGGGGATGCGAATAGATGACCTGCACCGATTCGGCGGGAACCCCCGGCGGGGCCACCAGGTAATGGTGGATGGGAATGACCACCTCGTTTCTGATGGACAGTCCTGACTGGGCAATCAGCAAGTCCAGCGTGAAGGTGACCGACCCTTCCAGGCTGTTCTCGATGGGAACCACGCCGGCGTCCAGCTTATCGCCGGCCACGGCAGTTCCTACGGCCAGGATGGTGGGGTAGGGAACGTGATCCGCCGCGGGCGCGTAGAGCAGGGCGGCCTGTTCGGTGTAAGTCCCCGCCGGGCCCAGGTAGCCGATTCGGTCAGTCATAACTTTTCCCATCGTCCCGGAGGCGCGTTTCGTCCCGGAGGCGGGTTGCTTCACCGGGCGAAAACGCGTTCCACGTCCCCGTGGTTTCCGACGACCACCAGGACGTCGCCATCGTCAATGATCTCGTCGTCCGCGGGGTTCAAAATATACTCGCGACCTCGTCGCAGCACCATTACGGATACTCGGTGGCGCTGGGCTTCCGATCCCAGGCCGGCGTCGTGCAGAGTCAGGCCGCGCATACGCTCCGGCGGGCGGAGCTTGTGAACGCCCGTGTCTGCGGTGATGTTCATAAACTCGACGTAGTTGGGGTTTAGCTCAAGGTTGGCCGCCCGCTCGGCGGCTTCTTCCTCCGGAAAGACCACCTTGTCGGCGCCCACCCGGTGCAGGATTTCCCCGTGCTGGGTGTCGGTGGCGCGGGCGACGACGTAGGGCAAGCCCATGGATTTGAGCAGCATGGTGGAGATGATGCTGGATTGGATCTGGCTGCCCAGGGCCACCACGGCCACGTCCATGTCGGCAATCCCCAGGTCGCGCAGGGCGGTCTCGCTGGTGGCGTTGGCCTCTACGGCGTAGGTGACCCGGCCCAGCATTTCCTGGACTTTCTGCTCATCCAGGTCAATGGCCAACACTTCGTGATCGCGCTGAAACAGCGTGCTGGCCAACCTGGCGCCGAAACGACCCAAACCGATTACGCAAACTTGTTTTGGCATGATGACTATCCAATTCTAACGGGTTCTTCGGGGTAACGGTAGGTGGCGTCGGCCCGGGGCGCCAGCAGCATTATCAGCGTGAGCGGCCCCACTCGGCCCACCAGCATGGTGAACATGAAAATGATGGATCCGGCCAGGCTGAGCTGGGGCGAAGCGCCGGAGGACATGCCATTGGTCCCAAAGGCCGACACGGTATCGAACATCAGCGGCACAAACTCGATGTGCGGTTCGGTGTAGGTGAGAATGGGCACCACTACTCCGAGGAAAGCTACGCCCAGCAGGGCCACCAGCAGGGCGCGCGCCACCAGAGCCTGACCAATTTCCCGCCGATAGATTTCCGCTCGAGGGTGGCGC
The DNA here is from genome assembly GCA_963692995.1 of Dehalococcoidia bacterium. Taxonomy (GTDB): domain Bacteria; phylum Chloroflexota; class Dehalococcoidia; order Lucifugimonadales; family UBA3495; genus Bin87. The sequence continues at coordinate 700,724 of OY843611.1, forward strand.
AGCGCAGAAGACCGCGCCGCCACCAGGAGGACAGCGACGGTGTTGACCTTGATGCCACCGGCCACTGACGCTGTGGAGCCACCCACGAACATCAGTCCACCGAATACCAGGTGGGTAAAATCCGAAGTCGCTCCCCAGTCCAGCGCGGCGAAGCCGGCCGTGCGCCCGCTCACCCCATGAAATAGCGCGGAGCCGAGTTTGCCCAGGCCCATGTACTCGCCCAGGACACCGTTCCATTCCGCGAAGAGGAACACCGACGTGGCGAAGGCATAAAGCACAACGGTCAAAATGAGCACCAATTTGGTATCCAGCGAGAACCGCGTGAAATTGAACAGGAACAGGCCCCGCCACCGCCTCGTATCCAGTCGCGGGTTCCAGTTCCGACGCATATCTATAATGATCGGCCAGCCCAGCGCGCCGGCGAAAATTAGGGGCGTGATCACTGCCAACAGGAAGGGGTGAGCTTCCAGGGTGACCGCGTTGCCGCCGGTGGGAGCGTTGGGCAGTATGGAAAACCCGGCGTTGTTCAGCGCGGAAACCGACAAAAACAGCGATTGCCAGATGGTTTCGCCCAGGGAGAAATCGGCGACCGAACGCATCTCGAAGTAAATCAGCGCTGCGCCGACGAGGTATCCGACGCAGAAGGCGATGACGATGTTCCGAGCGATATAGGTGAGGTTCCTGGTGTATCCGGCGCCTACCGTATCCTGGTAAACGTCCTCCTCCAGCGCGGTAGCGCGCCGCCCCATGACCCCAATCAGCACGGTGGCGGCGGTAATGAACTCCAGACCGCCCAGGAGCATGAGCAGGAAAATTACGATCTGCCCAAACAGCGACCAGAACACCGGAGTGTCCACCATCACCAATCCGGTAACGGTGGACGCCGATATGGCGGTGAAGAAGGCTGCCGGAATGGGGGCCGGGTTCCCGTCGGCGGCGGCCCAGGGAGTAGCCAGCAGCACGCCGCCGATCACGTTGAGCATCAGGAATATGAGGAGCAGCAGCAGCGGCGTGGATGACCAGCGGCGGGGCGGGACGCGATGCCGGCGGATGGGTACGCGGACCGGCGCCGGCCGGTATCCGGGCCGAAATACAGCCGGCTCATCGGAAGGCGTCTCCGAACCGGTTGGCGGCGGCTTGGCCGCCTCAATACTGCCGTCGGATGGATTATTCACGGGGATAACAGCGCCGGGCGACCATAGCGCCGGTTGGGAGTGGGTGTGGCAACCGGCGGCGCGCGCTGGTCACCGTAATTATGAGAAGGCGCAAGGATATGTCAATCGTTGCTCGGCATTTCGACGATCGTTACGGATGATATAATGTCTTCCACGAATGAATTTTTGAGGGCTGATTTCCTATGACCACCGCCCATCGGCAGGTTGAGCTCCGCTTTAACGCCGTCGATATCGACCGCAAGTGGCAGGAGCGTTGGGAACGCGACGGCATCTACCGGGTCAGCGATGACGACCCGCGTCCCAAGTGGTTCGAGATGACCATGTACCCCTATCCCTCGGGGGATCTGCATATTGGCCACTGGTATGCCATGGCGCCGTCCGACGCCCATGCTCGTTTCCGGCGGATGCAGGGGTACAACGTGCTCCATCCCATCGGGTTCGACGCCTTCGGCCTGCCCGCCGAAAACGCGGCCATCTCCCGAGGCACCCATCCCTACGAGTGGACTATGTCCAACGTGGAGAACATGCGCCGGCAACTGCGGTCGATTGGGGCCATCTACGATTGGGACCGTGAGGTGGTCTGCTGCTTGCCGGAGTATTATCGCTGGAACCAATGGTTCTTCATTAAGCTGTACGAAAAGGGCTTGGCCTACCGGGCCAGGGCTCCGGTGGTGTGGTGCCCGTCGTGCCAGACCGTGCTGGCCAACGAGCAGGTGCTCAACGGAGTTTGCGAGCGTTGCGATACTCCCATAACGCGCCGCGATTTCGAGCAGTGGTTCTTCAAGATCACCGACTACGCCGATGAACTTCTGGACTTTGCAAGCCTGGAGGACTGGCCGGAAAAAATCCTTGCCATGCAACGCAACTGGATTGGTCGCAGCGCCGGCGTGGAGATCGGGTTCGACATCTCGGATTACAACATTGAGGAACGGGAGATTCGGACTTTTACCACCCGCATCGATACTATTTTCGGCGTGACCTTCCTGGCGCTGGCGCCGGAGCATCCGCTGGTGGAAAAGCTGACCGCCGAGCATCGCCGCGCGGAGGTACAAGCCTACATTGACCAGGCGCGGGCCGCCTCCGAAATTGACCGCCTTTCCGCCGAGCGCGAGAAAACCGGCGTCTTTATCGGAGCCTACGCCCGCAATCGCCTCAACAACGAGAGCCTGCCTATTTACATCGCCGACTACGTGCTGACTACCTACGGCACCGGCGCCGTTATGGGCGTGCCGGCCCACGATCAGCGCGACTACGACTTCGCCCGCAAGTACCGCCTGCCCGTCCGCACGGTGATCGCGCCCATCGATTGGGACGGCAGAGAGCCGGCGGAAGCCTACCTCGGCCCCGGCTTTATGACCAACTCGGGCGCATACGAGGGCATGACCGATGAAGAAGGCATGGCTGCCATCGCCAACGATGTGGAGCGCCGGGGCTGGGGGCGCCGGGCCGTTACCTATCGCCTGCGCGACTGGCTGATTTCCCGTCAGCGCTATTGGGGTACGCCCATTCCCATGGTGTACTGTGAGGACTGCGGCGTGCAGCCGGTGCCCGAAGCAGACCTGCCGGTGCTGCTCCCCGAGGACGCCGAGTTTCGGCCTACCGGCGAGTCGCCCCTGGCCATCAACGACTTGTTTGTCAACACCGTTTGCCCCAATTGCGGCGGGCCGGGCCGGCGGGAAACCGACACCATGGACACCTTCATGGATTCGTCGTGGTACATGTTGCGCTACTGCACGCCCCAGTACGGCGACGGCCCATATGAACCGAAAATTGCCTCCCAGTGGATGCCGGTCCAGCAATACACCGGCGGCGCCGAGCACGCTGTGATGCACCTGCTGTACAGCCGGTTTTTCATCAAGTCGCTGCGCGACATGGGGTTGCTCCAAATTGACGAGCCCTTCCTGCGTCTCTTCAACCAGGGCGTGATCCTGGGCAGCGACCACGAAAAGATGAGCAAGAGCCGTGGCAACGTGGTCAACCCCGACGATGTGATCGAGCAAGTCGGCGCCGACGCCGTGCGCTGTTTCCTCATGTTCATCGGCCCCTGGGACCAGGGCGGCCCGTGGAGCGACGAAGGCATCAACGGCATCGTCCGCTGGCTGAATCGCCTTTGGGTCATGGTTGAACACGACCCCGCGCCGCTGGATGACCGGCCCACGGATCCAGCGGCGGTGCGCGACACTCAGCGCATTCTGCACCGTACCATTCGCAAATGCTACGACGATCTGGACAAGTTCAAGTTCAACACGACCATCGCCGCGCTGATGGAGTTGGTGAATCACCTGAGCAAGGTTTGGAATGATCAATCAGTGGACTCCGCGACGTGGCGGGAATGCGTGGACAAGTTCTTGCTGATGCTGGCCCCCATCGCTCCCCACGTGGCCGAAGAGCTGTGGGAACAAACCGGACACGGCTACAGCGTCCACCAGCAGCCTTTCCCGGCCTGGGATGAAGAGTTGACGGCCGAGGACGAGTTGACCCTGGTGGTGCAGGTGAACGGCCGCTTGCGGGACCGCATCAGCGTCCCCGCCAGCCTCGATGAGGCAGAGGCGAAGATGCGCGCCTTGGACAGCCAGCGCGTGCAGACGCATATCGACGGCAAAACCGTGCGCAAGGTGGTGTACGTTCCCGGCCGGCTGGTGAATGTGGTAGTGGGCTGACCGGCGTTGCGAATGAACCTCGTTGAAAAATACGCTCTGCTGCCGGAGGAGATCGACCGGCAGAGTTTGGTCATGGTGGCGGACAGCCTGCGCGACGATGCCAATGCCGCCGGCTTGTCCGATGCGGAGCGGTACGTGCTCCATCGCATTGTGCGGGCCGAAGGGGACCCGGCCATCGCAGGAGAAGTGCGCTTCAGCGACGGGGCCGTTGCCGCGGCGCTGGACTCGCTGCGGCAAATCCGTCGCGTGGTCACCGACGTGCGCATGGTGCAGGTTGGCATATCCCGGGTTGCCCTGAACCGTCGCAGCGTGGAAACCGCCTGCCTCATCGACGCGCCCCAGGTCGCCGAGCGCGCTCGGCGTGAAGGTACGACGCGCAGCGTAGCCGCCGTGCGGGAGCTGGCGCCGCAGATGGACGGCGCCGTGCTGGCCATTGGCAACGCTCCCACGGCCCTGCTGGCGCTGCTAGATTTGATCGACGCCGGCCAGGCGGCGCCGGCCGCGGTAATCGGTATGCCGGTGGGCTTTGTGGCCTGCCCCGAATCCAAAGCCGAGTTGGCGGCGCGAGACGTGCCGCATATCACTATCCTGGGACGCCGCGGGGGAAGTTCGGCCGCGGCCGCTACCGTGAACGCCCTGCTTGACCTGCTGGAGGATTGACCGCCATGCCCGACAAAAACAATGTCAACGGCGATAACGCCGGCTGGGGCGTGGTGCTGCTGTGCCACGGCAGCCAACGGGGAGCGAGCCGCGATGAGTGCTCCTGCGCCTGGGCCGCCGACGGGGGCCGGTTCCCGGCTTGGTGCCTGGGCTGCCCCAATACGCCGGTGGGACTGCGGGAAGCAGCGCGGCGTCTGGCGGAATCACTAAGCGACGATGCCGAACAGGTCATTGTGTCCTGCCTGGAGTTTCTGCCCCCGCACCCGCCCGAAGCGGTATCGATACTGGCCGAGGCCGGACTGAACCGAGTCATCATCGCTCCCTATCTGCTGGGCAACGGCAAGCACGCTACCCTGGAAATGACCGAGGTGCTGGAGGACATTGCCGCCCAGACGCCCAATGTGGAAGTCCGTCTGGCCGATGGCCTGGGCGCTGACCTCCGCATCGCCGAACTGGTGCGGGACCGCATCGCGGCGTTGCCGGACCGAGTGCGGGAACCGGCCGGCGCCGGGCCGGCGGGCATCCTGCTGGTCAAGGCCGGCACCCAGACCCGGTACGACGATTGCCGCTGGCTAAAGGAACTGGGCAGTTGGGTGGAACGGGATTTGGGAGACGGCTACGCGGTGGCCGTGGCGCAATCCCACTACGGCGATCCCACCATGGAACACGCCGCCGCCGAGCTGGTTCACCGGCGCGGTGTGGGCAGCATCATCTGCGCGCCATACATCTTCTTCCCCGGCCTGATCCTCCGCCGCAACGTTCTGGGCACAATGCGCCAGTTGCAGGAAGAGTATCCCGACATCCCAATGTCGGTCGCGCCGCCCCTGGGCGTGGACGACCGGCTGGTGGCGGTGGCCAGCGACCGGGTGCGGGCGGCGAAAGCCCCTTTGATGGCCCCGGCATAACCCCGGCGTCTAGGGGCGCCTAGCTGCCCCGAATTGAGGCGCAGCTCTGATCAGGAACCGTCATCCCCGCGCCGCCAGCGTCATCCCCCGCGAAAGCGGGAATCCGGAGACCTGCGCCATCAGCAAAGGTGAGTAGCGCCAGGATCTCCCGGGTTTTGGCCTAAGTCCGGAATAACGTGCCCGCTCTGGACCGCTGCTTTTGCCGGCGCGAGTTTCGCATATCTTATCAAATAGGGTAAAATTGCAGGGTGAACTATCCAACGGGCAACGCCCGGCGCCATCGAGATCTGCCATGACTACCGCCGCAAAAACGCCGGCGATGCTCCCCTACGTCAAGCGGGGCGCGATCGACTATGCCAGCCTGGAGTACAACCCCGACGAACCGGAGCCGATGCCCGAAGCCATGGAGCAGGAATTCGTCGTACAGGAAATCCTCGGCATAATGCACAGCCGGTTCACCGACTTTAAGACGCGCCCGGACGTTTTCCTCAGCAGCAATACCATTCTCTGCTATGATCCGTCTAACCTGAACGTCCGACGCCAGCCCGACATTTACCTGGCTTTCGGCGTGGACCAGGCCGCAATTCGCCGGCGCCGTATTTATCTGCCCTGGGAGGCTGGAAAGCCGCCTGATCTGGCGCTGGAAGTCGGTTCCGAAAGCACCGGCTCCGAAGATACCATCGTTAAACGCCGGGTATATGCCAGCATCGGCATCCTCGAATACTGGCAGTTTGACCCCAGCGGCGGGGAATATCACGGTGCGCCTATGTCCGGATGGGTCCTGCGCGAGGGCGCGTATCACCCCGTTGAGTTGACCACCGAACCCGACGGCATTCTGAAAGGGCACAGCGAACTGATGCAGTTGTACCTGTGCTGGGACGAGGGTTGGCCGCGCTTCTACGACCCGGACACGGGAACGTACCTGGAGAACTGGCGTCAGCAACGGGCGAGTTACGAAGCGGAACGCGCCATGTTGTTGGCGGAAAACGAGCGACTGCGGGCACGGGCGCGTCGGCTGGAATCGGAGAGCTGACCGTCGCAATCGCGCTGCCCTGCGGAAGCGCTGGAATGATGCAGTGAACACTATGCCCGATGCTGAGCGAAATAACGATGGCGAACGCCCGGAAAGCGATTACTCCCGGCCCACCAAGCGTGACCCGCGAGGGATGCGCACCGGGTACACCACCGGCGCCACTGCCGCGGCCGCCGCCAAAGCTGCCGTTATCTTGATGCTGTCGGGCCGGACTCCCCACGAAGTATCGGTGCCCTTGCCCGGCGGACGGGGGCCGGCGACTCTCCAGGTTCAGCGTAGTTGGCCCATGGAGCCTGCCGAGGGCGTCCGGTGTTCCGTTATCAAGGATGGCGGCGACGACCCCGACGTCACCCACGGCGCTGAAATAGTGGTCGGTGTATGGAGACTGCCCGACGGCAACAAGGGATTGCAAATCACCGGCGGCCCCGGCGTGGGCACCGTAACCCGACCCGGCACGGGCATCGAAGTCGGCGAACCGGCGGTTACGCGAGTGCCGCGCCGGATGATGGCCGAGGCCGTCGCCGAGGGACTGGTGGAATGCGGCTGGCCGCCGGATACCGGCGTGCGAGCCCGCATCTCCGTGCCCGGTGGCGAAGAGATTGCCAAGCAGACCACCAACGCTCGGCTGGGCGTGCTGGGAGGCATCAGCATTCTGGGCAGCACCGGCGTGGTGCAGCCCTTCAGCACAGCAGCGTGGCGGGCCAGCGTCCACCTGGCAATTGACGTGGCAGCCACCAACGGCCTGGACCATTTGGTACTGTCCACCGGCACCCGCAGCGAACAGTACACGCGAGAGTTGCTCGATCTGCCCGACATGGCCTACGTCGAGGCCGGGATATTCTCCGGTCCGTCCATGAAACGGTGCGTGAACAAGGGCATCAAGCGCGTGGCCCACGTGGGCATGGTGGGCAAGTTCTCCAAGATGGCCATGGGCTACTTCGTCACCCACGTCGCCGGCAACCAGGTTGACACCGCTTTTCTGGCCGGGCTGGCCGCCCAGTGCGGCGCGTCGCCGGCGCTACAGGCCGAGATGGCCGAAGCCGCCAGCGGACGACACTTTCAGGAGTTGGCCCAGGAACACGGCGTCATGGACGTATTCCCCTTGATGTGCCGGATGGTGTGCGAGGAGGCTCGCAAGTATCTGGGCCAGGACTCCGCCGAATATCAGGGCGACGGGATCATCGTTGACGCCCTCTGTTTCGACTTCGAGGGCAACTTGCTGGGCTCGGCCAGCACCTCTCCCGATGGCATTCCCCTGCGGGACTCGACGACAGTGGGGGCCAATGGTCAAGGCTGATCCCGCTCTCGAAGCAGCCCCGTCCACTTCGCGCGCGTTGGGCCTGTCGGACGATGCTTTTGAGCAGCGCCGGCCGTGGCGAGGACAGATCACCAAGTCCGAAGCGCGGGCGGTGAGCCTGTACCTTTTGGGGCTGCGCTCCGATAGCGTCGTGTGGGACGTCGGCGCCGGCTCCGGTTCGGTGGCGGTGGAGGCGGCGCGCATCGCCCACCATGGTTGCGTGTACGCCGTGGACAAGGATGCCGACAGCGCCGACCTGCTGCGAACTAACGTGGCCCGGTACGGAGACGGGCGCGTGTCCGTGATCATCGGCGCCGCCCCCGCTGCGTTGGCCGGCCTGCCCGACCCGGACGCCATATTTATCGGCGGCGGCGGATCCGCGGCGCCCGACATCATCGCAATGGCAATCAGCCGGTTGCGGCCAACGGGCCGGCTGGTAGCGAACTTCGCGGCTATGGAGCGTGCCAACGAAACCTATCGAGCGCTGCAAAAGGCCGGCCTATCGCCGGGGCTTACCATGGTCTCGGCGTCTCGAGGGCGGGAATTGCCTGACGGGGCGCTACGCTTGCAAGCCTTGAATCCCGTCTTTGTCGTTTGGGGGCAGAAATAAATGACCACACCCGCACAACCGGGAAAGCTCTATGGCGTCGGCGTCGGTCCTGGCGACCCCGAACTGCTGACGGTGAAGGCGCAGCGAGTGCTGCAATCGGTGCCCGTGGTATGGGTGCCCCAGGCCGGCATCAGCGTGGAGAGTTACGCCTACTCCATCGTGAGAGGGATCATCGACGAGGAGCGGCAGGAAGTGGTGCGGGCCAAGTTCCCCACCAACGATGAGGAAGCGGCGCTCGATGTCTGGCGCGGCGCGGCCCGCGATCTGGCCGTCCACCTGGAGGCCGGCCGGGACGTTGCTTTCATCACCGAAGGCGACCCGATGCTCTACAGCACCTTCGCCTACGTGTTGGAAACCATCCAGGAAGAATACTCCCACCTGCCGGTGGAGGTGATCCCCGGCGTGTCATCGGTGATGGCAGCAGCGGCATCGGCGGCGGCTCCGTTGGTCCATCACGGCCAGCGCCTCGCCATCTTGCCGGCGGTGTACGGCATCGACGACTTGCGGGAGGCCATTGCCCTCTACGACACCATTGTCCTGATGAAGGTTAACCGGACTCTGCTGGAGGCCCTCGCCAACCTGGAACGCCTGGGCCTGTCTGGTCGCACTATTTACGTCCGACGCGCCACCACGGAGCGAGAGCAGGTGGTGCGCAACATTCAGGAACTGTCCGCGGAAGACCTGGACTACTTCTCGCTGCTCATCATCCGACGCTGAGCGGCGTCCCCAACACGGAGGCAACCCCACATGGCAAACCACGGCAAGGTCTATATCATCGGCGCCGGCCCGGGTGATCCCGAGCTTTTGACGCTGAAGGCCAAGCGCATCATCGACGATGCCGACGTGATCATCTACGCCGACTCGCTAGTGCCGGTTGAAATTGCCGAGTTCGCCAAGCCCGGCGCTCAGGTGTACGGCAGCAAGGAAATGTCCCTGCCCGAGATCATGGACGTAACCCGGCGCGCTGTTGCCCAGGGCAAGACGGTAGCCCGTATCCAGAGCGGCGACCCGTCCCTGTACGGCGCGACGCTGGAACAGATGCGTATCATGGAAGCCGAGGACGTGGATTATGAAATCATCCCCGGCGTCAGCGCCGTCTTCGCCGCCGCCGCTGCGCTCAAGGCCGAGTTGACTGTGCCGGAAGTCTCCCAGACGCTGATCCTGACCCGCGCCGAGGGGCGCGTCGCCATGCCCGAAGGAGAAGACCTGGTCAGCCTGGCGCGTCATGGCAGCACGTTGGCGATCTTCCTCAGTGTCACTCGCATGTTCCGCATCGCCAACCAGTTGCAGGAAGCCGGCTATCCCGCCGACACGCCCGTCGCAGTGGCTTATCGCGTGGGCTGGCCCGACCAGCAGATCATCCGGGGCACGCTAACCGACATCGCCCAGAAGGTGCGCGACGCCAAAATCACCTTGCAAGCCCTCATCATCGTCGGCAAGGCGGTGGACCCCAACCTGCTGGATCCGGCGGCCGGAGAATCGGTGGCCGTGTCCCATCTGTACTCTGACGAATACACCCACCTGTACCGCCGCGCCGGGCAGGGTTCCCATGCCGGTGCCGACCGGGCCGATCTCTACGCGGCCGGCGGTTACGAAGTGCAGCCGGAGCCAGCCTCGGCCGGGGACAACTGACGTACAGAGATGCCTCCGCCGGATGCCGACCGGATCGCCATCGTCGCGGTGTCCCGGCCGGGCGCCGCGTTGGCCCGCCGGCTGGCGACGTCCCTGGCCGATGCCGCGCTCTACCTGGAACGGCGAACCGCCGGCGGCGCATCAGCCGATGACCGGGATGCGCGATTTTACGACTTGCCCCTGCGCCCGGTGATCCAGGAGGTGTTCGCCCGGCATCGCGCGCTGGTAGCGCTTCTGCCGGTGGGGGCGACGGTGCGTCTGTTGGCCCCAGCGCTGGGGAGCAAGCGTCAAGACCCCGCCGTGGTGTGTGTGGACGACGCCGGCCGCTACGCGGTCAGCTTGTTGTCCGGCCACGTTGGCGGCGCGGATGCGCTGGCGCGACGGGTGGCGGAGGCAATTGGCGCTCAAGCCATCGTTACGTCGGCGTCCGAAGCGCTGGACGTCACTGCCATCGACCTCGTGGGTCGCGGCCTGGGCTGGAAAATCGAAGCGACGCCGACCGACCTGACTCGCACGGCGGCAGCGGTGGTTAACGGCGAGCCGGTGGCGTTATGGCTAGACCCGGAAACGGGCGTCCGTTGGCCCGACGATGTTCCCATTTCAGAAAGCATCAGCGCCGTCTCGGATCTTTCCGACGCAAAGGCTGCTAGGTACGCCGCCGCGCTGGTCGTTTCCGACCGGGTGTTGTCGCCGGACACCGGGAGACCTGTGGTCATCTACCGTCCGCCGACGCTGGTGGCGGGGATGGGCTGCCGCCGAGGTGTGTCCGAAGACCACTTGCGCGAACTGTTGGATGATACTCTCCGGCGGCACGGCCTCGCGGCGCCGAGCCTGGCGAAAATCGCCACCGCCGACATCAAAGCGGACGAGGCGGGCCTGATCGCCATGGCAAAGTCTCTCACGGTGCCAATTGAGGCGTACGACGGCGGGCGGCTGAACCGGGCCGGGTTGACCGCGTCTGACCCGGTGGATAGCGCAGCCGGCCTCTACCGTCCCACTGCGTCAGCCGCCAGCGACCTGCTGGGCGTTTTCGGCGTTGCGGAACCGGCGGCTATGCTGGCGGCCGGAGCGCAAGGAGTGGTTGTTCCGCGGGTCAAATCCGACCGGGCGACGGTCGCGATTGCACGCATCCCTTCACGGAAAGTCAGTTTATGAGTACAGGAAAGTTGTATCTGGTGGGCATTGGCCCCGGCGATTCCGGACACCTCACGCCGGCCGCCGCCGCCGCCATCGCCGACAGTGACGAACTGGTCGGCTATCGTTACTATATCGAGCAGCTGGCCGGGCCGGCGCTGGACAAAGGCCGGCACAGCATGGAACTGGGCCAGGAGCTGGAGCGGGCTGCCCTGGCGGTGGACATCGCGTACTCCGGCAAGACGGTGGCGGTGGTTTCCTCCGGAGACGCTGGCATCTACGGCATGGCCGGGCCGGTGTACCATGTGCTCACCGACCGGAATTGGGATGGGGAAGAGCCGATTGTTGAAAGCATTCCCGGCATATCGGCGCTGCAATCAGCGGCGGCGCTGCTGGGTTCGCCGCTGATGCAGGATTTCTGCGCCATCAGCCTGAGCAACTTGCTGACTCCATGGGAGCAGATCCGCCGCCGCCTGGCGGCGGCCGCCGCCGGAGATTTCGTCGCCGTTCTCTACAACCCACGCAGCCGCCGCCGCACCGGTCAGTTGGACGAAGCCCGCGAAATATTCCTGGAGCATCGACCGGCCGGCACGCCCGTGGGTATCGTCCGGCACGCTTACCGGCCCGAGCAGGCGGTGGCGCTGGCGGACTTGGGCGGGCTGGACGGCGCAGCCCTTGGCGTCGATATGTTCACCACCGTGGTGATCGGAAACTCCAACACCTACATTCACCATGGCCGGATGGTCACGCCCCGGGGCTACGAAGTCAAGCAGTAGCGTTTTGCGGACTCCGGCCGGCGCCGGAGTGACGGATTATCAACCGAACCACCGAAAACGGAACGCTACCCGTTTTCGGTGGCTGCTATACTGCCGCGAAATCATTTGCAGGAGGAAACAACGTGCCAGCGATACGCGCCAACCCAGTGAAGGACAAATTGCGACAGGGCCAGCCGGCTACGTGCATCTCCGGTCTGATGACCAGTGAAATCATCGACTTTCTCGGGCCGCTGGGGTTCGACTCCGTGTGGATGGAGTGTGAGCACGGGCCGGTGGACTGGGAAACCCTGGGCGACATGACCCGGGCCTGCGACCTGTGGGGCCTGGCTTCCATAACCCGCTGCAACGCCAACGACGCCGGGTTGATTACCCGAACCTTGGACCGGGGCTCCATGGGCGTCGTCCTGCCCCACGTCAACACGCGGGAAGAAGCGGAGGCTGCGGTGGGCGCGTCCAAGTTCGCCCCGCTCGGCTATCGCGGCATGTTCGGCGGTCGCCAGTCCTTCGGCGTACCCGACTACGTTCACCACGCCAACGACCAGACTATGGTAATCGTGCTGATCGAAGAAGTCACGGCCCTGGATAACCTGGACGACATTCTGAAGGTGGACGGCATCGACGTTTTCTTCGTGGCGCCTACCGATCTGTCCCAGACCATGGGCCACATTGGGAATGTCGGTCACCCGGAAGTTCAGTCGGCGATAGACGACGCCCTGGCCCGGATCGCGAGCGCCGGACGCACCGCCGGAACCCTGGTCAACGACGACAACGTAGCGTCTTACGTGGAGAAAGGCGCGCGCTTTCTGATGACATCGTGGAACGCGTGGGTTGCCCGGGGCAGCAGCGAGTTCCTGGGGCGCCTGCCGTGACGCAACGCTGAAGGGGCGGGTTGCAAACCTGCCCCGGCGTTCTGCTAGAGTTGCCAGTTGTGGTTACTGAGTAGCGCTGGCAATGGCCTGCATCGTCCGTTCTCCGCCATGGTCAACGTCCCAGTCCCACAGGTCGGCGCGGAAACCGGACAGGCCTTCTTCCAGAGTTTTGATGAAGTTGCGGACGCCGCGCCCGTGGAACTTGCCCCGCAGGGTGCAGACGCCGATGTTGGCCGACGGGAAGATGTGGTCGAGGCGCACCACCGCCAGGCGGTCGTGGTCCTCGGGGTGCAGGGTGAAATCGCTGACGATGGCGATGCCCATGCCGATGGCCACGTAGCGCTTGATCATATCGGTGTTGTCCATCTCCAGCACCACGTCGTAGGTGACGCTGCGCTCCCGCAGCTTCTGCTCCACGCGCCGGCGGCTCAGGCTCTCGGGGCTGTTCAGGATCAGGGGGAACCTGGCCATATCCTCAATGGAAACGGGATCTCGCTGGAGCAACTCGTGGCTGGGTTCGGAAATTAGCACCACGTTGTAGTCAAACAGCTCGGAAAATTCCAGCGAAGGGTCGTCGGTGGGCGGCGCGGAACACAAGGCCAAGTCCACCTCGCCCGACTTTACCAGCTGGATCAGGTTGGCATACGAACGCGCCACCAGCCGCATCCGCACGTCCGGATAACGGGCGCGGAACTGACGGATGGGCCGCGGCAGATGATAAGAAACGATGTCGGGATAAGCGCCTACTACGAAGGAACCGCGCCCCTCGGAGTAGTCCATCTGGGTTTTCAGCGTGTCGATGGACTCCACGATGGGGGTCGCCAACTCGTAGAACAGCGATCCCTCGGAGGTCAGCTGTATTGGCCGTTTGATGCGGTCGAACAGCGTGATGCCGAACTCGCTCTCCAGTTTTCTCAGGTGGGTAGTAACGGTGGGCTGCCCCAATTCCAGCTTGCGCGCCGCTTTAGATACGCTCCGTAAGCGGGCGACATGGTAGAAGCTGATGATTTCGCGCAGTTCCATTGAGACTTCACCTTTACATGGGGAGCTGGTCGGACCGTAAACCTCGTAATTAAATCAATATATTATATCAAAAATGCGGATAATGCAAACTTTATGCACCAGGCTGGCAACTTAACTGTATCGAAAGGCCCTGGCCCCCGGCCGGCGCCGCGCCGCCTTATGCTAGAATTGCGCCATTAGCCGTCGGCTTCCCATTGCGGGGAGGATGCGCGGCTATAACTCAGGAGGCCGCCCCATGACCCAACTGTACAGCGAACGATGCACCGCCTGCCGCCGCGATTCGCCCCATGTTACTGCTGACGAAATCGCCGAGCTGCATCCTGCGGTCAACGATTGGGAATTGATTGACGAAGCGGGGATACCCAAGCTGGACCGGCAGTTCAAGTTCCGGAACTTCGTGCAGGCCCTGGACTTCACCAAGGTCTTGGGCGAGTTGGCCGAATCGGAAGGGCATCACCCCCGCCTGACCACCGAGTGGGGCCGGGTCAGCGTAACCTGGTGGACGCACAAGATACGCAACCTGCACCGCAATGACTTCATCATGGCCGCCAAGACGGACCAGCTCTACGCGGAGCGCGCGCCGGCCGAGGGATGAAATCCGCTGGCATCCGGCAACGACCATGAATTACGAGGAAATCCGCTGGCATTACCGCTTCCACAACTTTTCCCGCGCTTACGCTTTACTCAGCGAAGCCTTGGAACGGGAAGTTGAGGATCTGAACGAGTTGGAGCGCGAGGGCGCCATCCAGCGGTTTGAGTACACTTTCCAACTGGCCTGGCTGACCCTCAAGGACCGGCTGGAGTACGGCGGTATCGTGCTCACCGAAGTAACGCCACGCAATGTTATACAGCAGGCCTTTGCCGCCAAGCTGATTGACGACGCGGAAGTCTGGGTCGATATGCTCATTGACCGCAACTTGATGTCGCATACTTACGACTTCGCCCGGTTTCAAGCGGTGCTGACCAGCGTCCGCAGCCGTTACCTGCCCGCGCTCAGCGACTTCTATCAACGGTTCGGCCTGGAGGCGCTGGGATGACGCGCGTTCCCGATATTGCTGCCCCAACACGGGAGAAAGTGAACCGGGTTTTCGCCGCCTACCCGGAACTGACGAGCGTAACCCTATTCGGCTCGCGCGCCACCGGCAAGGCAACGCCCCGCTCCGATTTTGACCTGGCGACCCACGGCATCACCGACCATTACCGGCTGGGACGTTTGGCTCTGGACCTGGATGACCTGAACATACCGCAAAAGTGCGCAGTGCAAGCCTACGAAAACATCCATTATCCGCCTCTAAAACGTCATATCGACACCTTCGGCATTGCCATATACCGGCAACAGCGACTCTCCCCCGCACTTCTGGAGGATGACTAATGCGAGTTGTCTATTCTCTCCGTTCCCGCGACCTGAACGCCGTGGCCGCCGAGGCGGCCTGGGCCGAGGCCATGGGTTACGACGGCGTTTCCACCAACGAGACCGCCCATGACCCCTTCCTGCCCCTGGCCGTGGCGGCCACTTCCACCAGCCGGGTTACTCTGGAAACCCACGTCGCCATCGCCTTTCCCCGCTCGCCTATGGTGCTGGCCTACACCGCCCGGGACTTGCAGGACAACAGCGGCGGTCGGTTCCGCCTCGGCCTGGGCACGCAGGTGAAGGGGCATATCGAGCGGCGGTTCGCCACCCGCTGGACCGGCTCGCCGGGGCCGCGCCTGCGGGAGTACGTCCAGTCGCTGCACGCCATCTGGAACTGCTGGGACACCGGCAGCAACCTGGAATACGCCGGCGATTTCTACCAGTTCTCGCTGATGACGCCGTTCTTCAGCCCCGGTCCCAGCGAATATCCGCATCCGGAGGTGTTCACCGCCGCCGTTAACGGGTACAACTGCCTGGTGGCCGGGGAATGCAGCGACGGATTGGCGCTGCACAGCCTGGTGTCGCCGGAGTACGTGCGACAGGTGGTGTTGCCCAACGTCTCCGAGGGCGCGCGTCGCGCCGGTCGCAGCGTTGACGACGTTGCCATAGTCGGCAACGGTTTCATCGTAACCGGCCCCAACCGGGCCGCCATCCGGGAGGCCGCCGAGGAGACGCGGAAGCGCATCGCCTTCTACTCGTCCACCCGCACCTACTTCCCGGTGCTGGAGTGCCACGGCTTCGAGGACATCGGGCGACAGTTGCACGCGCTTTCCCGGGAAGGCCGCTGGGACGATATGACCGCCCTTGTGCCGGACGAAATGTTGAATGCCCTGTCCATCATTGGGGAGTATGACGAGATCCCCGGCCTGTTCAAGGAACGCTACGGCGACCTGGTTGACGAGATGCACTTCACCATCCAGACTGCTGGCGATGCCGAGGAAGCCCAGCTACGCCGCATCGTGCGGGAGTTGCAGGAGCAGTGAGGAGAACATCGCCCGTCTCCGTCAGCGCCAGGACGCTTTGCGCCAGCGTGTGGGATTAGCGAACGCTCCGGGCCATCGTTCGTGACTCCATAACCTAAACTCGGAGTCATAAACGACCGTTATACCGGGGGATCGTGTGGCATCATTAAGGGCTATTCCAGTTGTGGCGTGGTATCTTCCAGTTCGTACCAATAGACTTGCCCGCTGTCGATGAGCTGCTGGACTTCGTTCACGTTGCGGATGCTGGCGATGGCGGCGTGGGCCGGATGACTGGTGAACCGGGCCAGGTAATCAGCGTTACGCAAGGCGCGGTAGGTATCGCGCTCGTCGGCAGTATAGGAAATTTCCAGGGCGATATAGTGAGTAGCGCCAGCCGCATCAGCGGCTTCGATAACCAGGTCGGCAAGACGAAAGCTGCGCAGGTCTCCGTTGGCAAGGTCGGCAGTGTCAGTGCTGGTGACCAGCGCCAGCAATTCACTGAGACTAATCGTTCTGACGAACTTGAAGCCCATGTCGTAGGCTATGCCCTCGGCATCCCGGACGGTTTTGCTGATTGAGTATTCGTTTTTCATATTGGAAAGATCACCCTCTAATCTTCCAAACCTGCCATCAGTTCTGTTCACGAAACTGTCAATCCGCGCGTTGAACTGCCGCTGCTCGGCGATGAACTGCTCGGTGCTTGCGACGAACTGCTCGGTGCTTGCGACGAACTGCTCGGTGCTTGCGACGAACTGCCGCTGCTCGGCGTTGAACTGCCGCTGCTCTTCGATGAACTGCTCGGTGCTTGCGATGAACTGCTCGGTGCTTGCGATGAACTGCTCGGTGCTTGCGACGAACCGATCGAACCGCGCTGGCAGGTTCATCAGATCCTCAGTCAGGATTTCCCGCCGCACTGCTTCTTTCCATTCTGGTCTCTCTCGCAGTACGCGCAGTAGGTCGTCTGGTGTACTAATGGTCACCATGAAAAATCTCCCAACGATACAATTATACGCCCGACGGTTTAGGCTTACCTATTCAGCAGCCACCACTCGTCGCTGCCCAGGTTGAACTCGATGCGGCGGAAACCCTCCGCGTAGGGGACGCCGCAGCGTTCGCCCTGCTGGCGGCAGCCTTCGGTCATCCGGTCCAGGCGTTGGGACCTGGTGCGCGCGCTGATCTGAGATGCGTGCTTGCTGAGAGCCTCGGCTTTTTGGAGAATGTGCTTTTCGGTGATGGAGACGAAGGTGTCGGGGCGCTCGGATCCCCAGAGCAAAGCCTCCCGGACCTTATGGGGTTCCAGACCTTCCTCTTTGATTTGCTCCGGGAAGTCCAGCCAACTCCAGGCGTAGGAAAAGGCGGCATCCAGCGCGGCCTGTCCGCTGTGGCGGTGGTCCCGGTGGGTGTGTGAGGTGACGCGGTAGGGGTCGATGCCAAAGATAACCTCCGGCTTGTGCCGGCGGATCTCCCGGACTACTTGCCCGCGGTATTCGTGGGTGTCTTCCAGTTCGCCGTCGCCGTAGCCCAGGAAAACCACCTCGGCCACGCCGAGCACGTTGGCGGCGTTCCGCTGCTCGGTCTCGCGGGTGGCCGCCAGGGCTTCCGGAGTCAATGAACGATCGCCAGTGCCCTTATTGCCGTTGGTGCACATCAGAATGACCACCTTGGCGCCCGAGTCGGCTATCCACTTGGCCATGGTGGCTCCGCATCCGCCCTCGGCGTCGTCGGGATGCGGCGTGACCACCAGGGCGCTGCGGGGAGCCTCCGTTATCACGCGAGGGACCGGCGCGTATTCCTGATTGGGATGCCCCCATCCGTCGATGCCGTGCGGTCTGCTGGTCATGTTGATACCCCGTTATGCAGTTGGTGTCCGTTACGCGATGGTGTAAGGGCGGGTTTCAAACCCGCCCTTACGGGGATTCCCGCGGCAGGGTTAAACTAACCGCCCAGGTGGAACACCACGGTCTTGAGCTCGGTCATTTCGCCGATAGCGTAGGCGGGGCCTTCCTTGCCCATGCCGCTGTCTTTGAGGCCGCCGTAGGGCATCAGGTCGGCGCGCCATTGGGGCGACGAGTTGATGTGCAAGTTGCCCGAGTGAACTTCCAGCGCGAAGCGCATGGCCCAGTCCACGTTCTGCGTGAAGATGCCGGCGGAAAGGCCAAACCGGGTATCGTTGGCCTTGGCGATGGCGTCGTCGATGTCGTCGAAGGCGCTGACCGCAACGGCCGGGCCGAAGAGTTCCTCGCGGGAAATCAGCATCTCCGGGCGGGCGTCGGCGATCACGGTGGCGGTGTGCAGGGTGCCCTGCCGGTCGCCGCCGGCGATTACGCGGGCGCCCTGTCCCACGGCCTCGGCGATCCAGGTCTCGACGCGCTCGGCGTCGGTGGAGCGGATCATCGGCCCCATCTTCACGTCCTCGTCGAAGGGGTTGCCGACGCTGAACTCCTGGGTCGGCTTGACCAGCGCGTCCAGCAGGTCGGCATAGATGGTTCGGGCGGCGAAGACGCGCTGGGTGGAGATGCAGACCTGCCCGGCGTTGGAGAAGCTACTGGACACGGTGGCGGCGGCCACCTTCTCGATGTCGGCGTCGGACATGATGATGAGCGGGCTGTTGGACCCCAACTCCATGGTCACCTTCTTGATGCCAGCGTTGCGGCAGATGCGCTCGCCCACTTCCATGCTGCCGGTGAAGGTGATCTTGCGGACGTGGGGCGACCCGGTGATGGCATCGCCGATTTCCCCTCCGGAGCCGGTGATGGTCTGGATCGCTTCTTCCGGCAAACCGGCTTCCAGCAGGATCTCGGTTAGTTTCAGAGCGGACAGTGGAGTGTCCCCGGCCGGCTTGAGAATAACGGCGTTGCCGGCGGCCAGAGCGGGGCCAACCTTGTGGCACACCAGGTTGAGGGGGAAGTTGAAAGGCGCGATGGCGGCGACGACGCCCACGGGCACGCGCACGGTGAACCCGAACTGGCTCACCACGCCGGGCGCAGCGTCCAGCGGGACCGTCTCGCCGTGCAGCCGCTTGGCCTCCTCGGCCGACAGCGTGATGGTCTGGATGGCCCGTTGCACTTCGGTGCGACCCTCGGCGATGACCTTGCCCTCTTCGCGGGTGATGGTCTCGGCCAGGTCGTCGGCGCGTTCGTCCAGCAGGTCGGCGGCGCGCTTCAAAATGGTGTAGCGGCGATGGGCCGGCAACCGGCCCATTATGGCTGCGCCGCGGACGGCGCTGTCGATGGCTGCCGCAACGTCGGCTGCCGAGCCGCGCGGCACGGTGTCAAAAGCAGTCTGGTCAAAGGGGTTAATGACGGGCATCTTGGCATCGCGGTCAACCCACTCACCGCAGATGTACATTCGCATGGCTGGATCTCCTTGTGTAGGTTCCGAGCTGCCCGAAAGGCAACGGGACGCCGGTTTGGGGTGTCGTGGCGAAGATTGTACTACGGTTGCAGAGTATAGAGAGTATTCAGTCCGGCGAGTTGCCGTCGGAGTGAGCGGGCGCGCTGGCAGCGGAAGGCGCGTTTTTACCGAGGACAATGTTCCGGCCGGTGTCGGTAACCTTATAGTGCCCGGGTCGGCCGGGTATGCGTTCCAGCCACCGGAACTTGGTGCGGGCAGCGTTGCGCAGGGTCTGGACGAAGCTGTGGGGTATCGGCCAACCGATCAATGTGAACAGGCGCTCGAGCTCGTCGGGGTCAACGCTGACGATGTTGAGGTAACGGTGCGCGGCCTCCGCAGCCACCACGACCCTACGCATGTCGCCCAGCGGATTGACCCTTTGGCAAAAAGCCATGAACTCCAGCTCATCCGGTGTCGTACTCGCCATCGGCATTGTACCGGCCATCGGCGTCGTACCGGCCATCGGCGTTGTACCGGCCATCGGGCTGAGACCGTTGGTTGCTCGGTTCGCCGTTTCGGCTGGAGGCGGCTCGACCGGAGGCGGCGCAACCGGAGGCGCGGCGCCGCGCGGCATGATGGCGGGCGGCTTGACATCGGTTTGCGGAACGGCTGGCCTGGGTTCCGGCGTCGTTTCTGCGGGCCTTTCGTGAGCAACGCCGTTTTCCGGGCGGTGCCCGTTGGCCGAGACCGGCGGCTCGGATGTAGCGGTCAGCGCCGGCGGGGGAGTCTCGCCGTTGGAGCCGATCAACTGGGGCATGAAGGAATACAGCACCTCCCGCACCAACTCCCGGTCATCGGATTCAATGGAAACCTGGGCGCCCAGTGGCAATGTTATGCTGAGCTTATTCATGCTGCGTCTTCCAATGTTATGTTGCGCGCCCTGCCGCAATAGCAGAGGGTCGGTCTGGCGATTCATTCCGGCTCACCTGGGGCCGACACTCACCTGCCACCGACACTCATTGCGCCGGTCAATCTAAATCGTTTGCTTCAATCGCATCGCCAGGGAGCGGGTCAGGCCGGGCACGGCGGCAATATCCTCAACGCTGGCTTCCTTGATTCCTTGCAGCGATCCAAACTGGCGCAGCAGCATCCGTTTGCGTTTCGGTCCGATGCCGGTCACCATGTCGATGGGCGACTTCAGGCTGCTCTTGGAGCGCAGGTTGCGGTGGAAGCTGATGGCGAAGCGGTGCGCCTCGTCCCTAATCCGTTGCATCAGATAGAGAGCCTGGGAATCCCGGGGCAGCATAATGGGTTCCGGCGCGTGGGGAACGAAAATTTCCTCGTTCTCCTTGGCCAGGGAGCATAAGGGTATCTGCTCCAGGCCCAGGTACAGCATCACCTCCCGCGCCGCCGAGAGATGCCCCTTGCCGCCGTCGATGATCACCAGGTCGGGCATGATGCCCCAAGCGTCCACCTTGCCGTCGGGGTCGGGGCTGGCGATGGCCTGGCTGAGCCGCTTGAACCGGCGGGTGAGCATTTCTTTCATGCTGGCGTAGTCGTCAACGCCGTCCACCGCCTTGATCTTGAAACGGCGATAGTCCCGGGTGCGGGGCTTGCCGTCGTCAAAGATCACCATGCTCCCCACCAGGTTGCTGCCCTGGATGTGGGATATGTCATAACATTCCATGCGGCGGGGCGCGGCCGGCAGGCTCAGCTCCTCTTCCAGCTCAGCAAGCGCTCCCTGGATGGCATCGGAGCGATGCAGCCACTTTACCCGATGCTGGGCCAGGCCCTCGGTGGCATTGTCGGCCACTACCTGCATGAGCTTGCGGTTCTCGCCGCGCTGGGGCCGGTAGATGCGTGCAGCGCCGCCGCGTTTGTTCCTTAGGAACTGTTGCAAGACAGCAACGTCCTCGGCGGGCGGGTCGTGCTGCACCAGCACCAGGGGAGGCACTTCCAGGGCGGTGGCGTAGAACTGCTGCACGAATTGGGCGATGATCTGCCCCGGCTCGTCGTCCTGCGGCCCTTCCATGAAGAAGTGGTCGCGACCGATGAGCTTGCCCCGTCGCACGAAGAAAACCTCCACCCAGGTCTCGTTAGCTGCGACCGATATGGCAATGGCGTCCAGGTCCGTTGGCCGGCCCGAATCGACCTTGACGGTGCGCTCCTCCTCGAACTTATGAATGGCCGCCATCTGGTCGCGCAGGGCGGCGGCGCGCTCGAATTCCAGCTCCTGCGACGCTTCTTCCATCTTGTTCCGCAACTGCCCGGTTACGGTTTCGGTGTTTCCCTCCAGGAACAGGATGACCTGCTTGATCACTTCCTCATATTCAGCTCGATCAGCCAGGCCGGCGCAGGGGCCCACGCAGCGGTGGATGTAGTATTCCAGGCAGGGCCGAGGGTCGGTTCCGGTGATCCGCTTGGTGCACGAGCGGTAGGGAAACAGCTTCTTCACTAAGTCCATGGACTGGCGAACGCTGCCGGCGCTGGCGAAAGGCCCGAAATAACGAGCTCCGTCGTCATGCGCTCCCCGCGTGATGTACACCCGCGGGAACTCTTCGGACAGATCAACTTTCAGGTACGGGTAGCTCTTGTCATCCTTGAGGCGGATGTTGAAGTGAGGGCGATGGCGCTTGATCAGCGTGTTTTCCAGGATCAGGGCCTCGGCCTCGGTATCGGTGACGATGTACTCAAAGTCAGCCAGCTCGCTGACCATGCGGCGTGTCTTGCGATCCAGCCCGGCTGGCGCGCCGAAATAGGAACGAAGCCGGTTGCGGAGCACCGCCGCTTTGCCGACGTAGATTACCGCGCCGCCGGCGTTCTTCATCAGATAGACGCCGGGACGCTCGGGAGCCACCAGCAGGCGATGGTTAAACTCGTGCCGCGCCATTACCGCCTCTTGCCCGGCCCCCTACGGGTCGGTCTATAGCACAAAAGAGACGGCGATCAGGGCAACCAGCAGGATACCGGAAAAGATGCCGATGCGTCGCAGCTCCGATCCGACGTGATTGTAGGCTGCCGGGCGCTGCAACCGCCGTCCCTGGGGTTGTCTGATTGGTTGGGCGCGCGGGGCAGCAGCTGTTGTCAGCTCCGCCGCCGCGGTTGTCGCCGGGGCTCCGGGGACGGCATCGGTGGCCGGGGCATCATCGACCGCCACCGCCGACGCCCCGTTGGTCCGGGGCGACGTACTGCGGTTCGCGTTGCCGCGCCGGCGACGCAGGTTGCTCTGGCGGGAAGCCACTCGTTTGCCTTTGCTAGGCATAGCCCACCTCCAAACGCCGCGGCGACAATCGCGCGCTGTCGGCGTACTGATAAGCCTGTTGTTGTCGGGAACGCCCCGGTAGGGCGGTTCGCTCTCTCCCTTCCATCATACCAGCAAACGCGCCGGAGTTGACCCTGCATCACCGGCGGGTTTAGGCAACTAGCGGGGATTCCACGGCGGCTATTCGGCCAGCAGGTCGTTGAGCCGGGCTTCGATCAAGTCCACGCCGCGGGCGCCGGCGCTGCGGTAGGCAATGCGGCCCGCTTTGTCCAGAAACACGTAGCTGGGTACGCCCTGTATGCCGTACGCAGAGGCCAATTGAGCTTGCTCATCGTAAATGTTGGGGAAGGTCAGTTGGTTGCGTTCTACGAAAGCGATAGTGTCGGCTTCCGTGGTCCTGAACTGGGACACGCCGATGACGTTGATGCCGGCAGCCTCGAACTTCTCGCGGTACCGCTCTGCTACAACGGGCAACTCCCGTTGACAGTGTGGTCACCAGGGCGCCCAGAAAGCGAGCAGGGTCGGGGCGCCCATGGTGTCCGCCAGTAGCAGGTCGGTGCCATCAAGCAGGCTGGCCTGGAAGGGGATGGACGGCTCGCGTTCGCTCGCTTCGGCTTGTGTCGGCAGAGGGCGTGGGGTGTAGGTGGGCCGAAGGGAGGCAGTCGGCGCCGGAGTATCGGTCGGCGGAGCGGCGTCAGTGAGCGGCTGGGGCGTGAGCATGGCCGTTGGTGCGGGAGGTTCAGTGGGTTCCGCCGTGGGCAGCAAAAGCTGTATGGTTGCCGGGTAGTCCGGCGTCGCCGCCGGCTCGGCGGGAGCGGCACAGCCGACCAGAATCACGCCGAGGGCCCAGACCAGAGCGAGCCAGGCGCCGGATGAGGATTCCAATCCTCCCGATCCGGACGGACGGGCCGGGCCAGCAGGACGGGGGCTGAATGGGTTGCGGGGCCAAATCATTGCAAAACTACACTAGCATACTTTACAAAAGTACACTAGCATACCTTGCTTGCCGGCGCATCGGCAGTCTGTCGGCGCGCCAGGGGCGGTGGCGTCAATTCAGTCGTCTCGGCGCGGGTGGTAAAATGGTGTGAAGACTTGACAACTTACCCAGCCCTCGGGAGCGACGGCTATGAACACGATAAAGACTTTCTTCCTGCTGATGGCGCTGACCGGGCTATTGCTGCTCATCGGCGCGGCAATCGGTGGTCAGGCCGGCATAATCATCGCCGTAGTTATTGCGCTTGCGCTGAATTTCGGGGCCTACTGGTTCAGTGACAAGATCGCCCTCAGTATGGCCCACGCCCGCCAGATCACTCAGGAAGAGGACCCAGAGCTGTTCAAGTTGGTGGCGGAACAGGCCCAACTGGCCAACATGCCTATGCCCAAAGTGTACGAAATCGACACCGACGCCCCCAACGCCTTTGCCACGGGACGTAACCCGCAGAACGCCACCGTCGCCGTTACGGCCGGCATCCGCCGCATCCTGACGCGGGAGGAACTGGCCGGCGTAATGGCCCACGAAATGGCCCATGTGGGCAACCGCGACACGCTCATCATGGCCATCGTCGCCACCATCGCCGGCGCCATTTCCATGCTGGCGTTCATGGCGCAAATCGCCGCCATCTTCGGCAGCTTCGGCGGCCACCATGACGAGGATGAGGGTGGCGGCGGCAATATATTCAGCCTGCTCATCATCGCCATCATCATGCCCATAGCGGCGACTATCATCCGAATGGCCATTTCCCGCGCCCGCGAGTTCCAGGCCGACCAGACCGGGGCGCACAACTGCGGCAACCCGGAGGCCCTGGCCCGCGCGCTGGAAAAGCTGGAGATTGGCTCGGAAATCCGCCCGATGAAGGTGAACGAGGCCGCCTCGCACTTGTTCATCGTCAACCCGCTCAGCGGGCGGGCCATGGCCCGGCTGTTCTCCACGCACCCGCCTACTGAGGAACGGGTTCGCCGCCTGCGGGAGATGAACGTCCGCCCCAACTACGGCAGCAGCGACAGCTCCAGCTACGATATGACGGGCAGCAACGACCGGCCTAACTTCTAACGCTTTTTGTCGCTGTGTTGCCGGCAGGCAGCCATGATACATAAAAAGGCCGACCCCAAAGCCGTCACGGTGGCGCGGGCGGTGCAGGAACAAGCGCCGAACGACGCCGTTATCGTCCTGTTCGGCTCTCGCGCCCGCGGCGATTACCACGAGCGTTCCGACATCGACCTGATGATGCTGGTGCCCGACCGGGACGCCAGCGGCCACGATGCGTGGGCGGCCGCTTCCCGTACCGCGCGCGCTGTCGCCGAGCGGGAGTATGGCCGCCCGGTGGCAGTGGACGTTTTGCAGATTGACCACCCCCGCTTTCGCCGGGGCCGCCGCGCCGTCAATCACGTCGCTTACGACATCATCAGGGATGGTATCCCCATGACCCAAATCCCGTTCTCGGCCATCGACCCCGACGCCCGCGATGACGATGGCTACCCGGATAACTGGCCCGACATCAGCGAACGGCTCAAAGACGCTTTGGATTCATTTCGTCATATGCGCTATGACTTGGCCGACGGCGCCGAAAAATATCTGGGGCGCAACGGCCAGGAAGCCCTGGAACACTGCTACAAAGCCCTGATCTCAGCCCTCGGCGTAGCCTACCCCCGCACCCACGACCTGCGGGAACTGGAAGCGCAACTCGACCAACTTAGCGAAAGGCACGGTCTCCACATCCCGCCGTGCCTGGACTGGCTGGAAGGTTTCTATGGAGGAAAGCGTTACGACCCGCCCGGGCCCATCCCAATGGAACCTCAAGCGTTCTTTGAGCAAGTGGAACAAGTCAAAGACGCCATCATAGCCCGCGTCCACGAAATCACCGGCACGTCCGAAGCTGACCTGTACCCCGACCGATAAGCGACCGGCTCACGTTTGCAACGGCCGGCCGCTGTCCCTATACTGCGGCCATTGCTGACTGGCCCGGATCGCACGGCTGGCGACAGCGTAGGCCGCCACACCGAGGAGGCTCCTGATGCCGAAAGACAAGGTGGAAGTTTTCTGGTTTTCCGAACAACCCTACGGCCATGTTACCGACGAGGACGTTGCGCAGTACGATTCGGGACGGCTGGATTTCCCCAACTCCCACTTCGACCCGGAGAAGGCGCACGTTCTGTACACCAACTATCACGACCAATACGCCTGGGCCGATGAGAACGGCTTCGACGGCATCATGTCCAACGAGCATCATGCTTCTTACTGGTGCATGAAGCCGGCGGTCAACATTGACGCCGCCGTGATCGCCAAGGTGACGCGCAATACCAAGATCGCCATTCTGGGCAATGTCATCGCCATCAACGACCCGATCCGCATGGCCGAGGAAATCGCCATGCTGGACTGCATATCAGGGGGGCGGATTATCTCCGGTTTCGTCCGGGGCACCGCGGTGGAGACCCTGCAAGGCGGCGTTGCTCCGCCGCAAAACCGGGATCGCTTTGAAGAGGCTCACGACCTGATCATCAAGTGCTGGACCGAGCCGGGGCCGTTCCGCTACGAGGGCGAGTATTACCACTATCGGAAGGTGAACCCCTGGGTGTTGCCCATGCAAAAGCCCCACCCGCCCATCTGGTTCCCCGGATTCAGCAGCCCGGAGTCTGTGGTGTGGGCAGCGCGACACGAGCACCCGTACATGAACCTGGGCTCGCTGCTGGATCACACCCACCGGCTGCGCGACGTGTACATCGACACGGCGCGGGAGACCGGGTTCGATCCGGGGCCGGAACACTTTGGCTACCTGTTGCGCGTGTTCTGCGCGGACACCGACGAAAAGGCCCAGGAGCTGGGCCGCGAGTTTCTGTGGACCCAGGAGCATCGCAACCGCGGCCCCCGCGAGCACAACGACCCGCCCGGCTACCAGTCCCGCGAGGCGGTCAACATCCAGCGGACGCTGCCGGGCGCCGGCGGGTTCGGTCGGATGATGACCTACGAGGAGTTGCAGGAAGCCAACAACATTATCGTGGGCAGCCCCGACACGGTGCGGGAAAAGCTGTCCATGATTGTGGAACGGCTCAACCCCGGCTACCTGCACATCTACGGCAATGAGGGCGCGATGGCTCACGAGGACGTGATGCGTTCCATCGAGTTGATTGGCCGGGAAGTGATACCCGCCTTGCACGAGATTCCGCTGGTTGACCGCTACTAGGCAACGGAGGCAGGCAGAGCTGTGACGAAGCAATTGCCGCAACGGCAAGCCTTCATCGGCGTTGGCGCCATGGGCAGCCTGATGGGGGGCTGCCTGCTGGACGCCGGCGTTGACCTGGCGGTTTTCGACATCAGGCGGGAAGCGGCGGAACCGCTGCTGGAGCGCGGCGCGCGTTGGGCCGCCAGCGCGGAGGACGCGGCGCGGGGCCGCGAAATTGTATGGGCGTCATTGCCGGGCCCGGCGCAGGTGGAATCGGCGCTGCTGGGCGACGAGGCCGCCGTCCTGGCGGCGATGGCCGACGGCGCGGTTCTGGTGGACACCACCACCAACGATCCGGAGGTGGCCCGGCGAGTGGCCGCCGCTTGCGGCAATCGGGGGCTGGCCATGCTGGACGCCCCGGTGAGCGGCCGGCCACCGACGATGACAATGATGGTGGGGGGCGAGCGGGCAGTGTTCGAGCGGACGCGGCCGGCGCTGGACACCGTCGCCGCGCAGGTATTCTACGTCGGGCCGGCCGGCGCCGGCTGCGTCGCCAAGCTGGCCACGCAGTATATGGGCTACACCAACCTGATTGCCGCCATCGAAGGAATGTTGATTGGCAAACTCGGCGGGGTTGACCCGGCGGTTCTGGCGGAAATTGTCCCGGTAAGCGCGGGGGCGAGCCGGGCTTTCAACGCGATACCCAACAGCATCCTGAACCGCTCTTTTCAAGCCGGCGGAACATTGGACATCGTAGCCAAGGACGTGGCGCTGGCTTGCGCTCTGGCAGAGCGATTGGGTGCGCCGGCGGATACCGGGTCGGTGGCGGATGCGCTGTACCGGGCCGCGCAGTCGGCAGGATGGGGCAGTGAGGGCTACCCGATAGTGGCGCAGGTACTGGAGCGGTTGGCGGGCGTCGAGTTGGGTGACGAGTAAGGCCGCTTTAGGGAGCCGGCGAACTGCCGTTGGGTTCGCCGGACAGGATTCTGGCGATTTCCGGCGGCAACTCCACCCCATGTTCCGCCAGCGCTTTGCTGATGCGCTCGCGCTCTTCCCGGCGTCCTTCCCGGCGTCCTCGCTCGGCAACCCTTTTCTCGACGGCTTCTTTGGCGGCGAACCACATCTGTAAAACTCCGTAAAGCGCGAGGGTAGTGGGGAACAGTAGCAGCGTCGCTAATATTATCACGCCGTCGTCCTGGTCCGTCAGATCTTTGAGGAACCCGATAATCCAGAGTCCGGCGCCGGATTGGCAACGGCTGATTGTCACCGCAATCGCCATACTGACGGTTATTGACAGTGAACCGTCGATGAATCTCCAGAGTGACCGGTCGCTCTCGCTGGTTTCCATTTTATCATCCGCTTTAGCCCGATGCTCTGGCTACCGTATCACGATGCAGGGCCGAGCGCCTGTTTAGTATCGCGCCGGCTCGTGCCGGTTAAGCAATACGTGCTGGAGGCTCATCTCCTTGGCCGGTGTGGTACTATGGCGAGGCACATTCAGGCAGCCGCACCGGAGTTGCGCCGGCGCCCGGAGGGAGAACATGGCGATTGCGTTCCAGCCCAGCGCTTACAGCGACCTGGTTGACCAGGAAAACGGCATGGTCAGCCGGGAGATATTCGTCAACCCCGACATCTATGCCGAGGAGCAGGAGCGGATTTTCACCCGCGCCTGGCTGTTCGTCGGCCACGAAAGTCAGGTTGCCAAGCCCGGCGACTTTTTCGTGTCAGCCATGGGCGAGGAATCGGTCATCCTTTGCCGCGATCGGCAGGGCGAGATCCACGTCTTTCTGAACTCCTGTATGCACCGGGGGATGAAGGTTTGTCGTTACGATGAGGGCAACACGCCCATTTTCACCTGCCCCTACCACGGCTGGAGCTTCGCGACTGACGGCGCGCTGGTGGGCGTGCCCTTCTACAAGGACGCCTATCACGAGGAGCTGGACAAATCGCAGTGGGGCCTGATCCGTGTGCCCCGGATGATCAACTACAAGGGCGGCATTTGGGCGACCTGGGATCCCAACGCGCCGGATTTCCTGGAATACATCGGGGGATTCCGCACCTACCTGGACATCCTGTTTGACGGATGGGACGGCGCCGAGGGCGGCACCGAGATCATTGGTGGCATCGAGAAGTGGATGGTGCCCAGCAACTGGAAATTCCCCGCCGAGAACTTCATCGGCGACCGTTACCATAACATCAGTCACCGCTCCGTTGATCTGGTGGGCATCGGCCCGTCCGGCCAGGGACGCCGGGACAACAGTGAGCGCGCGGGAGCCAAATCCCTGGATGTATCCTTCCCGGAACGGGGTCACGGCACCGTCATGTTCCTGCGCCCCGCCGACGCGCAGCCCGTTCCGTCCTACCAGAACGATCCTATCGTCTCCGAGTATTTCTACCAGTGCGAAATCGCGCGCAAGGAACGGCAGGGCCAGCGGTGGCGCATCTTGGCCGGGCCAGGGACCATCTTCCCCAATATGTCCTTCCTCCCCCGTCAGCCGCGCAGCATCGCAGTGTGGCATCCCCGCGGCCCGGACCGGACCGAGGTTTGGCGATGGTTTCTGGTGGACAGCTCCGCGCCGCCGGAAGTCAAAGAGTTCTTGCGCCAATACTACATCCGCTACTCCGGCCCTGCCGGGCTGACCGAGCAGGACGATATGGAGAACTGGAACTACGCCCACGCCGCCAGCCGAGGCGCGATGGCCCGCCGTCACCATTACAACTACCAGATGGGCCTGGGCTACGCGGTCACCGATTTCGAGGACGGCGGGCTGAAGCTGGACGGCACCGTGCTGGACACCACCAAGGCCCGGGCCGGCGAGCAGAACCAGCGCGGGTTCTACAGCCGCTGGCGGGATTTCATGGCCGCGCGGAATTGGGACGAGCTGGCCACTTGGCGCAACAACGGCTCGGCCGGTTAGGTAGCATCATGGTAGTTGCCAATGACTCGCTGACAATGCTCCTGCTCAAGCAGGACGTGGAAGCCTTTCTGTACCACGAGGCCAACTTGCTGGATGACCGGCGCTACAAGGATTGGCTAACTCTGCTCACCGACGACGTGCGCTATTGGGTGCCCATGCGCCGCAACGTCAAGTTCGGCGAGCTGGAGCGGGAGTTCACCCGGGAAGGCCAGGACATCAACTGGTTTGACGAGGGCAAGCCAACGTTGACGCAGCGGGTCAACCAGATCCTAACCGGCGTCCACTGGGCCGAAGAACCGTTATCCCGCATCTCCCATCTGGTCACCAACGTGGAGATACTGCGGGTTGCTCCCACGGCGGCGGACGCGGAGGAAGTATCGCTGCGCTGCCGGTTCATCATCTATCGGAACCGGGTAGAGACGGAAACGGACCTACTGGTGGGCCGGCGTGAGGACACGCTGCGTCGGGTTGACGGCGAATGGCGCATCGCCCAGCGGCAGGTATTCCTGGACCAGAACGTGCTGCTGGCGAAGAACCTGACCTTCTTTTTCTGACCGTGTTCAGCGTCATTCCCGAGTTCAGCGTCATTCCCGCGAAAGCGGGAATCTATAATCGGGCTCAAGCCCTGATCGCCGAATATGTCCGGATTCCGGCGAAAGCCGGAATGACGGTGTCCGGATGCGCGGGTGAAATTTATGGCTGACATAGTGAATTTGTTTGAGGTGGAGCCCGGCCAGACGGTGCGGCTCTACGGCGAGGCTACCGCCGAAGTGGTTTCTAATCCCAGAGACGGGGTTTGGCTGTTCGTGCGCTACCTGACCAGTCCGGAGGACCCGGCGCAAGTGGGCGAAGAGGACATGGTCTTCGCCCAGGACGTGCTGGAACTGGTGGCCGGCTAGCGCCCATGGCAACCGCTGCTAACGGCAACGCTGCCAGTGGGCAGTTGGCGGTTCCCAGCCACGACGAAATCCTGGCGGCGTTGCGCGCCGGCTATCGGGCCATCGACGACGGTTACGGGTTCTACCCCGGGTTCGACGGTTGGCTGGAGTCGCTGGGCTACCAACGGCGGGACGATGTGGCTTGCACCTGCCCCGACGGCGGATACCGCGGGCACCTGCCGGAATGCCAGTGGGTGCGGGAGTAATCGAGAGGCGGTTATTCATATGGTAGATGATTTGCTGGGCAGTTTGCTGCTATTCAAAATCGTTGCCACGATAGTCGCGGTAGTTGTTTATGTGCTGGTTCGGGTTATCCGCAATCGGGCAATTGATCGGATTGCCCGCGCGCGGCAATTTCACCCGTCGCGGGTTTTCATGGTCCGGCGAGCCCTGGGCATTGTGGGCTGGATAATCCTGCTGGGAGTGCTGACGATAATCTGGAGCATCGATTTTCGCAGTTTGGCGGTGGCCTCCGGGGCGATTCTGGCCGCCCTTGGCATCGCGTTTTTCGCCCAGTGGTCGATACTGAGCAATGTCACCACCAGCATCATAATGTACTGGCGGTTCCCGATACACATCGGAGGTCGGGTAGGACTGCTCAGCGACCAATCCTTTTCCGGGATTGTTACGGACCTCACCCCGTTTTTTATTGTGATCCGGGATGATGACGGAAATATTGTCACCGTACCCAATGTGCTGTCGTTGCAGCAGGCGTTCATCGTTTATAGTGACGGGGCGCCGGCGGAAGGTGAAGGGGAAAAGAAGCAAGGGAGTCAATCCGTTCCGGCCGCTGAACCGGCGGGATCCCTGGATGACACCGAATCGGAGCCAAGGAGAACGTAGTTATGTCCCAGCAGTTGGTTGATCTGATGGAAGCGGTGTGGCAGTCCATCGCCACGCTGTGCGCCGACTTTACCCCCGAACAGTGGGCAACGCCTACGGAGTGCCCCGGCTGGTCGGTGCAGGACCAGGTGTCACACTTGGTGGGCAGCGAATGCCGGCTGCTGGGCCGGCCGGCGCCGGAGCATGAGCCGGCCGATACGTCCCACGTCCGCAACGAAACCGGACTGGGCAACGAGCGGCTGGTCGATTACCGACGACGATTCGGCGGCGCCGAAGTGCTGGGCGAGTTCAGCGAGATTGCCGGCGAGCGTTTGGCCGTATTGCGTGGGATGTCGGAGGCCGATTTTGCCGCCGAGACCGACAACCCTCTGGGCCGGGGGCCGTATAGCGACCTGCTGCGTATCCGTATCTACGACGCCTGGGTGCACGAGCAGGATATGCGCCGCGCGCTGGGCATCCCCGGCCACTTGAGCGGCCCGGTGGCCCAGCACGCCTACGGGCGCACCGAGATGGCCATGCCCTTCGTGGTGGGCCGCAAGGTTAGGCCGGATGACGGCACGACGGTGGTGTTCGAAATCACCGGCGACGTGGGCGGAACCATCGCGCTGAATATGGACGGCGGACGGGCGCACCGGATGGACGCCGCGCCGGCATCGCCAACGGTGCGGCTGACCATGGACTTGACGGCGTTCAACGCATTGGGAACCGGGCGCTGGACGGCGGAGCCGGCGTTGGCGGAGGGGTCGGTAGCCATTGCCGGCGACCGGGCGCTGGGCGAGCGGATTGTAGCGGAAATGAACTTTATGATCTAGGGCGGTTTGGCGTCCCCTGATACGGGCTGATACATTCCACCCGCTATAATGCCCCGTAGCTACTACCGAGGCGGCGGGGCCGCCGTCATTTTAGGCTAAGGAGGTTCCACCATGGAAATCGGCGTTTCGGTTCCCATTGTTGAAATTGGCGACGACTTTGGCGCGCTGCGCGATTACATCCAGGCTGCCGAGGATTTGGGGTATTCCCATGTCCGCATCTTGGACCACGTGCTGGGGGCGGTGCCGGAGCAGCACCCGGAAGTGCCGCAGTTCCCTTATACCCACGAGTCATACATCCACGAACCATTTACGCTGATGGCGTATCTGGCCGCCGTTACCAAGCGCATTGGGCTGACCACGGGCATCCTGATTTTGCCCCAGCGGCAGACGGCGCTGGTGGCCAAGCAGGCGGCGGAGGTTGACCTGCTCTCCGGCGGACGGTTGCGCCTGGGCATCGGCGTGGGCTGGAACTCGGTGGAATACGAGGCGCTGGGTGTGGACTTCGCCACCCGAGGCAGCCGCTGCGACGAGCAAATTGATGTGCTGCGCCAGCTGTGGACCGAGGATGTTATCGACTTCCACGGCAAGTACCACGACATCACCCACGCCGGCATCAACCCGCGGCCGGTGCAGCGGCCCATTCCCATCTGGATTGGGGCGGGACGGGGCAATGCGCCGACGCCGCCCCATGCCGCCATCCGCCGCATCGGGCGGCTGGCCGACGGCTATTTCCCCATGTTCGCTCCCGACGCCGGCGGGCAGGCCATCCTGGGCCGCATCCGCGCCCAGGCCGAGGCTGCCGGTCGGGACCCTTCGGAAGTGGGCTTTGAGGGACGCATTACCATCACCGCCGACAACAATCCCGAGGACTGGCTCACCGAGCTGAAGTCGTGGGAGGAAATTGGCGCGACGCACCTGGCCGCCGGGCTGCGCGGGGCGACCTCCCCGGACGCGCATATCGACGCTATTCGCCGGCTAAAGGATGCCATGGGGTGACTGCTGGATTCCCGCGAAAGCGGGAATGACGAAGGGAGCGGGAATGACGGGAGCGGAGCGGGAATTACGAGTGGCGTGGAGCGGGAATGACGGGGCGAGCGGTCAGCCGCCGATGACCAGGCCCTCGCCCCGTAGTTCCTCGATTAGTTCATCGGCCAGGGATTTGCGGATTTTGAAGCGTCGTTCCAGCATGGGCGAGGTCAGGCGTGGGTTGCGTAGAGCCAAGTCGCGGGCCTGCTCCAGGATGTCGCCCTGGTAGTG
Source organism: Dehalococcoidia bacterium (assembly GCA_963692995.1). Taxonomy (GTDB): domain Bacteria; phylum Chloroflexota; class Dehalococcoidia; order Lucifugimonadales; family UBA3495; genus Bin87. Next base: position 734,391 of record OY843611.1, read on the forward strand.
GTCGTCGGGGTGGTCCGTATCTTCTGAGTCAAAGGGGGCGTCGTCGTTAGGCTCATCGAGGTCGATGGGCGGCAGTGGCGGCCCGATCTGGTTGCGCCAGAAGTCAACCAGACGATCCATTTCGTCGTCATAGACTAGGGTACCCTGGCCTCGCCGGGCTTTGGGGAAGTCGTTGTTCAGGAGGAGCAGGTCGCCCTTGCCCATCAGGATCTCAGCGCCGGCGCCGTCCAGGATCACCCTGGAATCCACCTGGGAGGCGACGGCGAAAGCGACACGGGCCGGCACGTTGGCCTTGAGCAGGCCGGTGACGACCTTGACGGACGGACGCTGGGTGGCCAGCACCATATGGATGCCGGCGGCGCGGCCCAACTGAGCCAGACGTACCAACTGCTGCTCCACTTCCAGGCCGCCGGTCATCATCAGGTCGGCCAGTTCGTCCACAATCAGCACCAGGAAGGGCATCGGTTCGGCGGCTTTGGCGTTGTAGCCGGCGATGTTGCGGACGCCGGTTTCCTCCATGAGCTTGTAGCGGCGGGTCATCTCGTTGATGAGGCCGCGCAGGGCCGGCTGCACCTCGTCGGGTTCAACGATGACGGGCGTCACCAGGTGGGGAATGCCGTTGAAGGGCGTCAGCTCCACGCGCTTGGGGTCAACCATGATCATGCGCAGCTCGTCGGGCGGGCGAGTCATCAACAGGGAAGCGACCAGTGAGTTGATGCAGACGCTTTTGCCGGACCCGGTGGCGCCGGCGATGAGCAGGTGGGGCATGGCGGCCAGGTCCAGCGCCAGGGACTGTCCGCCGGCGTCCTGGCCGAGGGCAAAGGCGAGGCCTCCCTTTTGAACGATTTTACTGAACTCCGGTTCCGCGATTATGGAGCGCATTAGCACCTTGCCGGGTGATGGGTTGGGCACTTCCAGCCCGACCAGGCCCTCGCCGGGTTCCGGGGTCTCGATGATGCGGATGTACGGGCTTTTCAGGGCCAATGCCAGGTCTTTCTGCCGCTTGGCGATGTCTCCGACGCGGACTCGGCTGGGGCGCTGTTTGGCCGGCTCACCATTTTTGTCCAACCGGGGCGGGACGTAGCCGGGCACCAGGCCGAACCGAATGACTCGGGGGCCGGCCTTGACGTCCTCAACATTGACATAGACGCCGTGCTCGGCCAGAGCGTCCTTGATCTCCTCGGACATGGCGGTGTTGGCGGAACTATCAATCCGGTGTGGTTCGGGCGGGGCCAGGGTCTCCAGGGGCGGCAGCTGCCAGCCGCCTCTAGAGCGGGATACCTTGGGCATTGGCGCAGGGTCGGGCCTGGGAGACGCCGGTGGTTCCGCGACATCCGCAACATCGGCGACATCCGCGACCGGGGCCTGGGATTTGCGCGGTTTCGCCGGGACCGCGTCCGCGTCATCCCGGCGGCGGGCGCCCACCAGGGAACCGACGCCACGCTTGATGATCAGCGCCGCCGCCGCGAACCACCGGGCCAATTGGCGCATTACGAGGCCCAGGAAGATCAGCGCGTTGCAGGCGGCGATGGCCGCGTAGCGTAATCCCCGAGCGTAGCCACGGGCCGCTCCGGGGATAACCAGCAGGCTCATCAGGACCAGGGCGGCCAGCAGTTCCACGACGGCCAGGGCCGGGCTGCCGGAGGTGATGCGGTATCCCCATTCCCCGGCTAATCCGTAAGAGTAGAAAACGCCGCTCTGCCCCTGCGCCAGGGACAGCGCGATGACGGCCATTGCCGCGGCAATGGCGCCCACCAGCCACCACCGCCAACGGCGTACGAGGAGGGAAGGCCGGCTGAACGAGAGAAAAAATGTGACCGCGACGAACGCCCCAACCGGCGCCCACCCGATGCCGAGGCTGGATACCGCCCAATCCCGGGCTGACGGTATCATCAGAAATGCGAGGCCGCCGGCCACGCCAGCCAGGAAAAGGATGCCGACGGAGATTCCGGCGCGGAACCGGTTCGTCCGGTCGAAGGCGCGCCGGAATTCGGACGATGAGCCGGAGTCGCCGGTAAAGGTAACCGCAGACATGGCAAGTCTCCTATGCCCAGGAATGCCAACACGGCAGATAGCAGAACCGCCGCGGTGCGGCGGCGGGGGGAATATAATCAGCGCTTCTGCAATCGGTCGGCGGGCCGTCACGTATCCAGAATTAGCGGGATAATCATAGGACGTTTGTTTAGATCATTGCGGAGGAATTGCCGGGCGACTTTTCGGATATTTGCCTGGCCCAGCTCACGGTTGTCGGGAGGCAGGTTGCCGGCTACGCCCACTTCGACGGCTTCGGCCAGACGGTGGAAGGTGTCCCGGGTATCGCCGGGATCCATGAACCCGCTGGCGGCCACCTGAATCGGGCCGACTATTTCACCGTAGGCGTCCACGGCAGCGCAGATGATCACCACGCCGTCCCGCGCCAGAGAGCGGCGTTCGCGCAGCACCACCGTGTCGGTGTCCATGACAGTCGGGCCATCCAAATAGATGGGGCCGGCGGGAATGGAACCGACAATTCCAGCGCCGTCGTGGTCAAATTGCAGGATGTCGCCGTCCTCCAGCACGAAAATGCCGTCCGGGGCGGCGCCCAGTTCCCAGGCCAGTTGGGCGTGGGCGCGCAGGTGTCGGTACTCGCCGTGGACGGGGACGAAGTACCGGGGCCGGGTGATGTTGAGCATCAGCTTCAGTTCTTCCTGGCTGGCGTGGCCATGGACGTGAACCGGAGCAATGCGGTCATAGAGCACGTGAGCGCCCTGACGGAGCAGGTTGTCGATGGTTTGGCTGACCGCCCGTTCGTTTCCGGGTATGGGCGTGGCCGAGATAATTACGGTGTCCCCTTCGATGAGTTCCACGTCGCGGCTATCCTCATTGGCGATGCGTACCAGGGCGGAGGTTGGTTCACCCTGGCTGCCGGTGGTCATCAGGACAACGCGATTGAGGGGCAGTTCGCCGGAATCTCGCACCGTGACGATGGTTCCGGGCTGGGCGTCCAGGTATTGCAGCTCCGTGGCCATCTGCACGTTGGCAACCATGCTGCGGCCGACGAACGCGACGTGTCGCCCATGCTTTTCGGCGGCGGTGATGACTTGCTGGATCCGGCTGATGAGGGAGGCGAAGGTGGCAATGATTACCCGGCCCGGAGCGTCGCCAATGGCGTGGTCCAGGGCCGAGGCCATGATTTGCTCGGAGGGCGTGTAGCCGGGGAGTTCGGCATAGGTGGAATCGGACAGGAGCAGAAGAACTCCGTTTGCGCCGCGCTCGGCCAGGGCGGTCAGGTCGATGGTGTGCCCGTCCACCGGGGTATGGTCGATCTTGAAATCGCCGGTGTGAATCACGGCGCCCCAGGGGGTGTCGATGCAGATGCCCATAGCGTCGGGAATGCTGTGGCAGACCCGGAACCAGGTGGCGCGGAAGTTGTCGCCGAAGCTGACGGGCTGTTCCGGCTCGATGGCGTGGACGACGGCGTCCCGAGTGCGCTGGCGCTCGTTGAGCTTGACGGTGATCAGGCCGTGGGCCAGACGAGGCGCGTACACTGGCACGTCCAGGTCGGGCAGCACGTGGGGCAGCGCGCCAATGTGATCCTCGTGGCCGTGGGTGATCAGGATGGCGCGGACGCGGTGGGACTGGGAAACCAGATAGGATACGTCGGGGATGATGAGGTCAACGCCAGGCATGTCCTCGGTGGGAAACTGTATCCCGCAATCGACGACGATGATGTCGTCGCCGCATTCCAGCGCCATCATGTTCTTGCCGATTTCGCCCAGCCCGCCCAGGGGCAGGATGCGAAGGGGAGGCGTTTGGGCGTCCGGCGGTAATGTCACGGTTGTCACGAGCGAAGTGGTCAGAAGAGGCGCTGCTGGCCGGGCGGTGGTTGCGGCGGAGACGCGGGAGGGGTACCGGGCGCAGTTTCCGAAGCATCTGGGGCGGGAAGTTCCCAAAAGGAGGGAGCTTCCGCTGGCGGTTGGGGTTCATACGTCGCTGGCGCATCGGCTATCGCGCCAGCCGGGGAAGGCGGATCGGCCTGGATACGCAGCACGTCCAGAAGGCCGGGTATCTTGGCGAAGTCCTCCTCGATGCCGGCGCGCATTTCCTGGCGGCGGAGACCGGCGGCGGGATGCATTATCGGGAAAACGCGGCGTCGGCCCACGGAGTGCAAGCGTCCCCGAACCCGGCTAATGGCCTGACCGGGTACAAACCTGGCCGTGGAAAATCGGCCCAGGGTCACGATGAGCAGGGGATCAATGAGTTCAATCTGGCGGTCCAAGTATTTGCTACAGGCGGAGATTTCGGCCGGGGTCGGGTCGCGGTTCTCCGGGGGACGGCACTTGACCATATTGGCGATAAAGACCTGCTCGCGGGTCATGCCGATAGACTGTAGCAGGTCTTCGAGGAAGTTGCCGGCGGCCCCCACGAAGGGACGACCCTGCCGGTCTTCGTGGAAACCGGGGCCCTCACCAATGAAGAGTATCTCGGCGTCGGAAGGCCCTTCGCCGGGAACGGCGCAAGTGCGCCCGGTATGGAGCGGGCAGTCGGCGCAGGCGCTCACCCGGCGGGCCAGGTCGGCGAGAGTATCCATGGTCAAGCAGTATTCGGACGTAGGGGGGCGCACGAGAATTGGATGTATCTTAGGCGTCGGCTACGCCCTTGTCCTGGAGGTATTTTACCGCATCGGCGATGGTGTGGATTTCGCCGGCGTCTTCGTCAGGTATCTCGATGGTGTTGTCGTCGGTGCTGAACTCCTCCTCGAACGCCATAATGAGTTCCACCAGGTCCAGGGAATCGGCGCCCAGGTCATCCTGGAAGGAAGAGTCTTCGTTGACTTCGTCGGCATCTACGCCGAGTTTGTCCACTACGATATCGGTAATGCGTTCAAGGACGGTACTCACAGGTTCATCTCCGTGAAAAGGCGGCTTGGAACAGCCTTGGTTTTACAGTGTAGATGGTGGCGACGGCTTTAGCCAGCGTCGTTATCCGATGATTTGGGCAAATCATTCAACACCGAACCGAGGACACCGTTGACGAAACGGGCGCTGCTGCCGCTGCCGAACATTGAGGCTAGTTCGACGGCTTCGTTGACCACGACATTGCGCGGCAGTTGCTCCCGATAGTTCAGCTCATAGATTGCCACACGCAATATGTTGCGGTCAACGACGGCCAGCAGATTCACGGGCAGGGCCGGGGCATACCGTTGTATGAAGTTGTCCAGGTTGCTGGCATCGGCGGCGATGGCGGTGATCATGTCGGCAGCGGTGCGGCGGGCCGATTGCTCCGCGGGAAACTCATCGCAAAGCCAGTCAAGAAAATCGTCGGTTTCACCGGAACCGTGTATGTCACGAGCGTAGAGATATTGCAGGGTCAGAATGCGGGCCTGCCGGCCCACCGGGGTTTTGCGTCGGCTGCGATTGCGAGGTCGGGCAGCCATATCGCAGTGTCGCCGGATGAGGATACAGCGTGAACCGGCGTTAGCGCCGTGGCGCCGATACACCGGAACAGGCGGGGATTACGATGCGTCGGCGGCCCCTTTGCGGATGGTTTGCGGATCGGACAGGGTCATGGCTTCGACGCTGGGGTCGATGCGACGGACCAGGCCGGACAGGACGCGGGCCGGTCCGAATTCGACGAAACGGTTCACGCCGGCGTCAACCATGAAGCGCACGGAATGTTTCCACATTACGCAGTTGCAGAGGCCGGTGAGAAGTTCTTGCCGAGCCTGTTCGGAGTTGACGATGGCAGTACCCGTGGAGTTGGCGATCACCGGGAAGGTCGGGTCCTGTAGCGCGATGCTGTCAATGGCATCGCGCAGCCCCTCCTGCGCCAGCGCCATCAGGCGAGAGTGGAACGCGCCGCTGACGGCCAGGGGAACGACCTTTTTCGCGCCCCGGGCGGAGGCCAGATCCATAGCGCGGGCCAGGGCCATCTTGTCGCCGCTGACCACGATCTGATCGTCGGAGTTGATGTTGGCCATTTCAACGCCGGCGTCCTGGGCCACCTGGGCCACGGTGTACTCGTCCAGACCGATAATGGCGGCCATGGAGCCGGGGCGGGCTTCGGAGGCTTCGTGCATCAAACGTCCGCGCTCGCGGACGAGACGGATACCATCCCGGAACTCCATGACGCCGCCAACCACCATGGAGGTGTATTCGCCGAGGCTGTGGCCGGCTACGGCGGTGGGCCGAGGCGCCTGGTTGCCCAGGAATTCCTCCCACGCTCGCCAGATGGCAATGCTGACGGCCATGATGGCCGGCTGGGCGTGGGCGGTGTCCATGAGTTCGTTGGCCGGGCCTTCGAACATGAGCCGGGAAAGGTTGATGCCGAGGCTGTCGTCCGCCTCCGCGAACACGTCGCGGGCGGCCGGGGAAGCTTCGTGAAGGTCCCAACCCATCCCCACCTTCTGGGCGCCCTGGCCAGGGAAGATGTACGAATACACGGGAGCTCTTGCGATGTCAGGCATACTCACCGCTCTCTTGGCAACATTGCCATAGCTGGGTGTCGGGGGTTAGTGGCCGGGCAGGGAGGGATTCCCCGAAAAATTTTGTAGCCGTCATACGGCGACGGCACGGCCACGGTAGTATCCGCATTCCGGGCAGGCCGCGTGGGGTAGCTTGGCGGCCCGGCAGCGCGGACAGCGCGCCGGGTGCATCGTCCGCAGCCGGTAGGCGGGAGACGACAGGCGGCGTCCCTTGCGGGCTCGGGTCAATTTCTTGTTTGGCAGTGCGCCCATTTTCAGTACCATCGCCGCCGCGTGGAACCTGTCCAGGTAGTTCACCGGGCAGGTGGCCGTGGGCCGGCGTCCGTTGTTTCAGGTTTGGGGTTCAGTCATCAGTGAGCGTAGGGCAGCCCACCTAGGGTCAATATCCAGGGCGTAGCATTCGCATTCGGCGACGTTGCGGTCCATGCCGCAACGGTCGCAAATGCCGATGCAGTCGGTTTTGCAAAGAGGTTTCATTGGCAGTACGGCGAGGGCGGACTGGCGGGTCGCCTCGGCCAGATCCAGGATGTGATTCGCGCTAATGTAAAGGCCCTCCCAGTCGTCGGGAGGGAACGTCCGTCGGCCCGTTCTGACATCAACCTCGGGGAAATATTCTTCGTCCACTTCCAGCTTCAAAATCCGGTGGAAATCGGCAAGGCATCGGCTACAGTCTTGAAAAACGCCTACTGTCAGTTCGGCCTGGACCCAGATACCCTGATGGGTACGAATGAATTTTACATCGCCGGTGGCCTGATCCACCAATTGTTCAGCGTTGTTCACAGGCTCCGAAATGCTGAACTGGCGTTGGGAGCCGGTGGGTTCTTTCAGCAACTGCGACACATTGTACTTCATGGCTGAAATCGCCCTCAGCGACGGGAAATGACCGATTTGCGCGGTGATTATAGTCTTGGGTCAAGCCAACCGCAAGGCGCGGCTGCGCAGTTTTCAGCGATTTTATAACTGCCGTTCCAGAAAATCCGGGTTCCGGCGATGCGGGACGGATGGGCCGAGGAGTCAGTGAAATCTAACCGTCCGACACGTTCGTATTGATGTATTCAATAATATCATTGGTGGAAGTTCCGGGGCCGAAAACGGCCGATACGCCCATGGTTGCCAGGGGTTCCCGGTCTTCCTCGGGGACGATGCCGCCCAAGACGACCAGCACATCATCCATGCCCTGTTCGCCCAGCAGCCGCATTATTTCCGGCATGAGTTCCATATGCGCTCCGGAGAGGATGCTCAGGCCCAGTACGGCTACGTCTTCCTGTGCGGCCGCCTGAACCACCATCCGGGGCGTTTGGCGAATTCCCGTGTAGATGACCTCCATGCCGGCGTCGCGCAGGGCGCGGGCGATAACCTTGGCGCCCCGGTCATGGCCATCCAATCCCGGTTTGGCGACCAGAACGCGGATGGGGTTAGCGTGCTCAGTGGTCATTAGCATTGCTCCGGACGAGCAGGGATAGGCGAGGATTGACGGTGAATATTTTCGCAGATGGCCGGGGCGGGCGCAACGTTATGATACCCGTCTGGCGCTGTGCAAAGCCCGCAGCCGTCATTCCGGCGGAAGCCGGAATGACGGGCGTGGTGAGATTGTCTGGATGTCCTACGCTTCGTTTCCGTACCGGCTCTCGAAATAGGGGATTACACTGTCGCCCATCTGCTCCACTACTCGCATGGCCATGCGCGCGTCCATGCCGGGATACCAGATGCGGAACATGAAGTGGTTTGCGCCCACACGCTGGCGGTGGTCTTCAATCTGCTGGATGACTTCCTCGCTGCTGCCCAGGATAAAGCGGTCGCGGGCCAGTTCCTCGAAGGGAATGCGGAAGTCCTCCTCGCCCGGAAGGGCTTTGTCCTGGCCCCAGTCGGCGTAAGCCTGGTACTTGGCCTCCATGTAAGGCTGGGCGTTACGCACCGCCTCCTCGTGGGTGGGGGCAATGTGCATTTCCTTGATGATGGGCATTTCGGGCGGCATTTCCCGGCCGCCGGCCGCCAGCCCTTCGCTATATATCGCGGTCTGCCGTTCCAGCGTCTCCAGCGTGGCATGAGGGTTCACGAACCAGGGCAGGCCCAGTTCCCCGGCGCGACGGACCACCGTATCGAAATTGGCCGCCACCCAAATGGGCGGATGCGGCTCCTGCACGGGGCGAATGGCGCAGGTGGCGTTGTCCAGGTTGAAGTGTCTCCCGTGGAAGGTTACCTCGTCTTCCGTCCACAGCCGCTGCACCAGTTCCAGACTTTCCAGGAACCGGCCCACGCGGTGGCGTCGCTCCACGTTGAACGCCTGGTACTCGATGTCCCGGTAGCCCAGGCCCACGCCCAGCACTACGCGCCCTTCGCTGATTACGTCCAGCGTGGCGACCGTCTCCGCAACGTCGGCCGGCGAGTACAGGGGCAGCAGCAGTATGGACAGCACCAGCTGCATTTCCCCGGAGTCTGCCGCCAGCCGGGCCAGCAGGGGGATGCTTTGCAAGTTCTGGTACGGGGGCGAGAGAAAGTGCTGCCCGCAGGCAATGGAGCTGAACCCAGCGTCCCGGGCCAGTTTGGTAAGTTCCACCGTTTCGTGGAAACGTTGCGTTGCTGAATCGGTGGCCGGATGCTGGGGCATCGCCATAATTCCTAATTTCATTTCTGATACTCCAATCTGATACTGCAATTGGAAACGTGTTGGAAACGTGGCCTGGGTGGTGCAGACCGACGATAGTTCAAGCATCAAGAGTTCGAGCATCAAGGCTACGGGTCAACGCTCGGCCTGTCAACGCGGGTCACGGCTCCCGATTGCCCCTGACCTGGAGCGTCGATTGATTGACAATGGCGATGCCGCATCGTTAGCATGCGCCGGATTTTGTTGGAGCGGCATGACGCTCCAATTTATTTAACCCGGTCCGTTAAGGAGGGACATAGGTATGAAACCTTTTCACTTACCGCGATTGCGGCCTTATCAGTTGCTGATACCGGCGGCTGTGATCGCAATGATCGTCGGCGCGGCCTGCGGCGGGGCTGAGGCGCCGGCCAGCAGCAGCCCCAGCGCCGCCGCCGCGCCCACCGCGCCCCCGGCCGCCGTCGGCGCGACCGCCGCGCCCCCGGTCGCCGTCGGCGCGACCGCCACCCCGCTGCCCACCCAGGCGCCGCCGTCCGCGGAGGCTACCGGCGAAGGACGCAAGCTTATCGTGCTGACCGAGTCCTTCGGCAACGAGGTTTGGGACCCCAAGTACGAGAGCGGCGACAAGCACGTTTGGCACTTCCCGCTGCATTCCCACATGATCACCACCGACGACGATCTGAATTACACCCGGGACGGCCTGGCTACCGACTGGTCCGTGTCCGGCGATGGCAAAAGCATTTCCTGGACACTGCGGGATGACGTTGTTTTCCACAACGGCGATCCAATGACCGCCGAAGACGCCGCCTGGTATCTCCGGTACGTCCAGGACGACGGAGCCCGTTCAGTGGTGCGCATCCGCATCTGGCGGCTGGTCGCCGGCGACGAGCCCAACGAAGCCTACGAAGGCGACAACACGAGTCGGGAAAAAGAAGGACACGCCCGGGTTACCGGCCCCAACGAAGTCACTATCAGCTTCGTCCGCCCTACTCTGAACTTCATGGCCGACGTCAGCGAAGTGGGCGGCGGCACTGGCGGCTCCATCATGTCCAAAGCCTACTTCGAGAGCTTTGGCGACGACGATCAGTCCCGCTCCGACGGCCTCAACTCTAATCCCAACCCCGGCGCTGCCGGCCCCTTCGACCTGGCTGATTTTGTTTCCGGCACCAAGATCGTGTACGAGAAGCGGGATGAGCACTTCATTCTGGAAAAGCGCCCTTACCCCTTTGACACGCTGGAAATCAACCTGGTAGCCGAGGCCGCGACCCGCAAGGCCGCCCTCCTCAGCGGCGAGGCTGACATCTCCCCCATTGACGTGGACTCCCGCGAAGAACTGGAAGCCGACGGCTTGCAGTTCCGCTTCGGCCCCGAATCCACCCTGATCTGGATCAACGCCTGGAACTGTAGCAAGGACGCCCCGCAGAACCTGGGTTACGACCAGTCTCGTGATCAGGACGACCAAGGTACGTACATCGGCGACCCGGTGGGGACGGAGTTGATGTGTCAGGACAAGCGCGTCCGCCACGCTCTGGACTACGCCATCGATAAGGAAGCCATCCAGGAACTGGTGGGCGGCCCCGACGTGTTCCACATCGCCGGCACCGCCGCCGCTGCCCCGTCGGGCATTGGCTACCGGAATGACGGCACTCTGGACCCGTTCCCCTTTGATCCCCAGAAAGCCCGCGACCTCTTTGTCGAGGCTGGCTACAACGTTCCCGCGGTCGATACCGAGGCCCTCACTGCCCCGGCGGTGACCAACCTCAAGGACCCGGTTATGCCCGGCGGCGGCGACGAGTGGAACGTCTGGACTTGGGAAGCCGGCGCCACCGTGCCCAAGATGCTGCAAATCGTCGAGTTCGTCTGCGACGACTGGAGCATTTACCTGGGCCTCAACTGCGAGGTCAATGTCGGTGAAGAAGCCGCCATCAAAGACCGGCAGTACGGCGGCGAGATCCCCGGCCAGTACCTGGTGCGCTCCAACGAGCACTCCTATGACACCGGCTCCAAGCTGATTGGCCGCTTCGGCGACCCCGATGGTTCGTACATCAGCTACGACCCGCTGACCGAACCGCTGATCGCGGCCGCAGTGTCGTCCACCAACCCGGAAACCCAGGAGGAGAACTACTACCAGGCGCTCCGCCAGGCTCACGAGGGCCACTGGGACTTCGCGCCCGGTTACCTGGATGCTCCCTACGCCATCAGCGCCCGCATCGACGACTGGCGCCCACGCCCGCTGCGCCCGTCCCCCAGCGCGCTGTGGACGGTCCGTTGGGCCCAGTAATCCGTTCCTGGTGATACCCGCGCAACCCAGTAGGGGCGCTCCTTGTGGGCGCCCCTACGTTTGTTTGAAAATGCAGTACAATTGTTGCCGATTTCCTGGATTCCCGCTTTCGCGGGAATGACGGGAAGACCCGGAACGCCGGGAGACCCGGAACGCCGGGAGACCCGGAATGACGGGAGACCCGGAACGACGGGAGACCCGGAATGACAAGGCGACTTTGTAAAGGACGGACCATATGTTCAAGAGTTTTAGCGCATCCTACGCCGGCCACGTGGTGGACGATAACCTGGGACTGGAAGGTACGCCGGCCAACGACCGCCGGTATTCCAACGAGCGACTGGCCGAAGCTTTTGACTGGGCGTTGGACATATCCAAACACCTGGAAGCCAACGGCTATGATGAGTTCTGGATGGCCGAGCACCACTTCCAGCCCGAAGGCTATGAGTGCATCCCCAACCTGATCATGCTGGGGCTGTATCTGGCCTGCAACACGCAGCGGCTCAAGTACGGCTGCGGTTTCAACATTACCCCCATGTGGCATCCCCTGCGGCTGGCGGAGGACTTCGCTATGGGCGACATCCTCTCCGGCGGGCGCATCATCTTCGGTGTGGGGCGCGGCTATCATTCTCGCGAGGTCGAGACCTTCGGCGCCCCCATGTTCGACGGCGACGCTAACCGCGAGCTGTTCGAGGAGCAGGTGGAGGTTATGGTCAAGGCTTTCAGCCAGGAAGCCTTCTCCCACGAGGGCAAGCATTACCAGATACCGGCCCGCGTGCCCTATCGAGGCTACACTTTGGAAAAGCTGAGCCTGGTGCCCCGGCCACTGCAAAATCCTGTGGAGATCTGGCAACCCCTGGTTTCCGGCAACCCCAAGGGCGTTGACTTCATGGCCCGCGTGGGCATCAAGGCCATGGTGGCCAACACGCCGGAACCGGCCCGGCACGAGCGGCTGACCATGTACCAACAGGCCGCCGCCAATCACGGACGCGAACTGGCCTTGGGCGAGGACATCGCTTTCGGCTACCGCTTCTTCATCGGCCAGAACCGGGAGGCGGCAATCAAGGAAGCCAAGCCCTACTTTGAGGAGGCTATGAAGTTCGCCGCACCGCTGGGCCTGATGCGCCTGGAACCGGAGCAGATTGACGCGGTGTCCAATCCGTCCCTGCGTCGCGGCGTGGAACTGCCCACCCTGGAGGGCGCGGTGGAGAGCGGCGCGTGGCTGGCCGGCTCCCCCGACGACATCATCAACGCGCTGAAAGAGGACGAGGCGCGCTATCCCGGCGTAGAGCGAGTCAACCTGGGCTCGGTGATGGGAATGCCCCGCGAAGTGTTCAAGGAACAGCTTTCCCGCTTCGCCCAGGATGTCATGCCGGCGTTCAATGGCGGCTGACCGAGCGGCAACAGTTCTTTCTGCATTGCAAAGCTACCGGATGACCTGGCTTCTGTCGCCCGGTAGCGGTTTCTGATATACTTGCTTGGCAACCGCATCGTCGCCGAGCGCACGATCAAGAACGCGTGCCGCCACAGGCCCTAGTCTGTGGGGGCGATTTTCTGGTTAGTTTCTGAGAATTTGGAGCAAAGCACAATGCCGGCTTACGCCGTAATCGGAGGACAATGGGGCGACGAGGGCAAGGGCAAAATTATTGACTACCTTGCCGGCCAGTCCGATTGCGTAGTGCGTTACGCCGGCGGCAACAATGCCGGTCATACGGTGGTCAACGAGCGCGGCGAGTTCCAGCTTCACCTGGTCCCGTCGGGCATTTGCTGGCCGGGCGTCACCGGTATTATCGGCAACGGCGTGGTGGTGAATCCCGACGTGCTGCTGGGGGAGATTGCGGGCCTGGAGGAACGGGGCATCGACACCGGCCGGCTGTTCGTCAGCGACCGCGCCCACGTCATTATGCCCTACCACATCCTGCTGGACGAATTACAGGAGCGCGCCCGGGGCGACGGCGCCATTGGCACCACCGGACAGGGCATTGGCCCGGCCTACGTTGATAAAATCTCCCGCGACGGTATCCGTGTCGGCGACTTGCTGGATACCACCGAGCAGCTGCCCGACCGGGTGCAAGCGGCCGTGGCAATGAAAAACCGGGTCATCACCGGCGTGTACGGCGGCGAACCCGTGGACGCCGACGAGATGCTGGAACTCTGCCGCCGGTGGGGAGAACGGCTGCGCGCAATGGTTTGCCCCACCGAACAGATCGTGCAGGACCTGCTGGAGCAGGGCAAGCGGGTGTTGCTGGAGGGCGCGCAGGGCACGCTGCTGGATGTTGACCACGGTTCATATCCTTACGTTACGTCGTCGTCCCCGTCCATCGGAGGCGCAATCACCGGGCTGGGTATAGATCCCCAGTCGATAAAAGGCGTGCTGGGGGTATTCAAAGCTTATTCCACGCGCGTTGGCGGCGGGCCCATGCCTACGGAGATGCTCGACCAGGCCGGCGAAGACCTGCGCGAGAAGGCCCATGAATATGGCACTACCACCGGACGGGCCCGGCGCGTCGGCTGGTTCGACGCGGTCGCCGCCCGCTACAGCAACCGGATCAACGGTTTCACCGGCATGGTTCTGACCCGCCTGGACATCCTGGACGGCATGGACGACGTGAAAATCTGCGTCGGCTACCGGGTGGATGGCACGGACTTGGATCGTTTTCCGGCCAATACCGGCATGCTGGAGCGTTGCGAGCCCATCTACGAAAAGATGCCCGGCTGGCACGAACCGACCGCCAGCGCCACCCGACCCGAGCAGTTGCCGGCAAACGCCCTGGCCTATGTACGCCGCATTGAGGCGTTGGTGGGCTGCGCGGCTCAGATCATTTCCACCGGCCCCAGCCGCGATGAAACCATCGCAATCAACCAGGTAATATCCTAGCGAGACCAAATCGTGCATATTACCATACCCTCGCAGTTCGCCCGGCCAGTTGGCCGATTTACAAATATGCCGGACTGTAGAGGAGAATTGTCATGGCCACCAACAGAGCACGCGCTCCGGACGGGGCGGAGCAGGACGCCTCCCTGCTCGGAAGGTACTTCCTGCGCTACACCGACGAGTTTTACCTGTTCTTCAGGCTCATTTTCGCCTTTATCGTCTCCCTGCATGGCGCCCAGAAGGCGTTTTTGCTCTGGGGATTTCCGGCGACGCATCCACTGGGCGCCCGCACATCTTCCCGAACCCGCCGGGGGATACTGGCTCCGCCTTTGGCGCCCACGGCGGCGAAGTGCCTATTCTATGGTTCGCCATCGCCGGCATCATCGGCATCATGGGCAGCCGCAAGTACGGTCTGGAACGTTTGATCCTCAAGAAGGAACTCCTTTAACCCATAGCCTCAACCTTACACCCACCGCCCGACGCCGCACCCATGACGCCGGGCAAAGAGTATGTGTCATGCAACAGCAAGCGGCAAGATTCGGTATCTATTACAACTCCGCTCAGAACCAGGTGGTTCGCATCAACTCGCCATACTGGTTCCCGCCCGAACCTGAGTGGCAGAAGATTACGGATGAGGTCAACGCCACTCTGCTTGACCTGCGCCGAATGGTGCGAGAGCAGGGCCTCTCCGAGGATCCCGACGGGGCGACCTGGACCACGCTGCCGCTGTTGGACGAAGACGCCTAGATTTTTATGACGCCGGAGGCGCCGGGCCAGCAGACACCGGAACCGGCAGCGGCAGAACGGGATTACGCCCGCCCACCCGGTTGGCGCGGGCGGATGATGGCGACCAACCCGGAGCAGGCCCGACGCTGGATGCGTTGGGCCTGGTTTAGTGGGTTGGCCTGGTGGGTCTGGACCATGGTGGTGCTGATGGTCTGGATCTCGGCGCCGGCGCTGGCCGAATCAGAAGCGGAAGGCGCCGTTCCGTCGATTCCGCCGGCCAACCTGCTGATTTACTATGGCGTAGAGGGCCTCGCCATCGCGCTGCTGGCGTTGGGAGTGATGCGCCGGTGGCGTCCAACGGCGCTTCTGCTTGCCACGGGTTTCGTCGTTTCCCGCGTCGCCCTCATCATGCTGGGTCTCATCACCCTCGACGGCGCCCGCGACGTGATCTGGCTGGCAATATACGGTCTGCTGCTGTTTGCCTTCGTGCGCGGAGCGCAGGGCGCGTTCAGCTACCACTGGTTCACCCACCCGCCGGAGCCTGGGCGCCGTCAGGCTGCCGAGTGAATTCCGGGACGCGCCTTGCTGCCGGTGTGCCGGCGGTCAGGTTGGGCGTCTTGTCCGTGAGTTACGCCCCGGTGTAACATTGGCATAATGTTGCTTGCCATCACCACCACGCATAACCCGGCTACCGACCTCGGTTATCTGCTGCACAAAAACCCCGGCCGGTTGCAATCCTTCTCCCTTCCCTTTGGCCGGGCCGACGTTTTTTATCCCGAGGTGGAGCCGGAACGTTGCACCGCCGCGCTGCTTTTGGATATTGATCCGGTGGGTATGGCGCGATCCAGGGGCGGAAGAACCGACTCTGCCGGCTGGCTCCAGCAGTATGTGAACGACCGCCCTTATGTGGCGTCGTCTCACCTGAGCGTGGCCATCGCCTCCGTATTCGGCAGCGCGCTGGCCGGCCGGAGCCGGGAGCGCCCCGAGCTGACCGAGCAGGCTATTCCGCTGGAAGCCCGGCTGCCCACCCTGCCGTCGCGGGAGGGCGCCGGTCTGATCCGCCGGTTATTCGAGCCGCTGGGCTACGGCCTGGATATTCAGGATCATCCGTTGGATCCGGACTTCCCCGAATGGGGCGATAGCCCCTACTTCAGCGTAACCCTGAAAACCTGCGCCAGACTCCAGGATCTGCTGGCGCACCTTTACGTGCTGCTGCCGGTGCTGGACGACAACAAGCACTATTGGGTTGGCGACGACGAGGTGGATAAGTTGCTGCGCTTCGGCGCGGGCTGGCTGGGCGACCATCCGCACCAGGAACTGATCTCCGGCCGCTATCTCAAGCATCAGCGCGGCCTGGTACGGCAGGCGCTGGCGCAACTGCTGGACGCCGGCCAATCCGACCCTGACGAAGCGGCCCAACGCCATGAGCAGAGAGAAGTGCGCCTCGAAGCCCCCCTGCGACTGGGAGAGCAGCGGATACAGGCCGTCCTCGACGCGCTCCGCGAACTCGGCGCGGGGCGCGTGCTGGATCTGGGCTGCGGCGAAGGCCGACTCATCGGGGAAATGCTCCGGGAGACCGCCATACGTTCCATTACCGGCTTTGATGTCTCGCATCGCGCCTTGGAACTGGCAAGCCAACGCCTGCGTCTGGATACGCTGCCGGCCGCGCAGCGGGAGCGGGTCACCCTGCTGCACGGATCGTTGACCTACCGGGATCAACGACTGTCCGGCCATGATGCCGCCGTTGCCATGGAGGTGATCGAGCATATTGACCCGCCACGCCTGGGGGCGTTTGAGGAAGCAATATTCGGCGCCGCACGGCCCGGCACGGTACTCATCACCACGCCCAACTCGGAGTACAACACGCTCTTTCCCGACCTGCCCGCCGGTGATTTCCGGCATCAGGACCATCGGTTCGAGTGGACGCGGGGGGAGTTCCAAAGCTGGGCGCATGGGGTGGCGCAGCGCCGGGGGTACGACGTGCGTTTTCAAAACATCGGCCCTGAGGATGCCGTCTGGGGCGCGCCGACACAGATGGGGGTCTTCACTATGGGGAGTCTTCACTAGATGAATGTGACCATCCCTGAGCTGTGCCTGGTGGCGCTGGTCGGCCCGTCGGGGTCGGGAAAGTCAACTTTTGCCGCCCGGCATTTCAAGCCCACCGAAGTGGTGTCCTCCGATGCCTGCCGGGCCATGGTGGCCGATGATGCCAACGACCAGGCGGCGACTCCCGACGCCTTCGCTCTGCTGAACTTCATTGCCGACACTCGCTTGCGCGCCGGTCGCCTCACCGTCATCGACGCCACCAGCGTGCAGCCGCCGGCCCGCAAAGGCCTGGTGCAACTGGCCCGGGATCACGACTGCTTGCCGGTCGCCATCGTGCTGAACCTGCCTACAGCGATCTGTCTGGCCCGCAACCGGGAACGACCCGACCGCCAGTTCGGTTCCGGCGTAGTGCGCCGGCAGACGGAGCAGCTGCGTCGGTCAATACGCGGCCTGAGACGCGAGGGCTTCCGCTACGTGTACGTGCTCAACTCCCCGGAAGAAGTTGATGCGGTCACCATAGAACGCACGCCCTCATGGACCGATCGCGGTCATGAGACCGGCCCCTTCGACGTAATCGGCGACGTGCACGGCTGCTATGACGAATTGGTTGCGCTTCTTGAACGCTTGGGATACCGCTGGTCGCCGGCTAAAGGGAAAGATGACGGAGGATACGGCTATTCCGTCAGCCACCCGCAGGGACGCAAGGCCGTATTCGTCGGAGACCTGGTGGATCGCGGCCCCGGCGTGGTTAACGTGCTGAAATTGGTCATGTCCATGATGGCCGACGGTTCCGCCCTGTCGGTGGCCGGCAACCACGAGTCCAAGATGGTCCGCAAGCTCAAGGGCCGCAACGTGCAGGTGTCCCACGGACTGGCGGAGTCGCTTGAGCAGTTAGAGAAAGAATCTCCGGCATTCCGGCAGCAGGCCACCGAGTTTCTGGACGGCCTGATCAGCCACTACGTCCTGGACGGCGGCAACCTGGTGGTGGCCCACGCCGGCATGAAAGAGGAATACCAGGGCCGGGCCTCCGCGCGGGTCCGGGACTTTTGCCTGTATGGGGAAACTACCGGAGAAACCGACGAGTGGGGGCTGCCCGTCCGCGCCGACTGGGCCGCCAATTATCGCGGCAATGCCTCGGTGGTGTATGGGCACACGCCGGTCACCGAGCCCGCCTGGTTGAACCGAACCATCAATGTGGACACCGGGTGCGTCTTCGGCGGACGCCTCACCGCCCTGCGGTATCCCGAAAACGAGTTGGTGTCGGTGCCGGCGGTGCGGGTTTATTACGAACCGGCCCGGCCCCTGGACCACGCTGCCCGGACTAAGGATAGCGCGGCGGGGGCGGAAACCCGGGCGGCCAACGTGCTGAACATCGACGATGTGCTGGGCAAGCGGGTCGTGGCGACGCGGCTGCGCGGCAACGTCACGGTACGCGAGGAGCACGCAACGGCGGCCCTGGAGGTGATGAGCCGTTTCGCCCTCGATCCCCGCTGGCTGGTGTATCTGCCACCCACGATCTCACCGTGCGAAACTTCCAAGCTCTCCGGCTTGCTGGAACATCCTGCTGAGGTGTTCGACTATTACCGCAACAACGGTGTGACTTCCGTAATCTGCGAGGAGAAACACATGGGTTCGCGGGCCGTTGTAGTGGCAGGGCGAGACCCGGCAGCCACTGAGCGACGATTCGGCATCGCCAGCGAAAACGCCGGCGTCTGCTACACCCGGACCGGGCGCCGGTTTTTTGAAGATACAACCTTGGAAGGACAGTTCCTGGAGCGCGTTAGCAACGCTTTTGCCGCAGCGGGCCTGTGGGATGAGCTGGATACCGATTGGGCGCTGCTGGACTGCGAACTGATGCCCTGGTCTTTGAAGGCGCAGGAACTGCTGCAACAGCAGTACGCGGCGGTGGGCGCGGCGTCCCGGACGGGCCTGGCGGCGGCGCAGGAGCTGTTGCGTCAGGCGGAGGCTCGCGGCATCGACGCCGGCGAAACCTTGGGCCGAGTGGATGAGCGGCTCCGCCTGGCGCATCACTACCGCGACGCTTACGCTCGGTACTGTTGGCCGGCAACGCTGCTGGCCGATGTCAAACTCGCGCCCTTCCATCTGCTGGCCAGCGAAGGAGCGGCGCATACCGATAAGGGCCACTTGTGGCATATGGATATTGCAGCGCGCCTCAGCCAGGCCGACCCGGAGCTGTTTCGCGCAACGCGGCGCAATGTTGTGAAGCTCAATTCACCGGACGAGGTCGATTCACCGGACGAAGTCGATGCCATCCGTTGGTGGGAAGAGCTGACCGCCGCCGGCGGCGAGGGAATGGTCGTCAAGCCCGTCGAATTCATCGCCACCGGCCGGAGGGGTTTGGTGCAGCCGGCCATGAAGTGCCGAGGCAGCGAGTACCTGCGCATCATCTACGGCCCGGAGTACACGCTGCCGGACAACCTGGAGCGACTGCGCCAGCGAGGTCTATCCACCAAGCGGTCGCTGGCGCTGCGGGAGTTTGCGTTGGGCATCGAGGGCTTGCAGCGGTTCGTTGACCGGGAGCCGCTCTATCGAGTGCATGAGTGCGTCTTCGCGGTGCTCGCCCTGGAGAGCGAGCCGGTTGACCCGCGTCTGTGAGATTCCGACCTGCCCCCTCGATCATTGCGGCGCCCCCTCGTCATTCCCGTCCCCTTGGTCATTGCGACGCCCCCCCCTTGGTCATTCCCGCCCCCCTCGTCATTCCCGCGAAAGCGGGAATCCACAGGCCGGGGTTGCAACATAGTAATTTGCCGGCGTTTCTGGATTCCGGCTCAAGGCCGGAATGACGAAGGTGGGCCGGAATGACGAAGGGGGCGCCGGAATGCCCCCGCGACTCCGCAAGGTCGTGCCACGCCAGGTTTTGTTGACGCTCGCCGGCCCCGATGCTAACCTGCGCCACGCCATTCAGGCAGCCCCCATCGGGCCGCCTCCGGAGGGAACGGTAATGAAGGCAGCAGTTTTGCGTGAAGTCAATCAGCCGGTTGTCGTTGAGGACGTGCAAGTGGACACGCCGGCGCCCCGGGAGGTACTGGTGCGCACGGGCGCGTCGGGCGTGTGCCACAGCGACCTGCACTTTGTCGAAGGTCTGTACACCACGCCCATGCCCTGCATCCTGGGCCACGAGGCCGCCGGTATCGTGGAGGCGGTGGGCGAGCAGGTCAGCTATGTCCGACCCGGCGACTCGGTAATCATGTGTTTGTCCGTGTTCTGCGGAACCTGCGAATTTTGCACCCGAGGTCAGCCTTACCTCTGCGACCGGACGGCGGTAACGCGAAGGCGCGACGACCCGCCCCGGCTTCGCAAGGACGGCGAAGCCATCACCCAGTTTGCCCAGCTGGGTTCCTACGCCGCCGAGATGCTGGTGCACGAGAACGCGCTGGTCAAGGTGGATGGCGACATTCCCTTTCCGCAACTGGCTCTCATCGGCTGCGGCGCGACCACCGGCCTCGGCGCGGTGCTGAACACGGCCCGCGTTGAGCCGGGCAGCACGGTGGCCGTGGTGGGCTGCGGCGGCATCGGCATTCACTGCGTGCAGGCGGCGGCTCTGGCCGGCGCTCTGCGGATCATCGCCGTGGACACCACCGAGGACAAGTTCGCCCTGGCCCGCGAGTTCGGCGCAACCGACGTCATCGACGCGACGACCGGAAACGTAGCCGAGCGCATTATGGAGCTTACCGGCGGCGGCGTGGACTATTCCTTCGAGGCCATCGGCCTGAAGCAGGCCGCCGAGGACTGCTACAACATGCTGCGTCCGGGGGGCGTCGCCACCATCATCGGCATGGTGCCGGAAGGCGTGAAGATCGAACTGGACGCCGGCAACTTCCTGCGTCGAGGCCGCGCCATCCAGGGCTGCACCATGGGCTCCAATCGCTTCCGCACCGATATGCCCCGCTACATCGAGTTCTACAAGCAGGGCCGTCTCAAGCTGGACGAGCTGGTTACCCAGGAGCTGAAACTGTCGGAGATCAACCGGGCCTTCGCCGACATGAAAGCCCAAAGCGTGCGCCGGAGCGTGATTACCGATTTTGAGGGATAACGCAGGCGAGGCGCCGCATCGGCCGGCGCCTCGCCTGCGCTGGAGGGATGTATGACTGGATTTGAACAGGGGTTTGCCGACACGGAGCAGGCGGCAGCGTCAACCGTCAAGTCGGCGGGGGCCGCCGTACGGGCGGCGCGTGCGCTGGAACGAGCAGCCAAGACGGGCAGCATCAACGCCATCCGGCGGTCGCAGTCGGACTTGGATTCCGCTTTGCGGGCTCTGATGCAGGAAGTTAAGAACGCAACGCAAGCTTGGCCTTTCCAGCCTGAGGAGGAAATATCTTATCTGCAAGAGCATTTTGCTGCCGAGCTGAGACAGGTGGCCGCCGGGAATGGGCTGGACATTCACGAGCGGGATCGGCAGCTAATTGCCCACCCGTCCATTGTTAGTGTGTTGCCGGCGAGCCGGGCGGTGCGTGTCGACCGGAAGCAAGTGTCCACCATCCGCCCCTCGCACCTGGTATCGCGGCTGTTGTCGAATCAGAACAAGCCGGCGCGGCACAACAGCGGAGCCTTTCTCGAGGCAGTGTACGCTGCGTACAAGATGCGCACCGACCACCAACTCAGGGAAGGACGGTCGCCAAGCGGCGTGGGGCCAGCGGTTCCGTTATCCGCAATTTACGAAGCCCTCACCCTGATGCCGGGAACAGGTCGAGAATACAGCCGGACGGATTTTGCCCGCGACCTGTACCGGCTGGACACGGAGGGACCGAAGGTAACTCGTAACAGAAAGCAGCTGCATTTTCACAGCGGGCGACAAAGTACCATCGCTTTTGTAGCGCCCGACGGTCATCTCCTGACCTACCACAACATCGCCTTCTCAGAGGTGCGCGATGGATAACACAATCTCGATACAGGAATGGGTGCAATTCATCGGCGCAGAGTACCTTGAGTCGTTCATCAGGGATGGCGGTGCATCAGTCAAATTCGCTGTTGCTGACGATGATACGAAAAATGAGCTGGCGTTCGCACTATCCGAGCAATCCGGAAACTTGGGCTGCTCCTTTGTGAAAATCAACGCGGTGGATGCCCGGGTGCATATGCCGCAGGATATTTTCTTTGCGATGGCCAAGCAGATGGATTGGCGTCTGTTGGCTCGCCGGGTGGTCATTACTCTGGCGGAAAGGCAGGATTATCGGGTTGCAGATGTTGCGCTATGTGGTAATGACAGCATTTACGCTGCTATTGGAGATGCCAACAGGGTGGACGCGGCAACAGTGATGCAGGAATTGCGGCCCGAGATAGAAAATCGGATTTTTAAGAACCGGCGAATGGCGCGGGATTTCAGGGTCGCGATGACACGTATGTGTCTCCTGGAGAATGCCGCCCCTAGTGACGCGTATGGAGGGCAATCGCTGGTTGACTGGCTGACCGGCACGAACACGAGAATCGGCAATGTGAAACACTTTTCCGTCCACACGTCAATCAACCGTACCACGGCGCGCCATTTCATCGAGTCAGCCTTGTATTGGATACGCTATGCCGGTTATGACGGCGTGGTGATACTGCTGGATAATACACGGGTTCTGCTACCGCAAAGGCCGCAAGACAGGTCAAGATTTTATACCAAGTCAATGGTTATGGATCATTACGAGTTGCTACGAGAGTTGATTGACGGCACCGACCGGCTCAGCGGAGCGTTGGTGGTAGTGGTATCGAATCCAGATTTCCTGAATGAGGATACTCGCTCCCGAGGGTTTGGCTGTTATGAGGCCTTGATGACGCGGGTAATGAATGATGTCCAGGACCGGTATCTGGCCAATCCTATGGCGTCGCTAGTTCGCCTGTCCTGATCCTGATATGGAGGCAAGAAGTATGGCGCTGAACCCGGATCACCTGGACCCTTTCCAGTGCCGTCAGGCGGTGGAGGCTCTCAGAAATGGCGTTCCTAACCGGGCGGCGGTGGAAATTCTGGGTTGTAACCGCCCATCGGTAGAGAGCAAGTTCGACGAGTTGCTGCTGCAATCTATTGGCACGGAAGCGCTGCCGGAAGGCGCTTTGGGGATGCTGGTGTCCGGAGATTTTGGTTCCGGGAAATCGCACCTGCTTTCTTACCTGGAGCACCGGGCTTTGGCAGAGGGATTTGTATGCAGCCGGGTAGCGATAAGCAAGGAGACGCCGCTGTATGACTTGGGCAAGGTTTTCGCATCGGCGATGCAACACGCGCAGTTGCCGGGACGAACGGGCCAACTAATGGAGGAGATAGGCGACAAAATCAATGCTCGAACCCCGGAGTATGACCGTTTCTCCCGTTGGCTTAATGTCGGGGAAAACGGTTTGCACGCTTATTTCCCGGCGACAATGATGATTTACGAGCGTTCCGGCGACCGGGATCTCCAGAGTGAGATTGAATCCTTTTGGGCAGGGGAGCGTATTGCGGCAGCTAGGGTAAGGAATGGGCTAAAGCTTATTAGCCAGCACGGCAGTTTTAACTTTCAGGCTCCCACCGCCCGCGACCTGCCACCTCAGAGGCTACGTTTTGCAACAGAATTGATAAAGGGCGTCGGCTATAAAGGATGGGTAGTGTTGCTGGACGAGCTAGAGCTGGTAGGCTCTTACAGCCTGCTGCAAAGGGCAAGGTCATATGCCGAGCTGGGCCGGTGGCTGGGCAAGACTGCCGATGATGCGCAATATCCGGGGTTAATAGCTGTAGGCACATTTACTCTGGGATTCGCGGCATCGGTGCTGGGGCCTTTCGGCAAAGACGATAAGACTGTCGCGCCGAATCGGTTGCGGGAGCGTAACGCAATGGCGGAAGCGGACTGGGCAGAGGCGGCCATTAACGCTTTGGAAGGGGATGGCATCCTGCTAGATCCGCCCGGCGAAGTGGAGTTGCAGAATACTCTGGAAAAGTTGCGGCTACTATACCAGCAGGCGTATGGATGGGATACGCCGGCCCTCACTGCCGAACTGGACGGGGCGGCTTATCAGAACACGATGCGCTATAAAGTACGGGCCTGCATTAATGAATGGGATTTGCGGCGTATCTACCCGGATGCCCAGCCGGAAACGGAAGGCCGAGAGTTCGAGCATCGCTACCAGGAAATGCCGGAGATGGAGCAGGAAACAAAAGATGATTAGGGGTTGCCATGTACGTTATCGGCACCGCCGGCCATTGTGTAGCACACAATGGCCGAATGGCTCGGCTGTTTCGCCCGAAAAGGTGTTTTCCTACGGAGATGGAAGCGATGGGCATGACAAACCACGAAACAATACTGGCTATTCCCGATAATGACGACTGGCAAAGCCGCATCGTCAAAACTCCCGGCATTCTGGCCGGCAAGCCTTGCATCAGGGGAACGCGCATCTCCGTGGAATTGGTGGATGAACTGCTCCGCGGCGGGCGTAGCCCGGAAGACATCCGGCGTTGCCATTTCTCCCATATATCGCTGGATGATATTGAGGCTTGCCGGCAGTATGCCGCTACCGGCGCCAAACTCTCCGACTTCACCTGGCGGGACCTGTACGGCGACGAAGATGACGACTGAGCGCACGGCTGCCCTGCGGATACTGGCTGACGAAAATATGCCGGACCCAGACGTTCTCGCCGTTGCCACCGGCGAAAACCGTCTGCTTGCCACGCAAGATAAAGACTTCGGTGATATTGTGGTTAACCGGAACCGGCCGGCGCCGTATGGCGTGGTTCTATTCCGGTTGCATAATGACATTGCCGATACCGACCGGTTCCGTCTGATGGCCGGCATTTTGAATGCGCGTAACAGCTGGGGCCCCGGAATATGGGCTGTCAGCATCCGTCATCCCACGACTTCCTGAAACTAACTCGCTGGAAATTGCCATGTACGTTATCGGCACCGCCGGCCATGTTGACCACGGCAAATCCACCTTGGTCAAGGCCCTGACCGACATTGATCCCGACCGCCTCCCCGAGGAGAAGGAACGGGAGATGACCGTTGACTTGGGTTTTGCCTGGATGACCCTTCCCAGCGGGCGGGAGGTCAGCATCGTTGATGTGCCGGGCCACGAGCGGTTCATCAAGAATATGCTGGCCGGCGTCGGCGCTATCGACCTGGCCATGCTCATCGTCGCCGCGGACGAGAGCGTGATGCAGCAGACCCGCGAGCACCTGGCAATCCTGGACCTGCTGCGCATCCGCCGGGGGCTGGTGGTAGTCACCAAGACTGACCTGGTTGACGAGGAGCTGGTGGAACTGGTCAAGGCCGAGGTTGAGGACGCGCTGGAAGGCACGACCTTCGCGGGCTGCACGATGGTCGCGGTTTCCGCGTACACCGGCGCCGGGCTGGACGAACTTAAGGCTGCTATCGATGGCATCCTTGACGACACTGAGACGCGCCGCGATTTGGGCCGTCCACGCCTGCCCGTTGATCGTTGTTTCACCGTCAGCGGGTTCGGCACAGTGGTGACGGGGACGCTGATCGACGGCTCCGTTGCGGTGGGTCAGCAGGTTGAGTTGTCTCCCTCCGGACGACAGGCCCGCATCCGGGGGTTGCAGAGCCATAAGTCACGCTTGAATGCCGCCACGCCGGGGGTGCGCCTGGCGCTGAACCTGTCGGGCATCTCGCGGGGCGACGTGCCACGAGGCGAGGTGCTGACCAATCCGGGCTGGCTGCAACCCACCCGCCGCTTTGACGCCAACCTGCGGATGGTGAAGGGCGCGCCCCACGCCTTGAAGCACAACGAGGGCATAACTTTCCACCTGTTCACCAGCGAGACCACTGGACGAGTGCGCCTGCTGGACGCCGACCGCCTGCAACCGGGCAGCGAGGGCTGGGTGCAGGTGCTGCTGGATGAACCGCTGCCCATGGTGAAAGGGGACTTTTTCGTGCTGCGGTCATCGGAGGATACCCTCGGCGGCGGGCAGGTCGCCGACCCCAACCCGCGTCGCCGCCATCGCCGCTTTGCGCCGGAAGTGCTGGAACGACTCACTATGCTGGACGCCGGCGCCAGCGAGGACGTCATCCTGACCATCGCGGAGCAGATGGGACCGTGCGACCTCCGTACGCTGTCGCAGCGTTCCAATCTGTCGGAAGAGGAAATCCTGGAAAGGCTCGGCGTCCTGGTCGGAGACGGTGCAGCGGTGGTGTTGGGCGAGATGGGCGCCCAGGCCGATGCCGTGGCCTACTCCCGTCGTGGCTGGGACATCGTGCAAAACCAGGCCCAGGTGGCGTTGCAGGCGTACCATAACCAGTATCCGGTGCGTCGGGGCGCTCCTCCCCAGGAACTGCGCAGCCGCTTGGGGGTGTCGCAGCCGGTCTATCTGCGGGCGGCGGCCCGGCTGGAAGAGGAAGGGGTGATTGCCGACGACGGCGGGCTGGTGCGCACGCCCGACCACACAATTGCCCTGAATGACCGCCAGCAACGGGAAATCGCCGACTATCTGGCCGCGCTGGCGGCGGAACCCTGGTCGCCGCCCACCGACCGCCCGGTGGACCCGGAACTGCTGGCCCATTTGCAGGAACGGGGCGACGTGGTGAAGGTCAACGAAACGGTCGTGTTCACCACGGCGGCCTACGAGGACATGGTGGGGCGCATCGTGGCGCACCTTCAAGAGAAAGGCAGCGTGACCGTGGCCGACGCTAGATCTATTTTCGACACCAGCCGGAAATACGTGCTGCCCCTGCTGGAATACCTGGACCAGCAGCGCGTCACCCGGCGGGTTGGCGACGAACGGGTGCTGCGCTAGCGGACCTGAGCCGTCGGCCGCTGACTGCAAATGGCCCTGGACTTCGGCCAAACCGCCCTTCAGTTGATGACCGCCATGGGAGACGTGGCGGCCACCACGCGCGCGCGACGGCAGCGTTTCGCCGACACGTTGGATCGCGCCCGTGCAATATCCCCAACCGAGGCTGCCGCGCGTACCGCAAGGGCCGGCCGTCGTCCCTTCATCGCGGCGCGCACCGACGACGAGGGGCTTCTGGCCAGCATACCGCCGTCGGAGGCGCCGTCCGACTGGTCGGCCCTCTCCGTGGACGGCTCGCATATCGACGTGGACCGGCACCTGCCCCTGCGCTGTTACCTGATTAACCTGGGCGGCTGCGCCCTCACCTACGGCGCGATCCCCGATTGCCAATTGTTCAGCGAGCCGACGCTGGCGCTGGGCGACGCTGATCTCTACCTTCGCCCGGCCGACGGCTCGCTGGATGAGACGCCGATAGCGGGCCAACTGCTGGGCGCGTTGCGCACCGTGCGCGAGGTGGAGCGGCTGGCCGACATGGTGGACGCGCTGCCGCCCGATTTGCCGGTGTTGGCCCTGCTGGACGGCACCCTGGCCTTCTGGGACCTACAGCGGGGAAGCTATCCTCGGTACGTCAGCGATGCCCTGGTGAGCGAGCGGCTGCACACGGCGTTGGTCCGGTTGCGGGAGGCGTCCTACCGCGGCCGACCGGTGGTGGTGGCAGCCTACACCTCTCGTCCCCAAACCACCGAGGCGGCCGGCGCCGTGCGCGTCGGCCTGTGCGGCAGCGACGCCGCGGAGTGTACCCGGCGTTGCAGCGCGCGCCGCTCCGACCTGGCACAGTGCGACGGCGCGGCGGGTTTCAACGACCGGGAACTGTTCGACGCTTTGCTGGAACCCGGCCATCGCTCGCCTTTGTATCAGTCGGGGCGCGTGGAATCCCGGTTTGCCATGGGTTTGACGGTAGGCACGGAGTGGAGCTATTTCTTCTACTTGAACAGTGGCACGGAGATTGCCCGGGTGGAGGTGCCGGATTGGGTGGCGGACAACCGGGAGCTGCTGGCCCGCGGTCACGCCATGCTGGTCCGACAGTGCGAGTTGGGGCTAGGCTATCCCGTGGTAATCTCCGAAGCCCACGAGCAGGCGGTGGTCAACGGCCACGATCGGGCGGAGTTTCGCCGGCTGGCTATAATGCTGATGGAGCGGCAGGGCTTGCCGACGCCGGAATCGGCCAAGACTATATCCAAGCGGCTGCCCTGGGTCTGAGCCGTTTTCACTCAATTAAAACAGAGAGGTACTTACACACATGGGCGAACTTAACGATCTGGCCGCGTCGGTGGCGGCTTTGCTGAAAGAGCGCGGCGATACCCTTGCGGTATCGGAATCCTCATGCGGAGGTTTGATCTCCGCCGCGCTGGTTTCCATACCGGGCGCGTCGGACTACTACGTGGGCGGTTCGGTGGTCTATACGCGGACGGCGCAGGCCGGGCTTTTGCAGGTGCCCGACTCGGCGATGGAGGGACGCCGGGCCAGCACGGAATACTACGCCCTGCTCAACGCCCGCACCTCGCGGGAACGGCTGGGCACGACCTGGGCGCTGGCCGAAACGGGCGCCAGCGGACCCACGGGCAACCGCTACGGCGACAACTACGGCCACGCCTGCTTCGGCGTCGCCGGGCCGGTGGAACGCTCACAGACGCTGGAAACGGGCAGCCCCGACCGCGAGGCTAATATGTGGGTCTTCGCGCAAACGGCGCTGGCCCTGCTGGAGGAGGCGCTGAAAGCCGCGTAGCCGCCGGGGATTGACGCGCTCAGCGCAAGGGACTTGACAACAGGTTGGACAAATCGTCCGGGTTTTCAATCTCGGCGGCGGCGCGCAGAAAATGCTCCAGCGTGGGGCTGCGGCGGCGCAGTTCCGCTACTTGCTGGCCGATGATGTTGACGCCGGCGGCGCCGGTGGTGGCATAGGCGCCGTGGAAGGCGAAATAGGCCTGGTTCAGACGGCGGATCGGGTAGCCGTTTTTCACGAACTCGCGCCGTCGTTCCTCCAGGTACGCCTCGGCTCCGGCGACGTCGCCGGCCGCCAGCAGCTCATCAACCAGCTCCCGGGTCACCCGCATCTCTGCCTGGAAATCGAAGGGCAATGGATCGATGGCAGTTTGGCGCTTCTGCTCCGTAGGCTGGTGACCCGGATGGAGCGCTGGCGGCCGAGTGGCGCCTTCCAAACGACGGCGGGCCAGTTCTCCAATTTCACGCCCGGCGATGTTGGCGACCGTTTCGTTGATGGCGGTGATGTCGCCTCCCGCAAAGTAACGCCGGCCCAGGGGTCGGAACCACAGCCACTGATGCACCCATTCGTGAGCGATGACCTCCAGGGCGAAGTCCAGGCCGGCGTCGGGCAGGGTGATTGACGGATAGAAAGCGATGCCTCCGGTGTTCACCACCAGAGCGGATAACCCGGTTGCGGACTCGACGCTGTTTTCGATCTGCTGTCGCTGATCGTTGGTCAGCCCCGTCCGCAATATCACGTCGTCCCGGCGAGCGATACGGTCTCGCGGGGACGTAACCAGTACCGTCGGGGAGCCGGTCAGCGCGGTATCCACCGGCGGAAACACGCCGGCCCAAGCCTGGAATCCCAACGACACCAGGGTATCGGCAACGGCGTTCTCGATAGTTTCTTCAACCGGTAGCCGCAGGCGGGATTGCCGCTCCCGCAACCCGGCTTGTTCCGCCCGCAATGCCGCCGCAGCGCCGGTTTTCCGGGCCGTTGGAGATGCCGGCGCCGCCAGCCGGATTATTTCCCGGTCGATCTCACGCCGGCGCGCGCCGAGGACGAAGAACTCGTCCACGTCCGCCAACCGCTGCTCACGGCTCGTGGCTGAGATCAAGTTCTTTGGGCCGCTCCGGATCCGGTGCAGCCACTTGTCGGGCAGGTTGCCCAGTTCCCAGGCCACCGCACTGAAACGATACGGCGCCGAGGCCAGCCCGATGGCATCGGGCCGGTAGTCATCAATATATAAAAGCAGGCTGGCGATGCCGGCCAAAACCAGCAAGCGCCACCGTATTTTCGGCTGGATTTGGCGTAGAGTTTCAAGCATCGTGGTGGCGGTTGACTGGCAAAGCGTGGGGGCTGGGCGGATCCACGGGATGCGGATCTATGGGATATGGATTGAATCGCCCGCGCCAGTCCCCCGAAAGGGGCGATCCGTTAGCCGAAATCAGCCGGCTCATGGCGGTGATCCAACGCAGCGCAACTCCTGAACGCCGGCGAAAGCCGGAGTGACGATTACCCTTCCTTGACACTCGCCCCGGCCCGTACCATAATTTCGTCGCGCTCGTTTCCTGTTTGCCTAGGTCCTGTTTGCCTAGGTAGGGAGTGTTTGATTTCAGTATAGCGGCGGCAGGAGGTTTGTGTTGTCCACCAATTCGTTCACCCTTACCGATGAGATGCGCGAGCAGTCCATCGGCGTCGAAAGCCCGCCGACTACCCTTGAGGTGGAGAAGGGCCACATCGCCCGCTTTGCCGAAGCCATCGGTGATGATAACCCGGCGTACACCGAAGGCACTCTTGAAACCGGCGGTATCGTCGCCCCGCCAACTTTCCTGCGGGCCATGCGCGCAGTGCGCCCGGAGGTGCCGTTCCATATCCCGTTCACGCGCCTGCTCGACGGTGGCAGCGACTGGGAATATTTCGACCATGTCCGGCCCGGCGACACCATCACCGCCGTGGGCCGCGTGGAGGACATCCGCGAGCGCGCCGGCAGCATTGGCCAGATGCTGATTACCACCATCAAGATCACCTATCGCAACCAGATCGGCGCCATCGTAGCCACCCAAACCAGCACGTCGATCCGACACTGACGGTGGGGATACCAACGCGAACATGAGGAACATCATGGGTCAACAAATCTACTTTGAGGATGTCAGCGAAGGCATGGAACTGCCGGCCGAGGTGCGGGAACCCAGCACCCGGCAGCTGGTGCAGTATGCCGGAGCCTCCGGTGACTTCTACGAAATTCACTACGATAAGGATTATGCCGAAGGCATCGGCCTACCCGGGATCATCATCCACGGCGCGTTGAAGAACGCGATGCTGGGTACTTATGTGACCAACTGGGCTGGCCCGGGCGGAACCCTGCGCCGGCTAACCTGTCAGTATCGTGGCATGGACTTTCCCAGGGAACCCATTACCGCAAAAGGCCATGTTACGCGGGTGTACCAGGAAGGCAGCCTGAACCTGGTGGACTGCACCATCTGGCTGGAGAACCCGCAGGGTCAGCAGACCACACCCGGCACGGCCACGGTGGCGATGCCCAGCCGCGCCTGATATTTCAGACGGTCGCTCCGGCGCCCCGCACTGTCATTCCGGCTCGCACACTGTTATTTCGGCCTTGAGCCGGAATCCGGAGCCCTGCGTAATGAAGACGTTCTGGATTCCCGCTTTCGCGGGAATGACGAGAGCAGTCGGGAATGACGGGAACGGTCGGGAGCGATGTGAGCAATCGGGAGCGACGGGAACGGTCGGGAGCGATGTGAGCAATCGGGAACGGCGGATACCGGACAAACCAAGTAAAAGGATTGATTAACTATGCCCAACAATCTGGAAGGAAAGGTAGCCATCGTTACCGGCTCGGGGCGTGGCGTGGGTCGCGGCGTCGCCATGCTGATGGCCAAGGAAGGGGCCAAGGTTGTGGTGGTTGACCCCGGGGTCAATGTGGACGGCACGGGCTTTGACCAGTCCATAGCCGAGCTGGTGGTCGGCGAGATCCGCGACGCCGGCGGCACCGCCGTGGCCTGCGCCGAATCCGTTGCCACCATGGACGGCGGCGAGCGCATCGTGCAAACGGCCATCGACAACTTTGGCCGACTGGACATCGTGGTGTGC
Organism: Dehalococcoidia bacterium; assembly: GCA_963692995.1. Taxonomy (GTDB): domain Bacteria; phylum Chloroflexota; class Dehalococcoidia; order Lucifugimonadales; family UBA3495; genus Bin87. Next base: position 765,975 of record OY843611.1, read on the forward strand.
TGCGCCGGCATCCTGCGGGACCGCATGGTGTTCAACATGACCGAGCAGGAGTGGGATGATGTGATCGCAGTCCACCTGAAGGGCACCTTCACCGTGGTGAAACACGCTTGCATCCTGTTTCGGCAGCAGCGATCCGGTCGGGTGATCACGTTCAGCAGCCAGTCCGGTTTGGTGGGCAACAGCGGCCAGGCTAACTACGGCGCGGCCAAGAGCGGCATCGCCGGCTTCACCAAGGTAGTCGCCAAGGATATGGGCCGCTACGGCGTGACGGCCAACTCCATCGCGCCGCGGGCCACCACGCGGATGATCGGCGCGATTCCCGAGTCCGCCGCCGAGATCCGCGCCCGGGGCGGTGTGGCATCGCTGTCCGGCGATGGGGGTGGCGAGGTGCAAGATCTGGATCCCGAAGGCATCGCCCCCTTCGTCTGCTACCTGGCTACCGACCACGCTGCCAACATCAACGGGCAGACTTTCCTGGTGTACGGCAACACCGTATCCCTCATGTCCCAGCCCCGTCCCGAGAAGGCCATTTGGACCGAGGAAGGCCACTGGGACCTGGATGACCTGTCCAACCAGGCCCGCGGTTACCTGACCGCGGGTATCGTCAACCCGGCGCCGCCCCAGCAGCGATGACCCCATACCTCCCGTCATTCCCGCTCATGGCGAGCTTGTCGAACCACCCGTCGTTCCCGCGAAAGCGGGAATAACGATGATCACACGAAATATACGAGGATAGAAAAATGCCTCTACTGCAAGACAAAGTAGCGATCGTAACCGGCGGCGGGCGCGGCATCGGGCGTGGCGTATCCAAGCTGATGGCCCAGGAAGGCGCCAAAGTCGTGGTTTGCGACCTGGGCGTCAATGTGGACGGCACCGGAACGGACGTGTCGGTGGCCCAGCAGGTGGCGAACGAGATCGGCGAGGCTGGCGGCGCCGCCGTTGCCTGCACCGAATCGGTAGCGACCATGGACGGCGGCGAGAAGATAGTCCAGACTGCCATTGATAACTTCGGCCAGCTGGATATCGTGGTCACCGTGGCGGGCATCCTGCGCGACCGCATGGTCTTCAACATGAGCGAAGAGGAATGGGACGACGTAATTGCCGTTCACCTGAAGGGCACCTTCACTGTGGTCAAGCACGCCAGCATCCTGTTTCGGCAGCAGCGTTCGGGCCGCATCATTACCTTCAGCAGCACTTCGGGGCTCTATGGCAACAGCGGGCAGGCCAACTACGGCGCGGCCAAGGACGGCATTGCCGGCTTCACGCGCGTCTGCGCCCGCGATCTGGGTCGCTACGGTGTGACGGCCAACGCCATATCGCCATCGGCCAGCACGCGGATGACCACCAGCGTGCCCGACGAGGCCCGCGCTTTGCGCTCGGCTCGGGGCATTGCCGCCGGTGGCGGGCTGCGTGGAGAGCCTGAGGACGTGGCCCCCATGGTGACCTGGCTGGCCTCTGCTGAAGCAGCGCACGTCAACGGCCACGTATTTCACGTGACCGGCGGACTGGTAACGCTGCTGAACGAACCCGAGCCGGTGAAAACCATTCGCAAGGACACGCGCTGGAGCGTTGACGAGCTGGCCGCCGTATTTCCGGCCACCATCGGCCTCGAGCTGTACAATCCGGCGCCGGCGCCGCCGCCGACTGCTTAGCCTGCCTTTCTGCTATAATCCGGCACGCTGGCCTTTTGGCGGCTATTGAACTGGGATCTCACAAGCGGAGGGTTTCGGCTTGGTACGCTTTATCCTGTTCCGAATCATTCAGGCCATCGCCACGTTGGTCGTTTTGAGCGCTGCCGTCTTCTTTGGCACCGACCTCACCGGCGATGCCGCCTTGGCCATGGCTCCGGGCGACGCGAAACCGTCGGAGATTGAGGCGATCCGCAGGAACCTGGGGCTGGACCGCCCGGTGGTGATCCGGTACTTCGATTATCTGGGCGGTTTGTTCGTGGGGGACTTTGGCCGTTCCTACAACAAGCGTCAGCCGGCCTTCGACATCGTGATGGAACGTATCCCCAACACGATACAGTTGGCGATATCGGCTTTGTTCATCGCCATCGCAGTGGGCATTCCGTTAGGCATTTTATCGGCGGTGAAACGGAACAGCATCCTGGACCGGCTGGGCAAGTCCTTCGCCATTCTGGGCATGTCCATGCCCCAATTCTGGCTGGCAATCATTCTGATGTGGATATTCGCGGTAGAGTTACATCTGTTACCGACCTTCGGCAAGGAGGGTCTGAACCCGCGCTACTTCGTCATTCCGGCCTTTTCCATCGCGGTGTTTACCATGGCCGGCTTCATGCGTCTGACCCGCTCGGCCATGTTGGAAGTGCTGGATAGCGAATACGTGAAGTTTGCTCGCATCAAGGGTCTGGCGGAGCAGTTGGTCATCTTCAAGCACGCTCTGAAAAACGCGGTGATTCCAGTGCTGACCTTCGGGGGCATCAGCTTCGCCGGACTGCTCAACGGCTCTATCGTGGTGGAGGTCATCTTCTCCTGGCCCGGGCTGGGCCTGCTGATGCTGGAAGGCATCCGTACCCGCGATGTGCCCATAATCGAAGCAACCATTCTGACGTCGGGTTTCCTCTACATCCTCATGTCCACATTAGTTGACATTGCCTACGCCTACGTGGACCCGCGTATCCGGTACGGCTAGAGACTGTCAACAAACTTCGTCATTCCGGCGAGTGCAAGATATGGCAAACTTTTTGCTGGCAGTGATTGTCCAGGGTTCCCGCTTTCGCAAGAACGGCAGGGTAATTTTGCAGATGCTAACCGGCCCCAGGAGCAACTAACTTGGCAACGCAAGAATTGGCAACTCCGGCGCCGGTCGCCAATCCGGCAACGCGCGCGATGCGTAAAGTGCGGGAACTGCGCCTGCCGTGGATACCGATTTTCGTCCTTGTACTGCTGGTGGTTTGCGCGGTATTCGCGCCGCTGCTGTCGCCCCATGACCCGGAACGGCTGAACAAACGCGACCTAGAAGTCGCGCCCTTTGAGAACTCCAAATTCCTGCTGGGAACCGACAAGGCGGGCAAGGACGTCCTGAGCCGCCTGATTTACGGGGCGCGCACCTCCGTATTCATCAGTCTGGTGGCATTGGGCACCGGCGCAATCATCGGCAGTTCCCTGGGGGTGATTTCCGGCTACTACGGCGGGCGAGTTGACATTGTGCTGATGCGGCTGGTGGACGCCGTGCTGGGGTTTCCAACGGTGCTGCTGGCGCTGATTATCGTTGCCATCGCCGGCGGCGCCGGCATTGGCAACGTGATTGTGGCGGTGGCGGCCACCGTGTGGGCGAGGTTCGCCCGACAGGCCCGAGGCGAGGTGCTGAGCATCAAGGAGCGAGACTTCGTGACGCTGGCAATCGTGGCTGGCGTTTCTCCTCCGGTGATCATGTGGCGGCACATTTTCCCTAACGTCATCAATACGGTGCTCATCGTCATCAGCCTGCTGGTGGGACAGACCATCCTGCTGGAAGCCTCGTTGAGTTTCCTGGGCGTGGGCGTACCCCCCGGGGATCCGGCCTGGGGGATCATGGTGTCCGAAGGTCGGGACCAGATCATCGACATCTGGTGGCTGGCCCTTTTCCCCGGCGTGGCTATTACCATCGTCGTGATGGCGATGAACTTCTTCGGCGACTGGCTGCGGGATACCCTGGATCCCCGGCTGCGGCGGACGCGGTAGCCGGCCGGCAACAACGGTGGGCGAATCCGGGGTGGGCGAATCCGGGGTGGGCGAATCCAGGGTGATCGGATCCGGCGCTAGGGTCAGTTCGCCCCTTTGCCAGATGAGGGGAAATGCCTAGAGGGCGAGGGCAAGGACTCGGCGCTACGGCCAGAGAGCGCTTTTGCGGGTTGAAGTCCTAGGTTTGCGCGTGCGAACCGCCCCGGCGCCCGCCTGGATTCCCGCTTTCGCGGGAATGACGGGGTTGAAAGTGGGAATGACAGGGTTGCAAGCGGGAGTGGGGGGTGTAGCCGGGAGTGGCGATTGGGAAGTCATTAGACTGCAACGGGAGGCATTTTGGCAATTACAGAATTGGAAATCACCAAACGCACCAGTTTCGCGTCCGGCGAGAGCTTCGGCGACGTTGGCCCCTACGAACTCCTGGAGGGCACGGCTTATTACGCAGTGGACCCGTGGCACGCACGAAACCAGGGGATAACCGACTTGGAGCTGGCGCCCCGCAATTCCGTGGGAATGGTCGAGTTTTCGGCTGACTTCGCCATGCTACAGCCGGCGAACATCGACCGCGGCAACCGCCGCATTCTGTTCGACGTGGTTAACCGCGGGCGCAAGACCGCCCTGAGCCTGAACAGCGTCCCCACGGCTAACGACCCCACCGCTCCCCTGGAGGCCGGCAACGGCTACCTGATGCGTCGAGGCTACACGGTGGTCTGGGGCGGCTGGCAAGCCGACGTGCCGCCCACGCCCGGCCTCATCGGGCTGCACGGGCCGGAAGCCATTGGCCCCCAGGGGCCCTTGTCCGGCAAGATTATGTGCCAGTTCCAATGCAACGAGGCCACCCAGGTGTTCCTGCTGGCGGACCGCAGCACCGGCCCAACCCCGCCGCGGACCCCGACGAAGCCGAGGCTACCCTGACGGTGCGCGACCTGCCCAACAGTCCCGCTACCTCCGTTGATCGCAGCCGGTGGTCCTTCGTTAGAGTCGAGGATGCGGACCTGGAGCCCCAACACAGCCACATCTACATGCCTTCCGGGTTTGAGCCGGGCCGGATTTATCAGCTGGTGTACACTACCACCGGCAGCCGGATCGTGGGACTGGGGTTCGCCGCCATGCGGGATGCGGTGTCGTTCCTTAAACACGCGCCGGCGTCGGCGGGCAACCCCTGCGCCGGGTCGATCGACTACGCTTACGCCATGGGCCGTTCCCAAAGCGGCCGTTTCCTGCGTCAATACATCCACGTGGGTATCAACGAGGACGAAGGAGACCGGCCGGCTCTGGATGGGATCATGCCTCACGTGGCCGGCGGGATGCGCGGCGAGTTCAACCTGCGCTTCGGGCAACCCTCCAAGGACGTTTGCTACATCATCCCCGAGATGTTCCCTTTTACCGACACTCCGCAGCGGGATCCGGTCACCGGCGCTCAGGGTTCCTTGCTGGACGCGCTGGAACGACGGGGCGGGGCTCCCAAGATAATGTTCACCAACACCTCGGCCGAGTACTGGCGCGGGGACGCGGCCCTGATTCACACCTACCTGGAAACCCTCAGCGACGCTCCGGAATCGCCCTCGGTGCGTCGCTACCACTTCGCCGGTTGTCAGCACGGCTCAGGCGAGTTCCCCCCGCTGGAAATCCGCAGTAATGACGGGATTAAAGGGCAGCTGCCCTTCAACAGCGTGGACTATGCCCCGCTGTTGCGGGCCGCGTTGGACAACCTGGACCGTTGGGTCACTACCGGCGAAGAACCCCCGGCCAGTCGCCATCCCAGCCTGGGCGACGGCACGGCAGTGGAATCTCATACGCTGCTGGAGCGGTTTGCCCAACTCCCCAAGGTGCGGATCCCGACCCAGTCCACCCGGGCGATACGGCTGGACTATGGCCCAGAGTCGCACCTGGGGCGCACCACCAAATTGCCGGCCGAGGAGGGAGCGGAATTCCCAGCGTTGGTAGCCGACCTTGACGAGTCCTTCAACGAGCGTGGCGGCATCCGCCTGCCGGACCTGACTGTTCCAGTGGCCACTTACACCGGCTGGAACTTGCGCGACGAAAGCATCGGCAACCCGAATCTCTTCATCGGGATAACCGGCGGACTGGCCGGCTGGACGCTTCCCTTGCCCGCGACGCGGGCCCAGCGTGACGCGGCCGGCGATCCTCGAGCGTCCATAGAGGAACGCTACTCCAGCCGAGAGGACTATCTGGATCAGGTGACCGGCGCGGCGCTGGACCTGGTGGCAGAGCGTTACCTTCTGGAGGAAGATGTGGCAGAGGTTGTGGAACTGGCGGGAAAGAAGTACGACTATTGGGCCGGGGATGACGGGCAGTGTTGAGATCGCCGGCCCGTCCAGGGATTGCGGTGAAAACCTCGTGCACTAGCGACCATCGAGATTATCGGCCATTGAGACTATGTACCGAGGAGGGACATCGTGCCTTTGCAATTGGACCACACAATCGTACCCGCCTACGACAAGGTAAAGTCTGCGGAGTTCATCGCCCGCCTGTTCGGACTGAAGTACGAAGGGCCGTGGGGCCACTTCGCTCCGGTGAAGGTCAACGACATACTGACGCTGGATTTCGACGACTCGGACAACCCGCGATCCAATCACTACGCCTTTTTGGCTTCGGACGAAGAGTTTGACGGGATCCTGCAGCGCGTCAAGGAGGAGGGTGTCGTATTCGGGAGCGGCCCGCGCTCGCGCACGGATGGGCAGATCAACCACCTTCACCAGGGTCGTGGGTTCTACTTCGAGTGCGAAAACGGGCACGTTTGGGAGGTTATCACCCACACGTACATAACCGATTAGGGGCGCGAGCTAAATTATCTGGTCATTCCGGCAGGCGCAGAAATCCAGGCATTGCCATAGCCCAATCGCTCGCAGCGGCAAGCGATTGTGGATTCCCGCTTGCGTGGGAATGACGGAAATGGGACGGTGTGGCGCTCTTTTCGGGCAATCTTCCGTGGCGGCAACGTATCGCCAGCGGTGATAGCAGTATGGCGCCGGTATACCTTGACAAAATATCGGGACAAACCGCAGAATATGGGCCATTAACGGGCGCTTTACCGGTCAGGCCAGTCGCTGGGCCGACGGACAAGTGACTGTGATTGCGCCCGTGGCCGAGGTAGTCTGATGGCATTCGTGATTACACAACCCTGTGAGGGAGTGAAGGACGCCTCGTGCGTTGATGTTTGCCCCGTGGATTGCATCCATTCGGACGACGATGCGCCGATGTACTATATCAATCCCGACGATTGCATCGACTGCGCCTATTGCGTCGCGGTCTGCCCGGTTTCGGCGATATTTGACGAGTTCACGGTGCCGCCCGACCAACGCGAATACGTCCGCATTAACCGGCTCTACTTCGCGTCCCGTTAGATTCCTCGCTCGCGTTTTTTGCCAAGATGGCCCGTTTTCTCACCGACGCCGACGTTAACCGGTGCGTCAGTTTGCCGGATCTGACGCCGGCCGTTGAAGAGATGCTGGTCAACTATGGCCGCGGCGACGCGATTAACCTGACCCGACGCAAAATTGCCGCGCCCGGCGGATACCTGGCCGTAATGGGCGGCGCGCTGCTCTACGGCGACGTCCTTGGTGTAAAGACCTTCACCCACACCGAGCAGGGCTACTCCTTCCAGGTGAGCTTGTATGATGCCGTGTCGGGACGCCTGCTGCTCTACACCCAGGCCAACCGCCTGGGGCAACTCCGCACCGGCGCGACCACCGCCGTCGCCATCAAGCATCTGTCCAATCCGGACGTTGCGCGTCTGGGCATAATCGGCACGGGGAATCAGGCCGGCGACCAATTGCGAGCCGCCTGCGCCGTGCGCGAGGTTGGTGAGATATACGCCTACAGCAGGAACGCCGGCAACCGTCGCGCCTTCGCCGACCGTATGGCCGCCGAGCTGGGCCGTCCGGTTATTGCGGCGGCCGACAATCGGGGGGCGGTGGACGGCTGCTCCGTTGTCATCGGCATCGCATCGGCTCAGACGCCCGTGGTCAGAGGCGAATGGCTGGGCAATGGCGCGACGGTTATCGGAGCCGGGCCGACCAGCCTCCGTCACCAGGAGGTTGACTCCGGCGTGTTGACCAGGGCCGGCCGGAAGTTCGTTGATTCGCTGGATCAGGCGCCTCTGGAATGTGGCGACATCGCCGCCGCCGTGGATCAAGGGCTGGTGCAGTGGAGCCAGTTTCTGGAACTGCGCCACGCGGTGGCCGGAGCCGTACCGGGGCGAACTCACCCGGATGAAGTAGTCTATTGCAAGCTGATGGGAACCGGCGTTGCCGACGTGGCGGCGGCCCGGCTGGTGTGGGAGCGAGCCGAGGCGCTGGGCGTCGGGCTTGAGATGGACTGGTAGAGGCAACCCTTGCGTTTGCCCGGTTGTTGCGCGACGAGTGAGGGCGGGTTTCAAACCCGCCCCCAGGAATTGCGTCTGACGGTGGGGAAAGGGTCTGCCAGGCCGTGTTTGCAAACTCCGTTATTCCCGCCTCCGTCATTCCCGCGCCTCCGTCATTCCCGCGAAAGCGGGAATCCAGCGAGTGCAAAATAAGGCCAGCTTTCCGCTGCCGGTGATTTTCCGGGTTCCCGCTTGCGCGGGAATGACGGTGAGAGCAGGAACGACGGTGTGATTTCCAGTTTGTACACAGTCTCTAGTGCGGCGCGGCGAGGTATTCGTCGGTGGTCAGTACGCTGTAATTGTTCAGACCGGTCAGCATACTTTCCATGGCGGCGCGGGCGGTGTCCAGCGACGTGAAGCACGGAATGCGACGTTCCACCGCAGCTCGCCGGATGTAGAAACCGTCGCGCATCACCGATGAATCGCCGGACAGGGTGTTGACCACTGCTCCCACGGTGCCGTCGTTGATGACGTCCAAGACGTCCGGAGAGCCCTCGCCGATGCGTTTGGTGATGGTGGTGACGGGCAGGTTCATGGCGGTGATCATGGCCGCGGTGCCCTCGGTGGCGTAGAGGCGGCAGCCAGCGTCGGCCAGCCCCCGGATCAGGGGAAGCGAGTCGGCTTTGCTCTGGTCCGAGATGCTCAACAGGACGCCCATCCCAGGGGACAGGCTGATGCTGGCGGCCTGCAACGCCTTGGTCAGGGCTCCGGTGAAGTCCCGGTCGATGCCCATAACCTCGCCGGTGGACTTCATCTCCGGCCCCATGTACCAGTCCACTCCCACCAGTTTCGACATGGAGAACACCGGCGCTTTGATGCCGACGAGTTTTTGCCGCGGCCACAGACCGCCCTCGTAACCCAGATCCCGCAACTTGGCGTCCAGCATAACCCGGGTGGCCAAGTTGGCTACCGGAACCCCGGTTACCTTGGAGATGAAGGGTATGGTACGACTGCCGCGCGGGTTCACCTCCAGCACATATACGGTGGTTTCTTGGTCGCCATCTGAGGGTGGGAGGGCCGGATCTCTGACCAGAGCGCTGCGGTAGGCGCTGCCCCCCTGGAGCACGAATTGAATGTTCATTAGCCCACGCACCCCCAGAGCCAGGCCGATGCGGGTGGTGTAATCCACCAGGGTATCAACCTCGGCTTCGGTCAGGTTCAAGCCGGGGTAGATGGCCATGGAGTCGCCGCTGTGGACGCCGGCGCGCTCCACGTGCTCCATAATGCCGGGGATCAGCACCCGTTCCCCGTCGCAGATGGCGTCCACCTCGCACTCCCGCCCTTCCATGTAGTGGTCCACCAGGACCTCGCGCTCCGGGGTGACCTCCGTGGCGATGGTCAGATAGCGGATCAGTTCCGTGGCATTGCGCACGATTTCCATGGCCCGTCCGCCCAGCACGTAACTGGGGCGCACCACTACGGGATAGCCGATGCGCTGGGCGATGGTCAGGGCCTGGTCCACCGACTGCACGGTGCCGCCGGGGGGTTGGGGGATGCCGAGCTCCACCAGGAACCGCTCAAACTTCTGCCGGTCGCTGGCGATGTCGATGGCCTCGGCGCTGGAACCCAGGATGGGCAGCCCGACGGCGGCCAGGGACTGGGACAGGTTGATTGCCGTCTGGCCTCCGAATTGGACCAGGCTTGGCGGCGGCCGGTCGTCCACGGTCTCGTTGTCGATGATGTCCCGCACGGCCTCCTCGTCCAGGGCCTCGAAGTAGAGCCGGTCGCTGGTATCAAAGTCGGTCGATACGGTTTCGGGATTGGAGTTGATCATAATGCTGGCCACGCCGGCCTGGGAGAGGGCCCAGGCCGCGTGTACGCTGCAATAATCGAACTCGATGCCCTGACCAATGCGGATGGGGCCGCTGCCGATGACGATGGCCTTGGGGCCGGGCAACGGCGGCGCTTCGTTCTCGGTATCGTAGGCGCTGTAGTAATAGGGCGTCGCGGCCTCAAACTCGGCGGCGCAGGTGTCCACCATCTTGAACACGGGCTTGATGTCGTGGCGCAACCGCAACTGGCGTACTTGTTCGGGCAAAAGGCCGGAGAGGGTGGCGATTTCGACGTCGGAAAATCCCAACCGCTTGGAGGCCAGCAGAATGGCCGGCGTCAACGGATTGCCCAGCAAGCGGCGTTCCTGGTCAACGACGCGCTCCAGGGCAGCAATGAACCAGGGATCGATGCTGGTGCGCGCCACCAGTTGGTCGCGGGATACTCCCCGGCGCAGGGCGGCGGTCAGCGCCCAGAGGCGAAGGTCGTTGGGCTCCAGGGGCAGCGCGTCGAGCAGAGCCTGATGATCTCTCCCGAATTGGAACCCGCGCCACTGCTGGTCTTCCCAGAGCAGGGAGGAATTGGGCTGCTCCAGCGCGCGGGTGGCCTTTTGCAGGGCGGCCTCGAAGCTGCGGTCAATGGCCATTACCTCGCCGGTGGCCTTCATCTGCGTCGTAATCTGGCGGTCGCCGTCGGGGAACTTGTCGAAGGGCCAGCGGGGTATCTTGACGACGCAATAGTCCAGGGCCGGCTCGAAGGCGGCGCCGGTGGCGCCGGTGACGGCGTTGGGGATTTCGTCGAGGCGGCGGCCCACGGCGATTTTGGCGGAGACGCGGGCGATGGGATAGCCGGTAGCCTTGCTGGCCAATGCCGAGGACCGGCTTACCCGGGGGTTCACCTCGATGACATAATAATCCGATTCAGCCGTCCATACACCGGGTCGATTCCGCATGGCGTCAGGATGCGGGCGAAGGGCAAGCTGGATATTGCACCCTCCTTCAATGCCCAGGCCGCGAATGATGTTCAGGCTGGCGGTGCGGAGCAACTGGTACTCTTTGTCCGTCAAGGTCTGGCTGGGCGCGACCACGATACTGTCTCCGGTGTGCGCTCCCATGGGATCCAGGTTTTCCATGTTGCACACGGTGATGCAATTGTCGGCCCCATCGCGGATGACCTCATACTCGACTTCCTTCCAGCCGACCAGGGAGCGTTCCAGCAATACCTGGCGGATGGGGCTTGCGGCCAGACCGCCCTCGACAATGGACAGGAACTCCTCCTCGGTATTGGCGATGCCGCCACCGGTTCCCCCCAGGGTATATGCCGGCCGCACCACCAGGGGCAGGCCGGTTTCGGCCTGGTAAGCCAAGGCTTCGGCCAGGGAAGAAACGGTGCGATTGGGCGGCATGGGCTCACCGATGTCGGTAAGAAACTGCCGGAAAAAGTCCCGGTCCTCCGCCTTTCGGATGGTTTCCAGCGGGGTGCCCAGCAACCGGACGTTGTAGCGATCGAGAACGCCGGCGTCGGCCAGATCAACGGCCAGGTTGAGGCCGGTCTGACCGCCCAGGGTGGGCAGGATTCCGTCGGGCTGCTCGCTGGCAATGATGCGTTCCAACACGGGAACGGTGAGCGGTTCGATGTACACCCGGTCGGCGACGTCCCGGTCGGTCATAATGGTGGCGGGATTGGAGTTGACCAGCACCACCGAGACGCCCTCTTCGCGGAGGGCTTTGCACGCCTGGGTGCCGGCGTAGTCAAATTCGGCAGCCTGGCCGATGACAATGGGCCCGGAGCCGATGACCAGAACTTTGCGAGGCTGCTGCTGTGGATAATCGCTCAAAGAAGGGTTTCCTCTTTATGCTGCGTTGGGTGTGGATGGCTCGATTGACGGCTCACTTAACGGAAATCGGACGCGCGCCGATCAATCGACAACCGAACCGTTCGGCGCGTGTGATTATGTCGGACAGGGTGGCCGCTTGGGTAGGCACCGGCGAAGAACCTTCGGCGGGCGCACCAACCGATCCATGGCGCGCTGCTGCTTTGGCGACTCTGCGGTGCAAGACGCCAAAGTAGAGACACTGAACCGCTATCGTAACCACTAGCGCAACGAACATCGTTGCGGTCGCGATAAGGTAGGGGTTGTGGTGTATCCCTTGGATCTGCATGTACATAATCGTTAATAAAGCCCCGGACGTAAATCCTCCGAAGCAAAATATCGTAGCGTAGAAACTGTACCCCACGGCGCGAGTTACGATGCCTACTTTCACGGATCCGCCGGGTCTCCGCTCCACAGTATCTCGATTCATCCTGGTTGACGCTTGCAGAGTTGACGCTTGCAGATGGGTTATCCTGCCAGCAAGGGCCGCAATCCAGCCTGAGTAACTTCGCATCAACAGCCGGTGCAAGTTAACCGCCAGCCAGAGGCCAATAGCCAGCGAAATAAAGCCGGCAATTCCCACCGCGGTAGCCAGGTCCACAGACTCGTTCAAAAGGGTCAAGCCGTGAATAAGCCCGTACAGGACTGCTAGGGCTATCGCCCACTTCGTGGGGGCAAGGGCGCTTATTGCCGACTGCCGGGCGTACTTGCGCATAATGCTACTTCCCGTTCCGGCTCAACAATGCTTTGGCGGCCATCACTGCTTCCCAAGTTACGATAACTGCGCCTGTGATTGCCCAAACAACGGCGCATCCAACCAATGCTACATCCAGCACAAAAGTAATCAGGCGGTGCGTTTGTGTGCCGGGTTCAACCGAAAAACCGATAATCCATTCCAGCAAAAGACCGGAGAGCGCCAACTGCACAGCCATCAGGAATGATGTCAGAAAGGCGATCGCCGCCCGCGCAACGCGACGCCGACCGCAATTCTGCTTGTGTCGCTTAATTCTACCACAGCCGGCCGCCCCGCCTGCTTTGGCGATGCCTCGCGCGGGCGCCCCCCAGCCGGTTAGGCGAAGCGGGGCATCGTGCCCGGCAGCTCCATTAGTTGCCGCTCGACCAGGGCATTCATCATCTGGAAGATAAAGGCGCCGAAGTAGGCCCCTTCGGCATCAAAGTGGTCCAGGTCGATGCCGCCGTCGGGGGTGCGCGGAGGGATGACGAGGTCAGTGGCGTCGTAGCCGGCGTTGATGGCGTGGACATGTCCTACCGGCGCATTGCTGATTGGCTGGCCGGTGGTCGGGTCGGTCACTTTCACGGCCAACTCCCAGCGGGAGCCGAGTTGTCCCCGGCTCACGGCGGCCAGCAGGTAGCCGTGCCCGTCGTGGGAAAAGGTGGGCACGGTTTCCTGTAGCATGGTGAGGGTGTCGTTGAGGTTAATCGGGAGCTGGGTTTCAATGCCCTGCTCCAGCAGAAAAGCGGTGAATCCGGTCATCGGTGGGCTACCTCCGCAGGGTTGGCGTCGTCGATCATCGCCAGGAAGCGATCAAACAGATACTCGTTGTCCTGCGGACCGGGAGATGCTTCGGAGTGGTACTGAATGGTGAACAGGGGCCACTCCCGGTGCCGCAGGCCCTCCACCGTATTGTCGTTCAGGTTGATGTGGGAAATCTCTAAACCGGAGGGCAAATTATCGGATGAAACGGAGTAGCCGTGGTTCTGGGCGGTGATGTGGACTTGCTGGGTGAGCAGGTCTTTGACGGGATGGTTGCCGCCCCGGTGTCCGAACTTGAGCTTGTAGGTGGTGGCTCCCAGGGCGCGGGCCGCCAGCTGGTGGCCCAGGCAGATGCCCATGATGGGGACGCGGCCGATGAGTTGGCGCAGGTTGGCGACGATATTCCCCAAAAGTTCCGGGTCGCCGGGGCCGGGGGAGAGCAGAATGCCATTGGGCTGCATTGCCAGGATATCCGCGGTGGGGGTGTGGGCCGGCACGGTGATTACCTCGCAGCCCCGGCTTTGCAGCAGCCGCAGGATGTTGTACTTCACGCCGACGTCGGTTACGAGGATGCGACGCACGCCGGCGGAGGCGGGCGTGGTGGGGAAGCGGGCGTGTTCGCCGTTGTCCCAAGAGTAGGGGTCTGGCGTGGTGACGGAGCTCACCAGGTCCAGGTTATCGTAGCGCGGTAGATCAGCGAGCCGGCGCAACGCTTGATCCGGGTGATCGGCGGTGATTAGTCCGGTCATCACGCCGCTGGTGCGCAGACGGCGGGTAAGGGCTCGGGTATCGATGCCGCTGATGCCGGGTATGTTGTATTCCTCCAGAAATGCGTGGAGGGTCATATTGCTGGACACATGACTGGGCAGGTCGCAGTGTTGGCGAACGATCAGGGCCGATACTTGGATACGCCGGGATTCGAAGTCCCGGCAATTGATGCCGTAATTGCCCACCAGCGGATAGGTGAGCGCTACCATTTGACCGGCGTAAGAAGGGTCGGTCAGCACCTCTTGATAGCCGGTCATGGTGGTGTTGAACACCACCTCTCCCCAGCCATCGCGTTGGGCGCCGAAGGATTCGCCGGTGAATATGGAGCCGTCTTCTAAAGCCAGGTGTACCGGACGCGCCACTAATTACCTCCGTTCCGGATGCCGGCTTGCGCCGGGATGACGGTTTTGAGCATGGAATAGGCTTAGTTCCTCAAACACGACTTTGCCGCCGACCAGCGTGGCGGCCACGCGGCCCGACAACTCTACCCCGTCCAACGGAGTGTTGCGGCCCAGGGAAGCGAACTTGTTTACGTCAACGGTCCAGCGGGCCGCCGGGTCAAAGATGACCAGGTCGGCCGGTGTGCCGGGGGACAGCGATGCGTAGGGGGCAAAGGCGTCGCCGAGCACCTGGGCCGGGCCAAGGGTTAACCGCTCGACCATCGTGGGCAGGCTGACATCGCCGCGATGAACCGTGGCCATGAGGGCGCCCAGGGCCGTTTCCAGCACGCTGATGCCGAAGGCGGCATCGTGGTAGGTGCATTCTTTGCTGGCCTGCTCATGGGGCGCGTGATCGGTGGCGACGCAATCTATAACGCCGTCGGCCAGGCCGGCGACACAGGCGGCTACGTCATGGGGCGCGCGCAGGGGAGGGTACATTTTGGTGTTGGTGTCGTAGGCGTTCGGTCCGGCGAACCCGATTGCATCGCCCCGGTCGCCCATCGCCCATTCATCGGTGAGCAGCAGGTGGTGCGGGCAGACTTCGGCGGTGACGGCGATGCCCCGTTCCTTGGCCTGGCGCACCATGGCCACGCTGCCGGCGGAGCTGAGGTGCGCCAGGTGGAGGCGGCCGGCGGTGAGTTCGGCCAGGGCGATGTCGCGCGCTACCATAGCCTCTTCCGCCACGGCCGGGATCCCGGCCAGCCCCAGCCGGCTGCTCACCCAGCCCTCGGCCATCATGCCGCCGGGGCAAAGGGCATGGTCCTGGCAATGGTTGGTGACCGGCGCGCCCAGATCCCGGCTGTAGGTGAGGGCAAGACGCATCAGGGCCGCGTCATGCACCGGGTCGCCGTCGTCGCTGAATGCCACTACCCCCGCCGAGATCAACTCTTCCAGGTCGGCCAGTTCCCGGCCGGCGCGGTGGCGGGTGACGCATCCGATGATTTGGACACGCGCTGGGGCGAAGGCGGCGCGGTTGCGCACGTAGTCCACCACGGCGGCGTTGTCGATGGCCGGGTCGGTGTTGGGCATGGCGCAGATGGTGGTGAAGCCGCCTCGGGAGGCGGCTTGCGCGCCGGTGGCGATGGTTTCCTTGTACTCAAAACCCGGTTCCCGCAGGTGCGTGTGTATGTCGATGAAACCGGGGGCGACCACCAGCCCGGCGGCGTCAATCACACGAGTTGCGGCGTCAAGGGAATCGGCGGTGATGCTCGTCGCAACGGCTTTGATGCAGCCATCGGTGACTAGAACGTCGGCGATGGCGTCCATCCGGTTGGCGGGGTCGATCACCCTTCCTCCGGCGATTAGCAGCGGTGGCATTTGTTCCGGGCTTGCCATCGGTTAGTCCGCGTCCGGGCCGTATCCGACCAACTGATAGAGCAGGGCCATGCGGATGGCCACGCCGTTGGTGACCTGTTCTGCAATCAACGAGCGTTCCCCATGGGCCAACGCGGTGCTCACTTCGATCCCTTCGTTCATTGGCCCCGGGTGCATGAGAAAGGCGTTGGGGTTAGCACGGGCCATCCGCTGGTGGTTGACCTGCCAGCGGCGGATATACTCGCGGATGCTGGGGAAGAAGCCACGCTGCTGCCGTTCCGTTTGCAGACGCAATGCCATCACCAGGTCGGCTCCCGCCATGGCATCATCCAGATCGGGTTGTAAGCTTACGTTTGCCAGAGGGTTGTGCCGAGTGGACACCGGATCCGGGTTGCGGCCGGCCGTTCCCCATCCGGCCGGGGTAAAGGGGTCGGGCAACAGGGTGGGCGGCCCGGACAGGACGACCTCGGCGCCCAGATGAGCGAACCCCCAAACGGCGGACCGGGCCACGCGGCTGTGCAGTACGTCCCCGACGATGACCACCTTGCGGCCGGCGATTTGACCCAGATGCTCGCGAGCAGTGTAGAGGTCTAGCAGGCCCTGGGTGGGATGAGCGTGCGCGCCGTCGCCGGCGTTGATGATGGCGACGTTATGCAGGCTGCGGGCCAGGAAGTTGGGCGCTCCGGAGTGCGGGTGGCGAACCACGATGGCATCGACGCCCATGGCCTGCAAGGTAAGGCCGGTATTCAGCAGGGACTCTCCCTTCTCCACGCTGCTGGCGGAGGCGGTCATGTTGATCACGTCGGCGCTGAGGATTTTGCCGGCTTCTTCAAAGGAAATGCGGGTTCGCGTGCTGGCCTCATAGAACAGTGTGACGATGACCCGGCCCCGCAGGGTGGGCACCTTTTTCACATCACGGCCCAGTACCTCGCGCATCGCCGCGGCGTCGTCCAGGACGGCGGTTAGCTCGTCGGCGGTGAAATCGTCCAGGTCGAGCACGTGGCGACGGCGGCTCGGCCCGGCGAGTACACGCTGGCCCGGCTCGGCGGTGGTGGCTGCCGTATCGGTTGCCATCACGCCGCGCCCCGTTCCAGGATGCAAACGTCGTCAACACAGTCGGTTTCCGCGAGACGCGCCCGCACCAGTTCGGAGCGCCGCGTGGGGATGTTTTTCCCGACGAAATCGGCGCGGATCGGGAGTTCACGATGGCCTCGGTCCACCAGGGCGGCCAGTTGAATACGCAGAGGGCGGCCCAGATCGCTGATAGCGTCCATGGCGGCGCGCACCGTGCGCCCGGTGTACAGCACGTCGTCAACCAGAATGACGGTACGGCCGGCTACGTCCACAGGCATGGTGGTGGGACGCACGCGCACCCGGGGACGCTCGGACAGATCGTCTCGATAGAGGTTGATGTCCAGGCGGCCCACCGGAACGGTGGCTCCTTCCCACTGGAAAATGCGCTCAGCCAGCCGTTGGGCGATGGGAACGCCCCGGGTACGGATGCCAGCCAAGATTAGCCCGTCAGCGCCGTGATTGCGCTCGAGAATCTCATGGTGCATCCGGGTAAGCGCACGTCGGATCTCGTCGGCGTCCATAACTAGACGTCCAACGGTGGCGATGCCTTCCGAGGCCGTGATTTTGCTGTGAGTGGTTATGGAAAGAACCCTGCTCTACGTCGGTAGTCAGTCGCGGGCGGGGTTGCGTTCACTTTCACAGCAACGTGACCTGTCGCGGCGATAGAGTTCGCGGATACGCTTTGCCAGCCTCACCGGACTGCCTTAAAAGCGGCGTCGCTATTTCACTGGCCCGATTGTAGCATAAGGCGGGCGGTTTTGGGAACACACAATAAACTGGTTCCGCCAAATTGTTGCGTAACTCAGTCAACCGACAATGGGTTCGCGTCGGTTGGTCGGGCAAGCCAACAAACCGTTCAGCCGCCGGGTTGGACCGGCAAGATGAAAATGATGTTGCCGTCCTGGTCGTGACGATGGTTGGCAAGGGCAATCACCGCCTCATTAGTTTGACGTATATCTGCGGTTAACTGCCGATGGTTTTCACGCATTTCGGTGGTCAACTGGCGGTTATTTTCACGCATTTCGACGGCTAACTGGCGAATTTCCTCACGCAGCTCGGAGTTCGACTGGCGAATTTCCTCACGCAGCTCGGAGTTTGACTGGCGGATGTCCTCACGGGTTTGTCGGATGTTTTCGTCCTGCGCGTCAATCCGTTGAAACAATCCACCCAGACGGAAGAAACCCCGGAGCAGCAATATCAGAATGGTAACTCCCAGGCCAGTTAGGGCTACTCCTGCTCCGACGATGGCGATTGTGCTGGTGTCCATAAGCGAAATCTCCAGTGGAATGAATGCCGACTGATTATACATCCGGAGGCGGGCAGACGAGTTGCGGCAACGTCAGCCGGTTACCCGCTTGCGCCGGTTGGTGATGTAGTCCACCAGCACGTACTCGCCCAGGTTTTCGCTGCTGCTGTAGAAGGCACGGCCCCGGTTGATGCGGGTCATCCGGTCCACGAAGTTCACCAACTGGTAGCTGTTTTCCAGCATGAAGGTGTTAATCACGATGCCTTCTTGCGTGCAGCGGCGCACTTCCTTCAAGGTTTCCAGTTCGGTACGGTAGCTGGGCGGGTAGGAGAAATAAGCCTGTTCTCCTTCCAGGTGGGCGGTAGGCTCCCCGTCGGTGATGACCAGGATCTGGCGGGTTCCGCCCTTCTCCTTGTTGAGCAGTTTGCGCGACAGCAGCAGCGCGTGGTGCAGGTTGGTGCCGGATACCCAGTTGTTCCAGGTCAAGCTGGCAAGGTCGGCTTCCTCGATCTCCCGGGCATAGTCGGAGAACCCCACCACATGCAGGGTATCCCGGGGGTACTGCTGATGGATGAGGGCGAAGAGAGCCAGCGTGACTTTCTTGGCCGCCGCCCAGTTGTTGAACAGGCCCATGGAACGGCTTTGGTCCAGCAGTACGATGGTGGCGGCGCGGGTCATGTGCTCGGTGCGGTAGATCTCAAAGTCGTCGGGACGCAACTTCACGGGCACCTGGGGGCCGCCGCGGACGATGGCATTCTTTACGGTGGTTTGCAGATCCAGTTGCAGCGGGTCGCCGAACTCGTAGGTCTTGGTGTCGCCCAACAGGTCGCCGCCGGCGCCGCGAGCATCCAGGTCGTGGTTGCCGATGCGGTCCTTCTTCAGGTGTTGAAACACCTCGCGCATGGCTTTCTGGCCAATCCGGCGGATGCCCCGGGCCGTGAGGTTCATATTGTCGTCATCGGTAATATAGCCGGCGTCCTGCAACAGTTGCCGCAGGCGATCAAGCTCCTCCCAGGCCCGGCGGGCTTCCTCGCCCAGCAGTTCGGCCAGCTGCTCCGGGTCAACGTCGTCCAGGTTGCCGGTGCGCATGGCCTGCTGTAAGGACTGTTCCAGTCGGTCCAGGTCCTGCATCTGGCGCATGGCGGCCATGGCCTGATCCAGGGTCATGCTGTCGTCGCCGAGGAAAGGATACTGGCGAGCCAGGTCGTCCGGCGGCATCAGGGACTGCATCAGGCTGGCGAACTCGGCCATCTCGTCCATCAAACGCGGGTCCATGGCCGACTGCATGGCGTCTTCCAGTTCCCGGCGCAGGTCGGGGGAGAGGCTGTCCATCAGCGACTGCATCTGCGCCATCTGCTGCTGGATGCGCTCCATCAGCTCGTCCAGGCTCTGGGGTGGATCGTCGCCGAACATCGGCCCCCACTGCTGCATGAAACCCTCGAAGTCGGGGTTCCGTCCCTCCATGCGGTCGCGGAGCATCTGGTTGAGGTCCTGCATCATCTGACGCATGGCTGCCATTTGCTCCGGGGTCATGTTCTGCATCTGTTCCTGCATCTGCTGGGAGACGTTCTGCGCCATTTGGCTCTTGAGCAGATCCAGCAATTCCTGGAACATCTGCTGGGCGTCCGGGTTCATGAAGTCGTAGTCCATCAGCTCCTGGATCTGCCCGCCGAGGCCGTCGGGAAGGTCGTCCAGCTTGTCCAGGTTGCGCTGGGCGCGTTCCTGGAGCAGTCGGTTGAGCGCGCGCTGCTGTTCCTTGCCGGCCATGTCCTCCGGTTCCGGCCGGTTGGCAGCTTCATCCAACCGACGTTGGATGCCCTCCCGCTCGGTGCGGAGGATTTCTGCCATCCGCTCCTTCAGGTCGTCCACTACCGAGTCCAGATTGCTCTGCTGGAGTTGCTGGCGACGCTGCTGCCTGAGCTGGTCCATGAGCTGGCGCAGGTTGGTCATTTGCGCCCCGTCGCGGTTCTGCATTCCATTGCGGAAAAGTTCGCGCAAGGCCCGGGCCGGATCGCCGTGTTGCAGAAGATCATCGGAGAGGGCGTCCATGATGTCGCTGGCATCGACATCAAAAATCTCCTGGGTGCCATCCCATTGCGAGTAGCGATAGCGTTGATACAGCATGGGCGACCTCCAATTGGGCCGATGCGCCTGGGGTCAGGTGAGAGGTGAGAGTAGTGCGGAAACCGGGGCCGAACTGCAAACGAATGGGGCGATAATAGCATACGGCGCAACTGCGAGCCTGGTGGTATGCGCATCGGCATTTGGTGTCGCCAATTGCCCCAGGCGCGGAGCGGTGGGCCGATCCGGAAGAGAAAGTCCGCGCCGAGCTGTGGGCGGAGCTTATTTATCGGTACGAATACGACCCGGAGTGCATCGGCTTTGAGGTCAACGCGCCCCGGCGTAGGCCCAAGGACTACGCCGATTTGGTGATTTACCGGGATGACGAAAAGAAAATGCCCTGGATGGTTTGAGAGGGGAGTTGTTGGAATTTACATAATTTTCAAGATAACGCAATCCTTGAACTCAATGACCTTTTCGTTCTTGAGTTCCTTCAGACTTCCAAACCATCCTCCCTGATTGAAGGCGTCCTTCAGATTCCCTTTTACAACAACCTCTTGCTCTACGCTAACTATATCTGCGTCAAGTTCGTTTCGCATGTCGCAGTTGATGTATCTATCATAGCCGAGTTCTTGGCGTGGATCCAAGTGAAACTGTATTTTCCCGATTTCTGTGTCAGTAACCCTGCCTTTGAAACGCATATAACGTTTATTTTTTAATGCCCTTTCCAGTCTGGAGGGTTGTTGAGTTGCTACATTTTCCAGCCAATTATAGATGTCGTGGGCAGTCGGTGGCGTCGGTGTCGGTGCTGATACTAGTTCAATGGTTTGTTCACTCGTTGTGCAAGCACTCATCACAACTGCGATGCCACTGATTGCGACAGCAGCTACTATGAGAATCTTATTGATTGTCATACATTCTCCATATGAGGTCGCTATCGTAGCATCGCAAAAAAGCTGGCCTGCGTAAATATGGTGGTCGCCGGTCAGGGCAGCTATTATTCCATACCGTTCCATCACCAAGAAGCTGGCGGAGTCAGTGATGCTCCATTCTTGGCCAACCCGGTGCCGCATTCGCTCCAGAGATTCATCAAATTGCTCCGATCTCTGGGGTTCGATAGTGACCACTAGGTTCGCTATAACCGGCGTCGCCAAAGTAGCCGTCCATGTGTTGCCCCGACGTTTCATGTGGCGTCGGAAGGCCGACTGCCGATTGCCGATTGCCGATTGTAAGTTCTATTGCAGCATCAACCGCCGTCAGTTCCGCCGGCCCGAACCGGCTAAACCACCTGGGCGCCGAGGATTTTGCCGATATGCTCCAGGGCCCAGCGATGGGCGTCGCCGTCGAAGGATGCTACGCAATCGGCGGGCACTGCCACGGCATAGTCCCGGTTGCGGGCGTCGGAGGTGGTGTGCATTACGCAGATGTCGGTACAAACGCCGCACACGATAATCCGGTCAGGATGCAGGGCGGCCAAACGCTCGGCCAGGTCGGTGTTGAAGAAGCCGCTGTAGCGATTCTTGGGAATGACGTTGTCATCGGACACCCATTCCGAAAGCTCGGGTATGACATCCGGCTCTGTGGTGCCGATGACGCAATGCACCGGGAACATCCGGAACTCCAGGTCGTCGGGCAGATGATGGTCGGATACGAAAAGGATCGCGGAACCGGCGTCGGATTCGCGGCGCAGCAGGGCGCGAATGGGATTGATGATGCGCCGGGCGTCATCCCCGCAATAGAGGTTGTGCCCCGGCTCCAGGAACCCACGCACCATATCTACCACCAAGACTGCGTTGGGCATTTGCGCTTTACCTCCGCGCCACAGTGGCCGGCAGTTTATCCTATCTGCGGTCCGGGTCGAACGGTTCCCCGTCCACCAGCACTTCCTTGATAACGGCATTGCCCTGGTCATCCAGGACAACCACTACTTTGACATCGTCGGCCTGCTCGATGATGCGCCCAGTTCCTTCGGGAACGAAGTAGGTTCCGATGCCAAAATCCAGCCGACCCCCTTCGTCCACCCGGCCTTGTATGTACACTGATTTGCCGACGGGCTCGTCCCGCTGATAGTTGATGGCATACCAGCTCTCCGGGCTTTCCTGCAACAACACGTAAGCGATATCGCCAGGCCGCGCGTCCAAGAGGTAGTCCGGCAGCTCGGCTATCTCGTAATCCAGGATCGCGTAATCACCCTGCAACAGGGAACGGGGGTCCACCGGCACGGTTTGCAACACCACTTCACGCCCCTGGGAAAGGGCGATTTGCCGCACTCCCGCAAACGCCACGAGGATGATCACTTGCGTCGCCACCAGGGCGGCAAACAAAATGGTAGTTCGCCGGCTCACGGCGCGGCCCCTTCGTGCCCGATGCGCCTCAACAACCGGCGTCGCAGCGCCTCCATTCCGAACCCGCCGGCCAGCAGAATTACGCCGGCGACGATGAACGCCACCGATTGCTCCAGCAGACCAAAACCAAACTCAAAGTAACGGGTGAACAGCGTAATGGCGAAGATGAGCACCGCCAGGTTGATGAGCCAGGCCCGGTTCCAGCGGTAGCCGGCCGCGATCATCGCCAGCACACCGGCCAGGGTCACCAGGTTGAACACCCACCACAGCCATTCCGCGCCGGCGAGCAGGCCGACCCACATCGTCGCTGCCACGACGGCCAGGGCCGCCAGGGCGGACGCCTCCCAAATGAACAGCGTTGATTGGCGCCCTCGATCCCGCCATCGGATGCCGCCCAGGGCGACCGCGGCGAGGGCAGCGGCAACGCCCACTACCGTCCAATATTCAGCCGATAGCCCGTCCAGCCTCAAACGGTCAGCCCTCCGCAATTCCTGCAAAACGGTGTGGTTTCCCAGCAGATATACCGGCGCCGCTACCACGGCCAGACCGACGACGCTCAGGATCCTCGCAAAGGGTCGGGTGTAATCGAAGCGGGACTGTAGCCTGCCGGCAGCGAACAACAGCGCGCCCAGCACCAGGTAAGCCGGCGCCAGCCAAACCATCTCGTCGTCTAATACGTCCGGCACCCACTCCTGCGCCCGGAAGGCCGTTGCCACCAGCAGTATGATCAGGGACAGTCCAAGCACGGATTGTGAACGAATGATATAGGCCAGGGGAATCACCCCCAAGAACCACGCCGGCATCAGGTTGGGATGGTTGACGGGTACGTGATAAGTCTGCGCGACCAGGTGCAGGGACGCTCCGAAGGCGATGGCGCCCAGCAGCAGCACCGCCGTGCCGATGCGGACGAACCCGAAGCGGTACGACAGCAGCCAGCCCGCAACGTAAATGACCGGCGTGCCGATCACCATGAGCGCCAGCTTAGCCAGCGCGGGTATATCGGACCAATTAGCGGCTATGAACGCGATGATGCCCAAGCCGATGAGCGCCGCCCCCATGATGGCGATGACGCTAACCGTGCGGCTGCCGATGGCGTCGCGGTCAGCCAGAGGGGGGAGGTCGTACCGCCTCAGGATGCCGTCCGCCTGCTCCGGAGCAATCAGCCCTTCATCGCGCCATTGGAAAACTTCGACCCGCAAGCGCCGCCGGAATTCATTCGCGCTTTCGCCCCCGGCAGGTTGACCGTCCATGGGTTGATCGTCCATGGGTCAATCGACGGCGTGGCGCACCGCATATCCGGCGTCCCGGTCCAGCATCTCGGAAAGGCCCACCAGCTCAAAGGCATCGGTCAGGGGCGTCATTTCGTCCACCAAATGGGCGGTGGTGCCGGTGGCCTTGAGCTCGGCCATTAGCTGTCCCACCCGGTAGGCCACGGACATGAACGCGCTGCCGGGGAAAATGACCATCTTGAACCCCAGGCGTTCCAGTTCGGACACGTTGAGCAGGGGCGACTTGCCCGTTTCGACAAAGTTGTACAGCAGGGGGACACTGGTACGGGCCACCACCCGGGCGGCATCCTCGGCGGAGGGGATGGCCTCAACGAACAGGGCATCGGCGCCGGCCGCGGTGAAAGCGTCGCAACGGCGCATGGTATCGTCCCAGCCGGTGACGGCCAGCGCGTCGGTGCGTACGATGATGGTGAAGTGGTCATCGGTGCGGGCGTCCACGGCGGCGCGGATCTTCTGCGCCATTTCGTCGATGGCCACGACCCGCTTGTCTTCCAGGTGGCCGCAGCGTTTGGGAAACTGCTGGTCCTCGATATGAACGGCGGCCACGCCCGTCCGCTCATATTCGCGGATGGTGCGGCGCACGTTCATCGTGCCGCCGTAGCCGGTGTCCGCATCGGCAATGACCGGAACGCTCACGGTGGCCGCGATGGCGGCGGCGTTGTCCAGCATCTCGGTGGCCGTCGCCAGCGCCAGGTCGGGATAGCCGACCCGGGCAACGGAGGTGCCGGCTCCGGTCATGTACACGGCCGGGAAGCCGGTCTTTTCGATTATCGCGGCGGTCAGGCAGTCGTAGGCGCCGGGAGCGGTGATGATGCCGGGCTCAGCCAGCAATTGGCGGAAACGGGTGGTCGCTTTCATAACGTTATCCCCATTGCGTTAGCTCTATGCCGTGAGGCCGCCGTCGATGGTCAAGACCTGCCCATTGACGTAACCGGCGCCGGGACTGGCCAGAAACAGGACGGCTGAAGCGACGTCTTCCGCAGATCCAAAGCGTCCCGCCGGAATGTTGGAAAGCGCCTGGGCGCGCTGGTCGGCGGTCATGCTGGCCGTCATGCCGCCGTTGCCGCCCGCCTCGATGAAGCCGGGGGCGACGGCATTGACCGTAATATTGCGGCTGCCCACCTCGCGGGCGATAGCCTTGGTCATCCCGATCTGTCCGGCTTTGGACGCTGCATAGTTGGCCTGGCCCGCGTTGCCCGACAAGCCCACCACGGAGGACACGTTGACCACGCGCCCGTAACGCTGGCGCAGCATCAGCGGGATGGCAAAGCGAGTGGTCAGGAAGGTGCCCCGCAGGTTCACGGCGAGCACATCGTCCCAATCGGCGGCGTTCATTCGCATCACCAAGCGGTCGCGATTGATGCCGGCGTTGTTCACCAGGATGTCCAGCCGCCCCAGCCGATCCGCGGTGGTCTTGACCACGGCTTCGGCGGTGTTCTCGTCCGAGACGTCGCCGGGGACGCGCAGCGCTTCGCCGCCGGCCGCTCGGATCAGGTCAATTACCGTGTCGGCGTCGGCGGCGCTGCTCCGGTAATTTATGCTCACGGAGGCTCCGGCCGCGGCCAGCCGTTGCGCGATGACCGCCCCGATGCCTCGGGACGAACCGGTGATCAACGCGACCTGACCGCTCAAGTCAATTGTGTACATTCCAACACCCCGCCGCCTGGTAAAAAGTTCGCGTTGGTGAAAATTGGCGTTCAGACCTCTCGCACCGCCGTGTGATGCAGTTCGGCGAGTTCGTGGCGGAACCCTTTCACCAGTTCCAAGTGGTGGCAAAGCAGGCCCGTATCGATAGCGCCGGCGACGCCGCGAGCGGTGGAGGAGCCGTGGCCAATCATCACCAGGCCGTCCACTCCGAACAGCGGCCCGCCCATGGTGCGCGGCAGGTTGGTAGTGGTCCACAACGCATCTGCCACCTGCTGGACCTGCTCGGCGGTCAAAACTTTCGCCAGATGCCGGTGCAGCAAAGGCGCCAGGGCCGACCCCAGCCCCTCGGCGAACTTGATCAATATATTGCCGATGAATCCGTCGCAAACGATCACGTCCGCCTGGTCCGTAAAGAAGTCCATTCCTTCGACGTTGCCGACGAAATTCAGATGGCTGTCGCGGAACAAGGTATGGCTTTCCTGAACTTGGCGGCTACCCTTGGATGCCTCTTCGCCGACGCTGAGCAGGGCTACGCGGGGGTTTTCGATCCGCAATATCCGGCGCGAGAAAGCGACGCCCAGGGCCGCAAAGCTCAACAGCAACGCCGGTCGGCAGTCCACGTTGCTGCCCAGGTCAACGACGGTAGTGTAGGGGGCAACACCCAGGAAATTCCCGCCGATGCAGGGACGCTCCAGCCCTTCCAGCAGACCCAGCGCCATTACCGCAGTAGCCATGGTGGCGCCGGTGGATCCCATGGAAACCACCATGTCGGCGTCGCCGGCGCGGAGCAATCCCATGGCGGTGGCGATTGAGGATCGCGGTTTGCGACGCAACGCCGCAATCGGTTGCTCGTCGTCCTCTATCTTCCCTTCCGACGGCGCGACGGAGATGGAGCGGGCCGTCGTGTCGTATTTTGACAACTCCCGGCACAGGTCATCCCTTTCACCCACCAGGGTCACGCGCAGTTCCGGATGGCGGTCCAGAGCGGCTAAAACTCCGGGCACCGTCTCTTGCGGGCCGAAGTCTCCACCCATGGCGTCCACCGCGACGCGAACCCTCGCTTTGTTTCCGTTGGTACTCATTTGGTACTCATTCCGCTGGTACTCATTCCGCGGCTACCCCTTGCGTTGGCGGGCTTAATGTCACGCTCGCTGACCCGGTGATGATGCGACTACCATTATGTGCATTACGGACTTCAACATTGCAAGTCACGATAAGACCGTTATCGGTGAATTCCCGCTTTGCCAGGCGGCCGGCTGCTTCCAGCAAGTCGCCGGGATACGCTGGAGCGCGGAACCGAACCCGCAGATTTCCGGAGGAGAGCCAGTCGCTGCCGTAAGCCCGTGTCATCATCTCCGTAACCAGCGCCAGGGTCAGCATGCCGTGGGCGATAACGTCGCCGAACTGCGTGGCCGCGGCGAATTCGTCGTCATAGTGCAGGGGATTGTTGTCGCCGGAAGCGGCGCGGTATGCGTCGATGGCTTGGCGGGTGATGGCGCGTCGCGCCGGCGGCAGTGTGTCGCCAACCTCGCGTGGAGATAAGCTGTCAATAACCGCTTCGGCAGCCATTGGGTCAGTCATCGGTCGGGCCGGTATCCGTAGGCAGCAGATCCGCGGGCCGCAAATCCGTAGGCAGCAGAATCGTCGTGCGCCCCTGTATCAGTATCAAGCCGCCCTCATCTTCGGTGACGGTGAAGTTGACGGTGAGAAATCGCATTCCGCCCCGCTCGCGAGCCGGTTCCAGTTGCGCCTCGGCGGAAACCGGCGCGCCGATCCGGGGCGCATTTAGCGTTGCGACGTCCTGAAGGTTGTGTACCGCGCCGTCGGGCAAGGCCAATCTTTCCAGGAGGCGGCCCACAACCCGGGCCGCCAGCATCAGCGGGGGCGCGGCGCCGGACGCCAAGTATATGGGCAGTTTGTCGCCAACCGCAGCAAGATACTGTTCAACTGCGTCAACGGTAATTTCCCAAGCGCCCAGACTGATTTTGGTATGCGGCACGGAACAATCCATGGAGCCTAGCGCAGATTATGGTCAGTACGGGGAAGTAACAATATACGCGGATAGCGCCATGCCGGCAAATCCGATGATGGCGCGCTCGCCCTGCCCTAACCCCAAGTCAGTCGACTCCGAGGGCGCTCCGGGACTGCTCGCAGCGTTTGACGCCCGTTGCTGGACGGCGTAGCATGATTTTACCTGTTATGATCGTTGCACAACCCTGATGGGAGGCGCTGATGACGACGATGCCAAACAATCCCGACGGATCTTTACTCGACGGATCTTTAACCGAAGACATACGCCACGCCGTGCAGGAACACTACGGCCAGCGCGCGTTGCGGGTCATCGAGCTGACCGACGTTACGCCGGCGCCGGGTGACGGTTGCGGAGCGGAAAACTGCGGCCATGGCGCCTGCGGGTCTGACGATTGCGGGTACGATGCGACGGCCGGCGGGTGCGGCGCCACTGCGGCGGCCTGCTGCGGCCCGGCGGATACCGAGCACGCCATGAGGCTTTACAACGACGCGCAGCTACAGGGCCTTCCGGTGGAGGCGATGGCGGTATCGGCCGGCTGCGGAAACCCCACCGCCCTGGCTGACCTCCGCCCCGGCGAAACGGTCCTGGACCTGGGTTCGGGCGGTGGCATCGATTGCTTCATCGCCGCCGATCAAGTGGGCGAATCCGGCCGGGTTTTCGGCCTCGACATGACGCCCGAGATGCTGGCCCTGGCCAACGCCAATCGCGACCGCATGGGCCTCAGCAACGTCGAGTTCATCGAAGGCCACCTTGAGGACATTCCCCTGCCCGACGCCAGCGTGGACGTGGTTATCAGCAATTGCGTGATCTGCCTCTCTCCCGACAAGGATGCGGTGTTCCGGGAAGCCTTCCGCGTGTTGGCGCCCGGCGGCCGGTTGCACGTTTCGGATATGCTGGCGCTGACTGTGGACGGCCCGCGCCTGACCGATGCCCAAGCCTGGGCGTCGTGCGTCGGCGGCGCTGAATACCGCGAAACCTACCTGGGCCGGATGGCGTCCGCAGGTTTCGTGGAAATCGGCGCCATCGATGAAGCCCTGCGGTTTGATGAGAACGAAGCGCCGCTTAACGTGGCGAGCGTGAAGGTGTCGGCCCGCAAACCCGCATGACCCGGCCACCCCGTTTTTCCGCGCATCCAGGGCAGGCTCTCGAACCTGCCCGCACTTTTCGCAAACGCGGCCTTCATATGAGGCGAAAAGCGCAATCTCGGTGAACCGAAGGACGCCGGTGAAACGCGCTTACCCGCAATGCCCCGTCTGGCCGGCATGCTATAATCAGCCGCGCATTGGACTATAATCCGTAATTCGTCCCCGCAACGCGAGGCCCGTCATGGGATCTTCAACCGACTCCGGCGCGCAGCGCCCCGCCATCGCCATTACCATGGGCGACCCCTGCGGCATCGGCCCGGAGGTGGTGGTGAAGGCTCTGTCCGACCCCAGGATCTATCAATCTTGCCGACCGGTGGTGGTAGGCAACGTGTTTGCCATGGAGCAGGCGGTTCAACTCGCCGGATCATCTTTGGGCATCAACCAAACCGATGATCCCACCTCGGCTGGGGAGAACCCCTCGGTGGTGGACGTGGTAGACATCGGAAATCTCAATGCCGAGGACATCACGGTGGGGCAGCTGAGCGTTCCCTGCGGCAAGGCGGCCATGGAGTGGGTGAGCAAGGCGGGACAACTGGCCCTGGCCGGCGTGGTCGACGGCCTGGCTACCGCGCCCCTGAACAAGGAAGCGGCGGCGCTGGCCGGTTACGAGGCCATCGGGCACATGGAGCTGTTGCAGGAACTTTCCGGCGCCAGGACCGTGGCCACCATGCTCATGGCCAAGAACCTGCGGGTGGTGCACCTTACCACCCACCGCTCCCTGCGGGTGGCGTGCGACTACGTGAAAAAGGATCGCATCCTCGATTACCTGCGCCTTACTGACGACAGTTTTCGCAAGTGGGGTTTCGTCCACCCCCGCATCGGCGTGGCCGCGCTGAACCCCCACGGCAGCGACGGCGGCTTGCTGGGCGACGAGGAAGCGGAGGAAATCGCGCCGGCGGTGCGGCAGGCCCAGGGGGAGGGCATCAACGCCATTGGTCCGGTTCCGGCGGACATCATCTTCCACCAGGCCATTCAGGACCGCTACGACGTTACGCTGTGCATGTACCATGACCAGGGACACATTCCGGTGAAGGTGTACGGCTTTGAAGAGAGCATCACGGCGAACCTTGGCTTGCCCTTCATACGCACTTCGGTTGACCACGGCACGGCCTTTGACATCGCCGGCAAGAACCTGGCCGACCCCACCTCCATGGTAGAATCGATACGGATGGCGGTGGCTTTCGCACGGGGCGATGGCCTGACCGACGGCTGGGGCGCGGGGGGAGGAATAGAGCGATGAGTACCGCGCCGGATTTGCCGGCCCACGGCGTTCAAAGTGTTGCCGACCGTCTCCAGATCAGCCGGCATATGATCATCCACGCCCGTGAAGAACTAATTATGGGCAGCCGCTTGCAAGCGGGTGAAAAGGCGTGGGGCGCAGTAGTGCATCCGGTGAAGGCCATCGCCGAGCAACGCGGCTGGCGTCACGGGTCGCATCAGGACGTTCACGCGGTACTTAGTCAGCTCGTGCTGGAATACGGCTTCGACACGGACCAGGCCCATGCCTTGTCTGAAGCGTACCGTGTCGGCCACGAAAACTTTTACGAAAATTATCGCAGCCCGGAAGAACTGTCCGAGATGATGGATCGGGTTGAAGAAGTATTGCCGGACTTGATCGGCTTGACCGCCCGGCCGCCGCGCCCGTTCAGCATCACCAGCAATACTCAGCTGAGGAGGTTGCGCCGGCTCACCGGCAAGGAAAGCCTGAAGATGGGCGATACGTCCGACGCGGGGTTTTCTCTGACGCGCGGCCTGAGCGACGAGGGCCAGGAGTAGGGCGATGAACATCGGGTTTATCGGCGGTGGCACCATGGCGGAGGCCATTCTCGGCGGGATGCTGGAGGGTGGCGTGGCTGACGCCGGCGACGTGATAATCGGCGAGCCGGTGGAGTCCCGTCGGGATTACTTGGTCAATAGGTACGGCGTGGGGGCATCGCAGTGGAACGGCCCGGTGGTTGGCGCTTCCGATTTAGTGGTATTGGCGGTTAAACCCCAGGATTTACCCAAAGTTTATACTGATGTTAAGAGGCTATTCACAGACGACAAATCGCTATTGTCCATCGTGGCCGGAGCGCGGGTGCAATCGCTGGCCGACGGTATGGAACACCCCGCCATCATCCGTGTAATGCCCAACACGCCGGCCCAGATTGGAGTCGGCATGACCATGTGGACCTGCGCGTCCACGGTGAGCCAGGCGCACCGCGACACCACCGCCGCCATACTGTCCACCATCGGCGACGAGATTTACGTTGACGATGAGAAGTACCTGGACATGGCGACGGCATTGAGCGCCAGCGGGCCAGCTTACGTGTTTCTCATCGTGGAGGCGCTGATTGACGCCGGCGTGTACGTTGGGCTGCCCCGGGACGTGGCGCGGCGCCTGGCTCTGCAAACCGTGAAGGGCAGCGTGCAACTGGTGGCTGAGACAGGCAGACATCCCGGCGAATTGAAGGATATGGTCACGTCGCCCGGGGGAACCACCGCCGAGGGTTTGCAGGCGCTGGAACGGGCCGGCGTGCCGGCGGCGCTGGTGGACGCGGTGAACGCGGCGTATCTCAAATCGATCCGGCTGGGCCAGGGCTGACCGTCCACCGGACTGCGGCAAATTTTTCGTCATGTTGCAGCTGATCAGCTTATTCATCACGCTATGTTACTTGCTGTTGCTGGCGCGCATCATCCTGGGTTTCGTCGTCCAGTACATGACGATGCAGGGAAACGGCGCGCCCGACGTGCTGGCGAGGATTTACGACGTGGTGGTTTCCCTTACGGAGCCGGTACTGGGGCCAATTCGGCGGGTGCTGCCGCAGACGGGGATGATTGATTTCAGTCCCCTGGTGGTGATGGTAGGGCTGGTGGTGATCCAGTACGCAGTGCGCGCGTTGTTATCGTGACACACAATTAGTAAGTGCTGACATTGTGAAAACGCCCGTCGTTCCTGGGAAAGCAGGAACCCGGAAAAGCCTTGCCACCGGAGCGTTGGCGTTATTAGCGCTCGCTGGATTCCCGCTTTCGCGGGAATGACGGGATATGCCAGCGGCGTGGCAGGAAATGCCAACGGAATGACGGAAAATGCCAACGGCATGGCGGGAAATGTCAACACTACCTAGTCAGGGCGACCGATAAGGTGGACGGCATTGTCCGGTTCAGAGCTCCGGTCTCGTCGCAAGTTCTGGACGGCCGGCGGGCTGCGTCCCCGGGATTTGCCCCGGCTGCGAGAAGCGATGGCCAGCGAGTTGCCGCCGCCCCAGGACGGTATAGCCAGCCTGGTGATACTGTGCGGACTGCCCGGCACCGGCAAGTCCCACTTCGCTCGTGAACTGGTGGCGCGCGCGCCGTTTGTGTGGCTGAACAGCGACCGGACGCGCAAGCGGCTGGTGACGCACCCCAGCTACAGCCGGCGGGAGCATCGCCGGGTCTTCGCCGCGATGCACGTCCTGACCCGTGGCTACTTGCGTGACGGTCATTCGGTGGTGTTTGACGCCACCAATCTGAACGAAGGCGTCCGGGCGCCGCTGTACGCATCGGCAGAGTCGGTGGGCGTTGACCCGTTGATCATCCGCTTTACCGCCAGCGCGGGGTTGGTGTGGAAACGAATGCAGGATCGAGCCTCCGGCGCAGGTGAAACTACCCAAAGCGACGCCGGCTGGGAGGTGTATTCCCGCATGGCCATAGCCGACCAGCCGGCGCCGCGGCCCCATCTGCTGGTGCGTGGGCCGGAGGATCTGGACAAGGTTCTGGAGGAAACGCTGCGGCGGACGCGGCGGGAGCGGTGAAAGGCGCGCTACCCGATAGCCTCACGCGCTCCTCGAACCTGACCGAATCAGATGGTGTGTCGGCCCGATAGTCGTCATCCGCTCGGAGGGTAGTCATCGGGAGGCTGAAATCCCACTGCTGCCGGCCGCAGCCCTTCAGCGGGCCGGTGGATTGAAAGGCGGCAAGGGCGGGGGCAAGTCGATGCTTTCGTCGGCAAGGGCCTCTGCTTCAGGGATGAGGAGGCGGTTGACGATTCTTTGCTGCAAGGGAGTGGGTGTAAAGTCCTGGTTCGCTTCTCGTTCTCGCGCTTCCCACAAGAAGGGTATCAGCGAATTAACGTCGTCAAGCAAATTCGCTACCAGCGCCTCGCCTAACCAGTCCTCGTAGTAGTTGTCGTGCAACTGGTCGGCGATGGCCTGCAAATACCTGATTTGCGGCTGCTGGAACTCATCGGCCAGCAAGCCGACAATATCTCGGCGCAAGTTGTGCGAGCGGTGCCGCCAACTTCGGTCCTCGGCGATTGCTTTCACGGCTTGGGCCACGGCGCCGGAAGCCTTGTCCGAAGCCTGCACCCGGTCGCCCAGGGTATGCAGCTCGTAGTTGGCCTGCTCCAGCAGGCGACGGCTGAGGTCGATGTGGCGGTTGGCTTTTGTTAGGGACATGATTGAGGGGTCTCCCGGAGACTTGACAATGCAACTGGCGCCTTACCGTCCGGCCTGAATATGGACAGCGCGGCGCCTGGTGAAGCTGGTGTTGCAGTAGTGGGGAACATGCCGAAATGAGCAAAACGCCTCACGTTGCCTCGAAACCCTGTTGCCCAGCCACGCTCCGATGCTATCATAGCGCTCCGCCGTGATTTGACGGACGAGGCTGATCATACCCAACATAACATACCGCGGAGCAAAACATGGCAAGTGGCAGTACGTACAAGGTAGTCGAACTGGTTGGGTCTTCCGACGAAGGCGTACAGCAGGCAATCGACGGGGCTATCGCCCGGGCCGCGCAGACCATCCGCAACCTGGACTGGTTCGAGGTTCGGGAGATCCGCGGGCAAATCGAGAATGGTCGCGCCAGTTGGTATCAGGTCAAAGTGGGCATCGGTTTCCGCGTAGACTCCGGGGAGGACATTACCCAGGACTAGGCGTTTCACGCCTTCGCGCCGAATACGGCGACCGCGGCGCGTCAAACTCCGGAAAACCCACCAACGTTGCGACCCACTCGGCCAGCCGGGGACTTAAGGTGTAAAGCCGCCTGTCTCCCCCGGTGGGTGGAGAGGGGTCTTGCCGGCTCGCCTCTTTGACCGTCCGGTTCGTCGGGAATAGCGTAGTTGCTCCGGGCGAGTTTCACATTGCCGGCGCGCCGCTTGCGCGTGGGCAATCCGGTCGCTATGCTTACCAGCGGCGTCATTGCCAAATCAACGAATCCCTTACTGGAGATCAGCGCAATATGACCCAGGCCGCCCCCCAGATACCCCTACCGCAGCCCCAACCGGAATCTGATTTTTATTGGGAGAAATGCAAAGAAGGCGAACTCTGGCTCCGCCATTGTACCGCCTGCGACCGGGCGTATTTCTATCCCCGGGACATTTGCCCGTTTCCCGAGTGCTTCTGCCGAGACACCGACTGGATCCAGAGTAGTGGGCGAGGAACCCTTCACACCTTCGCCATCGTCCATCGCGGTCCCACGCCAGCGTTCCGTAATAAGGCGCCGTACATCGTTGCCGTGGTGGAGTTGGAAGAAGGCCCGCGCATCCCCACCTGGCTTGTTGGCATTGAATTCGCTGAAGGCGAAATCCGTCCGGCGTCGGTGCAGTGCGGTCTGAGCGTTGAGGTGGTCTTCGAGGAAATCGACGAAAACATCAGCCTGCCCATGTTCCGCCCGGCGTAAAACTCAACCCGCAACCGCAGCCCGCCGTTTCCGACGTCGAGAACTTACCCCACACCGCACAGGAGGCATCATGACACAGCCCGCAGCCCGTACCGTAATGCAGGAAGTCATTCCGCGGTTGGCCGAATTCTCCGCCGACGTCCTGTTCGGCGATGTTTGGGAGCGTCCTGGTCTTTCCAAGCGCGACCGCAGTCTCATCACTGTGGCCACTCTCACCGCCCTTTACCGCACTGGTCAACTGCGGGGACACATTGGCCGGGCTCTGGACAACGGCGTTACCCGCGACGAGATCGCCGAAGTGATCATGCACATGGCTTTCTACGCCGGCTGGCCGGTGGCGGCCAACGCGGTCCAAGTTGCCAAGGAAGTGTTCGACGAGCGTGGCGTCTGATTCGGCTTAATCCGCCGCGCAAACATCTCCGGTTCCCCATCGGCCGTCCGCCGCTCGGCGTACCGGCCGATTTTTCAGCCTAACCTCAAAGGAGGCCTCCGATGCCCACCATGACCGGCGCCCGGTTCCTCGCCGAAACCCTTCGCGAATACGGCGTGACTCACGTTTTTTTTGTCCCCGCTATCATCCGCCGCGCGTTGGTTGAGATGGAGGACGTGGGCATCAAGCGCATCATCAGCCACGGCGAGAAATCGGCGGCATACATGGCCGACGCCTACGCCCGGGTCACTGGCAAGCCGGGCCTCTGCTTCGCCCAATCGGTGGGCGCCGCTAACCTGGCCGCCGGTTTGCAGGACGCTTACCTGGGCGTTTCACCGGTAATTGCGATTACCGGCCACCGCCCGCCCATGCACCGGCACCGCAATTCCTACCAGGAAATCGAGCACTCTCGACCCTTCGCCTCGGTTACGAAGTACAGCGTCGAGGTGGAGACGGCGGAGCAGTTGCCGCACCTGTTGCGCCAGGCCTTCCGCGAGGTAACCACGGGCCAGACTCTGCCGGCGCACCTGGACTTTTCCGGCATTTCCGGCGACGTCATCACCGACGGCATTTTGGATGCGGACGTCATCGTCGAAGATCCCTTCACGCAACGGCCGGCTTTCCGTCCTGAGGCGGAACCGGAAAGGGTGCGGGAGGCGGCGCGCCTACTGTCCCAAGCGGAACGACCGGTCATCGTAGCCGGCGGCGGGGTGACGGCGTCGGGCGCACAGGCGGAGGTGGTACGTTTGGCGGAGCTGCTCAACATTCCCGTTGCCACTGCCCTCAACGCCAAGGGCTGCATCCCCGAAAACCATCCACTATCCGTCGGCGTGGTGGGCAGCTATTCCCGTTGGTCTGCCAACAGGGTGGTCTCAGAAGCTGACCTGGCGCTGTTCATCGGCAGCCATACCGGAAGTCAGGTTACGCTGGATTGGCGACTGCCGGAGGTGGGCACTCCCACCATACAGATTGATATCGACGCCAGGGAACTGGGGCGCTCGTACCCGGCTGCCTACGGTTTGCTGGGCGACGCCAAGCGCACGTTGGAACGTCTCATCGACGTTCTGGAACCCACCGGCGGCAATGCGTCGTGGGTGGAACGGGCGCAGGAGCACGTGCAGAACTGGCGCGATGAACACGAGCCGATGCTCACTTCCGAGGCGGTCCCGATCCGTCCGGAGCGGCTGTGCCAGGAGTTGACCGACTTCCTGCCGTCCGACGCCGTCTTGATCTCCGACACGGGCCACGCTGGCATCTGGACCGGCAGCATGGTTGAGTTGCGCCATCCGGAGCAATCCTACCTTCGCGCCGCCGGTTCCCTGGGTTGGGGCCTGCCCGCCGCATTGGGAGCCAAGTGCGGCGCACCCGCCCGCCCGGTGGTCTGCTGGACCGGCGACGGCGGGATGTGGTATCACATCGGCGAGCTGGAAACCGCGGTGCGCTATGGCATCAACGCGGTCATTGTCGTCCACAACAACGGCGGCCTGAACCAGGATCGGCGCGGCGACGAGGCTGCCTATGAGGGACGGGAAGGGAACTCCGGAGAGTTGTGGCGCTTCAACGACACCGACTTCGCTCAGATTGCGGAGTCCATGGGCGCCTTGGGCATCCGGGTCACCGACCCTAACCGGATTAACTCCGCTTTGGACCAGGCCGTCAGCGCCAACCGTCCGGCGGTGGTGGATATCGTCAGCGACGGCGAGGTGGCCGCCGCGCCACCCTGGGGGCCGTAGCGTGCTTGCACGGCATGAGCGCAAATGATCAATCGTGATGCACGCCGGCCAAACTGGGGTTTTTTCGACGGTGCGGTATCAATCAGCGCAAGTATGTGGTTAGCGATCGGGGTCAACCAATGCGCAACCTGCGCCGGGTGGCCCTTGATCGGTTTACTTAGCCGGCTGGCCACTCACCAAACCGGCGTTATAATAGTGGCAACTGCGCTGCTGTTCCCTACGGCGGCGTTGCTGTACGGAGGTATTGCGATGTTCTTCGCCGCCAAAGACACTGTTGAACGATGGGCAAGAGCCAAAGATGAGAGGGCCATAGCCAAGGGCTTGGAGCAGGGCCGCAAGGAGGAACGAGAACGCATTGCTGCGCTGCTGAAGGAGCACGACGTGCGACTCCCGCCCGAAATTCTCAGCAAACTGAATGGCGACGACAGATCAGCATAGTCAGACTGGAGATTGAACAATTTCGAGTGCGCAAGTCCCACGCGCAACTCCCGGCGCATTAATCACTGTGCCGGTTGGGACAGCCCGTCTATGAACTCCAGACCGGGCAACTTGGACAGTTCCTGGGGCGGCATCTTGACCTTGCCCGAGCGGCTGCCGGCGCCCAAGATTATGTAGTCCATCTGCCGCAGTCGTTCGCAGGCGTATATCGGCAGGTCTTCCGGCAGGGCCAGGGCGGTTACGCCGCCAATCATCATGCCGGTGAGTTCCATGGTTTCATCCGCGGAGGCGAAGGACGCCCGCGATACTCCCATCAGACGGCGCACTCGACGATTCACGTCCAGCCGATCGCTGGCGCGGACGATGCAAGCGGAATATGCAGTCGCCCCCCGCTTGCTGGCCACGATGATCGTGTTGGCCGAGTGGGGCAAGTCATATCCGTAATGAGCGCAGAAATCGGCGGTGTCTCCATACTGAGGATCAATAGCGATCCACTCCCAGTCCCGGATCTCCAAGTCGGTCAGCACGGCGCGTACGCGAGCTTCGATGGCATCGTTATCGGCGAGGCTATTCATTTTGGTTATACCATGGTGACAGTGGCGTCGGAGAGGCAGACCAGTTCGTCCCGCTGGTTAGTTCCTCGAATTCGGCATTGCACTTTGCGCTGACCGTAGAGATTGCCGCCGGCTCCGGTCACTGCACCGGAGAACGTCACCACATCACCGGCCCGGAAGGGCGTGATGGCGCGCATCGCCAGGCTCCCGCCGTTGTAAAGAGCATCCGGCGGAAAATTGAGGCCCAGGAAGCGATCAACGTAGGACAGGGTGGCCGGGCCGGCGTTCACGGCGC
Organism: Dehalococcoidia bacterium; assembly: GCA_963692995.1. Lineage (GTDB taxonomy): Bacteria > Chloroflexota > Dehalococcoidia > Lucifugimonadales > UBA3495 > Bin87. The sequence continues at coordinate 803,637 of OY843611.1, forward strand.
CGCCGAATATGTTCTGCCGGGCGAATTCCTCGTCGGTATGGATATTGCTCTCGCTGGGCCGGCCAGCGAGGCGCTGGGCGTTCTTGCGCAGGATGTTCTCGCCGCTTTCTCCCATGGCCAGGGTACGTGGCAAGGGCGTGCCGGCGTGGGCCTGCTCCCAAGTGAGAAACTGCCTGGGGTCGGGAACCGCGGAAGCATCGGCGGCCGCCGGCGTGCCATCGAAGGGTTCGGGAACCGAGCGCTGTCCGGAGGCGTACTCGAAGATGCAGGTGTAGTCATAGCTGGCGACCACTGCCCCGGCTTCATCAAACGCTGAAACGCGGAAGGTGACGAACTTGCTGCCGCGACGCTCGTATTTCCGGTACACGCGACGGTTGCCCGTTAGGGTTTCTCCGGCATACACCGGGCGATACCAGCGGATCTCGCACTTGGCGAAGGGCGTCTGCCTTCGCGCGGTCGTCGAACGCTCCTGAGCCACAAATCCGTTAGCCTCGGCGATTTCGTCCCGCAGGAGGGGCGCGTAGGTCAAGGCCATAGTGGGCATCGCTATCATCCGTCCCCCGACCGGTTCCGGCGACTGCATCAGGTAGCGGGGATCAGGGTTCTGAGCGCACGCGGCGTACTCGGCGATATGTTCTGCCGACAGCGTGACCCGGGTGGGCGGACCGGCCTGGCCAACGCGGACGGTGTCGTAAGTCCAAAGGCGTTCTTCAGTTGTGGTGGCATTAGATTGGGTCATTGTTGAGCAAGGCCTCCTGGAGACTGACGGCATTATACCCGGCATTCGCCTTGGCGATGTTTTCCGAGACGCGGCGCGAGCCGGCTAAAGCGCCAAATTGCGGCGGCTTTGCAGATGGTTCAGCAAGGCCGCCGTGTCTTCACGCAACCGGCATTCCCAAACTGGGAACACCGTCCAACCCAATTCATGCAACTTTTCGAGATTGGCCGCGTCACGAGCCAGGTTGCCGTCCAACTTCCGGTTCCAGAACTCCAAGTTCGTAGCCGGCCGCCGTTGACCCTTGCGGCAATCGTGGCCGTGCCAAAAACAGCCCTGCACCAGCACGACGGTAGCATAACGTCGCAGCGCCAAGTCGGGCGCGCCGGGCAACTTGCGAACGCGGGACACAAACGACTACTCACCCCTGAAATATATGCTCCCGGTGATGGGCCCAAAAATCCTGATTCGGGGCAAACTTCCCCGGCAGTCTAATCGGCCTTCCATCGTAAGCGGCAATGGCCGCTGAGAAAAACTTGCCCCTGGCGGCGATATGCTCATGTGACACACGAACGGTCATGTCGTCTGTAATGGTTAATAACCCGGCATCAAACGCTTTGTGGTGCAACACTGACAGCAAAAGGGCGTTGCGAGGATTAGTACGGTTCGCCCTGTCGTGTTGCCATGGGACGATATGGCTGGCCTGGAGCAGCGCAGGGATCGCAAGCCCGGTGATGCAGCATTGCTCGTTGTAGGCGCTCATCACCGCCGCTCGGAAGAATCGCTGCCCGATGCGAGTAGCGGCCGGCACAATAAGGTCTTCACCAATGGGCAAGTCGTCATGATCTGGCATAGCTTGTTCAACGTCGAGCCCCAGCGTTGCATTCGTGGCTAGCAGAGCCTGTTCGCACTCGACGGCAAAGCCTTCCCAATCGCTGGTCATTTCCTCCCACATCGCGCGGTCGTTGGCAGACGCGGCCCGCAGTCCCTTGTGGCCCTGGGACGTAATCGCCGGGTCCAGACTGGCGATTACGTCCATTTTCATGGACAGAGCCGCCGGCGTCCTGCTGATGGCGGGGGCCACCCGGATGATGTCCGGGTGCCGGGAGTTGATCTTGGCAAACGGAATACGGCAATACAGCGCAAAAGCCACCAGCAACTGCTGTCGCGTCCAGTTAATTCGGGGTGGCATACTAATACGCCCAGACCTCTATTAGCCGTTTTACGGATGTTGTAGGGTAAATCAAGATATGCCTCAATACTCTCGCAGAGCGGAGGCGCCGGAACTCTGCGCTTTTCCTCTTTCCTGACCTTGAAGGTCCACGCAGTGAGGATGAATTGAGCGCGTTTGGCACGTTCAGTTTCCCAGTCAGCTGACGCTGATACTTTAAAACATTCGGCGGCGGGTTGGTCAACCACGCCGCCGCCGCCGCCGCTTTTCCAGTCGTCAATCCGGCCTAATCCAGGAAGTCTTCCACCAACCGGACGAAGCGATCCGTGGCTTCCAGTTCCGGGTGATGACCGCAATTCTCGATGATTTCCAAGCGGCTGCCGGGGATGCGCCGGTGGTACTCCCGTCCGGCGCTGGCGGGAACGATGGCGTCCTGGTCGCCCCAGACTAAGAGCGTGGGGATTCGTTCCAGGCGGTACACCTGATGGACCAGGCCGGGATCGTGCATGTAGGGACGCCAGGCCACGCGGCAGGTGGCTTCCATACCGCTTTCCCATCGTTCCAGCACGTCCTCCTCCGGCTCAGCGGGGCAGATGGTACGGTATTCCGGCGTCCCATCGGGGTCTAGCAGGGAATCGTGGATATACATGGGGGGCGTGACTTCGAATATATCGTAGATCTGTCCTTCCGGTGGTCGAATGCCGCTGGCGCCGACCAGGATCAGGCGACGGAACTGCTGCGGGCACATGGTCGCCAGTTCGGCGGCCAGCCACCCGCCTAGGGAGAACCCCATCAGATCCGCGCCCTCGAGACCCAGCTTGTCTAGCGCGCCCAAGTACCAGATCGCCATGTCATGGATGCTCATGGCCCAGTCGAGCTGATCTGAGCCGCCGCATCCGGGATGGAACGGAATGTGCAGCGTGCGGTTCTGGGCTAGGGCCTGGTGATACCCGAGCCAGCCGGGGTGGCCCAGCTCATCGTGCAGGATGACCAGCGGACTTCCGGAGCCGCCCGTGACCACTTCCATGCCGGAACCGGATACCTCGGTGATGCTGGAAGTCCAGGGTTGGGTTGCAGTAGTCATAACGTAAAAAGTCCTTCGCAGAATCCCGGGTGGGGAAGCAATGCGCAGCGGGAATTCGGCAACATCATAGCCGGCGGCCTAAAGTAGCGCAACCGTTCCGAGCAGACGGTAGCGCCCGGCCCCAATCGGTCATGCCCTCGGAAAGGGTTATCCCCAAATGCGATTATGCTGGGCGTGTATAATCGGCGGATGCTTGGTCTCATCCCCGCGTCCGGGCGCCTTTAGAGCCGCCCATGCTGTTAGCCGCCCGTTCCCGGCTGCATTATGGTTGGGTTATCTTCGTGCTGTCCCTGGGCAACCTCACCGTTGAGGGCGGCACCAAAAACAGCGAGGCCGTCTATTTCAACGCGCTGCGGGAGGCCTTTGGCAGAAGCGCGACCTATACCTCGGCGGTTTTCTCCCTGGCCGGCCTGATCGGAGCCATTGCCGCCCCGCTGCTGGGTGTCCTGCTGGACCGCTGGGGAGCGCGTATCCTGTTCCCGTTGGCCGGACTGTGCATTATCCTCGGTTGGTGGGCATCCAGTTTCGCCACCGACCTGTGGCAGATGTTCATTTTCTACGGGATATTTGCCGGCATCGGCCACACTGCAATATCATCCTTCTCAATGACGGCGACGCTGGCGCCCTGGTTCCCCCGAACGCGGGGCCGTATGCTGGGGTTGGCGGACAGCGGGAACCCCTTGGGGCAAGCCATTTTCGCGCCTTTGGCCGGCGTACTGACCACAAACTGGGGCTGGCAATGGGCCTACCGGACTTTTGGGGTGATTTTCGCGGTCCTGGTTGCCCTACCGAACGGACTGCTCCAGCGGCGCGCTGCGGATTCCGTGGCCGGTCTCCCGGCGGCGTCACCGAAGTCAATCGTGGTGTCTGAGCCGGAGCCACCGGCGGCGGCCAGGCCGCCACCGTCCCTCGGCGAAGTCGTCCGTGATCCGGCGATGTGGTTGCTGGCGCTGACCCGTGTCACCGGGTCCGTTTCCACCCAGATGGTGCGCGTGCATCAGGTGGCGTTCTTTGTACTGGCCGGCTACAGCTTGCAGACCGCGGCCAACACGCTGGGACTGCTCGGTATAGTGAGCCTGTTCGCCCGCCCACTGGTAGGACTGGCTACTGACCGATGGGGACGGGAACCGGTGTACACCATAGGAATGAGCGTTTACGCCGCAGCGGTGCTGCTGGTGCTGTGGCTAGGCGATGGTGAAAGCTGGTGGCCCCTCGCGCTCTATGTGACGCTGGCCGGCGTAACTGACGGCATCAGTGGCCTGATAGTGGGAGCGAAAGCCGCCGATCTATTCCCCACCGAATCGCTGGGCACCGTGATGGGTTTTGTGGAGATGGGCCGGGGCGCGGCCATATTCCTCGGCCCTATCGTCGCCGGACTAATGTTCGACGTGCAAGGAAACTACGCGCAGGCGTTTATCCTGTCCGCCGTTCTGTCCTTTGCTTCGATCTGCGCCATGTGGGTGGCGGATTTCATCGGGCGGAGGAGGAAAGCATCCCCGCCGAAGCCGGAACCCGGAAAATGACTGACAGCGGAAAACCGGCTTTATTTGGTACGCGCTGGATTCCCGCTTTCGCGGGAATGACCGGGTGGGTGAACCGGCTTTATGTGGTACTCGCTGGATTCCCGCCCCGTATCAAATACGGGGCGACCCCGTGTCAGGCACGAGGCAGGCGGTTCTTTCGCGGGAATGACGGAGTTTGTGAACACGGCCTAGTGCGATGGAGCCGCCGTCCGCCAAACTGCGCGCCCTGATTTGCCGGATTCTGTGGCGTGGAGGTCTCGGAGACCGCTACAGGCGCTGTGCTATACTGCCGCCACCGAACTAGCCTAATCGGGAGCCGGGATGATACCGATAGCCACCACCTTGCAAGGTTCCGATTTGCGGCAGGCCATGCTGGGGGCAGTGGCCTATATGGAACTCTATCGGGACGCCGCCAACGCCCTCAACGTGTTCCCCGTACCCGACGGAGACACCGGCACTAATATGCTCCTTACCCTGCGCGCCGGCGTGGAGCGGATGAACGAGGACGCCGGAGCCACTTCCGCCGGAGAAGTAGCCGAGTCCATCGCCAGCGGCGCCTTCTGGGGAGCCCGGGGCAACAGCGGGGTCATCCTCTCCCAACTCCTCCGCGGTTTTGCCGATGGCGTCGCCGGCTCCGCGGAGGTTGATTCCTCCCGGGCGGTAGCCGCCTTCCGTTCCGCTGCCGACTCCGCATACGGCGCGGTCAGCCAGCCGCGGGAAGGCACCATGCTCTCGGTCATCCGCGGCGCCTCCGACGCTACCGGCGCCGCCAACGATGCCGGCGAACGCGACGTGATTGCGCTGTGGCAGGCCGCCTACGCTGGAGCCGTCGCAGCGTTGGCCCGCACGCCGGAACAGTTGCCAGTGCTCAAAGAGGCCGGCGTCGTCGATTCCGGCGGCCTGGGCGTTGTTGCCATAATCGGCGGCGCGCTCAGACATCTTCAGGGTGAGACCGACCGGCCCGTTGACTTGGGCCTGCGCAGCGTAGGCGGCTTGATCGACCCCAGGCAGACCGCATCGGTGGCCATCGACACCGAGTTTCTGGACGCCCACGAAGCAGCCGAATTCGGCTACTGCACCCAATTCGTCATCCACGGCAACGACCTGAGCGTGGACACGCTCCGCGCCGGCCTCGACGCCTTGGCCGAATCCACCGTCATCATCGGAGGGGGGTCTGCGGTTCGCGTTCACGTGCATACGGAAGACCCGGGCGCGGCGCTCACGTTTGGAGTAGCTCACGGTGACCTCGATGAGGTCAAAATTGACAATATGGGCCGGCAAAACCGGGACTGGACCGCGGGCCACCGGGAGCGCACTCGGCCCGACGAAATCCGGCCCGGAGTATCAGTGATCGCAGTCGCCTCCGGTCCGGGCATCGCGGACTTGTTCCAGGACGCCGGCTGCGCCGCCATTATTCCCGGCGGGCAGACCCTTAACCCCAGCGCCAGTGAAATCATTGACGCCGCCCGGTCCGCCGGCGCCAGCGACGTGATAGTGCTTCCCAACAATCACAATGTCATCCTCACCGCATCCCAGGCCGCCGACGCCGATACCGGGGAAGTTACGCTCCACGTGGTGGGAACCCGAACCATGCCCCAGGGCACGGCTGCCATGCTGGGTTTCAATCCGGAAATGTCCCTGGACGATAATCTGGCTAGCATGGGAGCGGCAAGCCGGGCTGTTGAGACTCTGGAGATTACCCGGGCGGTGCGCGACTCCGTGGTGGACGGGCAGCAGGTGCGTGATGGCGAATACATGGCTATCCTGGACGGCAAGCTGGCCGCATTGGCTGACTCACCCGACGGCGCTTTGAAATCAGGATTGCAAAAGTCTGCCGCTGCTGAGGACAGCATCATCACTTTGTACTGGGGAGAGGGGGCTACGTCGGAACAGGCCAACGCACTACAGGAAGAGCTGGAAGAGATTTACGAGGGCGCCCAGGTTGACGTTTATGAAGGCGGCCAGCCCCATTACCCATATCTGGTTTCGGTCGAGTAGCCTGGATCCAGGTTTTTATCGTGACCAGGAGCGTATGACATGGCCGTTAAGATTGTTGCCGACAGCACCTGCGACATTTCGCGGGAGGGCGTCGAGCGTTTCGGCATTTCCGCAGTTCCGGCCTACGTTCTGTTCGGAGAAGAGTCCTATCGTCAGGGCATCGACATCAGCCACCCCCAGTTCTACGCCCGTTTGCAGTCCTCGCCGCGGTTGCCCAGCACCTCCCAGCCCACACCGGGCGATTTCACGGAGCAGTTTGAAGCGCTCGTTGCGGCGGGCCACCAAGTCGTTTGCATCACGGTGCCGAGTCAGCTGAGCGGGACCTACAACTCCGCCGTGCAGGCGGCGGCCCGGTTTGAGGACGGCGCCGTAACCGTTGTTGACGCCGGCACGGCTTCGGTGGGCCATATGCTACAGGTAATCGCCGCTGCGGAGGACGCCGCCGCGCCCGACGCTACGGCGGAATCGGTGGCCCAGGCTGCCCGGATCCGCGCCGGCAACGGCTACGGTTACGTCATGGTGGATACCCTGGAATACCTCCAAAAGGGGGGGCGCATCGGCAAGGCCCAGGCGTTCATGGGATCACTTCTCAAGGTCAAGCCGATTCTCCGGGTTGCCGCTGGTGAGGTGCTGCCCGTGGACCGCCCCCGCAACCTCCGTCGTGGCCTCCAGCGTCTCGAAGAGTTGGCGCGCGAAGCTGGCCCCGCGTCCAAGCTGGCCGTCGCCTACACCACGGACGCCCGCCCAGCGGAGGAGATGCGGAATCGGCTGTCCGATCTGGCCGACCCGGAAAACACCTACACCGTCCAGATCGGTTCCGCCATCGGCGCCCACATCGGCCCCGGCGCCGTAGCGGTGTCCACCCTCCCTTGACCAGGGCCTTTGACCGGGGCCTTTGCCAAGTCCCTTGACATCGGCTCATGGCGAGTTTGTCGAACCATGCCCGCTGACCGCCGCGAAAACCAGCCACAGTGGTGCGATGCCCTGGGCAAGATTCTGGCCCTTGAGGAGCGCAAAGGCTTTTCGGACACTGCCGTGAGCGGCGGCATCCGCCGTTTCGTGGATCGCTGGGAAAGGGAATTGCGTGAGTTCCTGGGCGACGACCGCGCCCGCGCGGCCCGTTTGATCGATCAAGCATACCGGGAACTGTCGCCGGACCAGCGGCGGCAATGGGTGGCAAGCTGGCAGCGGGCATTGGCCGGTATCCCCGACGAAGCGCCCTTCCCTGGCGGAGCGTCTCCGCAGCCCGTGTCTATTCCGGAGGATCCGGTTGCCGGAGACCCGATGGAGCAGCCTCCGAGGGTGGGGCCAGCGCTGTTTTCCGTGGCGGAAACCCGGCTGCCGGCGCAGACCCGTCGCCGCGCCCACGCGGCTCCCCAGCCGGTGTCGAATCCCGGCAACCCTGATGACGCCGTGTCCCGGATCCGCCGCATGGATGCGAAAACGGTGCAGCGGTTGGAGGCGTTGGAAGTCCGCACCATCCGCGACCTGCTCTATATGCTGCCTCGTCGCCACGACGACCGCGCCGACATCACTGCTACCGCCGACGCAGATCCCGGTGGAACGTTCACGCTGGAAGGCGAGCTGGTTGACATTCGTTCCGCCAAGGTCGGCCAGCGTCGATTGCAACTGGCCGAGGGCGTTCTTCGTGACGATAGCGGCGCCATCGAACTGCAATGGTTCGGACAGGGCTATCTGGCGCGCTCCCTGCGCGTCGGCGGCCGCATGGTCGTCCACGGCAAGGCGGAGACCTACCGGGGCCGTGTCACTTTGTCCTCGCCGGAGTACGACGTGGTCACCCCGAACCAGCCGCCCCTGAATGCTGGCCGCATCACTCCCGTCTATCGGCTTACGCAAGGAATGACGGCCCGCAACCTGCGCGGCCTAACGTGGCAGGCTATAGTTAGTTTCCTCGCCGGCATCGAGGACCCCCTGCCCGAGGATATGCTGCAACGAACTGGCCTGGTCGGGCTACAGGAAGCCATCAGCAACGCTCACTACCCGCCCGATTTTCCCGCTGCCGACCGGGGCCGGCGGCGCTTGGCCTTCGATGAAATCCTGGCCTTCCAGCTCGCCATCCTGGGCCGCCGCCGCCACCGGGAACAGGATGCGGTGGGAACGCCGGTAAAGTACCACCAGGACGTGGTGGACGGCCTGCTCACCAACCTGCCCTTCAATCCTACCGCCGCCCAGTTGCGCTGCATCGGCGAGATTCTGGCCGATATGGCGCGGGGCACGCCCCCCATGAGCCGGCTGCTGCAAGGGGAGGTGGGCAGCGGGAAAACGCTGGTGGCGTTAACGGCGGCGCTGGCCGCCGCGTCTGCCCAGCGCCAATCCGCGCTGATGGCCCCCACTGAGGTACTGGCCGAACAGCATTTCGCTACCTTATGCCGGTTGCTGGACAGTTTTGACCAGCCGCTCCAGCAGCCCAACGTTGCGTCCGCGTACCTGCCGCCAATGCCTCGTCCCTTCACGGTGGGCCTGCTCACGGGCAGCACCCGCGCGGCGCCGCGCCGTGAGGTACTGCGAATGGCATCGGAAGGACACCTGGATCTGCTGGTCGGCACCCACGCGCTGATCCAGGACGGGGTGGAACTGCCGGACCTGGCGCTGGCGATAACCGACGAACAGCATCGTTTCGGCGTAGCCCAGCGCGCCGCCCTGCGCGGCAACGGCCCGGAACAGCCCCACGGGCTGATGATGTCGGCAACGCCCATACCACGCACGCTGCAACTGACCCTGTACGGCGACCTGGACGTTTCCACCATCGACCAGCTGCCTCCGGGACGGCAGGAAATCATGACTAGGGTTGTGCCGGAAGGCAAACGCCACGCCGCTTACGGCTTCATCCGACAGCAGGTTAACGTCGGCCGGCAGGCGTTCATCATCTGTCCCCTGGTTGAGGAATCGGACAATCTGGATGTCCGCGCCGCCGTGGCGGAACACAAGCGTCTGTCTGGGGAGGTATTTCCCGACCGGCGGGTTGGCCTGCTCCACGGTCGTCTTTCCTCCCGAGATAAAGATAAGGTGATGCGCCAATTTCGTGATGGCGATTTGGATATTCTGGTGGCGACGTCAGTGGTAGAAGTCGGCATCGACGTGCCCAACGCCACGGTGATGCTGATTGACGGCGCTGACCGCTTCGGCCTTTCCCAGCTGCACCAGTTTCGCGGGCGCGTGGGGCGGGGCGAACACCGCAGCTACTGCCTGCTCATGTCGGAGTCGGAATCGGAGCGAGCGCAAGAACGCCTGTCCGCCCTGGAAGCAACCCGCGACGGTTTCAAACTGGCCGAGATCGACCTCCAGATGCGTCACGAGGGCGACATATTCGGCACCTCCCAAAGCGGCGACCAGACGATGCTCCGCATCGCCAATATTTTCGACCAGGACCTGATGGCGCTGGCCCGTCGCGAAGCAACTTTGATTATCGAGGCAGACCCGGAGCTGGCCGACCCCCAACACGCCGGCATCGCCGCTGCCCGCGACCGCTTTCTGACCCGGGTTCAGCAGCACATCAGCGATTGAAACTACATTCGATACGCAACGTTCCGGCGCTGGAAGTCCTGCAAAACCGCAACTTTCGGTACCTCTGGGCGGCCCGGTGGGTTCACGAGAATTCCCGGCGCATGGAACTGATCGTGCTGGGCTACCTGATCTACCAGCTCACGGATTCCGCGTTTCAGGTTGGATTGATTTCGGTTTTCCTCAACGGCCCGCGCCCGCCGTTATCATTGGTGGCCGGAATGCTGGCCGACCGTCTGGACCGTAAACGCATCCTGGCGGGTATCCACACCAGTTATTTGGTAATTGCGTCCGGCCTTTTGGCGCTGCTGCTGTTCGACCGGGTCGAACCGTGGCACATTTTCCTGGCCGTCCTTTTGCAAGGCACGGTCAAGACGCTGGACGACCCCACGCGCCGGGCGGCCTTGTTCGACCTGGCCGGGCAGGATCGGGTGGCGCACGCCATGTCGCTCGAGACCATCACCAACAACGGCGGCAAGATACTGGGGCCGATAGTCGGCGGAATGCTGGTCCAGTTCTTCGGCTTTACCGTCGCGTTCGTGGCGCTCGTTGCGCTGGACTTGGCATCGGCGCTGCTGATTCTCAAAATGCGTTTGCCGCCCAGGGCGACCACACTGGTACGGGACACCCAGTTCTGGCGAGGGATACAATCCGGTATCGGCTTCTCCTTCTCCAACAAATTCGTGCTGGGTGTGCTCTGCATATCGTTGATCATGAACGGCATGGTGCTGCCGTTGCAGTACTTCATTCCGGTGATCGCTACCGAAGTGCTGAAGGTTGGCGAGGCCATGGGTGGGCTGCTGGGGGCCGCCGATGGCATCGGAGCGCTGGTCGGGGCGATTATTATCGGAAGCCGACGGCGTTATGCCTTTCACGGGCGCTATTACGCATTCGGAGCCGTCATTGTGGCTATCGGAGTGGCGGCGGTAGCGTGGTCGCCCTGGTTTGCGGTGTCCTTCCTGCTGCTGTTCGCTGCCGGCGTGGGTCAGTCGGGGTTCAGCACCATGCAGAGCACCATCTTGCTGCTATCCGCGCCCGCCGAAATGCGGGGTCGGATAATGGGATCCCAGAGCTTGGTCAACGGGTTGGGCCACCTGGTCGGCGGGGTTGAGATTGGAGCCATCGCGCAGGCGTTCACCATTTCCCTGGCCATTGGGGTCAACGCCGGCGCCGGGATTCTCTTGATGCTGCCGGTGGTACTGCTCACACCGCTGGTATGGCGTCCCGTGGAGCCGCACCAGCGGCGCGTGGAACCGGAGCCGGCGGTACCCTCGCCGGCGGGAAGCCCACTTTGTTGAGCCAGGCGTCCACTTAACTCGTCATTCCGGCCCTCGTATCGCATACGGGGCCGGCCCTGAGCGGGGATCCACTGGATCCCCGCTTTCGCGGGAATGACGGTCTCTTGGCAAAATGCCCATCGACTCTGAACAGTTGCGTAGTCGTGTGTGGTGAGTTGCGTTCAGGTTGGGATCAGGACAACCCGCCCCAGCGCCTGCCGTTCCGACACCAGCCGCCAGGCGGCCATGGCTCCGTCTGCGGTCAACGGCAGGATTTGGAACACCACGGGCCGCAGCCGGCCCGTGGCGGCCAAGTTCACGGCTCGCTCCAGGGTCGCTCGGGACACGCCGGACACGCCGATAATGCGCAGGTCGCGGAAAATCACCTCGGCCAGGCGCAGCGGCGCTGGCGCGCCGGTGACGTCTCCCAGCAGGGCGAGGCGGCCGTACTGACCCAGGCAGCGCAGCGTGGCCGGCCAGAGCGGCGGCCCAACCGTATCCAACACCGCGTCCGCGCCGGCATCTTCGGTGACGGCCATCACTATGTCGGCAATGTCCAGCCCGTCCTCGGCCTGGATGACTACGGAGGCGCCTAACGCTTCCAATTCGGCGGTCTTTGGGGACGAGGTGGTTACGGCGATTACCTGCGCCCTCTGCATGACCGCCAGCTGCACCGCGTGGGCGCCCAGGCCACCGCCGGCTCCGGTCACCACCACAGTCTCGCCAGGGACTATATCCAACGCCTCAATGCCGGACAGGGCGACGCCGGCGGGACAGGCCAGCAACGCCGCCTGCTCCGCCGGAATGGTATCCGGTATGGGAACCAGCGCCGTTGCCGGCAGCGCGACGTACTGGGCAAACCCGCCGTCGCTGCCGTGTCCAACGCCGCGCCCCAGCAGACAGCGATGCTCCCGTCCGGCCCGACAGCGGGCGCATCGGCCACAGGCCGCAGTCAGCAGGCTCACCACCCGTTGGCCGGGATGCGGTTGCGATACATCGTCGGCCACGCGGACGACAGAGCCCGCGATTTCGTGGCCCAGCGTTACGCCGGCGGTTACGCCCCGCCGCAGCGTTCCGGCCATTACCAGCAGGTCGTGATGGCAGAAGCCGCCGGCGTCCACGCGCAGCAGCGCCTCGCCGGGGCCGGGCGTCGGAACCGGCCGCTCTACCATCTCCAGCAGCGGCGGCCGGCCGGCCGCCGCCACCGACAGGGCGGTCATCGTATCGGGAATGGGTGAAAGCGGTACGGACATAGCGGTTACGGCGGCGTTTGGGTTCTGCGATACTGTGGCTAGAGTACAAGTTTAACGCCAAGTCGCAAAGGCGCCGGGCCGCAAAGCGATAAAGCGATAAGAGGAATGACATGATCATCGGAGCGCACGTTTCCGCCGCCGGCGGCATTGGCAACGCCGTTGACCGCGCCGTTGCCATCGGCGCCGAGGCGGTCCAGATTTTCGGCTCCTCCACCCGCTCGTGGCGGTTCAAGGCCCTCACCGATGCCCAGGCGGAGGCTTTCCGGGAGAAGAACGCGGCAGCCGGCCTGGCGCCGCCCTTCCTGCACGCCATCTACCTCATCAACTTGGGCAACTCCAATCCGGAAAACGTGGAAAAGTCCGTGACCTCGCTGGTCCAGTACATGCGGCTGGCCGAGCAGATTGGAGCCGGCGGGGTGATTTTCCACCCCGGCAGTCACGGCGGAGCCGGCTACGAGGGAGTATTCCCTCAGGTGGTGGAGAGCATCAACCGGGTATTGGAGCAGACCCCGGAGGGGCCGATTCTGTGCCTGGAAAACATGGCCGGCATGGGCCAGCACATCGGCGCCAAGTTCAGCGAGTTGGGCGAAGTGTGGCGCGCCGTTGACAGCGACCGTTTGGGCATTTGCCTGGATACCCAGCACGCCTTTGCCGCCGGCTATGACCTGACCAGTCCGGAAGGCGTTGCCGGCATGATCGACGAGTTTGACCGGGACATCGGCCTGCACCGCCTCACCGCCGTGCACGCCAACGACTCCAAGCGGCCCTGCGGTTCGGGCGTGGACCGCCATGACAACATCGGCGAGGGTCTCATCGGCGAAGCGGGTTTCGCCAGCATCATGTCCCATCCGGCCTTCGCCGACGTGCCATTTTTCCTGGAGGTGCCCGGCTACGACAAGGACAATCGGGGGCCGGACAAGCCCAACGTGGATATTCTGAAAGCCATCAGGGAGCGGGTTTGCGGGTAACGATTGTCAGAAGCAGGAAACCGCGATGCAAATGCCCGCCACGGAATTTGAAGCGCTGGTCCAACAAGCCTACCGGGACCTTCCCGAGTCTGTGTTGGCGGCGCTCGACAACCTAGACATCGTGCTGGAGGACTTTCCCGGCCCGGAGGCCGAGGGCGCGCCGGAGTCGGGCGACCAGGACCACGACCACGGCCAGGACCATGGCGGGGCCCTGCTGGGTTTGTACGTCGGCGTGCCGTTGGTGGAACGCCACTTGGGCGATCCTCTCCTGCCCGACTGCATCTTCATCTACCGATTGCCCATTCTTCAGATGTGCGAAACGCACGAAGAGGTCGTCCGCGAAGTCCGCACCACGCTGCTGCACGAAATCGGCCACTACCTGGGCCTGAGCGAGCGCGATCTGGACCGGCTGGGCTATGCCTGACTGGCGTCAACTATCGTGGGCGGATCGGGTGGCGTGGGTAATTGGGACGGGGTTTGGCAGTGGATTTTCTCCCATCGCGCCGGGTACGGCCGGTTCGGCGGTGGCCGGGGTTATTTTCGGCGCGGCAATTTGGGGCCGGTGGTATCCCGGGTTCATCGCGGTTCAGATCGTGATCGTTGCGCTGGTGGCCGTTGCCGTTGGGCTGCCGGTGGGAGTGTGGGCCACCGGGCGGATGTCAACCGACGATAATCCTGATCCCGGCACGGCGGTCTGGGACGAGTTCGTCGGAATGTGGATAACCTGCCTGCCGGTAGCGTCGCTGGCGTTTTATGCGGGCTACCTGCCACCGCCATACTTGATTGTGCTGCCCTTTTTCGTTTTCCGCTGCCTGGATATACTGAAGCCGTGGCCCTGCCGCCGGCTGGAGCGGCTCCACGGCGGCTGGGGGATCATGCTGGACGACGTGGCCGCCGGCATTTGGGGCGGTTTGGCCCTCAGCCTGCTGGCGCTCATATATGTAACGGTTCGCGGAGCCCTTGGTATGTAATGGTTCGCGGATCCTTTGGCAGGCGACGTTGCCGTCCGTTCAGGCCGTAGCGCCAGCAGCGCCAAGTATTTCTGCCAGGGCCTCCTGTTCCAATCGCTGCATCTCGTTCCGCTCCTGGTCCGCATAATGGTCGTGGCCCAGCAGGTGCAGCGCGCCATGGACGATGAGCAGCGCCAACTCTTCGAGCAAGGGCACGCCCCGGGCCTCCGCCTGCCGGACGGTTTGAGGCACGGAAATGACAATATCGCCCAGTGGCGGCGGTTCCCCGTCGGGCAGCGGAAGGTCCGCCGGCCAGCCCGCTCCAGGTTCCGGCGGCGCCTCGGCCCCCATCCAATGCCCGCTGTGCTCGGCGGAGAAAGACAGAACGTCGGTGACGCTATCGACGCCGCGAAAGTCCCGGTTCAGTTCCCGTACTGTCGCATCGTCGGTCAGCAGCAGGCTGACCTGGCCGGCGGCATCGGGATACAGGACTTGGGCCAAACCGCAACGCACCGCCGTTTCTAACCAAACCGGTTCCGGAATATCGCCGCAACAATCCGGCAGATCGCAGGCAACGGCAACGGCGATGTTGGGCAGCAGGACGCGCATCGTCGCATTATAAGGCCATTACAGCCCCGTGATACAATGAAACCACATTTTGGCCCACAGGACGATGCCATGAGCGAAGACCAGTTCACCCCCAACTCGGAGCCGTCCGACGACCCGTGGGTTGATTACGCTCTCCCCGAGGATGGAGTGGCCGACCTGACCGACCGGCTCACCGAGTTCCTTCCGGAGCAGGATGATAATGGCCCGCCGCTCATCATCGGGCAGGTGCTGGACGACTTTATCGACCAATCGGGAGCCATGCCGGAAAACATCCGTGAGGAAGACGCCCATGCCCTGATCTGCCAGATGCAAATGGCGGTTACCCTAGCATACCAGTTGGGCCGCCTGGAGGCGCGCTCCCCGGAGATGGTGCGCCGCTTCATTCTCGAGGCCATCCAGAAGTGGGAGGCCAAGCCCTTAGCCGACTCCCTCGATTTCGTTGAAGCCGATTTCCGCAAACCCAAGGAACTGGTTCTGCCCCGCCTGCGCCGCTGGTGGCAGGAAAACCTGACCTCCGAGGACTACTATTGGGACGAGGACTGACTGGCCGGAGGCATAGACCGACGCCGCCGAAACACGGGGGCGGCTGCAAATCCGCCCAGCGGCCCAGGGCGCCTCAATTACGACATTGACCGGAGGGATTGGTTTCGATGACCACCGCAGCCTATGACTTGGTGTTGAACGGCGGCAACCTGCTGGACCCGGCCCAGGGCATCAACAACGAACCCCGCGACGTCGCCTTTAAGGACGGCAAAGTAGCCGCGGTGGCTGAGAGCATTGACCCGGCCAGTGGCGTCCAAAGCATTGATGTTGCCGGCAAGCTGATCACGCCGGGCCTCATCGACCTGCACGGCCACTTCTATCACGGCGCCAGCGGCAGCGCCGTCCACGCCGATCAAACCTGCCTCGGCAGCGGCGTAACCACCGGCGTTGACGCGGGCAGCGCCGGCTTCCTCAACTACGGGGCCATGCGCGATTACGTGTTCCCGGCCCACCGCACCAGGCTCATTGCCTTTTTGCACATCGGC
This sequence comes from Dehalococcoidia bacterium, assembly GCA_963692995.1. GTDB lineage: Bacteria > Chloroflexota > Dehalococcoidia > Lucifugimonadales > UBA3495 > Bin87. The sequence goes on from OY843611.1 coordinate 819,735, forward strand.
GCGGTGGGCCTGGCCGCAAATCGCGTGCTGGGCGGCGGGCTGCACGATATGCGCATTATCGACGTGGGGCAGACGGTGGAGGCCATCAAGGCCAACCCCGGTTTCCTGTTCGGCGTGAAGGTGAGGATGCACTACGACGCGGTGGCTCGGTGGAACGCCCACGAAGCCATGGCCCGGGCCAAGGAGGCCGCTACCGAAGCCGGCGTCAGCCTGATGGTGCATGTCAGCGGCACGCCGATACCCCTGCCCGACGTGCTGGAACACCTCGGCCCCGGAGACATATCCACCCACGCCTTTAATGGCCTGGCGGAGAATATGCTCGACAAGGCTGGATCGGTGCGCCCGGAGGTACGCGCCGCCGCCGACCGTGGCGTCATCATGGACGTGGCCCACGCGGGAGTCCACTGCGACGTTGAGGTGGTCAAGGCGGCTATGGATCAGGGCGTCGTTCCCGACACCATCAGTACTGACATCCACGTCCCGCCGCCGGGCCGCATCGTTTATCTGATGAACGATCTGGTGAGCAAGTTCCATGCCCTGGGAATGCCGCTGGCCGACGCCATAACCGCCAGTACCAGCCGCCCCGCGGCGATTCTCGGCCTTCAGGACAGCATCGGCTCTTTGGGAGTTGGCATGGAGGGCGACGCCGCCGTATGGGAGCAACGACAGGGCCGCTTCGTCTGGCATGATATGGCCGGCCACAACGTGGATGGCAAGTTGCGTCTGGACACCTTCGCCACCATAAAGGGCGGCATCGTAATGTGGCGGGAAGGACGGCTCACCGAGATGGGTAATTGCTAGGGACTGTTTACAAACCGGAAATCATACCCTCGTTCCTGCGCAAGCAGGAATGCAGCGAGTTTGTGAACCCGGCCTGGCAATGGCGGGGCGGCCCTGCCCGGCGCTGGTTAAAATTAGAGGCGAGTAACCAGTTCCCGCACCAATAGAGTGGTACAGCCGCCAATTATCACGAACAACACGGCGTATCGAAAGATGCGCAGGCTCATCCGTCGCGCTAACCAGCCGCCAGCGATGGCGCCAACTAGAACTGCCGGTATGCCAGCGGCGATGTTGTAAGCCGTGGCCACGGGGAACAAGCCCGCTACGAAATACAGGGCGAGGCCCAACAGGCCGGCCAGCAGGAAATACATCGCCAGGGTTGCCCGCAGCGTTTCCCGGGGCCATCCCTGCTCGATAGCGTAGATGCCGGCCAGCGGGCCGCCGATGCTCAGCGTGGTGGTGAGCAAGGTGGTGGTGAAACCGAAACCCATCGCGCCCCAACGGGTCCGCGCCGCCGGAACTCGCACGTTGAACAAGCTCATCACCGCTATGGCCAGTATCAGCATGGCGATTACGACCCGCAGCGGAGCCGGCGCTGCCACGCTCAGGAGTATGACTCCCAACGGAACCGGCGGCAGCCCGGCGATCAGGAACAGCCACGATTCCCGCCAGCGCAGGTGTCGCCAAGTCTGCGCCAGCACCAGCAGCGTGGTAATCGCTATCATCGCGTTGACCAGCACTACCGTCTGTTGGGGGGCCATAATCAACAGGAGAATGGGCGCCGCTGCCAAAGCCATGCCGAAGCCGACGGCGCTGAATACGAAAGAGCCCAGCAGCAGCGCGGCTAGCCCAATGACCAGCTCCCAGCCGGCCAGCATCAGTACCGGTTGAACAGGCCCCGCTGGGCGGCGCGGAGTAGGGCGCGCTGGATCTGCACCACCGGCGGGCCGTCTCGGGCCAGCACGATTTCCACCGCATCATCGGGCGTGAGGGTTAGCGAACGCTCACCGTCCAGCGCCACCGTACAGTAGCGCGGTTCCAGGGCCACCGGTATCCCCTCTTGCAGCAGTTCCCACTCGGCGATAGCCGCCGGTCCAACGATGCCGGGAGCCACCGGCGCAATCACGGTGGTCGCCGGCGGTGCGTCCTCGTCGGCGTACCGGGCCAGCTTGTAGCGCAAACCGCCCACGTCGGCAAGGGACAGCGGATGCAGCCTCCCGCCCACTGACGATAGCCCGATGCCGGCCGGCTCGGCCCGGGTGAGAAACACCTCATGCACCGTGTCCAGGTCCCAGATGGCGCGGGTGGCTACATAGCGTTCCCGCGAGATCGCCACGTCAACCAGGGCTAGGTCCCGGAAATCGCCGTTCACCCGAATTTGGAGTACCTTACTGACCACAGACGTTTCAGCCAGGTCCAGGCGCCCGGCGGCTACCAGACCGGCGGCTATGCCGGCCAAAGTCCCTTCGACCATCACCGGGAAGATGTTATTGGTTCCCGTAGAGATCGCTACCAGCGGAATCTGGCTAGTGGCGGCGGCCACGGCGCGGTTCGTGCCATCGCCGCCCAGGGTGATGAGGCAGCCCACGCCCATTTCGGCCATCATGGCGGCGGCCCGCGTCGTGTCGCCCTCGGTGTAGAGGGGCGACATGGGCAGCATTTCCAGGGGAATGGAGATGCTGGAATCGTCTGCGGCACGCCGGCACAGGTTGCCGCTGTCGGGCATCGCCACAACTCTTTCGACCTCGGTGGATTGCAGGCCGATGAGCGCGCGCCGGACGGTGTTCACCTTCTCCCAGTCCGGCACGACCCGTCCCTGGGCTACCAGGCGGCGGATGTCTTTGCTGGCTGCTGGGTTGGCGATGATGCCGACGGTGACCATAAGGGCGGCACAAAGGTATGAAAGTTGCTACAGAAGCAGGCGGGAAAGATAGGATGGAAGCGTACTATACACCATTCACAACCCCGTGCCATCACTCTGGTGTGTTGGAAAATCGGGGTCGCTCCGGCAAGGCCAATATGTCGGGCCAGGACAAAAGGACGGCAATGGATAATAACTTGGGACGTCCCTGATGAGATACAGTCAACCAGGCACGATTGATTTAGGAAGGATGGTACAATGCGAGATGAATCTAGCAGCCGGCCGACATGGCGTTTCTTTGATGGGTCCGTGTCCGTCACGTTCAGCATGGCGATTGCGGTATCGTTGAGAATGTGCGCCGGTTGCGACAGTTTGGTGCTGCTGGATTTCCTCAAGGGGCTGACCAGATGGGATGATGGAGTCATAATTGTAGCGACGCTGCTGCTGTTTCCCACCTCATTATCCCTTTATGGAGGGTTGATAATGTTTTTTGCTGCAAAAGAATTCGTCGAGAAAAGAGCCTCGGCGCGTGGACGTCGGATGGGCCGTGAGGAGGGCCGTGAGGAAGGTCGTGAGGAAGGCCGTGAGGAAGGCCGAGAGGAAGGCCGAGAGGAAGGCCGCGCGGCGGGCCGTCAAGAGGAACGAGACCGCATTCAGCGAGAATTGGCGACCCGCGGCATCTCCCTTACCCCGGAACTAGCCGTAATCCTGTCTGACGAACCTGAATAGGCTCCGCGCCGGGCGGTCCAGTTGCCGACAGCGCCGTCTGCCGGCCGTTGCCCCGAACAATTCCTTTGCCATCAGCAGAGGGTAGCCTGATAGAAGCCACACCAGCAGGAGCGCGTCATGGATTCCGAAATCGCTTTCACTCCCGCTACCGAGATTCGGGGGATGATCGCCAGTGGTGAAATCTCCTCGGTGGAACTCACGGAGTTTTTCTACCAGCGGATCGAAGAACTGAACCCTCAACTCAATGCCTACCTTACGCTATGCCCGGATCAAGCTCTGGCCGACGCCAGGGCTGCTGACGAAGCCGTTCTACGGGGAGAAGACCTTGGCCTTCTGCACGGTATCCCCATTTCCGTCAAGGACTTGGAGTTGACCAAAGGGGTCAGGACGACCATGGGCTCGGCCATCTTCCGTGATCGTGTGCCTGATACGGATTCGATCGTGGTGGAGCGGGTGAAGGCGGCTGGCGGCGTGATTATCGGCAAGACCAACACGCCGGAGTTCGGGCAGTCGGGCACCACGGAAAACCTGGTCAGCGCGCCGTGCCGCAACCCGTGGAACACGGACTACACGCCGGGTGGCAGCAGCGGCGGCGCGGCGGCGGCGTTGGCGGCCGGCCTCTGCACCCTGGCCACCGGCAGCGACGGTGGCGGCAGCATCCGGATTCCGTCCAGCTTCAGCGGCGTCACCGGCATCAAGCCGTCCCAAGGTCGGGTGCCCCGCTACGGCGGCTACGGCGGGCCGGCGGTGAACCACTTCTCCCAGAGCGGCCCCATGAGCCGTAGCGTTCGCGATACCGCAATGCTGTTGCAGGCGCTGGCCGGCCCCGATTCCCGCGACCCCAACACTATGACCGCCCGCCCGCCCGACTACCTGGCCGCGTTGGAGGGCGGAGTCGCCGGCTGGCGCATCGCGTGGAGCGAGGACTTGGGCTATGCCGCCGTGGACCCCGAGGTGGCGCAAGTTACCCGTGCCGCCGCCCAAATCTTCCAGGAAATGGGAGCGGTTGTCGAAGAGGCGGCGCCGGAGATTGAGGGCGGCGACCCGTTCCCCGCTTTTTCCACCGTGTTCGGCACGGCCTCCTACACGTCTTACGCCGACCTCTACCCAGAGCGGCGCGACGAATTAACTCACTACGTGCAGAACACCTTCGATGCGGCGTCAAAGCACACCGCCGCCGACCTGTCGCGCGCATTGGCTTACGTTGACCGTCTCAAGCGTCGGTTCGCCGACTTCTTCAACACCTACGATTTGCTGCTGACGCCGGCCATGGCGGTAACGGCTTTCCCTATTGGCCAGCACCCCACCAGCATTGCCGGCCGGTCGGTGGAGCCGTGGTGGGGCTATCTGCCCTTCACGTTCCCGATCAACATGAGCGGGCAAACGGCGTCCAGCGTGCCCGGCGGTTTCTCCTCCGCCGGCCTGCCGGTGGGACTGCACATCGTAGGGCCGGCCGGCGCGGAGGGACGGGTTCTGCGGGCCATGGCTGCCTTTGAGGAGGCCCAACCTTGGGCGCAGCGCCGGCCACCGGTCTCGTGATGCAGGAAATCGACCTGTCAACCGGGGCGGGTTGCAAACCCGCCCCGGCGATTTAGCGCCGGCCGTTCAGTCCTATCAGAGGCGGCCGCTCATTCCTCGTCGCGGATGCGAGAATACATCGCTAGCGGCGTGGCGGCCAGCAAACCGGCGTCCACCGGCAGCACCACGCCGGATACCCAACGGGCTTCGTCGCTGGCCAGGAACAGGGCGGCGTAGGCGATGTCCCAGGCGTTGCCTTCCACGCCAAGGGGGCCAGCCTTGCGCCGGTTTTGCCGTGTCTCCTCAGCCATTGCGCCGGCCACCATCGGCGTGTAGATGTGCCCCGGCGCGATCACGTTGACGCGGACGTTGTCGCGGCCCAGATGCACCGCCATCGTTTCGGACATCCCGATCACTCCGGACTTGGAAGCCGAATATGGAACGCTGGCCAGGCCGCTGCCGGCCCGCACGCCGGCGATGGACGACATATTGATGATGCTGCCGCCGCCGGCGTCAATCATCCGGGGCGCGGCGTACTTGGTGGTCAGCATCATGCTCTTCAGGTTCACGTCCAGCACGTTGTCCCAAACGCTTTCCTCCACGTCGGTGGGCGTGCCCGGTCCGGTGATTCCGACGTTGTTGAACAGGATGTGCAGGGCCTCATAGCGTTCTACGGCGGCGTTCACGATGGCCGCGCAATCTGCGGCGGAGGTCACATCGGCTGCCATGACTGACGCCTCGCCACCCTGCTCATGGATGATGGCCAGTGTTTCCTCGGCGGCCGGCGCGTTGCGGTCCACCAGCAGAACTTTGGCGCCCTCCCGGGCAAACAAGATCGCAGCGGCCTTGCCGGTTCCGGTGCCTGGGCCGCTGGAACCCGCTCCGGTGACAATAGCGACTTTATCTTGCAGGCGGGGACGGCCCGACGGCAGCAGGGTCATTTTGAGCCTCCCGTAAATTGGCCGGGGCGAATAATTATTCGCCCCGGCGGAGTTGTAAGTTGCTGAGGGTAAAAGGACACCGGCGCCAGTTCAGGACACGGACGCCGGCTGCGGACTGATCAGCCAATCCTGGGCCTGTTTAGCAGCGTTGGAAAGCCACTGGCCCATGATGGCTTCCCGACCCTCGGGAATTTCTACGCCGAGGCCGTCAGCCAGGCGGTTCATAAAGTTGAACACACAGGTGATGGCCACTGTGGAAAGGATTTGCTCATCGGTGAGACCGAAGGAGCGCAGTCCCGCCACGTCCGATTCCTGCATAAGCGCCGGCGTCAACGTCAGTTTGACGGCGTAGTCCAGGATGGCCCGAGTCTGGGAGTCCAGGTCGGCTTGCTTGTAATCATGGATGATGTGGCTGGTGTACTCAGGGTCGCCGGAATGTTGACGGAGGAACCCTCCGTGGGCGACGGCTCAATAACGGCAGCGGTTAACCAGGGAAACCACCGTGGCGATGGCCTCCTCCTGGGTACGGGTCAGCGCCGAGGAGCCAAAGGTGGCTTTGTGGTTCAGATTCTGCACTGCGGACATCAGATCGGGGTTGATGGACATGCACTTTATGACCGACGGCACGGCCGCGTCGTCTTCGCGTATCCAGGACATCAGAACCCTCCTTAGCTATCTGTCGAGCGCGATCCACTTACATTGTCCATGTTTTGCAGCATCCGACAATCCCGGTACTGGTAAGAGTGATAGACGGCAACGGAATTGTCCGAGTAGCAGACTTGTTCAGTTGGCAGCATCGCCATCCTTGCCGCAAGACCCTGCCGGCCATTTTCTGGGTTCCTGCTGTCGCAGGAACGACGGCATGGGTTCCTCCAAATGTGAACACTGCCTGCATAGGCTACCGGATCATCGGGTTTGTAACCGGGGCGGCAATCGCGCCCCTACGGATGCAGGGTTTGTGGAATCACCGCCATTTTATGTTCCGCCGTTCCCAGCACCAAGTCTCCCAGTTTCACCACTACCTCGAACCGCAACTTGTTGCCGGAGACGTGAGTTAGCACGGAACGGGCCGCCACTGCGCTGCCCAGATCCGCCGGCGCCAGATGCTTTACGTTGACCTCGTACCCTACCACGGTTTGTCGGGTGTCAAGTAACGGCAGCACGGCGTGGTATGACGCCTGTTCCATTAGCATAACCATGGCCGGCGTGCTGAACTTTGGCGTATGGGGCGCCAAATGCTCGTCGGCGACCGTTAATCGCCCTTCGCCAACCAACCCGGGCCGTAAGGCTGGGTTGATCGGCAGGTGAGACGGTATCGGAGCGCTGGCGGTTGACACGGGCGACGCTCCGGAAGCGTCGGGTGTTATGCGGCGATGGTCTGTCCGGCGAGAATGGACTCGACCTCGTCTGCAAGCTCAGTGGCCCGGTGTTTCACCTCGTCGTCGGTGAGGCTGGACAGTGGGTGCTGGGCCACGACGTAGCGGTAGTCGGGCACGCCCATCATGCGGGTCATAGCTTGAGCGGTGTTGAGGAACACGTGCGTAATAATGGCCGCGGTCGGGACGCCGCGCTTTTCCATGTCGATTCCGTCGTGCACACTGCACGAGCTGCACGACCCTCAATCCCCGACTCCGGTGATGAGGTAGTCCACCTCACCCAAGATAGAGTCAATCACGTCCTGCTTGGCGGGCAGGCTGGCGTGATGCTTGCTGAAGTACTTGACCTCGGAGAAGCCGTGCCGCTCGTTGAGGATGTTTCCCAGCTCATGGAGCAGCTTGTCGGAGTTGGCCTTGGAGTTCTCCATGAGGCCGAGGCGCTTGCCGGCCAGCCCTGCGGAGCGGTCGTTCATGCGGAACGGGGTTTGAGGCAGCTCGGTGCCCTTGGGATTTACGAGCCGCAGATGGCTCAATTCTGCCGTGGTCATATCTAACCTCCGTTGGCGTGGTGGCGGGAACTTTGCCTGATGGCGTGATTGTACCTTCAAACGGTGGTGTCGCGTAACCCCTTTTCGCGGAGCAGTTGGTCGAGCCAGGCCCGGTCGGCGTCGGACAGAGGCGGCTCAGGGTCTTGTTGGTAGTTAACGAGCAGGTTGTAGTATCGGGCGGAATAAACGCTGTTAACAATCGAGCCGACGTTAATTGCAACGCTTTCCGTCCCTTTAGCCAAGGGCATTACGAAATCGGGTATGGGTTGGCGTATATCGAAGGGATACAAATCGGCGACCGGTTCGGTGCGTCTGGCGTTTGCAACCAGAATACGGTAGCGGCTGCGCGGGGGGCTGCCGGCAAGTGGCATCGGACGCCCGGCGCGCAGCAGGTCAATCTCCACCAGGTGGGTTGAGCTGTATAGCGTTTCCGCGCGCTTGGACAGATATTCCCTCCGGCCATCGCCCGATTTGTTGGTGGGCGATAGCACTTCGATTATGGCAACGACCTGCTGTCGGTTATCGAATCGACGCACTTCAAGGTAATGTTCTCTGACCAACTCGGTAACCGGCAGCTGTACAGCAACTGCGGCGGAACTGCGCTCCGCTGGCAGGTCAGCGTTCTCAGCGCTTGGCGCTGCTTCGCCGGCGGCTATGGCAACGTCCGGTATGCGGATTTGCTCATTTCCGGCGCGGTTGCCGCTGCCGTTCCGGCCCGGTTCCGCAACCACGTGAATCCGTTCGCCCACGGTTACCACATAGTCGGGCTGTAGGCGCGGGGCCAGAAAACCCTGCAACTCCGCGATAACGAGCAGATGAACGCCCGGCCAGATGTCGCCCCGTTCCAGGTACGGGTTCATACCCGGAAAGGGGTTTTGGGGCAGTTGCGCCGTCATGCTAGTCGCCGCCGATCTGGCGGGTGCGGATGCGGAAGCCGGTAGTGTCGATGATGGCGCTGTAGCGGCCTCCGGTGCCGCCGCCGTGCATGATGAGGATGTCGTTGGGGTCGTTGGCGCAGCGCATGATAAGCTCCTCGTCGCCGGGGCGCTCCGGGCCCTGCTTGGAGCCGAGACGAACCAGCTCGGCGCGGGAGCGTCCGCTGTTTTCAATCAGGAACTCCTGGATGTCTTGCCGGCGCCAGCCGTCGCCTTGCAGCGTGAGGGCGTGTTCGGGGCCGATGACGATGACCCACTGGGCCGGATAGCGGTGGGCCAGGGCCGTTGACCGCAGCGCGTCGCAAATGGAGAACAGGATCTGGCGGCCGGTATGGCCGTAGCTGTTCGGCACGCTGACCGGGTTGTAAGCCACGGCGACGGTGACCACGCTGTCCGAGGCGTTGAAGCCACGGCTGACGTGCAGCGGCTCCCAGGGGGAGGTCTCCTCGTTCTCGGCTATGCAGAAGGTATACTTGGCCGGCGTGCCCAGGGTGCCCCGGTCCAGCTGGCCGGGCCAGGCGTCAAGTCCGTTCATAAAGCAGAGACGGACGGCCCGCCCGATGCTGGCGTTGGCGCGGAAGCCGGGGCCGAACAGCCCGTCGCGGCTGTTGATGCCCAATGATTCGCGAATGGGGCCGTTGAGGATCATCAGGATGCTGGGGGAACTGGTGGAGGAAGCCGCCATGTTGACGAAGTTGCGCTCTTCTTCCAGCGTCCGCAAGGCGGTTACCAGCACCGGAAAGTATTCGGCCTGGCAGCCGGCCATAACGGCGTTGGCGGCAGCGTTTTCGGAGGTGATTACCCGGCTCCGCATATCCAGGTTGAGCAACTCTTCCTCTCCGGTGAGGCCGGCGAAAGACAGCATCTCCCGGACTTTGTAATCGGCCGGCGGCACCACCGGCAGGCCGTCAGTCCAGCCGAGGCGGAAGCATTCCTCAATGGCCTCGATGGTGTCGGCGGTTTCAATATGGCGTTCGGCGCTGCTGGTCATCGTAAGCTCCTTGTTTGCATCTGCCGTCACTCCCGCGAAAGCGGGAATCCAGGATTCATGCCGGCTCGGTAAAGGGTTCCAGGATGTCGAGAAGAGTTGCCATATGCTCCAGGTCCACGGCAATAGCGTCGGCGTTCAGCAACAGCCGGCGCTTATAAAAGTTAGTGTGCAGGTCGTTGGCAATACCGCGCAGCCCGGGCAATCGCTCGTCGCCGGTCAAAAGACGAGCGTTGTTCAACACCACATTGAACTGCTCGTGCTTGCGGTACTCCCAGCCCTGCGCCTCGGCAACGGCTTTCGCCATCCACGCCGCGGCGCCCCATCCCTTTTCAGAAGCCTGATGCAGGTCATCCTCCGCCAGATACTGGCGGCTTTTGGTCAGGAAGGCGCGGGCCTGCTGCCGGTAGTCGGCAAAGGCTTCGGGGTCCGGCTCAAAGGGTGCCATGAGAAAAGGTTCCGTAGGAAAGGGTTCCAGGGGAGACGTTTGGCTCATACTTGCCCCAGTTGCTGTTTTAGTCGTCCGGTAACCAGCAGGCCGTCGGTTACGCTATAGCCGTGTCCAGGGTATTCGCGGTCGCGGTTGGTGTCCATATAGGCAGTGCGCCCGCTGACGATGGGCGCGATTGATATTACCTCATAGCCGGCGGCGTCCAGGTCGTTGCAGCAGCGTTCCAGGAAGTCGGCCATCTGCTGCAAGCGGGTGCGCTCTTCGCTGGTGATGCGCACGTCGCCGGCGCTGCCGCCGTGGGTGGACAGCGTGGTGTCGGCGTATACGTAACGGGTGGTGTACCGTGGCTTGTCGCCGGTAGGATAGGCTGAGCGGAACAACGCGATTACCTCGCGATAGCGGCAACTTTGCGGGTATGCGGGCGACGTACTAACCGCCCCCCATGCCCTCAAACCGCAGCTGAACGCCGGACTTCTCCTCTTGCAGTTTCGCCACGGCGTCAGAGTCTTCCGGCCCCCACCCCCGCAGCAGAGCCTCTACGTGGCGCTGGTCAACCAGGTTGGACAGTTCCATGGGAATGCCGTATTCCCGGCCCAAATCGGTCGCCAGGCGCACGTCCTTGGCGGCCAGCGCGGTGGCGAAGCCCGGCTCGAAGTTGTTGGAGAAGAGGTAGCGGGGGAACTTCTCGGTGAGCCGGCGGTTGCCGCCGCTGCTGTTGGCGATGACGTCGGCCAGCGTCTCCAGGGACACGCCGGCCTTGACGCCCAGGGTGAGGGATTCCGCCATCAGCACACCGATCCCCATGGAAAGCAGGTTGTTGCAGATCTTGGTGACCATGCCGTTGCCGATTGCGCCGCAATAGACCACGTGGGTTCCGATGGCGTCCAGCAGGGGTTTGACCGTATCGTAAGTGGCGCGGTCGCCGCCGACCATGACCGCGAGGGTGCCGGCCGCCGCGCCGTACACGCCGCCGCTGACCGGAGCGTCCAGCACGGTTACGCCCCGGGCCGCGCATTCGTCGTGAATGCGGCGAATGACCGTGGGCGAGTTGGTCGAAAGGTCAACGTACACGTCGCCGGAACCGGCGGCGGACATGATCCCGTTTTCGCCCATTACCACAGCATCCACATCGCGCGGCACGGGCAGGGAGGTGAAAATCGCGTCCTTGCCGGCCACGCAACCGGCCGGGGTGTCCGCCCACTCCGCCCCCATCTCCAGCAAGTTGGTGGCCGACTCCCGCCGCAGGTCGTGTACGGTGAGTTGGTGCCCCGCCTTTATCATATTGGCGGCCATGGGGTTGCCCATATTGCCCACGCCAATAAACCCAGCTTTCATGGTCCTTCCGCTCCTGTAGTTATGATGCAATGCCCAAACCAAACCGGCAGAACGCTGCCGGCGGGTTGCGGCGGCATTATAACACCGAGGCGAAATGCGCCGGCGCACCAGGGCGAGCATTTGTTTCGGACCGCCTGCCCCGGCCCACGCGCTTCGCCGTGCCAGGGAGGCCGGAGACTCCCGTCTTCAGGGCAACTCCCGTACTGTCCAGCTCCCATCGCCAGCGTTTCTGGTGGCGTAGAAGTTGTTGAGGTGCATCCAGCTCACGAAACAAATATTGCCGTAGCGCCCATACCATCGCGTACTGCAAACTGATTAGTTTCGGCAACGACTCCTGTGATGGAATCTGTACCGTAATCACCTTCATTCAGAACCGCGCCAACTTGACAGGAACCGTCACCTGACGACTCCACCTGGTCAGCTGGCGGCGGGTCTGCCTGAGGTGTGGGGAACTAGGGTGTGGGGATCCAGGGCGTGGGGAATGGGGGCATGGGTTGGGGCGTGGGGAACTGATGCGTGGGGATCCAGGGCGTGGGGAACGGGGGCATGGGTTGGGGCGTGGGGAACTGATGCGTGGGGATCCAGGGCGTGGGGAACGGGGGCATGGGCTGGGGCGTGGGGAACCAGGGCGTGGGGAACGGGGGCATGGGTTGTGGCGTGGGCGACTGTGGCGTAGGTGACTGTGGCGTGGGTGACTGTGGCGTGGGCGACTGTGGCGTGGGCGACTGTGGCGTGGGCGACTGTGGCGTGGGCGACTGTGGCGTGGGCGACTGTGGCGTGGGCGACTGTGGCGTGGGCGACTGTGGCGTGGGCGACTGTGGCGTAGGTGACTGTGGCGTGGGTGACTGTGGCGTAGGTGACTGGGACGGGTTGCTGGCAGCCGTGACCGTCAGTGTGAAAATGCCGACCGATTCCGGGGAACGGGTAGTTGCTTCGATGGTGTAGGTTCCAGGCTCCAGTGTCCTCACAATCCGTGAGTTATTGCTCCCGACCTCCCCGTCATCGTTACTCTCAATTACCTCTCCGGAAGGACTGTCGCCAGCCAACAAGTACAGATAGGGGTCGCGCGACGAGGCCAGGCTGATGCTTGCTTCAGTAGTTTCGCCCACCTGAAAGCTGTAAAACTGCGCGTAGCTGCCCAAGCGGTTCATAGACTCGCATCCGCTGTCCCACTGGTTATCCCGAACTATGGGCATGGCCTCAACAAGGGAGTCCAGCGGCTCTACAACGCAATTGGCCGTCCCGGTGGGTGGCGCTGTTTCAGCGTATTCCCACGATGTTGTGCGCCCCCAAGCTATGGCCGAGAAGTCAGAGCAACCCGATTTGTTGCAGGCACTTACCAGATAGCCGGTTGCAACATAGTAAGTTACAAAGAATGTAGCGGTATCCGGATTGGAATCGGTGTATATGGTGCGAGGCGCACTCACTTCCGCCTCCGGTTTGTCTTCTTGGCCTTCTTGATATACTTCGTAGTAAGTCGCTCCGGGCACTCGGTTCCAGGCCACCTCTGCCCAATCGTGGTTAAAAGATATAACGACTTTTCTGGCGCGCACGCCAGTGGGTTTGTCTGGGATGGGAAAGGCGCCATCCGCTTCGGTTATCCCGCCTGTCACATCAGATTGCGCGGAGCATCCGGCGGTGTTACAGGCCTTGAGTACGTAGTAGTAGTCGGTATCAGGGTTCAAACCCGTATCAGTGTGTTGTGTGTCGGCGATGACAGAGCTTACGAGCTCATAGTTACTTTCCGAAGAAGCCCGGCGCCGCAACTCATAGGTGGATGCCCCTGGCACTGTGTGCCATTCCAGCGTCAAAGCGCGATCAGTTCTGTCAATGACTTTCATACTGGGTTTGGACAGATCTCGCACCGTCGGAGTCGGCTCTGGGGTAGCTGCATCCGGCTCTGGGGTAGCTGCATCCGGCTCTGGGGTAGTTGCATCCGGCTCTGGGGTAGCCGCATCCGGCTCTGGGGTCGTTATATGCAGACGAAAGCTGCCCGTCTCTTCAGGTGAATAGGTCGTTGCCTCGATGGTGTAGGCGCCGGGTTCCAGGCGGCGCACAATCCGCGAGTTGCTCCCGTCCACCCCGTCATCGTTGCTCTCAATTATCTCCCCTGAAGGGCTGTCGCCAGCCAGCAGGTACAGATACGTGTCGCGCTCTGAGGTCAGAACGATGCTCACCTCGGTAGTTTCACCCACGTTGAAGCTGTAGAACTGTGCGTAGCTGCCGGAGCGGTTCACAGATGCGCAGCCGCTGTCCCACTGTTGCCGGTTGAGGGTAATGTCGCCATTGCCTGGCGAGTCCAGCGACGCTACGGCGCAGGAAGTTTGGCTTTGGTTGTCTTCAGGCGGCCCGTCCGGTTCAGAGGTCGGCGCATCCCCGTCGCTTTTCGCTTCGGTAGTGGCGCCATACTCCCGGAGCAACTTGGCGATTTCCGTCCGATTACGGAATATTGCGGCGTGCAGCGGCGTATCCCCGTTGCTTTTCGCATTGGGGTCGGCGCCGTGCTCTAGGAGCAACTTGGCAATTTCCGTCCGATTACGGAATATTGCGGCGTGCAGCGGCGTATCCCCGTCGCTTTTTGCATCGGGATCGGCGCCGTGCTCCAGGAGCAGCTCAACTATTTCCGTCCGTTCACGGAATATTGCGGCGTGCAACGGCGTATTCCCGTTGCTTTTCGCATTGGGGTCGGCGCCGTGCTGCAAGAGGAGCCGGGCGATTTCGGTTGCCTCATAGAAAATCGCCCGATTCAATGGAGTAGAGCCGCGGTTGTTCTCTCCATCGGGATCGGCGCCGTGCTCCAGGAGCAGCTCGACTATTTCCGTCCGTTCATAGAATATTGCGGCGTGCAACGGCGTATCCCCGTTGCTTTTCGCATCGGGGTCGGCGCCGTGCTGCAAGAGGAGCCTGACGATTTCGGTTGCCTCATAGAAAATCGCCCGATGCAATGGAGTGGAGCCGGGTTTGTTCTTAGCGTCGGGATCGGCGCCCTGCTCCAGGAGCAGTCGGACGGTATCCGTATTGCCGCGGAATATAGCAGTGTGCAATTCATTAGGTGACTGGGCATTAATCGCAGTGGGCGTAGCGGCGAGCAAGGCTAAAAGCAGCGCCGCTACGCCCCCCAGCAACAAATGGTAGTGGGCTCCGGTTAGTCGGGCCAAATTGTTTTGGGCGATTGTCACGCCGCCGCCGGTTGCCGGCATAGCCGACGTCGGCAATGCGTTCCGCCAAAGGTGCAGCCGCTTTATGGATGCTGCTTTGCTGAACTGGTGAAGTAACATGATCCCTCTTTGCGGTTTCGCAAGACAAGGTTTCTGATACAGTCACCGGGTCCGGGTATATATCCCGGAAAGAGGACGCTTTTATGCGCCGGGCAATGATTAGAACCCAGCCGGGGCAACTTATATCGGGACCTAGGTTGACTGTGGCGGCGTCAGCGTAATACCGAAAGCAGCGGATAGTCAAGCCTTCAGAACCGCCGACGGGATCCTGCCAGGGCGCGTTGACCAACCCGTAAGTTGCCCAACTGCCCCGATTTCGCAGAGATAAACTACTTCCGGTTCCTTGACCCGGCTCGCGGGCGACGCCTATAATCCCTTGCTGACGCCCCCCCTGATCTCGTTATATGCAATCGTGTCTCAACCCACTCCTCAACAACTGTCGGTAGCGTCCGTAGAAGCCCTGACCGGCAGCGCTCTCGATGAGCTGGCCGGCATTGCCGACGCCGAGGCCGTTGAGCAGTGGCGAGTCGCCTATCTAGGCCGCCGCGGCCAGCTCACCGGGTTGCTTCGCTCCGTTTCTCAGCTGGCGCCTGCTGAACGCCGGGCCGTTGGCTCGCGGGCTAACCAGGCCAAGAACGCTCTGGAAGAGGCCCTGGCCCGCCGCACGCGTGAGATCGCTCAGGCCGAGTTGGCGTCCCGCGGCGCCCTGGACGTTACGCTGCCGGGCCGGCCGGTGGTCGCCGGAAGGCTCCATCCCACCACCCAGATTGTGCGGGAGATTTGCAGCGCATTCATGGCCATGGGTTTCAGCGTGGTCGAAGGGCCTGAGGTGGAGTCGGACCACTACAACTTCGAGATGCTGAACATCCCCGCCGGTCATCCGGCGCGGGATATGTGGAACACGCTATGGGTGGACTACGCTAACGAAACCGGCCAGCAGCCCATGCTGCTGCGCACCCACACCTCGCCGATGCAGGCCCGGGTGATGGAGGCGCAGCCGCCGCCGGTGCGGGTGATTGTCCCCGGCAAGTGCTACCGCTATGAGGCCACCGACGCTACTCACGAATGGCACTTCTACCAGATTGAGGGGCTGGCGGTAGCCGAGGGCATCACCTTTGCCGACCTGAAAGGCACGCTCTACGAATTCGCGCGACGGGTGTTTGGCGAAGACCGGCAGATTCGCTTCCGTTGCGACTACTTCCCCTTCGTCGAGCCGGGCGTGGATATGTCCATCTCCAACTTCGTTGATCCGGAGACGGGCCGTCGTCCCATCAACCGCGACGAGGACTGGATCGAGATCATGGGCGCCGGCATGGTGCATCCCCGGGTGCTGGAAGGCGTGGGCTACGACCCCCGGCGCTACACCGGCTTCGCTTTCGGCATGGGCCCCGAACGCATTGGGATGCTTAAGTACGGCATTGACGACATCCGCCACTTCTACCGGAACGACGTGAGGTTCTTGAGGCAGTTCTGACGCGCGCGGCTTTGGCATGCGCGCGGCTTTGGCATGATTGAATATAGCCGGCACGCGCTGGAAAAGATGGCGGAACGCGGGCTTGAAGAAGAGTGGATACTGTTTTGCTTGTCCGATCCCGATATTGAAATTTCTGAGCCAGGCACGGGTTGCACCGTATACCTGCGGTGTTTGCCCGGTCGCAGTCAGATGCTACGGGTAGTGATTCCGGATGACCGGCCTAATTTCGTCATCAGCGTCTATTTCGACCACAGATTTCCCTGTCCCGGAGGATAGAGCGCGTGTCACCGCGAATCGAACGCAACGACGAAGGAATGTACCTACGCTTCGCCGACCGGTCTATCCAAGAAACCGGAACAATAGCATGGCCGTTCGTGGGTGATTACGATGGCGATGGAGACATTATTGGCGTGGAAATTGTCTGCAATGAAAAACGGCGTGCCGGTTCGGAAACGTCATTACTGGCATTTGCAATTTTCAGCGCCGCTTTGGAAGCGTTGCGCACCGGCTATAACGAGGCCATCGTCAGAGAAAAATCCGTAGCTATGGCAGTACGGAGAAAGGCAGAGATCCTTTCAGCAGCCCTTGGCCTGGAGTTGCGGGTCGCAACTGAGGTTGCTTTACCGGGCCGGGCGATTGCCGACCTCGCGGTTCTGGACAGCGACGACAACGTTCTATTATTAGCCGAAATCAAGCGGCGCGCATTCTCTAAAAGCGACGTGACGAGTCAAGAGCAGGTCAAAACGTCGCTGGCCCAATTGAACAACATGATGCGCTTGGTTGACCCCTGCGCTATCGGGGTTTGTGCGTTTATCGACGAGTTTGGCGAATGGCACAACGACGGGCCGGTGGAACCTGGGATCTGGATTGATTGGCCAGATACCATTGTCCACGGGGCTGAACGTCATCTCTGGGCGCATATCGCCATAATTCCACCTTCTGGCAAAATCCCGTTCTGGTTACCGGAACGTTTCCAACACACAGTGCATCTTTGCAACAGAACGCTATGCTAATCCCCTTCTCCTGGCTTTCCCAATACGTTGACCTCACCTTGCCGCCGCAGGAGCTGGCCGACCGTCTCACCATGGGCGGTATCGAGGTTGGCGACATAATCACCCGCGGCGGTTGGGATGGCTGCGTAGTCGGCTACGTCCGCGCCACGCGCCCCCATCCCAACGCTGATACCCTGACCCTTTGCGAGGTTGATCCCGGCGACGGTCCGCCCATGGCAGTGGTTTGTGGCGCGCCCAACGTGGCCGCCGGGCAGAAGATCTGCTTCGCTCGGCCCGGCGTCACGCTGCTGAATATGCACACCGGACGCCGGGAGGAACTGAAGCCGGCCCGCATTCGCGGCGTGGTATCCGAGGGCATGATCTGCTCGGAGGCCGAGCTTGAAATCAGCGACGAGCACGAGGGCATCATCGTGCTCCCCGACGACGCCGTGGTCGGCACACCGCTGGATGATGCCCTGGGCGACACCTTTCTGGAGCTGGAACTCACCCCCAACCGGGGCGATTGCCTGTCCATCCTTGGCGTGGCGCGGGAGATTGGCGCTATCACTGGGCAGCCCGTGCGGGTTCCCGATATTTGCTACGCCGAGGCTGGCCCGCCGGTGGACACGCTGGCCCGGGTCACCATCGCCGACCCGGACTTGTGCCATCGCTATACCGCCTCGGTGATCACCGGCATCACCATTGGCCCGTCACCCCATTGGATGCAGGACCGCCTGATTCGCGCCGGCCTGCGCCCCATCAACAACGTGGTGGACGTGACCAACTACGTGATGCTGGAGTTTAACCAGCCGCTGCACGCCTTCGACCTGGATAGCGTCGCCGACCGCCACGTGGTGGTACGGCGCGCCGCCGCCGAGGAGAAGTTCACCACCCTGGACGGCGTGGAACGGATGCTGACCAGCGACAACCTGCTCATTGCCGACCCGGCCCGGGCCATTGGCATCGGCGGCGTGATGGGCGGCGCCAACAGCGAGATAACCCAGGCCACCACCAATATGCTCCTGGAATCGGCGACGTTCCATCCCTTGAACAACCGGAGCACCGCAACCGACCTGAATCTGCGTACCGAGGCCAGCCGGCGCTTCGAGAAAGGACTGCGCCCCGAACTCGCGCCCATAGCTTTGCGTCGGGCGACCCAACTCATCCTGGAGACTGCCGGCGGCGAGGCCGCTACCGGCATCATCGACGTATTCCCCGCAGGCGACGCGCCGGTCGCGCCGGTGCCGCTAACCGTAAATCGCCTGCGGCAGGTGCTGGGAATGGATCTGGACATCGTCCGCGTCGAGTCGGCGCTGGGCAGTTTGGGCATCACCACCCGCCGCACCGGGCCGGACCGCCTGGAAGCCGACCCGCCCTACTGGCGCAGCGACATCGCCATCGAAGAGGACCTCATCGAGGAAGTGGTCCGCAGCATCGGTTACGACGAAGTGCCGGCCACCATGCTGTCATCGTCGATCCCTTACCATCAGCCCAACCCGATGACTACCCTGAAGGACGCCTTGCGCGACGCGCTGGTCTCGGCCGGGATGCAGGAAACCATCAGCTACCCGTTGGTCAGCCCGGGTGATTTGGCCCGTCTGGGCGCGGGACCGGATGGCGCCGGTGCGGGCGGCGGCGGCCTGCTCCGCGTCGCTAACCCCATGTCCGCCGAGCAGGACGTGTTGCGTCCCACGCTGGCCGCCAGCATTCTGAGCACTTTGGCCTACAACCGGGGGCACAATGACGGTGGGTTCCGCCTGTTCGAGCTGGGACGGGCATTCATTCCGCAGAGCGCCGGCCTGCCGCAGGAAGTGGAACTCGCCGCCGGCGTGATGTCAGGGCCGCGATACGCCGCCAACTGGCTGAGCGTCGCCGAGCCGCTGGACTTTTACGACATGTCCGGAACATTGGCCGCCGCCTTGGGCCGCCTGGGCATCAACGCCGCCTTTGAGGCGGACGACGGGCCTTTGTTTCATCCCGGGCGATGCGCCCGCGTTGCCGTGGGCTCCGGCAGTGGCGCTGGCATCGGCGTGGCGGGCGAGCTCCATCCCGACGTTTGCGAAGCTTTTAACCTGACCGGCGACCCGGTAGTCTATTTTGAACTGCGGCTGGCCGACATGCTGGCCGTTCTCTCTGCTGTCGCCACGCCGGAAAACCGGTTCCAGCCCCTTTCGCGGTTCCCGGCCGCCAACCGCGACCTGGCCCTGGTGGCGCCGGCGGATGTGCCGGCCGCTCAGGTTCAATGGCTCATCGAGCGAGTGCGACTGGTGGAGCGCGCCGAGCTTTTCGACGTGTTCGTGGGTGAAAACCTTCCGGAGGGTACGCGCTCGCTGGCTTTTCGCATCCGCTTCCGCGCCGCCGACCGCACGCTGACCGCCGAGGACGTGAACCGGGCGGTGAACGGTTTGACCCGGGCTTTGGAGCGGGAAGTGGGAGCGACGGTACGGTCGTGACGCGCTGCGATAACTGAGTAATTCCGCGGATCGGTGTGGTAGGATAAACCAACCCACCGTTGTTCCCACACCTACGGACGTCACACTTATGACTACTCATGCCCGGCCGGCACATCTCCACGCCCACGATGCCCACGGCGATGGCGACCACGAGAGCATTCACGACCATGGGCACGGCCATCCCGGCGGCCACAACGGCCACGGCCATGAGGATATGCTGGAAGTGGAACAGGCTTTCCAGCGCATCATCGGCCACTTTGACCCCCTGGATACAGTGGAGCTGCCGGCGCTGGAGTGCCTGGGCCTGACTCTGGCCGAGGATATTAACTCGCCCCTGGATCTGCCGCCCCTGGCCAACTCGGCTATGGACGGCTATGCCGTGCTCCACGCCGATATTGCGCACGCGGCCGGCCGGCCGCCAACCCTTTCCGTCATCTCGGCGGTAGCCGCCGGGCAAGTATCCGACCAAACCGTCACTGCCGGCGCCGCCATCCGCATCATGACCGGCGCGCCCGTGCCGGCTGGCGCCGATACCGTGGTGCCCTTTGAGGAAACCGATGAGCTAGACCGTCGGCGCGCCGGGCAGGCTCTGGACGAAATCGTGATCCGCAAAGCCTTGCCCCTGGGCAGCAACGTGCGCCCGGCCGGTGAGGATGTGCGCGCCGGTGAGCTGGTGTTGCCCGCCGGAACGGTAGTGCGCCCCGCCGAGGCGGGCGTGATGGCCTCCCTGGGTCTGAGTAAGGCCCGGGTTATCCGCCGGCCGGTGGTGGCGGTGCTGTCCACCGGAGACGAACTTACCGCCGTGGGCGACCCGCTCACCCCCGGCCATATCTACGACAGCAACAGCAGCGGCGTGGCCGCCGCCGTCATTGCGGCCGGTGGCGTCCCCCGGATCATCGGCATCGCCCGGGACAACCTGGACGATCTGCACCGCTGCATCGACGCCGCTTGCGATGTATCGGGAATCGGGGCCGACCTGCTGGTAACTTCGGCCGGCGTGTCCAAGGGCGACTACGATATGGTCAAAGACGTGCTGGAGCAGCGGGGAGACATGAGCTTCTGGTCGGTGCGGATGCGGCCGGCCAAGCCGCTGGCATTCGGCCTGCTGCATCGCAAAAACCGCCGTCCTCTGCCGCTCCTCGGTTTGCCCGGCAACCCGGTGAGCGCTCTGCTGGCCTTTGAGATGTTCGGCCGGCCCGCCGTGCGCCGGATGCTGGGCCGGGACTTGCTGGCGCGCCCGATGGTGGAAGGTGTGCTGACCGGCCCCATATTCAACAGCGACGGTCGCCGGGTGTACGCCCGGGTAGAGGTGGAACGACGCGACGGAGCCTGGTTCGCCACTCCCACCGGGCCCCAGGGTTCCAATATTCTTACTTCCCTGTCCCGCGCCAACGGGTTGGCGATTTGCCCGTCGGACCTGATCCGAAAAGAGGCCGGGCAGGCCGTAAAAATTATTATGCTGGACTGGAATGAAGAGGTTGAGCTATGACGACCACACTTGCCGGCAATAGCCGGCTGGCCAGTACGGAGTATCGCTTCAGTTTGGAGCGCCTTGAAGAGCTGAACCGCTCGCCGGCCCCGTTGCTGCTGGCCCGTCTCAGCGCTGCGTGCCCATCGTATGGCAAAACGCCGGCGGACATTGCGAACCCGGCAGGCCTGATTGATGAAATTAGCGCCCATTGCGGCGGCGATGACAACTTCATCAATCCGGCAATGCCACTGCAGGAGATACTCTTTCGCACGCTTCTCGCGCAGGCCGGCAAGCCAATGACCCTTGCCGACCTGCACGAAGAGTTGACCGAGCGTTGGTCGTCGCCCATCCGTCCGATAACGGTGACCCTCAGCGGCCTGGCGCGCGTCCTGGACAACGACGTCTTCTACGGTTTCGTCGCCGTCCCGGTGGCGGAGTCCCAACCGGAAGAACCCCGGCTGCCAATGCTCGAGGCCGCTCCGGAACTCGAGGCCGCTCCGGAAGATGACTCCGGTTTGACGGGAGACTTGGTATCCGCCGTTATCAGAGATTCGGATGACGACGGCGATGCCGACCTGTTTGACGACGACGATGATGACGTGGATGACCTGTTCGACGATGACGACGGAGATGGCGTGGAAGACTGATTGAAACTTTGGGGGAAGCGATGGATTTGAGCCAGCAAGCCTCACCCCGCCTCATTCTTTGGCACATCGTCTGACCTACTACGGCAGGAGGTTTCAGTATGCGGTTGGAAGGCAAGGTAGCGTTGATCAGCGGAGCCGCCGGCGGCGTGGCCGGCCAGCTGATGGGCTTCGGCGGCGCGGCGGCCCGCATGTTCTGCCAGGAAGGGGCCAGGGTCGTCCTGGGCGACATCAACGTTGAAAACGGCGAGCGTACCGCCGAGCAGATCCGCGCCGCCGGCGGCGATGCCATCTTCGTCAAGCTGGACGTTACCAATGAGCAGGACTGGATTGACGCTGTGGCCGCCACCGTGTCTGCATACGGCAAGCTCAACGTCCTGGTCAACAACGCCGGCACCGGCGCCCGCTACACCGTGGAAGAGACTACCGAAGCGACCTGGGATGGACAGATTGACGTCCATGCCAAAGGGACCTTCCTGGGCACCAAGTACGCCATCCCCGAGATGCTCAAAGAAGGCGCCGGCTCCATCGTCAATATCTCATCGATCTACGGCCTCGTGGGCAGCCCAACCTCAACCGCCTATCACGCGGCCAAAGGCGCCATCCGACTCTTCACCAAGTCAACGGCCATACAATACGCTGGCGACAATATCCGAGCCAACTCCATCCACCCCGGCTACTGCCACACGCCCCTGACCACCAGCAGCTACGAGAACGAGCGTTACTTCGACTGGATTCAGGAGCGCATTCCCGTCGGTCGGGTGGGCAACGCCGACGACATTGCCTACGGCATCGTGTTCCTCGCCTCCGACGAGTCATCCTTTATGACCGGCTCCGAACTGGTTATCGACGGCGGCACCACTGCCCAGTAGGGGCGGATCATCACTCGTCCCGTTCCGTCGGCACTGGGAGTTTCCATTATGGCAGCATCCAAGGACCGAGTGCTGTTCAAGCAAGAGGGTGTGCTGGTCACCTACGAGCGGTTCATCGAACCGGCCGGCAAGGAGTATCGCATCGAGGACATCCTCGCCGTGGATATGGAAGTCGTCGAAGAAGAAAGGGATCGACCGCCCATTCGGTGGTGGCGCACCGCGGGCGGGGCCTCCGTCATCGGAATAGTCGTCGCGTTCCTGGGCGGTTTCGCCGGCTTCGCCCTCACCGCCGGCATAATGATCGTACTGGCCGGGGTGGTTTTCACCTGGTGGAGCAGCCGCATCCGCTCTACCAAGTTCAAGGTGTACCACGTCATCGTCACGCTGCCCACCCGCCGGGCAGACCGCCAGGAACATCGCATAATCTCATCAACCAGCCGCTTTTTCAGCGAGCGCCTGAAAGTAGCTCTGGAACGGGCAATGATCGAACGTCCGGCGCGCTACGAGGGTGGGTAATAAGATACTCCGCAGCGCCTTTGACCCGCTATCCGGCGGCGCCAACGTCGATCACCACCTTCCCCACGGCGGCTGCCCGTACCGCCTCATGGGCCCCGGCCGTATCCTCCAGCGGGAAATGGGGGCCGTCCATGCCGGTCAGTTCGCCCGACTCCAGCCAGCGGTTGGTATCGTCCACGCCAACCGTTTTGGCCTCTTCCGGCATGTCGTACACCAGCACGTGCCGGACGTTGACGTTGCTCACCGGAAACTCAAAAGGCGGGGCGGGCCCGTCGCCGGTGGCGTAAATGGCGATGCTCCCGCCCCGCTTGATAACCTGCCGGCTAACCGCAAAGTTCCCGGAAAAGTCCACTTCCACGATCAGATCGACGCCCGCGCCGTCGGTCAGCTCCAGGATTCGCGCTACCGTATCCTCAGTGCGATAGTTCACGGTGTGATGGGCGCCGGCCTGCCGCGCAATCTGCGCCTTGGCATCGCCGCTCACCGTGCTGATGATATTGCTCGCTCCGCCGATTCGGGCCATCTGCAACGCCATATTTCCCACCGCGCCGGCGCCGCCGGGCACCAGCGTCGTCTTGCCGGCCACCGGCCCGTCGGCAAATACGCAGCGATGCGCCGTCAACGCCGGCACGCCCAATCCGGCCCCCAGCGTGAAGTCCACGTTGTCCGGCAGCCGTATCGCGCGTATTGACGGCTGCACCGTGTACTCGGCGGCGGTGCCGAATGCCCGTCCAATCTGCGACTGGTACACCCAGACCCGTTCCCCGACTCGGCTCTGCGCTACGCCGGCGCCGACCATATCAATCACTCCGGCGCCGTCCTGGTTCGGGATGATGCGCGGGAAGTTGATCCGCGAAGTCGTTCCCTGCCGCCGTTTCCAGTCCGAAGGATTCACCCCGGACGCAGCCACGCGCACTCGTACCTCGCCGGGTCCCGGCTCAGGGTCTGCCAGCTCGCCTACCCGCAACACCGAAGCATCGCCATTCTCCTCATACCAAACCGCGCGCATAACTACCGCTCCCTAAATCCGTAGGGGCGAATAACCATTCGCCCCGATCCGCGCTTGAGACCAATATTTAGTGTCGTTGACCACGTTGCCGTCGCTCAGTGGGCCACCGGGCTCGGCGCGAACCCGCCGTAGCGCGGGTACTGCGAGCAGATGAACTCCAGGTACGACGGCTGCCCCGTGGCGTTGGCGGCCAGCGCCCGCTCCAGCGCCGGTATCACGTCCGAAGGCTCGGTGACCCGTTCGGTGTACAGCCCCAACTCGGCGATGGCCCGGGACATATTGACGTCCTCCGGCCCCATCACCCGGTGGGTGTACGGGTCGTGTCCGTCGCCCCAGAAGCCGGGGCCGTAGCCGGCGAACCCGCCATTGGCCACGTGGACGATGGTGATGCCTAGCTGCTGCCGCACCGGAACCTCCAGGTTTCCCAGCATATAGCCCACGCCGGCGTCGCCGGTGACCGCTACCGACTGCCGCTGTGGGTAAGCCAGCTTGGCCGCCATGGCGCCGGCCAGGCCGAACCCCAGAGTGGAGATGTTCCCCCAGCCTAGAAACCCCCGTGGTATCAGCGTGTCATAGACCGTGCTCAGCTGATCCCGCGTGTTGCCGGAGTCGTGGGTGACGAACGAGTTGTACGGATCCAGCGCCTTCATCAGGTCGCCGAACACCCGGTAGGGGTTGATCGGCGTAGCGCCGGACGCCATCGCTTCCCGGTACTCGGCCAGTCCGGCGTCGCGGGCCTCGCGGACCTCAGTCACCACGTTGCCGGCGGCCCGGCCCGCCCCGTCGGTGCGCCGCGACGCCTCGTCGGCCAGCGCTTGTAGGGTGTACCTGGCGTCGCCCAGCACCGCGTGATGGGTGGGAAAGATACGGTTCAGGTGGAAGTCGTCCAGGTTGCACTGGATGATGGTCTTGCCGGGCGCGTTGGGAATGCCGTGGGTGAACCGCCCCGGCGACAGGCTGCTGCCCACCGTCAGGATGACGTCGCTTTGGTTCAGGTACGCGATGGGATGCTCGCCGCGCACGCCCACGAACAGGGGGTGGTTCTCAGGAAAGGCCCCCTTGGCCTTCAGCGTGGTGATGACCGGCGCGTTCAGCAGTTCGGCCAGCCCCACCAGCTCATTGGAGGCGCCGGCGTAAATGACCCCCTCGCCGGCGTAGATCAGCGGGTTGGCCGCGTCCATTAGCAGGTCGATGGCCCGGGCCACGTCCGACGGGTCCGGCGCCGACTTGTAGGCCCGCGTCGGGAAGTAGGGGTCGGCGGTTTCGTCATAGACCCCCGCCGCGTTGGGCACCGCCAGCACGACGGGACCAGGCCGGCCGCTGCGCAGCATGGAGAAGGCTCGCCGCAGGAACTCCGGCGTCCGCTCCGGGCGGTCGATGTAGCCGAACCACTTGGTGACGGTTTTCAGGCTGGTGGTCACGTCGAACTGGGTGTTCTCGGAGCTGCCGGCCGGCACGCCGTCGGTGATGCACAGCATGGGCGAGTTGTCCTCAAAGGCCTGGGCCAGCCCCGGATACGAGTACTGCAAACCCGCTCCGTTCACGCCGCCCTGCACCGTGCAGACGCCGATGCGCTCCCCGCCGGTAACGCGCGAGTAAGCGTCGGCCAGCGCCACGGCATAGCGGTCGTCCCGCATCATGATCATGGGCATGCCCTCGCGTCCCAAGGCATTATTCACTCGGCAAACCGGAAAAGTGGAAACCCACTCAACGCCTTCCTCCTTCAGGATGCGGGCGATGGAAGTGGCAACGTCAATGCTCATTTTTGGACCTCGTTGGCAGTGGAAATTTGGCTACGTTAAGCGATTGTACCATTCCCATTTCGCCGGTAGTGGAGCAAACGGATTAATGACACTTGGCCGGCGCCGGTGGCGCGGCGGATAGCATCGCTGTCAACGCAATGCCGCCGTCAAGGTGGGACGAGCATCGACTATGCTACACTGATGCAAGCGATGGACGAATGGTGGGAAAGACGGTGGTTGCGCCGTCACGCGATGGTCGCCCCTTTCGGAATTTTCGCGACCACTGCTTTGCTAACCTACTGGAAGGAACGTGGGGACTGGCAGACGTTGGCAAGTTTGGAATCGGCGTCCGATTTGGTGGACTTGGCCGCAGTCTTGTATGCCATGCTTGCCGTCCTGTTGGAAAGAGGAGTAAGGCTTATGTTCTGGGCGTTGGATGAAAGGCGGAAATGGCGCGCCAAAATGCGTGCCGAAGCCCGCGCCGAAGGGTTGGCCGAAGGTATGGCTGAAGGGTTGGCCGAAGGTATGGCCGAAGGTATGGCTGAAGGGTTGGCCGAAGGTATGGCCGAAGGGTTGGCCGAAGGCATAGCCGAAGGCATGGCCGAAGGCCGTTCTGAAACGGCGCAACGTTACGAAAGCTGGCTGGCCAAAGTGGCGGAGGAGAAAGGCATCCCCCTGGCCGAATTACTCCCGCCAAACGATACTCAACAAGCTAACCTGCCGTAGCTGTGCCGCTGACGAGATACGATCAGCGTAGAATTCAGGCTTAGCATGGTTGTTCAGCGGCCCAGACATAGCGAACCCAGCGCCAATAACGAGTTGGGCGATCTGTTGCGGGCCATGCTTTCACGGTGTCAGGTGCGCTCCGAAAACACCCAGCTGATTGCGGGACGACCCGGCCTACAGCTGGATAATCTGATTACCGCCGCCGACCGCGCTCCGGTGGTTGTTGAAGCCGAATACGAAGCCGTCGGTACCGCCGAAGCAGACGCCGCGGCGCGCCTGGATCTTCGGGTAGTGGACGAGATCCACCCCATCGAAGCCGCCATCGCTCTGCGCTATCCCGATACCGTCCGGTTTGCCGATAACCTGCGCGACGCTCTGAACAACGCCCGACTCTCCTACGCCGTGCTGTATCAGGACGGCAGCCGCTTTCCCGAGTCTGGTTGGCTGCAAGGCTCAGTTGCGGACTTGGCCGACCTGATTCGACTGGAGTCCGTGCCGCAACAAGCGGTGGAGCAAGCCGCCAATGCCCTGCAACAGGGCATTGACCGGGTGTCGGCCATACTGGACGACTTGGACTCCCGCCGGCCCCGGATTACCGCAGACATCGCTGGCCTGTTGGGAATGATCAACGTGCCCCAGACCCGCCGGATGGCCGTGGCGATCATCGCCAACGCCATGGTGTTTCACGAGCGGATTGCCGGAACCCAGGAGGGCATCCCGACGCTGCGACGCACCTGTGGGCCGGACGTTGCCACCCCGCAGGACGCAACTCTAGCCGCCTGGAACAGCATTCTTGAAATCAACTACTGGCCTATCTTTGCCATCGGCAAGGACATCTTGGAACAGTTGCCCATGGAGCCAGCGGCTCGGGTCTTGCGAAACCTGTACTCCACGGTGGGCGAGGTGCAGCAGGCCGGCGTGGATAATGCCCACGATCTGACCGGGCGGGTTTTCCAACGGCTGATTGCCGACCGCAAGTATCTGGCTACGTTTTACACTCTGCCGGCGTCAGCGGCGCTGTTGGCCCGCTTGGCCGTAGCCAAACTGTCCGGGGTTTCGTCATTCCCGCGCAAGCGGGAATCCGGCGCCTCGGATGAAGTGGATTTCGACTGGTCAGACGCCGACGCCATTAGCCAACTCCGCATCGGCGACTTCGCCTGTGGTACCGGGGCGCTGCTCTCGGCAGTGTACGAACAAATCGCCGCCCGGCACGAAAGGGCCGGCGGCGACTCCGCTACCCTCCATCCGGCGATGATGGAGGAGGTTCTCTACGGCTGCGACGTGATGCCCTCGGCGGCCCACATCACCAGCGCCACACTGTCCGGAGCGCAGCCTACGGTCGGATACGGCAAGTCCCGTATCTATAACATGCCCTACGGTCGGCAATCCGACCGCACCGTAGCGGTCGGTTCTTTGGAACTGCTGAATCGGGATGATCAACTATTGTTCCACAACACCAGCGACCCGGCGCTGCGCACCAGCAGCGCCGGCGACGAAACCACCGCTAACGTGATGGTCGAAATTCGGGAGGGCAGTTTTGATTTGGTGATTATGAACCCACCGTTCACCCGCGCTACCAATCACGAGGGAGAACACGCCAACGTAGTTAACCCTGCTTTCGCTGCCTTCAACGCCAGCGCCACGGATCAGAAGGATATGGGGCGGCGCATCAACCGGCAAGGAAAGGATTCCTGCTATCACGGCAACGCTGGAATCGCTTCCGCTTTTGCAGCATTGGCGGACCGGAAACTCAAGCCTGGCGGTGTCCTGGCTATGGTGTTGCCCTTGTCCGTTGCCGCCGGACTGTCTTGGCAGGGCTTCCGCCACATGCTGGCCGAAGATTACACGGATTTGACAGTGGTGAGCATCGCCGCCAATGGGCAAGATATGTCCTTTTCATCCGACACTGGAATGGCGGAATGCTTGGTAGTCGCCCGCAAATCGGCCGACCTCGGCCAAAGTGACCAGCCGGGGCGGTTTGTATCCTTGCGCCATCGCCCAAAGGGATTCGCCGAAGCCGCCGTCATGCCCAAGTCCATCGTTGCCAGCACTGATATCCGGCATATTGCGGATGGGCCTTATGGCGGAACCGGTCTGTATATTGGAGACTCCCCCATCGGAGAGATACTGGCCGCGCCGGTTCCTGATAACGGAGCTACTTGGGGAACGGTTCGCCTGCTGGATTGCTCACTGGCGCAGACCGCTTATGCCTTGACCCAATCCCGGCTGTGGCTGCCAGCCCAACCCGCGGCGATAGAACTGAAAACGGCGCCGTTAGGGAGCATCGGCAGGATGGGCCTGGTGCATCGTGACGTCACCGGCCCGCCCCCGCGCGGCCCGTTCAACAAAGTCGCCCCCAGCCCAACGGCAACCTACCCCGCCCTCTGGAATCATGACGCGAAGCAAGAAACTCGCATAGTCTGCGAACCCGATTCGCAGCTGCTGGTACGGCAGGGGATGGAAAGCAAGGCGGCAGACGTTTGGGCCACCGCCAGCCACGCCCATCTGAATCTTGATTTCCGGCTTACTTCTCAGTCGCTGGCAGCGACTTTCACCGAACAAGAAACAATTGGTGGAAGGGCATGGCCGAATGTTGAGTTTAAGGACAAGCGATTAGATTGCCCCTTTGTGGTATGGGGTAACAGTACATTGGGTTTGCTGATGTTTTGGTGGAGTTCCAACCGACAACAAGACGGAAGAGGGATAATAACTATCCGTTCCGCCGAAACGCTGCCCGTTCTCGACCTCCGCACTCTCTCCGACGCGCAGCTCACCACCGCCCAAGCCATCTTTGATGAGTTCCGCGACCGGGAGTTGCAGCCGGCCTACCTGGCCGACGCCGACCCCAACCGCGCCCTGCTGGACCGGCGTGTGATCTGCGACCTGCTGGGCTTTGATGAGGGTACCTACCGGGCCGTGCGCCGCCTCTCCGCCAAGTGGTGCGCCGAGCCGTCGGTGCACGGCGGCAAGCGACGGCCACTAGGGGCCAAGTTTTTGGTGTAAGTTCCCGGTTTAGCGGAAACGACGGTAGCGTGTTGCGCGCCGCCTGACCGGCCGCCAGCGCCAATGCCAGATCGTTTCTGCTAAAATGGGGGCGTGCATTTTAGGCGCCAGTTTAGTAAAATCGGCAACCGGCTCAACCTGTCTTGGGCTGAGAGGATGATAAGGAGGAGCCATGACAATGGTAACTACCAGGAACGAACTCCCCCCTGTGTCCTGGGATGATTTGCTTTCGGCCATCAGCCCACAGCCGGGATTTGCCAACGCTGACCTACGCCGCGCCATTGGCGCTGTCTCCACCGCTCGGCAGGAAGGACGCATCACCGATGAGCAAGCGGGAGAACTCATCAAGATGCTGGCTGCTGTTGCGGTGAGCGGACAGGTGAACGCTCTCGTTGGCGATTTTTTCACACCGGACGCCTATGGACAGCTGGGTACTCGTTTTGGCAACGGGAGAACTTCACGGCGTGGTCACCGCTTCTCGTTGATATAGCGGGAGGGTATTATGGCAAGCAGCAAGGACGAATCCGAACCGGAACTTGATCCTGATCTGCCGGTTGCTTCAAACGATGAAGGCACCGTTTCAGGCGATAGCGACAACGCTATCGCCGATTCTGATATTGTGACAGTCCCGGCGGAGTTGATGGCGAGCTTACCGCCAGAGATTTTGGCAGGCTTACCGCCTGAAGTTCAAGCACAACTTCACCGCGACGCCGGTGAAGGCGAGGTTGTAACACAGCACTTCTCGGCGTCCACGTCGATGATGTTGGGTAGCATCGTCAACCCGATTGCATCCCAGATAAACTCACAGCACATCACTGATATCATTGGCGTTACATCCCGTGAATTAGACCACGAATACAGCGACCGTAAGCACGCCAGGATTGTCGGGGGAATACTCGCAGGCGTAATTATATGCGGCGTACTTGCCGTTGCGCTTACCCTCATCCTCCAAGGAGTTTTGGACTTCCTGCTGGAGACGCTAAAACTCATAGCTCCAATCATTGGAGGCGTTGGGTTTGGGATTGTCATTGGGTTTAGGATGGGACTTAAATACGCCAATTCCCGTAGTCGCCCATAGCAGCGCTCTGGAAATTGGCTTGGCATTGCCGCCGTCCCCTGCTACACTGCGGCCATACGTCAACTGTACCGCAGTCGCCGCAGGCGCGCACGCAACGCAAGGGAGGAAGGAGAGGCCGTTATGCTGATTGGCCATTTCACCGAACAACCCTGGCAGGATGAAAACTCCGGCCTCATGGGCACCCAGAGCACCGACCTGGGCATCTCCAACAGCCATTACCGCCCGGACGTCGGCGCCCAGCTTTACAATCGCTACCTGGACGAGAAAGTCTATGCCGAGGAGATGGGCTTCGACGCCGTGATGCTCAATGAGCACCACTCCACGCCTTTCTGTATGCAGGGCGTCACCAACGTCGGCGCGTCCATCCTGGCCCGCATTACCAACAAGGTCAAGATCATCATCCTGGGCAACGTGCTGCCCATCTGGGACGACCCCCTGTGGCTGGCCGAGCAGCTGGCGATGATCGACATGATCTCCCACGGCCGCCTGGTGTCGGGCTTCGTCCGGGGCGGCGGTCGCGAGAGCTGGTCCCACAACTCGCCGCCCAACTTCAACCGCGAGCGGTTCGAGGAGGCCCACGACCTCATCCTCAAGGCCTGGACCGAGGACGGCCCCTGGCGCTGGGAGGGCAAGCACTTCCATTACCGCTACGTGAACCCCTGGGCCCGGCCCCTCCAGGAACCTCACCCGCAGATCTGGATCCCATCCACCGTGTCCGTTGAGACCGTCCGCTGGTGCGCCGAGCATCGCTACCCGCTGGTTCTCCTCGCTACCCGCCTGGAGCCCACCCGGGAAGCTTTCCAGCTTTACCATGACACCGCCGCCGAAAACGGCTACGAGTCGGGTACCCAAAACGTCGCATACCTGTGGAAGGTCCACGTTGACGAGACCGAGGAACTGGCCGAGGAAGTAGGCCGCAAGTACCTCTCCGGCGTCAGCAACCCCTTCCTCGCCGGCAACGAGGGCGGCATCAACCCCGCCATCATGAACCTGCCCGGCCACACGTCGCGCACCTCGCGCCGTCTCTCCGCCGCCGCCTTCGGCCCCGCCGGCCGCTTCGGCACCAACCGCCGTCCCTTCGAGGATCAGGTCGCCGACAGCACCATCATCACCGGCACCCCCAAGACGGTCATCCCCAAGATCCGCGAAGTGCTGGAATACTTGCGCCCCGGCAGCGTCTTCTTCTGGGACGGCGACGGCGCCATGACCCACGACGATCAGATGCGCAGCCTCCGCCTCATGGGCGAGGAAGTCATCCCCGCCGTCCGCGAAATGGGCAAGGAACTGGAGCTCTACTCCCCCTTCGAAGTTGACCCCCGCACCAACCGGCCCATTGCGGAAACCGCCACCAACACCGCCGACTAGAATGGCGGGATTGCGATTATATCCGTAAGGGCGAATAATTATTCGCCCTTACGGATATTTCAGTCCAGATTGTTCGGAGACGCTATCGCCGCACCCGCGCCGGATGCTCGAACAGCCGCGCTAAAGACAGGCTGAACTCCGAAAACAGCGGCGTGGTCAGCGTGTCGGCGGATGTAAGGACCGCTCGCTCCCGGTACACTCCGTCGTCCCCCAATTCCAGTTGGGTAAGAGCGTCGGCGTCGCCGTCCAGAATCCAGTACTCCGGGATGCCGGCAGCCTCGTATAACTGTCGCTTGCGCACCAAGTCTATGTGGCGGTTGGATGATAAAACTTCCACTACGATGTCGGGCGGGCCACCGTTAATGACGGTTGCACCAATGATGCCGACACGCTCCGCCCGCACGACCACGATGTCCGGCCCCAAAGCGCTGTTGTCTGATACGACGACGCCGGCCACCTGATACACGATGCCCAGACCGGTTTCCATGATTTGCAGGACCAAATGTGCGCTCAATACGGTCGCCAGGAATTGGTGATCGGGAATCGGGAAAGCGGCCATATGCACTACACCGTCCAAAAGTTCGCAATGTTGCTCCGTTTCGGGCAAGTCCAGGAACTCCTCCAGAGTCATCCGCATACCTGTCCTGATAGCAGGTGTAGTGGCCATGGCAACTGCTCCAATCGGCGAACTGCCGCCGTTGTATCATTCCGTCCGAGATGCTAGGCCACGGCAACCCGCCGCCCTTCGTCGCTGGACTGCCGGATGGCATCGATTAATCGGTGCAACCCCACCGCGTGGTCAAAGTCCGGCACGCCGCTATCGGTTCCCCGTATCGACGCCGCAAATTGGCTGTACAGCTGCCCCACGTTGTAGGCTGCCCCGCCCGGCATCTCCGGCGCCAGGCGCAACTCCTCCGCCGGCGTCAGGTCCTGCAGGTCGTTGCTGCCGCCCCGGGCGCCCCGAATGGCAACCTGCTGCAATTGGGGCGAATCCACCGACACCGCGACCAGCGTACCCGCTTCGCCATAGATCTCCATACGATAACCGCTACCGGCCCAGGGCGTGCTGCCGATCTGCACCGATCCTACACCGCCGCTTTGCAGGTTGCCGCTGACCAGCACGTTATCGGGCGACGTTACCGGCAAGTCCTGGCCCGTATCCGTTTCGTGCCAGGTGGTCGCCTGGGTGCTGATCACCGTGGCCACATCGGCGAATTCGCCCACCACGCTGCACAGCGCGTCGATGGTGTGGCCGCCGGCGATGGTCAGCGTATGCGCTCCCAGATCAGCGTCGCGCTGCCAGGTGCGCCCCGAATCCCGTGACAACACGCCCTCCCGCATCAGCCGGACGTGGCAGGTCATCACCCGTCCCACGTACCCGTCGGCCACCAGGTTCCGCAGATGTACGATGGCGGGATTGGCGCGCGCCTGCAAGCCCACCACCGTCTTGACGCCCTGCTGTCGAGCCAGGTCGGCCATCTCAATGGCTTCGGCGGTGGTGCGTCCCAGCGGCCATTCGGTGAAAGTATGCTTGCCGGCCTGCAGCGCCGCGGTGGTCGGCTCGTAGTGGCGCGGCACGCGCAGTGAGATAGTAGCGGCCGCGATGTCGGCGTCGGCCAGCATCCGGTTGTAGTCATCCCATGCGCTGCCCGCGTTGAATGCCGCCATGGCCTCGTCAGCCGACTCCTGCCGCGTGGTGCAGACGGCGGCCAGGTCAAAATCAGGATGTGCCTGCAATGCCGGCAAGTGCGCCCGCGGCGACCAGCCCTGGTGAATGTTCGCCCCAATCAGTCCAATGCGAATGGGCTGCTGCGTAGTCATAGCGGGTCTCCTGCGCTCATTGAGTGAAATCGTCGTCATTCCGGTAAGCACTCCCATCGTAACATACGAGTGACTTGCCCTGACCGTGGCGGTGATACAATCGGGATGACTAGTTGTCCGGTAAGGGTGGCGACGATGTTGACCAAACTCACAGTCCGCAATTTCAAGCAATTTGACGACGTTACGGTTGAACTGGACAACGTCGTCGTTTTTGTCGGCCCCAACGACTCCGGCAAGACCACCGCGCTCCAGGCGCTGGCGCTATGGGATTTGGGGCTGCGACGGTGGCGGGAACGTTGGGGGATGGCGCCTACGGATGACTTGCCGCGTCCGGGCGTGTCAATCAATCGGCTTGCCTTGTTCTCCGTACCGGTCAGCCACGCCAATCTGCTGTGGCGCGGCTTGCGAACTCGCGAAGCGAACCGGAAAAACGGCGCTCCCGGCACTGCCAACGTCCGTATTGAAATAATAGTTGATGGGGTTTCAGCCGGCGGGAAGGAATGGACTTGCGGACTGGAGTTTGACTACGCCAACTCGGAATCATTCTACTGCCGGCCCCTGCGGACTGCTCCCGACGGTCAAGCGAGAATGCCAATGCCCGCAGCAGCTTTTGACGAAAAAGTAGCTTTCCTGCCACCGATGTCCGGGCTGTCGTCCTCGGAGGCGATGCTGCAACCCGGCACAGTGAACGTATTGCTGGGGCAGGGCAGAACTGCCGAGGTGCTCCGCAATCTCTGTTTTGAGGTGTCCCTGCAACGGAGCAACTTGTGGGACGCCGTTTTAGCGCCCCGTATGCGCAAGATCTTTGGCGCCACGATTTTGGAGCCGCAATACAACCCGGAACGGGGCGAGATAACGGTGCGGTATAAAGACGGATACATGCAGAATTTGGAACTGGACCTGTCATCGTCGGGACGGGGGTTTCAGCAGACCCTGATGCTCACGGCTTATATGCTGCTGCATCCCAATTCGGTAATTCTGCTTGACGAGCCGGATGCCCACTTGGAGATACTCCGACAGCGCCAAATCTACCAGGCTATTGCCGAAACCGCCGAACAGCAGGGCAGCCAGCTGGTAATCGCAACTCACTCCGAAGTAGTGCTGAACGAAGCAGCCGGCCGACACCAGGTGACGGCGTTTGTTGGCCCGCCACATCGCATTGACGGTGGCAGCAGTCAAGTGTTCAAGGCGCTATCGGAAATCGGATTTGAGCAGTATATGCAAGCTAAACTGACCGGGTGGGTATTGTATCTGGAAGGTTCTACCGATCTAGCCGTTCTACAGGCTTTTGCCCGGCGCTTGCAGCACCCTGCCGGGGATGCTTTGGAAAAGCCTTTTTGTCATCACGTCGGCAACCAGCCGATGGCGGCCAGACGGCATTTCTGGGGCCTTCGGGAGGCCGGCCCCGACTTGCGCGGTTTTGCGTTGTTCGACCGGCTTAACCGGCCCGGCGACGCCAGCGGTGTCCTTGACGAATACAGTTGGGCCAAGCGGGAAATCGAAAATTATCTGTGCTCACGGGAGGTTATACTGCGATGGGCGGGATCGGAAGGGCCAACTTTCCGCGCCGCCATGGAAGCCGCAATTACTGAAACCGAGAATGCGATGCAGTTACTGGGTCGCGGCTCGCCCTGGGACGGGGGTACGAAGGTTTCCGACGATTTCCTGGAACCGTTATTCCGGACGTTCTATCGCCTGACCGGAATATCCGGCATTGCATCCAAGTCCGACTACCACTTCCTGGTCAACTACCTGGAACCTGACGAAATCGACCCGGAAGTAATCTCCGTGCTCGATACTATCGCTGAGGTAGCCGCCAAAGCAACTGCCTCATTATGACCTTTATACAGCCAGGTGCCTCAATGACCCTCCCACCAGAAGCCCGCCTCCGGTTCGTCGAGAATCTTCCCATCTGCCGCGTCATCAACGGCATGTGGCAGGTATCGGGCGCCCACGGTCGCATCGCGCCGGCGGCGGCGTTGGACGCTATGGTCGCTTACCACGATGCCGGTTTCACAACTTGGGATCTGGCCGACCACTACGGCCCCGCCGAGGACTTCATCGGTGAGTTTCGCCGGCGTCTCGCTGCGGAGCGGGGCGATGCTGCGCGGGCCGAAATTCAGGCGTTCACCAAGTGGGTGCCGCGCCCCGGCCCGATGACGCGAGAGATCGTCGAAAACAACGTCGGCATCTCCCTTCGCCGCATGGGTGTTGAGCGGCTTGACCTGCTTCAGTTCCATTGGTGGGAATATCGGGACAAACGATACCTGGACGCCCTTTCTCACCTGGCCGACCTGCGCGACGAGGGCAAGATCCATCGTATCGCGTTGACCAACTTCGATACCGAGCGGCTACGCGAAATTGCCGACAGCGGCATCCGAGTAGTATCCAACCAGGTGCAGTACTCCCTGATCGACCGCCGGCCAGCGGTCCAGATGTCCCAAGTCTGCGAGGAACACCGGGTGTGGCTCCTGCCCTACGGCGTTCTTTGTGGAGGACTCCTTTCCGACCGTTACCTGGGCCAACCCGAACCGGGCCATCACGCCCTCAACACCGCCAGCCTCCGCAAGTATAAGCAGATGATTGACGCCTGGGGCGGCTGGCTGCTGTTTCAGCAACTCTTGTCCACTCTCAGAACGGCGGCCGACAAGCACGGCGTTAGCATCGCCAATGTTGCGATACGTTATATCCTGGAGCGGCCGGCGGTTGCCGGCGCAATCATCGGCGCCCGCCTGGGCGTAGCAGAGCACATCGCCGAAAACGCCGGCGCATTCGGATTCCAGCTGGACGCCGCCGACCGGGCAGCCATCGAAGCGGTTCTGGTTAACGCCCGGGATCTTTATCAAATCATCGGCGACTGCGGCGATGAGTACCGGCGTTGACCGGATTCCGGCGCAAGCCGGCATGACGGAAGGGTAGATTTGAATGCCATAGGGCTAGATTTAGAGGAGGTTCCCATGCAAATCGGCGCGATATTCCCGCAAACCGAAATCGGCCCCGACCCGGTCGCCATTCGTGATTACGTGCAGGCGGTCGAAGAAATGCAGTTCGATTACCTGTTCATCGCCGACCATGTGCTTGGCGCGGATCCGACCCGCCACGCTCACGTCCGCGACCACTACTACACCCATCACAGCGTCATCCATGAATCGCTGACCACGCTGGCATTCATCTCCGCGCTGACCACGCGCATCCGCCTGATCACGGGCATTCTCATCCTGCCGCAACGCCAAACTGCCCTCGTCGCCAAGCAGGCCGCCGAAATCGACGTTCTGAGCGGCGGTCGCCTCACGCTAGGCATCGGCGTTGGCTGGAACCACGTGGAGTTCGAGGCGCTGGGCGAGGATTTCACCAATCGCGGCATCCGCTCCGAGGAGCAGATCGACCTGATGCGCGCCTTATGGACGCAGGAAGTTGTGGACTTTCCAGGCCGCTGGCACACTGTCCGCTCGGCCGGCATCAAGCCTCTTCCAATCCAACAGCCGATCCCCGTCTGGTTCGGCGCCGGCGGATCGGCCGGCCCCGTACCGAGGGATGTGGTGCTGCGGCGCATTGCCCGGATGGGCGACGGCTGGTTCCCCAGCTTCGGGCCTGACGACACCGCCCGCGCCGTCCTGGACAAGCTGCAAAACTACATTGCGGAAGCCGGTCGCAAACCCTCCGACGTTGGGCTGGCCGGCCGCATCCGGATGCCCGACAAATCTCCGGACGAGTGGCTCGCCGAAGTCGAGGGCTGGCGATCCCTGGGCGGCACCCACGTTATGGCGGAGGCCCGACGCGGGCCGCTCAGCGCCGTTGACCAGCATATAGCCGCCATGCGCCAGTTCCGGGAGGTCATACCTGTGGGTTGGGGAAGCTGACCTTCAGACTCCGACCGTCAGCGCGACCCGGTGGTGTACGGCGTGTCCCCCAGGGGATGCGCTGCCCACTTGCCGGCTTCAACCGCAGTCAGGAAATCCGCGACCAGTTGATTGAACTGGGCCGGCTCTTCCAGGTTGATGGCGTGGCCGCACTGGGGCAGCACCGCCAAACCGCTGCGGGGAATGTGACGTTTCATCATTATCGACGGCTCCACGCACGGGTCGTCCTCGTCCCCGACCATGATCAACGTGGGCACCTGGAGTTGGTTCATCTGCGGTATTAACTGGTCGATGGTAGGCCGCTTCAGCTGAACGCCGCGGAACGTATAGGCCGAGCCACGGGCGTTGTGCCCCAGCAGCAGGCGCATGAACTCCGCGTATCCGAGAGGATCTTTGCGTTGTAGCTGCACCCGGGTCGGCCCGCTGCCGTAGTCTTTCATCACCGGCGGGGTTCCTTCGGCCAGGAGCCGCGCTGCCATGGCCTCGCCGCCGGCGCGGAACGCCTCAGTATGCGTCGTGCCGGAGCCGGCCGACGCCACGATGATGGCGCGGCACCGTTGGGGATACCGCAGCGCGAAGTTCAGGGCCACGTTGCCGCCCATGGACAAACCGCCGATGTAGGCCTGTTCGATTTCCAGGTGGTCCATCAGGCGGCGCAGGTCTTCTATCGTAATATCTTGGGAGTAGGCCGCCGGGTCCGTTGGCACGTCCGAAGGCGGATAACCACGGTCGTTGTAGGTGATGACCCGGTAGCGGTGGCTGAAGTAACGGACCTGCTGCTCCCAGCTCTCGTAGGAGCCGGCGAATTCATGGCTCCAGATGAGCGGAAAGCCCTCGCCGGTGGACTGGTAGAAGATAGGCACGCCGTCGGAATCGAAAGTAGGCATTCAGGTGCTCCGAAGTGAAACAAGAGTGTGCTGTTGGAAGGGACAGGGGATGTGTTCTCTGCAACAGGAACGTTGGCCTCGTTTTGTACTCGCTGGGTTCCCGCGAAAACGGGGAATGACGGGAAATATCAACAGGCCTTAGGGATGCCGGCGGAACAGCCGCCAGACTTCGATGCTGAACCCTGGCAGCAAATCGCCTCCGTCCAGCACATCATCCTCACCCAGCGCCCGCGGTTCTTCACCGGGCCGATAACGGGTAACGGAGGTGCGCTCCGGGTCGCCGTACCACACTTCCCGGCTGCCAAAGCCCAGCCACATGGCGGCTCTTTCCGTTACTTCCCCGGGTGTATCGCTGGGCGATTTAATCTCTACTACCAGGTCGGGGGCGAAGTTCCGGTAGCCGGGTATGGATTCGCTGACACGCCCCGGCGCAATCCAGGCTACGTCCGGCGCGCGCACCGTGTCGGGGTTCGACTCGAGACGGAAGCCGGCGTTGTCCCGGACAAAGCCGTAATCATTCTCGTCGGAGTATATGATTAATGCAGATGCGAATCTCCCGACAACTTCACCGTGCCGGTCTCCTGGTGGCGGCATGTTTTCCGTCAAAACTCCTCTCACCAGCTCGTACTCGTACCCGTCGTCGGGCAGCAGCAGCAACTCATCAGCGGTGGTTAGTTTGGGTTTAGTAGTCATAACCCACCTAGGGATGCCGGCGGAACAGCCGCCAGACTTCGATGCTGAACCCTGGCAGCAAATCGCCTCCGTCCAGTACATCATCCTCGCCCAGCGCCCGCGGTTCTTCACCGGGCCGATAACGGGTAACGGAGGTGCGCTCCGGATCGCCGTACCACACTTCCCGGCTGCCAAAGCCCAGCCACATGGCGGCTCTTTCCGTTACTTCCCCTGGTGTATCGCTGGGCGATTTAATCTCTACTACCAGGTCGGGGGCGAAGTTCCGGTAGCCGGGTATGGATTCGCTGACACGCCCCGGCGCAATCCAGGCTACATCCGGCGCGCGCACCGTGTCGGGGTTCGACTCGAGACGGAAGCCGGCGTTGTCAACGACCGACCCGTAATCGTTATCATCCGAGTAATTGCCCAATGCGTTGGCGAAGCGTCCGGCCACTTCACCGTGCCGATACCCTGGTGGCGGCATGTTTTCCGTCAAAACTCCTCTCACCAGCTCGTACTCGTACCCGTCGTCGGGCAGCAGCAGCAGTTCCTCGGCGGTAACCAATTTTTGCGCGGTAGTCATACTGCACCAGCCGGCCGGATATTCCATTCCGGCGCCGGCGCATTCTATCACGAAGAAACCCCTCTCCCATTGTGAGAGAGGGGCATCATCCTTTGACAGGATCAGGATGAGCGTGTGGGGCCGCTAACCGTTGGGGGTCAGGGCCAGGGAGCGGATTTCGCCGAACTCCTTCGGCAGCTTGTCCCAGTTGTCGCCGCCGTCGGCGCTGACGTACACGTAGCCGTAAATGCTGGCGGCTACCATCACGTCGGAGAGGTGGGGACTGGCGGCGAACCAATAGACCACGGAGTTGGGAGTCTGGGACAACGCTGGGGCGTCCCAAGAGTCGCCGGCGTCGCGGGTGCGACGGATGGCGCCGGTGACGCCGGGGATGGTGTCGCCGTTGCCGACGAACATGACGCTGGGGTTGTCGGGCTTGATGACCATGCCGCGGCAGTAGGAGCGGGTGTCCTCGGCGTGGAACCGGGGGAACTCGTGCAGCTCCCAGCTCTCGCCCTCGTCGTTGCTGGTGGAGATGCCGAAGGGCGTGGTGCAGTAGATGGCGGCGTCGGGGCCGGGCTTGAGGGCCATGCCGTGGATGTCGCCGTGGAAGGGGTCGGGGCCGAGGTCGGGCAGGCGAGTCCAGTTGTCGCCGCCGTCCAGGCTGCGATATACGCCGTCCACCTCGATGCCGGCCCATACGGTGCGGGTGTCCCGGGGGTCCACGATGATGTTGGTGGTGCGGGGGATGCCGATAGGGCAGGGCATCCGCACGCCCAAGTCCAGTTCCTCCCAGTTCTGCCCGCCGTCGCGGGAACGGAAAGCGTTGGGGCGGGTGCCCACGAAGACGGTGTCGCTGTCGTCGGGGTCAACTCCCACCGACCAGATTTGCAGGTCGTCCATGGGCGACTCGATGTACTCCCAGGTAAAGCCGTTGTCGTTGGAGCGGAACAGCCCGTTGTCGGAGCCGGCGTAAATGCGGTGCCGGTGGTTGGGGTCAACGGCCAGGGCGCGGATGTTGCACTCGGTGGGCAGCGGGTTGCGGATGCGGTTCCAGCTCTCGCCGCCGTCAGGACTGACGGACAGCCCGCCGCCAACGGTGCCGACGCTGATAGTGTAATTTCCAGCCATGATAACCTCCTCAACTGCGCGAAAAGCGTACAAGGGATGGGCCGCGGGCGCGGATTAGGCGCACGCCGTCGGGGGGCATGATAGCACAGTGGAGGTCTCGGAGGAGGTATTTCTCGCTTGCGCTTGCGCCGTAGCTCCCTATAATGGGCGCCGGGTGCAAACTGCGCCCGAGCCAACGCGACGAACTGACAAATGCTGGACCTGAACAACTTGGCTGTAGGAGGCAACCCTGGCATCACCGCTGAGAAGGTCGCCGGACTAGCCCAGGCCGCTGCGGTTTGCCTGGAAGAACAGGGGCACAAGCAGGGTGCGTCGCTCATCGTCCGTGGCAATGTTCACAACGGCGACTGCCCTTTGGCTTGGCCTCCAGTTACTACACAAGCTCAACGCACTTGGAACGATGACGATGAGGCTACCGAAGATGGTTCTGCTGGTATTGCAACACTGCTAGCTAACCAGGTAATTGGTCAGCAAGTCATCCTGCGCTCTCGTAAAAGCACTCCTCAGGAACCTACCGGATTCGATTATTGGCTGGGCGACGATGATATGGCTAATATGTCAGATGCCGAGCGAAGCACAACTGAATCCTTGGCCGGTATTTTGACTGATCCTAATCTTGTCGCCCGCTCCAGGATGGAAGTATCCGGCATTCGTAATGGCGATGACAGGACTGTCCAGGCGAGAATAAGACGTAAATTGCGACAGATAGGCCCTTCCGACCCTACAGGTTTGCCGGGTTACGCAATTGTAGTCGAATTTGGCCGGCCCCTTGCTGAGGTTAGGAGAAAATGAGCTCTGGGGAACATCACAATATTGCTATGGGGTTCGTCGACCTCGGCATCAGGAACCGCGCCCAAGGCGACACGGCGCGCGCGCTGGCGTATTTCAAGCAGGCCCTGGACTTCGAGATGGCGGCCATCGAAGAACTTGACCAGACAGACGGGCTGGCTTGGTCGCTCCTACACCGCAGCGCCGGCACCTTGGCGCTGGACTGCCGGGACTTTCGCCTGGCCGAGCAGATAACAACCCGCGCCCTGGCTGGCGAACCTGACCCAATCATCGTTGAAGAATTACGTGACCTGCTGGAGCAAATCTATTTCCAGCGACACTTAAACATGAAGGGTGTTGTTTTGCAGGACGATGAACTCCACCTGAGTCTCTCCGGCCAAGAAGTGGGCCATGGCCTTATCCAATACAACGAAATATATGGCCGTGTCGATAATACTTCAAAACTGCTCTACCGGACCGCTGAAAGGAAGCTCGGGCGCAGTTTCCGTGAAAGTGGACAGCCGGTCAAAGGCATCCGTGAGAATTACCAAACGTTGGTGTCTGTGCCTAGGCATGGAAGTTTCGCCGTTACCCTAAGATTCGGCAGTCAAATTCAGCCTACTTTGGCGGGTATGTTTGACACGGTTGACGTCATAGGCGAGTTTATGGACCTGTTAGTCTTGGTTAACCATTCACGCATTGACGAAATAGAAGACTGCATTTCCGACCCTGATTATCTGCGGAATTTCTTTGGCTTGGTCAAAAATTTAGCCCCTGATGGCGAGCGCATTCGTCAGGTAGGCTTTACAGCAATCCGACATGGCGTAGAACGTTCCGTAAAACTTACTACTCCAGCGGCCGAATTACCTGCGCCGTCGCTGCCAACACAATCTGATTCAGGCGAAGATCCCGAGACGATACGAGGCATACTACGATATGCCGACGCTACTCGTGGTAGAGGCAATCAAATCAGGATTATTGACACAGAACGAAAGTCACATCGAGTAAATGTGCCGGCAGGAATGATGAACGACATTGTGCGCCCCATGTGGGACTCAATAGTGACGGTAATAGGCATACGTGTTGGCAATGTAATTAATCTGCAAGATATCTGGATTGATGAAATCGATGACACTTACCTCCTGTCCCATTCCCGTTCCCGCGCCGCTGCAATGCGCCCCTAAACAGTGTTCCATACTCTCCAATATGTCTTTGAGTAGAACAGTATGATGTCTATAACCTGCCCAAATCTCCCGGAGTCATTATGGGAGCTGGTACGCTGCCAAGTGATTTCGCTACGGAAATTGCCTGTCCCCAAAGGCGCTATTGATGCCCCAGATACGCAACGTTTCGAGTTCGGATTCGCGCTTTTCTTGCGACAGAGGTGACCTGAGGTTGCCGAAGAAAGTTTGATTTTTGGCAAATGGCGGGTCAATGCAGACGAGGTCAATGCTTGCGTTGTCTAGCCGCCGCAACAAGTTGAGGTTGTCCGCGATGAACAAATGCCGGTTCAGCGGATGCTGCGCGCTTGGGTTGGCTCGCAGCATTTTGGCTTCCTTCATTCAGTTGCCGCCCAAGTAGGTTTGAGTGCCGACTTTCTCCTTGTGTAAAAGGCCTGGGCATTATACCCACCGGGACTTCGCTGAGCGTAGGCGTGTGCGCCATTACACAGCCACTTCCATTTGCCGAGTCTCAATGGCCAGCGGCAAGCCCGGTTCGGCGCGGACTTCGATGCAGAGAGCGATGGCTTCTTGTATATTGGCAAGAGCTTCGTCCTTCGTGCCTTATTGGCTGACGCAGCCAGGGATAGCCAGGCATTCCACGATCCTCACGCCATCTTCATCCCGGTTGATGGTAGCCGTCATTTTCATGGCTCAACCCTCCTTCCGTTTAAACTCCCCCTACCGGAACGGCGTCGGCATTGTCCCCACCGGAACCTCAATCAAACTCGGCGCGTCCGCTGCGATGGCCTCGCGCAGCGACGCTTCCAGCGCCTCCGGTCCCTCTGCCCGCACACCGCGGACGCCGTAGGCTTCGGCCAGCTTGACAAAGTCGGGGTTGTGCAGCTCGGCGCCGACGGCGCGGCCGTTGAACTGGTTGACCTGGTCGCGCAGGACGTTGCCGTAGGCGTTGTCGTTGAAGACCACGGCCACCGCGTTGATGCCGTGCTGCACCGCCGTAGCCAGTTCCTGGGAGTTGAACAGGAACCCGCCGTCGCCGCACAGGGCGACCACCGGCCGGTGGGGCTGCGCGACCTTGGCGCCCAGGGCCGTAGGGTAGGCGTAGCCCAGGTTGCCGGAGTAGCCGGACGTGATGAAGGTGCGCGGCTCGTAGGTGGGCCAGAAGGCGCGGGCGTAATAGCCCAGCTGGGTCATGCCCGACACCAGGATGCCGTCCTCCGGCACGGCGGCCCGCACCGCCGCCAGGTAGGACTCCTGGGGTTCGGGACGCAGCGCGGACTCCTGACGTCGCCGGCGCAGGGCTG
The DNA here is from genome assembly GCA_963692995.1 of Dehalococcoidia bacterium. Classification (GTDB taxonomy): domain Bacteria; phylum Chloroflexota; class Dehalococcoidia; order Lucifugimonadales; family UBA3495; genus Bin87. Next base: position 863,946 of record OY843611.1, read on the forward strand.
CGGTCTCTGCCGCGAAGGACGGACGGGAATTTAGCTCGATTGTTTCGGCCAGCCGGGCGTCCACCTGCTCCATGACGGTGCGGGCGTCGCCGGCGACGCCGTAGGTATTGTCCCAATTGCGGCCCAGCTCTTCGGGGTCGATGTCGATCTGCACCACGCGCTGGCCGTCGAGCCACATGGGGAAGGCCAGGCGGCTGCCCACGCCCAGGATGACGTCGAAATGGGGTTCTTCCTGGGCCACCGGGTCGTTGCGGAGACGCAGGGCGCCCAGGGCCAGGGGATGGCGGTCGTCGATGGCGCCCTTGCCCTCGGCGGTGGTGATCACCGGAGCCTGGAGGCGTTCCGCCAGCCGCGCCAAGACCTCCGACCCCTCGGATGAGATGACGCCGCCGCCGGCCCAGATGAGGGGACGTCGCGCGCCGGCCAGGATGCGGGCGGCTTCGGCCACCTGCTCGTCGGGCGCGGCGGGTCGTGGGTAGCCTTCGGCCTCAAGGAGCGTCACCGTGCCCGGTTCGGCCATGGTCTCCGGCGGCATTTCAATCTCCACGGGACGCGGCCGGCCGGTGGTCAACTGGCGGAACGCTTCGTGCACCGCTTCGGGGGTTTCTTCTGGGGTCATCATACGTCGCACGTACTTGGTAATGGGGCGTATGCAGTCCTGCTGGTCGTTGACTTCGTGGAGGATGCCCCGGTCGGCGCCGATCAGGTCGCGCTCGATCTGGCCGGATACTACCAGCACGGGAGAAGACGCCGAGTAGGCGGTGCTGATGGCCGCCGATGCGTTGAGCAGGCCCGGCCCAGGCACCATGAGGGCGGTGCCGACGCCGCCGCTGGCCCGGGCGTAGCCGTCGGCCATGTAGGCGGTGGCTTGCTCGTGCCGCGTGGTGATGAGGCGGATGCCCGGCACGTCGTTCAGCGCGTCCAGCGCGTGATACAGCTGCACGCCGGGGAGCCCGAAGATGACGCGCACCCCCTCCCGGTACAAGGAACGCATGAGAGCCTGGCCGCCGGTCATGGTGGGCATGATGAAACCTTCCTGAAGCGATGATTGCGCCCGCAGAGCGGGCCAGCTTACCATAGCATACCGCTTTCGGCGTGTCATGGTTCCACAGGCTCGCCAGGAGCGGGTTCGGGGCGAGGGCGCGGCCGGTAGAGCAATTGTCACCCGGCCCACTGTCACCCGGCCTACCGGCCTACCGGACACCCGGCCTACCGGGTTGCCACGTCGCTGCGCTCCGCGCAATGACAAGTTGGAGCGGGTAGCCGACGGTTCACGCGACTGCGGGCATGACCTCGGCGGCGATGGTCGCCATGGCTGGGAAAACCACGGCGGGGTCGCCGGAGTAGGGGGAGACGACGATGCGTGAGACGCCCACATCGGCGAAGGCCCGGGCGTTGGCGCGCATTTCGGCCGGGTCGGCGCCCAAAGTGAAGCGGCCGGGGCGACCGCCTTGCAAGGGCACGCTTACCGATACCGGGATGGCTGCCGGATCCCGGCCGGCCTGTTCGGCCTGCTCGCCCAGGTAGCGGATGCCCTGGGCCAGGTCTTCGGGCGGCATGGCGGTGGGATGCCAGCCGTCGCCGTGGCGGGCGGCCCGGCGGATGGCGGCGCGGCTGGCGCCGCCGATGAGCAGCGGGATGCCCTCGGGACGGACGGGGCGCGGCGAGAAGGCCATGTCGGAAAACCGGAAGAAGCGCCCTTCGTGGCGGGGGGCGTCCTCGGTCCAGAGGGTCTTCATAATCTCGATGGACTCGTCAGTGTAGGGGCCGCGCTCGGCGAAGGGTACGCCCATCGCCTCCAGCTCGGTTTCGATGACGCCGACGCCGATACCAAGGACGACGCGCCCGTCCGACAGCCGGTCGAGGGTCGCCGCCTGCTTCGCCAGCCGCATGGGGTTGTGATAAGGCAGCACGAGGACGCTGGTTCCCAAGGCGACGCGCGTGGTCTGGGCGGCGGCGAAGGCCAGGATCGTCAACGGGTCGTAGTAGGGACGGTTGCCGAGACGCTCATAAACGTAGCTGACGTTGAAGACGTGGTCGCTGGCCCAGACGGAATCATAGCCCAGTTCCTCGGCGCGGACGGCGGTGCGGACCACATCCTGCACGTCGGTCAAGCCCTGGTTGTTGGAAAGGGAAAAGCCGATGTTCATAGTCAGTCCTCAAAGAAGCGGCGGGGGTTGTCTATCATCATGGCGTTGATGTCATCCTGGGCGGCTCCCAACTCCAGGAGGCGGGGCAGGACGTTGCGGGTGATGAACAGGTAGCCGTCGGGGTTGAAGGCTTCCCGCTCGCGCCGCAGTTCCTCGGAGGGCTGCACCAGGGGCGTGGAGTGGTCGTGGGAAAGCATTAGGCGGTGGGCCCAGCCGGCATCGATGAGCTGCTTGACGACTGCGGTGCGCATCTCCCACCGGGGCGTCTCCGGCGTGCGGCCGCCGGGGTAGCGGTCGAGACCCAGCCAAACGCCTTCGTCCAGCAGGCCGGTGAGATAGTCAACGTCGGTGTCGTCGTTGCTATGGCCGATGTACACCCGGTTGAGATCAACGCCTTCCTCTTTCAGAATGCGTACCTGCTCCTCGCCCACCCGGTCCGGCGACCAGGTGTGGGTGCTGATGCGGGTTCCGGTGGCGTTGCAGGCGCGGGCGGCGGCGCGGAGGATGACCTCCTCGTTTTCAGTGATGCCTCCCCGGTCGCTGGCCACCTTGATGATGCCGGCCTTGACGCCGGTGTCCTCGATGCCCTCTTCGATTTCCTTGATGAACAGGGCGGCCACCTTGTCCACCGGCGCGCCCCAGAAGATGCGCGGGATGGACAAATGGTTGCCGCAGCAGGGAATGGCGTGGACGCCGGAGCGGCGGCTGACCTCTTGCATCAGCGGGATGTCGCGGCCCAGGTCAAGGGTGGTGACGTCGATGATGGTGCGGACGCCGCCGGCATAGGCTTCGGTCAGGGCGGCGGACGCGGCGTCGGCAATGGCCTGGCGGTCCTGAAAGCCGGGATAGGCGGCGGCGGTTCCGGCCGCGCCCAAGGTGATGTGTTCGTGGCTGAGGGTAAAGCCGAGGTCGGCGGAATCTAGGGGGCCGAGGACGGTGTTGACTTGCGACATTGCGTTTCTCTCCGGCCGGATTCCGGCGCAAGCCGGAATGACGAAATGCTGTGGTTACACCAAGTGGATGATTTCTACGTCGCCCCAATGCTGCTGAAGATACTCGGCAACCAGACGGCGGTGGCAGCGGTCGGGGGTGTCCTCACTGCACAGCAGGCAACTGTCCGCGATTATATCCTGTGGGATGGCAGCCTGGATGAGGCGGCGTTCGATCAGGGTGTGGAAGATGGGTTCGTATTCAGCCCAGGTGATTTGCTTCTTGCGGTAAGCGTCGAGCAAGGCGTCGGTTGGCGACAGGCGGGGCAGGTGGATGTAGTCCATGCGGCAGAGTTCGCGCAGGAACCAGGGCAGGTCGCTGCGCTTGGCGAAACCGGCGAGGCCGGAGGTGTTGCGGAGGCGGATATCGACTACGCGCCGGGCGCCGGATTCTCGCAGCAACCCGAAAAAGCGGGCGGCCGATTTTCGGGTGAAACCTATAGTGTAGAGTTTCATGACGGATCCTTGCCGCCCAGTACTACGTTATCAATCAGCCGCACCGCTCCCAACCGCGCCGCTGTCGCGATCATCACCGGCCTCCCGCCGCCCAGGGTTTCCACCCGTCGCATCGTGTCGGCGTCCACGATGCTGACGTAATCTACGGCATCTACCAAGCTCTCGCGTTCCAGGATGTTGATGGCCGCTTGTCGGATCCGCGCCCCGTCGCGCTCGCCCCGTCGCCAAACATCTTCCGCGGCGCAGAGCGCGCGGTACACCGCCGGCGCCGCCACCCGTTGCTCCGGTGTCAGGTAGGCGTTGCGGCTGCTCATGGCCAGGCCGTCCGGCTCCCGTATGGTGGGCATCGTTACGACCTCGACCCCCAGGTTCAGGTCGTCGTTCATCTTGCGGATGACTGCCACTTGCTGTCCGTCTTTCTGGCCGAAATAGGCCCGGTCGGAACGGGTAATGGTGAACAGCTTGGCGACCACCGTGGCCACGCCGCGAAAGTGGCCGGGTCGGGCCGCGCCTTCCATGCCCTCCGCTACCGAACCTGGTTCGATCCAAGTGTCGAAGCCTTCGGGATAAACCTCGTCCGGTGGGGGTACGAACACCAAATCCGCGCCTTCCGCAGCCAGCAGTTCCAGATCCCGTTCCAGGCGGCGCGGATAGTGGGCAAAATCCTCGTTGGGTCCGAACTGGGTTGGGTTCACGAATATGGAAGCGGCCATGGTCGCATTGTCCGTTCGCGCCCGGCGGGTCAGCGAGAGGTGGCCTTCGTGGAGCGCGCCCATGGTGGGCACCAGTCCCAGCGGACGCGCCGCCTCTCGGCACCGGGCGGTCATTTCGGCACAGGTAGTGATGACTTGCATAACAGTTCCTGGATTCCGGCGAAAGCCGGAATGACGAAAGAAAGTCGGAATGACGGAGTTGGGCTATTCCGGCGGAAACAGCTCGTCGATTTCCCGCTGCATCCGCTCCCCATCCGTTTCGCCCGGCGCGGCGGCGCCGACGATGCCGGAGGGAACAACCATGTCTGCGTAGAATATCTCGTCGTAGTCCCGAGGCCGCACCACCACCGGCATGGGTACGGCGTGGCCGAACACCAGCGCCTGCTGTTTGCTGTCCAGGCGAGCCAGCACGTTGCGCAACTGGCCGGCGTCCCGCGCGCCCATCAGCACGGCGTTCAGATCCCGGTCGTCGTTCAGCGCGCAGGAAAGGCGAGTTCCCAGCTGGCTCATCACCTCGGAGTTGATGCCGCTGGGCCGCTGGTCAACGATCATCAGCGTTACATTGTACTTCCGCAATTCCCTGGCGATGGCGCCGAAGATGGTTTGCGACGCGATGTCCGGCGTAAGGAACTTGTGGGCCTCCTCGACGAATATCACCAACGGACGCGGCTCGTCGCCCCGGCCGCCGTCGGACAGCTCCTTGCGGCGCACCCAGGTATCGTGGATCCGGCGGGTCAGCAGGTTGCTGACCAACACGTAGGCTGCGGTGTCGCGTCCGTACTGGCCGAATTCCAGAACCACGTGTTTGCCCCGCTCCAACTGCTCGATGATACCGCCGGCGCTGGCGGCGCCCTGGCCGGTTTCGGACAGAAAACCGAAGCGCTTCCACCGGACCAGGCGGTTGTGCAACGCGCCCAACGCCGCCCGGTTCACTCCGATGTCGTTTGCCAGATCCCCAAGGCTGGCGGCGTCGTGGCCGATAAACTCACTCAGCCAGCCGGCGCCGAAACGCTGCCGCAGGTTCCACGCTGCCGATGCCGCCACCTCGGATAACTGCAACGATTCGCGCAGGATTTCAATATCGGACGGTTCCACTTCGTCATGGCCGATGCGAACAACGCCGTCGGACGTAACCCCGCGTCTCCGGCTGCTCGCCTCGTCCAGCGTGAACGTAACCACCCGGTCGGGGAAGAGTTGTTTCAGGCCCTTGACCTGCCGCCGGCGATCGTTGTCCTGGCCCTGCCAGCCGTATTCGCTCTCCATGTCAAAGACCAGGGACACCGCCTGTCCCTGCTTGACCAGCCCGGCCAGCAGCATCCGCGCCAGGAAAGTCTTGCCCGACCCGGATGCGCCGAACACGCCCACCGAACGGCTGGCCAACGTTCCCAGATCCAGTCGAATGGACGCGGTGTCCATCCCTTGCGGCGTACCCAGCGCGAATGGGTTGCGTTGCTCCGGGTTGAACACGGCGTCAATGTCGGCCTGGGTAGCGGCGAAGACCGGGGCGAAGTGTTCCGGTATCGACTTGGCCGGCTCGGTAAGACTGGCGCTGGAGTCATCCAGGCCGGCCGTCATGCTGGGCATTACCGATAGCTGCCCGTAAGCCATGGCGCCGGCCATTACTTCGGCGAGGTAGCCGTCCCGCGTATCCGGAGGGAAATGACGCACGGTGTCATCCACCGCCCGCAGCTCCAGGTCGGTCACCACGGCAAAGTACCGCTTACGCCGACCCTGGACCGTCACGAACGAACCAACGGCAATATCCTCAAGGGATGCTCCGTTTCCGGCATCCAGGCGCACCTCCAGCCCCCGGGACAGGGAGCCGCCAACGACCAACCCGAGCCGGCGCCGGCCGGGGGAAGCATAACCGTTGGTTATGTTGCCGTGCAGCGTCAAGCTGACACTTCCCTTAACAACCCCTGCATCCGCAGTGGTTCGCTGAATAATTCGGCAACCACCGCCTTCCCGGCCTGTTTCAAAAAGCCGCGCCGGTCGTCAACGGAGTCCGCAGCCCGGCGCAGAAATAAGGCCAGCGCGGCGTCGCCGGCCGGCGTGCGGTCGGCCAGCATCAGCCGGAGCCAGCGCAGGTCGGAGGCAAAGCGCGCCAACTCGGCGCGATCGGAAAGGAATACAAACGAGTGCAGTCGGGGAGGCTGATCGGGCAGGCCCGGGCGCAGAGCCGTTCCATCGCCATATCCCACCACCACCGCCGCAAACCTGGTGGTCAGCATAGCGCTCAGCTGGGGGTTGGCGGCGTAGATTTCGTCCTCGGATTCCAGCGCCTCGCCTCGAGGGGCCAGCGGTCGGGTCGGGTCCAGGGGTTCGTGCCGGATTTCCCGCACCACCGCATAGGTCGGAGGCTCGCCAACCCGAAGCAGCGCTCCCAATGGCGGCGCCGCGTGCAGCCGGTAGCACTGTGCCTCAATCCGCTGGGTATGCGATACCATGACCTCGCCTACCCGTTGCGCAATTCGATTATTGACCATAGCGGGATTTTAGCACGGCGCGTACCGACGACGGGCCGCCTTGACGATGCCGCGCCCGAAAGGTATAGTCGGCGCATCATCAGCTTGGGGAGTCCAGTATGCCTATCTATGAGTATGCGTGTCCGACTTGCAGTCACAAATTTGAAAAATTGCAGTCGATGTCGGCTACCGGCGCCGATTGTCCAAACTGCGAACAGCCCGCCAAGCGCGCCATTTCCGTGTTCGCCGCCGTCAGCAAGGGCGACGGATTCGCCAGCGACATGGCCGATCTCGGCGGCGCGCCGATGCCGTCGCCCATGGGCGGCGGATGTGGGGGATTCTGCGGCTGCGGCCACTAAATCGCGTCATTCGGCCAGAGCCGCGTCGCCAGTGGCGACATTTGGGGCGGGTTCGCAACCCGCCCCGGAACATTTAACCGGGTCCGGACTGCGGGTCGCCGGGTGATTCGGCGCTCGAAGCGCTTCGGTAGGACTGCCACCGCAGATACGCCAGGATAGCGCCACCCACCGACAGTAGAAGCAGCGCGCCCAGCACCGACGTCAGCGCGACGCGCATGGTGGCATCGAACCAGAAGCCCGCTGGGAACAGAATGAGCAGGTAGTCTGTGCGCGGGTCCAGAATCCACAAGTCGTTGGCAAAGCTGAGTTGGTGAAACAGCAGGAAGAGCCGTTCAAAGCTGGCTACCGCAGCCAATCCAACTCCGAATACGGCGGCCAGCGTGACCGCCCCGCTCCATATTAACAGGCGGGCCGCCGTTCCCATGTACGCCCGGCCATTGATGACGAAGCCGACCGCCAGCGTTGCCGCCACCCAAAGCGCCGACCCCAGCGCCACCCAATAGGTTCCGCGAACCAGACGCTTGACGTCGTACATGTGCCGGATTTCCCGCCGGTTGAAGACATCCTGATCAATCCCGTAGATGCTGGCGCGCGCTGCCAGGGGTTCCGCTCCGGTATTGAAATAGCGGCGGAGCTGGGCGCCGACGGCCCGCAATTCGGCATCGGCAATTCCGGAACGAGCGGATACTTGATAACGCTGAAAACCGTTATGATAAAGTCCGGGGTCGTTCACGGCCCACGCCACCGATCCGGCGACGAGGAACAGGAGTACCGCGAGAACGGCCAAAATTGTGGCCGCCCGGTGCGCTCGCATCCCCGCGTCTATCAACCAAGTCTGACGGGTCATATCGACCAACCTAACATTCCCGCAAGCTGAGGGCAATTCCTATAGCGCCGACGACGAAACTATGCGGAACTCCATCGTATTGCAATGCCCTGCTGTGGTGGATACGCTGCCAGCGCTAATCGGTAAATCGGAGCCAGGGGCCGGCTTTGGCCTCACCGAACCAAAGAGGAACACGGATATGCCCAGCAAAAGAGCCTATGGTTTGATGGCTGCAATTATCCTGTTGTTGTCACTGGTGGCGGCAGCGGCGGTGATCGCCCAGGGGACAGACGGAACGGACGACGGTGAGGCCGTCAATTTGGACGAAGTCACGGAGGAAGCAGTCAGGAGGCTGTTTGACGAAAATGGGGTGATGATGAATCCGAATCGGCGGCTGGCCCGGATCGCACGGGAGCGCGAGGGAGGCTTTGGAGGATTTCATTTCGATGGCGCCCCTAAAGGCACCGCCTTCGTGTTCATGCTTGACCCGGATAATCGGGCGGCGGCGGAAGCGGCGTTCCACGCTGCATACGTGGGTGGCCAGCGTGGAATCACCCGGGTAGTCCCCGTCCAGGGCGACTTTTCCTTTGCTGATTTGGCGGAATGGTACTACGCTCTCGACACAGCGCTGGTCGAGAATGACATCCATCCAACCTCGGGAGCGCCGTATGAAATCGATAATCGCATCCGGTTTGGGTTGGCGGATCTGTCCCAGGCTGAGGACGCCAGGCAGATTATGTCGGAACTTGGAATCCCCGAAGGAGCCGTGATCTTTGCGAAGGAACAGCTTGGATAGTCTGCTTGCGGACGAGGACAACGCAAGTGCGAAGTGGCGTCCTATGCCGGTACTCGGATGCCGCCTACCCCTCTACTACATCGGCAGGACCCAAGGCTGGCAGACGGCGGCAGTCACTCATATTTGCGGCTGTCGCGCTTTTCTCGTTATACTGACGAAACCATGAGCAGCGAAAAATTAAACCCGAACCATTCTCCCATACCGGAAGAACGCATTGGTGAGTTCCAGTCGCTCATCGGCATAGTGGCCCGACTCCGGGGGCCGGGAGGTTGTCCGTGGGACGCTGAACAAACCCACGAATCGTTGAAACGCAACCTGCTGGAAGAGTGTTACGAAACTCTGGAAGCCATCGACGGCGGACAACCGCCGGAACTGGCCGAGGAGCTGGGAGACATTCTGGTGCAGGTGGTCTTCCATGCCGACATAGCGCGCGCAGCCGGGGACTTTGACATTGCCGACGTGCTGACCGCCATCAACCGGAAGCTCATCCGCCGGCATCCCCACGTGTTCGGCGATGGCAGCGCCGCGGATGCTCGGCAGGTGGAACGGAACTGGGAGCAACTGAAAGCTGCGGAACGTCGCCAGGCTGGAAAGCCTGAGCCATCGGCGATGGACAGCGTCCCGGCGGCTTTGCCGGCCCTCACCGGGTCCCAGCTGATTCAGGATCGAGCCGCCCGCTTCGGTTTTGACTGGGACGACGCCGGCGGCGTCCTTGACAAGCTGGTTGAGGAGATTGACGAGTTTCGCGCCGCCGCCACGCCGGCGGAACGGGTTGACGAGTTTGGGGACATACTGTTCGCCATCGTGAACCTGGCTCGCTGGTCCGGCATACAGGCCGAGGATGCGCTCCGCCAGGCCAATGCCAAGTTCAGCAGTCGTTACCGGATGATGGAACGGCTGGCGGTGGAGCGGGGACTGGATTTCACCGCCCTGCCCCTGGAAGACAAGGAAGCGCTGTGGCAGGAGGCCAAGACGCGGGCTTGATTTCCCGGCCTACCGATCGTTCTCGGCCCAGCCGGCGCCGAGAAATCCCGGTTCAATAAAGTAGATTCCTCCGGCCAGCAGGCCGGCCACGACGTTGACGCCGGCCCAGTGCCACGAGGTCCGGCCAAGGCCCAACCGGCCCATCAGGGGGCGCTTGGGACGGTAATGCCGGATCTTCCGGCGCGCGCCGCTCTGTCGCATCGCCTCGGCTACGGCGTCGTCAAAACCGCCCTGCCGGTCAATGAGACCGAACTCCTGGGCTTCGGGAGCCGTGTACACTTCCCCGGTGGCCAACTCCCGAACCTGTTCGTCGGTCAAACGACGGCTTTCGGTTACTACCGACACGAATAAATCGTACATCTTGCCGATCAGACCCTGGAACTTTTCCGCCTCTTCGTCGGTGGGCATACGCCAAAATCCGGACATATCCTTGAGCCGACCGGCCTTGAACACGGAAAACTCAATGCCCACCTTGCCGAAGAGCTGTTGCAGAATGGGACGCAGATAGATGACCCCAATTGAACCGAGCAGGGCTGACCGCGACGCCATGATGGTGCCGGCCCCGCAGGCGATGTAATACCCGCCGGACGCGCCCAGGCCCCGCACGTAGGCCACCACCGGCTTTTTGCGGGCCACCCGCCGGACGTTCTCATATAACAGGTCGCTGGCGCTGGCGGAGCCGCCGGGCGAGTCGATATCCAGCACCAACGCGCCAATCTTGCGATTATTCCCAACGCGCTCCAGCAGGCGCGAATATTCCGGCTCGCGGATGGCTGCGCCGATGACGCCGTGCAGCTCAATGACGGCGATGCCGGGGCGACGTTTTTTGAAGAGGAGCATGGGCGCTACACCTTTGAGCGGAAAGCCACTTGTTACTATGGATTATACACGGAACGTTTGGGCGCGAATCCGATTGTTGACACCGGCGGACACGGGCCATACTCTTGCGGCATTGCTGACCCATATGTATTGCCGCCCGCCAACGATTGCCGCCCACCTGCGATTGCCGCCCGCCAACGAAGGAGTAGTCCTATGCAATTCGGCCTGTTCATGATGCCCTTGCACCCTCCGCACCGTTCCTACGCTGATTCTTACGACCGCGACCTTGATTTGTTGCAGGAAGCCGACCGGCTGGGGTTCCACGAAGCCTGGATTGGCGAGCACCTCACCGAGCGTTGGGAGAACGCTCCTTACCCCGACCTTTTGATCGCCAAAGCGTCGGCGCTCACGGAGAACATCCGATTGGCCACCGGCGTTACGCTGCTGCCCATTCACAATCCGGTGGAACTGGCGCATCGCATTGCCATGTTGGACCATCTGACGCGAGGGCGCCTGTACTGGGGCATCGGGCATCGGGCTATTCCCACGGACCTGCAATTGTTCGGCATGGATCCGGGCCAGGGGGACGATGTGCGTCGCCGCGCCGCCGAAGTGCTGGACATCGTGCTGAGCATGTGGGCGTCGGAGGGGAAGTTCGAGTATCACGGCGAGTTTTTCAATATCGAAGCGCCGGAGTTGGATCCCGTCCTCGAGCGCGGCCTGCACATGAAACCGCTCCAGCAGCCGCATCCGCCCATTGGCGTCGCCGCTACTTCAATAGGAAGCAGCAGCATCCGGGTGGCCGGACGCGAGGGCTGGATACCCATGAGCAGCAGCAACCTTGCGCCGCAGTACCTGGCCGACCACTGGACGACCGTGGCGGACGCCGCCGCCGAGGCCGGACGCGAGGCGCGCCGCTCGGACTGGCGCATCGGCCGCGACGTGTTCGTTGGGGAAACCAGCGAGGAGGCTAGGGAGCGGGCCTACGCCGTGCTGGGTCGCAACTACTTGCAGCACCAGTTGCCCAACCGTCTCGGGTCGGGGCTTATCCAGGCCACCAAGATTGACTCCAATATGGCCGACGACGAACTTACCGTTGAGTACATGATGGACAACATCTGGATCGTGGGCGATCCGGATGAGTGCGCCCAGCGCATTCGGCAACTTTATGACGAGGTGGGCGGTTTCGGGCACATGCTCTGCATCACCCAGGACCCCGACGAGCACCAATGGGAAATGGACTGCCTGCGACTAATCGCCGAGGAAGTCGCTCCGCGCGTCAACGACTTGACGGGAGAACCGTCGTAGTGTTGTCGGTCGCGCCGATGGAATTTTGAAACTGAGGGCGGGTCGCCGACCCGCCCTGGCGCGTTGCGGTGGGGATACGCGAACCTGGGCCGGCTATTTGAACGCCGGGAAGACGTGTTTGCCGAACATCTCGATCGATTCCATCACCTTGTCGTGGGCGACGGTTTCCGTGGCCATGAGGAACTGCAACTGGTCCACCCCGGTAGCTTCGTGCAGCTTGGCGGCTCTAATGCAGCTGTCGGGATCGCCGGCGACAATGACGCCGCGCTCGGCCAGCGTATCGGCGTCGAACTCCTCCCAAATCTTCTGGGCCAGCGCGGTGCCTCCCGACAAGTCAACCGCTCCGTCTCCGTCCGAACCCTCCTCGGCAGAGGCGTCGATGTAGCGTGAGAAGTTTTGTTGCAGATGTTCGGGGATGCCGCCCCACTGGTCTAGCAGGCGGGCGTACACGTCCTTCTGGTCCTGAACATAAGGACGCCCGGGGCCGAAGAAGGTTTTGAGAGAATCGGTGCATAGTTGGCGAGTGGCGCTGTTGTCCGGCCCGCAGAGGCCGAAAACGGAGCTGAGCCACTGGTTGTTGACGTGCCGGCCGACGGGTTGGGCCTGCTTGATGTTCTCCCGGTAGGCGGCGATGTGGGGCTCCAGCACCGACGGGGCGCTGACGCCCAGGGCCATCACGCCGATGCCGCGCTGCGCCGCCAGTTCGTAGGTGGCCGGTTGCAGGGCGGCGACCCAGATGGGCGGGTGCGGCTTCTGGTAAGGCTTGGGCAGTACCTGGCGCGGCGGCACGTTCCAGTATTTGCCCGCCCACTCGAAGTAGTCGGAATCCCAGACCTGGGGGATCATCTGCAACGATTCTTCCCACATTTCGCGGGTTTCACGAGGGTCGATCCCCATGCCGGTCTGTTCGTAGGCGGCGCTGCGGCCCGTGCCCATATCGACCCGGCCGTTGGTCAGGTGGTCCACCATCGCCACCCGCTCGGCAACGCGCACCGGATGGTGATAGGGCAGGATGATGACGCCAAATCCCAGGCGAATGCGCTTGGTCAGGCGGCTCAACGCGCCGAAGATGACCTCCGGGCACGGAGACATACTGAAAGTGGTGAGGAAATGGTGTTCGACGAACCAAACATAATCGAAGCCCAGCTCGTCAGCCAGGCAGACCTGCTCGATGGTTTCTTCGATGACCGCGTGGTCGTCCAGTTCAGGGCGCTGCATTTCGTAAGCTAGGCCGAATTTCATGTTGTCCTTGTCCTCCCAATGCGCTTGTTGGGGATGGCGCGCCGTTAGCCGCCCCGTTTCACTTCCACGTCTGCCAGCTTCTCAATGAAATGCAGGATGGCGGAGTGGTCGGCTTCCTGCTCACCGTCGTTCACCAGCGACCCCAGCATTTGCTGGACCAGGGCCGTTACCGGCAGAGGGACGTTCAGTTCGGTGGCCGTTTGCAGCACGTTGCGCAGGTCTTTCTGGTGCAGGCGGATGCGAAAGCCGGCGCGGAAGTTGCGGTCCAGCATCATGGGCCCTTTGGCTTCCATCACTGCGCTGCCGGCCAGTCCGCCGCGGATGGCGTTGAAAACACGCTCCGGGTCCACGCCGGCCTTCTGAGTCAGTACCAGGGCCTCGCTCAACGCCTCGATATTGGCGGCGACGATGATCTGGTTGGCCAGCTTGGTAGTGTTGCCGGCGCCCACGTCCCCGGTGAGCACCACGTTGGCGCCCATGACCTGCAACAGTTCCGCGCAATTGCCGAACACCGTTTCGGCGCCGCCCACCATGATGGCCAATGTTCCGGCAACGGCCCCCGGCTCGCCGCCGCTCACCGGCGCGTCCAAAAAGTCCACACCCTTCTCGGCGCAGGCCGCGCCAATCTTCTGGGACATCGACGGCGCAATGCTGCTCATATCGATTATTACCGAACCGATGTCGGCCCCTTCCAATACCCCCTCGGGTCCCAGGATGGCCCTTTCCGAATCGGCTGAGTCGGGCAGCATGGTAATCGTCCGGGAATTGCCGGATGCGGCTCGCGCCGGCGAAGACGCGGCCTTCGCGCCTTCGGTAGCCAATTCCTCCACCGGTTCGCCGACGATGTCATAGACCGTCAGCTCATAGCCTGCCTGCATCAGGTTTCGGGCCATGGGTTTCCCCATGATGCCCAGCCCGACGAATCCGATTTGCTCCGCCATTATGCTTCCTCCATTGCCGGTCCGCCGCGGGGCGGACTTGCCGTAATTCCTGTGTCGCCAGGCATTATATACCGGCCCGGCACGTTGTTTAGGCCCGGCACGCCATTTAGGGATGACGCCTCTCAGCTCAGCACCAGCGCCGAGTCAATGCGCGCGTCGGTTTTGCCCAAGTCGCCGTGCGCCAGATCCCGCAGCGAAGTCTCCGATACACTGGCCCGACTCGACATATCAGTCACCAGCTTCGCTGGTTCAGACGGCGTGACGCCGGAACGCAGCAGAGTGGATGCCGCGTTACTCCAGGAACCGGCATGGTCCGCGCCCAGCACTACTGCCACCCGGCCGGCCATCGTTGGCGCGTGCACCGGACTGTGAACTTGCTCAACCGACGTGCAAAAGGCTTGAAGAGGCGAGACACCAACGGTTGCAAGGGCAAGCCGGTAGAAGCCGGGGGCCGGCGCTACGGACGCCGGGCCAACCGCCTGGGCCAATTGATCCAGAAGCCCCGGTGAAGATTCGGAGGGATCACCCAGGGTGACCACCATGGACCAGAGGCCGGCGCGGATGTCCCGGGCCAGCCGGTTGACCAACTCCTCCCGATTGTCCGCCCGCAGGGGCAGCTCCACGCTCCGAACCCACGGGCGAGCCACGTCCAGAGCTTGCGGCGTTCCGATGACGTAATCCGCGTTGGAGAGCAGCTCCCGGGTTCGCGTGGGAACCGACTCGCGGTCACCGGCGCCCAATCCGGCAACGGTTATCGCCCGTTCCACGGACCGGAAGGCTGTCACGAACTTTCTGGTTTCCGCAACCTGCCGGGCGTGATTGCCCTCGTGCCCGGAGGTTCTGTCAATCAAGTCGAGCAGCGATAGCGCCGGGTAATTGTTTTCTGGGTTGTACGGCGTGGCCGGGAGGTTCAATTGCGATTCGGACAGGCCGGCGATCAGAATGCGAAATCTTTGATAGTTGGCCTCCAGCCGAGCGGTGTCCTGGGCGATGCGATCGGTCCGGGCGTCGAAGGGAGGCAGCATCTCCCGTTCACCGGCGGCGATCTGCTCCAGGGCCTCGACGAAGTTTTCCGTCAACAAGTGCTGCATCACCTCCCAAACCGACCAACGCGAACCCAGGAACGCTTCCGCCTCACCCAGGCCGGCCAGGGCGTCCAACAGGGCGGCGTGGCCGTCGTCGAGGCGACGCAAGGCATTTTGCTGCCGCTCAATCGCCGAGAGTTGGGTAGAACCGTCATCAGGCATACCGTGGGAAACCATCTTTTGCTCACCTTGACAGAGGTTGTTTTATCGAGCTGCCATTATTGCACATCGGCTTTTGCCGCTTCGGGCGCAATGGGTTATCATTAATTATGACGCATGGAGATACAAAATATTTGACTTCGCTGAGGGCCGGGCAAACGCTGTCGGCCGATCGCGTGGTTCGCATTATGGAGGAATTACGGGATTCTTCCGGGTCATCCGTGCTGTTAGCGACCTTATTCGTTCCGGCTTCCGGCACCGACACGACGCGGGCGATTGCGGAGTTGGCTCGGGATCCGCAGGGCGTCGAGTGGATGTCGGCCCTGGAACGGGCCGGTAGCCGGCCGCTGCGTTCTGCGACCGGCCTCGCGGCGTTTCGAGTTGGCGATGTCGGGCTCGCCGTTTTGCCCCCGTTCCCCTTGCCTTCCCTCCGTTTCAGCGACGGCATCGACGCGGAACCGCTGCTGTCCCTGCTTGCGGCGCGATTGACCGTCGGAGTGGCGCTGGTGCGCCTGGGTCGTTACGCCGTTGCCATCTACGAAGGTCGTACGCTGGCGGTGTCAAAGACCGATACGCGCTATGTAAAGGGGAAACACCACGCCGGCGGCACCTCACAGCGCCGCTTCCAACGAGTTCGTGAGAACCAGATCCACCGGCTGTACGTCGAAGCTGCCGGCGTGCTGGAGCGGCAATGGCGCCCCTGGCTCGACCGGCTCGATTACGTGGTTCTCGGTGGTGAAGCGGCAACAGTCAACGGTTTTGTGAAGGAATGTCCCCTCTTGGCCGGGTTGGCTCCGATTACCCAGAAACGGCGGCTGGACGTGCGGGAACCTAATCGGGCCGCTTTAGGCCGAGTGGGGGAGATGCTCTACGAGTGCCGGGTGTACCCCCTGCGGTGGGACGGCTGACATCGGATATACTGCGATGGCAGGAACCCGCAAAATCACTGCCAGCGGAAAGTCGCCCTTACTTTGTACTTGCCGGGTTCCCGCTTTCGCGGGAATGACGGGGTTTGTAAATATGACCTAGAACCGGCGCGTCTTGCTAGAACCGGCGCGTCTTGGACCCCGTAGCGAATCGGATCCGCAAACCGTTCGGGTTCCTGCTGATGCTATAATTTGGCCTATGCTAATAGCGGACGACTCGAGCATCCCAAATGACGACAAGTTCCAACGGGCGTTGGGCCTGCTGGAATTCGACCAGATCCGCCTTCGGCTGGTTGCGGCTACCCGTACCGCCGCCGGCGCCGAGGCCGCCGCCGCACTGAAGCCTGGCGCCGACCCCCGCGACATTGCGGTGCGCCAGCAGGAAACCGCGGAGGCCCGCCGCCTGCTGGATACTACCGGCGCTCTGGAACTTGGTCCCACCGAAGACCTGCGCCCGCCAATACAGCGCGCGTTACTGGGCGGTGTTCTGCGGGGAGAGGAACTGCGCAATATCGGATCTCTCGCCGCCGCCGCTCGCTGGAATCGCAACTCAATGGCGCGGCGGGAGGATCTGCCTCTGCTGGCGTCCATTGCCCAGAACCTGCCCGAGTTGCCAGACCTGGAAAGCGCCGTCAATCGGGCGATCAGCGCCGCGGGTGAACTCCTGGATGACGCTTCGCCGGAACTGGCGCGGTTGCGCCGGGAATCGCGCTCTGCCTATTCGTCTCTTAACGAAGTGATGCAGCGTTTCTTGCGTCGTTACCAGCGCTCCGGCGTGGCCCAGGAAAACATAGTGACCGAGCGCAACGGGCGCATGGTGTTGCTCATCAAGACCGATTTCAAGGGCCAGGCTCCCGGCATTGTGCACGATGTCTCCGACAGCGGCGCCACCGTGTTTGTTGAACCAATGCCCGCTATTGAGCCGGGCAACCGCTGGCGCGAAACTCGTCTGGCCGAGCAGCGGGAGGAGGAACGGGTGTTGCGGCATTTGTCAGCGCTGGTGGGACAGTATGCCGAGGACATCACGCTAATGCTGTCGCTGCTGGGGCGTCTTGATCTGGCGGCGGCGAAAGCGCGCTACGCCCAATCGAACCGGGCGATTGCCCCGACCTTCCTCGCCGACACGGAACCGCGACGCCTGGAACTGGCGGGGGCGCGACACCCGTTGCTCCCCGGCGATGCTGTCCCCACCACCATCAACATAAGCGCGGGCAATCCAGTGCTGCTCATCACCGGCCCCAACGCCGGCGGCAAGACCGTCGCGCTCAAAACCGTGGGATTGCTGGCGATGATGGCTCACGCCGGGCTACAGGTGCCGGCCGATGACGCTACCCTGCCGCTGCTGGACGGTATCTACGCCGACATCGGCGACCAGCAAAGCATTTTTGAATCCCTTTCGACTTTCAGCAGCCACATCCGCAACATTCAACGCATTATGGACGCGGCAACGCCACATTCGCTCGTCCTGATCGACGAGTTGGGTTCGGCCACTGACCCCGAAGAAGGATCCGCCTTGGCCATTGCGCTGCTGTCCCACCTGCGCGACTTGGACGCCATGGTGGTGGCGACCACGCACCACCGCAACGTGGCCCGGCTGGCCCAAGAGGAGGATGGGATGGTCAACGCCAGCGTTGACTTGGACCCGCGCACCCTGGAACCGACCTATCGCCTGACCCATGGCATCCCCGGCCGCAGCTACGCGCTCACTATTGCCTCCCGCCTGGGACTGCCTGACGCGGTGATCTCCGGAGCCCGGTCACACCTGGAGCCGAGCCACGTACAAACCGACCGGCTGCTCCAGGAATTGCAGGAGGAACGGCTGACCATATCCGAGTTGAAGTCGCAGGCGGAACAGGCGTTGAATGACGCCCGAGCGCGGGAACTGGAAATCGCGCAGAAACTGGAAGCCGTGGAAGATACCAAAGCCGAGCTGGTGGAAGAGGCGCGGCGGGAACTGGCCGAGCAGATTGTGGACATTGCCAACCAGATACGCCGGGCCGAGCGTTCCCTGGAGCGCACGGCGGTGAGCGCCAATAGCCCAACCCGAGAAACGGACCTGCGCGCCGAGCGGGAGCGTCTGGCGGAAACCCAACGCGAGGTGGTGTCTCCCGACTGGGCGCCAATACCCCTGGAACGACCTCCGTGGTACCACGATCTCCGCGCCGGCGACCGCGTGTATGTCCGGGGTGTTTCCCGTCCCGTGGAAGTGGTGACCGCGCCCAATGAGCAGCAGGAAATAGAGGTCATCATCGGCGCGATGCGAGCCCGCCTGCCGGTGTATCAACTGGACCGGCCCGCCGACCGAATTCATCCCGTCGCCGAACAGGCCGGCGTGGTTTATCGTCGGCCGGAAAACAAACGGACGGTCAGCCCGGAGGTCAACTTGCACGGCTACCGGGTGGACG
Source organism: Dehalococcoidia bacterium (assembly GCA_963692995.1). Taxonomy (GTDB): domain Bacteria; phylum Chloroflexota; class Dehalococcoidia; order Lucifugimonadales; family UBA3495; genus Bin87. The sequence goes on from OY843611.1 coordinate 882,569, forward strand.
AGGCCTTGTCCATAATCGATACCCTGCTGGACGATGCCGCTTTGGAAGGGATGTCTTCGCTAAAGATCGTCCACGGCAAGGGCACGGGGGCGCTGCGCCGCGCTATCCGAGAATACCTGGCCGGACATCCGTTGGTAGCGACCATCCAGCCAGGGGAAGGTGGATTGGCGGCGGCGGTGACTGTGGTGCAGTTGCGGTAGGGCGCAAACCGGCTCGGAGTTCAACCGGGAAGCGGGTCGCAACCGGGAAATTGCATAATTGCTCCGCTGTGTCGGAGCCAATCGTTGCTGCCCCGTTCAGTCAAAAGCTCCGGAGATCGCGCAATGTTCCACTTCGTCGTCGGACATGCCCAGCAATTCGCGCAGCACGTAAGTCATGTCGGCTGCGAACTCCGGCGCGCCCCTGGTAACGCGGCCCGGAGTGCGAGACATCCGGTAAGGGGCGCTCTCGATGATCCGATACTCCCCTCGCTGGTCCGCAACGCGCCGAAAGAACCCGCGTTCTTTCAACTGGGGGTCGTGGGACAGATCGGCCCCGGTCTGCACCACTCCGGCGGCGACGCCGGCGGTTTGGAGGAGGGCCATCACATCTGCTGCGGCGTGTTTGATCGTCCAGGATTCTACGAATGAGTCCAGCGCGTCGGCGTTGCGCTCACGAGCATCGGCGGTAGCGAACCGTTGGTCATCGGCCCAGCGGGGATTCCCCATCACTTGCACGAAAACGCGCCATTCCTCGTCAGTAAAGACGGTGATGGCCACCCACCGGTCTTCCCCCCGACAGCGGTAGGCGCCGTGGGGAGCTCCGCCGCCATGGGGGAGGCGATTGCCGTGGCGCGTCGAGGCCGCGGCCTTTCCGTTGACGCTCAGGTCCAGCGCCAGAGTTTCCAGCAGGGACGACAGAGACTCGAGTTGGGAAACGTCGAGCCACTGTCCGCGGCCGGTTCTGGCCCGATGCACCAAGGCGAGGAGCGCCGCCTGGGCGCCGGCCATGCCGCCTACCGCGTCGCTGTATGCGCTGGCCGGGCCGCTGGGATCAGTATGGGGAAACCCGGTCAGCTGGGTGAATCCAGACCAGGCCTGGAGCGTCTGGCCATAGCTGACCCGGTCTTGCCACGGTCCGGTGCGGCCAAACCCCGACATGCTGAGCATGATTATGCTGGGGTTGATCGCCCTTATGGAATCGTAATCCAGGCCCCAGGATGGCATCACGCGACCGCTGAAGTTTTCCGCCACCACGTCGGATACCGCGACGAGGCGTCTGGCGATGTCGATACCCTCGGGCGTCTTCATGTTCAGGGAAATGGACAGCTTGCCGGCGTTCCAGTTGTGGCGTTGTCCCAGTCCCCGGGCGGTGGCGGACGCCGGCCCGCCGACGACCGACAGCGCGTTGTTGGACTCGACCTTGATCACCTCCGCGCCCTGGTCGGAGAGGATCCGCGTGGCGGAGGGGCCGGCATGAATCCAGGTGAAATCCAGCACGCGGATGCCCCGCAGGGCGTGGTCGTTCTGATGCGCGTCGTTGTTCAAGTCCGTTCAACCTCACCCGGCGCCGGCGCATTCTGAGCCTGTCGAGGGATGCCCCTTATCCTCCCTTCGGTTAACTGCTCCATTTCGTCCGGCGAGAGGCCCAGGATGCCGGAAAGAACCGCAGCGTTATGCTCCCCGGGTGCGGGAGCCGTCCGGCGTATCGGGCACGGGAACTCGCTCAGGCGATACGGGTCACCCGGGTACACCATGGACGGGCCGCCGTCGGGAGACGCTAAAGTCGTCAGGTAGCCACGGCCCCATAACTGCTCGTTTTCCAGGATTTCGTCGGGCGTGGCGGCGGGCCCCCAGGGATGATGCTTCGACTGGCCGAACTCGGTTATCTCCTGTCGGGTGTGGAGCATGGCCCAGCGTTGGATAAGGTCCTCGATATGAGCCGAGCGCTCGCCCCGCAGGACGAAGTGGTCGTCATACTGGGGGGCCATCAGGTCGCCGGCCATACCGTCTCGGTTCATCCAGGCCCGCAGGTCATCCCAGGCCGCGCGGGTGTTGGTGGTGATGCTGGCGTAGCCGTCCTGGCACTGCCAGGTGGCGACGAACTGGCCGCCGTGGCGGAACCCGCAGCGCACGGCCGGCTCTCCGGTGTAGTTGTAGGTCGTGTTCACGTGCTCGGTGGTGGCGGCCACCGCCTCCTGCATGGAGACGTCAATGTACTGGCCCTGACCGGTCATCGTGCGGTGGTACAGGGCCAGCAGTATGGCGATGTAAGCGCGGTTGGACGCGGTGTGGTAGGCTTGGGATCCCCACAACCGGGTCGGCGGCGTATGGGGCCAGCCGGTGACGTACATGTACCCGCCCATGGCAAAGCCTACCAAGTCGGATGCCTTGAAATGGCGATAGGGGCCGGTTTGCCCGAAAGGCGTGACGGATGCGTACACCAGACCGGGGGAGTTCCCCGCCAGGCTGGCGTATCCCAAGCCCAGGGAATCCATGTATCCAGGCGGGCCGGTCTCCAGCAGCACGTCGGCAGTGAGCGCGATTTTGCGTAGCAGCGCCGCTCCTTCGGATGAGCCTATTTCCAGGGTCACGCTGCGCTTGTTGGTGTTGAAGTGGAGCCAATACAGGCTGCGGCCGGGGCCGGGCTCACCCTCCGCGAAAGGAGCAAAGTCGCGCATGGGGTCGCCGCCTGGCGGCTCGATTTTGATAACGTCGGCGCCCATGTCGGCCAACAGCTTGCCGCAGTACACTCCCATGGGGCCGGCCAGGTCCAACACTCGAAACCCGCTGAGTGGTCCGAGGGGGCCAGCGCTTGATTGTTCACCAGGGACGGTCATTTGGGGAGCATTTTAGCATGGCCGACGAAGTTGGGATGCTCTTGCCCAGGCGCCGGGCGGGACGGCGGAACCTGAGCTCCTTTGGGCGTCGCCGCTGAAAAGTCGGTAGCCCGCGTTAGTTTGCCGGCCGCAGGTTGGCCGGCAAGTGGCTCTCCCAGTCCGGGATCTGCCGCACCCGCGGTGAGGGCAGCAACCAGGACTGGATGAGCGCCATCGTGCTGAACCCGAGGGACATGAGCAACGGCGCCAGGTAGGTGCCCGTTACGTCCCACAGGAGCCCGGCGCACACGGGCGCCAGTCCCATGCCAAGGCCGCTCCCCAGGCTTTGCCAACCGTAAAGGCTGCCCTGGGGCACGTTTCCGTAGTACTGGCGGTTGGCAATCGGGAACGTGGGCACTTCGGTGCTTTGACCGATGCCAAAGAGCGCCCCGAACAGATAGTAGGCCCAGACGTCTTGGCTAAAAAGAATGAGCAGCAGGGGGAAGACCTGGAGGGCCATCCCCACGATCCAGACCGTTCTGCAACCCCAGCGCTCGGCCACGACAGGCACCAGGCCCCGGGCGACGACCCCAACGGTCTGTGGGCCGCCAGCACTCCGGCCGCCGCTCCCAGGGACAGGCCACGATCCACGGCGATAGCCACTATCAGCACGTTGATGATGTTGTGGCCCATACATCCCCAGTAGTGGATGCCGATGAGATTCCAGAAGGTCGCGGTTCTCCTGGCTTGCTGGATGAACACCCTGGCCCTTACCTTGGCGGCTTCGTCTCTTGGCGATCTCTGAATCGGCTCGTCTCCGAGATCGCCAAAGGGACGCAAACCGACGTCGGCAGGTCCGTTGTAGAAGAATTTGACCAGCAGCAGCAGCAGCGCTCCCCCGGCTATGCCCGGAAGCCAGAAGAGCCACTTTATTCCCAGCTGGCTGAAGGCCGCGCTAATCAGAAACAGGAATGCAACTACGCCAATTCCCTGGAACGACCAGACTACCCCCATGGCGGCGCCCAGGTGTCTCCGGAACCACAGGGTGATCCCGGACACCGGCAGTACGGTGAAAATGGTGGAGGCGATGCCCAGGATCACGCCGAAGTAGAGGTAGAACTGCCAAAGGTTGCTCATGATGCCGGTGAGCAACATTCCGATTATGAACAGAACGGCTCCGGATAGGAGAAATCGGCGAACTCCGTATCGGTCTCCAAGCCATCCTACGTAAGGGCTCGCCAGCCCGAAGATGATCCACTGGAGGCTGAACGCCAGGCTGATGGCGCCGTAGCTCCAACCGAACCCCGCGGTAGGGTCGCTGAGATACGGCACCAGGGCGGCAGCTGCGAAGCGCACCGAAGAGGTGATAAACCCCATGGCCGCGGCGATGCCCACGATCACCCACGCATAATGCACCCGCCTTCTGAAGCCCATCAAAGCGACTGACACTCGAAAGATCTCGACATGCGCCTAACCTGCCCGGTTCCGAAAGTGGGCGAAGGTAATTCCGACGGTGTGTCGCTACGGAGTATTGAACTGGACCAGGATACCGTCGGGATCGTACACATAGATGCTGCGGATAGCTCCATCGGGGCCGGTGAAGGACTCGATGGGGCCGGCCAGTTCAACGCCCTTGCTGATCAGTTCGTCGGTCAGCGCTTTCACGTTAGCCACGCCGAAGGAGATATGGCTGATGCCTACCATGTCCAGTTTGATGGGTTCCCCATCGGGATCGTCGCCGGGATGGCTGGTCAGGGTCAGGGTGGGCGTAGCCCCGGCGCCGTAGGCAAGGCTGACCCAGCGGCGAGCCTGGCGCCGATGCAGGTAGTTGTGGAGGCGACCGCCTTCGGTGGGGTCGGTCATGCGGTCACCCAGCACGGTCATTCCCAGTATGTCTCGATAGAACGCCAGGGATCGGTCCATGTCTCTTACGCAGATACCGATATGGGTAACGCAAGTTGCTTCCATGACATTAGCCTCCATTGGCTGCTTGCCCCGTCGTTCCGGCGCAAGCGGGAACCCGGAAATCGTTGCCACCGGAAAGTTCGCCGGACTGTACCCTTGCCGGATTCCCGCTTGCGCCGGAACGACGACATTAGTTGCGGGAATGACGATATTCGTTAAGACGACATTCGTTAATCGATCTAATCCAGGGGCAATTTGTGGAGCCATCCCGGCTCCGATATATCCAGAACCTGTCCGTTGGGACCGGACCACTTCTCCTCGGCGCGGGGTGGACGAGGCTGCCCGTCCGCGGCGACTTCCCGCCGGACAATCTCCTGCCCGTCTATCTCCTGAAGCTTAGCTCCGGTTTCCTCCAGGCTATCGACTTGGAAGCCGATGTGGTGTATGCCGTCGTAGTTCTCGCCATTCGGGCCCACGTCGGCGTCCTCGTTGGTTTTCCACTTGAGGATGGTCAGGTTGATGTCGCCGTCGGAAAGCTGGATCTGCCGGGCGTTGCGGGCGACCTCGAAGAGGTCGAAGCCGTCCTTATAGAACTTTGCCACCGCATCCGGGTTCTCGCAAGTGATGGCGATGTGCTTGATTTTAGCCATAGGGCACCCCCCAAATCGGTTGAGCGCATTATACTCCGTATGTAACGTCATAATTCAGGTAGGTAACCCATGAGCGCAACCCGAACCTTGGCCGAGTTTATTGCTGACACCGGCTTTGGCGACCTGCCCCGTCCGGTGGTAGAAGCCGCCAAAATCGCCATACTTGACGGCGTAGCCAACATGGTCGCCGGTTCAGTGCAGGATCTGGCCGATATCATCGGCCGCTACGTGCGGGATGCCGGCGGTTCGCCGCAAGCCTCCGTGGTAGGCTGGGGCTACCGGACCAACCCGCCGGCGGCCGCCTTCGCCAACGGGGTCTTTGGGCACTGCCTGGACTACGAGATCCAAGGGTTTCCGCCGACCCACGGCACGTCGTCCTGCTTGCCGTCGGCCCTGGCGCTGGCGGAGCGCCACCACGTTGGGGGTGAGCGAGTCGTCGCCGCATACGTGTTGGGCTGGGAAATTCAGGGGCGGCTGCGGGCCGCTTCTGCGCCGGCCACCAGGCCCGGCTATCACCCGCCCGGGCTGGTGGGCCCTCTAGGCGGAGCGGCGGCATCGGCTAAAACCCTGGGCCTGGACGCGGAGCAAACCCTGATGGCCCTCGGCATCGCGGCCTCACGAACCGGCGGCCTCACCGCCAACACGGGCACCATGGTCAAGTCCACCCACCCGGGCAACGCCGCCCGGATGGGCGCCGAATCGGCCATACTGGCCAGCATGGGCTACACCGCCAGCGACGAGGCGCTGGAATCCCCGGTGGGCTTCGCCGCCGCGCTCTTCGGCGGCGACTTTGACTGGGACACTGCCATCGGCGGCCTGGGCGCGTCGTGGCGGCTGATTGATCCCGGTTTCGACATCAAGCGTTTCCCCGCCCAGGTCTATATGCAAAACGCCATTGAAGCGGCGCTCAACCTGCGCCAGCAGAACAGCCTTGATCCCAACGACATCGACCGGGTGACCATTCATCGCCGGGGCCGGGGACATTCGGGGCCGAGGCCCCGCAGCGGCCTGGACGGCAAGTTCAGCGTGGAATACTGCGCCGCCGCTGCCTTGCTGGACGGCCAGGTGGGTATCGACACTTTCACCGACGCACGCCGCTTTGCATCCGACATGGAGGATATGCTGGGCCGGCTGCGGGTGGAACCCGAAGGCCCCGAATCCGGCGGAACCCGCGCCACCGCCGTGCTCAAAGATGGAACTACCGTCAGCGCCGAATGCTCCGCCTTTACGGGATCCGCATCCAACCCCATGTCCCGGGACCAGCTCCTGGCCAAGGCGCGCGACTGCTTCCGCCGCGCGCTGTCTGAATACGACACTGAGGTGGTGGTGGAGATGCTGGAAAACCTGGATGGCGTGGACGACGTGGGCCGGTTGATGAATGTGCTGGGCCAGGAGGCGGTGAATAAGGGATGAGCCGGCGGGGAACCACGATACCCTCGGCAACCTCTCCACTTGCCAACCTGGCGCGTGGCCTGGACATTCGGACCATGGCAACGTAAGGCGCGGCGTTGATCAGTCATCTAGCAGGTTGATCAGTCATCTAGCAGGATGTACACCGCGCCTGACGGAGACAGGTCGTGATGGGAATGGCCTTTCCCGGTCACGTCCTCCATCAGACGGATGTCACCGGCCCGAAGCACCCGTTTTGCGCCGTCGCTGGCCCCGATCTCCACCTCGCCGGACAGGTGAATAATCAGCCGGCGCTCGGGAAGCGGATGGAAGTCCATTTGGCGCGACCCGTCAAACTCCTGCACGCGCGCCTCGGACACATTGATCAGCGCTCCAAGCTCGGGGTGTTCCTCTAACTTCAAGTCTTCGATGTGGCTTTCGCCATCCGCGTCGGAAAAAACTCGATAGATCGCCATACCGCCCCCAGTACTTTTGTAAAGATTTCGACACTCCGTCGCTACCCATCGGATAGGTCCAATAGGGGTTACGCTGTCGCCTCTGCGATCTTACCCCAGGTCACCCCGAATTCGGCCCTTGATACCAACTCGCCCGTCAGGGTTTTGGCCGTTTGGCCGGCCAACCATACTCCCGGCTCAGTCAGGGCATCGGGCTGCACCATGGGTATGTGGGCGGTTCCCGGCCAATCCCCGCGCCGGTTCATCCAGGTGTCCACCCTTCCGGGCTCAAAAACGTTGACGGCGATATTGTGGGGCCTGACCTCCTCGGCCAGGCTGAAAAACATTCGCTCCAGGGCCGCCTTGCTCATCGAATAACCCACACGTCCCTCACGATAGTTCCTGGCGGAGCCGGAGGTAACGCAGTAAATGGAGCCTCCCTCGCCCTGGGCAATCATGGCCGGCAGCGCGTACTTGCAAAGGAGCAGCGGGCCGCGCACGTTGACCGCCAGGCACTGGTCCAGAAGCTCCACATCCAGATCCACCACTGGCGACTCGCAGTCCATGCCCGCGTTGCACACGAGAATGTCGATTCGCCCGAAATGGTCCAGCGTGGCGGCCACCAAGTTTTGAATGTCCTCGACGTGCGCGATGTCGCAGCGGACGGGCAACGCCGTGCCGCCACGCTCGGCAATCCGGCCTGCCGTATCGCGTATGTCGCCCGAACCGTATCTTTCGTACTCGGTACCGGCCGCCCCGTCTATTTCGGTACGAGATGCCACGACTACCCGGGCCCCGGCATCGCCCAGGCCCAGGCAAATGGCGCGGCCAATTCCGCGGCTGCCGCCGGTTACAATCGCTACCTTGCCGTCAAGTCTCATTTTAACCTGCCAGAAGTCCCGTCGGTCGGGTGGAAATTTCGGCAACCATATACTTTCTGCACGGTCGTCGCAAGTCAGCGGTTCACCGATGGGGCCCCGGTTGGTCAGCGCGCTCAGCGGCCCGGCGTAGGCATCTCGCTGCCTGAAGGCCGATACCGCTGAGCGCGGTTTATTCGCCGGACTGGATCAAGTCCGCTATTCGCTCCGCCATCATGATCACCGTCGGGTTGATTGGGGCGCGCACCAGGTCCGGCATGATCGACGCATCAACGATGCGCAACCCTTCCATGCCGTGCACCCTGCCGCGTTGATCGACCACTGCCAGCGCGTCGTTGCACGGCCCCATTTTGCAAGTGCGCGAGATGTGGGAGTAGGTCGTTGCCTCCCGCAGCAGCCATTGATCCAATGCGTCGTCGCTCACCAGGTCGTTTTCTTCCGGTTCAATCCGCCTTCCCAGCAATGGCGCCAGCTCGGGCCGCCCAGCCAAGTTCAGGGCTAGCTGAACCCCCGCTCGCATCCGCATCCGGTCAAAGGGTTCGGACAGGTAATTGTAGTGCAAAGCCGGCTGCACCCGGTAGTCGGCGGAAGTTAGCGTCAGTTGACCTTGGCTTTCGGGCAAAAGCAGGGCGATCATCATTTCGATATGCCGATTGAGCGCGTTAGCCTGATTAGCCTCGGGCGCTTGAGCCTGGGGGATCGCCTGGGCTCCCTTGACCCGTGGCGTGACCAGGGCGGAAAGGCTGATGCTTAGATCGTTCCTCAGGTGGGAACCGGGGGCCGTTAGGCGCAGAGTCGCGCCGCCGGCTCCCCGATTGGCCGAGGAACCCAAAGCGTCGGAGACTTCCCAGGTAACGTACACCTTGGGATGGTCTTTCAAGTTCTGCCCCACGCCGGGGGTATCCTGGACCACCCGGATGCCCAACCGCTCCAATTGCGCGGCCGGCCCCACGCCGGACAGCAGCAACAGGTGGGGCGAACCCACCGCGCCGGCGCTGAGGATAATCCGGTCGGCTTCCACAGTGAAATTTTCACCACCGCTCTTCACCAGCAAGCCGGTCGCGCGTTGGCCTTGAAAGATAATCCGGCGTACTTGGCAATTGGGTCGCACTGTCAAATTGAGCCGATGACGAGCCGGGTTCAGGTAGCCCAGAGCGGCACTGAAGCGAACTCCGTTGTGGTTGTTGGTTACGCCTGGGCCGACCCCGTTGGAGTCGGGATGGTTGTGGTCCAGGGTCTGCTCAAAGCCGCTGGCGCGGCAGGAGGAAAAGAAGGCTTTTGGGGCGGCGTCCCAAGCATCCGGGTTGGAGTGATGAACGAATATGGGCCCGTCGGAGCCGTGATAGTCGCCGTGCCGGTCAACGTCCGTTTCCAGTTTTCGGAAGTAAGGAAGGACCTTTTCGTAGCTCCAGTGGTCGTTGGCCAAGGCCGCCCAGGCGTCGAAATCTTCCGGAACGCCGCGGTAAAAAGCGGACGAGTTGATGGCGCTTGAGCCGCCGGTGACTTTGCCCCGGGGCGCCAACATCGGCGGCGCCAGATCAGTCGCCGTTGCAGTGAACTGCCAGTTATGGGGGCTGGCGGTCAAGGAGATCGGGTGGCCGCCCGCCGTCCGAGCGGCCGGCGGGATCGGAGCAGCGGCAAACCCGTATTTCAGTTCGTCGGGCAGCCGGTCGAAATCCGGATAGTCCGGCCCAGCTTCCAGCAGCAGCACCGAGCGGCTCGGATCTTCCGACAGCCGGGCCGCCAGCACTGAACCGGCGGAGCCGGCCCCCACAATTGCCACATCATATTTCATGGTTTTTATCCTCGATTTCAGCCAGCCGGAAGGGACGCCAGCAACGAGCTTGCAATGCGCCTACCGTACCAACCGATGAGGGTCGTTTCAAGCGTTATGTCCCAGCGGGTTACCGGGATTGCGCTTTGCCCTCCGGGATCCCCGCAAATCGCCGGTGGAAACGGCAATGAGTTTCCGTATGGCTTTATCCAACGTTTACGTGCAGGAAACTTTTCGGTCACAACTTTGCAATTTGCCAGTAACATCGGAGGGCTAGGTTAGTCGCAACCAAAGTTGGCGCTTTGAACTTTATGCGGTCGTCATGCGGTCGTCGCACGCGATCCGGCGGATCAGGACGCTGACGGATTAATTTTTACAAGGGGGAAATTCGCAATGTCACACAATAGGTTATCCGGGATGCCGGCTTGGGCGCGGTTGGTCACGCTTGGAGCGGTTGCCGTTCTGGCCACATTCGCGCTCGCCGCCTGCGGCTCTGAGCCGGCTCCCGCGCCGGCGGCGCCCGCCGCTACGACTGCGCCCGCCGCTACAGCTGCGCCGGCGGCGCCCGCCGCTACAACCGCGCCGACGGCCGACGCAGCGCCCGTCGCGCCGGAGTCCGACACTATCAAGGTGGGCATCCTGCATTCCCTGTCGGGGACGATGGCGATCAGCGAGACCGCCGTGCACGATGCCGAACTGCTGGCCATTGAGGAAATTAACGCCGGTGGCGGCGTAATGGGCAAGCAGATCGAAGTTGTCATTGAAGACGGCGCTTCCGACTGGCCGACTTTCGCCGAGAAGGCGCGCAAGTTGCTCCAGGAGGACGAAGTGTCGGTGGTCTTTGGCGGCTGGACCAGCGCCAGCCGCAAGGCTATGCTGCCGGTGTTTGAGGCCAACAACGGCCTGCTGTTCTACCCCGTGCAGTACGAAGGGTTGGAGACTTCTCCCAACATCTTCTATACTGGGGCCACCACCAACCAGCAGATTGTTCCGGCGATTGAATACCTGCTGGAAGAAGGCAAGACCAAGTTCTACTTGCTGGGCTCCGATTATGTGTTCCCGCGGACGTCCAACCTGATCATCAACAAGCAACTGGCCGCCGCCGGCATCGAAGCCGTGGGCGAGGAGTACACTCCACTGGGACACACCGAGTACAGCACCGTCATCACCAAGATCAAGGTCGCCGAACCTGACGTGGTGTTCAACACGCTGAACGGAGACTCCAACGTGGCCTTCTTCAAGCAGCTCAAGGACGCCGGCATCACCCCGGAGGAACTTCCCACGGTTTCCGTGAGCGTGGCCGAAGAGGAGATTACCGGCATCGGAGCAGAGAACATCGCCGGGCACCTGGTGGCATGGAACTACTTCCAGACCACCCAGACCCCGGAGAACGACAAGTTCGTGGCCGCTTTCAAGTCCAAGTACGGCGAAAACCGCGTAACCGACGACCCCATCGAAGCCGGCTACTTTGGCGTGTATCTGTGGAAAGCCGCCGTGGAAAAGGCCGGCAGCGCCGAAGTCGCCGCCGTCAAGGAAGCCGCCAAGGGCATCCCGTTCGCCGCGCCCGGTGGAACGGTGACCATACACAACGAGAACCAGCACGTCTCCAAGACCGTCCGCATCGGCAAGGTCCGGGACGACGGACAGATTGACGAGGTGTGGAACTCCGGCGCTCCGGTGGAGCCCGATCCCTACCTGGACAACTACGAGTGGGCCGCCGGTCTCCGTGAACTGGCCCAGTAGCCCGCGCCGCCCTGGTTAGCGGATACCGCAACTCTAATCACACACGGATCTCGGATGACGTTCGACCTACGCAGGCCGGGCGTCATCCGCACCCTAGCCACCTCAAACTCCGCAATGGTCGCAAAATGGAAGTTTGGGCACTACAATTTTTCAACGGGCTAAGCCTGAGTTCCATCCTGTTGCTGATTGCATTGGGACTGGCGCTGTCTTTCGGGTTGATGAACGTGATTAACCTGGCCCACGGCGAGTTCATCATGATCGGCGCGTACACCACCTACGCGCTCCAGCGGGCCGCCCTGAGCTTTACCGGCGACCCCCAATCCGGCATAACCTTCCTGATCGCCATTCCCGCGTCCTTCGTGGTCGCCGGCGCGGCGGGATACCTGGTTGAGAATGCGCTGATTCGGTTCCTTTATCGCCGCCCCCTGGACACATTGCTCGCCACGTGGGGCGTCGGGCTGTTCCTGCAACAGTTGGCCCGTTCGATTTTCGGCGCGCCCAACGTTCAGGTGGTTGCTCCGCCGTGGCTGGGCAACGCCCTCGCGGTGACGGGCGACCTGGTATTGCCCATGAAGCGGGTCTTCATCTTGGGCCTCGTGCTGGCGTGCATCGGCGGCCTCTACTGGTACATGTACCGCTCCAGCGAGGGGCGCCGGATGCGCGGGGTGATGCAGAACCGTGACATGGCCGCCAGCCTGGGCGTGTCCACACGCCGGGTTGACAGCTTCACCTTCGCCTTGGGTTCGGGATTGGCCGGCGTCGCCGGATGCGCACTGACTTTGATTGGCCCGATTGGGCCGTCATTGGGGACCTTTTACATTGTTGACGCTTTTATCGTGGTCATCTTGGGCGGGTTGGGCCAGGTTCCCGGGACCATTCTGGCCGCATTAATCATCGGAATGCTGAACACCATGTTCGAGTTCGGCACCACCGCCGTGGTGGGCAAGGTGCTGGTGTTCGCCATGGTGATCCTGTTCTTGCAATGGCGACCCGCCGGATTGATGCGGACTAAGGGGAGGTAGGGGGATGGCAATCGGGTCATCAATTATCAGCGCGGTGAGGAACGCCTCTGCTCCCGTCGTGGTCAACGACCGGATCGGGCAGTGGTTCGCCCCCGTCGTCATGCTGGCAGTTTTGCTGCTGGCTCCCCTGGTGTTATCGGATTTTCGCGTGGCGCTGTTGGGCAAGTTTTTGACCTTTGCCATGCTGGCTTTGTCCCTAAACCTGATTTGGGGATATGCCGGGATGCTTAGCCTGGGGCATGGCGTCTTCTTCGGACTCGGCGGTTACGCCATGGCAATGTTCCTGAAGCTGGAGTCGGCTGCGGGAAAGTTGCCGGACTTCATGTTCTGGAGCGGGCTGACGGAGTTGCCCGTCTTCTGGGAGCCTTTCAAGTACGCCTGGTTCGCCATCCCAATGGCCTTCGTAGTGCCGGCAGCGCTGGCCGGAGCCCTTGGGTACCTGGTTTTCCGCAGCCGCATTACCGGTGTCTATTTCGCATTGATCACGCAAGCCCTGGCGCTAATCATCAGCATCCTGTTCATCGGGCAGCAACCGTACACCGGGGGCACCAACGGCATCACCAACTACACCACCATATTCGGCTTCCCGCTGAACGCGCCTTCGATGCAATTGATGCTCTACTATGTTAGCGTTGGCGCCTTGAGCGTCGCCTATCTGCTTTGCTGGGGGCTGATATCCTCCCGTCTCGGTCGGCTGTTGGTGGCGATGCGTGACGACGAAAACCGGGTGCGGTTCTCAGGCTATGACCCGGCGGTACTCAAAACGCTGGTATTCTCGCTATCTGCCGGCATGGCCGGCGTGGCCGGAGCGTTGTTCACGCCGCAAGTCGGGATAATCTCACCCACCATGATGGGCATTGTGCCTTCCATCGAAATCGCCATCTGGGTTGCCGTTGGCGGCCGGGGCGTATTGCTGGGCGCTATTTTGGGGGCCATCGTAGTGAACGGCGCCAAGAGCGGGCTGAGCGAGTCCTTTCCGGCCATCTGGCAATATTTCCTGGGCCTGCTGCTCATCGGCGCCGTGCTGCTGTTTCCGGCGGGGATCACGGGGTTGCTGCGCGGCAAAGGCTGGCAGCGTCCCTGGTGGCTGTCGCGCGATCAGATCCGCAGCGGGATCCGCCAGCGCCTCCCCGGAGGGAGAACATGATTACCAGGCGGTCAAATCAGCCGGCCGGCGCGCTCGGCGCCAATGGATCCGCTCCGGTATCCGACACGAGCAAACCCATTCTGTCGGTGGAGAACCTGACGGTAAGTTTCGACGGTTTTACCGTGCTGGACGAGCTGAATTTCGCCATGGCCTACGGGGAAATGCGTTTCCTGATCGGCCCCAATGGAGCGGGCAAAACGACACTGATCGACGTAATCACCGGCAAGTCGAAACCCAGCAAAGGACGCATCATCTTTGATGGAAGCATCGACCTGGGCCGGCGGCAAGAGCATCAGTTGGTCCGGTTGGGCGTGGGGAGAAAGTTCCAGACGCCGTCCGTATACGCCAGCCTGACGGTCTATGAAAACCTGGAGGTAATGCTCGGTTTCCGCAGCCGGGTCACCGGACTGCTGGGCAAGTTGCGTCGGGGCGAAGGCGACCGCATTATGGACACGCTGGAACAGGTGGGTCTGTCCCAGCGCGCCAAAGATACGGCCGGCGCACTGTCCCACGGCGAAAAACAGTGGCTGGAAATCGGGATGTTGCTGGCGCAGGAACCGAAACTGCTGCTGCTGGACGAGCCGGTGGCGGGTATGACCCGCAGGGAGCGGGAACGCACCGGTGAATTGCTGCAATCCATCGGTGGAGACCGCTCAGTGTTGGTGGTGGAACACGATATGGATTTCGTGCGCCAGTTCGCTCAAACCGTAACCGTGCTTCACCTGGGCAAGGTGCTGAGCCAGGGAGGCATGGAAGACGTACAACAGGACCCGGAAGTCATTAGGGCCTACCTGGGCAACAACCGCGGCCAGAGGCCCGAAGCCGGCAGGTGGGAAGGCCGGAGCGCAGCGGGTGAACCGGCCCCCGTGTCTGCGGATTGATCGGCTGGATGACCATGCGCTACGCAGAGCCTTTCCTGTCCATTAGGGATCTGTCCGTGGGATATGGGCAGAGCTTAGTATTGTCCAACGTAGCGCTGGACGTTCCGCAGAACCAGGTTGTCTGCCTGATGGGCCGCAACGGAGTGGGCAAAACCACTTTGCTCAAGGCGATAATGGGATTGCTGACCCCCCGGTCCGGCCAGGTACGATTCGGCCAATCGGACCTGACGCGGTGGGCGCCCCACAAACGGGCGAAGGCAGGATTCGGGTACGTGCCCCAGGGCCGGCACATTTTCCCCTACCTGACCGTGAACGAAAACCTGCTGATGGGCCTGGAGTCTTTTCCGGAAAAGAAAGGGAAACCGGAAGCCATGGAGCGAATGTACGGCCTGTTCCCAGCTCTGAAGATTAACCCGAAGAAGGTAGCGGGCACACTGAGCGGAGGGCAGCAGCAGCAACTGGCCTTGGCCCGAGCGTTGATTCGGCGTCCCGCCTTGCTCCTGTTGGACGAACCCACCGAGGGCATCCAGCCGTCGATAGTTCAGGAAATTGAAGACCTGCTGCACCGCTTGCGGGAGCAACAGGAAACCACTATTTTGCTGGTGGAGCAGTTCCTGGACTTCGCCCTGGGTATAGCCGACTACTGTTACGTGATGGAAAAGGGAGCCATAGTTCTGGAAGGCGCTGCCCGCGACTTGGACCACAACCTGGTCCGGGAGTACGTGGCGGTGTAGGCCCCGGCGCAAGCCGCGATAAGTGAGGAATAGCCATGACCACTGAGACACCTGCGGCACGGGATTCCGCGGTTAGGACTGCCCGCGAAAACGACGTCAAATTCATCCGCCTCTGGTTCACCGACATTCTGGGCAAGCTGAAGGGTTTCGCGGTGACCGCCGATGACCTGGAGGATGCTTTGGACCTGGGGGTGGGTTTCGATGGGGCCGCCATCGACGGGTTCGCCCGCCAGCATGAGAGTGATATGAGGGCCTATCCCGACCCGTCCACCTTCGCGCTTTTGCCCTGGCGTCCACGCCAGAACGCGGTCGCCCGGATGTTCTGCGACATCCGCCAACCCCGGGGTCAGACCTTCCCCGGGGATCCGCGCCAGGTCCTCAGGCGCAACTTGGGCAAAGCCGCTGAAATGGGGTTCACCTACAATGTGGGAGCCGAGCTGGAATTCTTCTATCTGAAGAACGCTACCGCGCCGGAACTGCTGGACCACGACGGCTACTTCGACCAACTGTCCAGCTATCCCGCGTCGGATCTGCGCCGAGACACCGTCCTCAACTTGGCCGAAATGGGCATACCCGTTAAATACTCTCACCACGAGGGCGCGCCCAGCCAGCACGAGATTGACCTGGAGTACACCGACGCCCTCACCATGGCGGATAACTTGATGACCGCTAAACTGGTTATCAAGGAACTGGCCCAGCTTCAAAGTGTGTACGCTACCTTCATGCCCAAACCCGTCTCCGGCATCAATGGTTCCGGCCTCCACCTGCACCAGTCTCTCTTTGCCGGCGATGGCAACAGGTTCTATGACGCCGACGACGAGCAGTATCTTTCCGTACTGGGCAAGCAGTTCATCGCGGGACTGATTGCTCACGCTCCGGAAATCACGCTGGTGACCAACCAGTGGGTCAACTCCTACAAGCGCCTGATTCCAGGCTACGAGGCGCCGGTGTACGTTTCGTGGACCCACGTCAACCGTTCCGACCTCATCCGAGTGCCCAGCTACGAACGGGGAGAGGAAACGTCGATCCGCATTGAGTACCGGGCGCCCGACCCGTCCTGTAACCCTTACCTGGCGTTCAGCGCCATGCTGGCCGCTGGCCTCAAGGGTATCGAAGAGCAATACCAGGCGCCCGCGCCGGTGGTCGGCAATGTGCTGGATATGTCGCCGCAGCGCCGGCAGTCTCTGGGCATTCGGACGCTGCCTTCCAGCCTGGGCGAGGCCATCAATCTGGCGGAGACCAGCGAGCTGCTCTATGAGGCGCTGGGCGACCACGTGTTCAACAGCCTGATCGAGAACAAAAAACTGGAGTGGGACGAATATCGCTCGGAGGTCACCGACTATGAAGTATCCCGCTACCTGTCCACCCTGTGATGCCAGAGGCGACTCGTCATGATGCTCACCCCACGCGAATCGGAGAAACTGCTGATCTACGTCGCCGCCGAATTGGCCCGCAAGCGGCAGGGTCGTGGGTTGAAGCTCAATGTGCCGGAGTCGATAGCCTTGATCACGGAAGCGATCCTGGAAGGGGCCCGGGATGGCAAAACCGTAGCCGAGGTTATGGAACTGGGCCGGCAGACGCTGACTCGCGAAGACGTGATGAACGGCGTCCCGGAGCTGGTTGATCTGGTGCAGGTGGAAGCCACATTCCCCGACGGCACCAAGCTGGTATCGGTGCACGACCCCATCGTCTGATCACCCGAATAGCAGGCGCGTTATGAGCAACCCCATCGAACACTACATCATCGCTGACGAACCCATTGAGATAAACGCCGGGCGACCCACCAGGAGCGTTTCCGTGTGGAACACCGGCGACCGGGCTATCCAGGTCGGTTCGCATTTCCACTTCTTCGAAGTCAACCGCGCCTTGCGCTTTGACCGCGTTGCGGCCTTCGGGATGCGGTTGGACGTCCCTGCCGGCGCTGCCGTGCGCTTTGAGCCGGGCGACCGCAAGGATGTACCGCTGGTCGCCATCGGTGGCACACGCCGAGTGCGCGGCCCCAACGGCCTGGCCTTCGGCAGCCTGGACTCCCCGGTTGTGCGTGAGCGGGCGATAGAACTGATTTCCCGTCGCGGCTTTGCCAACCAACCAACTGCCGAATTAAACCTTACCGACGAGGTATAGCATGGCCCGAATTAGCCGCCGCCAGTACGTCGAACTCTACGGCCCTACCGTTGGGGATCGTTTCCGCCTCGCGGATACCGCCCTGGTCTGCCAGGTTGAGGAGGACCTTCTTACCCACGGCGACGAGCTGGTGTTTGGCGGTGGCAAATCGGCTCGGGACGGTATGGGTCAGGCTTCAGAGATGACCAACCGCAACGGCGCCCTGGACCTGGTGATAACCAACGTCATTGTCATGGATCCGGTGCTGGGAATCGTCAAGGCCGACCTCGGAGTGCGTCAAGGGCACATCGTCGCCGTGGGCAAGTCGGGCAACCCCGGCGTGATGGACGGGGTACATCCGGATCTGGTGGTTGGCCCGGGGACGGAGGTAATCGCCGGCGAGCATCTCATCGCAACCCCCGGCGGCGTCGACTCGCACATTCACATGATCGCGCCCCAGCAGGTGCACCACGCCCTCTCCAACGGGATTACTACGATGATCGGCGGCGGAACCGGGCCAGCCGACGGCACCAAGGCCACCACCTGCACGCCCGGCCCCTGGAACATCGGCCGGATGCTGGAAGCCGCCGAACCTTTTCCCATGAACTGGGGCTTGTTGGGCAAGGGCAACGCCAGCGATCCCGCCTCCCTCGAGGAACAGTTACGGGCCGGGGCCAGCGGCCTCAAGCTCCACGAGGATTGGGGCACCACGCCGGCGGCTATTGACTGCTGCCTGACGGTGGCCGACCGTTTCGACATACCCGTGTCGATCCACACCGACACGCTGAACGAAGCCGGGTTCGTCGAGGATACCATCGCGGCCATCGACGGGCGCGCCATCCACACCTATCACACCGAGGGAGCCGGCGGCGGACACGCGCCCGACATCATCCGCATCGCTGCCGAGTTGAACGTGCTGCCCTCCTCCACCAATCCCACGCGCCCCTACACCGTCAACACCCTCACCGAGCACATGGACATGCTGATGGTGTGCCATCACCTCAACCCCCGGGTGCCGGAAGACGTGGCATTCGCCGAGAGCCGGATTCGCCCGGAGACCATGGCCGCCGAGGACGTGCTGCATGACCGGGGCGTCATCAGCATGTATGCGTCCGATTCGCAGGCGATGGGTCGGGTCGGCGAAAATTTTACGCGCCTGTTTCAAACCGCCGACAAGATGCGTCAAATGAAGGGCAAACTGCCGGAAGACTCGCCGGAACACGACAATTTCCGCGTTCTGCGCTATTTGGCCAAACTGACCATCAACCCGGCCATCACCCACGGCATATCCCACCTGGTCGGCTCCCTGGAGCCGGGGAAGCTGGCGGACATCGTGCTGTGGCCCCTGGGCAGTTTCGGCGCCAAACCGAAAATGATCATCAAGGGCGGGATGATCTGCTGGGCGGCGATGGGTGACCCCAACGGCTCGATACCTACCGCCGAGCCGTCCTTCTACCGCCCCATGTTCGGCGCCCTGGGCAAAGCGGTCGCCAGCACGTCGCTGACCTTCGTGTCCGCTATAGCCCACGAGATGGGGATCCACCGGGATTTGGCCCTGACCCGACGGGTAGAGCCCGTGCGCGGCTGCCGGACCATCACCAAACGGCAAATGCTCCGCAACGACGCCATGCCGGTGATCGAAGTTGACCCAGACACTTACACCATCCGGGTGGATGGCGAGATCGCCACCGTGCCGCCGGCGGAACGCCTCAGCCTGGCCCAACTGCACTTCCTGGTTTGATGGTGTGAAACGACCATGACGGGCGACAGCGCGCGGCGCTTTCTTACAGCATTGCAGTTGGCCGATTCTTTCTTCCCGTCGGGGATGTATGCTCACTCCCACGGTCTGGAGAGCATGGTGTCGCGCGGATGGGTCCACGGGGCGCGTGAAGTGAGGGAATACCTGCGGAACCTGCTGGTCTGGTCGGTCTTGCCCTCGGACGGCGTGGCCCTGGTCAACGCCCGTGCCGCAGCCCGAATGGGAGATTTGGCCATGGCGTGCGACATTGACCGGCATCTGTACTCGATGAAGGCGCCCATGGAATTGCGGCTGGCTTCCGGTCTCGCCGGCCGCCGCATACTGGACGAAACGATGCCCTTGCTGACCAACCGAGTGGGATCATCCCTTTGTGCCGATTTTCGGCAAATGGTGGCGAACCGGGATACTCCCGGCACCGGCGCGGTGGCTCTTGGCATAGTGGCCTATGCCGCCGGAATCGACGGCGCAACGGCGTTGCTGGCGTTTTGCCACAGCTTTGCGGTGGGAGCGCTGGGAGCGGCGCAAAGGTTGCTCCCGTTAACCCACTCTGAGGCCCAGCAAATTCTGTACTCACTGCACGAGCCGGTGGCTGAGATGGTTGCAGAAATCGAAACCAGGCCCTGGCCGGATATGACATCATTCACGCCCCAGGCCGACATCGCCTCCATGCTGCATGAACATGATGAGGTTCGTATGTTCGCCAGTTGACGTGGATTCGGCAACAGGAGAAAACCGATGAACAGAGTTCCGCGAATAGGTGTTGGCGGTCCGGTGGGCTCGGGCAAGACGACGCTGGTGGAGAAATTGGTCCCCATGCTGTTGGATCGAGGCTGGCGCCCAGTGGTCATTACCAATGACATCTTTACCAGGGAAGACGCCGAGCATGTCACCAACACCCTGCGGGGCGTATTGGACATTGGGCGTATCCGCGGCGTCGCCACCGGAGCCTGTCCCCATGCGGCGGTCCGGGAAGACCCCAGCCTGAACCTGCTGGCCGTGGAAGAGTTGACCAATGCCTACCCCGACTCCAACATAGCGTTGATCGAAAGCGGCGGCGATAACCTTACACTGACCTTCAGCCCCGCCCTGGCGGATTACCAGATCTACGTCATCGACGTGGCGGCCGGGGACAAGATTCCCCGCAAGCGCGGACAGGGCATAACGCAAACCGACTTGCTGGTGGTGAATAAGACCGACCTGGCTCCTTATGTGGGCGCGGACTTGGCCGTGATGCGCCGCGATTTAGGTACGGTTCGCGGTTCGCGGCCCTACGTTTTCACCAATTGCCGCACCGGCGAGGGCTTGGAAGATGTGCTGGAGCGGATCTTGCATGCGGTCGGTGAAGCGACAAGCTGCTGACATCGGCCCACCGGGGCAACACGGCCTGGCGGAGCTGGAACTGGAACGCCGGGCCGGCCGCACGCGCTTGACTCGGGTACGCACGCGACCGCCCCTGTTGGTTCAGCCAGCCCTGTACCCCGACGACGGCGCGCCTGACCTGGCTCAGGTGTTTCTGGCTAATCCAACCGGCGGCCTGCTGGAAAACGATCGCCAGGAAATTTCCGTCACCGTTGGTCCGGGGGCGCGAGCCCATGTCACCACTCAAAGCGCCACCAAAATACATACCATGGCGGAGGGTCAAGCCGAGCAGCGAGTCGCGCTCAGTGTCGGCTCCGACGGCTATCTGGAGTATTTGCCCGACCCGCTCATACCCTTTCGTAACGCAAACCTGGTTCAGAACACCATTGTCACCGTAGAACCGGGCGCCGCTTTGGTGTACGGCGACGTGATCACACCGGGTCGAGTGGCCGGCGGCGAGGCATTTGAGTATCGAAAGATAAGTGGCCGATTGGCGGTCTTTCGGCAACGAGGGCCGGCAGTATATCGAGAGGCTTTCGACCTTGCTCCGGCCAACGAAAATCCGATGGGCCGGGCCGTGCTGGGTTCGCCGAACCCTTCCGAAACTGGCCGGGCCGTCTGGCCTACGTTCGCGTCCATCCTTGTGCTGTGCGACGCGGCGCTGGCGAGCGCCGTTCTTGACCTGGTTCGTGAATCGTGCGCACCTGGCGGCGTTGGGGCCGATGTGGGGGCGTCGCTGCTGCCCGATGGCAATGGCGTAGGCGTCAAAGTTGTCGGCTCGGATCGCTCGGCCGTTCAATCCGCGGCAACTCGAGTTTGGTTGGCCGCACGCCGCCGGTTGATCGGAGCGCCTCAACCGGACCTGCGAAAATATTGAGCAGGTATCGCCAGCAGACCAAAGGCAGGGAATACACCAGCATCTTGATGCTGCTGATGTAACCCTTAGCCCGGCGCAGCAGCCGGTTCGACTTGCCCCGCCAAGACCGCCCTCCCCGGCGCCGTGCGGCCGAGAAGTGATAGGAAATCAAGAAATTGGTGCCGAGGGAGGGACTCGAACCCACACACCTCAGGAAGGTAGCGGATTTTAAGTCCGCCGCGTCTGCCGTTTCGCCACCTCGGCACTAGCCCAATAAAAGGGCGCAACGCCGTTGGTCGCACAGCGCTGCGCCTATCCGCTACATTGGTCAGATTGATGGCCTATTTGTTGGCTGGGTCAAGGGCAAGTTAATGGAGGCGACGGGCGGATTCGAACCGCCGAATAGAGGTTTTGCAGACCTCCGCCTTAGTCCACTTGGCTACGTCGCCCCGTTAGATTGCCCCAATACCGATTCGGATCCGGATTGCGTTCTCGGATACGTCGCAGAACGTTACATGGTGCCGAGAGCGGGACTTGAACCCACACGAGCGAAAGCTCACGGCCCCCTCAAGACCGCGTGTCTACCTATTCCACCACCTCGGCTGGATCATGCTGGAAGTATATCACAGAGTGGGAAGCCACTGTCAAACGCGGCGAAGGGCGATTGGCAACGCTAACTTGCGTTGCCAAAGCCGGGCTGATGCGGTCCGCCACATTTCGGCGCCAAATGGCTAATTGACCTGGTGCTCGCGGTTCAGCAAATCTTTTGCTATCTCGCCAATATTGGCTTCCCTGCAATCTCGCAGGGCCGAATAGACGGATCGCTTGATGGCGTCCATTTTCCAAGCTTCGTAATCGGTAGCGGTCTGGTACTCGTTCTTCACCGCGATCAGCTGTCGTAACGTTTCCAGGTAGTGAGCTTGCAGGGGGGTCAAAGATTCGGCTTCGTAATCCTCAACCTCGGGGCCGGCCTGCTGCTCAACCCCAATTGGCGCAGCGCTCACTACCGGCTGTTCGTTTTCGAATCCGCTGACTTCAGTGTCGTCTTTTGGTGATGCGCTCATTGCGTTTCTCCCGACTTCCGGCGGGGTGGCGCCCGCCGGGGATGGTGAGCTCAGTGGCATTATAGCACTTCAGGGCGGTGTCCGGCACGGCGCTTCCGTTAGTTTACAAGCGTTTTACTTTTTGCAGCCCGGTTGTCCTGGCGTTGCATAGGGATCTAATCCAGGGGTCATCAGTGGCACTGCCGGCGCCGATTGGCTGCTCCGGCGCGGGTCGCCCCTAAACCTCTCGGAACTCACCCTCCACGGTGTCGTCGGAGTCAGGCCCGGAGGTTCCGTCACTGGAGCCGCCGGCGCCCGGCTGGGAGTACACCGCCTGGCCAACCCGCTCCAGCGCCGCGTTTAGCTCGGTCATGGCGGTCTGCATCTGGGCAACGTTGTTGGCGGCGATAGCGTTGCGCAAATTCTCCAGTTTGGTCGCGGCGTCGGCCTTGAGCTCGGCGGGCAGGGTTTCGGCGTGCTCGTTCAGCAAGCGTTCAGCTGAGTACGCCAGACTGTCGGCCTGGTTGCGCGTCTCTACTTCCGCGCGACGCTGCCGGTCGGCCTCTTCATTGGCCTGCGCTTCCGTCATCATCCGGTCGATGTCCTCTGGAGAGAGACCGCTGCTGGTCTGGATGACGATGCGTTGCTCCTTGCCAGTGCCCTTATCCTGGGCGGAAACGCTGAGGATGCCGTTGGAATCGATGTCGAAAGTGACGTCGATCTGGGGCACGCCCCGGGGAGCGGGCAGGATGCCGTCCAGCATGAACCGGCCGATGGTCTTATTGTCGGCGGACATGGGACGCTCGCCCTGGATCACGTGGATGTCCACGCTGGGCTGGCCGTCGGCAGCCGTGGTGAAAGTTTCCGTCTTCCGGGTTGGGATGGTGGTATTTCGCGGGATCAGAGCTGTGGTCACGTTGCCCAGGGTCTCGATGCCCAGAGTTAGGGGGGTAACGTCAAGCAGGACGATGTCGCCGACTTCTCCGCCCAAGACGCCGGCCTGGATGGCGGCCCCCATCGCCACGGCCTCGTCCGGGTTCACGGTACGGGATGGCTCCTTGGCGAAGATCTGCTGTACTTTGGCATGCACCGCCGGCATACGGGTCATGCCGCCGACCAGAATAACGTCGTTGATACTGCCGGATGAGATGCCAGCGTCGGTCAGCGCCTGACGGCAGGGACCTTCAGTGCGGTCGATCAAGCCGCCCACCAGTTGCTCAAGGCGGGAGCGGCTGATTGGCTTTACCAGGTGCTGCGGCCCGCTGGCGTCGGCGGTAATGAATGGTAGATTGATCTCCGTTTCCAAGGTGCTGGAAAGTTCGATCTTGGCGCGCTCGGCGGCATCCCGCAGCCTCTGGAGGGCCATGCGATCCTGGCCCAGGTCGATGCCGGTTTCCGCGCGAAACTCCGTTACCAGCCAGTTGAGGATGGCCTCGTCGAAGTCGTCACCGCCGAGGTAAGTGTCCCCATTAGTGGAAAGCACTTCAAACACCCCGTCGCCCAGGTCCAATATGGTGATGTCGAAGGTGCCGCCGCCCAGGTCGAACACGGCGATCTTGGAGTCAGTGTTCTGGTGGTCCATGCCATATGCCAGCGCGGCGGCGGTAGGTTCGTTGATAATGCGTTTGACGTCCAGGCCCGCAACCTTTCCGGCGTCCACGGTGGCCTGCCGTTGCGAGTCGTTGAAATAGGCGGGCACGGTGATAACGGCTTCGGTAATGCGCTCGCCCAGCCTGGCCTCGGCATCCTGGCGGATTTTCTGCAAGATCATGCTGGAGATTTGAGGTGGGGCATAAGATTGGCCGGCCATCTCAACGTTAGCGTCGCCGTTGTCGCCGGCCACGACCTTGTAGGGCAGACGACGGGCGGCGTCCTGAACTTCCGGCTCGTCGAAACGGCGACCCATCAGGCGTTTGACTGAAAAGATGGTGTTGTCGGGGTTGGTTACGGCCTGCCTCTTGGCAGTCTGGCCCACGTACCGCTCCCCACTGCGCGCGTTCACGGCCACCACCGACGGCGTGATGCGGTTCCCCTCGGCGCTCTCCACCACCTCGGCCTCGCCGGCTTCGATTACCGCAGCCACCGAGTTGGTGGTGCCGAGGTCTATGCCCAGGATCTTTGCCATTGTCGTAACTCCTCAAACTAGTTTTGTCAGCACATCCGTCATGCCGGCGCAAGCCGGCATCCGGTCTCTCCGCAAGGCGAATGACGATTCGCCCCTACTGGTTCACCACCACTTGCGCTACCTGGACCACCCGGTCATGGAGGAGATAGCCCTGCCGCAGCACCTCTACGATGGAACCGGAGTCGGCGTCTCCGACCTGGGCGATGCCCACCGCTTCATGCAGTTCCGGGTTGAATGGTTCGCCCAGTGATTCGATGCGGGTAACGCCTTCCGATTCGAGAAAGCCGGCCAGTTTGCGCTGGATCAGTCGTACTCCTTCCACCCAGGAATCGGCGACGTTTTCGTCCGGGCCGGCGCCGTTTTTTTCCAGATGGTTCACCGCAAGATCCAGCTCATCGACGATTGGCAAGAGATGCACCAGCAGGCGGCTGTTGGCGCGTCGTTGAATGTTCAGCCGTTCCTCGTCATGGCGGCGCCGAGCATTGGCGAGGTCGGCCTGTCCGCGCTGAGCGGCGTCGGCCCGCCGGGCGATTTCCTCATTGGCTTCGGCCAACGCGGCGCGGAGCATGGTGGCCTCCTGTTCCGGCGTCAACGGTGGTTCGTCAGCCGGCGCAGGGTCGGGGTCGCCGGCTCGGTCCGGAGCGGCGTAGAACTCGGACGCCGGCATCTCCCGGCTTGCTTCGTCGGGACCGTTCTCGTTGGGCAAGTGGGTTTGCTCGTTTTCCATTTAATGATTTCCCATACTGCCGTGATTCCCCCGAAAGCGGGAATCCGGTGTAGAAATTTTAGGTGCGATCAGTCTGGCGCGGGTAGGCTGAGACTGGCGCAGAGTTGGGAGACCTCCTCCCGGATAGCAGCGGTGATGTCAGGGTCTCCGGTGGAGCGGGTCAACCGGTGGGAGAAAACGCTGAGATTGTTGACTAACTTCAGCGCGAATTCAACCCCGGCAAGGTTCAGCCCTAAATTATCCATCAAATGCCGGATGAGCATGACCTGGCGCAGATCTTCCGGGGAGTACAGGCGTAACATTCCGACGGTTCGCACGGGTTGGATCAGCCCCAGACGTTCATACTTGCGCAGCGTTTGGGGGTGCATCTCCAGGAGGCGAGCCGCCACCGAAATAATATACACCCCCTCCAATTCCAGGTTGGTTGCAGCATCGTCCTCCGACGCGGCGGCGGTTGTTTTTGAAGAGGCGTTGCCGTTGGAGCTGCGGGCAAGGGCCGGGGATAGACCTTCCGGCCAGTCCGGCGGGCCGTCGGCGATGGGGTCGGGGTAAGTTTTCAGGCGACCCCTCGTGCCGCGTGTCCATTGTTGTTGCATCGCAGGAAGCTCCTCCGTGAATTTAATCACATTGCTACCGTGTCAATATAACAGTTGACACGATACGTGTCAACTTGTATTATTCTACGAAAGGGCAAGTTGCCGGATACGGCCGGCGTGGCGTCAACAAAGGCCGGCCGTCGAAGGCTGCAATCCAGTCAACGGCTTTCCACGTATATCGAGTGAACCGGGAGGTCCGGGGCCGATAGAAAGCGCACTGGATAACGAAGTCCTGCGCAGTCCAAACCGGGAGGAATGCAGCATGCTGAGTACTGAGCAGTTTCAACGCTGCACGTGCGGGTATCAGCGCTATACCCGCCGTTGCCCCGGTTTCTGGCGGCGCGTCGCCGCCGCCGTATTCGGAAGGAGGTAACCATGAAACTGAAGTTCAACGCTTGCCCCAAATGCCGCGGCGACCTGGAAATCCGCCGGGACGTTTACGGTATGTTCGTCAGCTGCCTCCAGTGTGGACTCCAGCGAGACCTGGACGCGCCGAACCAGGCCATTGATCTCGCCAGGCCGGAACCGGCCAAGGCCGCCGAGGCAGCGTTTGACGCGCACGAAGAGTTGCTCAAGGCCGCGTGACCTATTTCCGGTTGGCGGACCAAGTTACCGGGGCGGGTTCCAGACCCGCCCCGGTTTGGTTCTCGTTGGCGCGCCCGCGTAGTCAGCGCGTCAATTCCGGCCAAAAACGTTCTTCCAGCCAGGGATCCGCGTTATTGTTGTAACCCCGTTCCTCCCAGAAACCGGGGGCATCCTCCGCCATTACCGCTATCCCGTTCACCCATTTGGCCGATTTCCACCCGTAGCGGCTGGGAATGATCAGGCGCAGAGGCCAGCCATGATCCCTGCCGAGTTCCGCGCCGTTCTGCCGGTGCGCCAGCAGGCCCTCGGCTAGGGCGAGATCCAGTGGTACGTTGGTGGTGTAGTCGCCGTAGCAATAGGCCATGATGTGCCGGCCCTCCGGCAAGATGCCCGCTTGTTCCAGCAGCGTTGCAACCGGCACGCCGCCCCAAGACTGATCCAGAGCGGACCATTGGGTCACGCAGTGAAAATCCGCGTCCAGGTTGACCTGCGGCAGGGCGCTGAATTGCTGCCAATCCAGCGTGATCTCGCGCTCTACCAGTCCCCAGACCCGGATGCGCCAAGTTGCCAGGTCGATTTCCGGGGTAGCCCCGTAAGTGAGCACCGGGAAGCTTTTGGCGACGAATTGTCCCGGCGGAACCCGCTCGCCGGCCGGCGGAGCGATCTTGATCTGGTCAGGCCGTTTCAGGCCGAATTCCGGTTGCGCCGGAGCGGATTCTTGCTGCTGATTGGGTGTGGTCATGGTTTGCGCTCCGGATATTTTCACTGATTGGCCTTGATTGAGCCGGCCGGTCCGTCGGTGATACGGCCCACCACCGCGGCGCAGGGCGCGCCTTCCTCGCCCAGGGCGTCCACCAGCTCGGCGGCCCGGGCCGCCGGCACCGACACCAGCAGGCCGCCGGAGGTTTGAGCGTCGCAGAGCAGCAGTCGGTCTTCATCGGTTAGCGCGGCGTCCCAAGTCACCACATCGTTGACGCTGCTCACGTTGCGGTGCGTGCCGCCGGGGGCGACGCCGTTTTCCAGCAATTCCCGCACGCCGGGCAGCACCGGCACGGCAGCCAGGTTTATTTCAGCGGCGACGCCGCTGCCTTTCACCATACTCTTGAGGTGGCCCAGCAATCCAAACCCGGTGATGTCCGTCGCCGCGTTGACGCCCACGCGCTGCATCGCCAGCGCGCCGGGCTTGTTCAGCGCGGCCATGGTTTCGACCGCTCCGGCCAGCACGTCGGGGTGAACGACGCCCTGTTTGCCGGCAGTGGTGATGATGCCGGTGCCGATGGGTTTGCTCAGCACTAAGATGTCGCCGGGTTTCGCTCCGGCGTTGCTGACCTGCTTGCCCGGCTCGACCAATCCGATAACGGACAAACCATACTTGGGTTCCGGGTCGTCAACGGTGTGCCCGCCGACGATGAGGCATTCGGCCTCCGCTGCCTTCGCATAACCACCCTGCAAGGTGCGTCCGAGGATCTCCTTGTCCAGTGAGGCGGGAAACCCCACTATGTTCAGCGCGATCAGCGGCTTCCCGCCCATGGCGTACACGTCGGACAGGGAGTTCGCGGCGGCGATGGCCCCAAACTCGTAGGGATCGTCCGTGATCGGCGGGAAGAAGTCCACCGTCACGATGAGCGCCGTTGCGTCGTTCAGACGATAGACGGCGGCATCGTCGCCGGTCTCCGCCCCTACCAGCAGGTCGGGGTGCGACAGCAGCGGAACGTAGCTCAGGACCTGGCCCAGGTCCTCAAGGCTCAGCTTGGCTGCTCAACCGGCGCAGTGGGACAGCTCGGTGAGGCGGATGGGAGTGTCATGTTGGGTCATTTAGTATCCCCTTCGTTGTTGCAGAATCCGGGCCGCGCTCTCGAATCGCGTCTTGAGACGGTCGAACTTGCGATCGTACCGGCCATGGGGGTAACGTTGCGGGTTCCGCTCGGCCCAGGCTACGGTCAAATCTTTAAGGCGGTTATAAGATAGGGGCTTGACACGGCTTTTGCCAATGGCTACAATCATAGCATCCAATCAGGAAAGCGGGATGGCATGAACCTCATCAGCATCTTTCGGCAGTTCCCCGACCAGCAGGCTTGCATCGCCCACCTGGAGCAGGTTCGCTGGGGCGACTGCCCGGTTTGCCCTCACTGCGCCAGCGCTGACGTGGCCCGCAAACGGGAAAACCGGCGGATTGGCCGCTGGAACTGCCACGCCTGTCAGTCCAGTTTCAATGTCCTCTCCGGCACCGTAATGCAGAAGACCAAAGTGCCGCTGCAAAAGTGGTTCCTCGCCATCGCCCTGATGCAGAACGCCAAGAAGAGCCTGTCATCCCCGCAAATGGCCCGTGACTTGGAATTGACCCAGCCGACCGCCTGGTATCTAGAGATGCGGATACGTCGGGCTATGGCCGAGGCTGACGCTGAGGCCGACTTCTTGCGGGGCATCGTGGAGGCCGATGAAACCTATGTTGGCGGCAGAGGCAAGCGCGGCAGCAACGGCAACCCGCCCAGGCGCGGACGCGGCACGAACAAAACCCCGGTTATCGGCGCGGTGGAACGGGGCGGCGACGTGGTGGCCCGGCCCAGCGACCGGGTGGACAGCCAGACTATCGCCGAGTTCATCGCCGACAACGTGGACTTTGACGCCCGCCTGATGACCGACGAGTTTCCGTCGTACCGCCGCATCGGGCGTGAGATGGCCCGGCACTCCACCGTTGACCACAGCAAGCACTACGTCAACGGACCGGCCCACACTAACACGATTGAGGGATTTTGGTCCATGGTCAAGCGGGCCTGGTACGGCAGCCATCACCACTACAGCCGCCGCTGGATGGGGGAGTATATTGCCGAGGCGTGCTACAAGTACAACATCCGCCACGCGGCGAACCCCTTCGCCGATCTGATGGAATCCGCCGTGCGCGTTATCGGCGGTGGAGGCGGACTATGGCGGTAAATACCGACGAACTGAACCGAACCGTCTTTATCAGCGATAACCTGCCCTTCCTGCGGGCATTGGATACCGAAAGCGTGGATCTGGTAGTCATTGACCCGCCCTTCGGCAAGCAGCAAACCTTCAGCGGCACACTCAAGCCGCCATTAGCGGATGCTGAATTGGAGCAGGAATACGACCTGCTTTCCCAATGGGGGATACAGAACGAAGACGATGCTTATGAGCAGGGCCTGGAGTTCCCCGACCAGACCGGGACCACGGCCAGTTTCCAGGACATCTGGAACTTTCGCTGGCAAGTTACCCGTGACGAATGGGATGCGCTGGGGGCAGTTTGCCGGCCGGCGCAAATGCTGGTTGAAACCACTCGATTCACGCACTCCGATGACATTGCCGGATATATCGCGTTCATGGCGATGCGAATGATTGAGATACACCGAGTTCTCAAGCCGACCGGCAGCGTGTACTTGCACTGTGACCACGAGGCCAATGGCTACCTGCGGCAAATGATGGACGCCGTGTTTGGGCAACGGAACTTCAAGTGTGAAATCGTCTGGCGACGGCAGAACAGCAACAATTCGGTGAAGACGACTTACGGGAACATCACTGACACCATCTTGTTCTACGTGAAGAGCAAGGCCGCTACTTGGAACCAACCTTACTACACGGAACGGAGCGAAGTTGAAAAAGGGCGATACCGCAAAGATAAAGACGGGCGCCTATACAAGACCAATGACCTGACGGCACCCAAGCCTACTCCCAACAGGATATTCGCGTGGCGCGGCGCGATACCAAAGAACGGGTGGCGATATTCAAAAGAGAAACTGGAAGAACTCTACTCAGAAGGGAGGATATTATTCAAGCGCGACGGAAAACCCAGGCTCGACGGGCACATCCAATACCTTGACGAAATGCCTTCCGGTGGGAAAGTGCAAAACCTCTGGGATGATATACCTCGCGTACCCAATACCGCCGCCGAGCGCACTGGGTATCCCACCCAGAAACCGCAGGCTCTAGCCCGTCGGATCATCGAAGCCAGTACGCTCCCCGGTGACATCGTGGTGGATTGTTTCGCCGGTTGCGCCTACGTGCCGGTGGCCGCCGAACTGACCGGACGCCGTTGGATTGCGTGCGATATGTCGCCCCGGGCCTGGACGGTAGTGCGCCGGCAGTTTCACAAGCAGCCTGACCTGCGTATTGAAACCGAAGGGGCGTACCCTGAGGCGGACGGCGGCGTACAGCCGGATTTGGGGCCGGAGCGCATCATACGGGTGCGGGGACCTCACGACTTGCCGGAGCCGTCAGCGGGCGCCGCCCAACCGACCTTGGGCATCAGGGATTTGCCGGAGATACAATTCCGGCAGCGTCCGCTGGAAACCCGCGCTGAAATATGGGCCGCTTTCATTGCGGAATGGGGAACGGCTTGTTGGTACTGTGGGCAGCAAAAAGCGGCAGACCCGCGCGAACTGCCCTTGGACCATGTAGAGCCTAATCGCAAGGATGGCAGCAACGATGATTGCTGGAACCGGGCTTTGTCTTGCTCGCCTTGCAACAGCGACAAAAGCAACCGGATGACGCCGGAGGAAACGATACATAAGGCGCGAGAAGCGGGGCGAATTGCGACGGATCGGCTGATGCAAGAACAGATTGTAGCCTGTGCAACTAGGTTAGAGTGGGCTAAAGACCGCTGGGAGCGATTGCCACGTAAAGCCCCTATCTTATAATCGCCATCTTTAATTAGCGCGTTGCTGATCGGACGCTCCGGCGCCTGCTGAATAATGAACGCCCGTATCTCCCGCCGCTCTTTTACCCCGCGCGCCAAAGAGAACGGTAGCCATAAGGGCAACGTGATCAGCTTGAGCAGGAGCTTGGCGGCGCCGGCTTGCCGGTTCGCGTATTGGCGCGCCGCCCCAGCTTCTGCTCGGCCAGCGGCCGCCGGCCGGTCGGTTGGTGGTTGGTGGGACATGAGGTTTCCTGCTGGTTAGTGACCCTTGCGCAGTCACTGCTCGAATTGTTTCAGGAAGTCAATCCAGCTTTTGGCTGGAATGCCTCCCAGAGGCAGGCTCAGTATTTCGGCTATGTACTCGTCCATTATACCTGTCCTGGCCAGCCGCCCGAAGTTGCCACCGGCGTCTCTAGCCGGGCGGTCCGTAACTGCGTCGCTCTTCGCTGGATAAGGATTGATTCCTTCCGGAATGGCAATGCTGGCATCGGTTGCGGTCCGCCGAACATTTGCCCACCAATGTATGATTTCTTGGCCATTTCGGTCAGCCTTGAGCAAAACGTCCGGGAATACCTGCGCTTGCCGTTGGAATGAAAATCGCAAGTATTGTTCGTCAGGATCCCAGACTGGTCGCATCCGATTCAATGTCGTAACAACCTGCTCTTCAATGGTCGCGCCCAGCATGGTGTTTAGTGTTTGCAAGTCGGTGGCCGCAATGCCCTCAATGGCTGTCCTGCTGGTGAAGTGCCCCGGAACCGCATACAAGGCGTCGATGACCCTGCGATAAAGATGGTAGTGCGCCCAGGACTCGGCCGGCTCCGAAGGATTAGGGGTTGACATGGCAGGCCAGCCTTTCCCGGGCTGCCGTGAAGTAATCCGGCAGGATTTCCGCGCTATGGGATTCCCGTCCCGTGTTCACAGCGGCGATGGCAACGGAGCAAAGCCCACCGAAGGGCTCCCAATGTCGCCTTTCATCATGACGGCGCTGCTTGCCGGCAGTCTGCTTATCATCACCATGGGAACGGCCCTCGCAATAAACCACTGGTCGTATAAGGCCGAATTGCACGTTCTCAAGATCCGCCTTGTGCGGGAAATTGTTCTGCCCTTGATGCTGCTGGCCATAGTCATGGCGGTAGCTCATGGAGTGGCTGGCTAGTCCTACACCCCTGCCTACAGCTGGTAC
Organism: Dehalococcoidia bacterium; assembly: GCA_963692995.1. Lineage (GTDB taxonomy): Bacteria > Chloroflexota > Dehalococcoidia > Lucifugimonadales > UBA3495 > Bin87. Next base: position 914,931 of record OY843611.1, read on the forward strand.
TCCGGCCGGCGCAGCAATTGCCGGGCGATTACCAGGCGCATTATCTCGTTGGTGCCTTCGCCGATGATCATCAAGGGGGCATCCCGGTAGTAACGCTCCACGGGGAAGTCCTTGGTGTAGCCGTAGCCGCCGTGGATGCGCATTGCCTCCATGGCCACTTCGCCGCAGATCTCGCTGGCGAAGAGCTTGGCCATGCCGGACTCCAGGTCGATGCGCTCGCCGCTGTCCTTCTTGGCGGCGGCGTCGTACACCAGCAGCCGCGCGGCCTGGATCTTGGTGGCCATATCAGCGACTTTCAGCTGGATGGCCTGATGCTGGCCGATGGGGACGCCAAAGGACTCTCGCTGCTGGATGTACCGCATGGAGGCGTCCAGGGCGGCCTGGGCCACGCCGACGGCCCGGGCGCCCACGTTGATGCGTCCGGTTTCCAGCCCGCTCATCACGTGGCCGAACCCGACGTTCTCCACTCCGCCAATAAGGTTCTCGGCGGGGATGCGGAAATCCTCGAAGAAGAGTTCGCAGGTATCCAAGCCCCGGTAGCCCAGTTTGTCCAGATGGCGGCCCACTTTGAAGCCTGGGCTGCCGTCCTTTTCTATGACAAAGGCTGACAATCCGCGGTGCTTTAGAGACGGATCGGGGTCGGTTCGGGCCAGCAGGCAGAAGGCGTCGCCGGAATCCGCGTTGGTAATGAACATTTTGGAGCCGTTGACCACGTATTCCTCGCCGTCCTTGACGGCGCGCGTTTGCAGAGCGCCCACGTCGCTGCCGCCGCCGGGTTCGGTGAGGGCCAGGCCGCCTCGAATTTGTCCGCTCGTCAGGCGCGGCAAGAACCGGCCCCGTTGTTCCTGGTTTCCATAATGCGTCAGCACGTAGGTCAGGATGTGGTGCGTCCCCAACGCGCCGGTCAAGGCCATGTAGCCCTTGCTGATTTCCTCGAAGATCATCGCAAAGGTGGTATAGTCCAAGCCCATGCCGCCGTACTCTTCAGGTACGTTGATGCCGAACAGGCCCAGTTCCTTCATGCGTTCGATGAGATCGTAGGGAACGGTGTCCTCAGCGTCGTGCTCCGCGGCGGCCGGCTCTACCTCGCGCCGTACAAAATCGCGCACCATGCTGACGATTTGCGAACGGGCTTCTTCGGGCGTTTTGGTAATCGTGGTCATTGTGGTCACGGGAGCTCCTGTTTCGGTTGCGCCAGTAGGGCAATCAGTCTATCCCAGCCTATGCGGTGGCGCAATCCCGCAGTGTTCCGTCGCCGCCATGGCATCGTGAACACCGCGGAGTTGGTTGCCCGTAGCACATTGACGCTCATTACCCTGACGGGTATCGTTGACGCCAGCAGCAGCCGGTTTAGCGCGCCGGCGCAGTACCGGAGGTAACCCGCATGACCGCCCAGAGACCGCAGTATCAGGCTATCCGCGAACCCAACGTGATGGTGCCTATGCGCGACGGGACACGGTTGGCCACCGACGTCGTTCGTCCGGACGCCCCGGGCCGATTTCCGGTGCTGATCAACCGCGGGCCCTACGGCAAAGACAGTTATCTGAATAACCCGGACCACTCTATCTGGTTCCTCCCGCGAAACGGTTACGTGGTGCTCAGCCAGGACGTGCGCGGACGCTTCGAATCAGAGGGTGAATACAACCCCCTGTTCCAGGAGGCGCTGGACGGCTATGACACCGTGGAATGGGCGGCGCGACAGTCCTGGTCCAGCGGCCGCATCGCTACGACCGGGCAGAGCTACCTGGGCGCAACCCAATACACGTTGGCCGGCAAGCATCCGCTGCCCCCGCATCTGGCCACCATGGCCGTCTTCTCCGCATCGTCGGACTTCCACCAGTCCTGGGTGTATCACACCGGCGGCGCTATGGAGTGGGGCTGGACAGTCCCCTACGCCATTCTGAAAGGACGCAACACGCTGGCCCGCGGTGGCCATAACGCCCTCCTCGCCAAGATGGACGAGTACGTCATCGAGCCGGGAAACTTCGGCCAGCCCTTGTCCGACGAGTGGTATCGCCATCTGCCCTTGCGTGACTGGATTGATCGGCTCAAGGAAGCCGCGCCGTACTTCCACGAATACTTCGATGAGGAGCTGGAGGGCCCCTACTGGTGGGGCATCAATCTGATGCGGCAAGCCAGGAACGTCTCCATCCCCATGTTCCACGTTAGCTCGTGGTATGACATCTTCCTGGAAGGCGCGCTCAATGCCTTCCAGTCCATCCAAAAGCACGGCGGCAGCGAACAGGCCCGCCGCAACCAGAAATTGCTCGTCGGCCCCTGGGCGCATCTGCGTCCCTACACCGAACCGACCACCGGCGGCGCCGGCAATATTGACTTCGGCTCCGCGGCGGCCATCGAGCTGCACGACTACCTGCTCCGCTGGTACGGATATTGGCTCAAGGGCGAGGAAACCGGGATCATGGAGGAGCCTCCCGTGCGCCTCTTCGTCATGGGTGATAACCGCTGGCGCGACGAAGACGAGTGGCCGCTGGCCCGTACCCAGTACACCGACTGGTACTTCCATTCCGGCGGCAGCGCCAACACCCGCAGCGGCGACGGAGCTCTGTCCACCGTGCCGCCGGAACCGGACGAGCCGCCCGACCGGTTCGCCTACGATCCCGCCGACCCGGTTCCCACTCGTGGCGGCAATACGCTGATCATCGAATACGGGGTGTTCGATCAGGGTTCGGCGGAAGACCGCCCCGATGTGTTGTCTTACACATCCGCAGCGCTGCCGGCCGACCTGGAAGTTACGGGCCCCATCTCGGTGACTCTCTACGCTGCCACCACCGCTATCGACACTGACTTCACGGCCAAGCTGGTTGACGTGCGGCCCGATGGCTTCGCCCACAACCTACAGGACGGCATCATCCGCGCCCGCTATCGCACTTCAGTCCGCGAACCCTCTTTCGTAAATCCCGGCGAGGTTTATCGCTACACCATCGACCTGTGGGCCACCAGCCACGTCATCAAGGCCGGCCACCGCATCCGAGTGGACATATCCAGCAGCAACTTCCCGCGGTTCGACCGGAACCCCAACACCGGCGCCGCCTTGGGCGTCGACGCGCGGTTGGAAGCGGCGCGCCAGACCGTGCATCACTCGGCCCGATATCCCTCGCGCATTACCCTGCCGGTCATCCCGCGCTGACGTGTCCGCGCCGGCGATGATCGGCGCGTGCCGGTTCTATTTGGCTCGCTCATTTCCCCATTGGAGGGTTCAGCATGGAAATCGACAGTCTCGTATTCGACCGCCCCGATTTGGGCAAGTTCCGGGTTCATCGCTCCAGCATGACGTCTCCTGAAATCTATGAGTTGGAACGGCGGCGGGTTTTTGACCGGTGCTGGCTGTACTTGGGTCACGAGTCCGAGATCCCAAATCCGGGGGACTACGCTCGTCGGGTCGTCGCTGAGCGGCCGCTTTTCTTCGTGCGGGACCGGAACGGCGAGTTGCGGGTTTTCCACAACACCTGTCCGCATCGTGGCGCCCTGATCTGTCGCACCGACCAGGGCAACGCCCAGGTTCTGCAATGCTTCTATCACGCCTGGAGTTTCAACACGTCGGGCGAGTTAGTCGGGATGCCCGACGTTGCGGGCTACGGTCCTGATTTCAACCGCTCCGAAATGAGCCTGCATTCGCCCCGTTTCGACAGTTACAAGGGGTTCATATTCGTCTGCTTCGATCCCGATGTCGAACCCTTGGTGGATTACCTGGCCGGAGCCGCCGAATATCTGGATCTGGTGGCGGACCAGGCCCCCGACGGGATGCGCGTGATCCCCGGCTCCAACCGCTACACCATCAAGGCCAACTGGAAGCTGCTGGCCGAAAACAGCATCGATGGCTACCACGCGCTGCCCACCCATCAGACCTACTTTGATTATATGGCCAACGAAGTGGGGGGAGAGGTACGGTCAATCAACAACCGCCGGGGATTTGGACGCTCTTTGGGCAACGGCCATGGCGTGATGGAAAACGACGCCATCTACGGCCGTCCGATAGCCATGTGGCATCCTTACTTCGGGGAAGAGGCGCGCGCGGAAATCCAGGGAATCAAGGATGAACTTATCGCCAGACACGGCCACACCAAGGCGCTGCGCATGTGTGAAAAGAGCCGGAACATGGTGATTTTCCCCAACTTGGTCATCAACGATATCATGGCCGTCACGATCAGAGTGTTCCAACCCACTGCCTCGGACAGCATGGACGTTACCGCGTGGCAGGTGGTTCCCTCCGGAGAGACCGGGATGCGACTGCGCCGGCGGCTGGATTCCTTCCTGTCGTTCTTGGGACCCGGCGGGCTGGCAACGCCGGATGACACCGAGGCGCTGGAATCCTGCCAGCAAGGGTTCCGTTCCGGCGGGGTCGAATGGTCAGACCTCTCCCGGGGGTTCTATCGGGAACCGCGTGGCAACGACGAATTGCAGATCCGTTCCTTCTGGCGGCGGTGGCAATCGCTGATCGCGGACCAACCGCACGTGGAGCAGTACGAAAGAGGTTTGACCCCGGGCGAAATTCCGGAGGTCGCGCCATCGCCGGAGCTGACCGTTGCGGCGGACGATTAGGAGCGGGAGATTGAAAATATGGCGATACAAATGACGCCGGCCTCGCCGGCCACCAAGGGGTTGCCGCCAACGACCGAGTCCCTGTTGTTGCAGCATGAGGTGGAACAGTTTCTGTATCTGGAAGCCAGGTTGCTGGACGACTGGAACTTGGATGCCTGGCTGGAGCTGTACACGCCCGACGCCCGGTACGTAGTCCCCACTACCGACTTGCCCGAAGGTGATCCGGCGTCGGACCTGGTGTTTATTGACGACGACTACAGGCGCATGGTCGGTCGGGTCGGCCGACTGAAAAGCCGCCACGCGCACCGGGAATATCCCTGGTCGCGTACCCGCCGTTTCATCGGCAACGTAATGGTCACCGGGGTGAACGGGGACGAGATTGCGGCTACCGCTTCCGTGGCCGTATGGCGGTTCCGCGCCGGTGAATCGGCTCCCTATGTTGGCCGTTACGATGTTCGCCTCCGCCGGGTGGCCGGCCAGTTGCGCCTGAGCTACAAAAGGGCGATCCTGGACCAGGAGGAACTGTCCGACCACGGCGCATTGAGCATCATCCTCTGAACCGGGTTGTGCTGCTTGAACCAGGTTGTGTTGACATTTTGAAATACACTGCCTGGATTCCCGCGAAAGCGGGAATGACGGAAAACGTCAACACTGCCCAGGAGCTTGGCGGAGACGTGCGCCTTTTATTTCAGTAGCATCGCCTACTGAACCGAGGCCAAAGACCAAAACCGATCGATGTTAGGAAACATATGATGACAACCAGCAACACCATCTTGGATGATGCCCAGCGTGTCCTGTTGGGCGCAACTTTGAACCGCATCGTACCGGCCCAGGGCGATATGCCGGGCGCCGGCGATCTGGGCATCGCCGCCTTCGTGGAATCGGTGGCGGCCGGATCCGCCGCCAAACGTCGCCGGCTCATGGACGGGTTGGTTCAAATTGAACTGGCGGCTCAAGAACGGGGCGGCTCGTTCGCTACCTTGTCGGAAACGGCGCAGAACGATGCGCTCAAATCGGTCGAGGAAACCAACTCGGCGTTTTTCCGGGAACTGATTACCCAGGCATATCGCGGCTACTACACCGATGAAACGGTGTATTCCCTCCTTAGCTACCGCGTTCCCAGCCGGGCAGACTACGATCCGTTGCCTTTCGACGAGTCCTTGCTTGATCCGGTACGCCAGCGCGGACAAATCTGGACGTCGACAGCGTGATCAAGCGGCCAAGGGCAACGCGAGTTGGGTGGGCGCCTTCGCCTCTTCGGGCCGGTCCGGGAGTTCTGGTTCATCGTTTTCGTTCAAGGGAAACAGCCGCGCGGGTTGCAATCCCTTGACTGACGGCATCCGCGGCAATTCCCAGCGCATTCGAGCATCGTCCACCAAGCCCAACACCGCGTTGGTGTAGTCTCGGGGAGCATGCTCCGTCCGGTACAGGCGAGCGTAACCCGGCGCAAGATGGGGATAAGCCTCACGGATCAGGGGCATGAACCATTCGCGACTGCCCGGTCGTAGAAACAGCAGGTTGCCGGACAAGAATTGCGCTCGGTGCTCGGCAACGGCAGCGACCAGAGCATCGATGCTGGCGGCGCTGTCAGACAAGCCGGGCAGCAAAGGCGCGGCCAAAACGCCGGCCGGTACGCCGTGCTCGACCAGGTATTGCATGGTCTCCAGGCGCGCCAGGGGATGCGGCGCTCCGGGTTCTGTCCGGCGCCATACGGTCTCGTCCACCGTTCCCACGCTGAAAACAACCTGGACTCCGGCGACTTCGTTCAGTTGGCGCAGAACGTCAACGTCCCGTTTGGCCAGGGTGCCCTTGGTAGTGACCGAGGCCGGGTTGCGAAACTCGACCAGCGTCTCTAGTATCTGACGGGTCAGGCGATACTGTGCTTCAGCCGGCTCGTAAGGGTCGGACGCGGTGCCAATGGCGATGGGTTCGCGCTCCCACTTGGGCCGGGAGAGTTCGGCACGGAGGACTTGAGGCGCGTTGATTTTCGCGAAAATCCGGCGTTCAAAGTCCGCCCCCGCGTCCATGCCCCAAAATTCATGTGTAGAACGGGCGTAGCAATAGCGGCAGGCGTGACGACAACCTCGGTACGGGTTGATCGTCCAACGGAAACGAAAACCGGGAGCGTTGACGTGGTTGATGAGGGACTTACAGCGGATTTCGGTGACTTCGGCGGCAACCATGGGCGCTCCTTCGCAAACATTTGTTCTTTAACTGGCATACATTTTAGGGCCCATGTTCGATATTGTCAACGGCCTCTGTGTCCTTCCTTAAATCAACGAGTGGCGTGGGCATCGCGGCGGAAATCGCTATAATTGCCGAAACCGATTTAGCTCAGGAGGTTTCCTTTGATTCGCAGTATTGACGGAAAAGCACCCCGGATCCATCCCAGCGTGTTCGTCAGTGAAGCCGCTTATATCGTCGGTGACGTCGTCATAGGCGAAGGCACCAGCATCTGGCCCGGTGCAGTGATCAGGGCGGACTACGGACGGATAATCATTGGCAAGAATTGCTCAATTCAGGATAACTGCGTGCTGCACACCGACGATTATCTGGAGTTGGGCGATAACGTGCTGATGACCCACGGCGCGGTGGTACACGGCGGGATAATCGGCAACAACGTGATGATTGGCGTGAACGCAGTGTGTCTCGAGGATTGCAAGGTGGGCGATTACGTGCTGATCGGCGCCGGCGCTATCGTCACGGGCACACCCATCCCCAACGAATCATTGGTCATCGGCGTGCCGGGAAGGATCCGCGAACTTCCGGCGGTGCACCGCAAGCGATTGGAGAATCCCACGGCCCGCTACCAGGAGAACGGACGACGCTTCATCGCGGCTGGGCTGGGATTGCAGATCCCCGCAGCGGAGTAGGTGGTGAAACCCGGCCCTGCTATGCCGCGCTGCCCTGATACTCGCAGCAGGTCTCGCCCTCGTCCAGGAGCTCCCGCACCCGCTGTTGCAATTCTTCGCAGGCCGCAGTCGATACGGTAGGAATCTCCATCAACACCCGGCGGTCCTCCTTGAGGTTCAGCTCCAGATAGACCTTGTCTTCCCCGGTGTACTCCAGCATCACGCGGATGGCTTGGCGCAATCGGTAGCGATCTTCGTCCGGGTCGTCCGTTTCGCTCATTTTGATGAGCACGCCCGCTTCGTGGTTGCCGTTGTTGGCGGGACTGGCAGCGGCGACGGAACCGTTCCGCGAAGCGGAGCCGGTTGAGTTGGGAGTGCGCGGCGCCCGGGGACGCGGCGTTGCCGGCTCCTCGCGGGTTTCGGACGCCGCCGTGTGCTCGGGAAGCTGGTATTCCTGGGCGTCGTAGCAGGCGATGGAGAAGTCGTCGCCCCTGATTTGCAGTCGCCCGGTTACCCGGGCGACCTGTCCCGGCTGCCAGATGTGGGCCGTCTTATCCAATGCGTCGGGCCACACCATCGCTTCGACCGGGCCGCCGACCAGAGCCAGATCCACCCGGAGGAACTTGCGATTGTCCCGGGTATAACGCTCCGATACGCTGGTGACGTGGCCGAGCAGCGTGACCGTGGCGCTGATCATGTCCTCGTGGAGCTGTTCCACCGAGTTGTAGGCGTCGCCCGGGTCGATGGCCGCCAGGGCGAGCAGCGGGTTGTAGGAAAGCGCGACTCCAAGATATTCCTTTTCCAGCGCCGCTTTTTCCTGGGGGGTGTAATCCGGTTGGGATGCGTCGAGATCCAGCAGAGCGCCACCGGCGCCGCTGTCAGGTTCATCGCCAAACATGCCAACCTGCCCCGAGTTGCGGTTGCGTGTTTCCTGTTGGGCAACCGCCCAAATGCGGTCAAGATTGCTCACAACGGTCGCCCGCGGCGCCAGGGAATCGAAGGCTCCGGCCTTGGCCAGACCTTCCAGCGTGCGTCGGTTCATCCCGGAAACGTCAACCCGCCGGTAGAAATCGCTGATCGACGTATATGCCCCTCCGGACTCCCGTTCTTTCACGATGGGGGCGACGGCCGCTTCGCCGACGGTCTTCACCGCCGACAAGCCGATACGCAACTGGCCGCCGTGCGGCGATTTCTCGCCGGACTTGTCAATCGTATAGAAGATGCCGGAACTGTTCACGTCGGGCAAACCAATACCGATTCCCATGCGCGTACATTCGTTGATGGACGCGACATAACGGTCGCCGTGATCCAGACGGCAGTTCAGCACCGACGCCATGTATTCCAACGGGTAGTGGGTCTTGAAATAAGCGGTCCAGTAGGAGATCAGGCCGTAGCTCACGCTGTGGGCCTTGTTGAAAGCGTAGCCGGCAAAGGGTTCGATGAGATTGAAAATCTCCGTTCCCATCCGCTCGGTGTATCCTTGTTGAACCGCCCCGGCGACGAAGCGTTCCCGTTCCTCGGCCATCAATTCGGGTATCTTCTTTCCCATGGCCTTGCGCACGGTATCGGCTTCGCCCAGGGAATACCCGGCAAAGTTTTGCAGGATGTGGAGCACCTGATCCTGATAAACGATAACGCCGTAGGTTTCATCCAGAAGTTCTTTCATGCTGGGATGCGGGTAGGAAACTCGCTCGCGCCCGTATTTGGAGTTGATGAAGCGGTCGATATGCTCCATCGGACCGGGGCGATAGAGGGCGATCATGGCGGCGATGTCGCCCAGATCCGAGGGTTTGAGTTCCTTGATGTAACGCTGCATCCCGGCGCTTTCCAGCTGAAACAGGTCGGAGGTGTTTCCGGTGCCCAGCAATTCGTAGGTTTCCGGGTCGTCTAGCCCGAGGCGGGTCAGATCAATGCGAATGCCCCTTTCTTCGTCCAGCAGTTTGATGGTGCGGTCCAGGATGGTCAGGTTGGTCAGGCCCAGGAAGTCCATCTTGAGCAGACCGAGCTTGGCCACCGGGTCCATCGAATACTGGGTCATCATTACCGGGCTGTTTTCGTCGCCGCGAGCGGGACGCTGCAACGGGACGGTCTCGGTGAGCGGCTCGTCGGCAATCAGGACGCCGGCGGCATGAGTGCTGACGTGGTGGACGATGCCTTCAAGGGCCTGGGCGTGGTCAACCAGTTCGCGCATGGATCCGTCGGTCTGATACACCTGATCCAGTTCCGGGCTGGCGGTCAGGGCGTCGGCGAGGGTGCGGGATTTGGAAGGCACCATGCGGGCGATGCGGTCAACGTCGCCGTAGCTCATGCCGAGGCCGCGACCCACGTCCCGCAGCGCCGCCTTCGGCCCTAGCGTACCGAAGGTGATGATCTGGGCTACCCGATCGCTGCCGTAGCGGTCGATTACATAACGCAGAACCTCGTCCCGGCGGTCGTCCTGGAAATCCATGTCGATGTCGGGCATTTCCTTCCGCTCAAAGTTGAGGAAACGCTCAAAGACCAGGTTATACGCCATGGGGTCAATGTCGGTGATGCCCAGACAATAGAGAACGACGCTCGCGGCGGCGCTGCCCCGGACCCCAAACAGAATCTGCTGCCGGCGCACGAACGAGATGATGTCCCAAACCACCAGGAAGTAGTTGGCGAAACTGGTCTGCCGCACTACTTCCAGTTCGTACTCCATGCGGGCGCGGGCGGTGGGATTGTTGCGCCCGTAGCGCTCGTTGAAGCCTTCCCAGCAAATACGCTCCAGGTAGGCGTCGGCGTCCTCTCCGTTTGGCGTTGGGTATCGCGGCAGGTGCATCTGCCCGAAACCCAGCGAAACATTGCACTCCTGGGCCACTTCGCCGGTAATATCCACCGCCTGGGGAAAATCTGCGAACAGGGTAGCCATCTCCGCCGGCGTTTTGATGTAGTAGGAAGAGTCCTCCATCCGCAGGCGCTTGTCGTCCAGCACGTTGGTGCCCGTCTGTATGCAGATGTACACGTCCTGGTACTGGTAGTCAGACTGCCGGACGTAGTGCGCGTCGTTGGTAGCCAAGAGTGGTATGCCGGTTTCGCCGTGCAACCGCAACAAACCGTCGTTGATGCGTGGCAACTGTTCGATGTGTTCGTGTCGCTGCAATTCGAGGAAGTAGTTTTCGCCAAAAAGCTCCCGGTACCAGCCGGCCTGCTGTTTGGCGACATCATAATTGCCGTCGGCCAGCAGCGTCGGCACTTCGGCTGAAGGACACCCCGAAAGGCAGATCAGGCCCTGACGATGCAAATCCAGCAGTTCCTTGTCAATGCGCGGGCGATAGTGGAAACCTTCCAGGTGGGACCGAGTGACCAGTTGGAGCAGGTTCCGGTAGCCGGTGTTGTCTTTAGCGATAAGCACCAGGTGATTGGCGGTCCGCTCGAGGGCGGTCTTGTCGTGGCGGCTGCCGTGCGCCACGTAGAACTCGCAGCCGATGATTGGTTTGATCCCGGCTTCTTTGCATTCGGAGTAAAAATCGACCACGCCATAAAGAGAGCCGTGGTCGGTAATGCTCATGGCATCCATGCCCAGTTCGCGAGTCCGCTTCACCAGATCCGGGACCCGGCTGATGCCGTCGAGCATACTGTATTCGGTGTGGGTGTGCAGATGGGTGAACACGATGGGTGAACCTAACCATGGACTGGATTCGGCCAATTGGCGACAGCTCAATGATAGCAGTCAGCATTGATGGCAGTCAGTATCGTTATGTCAGCCAGCCCCAATAGCGGTCTTTAAAAGAGTACGCCCACCGCCTGCGATAGCGGTGGGCGATAGCCGGCCGGCAACCCCGGCTGGGCCTACCCCGGAATCTCTATCTGCTCCGTCACCACGCGGGTCACGCCCCAGCCGGCCAACCAGGCGGAATGCCGACCGTCCCCCCCGGCCACGACGATCACAATGTCATCCGCTTGGGGAGCGATGGGAACCATGGTATCGGGATTGCTGTCGTCGATCCAGGCAGGATAGTTGCGGTTGCCCCAGTGCCCCAGACCGGAAAGCTGCTTGATGGACATTCGCGCATTGGAGTAGATGTACTCGCGCACGTCTTTTTTGGACAGGCCGTCGGCGGCGATTTCTGCGGCGTGTTCCGGGCTGATTACCAGCGTTACCTGTGCGCCGGTCCCAATCTGATAATAGTTGGAAAAGCCGGTGGCCCGAGTCGCCTGCACGAGGGTGTTGAGCACTGCGATGCCACGGGATACCGTGGTTTCCATAACTGGGTAGAAACCCCGGATGGCGTGGAGCGTGACCATGCTTTCTGCGGGGTCAAGTCCCAGCTCAACGTGGCGCGGTTCCCAGGGGCTGCGAGCTTCGTTCTCCGCAAAGCAGAAGGAATAGCGTCCCGGCATGGCTAAGGTGGCCTTGTCCATGTCGCCGATGATCAGGCCGGCCACGTTGCGGACGAACAGGCGCAGCGCTCTGCCGATGGTGGCGTTAGGCCGATACCCGGGGCCGAAGCAGCCGGAGTCGCCGTTGATGCCCAGCTGCTCTGCGATGGGGCCGTTGACGATGGCTACCGGAGCGGCTCCGCCCGTGGTGGCCTGGCACCCGGCCAGGTTAAAGGGCGTCTGCAACGCGGCCTTGACGCCGGCCACCACGACCGGAAAATACTCCGGTCGGCAGCCGGCCATCACCGCGTTGATCGCGACTTTCTCGATGGTGACTTCCGAGTTGGAAGGCTGAGCGACACCCAGAGACAGCGACGGATCTTCGCCCCAGGGGCCCAGCATTCGTCGCACGGCGTCTGCGGTGGCGGGAACGACCGGCATCCCGTCGGTCCACCCCTGTTCTTCGTAGTAGTCCTGGATAGCGTCGTAGGAGTCCGGGACATCGATGCGGCGGGAGTTCAGGGCGGGGGAATTGGTGGACATAGCGGCAATCCCTTATTTCCGACGTTCCGGTATGCGCCGGAACGCAAATTGAAGAGTAGGGGCGAATAATCATTCGCCCCCACGGTCCGAAGTGGCTACATTAGCTGACGACTAACCGCGGTTGGTCAGCATCTCGGCGATCTGCCCGGCGTACTCGTGGGCCAACTGACGCACTTCCGGAATGGAGCGGGGCGCCAGCGGGCTGGGCAGGGGCAGGATCTGTACAGTGGGCATTCCCAGCGAAGCAGCGCGGGCGTGAGCCGCTCTGGTGAAGCTCTCGGTAATGACGCTGACGGACGGCACGCCGCGGGTTTCGGTAACTACTGTGTCGTGGAGACCCCACGCAGTGCAGCTCCCTCAATCCGCGATGCCGTGCACCACCGCATCGCACTGGGCCACCAGCTCCTCGATGGTTTCGTCCGAGCAGGGCGCACTGAAGCTGAATTTGCGCAAATACAGCACCTTTTCGACCGCGTACTCTTCTTCAAGGATCACCTGTAGTTCCTGGAGAAAGTTGTCCGAGTGGTACTTTCGGTTCTCCAGCAGGCCGATGGTTTTCCCGGCCAAACCGGGCAGGCGCTGGGCAGAGTCGCGCTCGGCGGTCTGCTGCTCTGGCCGGGGGTCGAGGATCTGGATGGTGGCAGTGGTCATATTCGGTCCTCCGTTCAATCTTACAAACGTCATTCCCGCGTCTTACAAACGTCATTCCCGCGAAAGCGGGAATCCAGCGTTTATCCCAACATCTGGTAGTGCTTGCCCTCGGTTTTAATGGCCGGGGCGATTACCATTTCAGCCTTGTGGAAGTCGCGAACGGTGTAGGCTCCGCACATTCCCATGGCAACGCGCAACGCGCCGACCAGGTTTTGCGTCCCGTTGGTAACGCTGGACGGCCCGTGGAGCAATTGCTTCAGGCTGCCCCGGGTGCCCACGTTGATGCGAGTGCCCCTGGGCAGTTCCGGGTGCGCGTTGGCCATGCCCCAGTTGTAGCCTCGCCCCGGCGCTTCCGCGGCCTGGGCGAAGGGAGTGCCCAGCATGACAGCGTCGGCGCCACTGGCCATGGCTTTGCACACGTCGCCTCCCGTGCGCAGCCCGCCGTCAGTGATGACGCCGACGTATCTCCCGGTGCGCTGGAAGTAGTCTTCGCGCGCTGCGGCGCATTCCAGCGTGGCCGTAACTTGCGGCACGCCGACACCGGTGACCTCGCGCGTGGTGCAGGCCGCGCCCGGTCCCACTCCGACCAATACAGCGTCCACCCCGCTTTCCATCAGCTCGCTGGCGACGCCGTAACTGACGCAGTTGCCCACCACGACCGGAGTGTTCAGAGATGCGATCAGTTCAGAAAAGATCAGGCCCCGGTAGCTCCGGGAAATATGTCGTGCGGTGGTCACAGTGGACTGTACTACGATAATGTCCGCGCCGGCTTCCACGGCCAGAGGGCTGAATCGTTTGGCCGTTTGGGGGGTGAAGGCGATGGCGGCCACAGAACCCGACTGCTTGATTTCCTGCACGCGCTCACCGATCAGGTTCTCTTGAACGGGGTCGCTGTACACTTCCTGGAGGTATTCGGTGACTTCACTCTGGTCCATGGAGATGATTTCTTCCAGCACCGAGTAGGGATCGTCATAGCGGGTGTAGAGTCCCTCGCCGTTGAGAACTCCCAAACCGCCCATTTCGTGCATCAGCGTGGCGAAACGCGGCGACACGGATCCGTCCATTGCCGACGCGAGCACCGGCGCATCAAAGGAGAATGGTCCGATGCTCATCTGGGTCGAGGTCATCTCAGGGTTGATGGTAACTTCACCGGGGACAATGGCAACTTCGTCAAACCCGTAGGAGCGCTCCAGCTCTTTGAACAAACGCCTGGCCATGGTGTCACCTCTGAAATTGGTTCCCTCGATTGTAGCAGTCGGGGGCGTCCTGAAATGGCGCCCCCGGTGTTCCAATCCTGGCAACTTTCCGCGGCCTACGCAACGGGCAGGGCAGCCATCTCCCTGCTACGCACCTTGATGCAAACTTTGCCATCCTCGTCAAGGTCCACAATGGCGGTGTCGCCTTCGGAGAACTTGCCGCCGAGCAGTTCGTCGGACAGCCGGTCTTCCACCTCGTTCTGGATGAGGCGGCGCAAGGGGCGGGCGCCCAGCACCGGATCGAAGCCGTTGTCTCCCAAGTACTCCCGCGCCGCTTCCGTGAGCTCGATGCTGATTTCGCGCTCTTTCAGTTCCTCGCGCACCATGTTCATCATCAGGTCCACGATCTGGTGGATTTCATCTCTGCTCAAGGCGTGGAACACGATGGTAGCGTCCAGGCGGTTGAGGAACTCCGGACGGAAGAAGCGCTTGACTTCCTCCATTACTTTGTCCTTCATCCGCTCGTAAGCCTGGTGATCGCTTTGCGCCTGGTCGGATTTGACCGCAAAGCCGAGACTGGTATCGCGCTTGATCAAGTCGGAACCCAAGTTGCTGGTCATGACGATGATGGAATTACGGAAATCGACCCGGCGACCGCGGGCGTCGGTCAATTGCCCAGCGTCGAAGATTTGCAGCAGTATGTTGAAAATCTCCGCGTGCGCCTTTTCGATCTCATCCAGCAGGATGGCGCAGTAATTCTTCTTGCGGACGCCCTCGGTGAGCTGGCCGCCTTCGTCGTATCCCACGTATCCCGGAGGCGCTCCAATCAGGCGGGCCGTCGTGTGGCGTTCCTGGAATTCGGACATATCGAGGCGGATCATGTTGTCCTCGTGACCGAAAAGGAATTCCGCCATGGCCCGTACTAATTCAGTCTTGCCGACCCCGGTGGGACCCAAGAACAGGAAAACGCCGATGGGATGCCGGGGGTCTTTGAGACCGGCGCGAGCCCGCCGCACCGCCTTGGAGATGCCGACGATTGCCTCGTCCTGCCCAATGATGCGCTGATGGAGCTCTTCTTCCATGCGCAGGAGGCGATCCGTCTCTTCCTGGGCCAGCCGGGTGACCGGGATCCCGGTCCACATGCTGACCACCTCGGCGATATCTTCCTCGGTGACCTGCGTGCGCTCTTTGTTCCGGTCGGCCTTCCACTCCCGTTCCAAGTCTCCCACGTTTTCGGAGAGATGGAGTTCCCGGTCGCGGAGTTCGGCGGCCACTTCGTATTGCTGGGATGCGATGGCTTCGTCTTTTTCTTTGCGAACGCGCTCCAGTACTGCCATGGCGTCCCTGACTTGCTGGGGAGCGTGCGCGCCACGCAGCCGCACCCGCGAGCCGGCCTCGTCCAAGAGGTCAATGGCCTTGTCGGGCAGGAAGCGGTCAGGGATGTAACGGGTGGACAGCGTCGCGGCAGCTTGCACTGCGGCGTCGGTTATTTCGACGTTGTGGTGGTCCTCGTATTGGATTTTAACGCCCCGCAGGATGTCCACCGTCATTTCGGCGTCGGGTTCTTCGACGCGAACCGGCTGTAGCCGTCGTTCCAGCGCCGGATCGCGCTCGACATATTTGCGGTAGTCGTCCAGCGTGGTGGCGCCAATGCACTGGATTTCACCACGGGCCAGCGAAGGCTTGAGGATGTTGGAGGCATCCACTGCACCTTCTGCCGCGCCGGCTCCGACCAGAGTGTGTATCTCGTCGATGAACAGCACACAGTTGCCGGAGGTCTTGATTTCTTCAATAACCTTCTTCAGTCGTTCTTCGAACTCGCCCCGGTATTTGGTGCCGGCCACCAGCGCGCCCATATCAAGGGTGACCAGGCGCTTGCCTTGCAGGGTTTCCGGCACGTCGCCGGATGAGATCTGCTGCGCCATGGCCTCGACGATGGCGGTTTTGCCCACGCCGGGCTCTCCCACCAGTACCGGGTTGTTCTTGGTGCGGCGGCTGAGGATCTGGGTTACGCGCTCGATTTCGTTATCGCGCCCAATCACTGGATCAAGATTGCCGCCCAGGGCCGCGTTGGTGAGATCAACGCCCAACTGGTCCAACGTCGGGGTGCGGGTGCTGGAGCGAGCGCTGGTGGAGCCGCTGCCGCCGGAATTGCTGAGAATGCGATGGGTCTCGGCGCGAACCTTTTCCAGGTTGACGCCCAGACTTTCCAGCACGCCGGCGGCAACCCCTTCGCCTTCACGCAACAATCCGATCAGAAGGTGCTCAGTGCCGATGTAGGTGTGGTTCATGCGCCGGGCTTCATCGACCGCCAGCTCCACGACCTTTTTAGCCCGAGGGGTCAGTCCAATTTCGCCCTGCGCCGGCCGTTCCCCGCGACCGATGATGAATTCCACGGCCGAGCGCACTTTGGTCAGGTCAACATTCAGACCGGACAGCACTCGAGCGGCTACGCCTTCGGTCTCACGTACCAAGCCCAGCAGGATGTGTTCCGTGCCGATGTAGTTGTGGTTGAACCGCTGAGCTTCTTCCTGGGCTAGCGACAAAACCCGCCGCGCCCGCTCTGAAAACTTCTCGAATCTGCTGCCCATGAGTCTCTCCTGGGTTGGAATAACGCCAGTGGCCTTGCTCTGACGCCGTCATTGTACCCCATTCAGGCAAAAATAAGAGCGACATCGCGTCGATTCTATCGGCGAAGTCGCTGATAAAAATTATCAATCCTTACGTTGCAATGGCTTGGGGTCGCCGGCTAGTTCTTCATGCGCCATCACGCCCGGCACACATGGATCAGGTGAGTTTTGGTGCTTTCCGGCGGTGACCTATTTTCCCACTCCGTTACCAGAGCAGTATCGTCGGCGCTGGGGCGTTTCACTTCCGTGTTCGGGATGGGAACGGGTGGGGCCACTCCGCTTGAACCACCAGAAAGCAACGGGGAGCATTATGCCTCAGATTGCCGCGTTTGGCAAGCGCAGTGATAGTCAAATAATCCGCATTTGCCGGGGTTTCCGGGAGGGGCTGTGCTATACTGCTGTCGCGGGCCGGAGCGTGGCCCGAATGGGCCGTTAGCTCAGCTGGTAGAGCACCGGACTTTTAATCCGGGTGTCGTGGGTTCGATCCCCACACGGCCCACCATCCCCCGATGGCGCATTCCCGTTGCCGCAATGGTGCTTGACGCGATGGTGAACGTAAAAATCGCAGCACCGTCCGACCGCGACGCGGTGGTGTATCTGGTCGGCAAGCTGTTATCCGAACTGGGTGGCACACCCCCCTCGGCCGAGGCGATGTCCGCGGTTTTTGACCGGCTGGCGGACGACGGAGAAACGGGTTTCGTGGCGCTCGGAGAAACCGATAACGGCGTGGCGGCGGTGTGCACTGTATCCTTCCTCCAGGCCATGCGCGCCGCCGGGCGCTACGCAATCATCCAGGAAATGTTTGTAGAACCCGCAGAGCGGAGCACCGGAGTGGGCCTGGCCGTCTTGCGGTTCGCGTTGGAACAGGCCGCAACGCGCGGATGCACTACCGTGGAGTTGGGAACCCCGTTCAACGGAGAACGGCAGATCCAATTCTACGAACGCGGTGGGGTCACTAACATCGGCGCCCGGCTGCGCTGGCGTCTTTAACGCTTCAACAAGTGGCCTGGGGCATAGATTTGTGCCGGTAGCCCACCGCCGCTTGATCCTAGCGCGTCATTGCCGGGCAACCGGGCAGGAACCCGACGCGCTTCTGACCACAACCTGATGAGCCTCGTCCTGCACTCCGTTGATAACCGCTTTGGCTATGCGGGCTGGCGAAGCCTCGCCAATCCCGATGTGTGCGTCTTGCGAGCTGATGCGGACGGCCACCTTGATTTCAGCCGGCTTTGGCGCGACCGCACCGCGCGGTGGCAAGGTTGCGCCCCGGTGTCCGTGACTATAAAGTGAACCCCTCACATTAGAAACGACTCATTAACCCGGCACAGGAGGCATCACCATGGCTAGGCTGGAAGGCAAAGTCGCCCTCATCAGCGGCGGCGCAAGAGGTCAGGGAGCGGTGGAGGCGCGGATGTTCGCCGAGGAAGGGGCCAGCGTCGTTATTGGCGACATACTGGACGATGCCGGCCGGCAAACCGAGGCCGAATTGCAGGAACTGGGCTACAACGTCACCTACGTGCATCTGGACGTTACCAGTGAAGCGGATTGGGAAGCGGCGGTGCAAACGGCGGTCAGTACCTACGGCAAGCTGGACGTGCTGCTCAACAACGCGGGTATCCTGATCCGCAAGAACATTGAGGAAACCACGGAAGCCGACTGGGATCGTATCTTCGCCGTCAACGCCAAAGGCGTGTTTCTGGGGACGAAGGCGGCGATACCGGCCATGCGAGACGCCGGGGGCGGTTCTATTATCAACATCTCGTCCACCGCCGGTTTGGTGGGCAGCCCCAACGGCTCGGCCAGCTACACCGCCACCAAGGGAGCCGTCCGCCTGTTCACCAAGTCAACAGCCATCCAGCACGCCCGGGAAGGGATACGGTGCAATTCCATCCACCCCGGCCCCATCGAGACGGACATGATCGCGGATACCCTGAACGATCCGGCGAACCTGGAGCTCCGTATGCAGAGGCTGCCCCTGCAACGGGTGGGCAAACCTAGCGAAATTGCCTATCCGGCCATCTATTTGGCATCCGATGAATCATCCTTCGTAACCGGTTCCGAAGTGGTGGTCGATGGCGGTACTACCGCTGCGTAAGTAGGCGCCAATAGGACGGCTATCCGGTCGAAGCTGTCAAGCGCTTCCCCAGCCGCTTCGCGGTCATTGCTATCGCCGACCACACCCAGCCCGATGCCGCCGACCGAGTGGATGAACTCCGCAGCGCGTTGGCGCTGTCCAATAAACGCCCAGACCGTCGCTTCGGCGCAAGCCCGAATCCAGCGGGCCTTTCCGGACTCCGGCGAAAGCCGAAGCGATGGATCGCATTGATCAGGAGGCGTCGCCATGCCGCGATTTGCAGTCGATTTGAACACAGCTGAAGGCCGCGCTAAAGTCGGCGGTCGGGAGTGGCGCGTTGCTCCCGGACTGGCGCCCGGCGAGCCCAACGAGGGGTTGACCGCCCGGCTCCTGGATACGCCGGCCCGGCTGGTGGACTATGACGACTCCGGCTGGGAAGTGTGCGACAATGTGCGCCGGAGCCTGTCGGTAGGCTTTACGTTCGCCTGGTATCGCATCACCGTCACGTTGCCGGAAACCATCGACGGCGTGAACGTGGCCGGTTACCGGGTCTGGTTCGAGACCAATTTCGACAACTACGGAGAGGTGTGGGTCAACGGCGAGATCGACCGCGCCTACGGCAGCATCGTCGGTCTCAACACGCCCCATCGGGTTGAGATTGCCGAGGCGGGCGAGCCGGGAACGCAGTACGTCATCGCCGGCCTGTGCCTCAACGGGCCGCTGGCTGCGCCGCGCGGTGGCATCTTCATGCGGTTCGCGACGCTGGCCTTTGAGGCAACGGACAATTGACCCTGCGTCACGTCAATCCTTCGCCACGTCAATCAAATGTAGGGGCGGGTTTCAAACCCGCCCCTACATGATTTCGCAGCCAATGCGTTGCTTATGACAGGTGCTGCCCGTAGAACTCGAAGATTCGTGCCCAAGCCGCGTTAGCGGCTTCCACCGCGTAGCTGGGCCGGTCAACGGCGACGAACCCGTGGCCGGCGTTGGGATAGATTTCGTACTCCCATGACTTGCCGGCGGCCTGGATAGCGGCGTCGGTAACATTCACCTCGTCCACAGTGGGACGCGCGTCATCCGCCCCGAAAATTCCGAGCAACGGGCACGACAGGTCGTTGACGAACTCGATGGGAGCGTGAGGCATTGCCTCGGTGGGAGGCTCAGAGTCGCGAGGGGTGACTCCACCGCCCCAGCAGTCCACGGCGGCGCTGAGGCCGTTGAGCTTGCAAGCGGCCAGGAAAACCTGGCGGCCGCCGGAGCAGAAGCCGATGATGCCGACCTTGCCGTTGTACGTGCTCAGATGACGCAGGTATCCGATGGCGCCTTCCGCATCTCCTAGCGTGCGCGCATCGGGCATCCCGCCCTTCTCGCGGATGCTGGCGCTGTTGGCGTAGGGATCGTCGCTGCCCTCCCGGTAATGCAGGTTCGGGGAAATGGCGATGTAGCCGTTGTGGGCGATCTTGCGGGCCATTTCCTTGGTGGCGTCGTCCCAGCCGGGCATGTGGTGGAACAGCATTACGGCGCCGAATGGGCCAGCCCCCAAGGGCCGCGCCAGGTAAGCGTTGATAGCGTCGCCGTTGTGTCCCTCAATCCACACTTCTTCAGCAATCATTCCGTCGTAAGCCATAGTAAGAAACCTCCGATTGACCACGCTTTATTAGATTGAAACTACAGCCGGCGTATGCCGGAAACCAACGCGGGCAGGTTACTATCCGCCCTGCCCAGTGTCAAACGACACGAGAACCCGGCGCCCATCGAGAACCCGGCGCCCATGTGGAACCCGGTGTCCATGTGGAACAGGGGCTGACCTCCGGGGCTAATCACCGGCGACAACTAGGTCAAGCCGGCCACTTCGAGCAGAGCGCGCAGCATCCGCGCCATCTGGGCCTCGTGAAAAGGCGCGAACACGGTGAACTCGCGGAGGTTGCGCGCCGCTTCCTCTTTCGCGTCGAAGCGGTCACCCATTAGTGCGTAGTCGCCGGCCAGCTCCCGGTTCCAGACGCGCAGCTCGTCCAGCGTCAACTGCGGTTCAAACTGGAAAGCATAGGATGGGCCGTAGCGGAAGGCCATGGGAATGCGAACATAGCCGCCGTCCCGCCGCAGCATGGCGCCGGCGGCCAACAGACTCGCGCCGGCTGGAACGGTGAACTGCTCGCCGTGCAGGGTGGGAACCAGGGGGATGCGAAGCTCTCGGAACACCGGGTCCGACGCGCCAGCGGCAGTTACGTCGATTTTGCGAAGTCCGAACTGGTAGCCGCCGGTGGGCGCGACCGCGCCGCCCAGGGCGCGGGACAATAATTGCGCCCCCAGGCAGATCCCAACCACCGGCGTGGGCGGACGCCGGCCCAGCGCGCCGGTGGCGGCGTCACGGAGATAGGCCATCTCCTGGATCAGCGCCGGGTAGTTATCGTTGGCCGACAGGGGGCCGCCCAAGGCGATTATCAGGTCAACGTCGGACGGGTCGGGGGCGTCAAAGGCGGCGAAATCGGGCGCGCCGGCGAACACCGGCACGGTGATCAGGGAAAAGCCGGCGTTTTGCAGGACGGCGGTGAAGTTGCCGGCCAGCGTTTCGACGGGGTGGTGCTGGATTACTACGGCGCGCTTGGTCATGGAACGTGCTTGCCCCGCCGCGCTACGTCAGCCAATACGATCCGATCAGTGGGAAAGGCCAGCGGTTCCGGCGGGTCATCAAGCGGAAACCATTCTACTTGGTCCAAGTCGTCCGACGCTTGCCGACTGCCGCCGATTATCTCCCCGTAGAACCAGACGCCTACGGTCAGCGCAGATGGATTGTGGAAGTTGGAGTGGACGGCGCACACCTCGCCAATCGCCACGTCAAGCCCGGTTTCCTCGGCAAACTCGCGGCGGGCGGCGTCGCGGATGTCCTCGCCCCATTCCACGTAGCCGCAGGGGATGCACCATGCTCCCACATTCCCGCCGGCGGAACGGCGGCCCAGCAGGATGCGACCGGCGCCGTCCATTACCACGACGGCTACACCCACCGCCGGATTGCGAAAATGGACGAAGCCGCACGATATGCAGCTGGGCCTGGATAAGCCGCCTCTAATCGCCTGTTCCAGGAGCCGCCCGCAGCGCGGGCAGTAGATGTAATCCGGCGAGACGGAATCGGGCATGGGTTCGGTTTAGGTTTGAGCGTGGCCGCGGCGCAGGCCCCGACCGGGCAGGGCCCCGGTGTTTTCGCCCTGTTGGATTACCACCTGGCCGTTGACTATGACGTATTCGATACCCACCGGGTATTGCTTGGGATTTTCCTTGGTCGCCAGGGCTTTCACCGTGTCCGGGTTGAAGATGACGATGTCGGCTTTCAAACCGTCGCGGAGCAGGCCCCGGTCGGGGATGCCCAGGCGTTGGGCCGGGAAGGAGGTCATCTTGCGAATGGCTTCGGGCAGTCGCAAATGCTTTTCAGCGCGCACGAATTCCGCCAGCACAATCGGGAAACAACCGTAGCTCCGGGGGTTGGGATACTCGCCAAACAGGATGGCGTCGGAGGCGATCATCCCGTATGGATGGGATACAAAGGCGTAAAGGGTTTGAGCGTTGGTGCCTAATCCCACGGTGCTGATGCCCAGGTTCTCGGATAGCAGCAGGTCAAACAGAGCATCGGCCGGCTCTTGACCGCGCATTTCCGCGATGTCGGTGATCAATCGGCCGTCGTAGATTTGGTTTTCGGGTTTGGTGAAGTTGGTCAGCCAGTTGTTTTCCAGCCGGTTGGGCGTGATCTCGCGCTTCATCCGCGCTCGGTCGTCGGCGTCCTGCAAAGCGGCAATGAGACGCTCCGGGCCACCGTCCTTGGCCCAATGGGGCAGGCCGATAGTGGGCGTCGTGCCCGAGTAGGGATAGGTGTAGCAGTCAAAGGTGCAGTCGATGCCCTCGGCGCGCGCGTCCTCAACCAGGCCCAGGTGCCCCAAATGGCTGCCCACTCCGGAAACCGACTGTCGGTAGTGGGTCAGGTGGACTGGAATGCCGCTGCGCCGACCGATCTCGACGGCTTCGTGCCACGGCGCCAGGTAGCCCTGGTTGAGCAGGCTGGCGCGGGTGTGGGTGTGATAGATGCCGCCCAGCGCAGCGGCGGTTTCGCAAAGAGCAACCAGTTCAGCGGTGTCGGCATATGCCCCGGGCGGATAATCCAGGCCGGTGGAAAGGCCCCACGCGCCTTCTTCCATCGCTTCACGGACCACGGCCCGCATATCGGCGATTTCGGAGGACGTGGCCGGGCGCTGCTCCCAGCCGACGCTCCAGATCCGCGCCGGAGAATTGCCCAGGATGTAGGCGACGTTGATGGCTACGGCGCCATCGTATTTGCCCAGCAGGTCGGCTACCGTGAGCCAGTCGGCCGGCATCGGCGGGTAGCCGTTCAATCCGGCATCCAGCCAGATGTAGCGATGCAGTTCGTCCTGGGTCTTGAACGGAGCGTGGGAGATGCCATCGATGCCCACCAGCTCGGTGGTCACACCCTGGCGTACCTTCGGGTCGTGGTGCGGTTCGCCCAGTATGGTGAGGCCGGCGTGGGAATGCAGGTCAATAAATCCGGGGCAGACGACGTGGCCGGCGGCGTCGATGACGCGGGCGGCGTTGTGACGCAGATCAGCGTCGTCGCCGCGATGGATCGTGAGCGTGTCGCCGGATATGGCAACGGCGGCGTGGAAGCCGGGGCTGCCGGAGCCGTCGATTACCTGCCCGCCGGTGATGAGTAGATCGATCATGGCGCCAATGATAACGACGGATGCCGAAGTGGGCAAGTTTGGCGGTTCACGTTGACGGACGGTGGGAGCCGGGGTTTGTTGATTTAGCCGACCGGCGGTCTTACACTGCCGCCATCACGGAAGTGGAGGCTCCACATGAGCGAACTGGATGAGCGTTATGAACGAGGGCAGGAAACACGTCGGATGTTCGGCGGCGGACAGATCACCGGCGGTTCGTCGCCCGGAGCGTGGGACATCGCTCCGGACCTGGAGCGCATACTCGGCGAGGGTCTGTTCGGCACCATCTGGCGGCGGGAAGCCCTGACGCCGGTGCAGCGGGAAATGATCACGCTGTCCTGCTTGATCGTGCTGAACCGCGAGGTGCAGCTGAAGCGCCATTTGAGCAACGCGCTCAACGTGGGCTTGACGCCGGAGCAGATCGTCGAGCTGATCATCCACGATACTTGGTACGGCGGCGCGCCGGCCGGCATCCAGGCGCTCACCCGGTGCAGGGAGGTGTTTGAAGAGCGGGGCATCGACTTCACACCGGCCCGCATCCACGATAGCGAGGAGGATCCGGACCGCCTGTTCCAAAGGGGCGACGAATACCGGCGCAACTATATGGGGGCTTCGCCCCCGCGCCCAGCTCCTCCTACCGACGCCGAAAGGGAACTGGGCCGCATAACCGGCGAATACTACTGGGGCGCGACCTGGACCCGGCCGGGTCTGGACCTGCCCAGCCGATGCCTCTGCACCATGACCTGTCTGGCGGCCTTGGGACGCGAGGGGCCACTGCGGAGTCATATTCGCGGCGCGCTGAATATCGGATTCACGCCGGATCAGATAATCGAGGTGTTCGGTCATATGACCCTGTACGCCGGTATCCCCTTCGCCAGGGGCGCCATGGACATTGCTAACGAAATTTTTGCCAGCGGGCAATAAACCATTCTCATCATTCCAGCCCCGAGCCGGAATCCAATTGCCGGTGAGCCGGGGCGGATTTCAAACCCGCCCCGGCTGGCTCTTGCCTTCGCCGGAATGACGGCAAAATTCGTCTAAACGCCGTACCCTGCCTCTACACAACCCGGAAGCCAGCGACGATTATCACTAAGCAGCAATTCTTCGCCGTTGGGTGGCCCGTTCATGCCCGGTATGTACCGGTAGGGCGCCGGTGCGCCGGGCAGGTCCAGGCTGTGGACGATAGGATCGATTATGCTCCAGGCCAGCTCGATTTCGTCGCTGCGAATGAACAGCGAAGCGTCGCCGTCCAGAACATCCAACAGCAGATGTTCGTAGGCATCGGGGAGATCGACGCCGGCAAATCCTTCGTCGTAGTGGAACTCCAGCGAGACCGACTTCATCTCCAACTCGGCGTCGGGCACCTTGGACTGGAATTCCAGCCGCATACCCTCGTTGGGCTGGACGCAGATTGACAGCGTATTGCCGGGTATATCAACACCTTCCGGCACCGGAAACAGCATGTGCGGCGGCGAGCGGAACTGAATGATCATCTCGGTGGTCTTGCGGGACAGTCCCTTGCCGGAGCGCAGGTAAAAGGGAACCCCGTGCCAGCGCCAGTTATCCACGAAAAGACGCAAAGCCGCGTAGGTTGGCGTTTGAGAGCCTGGGGATACGCCAGGTTCGTAGTGATAGCCGTCGTATTGACCAGTGATAAGATTGTGACGTACGTCACGCAGATTGAGGCGGCGTACCGCGCTGAGGGCTTTGACCTTCTCGTTCCGGAGGGCATCGGCCCGGAAGGCGAAGGGAGGATCCATGGTGATCAGCGCCAGCAGTTGCAGCAGATGGTTCTGAAACATATCCTTCAGCACCCCGGCCCGGTCATAGTATTCGCCTCGTTCCCCTACCAGGATGTCCTCAGCGACGGTAATCTGCACCTGGTCAACGTAGTTCCGGTTCCAGATTGGCTCGAATATCGAGTTTGCGAACCGAAAAACCAGCAGGTTCTGCACGGTCTCCTTGCCCAGATAGTGGTCAATGCGATAGACCTGATCCTCGCGGAACACGTTGTGAACGTGCTGGTTCAAACGCTGGGCCGTCAACAGGTCGGAACCGAACGGTTTTTCGATCACTATCCTCCGCCAGCCCGAACTCTCTTCGGCCATCCCGGCGGATGCCAATGCCGTGATCGCCGGCGCGTAGAGTCCCGGCTCTAGTGCCAAATAGTACAGGCAGTTGAATCGGTCATCGTCCGCGGCCAACTCGCCAACGCGCCGGCTTACGGCGCCCATGGTATCGGCGTTGGTAACGTCTGCTGGCACGTAGCTGAGACGCGCGGCGAAATCGTCCCACTCCCCAGCGTTAGCATCGCCAATGGCGTCGCGCAACCGCTGCTGAAATTCGGCGTCGGACCAATGGTCGCGGGCCACGCCAATGATATGGACGCGATGCGGCAACCGGCCTTTCCGATACAGGCTGAACAGAGCCGGAGCCAGCTTGGTGTAGGCCAAGTTGCCGCTGGCGCCCATTATCACCAACGCGGTGACTGCGTCGCTCCCTTCTGGCAAGACGGTTGCTCCGTGCGTGATCATCTGTCCTCCTCCCCGGCCGGTCGCACGGTATGGCCCCCAAACTGATTGCGGAGGGCCGCCAGCAGCCGTGAGCCGAAGGGTTCCTCCTGCCGGGAGCGGAAGCGCTGGTAAAGCGCGGCGGTGATCGCCGGTGTGGGAACTGCCAATTCCACCGATTCGTTGACGGTCCACCGGCCTTCGCCGGAGTCGTCCACGTATGCGGCCAGGCTTTCCAGCCCGGGGTCTTCCTCCAGCGCTCGAACGGTCAGGTCAAGCAGCCAAGACCGGACCACGCTTCCATATTGCCACGTGCGCGCGATTGCCGGCAGGTCCAGATCGAATTCATGCCGTTTGGCCTGCATCAGTTCGAAACCTTCCGCGTAGGCTTGCATTAATGCGTACTCCACGCCGTTGTGGATCATCTTGGTGAAATGGCCCGCCCCAATCGGTCCGACATGGGAGTAGCCTCGATCCGGACCGGGCGCCAGCGCCTGGAAGATTGGTTCCAGCCGGCGGAAGGTGTCCTTATCACCGCCCACCATCAGGGAATAGCCTTCGGTCAAGCCCCAGATGCCGCCACTGGTTCCGGCATCCAGCAGGTGGATGCGGCGCTGGGATAACTTCGCGCCGCGGCGGATGGTGTCTTTGTAGTTAGCATTGCCACCGTCAATCACGGCGTCACTTGGATCCAGAATCTCGGCCAGTTCGTCAATCACGGCGTCGGTGACCGCTCCGGCCGGCACCATCACCCACACTGCCCGGGGCGACGACAGCCTCGCCACCAGGTCGCCAACGGTCTCCGCGGCCTGGGCGCCCCCGGAAGCGCTGGCGGCAACGGCCTCGGCATCCCGATCATAGGCGACTACAGTGTGCCCGCCCGCGATCAGCCGCTGCGCCATGTTGGCGCCCATTCGGCCCAAACCAATCATGCCAATTTCCACTGGCTAGCTCCTGTATTAGAGTATTTCGGATATTGCGCCGACCGGGTCGTCACCGACGTTGATAGAAACGGTGCGGCGTCCCCGGCTTTGCAGAGTTTGCAGGTCCCCAAGGGCCTGGGCGTCGGCCAGGGCCCCAAAGCTGAAGGGCCAACCGGGAATCGGTATGTCTTCAGCGTAGGACTGGGTGAGCTGTAGGAAGATGCCGGTGTCGGGGCCGCCCTTGTGCAGCTGCCCGGTGGAATGGAGTAACCTGGGGCCGTAGCCTTGGGTGGTTGCGACGCCATATCCGCGCATCGCCTTGCCACGCAAATCCCTTAGCGCGTCATCAATAGCGGAGGAGGCGGGTAGATAGGCCATGATCGCCAAATAGTCGCCGCTGCGACTTTCCGCGAGCAGACGGCGCAGGCGAACCGGATCGTCGAAGTCGGGTCGTATCAGCCGCTGCTCTTGCTGGTACTGAGCCAACACGGCGGCTGTACTGTCCTTGGCCCCCTGCACGTCGGGTTGATCGAAGGGCTGGATGCCCATGAGGTAGCCGGCGATGGCGGTAGCGTACTCCCACCGAAAGAATTCGCCAGTCAAATCATAGGGGTCGGACAATTCCAGGACGGCAACCGGATTGCCGTCGGCTCGGAGTCTCCGCACCGCCGCGTCGCTGTGACCATTGTCGTCTGAGACCAAACGGACCTGGACGAAGAAACGGTCGTCGCCATAGTAGTCCCGGGTTCCGGCGCTGCTCAATGGCTCGCCGACCACCGGAATCACGCCCGTACCGTTTTTGCCGGTGCTTTCGGCCAGCAATTGTTCGACCCACAAACCGAAAGGCGACATCTTCTCCGACGCGATCAACGTCAGTTTGTCGCGACCCAGCTTGGCCAAGGTTCCGATTGCCGTTCCCAGCCAGGCTCCGGGGTTGTCCGTCGTCGAGTCAGCGAGCAGGCAACGCCGCTGCATTCGAAGGGCCGGCCCAAGCAGTCGCTCCAGATCAACGCCGGCCAGCGCAGCCGGAGCCAGGCCAAAGTACGAAAGAACCGAATAACGGCCTCCGATGTTGGGGTCATTGGTGAACGCGCGGCGGAACTGTTCCGCGCTCGCCATTTCGGCGAGAGGAGTTCCCGGATCCGTAATCGCCGCAAAGTTATCACCCGCCTTTTCGGTCCCCAGCCGTGAGTTCACCAATGCCCGGAAGTGCGCATAGAAGGCAAGGGGTTCCGTAGTAGTGCCCGATTTGGAAGACACAATGAACAGAGTACGGGCTGGGTCGATGGCGGATGTGGTCGATGCCACCCATGCCGGCACCGTGCTGTCCAGGGTCAGCATTCGTGGAAAGCCGGCGCCTTTCAAGGAAGGCCCGAGTACCTGCCGGATTACCTCCGGGCCGAGACTGCTGCCGCCCATGCCCAGGAGCAGGATATTCTGATAACCGGCCGACCGCACCGATTCTGCAAAGCGGCGCAACTCGGCTATCCGAGGCAAGACGTCGCTGGGAAGCGTCAGCCAGGCGAGACGGTCCGCGATCTCGGTGGGGTCATCGTTCCAAAGCGTGAAATCATGGGCGTGGAGACGCTTCGGGACGCTATCCGCGTCCAATTGGCGGGCGGCCTCGAGCACCGGCTGAGCATAGTCGCCAAGGTGGTAACGGTCGGTCATGGCAACTCCCTCGCCGCGCGGCTTTATCGTATCGTCCCGATTTTAGCATATGGCCGACCAGCGCCATCGGCAAAGCCGGCGCAGCATTACTTGCATCAGCGTATAATCATGGCAAAATTTGCCGAGAGAGCGATTGTCATGCCCGTCTCCGACTCAAAATCGATCAACGCCAACCCCGTATCTCATGCCGTTGCAATTGGCGATCTGACGATGCACTATCTGGATTGGGGTGGCGGCGGCGCGCCGCTGTTGGCCTTACACGGATTGGCGTCGTCGGGACACTGGTATCGACGGGTAGCCCCCCAGCTGGCTGGAGATTACCGCATCGTCGCTCCCGACCAGCGGGGACACGGGGCGACCTCGCAAGCCCCGGCGGGCTACGACTGGCAAACCCTGGCGGAAGACGCTATCGGCCTGCTCGATCATCTGGGCATCCCACGGGCCGCGGTTCTGGGCCATTCGTGGGGCGGTCACGTCGCCAGCAACCTGGCGATGCGCTTCCCGGACCGGGTTAGCAAGATGGTGATGATCGACGGGGGTTTTCAGGACGGCCATTTGATGCCCACGCCAACTTGGGAAGCCTTTCAGCAGCGTTTGGCGCCTCGATTGGTGGCCGGCACTCGGGATGAATACGTGAGCCGCTTGGCGGATGACTTGTGGTTCTGCTGGGGTGACGACCTGGCCGAAATCGCTTTAACCATGGTGCACGAAGGCCCGGACGGGCAGATGCGCGATATCCTGCGCCCGGGGCATCACGCACAGGTGTTGGAGGCGATGTGGAACGAGCCGCCGTCGGTGGTGCTGCCACAGGTTTCCGTTCCTACCTTGGTGGTCGCGGCCGGGCCCCGTGCCGAGCGGGCCAACTCCCAGTTTTCGCGTCAGCGCGAGGTGATGGTAGCGGCGGCAGAGGGGGCGTTGCGGAACGGGCGAATCCATTGGATACCGGAAACCGTCCACGACATTGGATACGACAAGCCGACGGAACTCGCTGTAGTGATCCGGGAGTTTCTTGCGGAGGATTGACTAACTTGCGGACGCCGGAGACATGCCGTCCGCTCCGATTACCTCTCCGCCCACGGGGGCTACATCCACGCTGGGGCCGGACAGACCATAGTTGATAGCGTATAGCTGGGCGTACACGCCGCCGGATTCCAGCAACTCGTCGTGGGAACCGACTTCGGCGACCCGACCACGATCCAGCACAACGATTTTGTCGGCGTTGCGGATGGTGGACAGCCGGTGCGCGATGACGATGGAGGTGCGTTCTTTGAGGATGCGGCCCAACGCCCGTTGGATCAAAAGCTCGGTGTGGGTGTCAATGTTGGCGGTGGCCTCGTCCAACACCAGGATGCGCGGATTGCCGACAATAGCGCGGGCAAAGCTGATCAGCTGTCGTTGGCCAATGCTCAGGTTCACGCCTCGTTCCGCCAACTCGGAGTCGTAGCCGCCTTCCATATCCATGATGAAGTCATGGGCGCCAACCGCCTTGGCCGCTTCAATTACCTGTTCGTCGGTGGCGTCCTGGCGCTGGTAGCAGATGTTTTCGCGGACGGTGCCGGAGAACAGATACGGCTCTTGCAGCACCATGCTCATCTGATGAACCAGTGAATGGCGCTGTACATCGCGAAGGTCGTGACCGTCGATGGTTATTGCTCCTCCGGTCACGTCTGCGGAGCGGTGCAGCAGGTTGACCAGCGTGCTCTTGCCGGCTCCGGTAGAGCCAACCAGCGCTACGTTTTCGCCGGCCTTGATGTGCAGGTTAACGTTATTCAGAACGTCGATGCCGGGAACGTAGTGGAACATCACGTCGTTGTACCGGATTTCGCCTTTGACTTCCGGCATTGCTATGGCGTCGGGTTTATCGTTGATGTCGGGGTCAAGGTCCAACACCTCGAAGATACGGACCCCGGCGGCCATGGCGCGCTGCAACTGGCTGTACTGCATGGTCAGCTGGCGGATTGGTTCGAAGAACCGTTGTATCCACAAGGCGAAGGCCGCCAGGGTTCCGACTTCCAGGGCGTCGCGCTGCAACAGGAAACCGCCAAATACCACTACACCCAACCCGATGCCCAGGCCGATCAGCAATTCCACGAAGGGCTGCAACATCCCGGAGTAGCGGGCGGCCTCCAGGTTGGCGTCCAGGTATTCGTGGTTGAGGGTGCGGAAGTGCGCAAGGTTCTCATCCTGGCGATTGAGGCTCTGCACTACGCGGACGCCGGTGATGTTCTGATTGTACTCGCCGTTGACCATGGCGATAGCCCGCCGAATTCGCATGAACGAATGACGGGCGAACCGCTGCCAATACGCCAACACCAGGGTCAGCACCGGCACGATGAACATGCAAACCAGCGCCAGCTGCCAATCCACGATGAGCATCAGGATTATGATGGCTCCAACCGACACCAACTCTGCCAACGCTAACGCCAACAGTTCAAAAGTCTCCTGCAATTGGAGGATGTCGGACTGCATCCGGGACATGATTCGCCCGATGGAGGTCCGATGATAAAAGGCGTTGGATTGGTTTTGCAGATGGCTGAACATTCCCGTCCGAAGGTCGTACAGGATGTGCTGGCCGGTTAGGGAAATGAAAATGAATTGTAACCGGTTCGCCAGGAAGTGCATTATCGTGATGACCATGAAGGCGGCGCCCACGACGTGCACTTTGTTCACGCTGCCCTCAGCGATGGCCCAGTCAATGCCGTACTTGATAACGAAGGGTATTCCCGCGTTGACCGCGGCGTAAGTGAGCAGGGACGCCAGGGCAATCAGGGCGTACTTTCGATAGGGCTTGATGTACCTCGCAAAACGCATCACGACTTTATTGTCGTACACGCTGCCAACGATGTCCTCATCGGTGAGGTTGTCGTTAGTGGGGGCGAACATGCTGTCAGCGGAGGTGCCGCGCATCCCCCCCATCATGCCGCCGCCCATGCCGCCGCCGCGCATCATACGGCAGCCCTCCCGTCGGCCATAACCGGCACCGCCGCTTCCAGGAGGACTTCCTCCTGGGGACGGAGTTGAAGTTCGTAAATGCTCTGGTAGATGCCGCCCGTGCGTATCAATTCCTCATGGGCGCCTCGTTCCGCGATGACGCCCTTGTCCAGAACGAGAATTTGGTCGGCCTCTCGGACCGTGCTCAATCGGTGCGCGATGACGAAAGTAGTGCGTCCTTTCATCACCTCAACCATGGCGCGATGGATCTGCCGCTCGGTTTCCACATCAACGCTGGATGTCGAGTCATCGAGAATGAGAACCGGAGGATCGATGAGAATGGTGCGGGCGATGGAGAGACGTTGGCGCTGGCCGCCGGAAAGGGTAGTGCCCCGTTCTCCTACCCAAGTGCCGTAGCCGTGGGGCAGGGACATGATCTGGTCGTGCAGTTGCGCCACTTTGGCGGCGCGGATCACGTCCTCCTCCGTAGCGCCGATCACCCCGTAGGAGATGTTGTCCCTTATGCTGGCGCTGAACAGGTACACGTCCTGGTGGACGATACCGACGTTGTGGCGCAAGGACTGGAGCGTGAAATCTCGAATGTCCCGGCCGTCGATGGTGATCGCGCCGGAAGTGACGTCGTAGAAACGGGGCAGCAAGTTCACGACGGTGGTTTTGCCGCTGCCGGGCGCGCCCAGAATTGCGGTAACTTGGCCGGGTTCGGCTTCCAGGTCAACCTTGCGCAGGGCTGGGGAGCGATCTTCGTAAGCGAACGCCACGTCGTCGAACTTGACGCGGCCGGTGGCGCGGCCCATTTCCGCAGCATTGGGGCGTTCCACCACGGGGGACTGCGTGTCCAGTACGCCAAATAGGCGCTGACCGGAGGAAATGGCCCGGGAGAAAGTGTTGATGATCTGCGCCGAAGCGCGAATGGGAAACGTCAGCTGGTTCAGGTACAGCAGGAACATGGCGAGGGCGCCCAGCGAAAGTTCGCCGCGAACCACCATCCAGCCTCCCAGCCAGATGATGACGCCGAAGGCAAAAGTGAAATACAGCGTCATCCAAGCGCTGTTGGTGCCTTGCATCCGCTCGGCGTCAAAGTACTCGACTCGGAGCTCTTCGGCCTTGCGGTTGTACTTGGCCCGCTCGTATTCTTCCGACGCGAAGGCTTTGACCACGTGCATGCCGGCAAGGTTTTCCTGCAACACTGTAACCGATTCGCCCATCACCTGCTGTACGCGGAGCCATTTGCGACGAAGCGCGCGCATCACAAGAGATGAACGCACCACGATGGCCGGCACGAAAATCATGCTGATCAACGCCAGCTGCCAATTCTCCACGAACAGTAGGACGGGAATCGCCAGAATACGTACCACAACGTCCAGCGACCTTATCATCCCCATGTTGACGAAACGACGCATTGCCTCCACGTCGGCGGTGGCCCGGGACATCAGGTCGCCCGTGTGCTCTTTGTCGTGGAAGGCGAAGCTGACGTTCTGCAACTTGTCATACAAGAGGTTGCGGCAGTCAAAAGAGACCATTTGCGAAAGAGACTCGGTGGTGTAGGTCCGCCCAAAGTCGCAGAAGCCCCGGCACAGGCTCACCACCAGGATACCCACGCCGATGAACAGCACGTAGTCGAACCCCCAGCCCACTATCTGGAAGTCGCGCTTGGCGATCCCGGATACGGTTTCGCCTTGATCGTTTACGGCTTCCACCCTTTCCACCAGCAGGTCGATGCCGGTGCCGAACAGCTCGGGCAGGGTCAGCGAAAAGGCAATTGCCGCCAGCGCCGAGACATACGCCAGCGACAGGCGGGTCGGGTAGCGCGCCGCCATCCTGATGATGCGCCAGAGGATGTCCATCAGCGCCCGCTTCCCCGGCTCAGGTGGGTTCGGTTACGCGAATCGCAACCGAAGACGCCCGCTGGTACGAACCAGCGTATGATTATGAAATCGGATAGCATAGGCCACGCAATATACACCCAAAACCGTGTTCCGGCAATCCCGTAGCCGCACCGGATTGGATGTTTTCTCCTCTGAAGCGATGCCCCGACCGCAGCGAACCGGCTCCCAAACCGGCGGGGGACGGAGGCGCAAAAGAGCAGCGATAAGGTAGCCTCACCGTTCCATCCGTTCCGGCGCGGACATGCCCATCAGGGTCAGGGTGCGGCGGAAGACGATCTGCGCCGCCGCCACCAGCTTGAGGCGCGCCAAAGTAAGTTCGTTGTCCTCCGGGTTGGCGGAGATGACACGGCAGTTCTCGTAGAAATGGTGGAACGCGGTAGCCAGCTCCATGGCGTAGTGGGGCAAGTGGTGCGGCTCCAGGTTTTCGGCCACCTGAACGATCAACTCGGGCAATCGGAGCATGTCGCGGATGAGACCCAATTCATAAGGATGGGTCAGCAGGGCAACGTCACCGCCGTCGTAATCTATGCCGCGCTCGGCGGCCAGGTTCAGGATGCTGGCGTTGCGGGCATGGGCGTACTGCACGTAGTACACCGGGTTTTCTGAGGACGCCCGGGTAGCCAGTTCCAGATCAAATTCCATCTGCGTGGAGGCCGCCCGGGCCAGGAAAAAGTAGCGGCAGGCATCCATGCCGACCTCGTCCACCAACTCGCGAAGAGTCACGAAATCGCCGGTGCGCTTGGAGGCCCGGACCGTCTCATCGCCGCGCTTGAGAGTCACCATCTGCGAGATCAATACCGTCAGGTTTTCCGGATCAATTCCCAGAGCGGCAACGGCGGCTTTCATCCGGGGAACGTGGCCCTGGTGGTCGGCGCCCCAAATGTCGATAACGCGGTCAAAGTCCCGTTCGCCGAACTTGTTGTAGTGGTAGGCGATGTCGGAAGCGAAGTAGGTGGGCTCGCCGGACGAGCGAACCACCACGTTGTCCCGGTCGTCTCCCAAGGCTTTCGAGTTGAACCAGAGGGCGCCGCTGAGTTCGGCCAAATGGCCGCCTTCCCGGAGACGCCCGATGGCCCGATCGTAGTCGCTGGCGGCCGAATCGGTTTGGAACAACCGTCGCTCGCTGAACCAGTTATCGAAGGTGACCCCGATTTCCTGTAAATCTTCGCGGATCAAGGCAACCATTTTTTCGCGGGCGATATCGCCAATTTCGCGGATGGCCGCCGGTTCGTTAATTCCCAGGAAACGGGACGATTCGGCGCGAATGACGTCTTCCGCAATATCGGCAATGTAATCGCCTTGGTAACCGTTATCGGGCATTTCCGCGTCGTGCCCCAGAGCCTGCCGGTAGCGGGTCCAGACGGAA
Source organism: Dehalococcoidia bacterium (assembly GCA_963692995.1). Taxonomy (GTDB): domain Bacteria; phylum Chloroflexota; class Dehalococcoidia; order Lucifugimonadales; family UBA3495; genus Bin87. Next base: position 949,810 of record OY843611.1, read on the forward strand.
CGGTAAAAAGCCTCCATCTGGGTGCCGGCGTCGTTGATGTAATACTCGCGGGTCACCGCATAGCCGGCGGCTTCCAGCACGTTGGCGAGGGCGCTGCCCAGAACGGCGCCCCGAGTGTGGCCAACGTGAACCGGGCCGGTAGGGTTGACGCTGACGAACTCGACCATCACCTTGCCGCCGGCTCCAACGTCGGATGATCCGAAGGCGTCGCCGGCGGCCCGAACGGCTTCCACCTGCTCTTGGAGCCAACCGTCGCTGAGCTTGAAATTGATGAAGCCGGGAGCGGCGGCCGCCACGCTGTCGATCTCGGGCCGCGTTTCGATCCGCTCGGCGATCAACTGGGCCAGTTGCAGCGGGTTCGCCCGAGCGGCGCGGGCCAGCCGCAACGGCAAGTTGGTGGCGAAATCCCCGTGCTCCGGGTTGTTGGGGCGGTCGATTTCGATGTCGGGCACAGTCGCTATGCTGATTACGCCGTCACGGTGCGCCTGTTCCAGCGCTGCGGCGACGGCTGCCCCTACGGTGTCTCTAACAAGCATGATGCCAATCCATCAGAACAGGATCCAGTGGGTGGGTGGTGATGTTGAATGCCGGCGCCAACACTGGGCCGGGTTTGCCTTTTATCCCTCGGCAATTTTATCCTTCGGCGATCTGGAAAGGGTAGCCGAGAGCGCTGGTCGGATCGATGTTCGCGGTCAGATAGCCTTCGGCGCTGCGGGACATTCCGTTTTCGCCGCGCATCACATTGCCCCTGGCGGCAAGATCGGCCGCTTTGTCCGCAATATCGGTTACGCCAAAGGCCATGTGGTAAGGGCCCGGACCGAAGGTCTTCAGATATTGCCCCATGGCGGAGGCCGGATCCAGCGGCTCGGTGAACTCCACGTTGGTTTGCCCGACTTTGAAAATGGCGTTTTTCATGCCCCGAGCGGGATAGACCTCGATCTTCACCGGAACTATCCCGAAGTTTTCTTCGATGTATGCGGCCATGGCATCCGCGTCGTGGACAAGGATACGGACGTGATGTATAAACTCGAACATGGCTTGGCTCCTTTAGGAACAAACGCCTGATCTGAGGACGAGGAAGGAAACGGTGGCACGACGAATTTTACTGGTGGGCGGAGACGAGTTCAGGCCGTCCGGCGTCGGAGTTGACCGCCACCTGCTCCGCCAAACCGGCCAGTCAACGCCGCGTGTGGCTATCATACCAACTGCCGCCGCTCACGAAAACCCGGCTTTGGCCGTATCTAACGGCGTCCGGCATTTCGTCGGCCTGGGCGCATCCGCCTACAGCGTGGACGTAATCCGCCGGGCCGACGCGGAGAACCCGCGTATCGTGGCCCAGCTGGAAGGCGCTGACGTGATCTATTTCACGGGCGGAAGCCCGGAGCATCTGCACGCGGCGCTGGCCGGCAGTCCGCTGTTGGAGGCGGTGATTGCGGCCAATCACAGTGGCGCTATTTGGGCCGGCTCCAGCGCCGGCGCCATGGTGCTGGGCGCCGTGATGCGTCGGCCTTCTTCCGGGTCTCCGGTCTCGCCGGCCCTGGGGATTATCCCGAATGTCATGGTATTGCCGCATCATGAGCGTAGCGACCCGCAATCTGTGGCGACCCAACTGTCAGCTCCGGAGACCGTAAGCCTGGCCGTTCTGGGGATCGACGGCGGATCCGGGATTATGCTGGATCCTGAAGGAGCGACTGCCCTGGGCGCCGGGAGCGTGACGGTGTATCAGGCCGGGAACTGGCGGAGGTTCGCTGGCGGCGAAACGGTTCCGGGCCTGACGGTGGACGGGCCAGTCGGCTAACCCCTCCGCGCGCGCAGTTCTTCCCAAACGGCGCTGGGCGAAACGCCGGCGGCGGCCATCAGTGTCATGGTGTGGTAGAGAAGGTCGGCGATTTCAGCCGGCAGGTTCTCGGTATCGCCGGCCACTGCGGCCAGGGCAGTTTCCCCGGCCTCTTCGATTACCTTCTGGGCCACTCGGCTGACGCCGCCGGCCAGAAGTTCTGCCGTGTAGCTGCTCTCCGGCATGGCGCGCTGCCGGTCTCTGATCACGGCGAACAGCTCGTCGAGGACGCGAGGCCCGCCGTCGGACGCAGTGTAATCTTCGGGCAGGCCATCCATTTTGGTGAAAAAGCAGGAGACCTCGCCGGTGTGACAGGCCGGGCCGTCCGGATCCACCTTCAAGAGGATGGTATCGCCGTCGCAGTCCACGTACCACTCCCGCAGGTTGAGGTAGTTACCTGACACTTCACCCTTGTGCCACAAGTCCTCCTGGCTGCGGCTGTAGAACCAGACCTGCGTTCCTTCCACGGTACGCTTGAGAGAGCCGGGGTTCATATAGCCTAGCATCAGCACCTGGCCGGTATTGATATCCTGGGCAATGGCGGGCGTCAGGCCCTGGTCGTCCAGCTTTACTTCAGTCACGGAAACCTCCATCAAGTTCGTCATTCCGGCGAAAGCCGGGAGCCAGCGTCCGGTGCGCCAACGGCGTCCCGGATTCCCGCGAAAGCGGGAATGACGGGATTAATACTTCAAAACTGCCAGACTTCACCCCTACCCTAGCCGTTCCAGCACGGCGGGCAATCCCAACAGGTCTTGAATTTCACCGTCGGGTTTGGGCAGTTGGGGGTTCAACGGAGCCCGGGAGCGGTTTATCCAGACGGCGACCATGCCGGCGCCTCGCGCTCCCATCACATCTTCGAACTGCTTATCGCCCACATATACGCACTCCGACGGGGCGACCCGTAAACGTCGAACCGCCATGTCGAACAGGCGACGGTCGGGCTTGTAGCACTGCACACCCTCGGACGATATGACGGTTTCAAATTGCGCCGGGATGCGGGCGACGACCGGGTCGAGATACGCGTCGTCCGCGTTAGATATGACGGCCAGCCGATGGGTCCGGCTGAGGTTGGCCAAGGCTTCCGCTACGTCGGGGAAAAGCGGTCGCGTTCCCAAGTTGTCTAGAGACTTCCGGGAGGCAGCCATGGGGTCGCCATCCAATTTCAGCGCAGCGAAAGCCGTGGCGAACGCGTTGGCCCAACCGTCAAGGTAGGAGATGAAAGGAGCGCCCGGCGCGGTCCGTTGTTCCCGAAATGCGCCGGCGCCGTCATCCCAGGCGTCGCGCAGGGCTTCGGGCGTGGTTGCGAGCTTCTGGCGGTCGATGATTTCTACGAAAGTCCGGCGCCAGTGTTCCGCGCTGTCCTGCGCTATCGTGTTGAACATATCAAAGATGATGGTGGTGATAGCGCTCATTAATTTGCTTTGTCTCCTCGCAGTTCCAGGGCATTCAGATTCGCATTGGGATCCCGCGCGAGGACAGATATTCTTTGGCCTCTGCAATGGAATAGGTTCCAAAGTGGAAGATGCTGGCGGCCAGCACCGCATCAGCCTCGCCATTGGAGAAAGCCGCATAGAGATGCTCAAGGTTGCCCGCGCCGCCGCTGGCAATCACCGGAACGGGAACGGCCCGCGAGATCGCTCGAGTCAGTTCCAGGTCATACCCGTCCTGCTGCCCATCTTCGTCCATGCTGGTGAGCAGGATCTCCCCGGACCCCAGAGCCACCGTGCGCTCCGCCCATTTCACTGCGTCCAGGCCGGTGGGATTGCGTCCGCCATGGGTGAAAACCTGCCATCGGGAGCGGTCATTGACCGCCAGAGTGGGGTCTCCGGGCTCCGGGCCGGTTTCACCCGGCACGACCCGGCGCGCGTCGATGGCGGTGACGATGCACTGGCTGCCGAATTGGGCCGCGCCCTCGGACACCAGGTTCGGGGTGTTGATGGCGGCAGTATTCACCGAGACCTTGTCGGCCCCGGCGTTGAGCATGCGCCGCACGTCCTCGATGGAGCGGATCCCGCCGCCCACCGTAAGGGGGATAAAAACTTGCTCGGACACGCTCCGGACCACATCGACCATGGTATCCCGGGAGTCGCTGCTGGCCGTGATATCCAGGAACACCAGTTCGTCCGCCCCTTCCAGGTCGTAGCGGGCGGCCAACTCGGCCGGGTCGCCGGCGTCGCGAAGGTTGACGAAACTGGTGCCTTTGACGACGCGGCCCGCGTCAACGTCAAGGCAGGGGATGATACGGCAGGTCAACACGGAGCAGATCAGGCAAGTCAAAAATCGCCTAACAGTATAGCATTCAACCGGCCCGAAATCGGCCTCTCTATTAGCCTTGTTAGCGCCACGCTAGGCCACTATCATGGCATACGAACATCCGGCCACCGGCCGGGCCCTGAGAGGAGGCAAAAGATGGCACTGACTTTAGCAGACAGCAACCGGATTATGGCGGCGGCCATCGCCCAAGCCAATGAACTGAACATCAAGGTGAGCGTCGCCGTGGTGGATCCCGGCGGACGACTGATCGGGTTGCAGCGCATGGACGGCGCGATCTGGGCGTCGGCCTACGGTTGCCAGGGCAAAGCCGTGGCGTCGGCCGCCTTTGGCCGGCCCAGCGGCGAAATGCAAGATCGGGCCATCGCGCCCACGCCCGCCGGGATCCGGGAGCGTTCCGGCGCGGAAATGATCTTCGGGCAGGGCGCCGTTCCCATCGTCCAGGATGGCGCTGTGGTTGGCGCTTGTGGCGTAGGCGGGGGAACCAGCCAGGAAGACGAGCAATGCGCGGCCGCCGGCGCGGCAGCCCTCTAACGGACTAGGTAAGATATCCGCCCCTCTCTCGTTTTCGGGAGAGGGGCGGGCGTGTTTTCAGGGAATCAGCGCGAGAACCGACGCGGGCGCCCCACTGCCACCCGCCAGGGGCAATCGTCCGATGACCACGGTTGCGCCATTGGGGGGCAGCGCGCTCAGATTATTGAGGCACTCCAGTACCAGGGCGTTTTTCGCCAACGCAAGCTGGCTTACCGACAGCCCGGTATCCGCGCCGGCGTCGATGCCGTGGGTATCGGTGCCCAAACCGGATGCGCCACGCCGCTCCAGCAAATAACGGGCGGCGTCCGGCCCGAACCCGGGGAAGTGCATGATGCCGTCACGGTCGGCGTTGATGAACCGCCCAGGTTCGTCCCAATAGCGCTCCCAGCCGGTAAAGAGCAGAACGATACATCCGGACGAGACTGCTCCGTTTCGTCGCTCCCATCCTTTTACGGCATCAACTGACAGCGCGTAATCCGGGTCCCTCGCGGCCAACTCGCTGACGTCGATGACTACTGCTCCGGCGATCAGAGACTCGGCCGGGATTTGGGCTGGCCCGATGCCGTCGCGCCAAAAAGCCGACGGGGTGGCCAGGTGCGTCCCACTGTGTTCGCCCATGCTGAATCGCCGCAACCGATACCCGGCTTGGTCGATGCTGGCAACGGTCTCAAACTCGACGTGCGGGTCGCCGGGCCACTGGGGAATTCCGGGCCGGATGGGGTGCGTCAGGTCCACCACCCGGCGGTACGTGATCGATGTTTCCATGTTGCGGATATGATAACCGACGGCGCTAGGCGACCACCGGCGTTAGGCGGCCACTGGGTAGTCGCCCGCCTGGTTCCCGACGCCGTGCGGTTTGTCCATGACGGGGATCAGTCGCTGCCCGTCTTCCACGTGGCGGTCAACCCACCGCATCGCGTCGGCGAAGCTGCGGGTGTTGCCAAGCTCGGTAAGTTGGCCGTAGCGATTACGCCCGTAGATGACGTAGCAGATGGAGGGAACTTCGCCGTGGATGAGGTGGCCGCGGTACGGGATCCGCCGGCCGCCGGGAGGGATGGGCGAAGCGGTAAGAGCGTGGGTGGCGTCCATCATGCTGATGCGGGCCGTGGTGATCATGGCGTTTACTCCTGTCGCGCGAACATAGCAGCGCATTTGTCTTGACCGTATGTTCTAACAATCAAATGTTCTATGTCAATGGCTCGGCTGTCCGTTTTCAGCATTTTTGTTTCGATTTCGCCGAGGCCCGACTCGCAAGTGAAAGGCCGAGCGCGCGCCCGGCCCAAGCGACAAGGGGTAAGGGTTAGCGACTACGCGGCGTCTTGCAGGAATGCCTCGATGCTGAGGCTCTGTTGGCTCGAGGTCTGCATATCCCGCACCATGACCGTACCGTCGCGCACTTCGTCGTCTCCAATGATCAGGGCGGCGGATATACCCAGGGCATTGGCCTGGCGCATCTGTCCCCGCAGGGCCCGGCCGCCGTTAGCCAGAATCGCTCCGATGCCGGCATTTCGCATTCGCCGGGCCAAACGCACGCCTTCCAGCCGGGCGGTCTCGCCGATCGTGGCAATCAAGTATTGGGGCGACGGCTCGTCCGGAACCGGCGCTTCGGCCCGGCGCAGGTTCAAAGCCAACCGCTCGATGCCGCTGCCGAAGCCAATCCCCGGCGTGTGCCGGCCTCCCAACTGCTCGATGAGGCCGTCGTAGCGTCCCCCGCCGCAGATGGTGGACTGGGCTCCTGCTACGGCCGGCTGGATTTCAAAGACGGTGCGCGTATAGTAATCCAGACCCCGCACCAGCCGGTGATCGACGCGGTTCGGGATGCCGGCAGCGCCCAGATACGACTGAACCTTGTCCCAGTGGGTCTGGCAATCCGCGCAAAGGCATTCCGCAGATTTCGGCGCCTCCTCACCCAACGCGCGACAGGTCTCCACTTTACAATCCAGCAACCGCAAGGGATTCCGTTCGAGACGTTGCCGGCAATCGGGGCAGAGATGGGCAGTCTGGCGTCCGTAATAGGATTGCAACGCCGCGATGTATTCGGGGCGACATTGACTGTCGCCAATGCTGTTGGTGAGCAACGTGATGTCCGACAGCCCGATGTCGTGCATCAGCGTCCAGGCCAGTTCAATCACCTCGGCATCTACCGAAGGGTCGCTGTCGCCGATGGCTTCCACGCCGAACTGGTGGTGCTGGCGAAACCGACCGGCCTGGGGGCGCTCATAGCGAAACACGGGGCAGATGTAGTACAGGCGCACCGGTTGGGCCTGGTTGTGCATCCCGTGCTCCAGGTAGGCGCGGCAAACCGGAGCGGTGCCTTCAGCCCGCAGCGTGAGCAGATCGCCGCCGCGATCCTCAAAGACATACATCTCTTTCTCCACGATGTCGGTGCCCTCACCGACGCCGCGCACGAATAGCCCCGCGTCTTCAAACATCGGGCTGTCAATCCGACCGTAGCCAAAGCGCCGGGCCACGTCGGTGGCATGGGTCTCGATGTAACGCCAGTATTTCTGGTCAGCGGGAAGACGGTCGGCAGTGCCCCGAGGCGCTTGGAAAGTTGGCATGGCGTTGACGTAACTCCGTGGATTGCTGTAGCTGGTGGGGGGTCGTTCTTGCGGGGATCGTTCTTGCGGGATTGTAACACCGGCGGCTGTTGACCTGCCGCGCTTTTGTCCTAAGCCTTGCCCGCTGCCTCCAGTTGGGCCAATTCCTCGGGCGTCAAACCGCCGATTGTGCACAGAATGTCGCGGTTATGCTGCCCCAGCCGGGGCGGCGGGTTGGCCGGCGTGTCCACGCATCCCGTCAGTTGCACCGGCGTGTTAACCGTGCGGAAGGGCCGACCGTAGGTGTCGCCGCTGTCCACAAACATCCGGCGCGTTGCCAGATGCGGACAGCTATCCAGATCGGCGGCGTCCTGCACCATGCCCATGGAAAAGCCACAGTCCAGCAAATGCTGATTCAACTCCCGCTTGGGAATGTGCTGCGACCATTCCTCGATGGCTGGCACGATGTGGCTGAAATAGAACGGCCCGGTGACGCCTCGCCCCAGGTAACGCGGATCATCCGCCAGTTCGGGACGGCCAATGATGTTCCACATGGCGCGCCATTTGTCGTCGGCGTCGCCGGCCCCGGCCAACACCACGTAACCGTCGGACGCCCGCAGGGTGAGCTGTGCCGAAAACATATTCTCTCGGGCGGTGGTAGTGACCTGACCGGTGGACTGGAACAGGGGCATGCTGCTGGTGGTGTGGGCCACCATGCAGTCGTACATGGACATATCCACGTGCTGGCCTTTCCCGGTTTTGCGCCGCGATTCCAGGGCCAGCATTACACCCAGAGCCGTCCAGACGCCGGGCACGGAATCTCCCACGTTGTCCCCGACCATCTGGGGGCCGCTTTCGGGAGCGCCCGTCATCACCATCCAGCCGCCCATGCCCTGCACGCACGGGTTGTTGGCTGGCCAGTTGGAGTAGGGCCCGCGCAACTCTGCGTTGTCGCCGTAGCCGCTGATGCTGGCGTACACCAGCCCGGGGTTGATTTCGCTCAATCGCGCGTAGCCAAGTCCCAGCCGTTCCATCGCGCCGGGCCCCCAGTTGTCCAGCAGAACATCGGAAACGCGCACCATGTTCTCGAATGCCTTCTTGCCCACCGGGTCGCGCAGGTCCAGGGACACGCTCATTTTGTTGCGGTTGACTCCCAGGTAACGCGCGCTCACCCTGGTCCCGTCGGGACCGTCAACGAACGGATCGTTGGCGCGGGCGCGGTCTCCGCTGCCGGGACGTTCGATCTTTATGACCTCAGCGCCCATGTCCCCCAGGATCATGGCGCAAAATGGCCCGGCAACGATGTGTGTTGCGTCGAGGACGCGCAGCCCTTCTAGGGGCAGCGGCTGCCGTCGGATGTCGGCGTCGTTTTTGGCGGTCATGGCAGGCTCCAGCCACGCGCCGGAACCCAGTGGCGCCGACGCAGGTTTCATCGCAAAAAACTATACAGGATTGCAGTTGCCGACAAAACCACTCGCCCAAAACCGCTCGCCAGCTAATTTGACATTTTTTGGCGGTCCTGCATACAATAACCGGGCGCGTTGTCAAATCGCGCCGCGTAATGGCCCGGTGGTGTAGCGGTTAACATACTGCCCTGTCAAGGCAGAGATCGGCGGTTCGAATCCGCTCCGGGTCGCCATTGCCCAACCTTTTCAACGGCTCCGCTAACGGAGCCGATTTTATTGTGCGGCGCCGGGCGAGCAATCAATCCGGGTCGGACTGCGCCGACTTCAATTCCGGCAACGCCGTTTCAATGGTACGAGGTCACCGACTACCGCACCGGCCCGTTCATTGGCTCTTTTGCCCAGACCTTCCGCGCCATCAGCAGCCGGCCGGCTGTACAACCGGCTGGTCGCGCCGATTTCGGGAGTAGTTATCAACCCGGATGGGACGGCGACCGGGCAATAGGTCCGAATTTCGGATAGCCCGCGCCGGCCCGGCGGGTTTCCGGGGTGACTCGCCCGGACGCCCCGGCTTTCGGTCTGGTGGCATATAATGACCTTGGGGCGTCGGGGGGATATACGCGGCTATATCAGGAGGCCGGCGATGCGGCGGTTTGCGCTATGGTTAGGTGTCGGGACATTAGGATTGCTGATCATGGCGGGATGTGGGATTGCGATTTCGGATCATGGAGAGGGCAAGGTGGAAACGCGGCAGAATGATTTCGCAATCACCGGGATGCCGACGCTGATTGTTGAAAATGCCAACGGAGACGTGGCGGTGACGGGCGGCGCCGACGGGGGAAGAGTACGGGTAACGGCGCGGTTGCGCCGGCCGGAACGACTGGACTACCGGGCTGTCCAGGAGGGAGATACGGTTCGTATCATAGTCAAGAAGCGCCCTTCGGGAGAGCGTTGGTGGAGTTGGCTACAGTGGCGCAGTGGAGCGTCGGATATCGTGATAGCCGCGCCCGCGACGGCAAGCCTGGACATCCATACCTCCAACGGCAAGATCGCAGCGCGCCAGGTCGCCGGAACGGTTACTCTGGGAACTTCCAACGGCAGCATTGAGGCCACCGGCGGCGATGGATCTTATGACTTGCGCAGTTCTAACGGCAACGTCACGGTGGCGGCCGGACGGGGCCGGTTCAATCTGCGTACCTCCAACGGAAGCATTCACTTCGCCGGCGACCCGGAGGAAGGGACGGAGAATCGTTTGCGGACTTCTAACGGTAATATCAAGGCGAGGCTGGCCGGAGAATCTCCCAGCGTGCGCGTGTCGGCGTCCACCAGCAACGGACGCATCCGGCTGGAACGGAGCGTCGCGGTGAGCGAGCTGAGGAACCGGAACCGTTTGGAAGGGGTGATTGGGGATGGCGCTGCGGAAATGACGCTGACCACTTCCAACGGAACGATAGCTATTGAATAGAGCGCCGCGTCAACGTAACATCTTTGCCTATGCAGTATCACAGGATCAGCATTGACAGCACCGACGCCACTGCCGCCGTTGCGCTGCTGGAGCGCGCCGGCCCTTGTACCATCACTGAGGAGATGGCCGCCGAGCTGCGTGATTGCTGCCGGAGCCTTATGCTGGAGGACGGGTTGCGCGTCGTGACCATCGCCGGCCGCGGCGATACTTTCGCCGTAGGCCGCATGAAGCCGCCTTCGGACGTCCAAACCGCGCCGATGCTGAATCGGCTGGACTGGCAAACCGCTATGGGAGCCGCCGCCGCCGTAGCCGCGCTGCCGATGCCGGTGATAGCGGCGCTGAACGGAGACGCTATTGCTCACGGTCTGGAATTAGCCCTAGCCGCCGACCTGCGCATCGCCGCTGAAACCGCCCGCTTCGGGGCCGGCGACCCACTGGAAGACGGATTCCCTTACGACGGCGCGACCCAGCGGTTGCCGCGTCTTGTTGGTCCGGCCATGGCGCGGGATATGCTGTTCACCGGGCGCACGCTGTCGGCGCGGGAGGCTTTAGGTGTCGGATTGGTTAATCGGGTCGAGCCGCCCGGCCGGTTGGATGACGCAGTTGCCGAGCTGGTTGCCCGGATTGCGGCCTCAGCCCCCATCGCCGCCCGCTACGCGAAAGAGGCGGTGACTGCCGCCGGAGACCTCACCCTGGCCCAGGGGTTGCGTCTCGAAGCCGACCTCAGCGTCATATTGCAAAGTACGGATGACCGCGCCGAGGGCTTGCGTTCCTTTGCCCACCGGCGTTCTCCGCAATTCACCGGCCGTTGAGCAAATTGCACCGATGAAAGTACGACTGGATCTACATACCCACGTAGGGGAAATGTTCGGGTTCCAACCGCCTACGCCCGGAATCGCCGAGTCTGTGATCGGGCAAATCAGAAAAGCGGGCCTTGACGGCATCGCCGTCACCGATCACTGGCGTCGCGATTGGGGGATGGCCCTGCACCGGGTGGTGGAAGAGCATTTTCCTAACCAGGTCATCATAATTCCAGGGCACGAAATTGACGTCCGCCCGGCCAGTAGCCCCTTCGACGAATACCATTGCACCGAAATATATCTGCCGGGCGGTCGCCTTTTTCGCACCTACTGCCACCCCGGGTACTACACACCCAACATCGTCATCGAAGACGGTATCCATGGTATCGAGATTGCCAACCACCATCACGATTGGCATATTCGTCGGCCAGCGGTAGAACGGGTGGCGGAAGCCTATGGATTGCTCACTTTTTCGGTGAGCGACGCAAATGTGATTAGCGAGATAGGCGCCGGAAGCACCTTGGTTGACCTGGAAGACATGTTGCGCCGGGCCATTCCGTTGGACTGACGCATCGCACCGACATGGCGGCCCCCTTCCCCACCATCATCTACGAAAAAGTCGGCGGCATAGCTCACGTCTCGCTGAACCGCCCGCAGCGTCTCAATGCCTACTCGGTGGCGATGCGGGACGATTTCGCGGAGGCGTTGTGGGCTGTCGGAGCGGATGACGAGGTTGGCGCATTGCTGATCACCGGACAGGGCCGCGCCTTCTGCGTTGGGGCCGACCTGAGCGAATTCGGCTCAGCCCCCTCTCAGGTGATTGCCCGCAACGCGCGCTGGCAGCGCGACGTCTGGGGTCAACTGATCGACCTCCCCAAACCCATCGTGGTCGCAGTTCATGGGTACTGCATCGGATCGGGCATCGAGATCGCGCTCCTGGCGGATCTTCGCATTGCCGCGTCGGACACCGTTTTCGCCATGCCGGAGGTTCAGCTGGGGATGATCCCCGCGGCCGGGGGCAGTCAAACCCTGCCAGCTAATGCCGGCGCGTCGGCGGCGCTGGACTTGCTGCTTACCGGCCGACGTTTCGACGCCGACGCGGCGCTGGATTATGGGCTGATCAGTCGCGTGGCGCCTCCCGATGCGTTGGCAGAAACCTCTTGGGATGTTGCAGGTCAACTAGCCCGGTTGCCGCCGGGTTTCTCCGCCGCCATGCGAGGGGCTCTGCGGGAAACCGGGATCTCTAAACTGGCCGATGGATTGCGCATGGAGCGGCGATTAGCAGCGTTATTGGCGTCCCGCGATGGCATTCAGGAACGCTGTGCGGTTCGGCACAGTTCGCCGGCGTAACCGTTAGCGCCGGCATCACCGTTAGCATGGAGAGACGATGAACACTACGGAATTTCTGATGATCGCGTCGGCCATCGTTCCGGACCGGACAGCTATCGTGTTCGATGGTCAGCAGATCAGTTTCCAAATGCTCCAGGAACGGGTCAACCGGCTTGCCAACGCCATGGCGGACTTGGGCATCGCACCCGGCCACCGGGTGGCGGCGATGCAGACCAATTGTCACCACCTGGTGGAAATCTACTTTGCCGCGGCTCAACTCGACGCCATCTACGTCCCGATCAACTTCCGCGCCAAAGAAGATGAGCTGGCTACCATGCTGTCCATCGTGGAGCCTAGCTTGCTTTTCCTGGGCCAGCGCTACCTGCCGCTGGCGCCGTCCGACGGTACTGTCCCGCCAGCGCGCATCGTGATGCTGGACGCCGCCGGACTGGATGGCCGCCATAACTACGACGATTTGTTGTCCAATGCCGATCCGGACCAGCTCCGTTTCCCGGAGGACGACGCAGATGCCACTACCGTGATCATGTTCACTTCCGGCACCACCAGCGTGCCCAAGGGAGTGCAGTTGACCCACGACAGTTTCAGCACGTTTCTGCTCACCAGCGTCATGCCGGCGGATCCGGAAGTGGCGGAAACCAACCTGCTCACGGTTCCGATGTACCACGTGGCCGGGCTCCAGGCCGCCCTGGCGGCGATATTCGGCGGGCGCACCCTGGTGGTGATGCCGCAATTCGATCCGGAACAGTGGATGGCTCTGGCCGTGGAACACCGGGCCAACCGGGCCATGTTGGTGCCTACCATGCTCAAACGAGTGATGGATCACCCCCGTTTCGGGGAGTACGACCTTTCGTCGCTGGACGTGATCACCTACGGCGCCGCTCCCATGCCGCTGCCCGTCATCAGGGAGGCCATCGACAAGTTCCCCAACACTCGTTTCATCAATGCTTTCGGGCAGACGGAAACTGCGTCCACCATCACCATGCTGCCGCCCGACGATCACGATCTCTCGGGATCGCCGGAGGAAGTGGAAACCAAGCTGCGCCACCTGACCTCCATTGGGAAACCTCTGGAAGACGTCGAAGTCATGATCGTGTCCGAAGCAGGAGAGCCGGCCCCCCATGGCGAAGTCGGCGAAATCGTCGTTCGCGGCGCCCGGATGATGACCGGTTACTGGCAGCAGTCTGACGCCACCGGCGATACCCTGCGCGGCGGCTGGCTCTACACCGGCGATCTGGCGTGGCAGGACCAGGACGGTTACATCTATCTGGCCGGGCGTGCCCGGGATTTCATCAAACGCGGCGGTGAAATGATCTCGCCGGAGGAAGTGGAGCAGACCTTGGTGGAGCATCCCGGTGTTGCAGAAGTTGCCGTTATCGGTGTCCCGGACCTGTATTGGGGCGAGGAGGTACGCGCCGTGGTCGTGGCCGGGGACCCGGCGGTGTCCGAGGGAGAGTTGATCGAATTCTGCCGTGATCGGCTTGCCGGGTTCAAGCGGCCTCGTTCCGTGGTGTTCGTGGATGCGTTGCCGCGCAACGTAATGGGCAAGGTAATGAAACGGGACCTGCGCGACGAATTCGGCCATCCCGTCTCTAACAGTTGAATGGTAATCAAAGCGGGACCGGAGGCATCGGTATGGATATTGCGGTAATGGGCGCCGGCGGCGTCGGCGGTTACTTTGGCGGGTTGTTGGCCCGCGCCGGAAACAACGTGACATTCATCGCCAGAGGGCCGCACCTGGCAGCAATTCGCCGGAACGGCCTGCGGGTCGAGAGCGGCAATGACGGTACATTCACAGTCCCCGGCAACGCCACGGACCATCCGGCCGAAATCGGACCCCGTGAACTGGTTCTGTTCGCCGTCAAGATGTACGACAACGCCGCCGCCATCCGGGCCATCAGCCCGTTGATCGGGCCGGAAACCGTCGTTTTGACGTTGCAGAACGGCATCGATAACGGCGAGAGATTGGTGGACGCCTACGGTGCGGAGCGTGTAATGATCGGCTCGGCATACTTGGAAGGACGCATCGCCGAACCGGGGGTTGTAACCCAGGGCGGCCCCGGCGCGGCATCTTTCGGAGAATGCTCTTTCGGCATTACCCAGCGCGGGAAGAGGCTGTTGGGAGTGTTCCAGGACGCTGGCTGGCGAGTGGAATTGCTTGAGAATATGACCGGGATGCTGTGGAAGAAATTCGCCTATTTGGCCGGATCAGCGGGAGTATGCGCCGCCAGCGGTTGCACCTATGGAGAACTCCGCGCCGTACCGGAGACCCGCGCTGCCATAGCGGCCGCCATTGCGGAAGCCCTGGCCGTGGGTGAAGCATCCGGCGCCCCGCTGGAACCCGATTCGCTGGAATGGTCGATGAACGCGCTGGACAACTTTCCGGCCGCCGGAATGGCGTCGTTGGCAAAAGATTTCGCGGAAAGCCGGCCCGTAGAGCTGGAAGGACTGACCGGCGCCGTGATCCGAATGGGTCGGGAATACGGCGTGCCGACGCCGGTGAACCACGCCCTGTACGCGGCGCTGAAGCCACGGGCAAACCGGATCGAGGCTCAGTCGGGGCGCGGTTGACGCGCCCCGACTTGGGGGCATTCCCATCAAAAAACTGCGCCGGCTTGACGCCGACGCAGTTTTTTGAGCGCGCCCGCGCGACGCCGTGCGCTCTATCGCGCTGCGTTCTCTATCGCGCTACATTGTTGACACCGCAATGGGAAGTTGGATACCGCGTGCGGGTTCGCCGGGCCCGGCACCTGGCCGTTGATCGCTCCGAGTTTCGTTCCATCTTCGGGGGCGGCATGCTCAACGGCGTAGCGCAGAACTCCCTCACCTGGGAGTTGCCCTAGGATTCCGGATAGGTCAACTTCATCAGGACGTGGCGGCGGTTTTTGGTGTAGGGACGGACTTGTTCGGGCCAGCGCCCCGCGTCCACCCCTTCGGCCCACTCGGGGCTGGTGAGCACGTCCGGGCTTTCCAACTGGTACACCGCGTGGTGCTTCGGCATACCCGGTATCTCGATTTCCTGCACCCGGCCTCCCATCGCCATGACGAGCCGTTGGGTTTCGTAGCGCGTAACTCCCAGTACACCGGGAGTCCGGTTCAGCAGCGGGCAATGCTCGGTGTTGTACACGTCGTTGAACCGGGCTTCGTGTTCCGGATCTATATCCATGCTCGCGATGAAAAGGTACTGGGATTTCAACTCGGCCATTTCGTAACCTCCAATCAAAAACCGGCTGGCGCCGGTACGGTAAATCCGGACGTGAGAGACATCGCCAGGAAAGAAGCGCCCGGTTCAGTGGGACTGGTGCAACATCTGAGCGGCAATTGCCCAGTCGGAACGGGCCCTCGCCATTTCGCCCAGGTTAGCGTGCGCCTTGCCCCGGGCGACATAGGCTTCAGCGTAGCGGTCGTTCAGCGCGATGGCAGTGTCAAAGTCTGCTACTGCCAAACGGTCATCGCCGCTGTCGCGGAGGGCCAGCCCCCGCCAGTAGAAAGCGGCCGGGTCGCCCGGCTCGCGGCTGACGGCTTCGGTAAGGTCGGCCAGCGCTTCCTTAAGTTGGGTAAGCTTGTAACGGGCTTGCCCACGGATTTGCCAAACAGCAGGGGTGTCGCACCCTGACTCAAGGGCGCAGGTCGCAGCGTGTTCGGCAGCTGTCCAGTTCATCAATCGCGATTGGGCGCTGGCCCGTTGCAGCCACGCATCGGGGACATCCGGCCTGAGGTCGATGGCCCGATCCAGCTCGACCAGCGCGCGCTCCGGCTGCCCCAGCGCCAGCAATGCCTTTCCCCGAAGGCAATGCAGGTCGGCGTTCTCAGGATTGACCAAAAGCGCCAAATCCAAGTCCGCCAATGCCGGATGCGGCCTCCCCTTTTTGAGGTGAGCCGCCGCGTTGCGCAGGTATGTCTCGGACAACTGATCCATCGTGCAGGTTAGGGGTAAAACAGGAAGGATATTCCCAACGACCTGAAAGATTTCGGGGCGACCAACGTTTCGGACGCCCCAGGCGCGCCACCGGCGGTTAGAAAGCCCGGCGATGAGAGTACTCAATCTCTTGATTGGTGATGAACTCCAGGAGCACGGCGTTGCCGTTCTCGTTTTGCTCCCGCGCTCGCTGGAAGGCCGGAATGATTTGGTCAGGATCCGTGACGCGCTCCGCATAGCCGCCCATCGCCCGGCCCAAGTCGGCGTAGTTGCCGCCCAAATCCCGCGTGTTGTAAAGCTCATGCGACCGCTGCATGGCGTTGGTTTCCACGGCCATGGACGAGTTGTTCAGGACAACGGTGGTGATCGGAACGCCGCTGCGCACGGCAGTCTCGAAGTCCAGACCCACCATGCCGAATGCCGCGTCGCCCATAAAGTTGACGCACATCTTGTCGGGGTCTGCCAGCTTCGCGCCGATGACCAGGCCCAAGCCCGTGCCCAGACCGTGGGACTTCCCCCAACCCAGGTAGGTGCGCGGCCCGCCGGATCGGTAGAAGGGGGTTATCTGGTCCCGAGGGCTGCCCGAGTCGTGAGTGATGATGGCCTCGGCGGCGGGTACGGCCCGTTGGAAATCCGTGATAACGCGATACGGGTTGACCGGCGGGCCACCGGCGGTGGTCTTGTGGTTCCATTCCGCCAGCCAGGCGTCGCGGACGGAGGCGATTTCGCCGGCCACCGCGGCATTGTTGCTACGACTATCGCCCACAATTTCTCGGCAGGCTTCAATCATCTGTCGCAACGCGAGCTTAGCGTCCCCGATGACGGGGAACTGTACGTCATAGTCCTTGTTGATGTCGCGCGGATCGTTGGTATTCTGGATGAGGGTTCGGCCAGCGGGCAGGTTCATCGACATGCCATGCTTGGTGAAGCTGGATCCTACGCCGAAGATGACGTCGGAGCGACGCATGAAGTGGTACACGGCGCCGGACATTACTCCTGATCCGCTGCCCAGGGCCAACGGATGCTGCTCGGGAAAACCGCTCTTGCCCAACAGGGTGGTCATCACGGGAGCCGACAGCAATTCGGCAAGCTCGACCAGTTCGTCGGTGGCCTCGGCGTACATCACGCCCTGGCCAGCGTGGATGACCGGATAGGAGGCGGAACACAAAGCGCCAGCGGCGGCTGCAACGTCGCCCGGGTCGGCCTGGGACGCGGAACGCCTGACGTTGCCGCTCCAGTAGAATGCTTCCTCCGAAACCTCTTCCAGGGCCACGTCGGCCGGAATTTCCACCATCGACGGGCCGGGGCGTCCGGTATAAAGAGCGTTGACCGCGCGGCGCATCACCTGGCTGGCGCTGGCCGACAGGTTCAATCGCTCCAGGTGCTTGGTCACGCTGGCGAAACTCTCGATGGAGTCGAACATGGGGAACACCCCTTGCCGCTCGCGGGGATGACCCAAAGGCAGCAGCAAGATGGGCGTCGAGTCGGAGAAGGAAGTGGCGACGCCGGAATACGCGTTTTCGGCCCCGGGGCCGTACTGCATCGCGAAAACGCCCGGCGGCCGGCCGTTGGTGACTCGGCTGTAACCATCGGCAATTCCCACGCCGACCCGCTCCTGGCGGCAGATGATGGGCCGGATCCCGGCGGCGGCGCAGGCCTCAATAACCGGCGTGGTCGGGAAACAGGAAAGGTACTTCACGCCTTCCCGTTTCAAAATTTCAGCAATTGCGTCAATCGTTTGCACGGTAATACCTCATGGCAATTCGTGTTTGCAGATCTTTGGACGCCGCAAGTATAACATCGGCGCTAACGCCGGTCGGTCGGCGTAACGATTTAGGCGGTTTCACCGGGCAGGACATGCCGAATATGATCACAACACGCTTCTTGGGGTGTGTGTTGACAAACTATCTGGCGTCCATCGGCCCTTGCCAGCGCGGGCCGGCTATTTTCAGCGGTCAACGGGAACGCAATCGAGGATGTAGTTTTGCGCTCCTTGCCCACCGGTCCACAGACACAGCGTTAGCCCTTTGTGGGTGGAAGCGGCATGGTCGATCTGAGCGTTCACCGCGAGGGTTCCATTCCGATATTCGTATCGGGTTGCAATCCACTGGCCGGGGGCGGGATCCCAGGACCATCCGGGCGGAGATGGCGGCAGCACTGAACCGTACAAGGCAGCGCCGCCGTCAGTCAGTACAATGTTGCTGGCGCCGCCGTTTCCTGAGTCGGGCAATAGCAGCGTGTGCCCTTCGTCAATACGGGCGGCCAAGATGAGTTCGCCGCTCGAGGAAACGGCCGGTTTCCGCAGCCACTTTACATGACCCGCCGACGGGCCGTAACGCAACGTACATTTTGGCGGCACGCAATTTACTTCTTCCAACTGTTCACGCGTGCTGCCTATATTCTGGGGTACAGTAGGCCGCCCCATCGCCGCAGTAGAGTAGGGACTGGCGCGCTTGCCGTCTCTGATGTCTGACAATGTGAGCGCAGTGTCGTCTGCTGTGGGGGAATCGGCCACAGACTGTTCCTGAACCGGCGGGGAGCGCGACAAATCAGTTGGTTCGGTGATGGCGGCGCAACCGCCCAGCAGGGCAATGACGATTGGGAACAGGACAGTCGGCAGGGTCTTGCTGGTGAAAATCAAGTTCACTCGGCGGTTTTCAAGCGGGGCGATGCGTTTCCGCTGCCGATTGGACAGTATTTTTCGAGCCATATTCGATACTCAATTCTGACTGCAAATGCGTAGCATACTTGCACATACTAGAACGCATTGCCTGCGCTTTAGAGACTGTTTGCAAACTGGAAATCACACCGTCGTTCCTGCGAAAGCAGGAACCCAGAAAATCACCGGCAGCGGAAAGCCGGCCTTATTTTGCACTCGCTGGATTCCGGCGAAAGCGGGAATGACGGAGTTTGTAAACAGGCCCTAGCGTGTATCATTCTTTCCGCCACTGCATCAGCCGAGTTTGTCAACACGCCCTAATCTGCGGTGAGCCACCAGGCGCAGCGTCAATCCTACCGCGGCACGGCGCGTTTGGCATGGGGCGTGGCATTCAGTCAAACCGCGTCGGGTCGATTTCCACCCGGCAGTTGTGGGGGATGTTTTCTCCCTCCAGGAACTGCCAGAGGCGCTGGCCGCGCAGCAGCAGGCGCCAGCGATAGCGTCCCCGCACCCGCTCGGGGAGGCCGGGCGTTGGGCCGATGATCTCCACGTCAGTGCGGGCCAGGCGGACGGCGCGGTTGCGCCAGCGCTGGGCCAGGTCATCCAGGGTTTGTTGTACGGTGCGGACGCTGAGGTCGGCGCATACCACCTGGGCCAGCCGGGAAAAGGGCGGGTTGCCCTGGTGACGCCGGGCGTTGATTTCGGTGAGGTAGAAGCCGGCATAGTCCTGGGCCGCCGCTGCTGCAATGGCGTAGTGGTCGGGCTGGTAGGTTTGTATGATGGCCTGTCCCGGTTGCCGACCCCGGCCGGCGCGGCCCGCCACCTGGCAGAGCAGCGCGAAAGCTCGCTCGCCGGCGCGGAAGTCGGGCAGGTTCAGACCCAAATCGGCCAGCAGTACGGCGGACAGGGTCACGTTGGGCAGGTCCAGGCCACGAGCCACCATCTGGGTGCCGACCAGGATCTGGGCGTCGCCGGCGGCGAGGCGGCGCATGGCCGTTTCGAACTGCGCCGGATTGCGCACCGCGTCGGAGTCCCAACGCTCAATATTCGCATGGGGGAAACGGCTTTCCAATTCGGATGCCACCGCCGCCGTCCCGGCGCCCATCGCACGGATTCGTCCGCCGCGGCACTGGGGGCAGGCCCGGGGCAGCCGGCGTGGCTGGTTGCAGTAGTGGCAGAGCAGGCGGCGAGTATCCTCGTGGTAGGCATAGGCCACCGAGCAACGGCTACATGAGATGACGTAACCGCATTCGCGACACTGCATGAACGCCGCGCTGCCCCGTCGGTTGAGAAAGAGTATGGCCTGCTGGCCGGCGGCCATCGTTTGGTCCAGCGCGGCGGAGAGGCGGCGGCTGAAGATGCTGCGGTTGCCCTCGCGCAGTTCCCGGCGCATATCAACGATGGTGGTATCGGCCAGTGGTATCGGCTTGCCTTCCGGATCGGGAATGCGGTCGGGCAAGTGCAGCAGCCGGTGGCGTCCCCTTTCTGCGTCGTAGTAGGTTCCCACATCCGGCGTCGCGGATCCCATCACCACGACGGCGTCGCAGCGTCTTGCCAGGGCCAGCGCCGCGTCGCGGGCGTGGTAGTAGGGAGGATGCTCCGTCTGCTTGTAGGCCGGCTCATGTTCCTCGTCCACGATGATGACGCCGAGGTTGTTCACCGGAGCGAACAAGGCGCTGCGCGGGCCGACCACCACGTCCGCCAGTCCGTCGCGGATGTTCCACCACTGGTTGAACCGCTGTCGCTGGGTGAGGCGGTGGTGCAGCACGGCGACCCGTCCGGGAAAACGCTCTTCAACCGCGCCCACGGCCTGCGGCGTCAAGGCAATTTCCGGCACCAGGTAGATTGCCCGCCGGCCGGCGGCGATGGCGTGGGCGATGACGCGCAGGTACACCTCGGTCTTGCCGCTGCCGGTGACGCCGTGGAGCAGGAAACTGCGGGGTATGGCCTTGGGGTCATCCAGCGTCGCGGTGATGCCGGTCACGGCGTCGGTCTGGGCAGTGGTCAACGCGGCGGGTGGCGGGTTGACCGGGGGTACGCCGGCCGAAACGGACGGTTCGATGCGCTGCCACTCCTCGGCCACGAGGCCGCGTCGCAGCAGGGCGTCAGCGGTCGGGCCAACGCCGGTGGCGGCGTAGGGGGCGGATGCTTCCCTGACTGCGGCCAGCAACTTGGCCTGCCGAGGGACGCGGACGGCGGGTCTTTCTGATTCGTCAGCGAAGTCGGATGTATCGTGGCCCGGTAGCAATGCCCGTTGATACCGATGGGCGCGCGGGCGCGGGAGGGTTATTTGCTGGTGGACCATCCCACGGTCCACCAGGCGTTGCAGTTCCCGGCGGGCGCTGTTGGCGCGATTGGCTGCGATTTGCTTCAGGAAGTTGGCTTCTTCACACGGTTTGCCCGATTCGAGCAGTTGCCGCCAGGCATTGCGGGTGGGTTCGCGCAGACGGGCCAGATCGGCAGCGTCGGTGGCGCCGGAAACGGCGGTAAGCCGGGAATGCTGCTGAGCATGGAACCCCGGCGGCAGCAGGGGCGCCACTGCCTCAAATGGCGAGCAGAGATAAGTTTGTCCCAGCCAGTCGGCCAGCTCCAGACCCAGCGAGTTGACCAAGGGTGACGGCTCAACCGGACGCAATATGTCCCGCGTCTCCGCCTCGGACACCGCCGACTCATCGGCCAGCCGCAGCACCACGCCCTGGACGATGTTGCGGCCAAACTGCACCCAAACCAGCTGGCCCGGTTCAACCGGCAGATGCCGCAGTATGCGATAGGAGAAGGTTTTGCCCGGCGCTATCCGGTCGGCGTCGATGGCTACGTCGGCATAATTCACGGCGCAACCTCCGGTGATGGCGATGTTTCGCGTCGCTGCGCCTTTGCGTTAGAATCTCTTGGCGGAAGTACACAGTTCCAAAACGCGAAACCGCCGCGTCCGCGCCTGGGGGCAACGGGCGGCGGTCGTCAGTCGCGACGGGACACTACCGATTGGTTCGGTAGGTGGTGCGTTCCTTGATACGAGCGGCGCGGCCCTGCCGTCCCCGCAGGTAGTACAGCTTGGCGCGGCGCACCTTGCCCCGGCGGGTAACTTCCAGCGACTCGATCAGAGGAGAATGCAGGGGAAAGACGCGCTCAATCCCGATGCCCGCCGTGATGCGGCGCACGGTGAAGTTGGCGGCCGGCCCCTTGCCGTGGGTGCGGCGGATGCAAACGCCCTGGAAGGCCTGCACGCGCTCCCGCGCGCCCTCCCGGATCCGAAAGTTGACGCGGACCGTGTCGCCGGGTCCGAATTCGGGGATGTTCTCGTTGACTTCCGGGACTATAAATTCTGATGCTTTCATGGTTAGTAACTATTGCCTTGCGTACTTGTACGCCGGGAGGGGAGCTGCATTTGCTTGGTGAGGTGTGTTTCTGCGCTACTGCATTGTAGCATAGGCGTAACCACGGCGTCGTTCACAGCTCAAATACCATTCTTCAAACTGCTCCGTGCGGTACACACCATAGCGTCTCATCGCGATCTACCACTAAACGAGAGACGCGCCGTCCTTCCTCCCGTATGTGCTTGGCGATCCGACGTCCCCTGGCGACCGTCTCTTCGTCAGGAGGCAATGAAGGACGTCTGATACCGGACAGCTCGTAGGGCATTGGCGCTCCCTGGGCAGTAGCGTGCCAAGCCAATTCGTTGTGTGAATATTCTTCAATCTCCATGCCGTTGAACTTGGCGAACTGTCGTAACTGTTCGTCCAAGAGGCTTTTCTCCTGCTCGGTAAGGGCGGCCGTTGCGGCATTTTCACCCGGCAGCCAATGCTTGCGGACGTATTCATCCCCAACACGTTCCCGGGACAACCGGACGGTTCCACCGGATTCCAGACTCTCTATCGTTGTTTGCCACCGGTCAGGGTACGGCCCATGAGGCATTCTAATATAAGTAGCTCCGGTGATGGGATCTCCCGTGCGTTGGTACGCGGCGCAGTCGGCGTAGTACAGCAACTTGACCAACTTGGTTTCTCCGAAACGGTCATCGTGTAACGACTGCTGGGCCAGATACGCAACTGCGGCCGCAAATTTGTCCCACCGCAACGGAAAACGAACCTGATTTTCCATCGGTGGCCCCCTGATCTATCCTGATTAGAACAATTGTGCGCTAAAACCGTGCGGGATAAAAGACTTGGCGGGTCGTCAATTTTATGATGGCCCACCAGCCGTAGAGCCGCGGTGGCTCGATTACTGCCGCACGTACTTGTCCACCCGTTCCTGGGCGCCCAGTGCCATGTAGATGTTGCCGTGGGCGTCCACCCAGCTGCCGTGGGCCGATTCAGAGTCCCAGCGGGCCAGTACGTTGCCGTCAGGGTCCATGATGCTGACCCGGGGCGACATCCCGTTGACGCCGCCTTCGCTGATGACCAGCGCACCCTCGCTGTCCACCGAGATGTCCAGAGGTCGGCGCATATCTTCCCACAGGGCCAGGAACTCACCGTCGGGCGAATAGACCTGCATACGGTTGTTTTCCCGGTCGCACAGGTACAGGTTGCCGTTGGGATGGGCCACGATGCTGTGGGGCAGGTGAAACTCGCCGGGGCCGCCCTTGCCCGGCT
The DNA here is from genome assembly GCA_963692995.1 of Dehalococcoidia bacterium. Lineage (GTDB taxonomy): Bacteria > Chloroflexota > Dehalococcoidia > Lucifugimonadales > UBA3495 > Bin87. Next base: position 973,174 of record OY843611.1, read on the forward strand.
CGCCCCAAGACTGCTTCAGCTGACCGTCCCGGGAGAAGCGATGCACCCGGGCGTTGCGGTATCCGTCGGACACGTACAGGTCGCCGTTGGGCGCCGGCACCATTTCGGTGGGATAGTTGAACGGGCCGGCCGAGCGGGGGCAAACCTCGCCGGGAACCTCGCAGCCGGTATCGGAATGGACGCCGCGATCACCGATGACCTGCAAAGGTTTGCCCTCCAGGGTGAATATGACGCAAACGGAGTCGGTGCGATCGGTAATGTATGCGATATCGTCCTGAATGTAGATGCCATGGGCCTCGTCGATGGCGCGGATCCCCCAGGAACCCAGATAGTTGCCACCCGGCCCGAAGATCAGCACCGGCGGATCCTTGCGCTGGAACACATAGACCCGATCCTGCGAGTCGGTGGCGACCGCAGAGGCATTGCCCATGGTCATGCCTTCAGGCAGCTGCGCCCAGTTTTCTTCCAGGGTGTAGGTGTACTTGCCGGAGCCTATGGTAGTCATGGCCGGGCCTCCTGTGGTTTGGGAAACGGCGGAACCTTTCTTTACGGGTTTGATCGATTAGTCGTCGGCTGCCACTGGTTCAATTTCAGGAGGAACGCTGAATACTGGCGGGCTGCCGTCTCGGTGCGAGTGGTTCACCAGGGCCAGTATGATCCGGTCGGTATTGCGGCGCATTTCCTCGCGCAAATCGTCCCGCAGCCGGTCGATCCGTTCGTTGGTCTGGTCAATCCGTTCGTTGGTCTGGTTAATAAGCTTGTTCATTTCGTCGATTTGTCGGCGCATGCCGGCGATCTGTTCCTGTAAAACTCCCTGCTCTTTGGTAACGCCGGTGAGTTTTATCCAGATGGCGGTAGGAGCGGTGATAACGGCGGCGACCAGGATGCTGTACAAAATGGCGATTAGCTGGATGAAGGCCGGAGATAGTTCCATAATCGAAATCCTTGGCTGGGCTGAAATGGTCAGGCATGTTGCCCCATTCTAACAGACCGCCGCCGACGGTCAGCAGTCAAAAAACCCGTCCTTCAGATGCTCACGTATGACCCTTGCCACCAGTTCCGGCCTTTGCAGCGGCACGTCGTGGATGCTGTCCTCCAGCCATACCGTCTTGCTGACGGGCAGCAGGGACGCGGCCCGGGCAATGGACTCCTCTCGGCGGAAGCGTCGGTCCTGGGCGTCGGGAGCGGACTGGCGGGCCGGCAGCAGCAGCGTCGGGCATTGCAGCGTGGGATAGAGTTGGGAGGGCTTGTGATCCCAGAGGGCGTCGATGATGCGCAGGTGGTTCTCCCGGCGCAGGTTGGCCTGGATCGTGCCATCTTCCAGGACGTGGAAGTTGGCCAGCACGGCCTCCACCACCGTTGCGGCGGGGTTGGGGCCGAAGCGTCCGCCGGATCTCACGCGCTCACGCATCATCTCCGGCGTGAACCCGGTGAAGATGGGCGGAGCCAGGTCTGCCCGGGCCTGCTCCGGCGTCCAGCCGGGACGGGCCGACGGTTCAATGGTGCCGCCGTCCACAAAGACGAGGCCGGCGGCAAGGCCGGGTTGGGCCGCCGCCAGCTCCAGCGCCACGTCTGCGCCCCAGGAATGGCCCACGATGACGGGCCGCTCCCAATCCAGGGCTGCGATAAGCGCCGCCGCGTCGCCGGACACCGTGGCGAAGTCAAACCCGTTCTCAACCTGGGCCGACAAGCCGTGTCCCCGCTGGTCCAGCGCGACCACACGAAAATCGGCAGCCAGCAGCGGCGCAACCAAGTCCCAGATGCGGCAGGTGGAAGCCAGGCCGTGCAGCAGCAATACCGGCCGGCCATCGCCGCCCCAGTCCCGGTAGTGAAAAGGCCGGCCGCCCAGGTTGGTGTAACAGTCTTGGGGAGTGGTCATCGGTAATCCGCCTCGCCGTCCGTAGCGTAAGATGGCGGTATTGTAGCAACGTAAGAAATGGAGGTGTAGGGTCAAACTTGCAGAAAATTGTGAAACTCCCCCAATTTCCCTCTCCCTTGATGGGACGAAGGCTAGGGACTGTTTAAAAAACTGGAAATCACACCGTCATTCCCGCTCCCCCGCCGCCATTCCCGCAAAGTGGGAATGGCGGAGTTTGCAAATCCGCCCACCGAATGTTGTCTGTCGGCGGCGCCATTTTGACGGTGCGATTGACGAAACCGTATAGATACGCCAGCAGCGTTTCGTCATCGTCCGCCGTATCCAGGCGCATAGCGGCGAGCCGGGCCAGCTTATCCGCATCCGGCGCGTCCCGGTCATATTCATAGAAAAGCCACTCCTTGCCGTCGGTGATGCCGGCCCGCCAGCCAGCCAATGGCGGCGTCGGCAAACATATTGGGCTGGACGGTAAGGGCGTTCAGGTAGCGAGTGGCCTGCTCTTCCGGCGTTTCGGTAGAGCCATCGGGCTTTGCGCGGGCGTCCAGCTTCCCTTGCCGCTTGGTTTCAAAAACCACGTTGCGGCAATAGACGTCAATCGGCCCGTCGCCCGACGGGTACTGCGTGGCAAGGTCGGGATAACGGAGGCTGGGGAACAGGAACTGCAACACGTTGTACAACCGAACTTCGGTCTCGGCTTCCGCCGTGGCCGCCGGCATTTCGCGCAGTTGAGCAATAATGTCCCGCGCCAACTGCCAGTTCGGGGTTCCGGTAACATCATGGTGACTGGTCATCGTCGCGCTCCAAACCGTCGTTGGCGCCGGCATTATAGCCGGCGCTTCCCCGGAAAACGTCGCCTTGCCCCTGCTATAATTCCTCCGGCAGTGCGCCCGCCCTGAGCTTAACGCGCTCATCCAGAGCCTGTCGAAGAAGGCCGGCGCGGTTGCCCCAACCTACAGGAGGACAATCCCTTTATGTACGCCATTTTCGTTACCGTCAATATCAAGGACGGCTATGCCGACGAGTTTGCCGCCGCCAGCCTGGGCGACGGTCAGGGCAGTGTGCGCGACGAGGAAAACTGCTTCCGCTTCGACATTCTGCGCAGCCCCGACAACCCCAACCGGTTCTACCTCTACGAGGTGTACGCCAATCGGGAGGCCCACGCTACCCACCGGGAGCAGCCCCACTACGTCGCCTGGCGTTCCGCCGTGGAGCATATGTTTGATGGCGACCTGGGCCGCGTGGAGATGGCGACCGTGTTCCCGTCCGATGACGGCTGGAAAGCGCAAAAGCCGGGGCTGGTGAACTGGTAATCGCGGTGCATAATCTGTTGCAGCGTTGCGGGCGGAACGCCGTTCAATCTGCCGCGCCGCGGGTCGGAGAGTAACTGCCCCATGCCGGATGCCGCTGTTCCGCCGGTGTACGACCGCGTTATCGAGGTGGTGCGCCAAATACCCCGGGGGCAGGTGGCGACCTACGGCCAGATTGCCCTGATTGTCGGCGACTGCACGCCCCGCATGGTGGGATATTGCCTCGCCGCGCTGGAAAAAGGCTCAGATGTGCCCTGGCAGCGCGTGATCAACGCCCAAGGCAAAATCAGCCCCCGGGGCGTGGGGTTTGGCGCCATGCTCCAGCAGGAGTTGCTGGAACAGGAAGGGGTGGAATTCAGCGACGCGGGCCGGGTCAGCTTCCGCAGATTCGGTTGGCTGGATCCTTGCTAGGCAGCGTTCCGTTTTAGGTAGTTTGATTGATAATCCGACACTCTGGCGAAAGTCGGAATGACGGCGCGACTTTCAAATTAGGCGTTGCGAAACTTGGGCATTACCTGTTCCGCCAGCAGTTTCAGCGAATGGTCGGTGGCCGCGCGGGACACCAGGCCCCGGTTGGTGAGCATCAGGTTGCGAATGCCGGCCTTGTGCATTTGTTCGAGCTGTTCCGTCACCCGGCGTGGGCTGCCCACCAGGTTTTCGGCGGCGTCCGGGTCGGGATGCTCACCGTAGGCGTCCCGCTGGAGGGGCGGAGCCTGCTGAGACATTGGGAACTCTTTGGGGTTCCACCGCTGCCGGTAGTCCTGCATTATTGACCAGGCTTTGAGATTGGCGGGCAGGAATTCGTCCATGGCCTGGTCATCGGTTTCGGCCAGGTGCATCTCGCGCCATACCCAGATCTGGTCCAAGTTGCGCTGGATAGTGGCGGCATCGAAACCGGCTTCGGCCATGGTGTCGCGGTACAAAGCGATGTCGGCGCCGGTGCTGTTGGTGGAACGGCCCCGCAGCAGGATGGGTCTCCCGAGGCGCGCCATCTCGATGATGGACTCCCGGTTGATGCAGGCCCGGGCCAGGGGTGGGTGGGGTTTCTGGTACGGTCGCGGGCGCACCGAGGGGAAGGCGACCCGGTAGTGTTCGCCGCGAAAGTCCACATTGTCGGTGGTCCAGGCCGTCACCATCAGCTTTTCCGCCTCCTCCATCCGGGCGGCGCCCAGCGCCGGATCGGTGCCGAAACCGGTGTACTCGAAGGCGTTGTAGTTGGAGCCTTTGGCGGTGCCTACCACCAGGCGGCCCCGGCTGAGGTTGTCCAGCAGGGCGGTCTGCATGGCGACGCGCACCGGGTTATGCAGGGGAAGCTCGATGATGCCGAAGCCCAGCAGCACGCGGCGGGTCTTCACCGCCACCGCGCTGGCGAACACCAACGGGTCGCCGTACACGCACTCGCCGGTGAAGTAGTGCTCGGCGATCCAGATGGCGTCAAAGCCCAGGGCTTCGACCAACTCCGCTTCGTCCAGGCATTCCTGTATTTCCTGATCATCGCGGGAATCGTCGAACTTCATCGGATAGAAAAAATGGCCGAATCGCATTGTCATTCCTTATCACGGAAAGCCCGGTCGCGGAAAGCCCTGGCGTCCCCAGTTCAGCCTTCCGCTGTAATGTCACGGAACCGGTAACCCACGTTCCAGATGGTTTCCAGGAAGAGGTGGTCGGGATCCTCCACCTTGGAGCGCAGGCGGCGGATATGCACGTCCACGGTGCGGGTTCCACCGAGATAATCGTAGCCCCAAACCTGGTTCAGCAACGCTTCCCGCGTGTACACCCGGCCGGGGTTAGAGGCCAGCAGAGTCAGCAGCTGGAACTCTTTGTAGGTTAGAGAGATGCGCCGACCCCCCATCGTCACTTCGTAACTCTGCAAGTCGATGGACAACTCGCCCACCCGAACCAGCTGCTCCCGGTTGTGCCCGTTGCGGCGATACACGATTTGCCCCACCCTGGCGAGCAACTCGGCGGCATCCAGGGGAGCGACGATAAAATCGTCCGGATTGATGGACGGGTCATACTGGCCCAGGGCGGCAGTCTCCATCACCAGCAATGTGGGCAGCCGCAGCCGGCTCACCTGCTCGATCACCGATTGGGCGCCGATGCCCACCGCCGCCAGATCCAGCAGAACTGCGTCCAGGTTCGCAGACTGGGCGGCGTCTTCCAATTCCGTGACGTCGCTGCCGGCCCGGCAGAACAGGCCCGAAAGGTCAATCTGCTTGACCAGGGACCGCATCCCTTCCCCGGGACGCGTGAGCAAAAATACGTTGTACAACTTCCGACCTTTGCTATCAGCGATCGTCAGAATTGACGATAACACATCCGCTGTCTATCATTGCGACCAACCGCCCAATTCTAGCACACGATAATGAAATCTAAGCCCGACGGCCCGGTTGTCCCGTGTCGCCTGTCCGGTGTCGCCGGCGCTTGCCAAGGGGAGAACATCCATGACCACTGCCACGCTGCTGCCCACGCAGCCAGCCGCAATAAGACGCCTCATCCGCGCCGGTGAATATGATGGGGTCACCGCCGGCCTGGCCAACGGCCATGTCCAGGCTAACCTCGCCGTTCTGCCCCGCGACCTTGCTTTTGACTTTCTGTTGTTCTGCCAGCGCAACCCGCGCCCGTGTCCTCTGTTGGAAGTCATCGAGGCCGGCTCGGTGGAACCTTCCCGCACCGCTCCCGGCGCCGACATCCGCACCGACGTTCCGGCCTACCGCATCTATCAAAATGGCGCGATGGTCGATGAGGTGCAGTCCGTCGCCGACTGGTGGCGGGACGACCTGGTGTCCTTTCTGTTGGGATGCAGTTTCTCCTTCGAATCCGCCATGTCGGATGCTGGCATCCCCCTGCGCCACCAGGAGGCCGGCAGCAACGTGCCTATGTACATCACCAACATACCCACCAGTCCGGCGGGAATGTTCTCCGGCCCCATGGTAGTCAGTATGCGGCCCATCCCGCAGGAGCGGATTGTCCGCGCCGTACAGGTGACCTCCCGGTTCCCCGACACCCACGGCGCTCCGGTGCATATCGGCGATCCGGCAGCTATTGGCATCAGCGACATCGGCGCGCCCGAGTTCGGCGAGGCGGTGGAAATCCGGGCCGGCGAAACTCCGGTGTTCTGGGCCTGCGGCGTGACCCCTCAGGCCGTCGCCCTCAACTGCAAGCCGCCGCTGATGATCACCCACGCCCCCGGCAAGATGTTCATTACCGACCGGCGAGATTCCGACTACGCAGTTATTTGATCTCCGCCCCTGGTGAGCCTGTCGAACCACCGTGATTCCCGCTTTCGCGGGAATCCAGAACCGCGAGGCGCGATGTCGCAAACAATAGAAGAGATCATCCTTGACCACGATCGGCGCGGGATCAACGCGCTGCGGCCCCACCTGCCGGCCGATTTCTGCGCGGAGGCCGCCCAATATCTGTTGGCGCATCCGGGCCCGGCAATCATCGCCACCGGGTTTTACATCCTGATGAGCGACGCGCCGGAAACCGATGGCCCGCCCGGCGCCTTCGCCATTGGCGACGCCATCCGCAGTCTGGGCCATCCCGTCGCTTACGTCGCCGACGTTCCTATGGCCGACATGATGACGGCGTGGCAAGCGCAGCGCGGCGACCCTTCGCCGGTCATTGACTATCCCATCAGCGACGACGCCAGCGCCAACGCGGGTTTTGCCGGCGCGGTAATCGCCCAGCATTCGCCAGCCCTGCTGGTTTCCATTGAGCGGTGTTCCCCCGACGCCGACGGCATCTATCGCAATATGCGGGCGCGGGACATCTCACCGCAAACGGCCCGCATTGACCGGCTCTTCAAGCAGGGCCTGCCTTCCATCGGCATTGGCGACGGCGGCAACGAAATCGGCATGGGCAACCTCCAGGAGGTCATCGCCACCGCCGACCGGTTGCCCGACCATCCGGCGGTGGTCGGCTGCGACCAATTGATAATCTCCAGCACCTCCAACTGGGGCGGCTACGGCCTGGTGGCGGCCCTGTCCCTGGAAGTTGGCCGGAACCTGCTGCCCGACGTGGCTACCGACGCTGAGTGCATCCGTTTCCTGGTGGATTCCGGCGCGGTCAGCGGCGTCAGCGGCGAACACGATTACCTGGTGGACGAATTCACCCTGGAGGAGAACGCCGCCGTATTGAACGCGCTGCATGATTTGGTGAATGAACGATTGTCCAATCGCGCATAGACTGTTGACAAACGTGAACAAGAAAGGAATTTTGATCGCCGCAATCGCTATGTTATCCGTGGTTAGTGTGGCGTGCGGCGCCGATACGTCGGAACCTGTTGCCCCCGTCGCCACCACAGCGCCATCACCGACTGAAGCGCCGCAAACTCCCGCGACGCAGCAACCAACGCCAATGCCAACAATGCAACCCACGGCTATACTTCAACCAACACCGACCACTGCGCCGGAGCCCAGGGCTACACCGCAGCCGGCGGTGACTGCCACATCCCGACCCACCGCGACACTAGGGCCATTACCGACCCCAACTCGACGGCCGACGGTACAACCTACGCGCGCCACTGAAAGTTACAATTTCCGGAACTGCACTGAACTTCGAATAGCATTCCCCGACGGTGTTTCCAGTAACCACCCGGCATACCAAAAAAGAATGGACAGAGACCGGGACGGATGGGCATGTGAACGTAGCTAGTTAGGAGGGCGCGTTATGGGGGGCTGTAGATACTGCGGCCAGAAAGCAGGGTTTCTCCGCGGCAAGCATAAGGCGTGCGAAACTATCTACCAAAGCGGCCGGCAACGGATGGTGGACCTGGTAGCCGAGGCCGCTGGCCAGCCGGGTTTCAGCGAGGCTACCTTGCTGGATAACATGTCCGCCATCGCTCGCAGTTCATTCATTGACGCTGACGGCGCGCGGGCGATCATCGCTGAAGGCTGGCATCAGGCGGTTCAGGAAGGCTTGGCCGACGGCATCTTGACCCAGGAAGAAGAGGCCCGGTTGCGGGATTTCCGCGACCGCCTCGCCATCGACGACGATCAGAACCGCGCCGGACGCGATGCCGGCGAGCAACTGGACCGGGCATCCCGCGACCGGCTGATGCAGGATGCCCGACTGGCCGCCATCGACACCGCTGCCGGCGACAGGCGCCTGAACGAGCTGGCGGCGACGGTGGCCGAGTCGGAACTGTCGCCAACGGAACAGCGGCTCCTGCTGGCCCAGGCGTGGGCGGCGGCGGTCGAAGGTTCGCTGGAAGATGGCGTCCTTTCGCTGGACGAAGAGAACGCCCTGATCCGCTACTTGCGCCACTTCGATCTTAGTCAACTCGAAGTTGACGTCAACGGCGGCTTTACCGATATGATCAAGTCGGCGGTTATCCGCGAAGCGGCGGAGGGCCTGATTCCCGACCGGTTGAACCTGGACACGCGCCCTCCTTTCAATTTGATGAAATCGGAGCAGTTGGTGTGGGTGATTGACGACGTCGGATACTACGAGGTAAAGACCAGGCGGGAACGACGCGGCGCTTCCCACGGCGTCAGTATCCGTGTCGCCAAGGGGCTGTATTACAGCCCGCGCACCTTCCGCAGCCGGGCGGTGGAATGGGAGGAAACGGTCCACGAAGACACGGGGTTGCTGGGCGTGACCAGCAAACACATCTACTTCCATGGCTCGCGCAAGCGGTTCCGCATCCGCTACGACCGCATCGTGTCCTTCGATCCCTACGAGGACGGCATCGGCGTCATGCGCGACGCCCAAACCGCCAAACCCCAGACTTTCCGCACCGGAGACGGCTGGTTCATCTACAACCTGGTCAGCAACCTGGCGCAGCGCTGGTAGGAACCGAGCGCGAGTGGCGGCGTCTCCGCCGGGCGGCATTAGGAATTTTGTCCCCGTAGTTGCTCTTCGTTGCCCACGCTCCCACCGCAGATGCAGGTTCAAGGCGGCGCTGTACCCCTGCAACACATCATCGGTCAACTCATCAAGCGCAATCGGTTGGTATAGGCCATCCGACAATCGGTCGCCGGCAACCAGAGTAGTTTCCGGGCTGCCCAGATGCCGGATAAGGTGATGGGCGTTACGATCCTTACCGCACCGCCAGCATCTTCTCTTCGGTGAGGATGATCTTCTTCAGCTCCAGCATCTCGTCCCGCAGGTGCGCCGCCTTCTCGAACTCCAGGGCGCGGGCGGCTTCCTTCATCTGGAACTCCAGGTCCTTGATGACCCGGTACATGTCATCGCGGGACATTTCTTCGCGAGCTGTCTGATAAGCGGCCTTGGTCTCGGCAACGCCGCGCAGACCCTCGGTAATGTCCCGGACGGCCTTGTGGATGGACTGGGGTTCGATGCCGTGGCGCTCGTTGTGCTCCCCCTGGATTCCCCGTCGGCGATAGGTCTCGTCGATGGCGCGCTGCATGGAGTCGGTGACCCGGTCGGCGTACATGATGACGTGGCCCGAGGCGTGGCGAGCGGCGCGGCCGATGGTCTGGATCAGCGACGTTGTGGACCGCAGGTAGCCTTCCTTGTCGGCGTCCAGAATGGCAACGAGGCTGACTTCGGGCAGGTCCAACCCTTCCCGCAGCAGGTTGATGCCCACCACCACGTCGTAGATGCCCAGGCGCAGGTCGCGCAGGATTTCCACCCGGTTCAGGGTCTCGATGTCCGAGTGCAGGTAGTGGTTGCGTACGCCCGCTTCGGACAGATAATCGGCCAGTTCCTCGGCCATGCGCTTGGTCAGGGTGGTCACCAGAACCCGCTCCTGCGTGTCAACCCGCCGGCGGATTTCGTGCAGCAGATCGTCAATCTGCCCATCGGTCGGCTTGACCTTTATGGTCGGATCCAGCAGCCCGGTGGGTCGGATGACCTGCTCAACGATGGCGCTGGTACGCTCCAGTTCCAGCGGGCCGGGCGTCGCCGACACATACACGGCCTGGTTGATGTGCTCCTCGAACTCCTGGAAGTGCAGGGGTCGGTTGTCCAGAGCGGAAGGCAGGCGGAAGCCGTATTCCACCAGCGTGGTCTTCCGCGATATGTCGCCGTTGTACATCCCCCGCACCTGGGGCAGCGTCATGTGGGATTCATCCACAAACATCAGGTAGTCGTCGGGGAAGTAGTCCAGCAGTGTCCACGGCGCGCTGCCGGCCTCGCGCCGGGACAGGTGGCGGGCGTAGTTCTCCACGCCGGCGCAGAAGCCGGTCTCGCCCAGCATCTCCATGTCGTAGCGGGTGCGCTGCTCCAGCCGCTGGGCTTCCAGCAACTTGCCCTGTCGGTGGAAGTCGTCAACGCGCTCGCGCATCTCGGCCTCAATGTCAACCAGGGCGGCGTCCAGTTTCTCCCGGCTGGTGACGAAGTGCTTGGCCGGATAGATCGAAAAATCCCGGCGCTCATTGAGCACCTCGCCGGTCAGGGTGTCCAGCGTAAGGATCCGCTCCACCTCGTCGCCGAAGAACTGGATGCGGACGGCGAATTCCTCATAGGCCGGCACAATCTCCAAAGTGTCGCCGCGCACGGTGAAACGCCCCCGGGCCAGGTCGGTATCGTTGCGCTCGTACTGCATATCGATCAGTTGCCGCAACAGGGCCCGGCGGTTGTATTCCTCGCCGACTTCTACGTGGGCCACCATCTCGAAGTAGTCGGACGGGTCGCCCAGGCCGTAGATGCAGGACACCGAGGCGACGATCAGGGTATCGCGCCGGGTCAGCAACGAGGTGGTGGAGGCCAGCCGCAGCTTGTCCAGCTCCTCGTTGACGCTGCTGTCCTTTTCGATGTAGGTATCAGAGCGCGGGATGTAGGCTTCCGGCTGGTAGTAGTCGTAGTAGGAAACGAAGTATTCCACGGCGTTATGGGGAAAGAACTCCTTGAACTCGGTGGCCAGCTGTGCCGCCAGCGTCTTGTTGTGGGCGATTACGATGGTGGGACGTTGCACTTCCTGGACGATGTTGGCCATGGTGAAGGTCTTGCCGCTGCCGGTAACGCCCAGCAACGTCTGGTAGATCAGCCCCTCGCGCACGCCGGCGGAAAGCTTCCGCACCGCCGGCTCCTGGTCGCCCATCATGCCGAAGTCGGCCACCAGCTGAAAATCAGGCATAATTCCTCCGAACTCGGATCCACGCTAAAACGTTTGGCTTCGCCATCCCCAAGCGTAGCATTCGAGATTATAAGGCAAATCGGTTATCCGCCGCCCACTGCCAGCAGCGCCTGCCGTATCTTGTCTTCCACCGAAGCGTCAGCGGGCAGTTCCAGGGACGCAATAGCCTGCCGCGCGTCCGCCAGCGGCATACCCAGCGCGGTCAGCGCGTCCACGGCATCGGCGTCCGTCCCCGCCACGGCCACCGCGCCCGGCGCTCCGGCATCGGCATCCGGAATCTTCCCCCGCAGTTCCAGCACTACGCGCTGGGCAATACGCCGGCCCACGCCTTGCGCCCGCGCCAGCGCGGTCACGTCCTCCGCTGCCACCGCATTGCGAAAGCCGTCCTCGCCCAGTTCCGAAAGGATCGACAGGGCGGAACGCGGCCCCACACCGGACACTCCGGTCAGCGCGCCAAAGAGTTCCACCCACCCGGCATCGGGAAAACCGTACAGCGTCGGTTGTTCGTTCTGGATCCGCAGTATAGTGTGGAGGCGAACCGGCTCCCCAACACTGCCCAGCGCGGCAATGGCGGACGCCGGCACAAACATCTGAAGCGTGATGCCGCCGACCTGTACGTTCACCCAGTCCGGGCCGACGGCCTCCAGCGCGCCGCGCACGCCGACCAGCACCGCTTAAAATTCCTTCCCGGGGGCAACCTCGCGGGATGCCAGGTCGGCGGTTCCTAGCTCCCTCAGGCAGCACAGCCCAACAGCCAGCGCGTCCGCCGCATCCGATTCCGGCGTTTGACGCAAGCCTAGCAGGGAAGCGGTTATCTGCTGCACCTGCTCCTTGGTGGCGCCGCCGTAGTCCGCGACCGAGCGTTTGACCGTAGCGGGAGCATAGCGATGCACCGGCACTCCCTGGCTGGCCGCGCCAATCAGCACCACCGCCTGCGCCTGACCGATGGCCAGGGCCGACTTGGCGAAAGCCCGCTCTCCCCGGCCCATGAACGGCTCCTCGACCGCAATGACGTGGGGCTGGAACACATGGATCATGTTCAGGATATGAGTGTGCAGTTGATACAAGCGTTTTTCAATGGGCATTGACGCCGGCAACGCGACAACGCCGTAGTCATCGGCCTCCGGTGATGGTTCCCCGTCGAGGACGCCGTAGCCCATTCGCAAGGTGCCGGGGTCGATGGCAAGGACGCGCATCAGGCGGCCGACCCGTAGCGTTCCAACGCCTCAACCGAGAAATCCGCGTTGGTGTACGCTTTCTGAACGTCGGCCAATTCTTCCAAAGTATCCAGCAAGCGCAGGGTCTGCTCGGCTGCCCTATCCTCTAGTGGGATCACGGTCTTCGGAACCATGGACACGTCCGCCGAGGATGGCTGGGCGCCGGCGTTCTCCAGCGCCGATTTCACCGATAACAGGTTCTCCGGCGCGGTATAGACCTCCAGGATGCCGTCCTCGAGGTTCACGTCGTCGGCTTCGGCGTCGATGGCGGTCATAATCAGTTCTTCGGCGACCGTTTCGTCGGCAACTTCCAGAACGATAACGCCCCGACTGTCGAAGTTCCACGCCACGCAGCCGGCTTCGCCCAGGTTCCCGCCGCCCTTGTTGAAGGCGGAACGCACTTCCGAGGCGGTGCGGTTGCGGTTGGTGGTCAGGGCTTTGACGAGGATCGCCCCGCCGTTGGGGCCATACCCCTCGTAGGTGACCTCGGACAGGTCTTCCATCCCCTCGCCGCCTTCGCCCGTAGCCCGACGGATGGCGCGGGTGATGCTGTCTTGGGGCATATTATTGGATCTGGCCTGATCTATGGCGATGCGCAGCCGGAAGTTCATATCCGGATCGCCGCCGCCTCCCTCCTTGGCCGCCAGGGATACGTTGCGCGCCAGCTTGGTGAACAGGGCGCCTCGTTTGGCGTCGGCAGCGCCCTTTGCCCGCTTGATGGTTGACCACTTGGAATGACCCGACATCTGACACCTCCTTGAACGTCCCGGCTCGGGCAATTTGCCCAAGCTGGCGTTCAGGCGGATGCTCCATGGCATCCAGAGTTTCTTATAATGGGCAGTCTGTAGATTTTAGCATCGGCCCGGCAGACGGGTCAAAATGCCCGGAGCGCCGAAAATGTCCACTCTGGAAAGTTCAACTCGTCAGGCGGAAGCCATGGGCAGCGCGCCCATATGGAAGCTTCTGTTGCAGATGGCCTTTCCTCCAATGTTCGCCATCATCGTGATGGCGCTGTACAGCATCGTTGACCGCGCCTTTGTCGGAAATGTGGTCGGGATTGACGCGTTGAGCGGCCTGTCGGCGGCGTTCCCGGTGCAGATGGCTGTGGTGGCGCTGGGATTGCTCACCGGCCTGGGCGGTATGTCGGTTGTATCGCGCGCTTTGGGGGCCCGCGACACTCTCCAGGCATCTCGGGTCATTGGCGCGACATTGGCCATTCTCGTACCGCTATACCTGCTCGCCACTGTGGTTGGGTTGGCCCGCATTGACCAGATGATCAGCATGATGGGCGCGTCGGCGGACACGGCGCAATACTGCCGTCAGTACCTGGTCATCATACTGCCGGGCAGCCTGTTGTCCATGCTGGCGATCAGCGCCACCAATCTGTACATGGCGGAAGGGCGACCGATCCCGGCGACGGTGGTGCTGGCCGGCAGCGCCATTGCCAATGTCCTGCTCGATGCCCTTTTCATCCTGGTTTTTGGCTGGGGCGTCACCGGAGCGGCAGTGGCCACGGTTATGGCGCAGGGTCTGGCGGTTCTGTATGCCGCCTGGTTCTACCTGTCGGGACGCAGCGCGCTGCGGGTCAACGCCAGCGCGCTGTTGCCCCGGTTGGGGTTGGTTTGGGAGGTGGTGACGCTGGGGTTGCCAATTTGCATCATCGAGGTTGCCCGCTCCATTGTGGTGGTGGTTATTAACAACATCCTCAGTCGGTACGAGGGGGGCGATGCGTATATCGCGCTGTTCGGAGTCGTCAACTCGGTGCTTGAGTTTGCCCTGGCGCCGTTCATCGGCGCGGCTCTGGCCTATCTCCCGTTGGCGGCCTACAACTACGGCGCGGGCAACTATGACCGCGTGCGCCAGGCCATCTGGCAAAGCTGCCTGGGAGCGACGGTGGCCGGCGCCATAATCGTTGCCGGGCTGATGCCGGTGGCTGGGCGAATAATTGGCCTTTTCGCAGCGGACGACGCCCTGCCTCCGGAGTCCGGCAACGCCCTCCGCGTCGTATTGCTGGCCTTGCCCATAGTTGGCATCGAGTTCATCAGCTCCATCGCGTTTCAGGCGTTGGGCCGGGCCTGGCCGTCGGTGGCGCTGACCATGGTCCAGCGGGTGATCCTGCTCCTGGCGTGGGTTTTCGCGTTGTCCCACGTGTTCGGAGTGTGGGGCGTCTGGTGGTCTTTCCCGGCGACCGACCTGGGCGCCATGCTGCTGGGCGCGGGAGCGCTGGCCCTAATCTGGCGGAAGGTGGACCGCTGGGGCGGAACCGCCCGCGCCCGCCCCTCTGCCGACTTTGACATCGCCAACGGTCGGCAGTAGCATTGCGTCGAGTTATTGAGATTGATCCCCGTGCGCAATCGGAGGCCCCGACCATGGCAATGAACTCGTCCGGCGTTTCTCATATCGCCGTATGCGTCCGCGATCTGGATGAATCACTAAAGTTTTACCGCGACATTCTGGGCATGACCGTAACCGTTGACCGGGTGCAGGACACCTCCACCGGCGGTTTGCCCCACGTGTACGCCCACAACCGCGCCACCCGGCGGCAGGCCGTTCTGTCCTACGGCGAAGGCGCCATTCCCACACTGGTGATGACCAGCCATCCCGGCGACGACGCCGACGGCGGCCCCATCAAACTTGACCAGGTGGGCATCAGCCACATCTCCTTCACCGTTCCCGACGTGAAGGCCCTGGCCGATGACCTCATCGCCGCCGGCGTGGAACTGGCCGGCCCTATGGACGGCTTCACCAACGCCAACGGCGAGGTCTCCAGCATCTTCGTGTACGATCCTGACGGCATCCTGGTGCAGTTCGACAGCGGTGGAGGCTGACGCGCCGGCGCCGGACGACGAAGGGACCCGGTATAATCCAAGTGAAGACCGGGAGGACATGTGGGGTATCCAGCGGCAGGACCGTCGCTGGTTCCAACTGTTGACGCTGATTGGCGGGATTGCTGGTTCCATCGGTTTGACCTGGCTGGAATTGGCGTATGGAACGGATAGCGGCGCTCCCAACACGGCGACACGAAACATTATCCTCGGCATCGGAGCCAGCTTCATCGCAGCCGGATTCGTTGCCTGGGGGCTGTTGCATACCAAGGAGCTGATTATGGCGATAGCCGACTGGATCAGGGAAGCTACCGAAAGACGCCGGCAACGCGTTCACGATGAGGCTCGACGGGAAGGCTTGCGGGAAGGACGTGAGCAAGGACGTGAGCAAGGGTATGCCCAAGGCCGGGCCGACGGTCTCACCGAGGGTTACGACCTGGGTTACGACGACTCGAAAAAGGGAAACCCGCACAATTCGCCCCATCCTGAACCCGATGCGTCCGACTGACTTTCCAAACCGGATGAACCCCGACGTTATCAATACGGCAAAGGAGTCGCCCCAATGCCCATGAACGCGACCGGCGTCTCGCACATCGCTATCTGCGTGCGTGATCTTGACGCCTCCCTCCGGTTTTATTGTGACAAGCTGGGTATGTCCATCGTCAGCGATGTCATCCAGGACACCACCACCGGGGGCCTGCCCCACGTGTATGCCCACCACCGCGCTACCCGCCGGCAGGTGCGCCTGGCCTACGCGGACGACGCAAAGCCCACACTAACCATGACCTCCCATCCCGGCGAAGATCCCGACGGCGCTCCCATCAAGCTGGACCAGGTGGGCATCAGCCACATCTCCTTCAGCGTTGCCGACCCTAGATCCCTCGCCGAAAACCTGGCTTCTCGAGGCGTGGAACTGGCCGCGCCCATGGACGTGTGGACCAACGCCGCGGGCCGTGTCAGCAGCTTTTACGTCTACGACCCTGACGGCATCCTGGTCCAATTCGACGCCGGTGTGTAGAAGCCGCTAGGCCGTGGTTGCAAACTCCGTCATTCCCGCGAAAGAACAGCCGGCCCCGTGCCTGACACGGGGTCACCCCGTACTTGATACGAGGCGGGAATCCAGCGAGTACAAAAGCTGGTTTTCCGCTGGCAGTGATTTTCCGGGTTCCTGCTTTCGCAGGAACGACGGTGCGATTTCCTGTTTCTAAACAGGCCCTAGGGAAGTGACCTTCTAACGTGGCGGAAATGCAGAAAATCACGCCGTTCCTGTGGCTCGACGGATGCGCCCGTGAAGCGGCGGACTTCTACGTGTCCACTTTCAGGGACTCCTACATCGTCAGCGTGACTACCCTTCCGGTGGGGCCGGGCGCCGGCAGCGCAGTCGTGTCTTGCATGCTGAATGGTCACCCCTTCACCACTTTCGATGGAGTCCCTCCCTTTGAGTTCACCCCGGCCATTTCCTTTGTTGTCAACTGCGATACCCAAGAGGAGCTGGACCACTACTGGGAGCGCCTTTGCGATGGCGGCAAGCCCATCCAATGTGGCTGGATTCAGGACAAGTTCGGCGTTCATTGGCAGATTGTTCCCACGGTTATCCAGGAGTTGCTGGAAGACGAAGCGAAATCGGCTCCAGTTCTGGAAGCCCTGCTTACCATGGTCAAGATCGACATTCAGCAATTGCTCGATGCGGCATCATACTCACGGGAGTAACCATGTCTCACCACTACGACGACCACGACCACGACAAGCTTCTGCGGTGGCGGAATGACTTGCGCGACTCCACCATCGACAGCGACGGGTTCCCCGCCATGGCCTTGTTCCTGGTCAAACCCCAGGCCACCGGCGCCCACGAAATCTTCCGCCGCTATCGGACCGAGTTCGAGCAGCGTGACGCCAGCTTCGCGCACCTCGTTATCTTCGGAATGCACGGCGTCTCCACCACTGTGAAAGGGTTGCTGGAACATACCGGCCTGGCTGAGGACGACCTGCCAGTAATGCTGCTCGCGCCGGCCGCCGATCCCTCCGCAGTCATCGCGGTGCGTCTGCCTGGTGGGGAGAGCCTGGAGGGCGGCGAGGATCCGAACGGCGACGGAGCCTGCGACTATTTGGCTCCCTGGCAGGACGCCCTGGACCGCATCCGAATTACCAAGGACGGCCGCATCTTGCGCTTGATGGGGGTGCCGGGTCGAAAGCTCAACGGACCGGATTTGCGCGAATTAGCCGCTGCGACGCTGGCCCCTGCCCTCCGGTGATGGCGCAAAGCGCCGCATCGGCCCGGCGCGCGCGTTATCTGGTATCATCGACTAGGTTGGCGACAGGCTGCGCCGATTATCTGCAACAAGTTGCCCCGATTATTCGCAAGGAGCAAGACAATGGCGGACCGGGCTCTCACCATCGATTGTCAAGTACACGCTTACGAGCGGAACCGCCCGGAACGCCCTTGGGTAGGTTTCCTCACCGGCCCGGACCAAGTCACCGGCGACGACATGATCGCGGCGATGGCCGCCGTGGCAGTGGACGGAGCAATTCTCATTTCGCCGTTCGCGCTTTACGGCTACGACGCCAGTTACGCCTTGGCGGTGTACGCCCGGCATCCCACCAAGTTCGGACTGGTCCGACCTTTCGACCCAAACTCTCCGGCCATCGAAGCGGACATGGAGGAGTGGACTGCCACGCCGGGCGTGGTGGGCGCGCGGATCATGCTCGCTAACCTGGATTACGAGGCCGACCATCCCGGGCTGAACGCTATCTTGGCTGCCGGTGGGCGCGCTGGCGTACCCGTGAACGTCATGTCGGCCGGCAAGCTGCCCCTGCTGCGGGAACTGGCTCGGCAAAACCCGGCGACGCAGATCGTCATCGACCACTTGGGGCTGGCGCAGCCCTTCGACCCGCCACCACCTGCGGAACCCTTCGCTGATCTGCCCAATGTGCTGTCTCTGGCGGAGCTGGACAACGTGGCCATCAAGATTTCGGGCGCCGGCACGTTGTCACACCAGCCCTTCCCGTACCCGGACATCAGGGAACCCCTGGGCAGAATATTTGACGCATACGGCCTGGAGCGTTGCCTTTGGGGAACGGACTGGACGAGAGCGGTCAACTTGCTGAACTACGAACAAGGGGTGGAGGCATTTCGCGTTTCTGATTGGCTCTCCGATTCGGACCGGGCCACGCTGATGGGCGGCAGCCTGGCGCGGATCTATGGCTGGTCGCCGGAGGCGGACGCGTAAGTTGAGCCGGCATGGTGAATAGATTTTTAGCCCTCGGTGCTACCCTTCGAAAGGCTGCGGTCAGCTGGTACTTCATCGCGCCGGTCGCCGTCCTTTTGGGGTTGGCCATTGGCGTGTTGGCGCTGCTCTTAGTATATCCGGGGAAACCCCGGATTGGCGTCGTTGATCTTCCCTTCGTCGTCATCACTGATGATTCCGAGTTCATCATTGGCGAGTTCCTCAAATACGCCCGGGAAGACGACTCCATCAAGGCCGTCGTGATCAGGATGTCCAGCCCGGGCGGCGGCGCCGCTTCCAGCGAACGACTGTACTATGCCACCCGGAAGCTCCGTGAGGAAAAGCCGGTGGTCATCGCCATGGACGGCATGATGGCCAGCGGCGGCTATATGATGGCCATGGGCGCAAATTACACCTATGCCCAGTCGGCGTCTCTGGTCGGCAACGTGGGCGTAATCGCCTCTGCCGGGTCGCTGATCCCGCCTCCGTTGCCAGAGGCAATCGTGACCACCGGGCCCTACAAGCTCACGGGAGCATCCAGAAGAGACTGGATCGGGTTGGTGAACGAACTGAAGGACGGGTTCGCTCAAATGGTGATGCGAGAGCGGGGAGACCGCTTGCGGATCACTGAGGAGGAGTTGACGCAAGGGCGGCTTTACACCGGCGTTGACGCGGTGCGGTTCGGGTTGGTGGATGAACTTGGCGGCCGCGCCGAAGCTATGGAGAAAGCGGCGGAACTGGCCGGCATCTCCAACTACGGGATCGTGGACGTCAATGCGGAAGTGCTGCGGCAGTTCGTACTCAGGTCTCGCCGGATAGTTGAATCCGAATACGACGGCATTTTTCACGACCCCGCATATGCCTCAGGGCAACTGATGATGCAGGAGAACTCGGGCGCAAACGGGTCTCCGGCCGAACCGGTCCCGGCTCAGAGCAACTCCGAGTTGCACCGGCGGATGGGCAAGTTCATGCTGCTCAATGGTCTCGAAGCGACACAAGAAGACCCGTTACCCGAATTTCCGCTGGAAATCGGGAATCCGAACATCTATTACCTGTACGTGGGAAATGACTACTAAACTGCTGGGGGCGTTGTTCCTCCTGCTGGCCTTTGCCGGTATTGCATTCGGCGCCGGCGCGCTGACTTTTTACCGCGGCGGATACGAGCCGCCGCCGCCGGTTCAGGCCGAATTGCCGGAGCTGAGTTCCCCTGTGGTGCCGGGCAACACAGTGTGGGAACCCCCGGTGGCCCGTCGCGGCTCCGGTCTGCTCCTCATCGACGCGCTGCACCGAAACGCATTCAGGCCGGACCATATCTCGCCTTTGCGTTCCAAGGTGGCCGATCTGGGATACGACGTTGAGTTCCTCGGCGAGTTCGGGAACGTGAACGAAGAGGACCGGCTCTCGCTGCTTGAAGAAAAGCTGCGCGCGGCGGACAGTTTAGCGGTGATCCTTCCTCGAGCGGACTACACGGCGGCGGAGGCTGCCCTGGTGGAAAGTTTCGTCAGGAAAGGCGGCAAGTTGCTGCTCGTCTCTGATCCCGGTCTGACCCCGGCCAATAACACATTAGCGGCGCGGTTCGGGGTGAACTTCCAACCCGATTACCTGTACAACCAGTTTGAAAACGACCTCAACTTCCAGAACATTTTCGTGAAAGATTTCCAGCCGGGCGAGATTACGGTCGGCGTGAATGCGGTGGCGCTGTACACGGCCGGCTCCATCCGTTCCACAGGCCCGGGCCTCGCTTTCACTGACGAGAACACTCAATCATCTTTGCTACAGCACGACGGCGATCTTTCGCCAATGGCTTTCGGCGATACGCGCAACGTACTGGCATTGGGAGACTTCACGTTCATGGTCCCGCCCCAAAACGCCGCGTTAGACAACGACCGGTTGCTGAGCAACATCGCGCAATACCTCACGGTGAGCGATCGGGTTTTTGAGCTGGCGGACTTCCCCCATTTCTTCCAAAGCGGCCCGGACAATGCGGTGGATATTCTGCCGACGCGATCCGAGCTGCTGACCAGCGGCGCTCAGGTGAAGAGCGGTCTGGCGAGCCTCGGTATCACCGCAAACATCAGCGGTGTGGAGGACGTCAGCCGCAACACGGTATTCCTGGGGCTGCATGAGGACGCTCCCCTGGTGAGCCGGTACTTGCAGGGCGCCGGGGTGAGTGTCGGCGAAGTGTTGACCGCGCCCTTTGTCCCGGACCTGGAGCTGAAGGATACCTCGATAACCATATTGGCGCGGGAACAGGAACGCTACGTTCTGATTGTTCTGTCCGAAACTGCTGAAGTCATGGAAAAAGCAATAGAGCGGCTTTGGGAAGGCGACTTCAGGAACGATCTGGTGAGCGAGTTCGCGGGAGTGAACAACAGTCCATGAAGACAAGTTGCGTCCTGGATGGGTGGGGTTCTTCGCGGTTCCGGCATTCGTACCGGAATGGCGAGCGCGGATCCGGAAAGAGCGGATCCGGAAAGACTGGAAGTTTGCTGGCAGTGTTTCCGTCAATATTCGAAAAAGGCGGGGCGCGGCGATACCCCTGGTGCGGGGCGCTGATGCTGGCGTTGGGACTGTGGTCCCTGGCGGCCTGCGCGCAACCCGCCGCCGCGCCGCCGGTAGAGACAACGGCGGAACCGCCGCCGGTGGTTGCGCCTGCAAGCCTCTCGGCCGAGATGCTGGCGGCCGTCGATGAGTTCGCCAGCCAGCGAGCTGCGCTGGATGAGGAGTGGGGGCGGATTCGCGTAGAGTTCGATGAATGGAGTGCCAGGCTGACGGCCTGCCGGCCCAGCTCGATGCACCAGGCGCTCAACGGTTTCGCCATAGAATTCAACGGCGTGACGGAACGGGCCCGAAACTTGACCAGGACCCGGACGGCCGGCGAGTTGGCCGATGTCCTTATCGCGGCGGCTGAAGAAGAAGAGGCGGCGTACCGTCAACTCCGTGACCGTTGGCAACCCAATAATGTAACGTTGTTCGAGGCGGTCGAAACTCAACGGACGGAAGCGGCTCGGGCGCATGCGCAAGCCGCCGACCGGGCCATCGAACTAAGGGAAACTTTTGAAGATTCTCCTGATGCTGAAACGGTCGAGGAGTTTTCCCTGGCCCTCGACAAAGTCAAGGACGACTGGCAAGACCTTCACGACGAGTACACGGAGTTGCGCGAGGAAGCGGAAAGCATCGAAGTTCCGGATGTGCTGGATGGACTGGACGAGCTGGTCCAGCAATTGAATGCAGTGATCGATGGGTTGGATGACTTGCCCCACCTGGCCGGCACGGAAAACACGGTGGACGAACTGTTTAGCGCGGCAAAAGCGGAGCGAAAGGAGTTGCGAATCGCCGCGAAGCCGAAGACCACTAAAACTACCGCGACCATAAGCAGTAGCGGAAGTAGGGCCAGCTACGCCGGCGAAGAGGAGGAGGGGGACGAGGAGAACGATGACGAAAATTCCGACACCGGAAGAGTAGAGGTCGAAGAGACTTTGGAACTCCCCGATTTTGCCCAGGCGGACGCAAGCGTAGAAGAAAGCGAAACGGCGCTGAAGCAGGCTGCCCGCACCTTGCGGAGCATCGCCGATGTGAATGTTGAAAAGAGCCTGGGTGAGCTGGGAACGTTCAACTCAGAGCACCGCCCGTTGCGCGACGCATGGGATGATTTTCACCACGCATACAACGACTGGCTGGAAAGTGAAGGCGGATGCAACCGGGCCGACGTCATCAGCGAGTTGGATCGCTTCAACCTCCGCATGACCACCCTCAGCAGAGACGTGCGCGCGTTGCCGCAAACGGGATTCCTGCTGCCCATGTACACCCTGATGGTGGACGCGGCAACGCGTGAAGAGACCGCCATGCGCACCCTCCGTTACACCTGGCAACCGTTCACTGTAGATGCTTTCAAGGGCCTCCACGAGCAGCGAATCGTTACCGATGGTCTACGCCGGGAGACGGCAATCGGGCTCGAAGAAATGAGGTCTCGATTTTAGATTGCATCGACCGTCATGAGCGGGACTTGGGGGATTGTCAAGATGCGCTCAGATCCTTGCAATTCTGCTGATCCTGAGCATCTTGCTTCCGGCAATTGCGTCGCCTTCGGATCGCTGTCAACGCCAGTAATCCCACCGGGAACGCCAGGGTAACTATCGAGGCCAGCTCCGAAGCTGCGCCGTCCCCGTGCGCCGCAGCCGCGCCGCAGCCGCCTGATGATGGAGACTGTTCCCCAGCGTCGGTTTGCCGGGCATCCTGCGTCGGCGGCGCCTCAGCGACGACGGGCATCGGTTTCGGAGTGTACGTTGGCGCCGGTGTCGCGGAGGGAGCCGGCGCCGGAGTTGACGGCCCCGTTGCCTCGGTCATCGCAGCCACTGGCGTCGGCGTGTGCCTCCGGGTCGGCAGTACCTGCAAGGGCGGCAGCGGCGGAGTGGACAGATCGCGCGGGGCCAGTCCGACGTTTTCTCGCCACTGGTTGTCCAGTTCCGGTATCGTAACGCCATAGGCCGCGCTCAACGCCTTCTCGAAGTTGTGAATGGAGCGCAAAGCCTCAAACAGTTCCACCATTTTCCCCGGCCCATACGTGTCCAGCATATAGGCCACCACGGCGTGGCCCTGCCCGTAATTGCGCAACGTTTCGACGGGCGTGCCAGCGTAGGTGCGGAGGCTGGACAGGGGCGGCACTCGTTCATTACGGATGGCATCTTGCATATATCGATCGTACTCGTTGCCGGGATTGCGTTCCGAATAAACGGCCAGGCCTTCGTTGAGCCAGGTGTGCACTTGTCCGTAGGCGCTGCCGGCGGCATCAGCGACCAACAGGTGGGTGAACTCATGGGCTGAAGTGCTCCGGAGATTGTCGCCGGCGAAGAAATCCATGGAGCCGTCCACCAGCAGAGTTCTCTCGTTGGTGTGAGCCTGCCCCAGGGTTCTGAGCTGCTGTTGCGCCACTCGGGAAGCGGGCGGAAGCGCCGCCCTCATGTCCTGGTAGTTCGAATAAACCACTATATTCATCGGCTCGGTTAATTCCACGCCCAGAATCGGCTTCATAAAGTTGTAGGTATCGGCGGCTACGGCCAGCACGGCGTCGGCCCGTTCCTCAGATCGGTCGTTGTGGTGGTAGTAGTACACGTTGATGAGACCTTCTGAAGCCTTATCCCAATTGAGCCCCCGGTTCAGATAGACAATCACCGCAGGTTCGGTTTCCACAACATTTCCGTCAGCGGTTCGGATGCTGAAATAATAAGATAAGCGTGTACCCGTTGGGATGTGCTCGTTAGCGGTCCGGCTTTGGAACAGCGCTTCGCCGGAAATCGCCGAGCCCGGCGCGAACTCCACCGAGCGATAAGCGCTGCGACTGGATTGGCCCAGCTTGCGGACGTACACCCGGATCTCCTCGATGGGACTGACGCTTTCAGCGTCGATGTAAAACCTCAGCCCATCGGGAAATCGGTTCTCCACTCCATGCTGGGTGACCATGACGCTGCTTTGCGCGACAGCTTTTTGCGCCGGCATGGTGGCAATCACGGTGGCAGCTACGATGGCGAAAATCAGCGCGGAAATGCCAATTAACGATTTATTCACGTCAGGTGTTCCTTGCGTTGTCTATTCGTTTCCAATACGCCCGGCAGCGGATCAAGGATTGACGAGACGGGTTCGATGTTTAACCCTTCGAAAGTCCTTGGGAAGAACCGGTCGTTCTTGACCATCGACGCTGCTCGGCCTACAATCTTACCGTCACAGTGACCCGGCGGGTAGTGCAACCCCAAACGGGTCGTTGCCGATTATTCCGAAAATCTGCGGTGGCGAGCGCTATGCCCATTAGAGTCGGCCGGGTGCCGTACCTGGAAGCCGAGCCCTTTTACTTCGATATGGAGCGACGCGGCATCGAGCTGCGCCAAACGACCCCCCGCCAGCTGGGCGAGGCCCTGGCCAACGGCGAGTTGGACGCCGGCCCGGCCCATCTGTCGGACGTTTTCCGCCTGGAGGATCGGTTTGAGCCGGTCAGCGGGTTTTGTTTTTCCACCTTGAGCCGGGCCATGAGCGTGTGCCTGTACTCCCAGCATCCCATTGCAGAGTTGGGCGGCGTCACTATCGGGATCTCGGACGAAGACGTCACCGCGGCGAAGCTGCTCGAAATCCTGCTGCGGGACAAGCACCACGTCGAGCCGGGCGAGTTTGTGGACCGCCCAGGGGACGTGATCCGGCCCGACGAGACCTACGACGCTTTTCTGCTCATTGGAAACCGGGCGCTGCGACGCCGTCGGGGCGCCCGGGGTTTCGCCCACCGATTCGACCTGGGACAGGAATGGACCCAGTGGACTAACCTGCCCTTCGTGTTCAATCAGTGGGTGATGCGAAAAGACCTGGGAGACCGAGACAAGGCGGTGCTGGAAGATACGTTGTACGTGGGGTTGGAAGAAGGGGTGGATGGTCTTTACCATCTGAATGAGCCGCGCGACGATCTCCTGATGCTGCCGCGGGATGTGGTGGAGTACGTGCAAGGCATCCGGTATTACGTCGGTCGCTCGGAGCAGCAGGCCATTACCCGCTTTCGGGAATTGCTGGACCAGCTGGGCACCTGACCCCGCCTTCCGCTACGCCGGCGAACTCGTCCGATGGCCAAGGTTGTAGAACGAAGCAGCGCGGCAACCGGGCAAACGGCGTTCATCTGCGACTATTCGCCACCCCGTTCCGGACTCCCGCCGGACCTGCCGGAACCTCCGGTTCAGGCCGACTTCATATCCGCCGCCTACAATCCGGGGCGCGCCGTGCGTGTCAACTCGGTGGTCGCGGCGGCGATCCTGCGGGACCGTTATGGCGCTGAGCCGATCTTTACCTTGGCGACGCGGGACATGAACCGGCTGGCATTGGAATCGCTGCTCCTGGGAGCGCAAGCGTTGAGCCTGGACAATGTAATCGTCGTGGCCGGCGATCCCTTTGGGCCACGAGACAGGGCCGCCCCGGTCAACGATTACCGGGCCACCGAACTCATCACCGCCATCGCAAATCTGAACGCGGGAGTTGATCACCGGGAGAGACCGTTGCGGGCTTCTGCGGATTTCTGCATCGGGGCCACGGTGGATTTCGGGCGCGGGGTTGAACGGGAGGCGCATTTGGCCGCGCGCAAGGTAATAGCCGGAGCGGATTTCCTGATCACGCAGCCCGTGTACGATCCGGCGGACGTAGTTCGGTTCGCCGACGTTTTCGCGAGCATCCTCCCCGGATCCGCCGCGCCGGCGTTCTACGGCGTAGGGCTGATGGAACCGGACAGCGTGTCCTTTGCCAGCGTCCCGCAATGGGTGACCGAGGACTTGGCCACGGGACGCTCCGGCGTGGACATTGCTTTGCAGGTGTGGGACGGCCTGCGCGCTGCTGGCGCTTCGGACTGTTACCTGGTGCCGCCCATCCGGCGCAACGGGGCCAGGAATTACGTCGCCGCCGGGGAGTTTCTGGCAGCGCACGCCCCCTGAACCCGCTATAATGGCGGTCAACTGCCCCAACTGCCGTATCGCCTGCTGCGTTTGCTCCGCAGTCGGGCCGGAGGTATTATGCCAATCATACAACGCCCATACGTGCCGCCGGAAGACCAGCCGCCCCAGGAAGATAGCTACGTCAATCCCGGAGATATAGCGTCGTTGAACGTCAGCGCCGCTACCGCGCCGGCGGCGGCCGCTGCCGAGGCGCCCGGCCCGCTGGATCCCATTACCTTCTACAGCGATTCATTCCACATTTTCAGCAGCTTGTACTCCGCCGTTCTTTTCTTCGGCGAGCAGGTTGAGGAACGGGAGCCGATCCTGCGGGCGCGCATCAAGGTCAGCCCCCAAATGATGAAGGCCATCGCGGTACTCGCGGCCAAACACGTGCGGGAATACGAGGAAGCTGTGGGCCCCATCGCCCTGCCGGAGCAGGTGTACACCGCATGGGAAATTGACCCGGACGGGCCTACCCACTGACCTGCCGGAGGCACGGTATGACTACTCCCGACCAAATCGGCGAACCGGCCGGGCGACGTTTCGGTTTGCGTGATCCGGACGACCCGGTAAGCGAGGAGCGCCCGCTAATCGAGGACAGCGCGCTCCCGGTTGACGTCATCCCCAACGCGAACACCGCGTTGCCCGCAGATTGGACGTGGCGGAACACCTCCACCAGCCAGCCCAATGCCGCTACCTTTCACATCAACCATAGCGACGTTACCCGGGCTTTCGGCGACGTGCTGACTGCCGCAGACAGTCCCCCGGAAGCGCCCTTTGTGGTGTCCAGGGATATTCCCATCGTCATCATCGACAGCCTCGACCAGTACTGGGCTGGCGAATCACGCAATGCCCTTCCTCTGCACGGCCTGCGCGTCCCCGTTGCCGCGGATACGGTTGCCGAGGCGAAACGCAAACTGGCCGCAGACTTGGCGGCTCAGGTCCGGCTTCTGCTTATGCTGTCCAGGGGCGGGACCACCCTGGCTCCGGAATTGCAGGCCAACTTCCTGATGCTGACCGAGGTTTTGGAGGCGCGCTCTTAGTTGTCAGCCGGCGATGGGGCGGGTTCCATTTCCGGCGGCAGCGTGAACGCGGCCGCCCCATCGTCGCGGTGGGAATGATTGACCAGGGCCAGCATCAACTGCTGGTGACTGCGGCGAAGTTCTGCGACGATTTCCTGGCGCGACTGGACCATGTCCTCCCGGAGTTCCTGGCGCGACTGGACCATGTCCTCCCGGAGTTCCTGGCGCAACTGAACCATTTCAGCCTTGTATTCCTCGCGGAGTTGGGCGTTGTCTTGGCGTAACTGAACCATTTCAGCCTTGTATTCCTCGCGGAGTTGGGCGTTGTCTTGGCGCAACTGAACCATTTCAGCCTTGTATTCCTCGCGGAGTTGGGCGTTGTCCTCGCGGAGTTCCTGGCGCGACTGGACCATGTCCTCCCGGTGTTCTTGGCGCAACTGAACCATTTCAGCCTTGTATTCCTCGCGGAGTTGGGCGTTATCTGCCTTCAGCTCACTGCGGAGCTCATTGAATTCCGGGCGCGCGGGAACTCGGCCCAAGCGCCAGCCGAAAAACGCCGCGGTGCCGATGTAGGCGGTCAGCGTGGCGCCGTACAGCGCCACTAGGGCGATGACTAACTCCATCGGCACTGACGATGCTGTTTGAAGTGGCATCGTGAGCAACATAGCCGTTTTCGCCTCCGTCGGGTGATTATAGCAATTTGCCAAGCAGGGGCGATTGATCAATCCGCCCCTGCTTGCCGCGGCAACTAATCCTCGTCAGTCTCCTGCAAAGCCTCCAGCACCGCCGTGGGCGACAGCGGGAGCTTGTTCACCCGGACGCCGGTGGCATGGTAAATCGCGTTGTGCAACGCGGCCAGCGGCGGAATGATGGGCGCCTCGCCAACGCCGCGCAGTCCGTAGGGATGGCGTGGGTTCGGCACTTCCACCACCACGGTGTCGATCATCGGGAGGTCCAGCGCGGTAGGCATCCGGTAGTCCAGGAAGCTGGAGTTGAGCATTCGCCCGTCATCGGCGTAGGTGTAGTCCTCGGACAGCGCCCAGCCCAAGCCTTGCACGGTGCCGCCCTGCATCTGACCCTCAACGTAGCTGGGGTGCACCGAAGTACCCGAGTCGATGAACGCGGTGCAGCGGATGATATCCACCTTGCCGGTTTCCGGGTCAACCGCCACGTCGATGATGTTTCCGGCGAAAACCGGCCCGACGCCGGTGGATGTGGCAGAGGCCGACGCGGTGAGCGGCCCGCCGGTGCGCATCATGCGGTTGGCAACCTCGGCGATGCTCATGCGCTCTTCGGTGCTGGCGCAGGTGAACACGCCGTCGGCGAACTCGACGCTCTCGGCATCAACCTCCCAGATCATGGCGCAGCGCCGGGCCATTTGGTTGCGCAGGTCCTCGGCGGCGGCGATGGCGGCCAGGCCGGTGTCGAAGGCGATGCGGCTACCGCCGGTGGTGGCCGTCCATCCCACGGTGTCGGTGTCCACCACCGTGGGCGCGATCTGGTCAACGTCGATGCCCAGGGTTTCCGCCACCTGCATGGCGACGGCGGTTCGGGTGCCGCCGATGTCCACCGACCCGGTGATGAGGTTCAGGGTGCCGTTGGCGTTGACGTTGATGGTGGCTGAGGAGGCCTGGCCAGCCTGCCAACGGAAGCCGACGGCGATTCCCCGGCCCTGGTTCGGGCCGGTTAACGGCGTTTGGTTGTGGTCGCAGTTGACCATCGCCTCTTCCATCTCACGGCAGCCGAAGATGCGGTGCGGAACGCCGTTGGGCATACGGTCGCCCTCCTGAACGGCGTTCTGGAGTCGGAGCTCTATGGGGTCTTTGCCCACTAACTCGGCCAGTTCGTCCACCACGGCTTCCACGGCAAAAGCGGCCTGAGGCTGGCCGGGCGCGCGGTACGCCTGCACCTTCTGCTTGTTGCAGACGACGTCCAGGCCGTCCACCAGCATATGGTCCATCTTGTAAGGGCCGAAGCCGGTCAGCGCGCCGCCGCCCACCGGGGAGCCGGGATAGGCGCCGGCCTCGTACACCATGTACAACTGCCCGGCTACCATGGTGCCGTCGTTCTTGACGCCCATCTTGCAGCGCATGAAGGTGGCCGAGGTGGGGCCGCTGCCCACGAAGACTTCGTGGCGGTCCATGGCGACCTTCACCGGCTTGCCCGTCTTGCGGGACAGCACGGCGGCCACCGGATCCAGGTAGGCGATGGCCTTGGCGCCGAAGCCGCCGCCGATCTCCATGGGGATTACCTTCACCTGGGATTCAGGAATGCCCAGAATGGCGGCGGTTTGGGCGCGGATGTTGAACAGCCCCTGGGTGCTGGTCCACACGGTAACCCGGCCGTCGGCGGACCACATCGCGGTGGACACGTGGGGTTCAATGTAGCCTTGGTGAACGGTTTGGGTCTCAAACTCGCGCTCGATGACAATGTCGGCCTCGGCGAAGCCCTGTTCCACGTCGCCCACCTTGTGCTGGATGTGTCCGGCGACGTTGCTCTTGACTCCCGTGTCATCACCCCTGGAGAAACGCTCGACGCGGAAGTAGGTGGTCATGTCGTCGTGAAGCAGCGTGGCCGTATTTCCGTCAGAGTCCAGGGCCATGGCATCGCGCCAGGTCAGGACGGTGGGCAGCGCTTCGTAGTCCACTTCCACCAGTTTCAGCGCTTCCTCAGCGATGTGGACGCTGGTGGCGCACACGGCGGCCACGGCGTGGCCCACGTACAGGGCCTTGTCCTTGGCCAGCATATTTTCGGCGATCATGCGCGCGTTGCCCTGCACTTCGGCGAAATCGAGCATGCGATCTTCGATGATGGGAAAGTCGGCGGACGTGGACACGGCTACCACGCCGGGCATTGCCTCGGCTTTACTGGTGTCGATGCTGCGGATTCGGGCGTGGGAATGCGGGCTGCGCAGCACTTTGGCGTAAAGCATCCCCGGCAAGTTGATGTCCGCGCCGTATCGCGCCGCGCCGGTAACCTTGTCCACGCCGTCGTGGCGGATCGGGCGCGTGCCGATAACGCGATATTGTTGTGCGGGCTGGGCGGTAGTAGTCATACGGTTCCTCCGGGTGATCTCCGCGTCATTCAGGTGATCTCCGCGTCATTCAGTGGGTTATTTGCGTCATTCCGGCTTTCGCGGGAATGACGGCTAGGGGGCCACGAAGCCGGGCAGAAAGTATTCCCGCGTCGGGTCGTGGGGCATCCCTGGCATGTCAGCGGGAACGATGCCGTCGCTTTCCAGGGCGGAGCGGACGATGCCCTTGTTGAAGGGGCTGATGTCGTCGTCGGTCATAAAATCATGGACTGGCATCCAGAGACATTCCTCGATTTCCTGCTCGCTCATCTTGATTTGTTCGGTGCGGGCGCGGAGGCGACAGACGAAGTAGATGTCGGATTTGCCGTAGCGGTAGCCGTGCCAGTGGCGGAAGCACGTCAGAGCTTCAAACTCGGCCTCGACGCCGGTTTCTTCCAGCACCTCGCGGACGATGGAGTCAACGATGTTTTCCCCCGGTTCCAACGCGCCCCCGGGCAGCTTGTAAAAGGGTGGGCGGTTGTCGATGCGGTAGCGCTCGCACACCACCAGCAGTTCTGCCCGATTGTTGAGCACAACGCCGCCGGCGCCAATGTAATGCGTGGCATAGGGCGGAATGAACGAGCCGGGGATCAGGCTGAGGGTGGCGGTCACACCGCCTTCGTCGGCGTGGTGATATACAAAACCGCGCTCCGTCGCGATGGGTACATGGGACGCCAATCCTAGGGGAATGTCCACCCAAGCGACTTCGTAGCCCTTTTCGCGCCATTCCGCTATCGAAGCGTCCAGCCGCGCGGCAAATTCGTGAGTGTCAGCGGGTAATTCGGCGGAATTGACCACCACTCCGCGGAATGGATTTGGCGTGGCCGCCAAGGGAGAGACCAAGACGCACCTCCTGGGTGGGACGCGCAGTATCCAGTCGGCGAAACAGCCGGCCAAAAGGTCCCGACCATGACGGCGGCAGTATAGCACAGCGCCAAGCCGTCGCCGTCGCCACCCACTTCGCTGATACAAATAGTATGTATTGACAATGGTGATTTTGTTCTCTAAAATCTCCGCACGTTCGGCTCAACGATTTCAGTTGATAATCTCTATCTATTAGCTGTATTCAACTGAAAAAGCGGATTAGATGGTAGGTTTATGTGAATATTATCGGTTATCTGGTGTAGTTCCCTTTTTGCCGTTAACTGGCTGATAGTCGGACTGAAAAACGAGCGTCGCTGGCCGCCCCGCTGCCAGGAGGAGCAAATCATGGTACGTCGTCCGTGTGCATTATTCGCGCCGGTGATGGGCGCGTTGTTGGCATTAGCATTACTGACCGTTGTGGCCTGTGGAGGAGCCGAAGCGCCTCAGGAAGCCCCAACCACCGCACCCGCCGACGGCGACCGCGCGGCGAGTCCGGCTCAACCACAATCGCAAGCCCAGCCCCAACAGCCGGCTCAGCCGCAAAACCAGAGTCAAACCGCCGCAGAACCCACCGCCACCGGCGTGCCCCCAGCGGCTGGCGAAGCGGCTGCCACTCCGACGCCCCTTCCGACGGCTCTGCCGTCCGAGGTGGTGGCTAACCCCATCACCAAGGCCGTGTATCCCGACGCCCAATGGGGCGGAATCCTGCGCCGCGGCGGTTACGGCGATCCGGCGCACTACGACCTGATGCAGGTGTCCAGCGTCGTCAACTCCTTCAAGCAGATGATGCTGCTCAACAACGTGCTGCGTTACAACCCTATAGACGCTGGCAAAACCGTCATCCCCGACCTGGCTACCAACTGGGAGGTTTCCGACGACGGCAAGGTTTGGACCTTCCCATTGCGAGAGGGAGTGCAGTTCCACGACGGGACGATAATGAACGCCGCCGACGTGGCCGCATCGTGGTCAAGGGTCATCGATCCCCCCGGAGGCGTGATCAGCGCGCGTCAGGGCTTGTACACTCCCTTCGGGCCGACGGTGGAGGTGATTGACCCGCTGACGGTGGAGTTCACCTTTGCGAAAGCGCCGCCACTTGACTATGGCCTGAATGCCTTTGCGCTGGAGTGGCATGGCGTTTTCCCCAAAGCCTTCCTGGAAGCGCACCGCTATGACCTCAAGTTAAACGGCGCCGAAGCTCCCGGCACCGGCGCTTTCCGGTTCCTGGAACATCAGGAGGGGGAAGTCTGGAAGAACGAGCGCTTCCCGGACTACTGGAACGAGGGTCTGCCCTACCTCGATGAAGTATGGACCTACCCCTTGGGCAACAGCTCAACCCGTTCCGCAGCTCTGATTGCCGGCAACGTGGAATTTGCTCAGACCATCGATCCCGCCGCCTACGAAATCCTGCGGAATGACGACCGGTATGAGGCGCAGCCTTTCTCGTCATACTCCTACGGCGCCGTCTGGTTCAACACCGACAAAGAACCCTGGAACGACCCGAGGGTGCGGAAAGCCATGTGGCTGGCCATCGACCGGGTGGCAATTCACGAGGTCCTCAGCGAGTTTGTTTTTGGCTATACGGGCGGCACCGGGTGGACCTTCCAGGACCAGGCTTTCCAATTGCCGCGGGAAGAGATAGCTGCCCGGCTGGTGTTCGATCGCGCGGCTGCCGAAGCCGAGGCCAAGCGGCTGATGACGGAGGCCGGCTACGGCGAGGGCATCAAGAACGTTGACCTGATGCAAAGAGACCCTAACAGCGCCTTCTACACTGCCGGGGCGCAGGTCGTGCAACTTGAGTTCAAGCGAGTCCTGGGGATTGAATCGACCATCCGCCCGGTGGCGTCCGCCGTCTGGTTCGAGGAAATTGCCAACCGCAATTTTGACATTACTTTGGGCGCCACTGCGGCTCCGTTCATCGACCCGTCGGCCTACCTGAACACTTTCTACAACTGCGCGGGCGGCGAAAACTACTCCAACTATTGCAACCCCGAATTCGACGCCATCATGGAACAGGTGGATGCCGAACCCGATTTCGACAAGCGTTATGACCTGGTGCAACAGGCCGCGCAAATCCTGGATGCGGACCCGCCAACCGTGGAATTCTGGTACAACCGCACGCTGGCCGCCTGGCGCACCTGCGTCCACGGCATCGAAGGCAAGCACGGCGCCCTGGTGCACAACCTGGACCGCATGGACACCGTGTGGATGGATGAGGAGTGCCGGCAGTAACCGCCTCAACGACTGTCGCCGGGAGCGTCCACGGCAACCGGAAACTCCCGGCGACACCAATGTAAATCGAATATTTACCATTGACATCCGCAATGTTAGCGCCTACAATCGCCGCAGTCGGTCGGGAATGATTTCGCTGTTGTTGGCGCGTGTACGCAATTTATCAGCAGAATCAATATTGCAGAGCGACCAATATCGTGCGGATTAACAACATATAAAGCGAATTACGGTTCCCGAAATTGCAGATGCTTGCGCCGGCTAATCTCGGATAGCGGCAGGTGATTGGAGACCTGTGGAGGACATTTGAAACCGAAGCGACTGATTACATCACCCGCCACGGCGCTGGGCGCCGTACTGACGATAATTCTGCTCGCCGCCGCGGCTTGCGGCGGAACCGGCGCGCCGGCTGATACGGGATCAGCGGGTTCCGCCGCCGGCTCCGGGGGCAGTAGCGGCGGCGCGCAACCCCAGGCTACCCGGGTTCCGCCGACGGCCCGCCCGACCACCCCGCCCGACGCTACCCCCACGCCGCTGCCGGCGGCGCTGCCGTCCGAGGTGCTGGCTAATCCCGTCACCAAGGACGCCTACCCTGACGCGCAGTGGGGCGGCATCCTGCGGCGCGGCGGCTATTTTGACCCGGCGCATTATGACCTGATGCAAGTCTCCAGCGTGTCCAACTCCTTCAAGCAGATGATGGTGTTGAACAACCTGCTGCGGTACAACCCTCTGGACGCCGGCAAGACGATCATCCCGGACATCGCCACCAGTTGGGACGTGTCGGAAGACGGCAAGACCTGGACGTTCCCGCTGCGCGAGGGCGTGTCCTTCCACAACGGCGGCGCCATGGACGCCGACGACGTGGCCGCATCCTGGTCCCGTGTCATTGACCCGCCCCCCGGCGTAGTCAGCGCGCGCAAGGGCCTGTACACGCCCTTCGGCCCATCGATTGAGGTCATTGACCCGTTGACGGTTGCCTTCAACTTTGAGAAGGCTCCGCCGCTGAACTATGGCCTGAACCTGTTCGCCCTGGAATGGCACGGGGTTTTTGAAAAGGACTTCCTCGAAGCGAACAACTATGACCTGAAGCTCAACGGCGCGGATGCGCCGGCCACGGGCGCGTTCCGGTTCCTGGAGCACCAGGAGGGCGAGGTCTGGAAGAACGAGCGGTTCCCGGACTACTGGAACGAAGGACTGCCCTACTTGGATGAAGTGTGGACCTACCCGCTGGGCAACAGCACCAGCCGATCCGCTGCCCTGTTGGCCGGCAACGTGGAATTCTCCCAAACGGTTGACCCGGCGGCCTTTGAGATCCTCCAGGACGACGACCGCTACGAGGCGCAGCCTTTCTCGTCATATTCCTACCTGTCGGTGTGGATAAACACGGACCGGGAGCCCTGGAACGACCCACGAGTGCGCAAGGCCCTGTGGCTGGCCTTGGACCGCGACGCCATCCACGAAGTGGTCAGCGAGTGGCTCTACGGTTACCGGGGCGGCACCGGCTGGACCTTCCAGGACCAGGCTTTTCAGCTGCCCATGGCAGAAATCGATAAGCGCCTGGTGTTCGACCGTCCCGCCGCAGAAGCTGAGGCGAAGCGGCTGATGGCCGAAGCCGGCTACGCCGAGGGCATCAAGAACGTTGACCTGATGCAGCGCGACCCCAACAGCGCCCACTGGACGGCGGCGGCCCAGGTCGTCCAGCTGGAGTACCGGCGCATCCTGGGCATCGAGTCTGATATCCGTCCGGTAGCGTCGGCGGTGTGGTTCGAGGAACTGGCCAACCGCAACTTCGACTTGACCATCGGCGGCATCGCCTCGCCATTCATCGACCCGTCGGCGTACATGAACAGCTTCTACCGCTGCGGCGGCGGCGAGAACCACTCCAACTATTGCAACCCCGAGTTCGACGCCATCATGGAACAAGTGGACTCCGAAACCGACTTCGACAAGCGTTACGACCTGGTGCAGCAGGCGGCGGAGATTCTCGACGCGGACCCGCCGACGGTCGAATACTGGTACAACCGCACCCTGGCGGCCTGGCGCAGCTGCGTCCACGGCATCGAGGGCAAGCACGGCGCGCTGGTGCACAACTTGGATCGTATGGACACCGTGTGGATGGACGACGAGTGCCGGCAGTAGCCTAACCGCGCCGGGGCGGGTTTCAAACCCGCCCCGGTAGGGCAGCCGCAGCAAATCGACACTTTGGAACAACCCGATTAGGAGATGGCGTAATGCAAAAGTACATCCTGCGCCGTGTGCTGCTGGCGATCCCAGCGCTCATCGGGTTGACCATCATCATCTTTCTGGTGATGCGCATCCTGCCTGGCGACGTGCTGACGGTGATGTTCGGGGAAGAGGGCACTCTCCAGCTCAGTGAGGAAGATCGCCAACGCATCATCGCCAGCCTCGGGTTGGACAAGCCCATTTACCTGCAATACGTGGACTGGCTCAAGGACATCGTTACGCTGAAACTCGGCCAGTCCTTCTGGCGCTCCAGCACCGTTATGGACCTCGTCGTCAGCCGTGGCCCCATCACCCTGGAGATCGCCATCATCTCGGTGCTGCTATCGTGGGTAATCGGCCTGCCGGTGGGGATACTGGCGGCGATGAAACGAAACAGTATCTTCGACTACATTGGGCGGTTCTTCTCGATACTGTTCTTGGCCATACCCAACTTCTGGTTAGGCACCGTCATCGTATTGACACTGGTGTTAACGCTGGAATGGAAAGCGCCGCTGGGGGTCATCAACATCTGGGAAAACCCCTGGGAAAATCTGCAAATCGTGTGGGGGCCGGCTCTGGTCTTGGGATTGGGTCAGGCGGCCTACGTGTGTCGCATGGCCCGGTCGGCGCTGCTGGAGACGATCCACGAGGACTACATCCGCACGGCCCGGGCTAAAGGATTGGCGGAACGCCTGGTCATCCTGCGCCATGCCCTGCGCAACGCCATCATGCCGGTGATTACTCTGTCCGGCGTGCTGCTGGGCTTCCTCATCGGCGGCTCGGTGGCGGTGGAGCAGGCCTTCGGAGTGCCCGGCTTGGGCCGGACGCTGGTGGCGGCCTTCTTCGAGCGGGACTACGTGGTGATCCAGAACCTGGTGCTGTTGTACGGCATCGTGTTCGTGCTGACCAATCTGCTGGTGGACATATCCTACGCCTGGATTGACCCGCGGATCCGCTACAGCTAATCCGGCCGGCGCACAGGAGCATAATCGTGGCACAGGAAAACACGGCAGCAACTGCCGGCGAAGCCCTCGTTCAACCGGAGGTCCCGCGCAGCCGAGGCTGGTGGTGGGTCATCATCCGCTTCTGCCAGCGCAACCCCATGGGCGCCGTATCCGGCTTTATGATCATCGCCATAGTGGCGGTGGCCCTCCTCGCTCCCTGGGTCTCGACACACCATCCCACCGATGAAGCCAACTTCCGCGCCTTGCGGAAGCCACCCAGTTCGGCGCACTGGCTGGGCACCGATGATATTGGCCGTGACCTCTACAGCCGGGTCGTGCATGGCGCCCGGATCTCCCTGTTCGTCGCCCTGGTCGCGGTGGTGGTCGGCGACTTCATTGGCGCCGCCTGGGGAGTGGCGACGGGGTACATCGGCGGAAAGTTCGACATCTACAGCCAGCGATTCCTCGAGTTGATGATGTCCTTCCCCACGCTGATCCTGGCGATGATACTGGTGCTGGCCATGGGGGCCGGCGTCTGGACGGTGATCGTCGCCATCAGCATCACCCGTGTTCCAATCGCGGTGCGGGTGATCCGGTCGGTGACCCTGAGCGTCAAGGAGTACGCCTACGTGGACGCCGCCCAGGCCATCGGCGCGTCCAGCAGTCGGGTAATGGTACGGCACATCGCCCCCCAGTGCGTCGCGCCCTGGCTAGTGCTGGCGACGGCGCACCTGGGGTCGGTAATTATCCTGGAGGCATCTTTGGGGTTCTTGGGCGTCGGTGTGCCGCTGCCGACGGCAACCTGGGGCAATATGCTGGGCGGGCCGGTAGCCGCCGGGCTGATCCCCCGCTGGTGGATGGTGGTATTCCCCGGCTTGGCTATCACGATCACGGTGCTGGCGTTCAACTTGTTCGGCGACTCCATCCGCGACGCCCTCGACCCCAAGCTGCGGGGACGGACCTAGTCCTGCCTCCGCAGCGGCCATCGTCGATTAGAGTGGCACAGCTCTCGTCCACCCGGGGGGCCGCCGGCGGTTGGCGTCGCTGGCTTCGCAATTCGCGCTTTTGGCTGGCGGCGGGGTTGCTCATCGTCACGCTAGTGGCGATATGGGCATACCGCGCGTTTCAGCTGGAACCGTTGCTCTTCCCGCCTCCCGCCGCCGTTGCTGACCATCAAATGTCGGCGGCGAACGGCGATTGGCCATCCCTAAGGCGCGGCGCGGACGGGTCGGCATGGTCGCCGGGCCCGGCGCCGGAGGCTCCGTTCCGGGCGCTGTGGGAAATTGAGACGCCCGGCGTCATGATAGCCAGCCCGGCGGTGGTTGGCGACATGGTGTTCATCACCACCGCGGACGGCGTGGCGGCCGGATTGAATGCCGAAGATGGAGAAACCCTGTGGGACTATGCAATCGGCTCGCCCTCGGACAGCGCGCCGGCGGTGGCGGGCGGCGCCGTTTATCTGGGGGCGCGGAACCATCGGATCCTGGCGTTGGGTCAGCAGGACGGGCGGCTCCGGTGGGAGCGCAACCTGGGCAACATCGTGCTGGGGTCGGCCATCGTGGTGGACGGCACGGTGTACATCGGCTCCACCAACGGAAAGCTGGAAGCCTTGGACGCGGCCACCGGAGAGCAGCGGTGGTCCGTGACGACCGACGGCTGGGTGGTGGGACATCCGGCAACGGATGGATCGGTAGTGGCCGCCACGTCGTTGGGTGAACGGTTCATCACGATAGATGCTGCAACGGGGCGACGGCGGCTGGTGTTCTTCTCCGGCACGCCTGTCGTGGGTGGGCCGGTGATCGCCGATGGACGGGCGTATTTCGTCACCAACCGGGGCGGAGTGTGGGCGGTGGATCCGACGGCGGTGAGCCGTCCCTTCAGCCGGTTTGCCTACGTCGCCAGGTTCAATTTCTTCTACTGGCGGCTGCTGAAAACTCCGCCCCGGCAGACGGGCACGGTCTGGGTAGCGTCGGCGCAAGGGCGGGTGAAATACAGCCCGGCTTACGCCAATGGCCGGCTGTTCGTCGTCAACGAAAGCAACAAAGTAACCGCCTTTGACGGGGCCGGCGGGCAGGAATTATGGGAGGCTCAGCTGGAAAAGGAGGTCGTCGCCGAGCCGGTGGCCGCCGGCGATTTCTTGATGCTGGGAACGGCGGACGGCGCGTTGATCGCCC
The DNA here is from genome assembly GCA_963692995.1 of Dehalococcoidia bacterium. Taxonomy (GTDB): domain Bacteria; phylum Chloroflexota; class Dehalococcoidia; order Lucifugimonadales; family UBA3495; genus Bin87. Next base: position 1,011,650 of record OY843611.1, read on the forward strand.
TCAATGTCGCCGACGGAGCGGAAGCGTGGCGGCACACCTTGGAAGGCAGCCGACTGTCGGCGGCGCCGGCCGTGTCCGGCGAAACGCTGTACGTTCCCACCACCGACGGACGCCTGTGGGCGTTGCGGGGCCGGCTGCAATGACCCTAATGCTTCGCACGGTCTTTACGTTGCAGCGGCTTTGCGGCAACTCCCGGTTTCCGGGCCTCGCCATGCGTCGGTCTCTCAAACCGGCAAGTGGGATCAAGCGGCCCGGTTGACGGTGATTCCTGGCGTGCCTATACTCGTCGCAGTCGCAATCGACGCCAAGGAGAACATACTGACACTATGACGCAAGCATCCCCCCACCAGCGCGACTTGGCCGGCGAGTCCTGGGATCCGGGCCAATATCTCAAGTTTTCCGACCACCGCTTGAGGCCGGCGCTGGATCTGATGGGGCGGATACCCCTGGAACATCCGCAGACGGTATTCGACTTGGGCTGCGGCAGCGGGAACGTCACTCGCCTGCTGGCCGACCGCTGGCCGGACGCCGACGTGGCCGGCATCGACAACTCGCCGGAGATGCTGGCTCAGGCGGCGTCAACCGCCTCGCGAGTCCGCTGGCTGGCCGGCGATCTGGCGGACTGGCAGCCCGACCGAACCCCGGCAATCCTGTATTCCAACGCTGTGATTCAATGGGTGCCCGACCACCACGAGTTGGTGCCCCGCATGTGGGACACGCTGCCACCCGGCGGATGCCTGGCGGTGCAGGCTCCACTGAGCTGGGATATGCGTTCGCATCAGCTCATGCGGGAAACGCTGGATAATGGCAGTGCGGGAGGAAAAACCATCGGCAGTACGGAATTGCGGACCGCGGTGGGCAACCGCTGGGTGCAAGACCCCGATTTTTACTACGATATGCTGGCTCCCGACGCCGACCACCTGGACGTGTGGACGACCGAGTACCAGCACGTTTTGACCGGCGACGACGCAGTCCTGGAATGGGTTACCGGGACCGGCCTGCGCCCCATTTTAAACGGCCTGGATGACGCCGAACGCGCAGTTTATCTCGACGAATATCGGCGTCGCCTGAGCAGCGAGTATCCCAGGCGAGGCGACGGGGTTACGCTGTACCCCTTTCGGCGGCTGTTCTTCGTGGCGGTACGAAAGTAAAACGGGCCGCCAGCAACTATTCGGAGGTGCGATTATGACGGTTCTGGTTTTGGGCGGCGCCGGGTTCATTGGCCCGCGGGTTATTCGCAAACTGGTGGAACGGGGCGAGGACGTGTACGCCTCGGACATCAACCCAATACCGGATATCCCGGGGGTTGATCGGGACGCCATCCGAACTTCTCGGGTGGACATCACCGAGTTCGAGCAGGTGGCCCGCGCCATCGTCGAATCCCAACCGGATCGCATCATCAACCTGGCCTACCTGCTGGGCGGCGGCGAGGGCAATCCGCACCACCAGATGCGTCTGAACATCCTGGGCATGGACAACTGCTTTGAAGCCGGACGGTTGCTGGGCGTCAATCGCATCGTTTACGCCAGTTCGGTTGCCGTCAGCGGGCAGCAGTCCAATTTCGGTGACCGCGATGCCAACGAGGATGACGGCGTATTCGGCACGAGCCAGTACGCCACTCACAAAATCTTCAACGAGTTCCAGGCCAAGATGTTCAACGAGAACTACGGAATGAGCATCACCGGGATCAGGCCGGCTAACGTGACCGGGCCCGACAAGGTGCGCGGCTCCGTGGACCACGTGCGCTGCATAACGCTGCCGGCCCGCGGCGAACCCGTGAGCTTCCCCTACCAGGATATGTGGCGGCTGCCCATCCACGTGGAGGACATCGCCGAAGCTTTCGTCCGCGTTTCCCTGGTGGATCGCAGCGAGGGCGCGGTGTACAACTCCGGCGGCACGCCCATCAGCCTGGGCGACCTGGCCGATATAGTGCGCGGCTACCTTCCCGACGCGCAAATCTCCTTCGACAACGAGGGCGGACGCGAGCATTCCGGCAACTACCTGGTGGACAACAGCCGGCTGCTCACCGAGTTCGAGCTGTCCTACCCGCCATTCCGGCAGCGCGTCCTGGAAATCATCAACGAGGTGCGCGCCGACGAGGGTTTGCCCTTGGTAAGTTAGCCGCGGCGTAAACTAGCCACGGTTGATATTCGCCACAGCTAATGTTAGCGGCGGCGCGCTTGCCGCCGTTTCGCATCGCCCATATAATGCCGCTATCAGCAGTCAACCGAACCCGTCCAGTTGCGCCCATTGATGTGCCACTTCCTTTGCGGATCAACCGGACCAGAAGGAGGATTTCCCGATGGCATTACCTGATCGTATGAAATTTGGCATCTTTATGGGCCCGTTCCACCGCGCCGGCGAAAACCCGACCCTGGCCCTGGAGCGCGACTTGGAGCTGGTGCAGTGGCTGGACTACCTGGGATTTGACGAGGCCTGGATTGGCGAGCACCACAGCGCGGGTTGGGAGATCATCTCTTCCCCCGAGATTTTTATCGGCGTCGCTGCTGAGCGCACCAAGCACATCAAACTGGGCACCGGCGTAGTCAGCCTGCCCTACCATCACCCGTTCATGGTCGCCAACTGGATGACCCAGCTGGACCACATGACCCGGGGCCGCGTGATGCTGGGCGTTGGCCCCGGCGCGCTGCCCGGCGACGCTTACATGATGGGCATCGACCCTGGCAAGCAGCGCATCCGCATGGATGAGGCGCTGGGGGTCATCATGCGCCTGTTCACCGAGAAGGAACCCATCACCCACAAGAGCGACTGGTTCGAGCTGCAAGAGGCCATGCTCCAACTGCGTCCTTACCAGTCTCCCCATATGCCGGTCTCGGTGGCGTCGGTGCAGACTCCCTCCGGCGTCTCCCTCGCCGGCAAGCACGGCGCGTCCGTGTTGACCATAACCACGCCGCGCGACCCGAAAATGCCTCAGGGGGCCGAACTGAGCGAACTGTGGGACATCTGCGAAGAATCGGCCGCCGAGCACAACCAGGTTGTTGACCGCTTCGAGTGGCGGCTGGTTTTGCCGGTCCACCTGGCTGACACCCGCAAAGAAGCCTTCGAGCAGGCCCGCATCGGCGCCGGACGATACCAGCGGGAGTACTTCGAGCATACCATGGGCCGGCCTCAGATAGTGGATGGCCCACCCGATAAGATTATCGACGTGATGGCCGAGCGTGGCGCGTGGATCATCGGCACCCCCGACGATTGCATCGAGGGCATCAAGCGGCTGGAGGAGCGCAGCGGCGGCTTCGGCGCCTTCATGGTGCAAACGGTGGACTGGGCCGCCCGCGAGCACATGCTCCACAGCTACGAACTGATGGCCCGCCACGTGATGCCCCACTTCCAGGGCAGCGCCCAAGCCACTATCGATGCCAACAAGTGGGCCTACGAGCGCCACGAGACCCTTCAGGCCGGACGCGCCAGGGCTCTGGACCGGGCGCGGGAGGACTACGCCAACCGGAACCCATAGCCGGGCAAGGGAGCGCCAACGACTTACCAGGCCGTGGTTTACAAACCCCGTCATTCCCGCGCCAGCGGGAATCCAGGGAGTACCAAATAAAGCCGGTTTTCCGCTGGCCGTGATTTTCCGGGTTCTTGCTTTCGCCGGAACGACGGCGTGGTTGCCAGTTTTAAACCGGCCCTAGCGGGTGGGATTCGCTGGCGACGGCGTTAGTTTCCCACATTCAAACATACGCCAGCCAAACACACGCCAGAAACGGAGGCCCACCATGCCACTCCATCCGCAAGCGAAAGAGGTTATTGAGGCAACCCGTGCGCTGGGTTTGCCGCCCAACTATACGGTTACGCCGCAGGAAGCTCGCGCCAACGCGGCCCTGCGCCCCCGCGGCGCCGGCCCCGACGTGGGCAGGGTGAAGAACCGGAGCGTCCCGGGCCCGGCCGGCGACATCCCCGTCCGCATCTACACGCCGGAAGGCGACGGACCTTTCCCCATCCTGGTCTGGTATCACGGCGGCGGCTGGGTGCTCGGCGACCTGGAATCGGCCGACGGCACCGCGCGGCATCTGTGCGTGGGATCTCGCAACGTGGTAGTGTCGGTGGATTACCGATTGGCGCCGGAAGCCAAGTTCCCCGAACCATTCGATGACTGCTACTGGGCTACCGTCTGGGCCAGCGATCACGCGGAGGAACTGGGAGGCGTGCGCGGTGTTGTGTCGGTGGGCGGCGACAGCGCGGGCGGCAACCTCGCAGCCGCGGTCAGCATCAAGGCGGCGGAAACCGGCGATTTTCGGGTCAGCCTCCAGTTGCTCGTCTATCCGGTGACGGACGTTGACTTTGACACCGGATCATATATCGATAACGGAACCGGGTATAACCTGGAACGCCAGGGCATGATCTGGTTCTGGGACCACTACCTGGCGGATGAGTCCCAAAAGTCCGATCCCCTGGTCGCCCCGATGCGGCTATCCGCCGACTTTGAAGGCATCGCAGAACTGGCGCCGGCCCTGGTGATAACGGCCGAGTACGATCCGCTGCGCGATGAGGGCGAAGCCTATGGCCGCCGGCTCGGTGATTTTGGAGCGTCGGCCGAGGTCAACCGCTACGACGGGATGATCCACGGTTTCTTCGGCATGGCCAGCGTCATGGACACCGCGCGGGTCGCCATGGACGACGCCTGCAAGTTCCTGCGCGGCGCGGTGGACGACATGGTGGAGGAATACCACCGCCAGCACGAAGGCGACGTGGCTGCCATGCGTCAACTGCTTGACCCCCAGGCCGCTCACGTACTGGAGTTGTTGGAGTCCCTCGACATCAAACCCTTCCAGGACATGAGCGTGGCGGAATGCCGAGAGGTGATGAACGGCCGGCCTCGACCGGAAGGCCCTGAAGTCGGGAAGGTGGAAGACCGTATTATCCCCAACCGGCACGGCAAAGAACCGGGCGATGTGCCCATCCGCATTTACACGCCGGCCACGTCCGGCTCCTGGGGAACTCTGGTCTGGTTCCACGGCGGCGGCTGGGTCATCGGCAACGTGGAAACCGCGGACGCCACGGCCCGGGAGTTGTGCGTGGGCGCCAACTGCGTGGTGGTGTCGGTCGATTATCGGCTGGCGCCCGAGCACAAATTCCCCACGCCCTTTGAGGATTGTCTGACCGCCACCTTATGGGCCATGGTCAACGCCGAAGCACTGGGCAGTCAGCCCGAAGCCATCGCCGTGGGCGGCGACAGCGCCGGAGGCAACTTGGCCGCGGCCGTTTCGTTGGCCCAGGACGATATGCCGCACCCGCTGGCCTTCCAGCTGCTCGTTTACCCCGTCACCGACGCCGAGTACGACACCCGCTCCTACCAAGTGAACGGACAGGGCATGTTCCTCGAAACGGCCGGCATGCGCTGGTTCTGGGAACACTACCTGCCGCTCGGCGACCTGGCCGGCTACAACATCTTCGCCTCGCCGCTACGGGCCAGGCTATCGGACGACCTGCCGCCGGCGCTGGTGATAACCGCCGAGTTCGACCCCCTGCGCGACGAAGGCGAAGCCTACGCCGACGCCCTGGAAGACGCCGGCGTTGCCACCACGCTCATCCGTTACGATGGCGTGATCCACGGCTTCTACGGATTGCCCCACGTCATCGACAAAGGAAGGCAGGCGCTGGCGGCCTCCTGCGACAGCCTGCAAGAAGCCTTCGGCGCGGCGCTGGCGCAACCGGAACCGGCGGTCGCCGCAGACAACTGACGCGGCGCGATACCAGGCCGCGCACTGGGGCGGGTAACTACCCGCCCATTATAACCTGCGTATGCCGCTGTGCTATGATGGCGTTGCATCACGCCACGATAAACCGCCGCGCCGCGAGGCCCATGATGACCACCCCCGCCCGAATTGGCCAGCTGCCCCCGCCAAATGGGTCCGGCATCCGCCTCACCGAGCTGCCCGACCCGCCCCAAATTTCCGACATGGCTACGCAGATGCCCGATATTGCGCGGTCCCATGAAACATTGCGCGCCCATTATCGTACACGGCCCGATGTGGCTGTAATGGGCAACGGCTATCTGTGCCAGGATGCCGGCGACGTTAGGCGGGCGCCCTATCCGGACTTGATAGTAGCCTTCGCTATGCTGATACCGCCGGCGGAAGTAGTTGCTTCCAATGGCTATAACATCAGCGAGATCGGCAAACCGCCGGATTTCGTCCTGGAAGTAGCCTCAGCGTCAACCGGACGGCGGGATTACACGGTGAAGCGCGCGAGCTATGCTGGCTACGGCGTTGCGGAATACTGGCGATTTGACCGCACCGGCGGGCAGTTTCACGACAGGGCGCTGGCCGGCGACCGGCTGCGGCCCAACGGAGAGTACGAACCAATCCTTGTAACGACACTGCCCGACGGCGTGATTCGGGGATACAGCCCAGTGTTGGGCTTGGAACTGCGCTGGGTTGCGGAGCAACTGCGTTTTTGGAACCCGACAACCGGGGAATACCTGCCGGATTTGACCGAGGCCACAGCACAGCGCGATGCCGTTGTTGCTGAACGCGATGCTGCCCAGGAACGCATTCGCCAATTGGAAGCGGAATTGCGTCGCTGGCGAGAGGGAGGGTAGGCAACCAAAGGCACACTGTGCAATACGGCAGCAAAGGAACTAAACCATCCGACCCGTTACAATCCTTCAAACGGAACCTTCTGCCACCCGCACTCGACTCTATCGTAAGGAGCGCACATCATGGCCGAAACTATCCAGGAACAGTACATCCGCATGAACCCCCGCTCGCGGGAACTGCAACCCGGCTACCAGGCCCTTTTCCCCTCCGGCAGCCCCGGCCACGACGGCTACACCTCCGATCCGTTCCCGCTGGTCATCGCCCGGGGCAGCGGCCCGCGCAAGTGGGACATCGACGGCAACGAGTATGTTGACTACGGCATGGGATCCGCATCACTGCTGCTGGGGCACGCGCATCCCGAGGTTGTCGCCGCGCTGTCGGCGGTGCTGGCGGATGGCTCCCACTTTGGCGCGCCCACCGAGTCCATGCTGGAATGGGGTGAGCGGGTTTGCGCCCTCATGCCCTGCGCCGACAAGGTGCGCTTCGTCGGGTCCGGCGCCGAGGCCACTATGCTGGCCATGCGCGTCGCCCGCGCCTACACCGGCAAGGAAAAAATCATCCGCTGGGAATCCCACTACCACGGCTGGCACGACTACGTAATGCCCGGCAACCTGCCTCCCTTCGACGTGCCAGCGTCCACCGGCATCCCCCAGGGAACCATTGACTCAATCATCGTGCTGCCCACGGATCTCACCGCGCTGGAGAACGCCCTGAACAGCGACGACAACATCGCCGGCGTCATCACCGAGGCATCCGGCGCGTCCTACGGCACGGTGCCCCTGCCCGAGGGGTTCCTGGACGGCGTACGCCGTTTGACCCGCGAACACGGCGTCGTGATGATTCTGGACGAAGTTATCACCGGGTTCCGCTGGGCGCCCGGCGGCGCGCAGCAGCGCCTGGGCGTTGACCCCGACCTCTGCACCATGGCCAAGATCCTCACCGGCGGCCTGCCCGGCGGCGCCGTCGCCGGCCGCGATGAAGTCATGGCGGTGATGCACCAGACCGGCGACAGCCACCACGACCGCTACCAGCGGGTGCTCCACGGCGGAACCTTCAACGCCAACCCCTATGCCGCCGCAGCCGGCAATGCGGCCCTGCGATTGGTCGCCACCGGCGAGTTGAACGACCAGGCCGACCTGATGGCCGAACGCTTGCGCGTGGGCTTGCGCGAAGTGGTGGAACGCCGAGAAGTCAACGCCACTGTGTACGGCGAAGCGTCCACCTTCCACCTCTACTTCGGCGCCCGCAGCATTGACGGGCTGGACGCCTCCCGGCTGAAAGACCAGCCGGCCGCCATCCAGCGCAGCCTGCGCCAGGCCCTGCAAGTGCGCGGCGTTGACCTCATGTCCCGCACTAGCGGCGTCCTGTCCGGCACGCATACCGAAGCCGATATAGACTTTACCATTGAAGCCTTTGACGGCGCCATCGCGGCCATGATGGAAGAAGGGCTGGTGCAGCACTGACCGCCGGCTGCGCAGCCGGGCGCGGGAACCACAACCGCAAAGCCCCCGCCACCGTCGGCGGGGGCTTTGCTACTTGCGCTGGTCAATCATAGTATTTCTACCGCATCGCCCACCCGCACGGCGCCGGGCCGTTCCACGATGCCGTACACGCCGAAGTAGGCGGCGAGCGCGTTGGGGCGGTAGCCCAGGATGGACTTGATGGCATCGGCATCGGTTTCGCCGGTTACGGGGTCTTGGTCGATGATGGCGCAGCGCGGGTCGGGAGCGAGGATGCGGATTACGGCGTCGCCGGCGGTGATTTGACGGTTCATCCATCCGTCCTCCTGGTGTGGCTCGCAGCCGTCCAGCAAGAGGGTGGGACGAAACCGGTCCGTAGCGAGGCATTCGTCGTCAGACATGCCCATCTCGGATGACAACCGCGCCACGGACGCGCGGGATAGTACCGATACGGGGAACTCATCAAACACCTGGCCAGGCAAGTCAGACATCATCAGGATGGCCGGCTGCCCGCAGAACTCGCCGATGGCCCGCATCCAATCTCCCAGCAACGGACGCGCTCGAACCCGCCGCCCCCAGATGATCGTCCACACCGGGTTGTCCAGCTCGGGCTGACCCTCCAATACGGCGCCGTCCGGAAAGGCAATCCGCAACCGTTCCGCGTCGGCATCCCAGGACGCAACCAGCTGCGCCAGCTGGCCCACTTGCCGTCGGGTCAGCAGCCGGCCCTGGCCGTTCACCAGGTAAAACCGCCGGTCATCGCGAATGCCGCCCAGCTCCAGGTTGACCGCATCCGGCGACACCAAGGCCATGGACTTGACCGGGGCGATATTGATTTCAGCAACGGTAATCACGTCGGTTACTCCCAGGTCAGAAATTCCTGCACCATGCTTCGGGCGGCGCTGCGGTCGTAAATCTGGTAGAGCAGCGCCGCGTTGCGGGCCGCGTCGCCGCCGAAGTAGCGTTCATAAAGCGTCTGCCGGCCGCCGAAGGCGCTGCACGATACGTCCCAGGCCAGCCGGAACAGGCGGATGCGTTCCGCAGCGGTGGCCGTGTCGGTGTCCAGGTAGCGGTGGATGTCCTCGGCCAGCGGGCCGTTGAGGTCAGCCTCGGCGGGCAGGGCCATCAAGCTGCTGGAACCCAGCAGATGCAGGATTTCCGCCATGCGCGGATACATGGTTATCATCTGCTTGCGGGCCACCAGCAAGGGCCGATAATCGGGGCAGCAGATGCCCCATTCGTCAACGGACGCTTGCGCCTCCGACGCCGCCAGCAGCGCTTTGGTAATTTCCAGATTCTCAATCAGCTCGGCGATTAGGCCCGGCGTCTGGGGCAGGTCTCCTGAACCCAGGGTATCCACCATCAGCGTCGCCAGGCCCAGCATAAACTCGCACTTGACCACGTTTTTGGTGACCACCTGGTGGCCGGTGTGGGCATTGCGGTTGGTGCGCTCGCCCCACTGGTTGCACCGGGCCACGTCGTTGTACAGGAACACCCGCTCCCAGGGCACCGGCACGTCGTCAAAAAAGACGATGGCGTCCATCTCCTCAAAACGGCTGCCGGCGGGATGGTCAAAATGGGAGCGGCCCAGGTCAACGGTGTCGCGGCACTGGAACTTGAGCCCGTCGGAGTTGCAGGGTATGGCGAAGCCGAAAGCGTACTTTCCCGCATCGCCGGCCGGCACGCGGCGGGTGCGGGCGGGATAGACGGCGATTTCGTCGGACAGCGGCCCCAGGGTCGCCAGCACCCGGGCGCCGCGCACGACGATGCCGGCGTCGGTTTCCTTAACCACCGACAAAGCCACCTCGGTGCGGTCATCAAAAGGAGTCTGACCCACCGAACGGCTTCGTTGCAGGTTCACCAGCGTGTGCGTCATCACGATGTCGTTTTCGCGGATGTATTCGTAGTAGTTGCGAATGTTGTCGGCGAATTCCGGCCGGTTTTCTCCGCAGTAGTCCGCGGCGGCGGCCATGGACATTACGGCCACGTTGAGAAAATCGGGGGTGCGTCCCATCATCCCGCAGGACGCCAGCGCCCAGTTGGTCATCATCCGGCGTCGCCGTGTCAGGTCGTCGGCATTGCGGGGCATAATGAACGAGAGTCCCACCGGGTCGCCGGTGGTGGGCGATTCATACACCATCTCGTCGCGCTTGGCCGGGTCGTGCTGGAGATCCAGCAGGCCGGCCACCGTCCGCAGGCCGCCGGAGAAGGCCGGGTGCGTGGTTACATCCTTAATTCGCTGCCCGCCAATGTAAATCTCGGCGGCCCGCTCCCGCAGGCCGGCGATGTATTCGGCTCCCGTGCGCGCTGGCATAAGGTTTCCTCCCTGGCCTTGCTTCTCGTCACTCGGACCCTGCTTCGTCATTCCGGCGACGGAGCCTTATCCCCGGCGTTCCGGTCATAATCCCGGTTCCTCCGGTTGGTATCGCGCGACGGGCGCGGGAGGTGGATTGCCGCCGCGGCAAGGGTATGCTATACCGGCGAAAACCGCAATCCGGGAGGCTGGCGATGCCCACCATTCAGCGCGATGACGCTCAACTGCATTACTATCTGGACGATTTCACCGACCCTTGGCGCGCCGCGCCCGACACTGTTGTGCTCCAGCACGGCTTCTCCCGCAACGGACAGTTCTGGTACAACTGGCCGCCGCTGCTCAGCCGGGAGTACCGCGTCATCCGCCCGGATCTGCGCGGCATGGGCCGGTCAACCATTGACCCGGCCCGCTACCAACCCACGCTGGATACGCTGCTGGCCGACTTGCTGGCGATCCTGGACGATGCCGGCGCGCAGCAGGTGGTGTACGTGGGCGAGTCCTTTGGCGGCATCATGGGAATGCAGTTCGCCCATGACTACCCGGAGCGATGTCGCGCGCTGGCGCTGTGCAACTCGCCGTGCCGACTGACCCGACGGGAGAACGCGACGCCCGGCGGCAGCTGGCTGGCCACCATGGAGCAGGGAGGCATCGGCGCGTGGAGCGCGGCCACCATCAACTTCCGCCTTGATCTGCGCCACGCCGCCGAGGGTCTGAAGGACTGGTACATCGCCGAGATGGACCGGACGCCAGCCGCAATCGGCCAGGCGTTGCATAGCTACCTGGACAGCCTGGATTTCGGCCCCCGCCTGAAGGATATTTCGGTGCCTACGCTGCTGCTCACCGGAGACGAATCGATGACCACCAGCATAGAGCAGCAGGAGTTCATGGCTTCAGAGATACCGAACAGCCGCCTCGATATATGGCCGGGTTTGGGACACGGGGTGAATGTCATCTATCCCGAATGGTGCGTAGAACGGATGCGGCTTTTCCTGGGAGAGCGGGGATGACCGGCGATTAGACCTTACCCTTGTTGCGGCGACTGGGTACAGTGCCGGCGGGCCTGGCGCAGGTTGCGCTGGGTGAGTTCATCGGCGGGATTCAGCTGACTGGCTTGCTCCAGGTCGCGCAACGCCAGACGATACTCACCCAGGCAGAGCCGGGCGTAGCCGCGGCAGTTGTAGGCGTCGGCGTACTCCGGGGCCAGGGAGATGGCGCGGGTGAAGTCGGCGACGGCCCGGCTGTGTTCGCCCATCAGACCCCAGGTCAGACCATGATGATACAAGGCGTCGGCGTGGTCGGGATTGATGCTGGCGGCCTGCTCAAATTCCGCCATGGCCTGTTCATACTTCTCCTGGCGGCGATAGGCGACGCCGCGACTGATATGATCGTCAGCAGCGCGGGCAATCGGCTCGGCGTCAACCGGAGAGGCGGGTTCGCCGGCGGCGGATGGCGGCGGACCCGGTTCCGGTTCGGACGCCGGCGCCGGCTGCGGCGGCGGCGCCGGTTCGGACGCCAGTGCCGGCTGCGGCGGCGGCGCCGTTTCGGACGCCAGTGCCGGCTGTGTCGGCGGTTCCGGTTCGGAGGCCGCAGCCGGTTCAGGCCGGACATCGGCCGGCGCCTTTGGCGTGGGCACGCCGTAACGCCGGAGGCGCAGCCGGTGCTTTGCCCGATGCACCCGGTTGGCTTCGTTGATAGCGCCAACAGCGGCCAGCAAGCGGCCCACCGAGTCTAGGGCGCGGTCCAGATCATCGTCGTCAAAAGCCTTCTGGTGCGCCCAGCGGTTGCGGATTTCGCGGATTTCGGATACCAAGCTCCGCTCGACGGGGCCAAGGTAATCGCGGAAAATCTCATTCCAGGCCGCCGTCATCACGCGCAGCGTCGCGGCAACGTCGCCGGCGATTTCGTCCAGCGCATCAGCGTTGGCCGGGTCAAACCGACCGTCGGCCATTGCGTCTTCCACCTTGCTGACAACGTAGGGGCCTAATCCGTCGGCCAGCAGGTTCAGGGCGTTCCCCACCAAGCTGTGATTGTTAAGGGACGCGGCAGTAGTCATAGAAATTTCCACGGGGATGGCGCCGGCTTGCCCCTGGGAAGGTTGGCTGTGGCGCGAGTGTCAGATCAACGTCGGCACCATAGCACAACGCGGCCCGCCGCCACTGCGGACAGGCCGCGCAATTTTAGCGATTTGAGAACAACCGGACGATTCTATTCCTCGTCCCCATACTGTTCCTTCAGCATTTCCACCACCGCCGGGTCGGCCAGGGTGGTGGTGTCGCCCAGGGCGCGGCCTTCGGCTACGTCGCGCAGCAGCCGGCGCATGATCTTGCCGCTGCGGGTCTTGGGCAGTTCTGCGGCGAAGTAGATGTCGTCGGGCCGGGCCATGGGGCCGATCTTGCCGGTGACGTGCTGCTTCAGCTCGCTGATGACGTCATCCGAGCCGGCCACCTGGTCTTTGAGGGTAACGAAGGCGACGATGGCCTGTCCCTTCACGTCGTGGGTGCGGCCGATGCAGGCCGCCTCGGCGACTTTCAGGTTGTCCACCAGCGCGGATTCCACTTCCATGGTGCTGATGCGGTGGGCCGACACGTTGATCACATCGTCCACCCGGCCCAGCAGCCAGAAGTAGGACTCCTCGTCCAGCTTGGCGCCGTCGCTGGTGAAGTAAATGCCCGCGTAGTTGGACCAATACTGCTCAACGAACCGCTCCGGGTCGCCATATATGCCCCGCAGCATACTCGGCCACGGCTTGCGGACAACCAGATAGCCGCCTCCGCCCGGACCGATCTCATTGCCCTGCTCGTCCAGGATGGCCGCGTCGATGCCGGGGAAGGGCTGCGTGGCCGAGCCGGGCTTGAGGGTCGTGATGCCGGGTAGCGCAGAGATCATCACGGCGCCGGTCTCAGTCTGCCACCAAGTGTCCACCACCGGACAGCGACCGCCGCCGATATGCTGCCAGTACCACACCCACGCCTCCGGGTTGATGGGTTCGCCCACCGAACCGAGCAGGCGCAGGGAGGACATGTCACGCCGCTTCGGATATTCCTCGCCCCACCGCATGAATGTGCGGATCGCCGTCGGCGCGGTGTAGCAGATCGTGCAGGCGTACTTCTCTACGATGGCCCAGAATCGGTCCCGGTCGGGATAGTCCGGTGAGCCTTCGTACATCACCGTGGTGGCGCCGTTGGCCAGCGGGCCGTAGATGATGTAGCTGTGGCCGGTAACCCAGCCAATGTCGGCGGTGCACCAGTAAATGTCGTCCTCCTTGAGGTCGAAAATCCACTTGCTGGTGGCATAGGTGCCGGTCATGTAACCGCCGGTAGTGTGGACGATGCCCTTGGGCTTGCCCGTGGTGCCGCTGGTGTAAAGCATGAACAGCATATCCTCGCTGTCCATCACTTCCGGCGCGCAGGTCAAAGGCTGATCGGCCACCAGATCGTGCCACCAGACATCACGACCCTCTACCATAGGGACGTCATGGCCGGTGCGCTTCACCACCACCACCTTCTCCACCGGCGTGTCGCCCGCCACGGAGGCGTCGGCGTTCTGCTTGAGCTGGATGATGCCGCCACGACGCCAGCCGCCATCGGCGGTAATCATCACCTTGGACTGGGAGTCCTCAATCCGGTCCCGGAGCGATTCGGCGCTGAACCCGCCGAATACGATGCTGTGGGGCGCGCCGATGCGGGCGCACGCCAGCATAGCAATCGCCAGCTCGGGCACCATGGGCATGTACAGGGTTACCCGGTCGCCCTTTGCCACGCCCAGGCTCTTCAGACCGTTGGCGAACTTGCAAACCTCGCGGTACAAATCTTGGTAGGTATAGACTTGCCAGTCTCCCGGCTCGCCCTCCCATATGAGAGCGGCCTTGTTCTTGCGCGGCCCCTTGAGGTGGCGGTCGATGCAGTTGTACGCGGCGTTCAGCTTGCCCCCGACAAACCACTTGGCAAAGGGCGCGCCGGACCAGTCGAGCACGGTATCCCAAGGCTCAAACCAGTCCAGTTCGCCGGCGAAGCGGGCCCAGAAGGCTTCCGGGTCGCGCCGGGCCTCTTCGTACACACCGGGGTCGGAGATGTTGGCGTTGGCGGCAAACTCAGGCGGTGGTGGATAGGTGCGGTCTTCCTGTAGCAGGGCCTCAAAGGCGCCGGCATTTTGTGTCATGGCAACGAACCTCCGGAGCAGTGAATCCTATAGCATAAAGGTTGGTTGGGCAGATATTAGCACATTGCCTCGCCCGGCGGGTTGGGTGGGTGTCGGTTTAACGCAAAGGCGCCGAGACGCAAAGCGGAGCAGCAACGCGCCGCCGGCTCCCGAATGTTAGAATCCCCTGACCTGCTATCCCCTGACGCCGCGCGCGAAAAACGCGGAGGTATTTCTTGATGACCACAACAATGTTGAACATGATCGGAATGCCGTCGGCGCGTCCCTTCAGCCCGCAAGAATGCGCCGCCCTGGCCCAGGCCGGCATCATCGACGCCAGCGAGCAAGCCGACGTGCTGGCCGGCCGCCGCCGCTTCACCGTGGACGAGTACCTGGCCATGGCAGTGGCCGGCATTCTTCACGACGACGACCGAGTTGAGCTTATAAACGGAGAGGTAATCATCATGCCGCCGATTGGTGACCCTCACGAGACCGGCACTGACTGGCTCACCAGGCTGCTAGTGCCGCCGTTGATCAATCGCGCGATGGTACGTGTGCAAGGGACAATACGCCTGAACGACCGTAGCGCCCCACAACCGGATATCGCCGTGTTGCGGGAGCGTCCCTTGAGCGAAGTGAGGCCGTACTTCCCGCAGGACGTGTACTTGGTCATTGAAGTTGCCGACAGTTCCCTGGCCTTTGACCAGGGCGCCAAGCTGGCCCGGTATGCGGCGGCCGGCATCCCGGAGGTTTGGGTCGCCAACCTGCGGGCGCGGGAGGTAACCGCGTACTCCGATCCTGATGGATCGGAGTACGCCAGCGTCCATACTTATGGGGCTGGCGACAGCATCAGCCCGCGAGCCTTCCCCGACGTGGTACTGGCGGTGGCCGACTTCATGCCGCCGGCCGACACGGGTGAGTAGAGAGCTGCTCTAACTAAACCTATGGGAGGCGGTCAGGGCATAGTCCGGTATTCCGCCTCCGCCACTTTCCGGGCGCCGTCGCACATGTACTCCATCGGAAACGCCTTAGCTTTCTGATGATAAGCGGAAGCACTCCGACGGCCGCAGGGCCGCGCACGACGAATCATTCAGCAGAACGGCAAACCCAAGTTGGCAAGGTCATTGGCCGCTACGTCGTTCCATCCAATAGGTACACACCCTGAAAATTGATTGGCGCCGGCCAGCCGCAAGTATCTCAGCGCGGCAAGATTGCTCAATGAGGCAGGTATAGTTCCGGTCAGCCGGTTGTCATCGAGTTCCAACCGGGTCAAGTTGTCAAGGCGGCCTAACTCCGTCGGTATCTGCCCGTTCAACCGGTTGTCGGAGAGCAACAGCTCCCGCAGGCTGGCGAGATTGCTCAGTCCTGGCGGCAGCTCGCCCGACAGACCGTTTTCAGCAAGGTCTAGTTCAATGACGCGGCCATCGGCATCGGTGGCTACGCCGTACCACGCTCCGATATGGACGTCACTGAGCCAGTTTGCGCTGTCGGTCCAACCAGCGCCGCCGGTGGCGTGGTACAACGCAACAAGTTCGGCCCGGTCCGCCTCGTGGGTCTCGGTTCTTCCGTAGTACCAGTGGCCGATCAACTCGTCCACCTTTGCTGCCACGTCATCCGACGCTCCAGCCTTGAAGGCTGCTGCCACGTGGCAGATGCCCAGGTAGGCGCTTGCACAATAGTCGGTGGGGTCATCGCGCAATTGTTTCAAGTAGAGGCTGCGGAACGCCTGTCGGAAAGTTGCTTCGCCCAGCGCGTGATAGAGGTCAAGGAACAACCGCTGCCCCAGCCGGTAGGAGCAACTGTATTCATAGATGCCGCTTTCGGCATCGGCAATCTCGCTGATAGTGTTGAACCATATGCATTGTTTCCGGTTGTGTGCCAGCGGTCGGCCAACGCGCGCATTCTCGGAGAGAATTACGAGCATATCCGCCCCGCCTTCGCTAATCCATGGTGCAGAGTTCCGCCAATAGTAATGGGCAGCTTCGTGCGCGGCGTGTCTCGGCGCGCGCCAATACTCACCGACGGCGGGGTCGCGCTCCGGATTCGACTCTATGTGCGTACCTACGTGGCGTCCGCTGGAAACATAGTCGACAAAGTACCATGCTACGTAGTTGGTGGGCAGGGGCTTGCCCATGAAACCTTCGTGGTGGCGCACGGCGTGCTCCAAGTAACCCATGTTGGGGCTGGGGCTGGTTTGTTCACGGAAGCGGATGATGGCCAGCAGCACCTCGCCGGAGTGGGGGAGGTTGATGGTACGTTCCTCTTTGAAAACACTTG
Organism: Dehalococcoidia bacterium; assembly: GCA_963692995.1. Taxonomy (GTDB): domain Bacteria; phylum Chloroflexota; class Dehalococcoidia; order Lucifugimonadales; family UBA3495; genus Bin87. The sequence continues at coordinate 1,028,395 of OY843611.1, forward strand.
TTCCGTCCAGCAGGACAGGCACCAACTCGGACTTGTACTTGTTGGTACTGCTCAGCAAAGCAACTATTTTTGCCTCTTCGTCCGTGATGCCGTCGCTGAGCGTAGGGTGGGTCATGAGTTCCAGAAATTCTGCCGACCCTGCGTCCTCAAAACTTTCCAGCGAGCGCACCGCCATTGCGTCCGGGCTTTCAACAGTATCCAGGAAGGGCATATCCAGAATCTCGATGGCCTTTTGGACGACTTGCGGTTGCAAGGATTCGTCCTCGGCCCGGATGGTGGAGTAAAGGCGATCGATCACGACGGCCTCATCTCTGGTCATGCTGTCCCGTATCCACGATTTTTGCGTCATGGCGGCGAATACATCCGGATACCAGATGGCGCATGCAATCAGCGTCTCGGCAGATTCCCCCTCGGTATCGTTAACTCCGTCTGCTACCCAGGGCAGCGAGCTGATTTCGTTGGCCCGCGCCGGTTTGTTCCGTTCCAGCCAGACGCCGTTTTTCAGGTGAGCGATTGGGCTCGGTGGCGTCGGCGTGCGGGTTGGCGTGGGCCGAGGTCGGGGCGTGAATGTCGGGGCCGGCGTGTTCGTGGGCGGCAAAGGGGTATCGGTGGGAGACGGTGTGATGGCAGATGCCGTTGCGGGCAGCGCGGCGGTCGCCGTGGGCGACGAGGTTGGCGTATCGGTTGACGACGCCGTGGCTGTAGGCGATGAGACGACCGGCAGCGCCGCCGCAACCGTCAGAAACGGCACCGGCGCCGTGCAAGCTGCCCCGGTCAAAGCCAGCGTAAAAGCAATCACGGCGAAGAAGTTTCGGGCAGTTATGACAGTCATCTCCAAGCCCGGCGGAGACGGATTATAGCGTACAATCCACAGCCATGCCCGCCGTTGCCGAACGCGAACCCGCTGCGCCGACGAACCGCGTTACCTGGCGAACCATCGCCCTGGCTTCCGCCGCCGCCCTGGGAATGGCGCTGGCGTCGCTGGATTTCGCGGTCAACGTGGGCCTGCCCGCCATGCGGGACGCTTTCGAAACCGACTTGGCGTCCGTGCAGTGGGTTATCGTAGTTTTCATCGCCACGCGGGCCGGGTTGGCGCTGGGTTCGGGAGCGTTTGCCGACCGGTTCGGGTTACGATTGGTGTACTGGTTCGGCGCGGCGACCTATCTGGTCGCCATGGTGTGCCTGTCTCTGGCGCCTACGCTGGAAGCGTTAGGGGGTTTTCGTTTCCTCCAGGCCCTGGGAACGGGATGCCTCTACAGCGCCGCGCCGGCCATCGCCGCGTCGGTGTTTCCGGAGTCCCGGCGAGGGCTGTCCATGGGGTTCACGTCGGCGAGCCTGGCGTCGGGAATGGTGCTGTCAACGCTGGCCGCGGGGCCGTTGGTGCAGTTGTTCGGTTGGCCGGCCGTGTTCTGGGGCCGCATCCCTCTGGCCGCGCTCGCGCTGATCATCGGCCTGCTGGCGATGCCCCGGTCGATTCATCAAGACACGGGTCATCAAGACACGGGCAACGGAGGGGTGGGGTCGCAATCCGGACCGCGGTTTGACGTAACGGGCGCGGCGCTGGTGCTAGCGCTGTTGTGGTGCCTGATGATCGGCTTGCGGCTTGGACAGGCCATCGGTTGGACCTCCCCGATCGTCATCGCGCTGCTTGCTGCATCGCCGGCGGTGTTGACGGCGCTGATCCGGGTGGAGCGCAAGGCCGAACTGCCGGTACTGCCCGGGGCTCTGGCGCGATTGAGCGGATTCCAGACTGCGGCCGCGGCGATGTTTCTGGGTCATTTCTCCCAGTTCGTGCTCTGGTTCATCTTCCCCTTTTATATCACCGATGCTTTGCATCGCAGCCCGGTGACGCTGGGGATACTTTTCGCCATCATGTCGTCGTCCAATATCCTCTCATCGCCGGTGGGAGGCTGGCTGTGCGACCGCTGGGGAATCCGCCCGGTGGGAGCATTGGGCCTGGGAATGACCGCGGCGGGGCTGCTGATTATGTCAGCGCTGGACGACGGTTCGGCCATTTGGCATCCGGCTGGCGCAATAGCGATAGTGGGCCTGGGCGTGGGCTGGTTTCAATCGGCGGCCTATGCCCTGATGTTGGGAACCGTTCCGCCGGAACGGTTCGGCACGGCGTCGGGAGCGCTGTCCCTGGCCCAGGCGTCCGGCACGGTTCTCTGCGTGGCCATCGTCGGTGCGGTGTTCGCCGGCCTGAGCGACCATTACGCCGCCGGTGGCGCCGCATCCGACGCCTTCCTGTTGGCCTACCGAGACGTTTTTCGTATCGGAGCGGCCACGGCGGGAATGGCAGCCGTCGGGTTTGCGCTGCGGGCGCGGCAACCACGACGCGATACGGCGTAACCTTCGGTCATTGCGACTCCCTACTCGATGTGGGAGGGGAGCGGCAACCCTGCGTTGCAAACTATCCGCGCCGCCGCGCCGGCCGCAGGATGCGAATGTTCCACCACGTTATCAACGGCGTGATGACAATGGTGGGCACGATCCAGGGCAACCACACCGGAATGCCCAACTGCTCCGCGTCCACGTTCACCACCGTTACGGCCGTAATCGTGGCGATGGTGCCGGCCAGCATATTGGTTAGATGTCGCGCCACGCGCCGCGCTCCGCCCGGCTGAATACGGTGAAATCGCGCGTCCGCCGCGCTCAGCGCCAGCGCGATGACCCCGAAAACCAGCAGCGTCACCCACTGAGAACTGCCGTTGAGTCCAATGACGACGGCATAGGCCCACATTCCCAATCCCGTAACCGCCAGTATTCCCGCTGCCGCCCAATCTACCGGATGCGCCCGACGCTGCCGGTTGCGGGCGAATCGCCACCCCGCAAAGACCAGGTAGAAACTGAAAAAGGCGATCAGGAACAGGAAGATGCTGCTGCCCAGAATCGCCAACGGTATGGCCGTCACAAACACCAGCGTCATTCCGATGGCGTAAATCCGACCGGCCAGAATGTGCCAACGTTCGCCTTTAGGGGTAATCAGCGCTATCGCCGCCGTGAGCAGAGAGATGGAACCGGCTGTAATATGTATCGACAGCAGTATAAGACTAATCATGAACCCTCCGACCCAATCGGGCTGTTCAGTAACTTACTCCAGTGCGCCGGCATCGGCCAGTTCTCGATACTCGTCAGCGTTTAAACCCACTATTTCCCGCAACGCATACTCGGTATCCTGGCCCAGCAGCGGCGCCGGCCGGTTCAGGCGTCCCGGCGTGAGGGACAGTTCCAGCTCCGTATAGTCGGTGGCGTACGGCCCCATCTCGGGGTGGTCCAGCCAGGTAAAATGGTTGCGGTGTTTCAGCTGGGCGTCCTCGAATAGATCGCGGGTATCGTTGACCACGCCGGCCGGGACGCCGGCGGCTTGCAGGCGGCGCATCAGCTCGTGCCGGTCCTGGTTCGTCGTCCAGGACGCGATAATGCCTTCCAGCTTGTCCTCGTGGGCCTTGCGTACCCGGAAGGTCCCAAACTCGCCTGAGGTGATGTCGGAATACCCATCGTCCGCTATCGCGTCGCGCAGCGCCGCCCATTGCCCATCGGTGAACACGGCGATGGCGATCCAGCGGTCTGCTGCTCCGTTGGCGTCCGGCGCGCAGGGGAACGCTCCGTGGGGAGATGCGGATGGGTGACGATTGCCCACCAGTTCCGGCTCGCGACCGTTCACGGCGGCGTCCAGCAGCATCGGCCCACTGAAGTGGAGGCTGGTCTCCAGCTGGGACATATCCAGATGCGTTCCCCGCCCGGTAGCCCGCTGCCGGTCCACGGCAGACAGGATGGCGGCCACCGCAAATTTGGGGCACACGAAGTCGGTGTACGCTCCATAGGGGTTCACCGGCCCCCGGTCGGGCCAGCCGATGATGTTGGTGTAGCCGGCCAGCGATGACAGTACCGCCCCAAAACCCGGTTGGGTCTGCATCGGCCCGCCTCGCCCCAGCATGGATGCGCTGAATAGCACGATGCGCGGGTTCACCCGGCTCAACTCGTCGTATCCCAACCCCCACCGCTCCAGCGTTCCGGGCGTAAAGTTTTCGGTAACAACGTCGGCCCATTCCGCGATGCGGAGGATCAATTCCGGAGCCTGCGGGTGGCCCATGTCGATGGAGATACCGTACTTGTTGGCGTTGTAGTTCGCAAAATAGCCGGAGCGGTTGATGCCCGCTGTGCCGCCGGCGAAGGGGCCGGCCCTCCGCAGCGTCTCCGGCCGTTTGGCGGATTCCACTCGCAGCACCGTCGCACCGTATTCCGACAGATACTTGGTGGTCATCGGCCCGACGGCGACCCAGCAGAAATCCAGGACCTTCAGTCCGTCCAGCGGCAGAGATGTCATGCTCATAATCCTGCAATCCGCTCAACCGGGGAGCCGGTTGGCGGTGGCGGCATACCAACCACTAAATGATTCCCAACTCGGTCAGGCGCGCCAGGTCGCTGGCTCGCAAACCCAGCTCACCGCCCAGAATCTCGCCGTTGTGTTCGCCGATGCGCGGGGCGCGTCGCCGCACACCCACCCGCGATGCGTCCTGCATATCTTTGACGAAATGCCCCGGATACGGAACGGTTTCACCGATGTCGGTGTGCTCAATCCGGTCATAGTAATCGCGGGCTTCCAGCTGACGGTGGGCCAGGATGTCGCCGGGCGTCGCAACCGGAAACAGCAGAATGCGTCGTTCCAGCGCGCCGTCGGCCAGTTCGTTGCGGGTATGCGTCATGAAGAACGGCGCCACGGCGGCGACGGTCTGCTCCATGATCTCGGCCCGCGCCGTTCCATACCCCAGCTCCTCCCAGTTCACCGCGTCCAACTCAGGACTGCCCATGCCTTCCTCATCCATCCACTCCAGCAAGGCCCGCACGCTGCGGGCGGATCCCGCCGTGCCGCCGCCGGGCTGGAAGTTCACATAGCCGTCCTGGCATGGCCAGTTGATGCGGGTGAAGGTTCCGCCAGCCGATTCGCGATAGGCTCCCATGCGGCGCAGGATAGTCTGCTCCAAGTCCCAATACTGGGGGGCGTGGGCCAGTGTTCTGGCCACGGCCTGTTGGCAAGACACATCGGCATGTTGCCCTGCGCCGGTGAGCTGGCGATGCGTATGGGCGATCATGGCGGCGGCGGCTCCGGCGGCGCTGCCGTGCTGGTAAAACTGGGGCATGCTGACCCGCAAGGGCGGTCGGTCGCCGTCGCCGGTGAGGTGCATGAACCCGCCCAGAGCCATGCCGATGATGTCGGATGCCAGGTATTCCGCGTACGGCCCATCTTGTCCGAATGCGGTGATGGACACCATGACCAAACGCGGATTGACTGTTCGCAAGTCCGAATAGCCCAACCCCAGCGATGCCATCCGACCCGGCTCTCCTGATTCGATGACGAAATCGGCCGCTCCCGCCAACCGACGAAACAAAGCAGCCCCGTCCGACTTGGTCAGGTCGAGGGTGACGCCCCGCTTGTTGGCGCAGTAAGCCCACCAGAATAGGCTGCCCTCCGGACCAGGCGCGTCCTGGTAAAACGGCCCAATGCGGCGCGCCGGGCTGCCGCCGGGGGGTTCTACCTGCACCACGTCGGCGCCCAGGTCGGCCAGCATCTTGCCGCAGAGCAGGCCGCGCGCGTCGGTGAGGTCAAGGACGCGGTAGGGGGCCAGAAGGCCGGGGCCGTAGTTGTCAGAGGCAGTGGTCATCGCGCGTGGAGCCGCTCCACCGCGGCGGGAAGCTGCTCAACGAGGCTGGTGGGTTCGCTCATCCGGTATAGGCCGTAGCCTGCGGCTGCCAACAAGGTGATAACCACGGTCATTGTGGCTGCCTGTGCCGCGATGTTTGTTGCGTTGACTGGCATCCCTCCTCCCGCTAGAGCAGCGCGTTGGCGACGGCCGGCCGCTTTGCGAGCCGTAGCTAATCTTACCAGACCGGCAAGGCGGCCGGCGGCTAGAAAGTAGCCAGCGGATTCACCGGCGAGCCGGTGGCGTTGTGCCAGCGCAACGGCGCCACGGTGAACATAAAGTCCCAGCGGTTCAGGCGGCGGCACACTGGGACAACCTCGTCGAAGTTGGCCGCGTCGATCAGCCACAGGCCCATGCCGACGATGCCAACCTTGTGGATGGGCAATCCGATGTAGGAATACTCGCTGGGCGCAACGTCCCAGGATGCGTCGCAGGCCGCGATGGATACCCCGCGCTCCCGAAGCCAGGGCAGCGTTTCGGCGTGCAGGCCGGGTCGTCCCTCCGCGGCCGTGGGCGGTCCGACTTCCTGCCGGCGCCGGTACCAGCCCAACCGGATGCACAGCGCGTCGCCCTCGGTAACGCGGACGCCCTGGGCCGCCTCGGCGGCCTCCAGGTCGGCAGTGAACACCGGCTCACCGGCGTCCAGCCAGTCCTTGCCCTTGACGGCGGCGATGTCCAGCAGCACCCCACGGGTCACAACGCCGTTGCGTACGGCGTCAACCGCGCCGGCGCCGGCCTTGTTGACGTTATTCACCAGCCCGGCGTCCTGGCCGTTGTACATCTTGCCGTTCCAGAACTGGTGGCACAGGCTGTCCAGGTGGGTGACGGTCAGCCCGTGGAAAGACACGCCCAGAAAGTCGCTGGCGCCCCCGCCACCCTCCGACGGCGCGGATTCCCCGGTGGATACCATGTAGTGCAGCGGCGGGATGCTGGTGACGTCCGACGCCATCTCCGGCACCAGCAACCGCGAGCAGGTGACGCTGATGCCCTCGGCGACCAGGCCGGCGGCCTGCTGCCGCTTGGCTTCAGTAATCAGGTTCAGCGTGCCCAGTTCGTCGTCATCGCCCCAGCGTCCCCAGTTGCTCAGCGAATCGAACCAGCCCAATACTTGTTCCTCGGTGGGGATGTTGGTCGTGGTCATGGCCTTCCCTCCGATTCCGTTGGCGTTTCGGCAACAACGTACTTGGCAGCAACGTACCTGTTAGAGTGATTGTAGGGTTAGCCGGCGGGCAAGTCAACGGTGCAAGCGCCATGCTAGAATCCAGCCCAGGCCCGGCGATAACTTGGCTGGGTATATCCATAGTGCCGCCTTCCGCGAGTTGAATCATGACATCTCAAACTTATCAGGCCGCCAGCCGGCAGCTGCTGGCGCAAGGCCGCGCCGAGCTGGCCGGCGGCGACGTGCGTCAAGCCTCGGAAAAAGGCTGGGGCGCCGCCGCCCAAATCGTCAAGTCGGTGGCCGAAAGACGCGGCTGGGAACATCGCAACCATGCCGCGCTTTACCGTGTAATTGCGCGGCTGGCCGCCGAAACCGGCGATGTAGATATACGACGGCTGTTTGACGTTGCCGGTAATCTTCACGTCAACTTTTACGAAAACTGGAACAACGCTGAGAACGTAGTCGGCAGTCTGCACGATGTGGAGCGGCTGATTGACAAGCTGGAACCCCTGGCCGCGACACCTCAAACCTGAGCCGTTTCCAACTTGCTCGCCACAATGCCGTCGGTGAGGTTTATTATGGCGTCTCAAACCGATCAGGTCGCCAGCCGGCAGCTGCTGGCGCAAGGCCGCGCCGAGCTGGCCGGCGGCGACGTGCGCCAAGCCTCGGAAAAAGGCTGGGGCGCCGCCGCCCAAATGGTCAAGTCGGTGGCCGAAAGACGCGGCTGGGAACATCGCAACCATGCCGCGCTTTTCAGCGTCGTCGCCCAGCTTGCTACCGAAACCGGCGACGAGGACATCGGGCGACTTTTCGATGTCGCAAGCAGTCTCCACGTCAACTTTTATGAGAACTGGAGTACCCCTACAACCGTGGCGCGCGGCTTGAACGACATGGAGCGGCTGCTGGACAAGCTGGAACCGCTCGCGTCAATAACCTGAAACCGTATCCGGCTAACCTGATGACCAACTTTGCCGACCGCACCATTTGGACCGGGGACAACCTGGACATCCTGCGCGGACTCAACTCCGCGTCGGTTGACCTCATCTACCTGGACCCGCCCTTCAACTCCAACCGCAACTACGCCGCCCCGGTGGGCAGCGCGGCGGCCGGCGCCGCCTTCAAGGACACTTGGACGCTATCCGACTTGGACGTGGCCTGGATGGGCCTCATCGCCGACGAGCAGCCGGCCCTGTACCAGGCGCTGCAAACTGCCGGCCTTACCCACGGCAAAGGGATGCAATCGTACCTCTGCATGATGGCGGTGCGCCTGCTGGAAATGCGTCGCGTCCTGAAGGACACCGGCTCCATCTACCTGCACTGCGACCCCACCGCCAGCCACTACCTGAAAGTGCTGATGGACAGCATCTATGGACCGGGCAACTTCCGCAACGAAATTGCCTGGCGGCGCACCAATGCAAAAGGCCTGGCTTTTAAGGGGTATCCAAAGAACGCCGACTTTCTCCTCTATTACAGCATATCGGATAACTTTACCTGGAATAGACCCTTCCTCCCCCATGACCCGGCCTATGTGGATAAATTCTATCGCCACACCGAGCCGGATACCGGGCGTCGCTATCGCTTGGGAGACCTTACCAATCCAAACCGCGACCGTCCTAATCTGACCTACGAATGGAATGGCCATACCCGTGTCTGGCGGTGGACCAGAGAGCGGATGAATGAGGCGCACAACAACGGAATAGTTCATTACTAATCAACGGGTCTCGCGAGTCAGAAGCGTTACCTTGACGAGATGCAGGGCATACCCGTCGATACGATTTGGGATGATGTGCAACCCATTCAAGCACACGCCAAAGAGCGTATCGGCTACCCCACGCAAAAACCCTTGGCCCTGTTGGAGCGCATCATCAAAGCGTCATCCAGCGAGAGCGATGTGGTGCTGGACCCCTTCTGCGGCTGCGCCACCGCCTGCGTGGCCGCCGAGAGCCTGGGCCGCCGCTGGATTGGCATCGATATCTCGCCCAAAGCCGTCGAGCTGGTCAATATGCGTTTGCAACAGGCCATGGGCGAGCTGTTCCACAACCGGCTGGTAACGGCCCGCGCCGACATCCCCCGCCGCACTGACGTTGCTGCGCCCCGTCCCTACCGTCAGAACAAGCATGTGCTTTTCGGCCAGCAGGAAGGCCGCTGTAAAGGCTGCCGCAGCGAATTCCCCTTCCGCATTTTGGAAGTTGACCACATCATCCCTCGTTCCAACGGCGGCGGCGACCACCTGGAAAACCTGCAACTCCTCTGCGCCCACTGCAACCGGGTGAAGGGGGATAGGCCGCAGGAATACCTGGTAGCGCGGCTGCGGGAGATGGGGATGGCGGCGTAGGACAACAACTTGTTACACTTCTGGGCACGATTACCGATGCCGCGAGCACAACACTAAGGACGCGAAATCGGCCACGCCAAGCCCTGATTGTCATGAAGGTTTCTTTACGTGATGGAAAATCGCAATAGAGAACTGGGTCATCTGATTAGGGACCTTGGTAGTGCAATCCAGCGGTTTGTGGACATTGTTACCCCACACTTGGAGCCTGTAGCTCACGGCCTGCTTGCGATATTCGAAAATATCGAATTACGAGACGTGATGCGCGAATCAGGGTGGTTGCCTCACTATACGACCCCTCTCGATCTCATCGCGAACTCCGGGGGCGATGCCGACGCTGTTCGGAACATACTCAGTGAATATTACCAGCGGAATTGGGACGATGTCCGTAAGGCGATCGAGTCCGGATTAGATGAGTGCAATGTTGACGAAGAGGCTAAAGCGACGCTTCGAGAAGCCCTTGAAGCCCACGAGCACGGGTTGTACAGGAGCGTCTGCCGCCTGCTGTTTCCGGAAATGGAACGATTGCTCCGCGTCGAAATATTTGGGCTACGGACCGGACGTCAGTCGTACAAAGCGATTGTCAAAAAACTGGTTGACGGCAAAACGTTGGATGATTTTCCGCTCGGAGGATGGTACGACTTCGACTATTTGGCTCATCTAACAAAATCAATAAGGGAACACGACGTGTCCAAGATAGACGATAGGATATTTGGCATATTCACTCCTGTCGAAGAAACCGACCTCCAGCGGCTCGAGCATGACCCGGTTCCCAATCGACACGCTGCAATGCACGGTTACGTTTCCTATGCATCCGAGCAAAACAGTCTCAATACAATATTCGTTGCTGATTATATTTTCCGACTGATTAGTAATATCAGGAACACGCCGACGGAGAACGACAAATGAAGACCTTATCGGAAATACGGAAGGCCATTTTGGAACTGCCTGAAGCCGACTATGCCCAATTGAGCTGCTGGTTTTACGAACTGGATTGGGAACGCTGGGATGCGGAGATCCAGCGAGATTCCCGCGACGGCAAGTTGGACTTTCTGGTTGTCCAAGCCGCCCAAGCCAAAATTGGCGGGACATTGCAGGAAATCTAATGCACCGGACTACTCCGGCGTTCCGAGCCCTACTCAATGGGCTTCCAGCAGCTGTTCAGAGAGTTGCCGAGCGGAACTTTGAACTACTTATGGCGGATCCGAGGCACCCATCGCTCCGATTTAGGAAAGTCGGTCTATTCTGGTCAGTCCGAGTCGGGCGTTCGTACCGTGCTTTGGCCGTGGAGGATGGCGAGGACTTCATCTGGGTATGGATTGGCGCTCACGGCGAATATGACAGGCTGATTGAGCAGTAGCGTTTCCTGCCCGTCCCGCCACTCCCGAAAACCTCCCTTTCTAACAACTGATCACGCCTCCCGCAGCCGCCGCGACAGCAGGCACAGGAACACCGCTGCCGACCCAGCTATCCCCAAGTACAGCGCCGTTAGCGGCGCGCCGATTTGCGTCACCAGCCACCCGTTCAGCGCGCTGGCCGGAAAGTGCGCCTGTATTGCCAGCACGCGCATCCCGCCCATCCGCCCGCGAAACTCGGGATCCGAGTTCCCCATCAGCACCGTCATCACCAGCACCAGCGAGACGGAGCGCCCGATGCCGGTGAGCGCCTTGACCGCCATGGCCACCGCCAGCGCTGCGCCGAAGGGCAACAGAGCGGGAAGAGTCATAACAACAATGGCGAACAGAATCATCGAGCCGTGCCAGCCGCCGTTGACCGCCCACACCAGCCACCAGCCCTGCCGTCGCACCTTCCCCAGGCCCGCCACCACCAGCGCGCCGATAACCGCACCCGCGCCCATGGCCCCGTTCAGCAACCCCAGGGTATCAACTCCGGCCTGCAACGTGTCCTTGGCGAATATGGGCATCAACGCCGTGGTGAATGGAAAGCCGGTTACGTTGAAAATGGCCGCGATAAGCAACGCCATGAACAGTTCTTTGCGCTGCCAGACGTGACCAAGACCGGCGGCCACGCCGATGAGGATTTGCCGAGGCGTGGCGCTGCCAACGGTAGTGTTGCGGGTGCGCACCATCAGCGCCATTACGCCGCCAACCACGTACAGCGCTCCGATGAAACCGAACAGTCCCGCCGGCGTTAATGGCGTGTAGAGAAAACCGCCGGCGATTGGCCCCACAAACTGCGTAAGGTTTTGACCTAGCCCCAGCATCGCCACCGCGTTGGTGAGCCGCTCCCGGGGTACGGTATCAATGAGCAGCGCGTTGGTAACCGGCAGCTCGACGGTGCGGAACGCTCCCCCGCCGATGATCACTACGAAGATCATCCAGACCTTCAGGCCGTCGGTCAGCAGTATCAGCATCAGCAGGAACGCCAGCGCCGCCGCGACGAAATGCCCTCCCGCCATGAGCAGACGGCGCGGCAGTCGGTCCACCACCGCGCCGGCGAATACCGACAGAAACGCCAGGGCCAGGGCCGACCCGCCGGCCAAACCGACTAACAGCGGATCGCCGGTCAGCTCCAGCACAATCCAGAGCACGGCGATGATCTCCATCTGCCGCCCGACCATGGCGATATTGGCGGACACCCAGACCAGCGAAAAGTCGCGTCGCCGAAACGAGCCGAATGTCTCGGCCGCTCGCGCGCCCAGCCCCGTACCCTCGACCAGTCTGGCCAACTACTCCTCCCTGGCAAACTGCCCGTGATTATAGCACCGCGAGGCGGTAGCCTTTGCGTGATACAATCCTGCCCACAATTCCCACCCCTTTTGAATCCCCCCGCTCGGAGGTTGAGCAATGGAAATCGGCGTCGGACTGGACCACACTTTGGGCATGAACTGGGATGACCAGGCCAACCTGGCCCGCGAGTCTGCGGAGTTGGGTTACGAGAGCATCTGGACGCCCGAAAACATCGGCACGGATTCCTTCCAAGTCTGCGCCCGCCGTTGGCAGGCCAGTTGCGATGTCGTGCCGGGCGGATTGACCACCGGCATCGGCGTGTCGCCGGTGATGTATCGCACGCCCATCGGGTTCGCCATGTCCGGCGGCACCGTGAGCCAGCAGACCGGCGGTAAATTCATCATGGGCATCGGCGCCGGCAGCGCCTACCGGCCCGCCAACCGCCGCGATCTGGGCTTCCCCCGGGTGTCCGCCTTGAACCTGATGCGCGACTATCTGACCACCTTGCGCGGTTTAGTGCGTGGCGAGCGGGTTTCCTATCAAGGGGAGTACATCAACTACAACAACATCCGCATGGCCATCCGGCCCGCCCCCCATACTCCCGTGTACCTGGGCACGCTGGGGCCGGAGATGCTGCGCCTGGCCGGCGAACTGGCCGACGGCGTTTGCCTCAACTGGTGTACGCCGGCACAAATCGCCTGGAGCCGCGAGCGCATCGCCGAGGGCGCGGAACGGGTGGGCCGCGACCCGTCGGAAGTCAAAGTAGTCGAGTACATCCGCATCTGCGTTGACGATGACGAGGACGTAGCCCGCCGCGCCTTCGCGAAAAACTGCCTGGGCTACCCCCTGGGCGCCGCCGTGCCCACCGAGCGGGAGCGCCGGTTCGGCTACCGCGCCCACTTCGAGCGCATGGGCTACACCGAGGACCTGGCCGGCGCCGACGCCATTCGCTCCCGCGGCGGCGACATGGACGCGGTTGCCGACGCCTATCCATCCCAATCCCTATTGGCTGTCGGCTACTATGGCCAGCCCGACGGAGCCGCCGCCGCCTTCGCCAAGCTGGCCGAGGGTTTGGATGTCGCCCTGGTACGGGTAATCGCGGCCCGCCCCGAAATCGCGTCCACCCAAGCCGTCATGCACGCCTGCGCACCCGACAAAGTGCGCGCGGCTCTGTGAAACGCCTCCTGGTCAACCTGCTGAAAACAGTCGTTGCTGCTGCCATTTGCGCCATGCTATGCTGGTATGGCCTCAGCAACGCTGGAGACACGCGCTGGCTGACCATCGCTGTCATTGGGCTAACCGCTCTGGGCGTTACATACAGCGCTTCAGCCGCGTTGTTCAAGGCTGCGTCCGAAGCTAAAGGAGGCATTATGGTACTGGCAGATTTCCTCAACCGACACCTGGTGGAACCGCAAAAACGTAGGCTATTAGAGCAGGGCCGGAAAGAAGGCCGCGCAGAGATACTCGCCCGGCTAAAGGAGCGCGGCCTGAACCCGGACGATTTCCTGCCACCGGAAGATACCGATACGGAGTAAGCCAACTTGCCCCGCCCCGAAGGGAGCAGGCGTATGATGTAGTTGCCGACCAGCGGCGGCGAGACGGCCACTGTCGGCGCCCCGCAACAGACCATCAACCTTGCACCCTCACGGGAGGCCGCCATGCACGTCGGAACCGCCACCATTTTCCAGAACCCCGGCAAGCTCGCCTCCGACCACCAGGTGTACCGGGACGAGCTCCGCCTCGCCGACTTGGCCGAACCCTTGGGCTTCCAGTCCATCTGGGGCGTGGAGCACCACTTCACCGACTATACGATGTGCCCCGACGTGCTCCAGTTCCTCACCTACATGGCTGGGCGCACCACCAATTTGCAGCTGGGCAGCATGGTCTGCGTCCTGCCTTGGCATGACCCCGTGCGCGTCGCCGAGCAGGTGTCCATGCTGGACAACTTCAGCGACGGGCGATTCATCCTGGGCGTAGGCCGGGGCTTGGCCAAGGTGGAGTACGACGGCTTCCGGGTCGATATGAACGAGTCGCGCACGCGGTTCATCGAGTCTGCCGAGTGCCTGCTGGCTGGACTGGAGACCGGTTTCTGCGAGTTTGATGGCGAGTATATCAAGCAGCCACGCCGGGAAATCCGCCCCCACCCCTTCCGCAGTTTTAAGGATCGCGCTTTTGCCGCCGCCATCTCGCCGGAGAGCAGCCGCATCATGGCGCAGCTGGGGGTCGGTATGCTGGTCATCCCCCAGAAGCCTTGGGACGAAGTGGAGCTCGACCTGGCCAACTACCGCACCGCCTGGCAGGAGAGCCACGGCAACGCCGCCAGCAACCCGCCAGCGCCGGTGGTGGCCTGCTGGACCTTCTGCCACCAGGACGCCGACTACGCCCGGGATATGGCCCGCCGCTATATCGGCGGCTACTGGCACACGGTCATGGACCATTACGAGTTCAAGCAGGACCACCACAAGGACATCAAAGGCTACGAATACTATGGCAAGGTTGCCGAGAAGATGTTCGACTATGGCGACGACGAAGTAGTGGACTTCTTCGTCAATCTCCAGGTCTGGGGCACCCCCGAACAATGCTACGAAAAAATCCTGCAAATCCGCCAGCGCACCGGCCACGACACCTACGTAGGCGTCTTCAGCTACGCCGCCATGCCCTGCGATGACGCCGAAGCCAGTATGCGCCTCTTCGCCGCCGAGGTGATGCCGGAGCTGAAGGCTCTGCGGTAGGACCGAACGGCTGACCGCGCTTTGCTGCAATGCGACGACACCGCAATGTCCTTCACTTCACCCGCCCCAGCCCAGCGACAGCCATTCGGCTGGCAACAGCCGCTCCCCGGCCGGGTCAACCACTAGGTTGAAAATCTCCAGGGTGGACGCGCCCAGCAGGTGGTTACCCTCCGGACCGAAGATGACCGGGCAGGGGCATTCCTCGCCGTCGATGCTGAACCGCGCGAACCCGAAGCCGTAGGTCGTCCGGCTGCCGTCAGCCAAGATGAAACCAAGCCGACGCCGTGGCGTTATGCCCAGCCGGGTCAGCAACCCTTCGGGCAACATGGAGTGCGCCGCTCCGGTATCGATCACGGGCCGCACCGGAGTAAGGTCGCCTCCGTCCAGATTGCCGACTCCTGCATCGACCTTGAACATGGACATGAAGTAGTCTCCCTTTATACTATACTGCTGTTATTGTAGCGTGGCGACGTAGCGCCACCTACAATAATAGCATGAGCACATGACCGCCATGGCCAACAAACCCCAACGCAAACCCATGCCTGACTCGCCTCAAATCAGGCAGATTTCCATAAACGGGAAATCTGCGCCATGTCCAGGCTCTCCGCGAACAACTCCGCCGCCTGGAAAAGGAATAGCGCCATGCCCGACTGGTTCGACAAGCAGACTATTGGCGACCTGCTCAACCGGGCCGCCCACCGCTTTGGCCCCCGTGAGGCCCTCAGGTACGAAGGCCGGCGCTGGACCTTCGCCGAGTTCCGTGACGAGGTTGACCGCGTGGCCCGCGCCCTCATCAGGCTGGGCGTGGAACCGGGCGACAAAGTGTCCCTGTGGATGCCCAATCGGGCCGAGTGGCTGTTCCTCTTCGGCGCCATCGCCAAGATCGGCGCCGTCATCGTTCCCATCAACACCCGCTTCCGTACCGGCGACATGGCGTACCTGGTGCAGCACTCCGACTCCACCGCGTTGATCTTGATGGACCGTTCCGGTCCCGTGGACTACCTGGATATGCTCCGCGAGGTTGCCCCTGAGGTTGACGCCGGCGATGCCGCCAACCTGCGCCCGGCAACTTTCCCGGCCCTGCGCAATGTCGTAGTCTGGGGCGAGAGCCCACCGGCCGGCGTCATCGGCTGGGACGCCATGCTGGCCGGCGCCGAAGAAGTTCCCGCCTCCGAACTGGCCCGGCGTGAGGCCGCCGTCAGCCCCGACGACACCTTCCTCCTCATGTACACCTCCGGCACCACCGGCTTCCCCAAAGGGGTGATGCACTGCCACAATCCCATCCGCACCATCACCGACGCCGCCAACCGCATGGGAATGTCGTCGCGGGATGTCATCCTGATGTACCTGCCCCTGTTCCACTGCTTCGGTCTCTACGAAGGCCCACTGATGTCCTGGGTCACCGGCGCCCGCGTCGTCCTGACTACTATGTTTGACGCCGGCGAGGTTCTGCGTTTGCTGGAAGCGGAGCGAGCCACCGTAATGGACGGGTTCGACACCCACTTCTTCGACCTGACCCACCATCCCGACGTTGACCGTATCGACAAAAGCAGCCTGCGCACCATCCTGCTGGCCGTGGGCATGGCCTCCAGCGAACCCACCGCTCGCCTGGCCCAGGAAAAGCTGTGTCCGTCCCTGTCGGCCTGGGGGATGACCGAAGTGGGCGTGGGCGCGACCCGCACCTTCCTGGACGCGCCCATCGACGACCGCTGCGTCGAAAGCGGCCACCCCCTGCCCGGCTACGAGTTCAAAGTCATCGACCCCGACACCGGCGAAACGCTGCCTCCGTCCACAATGGGCGAGCTGTGCGTCCGCGGCTACGCCCTGATGCAAGGCTACTACAAGCGCCCCGAAGCTACCGCCGAGGCCATCGACGACGATGGCTGGTTCCATACCGGCGACGTTGCCACCAGGCGCGACGACGGCAGCATCCGCTTCCTGGGCCGCTACAGGGATATGCTCAAGGTCGGCGGCGAGAACGTTGACCCCACCGAGGTCGAAGCCTTCCTGCTGGAGCACCCCGCCGTTAACAAGGCGCAGGTCATCGGCGTGCCCGATCCGCGCCTGGCCGAAGTCGCCTGCGCCTGCGTCGTAGTGGAGCCGGGCCAGGCCATCACCCACGCCGACCTGGACGCCTTCTGTCGCGGCAAGATGGCCAGCTTCAAAATCCCCCGCCACCTGGTCATCATGGACGACTATCCCATGACCTCCAGCGGCAAGGTCCAGAAATACCTCCTCCGCCGGATGGCCGCGGAACAATTGGGACTGGTCGGCATCTAATGAGACCCTATATCGGCATCACCGGCTTTACTGCTCCGGACGAGGTGTTCTCCGTGCTGGCTGCGTTGCCGCCAGCGCCGTCCCGTCTGCTGATGTGCGGCGCGCTGCTCAGCAACGCTCGGCTCTCCGGCGAACCCAGCGACGCGCCCAACCGCTGCCCGCCGCCGCATACCATCGCCGGCATATTCTCCGACGACCCGCGCTGCCTGAACCTGGTACATTACCGGCCCCGTCCAGGCGACAATCTGGCTGACGCTCTCACCCGCGCTCAGGAGATCGGCGGCGTCAATTGCCACGGCGTCCAGATCAACGCGACGCGCGGCGTCCCCTGGCCCGACCCGTCGTCTCTGGTCGAATATAAACACCGTTCCCAGCCCCTCCGCGTAGCGCTGCAAGCCGGCCGCGAGGCGATGGCCTCGGTGAACGGCGACCCATCCCGACTCGCCCAGCGCTGCGCTGCGTACACGGGTATCGTCACGGACGTGCTGGTGGACGCCTCCGAGGGCTTGGGCGTCCCCCTGAACGCCGACCGTTCCATCCGTTATCTGGAGGCTCTCTCGACCGCCGCGCCGGACTTGGGCCTCGTAGTAGCCGGCGGCCTCTGCGCCGCCAACATCGCCGAACTCCTTTCGCCCCTGCTCCCCCAATGGGCCAGCGTAAGCATCGACGCCGAAGGCCGGCTGCGCGACGCAGCTGACCGCCTCAATGTTACGGCGGCGGCGGATTACCTACGGGCGGCAGTGCAGTTGCTACGTTAGATCGTTCAACAAAACTCAGGAGAATTGTCCCGTCATAACCGACTGAAGTGGGATGCGGGAGATCCGAGCCGTCCGTGCGTTATTGTTACGGTTGCCGATAGCTCAGCCCGCGACGTTCTCCACATAGCGGTGATGCAGACAGCGGATTGCAGCCGCATTTTACGCTTTGATGCCGGGTTCGATAACTGCTGCGGCATCGTGCGCGGCAGTCGAGTTTATGATACGGCGCTACGACTGCATCAGCTCCCGTACCGTCTCCGTCAGGGCCGGTATGATGGTTTCCCAGTTGCCCACTACGCCGTAGCGCGCCTCTTTAAAAATGTTGGCGTCGGCGTCGCGGTTGATGGCTACGATGGCTTTGGAGCCGCTGCAACCGGCCATGTGCTGGCTGGCGCCGGAGATGGCTACCGTGATGTACAGGTCGGGGGTGATGGTTTTGCCGGTGAGTCCCACCTGGTAGTTGGCCGGCACCCAGCCGGAGTCCACCGCGGCGCGGGATGCGCCCACCGCGCCGCCCAGCAGGTTGGCCAGCTCTTCCAGCTGGGAGAATGGCTCGGGTCCGCCCAAGCCGCGTCCGCCCGACAGCACGATGCGAGCGTCTTCCAGCTTGATGCCTTCGGCCTCTTCCCTAATGACATCCACCACGCGAGTTCGGGCTGCTGAAGCATCGATTTCCACTGGGAACGAAACCGCTTCGCCGGTGCGAGACGCGTCGGCTTCCAGCGGCTCGTAGGTCTTGGGTCGGATGGCGGCAATCTGGGGTGTTTGGGTACAGCTGACCACCGCGATGGCGCTGCCGCCGTAAACCGGGCGATTGGCCAAGAGCCGGCCGGCGCCGGCGTCGGCGGATACTTCCAGGCAGTCCTGCGCCAGGCCCACGCCCAGACGGAAAGCCAGCCGAGGCGCCAACTCGCGGCCCTCGTTGTTGCGGGCGATGAGGATGATGCTCGGGTTGGCATCGGCGGCCAGGGCCTGCATGGCGGCCAGGTAAAGGTCGGGATGGTAGTCTCCCAGAGCGGGATTGGTCACCGTGTAGGCTTTGTCCGCGCCGTGGGCGATGGCCTGTCGCGCCGCGTCACCGGCGTCGGCGCCGATGATGCCGATGGCCAGTTCCTGGCTCAGCGTGTCGGCCAACGTGCGGCCGGCGGCGAGCAGTTCCTGGGCGGTGGAGGCCAACTGCCCGTCGGGGGCGTCGCCGAAAACGAGAATGCCGGTAGCGTCTGCCATTAGTATTTATCTCCGTGGGTTGGTGTGTCCTTTGCACCGTCATTCCGGCGAGAGCCGGAATCCGGAACATTCTGCAACCAAACGTCCTGCGCCTTACTGACGCACTCCGGATTCCCGCGAAAGCGGGAATGACGATGCGGCGCCGGGAAGGGCTGGGCTAGATGAGCCGGTCTTCGCGGAGCTTAAGGGCCAGCTTGCGGGCTGCATCAGCGTCGTCGTCGCCTTCAATGATCTCGCAGTCCTGTTCCCGTTGGGGCACGAACAGGTTATGCAGCGTGAGGCGCGGTTCCAGCTGCCCCGCGTCCAGGTCGAGGTCGCCGGTGGTCCAGACGGTGGGGCGCTTGCGGGTGGCCGCCATGATGCCGCGCAGGGTGGGATAGCGCGGCTGGCCCAGCTCATTGCTGACGGTCACCAGCGCCGGCAGATCAGCCTCTACTACCTCAAAACCGTCCGGGGCGAGGCGTTCCACTACGACCTTGTCGTCCTGCACATCCACCTTTTTGCCTAACGTAACGCAGGCCATGCCCAGCGTCTCGGCGACGCCCAGGGGCACCTGTGCGTTGTCCCAGTCGGAAGCCTGCCGGCCGCAGATGATGAGGTCAAAACCGCCCAGCTTCTTGATGGCGGCAGTGAGCAACTGTACGGTGAAGAAGGAGTCCACGGAGTTGGCGAAGGCGTCGTCCTGCAACAGCACCAGCTCGTCGGCGCCCATGGACAGAGGCTTCTTCATCACGTCCAAGGCAAAGGCGCTGCCGGAGGATATCACGGTGACGCTGGCGCCCTGGGCGTCCTTGATTTGCAGAGCGGCTTCCACGGCGTTTTCGTCGAAGCCGTTGACGACGGGCGGAATATTGGGAGGAGGCACCACCTGGCGGGCGTCGGGGTCAATGCGGAAAGCGGCGGCTGGCATTTCGGGGTCAACGACCTGCTTGGCCAGCACGCAAATGTTCACGGGCATCAGGAATTTACTCCCATGTGCAAAGGGGATAAGACTGTGTGAAAGTTATCACTAGCCTATTCCGGTGTCAAACGGCGCGCCACGTTGCTGCCAGCCAGCCGTCATTCCCGCGAAGGCGGGAATTCAGAACCGCGCTGGCGAATTGACTTTCCGGATTCCGGCTCAAGGCCGGAATGACAGCAGGTAGCTAGACTTCGCGGAACTCCGGTTCGGCGGGCTCGATATAGAAATTGTTGGCCCACAGGTCGTCGATAATGGCCTGATCTCCCTCGGTGATGGTCGGCGTTTCCACCGCCTCGGAGTATTCCTTCAGTTCCTCTAGTGTGGTGAAGTTGGGCAACACGCTGGTGATGGTAGGCTGGTGCAGGACGAACTGGATAGCCGCCTGGCTCATGGTGCGTCCGACTTCCTCTCCAGCCAGGAACTTGACCTGCTCCACCTTTACCAATGCCTCGCTGAGCCACTGGTGGCGGCGATACGAGCGATGGTCGTTTTCGTCGAATTCGGGCGGCGCGTCGTATCGCCCGGTGAGCGCCTCGGAGGCATGGGGCACACGGGACAGCAAGCCCACCCGCTCCTTCTCGGCGATGGGGAAGAAGTCCCTGGCCGGGTCCTGTTCCAGGATGCTGTAGATGATCTGGCAGCTATCGACGTGGCGCTCCGCCATGCTGGCCTGCCCTTCCTCGAACCAGCCGATATCCGGGCCCAGGGCCGAGCCGTAGTAGCGGATTTTGCCCTCGTGCTTCAACGCCTCCAGGGTTTCGAACACCTCGTCGTCCTCAATGGCGGCGATGCGGGGGTTGTGCAGCTGGTAAAGATCGATGTAGTCGGTGTTCAGCCGACGCAAGGATTGCTCGCAGGCGAAGCGGATGAAGTCCGGCTCAAACTTCTGCGGGCGTTCCTGGTGGCCGACCCGGGGCGTGGTCTGATCGTAAATATCGTAGCCGAACTTGGTGGCAATGATCATCTCGTGGCGACGATGTCCCATGAATTTGGCGAGAACTTCCTCGCCGTAACCGTCGCCATAAGTATCGGCGGTGTCGAAGAGGTTGATGCCCAGCTCCAGGGCTTCCTCCAGCAACTGGCGGCGCGTCTCCTCAGGGATACGACCCCACCAGTTGGTGGCCACGGTCCAGACGCCGAAGCCCACTTCGGAAATCAGCAAGTCGGTGCGGGGGAGTTGGCGGTATTTCATGATGAATACGTCCTGATTTTAGCTGGGGATTTCTCCGGCCCAACCCCGTCGCAAACCCGAAGTTGCAGCCAGTTCTTCATTAGCGGGATCAACTACCAATGCCAATACTTGCCAGGTGGTCGCTCCGATACATTGACCGCTCTCATCCGGCCAGAAGGCTACCGGGCACGTCCCGGCAGCAATGCGTCCTGACGGCAATGCGATGGATAGCCGAGCTTCGCCACGGGGACATTCCAGCACGCTGCCGTCTGCCAAATAATACGACATCGGGTCGCCTATCGGTTGGATTTGCAGCGATGTCAGCAAGTCGGCGGAGAAAACGGAGTCCGACGCGCCGGTATCCACCAGCGCTGATACCGGTAACATATCGCCGCCGCTTACATTGCCGATCATAACATTAGCGTAAAACGTACCCATGGCTAATCTTCCTCCCTCAATTTATGTGTATATCATCCCATTCGCATACATTGCCGAAGCCGGCCAGAAACTCCAACGCGCTTTACCGAGCGGCCGCCGCGCCTCCAAAATGCCGGCCGGCGTCCGGGCCAGACCAGCCCCAGCCGCGCAACGTGTCGCACACCGCGACGATGGAGCGGAGGGGCAGGAGTTGCGTGCGGCATATTTAGCCGTTTTCTAGCATAGTGAATAACCCCTGTTCAATCAGCCTCTTGATTGCGGTTTTCCGCGTAACCCTTTGGCTATTCCTTATCTGAAGAGGACTACCGTCCGCTGTGGTGGCAGCGACTGATACATGGTCAGTATCTAGGAATGTAACCGTAGAGCTCCGATCATCGGCAAATTTCCATTCGGCGAGAATCAACCCTTCCATAGTCATTGACACATCGACATTGCCGCTCGATTGTAGAGTGCCTAAAAATATCAAAAATCCGCGAAGGCTATCTAAATTTGGTGATGGATGTTCGTTTTCTATGTCTGCATTAGTGGCAAAAGACACGATTCGGTCGGACAAATTTGGCCAACCCCAATGCCTCAAAACATCACATACGTTTTCGATGGCCGACAATTTGTTGACAGCGCGTTTGGAAACGGGCAAAGACAGTAATGGTGTAGCTGCCGAACTGTAACGAACGAGCTTATCCCAATCGATAGTACCAGCATCATCGCAAAACTCCTGCGTGAACTCCAGCGCAAATCGATTTATAGCGGCAGCATAATTCAGCATAAAGTAGTCATTGCGTTGCTTAGCATTCTGCCCAAGCGGTTCGATGATGCGAGTGTACAAGTCACGGTCGTTGGAAATCAGCTCCCAAAAATCTTGCCCGCAATACTTAAAATAGCCGCCCTTGTTCGGATTGGCATCGCGACCATAGCAGCAACCGTTCACTGCGATAACCTTTATGGAAGGGTTGCCTTGCTGAATGACACGAGTAGCGGTTCTGAAATCGCTCCTCATCTTTTCTACTTGAGAACTGTTACCCCAATTGGGGCCGGATTTGATGGAAATTATGTACCTTGCCTTGTTCTTAACAAACTCCAAGTCAACCCCGGTTATACCGGATTTCAGACCGCTATGGACTTGCTCCGCGACATAGATTGCCAAGCCTTCCAGAAAATCGCCGAACATAGTTTCTTCCTGCGAACTCAGATGGGCGTCCAGCAGGGATTTGACCAAGTCAGCGACCCTAACGAGGTTTTTGCTACGGAAGAGGTACGGATTTTTGTTGATGATGAGCTCGCGCAGTTTGAGTTGCCCCAACCCACCCAAACGCTTGCTGTGAAAAGTGTCTATGTGCGTTTCAACGTATTGGACTATCTGATCGTCTGTAATGCCGTTCATAATGCCAGCTTCGTATCCTGCGCCAGCCGTCGCTTGAGTTCATCGTAATATGGCTCGTGCATTTCGATGCCGATAATGTTGCGGCCTTTGTCCAATGCGGCAAAGGCGGTAGTGCCAGAGCCGATAAACGGGTCAAGTACAGTGTCACCTGGGTCAGTGAAGAGGTCAATGAACCATTCCGGTAACCAATATGGGAATACGGCGCTATGGTTGCGATTGCCACATTCGGTTGCTCCGTGCAACACGTTAGTAGGGTACACCATATCGCGGCCCAGCCAGTTTTCTACTTTCTTGCCGAACCCGCTGCCCACTTTGGATTCATCGCGAACGCGGTCGGTTTCGCTGAGGTTGCGCATCCGGTTGTCGTACCAGTCGCCCACCGGAACCATAACTGCCTCTTGGTTCATTTTGAACTTGCGTTGCTTGTTGAATTGCAACAGTCGTTCCCAAGAATCCCGGAAACGGTTGGGCCACTTGCCGGGATAGCAGTTTTTCTTGTGCCAGACGAATTCCTCCGTCCACAGCCAACCGCGTTTGCGCATCTCGATGATTAGCTCGATAACGTGGGTATGCCGCTCGCCATTTACTGCCGGCTCTTTTATGTTCAGAATAAAAGTGCCGGCAGGTTTCAGCACGCGGTGCAATTCGTCGGCGATGGGCAGGAACCACTCTACATAATTGGAGGGTTTAACGCCGCCGTAGGTGTTGGCGCGCTGGTTAGCATAGGGCGGCGAAGTAACGATGAGGTCAACGGAATCACCGGCAACGTTTGCCAGCTCGTAGCGGCAGTCGCCCAACAAAAGGATGGCGTTGTCTGTTGAGGTAATCATATTTCAGAAGCTCAAATGCAGCATGATGAAATCGCCCCGATAGGGCAAATCATCAACCCATTGCAATAGTTGTGCTCGGTCAGAGGCGTCGAGGTTCTTCTTTACTGCCCATCCATCGGCGCGCCGGAGGAGAACATCCCGCTCGGACTCATAGAAAGCATTGCCTTCCCACCCATCTCCCCAAGCCGGTTCGTGGTCAAACGGGTCGAATTCGTCGCCAACGTTGGGATCAGCCATCAAGTCTTGCAGAAACCGATACATCGGCTGCCCCGGCCGCTCCAGGTACTCGATAGTTACTACTCCAACGTCCAGTCCCATCGCCGGCGCCTCCGCAAATCAGATAGCTCCGGTTTAGCGGACCCGGGCGTTGGGCGTCAACAACCAACTGTCATCAATTCCGCATCGGCGCCCGTTACACCGGCGCCGGTTCCAGGCTGCCGCGCACGCCTTCCACCATCTTGCCAAAGCGGGCGTCGTTCACCACCGGCGTCGCCTGACCCAGCCGCACCGTGGGGATGATGTCCACCCAGGATTTGCAGCCGCCGTATTCGGGGATGTAGGGCGCGGTGGTCGGGTTCTCCATCCGGTACACGCGCAGCAGCATGATGGTCAGCGGCACCATGGGCTTCCAGTGCAGGCGCGACTCGGCATAAGTATCCGTCCAGATGTGGTGGGGCGCCAGGTCGGCCACCTTGCCCGGCTGGTCAATTTCCAGCAGTTCGTGGACGCGGGCCCAGTGGGTAAAGGTTACGGCGTCCTTGTCGTCCGGATCGTCGGCCAGCAGTTGCCGCAGCGTGGGCCGGTGGCTACCCTTCAGCAGGTCTTCCTTCTGGTGCAGGTAGGTGGGATACAGCAGAAATTCGGGATGCACCACGCGGAAATCCTTGCTCTCCTCATGGATGCCGCCCTTGCGGAGCATTAGAATCTGGTCGCCGTCGGCCAGCGCCTTCACGGTGATCGCCCACTCTTTCAGGGCCAGCTGGCAGGTTGCGGGAGTGGTCATATCGTCAGCCTCCGGTGGTTTTTACTTGTCGCGAGTGCAGAACTCCCCGTAGTCAGGCACCGCTTCGCCCAGCACATACAACCAGTAATAGGCGCCCGTGTCGCCCATATACTTGAACTGCTTGCGCACGTCCTTCAGCACAGCGTAGAAATCGCCGTGGGAGCGCAGGTAGTTGCGGATGTCGCCGCCGTATTCTTCCTCCAGCTCGATAAGCCGCTGAGCGTTGTGGACGGTGGCTACGATCTTGCGTCGGTTGCGGATGATGGCCGGGTCGGCGGCCAGGGTGTCGATGGCGGATTCGTCCATCGCGGCGACGGCGGCCACGTCAAACTGATGGAACCCGACCTTGAAGCCGGGCCACTTGCTGTTGACGACCTTCCAGGATATGCCGCTCTGGAAAACGGCTTTGGTCATCACTTCCAAGTAGTCGTTGAGGCTTTGCGGAACGATTTGTGGCGGGGCCTCGTGCTCGCGCGATGTAGTCATGGGCGTTCCTCAGACGTCTGGAACCGGCGGTTGGCGTCGTGTCGGGGCGGGCTTGAAACTGGCCCCGACGGGTCGGCCAGGCCGGGGATGGTGGGCTTTTCCAGCCTCAGCAGCCGGCTCAAGTTAGCGGTGGTGACTTCCGCCACTTCTTCTACCGAAATGCCCTTGACCGTGGCCAGACACTGGGCCACGTCGGCCAGGTGGCGCGGTTCCGTCCAGTTGTGGCGATACTTCTTGAAGGGCTGCGGGTAGGCATCGGTTTCCAGGACAATGTGCTCCATCGGAATATTGCGGGCCACTTCGCGCAGTTCCGGCAGCCGGATCAACGGTCGGGCCAGCGAGATGAAAAAGCCGCAGTCGATGGCCTCCCGCGCCGTTTCGGCGTCGCCCTGGAAGTAGTGCATCGCGCCGCCCACCAGCCCGGCGTTCTCCTCCCGCAATACCTTGAACACCGCCGGGTGGGACTCGCGGGAGTGAAAGATGACGGGCAGACCCAGGCTTTTGGCGAGATGGATGTGCTGGCGAAACACCTGATCCTGCACCTCGTGGTCGGGCGAGGTGGGCAGGTAGTCCAACCCCACCTCGGAGATGCAGACGACGCGGGGGTTGTCGCGGGCCAGCGACTCCAGCCGGGCGTATAAGGCGTCGTCCACCGGGTGGTCGGCTTGCATGGGGTGGATGCCAACGCCGGCGTAAAACATGGGATGTTCGTCAGCCAGCGCGATGCACCGCTCGGTGGATTCCATGGTAGTGCCGGCCAGGAGGATGTAGCCCACGCCGGCCTCACGGGAGCGTTCCAGTATGCCGGGTATCTCCTCCGGAACATACTGATCCAGGTGGGTGTGGGCGTCGCAATAGACGGGCGTTGCGGGCATCCGGAGAGCCTCCGTTAGTGCGCCGGGGCGAAGGTTTTCTGCTGGCCCAAGTATAGCATCATCCGCCAGTCGCCTTACTGCTCCATCAAGCCGGAGCCGTCCCGTTGCAGCAGCTCGATACGCACGTCGTCGGGGCCCCGCACAAAGGCGATGCGGACGCCGGGTCGGATGGTGCGTGGCTCCGTGTAGATTTCCGCTCCCTTGCTCCGCAGATCGGCCACCGCGCCGTCAATGTCATCTACGCGGAAACCGAAATGATCCAGGCCCAGGTGCGGGTCGCGCGGGCTGGCGTCGAGATGCTCTTGGGGCGGCACGGTGGCTATGAAAATCGCCAGCCCATTCACGTCCAGGTCAACCCGGGGCGCCCCGTCGCTCTGGATGAGGCGCAAGACCTTCGCGCCGAACATGGTCTCGAAAAAACCGGCCATACCCTCCGGGTCCCTGGTGCGGACGTGGATATGGTCATAAGTGTAGGTATAAACCGGCGTGGTCATAGTCCGTTCGCTCCTTGATAGCATTTGCTCATCAGCGGTGTCATAGCCGGGCCAGTGACAATCACACGTATCACAATTCCAGCGTCCGCGCCACGCCGCTGATGTGGGAGGTGTCGTTGTAGAGGTGCATCACAGCGTTGTCGGGGAAGGTGTAGATGACGGTCAGCGAGCAGTTGCGCATGGCGAACTTCCAGTTGGCTTCCAACGGAAGCTCCAGCAAAGAGACGATGCCGGCCCTCAGGCTGCCGCCGTGGCCGACAATGAGGACGTTTTCGTCCAGGTGATCCTGTTTGACCCGCTGCACGATGCCACCGAGTCGGGCGCTGGTTTCCCGGATGGTCTCGCCGTTGGGGGGCGCAAAGTCCAAGTCGTTCACCAGCGACGGCTCGTACAGCTCGGGATAGGCGGCGCGGTACTCGGCCTCGGTCAGCCCCTCAAACACGCCCTTGTTGTATTCCCGCAACTCCTCGGTGAACGTTATCGGTAGGTCGCGCTCGCCCAGGGCAAGGCGGGCCGTCTCTGCGGCGCGGGCCAGGTCCGACGAATAGGCCGCGTCGATGCGCGCCGTGGACAGCCGCCGCGCCAACATCTGCGCCTGCTCCCGTCCCCGCTCCGACAGCGGCACGTCGGTATGCCCCTGGATGCGGCCCTGGGCGTTCCACTCGGTTTCGCCGTGTCGGGTAATGTAAATGATGCCCATATCGCTCCCCTGACGCTATTCGCGCGCTTCGCTCCATATCTCGGCGATGGCATCGGCCAGCCTGATGCAGTCCGCCGCCGGACGCAGGCCGATCCGTATGCAATCCGGCAGTCCGAAGGATGCGCAGTCCCGCACAAACAACCCCCGGCGGGCCAGTTGGTCACGCAATCTTCCCGCGTCGCCAACTTGGGCCAGCACAAAGTTTGCCTCTGTCGGGTAGCAGCGCAGGCCCGTGGCTTCGAGCCGTTCGACTACACACTCACGGGAAGCCGCCACCGCCTGCCGCGCCTTCTCCAGGTAGCCACCGGCCTTCAGCGCCACTATTCCCGCGGCTTGCGCCAACCCGTTGACGCTCCAATCCGGTTGCAGCGCGGCCAGGCGTTGGATCACCGGCCGGGAAGCCACGGCATAGCCCAACCGCAGGGAGGTAAGCGCGTAATCCTTGGTCATGGAGCGCAGCGCCACGACAGAGCCGTGCTGCGCTGCCAGCGCCACCATGTCCGCCTCAGCGCGACGCTCCGAAAGATTGATGTACGCCTCGTCAACCACCAGCAAGCCGGCTACGCCGGCCATTGCGTCGGCCATGGCCTCTAGTTCCGGCCGGCCGAGCAGCACCCCGGTGGGGTTGTTGGGATTGCAAACGAAGGTCAACGCCGGTTTCTCCCGGGCTACGAGTTCGGCTGCTACGTCTAGGTCCCATGCGAAACCGGCGCAGACCCGATTAGCGACCAGGGTTTGCACTTTCCCTCCGGAAATTCGCACGGCGCCGTCATACTCACCGTAGGTTGGCGTAAGCAAGAGCGCGGTCTGGGAGCTCGCCCCCGGTCTTTGCTCGATGTAGGCGCGAGTCAACAAGTGGATGATTTCCGTTGAGCCGTTGCCGACGATAACGTTTCCATCAGCCACGCCGCTAGCTGAATGATGACCGGCGATCGCCTCGCTAAGGGCCAGGCAATGCGGGTCAGGATAGGCGGTCAGGTCAATGGTGGCGATGGCCTCTGCGACGCCCTCCGGCGGCCCCAAAGGGCTTACGCTGGCGGAGAAATCCAGGCAATCCTCCGGGCGCAACCCGAGTGCCCGCAGTTCCGCTTCCTTGATGCCGCCATGGACAGGGCGGGCCGGGGGGCCTGGGCAGGATGATGCTTGTTCCATTTGATATCCGGTCATGTGCGATCCGGGCGAGATCCGGTATAGATCAGAGTCGCCTTTGGACGTCCGTCGCGCGGAAGCATTCTACACTAAAGCCCCCAAGCCCACCGCAGCCAGATGATGCCCACGGCTGCCGTCGCCGCCAACCCGGTGGTCGCGTAGAGGGCGCGGTTGGCCCGACCAATGTGGTGGACTTGCGGTTCGGGCGCGGGGTCGCCCAGGCGATAGTGTCCAACCTTTTCCAGCGTCACGCCCAAGCCACCGGCCATGGCGGCCATGGTCCAGCCGGCGTTGGGCGACTCTGTCCGGTTCCGGTGGGCCAACATGATACGCCACGCCCGGCCGCCGGCCATGCCCGGCATCGTTACGGTAGCGAGCCACAGCAATAGCGCAGCCAGCCGAGCGGGAATCAGGTTGACGAGGTCATCCAGCCGGGCTGATGCCTTGCCCAGGTACTCGTACCGACCGCGATAACCGACCATGCTGTCCAGCGTGTTGATCGCGCGGTAGGCCGCCGCCCCCGGCAGGCCAAACAGGGCGAAGGCCAGCAACGGGCCGACGATGCTGTCGGTAATGTTTTCGGCCACCGACTCAATGGCGCCGGCGGCCATTTGGCTGCCGGTTAGTTGCGACGTGTCTCGGCTGACCAATGCCGACATTTCCTGCCGCGCTTGAGACACGTCGTGCGACGCCAGTACGCGCCCGATTCCGGCGGCGACGCCGGACAACATCCGAACCGAGAATGTGGCCTTGAGCAGAACCGGCGTCACCAGCACGTAGGCAACCGGGTGCAGCTCCAGAAGCCCAAAGCCGACCGCCCAGGCCGCCGCGCCCCAGGCCAACGGGATTGATAAAGCCAGCGCAGCCCCGAATGCCAGTTGCGCCGCCGGCGGCGATTGCGGACCGGGCGCGATGCGCTCGGCTAGAGAGACCGTCTTGCCCATCCAAACCGTAGGATGTAGGCGGTTGGGCGGCTCTCCCAGCGTCAGGTCCAGCAGTAGCGCCAGGAGCAGAGCCAGCGCGTCCACCGGGAGTGGCAGCCCGTGCAATGTGGCGGCTAGTGCGTCCATCCAACTAACCACGGAAACCCATACAGCGCGCCGCTCCCCAAACCAACGGTCACCAACGGCGATTCAGTCAGGGGGATCAGTAGGGTCAGCGAGAACGCTTCAACTATTTCGTTGGCGGCGCCGTAGCAATCCCCGGTTAGTCCGCCACCGAGGCGCCGAGTTGCCCAAACGCCCACCAATAATGCCAGCCCGGACGACGCCAGCAGTACTATCACGCCGGAAGCCCCCAGCATTAACCAGGCCACCGTCGCCACTGTGGCAAAGGCCAGCCCGGTGGCGAACCAGGGCTGGTTTCCGGCGAAGAACGCCGTACCGATGCCCTGTTGCCGGCCGTAGGGGAATACTGTGAGCAAAAGCGTCATCGTCCAGCGCGATATCATCGGAAAGAGCAAGAGCGCGCTCAACCCGGCGCTGCTCCAGAGCAATTGCGAACTTAGAGCGCCGCACTTGACGAGCATCACGCAAGCCATTCCTGCCACCGCAAAGGAACCCACCCGGGAATCTCGCATTATCGCCAGCCGGCGTTCCACCGTATGCCCGCCCCACATGGCGTCGCAAAAGTCCATGAGACCATCTAGGTGAAGGAAACGGTTGAGGACAGCCAGCGTCGTGACCACCAAGGCCGCCGTCAACAGGGACCACGGAGATATGCCGAGCGCGGCCTCGACCGCCAGCGCCAGCAGCGCCAGGACCAGCCCATAGATCAGCCCGATGCCGGGATACCAGCCCCGAGACCGCGATACTTCGATGTCCGTCGCATTCGCTACCCCGACGGGCAGCAGCGTCAGGAAAGACAACGCCACCAGAAACGGGGCATAAACTGCCCTTAACACAGTGGTGGCAAGGGGCTAACCGTCGTCGCGGTCGGACACGCCGGCTGCGGCGAAAGTCGCCATCTCAGCGAGGCACCTGGTTGCCGCCTCCACGATGGGCATGGCCAGGGCGGCGCCGGTTCCCTCGCCCAAACGCATCTCCATATCCAATAGCGGCGACAGTCCCATGGCCTGTAAGCCGACGTTATGGCCCGGTTCCACAGAACGGTGCGCCGCGATGTATCGGTGCGCAATGTTCGGGCAGAGCCGCCACGCGATCAGCGCCGCCGCACCGCTGATGAACCCGTCCACTACAACGGCGCAGTTACGGGCCGCGGCCCCCAGCATCACCCCGGCCAGCGCGCCAATCTCGAAGCCGCCTACTTTAGCGAGCACGTCCAGGCCGTCTGCTCCGTTAGGCTGGTTGATCTCCAGCGCGCGGCGGATGGTGGCGATTTTGCCCGTCAACCCCGCGTCATCAACACCGGTACCCCTTCCCGTGACCATTGCCACCTCCGCCCCGGTGATGGCGGCGGTAATGGCCGCGGACGGCGTGGTGTTGCCAATGCCCATATCCCCGCCGGCGATGAGATTGGCTCCCGCGTCGGCGCTCTCGTTGGCCGCGTTGATGCCGATTTCCAGGCACCGGATCGCCTCCTCCCGGCTCATGGCCGGGCCGACGGCGATATTGCCGGTTCCGTAGCCCACCTTGGCGATGGTCAAGCCCGGTTGGGGTTCCAGATCGACGGCCACGCCGGCATCGATTACGGTTATCTTCGCCCCGGCGTGGCTAGCCAGCGCGTTGATGGCCGCGCCGCCGGCCAGAAAGTTGAACACCATCTGCGGGGTAACTTCGGCCGGGTATGCCGACACGCCTTCCGCGGCAACGCCATGGTCGCCGGCCACCACAATTACCGCCTTGCCGCTGATCTGTGGGATAGGCTGCCCCAGGATGCCGGCCAACTGTATCGACAGCGATTCCAGCCGCCCCAGGCTGCCGGGCGGTTTGGTAAGGACGCCCTGTCGAGCTTCGGCAGCGGCGACGGCGGCGGCGTCCAGCGGGCCGATGGCCGCCGTGGTCCGGTCAACCAGCGATGAAATTGCCATAATGACCCTTTGCGTTTCTGCGTCTTTGCGTAAATCCCCGTGTCAGAACTCAATGCCCGGCTGGGCCTTGATACCGGCGTCATATGGATGCTTGACCACGTTCATCTCGGTCACCAGGTCGGCATATTCCACCAACGCTTCGGGGGCGTGGCGACCGGTGATGATGATGTGCTGCATTTCCGGCCGGGCCTGCAAGGCGTCAATGACATCCTCCACCGGCAGCCAGCCGTAGTGCATGGGATAGGTGAACTCGTCCAGGATGACCAGATCGTACTCGCCGCCGGCGATGACCTCTTTCGCGTCTTCCCACAGGGCGCGTGCCAGGTCGGCGCTGGCATCCAGGTCCTGCGAGCGCCAGGTGAAGCCGTCGCCCATGGCGCGGACGGTGATGCCCATCTTCTGGGCGGCCCGCTGCTCCCCAAAGTTGGCGGTGGTGTGCTTGATGAACTGGAGCATGACCACTTTCAGGTCCCGGCCCCAGGCCCGCATCAAGACGCCCATGGCGGCGGTGGTCTTGCCCTTTCCGTTGCCGGTGTTCACGATCACTAACCCTTTGTTGATGCGTGGGCCCCGCACCGACTGGGGCCCGTGCCGACCTTCCTGCGTAGTCATCGTCTTTTGCTCCTCTCCGAGTTTTATTCCCGCTGCCGAGTTGAATAGTTCAATACTCCGTGGGTCGGCGCCATTCCGGACTGCCCGACGCCCCGTCCCGGTCGTCTTTACGAGTTTTCAACCGCGCAGATATCCACGAACCGTTTCGCCAGGCCCGGCCGGCTGCCCAGATGTACGTGAATATAAGACGCCCACACGCTTCCGGAGCGGAAACCCTCGGGTCGCCCATCCTGATTGACCACCTGGTAGGCAGCGCTGCCGGCGTCGGGCGGTTCCTGGAGTACCGACCAATGGAACTCATGGCCACGCACTTGTTGGCCGGCGGTGAGGAGTGGCCCGTCGCCGCAGGCTGCCACTTCCCGGTAGCCCAGGTGCAGCCGCCGGCCTTCCATTGACGAAACCACCGGAATAACGCCCACCATGGGGTATTGTTTCCCATCCAGATCAGACAGGCTTCGGCCCAGGTACATCAGGCCGCCGCACTCGGCGTACATGGGGATGTTCCTAGCGACTGCGGCCCGCATTGAAGCCAACATCCCGGCGTTTTCCGATAGCTCCGACGCGAACAACTCCGGGAAACCGCCTCCCAGATAAACTCCGCCGACGCCCTCCGGCAACGCCGCGTCGTTCAGTGGCGAAAAGGGAACGATCTCCGCGCCCCAAGCCGCCAGCAATTCCAGCGAGTCCTGATAGTAAAATGAGAAGGCGCGATCCTGGGCGACGGCGATAGCCGCCCGGGTCGGTTGCGGCTTGGCGGGAAAAACTTGCCCTCGCGTTCGCGCCGGGCGACCGGCGGTCGCGGCAATGCGGATGATGGCATCCAGGTCGATGGTCTGCTCAATCTGCGCGTTGAGGGCTTCGTACCATTCGTTGACCACCGTGCCCTCGACAGTGGGGATGAGACCCAAGTGTCGTTCCGGTTGCACCAGGTCATCCCGACGCGGCAGCCATCCGACTACGGGCAGGCCCGTAGTGGCCTCCACTTGCGGCTGGCAAAACTCCAGGTGTCGCTCGCTGCCCACGCCGTTGAGGATGACGCCGGCGATGCGGAGGTTGGGATCAAACTGCTGGTAGCCTAATACTTCGGCGGCGACGCTGCGCGCTACCTTGCCGGCGTCGGCGATCAGGACTACCGGCGCGTCCAGCAGCTTCGCCAATTCCGCGGTGGAACCATCCTCGGCCAGTGCGGAATGGCCGTCAAATACGCCCATGACGCCTTCCACCACGGCGATGTCCGCGACGCCGCCAGCCCGATGAAATAACTCAGCAACCACCGGGTGGGGCAGCAGCCAAGTGTCGAGGTTGCGGGACGGCACTCCACACGCGACGCGATGATAGGTCGGGTCAATGTAATCGGGGCCGGCCTTGAAGGGCTGCACGCGCATACCCCGTCGGGCCAGCGCGCCCATTATTCCGCTGGCGATGGTGGTTTTCCCAACGCCGGAACGGACGCCGGCAATTACAATAGCGGAGGTCATATTGGGTTATGT
The DNA here is from genome assembly GCA_963692995.1 of Dehalococcoidia bacterium. Classification (GTDB taxonomy): domain Bacteria; phylum Chloroflexota; class Dehalococcoidia; order Lucifugimonadales; family UBA3495; genus Bin87. The sequence continues at coordinate 1,061,857 of OY843611.1, forward strand.
CCTAAGCGGAGTACGATGGAGAACGGATATCCGCTTACGGATGTTCCCCCGCTGGCCCGTATGGGTCAATCGGCAGCGCGATTTTCCCCGGATATTTCTCCAGCAACGACATGAAGAAGTTGTGGCGCGGCGGGTTGGTGGCGTCGTCGTCCGACTTGCGAAGATAGACGCGCATCGCCGGATTGCCGTCGCCGTCGCGCATCCACAGCTGATAAGACGGGAGACCCTGATCGTTGGTGGTGTGGATGAACTCCGCCTCGCGGATTTTCGACATATCCAGGTGCATATGCGTTCCCCCGGGCGCCATTAGCGTGACGATACGACCGTCGGGCGTGAACCGCAGATCATAGAAATCCATATAAACCTCGGCTGACGCCGCGGCGCTCTCGAGCATTACCACCACTTCGTTGAACCCGATGCCGTCCCTGCCGTCCCGGCAATTCTCCAGGATCGTGCGGAGCATAACGTCCGTCGCTTCAGCCATGCCTTTCACCTCTCGGGGAGCGTTAGAGTCCTGCCATCGACTACGATGAGCGGATCAGATTATGAACCGACGTTGGCGGCAGGGCAAATTATCGAATGCGTGCCCCGGCAGGCCGGAGGAGGAGGATGCCGGCCCGCCGGAGCAGCGCAGGATGTAATGTCAAAGAGGGAGTAAAATAAAAGCCCGACTACACTTTTGCAGTCGGGCGAAATAGCCTCGATAAGTTGGGGGAATTCGGGTTTATACCCGAGAGTCTGCCCACTCGTTCCGCGAAGTGCAGCTAGAAAACGCCCGCGGCAGGCCTCCTGGCTTATGGCTAATAACGACATTCCTCCACCTTCCCATCCGCGGGGAGCGGACAGTGGCTTTCAGTTCGCATCTCATCAGTCAAAATAGTGACGGACACGAAAGGGGGGAACGTCTTGCCAATTACAGTGGCGGGACCGCACCGGATTTACACCGGATTTCCTTTTCAGCGCGTTTTCTGCCTTCAGACCTTCAGCAGAGAACGTACCACCAACGGGCTTTAACGTCGTTTCAGTTGTTAATGACTGGAGGTTAGCAGGTTGGAACCATTACGTCAATAGCCTTCCTGATCAGGAAAGAGGGCGCTGGGCATTCGTTCCCCGCTGTTGCGCAATGGCTCGCCGATCATCACGGCAGAACGTCGCTCTCCCGCAGACACGGGGTGCTCCTTAATCTCCCATAGTTCTCCTTTGGCCGGGCGACCAGTGGCCGGGCGACCAGCTTCATCCGATTGAATGACAAAAGATGCTTGGCCAACAGCGCGGCCTGTAAGTAGGTGAACGGGTCGAATATGCTCCCGCCACCTGACATCAAATGCCGCCAGGCGATTACCCGCCGGACGAAAGCCTCGATGTAACCGGCTGCCAGCGCACCCGGTAGTTCCCCTCAGTTTGGCGAGACGCGCTGCATTTCCAATCAATGCGGCCTTGCCGGGAGGAGGGATCCGACAAGGCCGGCTGCCCGAGCGGGGCGGATTACCGGAGGATCACTGCCGCTATAGCAACCCACCGATGTTGTTCAATGCCGATTGCCGCCAACCTGTTGAATGTGCATATGGCTTTGGTAATTTAGTTGATACTTAATTTTTTGTCAACATCCTACGAATATTAACTTTTGGTGCGCCTTTGGAACCTCTCCCGCTGCAACTGGAGCCACATCCGGTGTACCCCGCGTTCAACCCTAACCACGGGCCGACGCCCAGGCAATCAGCGAAAATGGCCCGACGCGTATTTGAGTTCCCATTGAACGCGCAAAGCCGTCGGGCCACTGAACCCAACCCGATTGACAGGATAATGATAGCGATGCGTTAGCAGGTAAATCATGCAAGGATATAATTGACATAATAAATAACTATAGCCATACTACTAGCTACCGTCGCCATTATTGACTGACTGTGTCGCAACAATCTAGCGGTGCAACAGTGAACAATCCGGTCAGTTCGGAGGAAAGTTCAAATGGAACGAAAATGGTAGCGTACCCGGTTGGTTATTGACGAATCCTATATCGATACCAACGACAACGCCGACCGGCGCGGTCAGTACCTCGCGGTGGCTTTCCGACACGTTGATCGGTCACCTGCGGGATATGGTTAGCGCCTGGGCCCCCGGCGGAGGCAACTACCGGGCCGTGTTCCTGGCGAAGCCGGCCGATGACGCCCTGGGCCCACCTTCAATGCGCAATCCTCCGCATCGTGCCACACCCGGGATGGGCGGGCGCGGCCTCTGGTCGATCACCCCGAAATCCTGGTATCACCACTCATTATCCTGGTATCACCACTCATTGCGCCGTCGGTTTTCGGCGGTGGCCGGCTTGAGGCGATCCCCAGCGCAGCTATCCGGCCCTGGGCCGTCCCGGCTGGAAGCTCAACGTGCCCACGCTAGAGCAGTAGATCGCCGTCGCCTGCCTCGGTGTCATCGGCATCACATCGCCCCTTTTCGTTGACGAGAACCGCTCCGCCGGACAGGACGCTTGCCAATCCGCGCCCCACGCCGGCGTTTCCGGAAATCGGCGAAGAGCGCCTGGCAAAGGTAGTGTTTTACAATCGGACGCTGGCAGTGCCGGCAATGCGCGACGTGGACGATCCAGAAACCCGCCGGGGAGCCGGACTTCCGGGCCAATGGTCGGGAAGTTGTGGTTGGCCCCCGTTCTCCCATCGGCTATAATTTGAGCACTTCTTGCGCAGACATCTTTCCGAGTTGCGGTTGGCCCCCGTTCTCCCATCGGCTATAATTTCCCTATCAAACTTGTTTGCAATCGGCCAGTTGCGGTTGGCCCCCGTTCTCCCATCGGCTATAATCTGACCGTGAGATAGTTGGTGACGCAGACGGTTGCGGTTGGCCCCCGTTCTCCCATCGGCTATAATAGGGGCCACACTTATGCCGCACAGGTTTGCTATAATCAGCGTATCCGTTACCCGCGCTGCGCTGTTGCGGTTGGCCCCCGTTCTCCCATCGGTTGCGGTTGGCCCCCGTTCTCCCATCGGCTATAATTACCGTCCGCCACGAATACGCTCACCTGCTGTTGCGGTTGGCCCCCGTTCTCCCATCGGCTATAATTAACTCAAAGTTGCAGACCACGTTCCCCTGTTGCGGTTGGCCCCCGTTCTCCCATCGGCTATAATTTATGGACAATTCGTTCCAAATGCCGTTTCGTTGCGGTTGGCCCCCGTTCTCCCATCGGCTATAATATTTTCAATGCCGTGGCGAGTGCGTCGCAGTTGCGGTTGGCCCCCGTTCTCCCATCGGCTATAATAGATAATCAGTTGCCCAACGTGGCAGTAAGTACAATCTTCGCAATTCGGGTCGCTGAAAACTGGCCTGTAGCGCCACTAAATGCTGGACATCGCGCCGGATTTTTGCGAGACTGGGGTAGCGGTTATAGCCGATGGGAGAACGGGGGCCGTAGGGCGATACGTTGCCCAACCGTTAACAAGCCTTTACGGCACAAAATCAGGGGCGGGCTACGGCCTGCCCCTTGCCCATTTACGCGCCGACCTTAGAACAGCGTGTACTGTTGCGGGTTCTTGTTGGCCGCCTGCCGCGTTGTACCGCTGAAGCTGACGATGTTCTCATATTGCTTGTCGGTAAAATAGACAATTTGCACGTTGCCCGCCGGTGGTAGCGCCGACTGGATGCGTCGGGTATAAACCTGCGTCTGCTCCTTGCCGGCGCAGAAGCGCATATATACCGACAGCTGGCACATCTCAAACCCCTGGTCCAGCAGGAACTTGCGAAAATTCGTCGCGTCCTTGCGTTCCTGCTTCGTCAATACCGGCAGGTCAAACAGCACCATCATCCACATCAGTCGGTAGCCTGAAAGCATTGTCGCGCCCTAGATACTCCGGCGCAATCATCCGGTGAGGGAACAGAAGCGCCGCCTGCTTATTCTCGAAAGACTGAGCCAAGGATTGCGCCGCCCGCTCCAAGCACGTTTCCAGCGGCGTAGCGCCCCGTTCCGTGCTCATATCGGCGGCCAGCGTCCCCGCCAGCGCCCTCTTGGCCTCCGACGTGACTTCTCCGCAGCCTGACTCAACCAGCCGCGCCACCGTATAGTCAACAGCGGGGCGGAAAGGCTCCATCAGGTCGTCCACCAGGCACATAGCGTCGTAGCGATTGTGGTGGTGAATCCCCAGCGACGGGTGCAAGCCGGCCGCCGCCACGGCCCGGGCCGTCGCGGCCCGCAGCACCGTGTAGCCGTAGTTGAGCAGTGGGTTGGGCATCTCTCCGAACCGCTCCCGCTGGAAATCCGGGCCGAACAGCAAGGGCCAATACCGTCGCGCCGCCTGCGCTTCCAGGTTGTCCGGGTCGCCGGATTTCACCCGCCGGGCCAGTCCCTCCAGGCCGCCGTCGGATTTGCCCAGCGCTTCCAGCAGCGTCTTCTGCTGCCCGATTTTCGCCTTGACCACCGCCTGCCACAGCCGCTTGCGCAAGGGCAGCGACGCTTCCAGCTGGCAGCGCATCCGCAGCGCCTGGATGTGATGGCCTTCCAGCGGCCACAGCCATGCTACTGGTAGGTAGTTGCTGCCGCAGAGCACTACGGCGGCGCCCCGCCGGGCCAGCTCCACCAGCAGGTCGTTGGAATAGGACAGCCCCCGGGCGTTGCACAGCAGCACGCCGATGTCGTCCAGCGGCACCCGCCCCTTCTCAACGCCGTCGGCCGATACGGTCAGCAAGCCCCGGTAGCGCGCCAGATGCCGGCCCTCGCTGGCTATCTCGATAACCCGGCCAATCACGGCTGGAACGGCCCTCGATCCCACACCCGGCCCAGCTCGTCCACGCGCACCTTGCGGAAGCCCAGCCTGCGAAGTTTTGCAGCGGAGTACACTTCCAATTTCATTCCCCCGTCCGTTTTCGTCTTTTTTCTTACCTTAGCGTCTTGTCTTATCCGTCTGTCAACGTCGGCTTCTTTGTGGTCGTCCAGAACAACCCGAGGACCATCTTTGCTGTTATCCATCTGCCTGACCCGCACGATGCGGCGCTCATCTCCCTCGCCCAATGCGCCCATGTCGTTGCTGTGCAACCGCATCAGCCGTTTTGCCGCGGGGTGGGGACGGTAATCGTCAACGTTGAAATCGGGTTGATTGGCGTAGAAAGTAGCCGTTACCACTGTCTGCCAACTCCCGTCCGGCATCTGCCACACGTCGGCGAACTCGTTGCCTCCGGGCAAGTACCCCTTTTGATGCACCCGGCCCTGACTGTCCGTATGCCGTATCGGGATGACCCGCTGCTCGGAAGTCATACGCACCCGACGCACCCGCTGGCGTCGTCCGTTCACCGGCACCCCTTCATTAGCGGCCCGCGCCGCAAATTCGGCCGGCTTGCCGCCCACTGCGTCCCACAGGCCGCGCAGCGCATCCCGCAACGGAGCGTCCCTCACGTTATCAAGATCCTTCCGGGTGAACTTGGACAAGTCCTTGCGCAAGACAACCTTGTGCCGGCCGTCGCCAACCGGCTCGATCAACCCGTAGGCGGTCCCTTGGTGCAGCTGGCCGGTGGTTCGGCCCCTGGCGCCGCGCGTGCCGTGGTCCGGCTTGTAAGAGACTGCCATCTTGTCGATCAGCGCCCGCACCTGGCTGCGGTCAAACCCTGGCCAGGGATCGGGAGCCAGCTTCGCCAGCCGTTCCGCCGCATCGCGATAGTCCGACCCGGCGGCTTGAGCAAACCGTTGCAGCAGCCCCTGCGTCGTGTTCGCCACCACAAAAGCGTCGATGGCATGATGACGGTGGTCGTCCCGCGTCTTGCGGGGCGCTGCGCCATCCGCCGTCCCGTTCAGCATCCCTTCCAGCCCCCAACCACGCCGGAGCAGCGCCGTCATCCGACCCGGTATCACGCGCACTCGCTGGGGGCCCTCGCCCCTTTCGTCGTACAGCCAGGCCAGGTAGGTCCGCGCCGTGCGGGACAGATACTGCGTTTCGTTGAGTTGGCGGGCCAGAAAGCCTCGCTCATCCTTTTCAAACCGCTCCATCGCGTCCTGCTGGAAACGCCAGCGCTGGTTGGCCGGCAAGTCCTTGACGTATTCCAGGCATCTTTCGCCAAAGGCTTCGTAGGGCGTCCGGTTGCGCTTTTCCCGGTTAGCCTCGGCCATGCAGACCACCAGATTGCCCATTGAGTTGTCCAGCGTGCGGGAGAAAGGCAGGATGTGGTCAATCTCGGTTTGGGCCGACATCACCATCTCAAAAGAAAGTGTCCGACCAGTGTAGGGACATATTTTTACCGCACCCGACTTTTGCTCTTCCCACAGCCGCAGCTTGCGGAGCGCGTCGGCGGTAACTCCCTGCTCTGCCGACGCGAGCATTTCGGCAAAGCGCTTATTGCGGTTCGCGCCCTCGCGCTGCTGCCGCTCGTAATTCTGCTTCTGCTCCCGGTTCATTTTCAGTTCGCGGGCCAGCTCCACGACTATCTCCTCAGGCTTGCCATAAGCTTTGGTAAGCTGATTGACTACCCGCCGCAGCTGATTCAGCCCAATGTGCACCGTGGGGTTGGCGATGCGGCCATAAACCGCCGGTTCGCCGTCCCGTTCCGGATCTTTCGTCGGGTCAGCGCCTACGGCGTCCCGTGGCAAAGCCTGGCCGTAATAAGGCAGTTCATCGTGAGCCTCGGCGTTGCGAAAGTCGGAATGATGCTCATAGCCGGCGGCCTGAACCGCGTCTGAAAACACCTTTCCTGCTTCCAGGTGGGGCAGGAGTTTGCGTATGGCCTTTTCGCTCAGATTGCCGTAGCCCGGCGCCAGTGAAACGTTGGCCACGGCATTGGCTGGCTCATAATTCAACTCCCATTCCGCAACGGCTTTTGCAACAACTTTTGCCGGGTCGTCAGTATCCAGCAGAAACTTGACGATTTCGTTGCGTCGGTCGAGCGAGAAGTCAAACCACTGCTTGCCGAACAATGCGGGTTCGGCGGGCTTTTGAGCAGTGGCCTTTTTGCCGGACGATGCGAGCCTGGCGGTAGTCGCATCGCCCTGTATAGACTTGCGACCGCCGGCGGCTAAGTTGAATTTAGCGCCGGAGGGCAAGCCTAAATCCCTGGTTGGCTTTTCCAGATTGATAGATTTGCCGTCTCGCAACCGCTGCATCGCTCGCGCCCGCTCTGACTCAGCCAGCGCTCGTTCCGGTTCAAGGCCGACTTGGATGCGCAGGTTATTAACTTCCTGGAGCATCCGAAACTCTTGAAAGACGGGCAAGGCTTTGGCCGCGCGCCGTTCACCATTCTCGAACTCCAGCTGGCACCAGCCCGGGTCAACGGGGCGCAAGGGTCGTTGATGGAAGATAATGCGGCGTAGCCGGTCCCACTGCTCCCGGTTCAGGCTGTGGTAGCTTTCCTGCGCCGCTCTGATGTAGTCAAACTCCTCTTCATACATCGCTCGGTCGGGATAAAGTCCCTGATCCGGTCGGGCGCGGACGGCGCTGCGCTTCCGGCGCCGTCGGTACAGAAACTCGCCCAGCGTGCGTGCCTGGCTTTCCTCCATACGCCGGCGCAGTTCGCCGATTTTGGCCCGTATCTGACCGTCCTCTTTTTCGTCGCCGGCCGCCTTGCGGTTGGACTTGAAGCCACGCCGCTGGTTGAGGTGAAAGAGGACGCGCCCCAATTCGTTGGGTTCCAGCGCTGCGTCCAGCGCCCGCGCCCGCAGCGCATAAGGGTCGTTCCCTTCCAACTGCTTGCGTTCTGTTGCGTCGTCCGGCATCAAACCGTACTCAACCAGCGCCGGCATCAACTCGTTGCGCCGGGACAGGTAGCGGTCTTGCCGCCGACGCTGCCCGCGCGCCAAACGCCGGCCGACGGCATTAGATTGCTCGCTTTGTTCGTCGCGTCCGTCCGGGAAAATACGGACGCCCATATCCAGCAAGCCGCAGGGTTCTTCTTTTTCACCAAGCCGGATTTCACCAAGCTGGATGGCTGCCCACCCGATGGAGTTCGTCCCTAAATCTAGCCCTAGACGGTACTTCGGTTTGTTATTAGCCATTATCACTCCCAACGCCTTCGCGGACGCATTGAAGCGTGTCTAGAGCGTCTCAAGCAGTGCACACCGGTTGAACGGGAATCGTTCACGGCCAAAGTGAAGGGCTGCTGCCGCTGATCGTCTCGGCGCTGGCATCCGCTGCCAGCAGTTGCCGGGAAAGGGCCCGGCTAGAGGGGCAGCTCCAGCCGCAACGCGAAGGTTCCCGATTTTGTACAGTTATGGTGGAGGCTAGGGGATTCGAACCCCTGACCCCCTGCTTGCAAAGCAGGTGCTCTCCCACTGAGCTAAGCCCCCGGGTTATCAAGCGCGACGGCGCTGGCCGCCACTCAATAGTACCATCCGCATCGGCGCGCCGGCCAATCACACGTCAATAATCAACACCCACATCGGCGTTTGACCAATGTCATATACCGCCAGGGGTTCCAGCGCCCCACTGTCCCGGTTGATCCGGTATGACGCCAACCGCCCCGACTCCAGGCCGGACGCATATAGGTAGTTTCCTGTCAGGTCCAGGCTGAACGCGCGGGGCACCGGCTCCGTGGCCGTCTGGCCGAGGGAAGTGAGGCGGCCGTCTTCCCGGTCCACGGCGAAACCGGCGACGCTGTTGTGCCCCCGGTTGGGCGCATACAGGAATCGTCCCGACGGCGTGATTTGGATTTGCGAGCAGGTGTTGCGCTGGCTATACTCCTCGGGCAATGTAGAAACGGTCTGGAACGGACTTAGCGTGCCGGCGTCGGCATCGAACCGGTAAGCGGTGACGCTACAGCCCTGCTCGTTGGAGGAATAGACCACGTCCAGGTTAGGATTGAAGCAGATGTGCCTGGGCCCTTCCGGGGAGGTCGGTATGGCCCGGTCGGGGGTATTCGGAGTGAGCCGGCCCGTCGATTCGTCAAACCTGAATTGGAAGATGGCATTGGGCCCCGTCTGCGATCCCTCGGCGATGTGGGGCACCAAGGCGTAACGGTTGGCAGCGTCAGTCTGTATGTAGTGGGCGCCGATGCCGGTTTCCCGCCATTCAATCGGCGCCGGATTCAGCCGTCCTTCGTCATCGAATCCATGCACACCCACCCGCGCCTGGTAGTAGTAGGCGGACAGCAGGTAATTCCCGGTACGGTCGGTGGAAATGTGCACTGGGTTCCCGCCCAGGTTGATGTCGTCAATTCGCTCGAGGGCGCCGCTCCCTGCCGCAATACGATACGACGTAAGCCCAAACTCCCCAGGCCGTCTCCGACCAACGAAGAGGAAACGGCGCTGCGGGTCCGTCGCCATGGGCGCGGGCATGCCGGCCAGGTGGTACTCCACACGGTTACTCAGACCGCCCGTCGCCTGGTCCAGGTCATAGCGGGCGATGATGTCGTCGTCTTGCAGCGATACGTACAGATAGGTAGCCATATCCATAACCTCCCTATTCCATGACCCGGGCGTTGGGCAATTCCAGCAGGAACTGGCCGTGGTTTTCGTAAGCGGTGTCGCTGACCATCTGGTGCTGCGCCGCTGCGTTGATGTCGCGTAAGCACTGCTGCAATATGCTGGTGGTGAACAGCGCCGCGCCGCCTCCGTAGTGGAAGGCCCGTGTGGTCACGTCAACCGCGACATCGGTGGTATAGGTGGCGCAGCTTCGCATCCGGGCCTGCAACGGCGGCGGCGGAGTGTAGCCGGCGCATACCGATTTCCAAGCCTCCTCCAGTATCTCCACGTTCAACGACCGCGCCGCGCGCAAACGTATGTCGCACTCTCCCAGCGTCCATTGAAACGCCGGCCGGTTGGCCAGCCGGTTCACGGAGTTGTACCCCCGGGTCTTGGATGCGGCCACCTCGGTTATCGCGTCCAGCGCGCGCCGGGCCACTCCCAGGGCGAAGGCCGAATGCTCATTGGTAACGAACCCCGGCCGGCCCAGGCGGTACAGCGCGCCGCCCCGCACCGGCTCCGTCAGCGTCGCGTCCCAAGCGAACCCGTCCGGTACGAACAGATCGTCAACCGAAAAGTCGCAGCTGCCGGTGCCGCGCAGTCCCATCACCTGCCAGTTGTCGTGAACTTTCACCTGGTGCCGGGGCATTATCAGCCGCAGCTGACGCGGATACCCGTCGAACCCGTTGGCCACCCGCGCGCCGGCGGAGACCCATTCGGCGTGCCGGATCCCGCTGCCGAACTGCCAGTGTCCGGTTACGCGGTAGCCACCAGCAACGGGCGCCGCCGTTCCGGAAGGCGCGGCGGCGCCCGCCACCTTGGGCGGACGTCCGCTTGCGAAAACCTCCGCGATGGAATCATCGGGTAGAAAGGCTCCCAACCCGCCCAGGCTTGCCGCGCCGATCATCAGGCACCAACCCGATGACGGGTCAATGCGGCTCACCGCCTCCAGCACGTCCAGCTGGGTGACCGGATCCGCCTCGGCGCCGCCCAGCGCGTGAGGCATCTTGAGCCGCAGCAGTCCGGATTCGTAGAGCGCCGCCACCGACGCCGGCGCCAGTGTGCCAATACGCTCCGACTCCGCGGCGTTGGACGCCAAGGCATCGCGTACGCTCTCCACCGCGTCCATCAGGACGCGATGTTTCGCATCAGGGTCGTAGGGGAATCCGTTCATTTCGGCGCCCACTCTAGCCTCTAGCCCGCCACCTTCGGAAGCACCTCCTGCGCCAGCGCGTCCATCGTATCCAGCAGCTGTTGCAGGTTGCCGCAGTCGTGGCAGTTGATCTGGAACTCCTCCAGCCCGGCCTCCTGGCGGTAGCGTTTCAGGTCCGACGCGACCTGCTCGGTGGCGCCGTAGCCAAGGGGGCGGTCACTATCAGAGACGGAATGGCCCGAGATGCTGCTGATATTCACCCGGAAACTCATCCGCACCCGGGGCGGCTCGTCCCGCCCGATCTCGGCGGACACGTCCTTGAGGTACTGCCAGTTGCTGATCAAACTCGGCAGCGGCGTGGGCGTTGGCTGCCACACCTCGGCGAACCGCGCCGCCCGCCGCAGCGAGGCGTGGCTGGAGCCGCCTACCCAAATGGGCGGATGCGGCTGTTGCACCGGCTTGGGACTGGTGTACAGGTCGTCAAAGGAGAAGAACCGCCCGTGAAAGGTCACCGGGTCCGGTTCCCAGCAGGCTTTCCACAGGCGCAGATATTCGTTGGCGCGCGCTCCGCGCTCCTGATAAGGCACGTCCAGCGCGTTGTATTCATCCTCATTCCAGCCCGCTCCCACGCCCACGATGGCCCGTCCGTTGGACATCTGGTCCAGCGTTGCAATCATCTTGGCCGTAACCACCGGGTTGCGGTAGGGCAGTATCAGCACCGAGGTGCCCAGTTTGATGTTCGATGTACGCGACGCCACGTAGGCCAGGGACATCAGCGGGTCATACACCTGCCGCCACGGTTCGCTCCGGGCCGAGCCATCCACAATGACATGGTCGTTGACGAACACGGCGTCGAAGCCCAACTCGTCGGCCTTTATCGCCGTGTCCAGGATGCCTTGCGCTGAGGCTTCAAAGCCCAGGTAGTCCGCGTTGGGCAACCGGAAAGAATATTTCACCATGGATACCGCCTTACGAAGGATACCGCCTTACGAAATTAACGCGTTTCGCCGCAATGATATTGCCAACCCCGGCTTGAAACAAGTACGGACTAGTCGAATAATCGACTTGCTACTCATTGAGGAGTGGGAGGCTGTAAATGTCCAAGTTCCGTATCGTTCCCCACGGCAGGTTGCAGGACGGGAAATCGACGCGGCCAAGGAGCAGTGCCAGCATTACTTCCTGGAAGAGCTGCCCGAACCATACCACCCGCTGTTCGACCACAGGAAGGCCGGGATCGGCGAGCGAGTGGTGTTCGATCCCTACACCCGCGAAACCTTTGACTGTACCCACCGCTGGATGCTCGACTGTCAGATCTTCCCCGAAAGCCAGGTTGGCAACGTAGCCTACGATGCGGCGGCGCTCGTCTAATCCCGGTGGAAATTGTCAGAAGCAGGATTTATCGAACTTCCGACATTGCTCACGCCAAGGCCAGCGTCGCCTCCGGGAACAGCTCCTCCGCGGCAACGTGCTGGGGAATAACCTTCTGCTCCACGTTGAACCGCACGAAGGTCTCCAGGGTCGTCCGCGAGCTTTCCAGGCCGTAGGGTATCGGGTCTTCGCCCACGATCCGCGCCATTCTCAGCAGCGCCTGGTCGGCCGGTCCTGCCTCGTCGCCGGCGCGTAGCCGACCCATGTAGAAGGCTTTGGCCGCCCCGAACACGCCGCAGACTGCTTCGGCCAGGTCCGGATTCGATTCCAGCGCGGCATTCTTCACTACCAGCATGTGGCTGATGGGATAGATGCCGGTCTTGCGGTGCCATTCGGCGTCCAGTCGATCCGGCTCGTGGAACAGCGGAACGATGTCATCCGATCTATAGTATCGATAACATCCCTGATTACCCTGTATTACCGTATCAATAATGTGCCTCAATTGGCTTTTGCCGACATTTATGCCGACCTTTCGCGGCGCGACCGCATTTTTCAACTCAGACGGCCTTCCCCGGCTTGCCGCCGTATCCGATCCCCGACGCCGACGCCCACAAAGCCTCTAACCACCAGGGCGCTTGCATCGGACGCCCCCTTTCGTCCCGCTCCCACGTCACCCCAATCAATTCATCCCGCGCTTTTTCCGCCGCTGCCACGAAAGCCTCAGCCCCAGCCGCTTTCGACGGCTCCCCCGCCGCAATAGCGTCCAGCAGCATTACCGTTCGATACTCGCCCCGCAACCCTCCCCCGCCAACGCCAACGTGAACGGCAACTCGCCGCGCCGTCTCCCCCTCCGTCAGCCATGGCCCCCGAACCGCCGCCCGATCCGCTAGACGCGCCGCCAACTCCCGTAGGGATAACCGCGGACACCGCCGCTCCAGTTCCGTCACTTGTTCCAACAGCCCCCGCGCCGCCGCCGACATCGGCTCCGCAACCGTTCCCCCAATCAACCGGCTTAGCGTATGCGCCCCACGCCGGTGACTGCGTCGCAACCGTTGCCGCAGTAACCGCTCTCTTTCATCCCGCCACTCCAGACGCGGGTTCACGCAGAACTCCAGCGCCCGACGCAGCCGCTCCCAGTCCGCCGGCGGCTCCCGCCTGGGATCAATCATCACGTGGGTTATCCCATTCCGGGCTAACTGCGTCGCCAAATGCCGGCCCATTGTCCATTCACGGCACAGGACGGCCAAATCCGACGCCGCCGTTCCTTCATTCAGACACGCCGCGATGCTCTCAGCCGCTGCTCTGGCGGCTCCGGCCAGCGTTGCGGCGACAATGCTCCGCGGCCCCTGGCCGGCCGGACGCAAATCGCGCAGCCGGCGGCCGCTCAGTCGCGCCACCGCTTGGCCCAGCGCCCCGCCACTGCGATGATTGAACGCCAGCGTGAACTCGGCTACCCCGGCGCCGCCGAAACCCGGTTCCACCATCCCGCCGTCCCTGGCAACTCCTACCGTGATTGTCGCCGTCCTGGCGAATGCCACTAATTCTCGCAGCAGATTTTGTTCGTCCGCCGACCAGCGGTAAAAGTCGTCAATAAACAGGTGGCGCAGACTGCGATCCGGCCACCGCGCCCACCGCAAGCGCCGCAGCGCCCAGTAGATTACATCCCGGCGGTCCAGCAGGTTCTGTCGGGTCTTCTCCCGGACGTAGCCGTCCAGCGCTTCCCGTTGTCGAGTGGAAAGCGGGCCGCCCGCGGAGTTCAGCAGGTAACGGGCCTCCCGGACGAAAGCCGGCCGGCGCGCATCCTCTTGCCGCCCCTTCCCGGCCGGCAAGGCCAGTTGCCAAGCCAGCAGCCCCGCCGCGGTTCGGTCATCCAGCAGCGTGAAATCCGGCAGCGTAAAAGCCGGCCCGGCCTGACGCAGCAGCCGCGCCGCCAGCGCCGTAGGACCCACCGGTCGCCACCCATCGTCAGCTCCGGGCCGGCTTTCGCTCCCTTCGGCAATTACCACCGTTGCGGCGGGATTGATCGCGCCCGCCCTTGCCCTTCGGCAATAGCGGGCTTGCAGCGTATGACTTTTCCCGCTGCCGCTGTCCCCCCTGATGATCACCCGATCCGACGCCGACCGCACCGCCGCCGCCTGAACCGGGTCCAGCGGGATGGCGTCTAGCAACCGGTTCCTTTCCCGCGCCACCCTTGGCGCCGCCCCGCTTAGCTCCCTGGCTCGCGGCATACGGCAGCCGTCAGCCGAAACTCTTCAACTATCGCTGACGCCGCGTCGCCAGCCTGCGCGTAGCGCTGCCACATATCGTCCGCAACCTCATCCGCAATCCGATCCTCCGGCACGCCCTGATAAAGCTGACGCGCTTGCGGATACCGGCTGGCGAAACAGTCGGCCGCCGCCGCAATCAGCTGCACCATTTCCCAATCGCGCTTGACCGAATCTGGCGGCCCGGCCGCCGGGACTTCCCGGCTCAGCCGTTCAACGCGGTCCTGCAACTCCTGCTGCCCTTCCGTCAGCCGCCGCAGCTCGGCCCGCTGTCCGTTCTGCAACTCCACCAGGTCCGCCTGGTTCCGGTTCAGGACCGCAACCCCCTCCCGCGCCGCGGCATCCTCAAATTGGCAGCCCGTCAGCGCCAGGGTCAGGGCCAGCAAGCCGGCCGTCAGCAGGCCGTATCTGATCTTTTTCATCAGCGCATCCCCTCCCAGGCATAATCGTTGTGCGAACAAATTCGGCAGCGCCTTTCCCGATCTCCGAAATAGTCCGGCAAGTCAATCGTCAGATTGGACGCCGGCGCCCCGCAGCGGGAGCAGGGAGAACGCAGGTCCGCAACGTAGCTCCGCCGCTGCAACGCCGTAATGAAAACGGGAACCGCATCGGCTCTTCCCCAGCGATCCGCGGCGGCGGGCGCGGTCTCCGCGGCCGCCGCCGGCGGCAACGCTTGATTCAGCCGACGCAGCGTTTCCCAGGGACACAGCATCCGGTCGCAGGACATCCCCTCCGGGTAGCCCGCGGCCGCCGTCAGCAGCAGTTCCAGCAGTTCCGGCTTCACGTACAAACGCCGGGACACCTCCTCTAACTCCCCTTCCGGCAAACCCCACGCGCGTCGCGCTTGCGCCAGCCGCCGCCGTAGCCGCGCCACTCCCTGGGGCCAGCTCTCCCGCCAGGGATGCGCCGCCAGCTCTTTTTCCACCGCTTCCAGCAACGCCAAGCTGATCCGCAAGTTGGCCGCCGTCGGCTGGTAAGGCGGCCGGCAGTTCCACTTTTTCACGTTCAGGGTCCGACGCTCCGCCGGCTCCAGCCCGTGACGCCACGCCTGCCGCTCCACGTAGGCCACCGGCAGCCGACGCCGGATCAGCAATTCCCGGACCCGCCGCTGAAACTCTTCCCGGAAGCGCTGATATACCCGCCCTTCCGACGCGGATGCCGCGCCATTCTTCAGGCCCATAGCGCCTCGAAGTTCCGGGGGTATCCGTTCAGGCAGTTGTTGATCCACTCCCCATTTACCACGGACGGCGCGGCGGGCAGCCGTTCTTGCAGCGCGTGCATCAGCTCGCCGGCTACCTTCCCGTCGCGGCAGGCCACCGCGACTTGTCGGGGCGATAGCCGGGCGATTTGATCGATGATCCGCGCCGGATTGGGACGTAGCGGCATTACTCCCGCCAAATCCTCTGCCGGTCCCGCAGCCCGCAGGATCAGAAACAGCCGCGGGTCGTCGGTGATTACTAACTTCGCCGGCCGCGGCGGCAGGTTCATCCGGCCCAGCAGCGCCGGCCGCTGCCCCGGCAACGCCGTCCAATTAGGCGCTTGGGCCGGCCACTGCCGTCGCGCATTCAGCTCTTGCCGCGCCACGCCGGTGAAACTCATTACTCCGCCGGCATGATCCAGCTCCGCTACCGTGAGGTAGCCCGACATCCGTTCCCGCCGCCCGGCGCCCCGAAACAGCGGCGACTGGTCAATCTCTTCCGGCGTCAAGTCCTGCCGCAACAGATAGCCGCGCAGGCCGTAGCCCGAACAATATCCGATGCCCGCCGCCGCCGCCTGCTCAATAGTCAAGTCCAGCCGGGTCAAATAGCTCACGGCCGCCGGCTCGACCAGCCGTTCCTCAAACCACAGGGCCGCTCGGGTCAAGAGCGCGGTGTTTTGGGGGCGCGGCGGTTCGTGGTAGGTGGGCGAGTGGTCGTACAAAATCGCCGCCGGCCGCGCGCCACGGGCGTTCTCCGGGTCTTGCAGCCACTGCCGCGCTTCCATGATCGCCATTCCCCAGATTCGCGCGGCGAAGGCGGCGGCGTCGCCCCGGACGCCGCAGGTCCGACAGCCGAAGAAGTTGTCGTCAACGCTGATTTCCAGCGTGCGCGTCGGCTGACGCCCCTGGCTGCGGTGAAAGGGACAGATTCCTTGCCAGCGGGCGTTCATTTCATCCCGCGGCGTCAGGTTCGCGCCGACCCCTTTAGCCAGGGGGATCAGCAGCCGGCCCTGGTCGGCGTCGGGAATGTAGCTGTTGCGGCGCTCCCGATTTGGCTCCGGCGCGGCGCCGGTCCCGGTTGCTTCGGCGGCTGCCGTTTCCGGCGCGGCGTCGGCGCCAGTTGCTTCGGCGGCTGCCGTTTCCGGCGCGGCGTCGGCGCCGGTCCCGGTTGCTTCGGCGGCTGCCGTTTCCGGCGCGGCGCCGGCGCCAGTTGCTTCGGTGGCTGCCGTTTCCGGCCCTTCGGCCAGGTTCGCCGTCTCGTGGCCCGGCGCGCCGCCCGCCGTTTCCGTTTCCGTTTGCAGCATGATAGTTCAGCTCCTTTTGCGCGGCCCGGCCCAATTGCCGGCTAAGAGCCGGGCCAGGTCGCTGGGGTCAATGATCGCGGGGAACGACGCCCCGCCTTTTTATTGCGGTTTCGGTTGCCAAGCCCGGCCGATCAGGATTTCGCGGGCGACGGTCTCCCCGGTGGCCTCAGCCGCGTCAACCGGCTGGTAGCGCAGGTAAATGTCCTGAAATCCAGATAACACCGCTGCGTTATCTCTCCGCTGTATGAATTTTTCGGGAAATGGCGCCGGCCCGCATTTCTTTCGCGCTCCCGGACCATCCGTCCAGGTCGCCCGCGCTTTGCCCCCCCGCGCCGGCCAGCACACCCTCCTGGGCCTGGAATCGGCCCTGGCCTCCCTGCGCTACCCCGAAAGCCGGTTCGCCTTCGAGATCTACGGACAAGACGGACAAATCTTCTACCTGGTCCGATCCGAAAACTACCCGCCCCTGCCCTACGTCCTCGCGTCCTGCTACCCCCAAGCCCAGTTCTCCGGCCTGGGCGACTACGCCGGCCGCGACCACGAAATGGCCCGCGACTGGCTTAGCCTCCGGCACGATGAACGACAGCACGTCCTGCTGGGACACCTGGCCGCCGAACCCTATCTGCCGCTGAAAAGCTGCGACGACCAGGGCCTTCGACAAGGCGAGGTTGACCCCTTGGCTTCCATCCTCGGCTACCTCGCCGCCGTCAGTCGCGGCGGCCGTCGCGTCGGGGTTCGTCTCCTGTTCCGTCCCGCGCCGTCGGACTGGGGCGCCGCCTGGCAGCGCAACTTGCAACGCCGTCTGGACCGCCAGGACTTGTCCACTGCTCCCACCGCTCCCGCCGCCGGACGCGCTGCCGACGCCGGCTTTCTCGAAAGCGTTCCCATCTGGGCCTGGCTGGCGCTGGCCGGCGCCGGCGGCCTGGGCTACCTCAACTGGCTATTGATCCAGCAGCAAAACTACCTGGCCGCCGCCGGCGCCGATGCCGCCGCCCTGACCCTCAGCGCCGGCAGCGTCTTCCTCTACCGACGCCTTTTCGGCAAGCCCGCAACCCGTCAGTATTTCGATGAGCAAATGGTCGCGGATAAACTGGCTTCCCTGGGCTTCATAACCGAACTCCAGCTGACCGCTTTCCTGCCGGCCCAAGAAGGCGACGCCATCGCCCAAGACCTGCTCAACGGACTGGCTGCCGCCTACGTTCAGTTCGATCACTCCGCCGGCAACCGCTGGCGCTGGAGCCGGCGCCGCACCCTCAAAACCCCCACGCAGCAGCTGCTAACTTCCGAACCGGCGCCCCCGCTGCTCGGCTTTCAACCCCTCGACAAGCGCCGCGCCCACCGCTCCATACTGTCCCCCCGCGAACTGGCTACCCTCTGGCACCTGCCCCTGGGCGAGTCCGAAGTTGCCGCGATGCCCCGCGCCGCCGCCCGGCAGCTCCGTCCCTACCTGCTGGGCGTGGATGACGGCCCCCTGGTCGGACACGTGGTGGGTTCCGACGCTCCCGTGCGCGTGTCCGACGCCGCCCTGCGCCGGCATATGCTCCTGCTGGGCAAGTCCGGGATGGGCAAGTCCACCTTTCTCAAGCACATCTTGCAAGGCAAGTTTCAGGCGAAAGCCCGCGGCGAGGATAGCGACGCTATCGTGGTGGTCGATCCCCACGCCGACCTGATCGCCGACCTCATGCCCCTGGTGCCGCCGGAAATCGCCCATCTCACCCGTCTCATCGACATCGGACGCGAAGACCGGGCGCCGGCCATCAATCTCATCGACCCGGACCGCTTCGCCGACCGCGACCGCTGCATCGCCAGCATCGTCGATACCCTGCGCTTTCTCTCCGGCGTCGCCTGGGGACCGCGCATGCAGGCGATTTTCGATCACGGCCTGAAGGGTTTGTATGAGTACAACGCGCACCCGGATACGCCCTATCAGCAGCGCTTGACCCTGCTGGACCTGCTGCCTCTGCTGGCCGGCGCCGAACCCGCGCCAGCGGCGGCGGCGGCTAGTAGCGGCGGCCGCGGCCGACGGCCGCCGCCGGCGGCGCCCTCCGCTTTTCAGCAGCAAGTCCTGGCCCGCGTCAGCGATCCCGAAGTCCTGGCCTGGTTCCGCCGCTTTCAGGGCTGGAGCGATCAACTGCGCTCGGAAGCCCTCGCTCCCGTAGAAACCCGCATCAGCGCCTTCGCTTCCGACGTCCGCGCCAGAGGCGTTCTGGGCCAGTGGGAAACTACCGTCTCCTTCAGCGATGCCCTGCGGGAGGGCCAGATCATTCTGGTCAACCCGGCCAGCGGCGTGGTTGGCCCCTGGGTCTCCGCGCTGCTGGGCAGCACCGTGGTCGGCCTGCTGGATTCCGCGCTACGGGAACAGGAAAAACTGCCTCCGGACCAGCGCAAGCGCTGTCTGCTGGTCGCCGACGAATTTCATACTATCGTCGGCGCCAACTGGGAAGAACTTCTGGCCGGCATCCGCAAGTACGGTTGTGCTGTTTTATTGGCAACGCAAAGCATGGCCCGGCTGGATACCCCGGAACGTAACCTCAAGGACGGCGTGCTGGCGAATGTCGGCGGCATTGTTTGCTACCAGATGTCCGGGGGCGACGCCCGCATTATCGCCGATCAAGTCGGCCGCGAATCGGGCATTACCGAAACGGATCTGGTCAGCCTTGACCCCTATTACGCCTACGTCAAACTGACGACGGGCGAGTCCAGCCTGCCGCCCTTCGCCATTCGCACCCGGGAGCCGGACGCCGGCGACCCGGCGGCGGCGCAGCTGATCATCGACGGCTTGCCTAATTACACCAGGGATCGCCGGGAGTCGCTGGCGGCCATTGCCCGCCGCATGGCCGAACACGAAGGCTTTCCGCTGCCGGCCGAGGCCGGCGCGACCGGCGCGGCGGCGGCCGGTTCCGATAGGGCCGGCGGCGGTGCCGGCGCGGCGCCGGAAGGAACCCGACTGCGCGGCGTGGCGGAAGATGCCGTAGCCGCCAGCCAGCTGGACGAAACCACTCTGGCGATGATCCAGCGCCATCTTCACGATCCCGGAGTCCAGGCGGTGTTTGACGCCGGCCTGAAAGGCCGGGTCAACAGCCTGGTCGCCCAGGGTCGTCGGGAGGACCGGGAGCGCATTCGCCAGGAAGAACGGGAGCGGGCGCAACGGGAGCGGCCGGCGGCCGGAACGCCGTCAGCCGCGCCGGAACCGGCGGCCCCGGAACCGCCCGCGCCGGAACGGGCCGCCCCGCCGTCGGAACCAACCGCGGAACCGGCCGACATCTTCCCGCCGCTACCACCCGAACCGCCAGCGCCGCCGGTTGAACCGGAACCCGAATCGGCTCCCGCTTTACCTTTCAATCGCGGCCGCAGCCGCATGGGCAAACGCGGCTGAACTCCTGGAGCCAACCATGATCGCCTCCCCCATTTCCCGTCCCGCCAGCGCCGCCGGTTCCGCCAGCCGCCGGCTCAGTCCGGCCGCCGCTCGATTAGCCGCCCTGCTCTGGCAAATGCCGCTGGCCTCCGCCGCCGACCTGGCCGATGTTTCCGGCGGCAGCCTCTCTTCCGCCTATGCCGCGCTTCAGGAACTGGAAAGCCTCGAACTGGCCGGCTCCGCCCCCCTGGGCGCTTCCTGCCGCGTCGTCCGCCGCTACTGGCCCCAAGCCCCCGACGACGCCAGCGTTCCGCCGGACTGCTCCTATTACCTGACCCGCGCCGCCCGCCGCAACCTGCTGGCCCGCCTGCCGGTCCTCGAATGGTTCTATCGCATTCCCGGCTACCTCAGCCGACAATCATCAACTTCCCCAATGACCGCCTTTGCCTGGCATACCGACTACCCTTGCGACGCCGCCGTGCAGTTTGACCAAGGCTGGGCCGCCCTCTTCTACGCCGGCGTCTGGCAGGACGCGCCCGCCCTGCGCCAGCGCCTGGCCCGGCTGGGGCCGGACCTGGCCGATTCCGCCGCCGACGGCGGCCCTTCCTGGCCGGGACTGTTCGTTTTTGTGGTTCCCGACGCCTGGCAGTCCGACCTGACCCAGGAAGTTGTCGTCGAATTCGGCCTGCAACACAACAGCATTATCTGCGACACTAACCGCGAACTGGTGTTCGGAACCGTCAATTGGGGTCTCAGCCGGGGCTGGCCCCGACGCCGCAAATACTACTCCGTGACCGCCGCCGATACCCGCGGCTGGCCCGACTTCCTTCGTCGCGCCGGCCAGACTAACGCCAACTCCCGCGGCGGCCTGGTCAGCCGCATCCTCGCTTTTTTGGAACAATGGCCCGGCGCCAGCTACAGCCAACTCCGCCGGCTCCTCGGCGGCAGCGGCAGCGCCGTCTCTATCGTTCTCGACAACATGCTCGCCGCCGACCTCCTGGTCAAAGTCCGCAGGGGTTATTACCCAACCCGATCCAGCCTGCTCCGCGCCGCTCGCCGGGACCGGGTGCATCACCGCCTTCCCCAGTCTCGCCTGGGCAAGCCCGCCGCGCAACTCCGGCTGCAACGGCATGACCAGGGCGTCATTCGCCTGATCCAGTCCTTCGCCGACGCCGGCTGCCCCGTCGCTCCCGGCGGACGCGCCATCGACGACGCCGGGCCCCAGGGCAAACTCAACCCCGACGCCGTGATCCGCGTCGCCAGCCCCCACGGCTTCGGCTGGCACTACCTGGAGTACGAGCGCCGCGCCCGTTCCCCCGCTACCCTGGCTCACAAGCTGCGGAGCTATTTGATGCCGGCACGCGTTAACGATTGGCCCATCCTCTTTGTCGTGGACAAGCCGGCCGCCGAACCCCTCCTCTGGGAGGTCGGCCGCGGACTGCCCCTGCTGACCACTACCGCGGAACGGGCTTTTGCCGAACCTCCGGTTGACAACCCCGGCGTCTGGAGCAGCTTCGGCGTGCCGGCCACGCTGCGCCGCGATCCGGCGGACCGCGACCGGCCATCCGCCGCCAAACCGTAATGACAACTCAGGAGGCAGTGATGTCCGAGATGGATCACAAGCAGGACCGGCAGCGGCTGGTTCAGTCCGTCGCCATGCGCCGGCTGAAGCGACTGATGGATATTTGGAACGACGCCAACTGCGTTATCGTGCTGGACCTGAAGGGTCAGCGCATCGGCTGGCGCGCTTATCCCGTAGCGGCCTGGGAAGCAACTGATGCCTTTGACGCACCGCAAACCTTATGGATCAACATGGAAATCGTATCCGACAATGACAACGCTGGGGCAACTCCCGCAACCGGCGGCGCCGCCGGTCCGGAATAAACGCTGATGCAACGGCGGACGCCGGGCAAAGTCGCCGTCGCTGAAATGCCAACGGCCCCAATCCTTCCGGATCGGGGCCGCTGCCATTTCAGTCCCACAGTTGATAGGTCCATCCGGCTGCGCTTAGCCGTACAACGGTCCAAACTCCGCGACGCTAACGCCGAAAATCCCCACCGGCGCGTCCGCAGTATTCCCCACGTCGCCCCGGTAGATCACCCGCTGGCCGACTAGCGTGTCGCTGCTTGCGCCGCCCCAGGCCACAACGCGGCCGTCGGCAGCGCAAAACCGCGCCGCCCCGGTATCGTCCGCGGTCACCCAGTAAGCCTTGTCCGCAATCAACGAGCCGTCCGGCTCCGTCGTGTAACCCGACAGCCAAGTCGGCTCCGCAACTCCGGAACCGTAAAAAGCCCGCAGCTCCGCTTCCGGCAAACTGAGCGCCGTCCGCTGCGCCGCAACGCTGAACTCAGCGTCTGGGCCTAACTGCGCAACCTGTAACGCGGCGACCCTCAGCCACGCCGCCAGGGTCTCCCCCGGCGCCGCGCCTAAAGTCGTCATCTCCTGGTTCCAGGCCAGCATTAACCGCCGCTCCAGCTCAACCGTTTCCCGGTCAATGGCCTCAGTCCGGTGCTTGCGCTTCGCCCAGGCCATCGTTTTCTGCCGATTAACCCGCGCTTTGCGACGCCAGGCTAAACTCCATAGCGCCCGCCGGTCTCCGTGGGCCAGGCGCGCCGACGCCAGCAGTTCCTCGGCCAACGGATGCGTCAGCCAGCGCAGCGGCCCGTTGCTGAGGCGCTGCCGCGCCAGCTGGGCCCGGCGCATGCGCCGTCCCGCCAACGCTCCCCCCTGCCGCAGTTCCGCGACCCGGGGATCCTCGGCGTAACGCGGCTGAAAAGGCCGCTCTACTCCGTAACGCTCCTGCCAGGCGGCCGCGATTACTTCCCAGCGCACCCGCAACGCCGGCCGCCAGGCCGACGCGCCCTGGGCAATCTTTTGGCAAATTACGTCCAATAGCCCGGCAATCACCGGCGCCGCGTCGCCTTCGCCCTTCGTGGTCGTATCCAGGATGTCCGAAAAGGACGTCTTGCTCTCCGCAGGATCAAACCAGCCGCAAGCCAGCAAAATGCTCTGCAAATGACAAGTCAACCCCGTTTGCCCGACCAAAGGCAGGTTCCGCGCCGTATTCGCCAGCTGTCGGTCTTCGTCCCAATCAAATTGCGTCGGCGCAACCGCCGCCGGATGATAAACGTCCGCTTGCCGCGCCAAGTCCGGCCAAGCCGCCCCTTCCTGCCGCAATCCGTAAGCCCAAGCCCCGGTTCGCGCCATCAGCAAACGGGCGTCTTCCGACGTCAAACGCTTCAGCAAGCTGCACCCCGGATCCCGGGGCAAACGCCAGATCAGCAGACGCCAGTCCGCCGGAGCGCGCTCCGTCAGTACCCACTCAACTCGGTCGTCGTTGTCGTGACCGCCCAGCAAAGCGCGGGCTGCGTCGTTCTCCGCCGCGTTGAATCCAATGCCGGCCAGCTGCGGCCCGCGCCAGCGCAAGCCAGCGTAACCGGCCGCCGGCGCTTCCTGCCCGACGTGGGTCGGACAATACAGATAAGCCGTGCCGCCCGCAAGCATCACGTTGGGAAAGTCCGGGTAATTACGCCTTTCCAAACTCTTCTGTTGCCGCAAGCCCGGAGGCCGCAGCAGCGTCCACACCAGCGGACTGGCCCAGGGACTGCCACCGCCGGCTTCCAATGCCGTCAATAACGGCGTGTCCCGCTCCAGCCATTCCAGCCGACGCAGTACGTCCGCCTTTTCTCGCCAGGGCAAGTTCCAGTCGGTTTCCGACGGAGGCGCCAACGCTTCCGCCAATTCTTCCCGGACTGCGCCAGTCGGCGCGTCCAGCAACTCCCGCAACCACGTCGTGTTTTCACACTGGCCTACTACGTTATGCACCGCGCTGATCTCAGCCGCGTCTAGGTGATGCAATACCGGCTCCTGACCCTGAAACCAGGACAAGGCCCGCAAACTGCCGCGGGGCCGCTTGGTCGGCGTCGCATTTACGCTAATCAGCGTAACGCGATCCGAGGTCAGCTCACCGCGCACCGCGCAGGCGGCCGTTACCAGGTCGCAGTCGCCGTGGGGCCACTCCCGGTCCGGGATGATGATGTAGTTCCCTTTGATGTATTCCTCGCCGACGATTTTCAGTTGCAACTGGTCCGCGTGGTCAATCAGCGACTCCGCCACTCCGCTGCCGGTCAGCAGCGCCAGCGCAGCCCTTTCGCGGATCGCCCCGCCGCCGTCATCATGTTCCAGTTCCGCTTCGCTATAGCCGACGCGCAGATAATTGCCTTCGCCGATCCATAACTCGCCGGGCGGCGACGGCCGCGGGGACAGCAACTGTCCGTGGG
The DNA here is from genome assembly GCA_963692995.1 of Dehalococcoidia bacterium. Lineage (GTDB taxonomy): Bacteria > Chloroflexota > Dehalococcoidia > Lucifugimonadales > UBA3495 > Bin87. The sequence continues at coordinate 1,086,152 of OY843611.1, forward strand.
CCGTCGAAAGCAGACTGCCCAGCCGTTTGTTGGCTTGACTGCCCGGCGCGCCGCTTTTGATGCGGAGGCCGTAGTGGGCCGCCAGGCCGGCCGCGTCCAGATCGGCGTGTTCGCCCACGGCGATTACCCCGTGGCTGGCGTTAATTCGCGCCGCATAAACCCGCCGGTTCGCATCCTCGCCCAGCCAGGAGGCCAGGTCCGTCGGAATGGCTTCGGCGCAGTCCGGCGTTACCGTGATCAGCAGCGGGTGGCGAATGCCCCGCTCCGCCGCCATTTTGAAGAACATCGCGTTGTTATGCAGGCCGACGCTTCCCGACCACGTAGTAGTGAACCACGGGCCGGATACGGTCTTGACCAGCCCTTTCGCTACCATCTCCCAAAGGGGACGGCAGCGCAGCACCCATTTCAATTCCTCAGTTTTGATGATTTCCATTTTTCGGCTCCTTTTACGGCGACCGTAAAAAAATGAGACCGCAGCTTTACCGCCGCGGTCTCCGTTTGTTGGGTTGACTGGTGTTGGGTGGGTTGGGTTGGGTTGTATTGGCCGGGGTGAGATCAGCGGGGCAGCGGCGCCGGGATCAGCTGCTGATCCCGTTCCCACTGCTGCGCTTGCCGTTCCGCTTTTCCCGCGTTCCAGTTTCCGATTATTCCCGCCGCGCCAAATTGCAGGGCGGGCAGCGCCACCAGAAACAGGAGCAGCGCAATGAATACGCGACGCTTGCCGTTGCGCCGGAATAGCTTCCAGCACAACCAGCCCAGCGGCCGCAGCGCAAGGCGCAAGACCCCGCCGACTAGGCGCGGCAAACGCCCCGCGTTGACGGTTAAGCCCCACAAAATGAGGCGGATGATAGATAGGATTGGTGACATGACGGTTCTCCAGACTGCTGACAGTTCAATTGGTTCGCGCCGCGACCGTTCCTTACAGAATCACGCCGCCTGCGGCTTTCGGTTCCGGCGGGGACGCCACGGACTGCGCCGGCAGACGAAAGAAGCGCCGCAGGCCAGCCTCGACTCCCCACGACGATTTTTCGCCGACGTAACGACGCAGCGCTTTGCGCTCCTCACGACAAATCCGATCCTTTACCCGGCGCAGTTTCGCCGGCATGCGGGATCCGGCCTTGGGATCGTGCATGGAACGCAATGCCGCGCTGAGCAATCCTTGCGCCAGTTCCATTCTGCGCTCTTCCGATAAGTCTGCAACCTGGCCGCAGTGATACAAACTGGACCAAATCTCGCCCTGCCGGTTTTTCCAGCCGGGCAGCGCGATGCCGTCCAGCAGATCGCTGTTCTGTTTCACTTCGCTGACGCTGAACTCCCCCAGCGGCCCGAAACCGTCGGATACCCGACGGCGAACTCCGGGGGACAGCGTGATCAGCCGGCCGTCCGCCACGCAGACTTCCGGATGAACCGTCGAAAGGAAAGGGGTTTCCCAGAGGGCCGCGATCAGTCCCAGGGGGCTGACCGCAAGCGCTTGCTCCACCAGGCAATCCCGAACCAGCCAGCGCTGGCCGGTTAGCGTAACCGCCGTGGTCGGCGCCGCCGCTATCCGGTCGGGATAGTCGGAACTGATGATCTCCTGTTCCAGCATTCGGTCAAAGTTCCAGCGGTTCATCGCTTTACTCCTCTTGATAGTCGGCAGCCGGCCCCGAAACCCCCAGGGGCCGGAGCCGGCTGCAATGACCCGTAATCAGCGCGGGCCGCGCTCGGTTGTCAGTCAGGCCACGGGTTTCCGCTCAGCACAGGGCGTCTTCTCCGCAGTAGCAAACCGCGGAGCTTACTCCGTAGCATTCCGTGTGAATGGCGGCGCCGCAGCGGCCGCAGTTCAGGCGGTCTTCGTATCCGATGATGGTTTCGTCGCAGTAGCCGCAGGCGTCCGCTGCCTCCGTCGCGGCGCGGCGGCTGAGCCGCTGCATCGCTTGGCAGCGGCGCACCGGCGCGGGCGCCAACGCGGGCAGTTCCATCGGGTATGCGTAGGTCATGGGAGTTCTCCTTTTGCAGTGTCAAAAGAGCAAAGGCCGCAGCGAAACATTTCGCCGCGGCCTTTCAGGTGAGGGGATTCGGTTGGGATAATCAGATCAGTTGCGGCCAGAGGGCCAGCGCTCCATAGGTCAACGGCAGCGCGGCGATTCCCAAACCCAGGGCAATGCCCAGTATCCAGGCGACTCGCCGACGCTGGCGTCGCTCCAAGGACTGCCGGCGCCGTTCCTGGCGATATTCGTTTTCGAGAAAACTGCCGGCGCTGCCGTAGCCGACGTTGCCAATGCGTATCATGGTAAGCTCCTGGTGATTCGGTTCAGTAGTTGGCAAATTTCTTTTCAGTGTCAGATTTCGTTATTCGGTTTTTAACGGACTCCTGACGCTCCGCGTCAAGGCCACGCCGCCGGACGGCGGGAGACGCGGTTCCGCTGCTGGTTTCAGTTCAGAAAAAATGGCCGAAGCGACTCCGTAGGGAGTTCGCTTCGGCCATTGGCCGCTTTTGCCCGGAGCGGGCCGGAAGCCCGACTACGGGCCGTTTTAGATGATCTCTACCGTCGGCTCGCGCCGCTGGCTGCGGATCATCCGGAACGGATCGGTCTGGGGGAAACTCAGCGATCCGGCGACGCAGTAACTGACCGTGGATCCCTTGATCTCCGCCTTTCGGTAAAAGACGATCTCGTCAAGGAATCCTTGCAGTACGTCAATGCCGTCAGCCGGACGAGTCACGCCCCGCACGCTGGTGGCGCGCCGCACCTTGGGGTACGACATTTTGACCACGCTGATGATGACCCCGTTCAGCGAGCCTTGGGCGTCGCGTTGCAAGCCGGGCAGGTCCCCCATCAGGGACAAGGCTGCCTCCGCCGCTTCCGTTACTGCGGCGTTGTGCGCCGGCAAATGCTCAGGGTCGGGATCGAAGGACTGGTTTTCCAGACGCACCGGGTCTCGGGTCCGCAGCGCGGCCAGGGTCTGGCCCTCGCTCTCCCAGCCGCCTTCCGCCATGCGTTGCACCGTTTCCAGCGGCAGCTGCAACTTGCCCTTATTCGGGGTCAAGTCCTGGCTTAGCTTGTAGGGAGAAAAGACGTTGGAGCCGGTTCCCCGCAATTGCACTTCGCCGCTCAAGTCGGGAATTACGCCAAAGACGGTGACGTTGCGGGCTTTCATCGGGTTGTCCACGTCGTAGAAGTTCAAGGCATTAATGCCCATTACTAGCTCGACGCAGGTGTCAGTGACGGAGTCCCAGCTGCCGGCGACGGGAGTGTGATTCCAGTCTCGGATCGCCTGCATCCGCAGTCGGTTGAGACTGGCAATCTCCGATGCCCAGGCCGGCGCGCGGAAAACAATCTCCGCCACGTTGACCAGGTTCTGCCACCGGGATTCGGGGGTGGACCGGGCGTAGCGATTGCCGTTGCCCCGACCGCCGTTTCCGTCGTTCTGCTCTGCCATGGCTTCAGCCTCGGCCATTATGTCTTCACGGGTAGCCATTTCAATAATTCCTCACTGCTGGTGTATCGGTTATTGGCCGGCATTATGAGTTTTGCCGACTTTTCCCTGTTGCGTGTTTCAGTTCCTCCTTGCGATTGACGCCGGTTTTTTCATCAAGTTTGCGCTCACTGGGGAGGGCAGGGACCTGAGGTTGTCCTTTAATTGTAAGGGACTGTTGCTGACCTTTTGACCGGACTGGCAGCGATAATGCTGTTACATAAGAGAATATGGATAAATATAAGCGTGCAAAAGGGGTAAATTTTATGGACTTTTTCGGAAGGGAAAAGCGGCTCGGTGGGTTATACTGCTAACCGGTCGCATTCTCCTCGCGGCCATCAAGCCGGTTTCCCGGCGGCCGCGCACTGCGGCTGCCGGGTTTTTTCGCATCAACCGGGCCGCCGGTCATTCCATTCCCGCCGTCGCGGCAGCGCCGGGGTCGGGCCGGGCGCGGACCGGCGATGTTTGACCAGCCGGGCCGGGCCTGGGTCCGGTTGCCGGCAGTCCCGACGCCGCTGGTATAATGAGATCGCCAATTCGGTTCAGCGCAATGTCCACCGCTTACGCCAATTTCCCACGCCGCGCCCTGGCCCGACGCTTGCAGGATCAAGTCGGCGCCGACACCCTGGCCGAATGCCTGGGCGTAACCCCTGACGCTCTGCCCGACCTGCTGGCCGACGCGGTTCCCTGGCCCAGCGCAGCCCTGGCCGGACTGGTGCGACTGGCCCAACGAGTGGATCGGGCCAGCCCGGCGCAACCGGCTCCGCCGCCGGCAGAACCGTCGTCGCAATCGCAACCGTCTCTGCAATCGCAACCGTCACCGCAACCGCAACCGTCGTCGCAATCGCAACCGTCTCTGCAATCGCAACCGTCACCGCAACCGCAACCGTCGTCGCAATCGCAACCGTCTCTGCAATCGCAACCGTCGCCGCAACCGCAACCGCCGCCCAACGCCGCGCCGCCGCTGATCTCCAAAGCAGCCCGACAGCAGGACCTCTATCGCCTCGTCGCCCTGGCCCGCCTGTGGGGCCTCAGCGACCAATTGCCCTTTGATGAATTCTGCCGCCTTCAGGAACTTCTCGCCCAGCTGGAACTGGCCCTGATCTTGGATTTCGGAGTCAGCGCTCCCCTGCCCGGCGAAAGATGGGACCTGCGCCGCCAGTGGCGGGAGGCCGAAACGCGCCTCAGCCGACTGCGGGAAATCCGCCAGGCCCGCGCCGCCTGGCAGCGCCGGGGCTGGCGACGCTGGCGGCCGGCCGGCAAACTACCCGATCCCGCCGCTCTGCTGCGCCAACTCATGGCCGAAGCCGACCGGCTGACCGTCGCCGCCGACGATTGCCCCGGCCCGGCCGGCGGCCTGGTTCTCAACCGCGCCGGACTCGAGCCAATCCTGCAAGCCCGCTGGCGACAACCCTCCGCTGGAACCCCCGCAACCGCGCCTTAGTCCAGCCAGTCCCGCAGGGACCGCGCCCCCGCTTGCTCCCGCAATAAGCCCAAGGCTCGCGTCTCAATCTCCGGCAGACGATCCTCGTCAATTCCTATCAGCAGCGCCGTCTCCGCCGGACTGCGCTCCCCTTCCGCCGCCAGGCCGTAGCGCAACCGGATTACTTGGGCCTCTAGCTCCGGCAGTCGGTTCAGTAGCCCGTCCATCTCTTGACTCAAGCCGCTATCCAGACAGTCCGCCATGGTGCGGTCGGCGGCGGCCAGCAGCCCCGCGTTCCGCTCTTGCTCCGCCGTCTCGTCGTAAAGCAAAGCGTCCAACGATAGCGTCTGCCGGTTCAGCTCCCCCTCGGCCGGCTCCGCCTGCCGCGCCCGCTCCTGGGTCACCCGCTCGTTCAGATAAATCCCGTAGCCCTGGCGCAGCCCGCCGCGCTTGACCGCCGTCCGAATGTAAAACCGCGCCAGCGTGCCAAAGCGGTTGCCCCGACGGTGATCGTAACGGTTCAGCGCCTGCAACAGCCCCCAGCGGCCTTCCTGCTCCCGGTCTTCCTGGGGCATATCTCCGCAGTCGCTCTCCCGGGCGATGCGCTGGATCAGCGGCTCATAGGCTACCAATAACGCTTCCCGACTAGCCTCGGCAGCTTGTCGCCAGCCCCGTCCGTCTTCCGTTAACGCCGGCTCCAGCCGCCGCAACTCCCGTCGCAACCGCCGTCCATCCCGTGCGCGCTCCGCTAAATCGGACAGCGGCCCAGCCCACTGCGCCGCCGCCGGCGACAACGCCAGCCGGCATAATGACAATTCCGCCAGCAACTCAAGCGATGGCTCGCTGCCCAAGGCCCGCGCCAGCCGTCGGCTGACGCCGCGACTAATGCACCCGTCAATCACATCGGCAACGAAGGGGTCTTCCTGAAAATCGGATACTGTCGGGTTTTCCAGCCAGGGCCGCCGCAATCGGGTCAGCGACCGGGCGATTAGCCGGCTCCCGGCGATTTCCTCAAGGAGCAGCGCGTTGGCTCCCGCCGGGTCCGGCGCGTCATTCAGCGCGGCGGACAGTTTCCGCGCCACGGCGATGTTCAGCAAATGACGCTGTTCCGCGGAGTAATCGAGCATAGGGCCGGTTTCCGTCGCCGGGGTCTCAGTCCCCGGCATGCGCGTTTGTCCCGGAATATACCCTGCGCCCCCGGAACCGCGCAAGGCCGGAGCGTCATCGCCGGCGCAGTCTGTTATCTGCCGGACAGTCGTGAAAGGAGGTCCCGGTTCGTGCTGCGGCCGTTTTTGCTCATCGCCGTCGGTTTCCTGCTGACCCTCGCCCTGGCTGCCTGCGGCGGCGGCGGCCCGTCCAACGATGATGATGATCTGGACCTGGATATTGACTTTTCCGTGGAGGGGGGCGTTTTGAGCGTTGACGAAATGCAGGTGCTGGCGCAAAGCCGCCTGGCGCGGGTCGATTTCCTCGTCGGCTGGCTGACTCTCGCCGAATCCTTTCAGGAAAAGAGTCGCGGCCTGCGCCAGCTCGCCGAGCTGGAACGGACCGGTCTTGACGTGCGTTGGGTACGGCAAGTCCATGACCTCAGCCGAAAGAACGACCTGATCTATGCCGAAGCCCAGCGCCTGGCTCCGCCCCAGGAAGCCGGCCAGGCTTACGCCCAACTGCTGGCCGACTTTACCGCCGGCGTCGATTCCTTTCACCTGTCCAGCGGAAGATTGCTTGACGCCGCCATCATCTTCGGCCCCGCCTCGCGGGCTTACGACGATCTCAATGCGCTGGATCAAACGGCTTTCGACTCGGCCCGCCGGCAGGCCCGCTTTTATGAAATCGACGCCGCCCTGCTGCTGCAACGGACCGTAGCCGGACTGGAAGACGCCATTGACGCCTTGCAGGTTGGCGACGGGGAATGATGAACCAAAAGGCCGGAGGCTGCGATGATGGCTGAGGATCAACGAAATTTCGACTACGGGGATGGGTCCGGGCGGCCACCGGACAATCCTCCTTTCGGGGCGGCTCCGCCGGGCGGTTTGGGCGGTTCCGGCCATCCTGCCGCTCCGCCCGGCGGCCCCACTGCTCCGCCGGGCAACCCCGGCTACCCCGGCGATCCCGGCAATCCCAATTACCCCGGCTACGCCGGCGGTCCCGGTTATGATCCCGCCGGCTCCTATCAATACCCCTATCCCGTCGCTGCCAACGGCGGCTGGAAAGCCCTGCTCCGTCGCCCGGTCGTTCTGCTCGGCCTGGCCCTGGCGCTGCTGCTCCCGATTAGCGTCGGAGCGCTTTTCCTGCTGCAAAGCGGCGCCGATAGCAATGACGCCAACCTTGAAACTTCTGACGATGCCCTGGTTCCGAACCTCGATTTGGACTTGGACTTGGACCTGGACTCGCCGACGCCGGAACCCGTCGCTACTCCCGATGCCGATGCCCTGCTGCATCAGCTGGCCCAGCTCGGCTTTACCCCGCCGGCGACGGCTCCCGATCCCGCCGCGCCGGCCGGCCCCGGCAATAACTCCGCCGCTCCGCCCGGCGCCGCTCCTTGGACCTCCTTCGCCCAAAGCGGCGGCGTCGAACAAGACCCCTTGCCCCGAACCGCCGCTCCCGCCGCTGCGCCGAGCCTGATCGAAATCGACGTTATCTACCGCCTCGGTCCCGCAACCTGGCACCGGATTCAAGCCCATGTGATGATGCAGCAACTGTCCATTCAGCCCCTCAGCGAATGGGATGCTTCCTACAGCGCCGGCCGGCTGGCCCTGGCCCAGGGACATCTGGAAAGGGCGGCGGCGGCATCAAGCCCCGTCGAACAGGATTTGCAAAACGATGCGCTCAACCTGGCTACGCGCGTCCGGGAGTATGTCGCAATGATGCTGGACGGCCAGCGGCACCTCGAAGACGCTTACGACCTGCTGGCGGAAATGCAACGGGCGCTGGACGGCAACGCAGACGGCTGGTATGGCCTCACTGAGGAAGAGCGGGGCCAGTTGAACCGGATTGCCTCCGACGATCTGTTGCAGGCATTGTTCGCCTTCGACCGGATCATGCAAACCTACGGCTGCTCGATCTGCGGCGAAGTCTATCGCCAGCCCGCCGAACCGGGCCGGCCCTCGTGAAGGAGCCCGCCGCCATCCTGCCCCGCCGGCGCCGCGGTCGCCGCCGCTGGCTCTGGCTGCTCGCGCCGACTCTGCTGGCCGCCGCTTTCTGGTGGACCAGCCAGTCCACGGCGGAACCGGCCGCCGCGCCGCCGGAGTCCGGCGACCCCGCCCGCTCCCGTCCGGCCGGCGCCGGCTTGCCGCCTCCTTTCGCCGGCGCCGGCCCAAGCGGCCCGCCTCCCTCTCCTCAGGCCACGTCCGCGGTTTCCGCCGGGCGACGTTCCTTTCCCGACGCCAGCCCGCAAGGGAACCCGCCGCCGGTGATCCGGCGCTATCCCAAAGCACCCCATCACGCCCTGCCCGCGCCGGGCCGCGTGGACCGGGCCTCCTGGTATCGGGAACAAACCCGGTATCTCCAGCGGGCCGTAGATAATGTCTTTACCCTGCTGCGCTATACGCTGGCTCAGGATCCGGAATACTGGGATCAAGCCTGGGGACAAAGACTGCACTACGCCGCCGCCGGGCTGTCCCAGCATTACGCCCAGGGCGAAATAGCCCTGTGGCAACTGGCGCCGGACCGCTGGCGCTGCGACGCCGCCCTGGACGCCGCTCTTCAGGAACAGGTCAGCGTCGGCTGCCCCGCCGCCGCCGAACTCCGGCAACTGGCAATCGTCTGGCGGCAGCTCGGACTGCTCAACCGCGAGCTCGAACTGCTGGGCCGCGCCGCGGCGCATTATGAAAACGACGGCGGGACCCGCGGCCTACGGGCGGAGGCCCTGCTCAGCGCAGTGGCCCGTCTGGAAGTCGCCCACGGGAGCCTGGAAGCGGAACGCCAGGCCCTGACCGCCCTGGGCCGACGCTACGAATTACGGATTCAGACGGCGGCGCCGCCGCTGGCCCGGCTGGCCCGGCTGGCCCGGCGCGATTAGCGCCGCCTGGCCGCCGGGATCGCTAACCGTGCTGCGACTTTTTCAACTAGCCACGCTGGCCGCGCTGGCCCTCGTCTGGTCGGCCTGCTGGTCCGCCGGTTCGCCGCTGCCGCCGGCGCCGCTGCCTACGGTGGCCCGCGCTACGGCGACGCCGGTTCCGCCCGCTCCCGAAATAGTCGCCGCAACCCGGCAGGCGGCGGAACGCATTCGCTTGCGCGAACAGCACGGCGAACTCTTGCAGCGATCCGCCGTCGCGCCGGGGGATTTCAACCCCCAAGGCCATTTGCTAGGCTCCGTCCAGCAGGCCCAGCGGGACCGGGCGCGCGCCGCCGCCGCCCGCGACGCCGGGCTGATCCCGCGGACGGCCCCGGACCCGCCTCAGTTCGTCCGGCCCTACTGGTATCGGGACGGCGCCGGCGACCTGACCCCGCCGGGAGTGAATTCCCCCTACGCCGATCTGCTGCCGCCGGCACGGGCCTGCGCGCCTTACAGCGCCCTGGCCGACGGCCCGCGACGGAACGATTTCTACCGGGAACTCTATCGGCACGTCGCCGAACTGCTGCCCGTATCACCGCCGTCCCAGGATGATTTTCTGGCGCAAACTCAGGAACAATTGGCCTGGGAACTGCTGCCCGGTCCCGGTCCCGACGTCCGCCTGCGCCTTTGGCTGACTTTCCGGCACGACGGAGGACGTTATCTGATCGGCGGTGAAGCGCTAGGCGCGCTGGAAGACGTGGATCACGTCCGCTGTCCCGTCTTCGGAAGTTTCGATCATCAGTCGGTAGAGCTGGCGAGGCTGGAATGAAAAGGCGCAATCGACAACGCCGGATGCCCGGCCAAAGCGCCGGAGGCCGGATAACGGGACGCCGGATAACCTGGCGCCAGCGGCGGAACGCCGGACGAATGCCCGCCTTATTGCTGGCCCTCGCCGCGGTGATCGGCGCGACGCTCCTCTTCCGGCCGCCGCCGGCGGTGATCGAAGCTCAGTACGACGCAAGAGCGCAAGGCGGCGCCGATGCCCAGTGTTGGACCTCAGCCAACGGCTTTGCTCCGGCCCACGCCAGCGGCAGTCGCGTCAGCGTGGATCGCCGCTTCTTCAGCCCCGGACCGGAATCCGGCGCAACCGATTACCTGGATATCCGCGACCCGCTGACCAATATGGCCGACTACCGCTTCGACGCCCAGTGGCTCCGCAGTTTTACCACCGATGAAAATTACGACCCGCTGAAACTGCGCGACTATCAGGCCGGCCAGGCGGCGCAGGCTAATGACGGACGGAAGGAACTGATCGTCGATCCCGGCCTGGGCCTGACCACGCCGGCTCTGGTGGGCCAACTCAAGGGCTTTCCCGTGATGAGCGGCGACGCTACCGTCGATTCCGGGGATGGCGAAGGCTCCACCACTACTACCCTAAATCTAAAAACCATCAGAGTAGATGTGGACCACGAGTTGAGCGCGCAATATCCGGCGCAATCGGCCCTGGCCGACGCCGGCATTGACCTGGATAATCCGCCGGCTAATCTGCTGGATTGGATTCAGGACACCGGGCCAGCGCCCGCCGACGGCTCTCCGCTGGTGGAAAAGCCCAATGGACTGATTACCGAACGACAGCTGATGCTGGATTCCGACAATCCGCTGGTTGATTTCGCCAGCGGAGATTTCGACGATGCCGACTCCCGCCTCGCCGCCCTGGGCCGCCACTTCTGGCCGAACCTGGCCGATGACCGGCTGGCCGTGGTCATCAAGCTCAATGAGGCGTATCGGCAGGATGAAGGGAACGGCGCCGGGGCGCGCAAACGCTTTCAGGGCGGCCGTGCGCTGCGTGATCCGGTGGACGGAACACCCCGGCAGTCTTACCTGTGGCCGCAGCCGCCGCCGCGCTCGCTGCCGGAGGCGGCATCGCTGACCGGCGGCGAGATCCGCTGGCCGGCGGACTTCGCCGCCCTTTCCTGGCACCTTTATGCCGTCAATAACTTGGATTCCCGAACTTACGGGGACTACGATCTCGGCCCTTCCCTGGCCGGGTCGGAGCCGGCCGATGCCGCCGCCATGGCGAAAAATATCTTCGGCGACGCTGCTGCCGAGTGGCTGGAGGTCATGGATGATGATGATGACGCCGACGGTCGCAAAGCAGTCCGGCGTATGCCGGATAACATACCGGCGCCGCCGACGGACCGGCCGGAATTGCGGCAGCGTCCGCTGCTGCCTTTTCAGCAAGGCGTCAATTGGACCGGCGGCGCGGGCCGACTGGTCAACGCCGGCGTCGTCGCTCCGGCCGATGGCGAACCCATGCCCGGAACCGCCGGACGCAACAGCTTCATCCAGTTTGAAATCAGGGACGGCGCCGGACCCCATTATCCCCAGCCCGGCGTCCGGCCGGATCAGGGTCATATCCCCACGCTGTTCGATGCGGACAGCCGGTTTCAAATCAATCCCAATCGGCCTTATCTGCTGGTCGTCGCTTTTTACGAAACCGAGTTTGACGAAGCCGGCCGAGAGCGATTCCGCCGGGTCCTCTGCCGGGTCGCCGTAGATCCCGCTATTACCCTGCGCGGGTCCGACGCCCATGTCAGCGAGGGTTCAGCAGCCACGCCGGAAGTGGCCCGGACCAATCAGGGCGAAGGGCAGCAAGGCGTCTTTCGCCGCATGGCCCGCCGCTTGGAGGAAATCTCCCAGTTTGATGTCAGCCTGCCCCGGATGCTGTTCAACTACGGCAAAATGAAACTGGGCGAAGAAGTCGCCGCCGTCGCCAGCGAAACCTCCGCGCAAACCCAGCAACTGCTCAGCCAAAAAGTCTTTCAGGGCCACGCCGACAACGATCCCCGCTGGCAAGAATGGGAAGACGCCGCGCAAGCTCATAGCAGCATCGCTTTTGGCGGCGTGGACGGCCTGCCCGACAGCAGCCTGCAACTCCCCCGACCCGAACTGCAAATCAATCCTTCCATGCTCCTCCGAAAGCAAAGGGGCAATGACTGGGAACTGACTCCGGAGTACGAGGCTTGGAACTCTGAAAACCAGGCATGGGACTCAGTTGACCACGAAGACGTTGGCCTCAGCCGGGACACTTGGGAAGTAGGCTGCCCCGATGGTATCTGCCCACCGGGCTACGCCGACTCCGATAAGTTCCTGCCCAAAGTTCCAGTAACCTGGACGGCGCCGGGCGGCGATCACGACGGCTACCGCGTCTGCGTCGTTTCCGACCCCCGATCCGCCGCCGTCTGGCGCTATCAACAAGTCAACGGCGACGGCGATCCAATCTATCAGCCCGCGCCGGCTTCCGCAGAGCAGTGCTTCAACCTGCCCCGGTTTGTGAATAACGCCGGTTCTTACGCGGATCTGGCCGCCTCCGGCCTGGAGCTGGGGCATGGCGGCAACGCTTTCGCCAACGTCGGCTTTGATCCCGACACAGACGCGGACACGCATCCGCACCTGAAAGATTTTACCGACTACGCTCAGCAGCGCCTGCTGCTGCCCGTCAGCTTTGAACACCGGATCAAAGTCGCTGCCTACTTCGGCGTGCCGGAGTGGGCCGAGGCCGCCGCAATACGGCACTCCGCCGACGGCCTGCGCCTGGGCGCCTTCTCCCCCGTAATCACCCTCTCCGGCGCCGATGCCACCTGCCACGGCTTTGTTGCGGCCGGTTCAGGACCTGTCCACGATTTCCAGCGCGCCGCCGGCTGCGCCGACCCCGCCGCCCTTGACGCCCTCGACCCCCTCGACGGCTTCTGGGCGCTGGCCGGCGACACCATCTGCCAGGACATTTTCACCGGCATTCCCGCGCACTTCACCTACGACTCCGGCGTGATCCGCCGCGGCTGGAGCGTAATGTGGATCGTCGCGCTTATCCTCATCCCCGTTATCCTTTTCTGGGAACTGCTGCGCCTTTCCGCCGGCGCCTGGTTCGGCGAAGGCGGCGTCGTCGTCCTCCGCAACCTCTTTCCCCGCATTATCCTGGCCCTGCTGCTGGTCTGCCTCAGTTTCTACATCTGTCAGGCCCTGATCGGCTTTACTTCCGCGCTAACCTGCTACGTCAGCCAGTCCCTGGACGTCAGCCTGGCCAGCGTGGCGACCAGCGGATTATTCGGGTTTTTCAAATCGGTTATTGCATTCGCCCAAACCGGCGGCAATCACGCGGTTCTCCTGACCATCTTGGCCTTGCTGATGCTCGTCGCCATGCTGGCTATGTTCATCAAACTGGTCTTGCAGCTGCTGCTGCGCGTCGTCGTCATCTCGGTTTTGGTCGTCCTGGCTCCCGTCGCTATGGCCCTGTCCCTTTCCGACAGCACCCTGGGCTGGTCCCGCAAGTGGCTGGGCATCCTGCTGGCGACCCTTTTCCAGCAAGTCCTGATTGTCGTTACCCTCTTTGTGGGCATGGGCATCATCGACCAAATGAACTGGTTCGGCGGCAACCTGGGAGTCAGACTGGTCCCCGATTACGGCGAACTTTGGCACGTAATCACCCAGTCGGTCATGGCCTTTCTCGTCTTTTACCTGGCCGGGAAAATTCCGGCCATGGTCAATCCCACCATGGGCGCCGTCTTCGGCCAGGTCTGGGACGAAGTTCGCCGCAGCGGACAGTCCACGGCGGTGATGGCTATGGCCATGGGGAGAAGGATCGGAGCCGGCATAGTCCGCTGAAGGCAAATCCATCCGCAACGGGGAATGTTATCTGCCATTCGTGATCGCAACAAGCTGAGGTTCGCAGCATGGAAATTATCATCAACACAATCTGGGACGGCGGCAAGTGGGTGGTTGGCATTGGCTCCGCTGTGCTAGTGATAGCGCTGCTGATTGGCGTGGCTCGTTATGGAATGTCCTCGGGCAATCCCCAGTCGGCCGCCTCGGCCCGGGCGGCCATGGTCGCCTGCCTGTTTGGCCTGATTGCTTTGCCTTCGGTTCTGGTAGGCTATCGGCTTTTCTATGCCGACGTCATCGCGCCCAATACCGGCAGCGATGTCGCCGCCTTTGAGGTTTCGTGCAATCGCATCTTGCAGCGGCAACTGGAAGCTCGCCCAAATGTTGATACAGAGGGGGAGCTGAAGGCTTTAATTAGAGCGATACAGTTGCAGAAGCAGGATTGCAATAAAGATACTTGGACATTGACGCCTAGTAAGAGTAACTTGGGCTTCTGTACGGGAGATATAGCAACCTTTTTTGAGATAGGTTCAACCGACCCTTTAGGAAAAAGTGTGACAACTCAAGCAATCGGGCGCTTGCCCGGATATATTGTGGTGGTATTTGACAAAACGGACAACGCACTGACGACTGCGAATGATTGTTGGGGGTACTCGGCTGATCTGGGCCAATGGGTCGCCGGTTGACGCGCCGTTCTACCCCCCAACTTGCGACCGGCGCCCGTGCCAACTCGTGAGACTTGCCAGGCAATGGCCGATGGCTTGCCCCTGGACACGCTCCCTATTTGACTGCGACACCGGCTATTCCGGCCAACCGATTGGCGTAGCCGTCGGTTGCCATTAGCGGCTCAATCCCCGTCAATGCGTTATCTGCAATCCCGACGGCGCCATCGGCCGTCAATCCAGCCCTATTCCCAGGAGGAAACCAAGATGTCCCTACTTCCCGCCGGAACGTTTGAACGCTACGTTGACCGCAACGGCAACTCCGACAGCATCCTCGCCGTGGGCCAAGACATCCCCATTATGTGCGTTCCCATTCCCCAAGGCGCCCGCCTGACCCGCCAGCAAGGCGAGGTTCTCCTCTATGCTCCCCAGCCAGTGCAGGCTTACCACTGCGGCCTGGTGGAAATCTGCGGCTATTATCTGCCGGATTTGAACCACGCTAAGGTTTGCGCCACAATGGATGAAGTCAAAACCAATTTCTACGATGCTTTCGCCAAGCGGATGCACGACAGCGCGGCCCGCTGCGCTACGTCCGGCGATGCCAGCGAAATCGGACTGGCCGGCGAATTGCAGCGCCAGTACTCTGATGAAAGGAATGCCGAGAACTCTCCCCGAATGTTCTTTCAGCGCCAAGTCCGGCTCGGATTGCCCTACCATAATGCGGTTCGCTCCGGCGATGCCAACGTCCGGGAACCCAGTACCGGCTATGACGCCACCGACTATAACTACCTGGCTTCCGTTCCAATTCAGGCCGTCGGTGAACTGGGCAGCGATGCTTGGAACTCCTACGTCCTCTGGATGGCCCGCAATCCCGACGTCGCCTCAGATTGGCAATCTGAAGAGGCTGACCTTTTTGCCCTCCCCAGCCAGTGGCCGGATCAGGAGTCCGATTTGCCAGCGTCGGCAACGACCGTTGATTGGGAACGCTGGTCCAGCGTCCGGGTCTTGGATAAATCCAGCGACTTCAACGCCTTTGGCGGGTTCCTCGCCCAACGGGACCTGTGCCTGTGCGCTCGGCTTCAGGGCGTCTTTAAGCCTTAATCCCTTCGCGCAACCCCCGCTCGGTTAGCCGGCAACAGCCGGCCCGTCCATCTCCCGACGGGCCGGCTTGATTCATGATCCAGCCGGCAATTGCGGCCGGCTTTGGACCGTCGGCGCGTTACCTGACTACGTAAAATCTCTTCCCTCGGCCAGATCGGCGACTTCCTCAATATCCCCTTATCAGCCGACGACCGCCGCGGGCCATCCGTAGGACAAGATTCGATGAAATTCACCAAATTCGCCAGGTTGTCAACCTTCGCCGGCATGCTGACACTGCCGGCAATCTTCGCCGCAATCGCCTGCGCCGAAGCAGCGCCCTCGGAATGCCTTCAGGCCGCCGAAAAAGCCGGCCTTCCCGATGCAATCATCGAACGGATCGCCAAGCCCGATGGCCTCAATCCGGTAGAACGCATCGCGCTCCGGAAGGCCCTGGAAAAGGCCGGCATTGCCGATTTGTGCAGCGCGGCAATCGCTAAAGCCCCGAACCTGATCGCTGCCGCAGCAACCAAGTCGGCGGAAGCCGCCGTCGGCAGACCCGCTCCGAGGCGCGAAGCCGAGAACGAACCAGGCGCAACTTCCGTCTCCGCCGGACAGTACCGCGACGAGTACAGGCGCACCTGCCGTTTCTGGGCGCTTACTAACTTGGACCCGGTCGTATATGTGGAGTTCAGCAAACTGGAACCGGATCAGATGGACGATCTCGACCGTATCTTGTGGCGAAAAGTCTTGCACCCGTCAGAACACTTCGGCGGCTACACCGGGTTCTCCGATGCTCAACCCACCATCGGCGGACACGACGGCTCATTTTGCCGAGACTACTGGGCCGAACCTCTCAATAAACGCAACGCCAACCTCCGCAATCAACAGTTCGAAGCCGGCTGTCGAATTCATCTCAATGACCGTATTATCAAAACTTACGCTAACCTGGCAGAACAAGCGACACGCTATCATAATGACGATACTAACTTCGTGTACCAAACTCCCAATCAATACGTAAGAGTTCTCCGATGGATCGACATCGCTGGCGACGAACTGCGGAAAATGGACAATCCTCCGTACGCAATACTTCAGAAACTCAGCGCGTATCCTTATACTTGGCGACAGTATGACTACTACAATGAGGATGCGCGGCGCAACTATCGTGAAGAGCACGGGCATCCCATGAATCCGGAATGGGTCGGCATGCTCGCAATAGCCGGGCTAGGCGGCGATATTGGCACAACCGGCCGGATGCTGGACTGCCACTACTATTATCCCCAGCTGTTCTACGGCTATTGGGCGCCAGTAGATTCCCGTCCGTACTATTCCGAAGCAGACTTGCGGGACATTCCCGAACCGCCAGGGTACGACCCGGCGTTGCATCAGCTTTACTTGCCGAAGCAAGTGTTGGCTGCCGAAGTGCCGGAAGGCTACCCGCTGGGGATGGCCGAAGACCGGTATGAGATCTGCGCCGGGCGTAAAAGCGCCGAATCCGCCGGTTACTACTTCGTAGATCACCCGGAAGGCAGCTACTGCGAGCGCATCCGGTAGCAAGCCACGGCGCTGCGAACCGTGGGCCGGAAACGGACCAGCCGCAGGAAGTCAGCCAGATACTTAGCGACCTCGCTCCCGTTCTGCTGCCCGTCATTGACTCGCTGTGGGTGACCAGCGAGAAGGAAGCCGCCTCCTGACGGCGGCCAATTCCGCCAATGCCTCAGGTAGGACGAAATTCGATGCAGTTTCCCTAATCGGCTGACCTTGCCATCGCCTCCCACCACCCAAATACGAATCCTAACACCATGATCAGCACGGGGTGAACGAGGACGAACAATAAAATCCCGATCCTTCCGGTCCTTAGGTTCCAGATACGGTGGGTTTTCAATAAGGGCCTCCTGGCCGATGGCGCGACAGAATTGCTCCCACGAGACTGTCATCCACGCTTTCCAACAGCGTGAGCTCATTCGCGTGGACGGGGACATCTATCGGGTGGGCAATGCCTACGAGCTGTGCAATCCTCGCAACCTGCGGGCGGTCAAGATCAACCGACGCGCATCAGGGATCAGCTCCCCGGTTCGTCGTCGCGCCGCCGCAGTTCCCCTTCCAGCTCCCGAATGCGGGCTTCCGCGGCCTGACGGGCCGTCCGCTCCCCTTGGGCCTGGGCTTCGGCGGCCTGACGGGCCGTCCGCTCCCGTCGGGCCGCCGTCCGCTCCCGTCGGGCCGCCGCCTCGGCCCGTTCCCGGGCCACCCGTTCCGCCTCAAAGGTGGCGATGTGTTCCCCCGTGGCCGGGTCAATCCAGCGCAGTTCGCCCAGTTCCCAGCGCAGGATCAGATGCAGCGCCGGACTGTAGCCTTCCCACACGCCAGCCGCCGTCGGCCGCACCGGGACGGGAACGTACCGGCCGTCCACCAGCCGGTCGCCAGCCAGCCGGGACCCGTGATGCTCTCCGGTGTGGTCAAAGCGCCAATACTCCCCAACGCCCAAAGCGGCGTAGTCGGCCCGCTTTGCGCCGGTGTCCACTTCCGCCGTGCTGGGCGAGGCTACTTCCAGCACGAAGTCCGGCGGCTTGCCCTGCTCCGACACGACGTAGCCGTTGGCCGTTTCGTAAGCAGCCGCGTTCACGTCAAAGGCGATCAGCAGGTCAGGGTAGCGCGCCCGCTCCCGAAAGGTTCCCGGAGCGGCGACAATCCAGCGATCCGCTTCCACCAGCGTGGTTTCGGGACTGCCGAAGCGCTGCGCCAGGTGATGGGCGCTGCCGTGTTTATGCAGGTGGTCGTAAGCGGTCACTTCGTCAGGCTCGCGGGGCGGCGGGTCCGGCAGCCGGAAGGAAGCGCCGGTTGGATTGAGGACGACCATGGCAGTCTCCATGTTTGGCAGATGGGCGCCGTTTCGCATTCCAGCCCGGCCATCGGCGACGCCGGCACGAAACCCGCGCCAGGCCCAAGCCGGGCGGCGCCGACCGCATCGTCAGCTGCGCTCCTGACGCCAGCCGGCCCGACTAAAATAGTCGGGAAGGTCCGCCGCGTCAAGGCAACGGGTTATCTTTTGAAATCGCCGACCGACTATGGACTACTGGCACGAATCGCCCACTTTCCTCAACCGACGCAATGAGCTCGCCCTGGGCCTGTCGCCGGCGCAGCTGCTGTTCGTCATGGCTACCCTGGCGATCTGGGGCTTCATCTGCCTCATGCTGGGCGCCTGGATCACCATTGCCCTGATCCAGTGGGGACTGGCCCTCCTGGGCGCCGGGGCCACCGTCGCCCTCGCCCTCGTCAAACTCGGCGGCCTGCGCCTGTACCACTACGTGGCTCTCTTCGTCTGGCGGCAGCTGCGTCGCCCGATTTACCTGGGCGACCTGGCTACCCTGCTCACCGAGCCAACCGACGCCGGAGGCTCGCGTTGGAAAACCGGCGCCGCCCAGGGCTGGCGCAGCCTCCGCGGCAGCGCCGCCCTGCGTCAGGGCATGTGGCAAACCGAAGGACACGTCGGCAACTTCTACCGGGGCCTGACCCGCGCCGTCCGCGAAACCGCCCGCTTCTTCTGGAAAGGGCCAGCCCGATCCGGCTGAAGGACCCGCCGGCTATCCCGAAAACCGCCCAGAGGCCCGGAGCGGCCCCGGAACCGCAGCAAAGGAGGGAAACTCCCCAAAGAATGCCCGAAGGCCAGCGAGGGGCGTTTCCGGGCTATTCCAGGCCCGCTACGGATCAAGCCGGACGCCCAATTCGCCCCAGCGCCGCTAAAAACGCGAACGGGCCGGACTACGTTACTTTCCGGCCCATTCCTTGCCCGCTCACCGACACCCGCGAAGGACAGAAAGCATGGCAACTACATCGTATCAGAAACTCGCCCATCCCGACAATATCGCCCGCTGGCTCCGCGGCCGCAAGATCGGCGCCAACGACTGGCGCATTCCCCACCTCTGCGGCGGAGAACGCGCCCTTTCCGATAACCCCGGACTGAGCCTGTCCCTGGACAAAAATGGCCGCACGATTTTTTACTGCCACTACGGCTGCGACCCCGACGATACCAGAGCCGCCCTGGCGCCCTTCGCCGTCGGCCGAGGCAAGGCTCCTCCGCCCATCGCCCCGCGCCGCTCTTCGCGCAACAACGGCGGCAGCAGCAGCGGCAACGGCGGCAACGGCGGCAGCGGCAACGGTAGCAACGGCGGCAACGGCAGCAGCAGCGGCAACGGTAGCAACGGCAGCAGCAGCAACGGCAACGGCAATGGCAGCAACGGCGGCCCCTCTTTCGCCCCCGGCAATCACCCCTGCCCCAAGTGCGGCAACCCCGCCGGGTTTCAGGCCCAGTCCGACCCCCGCTCCGGCTGGCCGATCCTTACCAGCCTCTGCTCCTGCGCCCTTTCCTACTCCCGGATGCTCGCCGCCCTGCCTCCCGCCGTCGGCGCCGCCTGGCAAGCCTGGGCCGATTACGCCACCGGCGCCGGCTCCCGCCGCATTATCCGCGCTTTTCCCGAAACCGCTAAATCCGGCAAATCCAAATCCCGCTGGTCCGGCAAAGGCCCTCTGGCCGGTCTGCAACCCCGCCGCTGGCTTCCCGATGCCCCAGCTCAGTCCATCATCCTCGCCGAAGGCGAAAAGGCCGCCGCCGCCGTCCATTCCGCCCGGCTCAACCTCCCCATCGTCGCCGCCAGCCTCCCCGGCGCCGCCGCCATGGCAACCGCCGACTACTCCCCCTTCGCCGGATGCGATATCACCGTCTGGCCCGATAACGACGCCACCGGCCAGGCCGCCGCCCAACGCGCCATCGCCGCCCTCTACCGCGCCGGCGCCGCCACCGTCCGCATGGTCTCCCCCGACGAATGCGCCCGCTTCCTGCCTGCCGACGCCGCTACCGTCGGCTGCGACGCCGCCGACCTGGACGCCGCCCTGGTCCGCCTCCTGATCCAGCGCGCCGCTACCGCCGATCCCCCAGTGGAAAAGGACGATCCCTATATGCAGCCGCTACCCTCCGATCTCCTCAACTCCGCCAGCCTGCAAGGCGAAAAACCCACCTGCGACGGCACCATGCTCCGCATGCTCTGCGCCGACCAGGGCAGCGGTCTCCTCTTCGCCGCCGCCGCCGCCGGCTCCCCCGACCAACTCCTGGTCAGCGACGACACCGGCGTCTGGCGGGCCGATACCGGCGAACTCCGCTACCGCGTCCGCGCCGCCGCCTACCACTGGGCCGCCGCGGCGCAAGAAGCCGCCGACGCCGGACGAGTCAAGCCCGCCTACGCCCGACAAGTCAAAAACTGGGCGCAGTCCTGCGAAAACGCCGCCGCCCAAGACCGCGCCCTCGCCTCCGCCGGCGCCGTCTATCACAGCCTGGCCGCCGCCGGCGCCCTCCCCGCGCAACTCCTGGTCAGCTCCGGGGACGCCCTGGATCAGGACGACGCCAGCCTGGGCGCCCGCAACGGCGTGATCAATCTGCAAACCGGAGAACTCCTCACCGGCGACGCCGCCCGGGCCCGCCGCGTTACCCGCCGCATTCCCGACGATTACCACCCCGACGCCGTTCATCCCACCCTGGATCGCCTGCTGGAACTGCTGCCCGCCCAGGAAGCCGACGGCCTGTTGGATACCTTCGCCTTCGCTCTCGGCGGACAGCCGGCCGGACAAATCGTTCTGCTGGCCGGCCCGCCTAACTCCGCCCGCAGCCTGCTGTCCGCCGCCGTAACCGCCGTCCTCGGCGACTTCCGCAGCCGCGGCTACGCCATGTCCCTGCACCCCGACGCCCTGCTCCGGCCCCGCGCCAGCGGCGGAGTCTATAGCCACAGCCATCAAGCCTGGCTGGTCGGCGTGCAAGACGCCCGCGTCGCTACCCTGCCCAACTTCGACCCGGAGCCGGACGCCGCTCTGGACACCGGCCTGCTCAGCCGACTGGACGGCAGCAAAGTCCTCGCCCTGCGCGACGTGGGCGACCGCGCCGGCGTCTCCCGCCCCGCCGCCGCTACTCTCTTCATCCCGGTCAGCGAGCAAACCCTCGACGAAACTTTTCTCGATACCTACGGCCGCGAACTGGCCGGACGCCTGCGCGTCTTTCACTTCCCGCCGCAACCCCCCGGACGGGCCGAGGGCAGCGCCGCCGACTTGCTCCGGGAACCGGCCGGCCGGCAAGCCCTGCTGGCCCGGCTGGTCCGGCGGGCCGCCGCCCTGACCGACCGCCAGGACCCGCCGCAGCCGCCGACGTACCGCGAGCCGGAAGACGCCGCGCCGTCGCCGCGGGAACGCGCCGCCCGGTGGATCCGCGACTGCGTGGAAGTCACCGGCGACCCGGCCCACCGGATCAGCGCCGCCGAACTGATGCGGGCCGCCGCCCAGGCCCTGGGCGGCGACGGACGGGAACGCGCCGGCGGGCTGACCCGCAAAGCGCTGCTGTTTCTCCTCAAAAGCCACGACCCCAACTTCCCGGAATCGGCGCCGCTGCGGATGGGATCGCAAGTGGCGCGGGGCTACGCCGGCGTGCGCCTCAAGCCGAAGGCGGGATCGTGAGGACGGGGGACGCCGCAATGGGGCCAGGAAGGGCCGGAAAGGGGCCGGAGACGCCGGGAACGCCGCAAAAGGGCGCAAAGGTAGGGAAGGGCGGCAAAGGGGCCTCAGAGACGCCGGAACGCCGCAAAGCGGGGTCGCCAGACCGCAGCGGGGCCAGAAGGCCAGGGAACGCCGCAAGGGAAGGATCGCGCCGCCGCCGCAAAGGGAGGTCAGGGATGTCGCCGGAACTGCCGCCGCAAGGGGACGCTGGGGATGCCGCAAAGGGACTTCGGGAAGGCCGCCAGGGGAACGGATCGGGCCGGGCAAACCAGCCACGCCGCCGCCCTCAAATCGGCCTCCGCAGCGGCCTTCAAACCGGCCCAAAACCGGCCCTCAAACCGGCCCAAAATCGGGTTTGTAACACTTGTAACAGGAAATCCTTAATTAACTATAGAGCTGAGAATTTAAAATCGAAAATTCAGTTTAACCTAAAGCACTATAGGGATCTCCTGTTACAAGTGTTACATTTGCCAAAATATTAGAACAAATCACCCTAATTTGTTCGGGAAATTAGTACATTTGTCCTGTAACAAAAGTGTTCGGAACACGCCCCTCCAGCTGTTACAAAGTGTTACAAATCGGCCTCTCCTGTTACATTTTGGCCGCTTTTTTAGAATTCGTATGGGAAAACGGGCGCAAAAAACGCTTTTTTCAGCCGCAACGCCGCCTTCTCGACGAAAAAAACCGCATTTTTTGCGCCTGCGGAGCCGCTGATCCGCGTTTTTAACCCCGTCAGAGGCGCTTTTTACTGAGTTTTGCCCGTTTTTTGCGCCTTGGCCAGGCTGTTACGCGCCGTTTTTGCCGCTTTTTGCGCCCTGGACATGGCAAAATTTCGGCCCTAAACCCCCATTTCGGCCCCTGAGGGCGGGAATTTGGCCCCAAAACCGGGATTTTGTAACACTTTGTAACAGCTGGAACCCCCCGTCCCGCCCTCCTGTTACACCCCGCAACGGCCCGGCGCCGCCCCTTCCGGAGGGCCTGCGAAGGCCAGCCCACAGCTGCTTTCCGGCCCGCTTTTTGCCCTCTCCTGAGGGCGCCGCTGCCCTTGATCCGTGGTGGCCGCTGGACCGGCTGGGCGGCCCTTTGCAGCAGCATTCCGGGGGGTCTCGGCGGCGTCCTCGCCGGCCTCGGCCTTGCGGCTACCGGCCTCGTCTGCACCGGCCTTGCGGCTACCGGCCCCGCCGGCATCGGCCTTGCGGCAGCGTCTCCGCCTACTCCGGCTTTGCGGCTATCGGCCCTGCCCACCTCGGCTTGCGGCAGCGTCTCCGCCTACTCCGGCCTTGCGGCTACCGGCCCTGCCCACCTCGGCTTGCGGCACCGGCCCTGCCCACCTCGGCTTGTGGCTACCGGCCCTGCCTACCTCGGCTTGCGGCAGCGTCTCCGCCTACTCCGGCTTTGCGGCTACTGGCCTCGCTTACCCCGGCTTGCGGCAGCGGCCCCGCCGGCCTCGCCGGCCCCGGCCTCGTTCAGCCGAAATCCCGCGTCTTGCGGGATCAGTAATGACGTGTTCCGTCACAATAAAGTCAGGGAGTGCTGACTTTCACCTCATACGAGGCGCTGTCGGAGATAAATCCGCTACAATTGCCCCTGCTTGACGATGCTCTTCGTCGCCAATAAGCCGCGGCCCAACGCCTTCCGGCTAACTATTCCCGCTCAGCCAACGCTTTCCGCCAGGAAGATGCCGGAACTCAACCCCTTCCCCAATCCGGCCCGGCCCGTCTTTCCCCTTTCACTCGGCGCCGGGCCAATGCGGTTGCGCTTTCCCGCCGTCAACCGCCCCAATTGCGACCTTTTCCGCTACTCCGGTCCGCAACCCCTAAACTATTCCCCTCATTGCCGTCCGCAATCCCTGCGCCTCAGTGCAGCCCAGCATCAAATTCCAGCGCTCAACTCAGCAAACGCCGCCAAGTTCGACAATCGGACATCAGCATCCTGCGCCGTCCGCGACAGCCGGCCAGTCCACGCCGCTCCCGCCAGCCTACTAGCCCACGCCGCTTCCGTTTCCCTGAACTCGGCGCAATAAATCAGCGCCGCCCGCGACAGTTCCGCATCGGCAGCCACCGCTTCTTGCGCCGCCTCAATGAGGTCCGGCAGTCGTTGCGCCGCCGCGTCTCCCTCGGCCGCCGAAGCCGGGTCAGGGCGCAGCAAGGTCGCCAAGGCCGCCAGGGCTGCGCCGGCCGCGCCAGCCTTTTCCGACAACGCGCCGGGAACCGCCAGCTCAACGTCATAGGCGCCGGCCACTAGCGCGTAAGCGTCGCCCAGTCGAAAGCCGCCCTCCAGCGCCGTGTCCGTAGCCAGGGCGAAGTTAATTTCCTCCGTCGCCGCCGCCGCCCGCCGGTTCGCCAATGACAGCGCGTTTGCCGCGTCCGCTCCGGCATTGCCGGCAATCCCCAGGATCGCCGCGGTGTAGGCGCGCGACATGGCGACGGCGTACAAGGCATACTGGGACAGTCTCTCTTCCCCGGCGCGGTTAAAAGCGCCCCATTGCAGCTCTTGCAGGCAATCGGCGAAAGCGCACTCGCCAGCCAGGGCGCGGGCCGCGTGACCCGCCAGATAAAGACCGCTTTGATCTAGCGCTTTCGCCTGATCTTGTGCCGCTTTCCAGCGGTTAGTAGGCATTGTCATAGCCATTCTCCACCTTGCGGGGCGCAGCGCTCCCGTTCAGTGTCAGTGCAATAC
The DNA here is from genome assembly GCA_963692995.1 of Dehalococcoidia bacterium. Taxonomy (GTDB): domain Bacteria; phylum Chloroflexota; class Dehalococcoidia; order Lucifugimonadales; family UBA3495; genus Bin87. Next base: position 1,110,636 of record OY843611.1, read on the forward strand.
CGATCAATCGCGGCAATTCCTTCGCGTTAACCGCCGACCGGCCCGCCGGCCCGCCGTCATTTGATCCGATTGCCTGATTAGATGTCGCAACCCAAGGATCTTTCCGGCCGGCCGCCTTGCCAACCCGGTTGGTTCCCCCTCTTCACGCTCCCTCTGGCAACGGCGCCGCAACCTACCGGATCAGCGCCCACGCCGGTGGCCGCGTCCTCTCCCCATCCTCCGTCTCATAGATCAATATCCCCGGCCTTTCCAGCCGGTACACCGGCCCAATACAAGCGTCGGGGCCGCCCGCCGTCTCCGCGCAGTAGCACTCCATGGGCAATGCCCAGGGATCATCCTCATCGACCCACATCCGCCCTTCGCTTGCGTAGCAAATCCCCGCCAGCGCAATGCCCGCCGGGGCGCTCTCCCACACGTATATGCTCATTCCTTACTCCTCAGCAACCCGACGTTGCCTGAGCTGCCGCTCCAATCCTTTGAACTTTCTTCCCAACCAGCTGCCGGCGCTGCGTGAACGTTCCGTCAGCGTTCAGCCAGTCGTACAACAGGTACAATTCTCCGTCTTGCAGAATCAGCCCCGCGTCCACGTCGGTCAGTGAGTTCACCAGCGTCCGGATGGTGTCGTAATACTGCTGCTGCTGCTCCCGCAATGCGGCGATGCGGTCGCTCTCGTTTATGGGGGTCATTGCTTGCTCCTCAACGGGCTATTGCTGTAATGGCTGCTCTGCTGATTTTGGCGGCGGCGCAACGCGGCAGCGATAACCGCCTGTCAGTTGGCGATTACGCGCTGGCGCAGTTCCAAAACCCAGTTGGCTTCGTACATCCTGCGCCGCTCCGTCACGACTTGGCGCAGTCGGTACTATGCGGTGAGAACCGTGTCCCGCCGTTCGTCGTAAGTGAAGCTGCTGTCATTGGATGAATACGGCCCGGAGCGGCGCCCCCGGCTGGGGGAGATGACGGCCTGGGAAGGCGCTTGCCGCATGGCCTATCACCTGAGCCGGGAAGGTGAAGATGGCCGCGGCGTCGAGGGAGCGGCGGATGTTTGCCGGGCGATGGGCAGCAACGCCGAGGCGGTGGAGCGGCTGGCGCGCCTTCTCTATAACCACTATGACTGGAAGGGCGACTCCCCCAACTCGGTGATGTTCAATAACTTGGTCACCGAGTGGCCGAACATTCAGGCGCTGGTGGCGCTCCGGCGCTGCGTCGGAATCCTCGAGGCTCGTCAGCGCGAGGATGGCGCGTCCGGGTTGGTCCGGGTCGGCGACGCGGGGCCGTTGGTGGGTGGTCTGGAGTCCGCGCCCGAAGCAGCGGGGCAGGGGTAGCTGGTCTCAGTTCCGGCCTAAACCGTTCCGCTGCCCGGCGTTCCGGCGCCGTGCCTCTCCGATTCCAGCTGCACCAGCGTTACGCTCAGCCGGTGGGCGGCCTGCTGGACGGCGGGAGCCGGCGCGTAATGGGTCACCAGGTAGGGGCTGGCGGGTACGCCGGTTACCCGGCTGATCAGTTCGGCCCGCCGGGCGGCCTTGCCCACGTCGTCCTCGTTGCAGGTTATGGAAGTCTCGATGACGGCGAACTCGGCCGGCGGGGTGTCGTCGCCGGTCTGGGCGATGATGTCCGGGTTGTAGCCGTCGATTAGTTCGGCGCGGGTAATGCGCTGCGCTTGCCGGGCCGCGTACAGCAGGTTGTTGATCCAGTCGCGGTCGGCCAGGTTGGGCCAGTCCAGGTATCCATCGAGGATGGCCCGGAGGTTGGCGACGCAGAAGTGTTCGTAGCCGTCGCCGCGTAGTCGGCCCAGGTCGCCACGCATCCGGTCCACGTCGCCACGCATCCGTTCTACGGTGGCGTTGACTTGCCGCTGCTCGGCGACGAAGGCATCCATGCGGGCGTTATGCTCTGCCTGCTGTGCGTTGACTTGCCCCTGCTCGGTGACGAAGGCATCCATGCGAGCGTTATGCTCCGTCTGCTGTGCGTTGACTTGCCGCTGCTCGGTGACGAAGGCATCCATGCGGGCGTTATGCTCCGCTTGCCGGGCGTTGATTTGGCGCTGCTCGGCGATGAACTCGTGGACGGTTTGGGCCAGTGATGCTACGGTTTGGGCCAGTTCGGCTAACCGGGCCGGCAACTCCAGAATTTCAGCTCCCAGTAGCTGCTGGCGAACCCGCTCCCGGAAACCGGAGTTGGTTTCCAGCAAGTGGAGGAATTGCTCTTCGAGTTGGGGGGTGGTCATTATGCGGTCTCCTGGGTATTAATTCTATCTCAATGAGACCGGAGTGGGCTAGTTGGTTCCGGTTTGACTTTGAAACCCCCGCAGCTCTAGGGTCGCGGGGGTGTTAGCGTGCCGCCGGTGCTGGTTACTACTTGGCCGGGGCTATCCGGTTGCAGCTCTGGCGCCGTCATACGCCCATGCACCGCAGCCGATTGCCGGATGCGTGAAACTGCCGGATCACCGGCTGGCCCAGGCAGTCAACTAATGCAGGGGCGTCGGCGATGCCCGCGCCGTCTCCGCTATCTGGGCCGGTTAGGATCAGATTTTTCGCCGACTGGTTGAGTTGCCACGTATGACCGCCTCGCCACATCAGGCTAGGCGCGGCGATTGTAGCAAGCGATTGTGCAGGTTGATAGTACAGGGGATTCGTGTCAGCAACCCTCAGTCCCTCGGCTCAATGAGCGTCGGCTCCCCCAGGAATTGGATCGTCGCGCCGTCGGCGCCGTCGGTGTTTAGCCCGGCGCCTTCCAGCAGAAAACTGTGCGCCTTAGCGTCGTCCAGTTCCGTTACCAGCGTCCGGTGGCGATCCGGCGCTACCGGCAGCACGGTCAGCAGGGTGATGCCGTCTGCGGAATGAGCAAAGACGCTGAGCCGGTATTCTGCCAAGTTCGCCTCCGGGGGCCAGCTGACCGCCACTACGCCCGGTTCGTCCGTCCAGTCGGCGGTCAGGCGCGCCGGCGGTTCCGGCGTGGGCGGTGGCTCCGGCGTGGCCGCGGGCGGCGGTTCCGGCGTTGCCGTGGGCGGCGGCTCCGGCGTGGCCGTTGGCGCGGGCGGCGGCTCCGGCGTGGCCGTGATGGTGGGCCGGGGAACCGAAGTCGCCGTTGGCGCAATGGTCGGCGCACGGGTTGACGCTGGCGCAGTGGGCGCGGCCGCCGTCGCGCTGGCCGCGGTGGGCAGCGGACGGGCCAGCGGCTCCGCCGGGGTCGTGCAGCCAATGGCGCCCAGCGCGACGGCAATGACGCCGCCAATGAGCAGGAAGCCAGGGCGAGGGAATGGGACGCGAAACATGGCAAATCCTCCGGGGATAATATTAGGGGAGCAACGACGATTGTTCAAATCCCTGGCCGGCCGTCGGCCGCGCCGATCCCGACGGCAATCAAGAAATCAGCCCCGCCGCGACTGCGACAGGGCTGACCGGCGCCGCCGCCGGATCAGGCCGGCGCCAGCGGCCTAGTTAGTCCAGCCCAAGGCCGCCTTGATCTCGGCAAGGCTGCAAACGGACAGCCCGGCAATTTGGCGCGTTGTTCCGCCCAGACGGTAGTGGCAGATCAGCGTCGGCTCCGGGCGGGATACCGTCCCGTCGGACGGCGATCCTCCCGACTGGGACGGCGCCTGGGGCGGCACGGTTATGCTTTGAGCCTTTCCTCGCTTGCCGTCGCGGTAGCTATTCAGTATGTACCGGCTTCCTACTTCAGGGCGCGGGTTCTCGTGCTGAAGGGAGTTGCCGTAGGTAGTCAGCAATTCCCACTGGCCTCGGTCCGGCAGATATTCCACGGTGTAATACTGCGCCGGACAATCCTCGTTCACCTCCCAGGTCAGATTGATCCGGCTGCGGTCGTTCTGCGGCGACTCGCGCCGGAACCGGCGGGGAGTGTGATCGCAGCCGGGTTTGCCGGCCAGCGGCTCCCCGCTATTGCTCGGCGGCGACCCGCTGTTGCTGGGCGGCTCCCCGCTGTTGCTGGGCGGCTCCCCGCTGTTGCTGGGCGGCTCCCCGCTGTTGCCCGGCGGCGACTCGTTGTTCGACTGGCCGCCGCTGCGCACGGTGGTTTGCAGCCTCTGCTTGGATTGCTTGCCGTTGCGGACACTGATCAGCCGATAGGACAACGGCCCGGTCGCCGGGGCGCTTCGGTCCAGGTAGGTGGTAGCGCCGCTAATCTCTACCTGGTCATCGGGACTGCTTGCATCGTCCGTTATTCGCAAAACGATGTAGGAATCGGCCCGGCAGTCGCTTCGATACGACCAGGTGAGCCGGATTGCGCCGTTTTGCGGGTCGTTGTTGAAACGGCTGGGCAGATGAACGCACGGCTCTTTTCCGGGGACTTTGATGGAGCGACCCATGGCCGAGTCCACGCCGTCGCGAACGCCCTTCAGGACGTAGGTTGTTTCTTTTTCCGGATTGCTTTGGCTATGTACAAGGTAACTGCGATGGGTGTTGAACTCCCCGTCTCCCGTGTCCGGGCGTATTGAGATGCGGAAATAGTCTGCCGGACAGTCGGCGTTTATCGACCAGGTTAGCCTGACCTTGTTGCCCTCTTGTCGGCGGTAGCGGAACCGCGATGGCGTGTAGTCGCACTCTGCGTCGGCGACGGGGAGCGCTCCGCCGTTTGCGGCTAAAGGCGCCCCGACGTTAGCAGCGGCGGCGGGGGGCGCTCCGCTGCCGGTCGCCGACAGTAGGCCGACGGCCAGGGCCGCCGTCATAAGGCCGCCGGCGACCAGCGCCGCGGGTATCCGGTATCGTCTGAACATAACAATGCACCTCCTGGCATTTTGTTCAGACAGATAACCCGACGCCAATGCTGCCGGCCGGCAACGCCGGGGTCAGTTCCGGCCCGGCAGTTCGGCCCATCCCGCCGGCATCTCGTCCCACGTCCGCCCGTCCAGCTCCCGACCGTTCCGCTTCTTGAATACGCCGCCCCACTGCTTGAAATGGAAAGGCACGCCAGCGTCAAGGCATTGATCACGGATGTCCCGCGCCCAATCGGGTTGCATCTCCCGCGCTCCCGGCCCCGACTCCCCGCCCACGATAACCCAATGGATTCCGGCCAGATTCAGATTGGGCAAGGGGCCTAGCAACGGTTCCAGCGACAGAAACTTGACGGCGGCGCCGGTCTCCCGCAATTGGTCAATGCGATGGGCGTACTTCCCGTTCTCCACGCTGACCCCCAGCCCGACTTGCGCCGGCCAGGGCAGGCGTGAGTTGAGACTGGCCAGGCGCTCCGGCCGCTTGGTCAGTATCTGATACCGGTGCCAATGGGCGCGGGCCATTACATCAAACACCGCCGCGATGAACTCATCCGGCACCTTCGGGTGAAACAAGTCGCTCATGGAGTTGACGAAAATGGCCCGCGGCTGGCGCCAGCGCAAGGGCATTGCCAGCGTGTCGGGATGCAGGGTTACGGCAAAGCCGTTGCGATACTTGGCGACGCCCATGGCCTGGAGCCGCTTTGCCATTCGCTCGGCGTAGCAGCGCTGGCAGCCGGGGCTGATCTTGTCGCAGCCGGTGACGGGGTTCCAGGTGGCGTCGGTCCACTCGATCTTGGACGCGGCCATGCTGACTCCTTTCTTCCTTGAGGGTAACGAAAAGGTCTTGGCGAGATGCTAAGACTTTGGGTCAGATGGCGCGACGTGGCGAGAACGCAATTTGTTCAACGCTTTTGCGAAATTGGTTGCGTAGTGTTTTTGCGGTTGGACTTTATTTTTGGTCTGGGATCAGTCAATGCCGACTGTGTTGTTGCCGCTGGTCATGTGCGTCGAGCCGCTTCCGTCGGGGTGGTGCCAGGTTATGGTTCTGTTGGTATAAACGTTTTTGTCTCTCACGTTTAGCTTGCGCACTTTGCTCACGGTTTCTTCGTATTTTTCCAGGGATGCGTATATGTAGATAGTCCGGAGACGGTGCAATCGCTCTCGGACCAAGGGGTGCAGGTCGTTGAGCAGGTTTTCGTCAATGTCGAGAATTGTTAGTTTTGGCAGATTGTCGAACCAGCGGTAATCCAGCGCGGTTAAAGGGTTTCCTGAGGTTGATAGGTTGTATAGTGCAGGAAGGTTGGCAAAGGCGTCGTGACGTATTTCGGCGATGTTGTTGTCGCTGATGTCAAGAATGCGGAGTTCGGCGTTTTTGGGGAACAGGCCGGGTGGCAGTTGGGTCAGGCCGGGGTTCTGGCAAAGGTCAAGCACGCGCAGTCCGGTCAGGTCGGCGAAGGTTCCCGGTTCCAGGGCGGTAAGTTCGTTGCCGCACAGGACCAGATATTGCAGACTAGGGAGATCATTGAAAAGGCCAGGATCGATGCTTGCCAGTGGGTTGTCTTGAATCCAGAGTATTTTCAGACGGGGCAGGTTGCGGAAAGTCTCCGGTTCCATTACGGTCAGCTGATTGTGGCCGAGGTAGAGAATGGATAGCTCAGGCAAATTCTGAAAGGTGTCGGGATGCAGTTCGTTGATTTGATTAGTGTGTAGCCAGAGTTCGGTCAGCTCAGGCAGGTTCTGAAATAGGTCGGGATGGAGTTCGCCGATCTTGTTTTTGGACAGAACCAGCTCGGTCAGCTGGGGCAGACTGTCGAAGTCGCCAGGCTTTAGAGTTGTTACGTTTTTCTCGTTCAAATTCACCAGGGCGACTCGGGCGAGGGCAGCCGCGGTTACTTCCGAGCAGTGACTTTTTTCGGTTTGCCGGATCAGTTCGGCAACCACTTCGGGAGTGCGGTCGCAGACCGGCATCGGCCTAGTTCGGGGTTCGGGGGGCCGAAGGGCGGCGGATAAGGGAGTGGCACGGCTTTCCATCTGGATTAGTTCACTGGGGTTAGACCAATTGTCTTGGTAATGTGCCGCATCTTTGCGCCGGGCAATCACCTGAAAGGTGTAGTCGGCCGTTTCGTTCAGGCCGTCGATCCGGTGAATGTAGCGTTCTCTTCTTGCGTCGGGGACGACTGCGGGCAACCATCGATGCCGGTTTTCCATGTTATCAGTCAGGTGAATCCAGTAGGAATGGGCATCGGGCAAGGGTTTCCAGCTGAGCAGCGTGGCGCCCTCGGCTTCGCTCCAGTGGGCGGTCAGGTCAAACTCGTGGGACGGCGGCCCGTCGGCTTGCGCCGGTTGGGAGGAGATTGAGATTGCGGCAAAGAGGCCGACGATCAGCAGGGCGAGAACGGGGAGTGAGAACTTGGCGTATGACATGGCTTGACCTCCTCGGATCAGGGAGTGGGACGGTGGCCCGGAGACGGGCCATCGTAAAGTTTCGGGTTATCTGTTTGCTGCGAGATAACGCGGGCGGCGGAGTGCCGGCCCGACGGGAAGGCGATGATGGTAGCAGCATTGGCATTGATTTGGCAGTTTCGGCGGGTCGCGTGGCTGGCGGTTCCGCTGCTGGTGATTTTGGCGATTATGAGCCTGGGCTGGTTCGCTCAAGTTGGCTATGGGGACGATCACGACCATGGTTATGATCCGCCGCTGGGAAAGACTAAGAGTAAGACGGATACTGGTGATACTCGTGTGACGGAAACGACGGTTGATTCTCATACTGGGAAAAAAACGACTACTCAGACGGTTATCGATAAGGATGGAAATGTAAAGGCTGAGTATTGTAGCGGTCGTAATTGCGATGGTGGCGGCGGCGGCGATGATGACGAACCTGATGCTCAGGATATAGCAAATACCGCGGCCGCCGATGAGATGCGGAGGGCTACGCTGAAGGCGCGGCAGACGCCGACGCCGACGCCGAGGCCGACGCGGACTCATTGCGAGAAGTATCCGGGCAGTACGTTCTGCGTCACGCCGGAGCCCACGCGGCCCTTTTGCGAGAGGAATCCGGATCATCATCGGTGTTCTACGGCATCGCTAATGCCAACGCCGGCGCCCACGTCCTCGCCCAAGGGGACTTTTTGTGAGCGGGTTCCGAGTAGTGTGTCGTGCATCACGCCCACGCCCGTGCCGGCTGCCACGCCCGTGCCGGCTGCCACGCCCGTGCCGGCTGCCACGCCTGTGCCTGCCGCCACGGCAATGCCGACGCCCCGGCCCACGGCAATGCCGACGCTACGGCCCACGCGGGCGCCCACGCTTGCGCCCACGCTTGCGCCCCAACTTCCTTACTGCGAAAGGAATCCGGGGGCGTATTCCTGCCGTCAATCCAGCCCTACGGCTACGCCCAGGCCGGTTCCCACGAATACGCCGATGCCGACGCCTAGCCCGGTGTTTAGTTTTGCTTATTGCTGGCATCGTCGGTGGCAGCAAGAGTGTCGCCATTACTTTCCTACACCGACGCCAAAGCCGAAGGTGGCGCCCGCTAACACGCCCGTTCCGGTTGAAGATGACGGTTCGGTTTCAACCGTACCTGATTACCTCGCCACCCGTCGCGCCGAATCCGACCTGGCAACTCGCCGCGCCGAAATCGACAACCTGGCAACCCGCCGCGCCGAAATCGCCGACCTCGCAACCCGCCGCGCCAACGCTGACCTGGCAACCCGCCGCGCCGAAGTCGCCAACCTGGCAACCCGTCAGGCCGAAGCCGGCAACCTGGCAACGCGCCGCGCGGAATCCGACCTGGCTACCCGCCGTGCCAATGCCAACCTCGCTACCCGTCGCGCCGAATCCAACCTCGCTACCCGCCGCGCCGATGCCGACGCCAACTTGGCAACCCGTCGCGCTGCATCCAACCTCGCTACTCGCCGCGCCGATGCCGACGCCGACCTGGCAACCCGCCGCGCCAGCGCTGACCTCGCCACCCGCCGCGCCGAAGCTAACCTCGCTACCCGCCGCGCCAGCGCCGACCTGGCAACCCGTCGCGCTGCCGACCTCGCCACCCGCCGCGCCGCCGACCTCGCCACCCGCCGCGCCGCAGCCGCCGCCACCCGCGTCGCAATCGATGCCCTCCGCCGGGCCGCGTTGGATGCCGCCAAGCAGGCTAACCGGGCCGCTGAACTGGCCGAAAAAGCCGCCGATCTAGCCGACGCCACTACCGGCGGGTCGGATAAGGCCGGCGACCGTATCACCGATGCCCGCGGCAAGGCCGACGCCGCCGACACGGCGGCCCGCATCGCCGAAAAGGCCGCGGACCGGGCCCGCAACACCGGGCGCCCCGACGCGGTGCGCGCCGCCGACCAGGCTGATCAGGCCGCCAAACGGGCCCGCGACGCCGCCATCCGCGCTCGTGTCGCTGCCGACCGCCTGGCCGACCGCGTGGCCTTGCACCAAGCCAGGGAGCAGGCGCTGAAAGACGCCACCGCCGTCGTTGCCGACGCTTTACGAGCCAAGACTAAGGCTGATGAGGCCGCGGACCAGGCCGATGCCACCACCGGCTCCGACCCCAAGGCTAAGAGCATCGCCACCGTGGCCCGGAAGGCGGCCGACGACGCTTTCGAGAAGGCCGATCTGGTGGACGATGTGGCCGAGCGGCTGCGCCGTCTGGGACTGACCGACCATGCCGACCGGCTGGAACGGATTGCGGATCTGGTGCGCGACGCCGGCCGCAAGGCTGACCGGGCCGCCGCTAATCTGGAAGAGCGCATCGCCGACGCCCAGTCGGACCAGGCCCTGATCGACGCCGCGGACACGGCGGCCCGGGACGCCGACACGGCGTCCCGCGATGCCCACACCAAGGCGGCCGACGCGGAAACCGCCGATTGCGCCGCCGCCGACGCTGCGGATAAAGTCGCCGCCGCGGAAGACGCCGGGCAAATCGCCCGGCAGAAGGCCGACCTGGCGGAGGCGGCGGCCGGCCGGGCCGCTGCCGCCGGGCTAAAAGCCGCCGCCGGCCGGGCCCAGCGCGCTGCCGGCCGGGCCGACCGGGCCGCCGACCGGGCCTTCCGGGCGGCGCGCAACCTGGCGGCCTGCATCTTGCAAGCCGAGATCGACGCGGCAACCGACGCGGCCAACGCCGCCGCCGATGATGCCAATGCCGCCGCGGACGCGCTGGCCGCGGCGGACTGCTCCGACGCCGACGTTGCGGACAAGATTGCGGCGGCTCAGGAACGGGCGACGCTGGCCGTCGGCAAGGCGCGGGAGGCCCGCGCCGCCGCTGGCCGGGCCCGTCGGGCCGGCTTGACCGACGCCGCCACCGCCGCGGACGCCGCCGCCGGGCGCGCCGAGGCCGCGGCGCGGCGCATCGCTACGCTGCTGGCCGATTGGCAAGCCTGCATTCCCGGCGCGGCAACGGATGCCGACGCCCTGGCGAAAGCCGCCGAGGATGCCGCCGACGCTGCTATTGCGGCGGCGGAAGTCGCTAATGACGCGGCGGAGGACGCCGACGCCGTAGTAAAGGCCGCGGACTGCTCCGACGCCGCCGCTCCGGGCAAGGTCGCCGCGGCGCGGGCCGCCGCCGTTGTCGCGGACCGGAAGGCCCACGTCGCCCGCGTGGCCGCCGCCGCCGCGCGTCGCGTGGGACGGACGGACGCTGCGGATAAGGCTGACCGAGCCGCGGTCGCCGCATCATCCGCCGCCGACCGAGCCACTGCATCGGCGCTGAGCCTGGAACTCTGCATTTTGGCGGCGGCGACCGACGCCGCCGCTGATGCGGCGAATCGGGCGGCCAAGGTTGCCAACGCCGCCGCGGACGCCGCGGACGCCGCTGATCCGGCCGCCGCCGACGCCACCGATAAGGTCGTCGAGGCCCGCAGGGCCGGCAAGGACGCCCTGGTCAAGGCTGACGCGGCGGAAGACGCGGCTGGCAAGGCCCGCGTCGCCGGCTTGATCGAGGCCGCGGACCGGGCGAAGGCCGCCGCGGATCGGGCGCGGACGGCGGGCCGACGGGCCCTGGCGGCGGCCGACAATCTGGCGGCTCGGATTGTCGCCGTCCGGTCGGTCTCCGCCATTTGCGACGCGGCGCGTCAGGCGGCGACGGACGCCAATACCGCCGCGGACGTGGCGAACCTGGCCGCGACGCAAGCCGACAAGGCTGATCCGTCGGCTTCCGACGCGAAGGCTAAAGCCGACCGGGCCGAAGCCGCCGCCGACCGGGCGTCGGAGCAGGCTCGCATTGCCGAAGTCAAGGCGGATCTGGCGAACAAGGCCGGCTGCATCGCGGACGGCGCCGCCGCGGTCGCGGCGGCGGTGCGCGCTCGTGACGCCGCCCAGAAAGCGCGTCAGGCGGCGGCCGACCTGAGGGCGAAAATCGCCGCGCTGGTCAAAGCCCCGGACGGCGGCGACACCTCCGCCTTGCGTCAGGAGGTGGCCGACGCCATCGCCGCCGCCCGATTGGCGGCGCAGCGGGCCGACGCTGGCGTCAAGGCGTTGCAGGATGTTGATTGCTCGGCCGATAACGCGGCGGCCGAAGCGGCGCAGGTGGGCGCTTGGGCGGCGCAGGCCCGTTTGAAGGCCGCGGCATTGCGCGAGGCGGGCAGCCGCGCGGCGGCGGCCGGTTTGTTGACGCTGGCCGGCGACGCGGCCCGGATCGCCGGCGCGACGGAGGCCGCGGCGCAGCGGGCTTGGGACGCGATGCAGGCCAAGAACGCTTGCATCCGCGCGGCCGGCGGCGACGTAATTGCGCCGGTTGACACTCTGGACGATGCGGCCGACGCTCTGAAGGACGCGGTGGACGGCGCGCAGGACGCGGCGGATGATGCGGACGGTTACGCGGATCGCGCGGAGGATTATGCCGACCAAGCGCGGGATAAGGCGGATGCGATAGAGGAAGACCCGGAGGCCAGCGACCAGGCCAAAGCCGACGCTCGCCAGGCTGAAGCCGACGCCCGCAAAGCCGCGGATCAGGCGCGGGACGCCGCGGATCGAGCGCAGGACTTGGCGGACGATGCGGCCCAGCCGGAAGTCACCCTGGCGCAGGCTCAGCAGCTACGGAAGGCTGCCGAGGAAGCGCGGGACGCGGCGCGGGACGCCATGGCCCAGGCCGCGGCCGCCGTAGGCCGGTTCATTGTCATCATTCGCTTTTTGCCGCCGCCGACGCGGATTTACGTGCGGCCGACGCGCCGCTCTTTCTGGCGGACGCCGACGCCGCGCCCGACGCCGACGCCGGCGCCGTCATCCTTCGCCGGACCCGTGGGCAGCCCGGGCGAGGCCGTGCCGGTGGCAATGCCCCGCGCTGTGTCGCCGCCGCGTTGGTTCGAGACGGGCCGGATGGCGCGGGCGCCGGCGGCTCGCGGCTCAGCCGGCGCCGGCCGGGTTCCCCTGCTGGCGCTGGGTTCAGGAGTTCGGCTGGGCCGGCCCTGGGGAGCGGCGGAGCAGGCCGCGCCGCCGTCCTGCCCCGGTCGGCAAGAGGAAATGGATGCTTACCGGGCGATGTTCGCCGAGCAGCAAACGGCCATCGTCGATCCGGACGCCGCTGCCGGCAAAGCGCTACCGGCGCTGGAAACCCCGGATGCCTACTGCGCCCGGTTGCAGTTGCTGGACTCCGTGCGCGGCTTTCTCCGTTCCATCACCGGCCTGGTTCTGGCGCTGACCGGGATGCTGCTGCTCTTTGTCGTCATCGTCTGGGGTCTCGACGCCGGCTCTTCGCAAACCCGGAGCTGGGTCCGGCAGACGGCTTCCGGCTCCCTGGTCGCCACAATCGGCGTGAGCGCCCTCTGGGGGTTTTACGAAATCGTCCTGGGCGCTTTGCTGGGCGTCGGTTTGTCCAGCGGTTATTTCTACTTTTTCTTTCCCTAACCCGTTCTTTTCCCAACCCGGTAGCGGAGGCTGAATTATGACCAGGGCAATGACGGCGGCGACGCGGCGGATCAAAAGGGCGACGGCCGATTTGCTGCGCCCGCAGCGGCACGTCGGCGACCTGCTGGGCGTGGACGCCGCCGGCGCCGACTTCGTGCTGGGTAGCGACGGAGCGCGCACCTGCGCCTGGCAGATCGCCAGCCAGGATTTCCGCGATGAACGGACGCTGGCGGCCTGGCGGCGCTTTCTGCTGGCCCTGCGCTTTCCGGCGTCCTTTCTGGTGCGGCAGCATCCGCCGGGGTTCGGCGAACTGATCGACTGGTTCGAGAAGCGCCGGCCGTCGGGGCTGAGTTTGGGCGTTCCGGCCGCCGTCGGCGACGCGCTGACCGGCTGGCTGAAGGGCCTGCCCGGCGACGGGGACGCGCTGGACCGGGAAATCTACCTGCTGACCGGTCAGGATCACGCCGCCGACGCGGAGTCCCTGCTGGTCGCGGCCGGCTGGGCCGTCCGCCCGGTGTCCGGCGACGATCTGCGACGGCTGTGGGCGGGCAGCGTAGCCGGCCGTTCCGCCAGCTCCTGCTACGGGATGGCTCCGGGGGATGTGGCCGTTCCCGACTGCGCGCCGGGCGTCGGCAGCCTGCGCCTGGGCCAGCGCTGGGTTCGGGTCTTTGAAGTTGACCAGTGGCCGCGGCGGCTCTCGCCGATGTTTCTGGAAAGCGTGTTCGGCCTGGGCTTTGAGTTGGACTTCATCCTGCGCCTGTACCCGCTGAACAAGGCGGAATCCCTCGGCTTTCTCAATATGAAGAAACTGGCTTTCGAGTCGCAGCAGATCGATCTGATCAAGCGGGGCCGGCTGGTGCCGCCGGAGGTGGAAGGCGGCATCGGCGACGCGGATCGGATGCTGGAACAGCTCAGCCGCAACGAAGGCGGCCTGTTCCGGGTCGCCGCGTCGCTGGCCCTGTACTGCGACACGCCGGAAGCCCTGGAGGAAGCGGGTCGGCAGGTCAAAATCCATTTCCAGGGGATGCAGGCCGGCGCCCGTCCCTTCCGGCTGCGGCAGGGCGCAGCCTTCGCCCGCCTGATGCCCCGAATGCAGTCGCCCCTGGGCGCTTTGCATATGGTGGATCAGGGGACGGTGGAACGCCTCTTTCCCTTCGGCCCGCCCCGGCTCAACACCGGGGTGGGCATTCCTTTCGGGATGGATTTCCGCAGCCGCGACGTGGTGGTCTTCGACCGTTTCGCCACCGGCGGCTTCACGGCGGAATCGAACCGGCTGGGGGTGGGCGAAGTCCGGCGCAACCCGCATATGACGGTGCTGGCGCCGGCCGGTTCGGGGAAGTCTTTCGCGGTCAAGGTGCTGGCCCTGCGGGAATGCAGCCGGGGCATTCCGGTGTATTTGATTGACCCGGAAGGGGAATACGCCTTGTTGGCTCGGCAGATGGGCGGACGGGTTTTCCATCCGGGCCGGGAGAACTCCGGCGTCAACCCCTTTCAGCTGATCTATCAGTCGGTGGATCAATTGGCGCTGCAAGTGGCCGGGCTGGTTGCGCTGCTGGAGATGATGCTGGCCCGGCGCGGGCCGGCGTCGGGTCTGGAGACGACGCTGGACTATTGCCTGAACCGGTTTTATCAGCAGGAACTGGCGCAAGCGACGGAGCCGTCGCCGGTTCTGGGCAACGGCGGGATTTTCGCCTTTGAGCGTTTCCTGCGGGAGCTGGCGGTCAGTGTCGTCGAAGCGGGAACGCTGGCCGACGAACTGGCTCCCTTCGTTACCGGCAGCTACCGGTTTCTTTTCGCTCAGGAAGGGGACTCCGCCCTGGTTCAGCGGGAGGAAGCGCCCTTCACCGTGTTCAATTTGCAGGCGCTGCACGACGATATGAAAGCGGCGGCGACGATGCTCTGCTGTCAGACGGTGTGGGGACTGGCGATGTCGGTGACCCGGCCTCGGCTGATGGTGGTTGACGAATGCTGGACGGTGCTGATGTCGCCCAGCGGCGCGCAGGCTCTGATGACCATGGTCAAGCGGGGGCGCAAGTATCGTTTGGGACTGGTTACGATTACCCAGGACATTGAGGACTTTCTGGACGGGGACAGCCAGGCGGGGCTGGCCGGCCACGCCGGACTGTCGCTGCTGGCTAATTCCGCGGACTGCTTTCTGCTGCGGCAGAGTCCGGGGGCGGCGGAACTGATCCAGCGCAAGTTGGCCTTGAGCGATGAACAGCGGGTTTTCTTGACCCAGGCGCGGGTGGGCGAAGGGTTGCTGCTGACGGATCAGGGCAGTTTTCCGGTGCGGGTGGTGGCGACGCCGGCCGAGTACGAACTGATTGAGAACGACGGCTGGCGCAGGGACGCGGCGGGTTAGGGGCTTGGGAATGTTCTCCGGCTGGCGATCTTGGGCCTTGCTGCTGCTGGTCTTGCTGCTGCTGGCGGTGGCGGTGGCTTGCCGGGGGCCGGCGGCGGACCCGGCGCCGTTTTCCGCCGGAACCGCCGTCAACTCTCCGACTGATCCCACGCCGACCGTTTTCGTTACGGCTACGCCCTGGCCCACTTTCACGCCGGCTCCAATTGCGCCGGAGTTCGCGGCGTCGGGTTCGGCAACGCGGTTCAGCCGCCCGGCGCCGACCGGGGCATCGGCTCAGGACAATCGGCGGTTGGCTTCGGCGCTTTTCGTCCCGCCGCCGCCGGAAACCTGCGCCGGCGGCGCAGTGGGCGCTTCGGGCGCGGTTCTGGTCGATACCGCCTTCTTTCCCATGCGCTCTTTCGGCTTTCCCGCCTACGATCCGGGACGGCGGCAGGTGTTTTACGCCGCCGGCGACCTGCGCTGGCTGGTCTGGCGGCTGACTTTTCGGCTTTCGCCAGCGATGGCCTCGGACCCGGACGATGCGGCGGCGCAACCCTTTTACCGCTGGGGACGCATTGTCGCCGACGGCGGCGTGACAACTTTAGCGGTAAAGCCGGGCGATGTCCTTGAGCCGGTCTTCGGGAAGGCCCGGACGCAGATCGTTCAGGAAGGGCTGGGCGCCGATACGCCGGGTTTCTGGCAAGCCGGACGCTACTTCGCGGAGGCGTGGACGGCGGATTGTGTCATCGCCCGGCATTTCTTTGAAATCCGCTGAGGAGCGCAGGAATATGGTTCTGGTCAAGCGCAAGATTAGTCGCATTCTGGTCGTCGGGCCGCTGGGACTGCAAGTATCGGAGTGTCAACCGGACGCGAATGGCGAGCGGCCCGCCGCGGGCCGGACGCTGCTGTCCGTGGGCGGACGCGGCTTGGCCGCGGCGACGGAACTGCGCCGCCGGGGGCAGTGGTCGGAGCTGGCCGGGGCGCTGAATGAAGCGACTTTCGCCGGCCGCTTTATCTTGCGTTCCTTGCGCGAGCGGGGCTTTTATCCGAACTATCTGATCCACGAAGCGGAGCTGCCCGATCCGGTGCTGAACGAAGGGGCTTTCCCCCTGCGGGATTCCCGGCGCCTGCCGGAGCTGATGAATCCTCTGCTGGCGGATTTCGACTGGCTGCTTTGCGACGGCGAACTGGGCGAGGCGGCTTTGCGGCGGGCCGCCGCCGTGGCTCAGGAACTGGGGGTTCGGGTGGCCGGCATGGGCGCTGGCGAGAACGCGCGGCGGCTGCTGGAGCTGATCCCCGAATTGCAGGGGCTGTGCTGCGACTACTCGGCGGCCCAGGCGCTGCTGGGCCGCAAGCGGCGGGGCGTCGCCGGCTGCATCGCCCTCAGTCGGGACCTGGGCGGGCTGCGCTTGCGCGCGCCGACGGACGGCGGCGGGTCGTTGACTTTGGCGGCGGGCGAAACGGTGGATTGCGGCGTCTGGCAAGACTTGGCGACGGAGAGCGCCGGGCTGGTCGCGGGATTGCTGGACTAGTGATTGGACGTCAGAACTTTCAGCAGCGCGCCGTTGACCGGCGAGTCCGGGTTCATGGCGTGGTTGACGGTGAATTCCGCTCCGCACCGGAGTAGGCTGCCCAGGCCGATGGCGATTAGGATGCTTTTGAGCATGATCGGGTTCCTTTGGGATTGGGTGATGCGGTTCCGGCAGTGGCAGTCGGGCGCGGGATTGCGCCGCGCCGATGGCAAAGGGGGGAGTTTTGACAACTCCCCCCTTTCCGGTTTGCTGGTTGGCTCGCGGGCGGTTTCAGCCGGGCGGCGGCGCGGCCGGCGGGCCTGGTTTGCGGTTGTTGGCCCGCCCTTTCGGGCCGGTTTTTATGCTGAACTAACATCAATCGCTTCGGGATAGCGGGGACAAACTTTACTTTATGCTGAATAGGGGACGTTTGCCGCGGGGGACCGGGGGCAATGTTTCCAGGGTTCGGCGCCAGGGGGCAAAGGGCTTATCCGAGGGGTATTCGCTTCGTAAAACCGGGGCGGAACTTTCCGTAGCGCCGGGCCGTTGCGACAGGTCGGGGGTGATGTACCAGGATTTGAGCGTGATTTGACGCCGGTTGAGGGGAGAAACTTTACGGCGCCGGAGCGGGTCGTTTTGGCGATGGCGCCGGGGGGTTCTCCCGATGGTTTCGGGGCGTTGGGGCGTCCGGGGGATTAGTCGTTGGGTACGATGATGACGGTTACGTCGTGAGCGGCGGCGTATTCCCGGCTGGCGTCGGCGGCGGCGGTTCCGATGGCGGCGGCGGCGACGGGGCTGCCGGTGGCGGCGGCGAGGATGTCGGCGCGGCGGCGGGCGCGGTTCACGTCTTCGTGGTGGATGGTCAGGGAGATTTCGGCCAGGGCGTAGCGGGCTGGGCCGGGTTCGGCTGCGCTGCGGATAACCAGGTCGGTGAGTTCGGCTTCGTCGGCTTGCTGGTCGGTGATGTGGTTGAGCGCGGCGGCGTTTTCCAGGAGTTCGGAGAGGGCGGTGGCGTCGGGCATAGTGGGGGAGTAGATGGGGTAGGCGCCGGGCATATTGAGTTGGGAGCGGGCGATGCGGCGGGCGCGGCGGGCGATTTTGCGTTCGTAGTCGGAGCCGGTGAGGTTATTGAGCTGGCCCTGCATTCTGGTTTGGTTGCTCTTGAGTTCGGCTTGGTTGCTCTTGAGTTCGGCCACGTCGCTCCTGAGTTCGGCCTGGCCGTTCTTGAGTTCGGCCACGTCGCTCCTGAGTTCGGCCTGGCCGTTCTTGAGTTCGGCCACGTCGCTCCTGAGTTCGGCCTGGCCGTTCTTGAGTTCGGCCACGTCGCTCTTGAGTTCGGCCTGGCCGCTTTCCAGCCGGTCGAGCCGTTGGTTGATGACGGCGACGGCGGCGTTGAGTTCTTGGACGGACTGGACCAGTTGGGCAACGATGGCGGGGAGTTGCAGGAGTTCATCGGTGAGGATATGGCGGCGCATGGCTTCGCGGAGTTCGGGGTTTTGGGACATGGCGTTGAGGATGTCGGCGAAGGTGGTGATGGTGGGGGACATGGCGGTCTGGACCTCGTTGGCGGGGTTATGGGATGGTTTGATTTTAGCACTGCGGCGGGGGTCTCCCGCAAGCGGGGGTGCGGGCGGCGGGCCGGTTTGGCGATGGGGTTTCGGTTCGGCGGGGCGGGATGCCGGGAGTAGGCCCGGTTTGCCCCGTAGCGGGGCGGTGTCGGACGCGGTTCGCGTCTTCGCGCTGGCTGGCGACCCGGCGGTTGCGGTTGGCGCAGCGCCGCTATCGTGTCGTCCGTCGTCCGCGCGCTGGATGTGATTGCGCGGAATGGCGGGTTGGCATTCGTGATGTCCGCTGGCCGGATAGCCCGGCGCGTCGCCGCCGCGTCTCAGCAGGTCGGGCTAGGCGACGGGTTTTGCGGCGACTCCGGCCGTATAGGGATGGCCGTGGGGATGTCGCAACGGGGCGCGCCGGATGGGGCGATGCTGCGTCCGGGCCGGTGGGCCGGGCCGGCGCTGGTGGCTTGCTACACGGGGGCGCCCGCGCCGCGCACGCCCCCGCTGCCTGGACTAGTCGTCTTTTGCGGGGCTGGGGCGTGTCGTATGAGGCCGGTACAGGCCCTAAAGTCGGCCCGAAGGCGTTACGGGGCCTTTTGTTTCATTCATTGCGTCGCCCGGTCTTATGCGGCGGCTGGCGGGCGCTTCGGGGCGGGTGTTCGGGGATGCGAATGAGGGCGGGCCGTAGCCCGCCCCTGGTGGCCGTCGGACTATCCCCGCGTTGACGGCGACAGTATTCGCGTGGCGTTTTTCCCAGCGGGTGAGGCTGGGGTTTTTGGCCCGGACTGGCGACGGCGGCTTTTAGGTTAGCCGGGGTGTCCCGGGGTGTCAAGGGTGGCGGCGGCGGCGTGTTGGGCGGCGTGCGTGTTGCGTTTTTTCCCGCAGCGGGAGCCGGGGCGCCTTGCGAGCCGGTTTTGGTCCAGGGGGTTCTCCCGGTCGGGTTGGGTGTGTGGCTTATTCTGACGGGGGTTTGGGGCAGATTGGGCAGTGGTTTGCGGGGTAGCCGACGGTGGCGACGTGGCCGATTAGGTTGCCGACGCTGCGCCGGGCGGCTTGGCGGGTGGGGTGGGGTTGGGGGTTGGCGCGGATCATTTGGCCGTAGGCTTCGCGGAAGATGAGGTAGTGTCGGGTATGGGGGCCGAAGTCGCCGCTTTGGAGTTCGCAGTTGAATTGGGGGTTGGGCATTGGTTTGGCTCCGGGGCGGGGTTGTGGGTGGAGTGTGGCGGCCTGGTGGTCATTGGGGGCGCTTCTTGGGGGGTTGACCTTGAAGAACTGGGCGATTGGTTCGTTCCGGCTTTGCTAACAGGCGGGCATTTCGCAGCGTTTGCATAGGGTGGCCCAGTATTGAATGCGGTGGGCGCCGGTGACGGGTTGAGCGGTGGTGTCAAAGTTGCCCATGGGCGGGATCTAGGGGGCGTTCACGGGGTTCGCTCCTGTTTAGCGAGGGTGAAGTGGTTGCCGTTTTCGTTGACGATGCAGATTTGGTCGTCGGGGTCGATGTTGGCCCAGTGTTCCAGCACGGGGCTGTAGTCGCCGAAGGCTTCGGCCAGGGCGTCCTCGACTCTCCTGACCCATTGTTCTTCGAAGGAGTCGGGGCGGAGCAGGGGGAAGCGGAAGCGGAAGAGGATGGCGGGGCCGGGGTCTTGGTTGTCAGGTCGGTACATTTTGGGCCTCTGCTTCGTGCTGTGGCGGGTGGGAGGACTGGTGGTGTTCTCAGTTCCTTTGGATTGATGGGGGGCGGTTGCTCGGCTCCGGGGTTATGGCCGGCGGGTTATACCAGCACCCAGACGCTCATGGCCTTGCGTTCGCCGGCGAGGACGGAGCCGTCGGGCTGGCGGTAGCGGTAGGTTCGTCCGTCCCAGGTGTCCCAGAGGGCGTTGTCGCGGAGGCCGGCGATGTGCCGGCGGGTGGTTACTAGGCAGCCGCCGCGGTGTCGGCCGTAGTCGGCGTAGGCTTGGGTGTAGGTGGGTCGGGGGCCGGGGGGCAGTCTGACTTTTTGCAGTCCGAATAGGGCGAGGTCGGCGTCGTTGTCCTGGCGGCTCCAGGGCTTGCCGGTGACGCTGGATTTGGCGCGGCAGGCGTAGGCGGTGGCGCTGGCGGGGAAGCCGCGGGCTTTGCGGTTTTCGGCCAGGGTGAGGTACACGTCTCGGTAGTCTCGGTCGGTGATTAGGGCGATGGCGCGGGGCACGCAGTCGTGGGCCTTGCCTCGGTAGCCGGCGTGGGCGCGTCCGCCGTCGCTTTTGACGAATCCGATCATTCCGAGTCCGATCATTTTTGCGGCGTCTCCGGGGCGGTATTGGGGAGGTTGGGGTTGGGGTTGGGGTTGGTGGCAGGGTCGGAGGTCGGCGCTGATAAAGGCTTGGGCCGTTGAGTAGCAGTTTGGGCAGGAGTTTTCGGGGGCGCTGTGTTGGCGGTCACGACTTTGGGCGTTGCGGATAAGCCTAGCGGGTCGGTGCGGCGGCGGATTGCGGCGTCGGCGGCGCCGGCCGCCAGGATTTTGCGGATGGAGTTATCCTGCGCCATCCCAGGTTTGGATTCCGCCAGGTCCGGCGGCCGGGGAGGTCGCTCCGGTATGGCGTACTGGGCATCCGATTGCGCGGTTTGGGTGGATCGGTTATTGCGTGGGGCTGATTTGCTGGATGGAGCGGCGTAGCCGTTTGCCGTCAACATCATCGTATTCCGCACAAATCTCAATGGTTCCCTGGTCGGTGAAATGCACGGTAAGTTTCCCGTTCAGTTCGCCCAGGGTAGCCCGCAGGCGGTATATTTGGGATCGCAGACTGTTGACCAGGGCGTCGTGGCGTTGGGCGTCCATAATATTCTCCGTAATAGCCAGATTGGGGCTTACCGCCGTCGTCGCCGGCTGGTACGGCCCGGCGCATCCGTAGGTTGTTCTCATTGCAAGCTGATGGGCGCGTAGCGATCTCGCTTTCCCTTGTTGCGCGGCGGACAGAGCAACGTCAGGTTGTCGTAAGCGTCGGTGTTCTTTTTCCTGCGCGTAAGGGGGGCAGATTGGCTACCGCCGGACTGTCCCCGGCTCTGCTCACGCCAGGGGGTGGCATTGCAGGTATAGGAGTTTCTGGCCGGACCAGCCGCACCGGGCGCAGTTGGCCGTGGTGAAGGTGTGTCCATCCGGCGGTTGCGCGTCTTTGCGGCGTTGAATGACGATTTCGCCCTTCATTCTGATGGCGCCCTTACAGCGTGGGCAGCCGATAGTGATTCGCATTTCCTTCTCTCTTACGGCTGGGGGCAGTCTGGCTAGGCTTACTCTTCCCATTCTCCGTTAGCGATGGCCTGGCATCGGTACTCGTGGTCTTTCATAAACGCGGCTACGTCCCGTCTGTTCCATCGCTCCTTGGACCACCATTGTCCACAGATGAGACAGGTCACTCTCCATACGGTGATTTGCTGGGACGAATGCCTGTCCGTGCTCGGTGATAATGTCCTGTTCTTGCCACGTCATGCGTCTGCTCTTTTCCCGGTGCGTTTGCACTGCGTTCAGCCGTTCTTGCAGGGTGTAGATTACGTGGTCGGCGGGGGCGCTTTGGAGCAAGCCGGGGCATTATTCATCCCGTGCTGGCGGGCGGGAGGGTTCCGGCGTTGGCGTTCACAGCCATCTTTTCAGGTAGCCGCCGTGGGGCTGGCGGTAAGCGCCGTGCCGGTCGCATTGGGCGGTGATCTTGACTGGGCTGCCGGCTTTTTCAGCAGGGAAGCCGGGGCAAGGGAGCATGGTGATGGGGATGCGGATGGCGCAGTTCTGGCAGATTGGCCGGTTGCGGCAGCCTTTGGGGTCATGGAACCAGAGGTTCGTATAGTGATTGGCCTGGGTGATGGGGTGTTTGGCGTCGGGGGTTGAGAACCCGCAATTGACTGGCATGGTGGCCTCGGCGGTATGGTGGGGAAGTTGGCGTGATAAAGGGCGCCGGACGGGAAGGTCGGGCGCCCTGGTTTTGGCGGGTTGGCGGGTTCAGAAGATGGGGTTGGGGCTGTTGCAGGTGGCGATGAGGAAGCGGGAGAGGTCGTGCAGGTGGGGGGAATTATTGGCTTGTTGGCGGATCATTTGAGTGAGGTATTTGGTGGCGACGGTACGCGCGGCGGGGTTGGCGATGGAGTTGATCCAGCGGTTTTGGGCGCAGGCGAGGGCGGCGTCGGCGAGGAGTTGGCGTTCTTGCTCGTAGGCGGTGAAGGTCAGGAGTTCGGCTTCGGTGGATTGGGATTGGGGGCAGTTGGGGTTGTTGGATTGGGGTTTTTTGATTTTGACCTGGTATTGGTAGTTGCCGGGAGGTGGCCGGTCTCGGTAGTAGGTTTTGGGGGTTTCGGCGATTTGGGCATAGGGTTGGTCGGAATGGGAGCGTCGGGAGAGGGTGTAGGTGGCAGGTTTGGGGAGGTCAGCGCTGTGTTGAGGCTGGTAGTCGGGAGCGGGGTAGTAGTGGTTGTTGAAGTAGGGGTAGGGGAGAGTTCGCCAGGAGAGGTTGATGGATTGGGTGATGGGGTTGGATTGATGGGCAAGGATGGCGATGTGGTTATTGCAGGATAGGTCTTGGACTTGGGAGGCGGTGGCATAGGTATCGTGATGGGAGCTGGGGTGTGGGGCGCCGGGGGTGCTGGTTTGGTATTGAGCGCCGCCGCCGGATGGGGCGCCGCCGCCGTCGTCTTGGGCGTGGGCGGGGGCTGGGTTAGCGGTGGTGATGATGATGAGGGCGGTGAGCGCGGCGAGGGTAGCGATAGCGGCGATATTGCGGATTCGGGCGGGGATGCGTTGCTGGGGGACGGGGGCGGTGGGATAGGGCATAGATTGGCTCCTTTTGTTGCGGGGTTGTTTTAGCCCCGGTGATTTGGCGGTTGAGATAACGTAAGGGTTGGCGTGGGAAGGGCGTTTTTAGGGGCGTATGGGCGGGTGAGCGGCGTTTTGATGCGGTTGGCGCGGATTGGGTGGTCTTTGGGGGATTGTTGGGCGTTTGGGGGCGTGTTTTGGTTTCGCGCCGGCATCCCGGCGAATGCCGGGAGCCGACGGGATTGGGGCGTCGGGGTTTGGAATGCCCCCGCGGGCCGGGTAGGCTGGCGGGGGCGGGAGGCGCGCTGGGGTTGGGGAAGGGGGGAACCCCAGGGCGCTTGAGTTCAGGGCAGCAGGGGTTGCCGTTGCCGGTTTGGTTTAGATAGCGCGGGGTGCGGTGAAGGGGTGGGTTCAGCGGCGGTAACGGGCGGGTTGGCGTTGTTGCCGGAGTTGGCGTTGTTGCTGGACCTGGGCGACGGTTTTGTAGTAGCCGTCGTCGTCGAACCAGAGGGTTTCGATAAAGCAGTAGGCGCGGGAGGTTGACATGGCCTGGGCGCAGGCGATGCAGTTGAGGCTGGAGATTTCGGCGTAGCGGCTGAGGATGGCGCGGGGCTGTTCGAGTTGGGGTTGGGCGACGTCGATGGCGTGGTCGTCGAGGCGGTGTTCGCAGAAGGTGCAGGGGATTTGGTCGGCGATTTGGCGGAGGGTGTCGTAGTTGGAGCGGCGGGCCTGGGCGGTTTGTTGATGTGAGCCGTGCATGGCGACCCAGGCGCGGCTGAGTTTGGCGATTTCTTCGCGGTTGGTGATATGGCCTTGGGGGCCGGTTTTGAGTTCGTGTTGCATAGTGTTCGGGTCGCTCCGGTGGGGGGTTCAGAAAAGGGCGAGTTGGACGGGTTCGGGGAATCTTTCGAGCGTGGGCGCGGGTAGGGGCGCGGGCCGGGGCCGTGGCGCCGGCGTCGGCGTCGGCGTCGGAATAGGTTGGGGCTGGAAGGCTTGCTTGATGGGATCGGACACCAGCGGTTCGTCGGGGTCGTCGGGTGGTTCGTTGCGATTGAGGAGTTCCCTGAGTTCGGCTTCCAGCAGGGTTTCGGTAGGCGACTGGGCCAGCTGGCCGCGGCGTTCTTGTTCCAGTTCGCGGTAGAGTTCGTTTTCCACGATGTCGCTGAACTTGTCGGCGGCGGGGTTCATCATGGAGAGGCCGTTGCGGGCGAGTTCGCCGTAGATGGCGCGGCTGGCGTCGCTTTTCTGGGCGACTTTGCGCAGGGCCTGTTCCTGCATGGTGCCGGCGTAGGCCAGGTAGTGGATGCGGATGGGCTGGGTCTGGGAGATGCGGTTGGAGCGGGCGGAAGCCTGGTCGGTGGTGTACATGCTGTATTCGATTTCTTGCCAGATGATGGTGGGGTAGTCGAGGAGGTCGATGCCGGTTTCGACGGCTTTGGGGTTGACGATGATGCCGTCGTGGTGGCGGGCCTGGTCCTGGAACCATTGCATGCGTTTTTCGGGTTTGACGCGGGCGGCGTCCATGTAGGCGGTGGTGATGTGGTGTTGCTGGAGGATGGCTTGGGTGCGTTGGACGGTGGAGCGGGTATTGGTGTGGGTGCAGTAGATGATGAACTTGCGGTTTTGGTCTTTTTCTTCCTGGCAGATGCGGATGAGTTCGCGTTCTTTGGGGTAGGTGTGATTGGCGGGGAGCGGGGGCAGATTGATGATGGTTTCGCCGGTGGAGTTGGAGGTGGGAGCGGTGCCTTGCCAGCAGTTTTCGGGGTAGGTAAGGAGTTCCTGGAGCATGGTGGCGAGGGTGGGGGCGTTGCCGTGGTTGAGTTCTTGTTTGACGGTATCGCGGAGGGCTTGTTCGAGGGCTTGGTAGGCGGAGCGTTGGGAGTAGTTGGGGGCTGGGGCGGCGGCGGCTTCGGCGTGGGCTTGGGCGTGGGCTTCAGCGGCGGCGTCGGCGGCTTCGGCGATTGCTTGGGCGGCAGCGGCGTCGGTGACCGCTTGGGCGGCAGCGGCGTCGGTGACCGCAGTAGCGACGGCGGCCGCGTCGGCGTCGCTGGCCGCGGTGGCTTCGGCGGCGTCCTGGGCGTCGGCGGCGCGGTTTTGGGCGATTGCAGCGGCGGCTTGAGCGTCGGCGGCAGTTTCGGCCACGGCTTCCGGGGCGGCCAACGCCGTGCCGGGCGTGTCGTCCAGCGGAACCAGGGTGGGGATGATCTCCGGCGGCGGCAGTTGGCGGCGCGGATCGTCCGGGGGCAGCGCCTGGATCAGTTCGGGCAGGGTGGTGAAAACGGAGCAGTAGAGGATGTGGTTGAGCAGGCCGGGGTGAAAGCCGGGGATTTCTTCCTTGCGGCTCTGCTGCTGGCGGGCGGCGCTGACGGCGCCGGTGCGGCCGCCGTCGGTTTCGGGCCGGGAGCGCCAGACGGTGCGGTAGCGTCCGTACTGGTTGATGAACTGGCTGCGCTGGTCCCAGGGGAAGTTCCGTTGGAAGCCGGGGAGCAGGCGTTGCAGCAGGTAGAAGACGCTGCTGGCGCAGCCGCCGAGGAAGGTGCCGGTCAGTCCGATGGCGCGCTGGCTGCGCTGGGCCAGGCGGCCGGCGACTTCGCCCCGTGCGCTGGCGTTGGACTTGTACTGGTGGGCTTCGTCCAGGATCAGCAGGTCGGCCCAGCGGGGATGCTTTTGGGCGATGTAGTCTCCGATGGGGCAGCGCCAGCGGGTTCCGGGCGGGCGGGTGGGGGCTTTGAGGTGAAGGCGGCAGCCGGGGCAGCGGGCGTCGCGGCGGTTTTTGGCGTTTTCCCAACGGGCGTCGTCGGTGAGGACGCGCCAGCAGCGGGGGCAGGTCTCGCCGCGGAAGTTGCGGGCGACGGCCAGTTGGAGGGAGCCGTCGGGCCGTTCGTGGCGGTAGAGGCGGTGGGGGCCGGCGGCGCTGACGTGGCGGGTGACGCTGGCTACGGCCCAGCCGAGGCTGGCGGTGGTTTGGGGCAGCAGCAGCCAGAGGGGGGCGTCGGGAGCGGCGGGCAAGGTCAGGGCGGATTCCAGGTCGCCGTGGGCGGAGCGCAGGCTGGGATCGGGCGCGGGACGGTTGGAGGGCTGGCGGATGCTTTCGATAACGCGGACTTTGGCTTGGGGGTTGCAGTCGGTGATTTCGCTGATCCAGCGGGGGATGATGTGCCGGGGGAGGATGACGATGACGCGGGCGCAGTCGGCGCCGGCGGCGGCGGCGACGGCCATCCAGGTCTTGCCGGAGCCGGGCTGGCTGATGATGAAGCCGCGGCGGTTTTTGCGGAGGTGAGCGGCCAGGGCGACGGCGTTGGCGCCTTGCTTGCCGATGGGCGGCTTTTTGAGCCGGGCGATGCGTTCCCGGATGGGGCGATAGCGGGGTTCCGTGGGGATAACGGTAGGCGGGAAGAGGTCGGTCATTCGGGCTTTCAGCGGCCGTCGCCAGGCGTGGAGGAAGTCGCGCAGGGCCTCCGGGTCTCCGTCGTCCACGGTGGTGATTTGGCCGTTGGCGAGGTTGAGGTAGCGGATGCTGTTGGTGAAGTTTTCGGTTTCGGTGGCTTTGCGGTGGGGGATTTCGGTAATTTCGGCGACTTTGCGGATTTGGCCTTTGAGCAGGATGGGCGGGAGTTCGCCCTGGGGATCGGTGATGGGGTGGTTGTCCAGCTGGCCGCTGGCGAGGAGTTGCAGGGTGTGGCCGGAGTTGAGGGGCTGGAGGGTTGGCGCCGGCGGGGAGTGGCCCTGGGGCCGGAGTTGGGCGCGGGTATCGCCGCTGGCCCAGCAGCCTTCGGCGGCGGCGGCGCGGCTGAGGGTTGCCGGGTCGTATTCGCGGCGGCGGGCGATTGGGCGGGGCTGGCCGGGAACGCTGCGGAAGGCGGCGTTCAGCTGGGTGTGCAGGGGATAGCGGAGCAAATCGACGGGCTGGCCGAGGAAGGGGAAGTCTTCCAGGGGGCCTTCGGCGAACTTTCGCAGGGTGCGGGCGGTGTAGAAATCCCGCTGTTCGGGGTGGTTGAGGGCGGTTTTGCGCTGGCCCCAGAGGATGATCTGCCGGTATTGGTCGTATTCGGGGTCGGGAAAGCGGGCAACGCCGACGTTGTGGAAGTTGTTGGCGAGGGTAGTGGCGTCGCGGGCCAGCTGCTCGATGGGTATGACGTAGAGCAGCAGTCCGTCGGGGCGGAGCGCGGGCAGGCAGGCGCGGAGGAAGCGGCTTTCCAGGCGGTGGTCGCCGGTGTCGTGGTTGGCGGGGGCGTTGTCGGCGTCCCAGTCGTAGGGCGGGTTGAGCCAGAGGGCGTCGGCGCTTTCGGGCTGGAGGGCGACGTTTTCCAGGTCGGCCTGGAGGACGTGGTGGAGGTTATGGCGGGCGGCGGCGGCGCGCTCGCTATTGAGTTCCACGCCGTGGGTTACGACGCGGTGGGGGTAATTGGGGCAGGACCGGCTGATTTGGCGGGTGATGGCGTTGGCGAAGGCGGCGACGGCGTGTCCTTCGCCGCAGCAGGGGTCCAGGAGGTGGAATTCGGGAACGGGAGGCGGCTTTTGCGGGTCGAGGCTGCGGTGGTTCCCGGCGCAGCGGGCGAAGAGGGGCGGTTCCAGGAGTTTGATTACGGGCAGGGGGGTCGGGTAGTAACCGGATTTGGTCCAGCCTTGCGGTCGCATAAGGGCGGTTCTCCTGGGGATGGGGTTTTATTCGGCGGTGGCTGCGTAAATCAGGGCATTAGGTTCCAAATTGGGCCGGTTGGCGTGGGAGCGGTAGGTCCGGGCGGAGCAGCGATTGTTCGGGGGCGTCTGCGTAAATGTGGGCATCAGGTTCCGGGGGCGTTATGCTGAAAGGTGGGCGTCAGGTTCCAAATTGGAAAGATTGCACCCGGTGTGAAGTTTCCAATTTGGGGAGCGGTTGTTCGGGAGCGTCTGCGTAAATCAGGGCATTAGGTTCCGAGGGCGTTGTGCTGAAGCGTGGGCATTAGGTTCCAAAGGGCGGTACTTTATTCGGGGATGTCTGCGTAAATGTGGGCATTAGGTTCCAGGGGGATGCCTGCTGAAGTGTGGGCATTAGGTTCCAAATTGGAAAGATTGCACCGGGGGCGAAGTTTCCGGTTTGGGGAGTAGTTGTTCGGGGGCGCGTGCGTAAATCAGGGCATCAGGTTCCGGGGGCGTTGTGCTGAAGTGTGGGCATCAGGTTCCAAAGGGCGGTATTTTGTTCGGGGATGTCTGCGTAAATAAGGGCATTAGGTTCCGGGGGGATGCCTGCGTAAGTGTGGGCATTAGGTTCCGGTTGAGTGTGGGCATTAGTTTCCAGTTGGAGATTGGCGGGTTTGAGGAGTTGGGGTTTGGCGCGGCGACGGGGCGGGAATTCGGGGATTGGCGGCGTTGGGTCCGGGGCCGGAGCGGGGTTGCGGCGCGCGGGCGGGCGGCTCTGGGCTTGCGGTGTCGCCGGGTTGGGCCGGGCCGGGCTGTTGCATCCGCTGGGCTGGGGCAGTCTCCGGCCTGGTTACGCGGGGCTACACTGCTGGGCCAGCCGCCGCGCCGCCCGCCTTTTCGGGGGGCGGCGGGCCAGGTCGGGCTGACCGGCGTAACGTAACCCCCGTACCCCTCGTAACTCTCGTTGCCTCCTATATTGCGTAGGCCGATGTCGGGGTTTTCTCTCAGTTGGGTGGACGGGGGCGTTAGGGGCGGGGGCGATGTGGCGTGAGCCGCTTCGCCGGGAGGGGTTTCCCATCCGGCTCTACGGCGGTTCTTGGTGGCTTTGGCGCCCATGCTTGCGTAATAGGGGTGCGCGTTCTTTGATGGCAAAGAATGCGCGGGCATGGTCATCCCTGATTTCGTTGTTCAGATCTCGCCCCTAGAACGGTTTGTCGCCGTGTCGGTATGGTCTTTGTTCGTTGTATTCCATCTTGTCGTACAACGCTTGGCCGACGGGCAATTCCTCGTGGTGGGCAAAGTCCAGCAAGCGGATGATAGCGTCGGCGCATTCCAACGCCATTTCTCTGCAAGTTTCCTCACTCCATAGGTCATTTTTCTTTTCGGCATTTCGCGCAACTTCCATCATTTCGCACAACTCGCTAACTACCATCCCGACAACGTGCGGGACGGTCAGTTCCGTATCGCGCCAACCTTTTTCGCAAGCAATGCGATTGCTGTGGTCAGCAATCTCGTCCAATGCGATAATCCATTCCGTTTTCGGACATTGTTTGTTCGTCGGTTCTTTCATAATCCTTGTCCATTCTCGCTCTTCGCACTTTCGCATTCACCGCGAACGGCGGATGTTGTGTCATTCCGTGAAATTGCGGATATTTTGGTGTAATAACGCCCCAGGGACTGCCCCCAGGGGGCTAATCACTGCAATATGCAGGTGTCCATCGCGTCATCGTATGCGTCAGCAGCGGCTTGAGCGTCAGCAGCGGCTTGAGCGTCAGCAGCGTATGACTCCGCGCAGTAGGCGGCGCACTCGGCCGCATATGCGGCTTCGTCGTCGGCGGCGTACAGTTTGGATAGCCGGTCGGCGTGAGCGCGGGCAGCGACGGCGACGGCGCGGGCGTTGTCCGCCATTGCTGCCCAGTCGGGCGCCGGGTCCGGAGCCGGGTTGCGGTCGATGGCAGGCATTGTGTACTCCTTATCAAATCCCCTTTGCGGTTACACACCGCAGTAGCCTTCGCATTCGTTGATAAACCCGTTCACTTCTATCCGCTAGTGGGGCCAATCAGGGATGGAATGGGGAGTATCCGGGGGGGGGGGGCATCATCCGATAGTCCGGCTGGCTACCAGGTCTTCCATCCGGCTGCGCCGGACGTCACGGCTTCCGCCATCATCGCGCACTGCCAGCCCGGCTTTGGCAAGTTCCTCGCCGAGGGATTCCGTGTATCCCAGGATCTCAACCAGCGGACGGCCGTATGCGTCAGAGTCGCCGGCCGATCTGGCCCATAGCCCCCACTGGCTCCGGCACCAGTCCTTGACAAACTCGGTGGCTTCGTCTGCCATCGCCTTTTCTGCATCGCTGACGCCGCGGCGTTCCGGGGTGTCATACCCGTTTAGCCGCACGACGGTTCTTATGCTGACGTTGTAGCCGAGTTCAATTTGGCACTCATAGGTGTCGCCGCTCGCCACGCGGATGATTCTTGCCGGATTGGTTACGTCCATTGCTGTTTCTCCTGTGATACGGGGGTTCGGCTGCGCCGGTGGGCCCTCCTCAGCCCTCTGGCGCCGGCCGTCCTCAGCCCTTCCGGCTGAGCGGCGTTCCGCTGCCCAGCCGGTCGCCGGTCTCCGCCGCTACCAGCCGGTTCGCCGCCCGCGCCAGCAACTTCTGCCGGGCGCTGAGAAACTCCGGGTAACGCGGGGTCTGCCACAACCTCGGGTCGGCCGGTATCAGGTGGCTCTCCAGCAGCCCCGGATCGGACTGGGCCAGTTGGTTCAGGCAC
Source organism: Dehalococcoidia bacterium (assembly GCA_963692995.1). Classification (GTDB taxonomy): domain Bacteria; phylum Chloroflexota; class Dehalococcoidia; order Lucifugimonadales; family UBA3495; genus Bin87. Next base: position 1,140,774 of record OY843611.1, read on the forward strand.
TCGGCGGGGGACTTGCCGGTCAATGACCGGGCCGTGCTGACGGTCAGGATCGTCGCGTTGCCGATGGCGTGGGGATCGGCGTCGGCGCTTTTGCCGAAGGTTTGCCGCAATTCGTCGGCGGAAAAGATGCAATGCGTGGTCAGTTGCTCCGGCGCGTACCGTCGCAGAGGCAGCCGGGTCAGCCAGTCCCGGGTCGCCGGCCCTTTCAGCAGCGCGTGCCAGACGATGTAGTAGCTGCTGCGGTGATACAGTCCGAAGCGGAACTGTTCCGGCTCGGCGAAGGTCTTGCCCAGGCGGGCTTCCCGGCGGGCTTGCAGGGCCGCCCAGGGCGGGTCGCTGGCGTCGAGGGCGCGCAGATCAGCGTCCAACGCGCTGGCGTATCCGCTGCGGTAAGGGCCGCCGGCCACGGCGCGGAGCAGGTAGATCATTCCTTGTCGCCGGTCCGTGGGATCGCGGAAGGCGCCGTTCTGTTGGCTCAGGCGCCGGGCCAGCACGCTGAGGGGCGCGGTGGTCAGCGTCCGGGGATCGCTGAGGCCCAGCTCGGCGGTGATGGCGTCGGCAATGGCGGCGAAAGTCTGCTCGGCCTGGGCGAAGGCCAGGGCCAGTTGCCCCGGCGACGGGTCGGCCAGCGCCAGGCCGTGGGGCCGCAGCCGGCCGGTGTGAATGGCCGTCATGGTGCGGATGATGGTGTCCTGGGTAATCACCCGTTCCAGTATGCCCTTGCGGTGCTGACGGATCAGCCGGCGGAACTCGGTCAGGGCGTCGGGCCAGCGGGCGGCGATCCAGGCCATGGCGATGTCGTTGCGGGTCAGGGGACGGCCGCTGGTGTTGATGCGCCGGAAGATTTCCAGCACGGCGGCGCTGTCCAGTTCCGGGTCGATTTCCTGCACGGGCAAGGCGCGGTCCCGGATGCTGTGGAGGCGGCTGAGCCGCAGCAGGCACTCGTCCTGTTGGGCGGCGAAGTCCCGGCTTGGGGCCGAGCGCTGGCGCCAGGCGGCCAGGGCGGCCCGGTCGTCGGTGAGGACGGCGGTTACGGGGAGCCAGCCGGGGCGGCGTTCCAGTTCGCCCGGTTTGGGGTAGCCGAAAATGTCGCGGAGGGGATCGAAGCACAGGTCGGTGGGCGGCGGGGCGGTTGCGTCGTCGTAGAAGGGCGGCGCGTGGCCCAGAGCGGCGGCGTAGATGCTGGCGAGGCGCTGCTGTCCGTCCACGATGAGGTATTGGGGGCCGCCCAGGGCGGGACGCTGCCGCCACAGGGTGATTATTCCGATGGGATAGCGCCGGTAGAGGGACTCGATCAGTTCCAGGGCCCGCTGGCGGGACCAGGCGTAGCCGCGCTGGAAGGGGGGCAAGCGGATGGAGCCGTCGTGCATTCCGGCGATGAGTTGGCTGATTTCCATGTTGGGGGCCTCCGGTTTCCGGCGGGCGGGTTGACGGTTATTCCGGCGCGGCGGCCAGTTCGCCGGCGGCCAGTCGCTGGCACAGCGCTTCTTGCAGTTCCGTCCAGTTCACGTGGGCTTGCCAGCCGTAGAGTTTGCCCGGCGCGGCCCGCCACGCGGAGAGGGGCGTCAGCCATTCCTGTTCGACGCAGTAGTCCCAGATGGCTTGATCCCACTGGGGCAGGGCGATCAAGCCCGTCTCCCGGCGCAGCCGTTCGCCCAGCAAGCGCGGGCCGTGTTCCGGCGCTTCGCTGAACAGCCAGCCGGAGTAGTTTTCGTCCGCCGCGGCGTCGGCGGGCGGGGTGAAGTTGGCGCGGGACGGCGCTTGCCCTGGGGGCATTAGCAGCAGATGGTGTTGCCCCGGCAGCGCGGTCAAGGGCCGCTGCCAGCGTTGGGCGCGGGTTAGCGGCTGCAAGTTCAGGAAGGTTTTCCAGGGCGCCGCGCCGCCGCCGTCGGGGTAAAGGGTTCCGGTATGGCTGGGGCCGGCGGCTCCGAAGTGGCTGCGCAGGCTTTTGATGGTGGCGGTGGGGCCGATTACGGAGAGGAAGGCCAGGTTTGAGCCGTCCAGCGCCCAGGCGTCGCAGAGGGCGCTGACGCCGGCCACGGCGAAGTTCCACGCGACGGCTGGCTCCCCCTGGGCAGTCTCGGCAGTTGCGGTGGCAGTTGCGTTCTCGTTCTCGTTCACCGGGCGGGCCTCCGCAGGGTCGCGGCCTTTTCCGTTGCGTCGCCGCCGAAGCGGGCCAGGCCCAGCTGGGTCAGCAGGTCCCGGGGCGCCGGGCTTTCGTTAATCAGCGGGACAATGGCGCGGCGGGGCGCCGTGGTCGCCGGGTGGTGGTGGGCGTTGCCAGGAAGTTTCATGTGAGTAGTCTCCTTTTCCGGCGCGGTGGCCGGGCAATCTGTCGGGTAGATGTCAGAAGGGCGGCGGGTCGGCTACGGCCGCGTCGTCGGCAGCGTTGGATGGGGGGATTACGGTGGCGCCGGCGTTCAGCAACGCCTGCCGCGCGTCGATGCTGGCGCAGTCCAGGTTGGACAAGTCCGCGCCTTGCAAGTTGGCGTTACGCAGGTTGGCGCCTCGCAAGTTGGCGTTACGCAGGTTGGCGCCTCGCAAGTTGGCGTCCCGCAAGTCCGCGTTATGCAAGTTGGCGCCTCGCAAGTCGGCCTGCCGCAAGTCGGCGTCGTCCAAGCGGGCGTAGCTCAGGTCGGCGTGGGCGGCGTCGGCCCGGCGCAGGTTGGCGCTCAGCAAATAAGCTCCGCGCAGGTCGGCCTTGGTCAGGTCGGCCTCAATGAGGGTAGCGTCGTTGAGCTGGGCGCCTCGGAGCAGGGCGTTGCGCAGGCTGGCGTTCTGCAAGTCGGCGTCGTTGAGGGTAGCGGCCCGCAGATTGGTCCGGGCCAGGCTGGCGTAGGTCAGGTCGGCGCGGTAGAGGATGGCCTTGCTCAGGTCGGCGCAGCTCAGGTTCGCGCTGGGGAGGTTGGCGTCGGTCAAGTTGGCGCAGTTCAGGTTGGCGTGGGGGAGTTTGGCGTCGGTGAAGTCGGCGCCGGTAAGGTCCGCGTCGGTCAAGTTGGCGGCGGCGAGGCGGGCGCTAGACATTTTGGCGTGAGCGAGGTCGGCGCCGGCCAGGTTGGCGTCGGTCAGGTCGGCGTCGGGCAAGTCGGCGCCGGCTAGTTTGGCGTGGGGGAGGTAGGCGTGGGAAAGGTCGGCGCCGGCGCCGTCGGCGCTGGCTAAGTCGGCGTTGGTGAGATTGGCGCTGGTCAAGTCGGCGCCGGGCAATAGGGCGTCGGACAAGTCGGCGCCGGCCAGGTTGGTTCCGGTCAAGTTGGCGTAGGGCAGGTCGGCGCCGGCTAGTTTGGCGGCGGTCAAGTCGGCGCAGGTCAAGTCGGCGCCGGAGAGTTTGCCGCTGGTCAAGTCGGCATGGGACAAGTCGGCGCGGGTCAAGTCGGCGCCGGAGAGGTTGGCGTCGGTTAGGTCGGCGTCGGACCAGTCGGCGCCGTAGCGGTTGAGGTTGGTTAGGTTCGCAATCGCTTGGGCTGGCTCATTGGCGTTGTTCATCTGGCTCCTTGGCTCCGCAAGATGGGTTGGTCTCCGGAACTTTTCCCGCTGGCTGGTCGGCGGCATTGGACGGGTCGGCGTGGGTTTGGGCCGGGGTAGCGGCGGCGGCTTCGGCTTCGGCGGCGGCTTCCGCGCCTTCCGCCTGCGTTTTTGCCAGCCAGTGCCGGATTTCCGCCGCTCGGCCCGTGGTCTCCAGCCACTCCCGCAACCGCTCTCCCAGGGCCTGGGCCTCCTCCGACGATAATTTGAGGCAATAGCCCACCACCGCCGCCAGCGCCGCCCCGGCCATGGCGTCGCCGTCCTGGGGCAGCCAGATCATCCGATGCCAGGAGTTGACCGCCGCCAGCGGCTCCGTCAACCGCGGGGAACGGGGGAAGAAGTTTCTTGACAATTCCCGGAATTCTAGGGCAAAGGCGGCCCGATCACCTTCCAGCAGCCGCGTCGCCAGCGCGCGCATCTGGTCGGAATACTGTTCTGAGGTCATTTCTTCCGGCGGGTCGTGGTGGGGCCAGTAAGCGGCGAAGAGCGTGTCGCGCAGCGCGGCTACGTCTCCGTCGTAGCCCTCGGCCAGCCAGACGCACTCGTCATAGAGTTCGCCCAGGAAGGCGGCGTTGGCGGGAGTGACGCATTCGCCGGTGGTTCCGTCGGGCGCCGCAACCTTGACCCGGATAGTGATGGACTGGGCGCGCCGGTGGATTTCTTCCGGCCAAAGTTCCCGCGTGGGCAGGCCATGGTTGCGTGTCGGGTCGTATTCCAGCTTTTGGCTGTCCGGGCCGACGATGGCGATGCCGGCTACGGTCAGGCTGGGCGGCGGCTCGGTTGGCGCCGGATTATCCGGCCGGTTCCGCCACTTTGGACGTTGTTCCACCGGAGCGTAGCCCGCGGCGGGATTGGCGTAGAGCGCCATGGCGAGGGTGTAGTCCAAGCAGTATTCTTGGGAGTTGGGGTTGGAATTGTCGATGTGGGCGGGCTGGGCTGGCGCGTTGACGTAGATGTCCGGGGCTTCCCGGTCGGCCCGCCAGCCGGTCCAGTAGGGACGCTGGCGGATGGCGGCGTAAGTCTCCGCCGATGGTTGGGTTTCGGCTTCGGCGTTGTCGTCGCCGGTCGCCGACCGGATTTGAGTCCACACCCAGAGTTCCTGCGCTTCCTGCTGTTCTTGCAGCTCCGCCCAGCCGTCGGCTTCCAGGATGCACCACGCCCGGCCCGAATGGCTGACGAAACTGCACGGCAAGTCGGCGCGGTCGTTCCAGTCAATGTTGTATTCAATGCGATAGCGGCGGGCGCCGCTCCAGTGGGGATAGGCCGGCTCCGGTTCGGGCAAGTGGATTTCCCGCGCCATCTCGACGCCGGGGCCGGAACCGGCGCTTTGGAACAGTTCGTAGATCACGCCCTGGCAGCGCAGCAACTGGCCGGTCGTCGCGCTGTTCGGCAGCCGGCGCTGCGGAGCGGTTCGGGGCTGTCCGGCGATGCCGCCGATGACGCCGACTTCCAACGCCCGCGGGCGGTCGGGAAAGGCCAGGGTTTTTATTTGGTCGCCGTTGATTCGGACCGGCGCCGGGTAGTATTCCAGCATCTGGGCCAGCCGGTCGGCGCCGACGGGGGCCGTGGTAGTTTGGGTGTCGCTGCTGATCACAAACTCGTCGCCGGCCGGGGCGATGATCAGGCGCAGGGGCTGTCTGGGCCGGTCGGGCTGCTGCGGCCAACGCAAGAGCCGGTGCAAGCCGTTCAGGGATGCGATGTTGGCGGTGGGACTGGTCATGGCTGCCTCCTTGGGGCGTTGCGGTGGGGCCGGCATTGCCTCCTCTGGGGCGTTGCGGCGGGGCGAACAGATACCGCACCGGGTGGTGAACGCCGGCATTGCCGCCCTGGGCGTTGCGGCGCGGCGGGGTTAAAAGCAAATCCGGCCCGGTCGCAACCGAGCCGGAAGTCCGGCGGAAGACGCTGATCCCGGCCGCTATTCCGGCTGTAGATCCCGCTGGTCGAACTGGAACCACCGGACCACGCCCTGGGCAATCAGCGCGTCCACCGCGTGGTCGTTGCGCAGGCTGATGATGAGGGGCGTCGCGTTCAGCCCGGTGAACTTGGTCAGAAACTCCGCGTTGCGCTGCGCCCGTTGGACGTCCCGGAGGTCGGCGGTGTACGATGCTTCGCCGGCCAGGTAGAACTCGGCGCCGGCCGGGTCGCGGACTTGGATCACCAGGTCGGCGTTGTAGAAGCTGCGGCGCTGGCCGAAGGGAATGTCCGCCGCGTCGTCCTGCCGGCGGACCAGCTCCCGCAGGTCGGCGCCGTCCAGCTGGGCGATGATGCGGCAGCCCAGGCTGGCGGCGATGTCGTCAGCCCGGTCCCGGGCCAGACGCCCCGCCACGTGGCCCTTGAGATCGCCCAGGTCGTCGGTGATGCGCTGCAAGCGGTGGGTTACGGCGGCGTTGAACTCCCGCTGTTCTGCGTTGAACTGCTTTTGCTCTGCGTTGAACTGCTTTTGATCCGCGTTGAACTGCTTTTGATCCGCGTTGAACTCCTGCTGCTCCGCTATGAAATTCGTGACGTTGACGTTGAACTGCTGCTGCTCCGCTATGAACTTCGTGACGCTGGCGGCAAACTGCGCAAACCGCTCCGGCAACTGCCGCAGCTCGTCGGACAGCACCAGGCTGCGAACCTGTTCCAGAAAGGCGGGGTCTTCTTGCAGCGTCCGCATCAGGCGGAGCTTTTCCGATTCATTTAGTGTCATGGCATTAGTTCCATCTCGATAACGCTTGACTTCCGATTGTAGCACCGTTGTGGCACCGTTGGAGGTCGTCGGGGGCCAATCAAAGGCCGTCGGAGGCCGTTGTAGCACCGTCGGAGGCCGTCGGAGGCCGGATCAGCCCTGGGCCATAGCCCATTCGTAACACTCGGCGCACACCGCATACCCTTGCGGCTCGGACCCCCAGGGCAGCGTGGCCCACAATTGTCGGGTCTGGCCGTCATTGGTGACGAAGTGCGGCCCGCGACGGCCCGGCGGCGGCGCTCCGTAGCGCGTTGCCAATATCAATGCCGCCGCCGGAACCGCGTCCGATAACGAACAGCGCGGCAAACCGGAGATTATTCCAATCTCCATAATGCTATTTACCGCCTGCTGCGCGGCCTTCGGCCATTGGCTGAAATTGTCCCGTCGCTCCGGCTTCTTCCCGTGCATCAAGGCGCAGAGCGCCCGCTCCGCCGCGTCTCGTAGGTCCCGCAACTTCTCTTCCGGGAGCAAGTCATTCAGCATCAGTCCCTCCGTGGGTGGATGTCATTTCGGCGGTTGGCGGCGGCGTTTGCGCCAAGGGGTCGGCAACCGTACCCGCTGCCGGATCGCAATGCCGTCGGCGGCGGGATCAGTCGGGCAGCATGGCCCATTCGTGGCACTCGGCGCATACGGCGTGCCGGCGCAACTCCGGGTCCGACTCCGATTTCCGGCTCCCGTAGAGCCACCACACCCGTCCGCCGTGGGCGGCGAAGTGCGGCTCCGGATGATCCGGCCACTTGGCCCCGTAGCGGGTTATCAGCTCCGCCCTCCGCCGGGGATCGGTCAGGGCGCAAGGCTGCAACCCGGCGACTAGCCCAATTTCTATAATGAGGCGGGTCAGATCGGGCCAGTCCACGGGGGGCCGGCGGGCTTCGTTCCGGCTGAAATCGGGCCACTGCCGGCTGATTTGCGCCTGTTGCAACCGTCGCAGCAGGATCAGGGACCGCGCGGCCCTTTTCTGAATGTCTCGCAACCGCTCTTCCGGGTGGCTGGCGCTTTGGTTAGGGTCGTCTGCCATCAGCGTTCTTGCCCCTCTTCCGGTGTGGCCGGCTCTAGCGGCGCTGCTTCCGTCTGCTGAGCCACCGTGGGCCAGCAGCCCATGGCCCGCTGCGCCGCCTCGTCCAGCTCCGGGTTCCGGTATTCCAAATAGCAGCCGTACCAGTCGCAGCGCTCCGCTACGCAATCGTACTGGGCCGCCGCGCCTTGGTCCTCACGGCGCCGGCCTTTCACCATGCTTCCGGTCATCAGTTCTCCTCCTGGCCGGCCGCTTGACGCCGACCTCCCAATGCTGGCCGCGACGCTTTCCGCCGCCAATCAAACTTCGCTGCCTACCCCCCGTCCGGCCCCTTCTTCCGCTTCGGACGCTCCAGCGACTGACCCATTTCCAGCAGCAGCGTCTCCCCCCGCGACAGCACCCGCCGCCGCTGCCGCAAGCGTCCGTCATTGTCCAGAATCCGCGTCAAACTCGGCGGCAGTGGCTCCGTCGGACGCCCGGCCAGCTTGCAAACGTGGCCGTAACTGAACTCCTTCCGGTTCGGCCCCCACTGGCTGTCCGCCGCCGCAAACGCCACCCGCGCCCCCGGATACGGCCCGTTGAACGTCTCCCGCTGCAACTGATCCGCGACGTCTTCCTCAATCCGCTCCACCAGCGACGGCGCAAAGGGCAGCAAGCAGTAAATCCGTTGCTCGCCGTCGGCCGGCGGCGGATCGAAATACCCCGTAACCTTCTCGTCGTGAACCGGCGCCGCGATGCGCCAGATCGCTTCCTTGACCGACTGCGCCACCATGACGCAAGCCTGGCGCTCCTCGTGGCTGATCATTCCGTCCGCGTAACTTCGCTTGGCCGACCGACCGGCTTGATACGGCAAGTCCGCCATCTCCAGGCTCAGCCAGCGGCTCTCCCGCAAGGCGAACATCGACGCCGTTTCGGCCAATGTCCCCGACTCCGGACGAAACCGCCAGCACGCTTCCACCGCCGCCAGCCCCAGCGCGACCCGCTCGTCCAGCGCCGTCAGCGACCCCGCCGTCCGGTTGTCCGTAAGCAGCGATGGCGTCGTTCCAATGACGCTTTCCGCCTCGGACCACAGGTCGTAGTCCCGAATGTTCTGCTCCAGCGCCCGTTCCGCCGGCAGACAATAGACCGGCAGAAACCGGGTCTGGGGAAAGCGGCTGGCGACGTGTTCGTGGATCAAGTGCCCCAGCCGGGCGTGGCCGCCGAAACCCAGCCACTCGATGATGAGCTGGGGCCGGGAGCCGATCTCGTTGGCCCGGCGTTCCATCTCGTTCACGATCCGTTCCACGTCCCGCTCAATCGCCCCGTAGCGATCCATGAAAAAGTTGGGCTGGCGCAGAAAGCCCTCGGACAAGGGCAAATACTCCGGCACGACGCTGAGGCGCTCCAGACCGGACTCCTGGGCCGCCTGACGCCACAAGCGGATGTTCGTCGCGTTGCAGTCGTACACCACCAGCGACTGGATGCGGCTGCGACAGCCCAAGGCGGTCATCTTCCGCGCCCACAGCGCGCTGCGCTGCATTCCGGTGGAACCGACCGAGAGGGATACGATGGGCGCCGGCTCCCGGTCCGGCGCGCCGGCGTCCACGCCGTTGAGCTGGGCCGGTGACGCGCCCATGTAGTAACGGTTCGCCGCCTTGGGCGCGCCGGCCCAGCTCCGGGGCAGCGCTGATCGGGGGTTCAGTCGCCAGGGCATAATGCTAGTCTCCTTTGCGGTTTCGGGATGCGGGCGGCCGGGGGGAGCGGTTTCTTTGGCGGTAGGAACCGCGGGGCGGGAAGGCCGGCTGCGACGGTTGCTCCGGTTGCGACGCCGGCTCCTCCGGCGACCGCCCGCACTGCAAGCAGCGCACGTAGCGCCCGTAAATATCCCGATGCACCATCAAGTCGCCGTGACAGCGACGACAGCCGGCCAACTTCCCTTGAGCCACTTTCCTGCTTCCTTACTTCTCTGCTTGCCGACTTCCGGGGGCTGGCCTCGCGGAGCCGCGCCGCCGGTTTCCCTCAACTGCAAACATCGCACGTAGGGCCCGTTCCCCATGCTCTCTCCCGTAGATGTTGTGCGCGCAGAGCGACGCTTGCACGGCCGGATCGGTGAAATCAACCGCAATCCCGAAGGCATCCAGCATCCGCAGGTCAGCGTCGGGACACTCCTCGCGCTCACTGCCGCACTCCTCACAGCGCGCCAATGCCGCCGGGTGAACGAAGTCCGCCGAGCAGTCGCATTCCCAGTACAGGCCGGTGGTCAGAAAGTAGTCGCCCGGCCCGGCTCGGCGGGCGGCCGCGATGTCCGCGTCGCTGATTGACGCAACCGGCGGCGCGGGACGGTTTTCCCTGGGGGGTAATTCAGTTGCAGACATTGCTGATGCTCCTTCGGTCTGAGACCTTTTGCTATTGCAGATAGCCCCGCCGGCAAAGCGATGGGGCGGATCGGGACGCTTTCGCCCCCCTCTCGGCTCCGGGAACTCCCGGCCCGGACGCCCCAGCGCGGGCCGGGGCATTGCGGCTACTACGGGCTAGGCGTTCATTCTCCACGCGGCGAGGGCCGCTTCCCCTGCCGAGCGAAGGGCTTGTCGATGATGCGCTTTGATTTGTTCCAGCAAGATGTAGCCTCTATCCATCTCACGTTCGCTCAGCGACGTCAGTGGGGTTTCTGCCGTCAATCTCTGCGCGTCGGCGCCGGCCGCCTCGATTGCATTCGCTTCTTCACAAGCGGCATTGACGAACATCCGCGCTCCGTCCGAGGTCTCGCGCTTTTTCGCCTGGTCCGCCCACTCATTCGCCCGTTCCGTGCTTGCTCTCGTGGCCGCATATAATTTCAGCAGTTCGTCAAGCAGGTTCGGATTATAGGTCGTGGTCATATTTCTCTCCTTTGACCGGTCTCATCCGGGCAGTGGCGTTGCGCCGCCTTTTCCTTGCAGATAGCCTCTGGCGACGGTCGGCGTCGGGAAATGGGGTTCGGGCGGCCGGATTTTTTACCCGCCAAACTCCCGCGCTCGGCGCTCCCGCCGACAAACCCGGCACCAGCCGTCGGCGCCCGGCTGGAGGTGGCCGCAGCCGATGCAATACGCCGGTTCCGGCCAGCGTTCCAGGGGCCACGGCGGCGGCGCCAAGCGCAGTATGCTGCCCGGCGGCGGCGAATAGGTCCGGACCGGCGTCTCCGCCGGGGCGGGCGTTTCTGCTGCGGCCGGCGTCTTTGCCGGGGCGGGAACCTCCGCTGCGGCCGGCGTTTCCGCCCCGGCGGGCGTCTTTGCCGGGGCGGGCGTCTTTGCCAAGGCGGCAGCCTTCGCCGGGGCGGGCGTCTCCGCCAAGGCGGCAACCTCTGCCGGGGCGGGTGTCTCCGCTGCGGCGGCAACCTCCGCCGGGGCGGGCGTCTCCGCTGCGGCGGCAACCTCCGCCGGGGCCGGCGTTTCCGCTGCGGACCCGCCGCTCTCCCCATCTCGGAATAGCGACAGCTGTTCTCCTGACGCCTTTCGGTTCGCTTTCGCCACGACCGCTCCCGCCTCAAACTCTTGGCGCTATAGCCAGCGTTCCAAGGGCCACGGCGGCGGCGCCCAACGGAGTACGCGGCGCGGAGTCTCCGCCGGGGCCGGCGTCTCCGCCAAGTCGGCCACCTCCGCTGCGGCCGGCGTCTCCGCGCCTTCCAGCTCCGTTAGCAGCTCTTCCAGCTCCGCCAGAGACGTAACCACCGCCGCTCTTCCGCCGGCCAGTCCGATCCGCTCCAGCTCCCGCGCCTGACCCGGCGTCGCTTTCCGGCCCGGACGCTTCACCTCAATCCCCACAAATGTCCCATCAACGCAGGCTACGAGGTCCGGCAGCCCCCGCTGCTGCTGCGGCGATCCCACAATTTTGATAGCGTAGTGCCCCCGCTGCCGCAACCGCGCCAGCAAGCGCCGTGTCAGACTGCTCTCCCGCATAGCTAACTCTTTTCTGGTCATTCCAGCCTCAGCCGCGGTTCCGCTGCCCCGGCTCTAATCCAGCGATACACCGTCCGCGACGATACCCCGTACCGCGCTGTCGCCCCGGCCGGGTCCAGCCGCAGCTCCGTCAACTCCGCCGCGCTAAAACTTCGCGCCGGCCGTCCTTTCCGTAACGCCTGGTCGTGTACGCACTCGGCTAACGAACAACTCAAGCACGACGGCGACCACCGACATCCCGTGTCCGGCAGACACAGCGGCTCCGCCGACCTTCCCTTCGCTTTTGCCATCTTGCTTTTCTCCTCGGCTCCCGCCCCGGTTTTTGATTTGCGCCGTTTTCCTGCGTTAGAGCCGCTGCGCGGCCCTTCGTTCTTTGCGGCGGTAAAATCCCGGCAAAGCGGGAACTAGGGCCGCTCCGGGCCGCTACGGGGCAAATTAGGCCATTCCGCGCTAGTTTCCCGATGCCGTTTCCAGCAGCGGCGGCCAGTCCACCGCCAACGCGCTCGCCGCCGGACACAACACCAACTCCTCCCGCGCCCGCGTCATCCCTACGTAAAACAGCCGGTACACCGCCGCCTGCCGCTCCGCGCTCCCCAGCCACTCCTGCATCCCCGCCGCCGACAAGTCCGGGAACAAGTACACTACGTCCGCTTCCGCTCCCTTCACGCTGTGAATTGTTCCAATCACCACTTGCGGCTCTTCCAGGAGCGCCGTCCGCCCCCGCCGCTCCGCGATCCGCAATGGATACTCCAGCCGCTCCTGCCAGCTCTTCAGCAAGTTGGCCCGATACCATTCCAGATCCGGCCCCAGCCCCGCGTCCACCGCCCACCGGGTCAGCGTCCGCTCCAGTTCCGCTTCCGGCAGCGGCTCCTCCGGGTCCGGCCAACGCTCCTGCAACTGCGCCAGCCCCTTGCGTCCTTCCGTCAGCGCCGCTTGCGCCGTTACCGTCGGCGTCCACTTCTCCAAATCTCCCAGGGTCCAGCCGGCGCCTTCCACATGGTTCAGAAAGGCCGCCAACCGCCGCGCCGACGCTATTCCCCGCGCCGAACCCCCTAACGGGTTCCACTTGCCCTGCCGCCGCCGCCAGGGGTTGTGAAAGGGCAGGCCCCGCTTCCGCAACTCGGCTACGGCCAGGTCAAGCATGTAGCTGCACGTCGCCAGCAGCATCGCCGTCCGTCCGGCGGCCAGCTCCCCTTCGATGTCGTCAATCACCGCCGGCGGCCGCTCCCACGTCCCTTGCCCTTCCCGCACCCGCCCGGCGGCGGCCCGGGGCCGGTACTCCACCGGCGTCCGCAACGGACTGCGCTCGATCCACGCCGTCGCCGTCCGATGCACCGCCGCCGGCACCCGCCAGGACTGGCTCAGCGTCCGCTGATCCACCCGAAAGCCGGCGTGGTCCGGGCCGGCGAAGGCGCCGCCTTCCGCGCCCCGCCAGCCGTACAGGTTCTGATCCGGGTCGCCCACCAGCGCCAGGCGCCCGGCTTGCCGGCCCCACTGCCGCGTCAGCGCCAGTTCCAGCCGCGACAAGTCCTGGGCCTCGTCCACGAAAATCACGTCGGGACGGCCCGGCGGCGGCGTTCCTTCCGCCAGAGCGCGCTCAATCAAGCCGGTGAAGTCGCACATATCACGCTCGATTAGCCACTCTTGCCAGCGCCGGACGAACCGCGCCAGCGGCCCTTCCGGCGGAACCGGCTCCATCCGCGACCGCAACGCCTGATACCACGACATCAACTCGTCGGGCCGCCGCGACCGGTGTGGCTCCGATCCGTAGCCGGCGGCGGCCGCGTTGTCGCCGTCCAGGTCCACGCCCCCGCTGAGGGCGTATTCGGGATGCGCCGCGTTCCACAGCCGCAAGTTCTCCGGCGTGTCTGCCAGTTCGGGACGCCCCAAGGCGTGGTAGCACTGGGAATGCAGCGTCCCAACTCGCTCCGCCGGTATGGGCAAGTCCCGGCCGGCCGCTTCCGCCGCGGCGGCGCGGGTTAGTGAAATCACCAGAGGCCGCAGTCCTGCCGCCACCGCGCCGGCGACCTGCCGGGACAGGTAGGTCGTTTTGCCGCAGCCCGGCGGCCCGATTACCCGGTGTTCCACCGGAAGGGCTGCCGCCGCCGGGCGGGTTCCCGCGGGGGCGTCGCCCTGGCCCGGTCTCTCTCCCGGAACGTGGTTGACGGTCATGGACACCTCGCCTCTGCTTCTGCCGGGCCTGGCTTTGCCTCGCCGGGCCCGGCGGGGCGGCCTCTCTATACTTAAGGAAGAAAAATGTTTTTATTTTTTTTCGTCCTTAAGTCACGATGATTTGGTAAGAAGGATAAGGATTAGTGGGAGATTAAATAAAAAAAGCGGAATCTTCGAAAACGTTACTTTCGTTATCTTCGTTATCCGCAAACTTGATTTTTCAGATTTTTCGTAATCCGGCGGCTACGGCTCATTACCGGAACTGTGGCTGCGGCGCAACCGGCGCTCCGCCCGCCGGGCGAAGTTCGAGACGGGCGCAAAGGCGGCGGGGCCTGTGATTACGACCAGGGAGGCCGCGGAGAACACGCCGGCCGCGGTCGCGGTGGAACCGATTAGCACTGTCATTAGGCCGGCTGCGGCGTCTAGCGGCAGAGCGCGGATCGCAACCACGGCGCCGGCAGCAACGGCAAACCCCGCCGCGCCGACGGCGGCGATTGTGAAGACGGCGCCGGAGTCCAGGGTCATCTCGCCTCCCGCGGTCTCGCCGGTTTCCTTTCTTTTCGCGCTCATTCCGGTTTCCTTTTGCCGGCTCAGGGGACCTTGCCCCCGCGCGGGGCCACTGTTGTGGGCAAAACCCGTTAGTCTCTATGTAACACACCCGATATAACGGGCGCGGTTCCGGCGTCCGGGTCGGCAGCGTCGGGATCAGCCTCGGCGACTGTGGCCGAGGTCGGAGCCGCCGGAGCCGCGCCGAATTCCGTCGGCCCCATAGCGACGGTCACGACCCCCCGCCGGTTTCCCAGGTCCATAATGTCCATGGTAGCCCTCTGCACGATGGGCCAGTGGCCGGCATTGGCCGCGACTTCCCGCTGCTTTCCGTTCTTTCTGCTTTGAGCGCTCATTTTCGCTTTTCTCCTCGCGTCGGGGGCAAGGCCGCTGGGGAGGAGCCGCCCCTTGTGAATAAAATCTCGCTTCGGTTTCGTCCGCGCTTTTCCCCTATATGATCGGCGGCTCTTTTCCCGCTTCCTTCTCCTCAATCTCGGCGCAGAGCCGGTACGCCGACCGGGTGGTGTTTCCCGCGTGCAGTGTGCGCCGTTCCATTCCTAAGTCCTTCAGCCGGTTCGCCAGCTGCCGCGACGTCGGCTCTTCAATCAGCCGGTACTTCAGCCACTTGCGTAAATCCGTCAGAAACAGATGCCGGTGGCCGGCTCCGTCCACGTACAGCGATCCCGTGTCTCCCGCTTCAATTAGGTCGTCCAGCATCCGCCGTTCTCGGATGTAGCCGGCTACCCACTCTCCGGTCTCGTCCCGTTCCGTCCACTCTTCCGGCTCGACGCTGGCGAAAATCAGCTGCGCCATGCGGTCCCACTCCCGCGCGCTGCGCCGGGGCAGCACCATCCCCGTGGCGTCGGCCAGCCGGGCCCGGAAGGCCGTCTGGGACAGGATCGCTTCCGCCCGGCCAATGGTCACCACGCCGGCCGCCGTGACCATCCGGTACTCCGGCGGGTCGCCTTCCGTCTTTCGGATGCCCTGAATGCCCAGGTCAACCAAGGGCGACAGTTCTGCCGTTACGCTTTTTGTCGCGCCGCGCCGCGCCTTTTCCAAAGTTCGCCGGTAGTAATCCGTGCGCAGTTTCAGGTTTCCCGCGTGCCGTCGCCGGTGGGCGATCAGCAAGTTCACGATTTGCTGGTCGCTCCACTGCCAGGCCGCCGCCAACGCCGCCAGACTCAGGTCGTAACCGGAGAGGCTCTGATCCGGCAGGTCATCCCTTTGATGCTCCCACGAGGCCCGCGCCGCCGGTTCCTCGGCAAAAAGCCGGCTCAGCAAGTCGTAGTCCGGCGACGCTTCCGCCGACAGGGCAAACCCGGCCGGCTCCCCCGGCGCCGGGGCCGGCGCCGGCTGCGGCGCCGCTCTCTTCCCAATCGCTGCGTTCCCGGCTATCGGCCCCGGCGATGCGCCGGCAACTGCCGTCGGGTCAACGGGCAAATATCCGGCCAGCTCCGCCGGCGCATAACGTGGCCCGTCGGTCTCCAGCGCCGTTACCCGCTGCGGCTCCCAACCCTTCCGGTTTAGCGTGCCGGGCAGCCGCAAGACCCGCGCCAGATCAAAAGTGGAGTCCAGCGCCCAGCCGCGTTCCCGCCAGGCGGCTTGCAGCATCCGCTGCCAGCGCCGCGCCAGCTCGCCAGCCCGTTCCCGCGCCGCCGGCGTGGTCAGCAGCCACGGCTCCGGGAACAGCCACCAGCAGTGCCAGCCGTGGCCGCTGCTGATGCTGACGGTCGGCGGCGGCGCCGCTTCCCGAAGCCGGCTGGCGACCGCTTCCCGATCCGTGGGCAGTCCCGGCTTGGCGTGGGCCGGATCGGCCAGGTCCAGGTCAATCCACACGCCAGCCAGGGCGTGAGCCTGCGCCGCCGGCAAACGCCGCCCGGCGTCGGGGGGCCAGTCCGGCGGCGCCAGCGCGACTCCGGTGTAAATGTCGTAGTCGGCTAATCGCCGGCAAAGCTCGTCCGCCTCCGCCGGATCGGTCAGCCACCGGCTCCTTTTATCCGGCAAGGTCCAAATTAGCATTGCGCCGGGGGGCTTTTCGCCCCACAGGGCGGTCAGGAATTCGCCGGGTTCCATTGGTCTCGTTCTCCTCGCCGGCGGGCTGGTCCGCCAACTGGCCGTTTGCTCTGGGGGATCAGCCGTTGGGGACGGCGGCCGCTCTTTGATCCGGGAAGGCGGCGGCCCGCTGGCCGGCCGCGACGCCGGCCACCCCGGCCAGCACCGTCTCCACCACCTGCTGCCGACGCTCCAGCGCGGCATAAACCCGCGTGTCCACCGTGTCCGCAGCGACCAGATGCACGTAGCGCACGCTTCCGGTCTGCCCCGGACGATGCAGCCGGGCCCGGGACTGCAAGTAATCGCCCAGGGAATACCCCAGACTGTAGTAAACCGCCGTCCGCGCCGCCGTCAGGTCCAGGCCCGAACCGCCGGCCTGGATCTGCGTCGCCAGCACACCGCCGTCTTCACGCCAGCGCTTTAGCTCCGCTCCCGCCTCAGTCCGCCCCGAAATCTCCGCTACCGGCAAGTTCTGCTCCTGCGCCACCCGCCGGATCGTGTCCAGGTCGTAGCGAAACCGGCAGAACGCGACCAGCGGCGCCGGGCCGTTTTCATCCACCAGGTCGGCCAGCAGCCGTTCTTTGCCCGTGTCAATGCCCACGGTCGCCCCATCTTCCAGCGCGGCGTAGCCGCTGGTGATCTGCTGCAACCGCAATAATCGCGTCAGTACGTTGGCCGCCGTAATCGTTCCTTCCTGAACCTCGGCGATAAAGTCCTGGGCCAACTGCTCATAAACCCGCCGCGCCTTTGCCGACAGCCGGCAATAACGCCGGCTGTCCAGCGTCGGCGGCAAGTCCAGCGCATCTTCCGCGCTGACCTGGTAGGCAATGGCCGCAAAGCGCCGCTGCAAGTCGTCCAGATTCTGGTAGCCGGTGATCTGCTGGGGAATGGTCGGATTGTCCCGACAAGCGTAATAATCCCGAAATCTGGCCCAGGACCCGCCGAAGATCCGCGGGTCCAACGCCCGGCACTGGGCGTAAATATCCAGCGGACTGTGGGGCATCGGCGTGCCGGTCAAGGCGATTCGCCAGGGTATCCGGCGCGCCAGCGCCTGGCTGAACCGGCTGGCCCGGCTGCCCGGACTCTTGATGCGGTGACTCTCGTCCAGCGCCAGCAGCTGCCAGGGCTGGCGCAGCAGCCAGTTCGCCAGGGGCGGCCGCCAGGCGCTTTCGTAGTTGATCACTACCACGTCGGCCGCCGACCCCTGAGCGATGCGCCGGGCGGCGTTCCCCAGCTCTCCGGTCAAGGCGGCCAGGGACCGGCCGTCGCCGTACCGCTCCCACTGCTCCGGCCAGACGCCGGTGACCACGGAACGGGGTGCCAGGATCAACGCTCGGCCTTGGGGCAAGTCCCGGATGGCGGCGATGGCGCAGCGGCTCTTGCCGGTGCCCATTCCCATGGCCAGCATGGCGCCGGGCCGCGCCCGGATGAAGTCCAGCGCGGCCTGCTGGTGCGGCCATAGCGGGGGAGACGGCTCCGGCCGGGCGACGGCGGCCATCAGGCGGTCTCGCCCTCGGCGGCGGCGGTTGCGGCAACCGGCGCGTTCTCCTCGGCCGGTTCTCCCTCCGGCGCATCGGGGAACTCCGGCAACTCCGGCAATCCCTCCGCCGCGGCGAAACCCGTCCGCAAATAGGGCCGAATGCGCTCCGTATATTCGCTTACCGACGCCGTTTCCGCCTCGTTCAAGTCCCCGCTGCGCTGGGGCTGCACCCGACTGTACTTCAGCCCCGTAGCGTTCTTTTCCTCCACCAGCGTGAACCGCGTTATCGTCTGCGCCAAATGACGCCCCTCCGTAATCAGCCGCACCACGTACTGCTTCCACGCCCCCACGGACGCCGCCGGCACTCGGATGATCAGAGGGATCAGCCGATCCGGGGTCAGCAGATACACCATCCGCGATTCTGCGCAGGCTTTGCCCCGCCCCGACTCGCTGGTGCCATAGTTGTTCCACGAACAACCGAAACAGTGGCCGCCGGGACTGCCCACGCCGGTCACCCCGTCGGCGCTGGCGCAGTCGGGCGGCCCCCCGCTGCCCTCGCCGTAGGGCAGCGGCCAGTAGGCCCGCGCCGCGTGGGAGTGGATCACTACCCCCTCCAGCTCCCGCGCCATGATGTCTTCGTCGCTCCCCGGCACCTGCCACTGCTTGCCGCCGGCCGACGGCACTTTGATGATGTCCAGCGCCTGGCTGTCCAGCCGGTCGCCGCCCAGGTTGTCCGCCAGCAAGTCAAACAACTGCCGGCTATCCCACTGGGCAATTAGAAATCGGTTGCTTTCAGCGGCGACAACCGCGTCGCCGACTTCGGGTTTGGTAGCCATATTGGGTAAAACTCCTTTTCTTGCTGCTTTGCGTTGCTGTTCTTCCCGGCGACGGATGCCCTCCCTCTTTACTCCGTCGCCAAAGCCTTGATGATTAGCCGCTGCGTCTCCGTCCAGCTCACGACCCGCTCCAGCTGTTCCGGCGCCAGCATCGTCTTCAGCAAGGGCAGAGTCTGGGCCGTTACCGCCGGCCGCCGGTCAACGCGCCGCTGCACCAGCACGTCCCCGGCGCCCGGATTAATCTGAAACTCCTCTACGCCGGCGTAGTCCATGGCGGCGAACAGGTCCCGCCGCGCCGCCGTCTTCGCCTTTTCCGCCGCCGCTTTGGACCGGCTTTCGTCCGCGGCCCGCTGGTAACGCTGCACCGCGTCCACCACATCATTCAGGTCGTAAGCCGCCTCCGGCGTCGCGTCGTCCACGGCCCCTTGGTCCTCCGGGGGACGGCAAAGGTCCCGCCAGGGACAGCGCTGGCACTGCCAGTCCGACGGCTGGAAGTCCGGCTCCGGCGGCTCCCCGCCGGCCAGCAGCTCCTGGGCGAATTCGTTCAGCCGGGACGCTACCGCGGCCACGGTCCGGTCCAGCAGCGCCGGCGCCAGCAGCTCCGTGTCGTACTCCTTCGTCTCGGTGTCCAGCACGGCAATCACCGCCGGCGTATCCGGGCTGATTTCCTCCCGGCCGCTTTCCAGCATGCCCGCGCGGTAAACCGCCGTCTGGGCCAGGGCGGCGGGATGGGCGAAGGCCACCCCCATGGCCCGCCAGAATTTGTACTGGCCGTGGGACCGGGCCTTCGCCTCAATCAGCGCGTAGTCGCCGCCGGTCAGCTCGGCATGGGCTCCCCGACCGTCGGGTATCCCCGTAATGGTCAGCCGCGACCCCAGCCGCAACCGGATCGACGGCCGACGCGGCGCCGGCCGATACTCGTAGTTCGATGTCTTCCACCCGTCCCGGCGCATCGCCTGGAATAGGATACTTTCCAACGCCCGGCCGGCGTCCATTCGGGTCAGCGCCAGCGCGTCCGGCGGATTAGTCGGCGCGACCTGCCGGGCCGCGTAGTGCAGCGCCCGGCGGCAATCGCCCACCGCGGAGGCTCGGATGGCGACGTTGCCCTGGTCCGTAACGGCGGCGGCGGGACGGCGGCGGTTCAGCAAAGTTTCGCTTGAGGTCATAACGGTACGCTTGCTCCTTGCCGCCAGGCCGGCCTTTACTAGCCAGCCCCGCGACAGTTGGGTTTTTATTCACCGGATTCCGCCGGTCCTTCCAGCCATTCCACATAGGGGATGGTTATGGCAATGCCCGGAAAAGTGACTTCCGCAATCTTCAAGAACTCCTGCCACTGCTCCAGCGGCGAGTGGAGTTTCTCCGGGTAACACGCCTCAACGGCCTTCAAAATCGCAATGGCGTGGCTCAAACTGGGCGGCGGCGGCGGTCCCGTGTCGGGCATGCCCGGCATTTCCAACTGGCTCAGCATAGTCATCATCATTCCTCCTGGGATTTTTCAGGGTCGGACGGCGGCGGCCCTTGCAGCCACTGGGCCAGGGCCGCGTGGGGTATCAGCAGCCGCTTGCCTAGCCGACGGTGCGGAATAGCGTCCTGATGCAGCCGCTCTTTGAGCAGGGACACGCCGACGCCCAATACTTGCGCCGCCTCCCGCGGGCTGTAAGCCAGCCGGGGCAGCCGGTCGCCGGCGTAGGCCGCCCGGGCCCACCGTTCCAGATCGGCGGCGTCGGCGTCGGTCCAGGGCCGCCAGCCCATGGGCGAATCGGGATCCCGGACCAGCAGGCCGCCGTAGCGATCTTGCAGAAACCGCGCCAGATCAGGGTCGGCGGCCGCCGCCGGGTCGGGATTAGCGGACATCAGCGCAATGGCTCCCGTTGCGGCGGTAGGGCTGCGGGTCAATGCGCAGCTGGGCGCGCCAGGCGTAAAGGGTCGTCGGCGACACCCCCAGTTCAGCCGCGCTCAGCGTGTTGCAATTGCGCTGGCCGCGATTGCGGTTCAGGGTTTCGACCACGATTTCCTCAATGGGCCGCTGCCGCTGGCTTTCCAGCAGCCGCTGCCGGTCGGTTTTTGGCGTCATCGCAGAGTCCTCCGACAATAAACTGAACTGATCAAGTTCCTTGACAACTCGCCGTGTCGGTCAGATAACCCGGCCCAGGGCCGCACGCCCCTGGCGCAGCGCGTATTCCGTAAGCGCGCTATATGTATCGTAGTTTATAAACTATAAGTTACTAGTTACCGGCGCTGTCAAGGGTCTGGTATTATTTCAGATACTTGTCAATTTGCCGGAATGTTTTTTGAGGAGCGCAGCATGACCCTGGACGCTAACCTGCGCCGGGCGCGAAAACGCCACGGCTGGAGCCGCAAAGAAGCCGCCAACCGGGCCGGCGTACACCCCAATGCCCTCTATCTCTACGAAACCGGACGCCAGCGCCCTTCCCAGCTGGCCCTCCTCGGCCTCGCCGCCCTCTACGGCTGTTCCACGGACTGGCTCTTGTCCGACCACGACCCAGAGCGCGACGATGCCCTTCCCGAAACCCTCGCCGGCTCCGAAACCCTCGCCCTTCCCGAAACTCTCGCCGGTTCCGACGCCTTCGCCCTGCGGCCCACCGGCGAAATCGGGCTGGAATCCCGCCCCGTCTTAGGCTTTGTCTCCGCCGGCGAACTCGTCGAATCCTGGTCGGAATCCGACGGGCAACAACCTCTCCCCGACACTATCCTCCGCAAAGCCCCCGGCGCTTTCGCCCTCCGCGTCTCCGGCAACTCCCTGCTGCGCGAAGGCATCAGCGACGGCGATACCCTCATCGTCGATCCCGACCCGGACCTGCCCTTTGTCGAAGGCCGCATCTACGTCGTCCGCTCCGCGGCTCACCACCAGACCATCGCCGCCCGCCGCGTCTATCTCGCCGGACCCGACCGACTCAAACTAGTCACCGGCGACGGCCAAATCACCGAAGTCAACCGCGATGAAGTCGATTTCCTCGGCCGCGTCCGCTGGTCCTTCCGCGAACACTGAGGCTGCTGACGTGAAAGGCAGCATCCGCCAGCGCAGTCCCGGCCACTGGGAACTCACCGTGGACCTGGGCAAGGACAACCAGGGACGCCGCCAGCGCCGCTTCGCTACCGTCCGCGGCTCCAAAGCCCAGGCGCAGCGCAAACTCCGCGAACTGCTCTCCGCCGTGGACCAGGGACTGACGCCGCCCAACCGCGAACTCCGCCTGGGCGACTGGCTGGAACGCTGGCTATCCGAATGGATCGCCCCGCGACGCCGGGAAAGCACCCTCATCCGTTACGAAGCCGCCGTCCGGCGCCACATCGCGCCGAGGTTGGGCCACGTCCGCCTAGCCGCCCTCGGCCCCGCCGACATTCGGGCTTTTGAAGCCCAACTCCTGGCCCAGGGCCTCTCGCCCCAGAGCGTGGGCCAGGCTCACGTGGTCCTCTCCGGCGCGCTCAATTACGCCCTGCGGATGGAACTCATCGCCCGCAACCCCGTGGCTGCGGTGTCGCCGCCCCGGCCGGCGCGTCGGGAAGCCCAGGCCCCGGAACCGGATGCGGTGCGCGCCCTGCTGCGGCTGGCCCAGAACGAGGATTATCCCGGCTACCCCATCCTGCGCCTGATCGCCTATACCGGCCTGCGGCGGGGCGAAGCCCTGGCCCTGCGTCGGGCACACCTGAACCTGGACGAAGGCTGGTTGCTGGTGCGCGGCTCGCTGGCGCGCGCCGGTCGGGGCCGCCCGGTTCTGGAACCGCCTAAAACCGCCAGCGGCGCCCGCAAGGTTGACTTGGACGCCGGCACCGTACGAGCGCTGGCTCAGCATCTCGCCGGCCGGCCGCCGTCGGAGATCGACGGGGAGCAAGGCATCGTCTTTCCTGACCCGGCGACCGGCGGCTGGATGAATCCCGCGCGGTTGTCCCGCGACCTCGCCAAACTGGCTCGCCGGGCTGGCCATTCAGGGATTACCTTGCGTAGCCTCCGCCATTTTCACGCCAGCGTCGCCTTGCAGCAGGGCCAGAATATCGTCGTCATCAGCAAGCGCCTGGGCCACAGCAGCGTCAGCATTACCGGCGATATTTACGCCCATTCTTTGCCGGGCTGGCAGAAGGAAGCCGCCGACGCCTTCGCCGCCGCTATGGACGCCGACGATCTGCCCTGATTATCGCCTTTGCCGACATTTTTGCCGACATTCACTACGGCCTTAGACGGCATTCAACAGCCTTTCGAGGGCTGGAAATGGCATTTTTATACTCAAACAACCTTGTAAGTTCGGATACCCTTAGGATATAAAGGGAACGATGTCATCCGACTCCACCCGCCCCGCGCCGACGGCGGCGTCGATCTCACCCGACAGCAGCATCTCGCCCAGGTCATTGTTGGGTGAGGACACCACGTTGGACGGCGCGACGTACTCGGCCACGTGCTCGTCCCCGGATAGCACCCACGTCACCGCATCCAGGTCCACCCCGTACTCCGTTTGCAGCAGGCCCCGCGTCCACACCCCCGGCGTCAGGGTGTAGCTGCGCACGCCGAACCGCTTGCCCTCCAGGTCCTTGGGCGACTCAATGCCGCTGTGCCGATTCACCACGATGCCACCGTGATAGAAGGCCCGCGTCAGGAAGATCGGCAGCCCGGTGAACGGCTTCCCGTGGGCCCGTGCGCATAAGTAGGTTGACAGGGCCATCTCTGCCACGTCGAACTCCGAGCCGCGCACCATACGCCGAAAGATGCTGGTCACCGGAGACACCTCAATATGTTCCATGTCGAACATTGACGAGACGACGGTTCCATCTTTGAGCGGGGTTGTGTGTCCATAGTCGCCCACGGCGGTTCGCAATACCAATTCGGTCATGTTTCCTACCTCCGGTCTCCGGTGTTTTGCAATATACTCCAACCGCCGCCGCAGACGGCAAACTCGCCATTGCGCCGACACCGTTTCATCATCCCGAAAATTCACCGGCGATTCAACTGCGCCGGAGCGTCTGACCTCACACCGCAATAGTACTGAAGTCCAGCCTTACCCGCCGGCGCGCCCGCCCGCCTTGCCAACCTGTGGAAGCCAGCCGATGATGCCAACCCGCCACAACTGTCGCAATGCCGGCTTGCCGATGAGTCCCTAAAGTTCCGCCGACGCTTGGTAAGTGTCGTATTGTGCTAAACTGGCCCACAGCCAGCCAACCTAACCCGACCGAGGCCAGACCCGATCCGAGGCCAGGAGCGCGCCCGTGCAGAACACCGCAGTCATGTCCCCCGCGGCCGGCGTATCACCAGGCATCCTGGATGCCGCTACCACTGCCCGTCGCATCGCCGATAACATCGCCACGGTTATTGTGGGCAAGGACAACGTTATCGAGCAGGCTCTGGCCGCCCTGGTAGCCGAAGGGCACATCCTCGTGGAAGACGTGCCCGGCGTGGGCAAAACCATGCTGGCCCGCTCCATCGCCGTGTCCATTGGCGGCACCTTCTCCCGCATTCAGTTCACGCCGGACCTGCTGCCCAGCGACGTCACCGGCGTATCCGTGTACAACCAGTCCACCGGCGAGTTCAGCTTTCGCTCCGGCCCGGTTGCTGCCCACTTGGTGCTGGCCGACGAAATCAACCGCGCCACGCCCAAAACTCAATCGGCGCTGCTGGAAGCCATGGAAGAACGGCAGGTCACCGTGGACGGCGTCACCCATCCCCTGCCGCCTCCTTTCCTGGTCATCGCCACCCAGAACTCCATCGAGTACGAAGGAACCTTCCCCTTGCCGGAAGCCCAACTAGACCGTTTCCTGATGCGAGTCAGCATCGGCTACCCCCGCTTCGAGGAGGAGATACTCATCATCGCCCAGCAGGAACACTCCCATCCCATCCTGGAACTGGAGCCGGTGGCCTCGCCGGAGGATGTGCTGTCACTCCAGCAGGCGGCGCAGGAAGTGTACGTGGATGGTTTGGTGCGCGAATATCTGGTCGCCCTCTCCGAGGCCACTCGCGAGCACGCCGACGCCGCCCTGGGCGCTTCCCCCCGGGCGTCGCTGGGGCTTTTCCGCACTGGACGAGCCCTCGCCCTCCTCCGGGGCCGAGACTACGTGCTGCCCGACGATATCAAGGAGTTAGCCGTGGCTGTCCTCTCCCACCGCATCGTTCTAACCCCCGCGGCCCGTATGCGAGGCGTTCTCCCCGAGCGGGTAGTCGAAGAGCTGCTGAACAGCGTTCCTGTGCCGGGTGCGCGCTAGGCAAGCATCGCCGCGCCGCGCTGAACGGGAATATTCCCGAGCTATTCACCAACCCCGAATTCCGGTCCGACCGACTTGAATACATTCCTGATCAAATCGCTGGTCCGCCAGCACCGCCGCAAAATTCTTTTCAGCCTGTTAATTCTGACGGTACTGTTCTATTCGTTGGGCACGGGATTCCCCTTTTTCTACCGGTTGCTGTTCACCCTGATTGTGCTGGTGGGCATTGGATACGCTTGGGCCTGGTTGAACCTGCGCGGATTAGACGTGCGGCTGACCCGGCTGGGCAATCGAGGTCGGGTCGGAGAATTCCTGGAGGGCCAGGTCCAGCTGATCAACCGCTCCCGTCTGCCCAAATCCTGGCTGGAAGTGACCGAAGATACCGACCTGGACGACCCGGGCGGCCGCACCGTAGCCTTGGTAAAGGGGCAGGTGCGTTCCTTCCGCATCGAGACTTATCTCTCCCGCCGGGGTATCTATCGTACCGGGCGCGTTAGGGTGACCGCGCGGGATCCTTTTGGCCTGTTCCGCCTCACCCGTTCTTTTCTCAACGAACACTCCTACACCGTGCTGCCGCAAACCCTTCCCCTGCCCGACCTGGACCGCCGTTTTGCCAACCTGCCCAGCGATTCCGCCTTCTCCCGGCGCACCCCGGCTATCACCCCTGAGTCCTCCACCGTCCGCGACTACGCCCATGGCGACAGCCTCCGCCGCATTCACTGGCCGTACACGGCCCGCATGAACCGCCTGATGGTCAAGGAGTTCGACATCGGCGTTTCCGCCCAGGCCTGGGTTCTCCTGGACATGGAACGACGCTCCCACTTCGGCGAAGCGCCCGATAACACCGAGGAGTTGGCCGTGACTGTTGCCGCATCCCTGGTGCGACACTGGGATCAAACCGCCGTGCCTGTGGGCCTGGCCGCAAACGCAGGTCAGCTATGGACGCTCAAGCCCGACCGCCGTCCGGCCCAGTTGGGCATCTTGATGGAAACACTGGCGGGGATACGCGCCGACGGCTTTTTGCCCTTGGAACGGTTCATCTACGATTTGCGTCCCCAGCTTTCCGGGTTCAACACTCTCATGGTCATCACCCCATCCCGCCGCCCCGAATGGACCTCGGCCCTGGTTGGTTTGCGCCGACAGGGCATCAATGTGGCGGTTTGTTACATTGACCCCAATTCTTTCCCGCTTTCGGACGCCAACGCTTCTCCCGGCATCACCGGGCAAATCACTGCTGATTATTTAACCCAACACGACATACCCCTCTACATGGTTCGTCATGGCGAGGACATCAACCTGGCCCTGTCCCGGCCAGTAGCTGCCGGGCCGTCGCGCAGCAGCGGCTCCGCAACTGCCGAGAACGCTGGTAGCTCTCCCAACGAAACTTCCCCCGCTGCCGGAACGTCCCCCTCTGCTGCTCCCGTCGCGTCGTGATGCCGCTCTATAGAGGCCCGCGGTCATGGCTTCCGTAACATCTCCGATTCCTTCCCTGACCCGGCCCCCCTCCGAGGCTAGGGCCTTTTGGCGCGGACCGGTGCTGGCGGATCGCTTGTGGGCCTTGCTCCTGGCCCTGCGCCCGCCCGATGGCTGGGTGGCTGCCGGACTCCTTACCCTCAACATGATCATCGTTGTCTGGTCGGTGGAGGTGGCCGACTGGGCTCCTACGCCGTCGTTGGTCCTGGTCATGCTGCTCGCTGTCCTGACCGCCCTGCTACTCTCCCGCATCCGGTTTTGGACCGCAGCCCTTCTGCCCATCGGGTTGCTAATTGGTGGCGGCGTGGTGATCTGGCAAATGGTCTCCGCTGCTCCCGAAGAACTGCACATCGTGAACGCGGCGGTGTTTTTTGAACGTTTGGGTCTGTGGATCTGGGCGGCTCGAGCCGAAGGGATCAGCGTTGATCCCTTGCCCTTTGCCACGGGACTGTTGATCGCCTCGTGGCTGTCGGGCTACTTGGCCGGGTGGGTATTTTTCCGCTACCGCAATTTCTGGGGCGTCTTCGCCCTGGGCGCCGTTGGGTTGCTTTCCAACCTCACCTTCCTGCCCGACAACGCCAGTATCTATCTCGCGATCTACCTGTTCACCGGTCTGCTTCTGGTGGGCTGGGTGCAGTCAATTCGTTCCCGGCAACGCTGGGATCGCCAGCGCCGGATCTACGACGGACACTTGGGGATCCTCACCGTTAGCGACACCTCGGTGGTGGCCATCGTCGCTTTGCTCATTGCCTTCTTGCTGCCGGTGGGCAGTCAATGGGGTCCCGCCAACGCCTTTTATAATTTCACGCGCTCCCCGCTGGTGCATTGGGAGGAGGATTTCAACCGCCTGTTCGCGGGTTTGCCCGCCCGTCGCCCGTTGCCTTATCGCATTTGGGGCGACACCATGGCCTTCCAGGGCACCATCAACCCCGCCGACACCCCCGTGCTGCAAGTCAACTCCCCGGTGCCGCTCTATTGGAAAGCCCGTTCCTACGCTACCTACAGCCACGAGGGTTGGCTGTCGGAAGGAACCGTGCTCAAAGAACCGGGCTGGAAACCCGAGCACAGTACTCCTGGCCCATATCAGGAACGGTTCAACGTAACCTTTGAGGTCACACCAAAATACGACAGTCGTAGTCTGTTCGCCGGCGGGCAGGTCATCGGCGCCAACCGCGACATTCGCATCGAGACCTTTGACTCCCCCCGCTACGTCATCAACCCCGATCCGGATAGCCCCATCGATGGCTTGCCTCCGGTGCTTCAAGATGCCGTAGCAGGATTGCGCGAAACCCTCGCCGCCGACGCCTCTGCCGACTCCGACGCCGTTATGGCGGCTCTGCCGGCCGCGTCTTTCGTGCTGGAATCGGTCCAGCGGGACGATGATGGCCGCGTCCTTGAGGCCGTCATCGCCGAGATCGTTCCCTCAGAACCCGACGTGCTCGCGGTCCGCGCCGCCGGCGGTAACGCTGAAGCCGACGTCCCATACCAGCTGACGTCGTCAGTGTCTTCTGCCGAGCCGGACCAACTGCGGGTCGCCGGACAAGAGTACGCTCCCTGGTTGTGGGCGCGTTACACCCAACTGCCTAGGGATATGCCCCCGCGCGTTGCCGCGCTGGCCCGTGACATCACCGCCGAAGCTGAAACGCCTTACGATCAGGCAGTGGCCGTGGAGCAATATCTCAAAAACAACTTCACTTACAACTTGGACATCTCCCCGCCGCCCTTCGGCGCCGATGGCGTGGACCATTTCCTCTTTGACAGCCGCCAGGGCTACAGCGAATACTTCGGCTCCGCCATGACCGTGTTGATGCGCAGTTTGGGCGTGCCGAGCCGCATGACCACCGGCTATACCACGGGGCATTCTCCCCACGGCTCCAACCTGTACATCGTGTCCGACCACCACAGCCACGGGTGGACGGAAGTGTATTTCCCGGATTACGGCTGGATACCTTTCGAGCCAACTCCCGGCAAAGAGATTCCGGTAGCCATCCCGCCGGAAAAGGCCCGCCCCGGCGCCAGCGCTGAGGGAAGCGGCGATGCCGGCGACCTGCCTTGTGAAATCGAAGAGGATTGCGAAGACTTTGAATCGCTGTTCGATGACGAAGAGTTTGCGGCCACAATCGGAACCACCGCTCAGTGGACCGAAACGGTTCGGGGCGCGCTCCCTTGGATTATCGGTCTCGGCGCTGCCGCTGTGCTAATGGCTTTGGCGGCATGGGTTATTTGGCGCTCGCTGCTGGCCACGCCGCGAAACGTAACCGGAGCCTATCGGCGGTTGCTCCGGTTGGGCGCGTTGGCCTCCTTCCCCCTGCGGGAGCACCAGACACCCCACCAGTGGGGCTCTCGGCTGGCCGCCGCCATGCCGGAACAGCAAGCGGCCATCCGGCGCATCGTCAACGCCTACACTCGTCAAACCTACTCAGGCCGCGCACCCGCCGACGCTGACGATCCCGGCGGCATATCCGAAGCTTGGAAAACCCTGCGCTTCCCGTTGGCGTTGTACGCTCTCCGGCGCAGAGAAGTCTGAACCCGGCCAATGCGAAATCCGCATGCCCCGCGCTGACCGGATGCCCCCGCTGAACTGTGATCTTATGAACTTAGTCAACCAGGATGAAATGACGCTGCGCTATTGTTTGCAGGAAACCCCCTTCGGCTGGGTCGCCTTGCTCGGTGGACGTGATGGCCTGCGTCGCGTGAGCTTGCAACCTCAGCCGCAGGACGCGCTGGACGGGTTGGGAGAAGCGTTGGGTAACGCCGAGGAAAACACCGCCCAGTTGGCCGATGTGCTGGCCGCCTTAAACGATTACTTCGCGGGCGACCTGACGGCTTTGGATGGCATTACACTGGATTTTTCCGCCGCTCCGCCCTTTTTCGGCGCAGCGTGGGGCGCCTGCCGCGCTATTCCGCCGGGCGAAACTCGTTCCTACCGGTGGCTGGCAACTGCTGCCGGCAATCCCCGGGCATCGCGAGCCGCCGGCCAGGCTATGGCCAAAAACCCCTTCCCTCTGATCGTCCCCTGTCACCGCGTGGTCGGCAGCAACGGCGGGCTGCACGGCTATGGAGCCGGCGGCGTCGACGTAAAGGCCCGTCTGTTGGAGATGGAGCGGCGACAGGCAACATTACTCTGAACGCTGAAGGCATATTGCGCCACGATGGGTTTAAGAGTGGCTAACCCATGGACAGTCAGTTGCCATTGGCAGAGGATCCGTTGCCAAAGTCAGGCGGCAATTCGTTGAATGGTTGTCCGTTGGCTTCAGCCTCCAGCCGCCGTTGGTTCCATTGGCGCCAAACAACATCGGCTTCGTCGCGGCCTTGCGCTATACCTTGCGCTATGCCCTCCTCTCTACTTTCCTCACGAATTTTTTGGCGAAACATAGCAGCGAATACCATAAAGGCTCCTTCTACCAGGATAGGACTGGCTAACAGCCAGAACCCGGCGGCGCGTGTGGTGTCGCCCACGACTGCTGACGGCGTTTTCTCCCAGGATGGGTTTTCGGCAATCATGACGTGGACGAATATGTAGAAAATGAGAGTGACGACGAAACATATACTGAACGTCCAGAAATGCGGTCTAATACGCTCTGCCGGTACGCTGAGTATGGTTACCCGTTCCGCATCGTTGTCACTCCGCCCTCGATGACTCATATGCTATGCCTGCAACCAGAATCGGGCAAGAGGCGGTGGCGCCGGGCCCCGCCTAACCCAGCCCTCGAGCCCGATATTGCAGCGCTTCGGCCAAGTGCGCTGGCCCAATCCGTTCCGCTCCCGCCAGGTCGGCCACGGTGCGGGCCACCTTGACCACACGGTGCAACGCGCGAGCCGAAAGATCCAGCTGTTGGGAGGCTCTTTGCAGCAGCGCCGAGGCATCTTCCCGCAAGTCACAGTAGTCCCATATCCTGGAACCGGACAGCTCCGCATTAGACCTCCCTGGTTCGTCCCCATTCTTCGCGAACCGAGCTTCCTGAATTCCGCGGGCCGCAACCACCCGGTCCCGCACCTTTGCCGATGACTCGGCGACAGACTGCCCCAACAGGCTGTCGTACTCTACCGGCGGAACCTCCACGAAGATATCGATACGCTCCAGAAGTGGCCCACTGATTCGCCTCTGGTACCGCGCCAGCGCCGACGGACTGCAAACGCACTCCTTCCGCGGATGAGAGGCGTAGCCGCAGGGACAAGGATTCATCGCGCCCACCAGCATGAAACTGGCCGGGTAGGTCACCGTGCCGCTGACCCGTGTAATCGTCACCGTCTTGTCTTCCAGAGGCTGGCGCAGCGATTCCAATGCGGCGTGACCGAACTCCGGCAATTCGTCCAGGAACAGGACGCCCCGGTGACTCAGCGTGATCTCGCCTGGACGCAGCATCCGGCCTCCACCCACGAGACCGGCGTTTGATATGGTGTAATGCGGCGCCCGGAACGGTCGCTGGGCGACGAGCGGGCTGTCCGGCGGCAGGTTGCCGCTGACGCTGTAGATCTTGGTGACGTCCAGCGCTTCATCTGTGCTCAGGTAAGGCAGGATGCCCGGCAGCCCCCTCGCCAGCAGTGTCTTGCCCGAACCGGGCGGACCGCTGAGCAGGATGTTATGAAACCCGGCGGCGGCAACCTCCAGCGCCCGTTTGGCGTGGTCTTGCCCTCTGATGTGGCGTAGATCGGTACTGTCCGGCTGCTGGCGATTGCCGTTGAGATATACCCCGCTACGGGGGAACGGCGCGATGGCGGCGTCACCCTGTAGGTGGGCCAGCAACTGCGCCAGTGTCTCCACCGGATAGACGGTCATGCCATCCACCAGCGCGGCCTCGGCGGCATCCACGGCCGGCACGTACACGCTGCGCACGCCTTGGTCCCGCGCTACTGACACCATGGGCAAGATGCCGGCAGTGTGGCGCAAGCCGCCGTCCAGCGACAGCTCGCCAAGAAAGATCGCCGGCTCCGGCGTAGGCGGCGCCTGTCCGGTGCTGAACAGGATGCCAACTGCTATAGGCAGGTCGTAGGCTGGTCCGGCCTTCTTCAAATCGGCCGGCGCCAAGTTGACGGTGATCCGTCGCATGGGAAACTCGCCGCCGCTGTTCCGCACGGCGGCGCGCACCCGTTCTTTCGCCTCCTGCACCGCAGTGTCGGGCAGGCCGACGATGTGAAACGCGGGCAGCCCCGGGGAAATATCCGTTTCCGCCTGGATGATCTGACCATCCAGTCCAATAACCGCGCACGTTTGAGCAGTTGCCAACATTCCAACCCCTCCACAAATTCGTTTTGATAGCCGTTTATTTCTTCGGCGTTCCTACTCTACCATTATCGAACTTGTGTTCGCCACTGCGGATCGTCAGCAAAAATCCTCACCCTCAATCCCTTTGCCATTACTGGACGCCTAAACTATACTCTTCCCATGGACCTCCAGTTTGAAATCGGCGATTCCCGGCGACCTCGGGGCCACGCCCTGCTGTATTTCCGCGTTGACACCGAGCCAGACCGCGTGTATGGCACATACATCATTACCCTGCCCATTACTGCGGACCTGACCAAGTACGTGCCTCCCTTCCTGGCCGCTCATCTGGGTAGCGGCGGATCGGGCCCGCTGGCAAATTTCTCCGCCTTCGCCATGCCCCCGATGTCGGAGTTGGTGGAAGGCGGGTACGATCACCTGGTGCGCCTCGCCAACCGGCGTGACGACGACCTGGTGTATGGTGGCAATATGTTCTCCTATGACCTGGCCCGCATGATGGAATCCGTGGCCCAGGCAGTGCAGGAATACTTCGATGCCTGCTCCCGGGCCGACCCCGGCGCGGGCGCCTTATCCGTCCCGGCCGATGACGCGGCCCGGCCGGAAGCCCTTTCGGCCCCGCTGGCCGGTGAAGAGGATTCCCCGGAGGCTGATACCGGCGGCCTGGGTGTCAACGAGGTGCTCTGGAGCTTTATGAGCCAAGGCGACCGACTGGCCGAGATGGGGCGGCTCCTCGGCCGGCTGCGCTTCGCCCAGGAAGGCAACGATGACCCGGCCATTGCGGAAATCATCGCCGAAATGACCGCTCTGGGACGTCACCTGCCCGAAGAGTTCAACATCGGTTCATTGGTGAACGTCGCCGGGGATACCAGCCCCCACGGAGCGCAACTGGCCCAACTGTACCTGGACCGCTGCTACCGTCTGTCCTCCGGCGACACCGAGCAGGTACGCCGCATCGACGAGGCGATCCGTAACCTGGAACGGCGGGGATAGGCGAAAACTATTCCCGCGCGGCTTCCGCTTTGGCGCGAGGGTGACTGCGGTCGTATTCCTCGCGTACATGGGAGTCGGTGAGGTGAGTGTACACCTGCGTCGTGGATATGCTGGAGTGGCCCAGCAACTCCTGCACATGGCGCAGCGACGCCCCATTCTGTAGCAGGTGGGTGGCGAAACTGTGCCGCAGGGTGTGTGGGGTAATCTTAGGATCGAGGCCCGCGGCTTTGGCTGTAGTCTTCAGAATGTTCCAAACCCACTGACGGGTCAGCCGCTCGCCGCGCTGATTGAGGTAAAGTGCCGTTTCACCACCCTTCTGCCCCAATAGTTCCACCCGCGCGCCTCCGATATACTCCCGCAGGTTCGAGAGAGCATCCGGGTACAGATAAACGATCCGTTCCTTGGCCCCCTTGCCCCAGGTGCGGATAAATCCCTCTTCAAAGTCCGTATCCTGCACGTTAAGGGCAACCAGCTCGCTGACCCGCAACCCGGTGGCGTACAGCAGCTCCAGAATGCTCGCATCCCGTTTCCCTTCCGGAGTCCCAGTGTCGGCCGACGTGGTCAGCAACTTTTTCACGTCATCCTCAGAGATGAACTTCGGCACCGACCTTCCCACCCGGGGCGAACCCAGGTTTTCGGTGGGATCTTCGCTGATGAACTTGTTGGCGCTCAGATAGCCGAAAAACGAACGCACCGCCGCCACCTTGCGCGCTGTGGTGGTATCCCGGTACTTGCGGTTGTCGCGCAACTCGCTGATGTAGGCGTTGAGCAGATTGATGTCCACCAGACGCCAGGCCTCCTGGTCCTCGGAGTTCAGGCTGTCGGCGACGAATTCCCGAAACTGGTTCAGGTCGTTGCTGTAGGCGTCCAGCGTGTTTTGCGAAAACCCACGCTCAACAACCAGATGCTGTAGGAAGGAGTTCACCGTTTGCTTCATCTTCTCCACCA
The DNA here is from genome assembly GCA_963692995.1 of Dehalococcoidia bacterium. Classification (GTDB taxonomy): domain Bacteria; phylum Chloroflexota; class Dehalococcoidia; order Lucifugimonadales; family UBA3495; genus Bin87. The sequence goes on from OY843611.1 coordinate 1,173,875, forward strand.
CTGGGCCGCTTGGCCGCGCCCGGATACTCGGTGCCACGGCGCTTTGGCCCCTTTGAGGCATCATTGTTCTACAATGACGGGATTAGGGCATACTGGAGATCAAGCGAGATTCGGCGATTTCTTGATGGCAGGATGCCGAAAACCCCAATCCATGCCGGCAACCGGTTACGCCGGTGCAACAGTCGAGCCGCTGCTGCTGCCGATTCTCCGGCAACTTGCCGGGCTCCCCGGCGCAGCAGGGCGATTATCCAAGATAATATAATCCCGGTCACCAGCATCCCGGTCACCAGCATCCCGCCAATCCAGCATCCCGCCAATCCAGGGGCAACCCGAATGAATCCTTTCATCATCCTGTCCGTTCTCCCCCAAACCGGCAGCGAGCCGGCCCGTCTGTCCTTCCTGGCCTACTTGGACGTGTGGCTAATTAGCGGTCTAGTCCTGCTGGCCGTCGTCGTCGTGGTTGGCAAGTGGCTGTGGGGAAGGCTGCGCCGCCGCCCGGAAGACGACAGTGCGTACCGCTATGAGGATGAGGAATACTACGCGGACGACGACTATTACTCCGAAAACAGGTGATTTGGTCTCGTACCGGCCCAAAACCTAATCGCCTGTTGCCTGCTTGACACTGGCCGCAGCGCTGACTACGCTTGCGTGATGTGCCGTCAAGCGCTAACCGCAAGTTCGGCAGTCTGACTATGCCTGACGCCCAACCGCAACGGATAAGCGTAGATCGCTCCGATGTTTTTGCGGGAGATTGCTTGACGCTGATCCCAAAACTGCCTGACGCCAGCGTTGACGTGATAGTCACCAGCCCGCCCTATTGGGGTCAGCGCTCCGCCGGTGGCGGGCTGGGCAACGGCACGGAAGAAGACCCCAGGGAATACCTCGCTTTCCTGGAGACGGTATTCGCGGCCCTGCTGCCCAAGCTGAAGCGGCACGGCATTGTGTGGCTCAACTTGGGCGATGCCTACAACACGCCCGTGAATTGGGGAGCTAAAGATTACAAGTACAGCTCCCTGGGGGCCGACAAGAACGGTTTCTCGCCCGACAACGCGGCCTATACCAAACCGCGTTTCAGGCGCAAGGCATTTGTGGACAAAACGACCGGCTGGTTGCAGTACGGCAATCTGTTGATGTTGCCCCAACGCTTGCTGATGGCGCTCGCTGAATCGGGGTATCTGTATCGTGGCGAAGTAATCTGGGCCAAGAAGAACCCGATGCCGGAAGGGCGCTGCCGCCGGCCGCACCGCAAGCACGAGTCCATATATCTGCTGGCCAAAGATGAACATCATTCGTTCCGCGCCGCGCCGCCGGTGCCCAGCATATGGGAATTCGCCAACGAGCACATTTCCGGGCTACAGCACCGCTCCCGATTCCCCATAGAACTGCCCAAACGCTGCATTGAAGCTTACGGTCAAAGCGGTAGCCGCGTAGTCGTGTTAGACCCTTTCTCCGGTTCCGGGTCAACCGGTATAGCGGCTCTGCGGCTGGGCTGCACTTACATCGGGTTCGAGATTGATTCGGAGCAGGTTACGGAATCAAGGAGAAGGTTGGCGCAGATTTGCGAACAGCAAAACCTTAACTCCGGTGAGGCAGGCGGCGTCGCAATGCCGAAATCAAAAATTGCGAAAAATGGTCGTCTGGGTTTGTAAAGTCGCATACAAATATCCGAGCTTCTGCATCGCTATCTTCCGGTGTAGGTATCGTATTGCGGTTGTAGGAAAAGCAGGCCGAGAAGTGACCATGTTCCTCGAAGTCTCGCCGTTTGTCGCTCAGTTGGTCATCATCAACATCCCCAAACTCACCTCGATTGACTGGTCGCGCTGCCGGGAAACTCTTGGCATCCATAGTCCAAAACACGGAAAGATAATCGGCTGCTATCAATGCCTGGCTCAATGGCACGTCATCGGTGCGCCTTTCGGCAATGCTGGCTTTCACATGAACCACGCCCAACAACCTTTTCACATCGTCGGCATCATAGCAAAGCAGTATATCGGCTTTATCAGGAACGATACGGGGATCGTCAATCCGGCCCAGGAGCGCGGCTTTTTCGGCTTTGCTGCCTACCTTGATGGATAGGCCCTTACCGATAAGGAATGGTTGGTAATGCGCTACCAAGACTCGCTCCAAAGCCCACCCGCTTGTTCGTTTCCAGCTTTGTTCCAAATTGAGTCTGGCATTAGCGTTGGGGTGATTAGAACGGTCGCAATAAGCGCGATTGACCAAAAACGTCCACAGGTCGGATGGGTTGGCATCCGGCCATGTTTGTACTGCGGTCAGAAACGTCTCCGCTACCGCGTCGGCTCGCCTGCTACCGGATGCTAATCCGTTGTTGAGTACGCTCAGAACTTGGTTGAATTGCGGTAGGGTCGCCCCTTCCAATTGATACTCCGCATCGTATCGGTCATATTTGAACCTGATTAGCAATCCATTATTTGTGGCCATGGCCACAATACCATCCGCTAGATATTGCATCCCAACACCATCGCCAACGCCATCGAACAGATGACCCGGCGCAACCCCCAGCACCGACGCCAACCGCAAAATTGCGGTCAGAGCCGGGTTGCGCTCCCCACGCTCAATGCCGCCGATGTACGACCTATCCAACCTCGCAGCCTCAGCAAGACTCTCCTGCGTCACTCCGAGAGATTCGCGTAATAGCCGAACATTGCTGCCGAATAACAGTTTGCCAGAGTCGTCCATAGCGGGTTATTCTGTTGCCGCAAACATTTAGTGTCTAGCGACTAATCGTATCATTCGGAGGGACCCGGATCATGTACGACCTGCTCATCAAAGGCGGTACGGTAATTGACCCAACGCAGAACCTGAACGGCCCCTGCGACGTCGCCATCGCAGACGGCAAAATTGCCGCCGTCGCCGCCGACATTCCGGCCGACCAGTCGGCCCGGGTCGTTGAGGTGCGCGGCAAATACGTCATCCCCGGCCTCATCGACCTGCACACCCACGTGTACGAGGGAGTCAACGGCAACGGCGTCAACGCCGACCTGGGCGGCGTCCGCGCCGGCGTGACCACCATGGTAGACGCCGGCAGCAGCGGCTGCGATACCTACGGCGGCTTCCCGGCCCACATCATCCCCAACAACGCCACTGAGATCATTCCCTTCCTGCACATCTGCCGCACCGGGCTGGCCACCACCCCCGACATCTTCTCCCCAAGCAGCATCGACCTGGAACGCACCATACAGGTCATCGAGGAGAGCAACGGCGCCATCCGTGGCGTCAAGGCCCGCATGGTTTCTCCGGCCCTGGAGATCATGGGCATGGAGATGCCCCGCCTGGCCAAACGCGCCGCCAAGGAAGCCGGCGTCCCCCTGATGGTGCACATCGGCGATACCGAAAAACGCTATCCTGCCGAGGTAATCCGCGACCTGCTGCCTATCATGGAGCCGGGCGACATCGTGACCCACTTCTTCACCGCCAACCCCGGCGGCGTGCTAGACAGCGACGGCAACCTGGTGCCCGAGGCCAGAGAGGCCCACGAGCGCGGCGTCTGGCTCGACACCGCCCACGGACGCGCCAACTTCAGCTTCGACATCGGCGAGCGGGTCCTGGACCAGGGCGTGGAACCCCACTGCATCAGCACCGACCTCACCGTGCCGGGCCGCATCCGCACCGTCCACAGCATGACCGAGATGATGACCCGCTTCCTGGCTATGGGCTTCACTCTCGAGCGGGTAGTCGAGATGTGTACCATCAACCCGGCCCGCGCCATCGGCGAAGCGGCCCGACTTGGCAGCCTGGAAACTGGCAAGCAGGCCGATCTCTCCGTGCTGAACATCCAGGACGGCGACTGGGTGGTGTACGACGTCCTCGGCAATGGGCGCAACTCCGACCGGGCCGTAGTGCCGGTAATGTCGGTCAAGCGCGGCGAAGTGTACGAAGCCGGCTGGGGCCCCCGACCCTGGGGCTGGCAGCCGGATGCGGCCTAGCCAGCCATCGCTCTACCCAAACCGTAGCGGCAACCCTTGTGGAGACCTATCGATCATGGTTGAAGTAGTCCTCAGTTCCCCCCGCGGCTTTTGCGCCGGTGTGGTGCGGGCCATCGATGTGGTGGAGCAATGCCTGGAGCGGTTCGGCCCGCCGGTGTACGTCAAGCACCAGATCGTGCATAACCCCTACGTGGTCGCAGAGTTAGAGCGCAAGGGCGCCATTACGGTGGCGGAGGTCGACGAGATTCCCGACGGCTCGCTGGTAGTGTTCTCCGCTCACGGCTCACCGCCCGAAGACTTCGAGCGTGCCGCCTCACTGAACCTGCGCGTCATCGACGCCGTGTGCCCGCTGGTCACTCGCGTGCACAACGAGGCCAAGAAGTACCACCGCGAAGGCCGGCGCGTCTTGCTGGTGGGCCACCAGGGACACCAGGAAGTGCGTGGCACCATGGGACAAGCCCCCATGACCTTGATCAACGACACCGCGCCCCTGTCGGAACAGGCGGCCACTGCCGAGATAGACTGGGCCAGCGACACCGAGGTGGCTGTCATCACTCAGACGACCTTATCGGTAGGCGATACGGCCAGCGCCATCGGAGCCATCCGGGAAAAGTTTCCCGCCGCACTGGTGCGTAACGACATCTGCTACGCCACTACCAACCGCCAGGATGCCGTAACCAGAATGGCCAGCCAAGTTGACCTGGTGCTGGTCATCGGGGCGCAGAACTCATCCAATTGCAACCGCCTGCGGGAAGTGGCCGAGGCCAACGGAGCGCCGGCCTACCTCATCAACGGCCCCGACGAAATCAACCGGAAGTGGTTAACCGGATGCCAACAGGTGGGTATAACCTCCGGCGCGTCCACGCCGGAGGTGCTGGTGGAGGCAGTGATTGCCGCGTTAAATCCGGAGCGGGTGACGCTGTTGGAAGGGGCCGAGGAAGACATTACCTTTACCCTGCCGAAAGAACTGCGATGAGAAAAGAGTGGCCTCACCGGCTTATCGAATAGCCGTTGCGGATGTAAGTGTAGGCAACCTTTTGACGCGCCGCGTTATCCGCAAAGTGAGCGGTAAAATCGGCGCCTACTACCGCTGGCCTTACCTCGCGTCCCAGTAGCCGCGTCAGCAGGTCGGCTTTTTGGGCGGCCCGTTCAATATCGTCAGGGCCGGCGGTGAAGGAAACTTCAACGGCGTACAGTACCGGAGCTCCACTGCTATCCGAACCTTCCAACAGAAAATCTATAGATTCGGCTCGATCAGCCTCTAACCTGGTAATAGACTGATTTCGCCGGCCTTGGCTGACATAGTACCGCAGCTCGCTGGCAGGATAGATACGCAGCAGTTCGCCGTCGCTGAGCCTGGTGAAGACCTGCCCGGCGCGGCGTTCCACCGCCAGCTCGGTTTGCCAGCCTTTGGTTATGGCCATATCATCCTTCATATTGGCCATATCACCCTTCATGTTAGCCGTATCACCCTTCATGTTGGCCATATCATCTTTCATGTTGGCCATATCATCCGCCAACCCGGATACGATGCGCTCGATGCGCTCAAGGCGGTCTGAATCGGATCCCGGTGTAGCGTTGGTCATGGTTCCCCGGCACTATTGGAGGCTGGATGACATTATAGCGGGCGCTCAAACCCGCTACCACTCGGATCGAGGCGGGCGCTCCATGAGAACTGGGATGCACTCGGCTGCCGGGAGGTCCTCAAATAGCACTTGAGACATCAGCCGGGTAATGGGCATGTCCACGCCGAGCCGTTCCGACATCTCCAGCGCGGCCACCGTGGTGTTGACCCCCTCCGCCACTGCGTCCATGCCAGCCAAGATTTCGGGAAGCCCGTGGCCCCGGGCCAGTTCCTCGCCTACGCGTCGATTGCGACTCAACGGGCTAGAGCAAGTCGCCATCACGTCCCCCAGACCCGCCAGGCCGGCAAAGGTCATCAACTCCGCGCCGGCGGCGATGCCCAGGCGCCCTATTTCGTTAAGACCACGGGTTACTAGCGCAGCCTTGGCATTATCCCCGGCTTCCAGCCCGTCCGCCAGGCCGGCCGCCAGCGCAAGGATGTTTTTCAGCGCGCCCCCAAGTTCCACGCCAATCACGTCGTCGCTGGTATAGACACGAAACGTTGGCGACATCAGGGCATCCTGGACCAACCGGCCGGATGCCTCGTCCACGGACGCCACCACCGTCAGGGCGGGCTTGCCCCCCATGATCTCGCCAGCCAGGTTAGGGCCGGACAAGGCGGCGAAACCGCCGGGATGGTGATTGGGCAATTCCTGCGCCATCACTTCATTCATCCGCAGGCCGGTGGGAAGTTCCAGCCCTTTGGTGGCGCTTAGGGTGACGGCGCCGCCGGGTATGTAGGGGGCGCTGTGCCGAAGATTGCTCCGAAATCGGTCGGACGGTACTGCGACTATTACTAACTCCGCATCGCGTAAGGCCCAAGCCGGGTCGTTTCCCACCGCAAGCCCTTGGGGAAAGGCCACGCCAGGCAGCCGACGCGAATGCTCGCCGGCGCGGCTCAGCATCTCCGCTTCTTCCGGTGTCCGGCACAGGAGGCGCGCCTCTGCTCCGGCCCGGGCAGCCAGGATTGACAGTGTAGTTCCCCAAGTAGTCGCTCCGATGACGGCTATTGCGGAAGAATGTTTGGATGACATAGTGTTTCGGGTGAACTCACAATCCTAGAGGCGACGTGAGACGCCGCCTCTACCGGGTGCTTGCGATTTGCGGCAGCGGCCTCCAACCTAATTGTCGGACCCCGCCTTGGTGAAGTGCGGCATCACGTCCCGGGCGAACCACTCCAATTGATCCAACGATGCCGAGGTGGGCATGCCCATGTTAGTAACGCCGATGTTGATCTCTTCCAGGCCCGGATACCGCTCCTGAATTGCCATCAGCTGCTCGGTGATCCGGTCCGCCGGCCCCACCAGATACTGCCCGGCGGCTACGGAGTCCTCAATGGCCGGCATCTTCAGGCCCTGGGGCACTGGCCGGCCGAAGGCGTTGAGCGCGTCCAGTTGCTCCTGGGTCAAGCCCGCGATAAAGCCCAGCGGGCCAAACATTTTGATCCGCTCTTCCATCCAGTAGCGCGCCTGGTCCATGGCCTCTTTCTCCGAGTTGGCGATCTGCACGGAATAGCCCACTGCTAGGCCCTCGCCCAGCTCATATTCCTTGCCGTGCTCGGCATGGATGGCCTGCCAGCGGTGGATCACCTCGTCGCTAGCTCCGCCGGTGGCCGCGCCGCCGCCGATGATGCCCTTGATGCCCCATTTCGCCATGAAACTGATCGCCCGGTCGCTGGCCGACACCACCGGCTGCCACCACTCCACATCATACTTCGGCCGGGGCACCAGGGTAATTTCCTCCAGCTCGTACCCCCGGTACGGCACCTGAGGCGGAATGTCGAAGTGCTTGCCGTGGTGGGAAAAACTGCGCTGGTTAAACGCCTTCCACATCACTTCCACTTGCTCCTCGAAGAGCTCACGGTTGGCGTTCTGGTCCATGATGGGAGAGCCGAAAACTTCCACCTCCCGGGTGTGGTAGCCCCGGCCCACCCCGAAACGAACCCGGCCGTCGGTAAGCCAGTCGGCGGTAGCGTAGTCTTCGGCCAGGCGCAGGGGGTTCCACATGGGGTTTATATTGAAACCGCAGCCGAAACGCAGATTCTCCGTCAGGTGAGCCAAATGCACCCAGAGCATCAGCAGATTAGGGATGCACTCATAGCCTTCCCGCTGGAAGTGGTGCTCGGCCGCCCAGAAAGTGTCATAGCCCAGGCGGTCCATGACGATGGCGATCTGCTCAGCCTTTTCGATGGCGCCGCCGGCCAGTTCCTCGTCGGAAAGCCAGCGGTCGTTGGCGGGGGTGCCTTGGTAGCCGGGGTTGTCCATATCGACGTTGCCGGCCCAAAGGCTGCCAAACTTGGTAATCATGTAACGGGTTCCTCCTTGTTGATCACCGCATCAAACGGTTTGGGGTTCAAGATGAACATCGCAGACATGGTAGCGGGTTTCGCGGACGATGTCAGCCTAGTCGTTTGCTTCACCCCTGCCTCCGCTCCCTTCCGGCGGTTCGAGCGAATCGGTAAGAGGAGCCAAGGGCAGGCCGTCGTCGCCGTGGCGGTGCAGAGCGAAACGAGCCAGCAACCGGCGGTTGGTGAGAATCTCAAATCTGTTGCCGGCGACAGTTTCGTCAATCTGATTGATATCAGCTTTCAGCCTAGCAATGTCGCCTTTCAGCTCCGCCTCGACTCTGGCAATGTCGCCTTTCAGCTCCGCCTCGACTCTGGCAATGTCGCCTTTCAGCTCCGCCTCGACTCTGGCAATGTCGCCTTTCAATTCTCCCCTCAGGTCGGCAATGTCAACTTTCAATTCTCCCCTCAGGTCGGCAATGTCAACTTTCAGCCCCGCCTCGACTCTGGCAATCTCCCCTTTGACCTCGGCAATGTCGGCCCTTAGATCGCTGTGCACTGACTTCATGCCAGTCCGTACTGCCCAAATTATCAACCCGCTGAACCCTCCCATTCCCAAAAACAGGATGATTGCCGCGGCGATTATTGTCCACTGGAAATTTAGCGCGTCGATTGTGACCACGATGAAGCCTCCCGCTCCGGCGGACTGATGGCGTATGATCAGCAGCAAACGAAAACCGAGCTGCTAATCAGTCCGGCCCACTCGGCCAAATCCGGATTACCTCAAATCCCGGAAGAACTCGCGCATATCAGCCACCAGCTCCGCCGGCTTCTCCAGCGCCGCAAAGTGGCCCCCGCTGTCCATCTCCGTCCACCGCTGCACATTGTAAGTGCGCTCGGCCCAGGAGCGCGGCGGCGTGGATAGTTCCTTCGGGAAAACCGCGATGGCGCAGGGCACTCCAATCTGATCCTCCGGTCTAAAGTACCAGGGCGTGCGGCTGTTTTCGTAGTAGAGGCGGGTGCTCGAGTTGATAGTCTGGGTTACCCAGTAAATCATCACGGTGGTCAGCAGGTCGTCCTTGGTGTACACGCTTTCCACGTCGCCGTTGCAGTCGCTCCAGGTGCGGTACTTTTCCACGATCCACGCGCACAAGCCGACGGGAGAGTCGTTCAGGCCATAGGCCAGGGTCTGAGGCTTGGTGCCCTGGATGTGGGCGTAGCCCCCCTCGGCGGCCTGCCAGGAGACGCGCTGGTCGATCATGGCCAGTTCCGCATCGGACAATGTGGCGGCGAAGTCCCGTCGGTAGCCGCCCTGGGGCGTGCCGATGACCTGCTCCAGCCGCTCGCGCATACTCAACCCCTCCAGGCTGGCGCCCTGATAAGGAATCGCCTGGGTAACCGAAGTAGTGTGAATGCCCAGCACGTGGTCGGCATGGTGGAACCCCAACCGCGCGGTCACGCCGGCGCCCCAGTCCCCGCCCTGGGCGGCATAGCGCTGGTAGCCAAGCTCGTCGGCCATCAGCCGATCCCATAGCTCAGCGATCCGACGGGTGTTCACGCCCCGCTCGCGGGTCTGGGCGCTGAACCCATAACCGGGCATTGAGGGCACAACCACGTCAAAGGAGTCGGCCGCGTCACCGCCGTGACTGGCCGGATCGGTCAGCATGGGGATAATCTTGTGCATTTCATATATGCTGCCGGGCCAACCGTGGGTAACGATGATCGGCATGGGGTCAGGCCCCTTCCCCTTCTCGTGGATGAAGTGGATACCCTGGCCATCGATGCTAGTGTAAAAGTTGGGGAAGGCGTTTAGGCCGGCTTCGGCCTTGCGCCAGTCATACCCGTCGCGCCAGTAGGTCACCAGCTCCTTGATGTAGTCCAGGTTGGAGCCATAATCCCACTCGGCGCCGGGAATCTCATCCGGCCAGCGCACGTGAGCCAGCCGGTGCTTGAGGTCTTCGAGAATGTCATCAGATACGGCTATCGTGTAAGGCTGTACCGCCATAGTAAAACCTCCCTGGCGAGTTGGTAATCAAGGTTAGCCAGCGACCCGCTCCGGCGGATGCTGGCGGAAGTTTAGCACAGGCGTGGGTAGAGTAAGCCGGCCGGCTATATTTGACGCGCCGGGCCGGACGGGTTTGCCGGCCGGTTTTACTGATATGGTAAGATAAGAACGGAGGTAGCGAAGGGATGACGCCTGATACGCGCAGCAGCTCCATCGAGACGAGTGCGCCACTGATCGACCCTCACGGACCGAGCGACGGCAATGGTGCAACGATCGTCCATGGATCCCATAAATTCCGTTCCACATCTTCCAAATGGTTGGACTTTGCGCTCTTCTCCATCGGCGGCGTTGCCGCTGCTGGACTAGTGGTGGTGCTCTTTGGCGCCTACTTGATCGAACCGCCTAGCTCCGGTGTAATCGTCGTCGGCACTATCGTGCTGTTGGTGGCCACAATCGCATGGATAATTACGGCCCTGGTAATGATTGGAGACATCATCTGGAAATTGATCACCTCTCGTGGTAGCAAATCGCATAGGTTACCGCCGCATGCACTTAGAACAAAAAGTCCTACTGAGATGAGGACGAGTAATCTACGAGGGAGCCTATCCAATAAGCTCTTCATTAGCGGCAGGGGATTCCCCGGGAAATCAAACATATCAGTGGTAGCTACCCTGACAAAAACCGCGTGAAAACCTGGTTCGCCACCAGGTACGCCTCCTCCGCCAGCCGCCGGCGTCCGTCCGCCTCCCGCACCAACAGCCCTTCTGCCGTCAGCTCGGCCAATTCCGCCTCGTAGCGAGCCGACAAGTCCATGCCAATCCGGGCCGAGGCCGCCGACAGGTCCATCCCATCCAGCAGGCGCAGGCCCAGGAACATGGTCTCCGAGGCCGTCGTAGCCTCGTCGATGACCTCCAGGCCGTCAACTGTTGCCACCGCCTCGATGCTGCCTGGCGATACCGACGCCCACGGATGGCTTGCCTTCGCCCAAGCCTCCGCCCGACGGGCGTAATCCCGAGTCGAGCGCACCGTCCAAAAACGGCATCCGGCCCGCCCGGCATCCCCGATGCGCAGCGACGAATGCGCTCCCGGCCCCACACCTAGCCATTGCAGGTTGCGCCAGTAGGCCAAGTTGTGCTCCGACTCTCGGCCCTCCCGCGACCAATTGCTGATTTCGTAGTGACGATAGCCGGCGTCGGCCAGGGCGGCGCGGGCGTGGTCGTACATATCCGCGGCAAGATCCGGGTCGGGTTCCGGCAGCCGTCCCTGCTCCACCCAGCGGCGCAGAGGCGTACCCTCCTCCAGCGTCAAAGCGTAGAGCGACAGGTGTTCCGGCGCCAACTCAATGACCTGTGCCACCGTATCCCGCCACTGGTCCATGTCCTGCTGCGGGAGACCGTACATCAGGTCCAGGTTCACGTTGTCAAAGCCCACCTGGCGGCAGCGCGTCAGCGCCTCCCTAGCCTCGGCGGCGTCGTGCCGGCGCCCCAGCGCCGCGAGGAGCCGGTTGTCCATGCTCTGCACACCGATGCTAACCCGGTTGATGCCGGCTGCTCTCAGGTCCGCGCACCGGGCGGCGGTCAGATCATTGGGGTTGCACTCGGCGGTAATCTCAGCGTCGGCCCGAACGGAATAGTTGCCGGCGATTGCGTCCAGAATGCTGGCCACGTCGCCGTCAGGCAGGTAAGACGGAGTGCCGCCGCCGAAGAAAACGGTGTTGACATCCGGCCGGCCCAAGGCAATGGACCAGGCCCTAATTTCCTGGCTGACCGCGGTTACGAAGTCGCCAAACTGGGACTCGATCCCCTGATAAGTGTTGAAGTCGCAGTATGGACACTTGCTGAGGCAGAAGGGAACGTGAACGTACAGCGAGATGCCGTGTGCGGAATCGTACATGACTGCGCCTCTGGGTAGGGGCGGGTTTCAAACCCGCCCCTCTCGTCATTCCTGCTTGCCAATTCCGTCATTCCCGCGCCAGAACAGCCCGTCCCGGGCCTGACACGGGGCCGCCTCGTATCAAGTGCGGGGCGGGAATCCGGAAAACTTTCCGTCAATCAACCGCCGGGCCTGTCGTCCCCGTCATCGGTGGGTCTGGACTGCCCGTCCACCACGCTGTCCGGGTCCCGGTCTTCAGGACGCGGCGGCGGCGGCTCGCCCATGTGCTCCCGAACTACGGCGCGCGGGCACAAGTTCCAGAACAACCACACCGCCAGCCCGAGAATGATGATATCGTCGTAGCGTCCCAGGCCGTAGGGAATCCGGTCCCGCACCAGGTCAACGGGGAAAATCGCGTACACCACCGCCAGCGGCACCAGCGACTTGAGCAGCAGGTTGACCCGCGAGTCCCGGTGCAACCGATACAACGCCCGCACGAACTTGATGATCCGCGGCGCCAACTGCGGCCCAAACATCAGCAGGATTGGCCAAAGAAAACGAAGCATAACAATGCCACTTTACCATAGGATGCGATGGTTTGGCGCGGTGGCAAACGACCCTCCGGAACAATTGCGCTTGAAATCGCCTACCCGTCATTCCGGCGAGGTTCGGAATCCAGGGCCTGTTCCCAAACCGGAAATCGCACCGTTGTTCCTGCGCAAGCCGGAACCCGGAAGGCAGGGGCGAATAACCGTTCGCCCCTGCAAAAAACGCTCGGATTGCGCAGTACTGCCCTACCCAACGCTGGACGGGCGCGCCACCTTCTAAACCCCGCCTACACGTTCTGATACACCTCACTGCCCGACGCTTTGAACTCTTCGGATTTCTCCTGCATACCCACCAGCAGCGCGGCGGCAGTGTCGCCAATGCCCCGGCTCTTGGCGTAGTCCCGCACGTCTTGGGTGATTTTCATTGAGCAGAAGTGCGGGCCGCACATCGAGCAAAAATGAGCCACCTTTTGCGCCTCTTTAGGCAGCGTTGCGTCGTGGTATTCGCGCGCTGTGTCCGGATCCAACGCCAGGTTGAACTGGTCTTCCCAGCGAAACTCGAAGCGGGCTTTGGAAAGGGCATTGTCGCGAATCTGCGCCGCCGGATGCCCCTTGGCCAGGTCGGCGGCATGGGCGGCTATCTTGTAGGTGATGATGCCTTCTTTCACGTCCTCCCGGTTGGGCAGGCCCAGGTGTTCCTTGGGCGTCACGTAGCACAGCATGGCCGTGCCGTACCAGCCGATCATCGCCGCGCCGATGCCTGAGGTGAAGTGGTCGTAGCCCGGCGCGATGTCGGTGACCAACGGCCCCAGGGTGTAAAAGGGCGCTTCGTAGCAGTCCTGTAGCTGCTTGTCCATGTTCTCCTTGATGAGTTGCATGGGAACGTGGCCGGGGCCTTCAATCATAACCTGCACGTCGTGTTCCCAGGCAATCTTGGTCAGCTCGCCCAGGGTTTCCAGCTCGGCGAACTGCGCTGCGTCGTTGGCGTCGGCGATGGAGCCGGGGCGCAGGCCGTCGCCCAGGGAGAAGGCCACGTCGTACTGCTGCATAATCTCGCAAATGTCCGCGAAGCGCTCGTACAGGAAGCTCTCCCGATGGTGGGCCAGGCACCACTTGGCCATAATTGAGCCGCCCCGGGACACGATGCCGGTAACGCGATTTGCGGTCAGCGGCACGTAGGCCAGGCGTACGCCGGCGTGAATGGTGAAATAGTCCACGCCCTGTTCGGCCTGCTCGATGAGGGTGTCGCGGAAGATCTCCCACGTGAGGTCTTCGGCTTTGCCGTCCACTTTTTCCAACGCTTGGTAGATGGGCACGCTGCCTACCGGAACCGGGCTGTTGCGAATGATCCACTCCCGGGTCTCGTGGATGTTGCGGCCCGTGGACAGGTCCATGATGGTGTCGGCGCCCCAGCGGGTGGCCCAGGTCATCTTTTCCACCTCTTCCTCGATGCTGGACGTCACCGCCGAGTTGCCGATGTTGGCGTTGATCTTCACCAGGAAGTTGCGCCCTATGATCATCGGCTCGGATTCCGGGTGGTTGATGTTGGAAGGAATAATGGCGCGGCCGGCGGCTACCTCCTCGCGAACGAACTCGGGCGTGACCAATTCGGGCAAGTTCGCGCCAAAGCTCATGGCCTTCCGCGGCCCCATCAGGTTGGAACCGAAGAATTCCTGCCTTCGCATATTCTCCCGGATGGCGATGTACTCCATCTCCGCGGTCACGACGCCCTGCCGCGCATAGCGCAGTTGGGTCACGTTCTTCCCGGCCTTGGCGCGGCGGGGGTTGCGGATGTGGCTGAACCGGAACTGGTCCAGGTTAGTATCGGTCAGGCGTGCGCGGCCGTACTCGGAGGTGAGATAGGGCAACTCTTCCGTGTCGTCGCGTTCTTCAACCCAGCGGCGGCGCAAAGCAGGCAATCCACGGCGGACGTCAATTTCTACTTCAGGGTCGGTGTAAGGACCGGAAGTGTCATAAACGTACACCGGAAGGTTCTTCTCGACGCCATCGGTGGAGTGAGTGTCGGAAAGCGAAATCTCCCGCATGGGCACGCGCACGTCAGGTCGTGTGCCGATCTCATACAACTTGCGTGAGCTTGGGAACGGCTGCGCCGATTCAGGGCTTACCCTGGCTTGTTCGCTGAGATAGTCCTTGCCTACGATGGTCATCTTCCGGTTCCTCCCAAAATGATGTTTCTTGTGTACGGGCAACCCTTGTGGTTTCTCGTGTTGCCGCCGCCGGCGCAAGGGCAAGTTTCAAACCCGCCCCGGCCCGCATCAGTCATCGCCGGCCGCCGGCTCGTCAATCAATTGGACGTCGTTGTTTAGAATGGCGAAGTCGTACTGGCTCTGTGGCGCCACCAGTCGCTGACCCCACACGACTGCCGTAGAAATCACCGACGACACCACCAGCGCCGAGGCAAAGGCAAAGAACATCTGCCCGCCCACCGGTGCGGTAAGCGCCCAGGGCGACAGCAGATCGGGCTTGGGGTAGAACAGCGCTCCGATGACGATGCCCGCGCCGCCGGCCAGCAGCACGGCCCAGCCGGGCATACGCCGGGAGTACAGCCCCACCAGCATCGGCGCTGCGATGGCAGCTCCCAGCAGGTCGGCGATCAGGAACACGTAGAGCACGCTGTGCCCTTGCGACGCTACTATAATCGCCGGTATCGCCACCACCACCGTCACCACCCGGGCCAGGCCCATCAGTCTTCCCCGCTCCAGCCCTATCCCCGCCAGGTCGGCGGCCATCCCACTCGCCAGGCCATTCATCAGCGTGTCCAGCGTGCTCATGGCCAGCATCAGGGCGCAGATGAGCATCAGAAAATGCATCCACAACGGAAACACATCGGAGGCCAGGGAGAAGAGCGCCGCCGCCACCGCCGGATACTCAAATGGGCCAACGGATCCGTTGCCCACCGCCGCAATGCCGGCCATTCCCATCAAAAAGGTTATGGGGATGGCCAGCGCCGCCGCGCCCCACAGGCTGCGGTTCAGCGACCGCTGGTTCTCCACCGTGTACACCCGCTGCCACATCCCGGGATGAAATGCGTTGGACGCCACGATGCCGATGATCAGCACGACGGCGAAGTAGTAACTGCCCGCCGAACTTACCGACAGCAGACCCGCCTCCTTCGCCGCGCCCCACGCTCCGGAACCCCCCACAAACCAGGCCGCCACCACCACCAGCAGCAGCAGCGCGGGTATTAGCACCCAGAACTGGATCCGGTCGGTGTAGATGGACACCCGCAGGCCCCCGTAGGCGGTGTACGCGATAACCACAATGCCCACCGCAACGGCAGTCGCCCACGCCGGCGAACCCGTCAGTATGCTCACCGCCGCCGTGATCGCCGTCATCTCCGCCGTGATGAATATGCCAATCACGAAAATGATCACCACAAAGATCGACACGAATGGAACCATACCAAAACGGTGCCGCACGTACTCGGTAATGGAGTGGCCGTTAGGCATCAGCTGCCGGATCCGCGGCCCCACGAACATGAACATCACCGGAATCCCGGCCATGCCCAGGGCGTAACCGACCAGCGAGATTATGCCGAAGTTGGCTCCCGATTCTCCGGGACTCAACAGCACCCAGGTGCCGAACATCGAGGCGACCAGCGTCGCCACCCCAACGTTGACCGGGGCATGGTTGCGGGAAATAGTGTAGTCCTCAACGCTCTGGCGTCGCCGACGCCAGGCGTAGGTCAAGCCTAAAACCAGGAACACGGCGCAGGCGATTACCAGTGTAACGATGCCCAGCGTGGTATCCAGCATTATGTAGCCTCCCAGCCGCTCTGGGCCGGCCTTTGGCCCAAAGCAGCAGTTGGGCAGCAAAAAGCCGCCAGGTTTTCCAACTCTGGCGGCTAACAAATCAGTTCCTGAATTCCTACGCCGGCATTACCCGGATCAGGTGCTACGGTCGGCGGCTGTTACGGCCACCCTCTCAGCCTGGCATAACCAAGCTCCCGCCAGAATGCTATTCGATTGTGGCCCAAGAATACCACCGACCTGGGATGCCGTCAAGCAAACCGGAGCGTGTCCCCCGCCCGCAGCAGCTCACCTCATCAGCCGGTTCGTACCGGAATAGCGCCCCGGGTCCAGGTCCCGTCCGGCCAGGGCCGGGTGGTCGGGGCGGTAGCGATGGCAGCGGAAGGTGGCGTTGGTGTACTCCATTCCACCGCCGCCGCCGGCCGCATCGCTGTAGTGAAAGAAGGGGTTGATGTATTCCCAGACGACTTCCCCGCGCGGGGTCACCTCAAACATACGCCCCGGAGCGCCTTCGCAAATCAGCGTGTTGCCGTTGGGCTGTCGCTCCGCGCTGCTGATGTTGTAGCTGTAGAAAGAGATGGCCGGCATTCCCTGGTACTGCCAGTGGATTTCGTTGGTGGCCGGGTCAACCTCCACGATGCGGGAGTAGCTGGCGCCCCGGCGGTGCCCGCCATTGTCGAAAATCAGGATGCGCCCGCTGTCCAGCCACGTGGGATGGTGCTGGTGGTAAATTTCGCCCGGCCCCCACTTCCACTTGAAGTCTCCGGTGGCCCGATCAACGATGCCAACGGTGCTGGTCAGCCGGTAGCTCACGATGAGGTCGCCGTCGGGTGTAACGTTCAGGCTGTTCCCGTGGGTCCACTCCCGGCGGGCCTCCAGCGGGCAGATGACGTCTTCGGCGATGTCAAGATGCTCCCACGACCGCCATTCCCACACCGTGCTTCCGTCGGGCGTAACCTCGCGCACTACGTCGCCCAGCATACCCAGCGGGAAATCCGCGTCGAAGCCCCCTTGCACCTGGCCTTCCAGTCCCTCGGGCAGCGGTTCCCACAGCAGCAGCAGGGTGTTCCCGTTGGCCAGACGCGCGTAGTCGTGGTGCAGCGTATTGTCGCGGTAGGCCCACACCAGGTTGCCGTCCCAATCCAGCTCGATGACGCTGGCCGAGGAGCCGCCCACGGTCTCATATCCGCCGGCGTTTTCGGGCGGGAAGGTACGGCACAGCAGGTTCCCGTTGTCCAGCAGGTACGCGTAGTGGATGCCTTCCTCCGAATGCCAGCGGTGAACGATGTTGCCGTTCAGATCTATGAGGTAGGCGTCCTTGCCGCCTCGGGTTGTGGAGAACAGCGTATAGCCCATTTGGCACGCGGTCGGAGTGTAATGTATCAACCCCACCGGGTGATGAATTGACCAGCCCATCAGTTTCCCTCCGCAAGAGCAGGTTGCCGCGCGATTATAGCAGGACAACCCGTACCCGAAGAGACCGGTTCCCTACCCGGAGCGACCGGCCTGTTTCAACCCCTCAGCTCAAAGCGGGTATGCGTGAGGCAATTCGGGCCGTTGACAATGCGGCTCACCTGCGTTAGCATAACGATACGGTGTATCAAAAATGCTCACTTCAGACATTCGTCACAAAGGGCACGACCATCCCCGCCCCCGTTCCTTAGCCGCTGTGGACGAAATCGTTTCCCGGCTGGCCGATAGGGGTTACCGGGACACGGAACCACGCCGGCTGGTTATCAGCGCGGCGGCCGCCCAGGGTCGTCCATTTACCGCCGAAGAACTGTGCGCTGCCCTGCCCTGCGTGGGCCGGGCTACCGTGTACCGGGGGCTGCGATTGCTGGTCGAAACCGACTTGGTTTGCCGGGTGCTCCTTGAAGATCGCGAGCTCAAGTATCAGTTGAGCCACCAGGGACATCATCATCATATGCTCTGCGCGGTTTGCGGCGTCTCCGCCGACCTCGCAGGATGCGACGTGGAAGATGTTTTGCGCGAAGCGGCGGCGGCAGCCGGTTTCCGGATGAGCGGCCACTGGCTGGAGGTGTACGGCCTCTGCGGCAAGTGTGCCTCTCCCTAGGCCGGGTTGACAAGCTACGTCAGACTGTTTTTATAAGCTACGACATGCTGTATTTGCAAGTTACGTCATTCCCGCGAAAGCGGGAATCCAGCTGATACATTATATCTATGCGGCATAGTTATTGATACTTAGTATCTATTATATCCCCATTTGATACCCGGCATTGCAACCTCGTTTGCGGCCAAGCCGCACCCACAGGAGTACGTCAAATGAACAACCGCCTCCACTACCGTATCGCGCGCGTTAACCACTCGGCCTTGTTTCGAGCCGCGGCCATTGCCTTTGCGCTGATGGCCGGGGCATTCTTCTTGACCGCCTGCGGAGGCGACGAGTCGGCGCTCCCTCCGGCCGACGCATCGTCTTCCGCAGGTTCGGCTGCCGCTGCCGCGCCGGCTAACCCCGCCGCGCCGGCTAATTCCGCCGCGCCGGCTAACCCCGCCGCGGCGGCGTCCGCAGACAACGCCGTTGCTGAACCCATCGGCGTAGTCGCCGGCAATGCCATCCTTGCCGACCTGGCGGCCCGCGTTGGCGGGGATCTCGTGTCCGCCAGCAGCCTCGTGCCGCCAGGCAGCGACGTGCATACTTGGCAAAGCACACCGCAGGACAGCGTGCGGATCGCCGAAGCAAGTGTTGTAATAACCAACGGCGCCAATCTCTCCGCCACGGTCGAAGACCTCATCTCAAACACGGCTTCTCCCAATGCGGTGCGGGTGATCGCCTCGCACGGTCTGGAACCTCAGGAACTGGTTGAACTCTCGTTCCCCGACGCCGACCATGCCGACGAACACGGCCACGGCGAACCTGACCACGGCGACGAAGGCGCAGCTGTCGAACTAGAGGGGCGGTTGCTGATCGGCGACGGCGAGACCGGCTTCCTGTCCGTCATCGACCTCGAATCGGGAGAGGTTCATCAGGACGAATTCGACCTGGGATCCCGCGCCGGCCGGATCTATGCCAGCTACAGCGGACGCTACGCCATCGCCGTGTCTAGCGACGCCAACAACGTCCATGTTCTCGACGGCGGGATTTACAAGGAGGAGCATGGCGACCACTTCGACCTGGTGGAGTCGGACGTCAGCCGACTAGGATTTGACCTGACCGGCGACCGTCCCGTCCACATGTACGTGGGCGAAGAATGGGCCACCATCTACTACGATGGCTCCGGAGACTTCGCGCTGATCAATACCCGCGAACTTGAGCGCGACGGCCCTTCCTACACGCCGGTGGTTCTCAACGCCGGCCCTCACCATGGCGCTGTCATACCTATGGAAGGCGACCGGTTCGCCGTAACCATCCGGCACCCCGATTACTCCAGCAATCCTGAGGAGTATCATTTGCCCATCGGCGCCGAAATCTGGGACCTTGACGGCAACGCGCTGCATCGGGCCGAAGGCTGTCCCGACCTGCACGGCGACGCTGGCAACGGACACGTGGCGGTCTTTGGCTGCACCGGTGGCGCGCTGGCCGTTGCCGCCCACGACGGTGATTACGAGCATGTTTTCGTTCCCGCTCCGGAAGGGTCTCCCGAAGACTTTCGCCTGACTTCCCTTTGGGGCTATCACGGCCTGGATCATTTCTTCGCCCTGGGCTCCGCCGTGGGCCTCTACGTGGTTGAGCCGGAAGCGGGCGAAATGGAACAGCTGATCCCGGCCACCGAGGACCGGCGCCCCATTCAGGTGGCCCTGAGCTACGACGGCGAGCGCCTGCTGGTCGTGATGAGCGACGGGGAGCTGCGGATGTACGAGGCCCACGACCTGGATTTGCTGGCGTCGGCGTCGGGCTTCCTCAGCGCGGAAATTGATCCCGGGTTCTGGGCGCGGCCCCACATCGCCACGGCTCCCGGCCATATCTTTGTGACCGATTCGGCGGCCGGCGAAGTCATCGCGCTGGACTCCCACGACCTGGAGATGGTCGGCCACTGGGAAGTTGACGGAAAGCCAACCAAGATCGCTTTCGTGGGCCTTCTGGACCGGGAGGAACACCCCGAACCAGGACATGATGACCACGGCCACGAGGGCGAAACTGAGGCCGACGACGACCACAGCGACGACGACCACGGCGACGACGACCACGGCCATGATCACGGCGCGGGCGACCCGCACTTCTGGCAGAACCCGCGCCTGGTCTTCCACTACGTGACCGCGATCGCCGACGGCCTGGCCGCCGCCGACCCGGACAACGCCGCGACCTACCTGAATAACGCCGCCGCCTACCTCGCCGAGCTGGAAGACTTGGACGCCTACATCGCCGATACCCTGGCCGGCATCCCCCAGGAGCGGCGCATAATAGTCACTTTCCACGACGCCTTTGGGTACTTCGGCGCGCGGTACGATTTCCAGGTGATGGCCTTCGTCGGCAGCCACGGGGGCGGTGTTTCGCCGGACGACATAGCTAATGTTCTGGATCTCGTGGAGGACCGGGGCCTCTCGGCTGTCTTCGCCGAACCGCAATTCTCCGATGACGCTTTGGAACAGGTCGCCCGCGACGCCGGCATCCAAGTGGGCGTCATTCGTTCCATGCCTGATGAGTTCAAGTCCGGCTACATAGATATGATGCGCGCCAACGCGGACGCTATAGCGGAATTGCTGCGCTGATTGGCCCGCAATCAAGCGCCCGGCTTGGTCTGCCCTTGGTGATCTCCTTCATCCACGGGCAGACCAAGCCGGCGGGTCTGGCGAAACCATCAGCGGGATACCTGATCAAAGTGGATTTCGCCAGGCATTGCACCGACGGTCGCAGTGACGCAATGTACAATATCTCCTTATGCTCGATCTGATCATTGAACCAATGCAGTACGGCTTTATGCAGCGTGCGCTGCTGGTGTCGGCCCTTGCCGCTACGGCGTGCGGAGTGGTAGGCACCTTCGTCGTGCTGCGGGGCATGGCTTTCCTCGGCGACGCCATCGCCCACTCCGCCCTTACCGGGATGGCGGCCGCGTTCCTTCTCGGCGCCAACATTTTTCTGGGCGCGCTGCTCTGGGCGATCCCCGCATCCCTGGCCATATCCCTGGTGTCGCGGCGCACCGGCGTCCGCCTGGACGCAGTCATCGGCGTACTGTTCGCCGGTGGCTTCGCGTTGGGCGTAATCATGATTAACTCCTCGGAAAACTACGCCGGCGACTTGCTCGGCGTCCTTTTTGGCAACGTTCTGGGCGCTTCCTGGAACGACGTGCTGGCCGTGGCGGCGTTGGCCGGGGGCGTCCTCCTGGTGGTTCGTCTTTTCTACAAAGAACTGGTCTTCACCACCTATGACGCCTCCGTTGCCGCGGCCGCCGGCATCCCGGTGCGATTCCTCGAATACCTGCTGCCGCTGCTGATCGCGCTAACCACGGTCGCCGCGCTCAAAACCGTGGGCAACGTCATGGTGATGTCTCTGCTGGTTGTTCCCGCCGTCACCGGGAGCCTGCTGGCGCGTCGCCTGACCGGAATGATAATAGCCACGGTGGCCTCGGCCTTGGTCGCTATCGTCGTCGGGCTTTACTTGTCCTTCCATTTCAACCTGCCCACCGGCCCCTCCATCGTCGTGGTATCGGTGGGCTTGCTGCTGGTAACGGTGGTCGTCTCTCCGAGACGCTGGATGTTGGCGGCCCGCCTGAGGCGCCGGCCGACTGCGCCGAGCGCAGGCGTTGCCACCGACTGAAATCACCTGTCAGCGGGAGCCGTCAACGATAACGCCGGTCAGTGGGCGTGGCAGAAGTCGTACTCGGCGAATTCGCTGTGGTGGTTGCGGGATATTGCGTTGACAACCCCGGCGCCTTGCGGCAACATTACCTCGCACAATGTATGACCCGATAGCTTATGACCCGATAGCGAGGTTGCCACGATGCTGAAGGATCGAATCCACGACGAACTGCTATCGCCGGAGAACTTGCGAAACCCGTATCCGTACTATGCGATGCTGCGGGAAGAAGCCCCGGTGTACTGGAACGCCAAGTTTGACACTTGGGTGGTAACGTCTTATCAGGCGGTGGTATGGGCGTTGCGCCATCCCGAACAATTCTCGTCCGAGGTGTTCCTGCGCGACGAGAAACCGCCCAGCCCGCCGATTTCGGAAGAGGACTTTCCCAAGTACAAGTTCAACTTGGACTATATGAACAACTGGTTCATCCGGCGCGACCGGCCCGACCACCTGCGGATGCGCCGCGCCGTTCACCCGGTGTTCAACCCCAAGTACATCGACAACCGTTTCCGGGCGATGGTGCAGAACATCATCCAGGACCTGCTGAAAGACTTTGATCCGGAAAGCGGCGAGATCGATGTGCTGAAAGACTTCGCCAACGCCATGCCAGTGCTGGTAATTGCCAACTGGCTGGGCATGCCCGCGGAAGACCGGGAGTTCATTCGCACTCTGTCGCGACAGTTGCTATCCCTGGACCAAGAGTCCCCCGACCGGCATACCCGGGTGCATGAGGCCATCATCACGCTGAACGACTACGTGAATCCCCTGGTGGAAAAGCGCGTAAGCGAGCCGTCGGACGACCTGCTTTCCGTCCTGGCCATCGGAGAACGCGAGGGTGAACTGAACCGAGACGAGGTGCTCGGCAATACCCTGCTCCTGCTCATCGCCGGGCACCAGACCACCATCAACCTGGTGGGCAACGGGACCATGGCGCTGATGAAGCATCCGGAGCAATGGAATATGCTCAAGGAGGACGACAGCCTGCTGGTGCGCGCCACCGAGGAACTGCTGCGCTACGACTCTCCCGTCAAGCGCGCTCCCCGCATCGCTCTGGAGGACATTGAGCTGGGCGGGCAGAAGATCCGCGAAGGCGAGAAAGTGATGGTCATCATCAACGCCGCCAATCGGGACCCCATGGCCTTCGAGAACCCCGAAGACCTGGACATCACCCGCTACCCGAATCCCCACGTGGCCTTCGGCGGCGGCATCCACCACTGCCTGGGCGCCAACCTGGCCCGGCTCGAAGGACAAGAGGCCTTCCGCGCCCTGACACGCAAGTTCCCGCCTCTCCGGTTCGCCTCCGACCCGGACCGGCTGGAATACCACAACCTGCTGAACATCCGCGGCGTGGTAAGTCTGCCGGCCGAGTGGTAAGCATCCAACACCCCTGGCACGTGATCCGTAGGGGCGGGTTTCAAACCCGCCCCTACGGAATTTCACCCCACTGGCGGCGATGGCTAAGGCTCTACCATGCCGTATCCCACGTTTTTCACGGTGCGAAAATAGGTATCGCCGCCGATGTCCAGCTTGTACCGGAGACGGCGGATGTGGACGTCCACGGTGCGCGTACCCCCGATATTCTCCACTCCCCAAACGTTGGCCAGGAGCTGGTCCCTGGTGAAAACTTTGCCCACGTTTTCCATCAGGAACAACAGCAGCTGAAACTCCAGCCAGGCCAGATCCACGGGCCGGCCGTTGGCGGTGACTTGGTAAGTAGTCGGGTTAAGGATAATGCCGCCGACCACCATGGATTCCGCCGACGCGGCGGAGCGTTCGTAACGACGAGCCAGACGGAGGATGCGTTTGATAAGTTCCGCCGGCGAGCACGGCACCGCCACGAAATCATCGGATTCGTCGTAGATGTCCAGCGCGTCCAATTCATCGTCGGCGATACACCGCAGCACCAGGGGAGTCGCGTCGTCCCGGCGGAACGGAACGCCGTCGGAGTCGGGGGCCAGGAGCAGCACGGCCGGAGCAGCGGGGCCGTAATCCGATTCGGCATCGTAAGCCGGTTCCGGCCCCAGCAGTTCTATTGTTCCGGTGTCGGCGGCCGCGGCCAGGGCGCCTTGCAAAGTATCCCACCCACAACCCAGCATCAGTACGCGGGCCGACTGGCTGGTGGCTGTGTGGAGCCTAGGACGCATAGTCATGGCGATACCCAAATGCTGACGGCGTGAGTGTGGTGGTTGCCGCCGCTGGCCTCATATTGCAGCCTCCCGATTAACCGATGATTACGAACCCGTTACGCTTTTGTTACGCGACAATATTAATTCTCATCCAACGAAAGCGGATACTTGCCTTCCGAGCAGAGCGTGAGGCGCAACCCAGTGTTGACGATAGGCCCAACCGCGCATAGCATTCGCTCAAACATACCAGCGGGAATCGCTAGACAGGAGCACGGCACGATGCGCGAAAACACCATGAAGCAAAAACTGGAGGCCGGTCAGCCGGTATTCGGCTCCATGATCACCTTCCCCTCGCCGCAAGTGGTGGAAATGCTGGGGTATCTCGGCTACGACTGGGTGTTGATCGACAACGAGCACGGCAGCATCACAGTTGACCTGGCGGAGGACATGATCCGAGCCGCCGAGTACTCGGGAACCGCGCCCATCGTGCGTCCGGTCGGCAACCGCCCAGAGATAATCGCGCCCTTCCTGGATCGGGGAGCTTGGGGCGTTCAGGTGCCCCACGTGAACACACCCGAGGAGGCGCGAGCGGCAGTCTCGGCGGTGAAGTATTTCCCGGAGGGCGAACGCGGCCTGTTCAGTGGCGGCCGGCCCGCCGAGTACGGTTTCAGCGGCGCCACGCCCGATTACGTGACCGCGGCCAACCGCAATACCCTGGTGTGCCTGATGCTGGAAGAGGTGGAAGCCATCGAGAATATTCCCGAGCTGATAAAAGTCCCCGGAGTGGACGTGTATTTCATCGGCGCCGGCGACCTTTCACAAAGCATGGGCTACCCAGGCCAGCAGACCCACCCGGAGGTCCAGGCGCTGGTGGAGAAAGGCGTCCAGCAGATCGCGGCGGCCGGCATCACTGCCGGTTGCAGCTGCCCGGATAACCTGGTGCCTCACTACTTGGAATTGGGAGTGCGCTACTTCCATAATACTGTGGGCCGGCTGATCCAATCGGCCAGCGCGCAATACCTGAACACCATGCGGGAAGCAGCCGCCAGCTTGTAATTCAACGACGTAGCGCGTTTCCGCGCCAGACCAAGGAGCACACCATGACCACCCCCGTTGATCCCAATCAGGTTTGCCTGACCGGCGAAAACTCGTTCATCCGCCTGTCCCAGGAGGCCGGCGGCGAGCAGACCACCCGCACCAGCCACTGGCGCGTCCTCTGGTCGCCCGGCGGCGCGGGACACGTTCTGTTCCTCAAAAGCGCGGATTTGGAACGAGATCCGGTGCGCGTCTATTCGGACAACATCGCGCTGACCCGCTATCTGCAAGAAGAAATCGAAAGTATGCTGTTCCCGGAGTTCGCCGACCCTAACCTGCCGGTGATCAACGCCCGGTTCCGTAGGTCGGGCGGCATCGACAGCGCCTACAACGAGACCGTCGCCGCGGCCACCGAGACGGTGGCGCTCAGCTGGCACGACTTCCTCACGCCTTTCGTGCTCAACAACCCGGCCGGCCCCGAATCCGGCCGCACTCACGGCGTGTACAGCTGCTTCTTCCCGGCCCGCAGCGCCCAAATCACGGTGGGCGACCGGGCATTGAGCGGGGTTGTGTCATTGGAATCCCGCGGCCCGGCCCAGAGCAGCGCTGCCTGCATCGCCTGGTCGGAGACGTGGGTGAAGCCCTGACGCCCGACGCTAATTCACCACGTCGATAGCGCCGTCAACGTACAGTATCTCCAACGCCTGCGTGGCCATCTGTTCCACCTGGCGACGAGCGGCCGGCTCCAGGCCATCGCATAGAGCAGCGATGGACGAGGCCGCACTTTCGCCGGCGCCCAGACCATGCAGCAGTCGGGCAACCAGGCCGCTGCATGGCAAACCCTCCGGGTGCCCGTCGGTTACCAGTCCGTATCCCCAAACGAATTCGCCGTCGGACAGCACGGGTTGACGTTGCAACAGCACTCCATCGGCCAAGCGGAGGCCCGCGTCCCGTGGCAAACCTTGGCTTTGGCGTCGCTGGCGTTCCGACTCTACGGCAACTACGCTGTGATCGAAAGCCGCCGGCGCCAGGCCGTGAGACAGCACGGCGCGCTCGTAGCCCCGGGGCGGCTGGCCGGCCACCGCCTGGATGAATGACTGGCGCGGCGTCAGGGACGGGTCGTTATCCAACAGCCGGCGAGCCTCCCAGAAGTAGGAATCGGCGGTGCGGTTGCTGGAATAGAACAGCCGCGCCAACTCGCGGAAATGGTCGTACTCCTTGTAGTACAGTTGCTGGTACACCTGCCCCGCCGGGCCGGCCATGTCGGGGTCGGCCAGCGAGGATGCCACCGCGGCGGCGGCCAGTGTTGCCGAGGTCAACGCTAGATGCACCCCTGAAGAGAAGAGCGGGTCGATAAAGCAGCCGGCGTCCCCCGCCAGTATGTATCCCGGTCCGAACAGTGATTGGCAGCGATACGACCAGTCCCGCACCACTTCCGGCCCGGATACCAGCCGGGCCGACCCCAGCATCCGGCTCGCGCGCGGCGCGGCGGCAATCTGCGATTCCAGGAAACGGCGCGGGCCCAGCTGGCGTATGCCCTGCTGACCGCTTTCGGCGTCCACCACTGCGCCTACGCTGGCCCAGCCGTCCCGCAGGGGGATGTTCCAAAGCCAGCCGTTGGGTTGGGACTCGATAAGGATGTTGCCGTCGTCGGGGCTGGGCAAACGCTCCCCGCCTTTGTAGTAGGCGAACACAGCAAGGTTGCGGAAGAAGTCGTCCCATTGGCGCAAACCCAACTGCCGGGCCAGCAATCCGCCCTGTCCGCTGGCATCCACGACGAACCGGGCCTGGAGAACCGCCGCGCCGCAGCTGACGGCGACGGCGGTTCCGGCATCGTCGAATGTCACGCCGGTCGCCGCGCAGCCCTCGCGCACGTCAACGCCGGCGCGGCGGGCGTTGTCCAGCAGGATGGTGTCGAATTCGGGCCGCCACACCTGATACGAATGGGGGTTGCTGGCGTTGGTCTCGCTGAAATACCAGCTCCACGGCTCTCTATCGATGCCCCAAATCATCGTCGCGCCCCGTTTCACCACGAAGCCGGCCCGCTCCACTTCATCCAGCGCTCCCAAATCCCGCAGGATGGGAATGCTGGCCGGCAGCAAGGACTCGCCCACATGGGCGCGGGGAAACCGTTCCCGCTCCAGCAGCACGACGGGAAAACCGCGACGGGCCAGCAGCGTGCTGACGCAGGAACCGGCCGGACCGCCGCCTATGACTATGATGGGAGGACTTGGCACGGGCGATATCGGCTAGGCTAATAGTACTGCGAAAACACCGGCTCTTCGCGGGTTATTATCTCCAGCACGCAGGGTTGACCCGTGGCTGAGATCTCCTTCGCCCGCTCGATGGCCGGGCCGACTTCGGCCGGGTCCGTCACGTGCTCCGCGTAAGCGCCCAGGGCCTCGGCCATGCGGGCGTACTCGCCGGTCACGTACTTGGCGCCGTAGCGTTCGGTGGCGATGGGGATGTTCTTTTCGTAGCCGCCCATGGCGCCGTTGTTGACGATGACCGTGATGATGCCCAGCTTCTCGCGGGCCGCCGTCTCGAAGTCGGTGCCGGCCATGCCCACCGCCACGTCGCCCATCAGGTTTACACAGGTCTTCTCCGGGAAGGCTGCCTTTGCGCCCATGGCGTAGCCCAGCCCGCTGCCCAGCTGGGTCGAGTTGCCCCAGCCGATGTAGCCGCGGGGCGTGGTGGCGGCGTAGAAGGGGACGATCTGGTCCCGGGGGTTTCCGGAGTCGTGGGTGACGATGCTGTTTTCCTTGTCCAGCCGGGCGTTGAGTTCGTACACGACGCGATAGGGGCTGATTGGCGCGTCGTTGCTGGACAGACGGGGCATCCACTCGGCCAGCCACTCCCGGCGCACCCGGCGGATCTCCTCGGTGACGGACTGGTCACCGCGCCGGCCGTCCGCGCCCAAACGATCCTTCACTTCCTCGATCAGCTGGCCCAGCACCAGCTTGGCGTCGCCAACGATGATCTCCTCCAGCGGATACTCACCGTTGAGATCCTTCTCGTCGATGGTGGACTGGATGACGGTCTTGCCAGTCGGTACGGGGGCCGAGGCCAGGGTCTTTTGGAAACTGGTGCCGATGCCGAACACTACGTCGCTCTTGGCCAGGAACTCGCCCACCATCCGAGTGCCGGTATTGCCGCCGGTCCCCAAGGCCAGGGGATGGTTCTCGGGAAAGCCGCTCTTGCCCAGGGTGGTAGTCATGGTGGGCGCGTTGAGCAATTCGGCCAGTTCCACCAGCTCCGGCGTCGCCTCGGCGTACAGCGCCCCCTGGCCGGCGTAGATAACGGGCCGCCGGGCGTTGACCAGCAACTCAGCGACTCGGGACACGTCCCGGGGGTCGCCGGCAGAGCGGCGCTTGCGCTGGGGTTGGTAGATGAACTGTTCCTCGGAGATTTCGCCGGCCAGCACGTCGTTGGGCATTTCCACCAGTACCGGATAGGGCCGGCCGGTGCGCAGTTGGGTGTACGCTCGGCGCATCATCTCGGGTATGCGGTCGGTGTAGTTGGTAGAATTAGCCCACTTGGTAATGCCCTGGTAGTTGCGGGCGGCGTCGAAATCCGACGACATTCCGTGCCGGCGGGTGCCCGGATGGTTGGGCACCATCAGCAGCGGGGACGAATCGGCATAAGCCTGGGCCACCCCGGAGAAGGCGTTTTCAATCCCGGGGCCGCCTTGGACCAAGACCACGCCGTTCTTGTTGCCGTTGTTCACCCGGCTGTAGGCGTCGGCCATGTTGACGGCGGTGCGCTCCATACGGGAGATGATGGGGCGGATGCCGGCGGCGGCGCAGGCGTCAATCAGGATGTTGTTGGGGAAGCAGAAAACGACGTCCACCCCTTCCTGCGCCAGAATCGTAGCGAATGCGGTTTTGCCGTCCATGTCATGCCTCCGTGCGACGCTTCCGGTGAATTCAGTGCGGCATTATACCACCGGGGGTTTGCGCCGGGTTTTGCAGAGATGGGCTGGCGCGGTTATCATGCCTGGCAACTAGAATCAGGAGGGACTATATGGCCGAATACATACCGTCAACCAGCGACTGGGTTCGGGAGCAGGTGGAGCTTTATGAGGGCAGCGGCGGAGCGGAGGGGACTACCCTGCGCGACACCGGCCTGCCCGTCATCATCGTCACCAACCGGGGCAACCGGACGGGGGCCATCCGTAAAACGCCGCTGATGCGAGTCAAGGACGGCGACAACTACGTGCTGGTCGGCTCACGGGGCGGCGCGCCAACCAACCCGGTGTGGGTGTACAACCTCCGGGCCGACGCCAACGTAGAGATCCGGGACGAGGCTGAAGTGCACCCGATGCGGGCGCGGGAGGTTGAGGACGACGCGGAGCGGGCCCGCCTGTGGGCGGCGGCGGTCGCGGCGTTCCCGCCTTATGAAGAGTACCAGGGCCGCACCACGCGGAAGATCCCGATGTTCTTGGCCGAGCCGTCTTAGAGCCTGTCGTCAAACTAATCTGTCCAGCGTCAATCCACAGCGTTCCGTCATTCCACAGCAGTTCCGTCAAGCTGCCGTACTTCCGTCATTCCCGCGAAAGCGGGAATCCGGAATCGCCTGCCGTCGCAGAACGATGGGTTATAGAGGCGCCGGGGTTCCTGCTTTCGGGGCAATGACGGGATAAGTTGGCGGCACGCCTCAACGGGCATATATCAGCATTGTGTGCGAAATGTTGCCAAAGTCGTTGCTTGCGGCGTTGGTTGCAGGTATAGTGGAATGAGAATAAGTTGCGCCGGTCCACGTTCCTTGGGTATCGAAGTCACTGTGCCCGACGAAATCAGACCAAAAAGTGTGCATCGTGATTATCGATCCCGCCGGAGGATTAATTGTGGCTCTTTCCGATCTGACCCTCGAGTGCAGCGATTGCGGCGCCGAGTTTATCTTTACCGTAGGCGAGCAGGAATTTTACGCCTCGCGCGGTTTCACCAACTATCCCAAGCGTTGTGTCTCGTGTCGCAATGCCCGTCGGGGTCAGCCCCGGGACGGCGGCGGCGGCGGCGGTGGAGACTACGGCGGCCCGCGAGAAGCCTTCCCCGTCGTTTGCAGCAACTGCGGCGCCGACGCTACGGTACCCTTCCGCCCCCGCGGCGACCGCCCGGTCTATTGCAGCGATTGTTTCAACCGGATGCGCGGTTCCTAGCGCCGGAGTTCCGGCGTCCCTGGCCGGTACGGGCTCTGAGTTGGTTCAGCTGAGATGCCGTACCGCGACCTGCGCGAATTCATCGCCTTTCTGGAAAGCAAAGGCGATCTATATCGTATCTCCGCTCCGGTTAACCCGGAGCTGGAGATAACCGAGATAGCCTATCGGCTTCTGCGGGCCGATGGCCCGGCCCTGCTCTTCGAAAACGTAATTGGCCACGACATGCCCGTGGCCATCAATTTGTTCTGCTCCCAACGGCGCATGAACTGGGCGTTGGAAGTGTCAGACGCCGACGAGATCGCCGGCCGACTGGAAGCTATGATCCAGATGGTGCAAGGCGGCCCGCCTCAGGGAATGCTCAACAAGCTGCGCGCTCTGGGCCGCCTGGTTCACGTTGGCTCCTACCAACCACGTACGGTCCGCGACGCCCCTTGCCAGCAAGAGATACTGACTGGCGAGGATGTTGACCTTTCCCAACTGCCCATCATCAAGTGCTGGCCTCTGGATGCCGGGCCATACATAACACTGCCGCTGGTGATTACCAAGGACCCGGAAACGGGAACGCAGAATTACGGCATCTACCGGATGCAGGTATTCGACCGCAACACCACGGGGATGCACTGGCAAACCCACAAAGTGGGCGCGCGGCACTACCGGGCCAGCGGCGAAAAGCCCAACCCTTTACCAATGGAAGTGGCCGTAGCCCTGGGTGGTGATCCGGCGTCAATCTGGACCGGCTCCGCGCCCCTGCCACCGGATGTGGATGAGATGGTACTGGCCGGATTCATACGTGACGCCGGCGTCGAACTCACCCCGGCGGTATCCGTCGATTTGATGGTGCCGGCCAACGCCGAAATCGTGCTGGAGGGCTATGTCACGCCGGGCGAGGAACGCATCGAGGGCCCCTTCGGCGACCACACCGGATACTACTCCCTGGCCGAGCCGTACCCGGTATTCCACGTGACCACCATCACACGTCGGCACAACCCCATCTATCCCACCACGTTCGTCGGGCGACCGCCCACCGAGGACTACTGGATGGGCAAGGTTACCGAAAGGGTCTTTATGCCCCTCATCCGCCTTATTCTGCCCGAGGTGGTAGACATCAACATGCCGGCGGAGGGTATCTTCCACAACCTGGTTCTGGTGTCCATGAAGAAGGAATACCCCGGCCACGCCCGCAAGGTGATGTACGGCCTGTGGGGCCTGGGCTTGCTCAGCCTGACCAAGGCTATCGTCGTGGTGGACGATTTCGTGGACGTTCAGAACCCGTCGGAAGTGGCTTGGCGCGTCGCCAACAACATCAACCCCAGTACCGATTTGGTGCTGGTGGACGGCCCAATTGACGACTTGGACGTGGCCTCGCCCACGCCGCGCTTCGGCAGCAAGGTAGGCATTGACGCCACCCGCAAGGGGCCGCAGGAAGGCTACTACCGGGAATGGCCTCCGGACATCGAGATGAGCTCCGAAGTGCGGGAGCGGGTTTCCCAGCGGTGGTCCGAGCTGGGGTTAGACGATATTATTGCGCCGCCTGGCGTCTGAGATTGCCGGGCGCGGGCCGCGCCGAGGGGTTATCCACTATGCTCCGCACTCGCTTCACCGATCTGCTCGGTCTGGACTATCCGATAATGTCCGCGCCAATGAGCAATCACAGCGGCGGGACGTTGGCGGCGGCGGTCTCGCTGGCCGGGGGACTGGGCGCCTTTGGTGGCAGCAACAGCTTCGGCCCGCACTGGTTCCGGGAGCAGATTGGGTATATCAGATCCCAAACCGATCGGCCCTTCGGCGTGGGGTTCATCACGCAGTTGATTGAATCGTCCCCGGAGAATTTCGAGATCGCATTGGCCGAGCGCGCCCCGGTGGTGATCTTCTCTTTCGCCGACCCGCGCCCGTGGCTGGAGCTGGCTAAGGACGCCGGAGCGATCACGATTTGCCAGGTTCAGTCTCGGCCGGCGGCGAGAATCGCGGTGGACGCCGGGGCGGATGTGCTGCTGGCCCAGGGCAACGAGGCGGGAGGCCATACGGGCGAGCTGAACCTGTTGCCCCTGCTGGTGGATCTGGTGGAGCGGTTTCCCAATGTGCCGGTGTTGGCCGCCGGCGGAATTGCCTCCGGGCGAGCTTTCGCCGCGGCGCTGACCGCCGGCGCCCAGGGCGCTTCCCTGGGCACGGCTTTTCTTGCCACGCCGGAGGCGGTGGAAGTGCCGCAACCCTTCAAGGAACGCATTCTGCTATCGGACGGGCAGGATACTATCTTCACTGCCCTCTACGACCTGCTGGGCGATGATCCATGGCCGCCGGGCATCGCCGGACGGGTGTACCGCAATCGCCTGGTGCGGGAGTGGCACGGTAGAGACGCCGAAGTACTGGCCCGCCGGGAAGAACTGGCATCGGACGCCGCCCTGGCCAGGGCGCGGCAGGACCCCGAACTGGCGTCGGTGTACATGGGCCAGGGGGCGGGCCAGGTTCACGCCATTCGGCCAGCGGCGGAAGCGCTGCGGGAAATCTGCGTGAGCGCGGAGGATATATTGCGCCAGCCAGCGTGGCGATTGCGTGATAACTGATTCGGAACGTTACTCCAGCCGGCGCCGGTTTGACTGAGCTGACCGCGTAAATTACAATAGTAAGCCGTGGCAAGTATTGAAAATAGCGAAGAGCGGCGGCAGCCTCGCATCTTCTACGGATGGTGGATTGTCGCCGCCGCATCAGTTCTGGGGATGTTCGGCAACGGGTCCATCTCCCAAGGCTTCCCCAGGTTTCTGTTACCCATTGAGACTTCCCTGGGCCTGACCCGCGACCAGATGTCCCTGGTGTTCAGTCTGGCGCGCGCCGAGGGCAGCGTCGCCGGGCCGGCCGTCGGTTGGCTGGTGGACCGCTTCGGCGCGAGGCCGCTGGTTTTTGCGGGAAGCATCACGGTAGGCATTGGAGTCATCCTGTTGTCGCAGGTCAACTCCTATTGGATGCTGTTGATCCTGTTCGCCGGCGTGATCTCCCTGGGCAAGTCAGCGGGACTGGGACAAACCCTCATGGCTGGCGTGAACCAGTGGTTCATACGCCGTCGCCACTTGGCCATGTCCACCTTGATGACCGCCTTTGCCGGTGGCGGAGCCTTGATCGTGCCGTTGCTCAACGAAAGCATCCAGTGGCTAGGCTGGCGGCACACCCTGATCTGGACGGGCATCGTGATCCTTGCGCTCACCCTGCCAGCCTCCTTCATCATCCGCAGCCGTCCCGAGGATATGGGCCTCCGCCCGGACGGAGACCCGCCCTTGGATAACTCTGCCGAAAGCAGCGGCGGGTCGCGGAATCGCGGATCCGGCAGCGCGGAGGTCAGTTTCACGTTCAAGGAGGCCATCCGTACTCGCACCTTCTGGCTGATGTCCGCCGGCGCGTTCATGCGGGTAACGGTGACCAACGGAATGCTCGTTCATATTTTCGCCATGATGGCGGAACGCGGCCTGTCTGATGACGAGTCCGCCGCCTGGGTCGCGGCCATGTTCTTCCTGGGCATTCCGCTACGCTTCATCCTGGGCGTCACAACGGGCAAGTTCCGTTCCAACCTGATGCTGGCCGGCGGCATGGCCATCGGAGCGGTGGGTATGTGGGGTCTGTGGCTCGGGCCGGGCGTAGTAGGACTGCTGGCCTTCGTAATCGGCATCGCCGTGGTGGAGGGCATCACTTCCGTCAACTGGCTGATGCTCAGCGACTATTTCGGTCGCGGACGGTTCGCCACGCTGATGGGGTTCATGAGCCTCTTTATGAACATCGGGCTTTTCGCGTCGCCTCTTTTTGCCGGGATCGTGTTCCGCCTTACCGAATCCTACTGGTTGGTGCTGGCCACCTTCACGCCGATGTACTTGGTCAGCGCCTTGGCCTTCCTGCTCTGCACCCGTCCACCGCCTCCCACGCGAGGGCAGCGGCGGTGGATCGGTACGGAAACCCGGTCTCCCCGGCCGGCGACCGGCGCCGGAGACGGTGATTAGGCAGCTTTCAGCATAGCTTCTGGTATCATAACCCCATTGCTCTACCCGGACCGGATCGACCCCACCAACGAAGTTCAACCCCGGCTAGACCCGGAGGCTGCTCGCATATGAACCCTCAACCCATTACGCTGGTGGGCGAACACGTCCGTCTGGAACCCCTCGGGCCGCAGCACGCCCGCGATCTATACCGGGTCGGGCAGGAAGAATCGATCTGGCGTTATCTGTCAACTCCGCCGTTCACCAGCCTGGACGACGCCCGTGCGTGGGTGGATATGTTCATCGACCACAACGCGTCGGGCAAGGACGTACAGTTCGCCGTTATCTATGGCGCGGAGGAACGGGCCATCGGCTCCACCGGCTACCTGGACATTGACCGGCCCAATAGGGCGCTGGAGATCGGCATGACCTGGTATGGCGTCGATTACCAGCGCACCGCTGTCAACACCGAGTGCAAGTACCTGCTGCTGCGCCACGCCTTTGAGGATTTGAGCGCGCTCCGGGTCTGCCTCAAGACCGACCACCGCAACGAGCGGTCCCAGCGGGCCATCCTGCGTATCGGCGCCCAGCGGGAGGGCGTGCTCCGCAACCACCGCATCGCCCGGGACGGCGTGAACCGCCATTCGGTATATTTCAGCATCATCGACACTGAATGGCCCGACGTGAAAGTGCGGCTGGAGGGCATGCTGGACCGCTGATGCTTCGCGCGATTGCAGCGCGGTTATGTTGCCGCTCTACCAACCAGCATACCGAGGTAGGCGGCGGTTAGCCCGACGACAAGATTGGCGGCGATGGACAGGCCGGCGCGGGCGTATTCGCCGCTGGACAGGAGCCGGGCGCCATCGTAGGCCAGCGTAGAGAAGGTAGTGAAACCGCCGAGCAGGCCCACCGTCGCCATGGCGCGAAGTTCCAGGGGCCAGTCGCTGCGGGAGATGAAAATCGTTGCCAGGGCTCCCAATGCAAAGGAGCCGACGATGTTTACGGCGAAGGTGCCAACCACCGTGTCGGCGCCAAGATAATGCGCGGCAAGGCGGCCCACGGCGTAGCGCAGGACGGAACCCGCCGCGCCGCCAACGGCAACCAGCAGCCAGACCACGCTAAGCCCAGGAACCCCGCCGTTCCAGCGTTCGCTCGTCTAGCTCGATCCTCCAGCCGGGGCGGTGGGACAGTATCATTTTGCCGGCGATAGGATGCCATTGACCTGAGGACCGTAGGGCACGCCAGACGGAGACGATGGGTTCAACGTCGGCGCTTTTCATCAGGGACGATGCTTTTGATCAGCAGTGAACGGATTCAAGAGCGTAACCCCTTTTCCTGCAAAGTTTGGTCGAGCCATTTACGGTCGCTATCCGATAATGGGCCGGCCGGATCATCATGGTAGCCCATATAGTTGACATAATAATCCAGCGAGTAGATTTCATTTACTATTTCACCCAACGGAATTTCCGGTTCCGTATCGCCGTCCAGCAATGGCACCGTGAAACTGGGAATGCTCGAGCGCAATCCGAATGGGTATAACTCAGCAGAGGGTCGCAACTGCCACCGGCTAATCAGAGTGCGATACGGGGCATCGCCATCATAACCTTCCACTGGCATGGGCCGGCCAACACGCACCAAATCAATCTCAATGAAGTGGGTGGCAGATTCCAGGATGCGCTTTCGCTTGTCCAAATATTGCTCTCGCCCGGGGCCCGGGTTTTTGTTGGTAGGGGAAAGAACCTCAAGAACGGTTACTGGATCTTCGCGGCTTTGTTCACTGATTCGGATAAACCACTCCCGAACCGTGTAGGTTTCCGGCAAGACCACCGTCACCGCGCCGGCCTCCAATTCATAGTCGGACGGTTCTTGATGAACGCCGCTGCCCGAAATTGTAATGTCTGGTCTGGCATACCGGGCTGGCGGTTCCTCGGCTGGATTCTGCCCAATGGCTACCCTCTCCTCCATAATGACGGAGTATTTGAATGGCAACCGTCCACGGAGACAGCGGTGGATTGCGGCAATGATTTTGTTATGTACCTCCGGCCAAAGCCCGCGGGTTTCCAGGTAAGGATTCATACCCGGGAACGGATTAGTAAATTGGCTTCCCATCAGTCGTATCTCCTTACGGCGCGTGGCGGGAAGCCAGGTTATTAAACCGACCCAGGCGGAAGAGCCCGATGTCGTGCTCGGTCTTGCCGTGTTCAGCCAGGTCGGCCATTATCTCGCCGACCACGCTGGAGAACTTGAAGCCGTGGCCGGAGAAGCCGGCGGCCACCGACACCTGGGGGTTGTCGGGCAAGGTATCGATGATGAAATGCTCATCGGGAGTGTTGGTGAACATGCAGGTTTTCAGCGCGAGGGTTGGCCCGGCTGCTTCGGGGAAGTAGCGTTCGGTAAATTGGCGGAGGGCCGCCTCGTCCCGAGCGTTGGGTTCTCGGTCCATGGTGTCTGGGTCCACCTGCTCGCGAAAGTGGTTGAACATTCCCAGCTTGAAGCCGGGGATGCCATAGGATGGGAAGCCGTAGAAACGCCCTTCCTCGACTTCCATACCGAACACCGGGAAGGTTGCCGGCTTGAACAACTCGGGGCGATACGGCGCGAACCAGCCCAGCACTTGCCGCTCGGCCACGGCGTGCTCCGCCACTTCCGGCGCGACTTTGCCGGCCCATGCGCCGGCGGTTACCACCAGCCGGCGGGCCGAATAGGTGTCCCGGTCGGTGGTTACCACAACGCCACCGGCGGAGGTTGGTTCCCAATCCAGCGCGATCTCTCGGCCATGCACTTCGGCTCCCGATTCCAGCGCCCCGGCTACGTGCGCGACGATGCACCGCTCGGATAGAACAAAGCCGCCCTGCTGCTCATAGAGCATCTCCGCGTCTTCGGGGAGCCGGTAGCCGGGCCACTCCCGGTTAACCTCCGGCCCGCTGAGCCGGCGGTAGGGCAGCTGGTGTTCCCGGACGGTTTCCAGCGAGCCTTCCAGCAGCTTGTTGGCGCCCACGCCGCCGCGCACGCACCCGGTGGTCACCAGCAGCTTCTCACCGGCCAGGTTCTCCAGCTGGTGCCATAGCTCATAGGCGCGGTACAGCAATGGAACGTAAGACGGGTCCTCATGGTAGGCCAACCGGATCATGCGGCTGACTCCGTGGGATGACCCCATCTCGTTGGGAATGTCATACCGCTCCAGGCCCAGCACTCGCCAGCCACGCTTGGCCAGATGATAGACGGCAGCGCTGCCCATGCCGCCGACACCGATGACGATGGCATCAAATTCTCTCATTCCTTCCCCCATCCAAGTCCGTCATTCCCGCGAAAGCGGGAATCCAGGTGAGCTTGCCGGTTTGCCTGGGCGTCTGAATTCCAGCGTAAGCCGGAACGACGGGAACTTATCGAAATTACCAAGCCGATTACGCCCGTGGCAGCGGGTTGCCCGGCGTGGTCATACGGAGGGAATACACCGACGTGCGGGCGGTGAACAACATGGTGCGAAAATCGGGGCCACCGAAGGCGCAGTTGGCCGGGATCTCCGGGACGCGGATAATGCCGATATGGTCGCCGGCGGAGGAGAAGACCCACACGCCGCCGGAGCCGGTGCAATAGACGCGGCCCTCGGCGTCAACCTTCATGCCATCGGGCACGCCGTCCTCGGCAGAGGCCAGGTTGCCGAACATTCGGCTGTTGCTCAGCGAACCGTCGCCGGCCACGTCATAGGCCTGGATGAACTGGTTGGGCTTGACCGCGCCGTCCCAATACTGGTCGGGGCGTTCGCCCAGCTTGCGGGTGTTGGACACGTAGAGCACAGACTCATCCGGCGAAAAGGCGATGCCATTGGGGAAGTCAATGTCGTGGGCGGACATGTGCACCGAGCCGTCGGGGGCAATGCGGTGGATGGTGCCGGGGAACTCGATTTCCTGTTCCGCCTCGGGAACGCGGCCGCTGGGGTTGGTGAAGTAGATGCTGCCGTCGCTGCGGCAGACGATGTCGTTGGGGCGATGGAAACGCTTGCCCTCCCAGCGGTCGGCGACCACGTTGATGGTGCCGTCGGCTTCCGTGCGGGAGATGCGGCGGTTGTCGCCCTCGCACATCAGCAAGCGTCCCTGGAGATCCAGGGTCATGCCGTTGGCGCCGCCGCTGGGTTCGCGGATGATTTCGGGCGTTCCTCCGGCCGGAGACATGCGGTGAATCACCGGCGGCTCCCGGCGCAGGTCCACGAACAGCCAGTAGCCGTCGGGATGCCACAACGGGCCCTCGGTGAACGCAAAATTGGTGGCGAGCTGTTGCGCTTCCTGGTTGGGTTCGACGATGCCTTCCAGATATTCGGTCATGGTTTGCCTCCTGTGGAAACGGAAATTGGGGAGAAATTAATTAGCTAGCTTAGGTTCCTTTTCAACGAACATCTATTCGCCGCCGCGCCAGTAAATGTCGTTGACGGTTCCCGCTCTAATTTGCTTTATCACGTCGGTGCCTCTTCGCCCCGTCGCCGGCATCAGCGCACTCTCACACTTGGCCTTCCCGCAACCGCGCGATTTCATGCCGCAGCCGTTGGGCCTCGGCTAAGGCGGCGTCTCGCTCGTCAGCCAGGCTGTCGAAAGTGTCCAGGTAGCGCCGGCCCGCTGGGTCGTACCAGCGGAGTTCTCCGTATTCCCAACATACCTGCAACCCCAAGACTCGGCTGTCGCCATAGTGCATGTCTGACGCATGCCGGTGTATGGGAATTGGCGCATAGCGCCCATTGACCAGCGTCCAGCCCGCCAGTCCGGTGGCGTAGCGTTTGCCCGAGTCCGGGTCGAATAGCCAGTGCTCCGCCACCCCGAAGTTGGCGTAATCAAACCATTTGGCGCTTTCATCGTTGCCTGCTGTACTGTCCGACGCTACTTCCAGCGCAAAATCAGGCGGCTTGCCCTGCTCGTTGATGGCATAGCCTTCCTGCGCCAGGATAGCGGCGCGCCTGACGTCAAAAGCGATGAGCAGGTCGGGAACCCGTGCCCCTGATCGGCTTCGGGGAATATTCCAGGATACGGGAACTTCGCCCAACACGATGGTTGTGTCCGGGTTGCCCAAGTGCCGGCGCAAAGACGGCTGGTGCCCTCGGTCGTGAATATGACGGCTGTTCATCATATCGGCGCGGGGCGGAAAATCAGGGAACTTATCGATGGCCAGGGATGCCGGCGCCTGTGCGGAGGTAAATCTGCCAGTCATAATCCTTCCTGACGGATGCGAGCCGAGCGGGTTCGGGTTGGTGCCA
Source organism: Dehalococcoidia bacterium (assembly GCA_963692995.1). GTDB lineage: Bacteria > Chloroflexota > Dehalococcoidia > Lucifugimonadales > UBA3495 > Bin87. The sequence continues at coordinate 1,213,193 of OY843611.1, forward strand.
GAACGCGGAAGACTACCCTAGATGCGCCAGGTACTGCTCCGCGAAGTCCATTCCCACCAGATCACTGAAAGCCGTCATCAACCGGTGCGTTACCGGGCCGGGGACGGCTCCGTCCGCGACGGGCGCGCCGTTGACCGCCGACACCGGGCAGATGCACAAACTGGTGGAGGTGAGAAAAGCTTCATCGGCCGTGTAGGAGTCGTAAAGGTCCAGGTCGCATTCGGCGGTGGGTATGCCCAGGCCGGCGGCCAGTTCCAGGGTCTGGTTGCGGGTGACCCCCTCCAGCACGTACTGGGACTTTGGGGTCATGGCCACGCCGTCCTTGACCAGGAAAATGTTGCTACCTTTCCCTTCCGTCAGGTTGCCGAACTCGTCCAGCAGAATGGCCCAGGCTTCCGGGTCTTCCCCCTGCACTTCCAGCTCGCCCATAATGAGGTTGAGGTAATTGTGCGTCTTGGCCCGGGGGCTGAGGAAACGGGGCGGGATGCGCGGCACCGACGGGGTGCTGATGCGGGCCCCGTCGCGGTACAGCGGAGCGCGGGCGGCAAAAGGAATGGCGTGGCTTTCAATGATGACGGTAGGCTTTCCGCCAGCGCCTTCCACGCCCCGGCTGATGCGCTGCATCACCCACATATCCTGGCCGGCCGGCAGCAGCGGGTGATTGTGGGTCACCACGGCCTCGGTGGCCTCAGTCATCTCCGCCTTGCTCAGGCCCACGTCGATGCGGAGGTAGCGCAGGGAGTCGTACAGGCGGTTGATGTGCCGATCCAGGCGAAAGGTCTGTCCGGCGAAAGTGCGGGTGGCGTCAAACACGGCGTCGCCATAGAGGAAACCCCGGTCGTAGATGGAGATGCCCACCCGGCTCTCCGGCAGAAACTCCCCGTTGAAATAGACTATATTTTCGTCAGCCATCGTTCAAAATCTCCCAACTTATCCCGTTCGTCCGGTTCATCCCGGTAAATTACGCTCCATCGGTATCAATCCGCCGTATCTGGAACCCGGCCTGTTCTTCCATGGGCAGGACGATGGCCGCGCTATCCAGGTCTCCCAGCCCCTGCTCGACTGCCTCTCCCAACAACCGATAGGCCAAGTCTCCGCCGGGGATCGGAGTCTCCAGATCCCGGGCCATTTCCTGGATGAGGCCCAGGTCTTTGAGGAAAACCCGGAGCTGGGTTCGTATGCCCTCGAAGTCGCGGTCCAGCATGGCGGGAGCGTTGCGGCCCAACACGAAACTCTGGCCCCAGCCGGAGTTGACCAGCTCGAACACCAGCGCCGGGTCCGCTCCGGACTTGGCGCCCAGCAGCATAGCTTCGGCGGCGGCAACCATGTGGACGCCCACCAACAGCTGGTTAACCAGCTTGGCGGCGGTGCCGGAGCCGGTTGGCCCGACGTGACGCACTACCGCGCCCATCACGTCAAAAGCGGGCCGAGCTTTAGTGTAAGCTTCGGCCGGGCCGCCGACCATGATGGTCAGGGCGCCAGCGGCAGCGCGCTCAGTGCCGCCGCTGATGGGGGCGTCAAGAAACATCGCGCCCCGCTCCGCGGCGGCAGCGGCGCAGGCCCGGGAGGTGGATGCGCCGACGGTGCTGTGGTCAACGACAATTTGGCCGGGCCGGGCCTTGGGCAGCGCCTCGTCCAGCAGCACCCGCTCACAGGTTGCCACGTCGGGCAGGCAGGCCAGCACGATGTCGCAGTCGGCCATCACCGCGGCGGTGGACGCGGCGGCGGTTGCGCCGGCCTCGGCAATCTGCCGCACCTTCTCCTGGCTGCGGTTGTGTACCGTTAGGTCATAACCCGCGTTCAGCAGGTTACAGGACATAGGGAAGCCCATGCGGCCGAGGCCGATGAAACCGATTTTTTCGGTCAAGTCGTCAACTCCTTCATCGTCTTGCCGGCTGCCCGCCCGACATCTGCCTCGTCCAGCAAAGCGCGGGCCCTTTGCGTGTGTTCCGGTGTTAGCGTCGTGATGCCAGCATAGCGTAGCCCAACGACAGCGGCAACGCGGCTACCAGATGAGACCTTCCGCCAGGGCCGCCGCTTCCACCAGCTCCCATCCGTCCTGTATGCCCGGCTCCAGCCGAGCGCAGGCTTCGGCTTTCAGTACCGCCCGGCCTATCTCGTCGCTGTCGTCCACCGACACCAGGGCCGCCGTGACTCGGGAGGCTTCGCCGGCGTCCACTTCAGGGCGGGCCGTGAAACAGCAGTGACTGTAGCCGGGGCTGGTCCAGATGGTCCGCAGCTGGCCGTCGTCGATGCCGTGGCGGTCGGAAAGGGTTGCCATGGCCCGCGCGCTGATGGCGCCAGCATCGTAGTTCCGGTTCAGTACCTGAAGAGCCACATCCACCTGGTCGGCGGTATGCTGCGCCGGCCGCTGATCGTAAAAATCCGCCGCCGCAAAGTTACGGGACGGGTTAATGCCCATTTGCTTCAGGAAATAGACCGGCAGCAAGCCGGCCTCTACCGAATCGCGCGCGCCAAAAGCGAACCGACGGCCTGGCAAGTCTTCCACCGTATCAATGTCCGAATCGGCGCGGGTGATGAAGCGCGTTGTGAAGCCAATATCAACGTCGCGGACGGCCAGCACCGGGGCCCCGTCGGGCAGGGCGCGGCGCATCTTGACGTGGGATAGCGGGCCGTTCCAAGCCAGGTTGATCTCCCCCCGCACGAAGGCATCGACCATTTCGTCGTAGCCTGAATAGAGAACCCAGTCGAACTCCACGCCGTTTCTGCGGAACACCGTTTCCAGTGCGCGGCAAAGGTCGAGGTGGGCTGGGGATCCTGTTGCGCCTAACCGTATCATTTCATCATCTCCTGTAGGGACAAGTGGAATACGGACTGTCTTGCAGCGCGGGAACGGCGCTCGGGCGAAGTCTAACATCCGGCCCCGGCACTGCCAACAAAACACCCAAGTTGCCCCTCTTCCGCCAGTGCGCTAACCTGTCCGGCAATAATTGCCCATTCCAGAGGAGGAACTTGCAATGGCGACGGTATTGGAGCGCAGGATTCGCGGCCGGGAGCGCCAGGACATCGCCGACGAGCTGCGGCGACGGGTGGCAGGCGAGGTGCGTTTTGATCCGCATTCCCGCCTGCTCTACAGCACCGACGCCAGCATCTACCAGATGGAGCCGGTGGGCGTGGTAATCCCTCGCAGCAGCGCCGACGTGCAAGCCGTCGTGGACTTCGCTGCCCGCGAGGGCATTCCGGTGCTGCCCCGTTCCGGCGGCACCAGCCTGGCCGGTCAGACGGTGAACCATGCCATCGTGCTGGATTTCAGCAAGTACCTGAACAACGTCCTGGAGGTCAATCCCGAAGAGCAGTGGGCAAGGGTGCAGCCGGGCATCATCCTGGACCAACTTACCCGGCAGATGGGGCCCCACGGTTTGCAGTACGCTCCCGACCCTACCACCGCCAACCGGGCCTGCGTCGGGGGCGGCATCGGCAACAACACCTGTGGCGCGCACTCGGTCATCTACGGCAAGACGCTGGACCACATCAGAGAACTGGACGTGGTGCTGTCGGACGGCTCCACCGCCCACTTCGGCCAACTGACGCCGCAGGAACTGGAATCAAAGATCAGCGCCGGCGGGCTGGAAGGCGACATCTATCGCGGGGTCCTGCAAATAGCCCGGGAGCAGAAGGACGAGATCGACCGCACCTACGCCAAGATCCAGCGGCGGGTCAGCGGGTACAACCTGGACGAGTTTATCCTGGACGACTTGGGACGGGGCGCCCCGGTGAACCTGGCCCGCATGGTGGTCGGCTCCGAGGGCACGCTCTGCGTAGTGACAGAGGCCAAGGTCAACTTAGTGTCCCGGCCCACGATGACGTCCCTTTCCGTACTGCACTTCCGCTCCATCTACGACGCCAGCGAGGCCACCACCCGCGTCCTTCGCCACGAGCCATCGTCCATCGAGCTCATCGACAAGATGGTGCTTGACCGCTCCCGGGAGGCCCTGGGCGCGGCGCGGCTTCCCTCCTTCGTAGAGGGTGATCCCGGGGCCATGCTCGTGGTCGAATTCTACGGCGAAACGGAAACCGAGTTGACCGCCAAGATGGACGGCCTCAAGGCCGACATCGGTCTCGCCTACGCCTGCGTCAATATCCTGGACCGGGCCGGCCAGGCTGCCGTCTGGAACTTGCGCAAGGGCGGCTTGGGCCTCCTGATGAGCACCCGCGGCGATGCCAAGCCCATCCCCTTTGTGGAAGACCCGGCCGTTGATCCCTCGGTGATGGGCGAGTTCGTGCGGCGGTTTGACGAGATCGTGACGGAACACGGCACCACCGCCGGCTACTACGGCCACGCCTCGGTGGGCTGTCTGCACATCCGGCCTCTCATCAGCCTGAAGAACCAGGATGGCATCGACAAGATGGTGTCCATCGGCGAAGCAGTGTCTGATCTGATCAAGGAGTTTGGCGGCTCGATGAGCGGGGAGCACGGCGATGGCATTGTGCGCGGCGTCTGGACGCGCAAGATGTTCGGCGACCAGATCTACAACGCCTTCCGGGAACTCAAGCAGACTTGGGACCCCCAGGGCATCATGAACCCGGGCAAGATCATCGACACGCCGCCCATGACGGAAAACCTGCGCTACGGCATCGCCTACCAGCCGCTTGCCCTGGATACTACGCTGGACTTCTCCGCCGATTCCGGTTTCGCCGGAGCGGTGGAGATGTGCAACGGGATGGGCGCCTGTCGCAAGCTGGACGGGACGATGTGTCCGTCCTTCATGGCGACGCGGGACGAGGAACACTCGACTCGAGGCCGGGCGAACCTGCTGCGCGCCGCCCTGTCGGGCCGGATGCCCGAGGAGGCGGAGAGCTCCATCACCGACCACCGGCTGCACCAGGCGCTTGACCTGTGCCTGGAGTGCAAGGCGTGCAAGGCCGAGTGCGAATCAGGCGTGGACATGGCCAAGCTCAAGTACGAGTTCCTCGACCACTATCAGAAGGAACACGGCGTACCGCTGCGCTCACGGCTCTTCGCCAACATCAACGTCCTGAACAAGCTGGGCAGCCGCTATGCGCCGTTGAGCAACTGGCTGGCCGGCGGCGCTATCGGCAAGGCGCTGGCCTCAAGTTTGCTTGGCATCAGCCCCCGACGCCAGCAGCCGGCCTTCGCCGCGATGTCGTTGCCGGACTGGTTCTCCCGGCGGGCGCGGAACGGTCATGGCGAGGCGCGATACGGCACGGTGGCCCTCTACAACGACACCTTTATGAACTACAACTACCCCGAAATCGGCATCGCCGCCGTTGAGGTGCTGGAAGCGGCCGGCTATGGGGTGGAACTGGTCAACGGCGGGTGTTGCGGCCGGCCCATGATCTCGAAAGGGCTGCTGGACCAGGCCCGCGACCAGGCCCGCGCCAATATCGACGAACTGTACGCATACGCCAGCCAGGGCATACCCATCGTGGGCTGTGAGCCGAGTTGCCTGCTCACCTTGCGCGACGAATACCCTGAATTCGTCGCTGATGAACGCGCTAAAACCGTGGCGGAGAACGCTTTCCTCATCGATGAGTTTCTCGCCAACGCCAAAGCCGACGGCCGGCTGGATTTGCAGTTCTCCGACATTGAGAAGCAGGTACTGTTCCACGGTCACTGCCACCAGAAGGCTATGGTGGGGACTGCCGGCTCGATGGCGGCGCTGGGTATGCCGCCGGGGTATCGGGCGGAGCTGATCAACGCCGGATGCTGCGGGATGGCCGGTTCCTTCGGGTTCGAGAAGGAACACTACGACATCTCCATGCAGATCGGCGGGCTGTCCCTGTTCCCGGCCATCAACGCCAGACCCGATGCTGAGGTAGCGGTGATGGGAGTATCCTGCCGACAACAGGTAGAGCACGGCACGCAGCGGAAGGCGCGGCACCTGGTTGAAGTACTACGGGACGCAGTTGTGACCGAATTCCATTAGCGGATCAGGGCCGGCGCCTTCGGGCACAACACTCCACGAGGTTGATTCTGCCCAAGTAGCGACTGCAAGCGGACGCAATCAGTTGCAGAGGTCTGGGCTGACTGCCGTAGCCGATGTATCGCGGTTGGATTGTCCGCATCGTCAATCCGTTGTGGTTGCGTTCCGATCTGCGCGGAAGGAGGGACAAGAGTGACTCCGCCCGCCGGCGTCGAGCCTGACCCGAGGACGAGGATTTCATCCGGATATACAGCCGTGGTTCTTAAGGTCGGTACGGACGTCGTGTCGGCTGTGGTGTCGGGGAGGTCGCCGCTCCCGAAGCCAACGGTGATGTCCCGGTTAGTGAGTATGTTGACCATTGCGGTCGGAGAACGATCATTGTCCTGATTTTCGTCATACGCCGCATTTGACAGGATGAATATCTCGTTTTCGCCTTCGGTGTAACGCAATGTCTTCCAGGTAAATCCTACAATCTCTGATTCACCCGGCGCCAGGCTCAGGTTTTTACGGTACATCACCTTCCGCTCCGTCTCGTTATAAAGATGGATAGCAGAGCGACCGCCATGGGGCCCCAAGTTGCGGACTAAAGCGGCAACCTCCACCCAATCACCTTTGACAACAGGATACGCAACAGACGGAGGATAAATGTCCACTACGGCGAAGTCAGCGGCGGGCGGGAGCAGTTCTATGGTAAAACTCCGCCTGGACAATGCGCCGGCGCCAACCTCAACTCGGAAATGGTGACTACCCGGCGCATAACGACTGGTGCGCCAGATGAAGGTTGCCGTCCGAGTTGTTCCGGGAGCCACCCGGGGGCGACGTGTCTCAGGCCGTTTGTCGGCCGACGGAAAGTGCAGGGTTATGGGTATGCTGGCAACAGCCGGTCCGTCATTGCTTACTTCTACTGTTATCGTCACCGGCTCACCCACGACCGTTGAACGGGGACGCGCCTCTATCGCCACAATGCGGGACGGGGTCGCCGGGGAAGGAACCGGCAATTTGGGGGCGGGAGTGACACCGACGCCGCCACCGGTGACGGCGCCACTCCCAGCACGGGCGCCCGCCGGTGCTCCTTTTGCCGGGGCCGTGAGCAGAAACTGCAATTGCGCAGACCTATCGCCCGCGGTGATGTTGTCTTCGGACAGAAGCGCGGCCACCAATGTGTGCGGCCCCGGTTCGTAGTTGGCCGTTTTCCAGGTGAAGGTTACGCGCGCGGTTTGGCCGGGCGCGATGCGGAGCGACTTGCGTTCCGGCTTTTTGTCGTAGGAAGGGAAAGCGAGTTCCACCGGAACGAGGGTGGCGACAGCGCCATCGTTGCGCACTGCAACCCAAATCTTTACCCTTTCGCCTCGGACAGCGCTCTCGGCCGGGTCGGCGCCGATGCCAGCAATGGCGACGTTAGTTGGAACCGGGAGCAGCTGTACCGCAAACCGCCGGTCAGCCGGCGCGGTCGAATGAACCTCAACACGGAAATGGTGCCGGCCGGGGAGATAGTCGCCGGTGCGCCAGGTGAAGGTGGCCGTTGCGGTGGCGCCCGGAGGGATCCGGGGACTGCGGGTTTCCGGCTGCTTGTCGGCGGCGGGAAAGTGGAGGGTCACCGGTATGCTTGCGGAGATGGCGGCGTCGTTGCGAACCAGGACCGTTACGGCAACGGCTTCGCCCACCACCGGGGCTTCAGGGGCTGTGGAAATATTCAGGATAGTCGCGCGGGTTACGGGAGGATTGATGCGGAATTGCAGCTCCGCCGAGGTAGCGCCGGAGGCGAGGTTGTCTTCCAGGAGGAGCTCTGCGCGCAGGACGTGAAGGCCGGGTTCGTAGTTGCCGGTTTTCCAGGTGAAGGTTGCGCGCGCGGTTTGGCCGGGCGCGATGCGAAGCGACTTGCGTTCCGGCTTTTTGTCGTAGGAAGGGAAAGCGAGTTCCACCGGAACGCGGGTGGCGACAGCGCCGTCGTTACGCACTGCAACCCAAATCTCTACCACCTCGCCTCGGACAGCCGTGTCGGCCGGGTCGGCGCCGATGCCAACTACGGAGACGTTGACTGGCGCTGGGAGCAGCTGTACCGCGAACCGCCGGTCAGCCGGCGCGGTCGAAGGAACCTCAACACGGAAATGGTGCTGGCCGGGGAGATAGTCGCCGGTGCGCCAGGTGAAGGTGGCCGTTGCGGTGGCGCCCGGAGGGATCCGAGGAGTGCGGGTTTCCGGCTGCTTGTCGGCGGCGGGAAAGTGGAGGGTCACTGGGATGCTTGCCGCGATTACGCCGTCGTTGCGAACCAGGACCGTTACGGCAACGGCTTCGCCCACCACCGGGGTGTCGGGGGCTGTGGAAATATTCAGGATAGTCGCGCGGGTTACGGGAGGATTGATGCGGAATTGCAGCTCCGCCGAGGCAGCGCCGGAGGCGAGGTTGTCTTCCAGGAGGAGCTCTGCGCGCAGGACGTGAAGGCCGGGTTCGTAGTTGCCGGTTTTCCAGGTGAAGGTTGCGCGCGCGGTTTGGCCGGGCGCGATGCGAAGCGACTTGCGTTCCGGCTTTTTGTCGTTGGAAGGAAAGGTCAGCCGGATTGGCACGTTGACCGCTGCGGAGCCGTCGTTGCGTACTGCAACCCAAATCTTTACCCTTTCGCCTCGGACGGCGCTCTCGGCCGGGTCGGCGCCGATGCCAACTACGGAGACGTTAATCGGAACCGGGAGCAGCTGTACCGCGAACCGCCGCTCGGCCGGCGCGGTCGAAGGAACTTCAACACGGAAATGGTGCCGGCCGGGCAGATAGTTCCCGGTGCGCCAGGTGAAGGTGGCCGTTGCGGTGGCGCCCGGAGGTATGCGAGGACGGCGGGTTTCCGGCTGCTTGTCGGCGGCGGGAAAGTGGAGGGTCACCGGTATGCTTGCCGCGATTACGCCGTCGTTGCGAACCAGGACCGTTACGGCAACGGCTTCGCCCACCACCGGGGTGTCGGGGGCTGTGGAAATCTCCAGGATAGTCGCGCGGGTTACGGGAGGTTTGATCCGGAACGGTAGTTCCGCCGAGGCAGCGCCGGGGGCCAGGTTGTTTTCCAGCAGAAGCTCCGCGCGCAGGACGTGAAGGCCGGGTTTGTAGTTGCCGGTTTTCCAGGTGAAGGTTGCGCGCGCGGTTTGGCCGGGCGCGATGCGAAGCGACTTGCGTTCCGGCTTTTTGTCGTAGGAAGGGAAAGCGAGTTCCACCGGAACGCGGGTGGCGACAGCGCCATCGTTGCGCACTGCAACCCAAATCTTTACCCTCTCGCCTCGGACAGCGCTCTCGGCCGGGTCGGCGCCGATGCCAGCAATGGCGACGTTAATTGGAACCGGGAGCAACTGTACCGCAAACCGTCGGTCAGCCGGTGAAGTCGTGGAGAGCTCAACTCGGAAATGGTGCCGGCCGGGGAGATAGTTCCCGGTGCGCCAGGTGAAGGTGGCCGTTGCGGTGGCGCCCGGAGCGATGCGAGGACGGCGGGTTTCCGGCTGCTTGTCGGCGGAGGGAAAGTGGAGGGTCACCGGGATGCTTGCGGAGATGGCGGCGTCGTTGCGAACCAGGACCGTTACGGCAACGGCTTCGCCCACCACCGGAGCGTCGGGAGCTGTGGAAATCTCCAGGATAGTCGCGCGGGTTACCGGAGGTTTGAGGCGGAATTGCAGTTCCGCCGAGGCAGCGCCGGAGGCCAGGTTGTTTTCCAGGAGGAGCTCCGTGCGCAGGACGTGAAGGCCGGGGTCGTAGTTGCCGGTTTTCCACGTAAATGAGGCCACCGCCGTTTTCCCCGGAGGGACACGCGGCGACTTTAGCTCCGGCTTTTTGTCCTCGGACGGAAAGGTCAGCCGGATTGGCACGTTGACCGGCGCGGAGCCATTGTTCTGCACCGTAACCCGGATCTCCACCACCTGTCCCGGCATGGCTTCTACTGGTGGAGTGCTCACCATACTGACCAACTCGACATCGGTAGTAACCGTTGGCGCGAGTCGGTTCACCTCGAAACGTTTAGCATTGGCTGATGTGGCTTTGTTGTTAACCGCCACGAGCTCAACCTGAACGTCCTGGACGCCGACGACCAACTCGCCCGTCGGTACTTCGAATGCCGATTTTTTGCGCTCGTCACCCGGTTTGACCATTATGGTCTCCGTGTGGAGTACCTGACTTTCGGAACCATCCGACGATACTCGAGTGACGTCAATCGCGGCCGGCTCCGTTTCGCTGCCCTCATTAGATGCCTCGACAGACACCGAGAAGGTGGCGTCGGAATGCGATAGTGTGGCCGGCTGCAACTCGGCCGAGTGCAACACCAGATCGACAAAACCAAATTCGAGTCGGTTTAATTCACCTTTTAGATGTCCTTTGCTGCCTTCCGCGGTGCCAAAGCCCAGAGTGATGTCGTCGGCACGAACGATGTTGATGTGCTGGGATGCGATCACGGTATTGTTCTCTGCGTCGGCATCGGCGAAGCCTTGGGGTGATGACACGGCGATGGCGGCTTGCACCGTCTCGTCGATGGTGTACGGAATGCCGGTCAGCGGCCAAAGAACTTCCCTTTCGACCCTGCCGCCGGCTGGAACGAGGCATCGGGCACGGCAGACATCTGTGCCGTCCACAATGGAAACGCCCGCATGTACGGTTGTCAAATCGACATTGACCAAAGCATCCGTATCGCAGCTGTAGTTGTAGATTTGGTAGCTCACGTACAGGCTTTCGTCGGGCCGATAGTCAGGAGGGTCAGCCAGGGGGCCCTCGATCGCGTAAATGGCCAGGTCAACGCCGACATCATCGACGCATTCTTCTGGAGCGTCAGGGTTATCGAAAGCCGAAAGGTAAAAATTGACGGGCAACGTTATGGTGTTATTGACAAGGCTGGCGTCCTCCGGAACGTGCGCTGTCAGCCGCAGCTGGCGTGGCCCAGCCAGGGAGGCCGGTCCCGCCGTGGTCCACACCATGGTCACGCCTTCTGTCGATCCCGGCTCAATGGCAGCCGTGTCGGTCGTTGCGACGGGTTCAGTCGCGGCGCCGGCGTACAGGCTAACTGATGCCGACGCCGACTTATTGCCCAAGTTGGTCAGGCTCGCCGAAACCGTCGCTGCTTTGCCGACGACTATTGCAGCAGGCGCGGTCATGCCGCCAACGAAGGCCACATCGACCACCGGCTCTTCGAGGCTTACGATGATGTTGACGCTGTCATCGATGTCTTCGGCAAAGTCGGGCGCTGAGGCCACCACGTGCAGCATATGCTCGCCCGACGCAACGCCGGCGGGATACCAGACCAGGTGCGCCGGCGCCGTCCCCCCGGCCGGGATGGTGTCAATGGCGTCAGTAGAGACTGCTTCGGCAGCGTCGCCGGCATACAGGTTGACCACCACGCCGCTGACGTCCTCCACGCTGGCGTTGGCAACGGTGGCTTCGATGGAAACGGAGTTGCCTGCCGCAAGGGATGCGGCGACACCTACGGTGGCGGTCAGGGTAATCGGGTTTCTCAGGTGTGCGGTTATCCACTGCGCGTCGTTCTCATCACCGGCCTGCCCATCGGCGCTGACGACTATCGCCAGCGAACGATTATCAACTTCTTGCCGGGCCGTATCCCATTTCAGCGTCGCCAAGGATGTGGCGCCGGCGGCTATGGCGTCGATGACCGTGCTGGCCACGGCCTCGTTCCTCTTCCCGTTTGTTTCGAAAAGGCTGACGGCTACATCTTTCAGCTCGACATTTCCCAGGTTTTTGACTTGGACACTGAAGTGAAGCGCGTCGCCCACAATCACGGTGGCGGTCTTCGGTGAAACTTCAACAATGGTCAGCGCATTGACCAATTTGACGCTCAGGTCTATGGCGTTGTTGGTATCGTCCGTGTCGCCATTGGCAGAGGCGGCTATCCGGAGGGTGTAAGAACCCGGCAACAGGCCCTCGGTATCCCAGCCAATACTGGTGGTGGATGTTCCATGGGCTCCGATGGAGTCTATTGTGGCGATAGCCGCCGGCTGGCGCTCGCCGGTTGCTTCGTCAGTAGCGTCAAGGCTGAGCGAAACTGGCCCGGTGGTATTACCGCTCTGATTGGTCGCCGTTATTGTTAGGTCGATAACCTCGCCCACCAACAGGGGAGCAATGGGCGCCGAGATCTCGGTCAGTTCCACGTCTATTTCGGGATAAGGGATGGGGATTGGGGTCGGCGTTGGCGTAGAGGTCGGGGTCGGCGTCGGGACGGGCGTTGGCGTTGGCGTAGGCGCCGGGGTCGGCGTAGGCGTAGGCGTTGGTGTTGGGGTCGGTGTCGGTGTCGGGGTAGGCGTTGGTGTTGGCGTAGGCGCCGGTGTTGGGGTTGGCGTCGGTGTCGGGATGGGCGTAGGTGTCGGCGCCGGTGTCGGGATGGGCGTGGGTTCCGGCGCGGGTGTCGGGATGGGCGTAGGTGTCGGCGTCGGTGTCGGAATGGGCGTAGGCTCCGGCGCGGGTGTCGGGATGGGCGTAGGTTCCGGCGCGGGTGTCGGGATGGGCGTAGGTTCCGGCGCGGGTGTCGGGATGGGCGTCGGCGTCGGCGTCGGCGCCGGGATGGGCGTCGGCGCGGGTGTCGGGATGGGCGTAGGTTCCGGCGCGGGTGTCGGGATGGGCGTCGGCGTCGGCGTCGGCGCCGGGATGGGCGTCGGCGCGGGTGTCGGGATGGGCGTCGGTTCCGGCGCGGGTGTCGGGATGGGCGTCGGCGTCGGCGTCGGCGCCGGGATGGGCGTCGGCGCGGGTGTCGGGCTGGGCGTCGGTGTCGGCGCCGGGCTGGGCGTCGGTTCCGGCGTAGGTTCCGGCGTCGGTGCCGGGATGGGCGTCGGTTCCGGCGTCGGTGTCGGGATGGGCGTCGGTTCCGGCGTCGGTGTCGGGATGGGCGTCGGTTCCGGCGTCGGTGCCGGGGTAGGCGTCGGTTCCGGCGTCGGTGTCGGGGTAGGCGTCGGTTCCGGCGCGGGTGTCGGGATGGGCGTCGGCTCCGGCGTCGGCGTCGGCGTCGGTGTCGGGATGGGCGTAGGTTCCGGCGCGGGTGTCGGGATGGGCGTAGGTTCCGGCGCCACCACTGGTGGGTCGTTGACGATGTTTATTGATTGGGCTGAGGTGATCCTGTTGTTGTCCGGGTTGGTGTCAGTGAAGTTGCCGGGAGCGTCTATTCTGACCGTAGCGACTACCTTCTCGCCGGCCTTGTTAGGATGCTTGCTAAGGTCCCACTTGGCGTTGCCATACCACGTGCCTTTGGAGTCGATGTCGCAGCCTTCCGTGCAAGGGTCGCTGCCGGTATCGTCGTTGTGGATTTTGGCGCCGCTAATGGAGCCGGCCAAATCCACGGTGATAGTGAGGTCTTGACAACTGGAATTGATGACTTCGTAGTAGATGCGAATTTCGTCGCCGGCTTTATAATCCGGCGGGTCGTTGAGCGAATAATCAAAGTTTCCAGCATCTGCCAATCCCCAAACGGGGTTTATGTTGATACTGACGTCGCCCTCGCCGGCGCAGTCTTGCTGCGGCATGCTGGCGTTAGGCAGTGGAGGCGGCGGGATGTTGACGCCGCCGGCAGGATGAGGCGGAAGAGTCAACAACGCCAGGCACAGGGCCGGCGCCGCCAGCGCAAGGGCCGGCAGAACGATGCGAGGCCGGAGACGGTACACGGCCAAGTTCGGGCAAAGGTGGCGGTCTAGGGCAAACTAGCGCTCCGGCTTGTTGTACAGGAGCATTACCACTCCGGTGGCAGTATCGTTTCCCGACACGGTAACGGACATTTTGTGCAGGCTGGTTTGGCGGTCGTCGTTGTCATCCGTTGGTCGCTCAATATCGAATTTTGCAACGCGCAACAGGGTCGTCTCGTCGGCGGTCACAACGGTTTCCCGGCCGAGAGCGACGCTGGCGCTAACGGGGTCTCCACCAATGGAATAACGGCTGGTTATCAACACGGCCGTCGAGGCCTGTACGTCGGCTATGGCGGGCGGGATGACGAAGTTCGCGGGTTGGGACGTTCCCGCTTTGGCAACGTTGTTGAATAGCAGAAACGCGTTGCACTCAGCGTTCTGCCAGTCGTAATAGCCGACGTCGTCGTGGGTAATGATTGAGAGTTCCGGGTTATGCGTTTTTCCCGCGTTCAACACCTCGTTGATCGCCAACACCAGCAGGTTCTGTTCGAGGTGTTCGGTAATCTCGCTGCCATCAGAGGGATTGCTTCCTATAACATCATATCGCCAGATGCCTGCCGCCGGCTCGCGGGCCGGCAAGTATGCTACAACCCAGCCGCGGTCGTCGAAATAGACCATTACCTTTCTGGGTTCCACCAGTTTGCCGAAACCCACCACCGGGTACATCGGAAGTTCCACGATGCCGAAGTTGCTCCCCATATGCTGTGGCGAGCCGAAGCCGGCCCGTGCCCAATTCGTATCCTTGGGGGCATCCAGCAAGGCCTCGGTGATCGCGGCCACATTGAGCCGGGGCAGTCCACCGTATCGATCGTTGGAGTCGGACCGCTTCGGGACGCGATAGTAAGCCGAGAACCCGGCTTCGTCCTCGCGAAACGCCGTTTTGTCCTCTTCCTGGGCGGACACCGCGAAGTGAACAGGAGCCTGCAACGTGAACAACATGCTCTCCATCCCGGTGTCCACGTGACTGCTTTCTGCCGGTGGGCCATCGGCTAACCGCCAGGCTACGGTTGCCACCACGACCGCGATCACCGCCCACCGGATGCCGGAGGAGTTTCGGGTGCTTGAGGAGCTAATGAGTAATTGGGGGAACAGTTTTGGTCTCATGGTGATAATGCAATCGTACTGTTCAAGATTTGGAGGGCATTCTAAAGTTTTGGAATTTTTTGTCAAATTTTCAAAAAATCTGTGCAAATCCCAATTTCCGGTGGCTCCCAAAACGGGCGCGCGTGCCGGCCGGGATCATTTCGAAATCCTTTGTGATTGCCTAGGCAGTGCACAATTGCTACTCTGCTCACCCGCGCCGGTGAGGTATAATGCGGTGCAACGTCGTTTTCGGCGGAGCGCCGGCTATCCGAGCGATGTCCGCAGAGGTTCAGCATGACCACCGCTAACACTACTGCCGCTGCCCCGCCGTCCCCAGGGCATTTCGAGTTTCCGGACCCGCCGGAACGCGAGCCGGACGATATGACCAGCTTCGACCACTTGTCCACTACTGGCAACGTTCATCACTTGATACAGCACTTGGGCAGCCCGGCAACTACGCTTGTCGCCGGCGAGCGCTACCTCAGCCTGGCGCCAACTCGTGATATGGCCGGGCTGAGGTATCCGGATCTGCTGATCGCCTTTGAGGTGGACCCGGCGGCATATCACCGGAGCAACGCCTACGTTATCTCGGAGCAGGGTAAGCCGCCCGACTTCGTGCTGGAGATAGCCTCGCGACGGACGGGGCGGGAGGACGTGACCAATAAGCGGGACGACTACGCCGCGTTGGGCATCCTGGAATACTGGCGGTTTGATGAGACCGGACGTTATCACGGGGCGCGGTTGGCCGGCGACCGGTTGGTTGAGGGCAGGTACGAAACCATCGGTGTAACTGAGTTGGACGATGCGGTTTGGCAGGGATACAGCAGGGTACTGAACGTGAACCTGCGCTGGGAACGGGGCGAGTTAGGATGGCACGACCCGGCCACCGGCCGACACATCTTGACCTACAATGACCTTCTCCGCAGTTCTACCACTGCCGAAGCCCGCGCCAACACTGCCGAAACCCGCGCCAACACTGCCGAAACCCGCGCCAATCAAGAGCGAGCGGCTCGCATTCAGGCCGAAGCACAGGTTAGAGAATTGGAAGAGCAACTCCGGCGGCTGGGCGGCAACTGACCCCAGCCTCCCAATAACCCGACAGTCAACCTGGCAGTGAGTCTCACTCGCCGGTGGGGTATAATGCGGTGTAACGTCGTTTTCGGCGGAGCGCCGGCTACCCGAGCCAGGTCCGCAGAGGTTCAGCATGACCACCGCTAACAC
Source organism: Dehalococcoidia bacterium (assembly GCA_963692995.1). Taxonomy (GTDB): domain Bacteria; phylum Chloroflexota; class Dehalococcoidia; order Lucifugimonadales; family UBA3495; genus Bin87. The sequence continues at coordinate 1,229,037 of OY843611.1, forward strand.
TACGGCCGCTGCCCCGCCGTCCCCAGGGCATTTCGAGTTTCCGGACCCGCCGGAACGCGAGCCGGACGATATGACCAGCTTCGACCACTTGTCCACTACTGGCAATGTTCATCACTTGATACAGCACTTGGGCAGGCCGGCAACTACCCTTGTCGCCGGCGAGCGCTACCTCAGCCTGGCGCCAACTCGTGATATGGCCGGGCTGCGGTATCCGGATCTGCTGATCGCCTTTGAGGTGGACCCGGCGGCATATCACCGGAGCAACGCCTACGTTATCTCGGAGCAGGGTAAGCCGCCGGACTTCGTGCTGGAGATAGCCTCGCGACGGACGGGGCGGGAGGACGTGACCAATAAGCGGGACGACTACGCCGCGTTGGGCATCCTGGAATACTGGCGGTTTGATGAGACCGGACGTTATCACGGGGCGCGGTTGGCCGGCGACCGGTTGGTTGAGGGCAGGTACGAAACCATCGGTGTAACTGAGTTGGACGATGCGGTTTGGCAGGGATACAGCAGGGTACTGAACGTGAACCTGCGCTGGGAACGGGGCGAGTTAGGATGGCACGACCCGGCCACCGGCCGACACATCTTGACCTACAATGACCTTCTCCGCAGTTCTACCACTGCCGAAGCCCGCGCCAACCAAGAGAGAGCGGCTCGGATCCAGGCCGAAGCACAGGTTAGAGAACTGGAAGAGCAACTCCGGCAGCTGCGCGGCAACTGATCCCAGCCTCCCAATAACCCGACAGTCAACCTGGCAGTGAGTCTCACCCGCGCCGGTGGGGTATAATGCGGTGCAACGTCGTTTTCGGCGGAGCGCTGGCTACCCGGTCCATTTCCGCAGAGGTTCAGCATGACCACGGCTAACACTACGGCCGCTGCCCCGCCGTCCCCCGGGCATTTCGAGTTTCCGGACCCGCCGGAACGCGAGCCGGACGATATGACCAGCTTCGACCACTTGTCCACTACTGGCAACGTTCATCACTTGATACAGCACTTGGGCAGCCTGGCAACTACCCTTGTCGCCGGCGAGCGCTACCTCAGCCTGGCGCCAACTCGCGACATGGCCGGGCTGAGGTATCCGGATCTGCTGATCGCCTTTGACGTGGACCCGGCGGCATATCACCGGAGCAACGCCTACGTTATCTCGGAGCAGGGTAAGCCGCCGGACTTCGTGCTGGAGATAGCTTCGCGACGGACGGGGCGGGAGGACGTGACCAATAAGCGGGACGACTACGCCGCGTTGGGCATCCTGGAATACTGGCGGTTTGATGAGACCGGACGTTATCACGGGGCGCGGTTGGCCGGCGACCGGTTGGTTGAGGGCAGGTACGAAACCATCGGTGTAACTGAGTTGGACGATGCGGTTTGGCAGGGATACAGCAGGGTACTGAACGTGAACCTGCGCTGGGAACGGGGCGAGTTAGGATGGCACGACCCGGCCACCGGCCGACACATCTTGACCTACAATGACCTCCTCCGCAGTTCTACCACTGCCGAAGCCCGCGCCAACACTGCCGAAGCCCGCGCCAACACTGCCGAAACCCGCGCCAACACTGCCGAAACCCGTGCCAACACTGCCGAAACCCGTGCCAATCAAGAGCGATCCGCTCGCATCCAGGCCGAAGCACAGGTTAGAGAACTGGAAGAGCAACTCCGGCGGCTGCGCGGCAACTGACCCCAGCCTCCCAATAACCCGACAGTCAACCTGGCAGTGAGTCTCACTATGAAAGTCGCCGTCCTTGATGATTACCAGAGCGTGGCCGCCGATATGGCCGATTGGACCAGCTTGCCGGATGGCATCGAAGTAACGTTTTTCAGCGACCACGTGGCTGACGAAGACGCGCTGGCGCAACGGCTGGCCGACTTTGACATCGTGATGGGAATGCGGGAGCGAACTGCATTCCCCCGTTCCCTGCTGCAACGGCTGCCGGCCTTGCGCTGCCTTATCACCACCGGCGCGCGCAACGCATCCTTTGATGTTGACGCGGCCACCGCGTTGGGCATCACCGTTTGCGGCACACCGGGGGCCGGCGAAGGGCCGACGGAGCTGACCTGGGGCCTCATCCTCGGCATACTCCGCCAGATACCGCAGGAACACCGGGCCACCCTGGAGCAGGGCAAATGGGGCATCCATGTCGGCGCCAGCCTGCAAGGCAAGACGCTGGCTCTACTGGGGTTGGGGCACATCGGATCGCTGGTGGCCCGGGTGGGCAACGCCTTTGATATGCGCGTCATCGCCTGGAGCCAGAACCTGACGGCGGAACGGGCCGCCGAGTGCAACGCGACGCTGGTGGACAAGGACACATTCTTCGCCGAAGGTGACGTGGTTTCGGTCCACGTGCGGCTGAGCGACCGTACCCTGGGGCTGGTGGGAGCGCGCGAGATCGGCCTGATGAAACCGACGGCCATCCTGGTGAACATATCCCGAGGCCCCATCGTTGACGAGGCGGCGCTGGTGGACGCTTTGCAGCGCCGGGCCATCGGAGGCGCGGCGCTGGATACGTTTGACGTAGAGCCATTGCCGGCCGGACACCCGTTCCTCACTCTGGACAACACCCTGATTACGCCTCACGTGGGCTACGTTACCGATGACGGCTACCGGGCCTTCTACGCCGGCGTGGTGGAGAACATCCGCGCTTTTGCGGCCGGCGAACCGGTGCGCGTCATCAACCCCGACGTACTGCAAGCCGCCAACATGCGGGGACCGGCGTAGATTATCGCGCGGGTCTGCTTTTGAGGTATTTTCAGAATCGAGATTTTAAGATCTTCGGGATTGCGTCACCCCAATCCCGCTAATTCTACAATCTTGAAAACCCTGATTCTGACGAAGTTACGAGGAGAAATCGCCAAATGAAAGCCCTGCGAATTGAAGAGTACGGCAGCGTCGAAGTACTGGAGTGGAAGGATACTCCGGACCCAACGCCCAGTCCGCACCAGGTTCTCATCAAGGTGGACGCCGCCGGCGTGAACTACGCCGACCTGATGCGGCGGCAGGGCAACTATCCCGGGCCCGACCTGCCGGCCACGCTGGGGCTGGAGGCGGCCGGCACCATCACCGCGCTGGGTTCCGACGTCACCGACGGCCGCCTCGCCGTGGGCCAGCAGGTGATGGCCATGGGGCCGCAGGGGCAAGCCGAGTACGTCGCAGTCAACCACAATTTTGTGTTCCCGTATCCCGACGGCATCGACCCGGTACAGGCCGGCGGTATGCCCATCACCTTCCTTACCTCGTACCACCTGCTGAAGACGCGGGGCGCGATGAACCCCGGCGATACCGTGCTGATCCAGGCCGGAGCGTCGGGGGTCGGCACCGTGGCCATCCAGTTGGCTAAAGAATGGGGCGCCCGGGTGGTCGTCACCGCCTCCACCGAGGACAAGCTGGAACTGTGCCGCTCCCTAGGAGCGGACGTGACCATTAACTACACCGAGGCTGACTTTGAGGACGCGGTGAAGGAACTCACTGACGGACGCGGCGTGGCGCTGGTGCTGGAATGCGTGGGTGGGCCGGTGCTGGAGAAGTCGGTGCGCTGCGTGGCCTCCTACGGGCGCTTGGTGAGCTACGGCAACGCCAGCGGACAGCCGGCCAACCTGGCCGCCGCCGACATCACGACGCTGAACCGCACGGTCATCGGGTTCAGCATGGGCCGCTCTCCCATCGGGTCGCTGGACCACCAGGGCGCGATGAACGACCTGATCCCGATGATCACCGACGGCCGGCTCAAGCTCATTATGGACCGGGTGCTGCCCATGTCGGAAGCCGGCAGCGCGCACCTGCACCTAGCCTCGCGTGGCACCCGGGGCAAGGTAATCCTGACGCCGTAAACCGGCAGTCCGCTGGGAGTTGATAATGAACGCCGCCGCCCGTTATGCCGCCATATGCGACACGGCTTGGCAGTCCGAAAGGTTGTCCGACATCAATGATCCGGGAGACCCCTGGGGCGACTGGGCCGAGTCGTTTCGGCTGGATCCCCTCCGGTCGCCGGGCGATAACCTGGCGACTTTGGCCGGGTATTTGAGGGAAACCGACCGTCTGGTTGACGTGGGGGGAGGAGCCGGCCGGGTATCATTGGCCTTGGCATCTCGCGTGGCGGAAGTGGAGCTGGTGGAACCCTCCGACGGAATGCGCGCTCAGTTCCTGGCGGCCCGTGATGCGGCTGCCATCACCAACGCCGTGGTCAGCGACGACTGGTGGATGGATGCGCCAGCGACCGGGGATGTGGTAACGGTTTCGGATGTAACCTATTTCGTCAGCGACATCGTACCCTTCGTCGCCAAGCTGCATAACAGCGCGGCGCGCCGGGTAATGATTACGGTTTGGCGACCGACGCCAGACAATATGTACGCCGCGCTACGCGCTACCGTGCTGGGCGGACATTACCCGTCGCTGCCCGGACTGCCGGAGCTCGCGGCGGTGCTGTGGGAGATGGGATTGCTGCCCGAAATCCGGCCGCTGCCGGAATTGCCCTGGTGGTATCCGGAAGCCGCCGGCGGGCTGTCCCGTGAGGCGGCAATTGAGTTCGCCGTGGCGCAGCTGGAGAATTCTGATGAAAACGTCCGGAATCTGGTTGAAGCCAACTTTGAGCGGATATTTCAGCGTGATGACGAAGTATTCACTCCGCGATGGCTCAGCTCGGCGCGGGAAATACTGATTACTTGGGAAACCCACGGCTGGCAGTTGCCATAGTAAGGAAAGATGGAATGGAAAGGATTGGCGTGGCGTTCGCCGGTGGCGGCATGTCGCCGCTGGAAGTGGTTGAATGTGTGCGGCTGGCTGAAGAGCTGGGTTATGAATCGGCGTGGGTTGCCGAGGGGCACGGGGGCGACCAGTTTTCCATACTGACTGCCGGCGCGTTGGCGACGTCGCGGATCAAGCTGGGCACCGGCATCAGCAGCGTTTTCGTCCGCAGCGCGCCGACCATCGCCATGGCGGCGGCGTGTGTGGACCACTATTCCGGAGGACGGTTCATCCTGGGCCTGGGCAGCAGCCACAAGGTGCAGGTAGAGCCGGAGCATGGGCTGGAGTTCTCCGGGGCGATCCCGCGAGTGCGCGACACGGTGGCGATAGTGCGCCGTTTGTTGAGCGACGGCGTGCTGGAGAACTATCGCGGAGAGGCCATCAACATCGACACCTTCGACTTCCACTTCCCGGTCCTGCGGCCCGAAATGCCCATCTACTTGGCGGCGGTGTTCCCCCGAATGCTGGAAATCGCCGGCGAGATCAGCCAGGGCATCCTGCTGACTTGGTGCACGCCGGAACACGCCCGGACGGCGGCGCAGCACGTCGCCATCGGAGCGGAACGGGCCGGCGTCAGCCCCGACCAGGTGGAGATGGCAATGCTGGTGGGAGTCGCCGCGCCGGAGGCCGACCACGGCGGCATGCGCCGGGTGGCCGCCGCCTATGCCGGTCGCTTCCCCCGATACCGACGCCTGATGGCCGAAGCCGGCTTTGCCGACGAGGTGGAAATGGTGCGCCGCGCCTGGCGGCAGGGCAACGTCGCCGAGGCCGAGGCGCTGGTGCCGGTAGGTCTCATCAACCGGATGTCGTTGCCTGCGGACCCTGGAGCGCGGAAGGAGCGGCTGGCGGAGTACCGAGAGGCGGGTATCACGTTGCCGATAATCGCGCCGCGAGTGGCCGGCCGAAACGCCGGCGAGACGGCGCGGTTGATTATCCGCGCCAACGCGCCGACGTAGCGAAAAGCGGTCCCGTCGATTATTCGTCGGCGGGTAGCCAGGGGGACCAGAGGGTCAGAGGGATGGTGACGGAGATGCGAGGCTGATCCCCGACCACGGCGGTAGTGTGGCCCTGACCGGTGAGGTCGTCAGCCAACAGTACGTCGCCGGCTCCGAACCGACGCTTGGCGCCGTCGCCGATGCCAACTTCCATCTCCCCGGACAGGGTAATGACGTACTGCCGGCGCGGAGCGGTGTGCCAGTCGGAGAAGTACCCCGGCTCAAAGCGGCGGAAGTTGACGCCGGGAGTCACCTGCATCCCGCTGTGCACGGCGCGCTCGCCGGGCAGGTCCAGATCTTGGAAGTGGGTTTGGCCGTCGTCTCCGGTGTAGATGCGAACAAATGCCATGGTAAATCCTCCTGTTGTCAGATCATTTCCATTGGGAAAGGGTTTTGCGACAGCTGCGGCCGGGCCGCTGCGTTCCCCCGATATTCTAGCGCATTCCGCCGTCGGCCTCACGTGTGCCCGGTTTGGTGGCGTGGGATGGTGAAGCGGCTGTCGGGCGGGTCCGGATCGCGAGGTAGTATTCGCAGCCCAAGTCCAGGATGCCTAACTTGCCCCGGTAGCGCACCCGGCGTCGGAAAGTCGGCAAGGCCCGTAGTTCCGCCAATATCAACAAACAACAGGTCGGCGCCAGTCCCGCCAGCAACCGTTGCCGCCGGCCGGGGGTGGTTACTGCGCTCCGGTTCAAGGCGAAGCGTTGCTGGCCATCCTTGAAGCACTGTTCCGTCCGCATCCGCTCCCGGTACATCCGCACCGCCCGGCGCGCTTGGGCATTGCTTGCAGGGAGCGGATCAGGCTGGCCCGTCCGAAACCTGGGGCAATTCCACCCGTCAGGCCCGCCCCGGAGAGACCAACACCCGGAGAGACCAACCTTTTTCAACCCCTCAATCAACTCAAAGTGGGTAGGTGTGGGGCCGTCGGCTTGTTGACAGGCCCCGGTGAATGTGATAATTTTCACCAGCCAAAAACGGGCTACGCGATTCCTCTCGAATCACCCCGCCCATCCGCATTTGACTAGCCCAACCTCCAGCCGTTCCAGAGCAGGTTCACTCCCAAAATGCCGCAGACCGATCCCAACGCGATGAACGCAGTGTTCTGGAGCGATGTCAGCCTCTGGTTGACTTATCTCTGGATTTACTTCCCCCTCATCATCATCTTCGCGTTCTGCATGCTGATCGCTCATGGGCTGATCCCGTCGGGCGTGCGGACCGGAACCTATCCGGCGACGTTCTCCCGTTTGCGAATACCGATCACTGTAGTCGGCGCGGGTGCGCTGGTCGGCGCAGTGGTGATGATGATCCTGACCATTACACAAACACCGATTACGCTGCTCAACGTTTGGGATCGTCTGTTTGTATAAACGCCGGTGAATGCCGGGCTACGCTCTCCGCAAACTCTGGCCTGGCCTGAGGCTGCTACGCGACGCCATATCACTAACCACCATCTGACGCTTCTAGCAAACCTGACCACCGACCTTCTCAAGTCAAATGCCACCCCTGCCACCAACTCGACAGCTCATTCCCCTGGCAATTGCCGGGTTCGCAGTAACCGCCATCGTTGCCTTCATCTTGGTGGTGCTGTTCATGTCCTGGTTTTCCAACCCGCCCTTTGGATGGGGCAACGCGCCAGACCAACCCATAGGCTTCCCGCACACTGTCCACGCCGGGTCGGCGGAAGAAGGCGGCCATGCCATCCAGTGCGAGTTCTGCCATCGCAACGTCACCACCGGAGCTGCGGCCACCGTGCCGGCAGTGGAGGTGTGCGTGATCTGCCACAAACAGATTAATGGCAGCAACGTCACCGCCAGCGCTCGGGAGCAGATTGAGGAAATCAGTCCGGATCAACTGGTTGACATCCAGCGGGTGCTGGACAGGCACGCCGAAAGTCGGCCCATTGACTGGGAACGAGTCCACCGAATGCCTGACCACGTCCGGTTCGTCCACGAAGCCCACCTGCGATTCCTGACCCAAGGCGAGCCACGTACCGTAACCTTGCCGGTGGGCGACGAAAAGCCCATTAACCTGCCCGTTACAGTGCCCGAGGCCTGCTCCGTGTGCCATGGCGACGTGGCCAACATGGAAGAAGTTCAGCCCCAGCAGGGCCAGTCGCTGAAGATGGGCACCTGCTTGGACTGTCACCGGGAAAACGACGTAAGTACAGACTGCACAGTCTGTCATAAATAGGTTGACGCGAGAACGGCACACGCCGACGCCGGACTGATGAACACGGAATTTCTCCAATGAAACTGACGCGCCGCAATTTCCTCGCCTGGGCTGGCATCGCTGCAACGGGAGCGATTGCTTGCGACCTGTTTGACGACGAACTGCGGGTGCAGAGCCCGGCGCTGATCCCGGAGGATCTCGTCAAGGGACGGGACAATTGGTACGCCACTTACGATCCGTCCGTTCCCGGGGGGCAGAGCATCCTGGTGCGCGTGATGGAAGGTCGGGCCAAGAAAGTGCGCGGCAACCCCCGATTCCCCACCAACCAGGGCAAGCAGTCGGCGGCTGCGGATGCAGTTCTCCAATCGCTTTATCATCCCGACCGCATCGCCGGGCCGATGTTGCGCAACGGGCCCCGGGGGTCGGGACGGTATCGGGCCATCGGTTGGGATGAGGCGCTGAATCGCTTCAGAGCGGCGGTGGACGACCGGGGCGACGGGATGCTGTTGATTACAGAAGCGCAATGCGCCGGTTTCGCCCATATCTGCCAGGTTTTCGCCGAAGCATTCGGCGGGCGGCACCTGCGCTACGACGGGCTGGACGACTCGGCCTACGGCGCGGCGGTGCAGGACGTTCTAGGTACGACCCGTATGCCGTGGCACGACATCGCTCACGCGGAGACGTTGGTGAGCTTCGGCTCGGACTTCCTCTCCACATGGGGCAACCCCACGGCTTATTCGGTGGCCTATGGGAAGTTTCGCAGCAAGGAACACCGGGGTCGCCACATTCACTTTGGCTCACGCTACTCGCTTACGGCGGCCAACGCCGACAAGTGGGTGCCCATTGCGCCAGGCTCGGAAGGGTATGCGGCAATGGCCTTGGGCTGGGCCGTTGCAACGTCTCACCCGGAATCTTCTTATGTACAGGCGGTCACCGGAGAAGCGGGGCCGGGAGCATTAAGCGGATTCTCGCCGGACGCGATGGCCGGGATGCTCCAAATACCGGAAGCGGCGCTGGACGGCGAGAACATCAACCGCTTCTTTGAGCATCTGGCCCATGACTACGTGGCGCACGGTGGACTGGCTATCGGCGGCGGCGGCGAGGCCGGCGCGTACAGCAACGGCAAGTTCAACGCCTCGGCAGCGCTGATGCTGAACTACCTGCTGGGCAACGTGGGCAAATCCGGAGGGATGCAACCCGACGCCGGGGCGCCCATCGGTAGCGCGCCCCGCAACGCGCCCCCGGCTACGCTGCGCGACTGGCGGCAGGCCGTTTCCGAAATCAACGCCGGACGCGCCCGAATGGTTATTGTGCATAACGCCGATCCGGTGTACGGCCTTCCCTCCGGCGTAGGCATCCGCGAAGCGTTATCCAACGAAAACTTGGCAGTCATTAGCGCCAGCCCATTCCTGGATGAAACGGCAGCTATGGCCGACCTGATCATCCCAGATCGTGCCGGGCTGGAAAATTGGGGTGACGACGCCCCCAACCCGGCGCCCGGTTACAAGGTGTACGCCGTTCAGCAGCCGGTAGTGAACCCTCTGCCTGACCTGGACCCGCGCAGTTTCCCTGATATCCTGCTCTCTTCGGCGGCCGACTTGGGCCGGGGCGATATGGTGCCGGCCGCGAGCTACGAGGAATTGATCCGGGCCAACATTGCAGAACTGGGCGCCGACTTCACCGAAGCGTTGAAGAACGGCGGCTGGTGGGACGAGGGAGACACCGCCCGGGGGGCGGATCCGCCGAGTGGTTTGCTCGATAGCGTGGCCGGAATGGCCTCCATGCCGCAAGTGCAGGGGTCGGGTGATTTTCAGTTGCAGCCTTTTGCACACCACACCCTACTGGACGGGCGCAACGCCCATCTGCCCTGGGCGCAGAGTACGCCGGATCCCTTGACCACCGTGGCTTGGCAAACTTGGGTTGACATCAACTACACCCAGGGCAAGAACATGGGCCTCCGCGAAGGCGACGTGGTGAACATCACGACGGCTAACGGGAGCATCCAGGCGCTGGTTTATCTGAACCCGGCCTCCCCGCCCGGCATCGCCGCGGTTCCTATGGGCGGCGGACGGCAAATCGGCTCCGATTACGCCACGGGCCGAGACGCTCGAGAGAGCAGCAATGTGATGTCTATCCTGACGGTGGCCGAGGCGGACGGCAGCGGCGGTTTGGCGTGGAGCGCGAACCGCTGCACGATAACGCCGGCCAACGACAGCATGCCCGTATCCAAGCTGGAGGGCGGCTACACTAGCCGGGAGGTTGGAGCTCATCCAGCCGAACAGGTTTTCAAGAGCGTTACCGATGGGGAGGGTCACTAGGGCCAACGACTGGATTTCCGCTTTCGCGGGAATGACGCACCGGGACCCCGGGAATAACTGAGAGATGCCAAACGCCGAGTTTATGCACAAGTGGGGAATGGTCGTTGACCTGGACAAATGCACGGGCTGCCAGGCTTGTGTGATCGCTTGCCAGGCGGAGAACAACATCCCCATTAACACCAAGGACTATTTCCTTCAGAAGCGGGCCTACGAATGGATCCGCATCGAGCGTTACTGGGAGGGGGAATACCCCAACACCAAGGCGCGGTTCATGCCGATCCTATGCCAGCACTGCGAGAATGCGCCCTGCGAGCCGGTGTGCCCAGTGTATGCTACCTATCACAACGAGGAAGGCCTGAACGTGCAGGTGTACAACCGCTGTGTAGGCACCCGTTACTGTATCAACAACTGCCCCTACCAGGTGCGGATGTTCAACTTCTGGCATCCCAACTGGCCAGCGCGGCTGGAAAACCAGCTGAACCCGGACGTGACGGTGCGGACGCGCGGTATTACCGAGAAATGCACCTTCTGTGTCCAGCGGTTGCGGCGAGGCGAAATCGAGGTTGAGGCGCGGGGCGGTCAACGGCTGACTGACGAGCGCATAACCGGCGGCAACTATGACCCGGCCTGCGTGCAGGCCTGCCCCACCAACGCCCTGATGTTCGGCGACCTGGTTGATGACAATGCCGCCATCAAGCCGTACTTTGACGACGTGAACGCGAACCCAGGGCACGGCGAGCACGACCGGGTCACCCGGGGCTACCGGCTGCTGGAAGAAATGAATACTCGTCCCAGCGTTATCTATCTGAAGAAAGTTGACCAATATCCCCTGGCGAGCGGGGGCGGACACTGATGGCTGGCGAAGCGCACCCCCAAACCGGGCACGAAACTCATGAACACGGCCACTTCGGCCCGGAGATGTGGGTCATCCCCGAACGCTCCGGGCTTGTTGCCGAGGTAACTGAGAAGAGCCAGGCCGGCTCCGGCCTGCTTCGTGTCGTGTTCATTACCGGCGGTGTTCTGACCGTCCTGGGCATCGTAGGGTTTGTGCTGAAGTTGGCCACCGCGGGTTTCTCCGACCACCGGGCTTGGGGCTTCTACGTTGCCGCCTTCGCCTTTGTCTTCACGCTGACGGCCTCGGCGCCGCTGGCGGCCTGCGCTTTTCGGTTCACTAAGAGCCACTGGCGCCGGCCTCTGTCGCGCATCGCGGAGATTTTCTCCTTGGTCAGCCTGGTCAATATCCTGTTATTCATACCGGCGCTTATCGCCCTGCCCGACATCGGAGTGATGACGGACAGCGGCGAGGCGATGGTGCGCCGCTCCATCTGGTTCCAGGAACTGAACAACCCGGCGGGCTGGCTCATGGCCGCCATGGTCGGATTGGCTTTCTGTTCCCTGGCCATCCTGTGGCTGTCGGCAATGCCGGACATGGCCCAGAGCCGGGGACTGGTGAGCGGCTTCAAAGCCTCGTTCTACCAGCGGCTGGCCGGCGGCTGGTACGGCACCAAGCGGCAATGGCAGATCCAAAAGGCTGGGCTGGCTATCCTCGGTGCGTTCTACTTCATGCTGGTGGTGTTCGTGCAGTTCCTCATCGTCAGCGACTTCGCCATGGCGATGATACCGGGCTGGAAGGACTCCATTCTGCCGCCCTTCTACACGGTGATCAGTTTCCAGAGTGGATTGGCCTTGATCCTGGTGGCGGCCTACGCCTTGCGACGGTGGGGCGGTTACCGGGAATATATCGGTCAGGCGCCTTTCTGGTCGGCCAGCAAGGTACTGCTGGGTCTCACCCTGCTGCACACTTATCATCTGTTCGCCTTCTTCATCACCTACTGGTACGGTAGGCTTGAGGTTGAGCAGGCGATCCTGAACTATTTGATGTTCGACGCATACATCGGCATCTTCTGGGCGCAGCTGTTCTTCACCTTCTTCATACCGTTCCCGATACTGGTATCCAACCATGCCCGACGACAGGGCTGGGGCGCGCCGCTGGCCGCTGTGTTCATCCTGGTTGGCCTGATGCTGTGGCACGTGCGTATCTTTGCGGCAGCTTTCGCCGCGGCGCCGGCCGACCTGCACGGCCTGTATTTCCTGCCCTCTGAGGCGTTCGCATTGCCCGCGCTGCTGTTGCCGGCGCCTGCCGCCACCTTCCCTGATCTCTGGGATATCTTCATGTTGCTGGGCGGAGTGGGTATCGTGTTGCTGATGTTCCGCGTCGGCACGATGCTGCTCCCGCCACTGTCGATGTGGGAAGTGAAGGAAGGCTCTATGTACCAGCGGGTCGATACGCTGATTCGGGGACGCTACCTGGTGCTGGCAAAGCCGGAGTAAGACAAAATGCAGGAAGGCAAAGTCCTACCCGCAGCGCAGATAAACCGGGACCTGCTGCGGCCGATACTAGAAACGCCACGTTGGTACTGGCCGGTGGTGTCCTTGCTGGGCATGATAGTGCTGGCGGCTGCCGTTGTTGTCGGCATAATGATTGACCAAGGGTTGGGTTGGGCTACGGGCCTGAACTACAAGGTGGTGTGGGGGTTCTTCATCACCAATTTCGTGTTCTGGATCGGTATCAGCCACGCCGGGGTGATGCTTTCGGCGATTTTGCGTCTGGCCAAGGCGGAATGGCGCCGGCCGGCGACACGGGCTGCCGAAGTGCTGACCATCTTCTCCTTGATGACAGCGATGATCATGCCGATCATCCACACCGGGCGACCCTGGCGCATCCTTTACTGGGCATTTCCTTACGACTTCGCTCGCGGCGTCTGGCCCAACATCCGCACGCCGCTGGTGTGGGATCCGTCCGCTATTTTGACCTACCTTACGTCCTCCACCCTGTTCGTGATCATCGCCCTGGTGCCAGACTTCGCCGTGCTGCGCGACCGGACCACCGGCTGGCCGAAGATCGTGTACACCATGCTGGCCATGGGCTGGGAAGGGAACCCGCGTCAATGGAAGCTTCAGATAATCGCCGGGGTGCTGCTCTCGGCCTTGATCCTACCGGTGTTTGTATCAGTGCACTCTATCGTGTCCTGGGACTTCGGCATGGCGGTAGCCATCAAGTCGTGGCACAGCACCGTGTTCGCGCCCTACTTCGTGGTGGGCGCGGTTCACTCCGGCGTGTCGGCGGTAGTGTTCGCCATGATCTTGCTGCGCTGGGCCTACGGCTGGCAAGACTATATCCGCCACGAGCATATCGATGCGCTGGGACGGCTGCTCATCGTGGTCGCCACCGGATGGTTCTATTTCCTGGTTATGGAGATCATCTTTGGCATCTACGGTTTGGAAGGCGACGAGCTGGCGGTTCGCGCCCTGCAATTCCTGCCCGGCGATCACGGCGTGGCGTACAACGTCTGGATGATCATATTCGTGGGCATCACCTATTTCCTCCCGGTCATCCTGTGGCTGCCCCGGGCGTGGCGACGCAACCTGTGGATAATGTCGACGGCATGTATCTCGGTTAACATAGGCATGTGGCTGGAACGCTACTTGTTGTTCGTGCCCGGCCAGGCCAACAAGCAATTCCAGACCTTCACCTGGAACGATTACCTGCCGCAGTGGCCGGAAGCGCTCATCGTGGGTGCAACCTTCGCCTTCGTGTCCATGCTCATGCTGCTCTTCAGTAGGGCGTTCCCGCTGGTGCCGCTGTACGACATCAAGGAAGGCGATATCCTCAAGACGGAAATGCAGATCGGACGTCGCACCGTACCGGCCACGTTCAGAGAGGACTAAGAGCATAGTCATGGCCAAGCAAGCAATATTGGGACTGTTCCAGGACGCCGAGTCCGCCGCCACCGCTGGCGACGGGCTCAAGGACGCCGGGATCTCCGACACCGACTACGACTTCCTCACCGACGCGCCGTACCCGGAAGGCTCGCTGGGTGAACGCGAGGAACCGCACCGCTTGTACCTCTATCCCTTCATCGGCGCGTTGCTGGGACTATCGTCCGGCATTATGATCACGGCGATGACGCAGGTTGCCTATCCACTGGTCACCGGCGGAAAACCAGTACTGTCGTTGCCGCCCATGGCCGTAGTTTGCTACGAAGGCACCATGCTGGGCGCAATCCTGTTCACCGTAATTGGCATCGTCTTTGAGTCTCGGCTGCCCAAGTTCCAGCTGAGCATTTACGACAACCGCATCACCCAAGGCTTCTTGGGTCTGCGGGTGAACGCCGCGGAAGAGCGGAGCCGAGAGGTGGTGCAGATAATGAACGCGGCAGGCGCCGTTGACGTCAAAACGGACGAGTAATCAGCAAGGGCCGGATTTATCGCTATGGCAACGCAAGCAATTCTTGGACTGTTCGATGACGCCTTGGCGGCCGCCGATGCCGGCGATGCGCTGAAGGCGGCCGGCGTCCCGGAATCGGATTATCACTTCCTGACCGACGTTCCCTATCCCGAGGGGGCGTTCGGCGAAAGGATGGAAACACATCGCCTGTTCTGGTGGCCGCTCATTGGAGGAGCTATAGGGATAATTGTTTCCCTGGTGGTTGCCGGAGTGACTCCGTTGGCGGTCCCCATGTTCACCAGCGCAAAACCCATTCTGGCGATGCCGCCGCTGGCAGTGATCTCTTACACTGGCGGAATACTGGGAGCAATTTTGTTCAGCATCATCGGCCTGTGGCTGGCGCTGAAGCCCGGTTTCCAGGCTGGCCCTACCCAAGACCGCATCAGCCAAGGCTTGATCGGAGTGCTGGTTAATGCCGGCGTCGAGCAGAGTTCGCGCGTTAGCGAGATACTGAACGGGGCAGGAGCGGTGGAGGTTACGTCGAACCGTTCCTAGTTTCAGGAAACGGCTGGCGGGAACACCAATACAGAAAATTGCCATGAGAAGTTTGATGACACGAATGAATCTGATGCGCGGCCGCTTGCTGACTTTGGCCGGCTTGGCCTTGTCGGTCGGCCTGCTGACGGCGGGCTGTTCGCAGGGGTCGTACCCGCTGGACATCTTCTACGAGATGCACTACCAGCCGACGTACAAAGCCCACGAACCGCCGCGGCTCAGCGTGCCGGCTTCTGCCGTGCCGTGGTATGGTTCCACTCCGCCGCAGCCCACATCCTTCGCCGGATCCGGCAAGCATGTCTTTGAGACCAACTGTTCCATGTGCCACGGCGCGGAGGGCTTGGGTGATGGGCCGGTGCTGGCCCGAATGCTGGTGGACTACGGTTATCAGACCCTTGACTTGCCCATCCAGAACCCCAATCTCACTTCCGAGGCGGCAAAGAGCTTGGACCGGGAAGGGTTGAAAGGTGTCATTACGGGCGGCGTAACCGTAATGCCCAGCTTCTCCAAGCTGCTAACCGACGACCAGATCGAGCTGGTGCTGGACTACGTGGAAGGCTGTATCCAGGACGGGAACGCGGCGGCGTGCCAGTAACGCCTCCTAATCGTGTATCCTACATATGAGGGCTGTCATGATGAGCCGTAGAGCGGTTGCCAACGTTGCCAATCTGACCGCTTACGGCTCGTTTCAGGACAGCTTGCGAAGCCCGGTGCATCGCTGGTTCACTTATCCCGCCGGTTATTCTCACAAGCTGGTTGAAAGTAAAATCGGGCAGTACGAACTGGATGGGCGGCATTGGATTGCTGATCCGTTCGCCACCACGCAGATACGTCGCACCGAAATGGGGCAAGTGCGGTGATGCCCCGGAGTGAAGGCGGCCAGCCCGCCGATACATGCCGAGCTGATGGACATTATCCGGCGACTTCCGGAACTGCGGCTGGTCAAGAGCGGCAAGAAGGCTTATGACTTGATGGTGTCCGGCTACTTTGAGGATATGCTGAAGGTGCTTCAAGGGGCTTATGCCGTTCTGAAAATGGGATGCCCCTTTATACTTGCGCTCGGAGATTCCGCATTGACCCCAAGTACATACGCTATACCAAACACAACCGGGATAAGAGCAGCTGGCTTTGCACCGCGCATTACAACCTTCGCAAAACATATCCTACGATACGCAAGTCGATAGCCGTTCTGGCGGGTCGTTGGTCAAACCCGTCCAAAGCCCTGATACAGAGCTTCGGTGTTGAAACGCTGGAGGTTCCATCCTGACATCAGTGACCTGCTGTCCCCCCGTCCTCATTAGGGCTGGCTTCTTCATTGTCATCGCCCTAGCGATGGTAATGGCGTCTGCCAGCTCCGTAGCAGCCCAATCCGGCGGTGCGGCAGGGTCGTATGACGAGGCGGAGGCCCAGGCCATCGACCGGATGCTGATGTGCCCGGTGTGTCCGGCGCAGACCATCGATCAAACCGAGGTGGCATTGGCCAAACAGATGCGAGCGCAGGTTCGGGAGCTGCTGGCGTCCGGCGCGACGCGGGACGAGGCGCTGGCCTGGTTTGCCGCGCCGGAGCGATATGGACCTGGCGTGCTGGCCGAACCTCCACGTTCCGGTTTCAACCTGATCGCGTGGATAGTGCCTGGTGTGGTAGTGGTTGCGGCTTTGGCGGGCGGGCTGCTCACGCTGCGGGCCATGCGCCGGCGGTCTGATGGAGGTGATAGTGCGGCTCCGGCGGATGAAATCAATGAATTGCAACCGTACCTCGCTGCGGTGGACCGCGATTTGGCGTTAGACACGGACACGGAGCGGTCTGATGGCTGATCTTGGCGCGGCCTGCCTGTGGATGGGGCTGGCATTGGCCGCCTACTCATTTTTTGCATCGGCGGCCGGGCAGTTGCGGGGCGCGCCGGCTCTGGTGGACAGTGGCCGCAAAGCCTCCTACGTGCTGGTGGTGGCGCTGTTGGTGTCCACGCTGTCGCTGGTGGAATCGTTCATCGCCCGGGACTTCTCGCTGAAGTACGTCGCCGAACACAGCAACTTGGCGATGCCCAACATCTACACCTGGGTGGCGTTCTACGCAGGTAACGAGGGATCGCTGCTGTACATCGCCTTTGCGTTGTCGGCAATGTCCGCGCTAGCGATCTGGCTGGCGCCGGCGTCCACCCGGCCCACGCTGGCGTGGACCACGGCCATCCTGATGCTGATCGAAGTTTTCTTCCTGGCGGTGATGGGGTTCATGGCCAACCCCTTCGCCAAGCTGCCTTTTCCGGTTCCCGACGGGCAAGGCATCAACCCGCTGCTGACCCATTTCGGGATGTTTTTCCATCCACCCGCGCTGATGGCCGGCCTGGTTAGCATCAG
Source organism: Dehalococcoidia bacterium (assembly GCA_963692995.1). Classification (GTDB taxonomy): domain Bacteria; phylum Chloroflexota; class Dehalococcoidia; order Lucifugimonadales; family UBA3495; genus Bin87. The sequence goes on from OY843611.1 coordinate 1,246,392, forward strand.
CATCCCGATGGCTTTCTCCCTGGGCAGCCTCATCGGCGGCAAGGGCGGCGACGAGTGGATTGACGCCGGCCGGGCCTGGGGCGTGGGCATCTGGGCATTGTTGGCGGCGGGTCTGCTGCTGGGCTCGTGGTGGGCGTACACGATACTGGGCTGGGGCGGCTTCTGGTTCTGGGACCCGGTGGAGAACGCCGCCTTCATGCCTTGGATCGCGCTCACGGCCTTCGTCCACTCCATCATGGTGCAGAAGCGGCGCGGAATGTTCCGGATGTGGAACATCGTGCTGATCGACGTGGCCTTTGGGTTGGCGCTATACGGGATGTTTATGAACCGGGGCGGACCGGTGCCGTCGGTCCACTCCTTTGGGGCGTCCACGCTGGGCTGGGTGTTCCTGTTGTTCCTGGCCTTCGGCGTTGCGGTTCCGCTGGCGATCTTCTTCTGGAGATATGACCGGATGCGGAGCGCGCAGCGGCTGGACTCCATGCTGTCCCGGGAGGCGGCGTTCCTGGTCAACAACTTGCTGCTGCTGGGCATCGCCTTTGCCACGCTGTGGGGAACGGTATATCCGCTGCTGTCCCGGCTGTTCGCCGAGCAGGAAATCACGGTGGCGCGGCCTTTCTACGACCAGGTGAATGGGCCCCTGATGCTGGCCTTGGTGCTGCTGATGGGTGTCGGGCCGTTGCTGCCCTGGCGTCGGGCCAACCTGCAATCGCTGCAACGGGCCCTGTTGATGCCGGGTTCGGCGGCGGTGGCAACGATGCTGCTTCTCGTCGTCATGGGCATACGTCAGCCCTACGCGGTGATCGGCTTTGGGCTTTGCGCCCTGGTTTCGGCCAGTATTGTGGGCGAATGGGTGCGGGGTACGTTAGCCCGCCGCCGCAGCGCGGGCGACAGCCCGGTCGTTGGTTTCGTCCGGCTCATCATGGCGAACCGGCCCCGTTATGGCGGCTATGTAGTCCATCTGGCGGTGGTTATGGTGGCCTTGGGCGTGGTAGGGCAATCGTTCTACGGAGTGCAGCGGGACGTGGCGCTGATGCCGGGAGAGTCGGTGACCGTGGGCGCTTACACGATGGAGTACGTGGATACCACGGCGCTGGCCTTTGTGGACCGCACCGAGTTTCGGACGACGGTTGAAGTGTACCGGGATGGCGAACTGCTGACAGTGATGCACCCGCAGCGGACGTTCCATCCGGCGTTCAACATGGCATCCACGCGAGCGGCGATACGCTCCACGCCGGTGGAGGACTTCTACGTGGTGCCCAGCGAAAATCGGGAGGATGGCGCAGTTGGGTTCCGTATCCTGGTGAACCCTCTGGTCTGGTGGATGTGGGTGGCTGGGCCGGTGATGATATTCGGTACGGTGATCGCGCTGTGGCCGGCGCGGGCGACGGTGCGGCGACCGGTCTCTGTGGCGTCGCCCGCCGCTGGCGCAGCCGACTAGCCAACAAATTGCCGTGCTTTCCGCCATGCCGCTTGTGCTGGCTATTGCCGTTGCGCTGCTTATCGTCGGAGTTGTCGCCTGGCCTCTGTTGGTTAGAAGACGACACCCGGCGGCGGAACAGGCGGCCCACGACGCGCCGCCGGCGGATGTCGGCTCACTGGAGAGCGTGTACGAAGCGATCCGGACGCTGCAAATGGAGCATAGCCTGGGTCGTATCAGCGACGCTGATTTCCGCGAGCAATTGCATGAGTACCGCCGCCAGGCCGCGGTGATACTGCGGGACGCGGACCGGAAGGCGGGAGAGGCACGGGATGAATGAGCAGCCGGCGCCGGCGTTGCTGGACGAAGAACGCCCCAGCGCCCGCGACGTCTGGGAGCTGGCGCGTCTGCCGGCGCTGTTCGCTGTCCTCACTGCGGCGATAACGTGGCTCATCTGGTACTATACGAATACCCCTTGCACGCCAGAGCTGGCTGCCCGTACCGATTGTAATCCGGCGGAGATTGCCAAATACATCAACGTTGATGTTTTCGGGCGCATCGTAACTTATTCGGCGATTACCGCTGCGGCGGGAGGAGTCTGGAATTACAATATGTTCACTAGGATGCGCGCGCAGATCGCCGCGGAGAAACAACGGGCTGACGCCGCGGTACAACAGTTGACGGAGCAGCGCTGGCAGGTCGAAGAAGAACGCCGGCAGGTCGAAGAACAACGCCGGCAGGAGCGGGAATCTCTCATGGCCGCGCTCGCCGAGGAACGCCGACGGTCGGACGAAGCGCGTCAGCAAATGCAACGGCAAGCGGCGGAAAACCAGCAGGCGTTCATGGCAGCGCTAAGCGAAATCACCGGGCAGATGGCGCAGTTGATGCAGCAGCGGAGCGGCAACGGTGGCTCTGTCGCTGATGGCGACTGAGTCCGAAGGTGAATGTAACGGGTAGCAAAGCTCGGGCCGACAGCCCCGGTAGGAGATGACCCGCGGTCCTCGCGGCAATTTCATGCGGCAATCTCATGATGGCAGACAGGACACCAGGGCAGGTACAAGAACGTTGCTCCTGAAATTGGCTATCGTGGTCGGGCTGATTGTGTTTGCGCTGCCGCCGGTTGCTCCAGCCGTGCTGCTGGCCCAGGGTTCGAACACCGTTGCGGTATCGGGCCGGCTGGTGAACGGTACGGCCGGCGGCGGCGTTCCGGCTGACGTTACCGTCTTGCTGCACCGGTTTGGCGCCGGATCGAATTCAGTGGATACCTTTGAGACCCTCACCGACGACGATGGGGCGTTCCGGTTTGAAGGCGTGCCGGCCCCCGAAGCTGGCGACAGCTTGGCCCTGGCAGCCGACTACGGGCAAACGCGTTACACCGAGGTCATTTCGCCCGCCCATTTGTCGGAACCGTTGCAACTGACGGTGTACGAGTTCACGCGGGACGTGGGGGTGGTGGCCACCGCCGAGCAGTCGGTCATCGTAGCCGGGATTGACGCAGCCACCCGGCGCATGGCCATGGTGCAGCTGTTCACGCTGGAGAACCGTGGCGATACTACGCTGGCGCCCGACCTCTCCGCGCCGCCAATGATCGGGCAGTTCAGTTTCTTGCGCTTCTCTCTGCCGGCCAACGCAACCGACCTTGACGTCTCCACCGACCTGGTGGGCGGTGAGGTGATACCCGTGGGCACGGGGTTCGCCGTCACCGCGCCGGTGCATCCGGGCCGGCACCAGGTAAGCTTCACCTTTACGGTTCCCTACGAGGGCGATGCGGTGTCGTGGCGGGATAATACGCTGCAAGGGGCGGAGGCGTTCACCCTGCTGATTCCAGAAGAGTTCGGCAACATCGGCGTGGGCGGGCTGGCCCCGGCTGACGGCTTCACCGTTGGAGCGGTGTCGTATCGGGCCTGGCGGGCGGACAATCTGGCGGCGGGAGAGGGCGTGAATCTCACGCTGTCGGGTCTGCCGGAACCGTCGTGGTTGACCCGGTTGGGCAACCCGTTGTCGGACGGCCGGTTCTGGTACGGCGCGATCCCGGTAATGGTGGCCGTCGCGCTGGCCGGCCTACTGGTCTGGGGCATCTGGCGGCGGCCGGTGGGAAGCGTGGGCTGATGTCGCGACGCGGGTGGATCATGCTGGGTACGGCAGTGGCGCTGGTCCCGTTGTTTGCGCTGTTCGCCTGGGCAGCAGTGCAGCAGGAAGGGCAATCGCCGGGAACCGGCATCAACGCCCAGTTCGGCGAGGTGCGGGTGGCAGAAACCGAGGCGGCGGACTTCGCTCTGCAACTGTCCGATGGAAGCGCGTTGCAACTGTCCGATCTGGCCGGGAACGTGGTCATGGTGGACTTCTGGGCGTCCTGGTGCGCTCCGTGCCGGCAGGAAGCGGCGATGCTGAATCGCAGCTACGCCGCTTATGCCGGTCATCCGGTGGAGTTCGTTGGGGTGAATATCTGGGACACTCCGGACGCCGCCGCAACTTTTTTGGTCGAGTTCGGCGTCGGCTACCCGACCGGGCCGGATGCGGACGGAGCAATCGCGCTCAACTACGGAGTGCGGGGTATCCCCGAGAAGTTCTTCATCGACGCCCAAGGGGTAATACGGCGCAAGTACGTCGGGCCGATGCCGGAGAACGTATTGCGGAGCACGCTGGACGGGTTGCTGGCCGAGGCCACCGGAGATGGGGGTTAGCGAGCATTGGCCCTCGGGATGGGTGTTACAATTCGGGTCAAGGGAGATCTGGAAACGATGGCTAACCCGAATCGAATCACGGATACGTCGCCGCCGGTTGCGCTGGCGATGGATTGGGGCGGCACCTGGGCGCGGGCTGCGGTCATTGACCGTGAGGGCGCAATCCTCTGGCAGGATCGGGTCGCCAACCGTCCCGGGGCCTTTCAGGACGAACTGGTGGATACGGCGGGTCGGTTGCTGATGACGGCGAAAGAACGGGCCGGGCTGCGACCTATCGCCGGCGCAGGCATTGCGCTAGCCGGATCGATCGACGCCGCCAGCAACATGCTGCTGTCCTCGCCCAACCTGCCGGCGCTCAACGGAGTGTCGCTGCCGGCTCGCTGGGAACCCCGGCTGGGAATGCCGATTTGGGTCGGCAACGACGCTAACCTGGCAGCCCTGGGCGAGTATCACTACGGGGCCGGCCGGCCGGCTCGACCCGGCGACCCGGCGGCGCGGACGCTGGTGTTTCTGACGTTCAGCACCGGTGTCGGAGCCGGCATAGTTGACCGGGGCATGGCGCTCACCGGCGCGGCGGGCGTGGCCGGCGAAGTGGGGCACATGACCATCGACAGCCGCGCCGATGCTCCACCATGCGCTTGCGGCAACAGCGGTTGCCTGGAATCATTAGCGTCGGGCGTTGCCATCGGGCGGGCGGCGCAGGCGCGATTGAGTGACGCCACGCCCGGCTCACCCCTGCATCAAGCCCACGAGGGCAATGCCACGCTGGACGGCGCGGCGGTGTTCGCGGCGGCAGCGCAGGGAGACCCGGTTGCCCGCGAGGTGATCGACGCGGCGGTGGGCGCGATCGTGATCGGACTCGGCAACGTGCTGAATATCTTCAATCCGGACGTCGTAGTGCTGGGTGGCGGCGTGACGCTGGGGTTGCTAGACCTCGGCCTCATGGGCCACATCGAGGATGCGGCGCGACGGCGGGCCATGAGTTCGGGGCACCGCGCCTTCCGACTGGCGCCAGCCACCTTCGGAGACGGCCAGGGCATGATGGGAGCGGCTAGCCTGGTGTGGGCCGAAACCGCCGGCCGGAACGCCCCAGCATGACCTGGCCGCGAAAGGGCCAGGATCAGACGATATACCGGCCTCCGACCACGTTCATTCGGTCGCCGGTGATGTAGGAAGACTCGTCGCTGGCGTAGAAGAGACAAGCGTTGGCGATGTCATGCACCGTACCCTGGCGGCCCAGGGGTATGGAACTGAGGTGCTCGTTGGAGCCGCGGGAGACATCCTCGAACTCAGGGTACCACTCAGGATGAGCTCGGGAAGTGTCCGTGGAGCCTGGATTAACCAAGTTGGCCCGTACACCGTACTGGGCGCACTCGGCGGCGACCGCGCGGATGAGGCCGAGCAGTCCCGTCTTGGCGGTGGTGACTATCGCCGTATCAGGGCGGCCAGTGATAGCGGATTGACCACCCATGGCGATTATGCTGCCGGAACGCTGCTCGATCATGCCGGGTAGCACCGCGCGCATCAAGTAGAAGGCGGAGTGCAGGTTGGTTCCCATCACGTCCAGCCATTCGTCCACCGACACTTCCAATATGGGCTTGTGGGGCCGAAGGGCCACGTTGCTGACTAGAACGTCCACCGTGCCCAGCGCGTCGATCCCTTCGTCGACCATGTCCTGCACCCGATCTGGGTCGGCCACGTCGCCGATGACAGTGTGGGTTTTGGCGCCGAGCGCGCGGCATTGGGCGGCTACCGTCTCCAGTTCCTCAGCCGACTGGCGCGTATTAAGGATAAGGTTGGCCCCCTCGCGAGCGAAGGTGCGGGCGACTTCCGCGCCGATGTTACGGCTGGCGCCGGTGATGAGAGCGGTTTTGTTTTCTATACGCATACGACTGTTGCCCTTCCCAAGGTGGCGGCAAATCAAATGGTTGTCCCCGGCACGAAATTCGCTCTTGAATGGCTTCAGTAAGGCCCGTACCCCGGCACGTTGAGGCAGGCGGCGATGTGGTCCGGCAATACCTCGCGGGCCTCAGGGTTGACGCGGCTACAGTCCTCGGTCACGATAGGGCAACGCGGGTGGAATACGCAGCCGCTGGGCGGGTTCTGGGGGCTGGGAACCTCGCCGGTAAGGATGATGCGTTCCCGTTGAGCGTCCAGCACCGGGTCGGGGATCGGCACTGCTGACAGCAAGGCGCGGGTGTAGGGATGCTGGGGATTCTCGTAGATGGCGTTGCGGTCGGCAATCTCCACGATCTTGCCCAGGTACATCACCGCCACGCGGTCGCTGATGTGACGCACCACCGACAGGTCGTGGGCGATGAACAGATAGGTCAGATCGTAGCGCTCTTGCAGATCCTCCAGCAGGTTGATGATCTGCGCCTGAATGGACACGTCAAGGGCGGAAACGGGCTCGTCGCACACGATGAAGGCCGGGTCCACGGACAGGGCGCGGGCCACGCCGATGCGTTGGCGCTGTCCACCGCTGAACTCGTGGGGAAAACGGTCGGCCATGTAGGGGTTCAGGCCCACGTTGTTGAGCAGCTCGGCCACGCGCTCTCGGTACTCCCGGCGATTGTTGACCAGACCGTGTACGGCCAGCGGCTCGCCGATGATGTTGCCGGCGGTCATGCGTGGGTTCAGCGAGCTGTAGGGGTCCTGGAAAATGATTTGCATCCGGCGGCGCATGGCCCGCATCTGGTTGGTGCGAGCCTGGGCGATGTCAACGCCGTCGAACCAGATCTCTCCGTCGGTGGGCCGATACAGGCGCAGGATGCAGCGCCCGGTGGTGGTCTTGCCGCACCCGGATTCTCCCACCAGCCCCACGGTCTCGCCGCGACGCACCGTAAAGTCCACGCCGTCCACGGCTTTGATGAAGGCCACCGCCCGCTGGAACACAATCCCCGAGGTCACCGGGAAGTACATTTTGAGGCCCCGGACGTCTAGCAAAGTGTCATCCCGGGACTGCGCGGCGAGGGCGGGTTGAGGCATCTCAGCGGTCGTCATTGTCCAACTCCCTTTTCGCTGACGATAGCAAAACTGTGAGATCGTGGAACGCCGGAAGGGTTTTAACCGGCGGTTCCCATGGCGTAGCTCAAAGCCTGGGCGCCCAGCGCCTCGGCACGCCAGCAGGCAGACACGTGGGGTTCTCCCGCCCCATTGCTTTCTACGGGCATCAGCGGCGGCGCTTCGGTGGCGCACTGGTCAACGGCGAAACGGCACCGGGCCCGGAAAGAGCACCCGCCGGGCAGGTTGACCAGATCGGGCGGCTGCCCTTCGATAGGCACAAGTTTCGCCGCGTTGCCTTCCGCGTCGATGAGGCGCTGGTCTAGGCGGGGCACCGAGTCCAGCAAACCAACAGTGTAAGGATGACGCGGGTTGGTGTAGATCTCTAAGGCCGAGCCGCGTTCGATAATCTTGCCAGCGTACATCACGTTGACCCGGTCCGCGTATCGAGCGACCACGCCCAGGTTGTGCGTGATGACAATGAGAGCCACGCCCAAGTCCTGCGTAAGAGACTTCATCAGCTCCAGGATTTGCGCCTGAATGGTCACATCCAAAGCGGTGGTAGGCTCGTCGGCGATGATGAGTCGCGGGTTGCAACTGAGGGCCATGGCGATCATAACCCGCTGACGCATACCGCCGCTGAACTGGTGGGGATACTGGCGGACGCGGCGCTCCGGGTCGGGGATGCCGACTCGGGCGAGCAGGTCAACGGCGTCGCGGCGGGCCTGGTCGCGGGACTTGCCCATGTGGAGCTGGATGGTTTCGGTGAGCTGGCGGTCCAGGGTCAGCACCGGGTTGAGGGAGGTCATCGGTTCCTGGAACACCATGGCCATCTTGGCGCCACGAATGCGGCGCATATCGTCCATGTCGATCCGGAGAATGTCCTCACCGTCGAACAGAACCTCACCGCCGACGGTCTTGCCGGGAGGGTCGGGGATCAGGCGCATCAGCGAGAGGGCGCTGACGCTTTTGCCGCATCCGCTCTCACCGACCAGCCCCAGGGTTTCGCCGGGCATCACCTCGTAGGTGACGTCGTCAACGGCTTTGACGACGCCTTCGTAGGTGAAGAAATAGGTTTGGAGGTTCTTAACTTCGAGCAGCGGCTGCGATTCCACGGCAACGCTCCTTATCCGGTTGTGGTTCACACCCGCATATTACGCGCGTGAAAGCGGCTGGGTTGCAACTCGGATGTTTCGATGGGTTCAGATTCGGTCGAATGATGAAAAATATTCGTGCGCGAAGGATTAATCGCGCGAGTCAAATTACCATAGGACGGATAGGGCTGCAAGCGTATTGTTGGGCTTCGCGCGCCGGCGTTCAACCCCGACGTTGCGCGAATGCCGTCTGTACCGCAACGGTTCCGCCGAGCCAAACTCGGCGGAACCGTTGCCTGCTGGGCTGGACTTTTCGGTCAGTTAGCCGGCACGTCAAACCGGTAGAGGAAAGGATGCCCGTCCGCTGCTGACATCTCATCATGCCACGGTCGCACCGCGAAGATGGCGACGGTGGCGTTATGCGGGATGTCGTACCTCGAGCATCCGTCGCGGGGGTTCCATTGCATGGACAGGCCGGCATCCGTGTTCAGGTTGCCGGTGAAATGGGAGCCGTCATCCCCGGACGCACTGGCGCAGATCCTGATAAAGCGGCGGTCGTCGGTTAGCCTACGACCCGTATCGGCCGGAAAACTCACACTGGTCACTGTAACGGAAACGCCGTTGGCGCGCACCGTATCGCCTAGCGACTTATACCCGCCCACCGGTATCCGCATTCCGGTAATCGGGCAAAGATGAGTAATCGCGTCCTCGATCAGCAACCGGGTCCTTACCCACCGGGAGTAAACTCCATCTTTGGCAGACGCTACGGCAAATTCGTGGGTGTCTCCAACCGTTAGGCCATCAATATGCACGCCAAGGTTCACGGAGTTTTCACAACTCCATATGGCGCCCTGCTGCCAAACCCGCCAGCAGGCACGGTATTTGGTAGCGCCAGCTACCGCATTCCAGGTCAAGTGAATTTGACCCTCGGTAGCCGTAAGTTCAGCATTCAGGTTGGTGGGCGCCGCCGGAGCTGATTGGGCCATGGCGGGCTGAGCGACGACCAGCAAGGCCAGCATCAACCCCATGAGCATAGCGACGGTTAGATACCGCGCCATTCGGCGCCTGGTGGCATAAGAGACGGATTCCATGGTTCCTCCGTGCAGTTTTGTCCGTGCAGTTTTGAAGGGGTGGGTAGCTGCATCGTTGGCTTCGCCAAGTAACCGGCATTGTGCTGCCCCCGTCGCACGGGTACGGTTAGTTCCGCTTACTGGCCCGATGCTATACTACGTTAAATACCGCCGCAAGGGACGGACGATCTGCCTATATGAACACTCTCGCCAATCCCGCGGTTCCCAACCGCGTCGTCGTCGCCATGAGCGGCGGTGTGGACTCTTCGGTAGCGGCTCTGTTGCTTCACCGACAAGGCTACGACGTGGTCGGCGTCACCATGAAGCTGTATGACATCGACCAGGCTGAGCTGCCCGAGCACTACCGGGGCTGCTGCACCCTGGACGATGTTGAGGACGCCCGCGCCGTCTGCCGGATCATCGGAGCGCCCCACTACACGCTCAACGTGCAGCGGGAGTTCCGCAGTTTTGTCATCGACTACTTCCGCAGCGAGTACGAGAACGGTCGCACGCCTCACCCGTGCATCGCCTGCAACGACAAGATCAAGTTCAGTTTCCTGGCCCAGCGGGCCCGTATGTTGCAGGCCAGCCACGTCGCCACCGGCCATTATGCTCGCATCGAACCTGACGGCCTCGACCGCTGGGCCTTGCGTCGTGGTGTGGACGCGGACAAGGACCAGTCCTACGTCCTCTTCGGGATGCGTCAAAGCCAGTTGTCCGCCACGTTGCTGCCGGTGGGGCATTACCCCAAGTCGCAGATCCGGGATCTGGCCGCCAACGCCGGCTTCCCCAACGCCGACAAGCCCGACAGCCAGGACATCTGCTTTATACCCACCGGAGACTACCGCGAATTTCTGCGCCAGCGCACCGACGAACGGCCGGGCGACATCGTGGACGACGCCGGCAATGTGCTGGGCCAGCATAAGGGCATCCAGTACTTCACCGTCGGCCAGCGTCGCGGCCTGGGCCTGTCCGGCGGGTCGCCCAAGTTTGTGATCCGGCTGGAGCCGGACACCCGCCGCGTGGTCGTTGGATCCGAGGACCGGCTGTACGGAGATACCCTGTACGCTGACCCGGTATCCTGGGTTTCGGGAACCCCGCCGGCCGGGCCGACGGACGTGACGGTCAAGATACGCTACAAGTTCGCCGAGGCTCCGGCTACCGTGGCCCCGGCCGGCCGGGGCGCCGTAGTCCGGTTCCGAGAGCCGCAGCGGGCCATTACCCCGGGCCAGGCCGCCGTGTTCTATCAGGGCGACACCGTACTCGGCGGCGGAGCAATCGCCGGCCCAGAACCGAGCCAGATCGCCGCGCCGTCCCCGGTTGCCGCGGTCAATGCCTGACCTGTCTCTGGAAAGGGAGTTTCGGGCCCGCGGACATCGTCTGGTCGCCGGTGTGGATGAGGCCGGGCGCGGCCCTTTGGCCGGCCCGGTCGCCGCCGCCGCCGTCATCCTCCCGCCCGACTTGACCGGCGACGAACCGTGGCTCGCTGTGATCGACGACAGCAAACGGCTGACGGAACGGCGTCGAGTTGCGGCAGCCGAAGTGATACGGGCCAACGCCTTAGCCTGGGCAGTGGAAATGCTAAAGCCCGGCGCAATTGATCGCATCGGCATCGGCAACGCGGTAATCCGGGCCATGCTTGGCGCGGTGTCGGTCTTGCGCCCCCGGCCGGAGGCTCTGCTGCTGGATTGGGTTTCCATAAAACAGTGTCCGTTGCCCCATCGCGCTGTGGTCAAGGGCGACCGGATATCATTGTCAATAGCCGCCGCCAGCATTCTGGCCAAAGTGTCCCGCGACGAAACGATGCAGCAAGCCGACCGCCGCTATCCCGGCTACGGTTTCGCCCAGCACAAAGGCTACGCCACCGCCCGGCATCTCAATCGCCTCGCTGAACTCGGTCCTACGCCGATACATCGCCGCACTTTCCGGCCCTTGCGGCAGAGGGCGTTGGGGCAGGGAGCGCTGCGGCAAGATGGCGGATAGACTTGGCGTGTCGCCGCAGGAGATCGGGCGCATTGGCGAGGCGCTGGCCCGAGGGCATTTGGAGGCCAAGGGCTACCGCATCGTCGCGTCCAACTATCATTGCCGGTGGGGCGAGATTGATCTGGTTGCCCGCGACGGCGCGGTGTGGGCGTTCGTGGAGGTCCGCACCCGCCGCAGCAACGCCTACGGCAACCCGGAAGAGTCGATTACGCCGGGAAAAGTGCGCCGTCTCACCCTGACGGCGCGGCATTTTCTGGTCAGTAACCAAATCAGCTTCCCTGATCCCGAATGGCGCATTGATCTCGTAGCCATCCGCCTGGGGCCGGGTCGTCGCGTGCTCAGCATCTGCCATCTGGAAAACGTGGTCGCTGAGTAGGCATGATTGGCCGCGGCGGTTGACTGCGCCACCGCCGGATACTAGACTGATTGTCGCCTGGCCCGCCGGCCATCGCTAACCATCCAGCGGGCGGCCTCACTATGGCTATAGATCTCGCCGAACATATCCGAAACGTACCCGATTTCCCCATCCACGGGGTGCAGTTCAAGGACATTACGTCGCTGCTGCTGTCGCCGGACGCCTTTAGCGAAACCGTTGACCGCATGGTCGAACAGGCGCGCCAGCGCAAAGTGGACAGCCTGGCCGCAATCGACTCGCGTGGTTTTCTGTTCGCTGCGCCCATGGCGGACCGTATGGGGTTGCCCTTGGTGTTGGTGAGGAAGGCGGGCAAGCTGCCCGGCGAGACAATTGGGTATGAATACACGTTGGAGTACGGCTCGAATACCCTTGAGATTCACGCTGGCGACATTAGACCGGGCCAACGTGTCTTGATTATCGACGACCTGCTTGCCACCGGCGGCAGTATCCTGGCCGCTGCCAGCCTGGTTAAAAACGCCGGCGGCATTCCCGCCGGCGTCGGGGTGGTAATTGAGCTAATCGGTTTGGGCGGGCGCCAAAACCTGGCTGACTACGACCTCTTTTCCCTGGTCACTTTTGAAGTGGACGAATAGACGCCAGCGAATTTCGCGGCGCACTCAGGAGGATTTCCCCAATGGCAGACAAAGCAACCATCGGCAACGTTGAAGTTACCGCCGTCATCGACATGGTCCCGCCGCCGCGGGAGCCATCGGCGATGTTCCCCGATGTCCCCGACGACGCCTGGGCGTCTTATCAGGACACTTTGGAAGACGGGCAACTCCAGCTTTACTACGGTATCTTCCTCCTCAAGACTTCGGAACACGTCATCCTGGTGGACACCGGCATGGGCCCCGGCCCGCACCCCGACCGAGGCAACCGCACCGGCAACCTCTACGAGGAACTGCGGCCCCATTTGGAGTCCAACGTCGGTGTTAACAACACCAACGTCGGCCCCAGCGACTCGGTGAATTACATCATCCATACCCACCTGCACGGCGACCATGTTGGCTGGAACCTGCGCTATTCCGGCGGGATGCCGGCGCCCAACTTCCGTCGCGCCCGCTACGTCATGTCCCGCCCCGACTACGACTACTTCACGTCGGAGCAGGGACGCCGGATGTACCCGTACATCGACCGCCAGGTCATGCCCTTGCGCCGCTTGCGCCTCCAGCAGATCCTGGAAGAGCCGGAACACACCATCAGCGACGAGATTTCCATTGCTCCGGCGCCGGGCCACACCCCAGGCCACCAGGTGGTGCTGATTAACTCCGACGGCCAGCGCGGCGTGGTCATGGGCGACGTGCTGCACACTATCGCCCAGGTGAGCGAGCCGGCATGGTGCGCCGGCGTGGACACCGACAAGGAGCAGTCCGCCGCCTCGCGCAGCCGCCTGCTGGACGCCGCTGAGGAGGGCGACTGGACCATCTGCGCCGGGCACTTCCCGCCGGGCAAGCAGATCGGCAAAATCGCCCGCGTGGACGGCAAGCGGGTCTGGCAGCCGCTGTAGTTCACTCCCCAGCCCCCCAGCCGCCGAAACCCGCGCCGGGGCGAATAATCATTCGCCCCGGCCTGTTGACCGAGGCCGACCGCCATGACGCAACTCCGCCATCTTCTCGAACGTATCGAAGCGGGCAGCGGCCCCTCGCTAGGGTTCGGTTCGTTGCAATCGTCCCGCCTACCGGGCATGGCGCTGATCGGGCGGTGCTCGGGCAATCTGGACGCAGCCCTGGCCGCCGCGTCTGATACTGCCGACGTCGTGGTCATCGCGGCTCCCGGTCTCTCCCCGGATACGATGCCCGACATAGGTGACCGGGTCTGGGGCGCCGGCGGCGTGTCTCTGACGCCCGAAAATGTCGCGCTTTGGCAGGATGCCGGCGCTGATTTCATGGTGTCTCCACCGGGTGACGCCCTGGTGGACGCCATCAACTTGGCCCAGCCGGGCATGACCCACGGGCTGCGCATTCCGGACGAGCCAAACGACGCCATCTGGCGAATGCTCGCCGCCGCGCCCGTGGATTTCCTGGTGCTGGACAAGTCGGCAATGTCCGGCCCATGGACCTTCGCGGATCTGTCCCAGGTGTCAGACGCCGTTAGCCGGACCGACAAGTTCCAGTTGGTTCGGTTGGGCGTTCAGCCTACGGCCAATGAACTGCTGGCCCTGCGGCAGGCCGGCGTCGCGGCTGTGGTCGCCGAGGCCAACCTCTTGGGCGCCGAGGGCATGGCCAGTCTCAAGGCCGACCTGATGGCCTTGCCCCGCGCGCAGCCGGCGTCCCGCCGCCGGGTTCAGCCGGGGAGCCTGGAAAATCCCGCTACGTGATACTTCAGAGCCTGGACCTGCTCCGGGATAACCCGGTCTCCTTTATCCTGGTCATCGGGATCGGGCTGCTTGGGCTGGTGATCGGCTTCACCGTCCACGAGTTCAGCCACGCCCTAACCTCCCACATGGAGGGCGACAATACGGCCCGCCGTATGGGGCGGCTGACCTTCAACCCGATCAAGCACATCGACCTGCTCGGGTTCCTGCTCTTGCTGGTGGTCGGGTTCGGTTGGGCCAAGCCGGTGCAGGTTGATCCCCACAACTTGCGGCACGGTCGGCTGGGGATGTCGTGGGTGGCCTTGGCGGGGCCGTTATCCAACTTCGCGCTGGCGTTTCTGCTGGGCCTGGTCTTCCGCTTGGACCTGCTGCCGGTGGTGACGAGTACGGTGTTCATATCGGGGGTTGCCGAGGTGGTGGGTTTCGCCGCTTTTCTGGTCATCTTCTTCAATCTCATTTTGGGCATCTTTAACCTGATACCCCTGCCCCCGCTGGATGGCAGCAAAGTCTTGGGCGGCCTACTCCCGCCATCGCTGTACGAACCCTACCTGCGGTTCGAGCGCTACGGCTGGATTCCCCTGATTGGCCTGATCGGCGTGAACTTGGCGCTGAGCTACGCCTTCGGCATCAACCTGCTGGGCCGGATATTGTTGCCGCCGGCGCTGTTCATGTTCCGGATGGCGACCGGCCTTCCCTTGTAAGACGGCCTTCTCCTCATCCCATTTCCGTCACTCCCGCCATTTCCCTCATTCCCGCGAAAGCGGGAATCCAGAATAAAAACGGTAGGGGCGAATAATCATTCGCCCCTGTGGAAACCGGCCGCGCGCCTTCGGAGTTAAGGCCGCAGGGGTATTGGTCGGTTGGTCCGGTTCTCCGCAATTTGGTCGGCGTCCCACAGGTTGGCAAAGTTGTAGGCCCGGGGGCAGTGGCCGTAGGATTCCTCGACGTTGATGATAATGCCTTGCAGGTGCTTGGAATTGTCGTCCGTCCAGTAGAGTTCCAATTCCACCTTCTGCCGTTCCAACTCCTCTTTGCTCACGATGGTAACGGCGCCGTTGACGCGGACGGTGTCGTTTACGCCCGGGATCATGAACAGCAGGCCCACGCGGGGGTTGGAGTCCATGTTCTGGTAGGACTGGAACAGTCGGTTTCCCGCCACATCGGGCAGCAGGAGGCGCGTGCTGTCAATAACCTTCACGAAACCCGGCTTCCCGCCCTTAGGCGATGCGTCGCAGTTTCCCTCCGGGTCGGAGGACGCCATCACGACGAAAGGCGAGGCCTGGATGAACTTCTGCACAAACTCGGACATCTCGCCCTTGACCTTGATCCTGGCCCGTGGGCTCATCTCGCCAAACTCGTCGTTGAACCGACTCGGCTCCTGGACGATGGTGCAGAGGTCGTCAGCGGTGGCGGTCGTAGTCATGGCGAAAAACCTCCCGGCGATTCGTAGTCGCTAGATGCGTAATGGGCACAGGATAACGGATTTGGTCTTGACGCGCCACCTGGTACCCATGCTTGTCGGACCTATGCTTGCCCTTGGCTCCGTGCCTATCAGCCAAGAAAATACGATATTCGTCAGCGCGAATAATTGATTCACTGAATACGTCGCCCGTTACCGCGCTTCGTCCGAAATAAAGTTGACATTGCGGCATTCAATAACTTATATTCGGCTCATATTGGCTAACCGTAGCCGTTTTCGACGCCATATGTCCAAGCAGTCCGAGAGCCGGACGGGAGGGATGCCATGCCGCAGTATTTCGCTATTTTACGGGCCGCAATTTGCGGTCTCCTGGCGCTGGGATTGCTGGCAGCCGCAGCCTGCGGCGCCCCAGCCGAGCAACAGGCTCCCGCCCCGCCGACCGGGGCCGAGCAGCAGCCAGCGGCCCCGGAGCAAAGGGCGGCGCAACCGGCAGATGCCCAGCAAGCAGCGACAACGCAAGCGCCAGCCGCCCCAGCGCCGGCCAAACCCACGCTGGCATTGCCCAGCGGCATGGCCGATACCAAGGCCGGCGGAGCCGCTCCCACCACTGCTCCCACGGCCACGCCGGCGCCGGAGCGGATGGCGGGAGCGCCGATGCAGGCCGACCTGCGCATCGCCATCACCCCGCCCTACGCCGAGAACCTGTTGGGCGACTGGCTCCGCGACCGCCTCGACCCCAAGCTGCGCAACGTGTAACTGCGATTGCTGAGAGCGCATTATGGCGGCGGGGTGTATCATTACATCCCGCCGCGCCTTTGCATCCGCCTCGTGTGAAACCGAGTGACCATGTCCTCCAACCCATCAGAAACCGAAAATACCGTCGAGGCGCCTGTGGCAAGCCAATCCAGTCATCCGGAAACGGATGTCCTGCCCGACTGGGCCCAGGAAGTCCCGCGCCGGCGTCGGTTCATCTCCCGGCGCAACGGCATCATCGCGTTAATCGCTATTACAGTCATCGGCTTCACGGTCTGGTTGAACTTCCCCTTTGTCCCTGATCCCGTGATTCTGTGGGGACGGCAGCCCGAGACACGGTTCGACTCGGCGTCCACGGGTCAAGAATGGACGATGGCCGGCCGTAGCCTGGGGCTGACACGGTACGCGGCTGACGTGGTGGACGAACCGCAGGGCAAGCTGGCCTGGAGCGTAGATACCGGCCCGGCGACGCTGGCGGCGCCCATCGTATCGGGGGGGCGCATCTACCTCGGCGCGCACTTCCGCATTGCGGTGCTGGATGCCGGAACGGGGGAGGAACTGGATTCTATGCCCGCTACCGGGCCATTGGGAAACTCGCTGGCCATGGCCAACGGCACGCTGTATTACACGACGCCGGACCGCCGGCTGGTCGCCAGAGATCCAGTCAGCCAGGAGATACGCTGGGAGTATGAGATGGGCGATTCGACGGCCGGCCCAGTATCAGTGGCTAACGGCATCGTGTACGCCGGCGCGCTGGATGGCGTCACCTATGCCCTGAACGCATCTACCGGCGAGAACATCTGGTTCCATGAATCACTGGGCGAAGTGCGCTCGCCGCCGTCCCTGGACGGCAATCTTATTTTCACCGCCTCCGCTGACCGAAGCCTATACGCTCTGGATGCCAGGACTGGCCAGGAACGGGCACGGTTCCGCAGTACAGGATCGTTGACGGCTCCGCCGGTGACCGCCAACGGGCTGACTTACTTCGTGGCCCAGCGTCAGTTGCAGGCCATGGCGGCCGACGCGCTGGAATACCCCGGCCAATATGCCGTCACCCGAACTTGGTCTCAGCTGTGGCTGTGGGGTTTCCCGTTGCCAGCGCCGCCGTC
The DNA here is from genome assembly GCA_963692995.1 of Dehalococcoidia bacterium. Classification (GTDB taxonomy): domain Bacteria; phylum Chloroflexota; class Dehalococcoidia; order Lucifugimonadales; family UBA3495; genus Bin87. The sequence goes on from OY843611.1 coordinate 1,263,654, forward strand.
CCAACCGGGCGACCGCTGGCGGTTCGGCTCGGACTACCCCGATGATTATTCCTCGCGCCTCAAGCGGACTGAGGGTATCATCTCCGCGCCGGCAGTGGCGGGAGAGCGGCTGTATATCGGAGACACGGTAGGGAAGATGTACGCTATAGATGCGATTGCGGGCGAAGAAGAGTGGCAGTTCCAGGCCGAGGACGGCATCGTCGCTTCGCCCGTGGTGGTGGGCGATTTGCTGGTATTCGGAGACAAATCGGGCTGGCTCTACGGCCTGAACCGGGCCGACGGCACGGAACGCTGGCGACTGCAACTTTCCGCCGGCGTCCGCACCGACCCGGTCTATGCGGAAGGACGACTGCTGGCGCGCACGGAGGACGGCGCGCTCCACGCCATCGACTGACCCGCCCGCCTTACTGCGCCGTATAGCCTCCGTCGATCACCAGCTCACTGCCCGTCATATAGGACGATTCCTCCGAGGCCAGAAACAGTACGCCGTAGGCAATGTCGTCCACAGCGCCGATGCGTCCGATGGGGGTTGAATCGACACGCAGCTGCCGCTGCTCCGGGTCGGCCATGGTCCGCGCCGTCATGGCGGTGTCGATAAACCCGGGATGGACCGAGTTGCAGCGGATGTTCTCGCCGGCGTATTGCACGGCGGTGGACTTGGTGAGCAGCCGCACCGCTCCCTTGGAGCTGGCGTAGGCTGCGCCGGCGCCGGAGCCGGGCCTGGTGGCAATCATTCCGGCGATGGACGAGATGTTGATGATGGAGCCTCCGCCGGCGGTGCGCATCGCCGGGATGGCGGCGCGAGTGCCCAGAAAGACGCCCTTGCCGTTCACGTCCATGATCTGATCCCACACTTCGGTGGGGGCCTCATGAATGCGCGGAGCGTTGGCGCCGCCGATTGCGGTTCCGCCGACACCGGCGTTGTTGACCAGGATGTCGAGCTTGCCGTAGCGGTTCACTGCTTCGGTGACGGCGTCGGCCCACTGGTCGGCGTCGGTGACGTCCAGGTGGACGTAGGTGGCGTTGCCGCCCAGTTCCCGGATCTCCGCCTCGAGTTTCATTCCCTCCTCATCAAGGATGTCGCCAATGACCACGGCGGCGCCCTCCTGGACGAACAGCCGGGCTTCAGCGGCGCCCTGGCCGCGAGCGCCGCCGCTGATGAGGGCTACTTTTCCTTCCAGTCGCATAGTGAAAACCTCCCGGTTTGGAAGCGAAATATGCGGCCATAGTAGCGCATCAGCGGCGGGATTGCGATGTGGGGCTAATCCTCGGGGCTAATCCTTTAACGGGAAGAAATCCGCCGCCGGCGGGGAAGCTGACGGCGGCGCTGGTACGGGCAGCGGGAGATCACTCGCCCAGTGTGGTGGTAAGCACCCACATGGGGCGCTCGCCCACCGCATAGGTTCCCAGGGGAGTCATGGCGCCGGTATCGGCGTTGATGCTGTAGGACGCCAGCTGGCCCGTCGCCGAGCCGGCGGCAAAGACGTAGCGGCCGGATGGGTCCAGGCTAAACGCGCTAGGCACGGCCTCCGTGGCGGCGTGATCCGCCGGGGTCAGCCGGCCTTCGCCGTCCACGGTAAAGCTGGCAATGCTGTTATGGCCACGGTTGGGGACGAAGAGCAAACTGCCATCCGGCGAGAACTGGATCTGCGAGCAGGTGTTGCGCTCGGTGACGCCGGCCGGCAGCGTTGAGACGGTTTCCAGGGGCGTAAGCCGGCCCGCATCGTCAATCGTGTACGAAGACACGCTGCATCCCTGCTCGTTGGAGAAATACACAGTATCCAAAGCGGGATGGAAGGTGAAGTGTCGCGGGCCGATGTTGTCACCCTGGGCCAGCGTTGGCGGGTCGTTGGGGGTCAGTGCGCCGCTGGATGCGTCGAACCGGAACTGGTAGATGACGTTGGGGCCGGGGATGTTCTTGGGCGGTTCCAGCACGTTGTCCTGCTGCCTGGCGATGTGGGGCACGTAGGCGAACCGGTTGGAACGGTCGGTCAGCATGGCGTGGGCGCCGGAGTCGGTGTCCACTACCGCTGTCGCCGCGCCGCCCACGCTGCCGTCATCGCCCAGGGGATGCACGGCGGCGCGCCCATCCGCGTAGTAGGACGATAGCAGGTACCGACCGGTTCGGTCGGTGGAGAGATAGGCCGGCTGGCCGGGGGGTGTAACCGAGCCGGTAGTGGTCAGTTCGCCGGTTTGCTGATTGATGCGGTGGCTGGTGATTTCGGGAACCTCGCGGTGGCCGGCGTACAGTGTCTGCCGGTCGGGGCTAATGGCAAGCAGGGACGGCCCGCCGGAGACCGCCGCCTCGCCCGCCAGGGTCAACGCCCCGCTGGCCTCATCCATGGTGAAGATAGATACCTTGTTGTCATCCTGGGCCGCTACATACACATAGGTTGCCATTTTCGTTGCTTCCTTTCTCAGACCGTCATTCCTGTTCCCCAACCGTCATACTGGCAAAAGCCGGGATCCGGCGCGTGGGAGCGGGTTGCGAACCTGCGCCGGCTATCGCACCAACGTCTCCGCCATCTTCTCCAGCTGCTGGCCCATTTCCTCCTCGGTATCGGAGTGGTTGGGCCAGACGCAGACGCGCATGGCGCCGGCGTTGAGGAAGTCATCGACCGTCTGGCGGGTGGTGTCCGGCTGCTGGCCGAACACGGAGATGGTCAGCGACTCGGGCTCGCGGCCCCGCTCTTCGGCCAGGGCGTCCAGCTGCTGGCGGCTGTCTTCAATTTGGGCGGGATTCGCGCGATTAGGGAGCCACCCGTCGCCGTAGCGCGCCACGCGGCGCAGCACGTTGCGGGCGTTGCCGCCCAGCAGGACGGGCGGGTGGGGCTGTTGTACCGGCTTGGGGTACATATACACGGGCGGAAAGTTGTAATATTGGCCGTGGTATTCGGCCTGGTCTTCCGTCCAGAGGGCTTTGAGGGCGTTCACGGCGTCTTCGGTCTGGGTCCAGCGGCGGTCGAAGTCACCGCCCATCATCTCGGTTTCTTCTCGGTTCCAGCCGGCGCCGATGCCGAAAACGAACCGCCCGTTGCTGTGGCGATCCAGCACGGAAATCTGCTTGGCGAGGATTAGCGGGTTGCGCTCGGGAAGCAGAGTGATGCCGGTGCAGAGCTTGATCTTTTCCGTGACCGCAGCGGCCATGGCCAATGCCATGTAGGGGTCAGAGAAGTGGCGATAGGTCCAGGGTATCTCTCCGCCGGTGGCCGGGAAGGGACTTTCGCTACGTACAGGCAGGATGGGGTGCTCGTGATACCAAATTGACTCGAAGCCCAGGTCTTCGACTTTTTTGGCGATGAATGCCGGGTTCAGGGTGTAGGCCGGCAGGGGAACGATGATTCCTACTGACATTTGATTTTCCTTTCCAATGTGGATTCCCGCTTTCGCGGGAATGACGGATGCGGGTGGGAATGACGGATGCGGGCGGGAATGACGGATGCGGGCGGGAATGACGGGGGTTAGCTTTCGGCAATCCAGTTGGCGACGCGCTCGCCGATCATGATGGTGGTGCAATTGGTGTTGGCGCGAATGACGTCGGGCATGACGGAGGCGTCAGCGACGCGCAGGGCTTCGATGCCGTGGACGCGGCAGTACTGGTCCACCACCGCCAGGGGGTCGCTGTCCGGCCCCATCTTGCAGGTGCCGGAGAGGTGCTGGCCGATGCAGACCTCGCGGAGCATCCAGTCGTCCAGCGTATCGTCGGAGAGCAAGTCCGCTTCGGTGGGGGAGATCAGGCCGTCGTAGATGTTTCGGAATTGCTCGTGATCCAGCAGGCCCAGGGCGATGCGGACGGCTTCCCGCATCCGTTCCCGGTCCCATTCGGCTTCGAGGTATCGGCAGTCGATGTGAGGCTGCACGTCGGGGTCGGTGGATTGCAGTGTGAGTTCACCGGCGCTCTCCGCCAGTTCCATCATGCACGTGATGCGGATGCCCTCGTTGTCAAAGGGGTCGCCACCCAACGGCGTCGAGAAGGATGAAGGAAAAATCTGCATGTCGTTGCGAGCGTCGGAGCCGCTGGCGGTGTACCGCAGCACGGTCTGGATACGGGGCGCGTCGGGATCAAGGGGGAAGTCCTCCTTCACCTTCACGCGCACGGGAACCAGGGGATGGTCGCGCAGGTTCTGGCCCACGCCCGGCAGATCCTTGACCACCGGAATGCCCAGGCGATGCAGCTGCTCGGTCGGGCCTACGCCAGAGAGCATGAGCAGTTGGGGCGAGGCGATGGCGCCGGCGCAGAGGACGATCTGCTCGCCCTCGATCCGGAAGGTTTCACCGCCGCTCTCCACCATCACTCCAACGGCCCGCAAGCCCTCAAACAGGATGCGGCGCACGCGGACGTTGCCGCGAATGGTCAGATTTAGCCGGTGACGGTTGGGATTAACGTAGCTCAAAGCGGTGCTCATCCGCACGCCGTTGGGGTTGTTCATCGGAAAGGGGCCGACGCCGGTGGAATCGGGGTGATTGTGGTCGTACACCTGGTTGTAGCCGATGTTGGAACAAGCCTGGACGAAGGCCGCTTGGAGCGGCAGCCAGTTTTCGCGGCGGTGGCGTCGGACGGGTATCGGGCCGTCGAAGCCGTGGAAGTCGTCGGTGATGTCGGTGTCCGTTTCCTGCCGGCGGAAGAAGGGAAGGACGTTGATGTAGCTCCACTCGTCATTGCCCCACTCGGCCCAGCGGTCATAGTCCTCGGGCACGCCGCGCAGGAAGACCTGACCGTTGATGGCGCTGGTGCCGCCGACGACGCGGCCCCGGGGTACGTTCACCGGCTCCGTCTGGCGGGGCGTGCCGGTTCCTACAAAAGACCAGTTGTGCGGCGCGCCCATTTCCGAGGCGCGGGGAGCGTAGCCGAACTTCAGATCATCGGGCGTCTGTTCAAGGTCGGGGTAGTCCGGCCCGGCTTCTAATAGAAGCACCGAGCGGGACGGGTCCTCGGACAGGCGCGTCGCCATGGTTCCGCCGGCGGAACCGGCCCCGATAACTATCACGTCGTATTTCATGCCGTTGCTCCTTGCTTACGGAGGCTCCGGATTCCCGCGAAAGCAGGAATTACGGGAGGTTACAGGGCCTGCAAGAATTCGTCGGTGGTCAGCACCGTGCCCTGGCGCGGATAGACCTTTTCGGTGAGGACGCGATGCACTTCAGGATCGCCGTCGGAGCAAGCGTCGGAGAGGACGATGAAACTGTAATTGATGTCCACTGCCCAGCGAACCGATGACAGCACGCAGCCGCTGGTGGCAACGCCCATGATCACCAGGTTGTCCTTGCCCATCTCACGCAGGGTTACGTCCAGCGCGGTGGTGGAGAACGGGCCGGGGCGAACTTTAGTGATGACCAATTCGCCCTCGGCGGGCGCAACGCCTTGGTGGAGTTCCACATCGGGGGCATACTCGGCGAAGGGGCCGCCGCGATGCACCACGTAGATGACGGGCATGCCGGCCTGCCGGGCGCCGGCGAGGGCTTTGGCCGCATTCTCAACGACCGCCGCCGGTTCGGTAGCCACGTTGGCGATGATGCGCTGCTGGAAGTCCATAATCAAAACGGCGGTGCGCGCGGCGTCGATTCTGGTGGCTTGCTGCGTCATGGCGTTCCTCCCTTGGCGGTTGTCCTACCCGAGCCTAGTGTTGGACGCTATTATAGCGTCCAAAAACGTAGGGGCGAATAATCATTCGCCCCCATGCGTGTTTGCAGCCAACGGAAAACTTCTATAAGTTCAGCGGGTGTTCTTCGTAGTCTTTGACCTTGTCGTACACTTGGATGCGGTGGCGGTTGGCCTCCAGGACGAGAATGCGGTCGTTATCGTCCACGCGAACCGACACGGGGCGTCGGAAACGCCACTCCGGTTCCAGGTCCACCCGACGCCGGGCCTTGATGATATCGGGGTTGGCGTCGATGTAGGTTTGGGTCCATGGCGAGGGCTGCTGGGCGTCGCCGACCAGGGTGGCGATGAAACGCCCGTCAGGAGCGTAAATTTGCAACCGGTGGTTGCCCCAGTCGGCGACGTACACGTCGCCTTCCGAGTCTACTGCAACGCCCGTTGGCCCGGACAGATCGCCTACGCCGGAAGCGGGAGACGCCTCGAATTTGAGCAGGAAGTTGCCCTGGGCGTCGAATTTCTGCACTCGGTTATTCTTCCAGTCGGCCACGTACACGTTGCCGGCGGCGTCCAGGCACAGGCCCCAGGGGAGGTTGAACTCGCCGTCGTGCTGGCCTTTTTGTCCGAAGCCGCCAAGGTACTTGCCTGCTTTGGTGAACTTCTGCACCCGGTGGTTTTGGCTGTCCACCACCAGCATATTGCCGTCGGCGTCAAAGGCCAGGCCGCAAGGGCCGTTCAGCTCGCCCTTGCCGCTGCCCGCAACGCCCCAGCAGGACCGAAAACCGCCCTCCGGGTCGAACACGGACACCCGATTGAGGAAATCGTCGGAGGCATAGACGTTGCCGTCGTCGTCCAGGGTGATGGAACGGGGCCAGACAAACTGCCCGTCGCCGCGACCAAAAGCGCCGAACTGGCCGAGGAATCGGTGATCCAGCGTAACGCGGCTAACGCGCTGTCCCAACTCCTCAGCGCCGCGGTTGAGCACATAGAGCATGTCGTCGGCCAGCGCGAAGTCCTGGGGTGACCAGAATCCTTGCCCCGACATGCCGTACATGCCGATGCAGTAGCTGTAGTCAAAGACCCGGCCGGCGGCCACTGTGGTAAGCATTTTTGACCTCCTTCACCTGCGCTTCGTCCGCGTAAAGGCGGGTTTCAAACCCGCCTCTATCCCGGCATTGTTACACGAAGTCCAACTGCTCGAAGGCGCCGTTGACGATGGGCACCGAGTCCAATCCCAGCCACTTCTCGATGATGGTGGAGTAAAAGCCGCGGAAGTCGTAGTTGGGCTCAAGGTCGCCCTGGGTCAGATCCTCGGGGCGCAGGGACGGGTAGGCGCTGTAATGACCGCCCTTTACCTGGTTGCCGATGACGAAGGCCGCTCCGCCGGCGCCGTGGTCGGTGCCGGTGCCGTTGTCCTTGACGCGGCGGCCGAACTCGGTGAACAGCGCCATGATCAGGTTATCGCCGGCGTCGTGCTCGGCCAAGTCGTCGAAGAAGTCGCCGATGGCCCGGGACATGTCGGTCCACAGTTTAGTGTGCATCGGCGGCTGGTTGAAGTGGCTGTCGAAGCTGCCGTGCTGGGTGTAGAACAGCTGAGTGCCCAGATCGGCCAGATAGACCTGGGCGATGTCGCGCAGGTACTTGGCGATGGGGGTGTCAGCATATTCGACGGTGGAGGTGTAGTGTTCGGGCGCGGCGCGGATGATGTCGGCGCCCTTGAGCGCGTCCCGGCCGGTCTGGCCCAGGTAGTCCATCACCGGGCCGGCGCCGACGGTGGGGGAGTACATGCGGGCGAAACGATCCAGAAGCTGGTCGCGTTCGGCGTCAATGGGAACGCTGGAGAGGACGCCATAGGATTCCAGGCTGGACACCGACGTTACGGGCACGCCGCGCAGGGCCAGCGCCCGTGGCAGACCCTGGCCGAAGTTGATGCCCTTCAGCACGTTCTCGCCGCGGGGGTCAAGATCGCGAATGACCCGACCGGCCCAGCCTTCCGTTCCTACGATATCAGGCTCGCAGGTGTGCCAGATGTCCATCGACCGGAAGTGGGAGCGCGGGGAGTTCGCGTAGCCGATGCCGTGGACAATGGCCATCTTGCCGGCATCCCACAGCTTCTTGATGGGACCCATCTGCGGGTTGAAAGCCAGCTCGTCGTCGATTGGGATAACCTGGTCTGCTGCGATCCCGACCTTGGGTCGGGCGTCGTAGTAGTGGCCGTTGGTATAGGGAATGATGGTGTTCAAGTAGTCGTTGGCGCCGGTCATCTGGAGAACCACCACCACCGGGTCTTTTTTAGTCGTCGTCATGTCTGTTTCCTCCGTGCCGGTTGGCTTGGGCGCAGGGCCTGGATTCCCGCTTTCGCGGGAATGACGGGGCATGGTGGTTAGGCAAATTGGAAATCGCGGGACGCGGCGATGAGAGCCAGCATCACGCCAACGCGTTTCTCGGATTCGGCGGTGGACGCCGCGGTATCCCAGCGCAGTTCGCCGTAGCTGCGCGCCTGGTCCAGCAGCTCGGCGCGGGTGTTGTCGCTGACTTCCAGCGGGCCGAGTTGTTCCAGGCAGGCTTCCACCAGTTCCTCGGGGCCGAGGGAGCCGCGCCGGCGCAGGTTATCCACTATGGAGCGGACGCCGGGCAGGGAAAGGTCGCCGAGCAGGCCGGCGGCGAAGTTGACGCGGCGCACCAGCGCGCCGCCGTCGATCCACTCGCTGCCGGTGTGCCAGCTTTCCACGCTGGGCGGATTGAGCAGTTCCTGTCCCTGGTAGGCGCACTCGAAAGCCAAGGCGTTGAAGCCGGGACGCGGAGCGGCGTAGTTGCCGGCCAGCTTCGCGGTACTTACCACCAGTTCCGCCGGACTCTTGACGCGGCTGAAGCGGGCCTGCTTGAAGAAGTCTGAGTTGAACAGGACGCGGAGCATCGCCCGAATGTCGCCGTCGGATTCGTCGTAGGCGGCGATGAGCCGGTCAATGGCATCCGGGTCATTGGGCGGCGTGATGTTCCAGCTGGGCACCTGAGGCTCGTCGGCCACGAAGAAGTTGTACAGGTGCCGGGAGAGGAACCGGGCAGTGGCCGGCTGGTTCACCACGATATCGACGATGTCCTGGCCGTCGAGGTTTCCGGTATGACCCAAGAAGGTCTTCTCGCCATTGTCGTGGTCTTCGGGGCGGTATTCGAAGCTCCAGTAAAAGCGGCCCAAAGGGTTGCGCGGAATCTTGGGGCCGATAGTCCAGCCGGTGAAGGCGCGGCTGGCCTCTTTGATATCGTCCTCGGAGTAGTTGCCGACGCCCATGGAGAAGAGTTCCAGCAACTCACGGCCCCAGTTTTCGTTGATCGCGCCCCGGTGGTTGCCATTGTTGTCCAGCCAAAAGATCATGGCGGGGTTCTGGGCCAATTCCACCAGGATGTCGCGGAATTTGCCCAGCCCGACGCGCCGGAACATGGCAATCTGCTGAGTGATTTCCGGTGGGTTGTCCACCTTGGAGTTCCCGGTAGCGAAGAGCTGGTGCCAGAACAGCGCCATTTTCTCTTCCAATGGTCGCTCCGTGTTAACCATTCGATAGACCCAGTCGGCCTGGTTCAGCGGCGGGCCAAGGGCGCCTTCGTAACCGGGCATGAAGCGGTAGAGCAGTTCATCGTCCAGCGGCTCGAAAAGCTCCGGGTTCAGCAGCTCCTCCACCGTGGCTTCGTATCCCTTTTCGGATCGCTCCACCAGCTCATGGTGCGCCGCGCCGAATCCGGCCCGTCGCATCAGATGGCCCATCAATGCTGTATCTTCCCGATTAGCCATCGTTTTTCCTCCTGTAAGGGACTGTTCAATCACTTCGGATTGCAACATCAGATTCCGTCGATTATGTGGGCCTTATGCTACGGAATAGCCGGCCCGGTGTCAACAAAATGTCGGGCTTGGGGTTGCGGCCCCGGCGCGAGTCCGCGCGGCGCAGTAATCCGGCGGAGCATCTTCCACATAGCGGGGTCGTTTCAAAGTTAATCCGCCATTCATTCGCGCGAAGGCGGGAACGTAGAACGTCTTTGTTATGCAAGTCTCTGGATTCCCGCGAAAGCGGGAATGAATGACGGGAGGCTGCGGGAATGACGGGAGGCTGCCGGAAGTTGACGGGTGGCCGCCGGAAATTAATGACAGAGATTTTGGAAAGGCTCCACTAATATGGGCGAGATGCTTGGCAAGAAGTTCCGGCAGAAGGCCAGGGCGCAACCGGCAACCAGGCCGGTAGTTACCTTAACCTGCGGGCCGTTTCCAGTAGTAGTACACGTAGCAGTCGGTGGGGTTCTGCGGCACGAAAAGGGGCATGGCCGACACCAGTTCCCATCCCAACGCGCCACGTTCGTTCAAGTATTCTTCATCGACAGAATCGACATTCATTCCGCCGCCGAAAAACCCTCCCGAGCGAATCGGTATCTTGTCAACGGTGTATTCCCACTTCATGCAAACAATCCTTTGGGCGCTCAACCAATGTCCCACGCCGGGGCGGGTTTGATACGCGCCCCGGCTCCTCAATTCGCGGTTGTTGCGGCCTATTGCCCCGCGTTCACCCAGTCGGCGCAGCGTTCGCCGATCATGATGGTGGTGCAGTTGGTGTTGGCGCGGATCACGTTGGGCATCACCGAGGCGTCGGCTACTTTGATGCCCTGGATCCCGTGGATGTTCAGTTGCTGGTCAACCACCGCCATGGGGTCGCTGGCGGGCCCGATTTTGCAGGTGCCGGAGGCATGGGTGGTATTGAACACGGTGCGACGCATCCAGGCGTCCAACGCTTCGTCTGAGGCCAGATCCTCGGGCGCGGGCTGTTGTATTTCTTCCACGATGGCGCCGAAGGCATTGTTTTCCAGCAGGTTGACGCTGATGCGCACCGCCTCCCGCAGACGCTCCACGTCCCGTTCCTCCTCCAGGTAATGGTAGTTGAGCGAGGGCTGCACGTGGGGGTCGTTGGCGGACAGGCGGACCTCGCCGGCCCCGTCGGCCAACTCCAGGATGCACTGGATGCGGACGCCGCCCGGCTCGAAGGGGTCTGCGCCGCCGATGGGAGTGGAGAAGGAGGACGCCGTGATCTGCATATCGTTGCGGTCGGGAGAGCCGGTGGCGGTGTAGCGCAGGGCGGTCTGGGTGCGCGGCCCCAGGGGGTCTTGCTGGTGATCATCCCGCACTTTGCAGATGACGGCAACGATGGGATGGTCGCGCAGGTTTTGGCCTACGCCAGGCAGTTCGTGGACTACCGGGATGCCCATTTCGCGCAGGTGATTCGCCGGCCCGACGCCGGACAGCATCAGGATTTGGGGCGAGGCCATGGCACCGGCGGAGAGTACGATGCGGTCGGCCTCCATAAGGAATATCTCGCCACCGCTCTCCACTTCGACGCCGACGGCGCGCTTGCCCTCGAATACGATGCGACGCACCACCACGTTGGGCCGCACGGTAAGGTTGAGGCGGTGACGGACGGCGCGCAGGAAGGTAAGCGCCGTGCTCATGCGGACGCCCTCGGGGTTGTTCATGGGGATTGGGCCCACGCCACCGGAGTCGGGGTGGTTCATGTCTTCGTCGGACGGGTAGCCGGCGGCGAGGCAGGACTGGACGAAAGCCTGCTGGAAGGGCAGCCACTCCTGTCGCGGGAATCTCCGAACCGGAATGGGGCCTTCCGAGCCGTGGAAGTCGTCGCTGATGTCCAGATCGGTTTCCATCTTGCGAAAGTATGGCAAGACGTTGACGAAAGACCATTGGTCGTTGCCGGCGGCGGCCCAGCCGTCGTAGTCCTCGGGCACGCCGCGCAACAGCACCTGGCCGTTGATGGCGCTGGTGCCGCCCACCACCTTGCCCCGGGGGGCCGGCAGCAGCTCGGTCTGCTCGGGAGAGCCCTGGGCCCACCAGGTCCAGTTGTGGGGTGCGCCCTGGGCGGAGGCGTCGGGCTTGTAGCCGTACTTCAGATCGTCGGGATAGAGCTCGTATTCGGGATAGTCCGGCCCGGCCTCCAGCAGCAGCACAGAGCGGTTGGGATCTTCGGCCAGCCGGGAGGCTACCGTGCAGCCGCCGGAGCCGGCCCCGATGACTATGACGTCGTATTTCATGATTCCACCTGCCGCGAGTTGGGTTCAGAGTGGGTAGGATTGGCCGGGCAAGGATAAAACAAGGGGGATGGATTGAAAAGGGCCGCGAGGCAGTCCTCGTATTGAGAGCCGGCCCCGCTTCTTGGAAGCGCTGGAATCATCGTGCCGGCTTGGCGGCAGGTAATGCCGCGCTTCAAGTAACAGGGCGGCTATTCGCCGGCGAGTTGGGACTCCCACCGGGAAGTCCGGTCGCTCATGTCGTCCAGCTCGGCCTGAAACCGGACCAGGGCGTCGGCCAATTCGGCGTGGGCTTTTTTGACCTTCCGGCACTCGCTCCACACAGTCCACGCCGCCAAAGCGGGGCCGATGATGATGCCCACGACGGAGACTGTGGTGAGAAGGAAGCGCAAGCCGGCGGAGGCGGCGATTGGGCCGGCCACGCCTCCGCCGGCGGAGGCGAATTTGGGCATGAAAGTCAGAGTGCGGGCGGCGACGGGCTGGACCAGGCGCATTAGGGAGCCGGAGGAGGTTTTCCAGATTGTGGAGGCGGCAAAGCCGGCGCCGTGTCGGCCTACGATGGTCGCCGAGGACCCGCCGGGTCGGTGATCAAGCAAAGCCGCCTTTTTGCGAAAGGGCAGCCAGGACAGCACCCGGGACCACAGGCTGGTCACCGGCTCCGGTTCCGGCGGGGGCTGGAGGGCGACCGGCAGGGGCGGTTCCGGCAAGCCCAGTTCGGCGCACAGTTCCAGCTGGCGTTCATATTGGCGCTGCACCGCCTGGACGTGCTGTTGTCGGGCTTTTTCCAGTTTCTGATGCAGCTGCGTCAGCTTGCGGTGGGCGCGCACCTTGCTGGCCGCCTGTACCGCAGCAGAGCCGCCGGCCAGGGCGATGGGCAAGAGGATGAAGGGCAACGGCATGATAGTTAGTATTGTAAGCGTGGGTCTTACTAACTTAATTGTAAGGACAGTTCAACGTCCTGTACAGCGCGGATGCGTCGTGAACGCAGCTTTGTTGCCTTACCAGAGCTGGCCGGGGAGGCGCTCCTGGAGGACTTCCCCGAACAGCGTGAGCACCTGGTCGATTTGGAGGACGACGATGGCGCCCGGTCGGTCGGCCGGATGGCGTTCGTTGACCAAGCCGGATTGGAGCAGGCGGTCGGTCATTTCCTCGAAGACCGGGCCATCGCGATAGACGCGGGCGGTGCAACGGAACTTCCAGCCGGCGTCCCGCTGGGTATTGCGGAAGAGGACGATGGCCTTGGGGTTCTCCTCGATGTGATCCAGGGGGTTGCGCCCGGTGCGGTCCCGGTAGATCAGGGTGTCGTCGCCCACCGTCAATACGGTGCCGATGTAACCGCAGTTGGGAGCGCCGTCGGCGCCGGCCGTGCTGACGATGCAGGGGTAGCCGTCGTCTCTGGCGCGGTTGATCAGCTGGGCCATCTCATCGGTCAACTGGATCATATGGTTCCTCCTCTGGATCATATGGTTCCGCCACGCGGCGCCGAGATTGCCCCGCTGCGCCGGAAATGACAAGAATCGTCCTACGCGCCTGACCCGTCGTTCAGGTAGTCAACCGCTTTGCGGTGGCTTTCCAGCAGGCCGGGAACCCGCGCCGGGTCGGCGCGTCCCCAGCCGCATTCGGTGGCGACGCTGAAAGAGGATAGAAAACGCCGGGCAATATCGCTGCGGGCGCGGTCGCCGGCTGCGTCGTCGTAGTGGATCAAGCCTAGCACAATCTCGGTATCGGCCAACCGGGCCAGCCGGTTCAGAGGCTGGAAGTAAGCGGCGTCGCAGCGATCTTGCGGGACCGGCATATGAATGAAATCGAGCCGGCGGGCCAGTTCTGCAAACAGGCCGTTGGCAATTTCGACGAGGACGCCCAAGTCTTTTGGCATGACCAGGTGCTCGTCCCGCGGCGACCCGTAGCAGAGGTGGTAGCCGAGGTCAACCGTCTCCGGAACCGCGGCGCCGAGTCGGGCCAGTTCGGAGAAGACTTGCGCCTGGTAGTCGGCAGGGCGATGGGGGAAGTAGTTCTCGAATATGAGGACTTCCTGGCAGACGTCCCACTGGATGGACAGGCGCTGGTGGGGCGTGGTGTCCAGGATCTGCTCCAAAGCGGCGAGCAGAGATCGTTCGTAGGCTGTGATGTAGTCGTTGCGCGCGCCGGGGCTGACATACATATAAGCCGTTGCCATGGGCGTGGGCAGGGACACCTGGAACAAGGTGTCCCTGGGTATGACACCATCAGATTGCAGGCGGGCGTATCGGTCGAAGGACTCCAGGGCAGCTTCGGCGTAGCCGGTGGGGAAATCCACCGTGGCCGGGTCAACGCCCGGCTTGAAGCGGATGTAGGATGTTTCCCGAAGCAGCTGGCCGTCCCACTGGTATAAGGCATACGGTGGCTGATCCGGGTCTAACTCCATTTGGGGATGCTGCTCCAGCATTTCCCGCTGGAACCAGATCCAGCGTCCGCGCCGTCCGGTTTCGCCGTCGGTGATGCGGCGCAGGCGCGGCCCTAGAGCGGCGCTGACGGTGCGGAAAACGGTTGCAGCGTCGGGCAGGGGGATACTGCCGACCAGGTGCGCTCCGCTTTGACGAGGAATCATACGGCCTCCGCTATGCCATGACGCGGCGGAAGTAGTCCAGGGCGTTGTCGCCGATGATCTTCAGGACGTCCTGGTCGGAATGGCCGCGGCGGATCAGGCCGCGCACGATATTTTTGCCGTCGGCCGGCGACTCCAGGCCATTGAGGTAGGGAGCTGGGAGCAGATCCGGCGTACGGCCGAGCAGAACGCGGTGGAAGCCCACGTGGTCGCCGACGGTGGTGTCGGTGCCGATGCCCACGTGGTCAACGCCGACGAGGTTCACCATGTAGTCGTAATGGTCGAGGACGCATTCGATGTCCTGTTCGGGATCGTCGCTGAGGGAGTTGGGGACAGCGGTGATGCAGACCAGTCCGCCGCTGCGGGCGCAGGCCAGGAGTTCCTCGTCCTTGCGCGTGCGGCCGTTGGGACGCAGGGTGTAGGAGGCGTTGTGGCTGAACACGGTGGGCGCGCGGGAGATTGCGATGGCGTCCATGGCCGTGGGAGTGGAGGCGTGGGACAGATCTACGGCCATGCCCAGGTCGTTCATGCGGTGGACGACCTGGATGCCGAACTCGCTCAGCCCGCCGGGGTTGCGCTCGGTCTGGCCGTCGCCGATGAAGTTTCGGCGGTTGTAGGTGATGCCGGCCAGACGCACGCCCATGCCGTACAGCGCATCCACCCGCTCGATGCGGTTGCCAATGGCCAGGTGCTCGAGCGTGGGCAGGAAGCCGATTTTCCCCTGCTGGCGGGCGGACCGGATTTCGTCGGCGTTGGTCACGCGGATCACGTTGTCTTGCTGGGCCACGTCGGCCAGCATACCGCCCACTTCGGCGGCAATGTCCTCATATTCCATGAATGACATATCGGTGGCGCTCTTGAACCCGCTGAAAGCGCTGGCCGTGGTCACGGTGGACCAACCGCCGGCCTGCACGGCCTGGTAGCCGTAGTGATAACGGCTGGTGGTTCGCAGGAAGTCGATGAAAAGGTCCATGTTGTCGGGCAGCACGAAGGGGTGCTGGTGGACATCGATCATCACGGCCTGGTCCATGATGCGCTGGAAACGGGTTTCCTCGTCGCGGTCCAGGGGTACGGTGGACGAGGGTACGCGGCCCACCTCGCGGGCCAAGGGGATGCCGGGCGTAGTCATTGGGCCGTCCTCCGGTGGTGTGGATTGCCGGTGGTGTGGATTGCCGGTGGCGGGCCAAGTATAGACAAACTTGCCAGAAGCGGCAAAACAGCATTTCGGGGAGGGTGAACGGTGCGCCTGATGGCTCCCGCGACACTGCTTTCGCGGGAATGACGGGGGGAGCCGGAATGACGGCGCTGGCGGGAATGGCCTGGTCGGCGGCGGAACTTTCATGACAATTGGGAGACTGGGAATGTATGATGCACGGGATTGACTTTTTCGTCCCGGGAGATTTCGCCTTGACTACCGCCAATCCTGTTGTCGCGCCCTATGGTTCGTGGCGCTCGCCCATCACTGCCGAGGCTATTGCGGCGGAATCGATCGGCATCGGCAGCGTTGCCATCGACGGGGACACCATACTGTGGACCGAGTCCCGTCCCGGGGAGGGCGGACGTTACGTTATCGTCCGCCGAGGCTCGGATGGGACGGTGGCCGACGTCAATCCGTCGCCGTTCAACGCGCGGACCCGGGTCCACGAGTACGGCGGCGGGGCGTGGGTTGCCGATGGCGGCACGGTGTGGTTCTCCAACTTCGACGACCAGCGCATCTATCGGCTTGAGCCCGGCGGAGAACCGCAGGCGATCACGCCCTACGTTCCTATGCGCTATGCGGACGCCACGCTTGACCGCCGCCGCAATCGCCTGATCTGCGTGCGGGAGGATCATTCCGACCCGAACAACATCGTCAACGTCATCGCCGCGGTGCCCGCCGACGGAGTCGGGGAACAGAGCGTGTTGTTCGACGGGTGGGACTTCGTCTCGTCACCTCGGTTGAGTCCCGACGGCGGCACGCTGGCGTGGCTGTCGTGGAACCATCCCAACATGCCCTGGGACGGGACTCATCTGTGGACGGCCCCGGCGCTGGACGACGGATCGCTGGGCGAGGCGACGCTGGTGGCCGGCGGAGCGAGCGTGTCCGTATTTCAGCCGGAATGGTCGCCGGACGGCGCGCTGCATTACGTCTCCGAGGAATCGGGTTGGTGGAACCTGTATCGCGCGGTTGATGGAGCGCAGCAGGCGCTGCATCGGGACGAGGCGGAATATGGCCGGCCGCAGTGGGTGTTTGCATCGCGGACCTACGGGTTCGCCGGGAACGGCGATATTGTGTGCGCGGTGAACCGACGGGGCGCCTGGTCACTCAATTCGCTCAACCCGGATACTGGAACGCTGACGCCGCTGAGCGTGCCGGCCGGGGAGATGGGCCGGGGTGACCTGGCGGTGTCGGCCGATACCGCAGTGGTGATTGCGGGGGACGCCGGAAGGACGCTTTCGCTGATGCGGGTGAACCTGGGCGACGGGAGTTGGGAGACGTGGCGGCAGTCGACCGCCGTGGAGGCGCCGGCGGAGTACATGTCGCCGGCGCAGACCATTGAGTTTCCGTCCACCGACGGCCGGCCGGCCTATGCCCTGTATTATGCGCCCCGCAATCCGGACTACCAGGCGCCGGCCGAGGAGCGGCCGCCGCTGTTGACACTGAGCCACGGCGGGCCGACGGGGGCGGCGTCAAGGGCGCTGGATCTGTCGGTCCAGTACTGGACCAGCCGGGGTTTTGCCGTGGTGGACGTGAACTATGGCGGTAGTGTGGGCTACGGGCGGGCGTACCGGCAACTGCTCAACGGAAATTGGGGCGTCGTTGATGTGGACGACTGCTCCCACGCCGCGCTGCACCTGGCGCATCATGGCCTGGCCGACGGTTCACGACTGGCGATCCGGGGGGGCAGCGCCGGGGGTTACACGACGCTGGCGGCACTGGCTTTCCGCAATGTATTCGCCGCAGGGGCCAGCTACTACGGCGTGTCCGACCTGACCGCGCTGGCCGCCGACACGCACAAGTTCGAGTCGCGGTATCTCGACCGGCTGGTGGCTCCGTATCCGGAAGGGGCCGATATTTACCGGCTGCGCTCACCGATCAATCACACCGACGGATTGTCGTGCCCCATAATCCTGTTGCAGGGCTTGGAGGATCGCATCGTGCCGCCCAACCAGGCGGAGATGATGTTCGACGCGGTGCGCGCCAAGGGTCTGCCCTGCGCGTATCTCCCCTTTGAGGGCGAGCAGCACGGGTTTCGCCGGGCCGAGAATATCCAGCGGGCGCTGGAGGCGGAGTTGTATTTCTACTCGCGGGTGTTCGGGTTTGAATTGGCGGAGGCCGTGGCGGCGGTGGAGATAGAGAATTTGTAAGCACGGGTTAATAAGCGGCCCGCAGCACCTCCATGATTGGCCCGGCGTCGGTAATGGGCTTGGGGTTGGTACTGAGGCTACGGTCCTGCAAGGTGGCCGTGGCGATGTATTCCAAGCCGTCCTCGGGGACTCCCACTTCGCGCAACGTGCGCGGCAATTCCAGCTCACGGCATAGCTCGTCCACCGCATCGGCGGCGGCAAGGCCGGCCTCCTCGTCGGTCATGGCGCTACCGGCGACGCCGATTGCTTCGGCGATGAGCCGTTGCCGGTGAGCGCAGGCATCCAGGTTGTAGCGCATCGAGTGCGGAAGCAGGATGGCATTGGCTTCACCGTGGGGCACATCGTAAAGCCCGCCGACATGGTGGCAGGTGGCAGTGTTCAGGCCCAGGCCGCCGAAAGAGGCCAGGGAGGCCATGGCGCAGGCGGTTTTGGTGGCGAGCAGGGTGTCGATGTCGCCATCCTTGCAGCGGGGGAGGTTTTCAAAGAGCAGGCGGATGGCGTGGAGGGCCATGCCGTCGCCGATTGGGTTGTGCCCGGTGGAATAGACGGTTTCGATGGCGATGCGGAGCTGCCCGATGGCGGTGGACACCAGGATGCGCAACGGTGTGGTTGCTAATGCCTGGCCGTCGATTATCACGGTGTGATGGGTCACGCCGTCGCCGGCGATGCTGAGCTTGCGCCCTTGCCGGTGATCGGTGATGCCGCCCCCGCCACGGCTGAACTCGGCGCAGCCCATGGTGGTTGGGACGCTGATGATGGGCAGCTTGGGCGAAGGGGTTGGCGGAACTGTTATTCGGTCCGGCGGCTCGAAGATGATGGCGTAGTCGCGGATGTCGCCGCCCTCGGCAAGGAGGGTTGCGATGGCCTTGGTGGTGTCATGGGTGCTGCCGCCGCCGACGCTGATGAAAACGTCGGGCCGGGTTTCCTGGGCCAGGGCCGCGCCGGCTTCCACCGTATCCACCGGCGAGTGGGGCTGGACGCCGGAGTAGGTACCCACGTAGCGGGAGCCTAAGGCTTCCTGCACCCGGGGCACCACGTCGCAGGCGGCCAGGATGGTGGGGCCGCAGGTGATCATGGCCCGGCCGGCGCCGAGGCTGTCCACCAGGGATGGCAGGTTGTTGATGGCGGTTTCGGAGCAGATGATGTCCTGGTGGAGCGGGTTGTAGCGGTATTGGAGTGTGGGGGTGGGCATGGCAGCCTCCGGAGCCGGCGGTCAAGCCGGGATTTGGTTGTAGGCAAAGGCGGGGATAGCGATGCGCTGGCTGGCGTGTTCGATGGTGATGGCGCAGGGGCGGACGGTCTCTTCCAGGTCGAGCAGAGTGTTCTTATCCCAGTCGAGGGTTTCGCACACGGCATCGAGGCACAGCTCGATGTACCGGGTATTGGTCGGGCGGCAGAATTGCGCGCAAATATCTGCCGTCGAGTTCCGCAATTAGCCTCCATCATCGGATACGCCCGTCCTGTTGAGATTCTTCCCTGGCCGGAGCGTCAACCACCCGCTGAATTCAGTCCAATGCTACTGGTTGATCCCCCGCTGCATACCGCGCAGGTAGCCGGCCTGGCCGCCGTGCTGGTTGACCTCCCAGATGAGGAGACGGAACATATCGGCTACCGCCATGCTCTCGCCGCGGCGGTTGGTCATCTGGGTGTTGACCAGCGAGTCGTCGTCGTGGCTGCTGAGGAAATTCAGCAGGTTGTTGCGGGCGGCGTCGGCGTACTCTATGAGCAGGGCTTTGTCGGGGCATTTCCAGTTAGCGAGGTCTTCAACGGTGTAGCCAAAGCCAACGTTCATGGGTTCCGGCGCAAAGCCCAGCCGCTCGGCCCACTCGCGCTCGTAGAGCTGCTGCTCCTGCCTGGCGAGGGATTGCACCCACATATCCAGCGCGCGCCCGTAGTGCCAGACGATGAAGCCAATGGAGTGGCACTGCTCGTTGGGAGTGAACTCGATTTCGTCCTGGGTTAGGCCGTTCACGTAGCGGAGCAGCCACTCCCAGTTGTTGTCAAAAGACTGTCGGATAAATTCTTGCAGCGCCATGTTTGCCCCTGTTTTCGTTCACGTTGTCCACACCGGCGGTCGCTTTTCCAGGAAGGCCGTTATGCCTTCCTGGGCGTCGTCGGTTTGAAGGTTATCCACCATAACTTTGCTGGCGAACCGGTAGGCGGACGGACGATCCATTTCAATCTGTTGGTAGAATGCTATCTTGCCCAGGGCCAGGGTGTCGGCGCTGGCCGACGCAATCTGCCGGGCCAGATCCATGACTTGCTCTGCCAGTGCATCCGCCGGCGCGATGCGACTGATGAGGCCGAAGTCCAGCGCTTCCCGAGCCGATATGGGCCGGCCGGTAAGCAGCATTTCCATGGCCTTTTTGGGCATCACCGAGCGGGCCACGGCGACGCCCGGCGTGGTGCAGAACAGGCCAATCTGCACGCCCGGCGTGGCGAAGGCAGCGGTGTCGGCGGCTACGGCGATGTCGCAGGTGGCGACCAGCTGGCAGCCGGCGGCCGTGGCCAGCCCCTGCACCTGGGCGATGACCGGCTTGGGCAGCAGGCGGATGCCTTCCATTACGCGCATACAGGCTTCAAACACCGCCGTGTAATCTTCCGGGTCGCCGTTGACCAGTTCGTTCAGGTCGTGGCCGGAGCTGAAAACAGGGCCTTCGGAACGAATGACTACGACGCGGGCGGCGGGGTCTTTTGCGATCCGGTTCAGCCGTTCTTCCAACGCCGCCAGGGTTCGCGCCGACAGGGCATTGCGTCGATTAGAGTTGTTGAGGGTGAGGACGGCGATGCCGTCTTCACCCCGGTTATAGAGGACTGTCGGGTCTTCCGTGATTGCAGTCGGGTCAAGTTTGCGAATCATATTTGCCTCCGCAATCAGCAGCTGCGGCAGTCGGAAATGGATTGAGACCCTCCGGGGTTTCCAAGATGCCTTCAATAGCGAACTTAGGGCCGTAGGGCGTGTCGTCAACTCATCTTGTCATGGCAATCGTTTTCGGCGTTGAGCAGTCTCATTACTACCCGCGAGGCAAGCCCAGGCCCCGGCTGGCGATGATGTTGCGCTGGACTTCGCTGGTTCCGGCGGCGATGGTGTGGGAGAAGGCGCGGAGCCAGTGTTCCTGCATGTCGGCTGCCATGGGCGTCCACTTCTGATCGCGGAGGCCGCCGTACATGCCCATGATTTCCAGGCAGGAGGCGGTGGTGCGCTGCACGGTTTCGCTGCCGAAGACCTTAGACATGGACGCTTCCTTGTTGGGGACGAGTCCCTCGCCCTGCATCCAGGCGACGTTGTAGGCGATGAGTCGGGCCACTTCGCACTCGATGTAGCGGTCGGCCAGGGCGTTGCGCACCCACGGCTCCTGACTCAAGGGCTGGCCGTTGCGCCGGATGCCGTTGGCCCACTGTCGGGTGTCGTCCAGGTGGCGACGAGCTGCCGCCGAGTAATCGATACCGGAACGCTCGAAGTCCAGCAGTGTTACGGCGACGTACCAGCCGCGATTTTCCTCACCCACGATGTTGCGGGCCGGGACGCGGACGTTGTCGAATATGATCTGGTTGAACTCGTGGCGCCCGCCCATGTTGATGATGGGGCGCACCTGGATGCCCGGGGTCTTCATGTCCACCAGGAAGAAGCTGATGCCCCGGTGCTTGGGCGCGTCGGTGTCGGTGCGAGTGAGGAGCATGATCCAGTCGCCCCGGTGTCCCATGGAGGTCCAGATTTTGCTGCCGTTGACGACAAACTCGTCGCCGTCGCGGATGGCCCGGGTGCTCAGGGACGCCAGGTCGGAACCGGATTCCGGTTCGCTGTAGCCCTGGCACCACTGCACATCGCCCCGGGCGACCGGGGGCAGGTGCTCAGACTTCTGCTCGTCGGTGCCGTGGATCATCAGGGTGGCGCCCATCATACGGACACCGAAGTTGTCGCGGCCGGGAGCGCGATGGTAGGTCATTGCCTCGTTGAATATGGCGGTGCGCACCGGAGACGCCTTCTGGCCGCCGTATTCTTCCGGCCAGTGCATGGTGAGCCAGCCGCGGTCGGCCAGCTTGCGGCGCACGTCAAGGGTACGGTCCCAGCTCTCCTGGCCGGAGCCCCTTTCGCCCAACTCCCAATCCGGGACATACTCTTCGGCGATGAACTGCTGCAACTCACTCTGGAATGCGGCGTCTTCGGTACTGAGCTGGAACTCCATGGTAGTCTCCTAAACTGCCTTTTCGCGTCATTCCGGCTTTCGCCGGAGCGCCGGTTTAGCATAAAGCCGTGGTGATTGTGCGCATCTTATCACGGGGTCAATCAGATTTGGCTGTATCCGCTTCCGGGGCCTCGGGTGTCATCAACACCCCAGCCGCGGCCTTCGGAAATCCACCCGAATTCCAGGAGGATTTGCTGGCTGTAACAAACGCGGCCGGTGACCTTGTCCGTCGGCTCGGAGGCCAAAAGCAACGTGGCTTTAGCCAGGAGTTCGGGCGGCTCGCCCCGTGGGTCGTCCATGCCTTCCACCAGGTGATGGAATACGGTGCCGGGGGTGGGCACCACCAGCGAAGGCGACACTGCCGAGACGGATATGCCGTATTCGTACACTTCCTGGGCGAGACCCTGGGAGAAGCGTTCCAAAGCCGCCTTCTCGGCTCCGTAGCAAGTTCCGTGGTTCGGCGGCGTGGCGTATGGGCCACGACCCGGCCCCACGGCGGCTCCTGACGAAATATTGACGATGCTGCCCGACTTGCGTTCAATCATGTCGTCCAGCACGAGCTGGCTGAGGATGAATGGGGCGTGGAAGTTCACCGCCCAGGAGCGCATCCAACGGTTGACGGGAAAGTCCTTGATGGGCAGGTAGTAGGTGAGGGCGGCATTGTTCACCAGCACGTCCACCGGCCCATAGATGCTGCGGGTTTCCTGGACGAGCCGTTCGCAGTCTTCGGGCAGGGATATGTTGGCTGCAACCGCGGTAGCCTCGCCGCCGGCTTCCTTGATGTCGGCAATTGTCTTGGAGAGGGAGCCTTCCAGGGGATGATCGCCATCGTTCACAGTGCGGGCGGCGCAGACGACGCGGGCGCCTTCGGCGGCGAAAAGGCGGCTGATTTCGGCTCCGATACCACGGCTGGCGCCGGTGACGATTGCGGTTTTGCCTTGGAGTCTGGGCATCTGGTTACCCGTCCTTTGTTCATATTGTCGGGATTAATATAGGGTTCATGCTACGGTGGTGGCTAGTCAGCGTCGCGGTCGTTGAAACTCAACTGCGGCGGTGGGTCGTTGAAGGGTTGACCTTCCTGCTCTGCTTGTTCACGACGGCGGTTCCACTGGATCCAGAGCTGATTCGCTTCTTTACGGCCCTCGGTCCGGCCTTCTTCGCGGCCTTCCTCGCGACCTTCCTCGCGGTGCCGCTGTTTGATAAAGTGCGCTATTACCATTGGTATTCCCTCCACTAGTCCAAGCGCAAGTGGGAACGCGATGTTTACGGTGGCGGCGGTGGCAACAATGATGATTGTAGCAGTTTCGTGCCAAGCTAGCGGCGGGTTTTCCGCAGTTGCGATACGCGAATAAGATACCACGCCGGCCGGCAACGTCCACAGGCTAAAAAAGACGGCCAGAAAACGACCCAGGCGGCGGGTCAGCACGTCGAAGGGATTGCCTCGCCTATCTGGCGGCGGCTCTCGGAACGCCATGCTAATCCTACAGCAGGTCGGCCAGCAAACCTTCGTTCATGGTGAAGCTTTCCGCCTCTGCTGGGAATGCGCCGCTGCGCACATCGTCGGCGTACCGACGGAAGGCTTCACCCATGTCCTCGGCCAGTTTGGCGTACCGCCGGGCATGCTTGGGGACGAAGTCGGTGAACAGCCCCAGCATGTCGTGGAACACTTGGACCTGGCCATCGCAGTTGGGGCCGGCGCCGATGCCAATGGTGGGAATGGTGAGCCGCTCCGTAATCAGCCGGGCCAATTGGCTGGGGACACACTCCAAAACCACCGAATACGCGCCGGCGTCTTGTAAGGCCAGAGCGTCGTCCAGCAACCGGCGGGCGGCGGCTCTGGTGCGCCCCTGGACCCGGTAGCCGCCCAAGGCATTCACCGACTGCGGGGTAAGCCCGATGTGGCCCATGACCGGCGCTCCGGCATCGACGATGCGGCGAACGGTGTCCGCGACGGCGACGCCACCCTCCAGTTTCACCGTATGGGCGCCGCCTTCCTGCATCAGCCGACCGGCGTTGCGCAAGGCCGCGGCGGGGTCAACCTGGTAGGCCATGAAGGGCAAGTCCACCACCACCAGCGCCTCCGCAGCTCCCCGGCGCACCATGCGACCATGGCGCACCATATCATCCATTGTTACCGGAATGGTGGATTCGTAACCGAGGACCACCATTCCCAAGCTGTCGCCGACCAAAATAATGGGAATGCCGGCAGCGTCGGCGATGCGGGCGGCGGTATAATCATAAGCGGTGACCATGGGGATTTTGTCCCCGGCCCGCTTCATTTCGGCCAGTTTTCTGATTGTGGTCGGCATAGTAGCGCGATTGTATCAGCCGGCCCCCGTTGCTGTCCGCCTCAACCGGGCCAGATCAGCCTCCGCGACGCCTTTTCCCCGGGCCAGAGGCAGAGACGCCAGCGCAAGTTCCCGATACAGCGGGTCGAGATGTTCGGCATATCGGGACAGGGCGTCCAGGTGAGCGGCAATGGTCCCGGCGTCGCCGCGCACTGCCGGGCCGGTCACGGCGGCGGCGGGACCCGTTGCGGCGATGGCCTCGATGGTGGCGCGGGCCAGCGGCAGGACGGCGCGGATGCCGTCATCGGCGCTGAAGCCCATCGTTATCCAGAGGTTCACCGCGGCGTCGAGCAGGGTGGCGACGTAGCCGCAGCTCAGGACGGCGCTGGCGTGGTACAACGGGCGCAGCTCGTCGGGGATCGTGACGGCGCTGCCGCCTAGAGATTCGGCAAGGGAGGGCAGGTAGTCGGCTAGCCAACCTGTGGCGGATACGGCAAAGGTTACGCCCGACAGCCGGCGGGCGGCCTCGACCGGCTCGCTGAGGGCGGCGAAGGTCTGGAAAGGGTGCATCGCGCCCACCTCGGCTCCGGCGTCGGCTGCCGTCGTCAACAGTTCGGTTGACGCGGCGCCGCAACAGTGGACAACGCCCTGTCCGGCCCGCCAGTTGACTGCTGCGGCCACCGCCGCGATGGCAGCGTCGGGCGTGGTGATGAAGACCAGATCGCAGAGATCGGCTACTTCCTGGCCGGTGTCCAGGGCTACACACCCTCGATTGGTCATAGGATCGGCAAGGCGCTCCGCCAGCCATTCCGCACTGGCTCGTGTGCGGCTGGATACCGCAGCGACGTTGCACCCGATGCCGTTCAGCGCCAAGGCCAGGCCCTGGCCCAGGGCGCCGGCGCCCACGAATCCGATGCTGATGTTGTTATATTCTGCGGGCATTGCAAGACTATATACCGTGTAAGACTACATACCGTGATTCCGGCGAAAGCCGGAACCCGGAATACTTCGCTGCAACAGGGCTCTGGATTCCCGCTTTCGCGGGAATGACGGGCGGCGCAGGGGGAATGACGGGCGCAGGGGGAGTGACGGGCGCGGCGAGGATGACTGTAATGTCATCGTAACTCTTCCACTGCCGGCACGCCGCCCAAACCCGTGGCAGATCGCACGGCGTCGATGACGGCCAGCGCGGTGACCTGCGTGGCGGCCGCCACTATTGACATTAGGTCTGCCTGGGCCGGGTTTTGTCCTGTGGCAACGCAGAACACGGTGTCGCCGTCGTTTGGCGTGTGGCAAGGGTGAATGGTCAAACCGAGGCCGTCGTGGGCGGAGGATGCGATGAAGTTGACCTGCATCTTGTCCAGGCCGGCATCGGTGGCAATGACGCCGATGGTGGTGTTGACGAGGAGGGATCTTTCCGCAGAGGCTTCACCCGTCAGCAGGGCCTGCACCGGGTCGGCCATTGTTCCGTCGCGCCGTCGAGGGCCGGCGACGAGGCTGCCGTCGCGGTGGTCGCGGACGCCGCCCCAGGCATTGACGGCTACGGCGGCTCCCACCGCGACGCCGTCGGCCAGCACGCAGCGTGCCGATCCGATGCCACCCTTGACCGCGCCGGCGATGCCAAACGCCTTGGCCACCGTGGCGCCGGCGCCGGCTCCCACCGACCCGGAAGGCAGTTGGCCTCGCGCCGCGGCTTGGCAGGCGGCGTATCCGGACGCTGCGTTGGGCCGCACGTCGGATTTGCCCACGCCCAGGTCATAGAGAATGGCCGCCGGAACGATGGGTACGCAGCCGTGCGGAGTATGAAACCCGATGCCCCTTTCCTCCAGCCAGCGCTGGACGCCGCCGGCGGCGGCCAGGCCGAAGGCGCTGCCGCCGCTGAGCGCGATGGCGTGGACACGGTCAACGCGACGGAGGGGGTGCAGCAGATCGGTTTCGTGGGTGCCCGGGGAGCCGCCGCGCACCGCCACACCGCCGACCGCGCCATCGCCGCACAGTATGACAGTGCATCCGGTGGCCGCGTCAGCGTCCGTCCAGTGGCCGGCCGCGATGCCGGGCACGTCGGCAATCGTGCCGTCATAAACGACCCGGTTCGTGATGTTCGGGTTCATGATGATACGATGTCGGCATCTACCGAGGCCAAAAGCGCTTCGGCGCGTTCCAGAAGAACGTCCCGGCGTTCGGCGCTCACTTCCCGACTCTCAAGGTACATGCGCAGGGCGGCCAGGGGCTGGAGGTCTGCCGGTTCGACCGTTGGCCGGCGCCGGGCTTCGTCGGTGATGTCGCGGGTTATGCCAGCGACGTAGTGGGCCGAAGACAGCGCGGGTCGCAGGTCGGCGTCGCGGATGCGGGTCGATTGATCGGCAGAGAGCTTGAGGCGCAGCCGGGTGATGGCCCCGGCCACCGAGCGACGGGCGATGGCGCGAGCCACGAAATCGGTGGGATTCGGTTCATTGTCGGGAACGGCGGCGTCAACGGTGACGAAAGATCGCGCCGCGATGGGATGGAAGCGGAAATCGGTCAATCGCCGGCCCTGGGGCGCTTTGTGGTCAATATCCACTATGCAGAAACCTTTTTCGTCGGCTTCCTCGGAGAAATCGACCCGCTGGAGGCTGCCGGAGTAGGCCACCGCCGGCCCGTCTCCGCCTGGCGCGCGCAGCACCTGGTGCTTGTGGATATGGCCCAGGGCGACGTATTCCAACTGGCGCTGCTGCACCGCGCTGATGTTGAGCACATGGTCGTTGCCCAGCATCATGGAACGTTCCGTGCCGGTGGTAGCGCCATTCACCGTTACGTGGCCGGCTAGAATGGCCGGCACGTCTGGGTTGACCGCCTGGGCCTGGCGGGCGATGGCTTGGGTCATCCGGCGCTCTAATTCCTGGCGGATTTCCTCGATGCTCAGGCCCCGGGATTCGTCGCGGGCCAGCATCGCGCCCCGGGAGGGCCAAGGCACGGCCAGAACTTGCAGGGGGCCGGCCGGAGTCAGCACGGTATAGCAGTTGGGCCGGGCTCCGACATACACGTTGGGCACTTGGAGGGTGGAGAAGATCTCGACGGCGTGGGCGCGGCTGGTGGCGGCGGGCAGGTCGTGGTTGCCGGGAAGCAGAAAGGTTGGGACGCCGGCATGGGACAGTCGCAACAGGCGGCGAGCCAACTCGCGCTGGTGGGTTTGCGATGGGTCACGACCCTTGTAGGCGTCTCCGGCCAACAGGACCAGGTCGACGTGGTTGCCCAATGCGTACTCGATGAGTTCATCCAGCGAGTCGAGAAAATCTCCCAGCCGAGTGGAAAGCCCGGTGTTGGGATCGGTGCGCCCGTAGTTTTCGACTCCGATGTGCAGGTCGGAGAAATGCAGGATTCTCATCGCACTTACTATACACTCCTCCGTTCCTGGCGTGGATCTGGCAGTTAGCCGGGAAGGAAGCGGCCGGCTTGGGGTAGCGATCCGCTACCCCAAGCCATTGCTCGAACTGACAAAATCCATCAATAAGGGCGCGATTTGACGACACGTCCTAGCAACGCCCGGTACGCTCGACCGCTTCACGGGCTCGCGTGAACACGGCATCGAGCATCACTTCGGTGAGCCGTCCGGTCTGGGTGTTTTGCTGGCTGGGATGGTAACAGGATATGAGCAACGGCCCGCCGTCGGGAAGTTGCGTTGCGATGTCGTGGCCGAAGGGGGGCTTTCGCCGGGGCGGAATGCGTCCGGCGGTGGCCCAGGCGCGGAGAAAGGCGTCGAAGGCAATGCGTCCCAAGGCCACCACCGCGCGCAGGTCAGCGAGCAGTTCGATCTCGCGGGTTAGGTACGGACGGCAGGCGGATAGCTCGTCGGTCGTGAGCTTGTTTTGTGGCGGAGCGCAGCGGGCGGCGGCGGTAATGAGCGCTCCGCGCAGTTGCAGTCCGTCGCCGAGACGGACGGATTCGGCTTGGTTGGCGAACCCGGCCCGGTGCAGCGCGCCAAAAAGCCAGTCGCCGCTGCGGTCGCCGGTGAACATCCGGCCGGTGCGGTTGCCGCCGTGGGCGGCGGGGGCCAGGCCCACGATCAGCAGCCGGGCGTGGGGATCGCCAAATGCGGCCAGCGGGCGGCCCCAGTAGTCCTCGTCGCGGTACATCCTTCGCTTGACGCGGGCGGTTTCCTCCCGCCACTCAACCAGGCGAGGGCAAGCGCGGCAGGCGATGACCTGCTGCTGAATTTCAGCAATGGTGACGGCTTTGGTGATGTCGGGCATTTTCCGGATTCCCGCGAAAGCGGGAATGACGGTTAGGGATGCGGGAATGACGGTTACTGATTTGGCGCGCCCCAGCCGCCGCCGCCGGGGGTACGGATGCTGAGGATGTCGCCGGCCGCCACGTCCAGGGTTTCCTTGCCGGCCAGATGGATTTCCTCATAGCCGCCCTTCAGCAGGACGTTTTCACCGTGCTCGCCGTGGTGTCCGCCGTGGTAGCCCGGAGGGGCATAGCGGCGTCGCTCGGACAGGACGGTTACGCGGGCCGGACTGAGGAACTCCACGTCCCGGATCAGACCGTCGCCGCCACGATGGAGGCCGTCGCCGCCGGAGCCGCGACGCAGGGCATACCGGCGCAGGCGCAAGGGGAAGGCGAACTCCAGCGCCTCTACCGGGGTGTTCATGGTGTTGGTCATGTGGGTGTGGATGCCGGAAACGCCATCGCGGTCGGGCCGGGCGCCCATGCCGCCGCCGATGGTTTCGTAATAGACGTAGGGCTTGTCCCGGGAGATGTCGTGGCCTCCGATGATCATGTTGTTCATGGTGCCCTGGGAAGACGCCGGTATGCGGTCGGGCAGGGCCTGGCTCAGGGCGGCCAGCAGCACGTCGGTGATGCGCTGAGAGGTCTCCACGTTGCCGCCGGCCACGCCGCGCTGGGGCAGGGGGTTCACCAGGCTGCCCCGGGGAGTGATGACCTCCACCGGGCGCAAGCAGCCCTGGTTTGCCGGCGCCTCGTCGCCCACCACGCAGCGGACGACGTAGAGGCTGGCCGATACGGTGACGGCGCGCGGGGCGTTGATGCAACCCGGTCGCTGGTCAGCGGTTCCGGTGAAATCGATGGTCATTCGATCGCCGGCCACGGTGATGGCCACGGTGATGGGAACCGGCTCTTGGGTCAGGCCGTCGTCGTCCATGTAGTCGGTGACGCCGTACACGCCGTCGGGAATTTCGGTGATGCGCCGCCGGGTCAGCCGCTCGGAGTAGTCCAGCAAAGCATCCATGTGTTCGTGGGTTTCGGCCAGCCCGTAGCGTTCGGCGATCTCGGTGAGGCGCTGGTCGCCAACGCGGATGGACGCGATCTGCGCCGCCAGGTCGCCCTGCCGGTCGTCGGGCGTGCGGGAGTTGCGGCAGATGAGGGCGATGACCTCGCGGTTGATGCGGCCGGCGTCCGCCAGCTTCAACGGTGGGATGATCATTCCTTCCTGGTACAGTTCGGTGGACAGGGGCATGGAGCCGGGAGCCATGCCGCCCACGTCGGAATGATGCCCCCGGTTGCTGACGTAGCCGATGAGTTTCCGCTCGCCGACATCGTTGACATAAGCCGGCGCGACCAGGGTGATGTCGGGCAGGTGGGAGCCGCCCAGGTAGGGGTCGTTGAGGATGATGATGTCGCCCTCCCGCAGGCCGTCGGGGAAGGTCTGCAAGGCGGCCTGCACCGATGCCGGCATGGCGCCGAGGTGCACGGGCTGGTGGGCGGCCTGGGCCACCATTTCGGCGGCGGGATTGAACAGGGCGCAGGAGAAGTCCTGCCGCTCCTTCATGTTGGTGGAATAGCTGGTGCGCTGCAATGCCACGCCCATCTCCTCGGAAACGGAGATGAACATGTTTTTGAAGACTTCCAGGCTGATGGCGTCAACTGGCATGGTGGGCACTTGTAGAATTAGTATTGATCTAAGATCAAACTGACATATTGCATTTGCACTGTCCGGTCATCTTCAATCACGGTATAGATTATCTCAATCATTTCACGTCCATGCACAGAGCGTGGAAAGCGAATCGAGTAGGCATTTGACCCTATGCTGGGCATAGGGTCTCCGGTAAGGGGGACCTTGGCAAGGAAACTCCGGATAAAAAATTCCAGTTGCGCCGGATGTACCATTTGGTCAATCCAACGGTCAGTTACACCTGCCCTCCAATCGGCGTTGAACGTTTCGTTCGCGGTAACTTGGTATGTCTCATTGTTCTCGGGCACCATCGACAACCTCCAGCCATCTCCGTATGGACTTCTGGCTCACCGGCGGCGCGCTGATGCCGGCCAGTTCGTAGTCCATGGGCTCGCCGTCTTCGGTGGCCCGCCAGGCGACTTCCTGATGGGAGTAGCTCTCAATTCCGGCCGCATTGAACTCTATGAAACGCTGTAGTTGCTCATCCATCCGCTCCAATTCCCGGGGTGACAGCAACTCCCGGTTGGCCGGCCGGTTGGTCAGCAGCCGGTAGCGATGATAACCCGCGCCGGCGGATTCCCGCAACGCGGTGGCATCCCCCGACTGTTCCATACGCTCGCGGACCCGGTGCCAATTCTCCGGATAAGGGCCGTGGGGGAAATGCAGGTACGTCGTGCCCGTAATCGGCGTGCCGTCCAGGATGTAGGCCGCGCAGTCGGAGTAATACAGCAGCTTGACCAGTTTGGTCATCCCGAAATTGGGGTCGTTTTCCGAACGCTCGCTCAGATAGAGCGCCGCTTCAATCAGCTTGCCAATGTCTTGGGAGAAATTTTTCTGCGCCATGATGCGAATATTCTCTCCTATCCGCCATGCCAAAGGATAAGATTGACTGAGCGTAATTCTAGGCTACATCGCAGGGCTTGACAACGCCGGGCCCGGCAAGGGTCAGGGCAGGATGCGACGAGAGGGCCCGGCCGCAGCGTCATTACAGCGCCGCCAGCAAATCTACGGCTCCGGTCGGGGCTGCCAATTGGTAGTATTCGGTCCCCATAAGCCGCTGTATTACAGCGGTGGGAAGTTGCTCGAAGGGGCCGTCGTCATGGAGCTGCGTGCGGTGGCAGGACAGGGACGCTAGTTTGGTCTCTACCCACTCCGCAACATCCAGGGTGGTGGTGACGTCCGCGTCGGGCGTGCCCAGGGTGTCCACGGCATCCACGGCGAAGGGCGGGGTGATACCTCGGTCGGTCATCTCCTGCCACATGCGCTGGAAGACGCTGCGGGGGAAGCAAGTGTAGTACAGCAAAGGCGTCGCGCCATCGGGGTCGGAAGCGCGGGTCACGGCGGCGGTGGCGTGGCTGCACATCGTCTTGTGGTCGGGATGGCCGTAGCCGCCGCTGGGATCGTGGGTGATCACCAGGTGGGGGTTGATCTCGGCGATGATGCTGGCGAGATGCCTGGTGACAGCATCGGCGTCGGCGTTGCAGTAAGCGTTGGGATGGCGGTTGTCGTCGGTGCCGTCCATGCCGCTGTCCCGGAAGTCCAGGAACCGGAGGTCGCTGATGCCGGTGATGGCCATGGCGCTGCGAAGTTCCTGCTGGCGCACTTGCCACAGGTTATCGGGGGTCGCCAGAGCGGGATCGCTGATCTCGCCAACATCGCCGTTGGTGGCGCAGACCAGCGTGATCCGGGCGCCGCCGGCGGCCAGCATCGCCAGCAAGCCGCCGGAGGAGAACCCCTCGTCATCGGGGTGGGCGAAGCAGGCCAACACGGAGAGGCGAGCAAGGTCAGGGGTGGGTATAGCGCTCATTGCGTTCACTTTTCGGGGAGTACAAAACCACAAAGCCCTGGTTGATGAAAGATTTTGCGGTCCGGCCATAGCGGTGTACATTGCGGCATCATTGTCAATTGGGGGCACACGATGACCACCGCCTTTGATTATCACGCAGAACGGAGTTGGCATTTTCTGGAACTGGTAGATGATGAGGTAGAGCGAGGCGAGTTGGAGGAAGCAAGCGATAAACTGTGGGGCGCCGCGGCTCATGCCATCAAGGCAGCTGCCGAAAGGCGCGGATGGCCCCACGGGGCGCATCGAGATTTGGAGGATGCCGTGATGCGTCTCATCGATGACGAGAGCGCTCCGGCAATTTTACTCACGTATTATTCATCGGCAAACTGGTTCCACGCGCGATTTTACGGCGGCCCGCCCAACGAAAACGTGATTCGCCACGGGAAAGGCCACCTAACTGATTTCATTTGCTTGCTGGAGAGCCTTTAGCCGGTTCCAGCAGCAGATTGCCGTAGGGGTCAACTTCGCCCGCCCAGCCGGGCGGCACAACTATCGTAGTATCCAGCTGCAAGAGCAGCGCGGGGCCGGATAGCCGGTTGCCGGTTTGCAGTTGGTCGCGGTTGTAGAGAACGGTATTGACTGGGCCGTTGGCGAAGACTACTTCGGCATCGCCGACGGCGGCGTGGGATGCGTCCTCACCGTGGTTCCAGTCCGGTTCCAGTTGAGGCTTTGCGACGGCCAGTTCCAGTTTGAGGCGGAGGTTGACCACCTCGATGGGCAGCGCGGCATCCGCGTAGCCGAACCGTTGCAGGTGGGCTTGGTAGAAGTCAGCGGATATGTCGCCGGTCAGATCGCCCGGCTCGACCAGCGGCGGGCAGTCCACGGTCAGCTCGAAGGACTGGCCCACATAGCGCACGTCAAGGAACCGGCGGGGCGTCATGGCATCGGCGCGCAGTCCTTCATCGACGAGCTCGGCACGGGCCTGCTGCTCCATTCCGTGAAATTCCGCTTCCAGGCGGGCGCTGTCCAAGAAGTCGCCACGGAGCATCACCGTGCGGGAATAGTCCTTCACCACGTCGGCGATGGCGACGCCCAGGGCGGACAGGATGCCGGGATGCCCCGGTACCAGGACGCGGGGAATGCCCAGTTCGGCGGCGAGTTCGCAGGCGTGCATGGGGCCAGCGCCGCCGAAGGGGATCAGGGTGAACTCGCGGGGGTCGTAGCCCCGCTCCAACGAGATGGCGCGGATGGCGCGCTCCATGTTGGAGTTGACCACGCGGATGATGCCCAGCGCAGTATCGGTGGCCGACGCGCCGATGCCGCCGGCCAGTTGGGTCAGCAGAGATTGGGCGCGTGGTTGATCCAGCGTCATGCGGCCGCCGAGGAACCCGTCGGAGCGCAAGCGCCCCAGGCTGAGGTTGGCGTCGGTGACGGTAATGCGGTCTCCTTGGCCGTAGCAGGCCGGGCCGGGGTCGGCGCCGGCGGACTGGGGGCCGACCACCAGCGCGCCGCCGGCGTCCACCCGGGCGATGGAGCCGCCGCCGGCGCCGACGGTGTGAATCTCGATCATGGGAACGCTAACCGGATAGCCGCCCAAGTTGGCCGCCGTGGTTTCTTTGATGCGGCCGGGACACAAGGAAACGTCGGTGGAGGTGCCGCCCATGTCCAGCGTGATGATGTCGGGGTAGCCGGCCTGTACGCCGGTATAGAAGGCGCCCACCACACCGCCGGCGGGGCCGCTGAGGATGGTGCGCACGGGCTGGTCGGCGGCCAGGCGGGCGGTGATGCTGCCGCCGGAGGACTGCATGATGCGCAGGCCGCGCCCCAGCGCCGATTCCAGTTGGGTCAAGTAACGCTCCATTACCGGCCCCACGTAGGAATTGACGACGACGGTGCTGGTGCGCTCGTACTCGCGAAACTCGGGGAGTATCCGGGACGATATGGAGATGAACGGGCTATTGGGGAGTTCGGCCAGCCGCTGGGCCAGCATCTCCTCATGGATCGGGTTGAGGAAGGAGAACAGGAAGGATACGGCGACGCCATCGACTTGGGCCTCGGCCAGCAACGACAGCAGCGCGTCCACCGATGCCGGCGTTAAGTCGTCCAGGATCGCTCCGGTATAGTCGATGCGTTCCGGGAGGCCGAAGCGCAGTTGCCACGGAGCCAGCGGCGTGGGCCGTTCCATAGACAGGTCATAGAGATCGGCGCGGTTCTGGCGGCCGATTTCAAGGACGTCCTCGAACCCCATGGTGGTGACCAGCGCGGTGCGCCCGCCCTTGCCTTCCAGCAAGGCGTTGGTGGCGACGGTGCTGCCGTGGATGAAGTCGGCGGTTGCAACGTCAACGTTGATATCGCCAATGCCGGCGGTGATGCCCACCGCCGGGTTTGCCGGCGTGGAAGGGAGTTTGTGGACGGAGAGTAGGCCGTCCCGAAGGACGGCGATGTCGGTAAAGGTTCCGCCGACATCAATGCCGACTATGGTGGTGGACATCTGCGATTATAGCTCCGGCGGGTCGTCGTTTTTGTCCTCGGGCGCCGAGGGCATTGTGGCGTTCCATTCTACCGGATTCCGGCGAAAGCCGGCATGACGGTCGCTGGGCAAAGATCCTTTGCCCAGTTCTATCGACCGCCTAATCCAGGGCGATGCGCAGGCGCTTGTTGATGCGGCCCTTGCTCTCGTGTCCGACCACACTGATGCGGCCAACCTCTCGGGTGTTGTGAACGTGAGTGCCGCCGTCGGCTTGCAGGTCGAGTCCCCTGATGTCGATGGTGCGTACCTCGGTGATGGCGGCGGGCAGCAGGTTGATCTTGGTGCGGATCAGATCCGGGTGAGCGTCGGCGTCGGCGCGGGTCATGGAAGCAACGCCGATGTCCCGGGCGGCGGCGACCTCCGCGTTGATGCGCGCGCGCACTTCTTCGGCGAATTCGGCCGACATATTTTCCAGCTCGAAGTCCATCCGCGCCCGGCCCGGCTGCATATCGCCGCCGGTTACCAGGGCCCCGTAGTCGCGCCAAACTACGCCACAGAGGATGTGCAAGGCGGTATGGGTGCGCATGAGCACATAACGGCGCTCCCAGTCGATGGCGCCGTGCAGTTGGGCGCCCACAGCGGGGCGCCGGTTGCCTTCTATGGTGTGCACGATGACGCCGCCGGCGCGACCGACTCGGGCGACCGGATACGCTGCTCCGGCCCCGTCGGTCAGCGTTCCCACGTCGCAGGGTTGGCCACCGCCGCCGCTGTAAAAGGCAGTGCGGTCCAATACCACGCCGCCGTCATCGGTGACGTCTGCGACGGTGGCGTCGAACTCGGACAGGTAAGCGTCGGCAAGGAAAAGCAGTTCAGTCATAACAGCCTCTAGAGGACACAAATGCGTCGGGTTCGTTTGGGGCTTGCGATTATACCAATGAGGCGCCGTGCTATAATTCGCCGCAAATCATGTTTCGGGTTGGCTAGAGATGAAACTGTCGTGCCTTCAGGAAAACTTGGCCCGTGGGCTGGGCGTGGTGGGCCGGGCGGTCGCCAGCCGTTCCACGCTGCCGATAACGCAGAACGTTCTGCTGCGGACTGACCAGGGAATGCTGATGCTGTCGGCGACCAACCTGGAAATCGCCATCACCACGTGGATCGGCGCAATGATCGAGGAGGAAGGGGCCATCACAATACCCCACCGGCTGCTGGTGGATTGGGTCAACACCCGGCCCAGCGACCGTATCGACCTGGACTTGCTGGGGCCTGGGGATGACGGCGGAACGGGAGGCGGGAGTGTGCTGCACCTCTCTTGTGGTCGCGCCGTGACCCGCATCAACGGCGCGGCCGCCGCCGACTTTCCGCCGGTGCCACAGGTTGACGCCGGAATGGCTGCCGACATCGACCCCGTCGTGCTGCGTTCCGCCATCGGGCTGGTCGCGTTTTCCGCCGCTACCGATGAGTCCCGCCCCGTGCTGACCGGCGTAGAGCTCAAATTGCAGGAATCTAACCTGATAATGGCCGCCGCCGACGGGTTCCGACTGGCCGTGTACAAGGGAGAACTGCCCCAGCCGGTGGAACAGGAGATCAAGGTGATTGTACCGGCGCGGACCATGAGCGAAATACAGCGCTTGGCTGCGGAGCAGAGCGGCCCGGTCAAGGTGACGCTGTCGCCGGAGCGCGGGCAGGCCCTGTTCAAGCTGGAACACGTGGAGGTGGTCTCCCAGTTGCTGCAAGGAAATTTCCCCAACTACGATCAACTGATACCGGAACGTTACGAAACCCGGGCGGTGATGGAGTTGGACGACTTGAAGAGGGCCACTCAGTCGGCGTCGGTATTCGCGCGAGACGGCAGCAACACCGTGCGCCTGGAGATGATGCCCCAGGAGGATGCCGAGGGCGGGCAGCTCAAGGTGTCGGCCCGTTCCGAGGAAGTGGGCGACAGTCTGGACGAGCTGGACATTGACCAAATGGACGGCGAAGACGCGAAAATCGCGTTCAACGCGCGGTATCTACAGGATATCGTCAACGTGCTGGGCCGCGGCAAAGTCGCCATTGAAGTCACCAACCCGTCAAGCCCCGGCGTATTCCGACCGGCCGATTCGGACCGTTACGTACATGTGGTGATGCCGATGTACGTCCAGTGGTAACAAATCCGATGGATAGAAGCATGAACACTGCGGGAGTGGGCGGGGATGTTGTCGGAATTGTGCTGGCCGCCGGACGAGGCAGCAGAATGCGTTCGCGTAAGCCCAAACCCCTGCATCGCGCCGTCGGAAAGGAATTGATTCGTTACCCGGTTGATTTGCTGTCGGCTTGCGGAGTGGAACGCATCGTGGTGGTGGTCTCACCCGATAACCGGGATGCAATCGGCGATTTGCTGGGGGAGCGGGTGAAGTACGCAGTGCAACCGGAGCCCCAAGGCACCGGCGACGCTCTGGCCTGCGGCCTGGCGGCATTGCCCGGCGTGCCGTCCCTGCTGGTGGTATTGTCCGGGGATACTCCGCTGGTTCGCTCCGAATCGGTGCGGCAGCTGGTAGAGGATCACTGCGCGGACGCCGGGCGTCGCATGACCATCCTGTCTGCGACGGACGTGTTCAGCGGCGATTTGGGCCGCATCCGGCGAGGCAGCGCGGAAGGACCCGGAGGCGCTGCTCCGGTCACTGCCGTCATCGAGGCGGCCGACCTGCCGGACGCCGCAACCGGCCCGGAGGAAGTTAACGCCGGAGTGTATTGTTTCGACGGCCACTGGCTGGCCGAAACTGTGATGTCCATTCCTCCGGCCGCGTCGGGAGAACGCTACCTCACCGCGCTGGCAGCCCTGGCAGCCGGCGCGGGAGACGGCGTCGCCGCGTTGCCCGTAGCCTGGCCCGACGAAGCCATGGGAGTGAATGACCGGAAGCAATTGGCGGCCGCCGAAACCGTGCTGCGAGACCGGATCAACCTGCACTGGATGGAGTCGGGCGTCACCATCATGGATACGGCCACAACCTATATTGACGCTGATGTGACCATCGGCTGCGATACGGTGGTGCTGCCCAATACCATGCTGTCCGGGGGAACGGTCATCGGAGAGGACTGCGAGGTTGGCCCCAACGCCATGATCCGCGACACGGTCATCGGAGATCGTTGCCGCATCGTCGCCTCGGCGCTGGAGGGAGCCAGGGTGGAATCCGACGTTGGCATCGGCCCCTATAGCCATCTGCGCCCCGGCTCGCTGATTGAAACCGGCGCGCATCTCGGCAACTACGTAGAAGTCAAGAACAGTCGGGTCGGCGCCGCCGCCGCCGTCGGACATTTTTCCTATCTCGGCGATGCCGACATCGGGGCGGGAGCGAACATCGGCGCGGGAACCATCACCTGCAACTACGACGGCGTGAACAAACACTGGACCGTCATCGGCGATGGGGCCTTTATCGGCTGCGATACCATGCTGGTAGCCCCGGTGACGGTTGGCGCCGGCGCCGCCACCGGCGCTGGCGCGGTGGTGCTCCGGGATGTTCCGGAGGCTAGACTAGCCGTCGGCGTTCCTGCTAAACTCCTGCCGCCACCGGAGAAGGAGCAAGATTGATCCCAAGACGACAGGGAAACTCGTTGATCCGGCGGGTTACGGCACCGTCCCACGATCGTCCCATAGCGGCGTCGATTGCGTCGGCAGAGGGCCATCGGCTTGGATACTGATAGTAGCTTACCACCGTTATTGCTTCTGGCAGCATCGCTGCTGATCTTCGCTTGGACGAGCATCGCGGCTGCGTCGCGTCGGCAGCCGCCGGCCTTCGCGGTACTGTGGGCCCAACCCCGGTCTCCAGCCATAGTCGTGTTGCGGGTGACTGCCGCCGCGACGGCGGGAGTGTCTGCCCTCGGCGTTACGTCGGCGCTGGCGTCCGATTGGCCCACGCCGGTTCTCTTGCCGGCGGCGACCCTGGCGGCGGCCGCCGCTCTGATTATTCTGCACCTTCTGGTGGAATGGTGGGCTACGCTATTCCCCGACGCGGCGCGGCGCTTTGCCTACCCGGGCCGTTGGTGGTCAGACCCGGTAACGTCTTCCGGCAACGGAGACTGGTCGCCTCCCAACGGAACTAACGGACAAACCGTGTCGGCGGATGCGCGACTACCGGACCCGAACCGGGCCAATTGGGAACCGCCGCCGCTGACGCCCGCCGAAATCATGAGACTGGATTCCCATGACATCCACATGGTGCGCTCGATCAGCCGGATGGACGATTTGGATGTTAGGGAAATTATGGTGCCCAGCCTGGATGTCGCTGCGGTTGCCGTGTCCTCCTCCATGCAGGAACTAGTGGACGTATTGATTTCGACCAAGCACAGCCGCCTGCCCGTCTATCGCGGCACGATGGACGACGTTGTGGGGGTAATCCACATCAGCGACGTGTTGCTGACCCTGGCCAGCGGGCCGTCGGAGGTATCCACGGAAAGCATCATGCGGGAGCCGGAGTTCGTGGCTGAGAATATGGCGGTGGACGACCTGTTGCAGCTGATGCGCGAAAAGAATCTCCAAATGGCCATCGTGGTGGATGAATACGGCGGGGTCGAAGGGATAGTTACCCTGGAGGATGTGCTGGAGGAAATCGTTGGCGACATCGATGATGAGTTCGCGGAAGATACCGACGAACTCACGACCGTGGGTGATGGATCGTGGCTGGTGAACGCGACTATGCCGGCGGTAGAGTTAGCGGAGGCCATGGGCATAGAGTTAGACCACGGGGAGGTGAACACGATCGGCGGGTTTGTCTATGCCCAGCTGGGACGCATGGCAACGGTGGGCGATGTGGTCACCGCGGCTGGCCTCACCATCGAAGTTACCCAGGTGCGCGGACGGCGCATCCATCAGTTGCGGCTATCGGCCGACGGCGGGGAGGGTGGGGAGGCCAGGGTGAAGAACCGAAAGGGCGCGGAAAGCGTTCAGCCGGGAAATTAATTCATGGCAATCAATTCCCCGCTCAGTACCAGGAAATGGTCGTACAAGCCCGACGGGACGGGCACGACCAGGTGGACGGTAGCCCGCTCGGTGCTGTTGAGGCGCAAAGCGGAAGCCGGGATGACCTCGCTGTGAGTGGCAGCGTAAAGGTAGTTTCGCTCGGGGGTGTTGACGAACATCAGCACTTCTTCGCCGCCCTCCAACAATTCTCCCGAGCGGGACAGGCTACTGAAACTGTGGGAGCCCTTCCCGGCCGGGCCAAAGAGCCACATGGCCCCGCGCTCTCCCGGATTGGCAGAAACCGCCGCGTAGCCCGCCGCCGGATTGTCGGCGGAAGCGTAGCTGGCAATTGTGCTGCCGGTAACTCTCAATCCGTCCAGTTTCACGTCGATGCCCAACCCTGGAATTATCAAGCGAGAAGCCGGGGGTTGCGTACCCACCGGCCAGGCGGCGTTGCTGGGCATGGGGTTGTAGCCCAACTCCTCGATCCGCTGATCAAATGCGCCGGCGGGCAGGGTAACGGAAGATACGCCAACTCCGTTGTCGATAGTAGTAGGGGAAGCTTCCAGCAGAACAGCGCCCGGGGCCCGGGCAGCGTAGTCATCCAGACTTGATCGGAGCCAGAAGAGGTGACCATAGTAGGCGATTCCGGCGGCGCACAGCAACCCGCCGGCGATCAGGAGTGATATCCCGGCCCAGCGCAAGCCGTAGTGCTGAGCGCGGCTGCGCATCTGCATATAGTCCAGTCCAATCTGCATATCGAAGTCCCCAATGCGGTACGGGTTGTCGGCGCCGCCGGTTATCGGCCCACGCCCCCAAAGACAAGAACATTCCGCCGGCGCGCCATCGGGATGGGCCGGCTCCGCAGGTTCCGGTCGGATCAGTGCCGACCGGCGCGGATCGGTTCGTTCACGAAGATATCGCCGTTGCGGATTTTGATGTTGTAACCGCAACCGGGATTGGTGCAAGTCCAAGCTTTATAATGGACTGGCGCGCCTTGCGCTCCGTAATCAGACAAAGGCACCAAAGTGCCTACGTTACACTGCTGACAAACTGGCAACTCCATAGCTTCTACCAAGGTGCGACCTCCCTTATCCGGGTCTTACCGGATTTGCAAGAGGAAGTATAGCGATTTTCCTGAATTGATTGCCTACGCAGGGGGATACACTTTTAGCAGTTTATTCACGGGGTCGGAGAAAACGGAGCGGGGCGAGATACAATCTCGCCCCGCTCCGGGCCGTTTCCTACGCAAGGCGCTGCCGGCGTGGTTATTCCAGATAATCCCGCAGTTTCTTGGATCGTGTCGGATGCCGCAGCTTGCGGATGGCTTTGGCCTCAATCTGCCGGATGCGTTCGCGGGTTACGCCGAACTCCCGACCGACCTCTTCCAGCGTGCGAGTGCGCCCGTCCTCCAGGCCAAAGCGCAGTTTCAACACGCGGCTTTCCCGGTCGGTTAGCGTATCGAGCACTTCCTGTACCTGCTCACGGAGCAATTGGGCCGAGGCGGCGTCGGCCGGCGCCAAGGTAGTGCGGTCCTCGATGAAGTCTCCCAGGAAAGAATCTTCCTCTTCGCCGATGGGGGTTTCCAATGACACTGGCTCCTGGGAGATTTTCTGTATCTCTTCAATCTTTTCCGGGGTCATCTCCATGGCTTCGGCCAGTTCTTCGGTGGAGGGCTCGCGGCCCTTCTCCTGGAGCAGGCGACGGTGATGGCGCATCAGCTTGTTGATGGTCTCCACCATGTGAACCGGGATTCGGATGGTGCGAGCCTGGTCGGCAATGGCGCGGGTGATAGCCTGGCGTATCCACCAGGTGGCGTAGGTGCTGAACTTGTAGCCCTTGCGATAGTCGAATTTTTCGACGGCGCGGATCAGGCCGATATTGCCTTCCTGGATCATGTCCAGAAGCGCCATGCCGCGACCGATATACTTCTTTGCGACGCTGACCACCAGCCGCAGGTTGGCTTCGGTGAGGTGGGTCTGGGCGCGCTCGCCGTTCCGCTTGGTCCGGTCGAAGTGGATTGCGGCGTCAAAATTTTCCAACTCCACCAGTTCGCTGAGCCGGTGGTCCCGCAACAGTTGCGACAGGAGCAGCAGTGAGCACTTGTCATCCTCTGCATAAAGCGGCGGGACGTCCAAACCCAGCTCCGGCGCGTAGCACCCGCCGACGCCCTCCGGATGCAACTCCGCCCACACGGGAACGTATCCCATGACCACGTTCACAATACCCGGGGGCAGCACCCACGTGTCCAGGGACAATTGCACGATGCGCTGATAGGCGGGGAGTGTGCCGATGCCCAGCTCGCCGGCCACTCGTTCCACCATTGCCGGCGCGACCTCGGCGTCGATGGCGGCGCGCAGGGTCGGGGATGTTTTCACCTCGTCCAGCGACATGTGCTGGTTCAGCTCCAGGTAGCGAGCCAGGGAGCGCACCAAAGGAGCGGCATTGGCGATGCGGGCGAGGAGTATCATCACCGCTTCCCAGGCGCTGATATCCAGCGTCACCTGGTCAACGGGAATACCGAAATCAACCGAGGACTCTTCAGCCGCGGCCCGAGCGGACTCGGCCAGTTCCCCATCCAGCTTGACGAGGTGGTTCAGGCCCTCCAGTTCGCGCGCCAAACGGCGTTCGTCCGCGGACGTGAGCAGGTCAACGCGCCCGATTTCCCGCAGGTACATACGCACCGGATCGTCCAGGGCGTCGGCGCTGTCCAGGGTGTCCACATCGGCCCAGTCGCGCTCCTCGCGCTGGATGTCCCGCGCCGACGGGCCGTCCAGTTCCGGCAGGACCGTGCGCACGGCGGCGGCCCGGCGGATCTGCCATTCTTCATCGGCGACGTCCGGATCGTCCACGACCACGGTGGTCGCTTCTTCGTCATCGGGTGTGTCATCTTCCTCGTCCGCGTCCTCGGTCGCGATCATGGTTGCGCGCGCTCTTCCGTAAGGTTCAGCGTCGTCATCAGCGATGACGACGGCCTGGCCTTCTTCGTAGTCCGCGTCGTCGTCAACGATCACATTGCGGCGATTGTTGATGATAGTCATACACCCCTCCGTTATGGTTGGCGTGGTGAAGTCGATCGCAGCAAGCGGTCGATTTCACGGCGACGATTGGCGCAGCCCAGCAACCGTATGACGACTGGGGAATCCGGATTATCCAGTTCCTCGGCATCCAGTACGCTGGCTGACTGTTGGATTTCTTCGTTCAGGCGTTCTTTTTCCAGGCGCAGGGCCGATTGCTGCCAGGTCTGCTTCAGTTTGTCGGAATTGGAAACCATCAGATTCCAGGACCGCAACGAGGCGAGATGAGTTTCCAACTCGGGCGCCATCGTCGCTTCCGGTTCTTCCGCTTCTACAATAGCGCATACGCTGCGATAAATTTCCCGGTTCTCCGAGCGGGTGAACCACTCCGGCGACACCATGGCAAGGGCATGAGGGCCCAACTGCGGGCCATGCTGCAACCACAAAGCCAGCAATGATTCCTCGGTGGCGCTTTCGTCGCGCAATGGCGACGACGGGGTGTCGTCTGCGCTGCCGGGGGCTGTCGGACCGCGCCGGGCCCCGGTGGACGGGC
The DNA here is from genome assembly GCA_963692995.1 of Dehalococcoidia bacterium. Lineage (GTDB taxonomy): Bacteria > Chloroflexota > Dehalococcoidia > Lucifugimonadales > UBA3495 > Bin87. Next base: position 1,306,384 of record OY843611.1, read on the forward strand.
CGGAAAGAGCGGGCATCGCGGCGCGGAGGGTTTCGCCATTTACGGATAGCCGGGCCGCCAGCTCGTCGAGATACATATCGCGCCGGATGGCGTCCGGTATCTGCGCCACGAATCGAACCATCGTACGCGCCACCCAAGCGCGGCCATCGGCAGTGGCGATGTTGGCGCGCTGCGACAGGGAAGTGAGCAAATAATCAAACAGCGGAGCCGCGCCTTCCACGAAGGCCGGCCACTGCTCCGGCGATTGACGGATGAAATCGTCGGGGTCTTGTCCGCTCGGCAATTCCGCAACGCGCAGTTCCAGCGCCTCCGGCTGTTGCAAAACCGACGCGCCGGGTTGTTGCGCTGCTCTCGAGTTGCGTTGTTGAAAAACTCCCCAGGACGATTCCAGGCTGCGCAGGGTGGCATTGCGCCCGGCGGGATCGCCGTCGAGAGCCATGGTGACGCGGCTCGTCAAACGGCGCGCCAAGTCAACCTGCCGCTCGGTGAGCGCCGTACCCATGGATGCAACCACGTTGTCAAACCCGTGCTGGTGGGCCATCACCGCGTCCATGTAGCCTTCGACGATAACCGCGCCATGCTGACGCACCGGCTCTTTGGCCAAGTGCATGGCGAACAGGATGCGGGATTTGTCAAACACGGGCGTTCTCGGAGTGTTCAGATATTTGGGGGTTGCGGAATCATCCAGGGCGCGGCTGCCGAACCCGGCGACGCGCGCTTCCCAATCCCGGATGGGGATCATGAGGCGGCCCCGGAAGTAGTCGTAGTAGCGTCCGTCATCGGTTTCCCGAGCCAGGCCGGCTTCGGCGATCAGTTCCGGTTGGTACCCCTCACCGGTGAGATGGGCCAGCAGGCGGTTGTCGCGGGGCGGGCTGTAGCCGAACTGAAAGACTTGCAATGAGCGGTCGGCAATGCCACGGCGCTGTAGGTAATCCCGGACAAACTCGGCTTCCGGCGTCGTCAGGGCATCCTGGAAAAACTGTCGCGCCGCATCGTTGATTTCAAAGAGTTGCCGCGCCGGCCCGCCGGATTCCTGCTGGTTGATGATAGTGATGCCAACGCGGGCGCCGAGGCGATGCAGGGCCTCCCTGAAATCAATCCGCTCGACCTTCATCACGAAGGAGAAGGCGTCGCCGCCGTCGGCGCAGGCGCCGAAGCATCGCCACGATTGCCGGTCCGGGAACACGAAGAAAGATGGCGTTCGCTCCTGGTGGAAGGGGCAGTTCGCCTTGAAGGAACCGCCGGAGGGCTGCAACTGCACGTAACCGGCGATCAACTCGACGATATCCAGCCGGCTCTTTACGTCGTCAATCTGGGTCATACCGCCATGCCGCCGAGTAGGGGATATTGGGCCGAAGATAGTATAGCACAAAATACGCTAACGGCGCGGCAGGGATTTCGCAGTTGGGCTGTGCAAAACTGTATGTCCGTTACTCCGGCGAAAGCCGGAGTCGAGAAAGCGCTACTGGATTCCCGCTTTCGCGGGAATGACGAAAATGTGACGGAACGACGGCGCTGGGGCGGAACGACGGCGCTGGGGCGGAACGACGGCGCTGGGGCGGAACGACGGCGCTGGGGCGGAACGACGGCGCTGGGGCGGGAATGACGCATGGCGCTCCAATTTGGCGACGAACCCTAGCCTCTTCTGCGGCGGCGGCGGCCCGGCAGACCCGGATACGTCCCTTCTGCCAACACCCACTGCAACCGCTGCGACAACGCCCGCGCCTCTGCTCCGTCCAACAGGGACAGTAGTTCCGCCACCTCGCCCGCCGGGGCCAGCAACTGTCCGCAAAGGCGACGCAGCGGCTCAAGCAACCGTTCCGGTATCGGCTCGTCTGCAAAATCCCAGATGGCGGTGCGGATCTTGGTATCGGAGTGAAAGGTCAGCCCGTGGTCGATGCCCCATAATTTCCCGTCAAGAGCCCGGATGACATGCTCCGGCTTGCGGTCCGTGTTGTTTGCCACCAGGTCGAAACAGCACATCGTGCGTAATTGGTCGGCGTCACCGTCCGCAAGAGTTTCCCGCGTAATGGTGTAGTAATTTTCCCGAGGATCGTGGTCCACGTACAGCTGAAGGGAACCCACGCCTCCCGGTCCCTCGCGGATTACAGTCAGCGGGATGAAGTCCCAACCGAGGATGCTGCTGAGCAAATATGCGGCGCATTCCCGCTTGTAAAGGGTGCCCGAAGGAAAATCCCACAGGGGCCATTCGCCCTGTTTGGGCTTGTAGATCGCCAGACCGTACCGGTCGCCCAGCGTGATCTCGGCCAGGTAGGTGTAGTTAGAGCCGCGCCGCGTCAGGTCGCAACTGCCGATAGCTCCGTAGCGGAGCAGGTCAAGATCTGAAGGCCCCGCGGCGTTCACGAGAATCGGAGCGAGACATGGCCGGCTAGCCGGTCTCGAACACGGCGTGGCCGTTGGCGCGAGTGCAGCGGTGCCCGTCCGGATCGATGGGCGCTCCGCAGAGGAAACAGGGCGGCCGGCCGGCGGCGCAGATACGCAGCGCCTCGTCGGCCAGGGTCGAGGTTTGGGTCATGGTCATCCAGAAACTTACGGAAGTTTGCGCCCCGGCGTCGGGATCGTCCTCGTCGCCTTCAAAGACGTGGATTACGAAACAATTGGCGTCCTGGTCGTATTGCAACTGCATCTGCCTGGCGTGGAAATCCTGTTCCAGGGGATCGCCCATCCACGAGGCTTCGCCGGGGGCGCTGTCCTTTCCGGTGGCGGCATCACCCAATTGGCGCACTGCCTGCTGCAAATATAACCCCAGCTGCAACAGCTGCTCTTTCTGCAACCAGATATAGGATTGGGCACGACCGGCCTTTGCAACCAATCGGAAAGTGCGCCGTCCCGGCGGCCCGAAGGTTTCGGCGGACACGGTTTGGACGGCGCCCAGCTTGTAACGGACATCGCGTTCAGCCATGGCAGTATGATAGTCGCCGGGGGAAATGCTGGCAAGGGGCGTGGTTTCGCGCGGGCTGACTTTCGGGAATCTCGTCTAATATTCCAGCATCATCCGTTGCAGCTCGGCCGGGTTCCTGGTGCGGGTCAACGCCAGCATCAGCAGGATGCGCGCCTTTTTGGGATGCAGATTGTCCGCCACAATGTAACCCTGTTCCACGAAACGGCGGGTCTGCACCACGCGGCCCGTGCCTACGTGGGTAGCCAGAACCACCGGCACTGCTGCGGCGATGGCTCGTTGCAACCCCGCCATGAACGTGGAAGGAGAGCCGCCGCTGCCCAAACCGGCGGCCACAATGCCATCGACGCCGGCCTCAACCAAGGCGTCAATGACGGCGCTGCCGGCGCCGGCGTAAGCGTAGGCGATGTCAACCTGGGGCAAGCGGTCCACGCCGTTAAGATCGAATTCGGAATCCGCCGTGTGCCGCTGCTCCGGCCTCCGGTAGTAAGTCACCGCGCCGTCCGCGTCGGCGTACCCCAGAAAGCCCAGGTGGCCGGATTGGAAAGTCTCCACCCGATAGGAGTCGGTTTTGGTCACGTCACGGGCCGATTGGATCTCGTTGTTCAGCACCACCAATGCGCCCCGGCCGGCTGACTGCGGCGCGGCGGCGACACGCACGGCGTCCAGCAGGTTGTTGTCGGCATCGGTGCCCATGGCCGAGGGCGGACGCATCGCTCCCGTTACCACGACGGGCCGGGCGTCCCGCACCGTCAGGTTCAGGAAATAGGCGGTTTCCTCCAACGTGGCGGTGCCGTGGGTCACCGCTGCGCCGGCGGCGGCGGCATCGGTGGCGAAGCGCTCGTTGATGCGGTTCGCCAGCATCAGCCAGTGGTTGGGATAGACTTCGGTACTGCCTACGTTGATGATCTGCTCCGTCACCACATCGGCCAACTCGTTGGCTTCCGGCACGCGGGCCAACATCCGGTCAATGGTCAACTGATGGCCCTGATAGCTGTAATTGGCGAAATCGGTGCGATTCTCACCCAGGAACGATATGGTGCCCCCGGTTCCGAACAAATACACCCTGCGCCTGGTTTCCCGTGCCATGCGAGTCCTCCCGGTCATTTTGCCCGGCAAGGATAACACCAATTGACAAGCGACCGGGGGCTATCTACCATCCCGCCATTGGAGCTGTCCATTCCTTGGGCAGCCTGGCGAGGGGAACTCTGTGAAAGCGTCATATTTTGGTTGCATGGGTTACGCGGAGCGGGACGGGTTCCCAGAGGGCTGGCCGGTTCCTCCGTCTTTTTACGATCCGGAGGTTTCCCTGCGCTCTTACGCCGAGGGCATGGCGGAGTGCGAGCTGGCCGAAGATTTGGGTTTCGACTGGATAAGTCTTTCCGAGCATCACTACTCCGGCAACCGGACGACGCCCAATCCGGCAGTGATGGCCGCCGCCGTGGCGGAACGGTGCAAACGCGCCCGGATCGCCCTGCTGGGGCAGCTGCTGCCCCTGAACAACCCCATACGCGCCGCCGAAGAGATCGGGATGCTGGACAACTTGACCGGCGGCCGGCTGGTGGTTGCCTTTATGCGCGGCACCCCCAGCGAGGATCAGGTGTACGATCTAAACCCCTCCGAGGGAAGAGGGCGGCTCATGGAAGGGATGGACCTGGCGCTCAAAGCCCTGACGGAACCCGAGCCGTTCTCGTGGGAGGGCCGGTTCTACCAGTATCGTACCGTGTCGGTCTGGCCCTGGCCGGTGCAGCGGCCCCTGCCGCCCATCCTGGTGGCGACCCGCAGCGACGACGGCGTGAAGTACGCCGCGGTGAAGGGGCTGGGCCTGGGAGTCTCCTACGACCACCCCGACGACACGGCCGGCGTGGTGCGGAAATACCGGGAATGGCAGCAGAACGCCGGCTGGGAGCCGGATGAAGGTCAGATCGTCTATCGGGGCGGCATTTGCCTCGCCGAGACCGACGAGCAGGCGGAGTCCCTACGGAACCGGGTTCAGGCTGCCGGTGGCGGACGAGGGCTGAACATCGGTCCCTCGCTGGCGCAGGCGGTGCAAGCGGCGCGGGCCGGCGGGGAGCCGGGGCCGTTGACGCCCGGCAAAGACGCGCCGGACGCTAGAGTCGGCAGGCCACGCACGCAACTGAACTTCGTCGGCAGTCCCGACACGGTGGTTAAGCAGCTGCGGGAGTATCACGACAAATGCGGCGTCGGGGTGGTGGACCTGGCCTTCCAGCAGCCCGGCCTTACCCATCGAGATGTGATGGGTGAGCTCGAGCTTTTCGGGCGCGAGGTGCTGCCGCGGATTCACGAGTTTTGACGATTTACGTTTGTTACAATGCAAACGCTATTCTAGACAACCTACAGGAGGCGCAGCAACATGCCAGTGCATCATCAGGCGCAGGGGGCGGGCGACGTTACCGTCCACAAGATTGAGAATATGGGTTCCTTGGGCAACAACGGGTATATCGTCATCTGTCCCGAGACGAACCAGGCGGTTTGCATCGACACGCCGGCCGAGCCGGAGAAGATGCTAAACGAAGTGCGAGAGGCCGGCGTTGACGTTCAGGCGATTTTGGTGACCCACGGGCACGGCGATCACCTGGCCGGCTACACCGAGATAACCGGAACCATCGGCGCGCCGGCGGCAATCGGCACAGCTGACGCCAGCCTGCCGCCCAGCCCGCCGCAGCGTCAGCTCAACGACGGCGACACCGTAACCTTCGGCAACCGGACTATCCGGTGCATCCACACTCCGGGCCACACTGACGGCTCCACGTGTTTCCTGGTGGGCGGCTTCCTGTTCTCCGGCGACACGCTGTTCCCCGGCGGGCCGGGGCGCTCGCGCAGCCCCGAGGCCCTACAGCAGGAGCTGAACAGCATCAGCGCCAAGCTGCTGACGTTGCCTGAGGATACTTACGTGTACCCTGGCCACGGCCTCGAAAACACTACCATCGGCGAGGCGCTCCGGCGGTACAACGTGTTCAGGTCCAAGGATCACCCGGCCGACCTGCAAGGCGACGTGGACTGGCTGAACACCTAGACAAGACGAAAGCGAACCACCCGCACCCTGACCCTCTCCCATCAAAGGAGAGGGGATTTGGCAGGTTTTGATGTATCAACGGACGGTGTTGGAGAATGGGTTGCGGGTGTTGACGTCGGAGATGCCGTACACCCGTAGCGTGTCCATGTTTGTCGCTGTGGGAGCCGGCTCGCGGTATGAGCCGGACGAATTGGCCGGTCTGTCGCACTTTCTGGAGCATTTGCCCTTCAAGGGAACGCGAAGCTGGCCCACCGCCCTGGCTATCTCGGAGGCGGTGGAGGGCGTGGGCGGCATGATGAACGCCGCAACGGACCGGGAGATGACGTCCTTCTGGTGTAAAGTCGCCAGTGTCTATGCGGACCGGGCGCTGCCGGTGATCATGGATCTGGTCCGGCGCCCGCTCCTGGAACCGGCCGAGATGGAAAAAGAGCGGGAAGTCATCCTTGACGAGCTGCGGATGACCAAGGACTACCCGGGCCAAGTATGCGACCTGCTCATTGACCGCGCCTTGTGGCCGCAACAGGCCATGGGCCGCGACGTAGGCGGCACCGCTGAGTCGGTGGCGGCAATCGGCCTGGAAGACGTCCAGCGGTACATGGAGCGACAGTACCGGCCCAACAACACGGTTATCGGCATCGCCGGCGCCATCAGCCACGACGCTGGGGTGCGGTTGATCGTCGATGCGACGGCGGACTGGGAACCAGGCGAATCCCTGCCCTGGGAGCGGGTTTCAATACCTTCCGGCGACATTCCGTCCCTGCTTCTGGAGCATCGCGCTACTGAGGACACGAGCATTTGCCTGGGATTGCCGGGATTTGCGCTGGCCGACGCCGACCGTTACGCCGCCACGGTGCTCAACGGCGTACTTGGCGATGGGATGAGCAGTCGTCTTTTCCAGAACTTGCGGGAAACGCGAGGTTTGACCTACGACTGCCATAGCGCCCTCAGCAGCTACCGCGACTGCGGCGCGCTGGTAGTGTCGTGCGCCACCGAGCCGATCCGAGCGGCGGAAGCCATAGCGGCGACGCGCGATGAACTTAAGGGGTTGTTGCAACCGGCTCCTGCGTCAGAGGTCCACAAAGCCCGCGAGTACATCAAGGGCCGGCTACTGATGCGCATGGAGGACTCCCGCGCGGTGGCATCCTGGCTCGCGTCACAAGAGTTGCTCATGGAAGAGATTACCACCCCGGACGAGACCGCCTCCAGGATCGATGATGTAACGCCCCAGGACGTGCTGCGCGCTGCGGAAAGGCTGGTGGGCAGCCCCGATCTACGGCTGGCGATAGTGGGGCCGCACGATGATGCGGGCGAGTTTGCCGAGGCGCTGGCCTGAAGACCAGGCTCGCTGACGAGATGATTATCGAGAGGAGGTAGTACCATGGCGGGCACACGCTACAGCAAGGTGATCCAGCTCCTGGAGGAGGAAAAGCCGGTATTTGGCACCGGATTGATCTGGAACGGCAATCTGGACGAAATGATGTATTTCGCCGACTCCGACTACGACATGGTGATGATCGAGATGGAGCACGAAGGATTGTCGTTCAACAACCTCCGCACGTCGCTCCAGTTTCTGCTCAACCGCAAGCGCGTGGCGGACGGCGGCAGCCTGATGGCCGATCCTACGCCCGTGGTGCGCATCCCGCCCAATACCCGGGAGCAGAACCAGTGGGTCATCAAGCAGGCGCTGGACACCGGAGTGTATGGCCTGATCCTCCCGCATCTTGACACGGTGGAAGGAGCGATGTCGGCGGTGCAGGCGGCGCGGTATCCGCAGGTTCCCGGGGCAGCCGATTTTGAACCCCACGGCGAGCGGGGATGGTGGCAACGCATCGCTCCGCGCTACTGGGGATTGTCCGCGTCTGAGTATTACGACGCCGCCGACCTGTGGCCGCTGGACCCCGATGGCAATTTGCTGCTAATGGGCATCGTAGAAGAGCCCACCGGCGTAGCCAACCTGCCGGACATCCTGCGCCAGGTCAAGGGCATCGGAGCCGTTTGGGCCGGCCCGGGCGATATGTCGGTGGCGCTGGGACACCGGGGCAATGCGAACCATCCTGAGGTGCAGGAGATGCTGCTGCGGATCCTGGGGATCTGCAAGGACGCCGGCGTGCCCTGCGCGGTGGGCTGCACCGCAGCGGAGGTGTCCATGCGACTGGAACAGGGGTTCCGCATCCTGATTACCGCGCCGACCCGGACGGCCGGAGGGCTGGAGGAAGGGCGGAGGATTGCCGGGAGATAACCGCCGGCCAGCCATCTATTCGCAACAGTTAGGGGCGGGTTTACCCCGCCCCTATTGCAAGTCAAAAATGTATTGGCGGACGGCGAAGGAAAAGCCGGGCAGGACATCTTCGCCGTCCAGCGTTACGGGGTCTTCCAGCATCGCCGGTTCCGGCTGGCCGGAGCGGTAGATATAGACCCGGCGGTTGCGCGGGTCGATCAGCCAGCCCAGGCGCGCGCCGCCATCCATCCAGAGTTGCATCTTGCGCTGCAAAGGGCGCAGATTGTCGCTGATGGAGCGGATTTCGACCACAAAGTCGGGGGCGCCGGGGAAGACGGTTTCACGCTCTCGCTCCGTGATGGCGTCGTATCGTTCCTGGGTAACCCACGCGGCGTCGGGGCCGCGGAGCGCGCCGGTGGGCAGACGAAAGCGGCTGGTTTGGGATACGTTGACACCACCGCTCACCCTGCGGAATATGGTCAACTCGGCGTTCAACTCCGTTTCCTGTCGGTTTCCTCTTAATCCAACCATGGGCAGAATCACCAGCTCTCCGGCTTCGTTGATTTCCATTTCGTAGTCATCGTTCTCCACGCAGAACTCGATGAATCGGGCCGGGAAATCGGTGGCGCGGAAATCGATGCCCAAGGCGGCAAGGCGGAGGCGGATGGCGCCGGGAGGCTCGGCCCCGTCGTTGTCGCCGGCCGTTGGAAAAGCGGTCTCAACCTGCTCTCTGGGTATGGTAGTCATAGCGCTGGTACGGCAGCCTAGCTGTCGGGTTCCGGCGCGGTGGGGCCGGAGAGGTAGTTGAACAAAGGCGCGTCGGAGCCGATGATGAGGGTGTCCTGCTGGCGGATGATGCGCTGGTAGGATTCTAAGCTGCGCAGGAAAGCGAAGAATTCGGGATCACGGTTCAGGGATTCGGCCAGGATGCTGATAGCTTCGGCTTCACCTTCACCACGGATGCGGTTGGATTTTTCCTCGGCGCCGGCCAGGATAACGTCGCGCTCGCGGTCGGTATCGGCGCGGATCTTGCGGTCCTCTTCTTCACCCTGGGCGCGGAAACGGGCGGCGATACGGTTACGTTCGGCGCGCATCCTGGTGAAAATGGACTGAGTTACGGCTTCGGGGAAGTCGGCGCGCTTGATGCGAACGTCGATCATGTCGATGCCGAAGTTGTCCCGCTGGGTATTGTCGCGGACTTCCCGGAGCACCTCGTCGAGGATTTCAGTTCGGGTTTCCTGCCCTTCAACCAGGGGCAGTCCTTCCGCGTCGAAGACGGGGACACCGATTTCGTCAACTTGCGGTTTGGCGCCAATGATGTCAGTGCGGTCGCGCAAGGCCACCCGGTCGCGCAGGGTAGAGGTGACGATGTCGCCGAGGCGGCTACGGGCGTTGCTCTCCGTTTGCAGGGTCTTGCGGAACTGCACCGGGTCGGTGATTCGGTAGCGGGCGTAGATGTCGATGACCAGGTTTTCCTTGTCTTGGTCGGGCATTGACACCGGCGGGGCGTCAATGCGGAGGATACGCTTGTCCAGCCGGACCACGGTGTCCACGAAGGGAGCCTTGACGCTGAGGCCGGGTTGAGTGCGGGTATCCACGACTTCACCGAAGCGGAGGATGATGACCTGTTCGGTTACGTCAACCACGTAGAGGGCCTGACGCAGTAGCACCAGGGCAGCAATGATAACGATGGCGGCAATTATAAGGTTGCGCATTGCGGAGTTCTCCGGGCGGGTGGGTGGCGAGCGAGAGCTACCTGCGGGTTTTACGGGTTGGGGCCGATGGGAGCAGGTATGACATTCCCGTTCTGTCCCAGGATGAGCACCGGATCGGTTTCGGGGTCGACGATGATTTTGGACACTCCGGGTAGAACGTTTTCCAGGGCCTCCAGGTAGAGGCGCTGGCGTGTTACGTCGGGGGAGCTCTGGTACTCGTTGAGGACGGCTTCAAAGCGAAGGGCTTCACCGCTGGAGGTCAAGATACGGGCCTGCCGGAAGGCTTCCGCTTCCTGGACGATACGGGCCGCGTCACCATTGGCGCGGGGGAGCACGTCCTCGCGGTAGGCCTGGGCCTGGTTGATGCGGGTCTCCCGCTCCTGGCGTCCACGCAGCACGTCGTCAAAGGCGTCGCGCACTTCTTCGGGCGCCTTGACGTCCTGGAGTTGGACTGAGATCACCTCGATACCCGACTGGTACTCATCCATAATGGACTGGAGCCGGGAGCGGGTGTCGGTTTCTACGGCCTCGCGGCCCCGGACCAGCACGTCGTCAATGGAACGCTGGCCCACCACCAGACGAAGGGCGGCTTCGGCGCCGTCCTTGAGGGTGCGCCCGTCGGGGCGGCCCTCGGGAACGCCGCGAATTTGCTCGCCCGGATCGTCCACGTTGAAGAGGAAGTTGTTGAGGCTGCTGATGCGGTATTGAACAACCATCTGCACGTCAACGATGTTGAGGTCACCGGAAATCATCAGGGCTTCGTCCAGGAAGGGTGTATTCACGGTGGCTTCGTTGGATCGGAAACCCAGTTCCATACGGCGGGTTTCGGTAACCAGGATGACGTCCTTCCGGCCCGCCGGCGAAGGCCACCACCAATGCAGTCCTTCCTCGGCAACCGGATTGCCTTGAACTGCGCCAAAGAGGCGGAGAGCCGCATTTTCACCGGGGCTGATGGTGTACACTCCGGTGGCGGCCCAGATGACTACGAGCAAGGCAATTACGGCCAGGAGCAGGATGCCCAAATTGCCGCCGCTGAAGCGTCCGCCAGACCCGCCAAATATGCCGCGCAGGCGGCCCAGCAGTTGCTCCAGGTCGAATTCGGGCTGTCGGGGCGGCTGCTGCCCCCCGCCGGGTGTGAACATTAGTTGGGTCCTTTTCGTGTGTGAAGTATGAGCCGTTGCCGATGGCAGCCGTTTTCGCGGTTATGATTGTCGTGACTATTATCACGAGATTCGTAAACGTGCCGGATGCCCGCAACAGTATAACACTAATACCCGCAGGCTGGTTTATAATGGCGAGGCCACCGTTTTCCGCATGTTTTGCGGCAGATTCACCCTGGCGGGATGCGTGAACTATGACCATACCCTTACAGTCGCAATCCGACCAACCGGGAAACCGGCCTCAACCTTACGGGGTCACCGTCAAAACCGGTGAGGACATGGCGCGGGTTCAGGTTACCTGCCCCCACCAAAGCGGCCTGATATATGCCGTGCCCGGCGACCGCAGCTGGGTTTGCACCGACGAGTTGCGTCCGGCCCATGCCATGGCCGGGTTTTTCCGAGAGTTGATCGCGCTGAAGGACCCGCGAGTGGAGAGCCTGATGCGGGAATGGGGGCTGTATTATCGCAGCTTGCCGCTGGACAGCCAGGAAAGCCCGGGCAGCCCTTAAGCGGGCCGGCGCGCATCCCGACACGACGGGATGCGATGAGTAGGGGCGGGTTTCAAACCCGCCCCTACAATTTCGAGTCAAGCTGCGCCACGCCGTCAGTCATCACCGGGCGAGGTTTCGGGTATGGGGTCCGGCGTAGCGGAGCTGCTGAAGGACGGGGCCGGGTTGGGCAACGGGCCGCCCTGAGTTACCGGGGGCGCCGGAGGCGCGTAAGGTGACGGCGCCGGCGTGGGCCGGGCCGGCTCCAGTTCCGTGCCCGGCGGGTCATCCTTGAACAGTGCGGTGAGCGCATCGCCGGAGATGGCTTCGTGCTCAATGAGGTATTCGGCGATCTGCACCAACTTGGGCTTGTCGTCGATGAGCAGCTGCTGGGCCTTACGGTAAGCGCTGTTGATCAGGTGGCGGACTTCGTCGTCGATCTCTTCGGCGATCTTGTCCCCGTAGTCACGCTCCTCGCTGATCTCCCGTCCGAGGAAGACCATTTCCTCGCGCTTGCCGAAGGTGCGCGGGCCCAGGCTGGCGGACATGCCGTAGCGCTTGATCATGCCCAGAGCGGTCTTGGTGGCCCGCTCGATGTCGTTGCTGGCGCCGGTGGTGACTTCGTCGAAGATCAGCTCTTCGGCCACGCGCCCGCCCATCATGACCGACAACATATCCTGGAACTGGTTCTTGGTCCACAGGTAGCGGTCTTCCTCGGGCAGCAGCGTGGTGTGGCCGCCCATGTTGCCCCGGGAGACGATACTGATCTTGTGCACACGGTCGGCGTGCGGCAGGTGCCAGGCGACCAAGGCGTGGCCGGCCTCGTGATAGGCGGTCATCTCCTTCTCGCGCTGGTTGATGACGCGGCTCTTGCGCTCGGGCCCGGCGATGACGCGTTCGATAGCCTCTTCAAAGTCCTGCATGAAGATGCTGGACTGGTTCTTGCGCGCGGCGAGGAGGGCCGCTTCGTTGACCAGGTTGGACAGGTCGGCGCCGCTGAAGCCGGGAGTTTCGCGGGCGATGACTTCGATCTTGATCTCGCGGGAGAGGGGCTTGCCGGCGATGTGAACGTCCAGGATGGCTTGCCGGCCGGTTACGTCCGGGAGGTCCAGCGTGACACGGCGGTCGAACCGGCCCGGGCGCAGCAAGGCTGGGTCCAAGATGTCGGGGCGGTTGGTGGCGGCAATGACGATGATGTTGGTGTTGGTCTCGAAGCCGTCCATCTCAACGAGGATCTGGTTGAGGGTTTGCTCCCGCTCGTCGTGCCCCCCGCCCAGTCCGGCGCCCCGGTGCCGGCCGACGGCGTCGATTTCGTCAACGAAGAGGATGCAGGGGGCGTTGCGCTTGGCTTGCTCAAAGAGGTCGCGAACGCGAGCCGCGCCCACGCCGACGAACATCTCCACAAACTCACTGCCGGAGATGTGGAAGAAGGGAACGCCGGCTTCGCCGGCAACGGCGCGAGCCAGCAGGGTTTTGCCGGTCCCCGGAGGGCCGACCAGCAGTACGCCTTTGGGGATCCGCGCGCCCAGTTGCAGGAACCGCTCCGGGTATTTCAGAAAATCGACCACTTCTTCAAGCTCGGCCTTAGCTTCGTCAACGCCGGCCACGTCGTTGAAAGTCACTGACGGGCGATTGAAAGGCAGCATGCGGGCCCGGCTGCGCCCAAAACTCATGGTCTGATTGTTGGATCCTTGCGCCTGGCGCATCATCAGCAAGATCAGGCCGCCGAAGAATATCAAGGGCAGGAAGTTGAGCAGGATGCCGAAAACGCTGCCGAAACCGCTGGAGCCTTTATACTCCACCTCCGGAGCCGACACCTGATCGAGGCCCTCGTTCTCCGCCAGCAGCTGGATGAGGTCGGTGTTCCTGCCGATGCGGCTGGTGTACTTCTCGGCCTCATCGCCGCGTCCGACCCGGGGGATCACGGTCAGTTTTTCTCCATCCACGATGATCCGCTCGATCTGGCCGCTGCGGGATTGGTTGAGCACCTGCGTCAGCGAAAGACTCTCACCGCTCCCGAAGCTCGGGATCAGGGTGTAGAAAATGACGATGACACCGACGATTATAAGAAGATAGATGAGGCCGTTGCGGACCCAGCGATTGTTGGTCATAGCGTTCCTACCGTTGGCTTTGGCACGTTCGCGTTGCGACGCGAGGGAGCCGGCGGAGTTAGAGTATCATATTACCGTTCAGCGGTAATAATTGCAAAATCGACTGTTCCTGGCATAGGATATGAGCGGTTTTCGTTTTGACTCCGCCGGCACGCGACACCAACGCACCTCCATCCCAATCTCAAAATGACCTTTGCCTGACACAGTTTCCCCCGGACATAGTTTCCCATGGAATACGCGCAATTAGGCCGTATCGGATTGGCAGTGTCCCGATCCAGGTTTGGCTGGCCGTCCTTCTGGAGGGGTTGCCGGCCGAGTATTCGGAGTACCGGGAACGGCCCGGCAAGGTTCGGCGCGAAGGCAACCTGGTGGAATTTTTGGCGGACGACGCCGGCGACAATGACCAATCCGACGCCGTTGACCTGAGCGTTCCGCTGTTCCGCGGGCTGTTGTGCTCCGTTTGCGGAGGCCTGGACGCTACTGAAGCGGCCCGGCGTCGGCGTGGATCGGGCAAATTACAACCGGGCCGTCTCGTATTCCGTTGAAATTGGGGACATGGAGTCCAGGTCCCAATCAAACATGAGCACAGCGGAATCCTCACCGCAAAATGCTTGGAGCGCGCGCTTGCCGTTGAGGGCAACCACGCTCACGGCTTCGTTGAAGTCGAGGTCGTCGGCTTCCCATCCGGAACGATTGCACACCATGATGGGCAGGCCGGTGTCCAGCGTGCGCTGCTCCCATTCGCCCAGCGGCCCGCAGTCGCCCGGCCCCCAGGATGCCGGGGATACCAGCAATTCCGCGCCCCGGTCTTTCAGGATGCCGGCGACGTCGTTGCGGTAGGCGTCGGCGCAGATCATCACACCAACCTCCGTGCCGTCGCAGTTAATGGGAGCAATCTCCGCGCCGGGGGACGACCAGGCTTCCGGGCCGCGCAGGGCCTTCACCTTGCGGTGCCGACCGATGATGCTGCCCTCCGGGCCAATGACGAAAACGGTGTTGTACATCAGTCCGGCGTCCGGGTCGCGCTCGGGGTGAGAGAGGAACACCGTCACGCCGCATTGGGCGACCTGGTGGCAAAAACTCTGCATCCAGTCATCGGGTTGCGGGCGAATCCAGTCGGTGCCAATAACCTCGGCGAACTTGTATCCGGTAACAAACAACTCGGGTGTGATGACCCACTGGGCCCCCAGCCGGGAAGCGCAAGCGAGCCCCCGCTCGACCAGAGCGCGATTGTGGGCGACATCGGCCACCACCGGAGCCAGGTGCAACATTGCGACGCGGAGCGGTTTCATTGGCTCACCTTCCCGATTTCCTGCTTTCTTGTGGAGCAGCTGCCCCGTCCGGCAGCTGTCTCATCCGTCAAATGGTGGTCCGTCAAGATGGTGGTCCGTCAGGCTACGGCTGATACAGGATGCGTCCGCAGGCGCTGCAAGGCACCTGCTTGGACTTGTCGCGCAGTTGTCGCAAGACGTTGCTGGTGAGGGTCATGCGACAGGCAAGGCACACCCGGCCATTGTCCACCATGGCGACGGCGGTGCCCGACTTGTTGCGACGCAGACGCTCGTAGCGCTGCAAGTCCGCCGGAGGCAACGCGGCGGCGATGCCCTGTCGCTGGCTGGCGGAGGCTTCTCGGTCGATTTCCAACTCAGCCAGCCGGTCATGCAGGGCCTCGATGAGTTCCTCCCACTCCACCTCGGCCGCTGCCATCTCGTCGCGAGCGGCCAGGGCGGCGGCTTCGTGGGTGCGTTGTTCCTCTTCCAACTCTACCAGCAGTT
Source organism: Dehalococcoidia bacterium (assembly GCA_963692995.1). GTDB lineage: Bacteria > Chloroflexota > Dehalococcoidia > Lucifugimonadales > UBA3495 > Bin87. The sequence continues at coordinate 1,321,808 of OY843611.1, forward strand.
CGTCCAATTGGTTCAATTGGTACTTGGCTGAATCGACTTCCCGCTGGATAGTCGAGAGATCGCGTCGAGAAGTATTGGAGCTGTAGAGTCGGGTTTCCAGGCCGTTGAGCCGTTCCCGTAAGCGCTCCATTTCTTCCCGACGGGACTTCACGCTGACGCCAACGGCTACGGCTCTGGCGTAATGGCGCTCCGCCTCGCTGGTGAGGTCAGGCCGGTTCACGCCGGCGGCCAATCGCTTTTGGAGACGTTCTCGTTCAGCGTCAATGCCATCTATGCGATGGTCGATCTCTTGCAGGTTATACAACTGTTGAGGGGTAGTCATTCTCACCCTGCCTACTTCGCTATGGGCCCAATTCGCTATGGAATAGTCTCGTCGGTTCAGTCTAGCAGGGTTGTGGATAGATTTATAGGGTCGGAGTGTAAGCGGCGGCTGGGGATGGTAACATTGTTTTTATTGCCGAGATTTCGCCGTGTGCTTGCGCGGCGCTATGGGCCGGCGCTATGGGTTGCGTATCGATTTTTTGTCGGCGCCATCCGGGTCGCCGCCACCCGGTTGGTACGCTCCAGGGAGGATTCGTCATGAAGTTGGACGGTCAGGTAGCAGTCATCACGGGCGCCGGGCGAGGCATTGGGCGGGCCATTGCCCTGGCCTACGCCCGCGAAGGCGCAAAGCTGGCCCTGGCCGCGCGTAGCGAATCCGAGCTCGGAGCAGCTGTCGGCGCCGTTGCAGAACTGGGTACGGAAGCGATTGCGATTCGCACCGACGTTACCGAGCCGCAAGACACGGAAGCGTTGGCCCAAAGAGTCGCCGACCGGTTCGGGCGTATTGACGTGCTGGTTAACAACGCCGGAATCTCGGGCCCGGTCGGTCCTCTACAGGTCAATGACATCACCGACTGGATCAGCACCATCACCGTCAACCTCACCGGCACGTTCCTGGTATGTCGGGCCGTGATACCCGTGATGCTGGGGCAATCGGGAGGCAAAATCATTAACCTGTCGGGTGCGGGCGCGACCAATGCGTGGAGCAACATGTCGGCCTATTGCTCCAGCAAGGCGGCGGTGGTTCGGCTTACCGAAGTGTTGGCCCAGGAGCTGGATGGCACGGGGATTACGGTGAACGCCCTGGGGCCCGGCTCGGTTCATACGAGCATGTGGGACAAGATGACCGAGCAAGCCGCTCAGGCCGGCGCCGATTTCATCCACCGGTTGGGGCTGAGAGTAACGTCCGGCGGCGGCGCGCCCATCGACGAGTGCGCCGAGCTGGCGGTGTGGCTGGCCTCTGATGAGAGCACGCCGCTGACCGGAAGACTGATCTCGGCGGCTACCGATGACTTTCGCGGCCTGTCGCCCAGGATAGAGGAGGTTATGGCCGGCGACGCATACACGCTGCGGCGGGTGGGACTGGATTAGGATACTCTGGCGGCGGGGGGCGATTTTCCGGCGGTTGACTCTATGCCCTGGCGATCAGTGGAGCGGGCGATGGGATTCGAACCCACGACTTTTTGCTTGGGAAGCAAACACTCTACCACTGAGTTACGCCCGCTCAGCAACGGCGCAGGGATGCGGCGCCCCCCCCCCCCCGCATGATACCACAGGCGGGGGCGGTTTTCCCGCGGATGCGTCGCGTTATCCTGATGTTTTCCCGGTGCCGATTGCAATGGCCTGCTCCCATTCGTCCAGGTCAAAGAAGTGCGGCCCGCCGCCGCCGCGGTAGGCTACCCGGCCGTCAATATCCACCAGGTAGAGGCGTTCCGGGGCGGCGCCGTAAGCCTCGTCGACTGAATTGTCCAGGTCCTCGATAATTACGGGCAGGCCAATTTGAAGGTCTATACTGCACGATTGCGCCGCTGCCTCGCGCTCCGCGTAGCTCCGGTGCTGGCGGAACAGTACGCCTTCCTGGAGGTTGCTTTCCACCTGCCATCCATCGATGGGGTGGGCTTCCTGTACATACACCACGAAGAATTCCACATCATCCCTGGAACGCTGGTAAATCTGGGTCATGCGCTCAGACTGGGCGCGGAAGGGTGGTCACGTGTAGCTGCCGAAGGCTAGCGCCACCGGACGCCGGCCGCGATAATCGGACAACCGCACCCGCTCCTCCGTCCCCAATCGCTTGAGGCAAAAGTCGGGGGCTTCGGCGCCAACTTTAGGGCCCGTTTCATCTCGCAAAAGGACGGCCTCGAGGGCGGCGCGAACTTCCGCGGACAACTCACCCGGCCAATCTTCCACGAACTTGCGCGCCGTGATCCTTCCGCTGCTGGCCGCTGCATCCGGACTTCCGCCCCTCGCCACCTTGATTGCCGCGACGACTCTCCGAAGGTTTTGCCGGTCCTCTTCGGACAATCCGCTAATTATGCTGTCGCGCTGCGCTTTTAACATGGCTTCCTCCACAGTCCCAAACGCCATCTGTCCCAATTTCCACCGCTGGCATCACGATAACATTTGGTCGTGCGGCAGTCCATCGGGCGCCGCGCTTTTCCAGCACGGATTCGAGTGAATGAACGCTGCCGAGCGGGTTGTGCATCTTGCCAAAAGCTGGTCGCGCCGTTAGCCTCTACTGGTTGTTGCCATTCCTCTCCAGGTGTAAAAACTGCCGCAAATCATGCTGTTCGCATCCAACATCAGTAAAGCCTATTCCGAGCGGACCCTCTTCAGCGGGCTGAATCTCTCCATGGCCGCCGGAGACCGCATTGCGCTCATCGGGGCCAACGGTTCGGGGAAGACAACACTTCTCGACATCCTCGCTGGCGAGTCCCTGCCGGACGATGGTTCAATATCCGGGCGACGCAACACCACGGTGGGATACCTCAAGCAGGAACCGGCGCCATTCGCGGGCCGAACCTTGCTCCAGGAGGTGTTGAGCGTCCATCACGAAGCGATTGCCGTGGCCGACCGGATTGCAGCAGCCCGGGAGGATTTGTCATCGGCGACCGACCTGGCCAAACAGCGCGCTTTGATCGATCTGCTGGCCCAACTCGACGCGGAACTGGAAGCCATCGGCGGGGCCGGACGGGACCACGAGGCGAAGGCAATCCTGTCGGGCCTGGGCTTCAAGGAAAGCGACTTTGCCCGCAACATGGGCGAGTTCAGTGGCGGTTGGATCATGCGGGCCGAGCTGGCCCGGTTGCTGTTTCGAAACCCGGACCTGCTCCTGCTGGACGAGCCAACGAACCATCTGGACCTTGAGGCAAACCTGTGGTTCGAGAAGTACCTGTCCTCGTTTGCCGGGGGAGTGGTCATCACCTCCCACGACCGCGCCTTTTTGAACCAGGTTGCCAACCGCATACTGGCCATTGAACCGGGAGAAGCGGTCCAGCATCGCGGCAACTATGACGATTACCTGGTGGCCCGGGAGCGAGCCCTGGAAATCAAGCAGGCCGCCGCCGCCCGCCAGGAGCGCGAGATCCAGCGTCAGATGCGTTTCGTCGAGCGGTTCCGCTACAAGGCCACCAAGGCCCGTCAGGTGCAGAGCCGGCTGAAACGGCTGGAAAAGATCGAAGTCATCGAACTGGCCCGAGCGACCCGGAAGGTCAGCTATGCTTTCCCGGAACCTCCCCGCAGCGGTTCCGAAATCATCAGACTCGACAACGTGGGAAAGTCCTACGGCGACAACGTGGTGTACCAGGGACTGAACCTGACCCTGGAACGCGGCGACCGGGTCGCGCTGGTCGGCCCCAATGGCGCCGGCAAAACGACGCTGCTGAAGATCCTTGCCGGAGCGCTGTCCATTGACCACGGAGAGCGCAAGCTCGGCTACAATGTGATCGCCGCCTACTACGCCCAGCACGTGTTGGACCTGCTCGACGCCGACAATACCGCTTTCGAGGAATTGCGGGACGCGGCGCCGGCAGAATCGGAACAGAACCTGCGCACCACCCTGGGCGGCTTTCTGTTCAGCGGCGAGGATGTTCTCAAGCCGATATCCGTGCTATCCGGCGGCGAAAAGGCGCGGGTGGCCCTGGCGAAACTGCTGCTTCAGCCCAGCAATTTCCTGCTGATGGACGAGCCGACCAACCACCTGGACATCACCTCCAGGGAGATCCTGGCCGACGCCCTGGGCGACTACCACGGCGCCATCTGCCTGGTGACTCACGACCGCACCCTGATCCGGCAGGTCGCCAACAAGATAATTGAGATTGACGGGGGCATGCCCAGGGTCTTTCCAGGAGACTATGACGCCTATCTGTATCGGAAAGAGCAGGAGACGGAGGAGGAACGCGCCGTCAACTCTGCTGGAGACGAAACAGCCGCCGTCGCCGGCCAGGCCAATGGCCGTCGCCGCCGCCGGCCGCTGACCGCCGAAGAGGAACACGAGCGCGCGTTGAACCGGCAGGCGCGCCAACTGGCGGCGCGTATCGAGGAGATCGGAGTAGCCATCACCGAGCGCGAGGCCGTCTCCGCAGAGTTGGAAGCCATGTTCGCCAATCCCGATCAATTTGATGACCGATCCCAGTTGGAAGCTACCGGCGAGCGTTACCGGATGCTCAAGGAAGAAGAACAATCTCTGTGGGACGAATGGGAACGGCTGTCGCTGGAAGCGGAGGACGTGGACCGGACCCTGGTTGCGCTCAAAGCGGAGTGACCAACGCGACGGCCAACCCTATAACGGCTAACGTACCGGAGGCCGGCAATCTTGCGAGTCAGTCAGTTGTTTCCGGTTGCTTTCGACATTTGCCCGCCCTATGATGCTATCCGGGTCTTGGAAAACATTCAGCATTCCTGCCCCCACCCGGACACGAGATTTCCTGTTTCAGACATATATAGAGGTTTATGATCATGGTGGTAAAACGCCCCACCGTCGAGGAGTTTTTCCGAATCGCCGAGTCCTACAACCTGCACCTCTCGTCAGCCGATGTGGAGTCCTTCGTTGAGCTGAGCCAACCCATCCTTGACTCCTACGCCCGGCTGGACCAGCTTACCGCGCCGAGTCTGCCGGTGAAATACGCCCGGTCGCCGGGGGTGCGACCCCAGCCGGAGGACAATCCCTTGGGCGCTTGGTACTGGCGCACCGACATTACCGGCCCGCCGGGTGGCATCCTCTCGGGCAAGACCGTCGCCATTAAGGACAACGTCTGCGTGGCCGGTGTTCCCATGATGAACGGCACCAGCGTTCTTGAGGGCTACGTTCCCGATGTGGACGCGACCATCGTAACCCGGATACTGGATGCCGGCGGGTCCATCCGGGGCAAGGCGGTGTGCGAAAGCCTGTGCTTCTCGGGGGGCAGCCACACTTCCGACACCGGGCCGGTGCGCAACCCTCACGACCACGGACGCACCGCCGGCGGATCCTCCAGCGGCAGCGCGGCGCTGGTCGCGGCGGGCGAGGTGGACTTGGCCATCGGCGGCGACCAGGGCGGCTCCATCAGGATACCGGCCAGCTGGTGCGGCATCTACGGGCTAAAGCCGACCTATGGGTTGGTGCCTTATACCGGAGTTTTCCCCATCGAACTGACCCTGGATCACACGGGGCCGATGGCGCGGACGGCCGCCGACGTGGCGCTGCTGCTGGAAGCCATCGCCGGCCCCGACGGGCTGGATCCCCGGCAGCCGGCCGGCCTTGCCGGGCAGGCGTATTCCCAGGCGCTGACCGGAGACGTGTCGGGTCTGCGTCTGGGCATCGTGCGGGAGGGCTTTGGCCTGCCCGAGTCTGAGGCGGACGTGGATCTGGTGGTGGAGAACGCCGCCCGCTCTTTCGAGAGCATGGGCGCGCAAGTGGGAACGGTCTCTATTCCCTGGCACCGGGAGGGCAACCACGTTTGGCGGGCCATCGCGGTGGAGGGGGCCACGATGCTGATGGTGGCCGGCAACGGCATGGGCACCAACTGGAAGGGCCACTACACCACCGGATTGCAGAACGTGTATGCCCACGGCTGGCAAAGCCGGGCCGACGATCTGTCGGAAACCACCAAGCTGGTGGTTCTGATGGGACAGTACATGCAGGATCGGTATCACGGCTACTACTACGCCAAGGCCCAGAACCTGGCGCGGATGCTCACCGCCGCCTACGACCAGGCGCTCGGCGAGTATGACCTGCTGGTGATGCCCACCCTGCCCATGAAGGCGACGATGATCCCGCCGGCCGATTGCAGCCGCCAGGAGTACACCGACCGGGCGCTGGAAATGATCCACAACAGCTGCCCCTTTGACGTGACCGGCCACCCGGCCATCTCGGCGCCGTGCGGCACATCCGACGGCCTGCCCATCGGCATGATGCTGGTGGGACGCGCCGGGGACGACGCAACGGCCCTGCGCGCCGCCGACGCTTTCGGACGGAACAATTAGCGCGCGGGAAGTTCTGCGCCAGCCGGCGTTTCCGTCATTCCCGCGAAAGCGGGAATGACGGAAACGGGGCGGAAGAATGGCGGAAATGGGGCGGATTGACGCTTGGCAACTTAATCTGACGACCGGCCCTAGACTGGCGCAACCGCCGGCACATGGCTCTTCAGGAAGCGGCGGGTGTGCTGCACGGCTTCGTCGATATGCTCCGGCGTGTCCTTCCAGGGATAGATGGTCACCTCGGAGATCGGGGCCAGGTTCGCAACCTCCATGGCCCTTTCGTACGGGTGCGCCGGCACGTCGTCGGGCGCGATCAGCAGCGGAACCTCCAGCGCACTCACGAACTCGCGGGAAACGGTGAACACGAAATCGGCGCGGTTGGTGTACATGTTGGTCAAAAAGTCGTGCACCATTGCCATGGTTAGGTCGGCGCGTTTCTCGCACAGGGGCGGTCCCCATCCGGCGATGTTGTTCCGGTAGAAGATGTCGGGCAGCTCCGGACGGAACCCGCTGGGCTGCATCAAAGCCGCCGCGGTCACCCGGCCCGGGGCGGCCCGGCTGAGTAGATTCAGGATCATCGGCCCGGCGATGCAGAAGCCGATCACCCCGAACTTGTCGATGCCGAGATGATCCATCAGACCCAGGTGGTCATCGGTGAAGGCATCCCAGGGGCGGTCAATCTCCAGCGGGCCGGTGGATTGGCCCGGCGGCGCATTGCGCAAGTCGGCGGCGACGCAGCGAAAGTCGCCCCCGAAGGTTTCCAGAGGGTTGAAAGGATGCGAAGTTCTCAGACCCTCGATAGTGGAATTGAGCCCACCGCCCGGAATGATCAGCAGGGGGGATCCTGAGCCGACCTCTTCGTAGTAAATTCGAGTGGAGCCTCTTTCATAGAACGGCATGGCAGTTTTCCTCCATCAGCAAATTAACGATACCTGTTCCAAATTGAGGGTAGCATACCGTCCTTAACGCGTCATTCTCGCGAATGGAGGAATCCGAGGAATCCGGTGAACGACACTGCATTTGTCATTGTCGGGAATCCTGAATGGCCACGTCCTGCCTGAATGGCCACGTCCTAATGGATGAGGTTGGCCGAGAGCGTTGCGGCGGCGGCGCGCCGGGATAGCGCGGAGGAAACGGACTGCCCGGCAAAGGGGATGGGCGCGAGAAACTTGCCTGACATCGCAAGAACTGGCAGTAGCGCGGGCAGTATCCAATGATTAGAATATCCATTATTCGAGGCCAATGTTGACCGGAAACAGCGCAGCGAGGTGAATAATGATACAGAGAATGATGGGCGCAGCGATGTTTAATGCCGATACTTACGAAGAGATAGAAGCCGACCCGAGAGCGATGGGGCAGGCCATAGGAGTGGTGATCCTGGTAACCATCTGCGGCATGGTGGGTGGTGTGGTTGGAGGGCTGATCGACGGCGCCGGCTCGTCGGGCATCATATTGGGATTGATTGCCGGGTTGGCGTTCGGCATCCTGCGTTGGGCAATATGGGTGTCGGTGCTCAGCCTGGTGGGCGGCATGATGCTGCGTACCAGCAACACCCAGACCAGTTGGGCGGAAATTGGCCGGGTGGTCGGGTTCGCCTATACGCCCGGCGTCCTTTCCATATTCAGCTTCGTTCCTTTCATCGGTTGGCTGTTCTCGGTGGTGGCCTTCTTCTGGACGCTGGCGGCAGTGACCGTAGCAGTGCGGCAGGCCCTGGACTTCGAGTCCACCGGGCGGGCAATCCTGGTGGTTCTGATTACCGCGGTAATCGGCTTCATCCCCTGGCTCATAGTGGCGGGGATTCAGGTTCTTGTGCTGATGGGAACTGGCGACGGTGCGGCTCCCAGCGGTCTCTTCTCCTGATTGCGCCAATCTGAAATACGACGCTTGGATATTGCAGAGCATATTGGGCTATGCTTGGTGACGGTGGCTATCGTCAATCCCATTGGCTTGACGCACCGGAACCACCCGGTAGGGAAACGCTATGCGAGACAAGTGGGCAATTCGCGAGGAAGTGTGGACCGCGCTGGAAACGGCGCGAGTGGTGCGGGGCAAATCGGTACACGACAAAATCCCCCATTTTCGGGGCTGCGAGGCCGCGGCGGCTCTGGCGGCGGAACTCCCCGAGTGGCAGGCGGCGCGGGCCATCAAGAGCAACCCGGACCAGGCCCAGCGCCCCCTGCGTCAGTTGGCGTTGGAGCAAGGCAAGCTGCTCTACATGGCAGTACCCCGCCTCAAGGATGAGCGAATGTTCGTCGAACTGGATCCATCCCGCCTCGAGGTGGAGCCGGCCAAGGCGTCCACCATTTCAGGAGCATTCAAGGTGGGGCGTCCCGTGTATGTTGCGGAGATGCAACCCATAGATCTGGTGATTTCCGGCTCGGTGGCGGTGAACCGGAAGGGCATCCGCATCGGCAAGGGCGGCGGGTTCGCCGATTTGGAATACGGCCTGGCCGTGGCGGCGGGAGCTGTGCAGCCGGGCACTCCGGTGGTCAGTACAGTGCATCCGATGCAGGTGCTGGACGAGGACCTGCCGTGGACGCAGCACGACGCGCCGCTGGACGTCGTGGTCACCACCGAGGGGGTGATACGTTGCGATGCCGGAGAGGACATACCTCGACCGCAGGGCATTTACTGGGAAGACCTGGACGAGCGGAAGATTCGCTCCATTCCCCTGCTGGTGAAGTTACGCCAGGAAAGCGACAGTGCTGGCTGAGGGCGACGTGATTGGCGCAACATTGCCGAGCAATAACGATTTCTGTCTATCATTATCGTAACAAGTCCGTTTCCAAGAACGAGCGGCTGGAGCTGGACTTCACTGCCGAGGGCGACCCGCTGGCGTGGACACTGGACAAAATCCAGAACCGGCTGCTGATCATGCTGCTCCGGTGCGAGGCCGGATCCACGGCCCGCTCGGTTGACCAGCGGGATGTCGAGGCGGCCTTGCCCCATATCGTGGCCTGGGCCGAGACCAAGACCCACAACCGGGGATAGGCTAACTCGACCTCAGAGACCGTCGCGCAAATCACCGGCGAGTTCGGCGTCTCGATTGCCGGGCCCGCCGGTTTTTCCTTCAGGACGCGCTGGCGGAACCGTTGCCGTTCCTGCGTTCCAGCAGATCGAGCAGGCGGGCGTTCAGTTCCAGGTTCTGGGTCAACAAGCTGGTAATCAGCTGCTGGTTCTGCTCTTGCTCAACCTTGGCCTGCTCCCGCTCAACCTTGGCCTGCTCCTGCCCAACCCGGAAATCCTCCAGGAGCCGTTCCAATCGGGCATTGGCTTCGGCGCGCTCTTTTTGCGCTTCAGCTTGTGCTTCGGCGCGCTCTTTTTGCGCTTCGGCGCGCCATTGCCGCTGATTCTCTTCGTTTTGCCTCAGCTGCTGAATAGTGAAAAACATATCGAAAACCCCCACGAAGGTAGCCGCTGCCAGCGTTGCCGCCGTGTTGACTACTGCTGCCGAGAATGTCTCCGGCACTCCTTTCGCATAGGTGAGATAGAGCCAAAGGGTTGTACACAAGATGCTGACAGCTGCGGTTAAAGTCAGTGTCAGGTAAGCGACCCCGGCTCTGGTCATTCTGCTCATTCCGATTATACTCCCTAGGGCGTGTTGACAAACTGAAAATCACACCGTAGGCCGCAAGATAGCGATGGTTGCGACGCCGCTTTACAGCAAGGCAGCCACGCCTTGCCATACCAGCAGAAGGCCAACCACCAGCAGCGTCAAGCCCATGGCCAGTATCAGCAGGTTTAGGTTGACCTTGCCGGTGAGGTTGGCGCCCAGGTAGCTGCCGGCCATTGCCGTCGCGCCCATCATCACCAGCAGAACCCAGTCAACCTGGCCGTGGACGACGTGGCCAACCCAGCCGGCCGCGCCCATCACGAAGCCGATGAACAGGTTGGTGCCGGCGGCGATGCGGGGGTCAACGCGCAGGATGCGGACCAGGGCCGGCAGGCGGATGCTGCCCAGGATGAGGCCGACGGCTCCGCCCAGCATCCCCACAGCGAAGCCGATGCCGCCTTCCGATGCAACGCGGGCCGGGGTGAAGAGGCCGGGGGAACCTTCCAGCCCTTCGCCGAACAAGGCGCCGCCGGATTGCCCGGAGCGCATCCGGCTGCGGGCAATGATGAGGAACTCCACGCCCTGCCAGAAGACCAGCGCGCCGGCCAGGGCGATGAGCAGGCGCTCCGGCGCAACGTCGCTGAACCAGCCGCCGATGAACGCGCCGATAAAGGCCGGCACCCCCATGGTCAATATGATGCGAAGGTTCACCCGCCCGGCGCGGAGGTGTCGGATGGTTCCGGCGAGCGAGGCTAGGCTGCTGACCAGTATATTGGTGCCGCCGGCCGCCGGCGCCGGCATCCCCAACAGCAGCATGGCCGGCAGGCGCATGGTGCCCAGAGCCAGCCCGACGAAACCGCCCAGAATGCCCACCAGGAAGGAAATTATCGCCAGCAGTACGGCGTGCCAGATCAGTACGTCGGAAGGGAGGCCGAGATCGGAAAGCATCATTGGACTCGATAGCAGAGAAATTGATTGCGCCGGCTTATGACAGCGCGCTAATCGCCCGACACAGTAGCATTATGCCCGCGTCGGTCAGTGCGGCGGCCATTACGAGTATCAGTATATTAACTTAACGTTGATGCGCCCGGTAAAGCGCGCCTCCCGATAGCTGCCGATGATGGCGGCCGGTCCGGTGATGGCCAGCCGCGTCCGAGCCGGCGAGTCGAACCCGGAAGCCGTCAAATGCTCCTCCTAACGGGCCGATGACGAACGAAACGATAAGGCCATCGAGCCGGCCGACCAACTGCACCGCCAAGGCGGCCGGCTGGCCCAAGTCGGATAGGAGCGTCCGTGCGCCGCTTGGCCACGGCTCTCCGGCCCGCGCCGGAGTTACGGTTGGCTAGGGTTGACCCACCGCCTCGGCGACGCCAACTTCCTGCATCAACTCAGTGATTTGTCGCCAGGTTTCGTCCTCGATGAAGATGCCGTTTTCGCGGCGTGTCAACTCGGTGCGGTACTCGATTTCGCCGGGGTAATAGACTTCGCTGAACCCGGGGGCCGGCGGTGACGTTTTGACGAACTCGGCGAACTCGGTCATCTCTCGCTTGAAGTCCTCCAAGGGGCGGAACTTGGACACGTCGAACACGGCCAGGAAGCAGCCGTCGTTGTGGCGGGCCTGGGGGTCGATGCCGAAACCAAGGCCGGTGAGCAGGCCGGAGAACATCTCTACCATGAAGGACAAACCGAAGCCCTTGTGTCCCTGGTCGGCGCCCACGGGCAGGATGGCGCCGCCGGCGGCGTAGTCGTTGGGGTCGTTGGTAGGGTTGCCGTCCTTGTCCACGATCCAGCCGGTGGGCACTTGCTCACCGCGGTTGCGGGCCAGGGAGATTTTGCCGGCGGCCACGGCGCTGGTTGCCATGTCCAGCAGCACCGGGCCGGGCAGGTTGCTGGGCACGCCGATGCAGATGGGGTTGGTGCCCAGGCGACGGGCGCGTCCGCCGAAGGGGGCCACGGCTTTGGGGCCGGCGCCGGAGTCGGCGGTGAGCAGGGCAATCATCCCCTCCTGGGCGCAAATGGTGGGATAGTCGCCAAGGCGTCCGATATGGCTCTGACGGCGAATGGTGAAGGCCGCGACGCCGGTCTCCCTGGCTTTGTCGATGGCCATACGGGTCGCCCTTTCCGTAACGACGAACCCAAATCCCCAGTGGCCGTCCACCACGGCGGTAGTAGGCGTCTCGCTGAGCACCTCAAAGGGCGCGCCGGGAACAATGTGTCCCCGGTCGATGCGCTCGCAGTATTCGGGGACGTGGATGACGCCATGCGAGTCGTGGCCGACCAGGTTGGCCTTGACCTGGTGGGCGGCAACGATCTCGGCTTCTTCGGGCGGCGTGCCCTTGGCTACGTAAATGTGGTAGGCAGCCTTTTCCAGGTATTCAGGGGTGAAGACGGGCATGAGAGGGCCTCCGCAGGAATCATTGGCAAAAATTAATCGGATGGCGGGGATTGTAGCAGGAAAACGGGCCTCAAGCGGATAGCAGACGTTCTACTTCACGGCAGAAGCGATTGAAAGACGGGGAGCGGCTGCGAGCGAGGGGAACGTTGATAAGATTGGAAAATGCCGGCTGGTCAACTGTCTCTTTGCTAATGCGCCATGGACGCAAAACTTCGGGGTATATCGCAGATTGCTGCGCTACCAGAATGTGGTAAAGCAAGTTGCGGAGAGCCGCCTCTTCGCCTTGCCCTTCCACAATAGAGGCGAATACGGGCGGGTCATGGCCGGTGGTCATAGCAAATGCTGCGGGTACATAATTTGTTCTTTTGGCGATAGTCTGCTTTGTCGCAATAGTTCCCCCGGTGTAGCCAGCCGCTCCTGCAACAACCTCCTACTACTTTCAGCAATTGGCCCGATTTCCGTCTTACCTGCCTCCATTTCCACTGCCAGAATCGCATCAATCGGTACGTCACTACGATCTAACAGGTCTGGGCTTTGGGTACTCACCAGTACCTGCGTGCGGTCGCAGCCGTCGATCAAGGCATCCCACAGTAGGCCGGAAGCGGCCGGATGCAAGCCAATTTCCGGTTCTTCAAACTCGACAAGGGATGGAGGAAAATCACCGCCTTGCTGTAGCGCAATCAAAATTGCCAACGCTCTCAGCGTGCCGTCAGACATATTGATTGCGGTGAATCGGTGAGGATTCTCCCGGTCACTAAATTGTTGCGCGAACTGGATAGTCTCCAAAGCCACAACTGGTATCTCCAGTCGACTGACACTTTCCAAGCCTGGAATTATTTCCTGCATATAGCGTTGAATACGCGTAAACGTCGGCGGGTCATTTTGCTCCATAGCTCCTAATACACTGGGCAGGTTATGGCCATTGGGAGTGTGTAGAAATTCACCAGACTCTGGTGCCTGTGGCCTTCTCAACACGCTAACGTCAAATCTGTAAAATCTCATCTCAGTTAGAGCGTCATACGCAGGCCAAAATTCTTTCAAGTTGCCGGCGCTGATTAGAAAGAGACGGTCTGGAAACGCCCTAGGCAGCACTGTCGGTACGTTTGATTCGATGATTTCCCCACCCTGCACTACAAAGCGCAGTCGCTCGCCTGCGCCGTCTGAAGGACTGATTTCGCACATTTCCTTGCTGACTTCAATTCCACCACTCTTGCGCGATGTTATCTCAAAACAGTACTGACCTTTTCCTGCGCCGTCTGGCAGGTTAAAATCCAGCGAGACGGCAAAACTGTTGGGATGTTCGCCGGAGCGGCGCAGCACCTCTCGTATCCCGCCACGTTCCCGAAGAACCTCTTCGAGAGGCCACATCAGGGATTGACACGTTAAGTGCAAAGCATCCAGAAAGTTGCTTTTGCCGGAGCCGTTAGGGCCGACCAGGATACCCAGCGGCCCAAGTTCCACATCACAACGGGCGATGCTTTTATAATTTCGCAATTTTACGCGGGTTATGAACGGTGGCTTGGGCATTTTGGACTCCTCCCATGCAGCCATTGTAAGCAGGCGTTACCGCTGGCGCAAACCGATTTGCCGGCCTGCCGCCGCGCCTTTACACTGCTACCGCTACCGTTGTCAATTGTCACTTGCCATGCGGAGGGAACCCTGATGAAAGCCATTTATATCAACGAAACGGGCGGCGCCGATGTGCTGATTTATGGCGACCGGCCGGAGCCGGAGATTGCGCCAGGCGAAATTTTGATCCGGGTGGGCGGCAGCGCGCTGAACCATCTGGACTTGAACCTGCGCGCCGGCAACTGCCGGCGTTTCCCGCACATCTTGGGATGCGACCTGGCCGGCGAGGTGGCGCAGATCAGTCCCGATGCCGGCGGCGACTTGAAAGTTGGCGACCGGGTGCTGGTGGACAACCGGGTGAAGTGCGGCGGCGTTAACCTCTGCCAGCACTGCGCCTCCGGCCAAGACCAGTGGTGCGCCCGTCAGCGGCGCATTGGCGTTGACCTGGACGGCGGCCATGCCGAGTACGTGGTCGCGCCGGCCATCAACGCTTACCCGATACCCGACGCGATGTCCTTTGCTGAAGCCGCCGCGCTGCCCATCGCCTTGCATACGTCGTGGCACTGCCTGATCACGCAGGCCAAGTTGCAGCCTTGGGACGACGTATTGGTGCAGGCCGCCGGCTCCGGCGTGGGCAGCATGGGCATCCAGATTGCCAAGATGATGGGCTGTCGGGTGATCACCACCGCCGGCAGCGACTGGAAGCTGGAAGAAGCCCAGAAGTGGGGCGCCGACGAGGTTATCAACTACCGCGAGGTGGACAGCGTCAGCGAGCGGGTGAAGGAGCTGACCGATGGACAGGGGGTGGACGTGGTGTATGACTGTGTGGGCGCGGACGTGTGGCACGAGAATATGCTATGCCTGAAGCAGGAGGGACGGTTGGTCATCACCGGCGTCACTTCAGGCAGCCAGACGCCTATGGACCTGTCCATCCTGCATGGGAAACCGCTGCATCTGATGGGCAGCGGCGGGCGCAGCCGGCGCACCATGGCCGATGCCATGAAGATGGTGCAACAGGGGGCGCTGCGCGGCATTGTGGGCCGCGCCTTCCCCCTGGATGGCGTGGCCGAAGCGCACCAGGTGATGCACGACCGCGACTTCTTCGGCAAGCTGGTGATTGAACACTGAGCCGGCGGTTGCTGATGGTACAATAACCCACGCCAACACGGTCAAAACACCCCAACGGAGGCAATCCTGCTATGAGAATCGCCCGCTACATCGCCCACGGCTCCGAGCACTACGGCGTCGTTGACGGCGACAACGTAACCGCTATTGACGGCAGCATCTTTGACGACGAAATCAAGCTGACTGACCATACCCACGCCCTGTCGGATGTGAAGTTGCTGGCCCCGGTGATGCCGGGAAAAATCCTGGCCATGGGCCTCAACTACACCAGCCACGTCGGCGACCGGCCGGCTCCCGAATACCCCATGGTTTTCCACAAGACGCCCACCAGCGTCATCGGCCCGGACGATGCGATCATCCGGCCCAAGGAGGTCCAGCGCTTCGACGCCGAGGGCGAGATGGTGGTGGTCATCAAGGACAAGTGCCGCAAGGTGTCCAAGGCGGACGCCCTGAACCACGTGCTGGGCTACACCTGCGGCAACGACGTCTCGGCTCGCGACTGGCAGCGCCGGGACCGCAACGAGAATAACTCCGACTGGTGGCGGGCCAAGTCCGCCGACACCTTCTCGCCCATGGGCCCGTGGATTGAAACCGACGTTGACCCCGCGGCCCAGCACCTCCGCACCCGGGTCAACGGCGACGAGGAGCAGAACGAGACTACCGACCACCTGCTCTTCGACGTGCCCACGATGATCGAGTTCATCACCCGCTACGTGACGCTGGAAGCCGGCGACTGCATCTTCACCGGCACTCCCGGGACGACGCAGGACATGGGCGACGGCGCCATCTGCGAAATCGACATCAGCGGCATCGGCGTACTCCGCAACCCGGTGCAGCTGGAGTCGTAAGCGCTGGTCCGAAACTTCCGGGAACTCCGCAACTTCCCGAAACGGGATAGGAGCGAATAACCATTCGCTCCTATCCGGCCTTGCCCCCCAGCTCTGGTCTTACCCCCAGCCTCGCCGCGGCATAGCTATTTCAGAACGGGTATTGTAGCGGGGCCTCTGCCTGCTCCGGCGGCCATACTACCACCTTGCGACCTTTCTGACGTTGCACCAACGCCACTGAGCGACCGATCTGCCGGCCGTCTTCATCAATGCGGAAGCGGCCATAGAAAGTGGTGAAATCCAGGTCGCCGGCGGCATTTCTGAGGGCGTCTTCATCCAGCGCGCCGGCCGCTTCCAGGCAGCGCTGCGCCACCAGCCCGGAGGCGAATGCCTGGGCCATGGGGTAATCCACCGGGACGGAGCGTGCTGCACCGGCGCGTTCCATTAGTTGCAGCACTGTTCCCGGAGGAGGCCCAACATCGGGTGTTGACACGGATACTTGCGGTTCCCATTGACTGGGGCCGACAAAGCCATCGACGGAACGCCCGAGGGCTATGGCAAACTCTGATATGGGAGTAGCCACGGCCACGGCCAGGCCGATCCGGTTGCGATTGGGCAGGCCGGCCAGGGCCCGAGCCGCGGCGATGTCGTGCCGGATTCGGCCTACCGCTACCACCACGTCCGGGCCCAATTCACCGACGTGGCGGGCAATCTCCCGGAACTGGAACTGGCTGGGTCTGTAGCGCAGGTCCAGATCGATGGTAAAACCCATTTCCGCGGCGGCGGACTCCACCGTCCGCGCGGCGATGCGGGCGAAGGCGCCGGTGTCGATGCGCAGGATCACCGCCTTGCTGGCCGCGGGGTTGACCTGCCTGACCAGGGGCAACACACCTTCCAGATACCGGTCGGCGGGGGTCAGGACGCCAATTACGTTGCGATGCCCTCGGGCATACAGGGCGTCGCCGGCGCCGCCGTGGTTCCACAGCAGTCGCCGGTGTTCATTGGCGACCATGGCGGCGGCGGTGGTGAGGCCGGCGGAGTAGGGGCCGAAGAGCAGGTCAACCTGATCCTGCCGGATGAGGCGCTCGACGTTCTGCCGGCAATTGTCGGCCATGCTTCCGTCGTCGTAGTGGACGACGGATACCGTACGCCGCCGGCCCGCTACGTCGAGGCCGCCGTTCTCGTTGACATAATCGGCCCATGCCGTCAGGCCGGCCAGGGCCTGGGCCCCCTGGGTTTCAAACTGGCCGGTCAGAGACGCCGAAAGGCCAACCTTGATGGCTGCTGTGGTGGTCATAACCCTACTAGTAGTTCCGGTGAATTTGTACCGCAATTTTAGCCGATGGCGCTATGGTATCGCCAGGCGATCCCGCCCCTACATCGAGCGCTATCACGCTGACCTGCAACGGTTCGTCGAGTACGGCGGTTCCGATAACGAGCGGAACATCCGCCTTCTATTTTGATGACACTCTAGGCCGTCTCACCGAGGCCAAAGCTGGCGGAGATTTTAGCCGCCGCGCGTAGCTTGTTCCAGGGCTGTCCGGTCCGGCTACAAACGGGGCCTGAAGATGCCGAAGCTGCTGGTGTAGCCGTGCAGGAACGTTGTGCCACTGACCGGGCCGATTTCGCCGTTGCAGAAGAAGCCGCCCAGGGGAACGGCTGCGCCCACTTTATTGTGGAACACCTCGGTGTCGTGGTTGGGACGACCGTAGAGGTACTTGCCCCGGCCCAGGCAGGAAAACAGCAGCGCGCCGTGGGCCGGGTTCTCCCGGTTGTCCATGGCGTAGCGTTCCAGAACGGCGGAGAGGTCGTCGGCGGAGGTTTCGGCGTCGCGCAGGTGGAACTGCACCAACTGGCCTTCCTTGAGCATCTCGCCGATGGCCAGGACGCCACTGCGTTGGTCCATGCCCATTACGTTGCGGATGAGGAAGTCGCCCTGCCGGGGCTGGTCGATGAGGGCGTCCATCACCACGCCGAGGAACAGGGAGCGCTGCATCAGGTCGCGGTCGCGTTGGCCGGCCTGCTGGAAAAGTCCACGCAGCACGTTGATGGGCGGTTCCCCGTCCAGCTCCACCAGGAAGTTGCGGTCGCTGCGGGTGATGCGCATGGGCGCGCCGATGGGCCGGCAACCCTGGGCCACCACCGTCTCCACGACGATGTTGCCGGACAACGCCACGCCGACTGCGCCGGAGTCGCAGTAGTCCTTCCCCAAAAAGAGGCCGTTTTGCCGCGCCCCCTGGGCCGCGCTGGCCAGGCCGCCGATCTTGGCGGCGGCCGGATAGGCGTAGTCCATGCCCAGCAACAGGTTCTGGGCCGGGAATGACATGGGATCAACCAGCACGACGAACTGGGGCTCGTCGGCGGGGTCAACGCCGAAGGCTTGATGCCATTCGTCGGGTCCGGCGTCCAGGCTGGGCAGGCGGTCGCCTTCCAGCCGGATGGGATGGATCTTCACGCCGGGCAGGCCGGCCACGGTCACGGACACCGCCGGTTCCTGCTCCACCTCGTTGCCGCCGCCGATGATGCCGCCGCCGGAGCAGCCCAGCACCATGGCCTGTTGACCCAGCATTTCACCCACCAGGTCAGGCAGGTTGGGGTAGTCCGAGGCGTACTCGGAGGATGCGAAAACCACGACCAGATCGGGGGCAGTGTCGCCCAGGGTAGCGCGGACGGACGCGGCGCACTCGGAAAGCGCGGCGCGCAAACTGTTCTGTTGAGAAAGCGCAGAAGCCCACTGCATGATTAATACCTCGGCACGGCCCAAAGGGGCCGGAATAAACAGGCTTGCCGGTTTCGGGGCCGAGTATAGCACAGGGGGCGGGTCGGCTACCGCGCGGCAAAGTCATGGGCCGGCCAGTGGGATATGCGGATTTTCCGCCACGGCACACTCCGTTTCTCCACGCAAGGGCAACCGGATACTGAGTTCGTAAATGGGCCGTCCGTGGTCGTCCATCATTAGGTCCAAGTCGGAGTAAAGACGGGCGCGGCCTTTGGCCCGGGAGCCGTCCACCCAGACCCGGGGCGGGGCATGCGACGGCGGATGATGTTCAGAACCTGCGCAGCGGGGCAGTTGCCGGCCCATACCGAGTCTGCGGATCGGTCTCGCCAGGATGGCACAGTTCCGGACCAGCCACGTTGGCGTCCCCCGACTGGACATCGGAAACACGCGAAACACAGAAGTAACGCTTCCGCAATAGTTTTTTAATCGGCTCGCAACCGCCGGTTAACACGGTGAACCTACGATTGTGGTGGTCACATTCAAATGGGACGCCGGCCACAGCGTCTGGACGCATACGCAGCGCGACGGCGCCTTACATCGCACAGGAGGCAAAGATGCTCTCGGCCACCAAATCTTTATTCAGTTACAGCGTATTCAGCCACGGCGTCGCCGCGGTGAAAGAGTACCCCTTCTCCCTAAGACGCACTCTGCTGGCGTTGGCCGTGGGCCTGCTGTCCGTGGGGCTGCTGGCGTCTTTCAACATCGCCTTTGCCCAGGACGACGGGCCGACCACCGAGTGGGTCAACGGCTATGCCGACAACATCGTAACAGTGGTCGCCGCCGCGCTGGTCTTCTTCATGCAGGCCGGTTTCGCGTTCCTGGGAGCGGGCCTGATCCGGTCCAAGAACACCACCAACTACCTTACGAAATCCTTCATGGACTTCGCCATCGCGTCCCTAGGCTTCTGGGCTTTCGGTTTCGCCTTCATGCTGGGGGACACCGCCGGCGGCTTAATCGGACTGACGGGATGGTTCCTGGCCTCCGGAGACTACGTGGGCTGGATATTCCAGATGGTATTCGCCGCCACCGCCGCGACTATCGTGGCCGGCGCCATGGCCGAGCGGACCAAGCTACAGACCTATCTGGCCTACAGCTTCATCGTCTCCGCGCTGATCTACCCGATCTACGGCCACTGGGTCTGGGGCGACGGCTGGCTGGGCACCATGGGCATGGGAGCGCTGGACTATGCCGGTTCCGGCGTGGTGCACGCAGTGGGTGGATTCGTCGCGCTGGCCGGCGCCGCCGTAGTCGGTCCCCGCATCGGAAAATTCGTCAATGGGCAGCCCCAGGAGATGCCCGCCCACAGCACCCCCTTCGTGGTGGTGGGGACGTTCATCCTGTTCTTCGGCTGGTTCGGCTTCAACGTGGGCTGGGGCGACGACATCGGCCTCAACGCCGTCAACACCTTGCTGTCCGGCGCCACCGGCGCGGTGGTCGCCATGTACATCACCCTGATCGCCAAGGGCAAAGCCGACATCCTGATGGCGTGCAACGGTGCGCTGGCCGGGCTGGTGGGCATCACCGCCCCGGTGAACTTCGTGGATCCGTGGGCCGCCGTGGCGATTGGCGCCATCGCCGCCCCGGTGATGTACTTCGCCGTGATGTTCGTGGAGCGGGTGCTGAAGGTTGACGATCCGGTTAGCGCCATCAGCGTACACGGGTTCACCGGCCTGTGGGGCCTGCTGGCCATCGCGATTTTCGCCAAGGACGGCGGATTGGTGGGCGGCAGCGCGTCGCTGATCGTGCCGCAGATCGTCAGCATCATTGCGGTAGTCGCCTGGTCGCTGATCACCGGCTTCGCCCTGTTCTTCCTGCTGAAGTTCACCATGGGCGTGCGGGTCAGCGAAGCGGAAGAAATGACGGGCCTGGACATTTCCGAGCACGGCATCCAGACCTACCCGGAGGCTATCGCGCGGAGCTAACGCCGACGCTCCAAGCGCGACATTTTCCTCTCCTCACAGCGCGGGCCGGGGGTTGTGGCCACCCTCGGCTCGCGTCTTTTGGTGTCACGGGACAGGGGGGTTATACTTGGAGAAACCTCCGAGCTGGCAGGATTATCGAGATGGACAAATTTGAGGAAATGATCCAGGAGCTGACCAAGCCTATCAATAGTCAACTGCCGCGCCCGTGGATGACCAGGATGAAGAACCCGTTGGAAGCGGATGTGTTCATCGTAGGAATGAACCAACGGAACGCCTATTCCGCCGAGGACATACCGCGCCAGAGGCACCTGGATGCTCTTTTCAATCGGAACGGTGAAAGTTGCCGCGGGCTTTACGATGAGGTGACCAACGGCAAACCATCCCCGACGCGGCGGAACATTGACGGTCTTTCAGATCGCTTGGACCGGCCGGGCATTCACAACGTCATTGAGACAGACGTGATTTGCTTCTCCACTCCCTTGGCCAAAGATTTAGAGAATCAGGCTAACGCCGGCGGCGCAAGAAAAGGAGAAGAGATTTTCCGTTACCTGCTCGGCGAAATTGCTCCGACCGTCATCGTTATTCACGGCGTCCGTGCCGTGAAACGTATTTCCTGCATTCTCAAGGTTGGCGGCCTCGCAGTCCCCCGTTCCGCCGCTGAGATTTGCGACGTTCAAACTGAAAAGTATCTTATCCTCCCCATTCCGAGCTTGGCGCCGCCCGCATTCAATAGGTGGTCATCGTGGTCGGAAGGCTATTTGGACGAGGTGGCGGACCGTGTACGGGACAAGCTGGCGACATAAACCTCCGGACTGAACCACCACTGCAAATGAATGAACGAACCGCTTGGTTGCCTGCCCAAATTCTCAATATGCTACTGTGGCCGTCACGTGAGTATGGGTTCGCCAGCAGCCAAGTCATAGCGAATGGAGACGTTAGAATGCCGGTTGCGAATGGTGAGGTATCCCGCACTAGACGCAACTACACGGCGGATCCTAATGGACGAAGGAACGTTACAATCCATGTCGCCTGACGAATTTTCGTCCGTTTTGGACTTCTGAATCAGCAACAAGGCCCGGCTAACTGACATCCCTGGCGTCGAGGACGGCATACGGCGCCGGCCTTACCCTTTCCTCCCCACCGCGCAGTGGAACGGCGTTGAGATGAAGAAGGTGCCGTCGGCCCGCGCTTGGGCTACGGCGGCGCGCCATTGGGCGGCTTCGGCGGCGTTCAGGGTGGGCAAGATGCCGCCTTCGAGGAATTGGAGCCGGCCGGGGTCGGAGAAGGTGCTGATGAAGGGGTACATCCGCAGGTCGGTCAGGCCCAGTTGGGCGAACTTCCGGTAGAGGGTGGCGTCGTCGCAGCCCTGGGGGTGTCCCCGGTCGTCAACCCACGGCGGCGCCTCGATCCGGGTTTTCAGCTCAGGACTCAGGGGCAGGTTCACCCAGCGGTTCATGTCGTGGGCGTGGCCCAGTACCGCCACCCGTCCGCCGGGCTTGGTGACTCGCGCCATCTCCGGCAGCATCAAGTCGGCGTTCACCCGCTGGACCACGGTGCTGGAGAAGGCCACGTCGAAGCTGGCGTCGTCGAAGGGCAACTCCTCAGCGCTGCCCTCGTGGAAATTCACCGCGTCGGCCATGCCCTCGCGGCGGGCGATCTCGGCGGCCTCCCGCAGGAAGTACACGTTAACATCCATGCCGGACACCGGATTGTTGCCGCCCGTCTCCCGGGCTAGCCACCGGCACAGCACGCCGGTGCCGCAGCCCACCTCCAGCACGCTTTCGCCCGGCTGGATCGCCGCCGATGCGATGATGCTGCCCACGGCGGATCGGTAGCCGAAGGTACGGCCCCGTCCTTCCAGGCTGGCCACCATGCCCAGGGCCGGCCCGAACATGGAGATTACGCAATACTGCGCGCTCAACTCTTCCAGAATGGGGTCCCACTGCGCCGGCGCCGCGCCCAGGGGCGTCAGCGCCAATGGCGTCCCAGATCCCTGCACCTTGAAATAGACGCCGTCAACCTCGCCCTCCGCCATGGGTAGGGACACGCTGGGCAAGCTGCTCCGGGAGCCCATGAACTCCAGCATCGCCGCCGCGACCGCATCGCCCTGCTCCACGCCGATGTCGGCGTAGTTGTTGGGATACTCGTAACCGGGCAGCGTAACCAGCGACGCCGACGGCAGGCCGGCCATGTTGCGGGCGAGGGTATCCGTCGCGCCGCCGCGGTCGGCGTTGAACACCAGCAGCCGGTCGGCCAGCGGCTCCACCACCGCCGCGTCGAACCCCAGCGGGCAGATCAGCGTCAAGGATGCGATGGCTTCGGGATGATCCGCCGCCAGCCCGCGCCAGTCGCCCAAGTTGCGGGAGGCGAAGTGCGCCCGCTCGATGCCCAGCTGTCGCAGAACGCCAACTATCTTGTCCTCGACGGGAGTGTCAATAATGGGAGTGTCAATTTCTGTCATGATTCTGCTCTCCCTGGCGGGTGTCGGCGATTTATCCTGAGATTGCTGCGAGAGCAGAAATTCAGGCGTTGCTATAACCCATCGTTTTGCGACAGCCGGCTATTGCTGGATTCCCGCTTTCGCGGGAATGACGGAGAGCCGTTGGTTCATCAGCTGCCGCTCCGGGGCGCTGGGTTCCCGCTTTCGCGGGAATGACGGGGGGTGAGAGCGGGAATGGCGGGGGGTTATAAACGCGGCCTAGTTCCGCCCGTACTTGTCCACCGCCCGGTCGCCCGTCAGCGCGAGGAAGATGTCGCCCTGGGCGTCGCACCAGATGCCGTGGGCGGAGCGACTGTCCCAGCGGGCCAGCACGTTGCCGTCCCGGTCGAAGATGGCGACCCGGGGCGAATGGGATTCGTCCAGCGGCGCCAGCTGGCTGACCACGAAGTCGCCCTCCGGCGTCTCGGCGATGTCGGTGGGCCGGCAGGTGTCGGTCCACATGGCGATGAAGTCGCCCGACGTGTTGAATACCTGGATGCGGCTGTTCTCCCGGTCGCACACGTACACCCGATCGTCGCGGGTTACCAGCAGGCTGTGGGGCAAGTGGAACTCGTAGGGATGCTCCTTGCCCGGCTTGCCCCAGGAATACTTATGGTTGCCGTCGTTGTCGAAGCGGTGGACGCGGGCGTTGCGGTAGCCGTCGGCCACGTACAGGTCGCCGCTGGGCGAAGGCACCAGCTCGGCGGGGTAGTTGAACGGCCCGGCGGCCCGCGGCACCAGCGCGCCGGCCACTGTGCAGCCGGTATCCGAGTGGACCATGTACCGCCCCAGCATCTGGATGAGCTTGCCGTCCAGGGTGTACATCATGCAGGTGGACGTGTCCCGGTCGGTTAGATAGACGATGTCGTCTTCAATGTAGAACCCGTGGGCATACACGTAACCGCCGTTGCCCCACCCGCTTTTGAACGAGCCGTCGTTGCGGTCAAATATGGCGATGGGCGGGTCGGCCCGGTGAAAAGCGTAGATGTCGCCGGTCGAGTCGCTGGCCAGGGCGCTCACCGCCCCCAAGGGGTGGGCGTCGGGCATCTTTGCCCAGTCGGACGTCAGCGTGTAGGTGTGGTTTCCGCTTCCAACGGTGGTCATGATTTTGGCCTCCTGTTGCGAGTCGTCGATATGTCAAGGGTCATCATGCCAAGGGTCATCGCTACGATCAAAATGCCCCAAGCGTCATTCCCACGCGCACGGGAACCCAGTGGCCCGCATCGCGTCCGGCGTTACACTGCCGCCGTCATTCCCGCACACGCGGGAAGCCAGGCGCCCGCACCGCGTCCGGCGTTACGCTGCCGCCGCCATTCGGCTGGATAGTTCCTGGGCTCCCGCTTTCGCGGGAGCGACGGGGTAGGTTGGGATGGGGAGCGACGGGGTAGGTTGGGATGGGGAGCGACGGGGTAGGTTGGGATGGGGAGCGACGGGGTAGGTTGGGATGGGGAGCGACGGGGTAGGTTGGGATGGGGAGCGACGGGGTAGATTGGGATGAGGAGCGACAGGGTAAGTTGGGGTTGGGGGTCGGTCCGGTCAGGACATCAGCCGCCGCGCGGTGTTGACCACGCGCTCGGCGTTGGGCAGGTAGATGTTTTCCAGGGCGCGGCTGTAAGGCACCGGGGTATGGGGCGGCGTGACGCGGGAGGGCGGCGCGTCCAGATAGTCGAAGGCTTCCTCGGCGACGCGAGCGCAGATGTCGGCGGAGATGCTGCACACCGGCGTGTCCTCGTCCACCACCAGCAGCCGGTGGGTGCGCCGCACTGAGTCCAGCACGTGGTCGTAGTCGATGGGCGAAACGCTGAGCAGGTCGATGACCTCGGCGTTGACGCCCCCCTTGGCCAGCTCCTCGGCGGCCTCCACGGCCACCCAGGTCATCTTGCTGATGCCCACCAGGGTGATGTCGGAGCCGGGGCGGACGGTGCGGGCTTTACCCAAGGGCAGGGTGTACATCTCTTCGGGAACCGGGCAGGTGTTGCCGTAGAGTCCCTTGTGCTCGAAGAAGACCACCGGATCGTCGTCGCGGATGGCCGACAGCAGCAGCCCCTTGGCGGTGTAGGCATCAGAGGGACAGACCCCTTTCAGGCCGGGGATGTGGCTGAACAGGGAGTAGAAGGACTCGGAGTGCTGGGCCGCGCTGCCGAAACCGGCGCCGATACGGGTCAGCATGACGAAGGGCACCTTGACCTGGCCGCCGAACATGTAGCGCATCTTGGCGGCGTTGTTCAGCAACTGGTCCATGCAGACGCCTATGAAATCGACGAACATCAGCTCGGCCACGGCGCGCATTCCGGTGGATGCCGCCCCGATGGCGGTGCCGACGAAAGCCGCTTCGGAAAGGGGAGTGTCCAGCACCCGCTCGTTGCCAAACTCCTGGATGAGGCCACGGGTGGTACGGAAGGCGCCGCCCCAGGCGTCCACGATGCCCAGGTGCTCACGGCCGGCGCCGCCGGCGATCTCCTCGCCCATAATGATGACGGTTTCGTCCCGGCGCATCTCCTGGATCAGGGCCTCGTTGATGGCCTCGCGGGTTTGCAACTCGCGGGTTTCGCCGGGTGGGGGCGTCAGGGGCGTTTCGGTAAGGGTAGTCATAATTTCAGCCTCGCTCCATGACCTTTTTCATTTCCGGTGGATAGTCTCCGGTAGATGGGCCCCGGTGGATAGACGCTACAACGGCATATTCGCGCCCCGCCGCATCATTTCCACCGGGTAGTCGGCGTACACGTCCTCGTAGATTTCGTGAGGCTCGGGCAGGGGGCTGGCGTCGGCGAAGGCCACCGCTTCTTCCATGAGGAGGCGGGCTGATTCGTCCAGCTGGTCCAGTTCCTCGGCGGTGATGACGTTGCCCTGGGCGACCATGTGGTTGCGGAAGGTGAGCAGAGGGTCGCGGGCGCGCCAGTGGGCCTCTTCCTCCCGGGTGCGGTAGGTGAGGGGGTTGTCGAACACGGTATGGCCGTAGTAGCGGTAGGTGCGGGCTTCCAGCAGGGCCGGCCCGTCGCCGGCGCGGGCGCGGGAGACCGCCTCGCCGGCGGCCTCATGCACCGCCAGCACGTCCATGCCGTCCACGTGGAAGCCGGGCATGTCGTAGGCCACCGCTCGGTCCACCACGTTGGCCACGGAGAGGCCGTACTCCACCGGCGTGGATTCGGCGTAGCCGTTGTTTTCGCAGCAGAATATCACCGGCAGCTTCCATACGGAGGCCAGGTTCATGCACTCGTGCAACACGCCCTGGTTAGCGCCGCCGTCGCCGAAGAAGGCCACGGCCACGCGGCCCAGCTTCCGGATCTTGGAGGTGAGCGCCGCGCCCACGGCCAGCGGGACGCTGCCGGCCACGATGCCGTTGGTGCCCAGCATACCCTTGCTCATGTCGGCGATGTGCATGGAACCGCCCTTGCCCTTGTTGGGGCCGTGGCTGCGTCCGAACAGTTCGGCCATCATCAGCTTGGGGTCAACGCCCTTGGCGATGCAGTGGCCATGGCCGCGGTGGGTGCTGCCGATGTAGTCCTCATCGCTGAGGTGGGCGCAAACGCCGGTGGGCACCGCCTCCTGGCCCACCGAGGAGTGGACGGAGGCGGACATCCCGCGCTGGCCGGTTTCGGGCACGCCGCGCTCCTCAAAATGGCGGATGGTGGTCATGGTTCGGTAGAGCTTTAACAGGGTGTCGCGGTCGAGTTCCATGGCAACACGCTCCTTGTGGCGGTGTTTCGGCGATTGTAGGCTCGGCGATTGTGGGTTCGGCGATTGTGGGTTCGGCGATTGTGGGATCGACGGTGCGGATGGGCCGATTATACGGAAAACCGGCGGTGAATGCGCCGGTTTTCAGGATGGCCGAATAGTAGCACGGGCCGAAGTAGTGTCAAGCAATGGCTGCGAGCGCGGGAACCGTGACGCCGGCGCCATGACGGGTTACTACTGGCCGCCACCGAGCGCATCCGCGATTTGGCGCCGCAGTCGCGGGACGACCCAGAGGTGGCCCGCGCCCTCAGCGAGCGTGTGTTCAGCGGCTACGACATCAACCTGATAGCAACGCACATGGCGGCGACCACCCTGGGCCTCATTTCGCCTCCCACTCAGCCGGGAATACGCAAAGAAAATTACCGATATTGGCGAAATGCCGGTCATCTGCCGCCGGTGGCCGGAGTCCGGAACCGCCGCCGGTGATTGGGGAGCGGCGCAGTTTCTCCCTCCTTACCTGTGCGAAAAGTTTGCCTAATTGAGGGATGGCGAGTTGTTCTTGCCAGTAACACTGGGCAGCGTCGCTCACATTGAGCCGGCAGGCCAACGAACCAACGAACCAGGGAATCTTTCACCCGTTCAGCAATGCCCGATGCTGAGGGCAGGGTCGCGCTATGGCAGCTCGATACGGAAGTGACTCAGTCAATGGCCACCAAGTGGGATTCTAACGTTGTCGCCAAGCCACCAAGGAATCATTTGGCCGAAAGATATTGGCAGCAGAGGGGCAGGCTATTATTGTCAAATCGAATGCGCTGGCTTTGGGTTCTGCGACCAGTGGAAGCTCATTGTGCCGCACTTCGCCACCATCGGCGACGCCGCAATAACGCAATTGACCGGCCGCCTGCGCCGTCCATGCTGAGGATGTACTGCTGCCGCTGCCGCAGCTGGACGGCGATCCGGTACGGCGGGCATTGGATGTGGCGGTGTCCGCGCTGGGCTGGATGGAGAGACGGTGGCGGCTATCCGACGCAGCCTGGCTACGGAGCCCTCGGTGATGGGGCGGTGGTACGCGGGTCGGCCGGCGGGTTAGGGGCTACTGCCGTCTGATGGAGTAGCGGCGAGGATGCTTGCCCGGCTCTACCGCAATGCAGGTAGGCACGCAGTTGCCGAGTTTGCTACATTTGCTACAATCGGCGGCCAAGCGCGGCACGGCAGAGATTTACGCGCTTTCCGCACTGTAGTTACCCTGCCTAGTGTCGGGCGAGTTGGGGTAGATCATAGCGCTTATGCCCTTGAGTAGACCGGAATACGAGGCCCTAATCGGCGATGACACTAAGAGCATCGCCGGCGATATCGAGTGGGAAGGTCGCCCTAACACTTTGGCACGACAGTTCAGGGTCGACATCGATTCTGAATCTGGTCATCCCATATTCGTCAACGGTTGGTATAATCCCAACTCCGGCAAGCTGTCGTATGCGCTTATTCACCGAACAGTGGGGCGAATCCACGGCTTGGACTTGGGAGCGGACCACTGCAATCCTGACGGCGAATTTGTTGGAGAGAAGCACAAAAACTACTGGGTGCCCGGTAGCCGAGACAAGTGGGCATATGTGCCGGACGACATTACCGAGACTTGGGACCGACCGGTAGCGGTGTGGGCGCAATTCTGCGCCGAGATAAATCTGAGGCATGAGGGAACGTTGCGGGAGCCTGGCTTCGTCCAAGGAGCGTCGCTGATATGAACATCAACGAACTTTGCGCTTCCGTAGGGCGGACGCTGCCGCCCTTGTTCGTATGCTCGCCGGCTCCGCGTGAGGGAGTGCGGGTGCGTACTCCCTTGCTGTATCCCGATGGTGGAGTCGTGGACGTCTTTATCCTTGAACGCGGTAGCAATTACACGGTCACTGATTTTGGCGACGCGTTAGGTTGGCTGAGGTTGCAGTCAATCAGCCGTCGGCGTTCAAGGGGGCAAGAAGATCTGGTCCAAGACGTTTGTCGAACGCTCCGTATCGAGCTTTTTTATGATCAACTGATACTACGCGCAATACCCGAGGACGCGCTGGGAGAAGCGGTGCTTCGCATCGCCCAAGCAGTTGTGCGGATTTCGGATTTGTGGTTCACCCTGCGCAGCCAGTCATTGCAGACTACTGAAGACGAGGTGAACGAATGGTTACTCGAAAAGCAAATTCCTTTCCAGCGTCAAGTTACGAAATCAGGACGATCTGCGCGCGACTGGAACGTTAATTTCGAGACGCAGACTGATAACCGGACCTCGTTGATTTTCCTGCTTAGTACCGGGTCGCGAGGGGCTGTTCGCCGTATTACGGAGCACGTCTTGGCAGCATGCGTCGACTTGAGCCACCTTAGAGCCGATCAACCAAATCTGGCATTCGTTTCATTGTTTGATGACATTGTAGATGTATGGTGGCCTGAGGACTTACAGTTGGTAGAGGAACATTCTGAAATAGCCCGGTGGTCTGCTCCTGACGAACTTGAACGAATGCTAACTGCTAGTGTTCACAACAACTTGGCCCTCTGCTGAAACCGCTAGGGCAGCGGATGGAATAATCAAATGGCTACGCCCACCGTCCTCGGTAGCGCCGGGGAATCGCCGGATCCTATCCGGTGCGCCGTAGGGTCAATCCCTTTCCTTGCGCCTCCTCCCTCCCGATGGGTATGATGCTGGGCAGCGTTGCGCTGCCGGTTTTCTCTGAATCTGCCCGTACCGTATTCCGCCGGCGGTCGCTCTGGAGGTCTCGCAATGTCCGTGATGGTTACCGGTGGCACCGGGTTTATTGGCAATCGAATCATCCGCAAGCTGGTGGAACGGGGTGAGGAGGTGGTCTGCTTCGACCTGGCGCCGCCCCGGGCCAATTTGCAGCCGCTGCTGGACCGCATATCCATGTATCGGGGCGACGTGACCCGTCTGGACCACATCCTGGAGGCCGTCAACCGCCACGACGTTGACTGCATCATCCACATGGCTGCTCTCTTGCCGCCGGATACCGAGGATCGACCCGCCACCGGCATGGCCGTCAACATCGACGGCGCCAACAACGTCTTTGAAGCCGCCCGCTGGGGCAACATCCGCCGCGTGGTGTACGCCAGCAGCATCGCCGTGTACGGCGTGCAGGACACCTTCGGCGACCGTTCCCTCATCGAGGACGACCTGCCGGCGCCCGTTAACGTGTACGGCATGACCAAGGCGGTCAACGACTTCGCCGCCGCCCGCTACCGGACGCTCCACGGCCTGGACATTCGCGGCGTGCGGATCTGCACCGTGTTCGGCCACGGGCGCGTCACCGGCATGACCGGCATGATCGGCGGCCTGATGATGTCCCGGCCGGCCATCGGCCAGCCGGTGAGCATGGACTTTGATCCGATGGAAGCGTCGCCCATGATCCACGCCGAGGACGCCGCCGAGATCTTCGTCCGCGTCGCCCTGGCCGACCGGCTGAACCATCATATCTACATCAGCGGCGGCGAACTGGCGACGATTGCCGACGTGGCCGACATCGTGCGCTCCTACATCCCCGACGCCAGCATCACCACCGGCAATCGCCCGGTGCCGCACGTCTATCTGGTGGACAACAGCCGGATGATGGCCGACCTGGGCTATGAACTGCCGCCGCTGCGGATGCGCGTTCTGGACCACATCAACGACGCCCGCGCCGAAGCCGGCATGGAACCCATCAGCGGCTGAATGGCATTTGCTACAATGCTCTCGATCCACCACGCCCTGGAGCCACCACTGACTACTCCCGAGGAGGCCAACCATCATGAGCGTTGCCATCGGCTACGTCCCCGGCGCATTTGGACAGGGGGGCGACGACCCCAACTTTCTCCGCACCCTGGTTGAGTTGGGGGACAAGCACGAATACGACTCCATCTGGCTCAGCGACCGCATTTGCAGTGACCGCTTCAGCCTGGAGCCAATGGTCGCCCTATCCCTGGTGGCCGGCTATTCCGACCGACTGAAATTCGGCACCAGCGTACTGGCCCTGCCCCTGCGCAATCCGGTGGTGCTGGCCAAGCAGGTTGCCACCCTGGACTGGCTCTCCCAGGGCCGCTTCTTCCCCGCCGTCGGTCTCGGCCAGGAGGATCCCGACGAGTATGAAGCCTGCGGCGTGCCGAAAGCCGACCGCGCCCGGCGCACCGACGAGGCCATCACGCTGATGCGCCGCCTCTGGGAGGAGGAAGGCGTCACCCACGAGGGCGAGTTCTTCACCACCCACAACGTGTCCGTCACGCCCCGTACCTTTCTCAAACCCTCGCCCCCGGTGTGGATCGGAGGCCGCAGCCCGGCGGCGGCCCGGCGCGTGGGCCGGGTCGGCGACGGCTGGCTGGTGTCCAGCGCGACGCCCGAGGAAGTCCGCGCCGGCCGGGAGATCGTCTTTGAGACCGCTCAGCAATACGACCGGGAGATCGAGGAAGACCATGTGGGCGTCCTCATCGGCTACTACATCTGCGACGACCAGAAGGCCGGCCAGGCCAGATCGGAGCAGTTCGTCACCCGCCAGCGCCCCGACGCCCACTTTACTGAGTTCTCGGCCGTTGGCACCTCTGAGCAGATCGGCGACTTCATCCAGCGGTATAACGACGCCGGCGGGTTCAAGTTCGTCATCCGCCCACTCTGCGCCGGCACCGAGTCCATGGAGCAGCTGGAGCAGGCCGGCGAGGAAATCCTCCCCCGCTTCCACGGCCCGCTTGGCAAGTAGGGACGGTCGGAGGCCGCCATGACTGCCGCCAAACCCAAACTGCGCGCCGGAACCCGTATGCCCCTCGACGAGTTCCGGGCCCTGGGCGAAACCGACGAGCGGCTGGAACTGTTCGACGGTGTCCTTTATGTTATGAGCACGCCGACTAAAGACCATCAGTTTCTCATGGGGCAGTTGTATCTGCTGCTTGCGCTCTATCTGGATACGTTCGAGTTGCCTCCGGCAGAGGTATATCAGGACATAACCACCATCCTGTCGCCGGAACTCCAACGCGCTGTGGAGCCGGATCTGGTGGTAATCCTCGCCGGCCGAACCAACATTGGCGGAACGATTTACGTCGAAGGCGTGCCCGACATCGTTGTGGAAATCCTGTCCACCGACCGCAACCACGATCCGGTGTACAAGCGGCGGATTTACGCCGAGGCCGGCATCCGCGAATACTGGGTCGTCGATCCGATGAACGACACGGTACTGCCGCTGGAGCTGCGCGACGGCGCTTACGTGGAGCGTCCCGCCCGCACTGCCGCCGACACCCTCGCCACGCCGCTGCTCCCCGGCCTCGCTATCCCCCTGGCCGACATCTTCCGCCACCGTCGCCGCCCGCGCGATGCGGATTAGACAGCCCGTTCAACCCTTGCCCACAATCCACCCGCATACTATGATTGCTCCATCCTACATTCGTTGCGTCATCATGCGTTGCAAAGGAGCAGCCCCGATATGAAAGCAGCCCAGCTAGTTGCCCCCAAGCGTTGGGAGTTCACCGAAGTTGATACCCCAACGCCCGCTGACGGCCAGGTATTGGTCAAGATGGAGCGCGTCAGCGTGTGCGGTTCCGATATACGCCACACCTACGGCCCGGTGCTTGACGAGTCCGAGTATCCCATGGCTCCCTGCAAGGGCGCCCACGAACTGGCCGGCGTGATCGTCGATAGCAAGACCGACGAATACCATGAGGGCCAGCGCGTCATCATCATTCCGTTCCCCGGAACCGGCGGCCTCTGCGAGTACGCGCTGTCCGCCCCCGGGCGCATCGCCCTCCTGCCCGAGTACGATGGGCTGGACGAATGGGTCATGTGCCAGCCTCCGGGAACCGTGCTGTATTCTTGCCGTCAGATGGGCAGTCCCCTACAGCAGAACATCCTTATTTTCGGCCAGGGCAGCATCGGCCTCAGCTTCACCATGATCCTTTCCCGCATGGGCGCGCGCAATGTCATCGTAGTTGACCCGCTGGACTACCGGCTGGAGAAGTCCAAGCAGATGGGTTCCACCCACCGTATCAACCCTGACCGGCAAGACGTTCACGAAGCCGTGATGGAGATCACCAGGGGACAGGGCCCGGACACCGTTGTGGAAGCCGCCGGTTATCCCGACTCCCTGAACGATTGCTTCCGGCACGTGCGCCAGTTCGGACAGGTGATCATCTTCGGCATCCAGACCGACCACATGGTGCCTATCGAACACAATCTATGGATGGACAAGCAGCCGCGTATCATTCCCACCACGGGCGCCCGTAGCGGCGACCCCATCAGCCAGATCCAGGACATGGTGGACCTGCGCGCCCGGGGTTGGGCCGATCCTGGCGAGCTTATCACACACCGCGTCGGCTTCTCCGATATCCAGAAAGCCTACGACATGTACGAGCAGCGCGACGACAATATCATCAAGGTGGTCATGGACATCAACACCTAGACCGCACGGGAACGCGGCCACCGCCGCAGCAACGCAGGAGCGAAACACCTTTTGCCGCTGCGTTTGCCCTTGACCGGATAGTGTCTCCGTCCACCAGGGAAATGACTGCGGGCCAACGAGTCCGTCTGGCTAGGGAAAACCTTTGCCTGGCGATGGCTCTGTTCGTAGCATCGCATCGTGGCCTGATTTCCGTCTCCTTTTTCCCGTCCGGGGCCGAGCTTCACTTGCCGGGCGGCGAAAGGATCAACGCCGGGGTTCCGCTGGACCTGACTGACCGGCGGTCGTTGCTGCGTTGCGCCGGCAACCAGATACGCAGCGCGTTCGTCCTGTCCGCCATCCAGACGCAACGGGAGTTGAAAGAGGTCTGCGGCGATGATCCATTGTCCGAAACCAACGCCGACCTGCGTAGCGTTCGCGCCGTCGTCTTTTTGATTGCCCGCAGCCTGAAACGCAACTTGCTTGCCCCGGTCTGGGACATTCCGGCCGATTATCGGCAGACCTTCTCCGGTTCGGACTTGCGCATTGCCCTGAATCCCGGACAATGGCACGGTCAGGAGATACGGTGGGAACATTTTGGCGGGTTGTCCCGCTATCTGGACCTGACGCTTTTCGCGTCTTACTGTCTCGACGGGGCTTTACCGCAATGGGCGGCCCGCGCCGCCACCGGCGACTATGGAGCTATGGGCGAAATGGCCGGCCGGCGAGCTTCCGTAGGGATGGCCCAGGGTTCCACCGTCGCCGAGCCGGGCTACGGCAGCGGAGAGGGCCGCCCGCATCGCAACAGTCCGGCGGTGGACGGGCCGGAACCGGCCGCCGGTTGGGTCGCCCCCGACGGCCCGCTGCAACCCCGCTTCAGCGTCGCGTCCCAGGCCAGCGAGCACGGGCCGGTGGATGATTTCGTCGCCAATGCCTGCGCTACGGGAGGCGAAGCGAAGGCTCTGGCCGCCGACCTATATACTTCATATGCCCGCTGGTGCCTGGAGAACGGTTATCTTGCTCACAGCCAGCGCAAGTTTGGCCTGGAACTTCGGGCCAGAGGCTACGAGCGCAAACGTCGGGGCAAGGGTCGCCACTGGTGGCTTGGCGTCGCCGCGACGCGAACCTGAGTCTCATTAGCGTCAACGCCAAAACAGGGGCCTGCCGCCAGCCCCGAAATGTGGCAAACTTCGGCAATCAGTTACACGGGCGTAACATTGGCGCAAAATCCGCGTAACAATCTGTTGCGATACTGCCTTTCAAGCAGATCAGGCCGTTTTCGCCCCAAACCAGTTCTCGGAGACAGATTGAGATGATTGCCATAGCCGCCGGTGCCGCCTTCGTTGGATTGTTTGCCCTTTGGGTCATCGTGCCCCGTTTCGTCCTCCGTAGGCACGAAAAGGCCGCGGAGTCCGCGGCAGCCCTACCCCACGACGAATTGGCCCCTATGGCTGCGGACTAGCCGGCCAGACGCCAAACCTTCGAAAACCGCGCCGGGGAGCATCGCTTCCCGGTTTTTCTTATTGGAGTGGGTGCAGTTGATTGACCGGGAATGTTGATTGACAGGGAATAACGTGGTGCGCAGAATGGTCGCATATTGCAGAGTATCCGCTGCCCCGCCTGTTCCATCTGAGCGAGATTGCACCCGCCCTGAGCGGGACTGCACCCGCCGCGTCCCACTACCGGAGGAGGACCTGATATGGCGTTTCCCGAGCGAATGAAGTTTGGCATCTTCCTTGGCCCGTTCCACCGGGTTGGCGAGAACCCGACCCTGGCGATGGAGCGCGACCTGGAGCTGATTGAATGGCTAGACAAGCTGGGGTTCGACGAGGCCTGGATTGGCGAGCACCACAGCGCCGGCTGGGAGATTATTTCCTCTCCGGAGGTTTTCATCGCCGCCGCCGCCCAGCGCACGAACCGCATCAAGCTGGGCACCGGTGTGGTCAGCCTGCCGTACCACCACCCGCTGATGGTAGCCAACCGGATGGTGCAGCTGGACCATATGACCTACGGGCGTGTTCTCTTCGGAGTAGGCCCCGGCGCCCTGCCCGGCGATGCCTACATGATGGGCATTCCCCACGAGTTGCAGCGGGAGCGCATGGACGAGTCCCTGGGCATCATCTTGCGTCTTTTCACCGAGACGGAGCCGATCACCTACCGGAGCGACTGGTTCGAGCTGAAAGAGGGCCTGCTTCAGCTGCGCCCGTACCAGCGGCCCTATATGCACACTGCCGTGGCATCGGTGCAGTCACCGGCCGGCGTGACCCTGGCGGGAAAGCACGGCTGTTCAGTTCTGACCATCACCGTACCCCGGGACCCTTCCGCTGGCCCTTCCGACCTCCAGGGACTTTGGAGCATAGCCGAAGAGTCTGCCGCTGAGCACGGGAACACCATGAACCGCAATGACTGGCGACTGGTGCTACCTTGCCATCTGGCCGAGACCCGCCAGGAGGCCCTGGATGATGCGCGCACGGGCGCCGGCCGTTACCTGCGGGAATACAGCGAAGGAACCAACGGCCGCAAGGCGGTGTACGACGGCCCGCTGGACAAGGTAATCGATCACATGGCCGATACCGGAAGCTGGATCATCGGCACTCCCGACGACTGCATCGAAGCCATTGAACGACTGGGCGAGCAGAGCGGCGGTTTCGGCGCATTTCTGGTGCAGACCATCGACTGGGCGCCCCGGGACAAGATGCTCAAGAGTTATGAGCTGATGGCCCGCTATGTCATGCCCCACTTCCAAGGCAGCGTTCTCAGCACAGCCGCGTCCAACCGGTGGGCCAAGGAACGGCAGGATGATCTGGTCAGCGGTCGAGTGCGCGCCATCGACCGGGCCCGGCAGTCTTACGCCGAGCGCACTGGGTAGGGGTTCGGTGCGATTGACGTGTTAGACCGGGCGTGTTACGCTGGCGACACTGCAAGGGCCACGAGTATGCTATCGTGCATTCTCGTTACGTGATCGAATCAGGAGCAGAGAAGATGAACGTTACCCCCATGGCCATTGAAAAACTCAAGGAAGTCGTGGATGCCGAGGACGAAGCCGGTTCCGCCCTCAGGGTGGTTGCCATGCCAGCGGGGCAGGGTCTCCAGTATATGCTGACCATGGAAAAGGAGCACCAGCCGGACGACACCGTCTTGCGAATGGACGGTATGGAGTTCCTGCTGGACTCTGATAGCGCTCCGTTCCTGGAGGAGGCGACCATCGACTACGTGGAAGAGTTCGGCGGACGGGTCGGGTTCGTTATCAATAACCCGATGTACGCTGGCGGCGGCTGCGGCTCCGGCGGATGTGGTTGCGGCAGCGGCGGCGGGGGATGCGGCTGCGGTGGCGGCGGCTGCGGCTGCGGAGGCCACTAGATCCCAGACGAAGAGCGCCATAAGTGCACCGCGTTGTTCGCGCTCGTGATGGCGCGAGCCCAGCACGCAATAATTCGCCCCGGCTTGCCCGTTTGCCGGGGCGAATGCGTTTTCACCCATTAAACCTTAACGCCGTGGACCCACCTGTTGATTAATCGACTGCAAAGTTGTCAGCATTGTGCCGTAGCTCAACTGGGAGTTCGGTTATGAACTTTTGGCGCAAGATTCATACAGAGCGCGCCTTGAACCTGCTGAGGCGCGACGCAGTTTCCTGGAACGAATTGCGAGCGACCAAGGACCTATCCAGCGCATCCTTTACCAATTCGCAGTTGCGGGAAAAGGATCTGACGTGGAGCAATCTGGACAACCTGGATTTCAGTGGGTCTGACTTCGCTGGCGCTGACCTGCGCGGCGCCGACCTGAATTTCTGCGACCTTACCGGCGCCAGCTTCCAGGACGCTGATCTGCGCGGCGCAATATTGCATGGAGCCACGCTGCGCCTGACCAATATGGCGCGGGCTCAACTACAGGGAGCCAATCTCACCGCCGCCGATCTGAGCCAGATCAACTTGCGTGGCGCCGACCTGAGCTGGACGGTACTTCGGAGAACCTACTGCCACTACGCAGACTTTTCCGAGGCGAACCTCACCTGGGCGGACATGCAGTCGGCAAATCTTTCCAATTCCACTTTTCATAAAACGGTGCTTACCGAGGCCAACTTGTCGCACTCCAATCTGGCTCACGCTAATTTCAACCTGGCCGTGCTGGAAAACACCGACCTGAACGAAGCCTTTGTCCACGACACCATCTTCGCCGCGCTGGACCTCAGCGGCGCTAAAAACCTTGACAAAGTGCTCCACGAACCTTCCTCCATGCTCAGCATTGGCACGGATACCCTCATCAATACGTTGCGAAGCTCCGGCGGTGAGTTCACGCCGGAGCAGGCTGCCTTCCTGTCCAATGGCGGAGTTTCGGTGGCGATGCTATCATCCATAAACGCCCCGGCCGACTTGATGAGCGAGCGCTGATCGTGGCAGACAGGTTCGTTGCCGAGCCTTTGATTGCCCAAGAACTTTCGACTTAAGTGAGTTACGCGCAAATCCCGCCGCTTCTTCCGGGCGGCTGCTAAAGGAGCACCGGCTGAATGTCCGCTACACCCCATGGTATCCGTTATTCGGCGCATCGTCCCGTGATAATGGGACGCAACGGCATGGTTTGCGGCGGGCATCCGTTAGCCGCTCAGGCCGGCATATCCATTCTGCAAAAGGGCGGCAACGCGGCAGATGCGGCCATCGCCACTGCCGCCGCTCTCAACGTAGTCGAGCCACTCATGTCCGGCATCGGCGGCGACGGGTTCATCATGACTTATCGCGCCCAGGATCCCGTTACCGGTCACGACAGCCTGCGGGTGTGCAACGGCACCGGCGCCGCTCCATACGCCGCGACGCTGGACCGGTATCGCGACGGCATCCCGATGAAAGGCATCCGCAGTGTCTCCGTGCCCGGCATCCTCAATGCCTGGCTGGACGTCCACGGGGCCTACGGATCGCTGCCCCTATCCGACGTGTTGGCCCCGGCGATCGCGCTGGCCGATGACGGGTTTCCGGTCACGCACTACCTGGCGTCGGCAATTGCGGGAGACTCGTTGTTGTGCGAGTTTCCCACCAGCCGCGCCATCTTCACCCGGAAGGGCTCCGGCGAACCGTTGCGCGCCGGCGATATTCTGCGTCAGAGCGACCTGGCCCGCACCCTGTCCACCATTGCCGAGCAGGGCCGCGACGTTTTCTATCGGGGGACATTGGGCGAGGCAATCGTGCGTTTCAGCGAGGAGCAGGGCGGGTTGCTCACCATGGCCGACCTGAACGACTGCTCTGCCCGCTGGCAGGAGCCCATCTCTACTGATTACGGGGACTACACCGTTTATGAAGCGCCGCCCAATTCCAGTGGCCATATCCTGCTGCAAGAACTCAACGTCATCCGGCAGTACGACATGGCCGGCCTGGGTTTCGGCTCACCGGAGTCCATCCACTTGATGGTGGAAGCCAAGAAGATGGCCTTTGCCGACCGGGAAGCCTACGTTGCGGATCCCGACTATATTGACGTGCCGCTGGCCGGTATGTTGTCTGCGGAATACGCTGCGGAGCGGGCTGCCGCCATCGACCGGGAGCGCGCCTCTCAAGGTATGATCGCCGGAGACCCATGGCGTCACCAGACTGCGCCGCCGCGTCAGACCCCGGCGGGGGTAGGCGCGCGCCGCCGCGGCCCGCGCACTGAGGAGGAAGACACTACCTGCTTCGTGGTGGCCGACCGGGACGGCAACGCCGTCTGTCAATTGCAGAGCATCCAGAGCGGCTGGGGTTCATCGCTGGTGGCCGGCGAAACCGGCATCCTGCTCAACAACCGGATGACCTATTGGCATCTTGACCCCGACCATGTGGACTGCCTCCAACCGGGCAAGCGGGTGCGCCACACCATGAACCCGGTGATGGTGTTTCGCCGCGCGCCTGGCGCGTCGCAAACCGACGGCAAAGACAGCGTCGCCCCCGCGCGACGCCTGACCTACGTCCTGGGCACGCCCGGGGCCGACTGCCAGGTGCAAAGCAACCTACAGGTCATCACCAACCTGGTTGACTACGGCATGACGGTGCAGGAAGCGGTGGAAGCCCCCCGGTGGAAACACGTGGGCGACGGCACGGAGTCCACCATCCCCCACACTGCTGAAGATACTTTGCTGATGGAGAGCCGCTTTGACCCGGCGGCAGTGCGCCGGCTGCGGGCCATGGGCCACCCGGTTCACGAGCTGGACGCTTGGGACGGCGTAACCGGCCGGGAGATGGCCCTGTACATCGATCCGGAAACGGGCGCGCTGCACGGAGCGGCAGACCCCCGCTATGATGGGTACGCGGTGGGATATTAGGCTTCCCCGATTTGTCCCGCTACACTTGGAAAATGGACACTCATCATGCGAATGCCCGGACAACGCCGCAGCCACGAACCCGACGAGGTTGGACAACGCGCCGGCCTGTTCGCCGAGGCCATCCGCGACGGCGACATGGACTTGGCCTGGTCCATGCTCTCCAAGGAAACTCGAGGGATGCGCATGGGTGTCTGGGCTACCCGTCTCAACATCGATATGCAGGCGGCCTACCGCGCCGCCTACGATGTGAACCATCCCATGCGCGATTCAATGATGGACGACTTTCGTACCACCGTCTTGCGCCTCTGGCCCCTGGAAGACCTTTCCGAGTTGGCTGCGGCGCCCACCCGCTACGTGGACGACGAGCACGCCTTCGTCTTTCTGCCCTTCGGCGTCAAGGATGAAACGGTGGTGCAGCACAGCCGGCTCATGTCCGGGCTGATGATCCCCATGTTGCTGGAAGATGCCCGGTGGCAGATTGACCTCCCCGGCTGGCGTTTTCTGGACACATCAGACCCCCTCAGCCGTGGCTAATCGTTCCGCCCGCACCCGTTCCCGAGGCGGGCCCAGGCGACCGTCCGCCGACACAGACGGCCCCGCGCTGCTTCCTCCGGAGGAAGCGCGCGACCGACATCGCCGGCGTGCCCGCCCGGATGCCGGTATCTGCGAATTGTGCGAAAGACACGTCGAGCGGTTCACGGTTCATCACCTGATCCCCCGGGCCCGGGGCGGCAATCATGGGCCGACGGCGTTGCTTTGCCCCACCTGCCACCGACAGGTTCACGCCATGTTCTCCGTAACCACCTTGGCCGATGAATTGCCCAGCGTAGATCTGCTCCGAAGCCACCCCCGCGTCGCGGGATTCCTGCGCTGGATGCGGAAGCAACGCGGCACGAGGTTCCAGGTGCGCCGAGCGCGGGAGCTGAGATGAGGATTTGGTGGGCGGTCATGGTATGATGAAAATGTCATGACTATGCCATCCTCACTCTCGCCGCAGCCGGCAACTGCTGCCGTTGCGGCCGGCCTGCGCCGGGCCAACCGAGATGTTGACTTGTCTCCGGAAGACGCCGCGCGGCAGGTTGCCCTATACCAAAATAACTTGGCCCATTATCGACAACACGTTTGGAAAAGCCTGGATGAAGGCGACTATCTACAGGCCGCTGAAAAGTCTTGGGGAGCTTACGCGCAAATCATCAAGTCAATCGGCGCTGACCGGCAGTTCGCCCTTTCCCATCATGGCGTCATTGTGGGTGTTGCGGCTCGCCTGGCGTCCCTGGTTGGAGGGTTTGACCCCATTGCCGGGGATGTGTTGTCCAGCGGGTTAGCCTATGCTCGCAGTCTTCACCAGCATTTTTACGAAAACGACTTGCCGGACGAGACGGTGATTGCCAGCTCGGAGGCTGTTGCGGCAGCGATTGACCTCTTACAGCGACTGTTTCCTCCCGAGCCGAATGCCGCATGACCAACGCAACTGAAACTGCCGATGTCGTCATCATCGGGGGCGGCGTGATGGGGTGCAGCATCGCCTGCAACTTGGCGCTGACGGCTGCCGACCACGGCCGGCGCCGCATCATCCTGCTGGAGCGGGACACGCTGGGCAGCGGATCCACCGGGCGCAGCAGCGCGGCCATCCGTATGCACTACTCCACCGCGGTCAACGCCGAACTGGCCTGGCGCAGTTTGCAGATTTTCCGCAATTTCGAGGACATCATCGGCGGTGAGTGCGGCTACACCCGTACCGGCTACCTGGTGTTCGCCGGCGAAGCGGATCTGCCGTCCTTCCGTTCCAACATTGCCACCCAGCAGTCGGTGGGCGTGATTACCGACATCATCAGCGCCGGCGACGCGGCGGAACTGGCCCCCGGTTTTGCGGTGGATGACGCCGCCGCCATTGCCTACGAACCCTACTCCGGCCACGCCGACGCTTCCGGCACGGCCTACGCCTACGCCACGCGCGCCCGTTCCGCAGGCGTTGCCATCCGGTTACAGACGCCGGCGGCGGCCATTGAGACCAGCGACGACGGCAGCCGGGTGGTGGCCGTGCGCACCGCCACCGGCGAGCGCATTGCAACGGGCGTCGCCGTGGTCGCCACCGGCCCCTGGACGGCGCGGTTTCTCGCGCCCCACGGCATCGCCGTCCCCATGATCGCCACGCGCCACGAGGTGCTGCACTTCCGCCGGCCCCTGAACCTGGTGCCGCACCACCCCGGCGGGGCCGACATCGGCAATCGCATCTACTTCCGCCCCGAAGGCCCGGATCTGACCCTGGTGGGCAACGGCAACCACTCCGATGTAGTGGATGACCCGGAGGTGTACGCCCAGCGGGCCAGCCCGGCGTTCATCCAGGACGTGTGGCAGCGTCTCGCCAGGCGCATCCCGCCCATCGCCGACGCGGAGCTGGCGGCCGGATACGCCGGCCTCTACACCAACACGCCCGACTCCCATCCCGTCATGGACCGTATCGACGGTGTGGACGGCCTCTACGTATGCAGCGGGTTCAGCGGCCACGGCTTCAAGCTGTCCCCGATGGTCGGCGTGCTGATGGCCGAGCTGATTGGCAGCGGCGCGGCCACGACTATGGACATCGCACCTTTGCGTTTTTCCCGTTTCGCCGAAGGCGACTTGAACAACGCCGGCTACGGGTTTGACGTGCTGGCGTAACGGCGCAGCATAAGAGGATGGCTAATAACAGCACCATGACCATTGCTTCCGCCGTTGCGTTATCCGGCGTGTCCAAGCATTTCGGACGAGTGCGGGCCGTTGACGATGTAACGCTGGACATTCCGGCCGGCGGAGTGTACGGACTGCTGGGCCCCAACGGCTCCGGCAAGACCACGCTGCTGTCAATGCTGGCCGGCTTTTTGCGGCCCACGTCCGGCTCGATAGCGTTGCTGGGTCAAAGCGGGCCAACCGGGCAGCGCGACGCTTTGCAGCGCACCGGTGCGCTTATTGGGGGGCCCACCTTCTGGCCGTATCTGTCCTGCCGCGACAACCTGCGCTGTCTGCAAGGTACTTACGCAACGGGCGGCGGAGACGCGGAAATCGACAACCTGCTGGCTACCGTTAATTTGGACGGCGA
Organism: Dehalococcoidia bacterium; assembly: GCA_963692995.1. Taxonomy (GTDB): domain Bacteria; phylum Chloroflexota; class Dehalococcoidia; order Lucifugimonadales; family UBA3495; genus Bin87. Next base: position 1,364,150 of record OY843611.1, read on the forward strand.
CGCCGCGTCGCGCAAGTTCCGCGCCTGCTCCACCGGAATGAAACAGCGTTTGGGAATCGCCGGCGCCTTGCTGGGCAATCCGTCGCTGCTGATTCTGGACGAACCGACCAACGGGCTGGACCCGGCGGGCATCATTGAAGTGCGCCAGCTCATCCGCAGTCTGGTGGGTGAAAACCGGCGCACGATTATTTTGGCCAGCCACCTGCTGAACGAGGTTGAGCAGGTCTGCGACCGGGTTGGCGTGATGGCCGGAGGACGGCTGCTGTACTCGGGCCCGGTTGCCGAGCTTGGCGCTCCGGCGCAGGTAGCCATCCGGACTACCGACGATGCCCTGGCGGCGGAACTGCTGGCGGCGGGCGGATGGGAATTAACCGCGCAGCCCGACGCGGGGTTGGAAATCGCTGCCGTGCCGGGACGAGAATGGGAAATCACCCGCGATTTAGCCAACGCCGGCGTTTATATTGCCGAGATGCGCTCCACCGGCGGTTCGCTGGAAGCAGGGTTTATGGAAGTAACCGGCGGGCCGGAGAGACTTGATGCTTGATGCGGCGCAGGCGGTGGCGCTTCACATCCGCTGGGAGTGGTTTCGGCTGTCCCGACGCCCGGCTTTCCGGGTAATTATGGGGATGGTCGCCGTCCCCGTTATCCTCATCCTGTTGGTTGCGGTTCTGGTTCGGAACGCCGGGGCTGGTTACGGGCTGCCGGCCGAGGCTTTTCCGTTCTTAATCTTTCTGGCGTTGAACGTAGTAGGGCCGTTTCTGGCGGTTTTTTTGACCGCCATTATTTTCAGCGGGGAATACGGCTGGGGAACCCTGCGCGCCCTGCTGGCGCGAGGTTGTCCCCGCTGGCAGCCGGCGCTGGCCAAGCTGCTGCTGGTCGGCATCGTGCTGGTGGTCGTCTGGACGGTTTCCTGGGCCTTGGCCGCGACGGTGGGGCTGATCGCCGGCAGTCCCGACGGGCAGCTGGAATTGCCTTTCGGCGCCGCCGAAGGCTGGGGAGCGGTTGCAGCGCGGTTTTTCGGCAGCCTGCCGGCGGCCATCGCGTATATGAGTTTGGCCGCGCTGCTGTGCGCCGTCAGCCGCTCGGCCACATTCGGAGTAATTGTCGCCGCCGCCATCCTGATTGCCGAATCTACGGTCTATCCGGTGGCGATACTAATCGCAGAGCAGGTCTATGAGTTCCCGCTGTATAAATACCTGCGCTGGACGCTGCGCGGAGCAATGTCCGGGCTCGCGGGCAACGATGAAATCAGCTCTTGGCATTTTGCGCCGGCGGCGCTGGCCTACATAACGTTGTTCTGCGCGCTGACGCTGGCCATCATCACCCGCCGGGATGTGAGCGGTGGCAATGGCTGATAACTCACGAACCGATAACGCCGTGAGGTTGCTCGGCCGTGAGTTCGGCATTCGACGCCAATACCGTTGCGGCCCGGCCCAGCGCTAGGATAAGGCGGCGCTGCGGGTTATAATGCCGTCGGTTTCGCAGCATACCCTTGGTTGAGTTTGAGCAGGATGTCCCAAGCGCCACAGAACAGTTCCAATGACGAGTATGTCCGGCAGTTCCTGCCCCCGGAGCGACGCGGGCCGCCCATCTCCGACGTGGAAGTAGCGAAAGCCGCCGTGAAAACGCCCGCTGCGGAGGTTGTGGAGGCTCTCGAAGCTGCGCCTGATACGCCGGTGTCCGACGGCGCGATCCCGGCAGCTGCGGTCAAATCGGCATCGCCCGACCCGCTACCCGCTACCGTTACCCGTCACATCTCCGAACCGGAAGACCGGCCGTCCCCGGAAGCGTTGGCCGAGGATCCGGAAGATGACGATACCCTTCCGGCCTATGTGGAGGCCAACGATCTATTCAAGATTTACAAGCCGGCGGATTTGGAAGTGGTCGCGCTGCGTGGCGTGGATCTGGAGGTGAAGCCGGGCGAGCTGATTGGGATTGTGGGCGCCAGCGGATCGGGCAAAACTACATTGCTCAACATTTTGGCCGGCTTGGAGAGCCCATCGGCGGGCCGAATACGGGTAGGCCAACGCGACTTGCTGGACATCAGCGATCAGGACTTGGTGGAGTATCGTCGCCGCGAAGTGGGTTTCGTCTGGCAGGCCACGGGCCGCAACCTGATCCCCTACCTGAACGTGCGGGATAACATCGAGCTTCCCCAGGCCATCGCCGGTACAAACCGCCGCCGGCGTCGAGAGCGGGCGGAAGAACTATTGGACGCCCTACAGATGTCGGACAAGGGACGGCGTTACCCCTCGGAACTGTCGGGCGGCGAGCAGCAACGGGTCGCCATCGCGGTGGCCCTGGCCAATAACCCGCCCCTGTTGCTGGCCGATGAACCCACCGGGGAGCTGGATACCAACATGGCCGAGGACGTCTTCTTGATGCTGCAACGCATCAACCGGCGGTTCGGCGTGACCATCATCATCGTCACCCACTACGCCGGCATCGCCCGCTGGGTGGACCGGGTGGTGCGGATCCGGGACGGGCGCATCGGTTCCGAGTCCTATTTGATGTCCTCTTACCGGGGCGGAGAAGGGCAGGAAGAAGAGTACCTCGTGGTGGATCGGGCCGGCCGGCTGCAACTGCCCCGGGAATACGTGGAACGCCTTTCGTTGGACGGACTGGCCAGCGCGGGAATGGACGAACAATCGGGCTCCATTACCCTGCGGCCGGCGTCGGCGCCCCACCGCAGCCGGGAACGTCACGAAGCGGGAGCCGACGATTAACCCTCGCGGGTGGTTGGCGCCTGGTTGGATGTCCTTAAGCAAGGTGAGTCAATGGTCGATGCGGTGACAACAGCGCTGGCTACGGAGTCGGCAACCCGCGAGTTTGGCGAAGGGGAGAGCGCGGTCCGGGCGGTGAACGAAGTAACCGTCAGCATCGAGCCGGGCGAGTTTGTCGCCCTGGTCGGGCGTTCCGGCTCGGGCAAGACCACCCTTTTGAACCTGCTGGCCGGGCTGGATCGTCCCAGCGCGGGCAAGGTCTGGTTCGAGGGACGGGAGTTGTCCCGGCTGTCGGAGCGGGAGTTGGTAGGACTGCGGCGGGAAAAGATCGGTTTCGTGTTCCAGTCCTTCGGCCTGATACCCCTGCTGTCCGCCTTTGAGAACGTGGAATTGCCACTCCATATCGGCGGCATATCATGGCGGGACCGGAGACGGCGGGCCAACGAGGCCTTGGACCTGGTCGGACTGCTGGGCCGCGCTGGACACCGCCCTTACGAGCTGTCGGGCGGCGAGCAGCAACGTGTCGCCATCGCCCGGGCCTTGGTGGCCGGCCCGTCGGTCCTGTTCGCCGACGAACCAACCGGCGAGTTGGATAGCGTCACGGCCCAGAGCATCGGCGGCATCATGCGCGAAATCGCCGCCAGTCGCGGCGTTACGGTGGTGACGGCCACCCACGACCTGATGCTGGCCGACATGGCCGACCGGCGGTTGCAAATGGGGGACGGCCGGATTACGGGCCGCGGGTGACGGGCGATGGGCGGACCATCACGTTTGCCCAATGTTGGACGGCGTGCTATATTTACGCCCCTAAAGCAGACAACAACGAATTTCGCAAATGGGAGCACTGCATGGCTTACGTAACGCCACGAGATGGCGAAACCCCTGAGAGCTTGGTAAATCGGTTCCGCGCCTCGGTGCAGCACGCCGGGATCCTGCGCGAGTTGAAGGATCGCCGGTTCTTCCGGTCCAAGGCCCAGAAGGAGCGGCTGGCGGCCCAGCGCGCTGCCCGGCGGCGGCGGCGGCAACGCCGGTAAGCCCACCGGCTTTGTCTGGCCGGAACCTGACAAATTGACCGCTTGTGGGCTGGATGCTAGACTTCGGCCTGTTGCGATAGCCTGAGCGCACCCGCTTGGGGCGCCCATTCCCGAGCGGCGCTCTTGAGATTAAGGAGGGGAAGTTTGCCTCGCTATGATTATCGGTGTACTGAGTGCGCTAACGAGTTTGAGTTGCTTCAGAAGTTCAGCGAGGCTGGCCAGGGAGAGTGCCCGTTGTGTGGCGCCGCCGGCCAGCGCGTGTTCCACGCCGTACCGGTGATATACAAAGGCAGCGGTTTTTACACCACCGACTACGGCCGGCCCAAACGCCCCACGGAAAGCCAAGAGGCCAAGGAAGCGACCGCGGGATCATCATCCACCGAGAGCTCCGGCGACAGCTCCGACACCAAGTCCAGAGATTCCGGTTCCTCCGGCGGTTCGGAAGCGGCGCCGGCCGCCGCAGCCAGCGGGGATTCCGCCTAGTTGATACCTTTTCAACCGGCGTTCCAGACAAGCCGCGCTTTCGAGGGCGGCTTTTTCTTATCCTGAAATGCAGCGATTTTTATCATGCGCGCTTTGATGCAGCGGGTTGCGTCGGCAGCGGTCCTGATCGACGCTGCCGAGGTGGGCAGCATTGGCCCCGGCTTGGTGGTGCTGCTGGGCGTGGCCGACGGGGACGACGGCGCCGATGCGCAGTGGGTGGTGGACAAGGTGGTGAATATGCGGATCTTCGCCGACGAGGCGGGCCGTTTCAACCGATCCGCGTTGGATGTGGACGGCGGGTTGCTGGTGGTATCCCAGTTCACCCTCTACGCTGATACCCGCCGGGGCCGGCGTCCCGATTTCACCCGCGCCGCCGCGCCGGAGGAGGCCAACCGCCTCTACGAAGCGGCAGTGGCAATGTTCCGCGACACCGGCCTGAACGTGGCCACCGGCGAATTTCAGGCGTATATGCAGGTGAGGCTACAGAACGACGGCCCCGTGACCATCATGGTGGACAGCGCCGACCGGGGCCGGCCCCGGCGGGGGTAGCCGGGAGGAGACGTTAACTGCGGCTATTTGGTCAACCAGATCAGCGTTTCGTCCACCACATCCGTCGGTATGTCCCGCCGCACGGTGGCACGTCCCACATCCTCCAGCAGCACCCAGCGGTTGGCGCCGCCCACGGTCTTCTTGTCCAGGGACATCGCGGCCCTGATGCCATCCAGGTCAACTCCCTGAGCGGTGATGGGCAGGTTGAAGCGCTGGAGCAGAACGCGCTGGCGTTCCAGGATGTCGTCGCCGATCATGCCCATCTCACGGGCGATGCGCCCAGCGCCCATCATGCCCACGGCTACGCCTTCGCCGTGCATGAAACGACCGTACTCCGTGGAGGCTTCCAGCGCGTGGCCGATGGTGTGGCCGTAATTGAGCAGGATGCGAATGCCCAGAGTTTCGCGTTCGTCCTGGCTCACTACGTCGGCCTTGATCGCCATGCTGCGGCGGATGACCTCCGTGGAAATCTCCGGCGCCAGGTCCATCAGGGCCTCGGCGTGTTCCTCGAACACGTCCACCAGCGACGGGTCCAGGATCAGGCCGTGCTTGATGGCCTCCGCCCAGCCCTCCGATAGCTCGCGCTTGCCCAGGGTGGACAGGGCTTGCACGTCGGCGAGAACGGCCCGGGGCTGGTAGAACGCGCCGACCATGTTCTTGGCCTGGGGCAGGTTGACTGCCACCTTGCCGCCGATGGAAGCGTCCACCATGGCGGCCATGCTGGTGGGCACCTGGACGAAGGGCACGCCCCGCAGAAAGGTGCTGGCGATGAAGCCCCCCAGGTCGCCGGCCACGCCGCCGCCAATGGCGATGATGGGCTGGCCCCGCTCAGCCTTCAGACCCACCAGCCACTCGTAGATCTCCTGGGCCTGCCGGAAGGACTTGCTGGTCTCTCCGGCCGGGATAATGAAGCAATGGGCGGCGATGCCGGCCCGCTGCAACGCCCACTGGGCGTTGCGTCCGTAAGGCCGCATCACGTTCTCGTCGGTGATGATGTAGGCGGTGTTGCCCAGCCCCAGCTCGGCGACGTACTCGCCCAGCCGGTCGATAATGCCCCAGCCGGCGACGACGGGATAGCTCCCGGCGGAGTGATGGACGGTCGCGGCGAGGTCGGCGTTGGTCATTATTGTCCTCCCGGTGGAGAGATCTGGTCGGTGGCGTAAACGGTGGTTTCAAAAATCCGCAGCACCTCGTCGGCCACCTGTTCCGGCGTACGGTCGTCGGTGGCTACGGCGTGGTGAGCCAGGGCATAGGCGGGGCCGCGCTCGTCCAGGAGTTCGCGGATGCGCTCCAGGGGGTCGCCGTCGCCCAGCATGGGACGGACGGCGGCGTTGGGGCTGCCTCGGGTAATGCGGTAGTGGATGGTTTCGGGTTTGGCGGTCAGGCAGAACACGATGCCGTTTTCCAGTAGCGCCTGCCGGGTGAGTTCTTGAGCGAATGCTCCGCCGCCGGCCGCGATGACCTTGCCGCCACCCTCGCAAAGCGTCAGCGCCGCGTGACGTTCCAGGTGGCGGAAGACAATCTCGCCGTCCTCGCTGAAGATGCGGTGGATGGGCTTGCCGGATCGGCGCACGATCTCCTCATCCAGGTCGGTCATGCGACGGTTGGTCATCCGCGCGATGATGCGTCCCACGTGACTTTTGCCGGTGGCCATGAAGCCGACGAGGATGATACTTGCCGATTCTACCGGCAACGGTGATTTTGACGAGTCGGCCACGCTACGCTCGCGATCATAAAGGACTAGGCGGGGCGAGGCGGCGCCGGCGCGTATCCGGAGGCGGTGCAGAACTCGACGCTGTTGCCGTCGGGGTCTTCGATGAAGAAGTAGGCCTGGCCGTCGTAGCGAATGCCGCCGCGCAAGACCTCGAAGCCGTTGCTCTCCAGCGTGGCGCGCGTTTCCTCCAGGTCATCCACCTGGAAGGCGTGGTGCACATTGCCGGGTTTGGCGGGGGCTTCGTCGGTCTCAATCAGGTGAACCATCACCCCGTTTTCCAGCTGAAGCCAGGTGATTGCCGGATTGTCCACCTGGCTTTGAATCTGCTTGATGCCCAGCAGATCGTTGTAGAAGGTCATGGCGCGCGCGGTGTCCTTGACCATGGTGGTTACGTGGTTGATCTGGCGGATTTCGATTTGGCCGGCCATGTTATCCCTCCATGCCCCGTAGCTGTCAAAAGGTGCGCTAAAGCGCTAGGGATATTATGCCATACAACCGAGGCGCGGGTTCACCGCCCTTACCAGGCCCCTTCTCTCGGCATCCGGCTCCGCTATTGATTGCTCCTTTTCCGGCCGGCGGCGAACGTCGGCGCCGGGGCAGGTTTGAAACCTGACCCGGCGTGTCGAACCTGGCCGGGATCCGACTACCCAAGCTCGCCGCTCAGTCTGTAAATCTGACCGGGCCGGCCGCCCTCAGGGAGGCCGAGGGGGAGCTGGACGTTCAGCAGGAAGGGGCGGTTTTCCCGTTCCACTATGCCGAGGCCATGCTCGATGGCGTCGCTGATGGTGGCTTCGTCCGTGGCGTCCATGGCCTCGACGCCGAAGCCTTCGGCCAGCTTCACCGGGTCGATGTTGTCGAGGACGACGCCCCGGTACTCTCCGGTCTCCTGCATATTGGCGTTGGCGTTGGCGAAGGAGCTGGCGACAATGCCGTAGGCCCCGTTGTTGGAGATGCAGTAGAGGACCGGAACACCGTGGCTGGCCGCCGTCCACAGGGCATGGTCGGAGTAGTACAGCGAGCCGTCGCCGACCAGACCGACCACCGGCTGGTCCGGCGCGCCCAGCTTGGCGCCGATGGTCATGCCCACACCGTAGCCCTCGGAACCGCCGGCAGGGCGGATGTATTGGTTGTTGCCGGCGTCGCCGGAGTTGGACAGGATGTCTTGGGCTACCGCAAACTGCTCGATGGCGACCAGGCCGCCGCCGCGACTCTCCAGAGCGGCGTCCAGGGCGTCGCCCAATGCGACGGCCCGGACCTGGCCCGCCTGGGCCGGCACGCGCCAGGCGGCGGCGCGACGCTGGGCGCGCAGGGCGGCGACCTCCTCCCGGGCACGGCTGCGGCGGTCGGCCAGCTCCTCGGAGCCGTCGGTGGCGTCCAGCAGGCTCCGGGCGGCGCGGCGCTCGTCGGCCAGGATAGCGAGATCCAGGCCGGGGATGTTCTCCAGGTTCTCGGCGTCGGCGCCGATGGCGATGGTGCGCGGGGCATTGTAGAAGGCAGTGTAGTCGCTGGCGTTGCCGGCGCCGTTGTGGGTTACGCCGATGCACAGGATCAGGTCGGGGTTCAGATCGGGGGCCTGCTCCAGACGACGGCCGCCGGCGTGGAGGGGGTGCTTGATGGAGACGGCGCGGGGGTCGCCGACGACCGGGACGCCGAACCGTTCGGCGAGCTCGGTGACTTCGGCGATGGCGCCGCTCTTCCAAACGCCATCGCCCACGTACATGAGGGGGCGCTGGGCGTCGCGCAGAGCGCGGGCTACGGCCTCCACGTCCGAGTCGGCGGGGTAGCCGGCGCGGAAGTCGGGGGTGTGTCCGTCGATGATGTTGGCGGTGTGCTCGGCCGGACCCAACAGACGGTCGTACACGGCAAGATGCACTGGGCCGACGGGCGGGGTCATGGCGACGCGCAGGGCGCGCTCCAGGGCGGCGGGCAAGCCCTCGGGTTCGATGACCGTCCAGTTGGCTTTCATCAGGGGCGCGGCGATGGCCGTTGGGCCGGCGTTGTGGCTGACGTCCAGACTGATCTTGCCGGCGAAGCTGCCGGTGTCGCCGGCGAAGGTGATGACCACCACGGGCAGGCTGCCGGTCCAGACGTTGATGAGCTGGCCCATGGCCTGGGCCAGGCCGGCGCCCAGGTGGACCACCATGACGCCGGGGGCCAGGTTGGCCTGGGTGTAGCCGCCGGCCATGGCCGTCACCGCGCCCTCGTGGAGACCCAGAATGCCGTGGATGTCGGATCGGGCGTGCAGTTCGTTAAAGAACAGCGCCTCGCGGGAGCCGGAGTTGTTGAAGACGTACTTGACGCCGGACGCCACCATCTGCTCCACCATCAGGCGGGACGCGCTGGCGGTCATTTCCCTGGTCTGCATTGTGCTGCTCCTTGATCGGGCAATCGGTTGTTGCGGGAATAGTACGGCCCGCGGCGCCGGATGTCCACTTGACAACAGCTGCGATGCGACCGTCGCGTCACCGCGGCATTTCCGATAAAATAGCCGAATGGTTAGGACATACAGTCGAAATTTCGTTGCCGTAGTGTTGGCGTGGCCAGATCTATCCTGAAGTGCAAAAGCGGACTTCAGCGTAATGCCCGCCCTGAAATCGTATGTTGCAGTCCTCGTACGTCAACAACTGCCCCGAATTCGCAAAAAACGTTTGTGAATTGTTCAATCTCGTTGTTCCAATAAATCATGGCACAAGACATCGGTGCCCCTTTACCGGTGTCTTCTCCTTGAACGAGGAACCGCAACCTGGTGTCGTACAGGAAGCAAATGGCGGCGGCTTGCCCCCACACGAATTTTTTCCAGTGGCCAGTATTAGTAGCCACTGGCACCAACGCTAATACTTGCGAGCCATGCTGCTTGTGCGTGTTGGAGCACCGACGCAGCCAGTCCATGATTGTGGTGCGCCGCTCCCTGTCAGCTCCATAAGGGGGGTTCACGTACACTGTGGGGTAATCCCACGATTCCAGGAGGCCGTCATGTTCAGGGAGGCTATATTCTGCTTCTGCGCCAACTACTGACCACTCGTTCGCGCAAGGGTCAAGCGCGATTACCCCTTTAAAAACACGCCTCACAGCGTCAACATATTTAGGAGGTGTACACCAGTCAACGTTCTTTGAATTGACCGTTCTACCCGCAGTCATTCAGAATATCCTCCCACGATTTTAATGCCAGTACATTCAGATTATTTCGCAGTTCGGATATGGTCGCGCCGGAGGGCGAAATAACGTTAAACCAACGTTCTATATTCGGCAGATTGTCAATAAAATACTCTCGCAACGCTAGATCAGCCGAAAGTTCCATGCGAACTTTTGTAAACCTGTTCGTTTTGGCAGTACCACCATAACTCATAATAAATGCACTTCGTATGGTCTGATATTTTTTCTTGGGCTGTACAATAAGTGTCTGGACGAACTCTGCCAGTCCGGCGTCGGTCAGAAAGAGGAGCCAATCGTAAGATTCAGCCAGTACCTTGATCTCTTTGTTCTGGTCTTCTGCCGTGAACCAATTCCCATGGTTGCTGACAATGCCGACGGTGAGCGTGAAATCCGCGAGTAGTGATTTTTCATCGGATCTAATGATGCGAAGCAGGAAATCACTGTAACGGTCATACAGCAATTCTCCGGTATCAGAGTGGAGGATCCCGTAGATCGTACCGTCTTTCATTCTGATTTTCTGGAGCGAGGAAACCGACCTTGCAACATACGCCCCTTGCTTGGCTTTTTCGATAGTCTGAGGGCCTTTATTAACGCCCTCTTCGACACCGACACGCTTACATTCCATCAAGGCGAAGGGATGCTGGAGAAGTCTATGCACTGATAAGCGGTATCTGCCATCTGCAACCTCCACGAGCCGAGCTATGATGATCCGGTCGTTATCTTCATGTAACGTACATCCATTGCGAAGGAGTTTATCTCTGGATATCAACTGATTTGGCTTGAAGCCCTCGCTGTCCCACATGGGGGAATTTAGAAGTTTATGGATCTTCTTCGACGTCAATGGCAACTCAGATTCTCCGGCATCGGCGGCAGCAATTTCCGTCGATGGATGCAAACTGAACTCGACGTTGTGCGTGATGTCGGTATTGGCATATTCAGGTAGTCGCCTTTCGATGGCAACATTCCGCTCATAACCCCAGCTTTTGAGAAGGTAGAACGTGACAACTTCGATCAAAGTTCCCAAGGCCCGACCGGCAGCTTTCTTCGGGTCATTTGCGTAGTGAAAAACGTTGGCGGTTAGCTCCCGCTGCAAAGTATCAATGGACTTATACGACATGGGGGATACAATCTCCTGTTAGTGCTTGATTTAAGGGGTCATCAAGATCGAGCGGCCGGAGGCGGAGTCGCCACCCCCCACGGAACGGGGTACCCAGTACCGGATATCGGAAGGTTGATTACGCTAGGTAGTGGTGACATTTTGATGATCATGCCGTCGTTCCTGCGAAAGCCGGAACCCAGCAAAGCTCATACGGCAGAACGTTGGCACTATTTTGTACTTACCGAATTCCCCCTTTCGTGGTAATGACGGGGAGTGTCAACATAACCTAACCCTCCAATTCCAAGAATGCGCGTACTTTCCGGCGGAAGGGTTCCTTGTCGTAGTTGCTGAAGAGCATCATGGCGTTGCGAACGGGGTTGCCGCCGAACATGCGCTCGTAGAGTACCTGACGTCCGCTGAAGGAGCTACAGGAAGCGTCCCAAGCCAGGTGAAACAGCTTGGAGCGTTCCCAGGCGTTGGCGCTGTCGGTAGCGAGGTATTGGTTGACCTCGGGGGCGATGCCCGAGTCGAAGTCGGCCTCGGCGGGCAGGGCCATGAGGCTGCTGGTGCCGAGCAACTGGGTAATCTCGATCATGCGGGGATACAGCGTCCTGCCGAAGAGGGTGCGGCCGGCCTGGATGGGCCCCATTGCGGGACACATCATTCCGTACTGGTTGGGTTTGGCGTCGGCTTCCGCGGCGCGTAGGCAGGCTCGCAGCATATCCCGATAGGTGATCAGCTCAGCCACCTGCTCCTGGATGTGGGGAACGGAGCCGGAGCCCAGCGTTTCTACGATCAGGTCGGCCAGGCCCAGCATGAACTCGGCTTTGACCACGCAGCGGTTCAGCACCTGGTAGCCGGTGTGGGAGTTGGACATGGTGCCGGCGCCGTAGTTATTGCACAGCTCCACGTTGCCCAGCAGGAAAACCCGCTCCCACGGCACCAGCACGTCGTCGAAGAAGACGACCGTGTCCATCTCCTCGAACCGGGATCCCAGTGGGTGGTCGAAATGGGAGCGGCCCTGGTCCAGGCTCTCGCGGCAGAGGAACTTGACGCCGGGGGTGTCGCAGGGGATGGAGAAGGAGAAGGAGTGCTTCCAATCGTCATCGGCCAGGCGGTGGCTGGCAACGGGGTAGATGGCGATTTCGTCGGAGATGGGGCCAAGGGTGGCCAGAACGCGGCTGCCCCGCACCACGAGGCCGGCATCGCTCTGCTTGACAGCGGTGAGGGCCACTGCTTCGGTCAGGTTGTCCGCGGCGGCCGGGGTGCGGCTGCGCTGGAGGTTGACCAGGGCGTGGGTCAAGGTGACGTCGTTTTCGCGGAGGAATTCGTGGTAGTTGAGAACGTTCTGCTTGAATTCGGGACGGTCCTGGGCGAAGTAGTCGGCGGAGCCGGCCCAGGCAGTGAAAATGGAGTTCATGAAGTCGGGCGACCGGCCCATCATGCCGCAGCTGGCCCAGGCCCAGCGGGACATCATCTCCCGCTTGCGGATCAGGTCATCCAGAGTCTGAGGGATCATAAATGACAGGCCCACCGGGTCGCCGGTGGCGGGCGAGGCGAAGGTCATTTCCTCCCGCAGCGAGGGGTCGTGCTGCATATCGTAGAGGGCGGCCACCGCCTTGACGCCGTTCTTCAGGCCCGGGTGAGTGGTCACATCTTCAACCCGTTCGCCCCTTAGCCACACCTCGCGGGGGCGGTTTTTGAGCTCATCGATATATTCCTGTCCGGTGCGCGCTGGCATAGTGCTTCACCTCATTCTCAAAAGCCGCTCCGCCATTCCTGCGAAAAGGAGGAATCCAGCAACTTTTCCTGGACTCCGGCTTTCGCAGGAGTGACGAAGCGGGCGTTTCGGGGCGCGACAGTGCGTCGGGGGCAGTCTCCCTACTTGAAAGCCGGCATGACCTCCTGGGTCAGCAGGGTCAGGCTGCGGTGGACGGCCTCTTTGGGCAGGAAGCCCCCGGGGTTCAGCTCGGCGGTGATGCCGGTGATGCCCAGCATATCCTGAAACTCATGGAGGCGGTCAACGACCTGTTCGGGGGAGCCGAAGATGACGCGGGTTTCCAGCAGGTCTTCATAGGTTGAGTTGGCCAGTTTCTCGTAACGGCGCTGTCGCTTCTCGCTGGCCTCGGTGCCCTGGCGTCCCAAGGAGTACTCGAACAGTTCCCGCTGGCGGCTGAAGAAAGCTTCGATGCTGTCCCGGGGCTCTTCGATGGCCTCGGCTTCGTTGGGGGCCAGGTACACGGGGACGCGGACATTGATGTCGCCGCCGTCGCCGGGGTGGCCGGTGGCTTTCCATTCGTCCTTGTATTCCTGGAGGTTGGTCTTTAGCTCCTCTACATCCATGGTGCGAAGGCCCAGGAAGATGGGCTGGCCCAGCCGTCCGATGCGTCCGAAGCTGTCCTCGCTGCTGGCGGCGATGCGGAGCTTGGGATGGGGCTTCTGGTAGGGCGCCGGCGACAGGGTGGCGTTGGTGATGGTGTTGTACCGGCCCTCGTAGGAGAAGGTCTCGCCGGACCACGCTTGCAGGATGATGTCCAGGGCTTCCTGGAACCGATCCTTGCTCTCGGCGTAGTCGATGCCCATGATGTCGTAGGCGCGGACGTTGCCGCTGCGGCCCACGCCCAACTCGAAGCGGCCCTCGCTGATCTGGTCCACGGTGGCGGTTTCCTCGGCGATGCGCAGGGGGTGGATCAGCGGCAGCACCTGCACTGCCATGCCCGTGCGCAGATGCTTGGTGCGCGAGGCGATGGCGGTGGCGACGATGATGGGAGCCGACAGCACGGAGCGGTTGGGGTTGAAGTGCATCTCACCAAGCCAGACCGTGTCCAGACCCAGCTCCTCGGCAAGGTCGATTTCCTCGAAGGCTTCCGCGAATGCGTCGGCGTGGGTAGGCTGACTGCCGACGGTGAAGTTTGCGTTGATACCGAAATCCATGCGTCCCCCCTGGATTACGTCGGACGGAATGACGCCGTTGCGACGAGGCTGTCGTTGCTATTCAACACGCTAAACGTGATGGCGACAGTATAGCAGGCCGGCGGAGGTGAAGCGGTGGGCCAACCCGCGGTTTCGCGCGCTGGCTGGAGACCGCCCCGGATTCCTGCGAATGCGGGAATCCGGCTGGAGTGCGACGACGGGTCGCCGGTCTGGATGGCGAAAGGACGGCGGCGACCGCGCCCCGCCGCCGTTACGATGCCGTCGCTTCCCGCCGGCCCAGGGTGAAAATGCGCCCGAATTCCCGTCGTTCCCAAATGACCAGGAACTGTGCGGCGATGAAGATGGAACTGTAGGTTCCCACCACCACGCCGATGGCCACCACCAGCAGCAGCTCACGGATGGATTCTCCGCCAATCAGCAACATGGCCAGCAGGACCACCAGGGTGGTGAAGCTGGTGTTCATGGAACGGCCTACGCTCTCGATGATGCTGAGGTTCACGGTGTCTTGCAGCCGGCGATCGGGTACGCGCATGGCGTTCTCGCGGATCCGGTCAAACACTACGATGGTGTCGTTGACGGAGTATCCGGCCACCGTCAGGATGCCGACGATGAACATGGAGTTGACCTCCATGCCGATGACGCGGCCCAAGATGGAGAAGACGCCCAGCACGATAACTGTGTCGTGGGCCAGCGTGACCACCGCCGCCACTCCGTATCGATAGGCCCGGGGCACCCGTCGGAAGGCGTACCAGATGTAGATGAGGATAAACGCCGACGCCACCAGGAGGGCTAGGAAGGTATTTCGCACGGTTTCCCGGGCGATGATGGGCGACACGGTGTCCACGCCTGAGGCGTCGATGGCGCCGATTTCCTCTTCCAGGGCGTCCTCAATCCGCTGCCGTTCCGATGCCTGGTTGCCCGACGCTTCTTCCAGCACACTGGTGCGGATCAGCACGGAGCTGTCGCCCACCGCCTGGACCCGCGCTTCGGGGTGTCCCAAATCGGAAAGCAGGGCTCGTATCGGCTCCGTCTGCGCCGGCTCCGCAAAGGCGATGGTAAGGACTGAGCCGCTGGTGAAGTCGATGCCCGGCTTCAGGCCGGAGCCGCCGCTGGCCCATCCGGGCGGGGCGATCATGGAGAGCAGTCCCGGTACGATGATGATGGCTGAGAAGATGAAGTACCAGCCTCTTTTACCGACGATGTCAAACATTGTCTAGCGGCCTCCCTGAGCCGACTGAGGTCGCTGTCCGGTAGTCCGTGGTGGTATTTTTTCCGGCGTGAACAGGTTGGCGGCCCGCCCCAGGCCCATGGCTTGCAACGCCTGTAGCAGATTGCGGCTCACCAGCACCGCAGTGAACATGCTGACCAGCACGCCTACCAGCAGAGTCAGAGCGAAGCCGTTGATCAACCCGCCGCCGAGGCGGTTGCCGAACCACAGCAACACCACGCAGGTGATTAGCGTGCTCACGTTGCCGTCCCGGATGGCCGGCCAGGCCCGGTTGAACCCGACGTCCATGGCGGAAGCCAGGCTTCGGCCCAGGCGGATTTCTTCCTTGATGCGCTCGAAAATCAGGATGTTGGCGTCCACCGCCAAACCGATGGACAGAATGAACCCGCCGATGTGGGGCAGCGTGAGGGTAATGGGCACCAGCTTGAAGATCGCCAGCGTTACGGCAGCATAGTAAATCAGGGCTACCGCAGCAACCACACCGGCCGCCCGGTAGTAGGCGATGACGAAGATGAGCACCAGGCCCAAACCCACCAGGCCGGCCATCAGGCTGCGCTGGAGCGATTCCTCGCCCAGGATGGATTTCACCGATTGTTCCTGGATGAGGGTCAGCGGGACCGGGAGGCTGCCGGATTTCAGTTGGATCGCCAGCGTGCGCGCTTCTTCACGGTTGAATCCGCCGGTGATCTGGCTGCGCCCATCGCGGATATGGGCCTGGGCAACCGGCGCGATCAGTTCCCGCTCGTCCAGGAAAACCCCGATTACCTCGTCAGACTGGCGATTGGTGCGCACGTTGATCTCTCCGGTCATCTGACCGAAAATCTCGGCTCCCCGGTCGTCGAACTGGATGTTGACGGCCCATGCGCCGGTGGTGGGGTCGGTGCCGGCGTAGGCATCCACCAGGTCATCGCCGGTCAGCCCGATGCTGCTGTCAGTGTAAGGCGGCAGACACCCCACTTGCACGTCGCCGACGATCAACGGGCCGGCGCACTGGCGCCGCAGGAACTCCAGCTGGGCCGTTTCGCCAATCAGACGCTTGGCTTCATCGATGCCGCTGGTGACGAGGAAGAGTCCCACCGTGCCGATTTCAGCTTCCAGCAGGGACCGCAACGCCTGCCGCGCGTCCACACCCAACGTGGAGCTCGTGGTGATGCGGAACCGGTTTGAGTCCAGGCTCTCAATTTCGATGTTCTCATAGCCTTGACCTTCAACCACGCTGCCCAACTTTCCAACGTCGGCGTCGTCCGCGAATTGGGCGGTGATGACCGAGCCGCTGGCGCCGGGGAGCTGGACGATGATGCGGTCGTCGCCAAACCGCTGGACGATGGGTTCTTCGGTGCCGTAGAGGTTGACGCGGCGGCTGATGATGCTAAGCACGCCGTCCATCTGGTCATCGGTTGGCGGGGGGATGTCGTCGTTCACGAAGGCGACGGGCTCAGCGATGGCTTCGGTTAGCGCGAGGCGCACCGCCTCGCGGCGCTCCGGATCCAAGTACGCACCGGTTAGTGTGAAGGACGAACCGTCGCCGGCATCGGCTATGCCCGCTTCGTAGCCAGCATTGGCCAAGGCTTCTTCAAGCAACTCGGCAGTCGCGTCAGCGTCCTCGGGAAACTCGACGTTGAGCTCGCTGCCGGTGTCGGCCTGGTACACCAGGTGGGCTCCGCCCTGCAAGTCCAATCCCAGCTTGAGACCCAAGGGGCCGGCTTCGGCACGGTCAAGACGGGGGAAACCGGGAATCCCGATGTGGATTTCCGGCAAAGCCAGGGAAACGACAGAGATTGCCAACACCACCAGTATGAAAGTTGTCAGGAAAATGGTGCGTCGTCGCATAGTATGTAGTCAATTCCTTAGACGTCATCGCCGGTTCCTCAGACGTTATCGCCGGTGAATTCGTGAGATCAGCCTCGTTCAGCCAACAAACACGCTGCCAAGTTCAGAGCATCCTCGCGAGTGGCGACTTCGCCCACCGCCTCGGCTTCGCGCAGTCGTTCCAGCAGCGTTCCAATCAGCGGCCCCGGCGGAATGTTCAGAGTGTTTATCAGATCATGGCCATCGACCAAGCCACGGGCGCGAACCTCCTTATGCGGCGGTTCAGCTCCTGCTTCGAGGACGGTGGCAATCATTCTAGCATAGTTGCCCCAGCGTTCCGGTGACAGTTCGGGGCCCCGCGCCGCCAGAAAATCGGCCATTGCCAGGTACAGGGTGTCCACGGCAGCTTCGCCCAGGTCGCGGTAGTAGCGGTAGATGGCCCGGGGGGAGGGCATCTCCCAACCCTGCCGCAGCTGGCTGGGCCGCAGGTGGTGCAGCACCATGGCGGATACCAGGGAGATTGCGCGGTGAGACAGGCGTAAGCTGGACAGGCGTTGCTCCGCGATCTCCGCTCCTTGCTCACTGTGTCCCAGGAAGCGGATGCGACCTTTGGCGTCGGGCGCCTTGGTTTGCGGTTTGGCAATGTCATGGAGCAGGGCGGCCAGCTTAAGCACGGTACGCCGGGTATGGCCGTTGCCCACGGTCTCGCTGAAGTAGGCGTCTTCCACAGCGGTCCAGGGGGCCAAGGTATAGATGGCATTGTTGCGGTGTCCGGCGGTCACCGCCTCGGCGTACTCGACGCAGTGGAGCAGGTGGCCCCACACGTCCCAATAGTGATGGGCGCGGGGTTGCTCGCAATTGCGGGCGGCTTCCAGCTCGGGAATCACGCGGCAGAGCAGGTCCAGGCGGTCCAGTATCTCCAGCTGAACCCGGGCGCCGTCGGCTGCCAGTATCGCCAGAAACTCATCCCGCACCCGCTCCTTGGACACCTGGGGCAGCAGCGGAGCATGCCGACGGATGGCGCGGGTGGTATCCGGGTCCAGGTGAAATGCCAGCCGGTTGGCGAGGCGAACGCCCCGCAACATCCGGCCCGGGTCGGCGCGGAACACGTCGTCGCCGGTGGCGCGCAGGATGCGCCGAACCAGGTCCGCCTTGCCGCCCACCGGGTCAACGATGGCGTCGAACCGGTCGTCGGCGTTCCAGCGTTCCAAGGGCAGGGCCATGGCGTCCACGGTGAAGTCCCGGGAGCGCAGGTTATCCTCGAAAGGGCCATGATAGCCGGAAATGTCGATGAGAAAGGGCCGGCCGCTTTGGTCCTTTTGAGGCAGCGCTACCCGCACGATGTTCCAGGCGGCCACCGGAACCGGAGTGCCGCCCAGGAGATTAGCCACCGCCGGGCCGACGCGGCTCACGTCGCCGGAGATGGCAAGGTCAATATCGTGACTCTCGCGCCCCAGCAGGGCATCGCGGACGGCGCCGCCCACCAGCCAGGCTTCGCCTTCGGGACGGTCGGCAAAAAACCCGGCCAACCGGGTGAGCAGGCCGGGGGCATCCATGTCAGTGGGCGGCGGTGGCGTCGCCAGCGGGCGTTGCCACTTCCGAAATCCGGGCCGGCCGGCCGTGGCTGGGGTCGAACTGGGGCGTCTGCGGGGGGTGGTTCATGCGCCGGGCGGCGGCTTCCAGTTCCGCCGCGTCGGGTTCGCCGGTGGGGATGTACTCCACTTCGCCGTCCTCGTCCACTTGAATCCGGAAGAACTGGTCGTGGGCAATCAGGTGGTCGATGTAGAGGATGCCGTTGAGATGGTCGGTCTCGTGTTCGATGGCCTGCGCCAGCATACAGTCGGCCTTGAGACGCTGCGGCTTGCCCTGCAAGTCCTGGTAGCGCACCCGGATACGCTCGGCCCGGTTGACCATGCCCCGGTAGCCGGGCAGGCTGAGACAGCCTTCCTCCACCTGGCGCAGTCCTTCGCGGCGGATGATTTCGGGGTTGACCAATACCAGCGCCTCTTCCCAATCCTCCAGTCGAACCACGCACATACGTAGCAGCGCGCCCACCTGGTTGGCCGCCAGCCCAACGCCCCGGTGGGCCGTCATGGTTTCCTCCATGTCGGCGGCGAGCCGGGACAACTTGGCGTCAAACTGCGATACCCTCCGCGCCCGTCGGCGCAGGATAGGGTCGGGAAATACGCGCATTTGCAGCAAAGCCACGATGACCCTCCTATAACGATGGACGATACTGAAGCGAAATTATCGTTGCGAAATTCGTAATCGCTACCCTGAATTATATGCCGGAGGCCCCGGCGGTGTAAAGTGCGACCACCGGCAGTAACCGACGCCGGGCTATTGATAGCTCTAACGTCACGCCCCTATATATCGCGCCGGGTGACTGGGCGGCGTCAGTTCCGCAAAAAACCTGCTTCATGCGCACTTGACAAGAAAGTTAGTATGCACTAAATTATATATATGTTATTACGGTGTATAAACTATTGTAGCATTCACAGCGTTACAGGCGATGTATGATCTTAGTGATAATGTACGGATATTTGCCCAACTGTGTACAGCAAGATTGTGGAGGCAAACATGATAGAACCAAAGATCAAGCTAAGGCTAGGGTACGGGCTGCTCCCGCGAGGTGCGCTGCTGGCGCTGTTGGCAATCGTCGCGGTGGCTTGCGGCGGCGGTGCGGCTCCGGTCGAAGTAACCCGGGTCGTCGAGCGGCCCGGCCCGGAGGTAACGCGCGAGGTGGAGGTTACCAGGTTGATACGGGAGGCGTCTCCCGCTGGCGACCCCGGCGAATTGATCATCTACTCAGGCCGTAGCGAATCGCTGGTGGATCCCATCATCCGGCAGTTCAAGGAAACCACCGGTATCGACGTACAGGTGAAGTACGCCGGCACCGGCGCATTGGCGGCGACCCTTCTGGAAGAGGGCGACAAATCGCCAGCCGACGTATTCTACGCCCAGGATCCTGGTGGCCTGGCGGCCGTGTCGGAGATGCTGACGGTACTGCCGGCCGACGTGACGGACACGGTTCCCCAGTGGGCGCAATCGGAGCATGGACACTGGATAGGCATAACCGGACGGGCGCGGGTGGTGGTCTATAACACGGACAAACTCACCGACGCCGACCTTCCCGACGACCTATGGGGGTTCACCGAGCCGCAATGGAATGGCCGAGTCGGTTGGGCGCCCACCAACGGGTCGTTCCAGGCCATGGTGACGGCGCTGCGCGTCGGCTGGGGCGAGGAGCGCGCCGAGGAATGGCTCCGGGCCATGATCGATAACGATGTGAAGATTTACCCGAAGAATACCCCGCAGGTTGCCGCCGCCGCGTCCGGCGAGATTGACGTGGGACTGGTCAATCACTATTACCTGTACCGTTTTCTGGCTGAAGAGGGCGAGGAATTTACGGCCCGCAACGCACACCTGCGCGGCGGCGGTCCGGGCGCGATAGTGCTGGTTTCCGGGACCGGCATCCTGCAAACCGCCGATAATCCCGAAAACGCGGCGAAGTTCATCCGGTTTCTGATTAGCCCGCTGGGACAACAGTATTTCGCCGGGTCAACCTACGAGTATCCACTGGCTGCCGACGTCCGCCCGTCAATCTTGTTGACCCCGCTGGACGAGATTGGCCAACCGGACATCACCCTGTCCGACTTGTCCGACCTGGCGGGAACCCAGCGGTTATTGCAGAAAGTTGGGGCGCTCCCGTAGCGGCGGGTAGAGCGCCCCAGCATCGCCCCCGCGCGGGCAACTGGCCCCGTTCGGATCCCTCCTCCCGACGGGGCCAGTATATCGTGGCCGGCCGGCCCTTCAGCCAAGCCGGCCTAAAGGTTGATGATCTCGCCGTCCGGCGACACGTCCATGGCCATGGCCCGGGGTTGGCTGGGGAGGCCGGGCAGGGTCTCAATGCGGCCGGCCAGGGCGTAGAGGAATCCGGCGCCCACCGAAGCCCGTAGGTCGGAAACCGGGAATGTGTACCCTGAGGGGCTGCCCTTCAGCGTCGGGTCGTGGGAGATGGACAGGTGGGTTTTGGCCATGCAGATGGGCAGGTTGCCCCAGCCCTGCCGGGTGAAGAAACGGGCGCGACGCCGGGCGTCGGGCGTCCAGTTGACGGCGTCCGCTCCGTACACGCGCCGTGCCAGGGCCAGCACCTTCTCTTCAATCGTCGCGTCCAGGTCGTAGGCGTAGTCAATCTGTTGGGGAGCGACTGAGGAATCGTTGACGGCCTGCGCCACCGCCTCGGCCAGAGCCACGCCGCCTGCGCCGCCGTCGGTGAAACCGGAGTATTCGGCGGTGGCGTAAGCGCCGGCGGCCTTGGCGATGCGGGCCGCCGCTTGCAATTCCTCGGTGCTGTCGCCGTCGAAGCGGTTCAGGGCGACGACGACGGGCAGGCCGAAGCTGCGCACGATGTTGATGTGGTGGACCATGTTGGCCGCGCCGGCCTTCATGGCCTCGAGGTTGGGCTGGGCCAGCTCCCGACGCACCGCTCCGCCGTGCCAGCGCATGGCCCGCACCGACGCCACCAGCACCGCCGCGTTGACGGGCAGTCCGCTCTGGCGGGTCTTGATGTGCATGAACTTCTCGAACCCCAGGTCGGAAGCAAAGCCGGCCTCGGTGATGATGTAGTCGGCGTAGCCCAACGCCAGACGGTCGGCGATGATGGAGCTGCAACCGTGGGCGATGTTGCCGAAGGGGCCGGCGTGAACGATAGCCGGCTGGCCCTCCACGGTTTGCACCAGGTTGGGCATCACGGTATGGCACATTACCGCCAGCAACGGACCGGCCAGGCCCAGATCGCCCACGGAGACCGGATCGCCGCTGCGGTTGGTTCCCACCACCATCCGGGACAGGCGGTCGCGCAGGTCGCCTGGGTCGGCGGCCAGCGCCAAGATGGCCATGATCTCCGAGGCGGTGATGAAGTCGAAACGGGTTTCCCGCAGCGGGCTGTTGGCGCTGCCGCCGAGCCCGGTGGTTATCTGACGCAGGGCGCGGTCGGAGGCGTCGGTGACGCGAGACCAGGTGACGCCCTCGGGAGCCATGTCGCAGGCGTTGTTGCGATAAACGGCGTTTTCCACCAGGGCGGCCAGCAGGTTGTGGGTGGAGCCCACGGCGTGGGCGTCGCCGGTGAAGTGGATGTTGATTTCATCCTCGGGAACAATGCGGGCCTTGCCGCCGCCGGTGCCGCCGCCCTTGATGCCGAAAATGGGGCCCAGGGCCGGCTCCCGCAGGTTCACTACCGGGCGGTGGCCCAGCCGTCCCAGTCCCTCGGTCAACCCGATGGACGTGGTGGTCTTGCCTTCGCCGGCGGGCGTGGGCGTGATGCCCGTAACCACCACCAGCTTGCCCTGGTGGCCGTCGGCTTTGATGGCGTCGAGGCTGATCTTCGCCTTGTAGTGTCCGAATGGTATAAGGTGTGCTTGGTCTATCCCAAGGCGTTCCGCTACCAGGTTGATCGGGTCCATTCCGCCCCCATTGGTTATGCTAGATGAGATTAATCATAGCGCACTGCGGCGGATTTGGCAGTGTAGCCTGGCATGATTCCGCCGTCATTCCCCCGGAAGAACCGCCGGCCCCGCGCCTGACGCGGGATCGCCCCTCGCTTGGTACGGGCGGAATCCAGTGACCGAAATCGGCAGTTTGATTGCGGGAACCCAGCATACTGCACGCTCCGCAGAAACGGCCGCGTCCTGTCCACAGCCGACCGTCGGCCACTATAATGCTCACATCGTGTTGAGCATCGCAGTTGAACAACCGCTGAACAACCATGGAGTTGCCTCATGACGACTACCGCCGCCGGCCGCGCCAGCCTCACCTTCTCCGACCTGCAAGCCGCCGTTCCCCGGATGGCTGGCGAGATCGCTCTGCCCGGCCTTTACGCTGTCGTTCACGTCTGGCGGGACCATTGGGGCATACCGCATATTCGCGCCGCCAACGAGCATGACGCCTGGTTCGCCCAGGGTTTTGTGACCGCCCAAGATCGGCTGTGGGCCATGGAATATGACCGCCGGCGCGCGGTGGGCCGTTGGGCTGAGGTGGCGGGCAAATCCGCGACGGGCCAAGATATGCAGATGCGCCGGCATCGCCTGGCAGATGCCGCCCGCGCCGACTACGAAGCCGCCGGTTCACGGGCCAAAGCCATGCTGGAAGACTACTCTGCCGGGGTCAACGCCTTTATCAGAAGCGACGCCCCTTTGCCGGTTGAATACGCCATTACGGGCATATCACCCGAACCATGGGAACCCTGGCACTGTCTGGCGATTTACAAAGTCCGGCACATCTTCATGGGAGTATTCGAGACCAAGGCGTGGCGAGCCCGGATGGTCAAAGCCCTGGGACCGGAGCGGACTGCTCAATTGTTCCCGTCTTACCCTCCCGGTCAGCCCCTCATCATTCCCACCGGGGCCGATTACGACGGGGAGGTTGACGCAGGATTGGCTCAGCTTTTGGAACACGCCGCCAACCTGAACCTCATTGGCGAGATGGACAGTGGCTCTAACTCGTGGGCCATCGGGCCGGAACGCACCGCCACCGGAGGGCCGCTGCTGGCCGGCGACAGTCATCGGGGGCTGGACACGCCCAGCGTCTATTACCAGAACCACCTGGCCTGCGACACTTTCGACGTGATCGGAAACTCCTTCGCCGGCGTCCCCGGATTCCCCCATTTCGGCCATAACCAGTGGGTGGCCTGGTGCGTGACTCACACCGCCGCCGACTACCAGGACCTGTACATCGAGTGGTTCAATGATGCCGACCCGGCCCTCTATCAGAACCAGGGCATCTGGTTCAATGCCGACGTGCGCGACGAGATCATCCAGGTGCGCAACGGCGATGACGTCCACATTCGCACCTGGGCCACCCACCACGGCCCGGTGGTTGGCGGCGATCCCATGTCCGGTTATGGTCTGGCCCTG
Source organism: Dehalococcoidia bacterium (assembly GCA_963692995.1). Taxonomy (GTDB): domain Bacteria; phylum Chloroflexota; class Dehalococcoidia; order Lucifugimonadales; family UBA3495; genus Bin87. Next base: position 1,387,790 of record OY843611.1, read on the forward strand.
CGCTACACCGCCGCCGATAGCGGCGACCCGTGGACGGACATCCTGCCGGCCATGCTGGAAGCCCGCAGCGTCAATGAGTTGGCCGACGCCATGGAGGGCTGGGTTGATCCGGTGAACAACTTGGTGATGGCCGACGTTCACGGCAACTACGGCTACCAATGTCGTGGCGAAATCCCCCGTCGGCCCGGCGACGTTCCCGCCCCGCTTCCCGTGCCGGGTTGGGACGGTGAGCACGAATGGCAGGGCAGCATCCCGTTCCGGGAAATGCCTCGCAACATCAATCCGCCGGAAGGCTACGTGGTCACCGCCAACAACCGCCCGGTTGGAGCCGATTACGCCTACTACATATCGATGGACTTTGCGCCCGGCTACCGCGCCATGCGCGTGGCCCACGGCGTCAACAGCATCAGCAATCCCGCGGCAGCGGACATGGGCCGCATCCACTCCGAGCGGCTGTCCATACCCGCCCAGGCGTATGTGGCGGCGCTTTCCGGGGCGCCGGCGCCGTCGGATCCCACGGCTGCCGAGGCTTGGCGTCGGCTTCAGGAGTGGTCGGGCAACATGAATCCCGACGCGGTGGAGCCGACCATCTACAGCGCAATGCGAGATGCCCTGCTGTGGCGCTTGCTGAAGCATAACATCGGCGAGGAGTTGGCCGCGTTGGCCTGGCAGCCGGCGGACCGAGGGCGCGGCGTTTTCCTCAACCGTTTCAAAAACCTGATGACCGACGGGATGCGCGCCGGAGATACTGACCTTCTCCCCCAGAACACGGATTGGCCCGGCCTTTTGAAAACGGCTTTGGAAGACGGTAGCCGGATGCTGAAGGCCAAACTGGGCCGGGACATCGACGGCTGGCGCTGGGACCGAGTGCATCGGGCGCGACCGCAGCATCCGCTAGCCATGGCAACGCCCGAGCTGGGCAAACTGCTGGACCCGCCGGAGCTGCTCACCGGCGGCGACGGTGATACGCCATGGGCCGGCTCCTACGCGCCGGGCGACTTGGCGACCGTTCTCGGGCTGTCCGTGTTCCGCTACGCATACGACCCGGCCGACTGGGAACGCTCGCTTTGGGCAACGCCCTTGGGAGCATCGGGGCATCCCGGCAGTCCGCACTTCGCCGACCAGTCGGAAATGTGGAGCCACGTCCGCATGGCGCCGATGCGGTATGACTGGCAGCGGATAGCGGCAGAGGCGGAAACGGCGCAGACGCTGCGGGTGGTATAATGGTCCAAGCAGGTTGGAAACCGACGGAGGGTTAGCGATATGGCAGTCGGCCCGATTTCCAATGGAAAATATACTGCCTTGCGCGTAATTGCGGCGTCAATTCCGGTAATCTCCACTGCGGGCGCGACTGCCGCGTTGTTTTGGGGTATCCCGGCAGTTAGCGACCCCATTCAACAGGGCCTCAGAGATGGCGGGGCAGTATTCCAGTGGATCGTACTTCCGCCGTCAATTCTGGTCGGCATCATCTTAACGGCGCTGACAGTAAGAATTTTCTGGCGCGCCACTGACCCACGGAATCTCGACCCGGCAACTAACCATCAGGACTGAGGGCTGTGAGGCCCGGGGATTGGATTGGGCTGGGCTGGGTGTGGGTTGTCTGGCAGACCATAACTGGCTTGGGATTGCTGATTGCCCCGCTATTCAGCGCCGTTGCAGCGGAGTGGTTTGGGCCTGGCCGAGGCAGCGCCCTACTGTTGATAGCGGCCAGCATTTTGTTCGCAGCCGTATTGCCATCTTTCGTAATAAGCGCGAACCGGCTGGTGCCCGTTGCCGGACTACTAACCGCCTTATTCGGCTATGTCGGGACTGGGGTTGTCCTCGACGGCGAAAACAAGACTCTGCTGGCATTCTTAATCATCACCACGTTTGTCGTTATGGTAGCAGCTTTTAACATTATCTTGCTTCTCGCGCTAGTCAGAATGCTTATTGCCGCTTTGCGCCGATAACGCCCGCCAACTTAATCGTCCCGTAGGTGTGGCGCTACCCGGTCGGCGAACAGTTCCAGGTTGGCTAGGCCGTCGCGCAGCGGCATGCCGGGCCACATCATGCGGAAACAGCCGTGGGACATGCCCAACCCGCGATAGCGGGTCAGTTCCTCGACCACCGCGTCGGGGCTGCCGATAACGAACCGGTCGCGGGCGAGATCTTCAAACGGTTCCCGGAAGTTTTCTTCGCCGGGCAGGGCTTTGTCTTGGCCCCATTGCGCGTAGGCCTCGTACTTGCCTCCCAGGTAGGGAGCCGCACTGGCAAAGGCCTCCTCGTGGGTACGCCCCACGAAAACCTCGCGGCCCAAGGGAAGGCGGTCGGGCGCGCCTGAATTGGCCGCGTCCGCTGCTTCATGGTACATTTCAACCTGTTGGCTGATGGTGTCGAACTTGGCGTGGGGGTTGACGTACCACGTGTAGCCCAGTCGCGCGGCGCGGGTAATGGCTGTGTCGCTGTTGGCGGCCACCCACACCGGCGGATGCGGCTGCTGCACCGGGCGCAGCATGAGCTGGGCATCGTGGAGACGAAAATACTGCCCTTCGTAGTCCACCTTCTCGCCAGACCACAGCAATCGCATAGCCTCCAGGCATTCCAGGTAACGACTGACCCGGGTACGGCGGGGAACGCCGAAGTTGTCGTATTCCTCATCCCGGTAACCCAATGCGGCGCTCAGCGTGAAGTTCCCGCCGGTGATGATGTCCATGGTCGCCACCCGCTCCGCCAGGTCAACCGGGTGGTGCAGGGGCACCAGCAGGGTCGCCACCAAACCCATTCCCCGCGCTTCGGCAGAAATGCGGGCCAGCAGCGGCATGGTCTGCAATTGCTGGTACGGATCGGTGAGATAATGCTGGCCTTGATAGACCATGTCGAAGCCGAGATCCCGCGCCGCGCCCACGTAGGCGCAGATGTCGGCGAAAGCCTGCTGCATATCCGAACCAGCCGGCTGCTGGGCAATGGCGGAAAGGGATACTCCAAACTTCATCGTATTACCTCACATATCAGTCGTCATACCCGCGAGCTAACCGTCATACCTGGGCGTACTAACCGTCATACCTGCGAGCTACCCGTCATTCCCGCGAAAGCGGGAATCCAGGAACTTTTAGCGCCCGGCAAGTCGGATGCCGGCAAAAGCCGGAATGACGGTTAGCTAGAGGTTAGCTCCCGACCCAACAGGTCAATGGCCGCCTGGACCGCTCCGTGCTTGGTGGCGTCCCGGTCACCGCCGACGCGGATCTCGATCGCGGCATCCTCGCCGCCCTTCACCGCCAGTCCAATCCAGAAGGCGCCGATGGGCAGACCGCTGCGTCCCGGCGCCGGACCGGTTACTCCCGTGGTCGAAAGGGCGTAGTCCGTGCCGGTCAACTCCAGCGCCCCCCTTGCCATGGCGATAGCCATTTCCCGGCTGACGCTGCCCGCCGTCTCGTAGAGTTCGTCGGGAACGCCCAGGATCTTCTCCTTCAGACCACCGGTGTAAGCGACGACGCCGCCCGGGAAAAAGCGCGACGCTCCAGGGATGGTACCCAAGGTGTAGCCGAGCAGTCCGTTGGTGCACGCTTCCGCCACCGACACCGTTTGCTCACGGTCCAAGAGGATCTGTGCCACCTGTGCTACTTCCACGTTTTTGCCTCCTGAAAAGCGACCCTGGCTATTAGACGTCCAGCATCTTGTCCGGAGACATCATCTCCCAAAATTCGATGCGGTTGCCTTCAACCAATGGCCGGATCTGCGCGCCCAATTCCAGCGCCGCCGGTGGCAGCTGATGCCCACTGCGCATGGGGGACATCAAGGTCTCGTCAGTCCATTCAAGAATGACGACGTCTTGTTCCGCCGGAGTGGTCGCGCCGTTGAAATATACCCGGAATTCGCTGCGCTGGCCGGCGTCGTGGTAAATCTGCGCCTGTTTTTGCAGCAGGCTGGCGACCCGACGGGCCTCGCCCGGTTTGGTCTTGAAAATTCTCCTGAGTACGTACATAGGGCGCTCCTTTTCAGAACGTGGCTGGAATATGACTGCGAATATGATACCCCAAATTTTCCGACCCGTCGGGTTCCATGGAGGCACTTCGTTCGATAGAGGTACTGCGACGGCTAACGTTTCCGCAGCAAAGACAGGAACTCCTGGTTGCCGGCATCGCCTGTGATCGGAGACCGGATGGTGTCCAGCAACTCGACGTCCTCGCGGCTCGTCAGCCAATCTTGAACCCGTTGCAATATTTCGACGCGCCGGGCGTCGTCCCTGATGACTCCACCTTTGCCCACCTCGCCCCGTCGCGCTTCGAACTGCGGTTTGATCAGAGCGATCGCAAATCCGCCGGCACGGACATGGGCCAACGGTTCGGGAAGCGCCATGGTCAGGGAAATGAAGGATACGTCGGTCACCAGCAAATCTACCGACTCCGGCAGCTCGAATGGATAGCGTGCGTTTAATCTTTCCAGGCACAGGACGCGCGGGTCCTGACGAAGCCGGTAATGCAGTTGGCCGTGTCCCACGTCCACGGCGTACACCGTCCCCACGCCCCTTTGCAGCAGGCAGTCGGTAAAGCCGCCGGTGGAGGCCCCGACATCCAGGGCGACGATGCCCTCGAGCGCTATGCCGCGCGTATCGGCCCAGGTATCCAGAGCGTGAGCCAATTTGACGCCGCCTCTGCTGACGTAGGGGAGACGTTCCCGCAATTCCAGTGGTGTGTCCAGGGCCAGGAACGTGCCCGCTTTCGGAACCGGGCCGGCCGGCGAGACCACCGCGCCGGCCATTATCAGCGCCTGGGCCTTCTCCCGGCTTTCGACCAGTCCCCGCTCCACCAGCAGCAAGTCAGCGCGGCGACGCGATTTGGCTTTCACGTTGTCCGTCACTCGCCCGGTCATCACTCGCCGATGAACTCAGGTTGCCGCTTTTCCAGAAACGCGCGAAAACCCTCGTGGTAGTCGCGGGTGTCGAACTGGGTAAGCGGCAAGTCGGCCTCTTCCGGCGTCAGGTCGAGAGAAGGTTTGGCCAGAACCTGGTTCATCGTCTTCTTGTTGACGGCATGGGAAAGCGGAGCCAGCGCGGCGATGTCGGCGGCCAATTGGTACGTTACGTCTTCCAATTTTTCGTCGGGAACTACCTGGTTGACTAACCCGATCCGCAGCGCGTCGTCGGCGTCCAGTAGGCGGCCCGAAAGCAGGATGTACAAAGCATTGCCCTTGCCCACCAGGTTCACCAATCCGTACATCTCCCGGTGCCCTATCGTAATACCCAGCCGTGCCACCGGAATACCGAGGCGGCTGCCTTCGGCGGCGATGCGCAGGTCGGTGGCGACGGCGAGCTCGCAGCCGCCGCCGGCGGCGAAGCCCCGGATCATGGAGACGACCGGCGTGCCGATTTCCGCCACCGTTTCCAGCAGGGCGTCCACCGCCCGGTTGTAGATCCTGCCTCGGGCGGAATCGCTGCGGTACTCTTCGAAATCGCCGATGTCCGCGCCGGCGGAGAAGGCCTGGCCCCCGGCCCCGGTAATCACAACGCAACGCACGTCCCGGTCGGCATCCAGACGGCGCAGCAGCCCGGTGAGTTCCGTCCACATGGCGAAAGAAATCGCGTTGCGCTGCTTCGGACGATTGATGGTAACGGTGGCAATGGGCGGCGCATTCCGCAAAAGGATGTAGCCGTGGTCGCCGATCAGGGTGTCGGCAACGGCAGGGGAGACCGAAGGTGATTGGGGCATTGCGTAAGGGCTCCTGCGTAGATCGGTCCGATTTTGGTGGCGAAATCAGCCTAGCGACGCCGGCGGGAGTAGTCAAATTCCAATCGTTGATTTCGGGCGTGTGACCCGACAAAGATGGCGAGATTTATCGTCATTGCGTATATTAACGATTGCCGTACATCGTAATACACGATAATGCTATTATTCGATAATATCATTGACAGAGATGCGTAAATCACTTAATCTGCGGCCCACTTTTAAGAATACTTGGGAATCGCCCACAGAAACAGGTTTGATCGGCCCGCACACAACCGGGGCGCTATTTGCCCTCGCAAAAGGTGGTCATCATGTCGTCAAAACCGTTCCGAATGCTCATCGGCAGTCTTACTGGCGCCGCCCTGCTCATGGTAATCGTCGGTTGCGGCGGGACGCAGCAGCCGACGGCGCCGGCGCAGCAAAGCCAACCGGCCCCGCAGCAGCCGGCCGGTGAGCAGCAACCTTCAGGAAGTCAACAGCAGGCTGCGCCGACGGCTACCGCGGCGCCCCCTACGCCCACGTTGCCGCCGTTGGCCACGGTTCGGCCCACGAGCACCCCCGCGCCGACGGCAGTCGCGCGTACCGCCCCGACGCCGGTCCCGAGCGGGTCGCCAAAGCATGGCGGTATGGCCCGCATGTCGGCTTACGCGGATACTAAGGACTGGGATCCGCTGGGGTCTTCGTCGTTGTCCAGCGTGATCTCCTATTCCCAGCTATACAACCAGATCGTTCAATTCGACACCAACGACCCGACTTTGGTCGTGGGAGACTTGGCGGAAAGCTGGGAGACCGATGAGGCAGGCACATCCTTCACGTTCCATCTCCGGGGTGGAGTCAAGTGGACCGACGGGGAAACGCTCGATGCTGATGATGTCGTGTACACCATGCAGCGTTACGGCAACCCCTGTAATGGCCGTGGTCGTTCCGGTTTGTGGCGGACCTACACCATCCCCATTGAGGTGGTGGAGTTGAAAGACAAAGCCGACTGCACGGCGCTCAACGCCGACGATGTAGTCCGTAAGGTCGACGATCTTACGGTGGAATTCAACCTCGCCTTCGCATCCGGCGCCTTCATTAAGTTCCTGGCCATCGACTACGCGAAAGTTCTGCCGAAGCACCTGCTGGAGCAGGACATTGACCTGAACCTGGCTGAAAACATTTTGAGGCACGGCGCCACCTCAGGGCCGTTCATCCTCGAAGGCTACCAATCCGGCAACCACTACAAGGTGAACAAGAACCCTGACTATTTCAAGGAAGGGTTGCCCTATCTCGACCGGATTGAGCACTTCATCATCACGGTGCCGGCTACATTCATCGCCCAGGTGGAAGCGGGGCAGATTGATGCCTCCAACGCCGCCGCCAACAACCTGACCGCGCCTGAGAACTACGCAATAGAGGCTTCGACCAATAGCGAATACGTAGCCCATGAAGTGCTGGGCGCCACCCGAGGCTTTATGCTCAACGTGAAGCGGGAGCCCTTCACCGATCACCGGGTCCGACAAGCCATTAACCTGGCGGTGGACCGGCAGAAGGTGAACAAACGCGCTTTGCACGGAGCGGGCCGCGGCCATTGCCCCATGGTCGGTTTGGCGCATGACTACGAGGAATGCGCCACTTGGCCCGGTATGCGGCCCAAAGACACTCCGGGGGGACAGGAAGATATTGCCCGGGCCCGGGAATTGATGGCTGAGGCGGGTTACCCCAATGGTTTCGAGATCGAATACACCGCCAGGCAGGTAGGCACCTACGTGGTCGAATGTTCGGTGATCAAGCAGGACCTCGAGGAATTTCTGGGCATCACGGGGAGTATTTCAACATACCCCAGTGCGGCCGGCTATGCCAAGTACGGAACGTCGCGACCGGCCGACTCCAAAGGTGACTGGGACGTGGGCTGCCAGGCCGACGGCATGACCGTGTTTGACGTGGACGCTGTGTACGGTGGCATGTTCCTCAAGGGTGGCACCCGCAATTACACGGACTGGAGTTCTCCCAAGATAGTTGACTGGTTCGAACGGCAAAAAACCGAATTGGATCCGGAGATGCGTAGGCAAATTAACAAGGAAGCCGAGCTCTGGCTGCATAGCTTCGAGGACAACCACTGGGTCAGCGTGACCCTGGGGCGGAACTTCTGGGTGATGCACCGGGACATGAAGGGGTTCAACGCGCCGCAGACCCTTCAGTACGGGTTCAAGCACGAGCATCTGTGGTGGGATCGATAGCGATTGCAACGCCATAACGATCACAGAATCATCCGACGGTTGAACACTGGGTTTGTCTCAAGGCAAGCGGGGCGAGCAATGGGCCGCCCCGCTTGTTGCAGAGTTTCCGGCGAGGGATAAGCAATGCGACAGTACGCCATCAAACGAATAGGCTTGTTCATACCGACGGTGCTGCTGGTCACGATTATCGTCTTCGTGGTGATGCGGCTGATCCCCGGGGATCCTGCGCTGGCAATTCTGAGCGCTGACGACGCGGTGTACACGCAGGAAGAGTTGGCGCAACTTCGGGCCGAACTGGGAACTGACCGGCCAATCGTGGTGCAGTATGCTGAATGGATGGGTGGACTAGTCAAGGGCGATTTCGGCACCTCGTACTGGTGGGGCGGTCCGGTTATGGGTCGGCTGGGTGAACGTATCCCGGTAACCATCGAGTTGGCGCTGCTGGGCATCGCTCTAGCGGTGGTATGCGCTGTTCCCTTGGGCGTTATATCCGCCATCAAGCCCGACAGCCCGCTGGACTACGCATCCCGGGTATTCACGCTGGTCGGTATCTCCATCCCCACGTTCTTCAGTGGCATCCTGTTGACCATACTGCTAATCCGAGCCTTCGGTTGGTTGCCGCCCTTGGGCTACGAAGACATTTGGGAAGACCCTTGGACTAACATCAAACAGCTGTTGCTGCCGGCCCTGGCTCTCGGCTTTTACGACATGGCGTTCATCGCGCGAGTGACCCGCTCCTCCATGATGGAGATCTTGCGCGAGGACTACATGCGCACCGCTCGGGCCAAAGGTCTGCGCGAGACCGTAGTGCTGGCGCGACACGGGTTGAAGAACGCGGTTCTCCCGGTTCTTACTATTTCCGGTTGGCAGTTTGGGCGTCTTTTTGGTGGCACGGTTATCATCGAAAAGATTTTCCTGATACCCGGCGTTGGCCAATTGCTGATCGATGCGATATACCAGCGGGACTTCCCGACCATTCAAGCTGTCATAGTGATCGTTGCCCTGTCCATCGTCGTTGTCAACCTCCTGGTTGACCTGTTGTACGGGTGGCTTGACCCCCGGATCAGATACGCGTAGGCAGGACAGGAATCACCGACAACCATCGGGTAACGACGGAGCATCACTCATGGCGACGTACAACACGGGACAAAGGGCAGAACCGCCGGCAATCGAAGCGCAGCTGCTGGATATGCGGCCCAAGCAGACCGTGCTGCAAAAGTTGGCTGCTTTCGCTCGGACCAAGCCGTTAGGGGCGGTTAGCGCCGGCATCATCATCCTCACTATCCTGACGGCGGTTTTTTCGCAGCTTATCGTGCCTTACGACCCTCTGGACTTGGCGCATGAGCCATTCATCGGGCCTCAGCCGGGAGCGTTGTTGGGAGCCGACGAGCTGGGGCGGGATGTGCTTAGCCGTATAATCTACGGCGCCCGGGTGTCGATGTACGTCGGCTTGATGAGCGTGATAATCGGAATCAGCCTGGGCACGGTTATCGGCATCCTCAGCGCTTACGTCGGCGGAGTGGTAGATCTGGCAATCCAGCGCGTCGTGGACGCGCTGATGGCATTCCCGGCCATCATCATGGCGTTGGGATTGACGGCGGCATTGGGGCCGTCGATAAACAATATTGTGGCGGCGCTGGTAGTAATTTTGATGCCTGGCGCGATCCGAGTAATTCGTTCCCAAGTTTTGAGCATCAAAGAGTTGGATTACACGCTGGCGGCCCAGGCGATCGGAGCGCGGCCCTGGCGGATAATGCTACGGCATATCATGCCCAACGTGACGGCCAGCTTCATTGTGCTCAGCACGATCACCCTTGGCTTGGCCATCATCATCGAGGCATCGCTTACCTTCCTCGGTGTGGGCGTATCGCCGGATATCCCGACGTGGGGCGGTATGCTTACGGAAGGCGCGCAGAAGTACATCCGCACGGCGTGGTGGCTGGCCGTTTTCCCGGGGCTGGCTATCTCGATAGTGGTGTTCTCTATCAACTTCCTGGGCGATGCCTTGCGTGACGCGCTGGATCCCCGGCTGCGAGGACGGTAGCCTCGCCGGCACAAACCAGTAAGGAGCGCCGGGGCGGGTTGCAAACCCGCCCCGGTTGATTGCCGGGCCAGGCGAGGATGCTCCGTCGGTTACAAGTACAGTTCTTCCAGTGGAATCAGACGGGGATTGGGAGTGAAGGGATAAACCATCAGGTCAAAGTTTTCCAGCGTGGTCGCGCCCAGCAGATACTTATCCTCCGGTCCGAAAATCACCGGGCAAGTCTGCTCCCGCCCCGCAATGCTGAAGCGCGCCTCGCCCACGCCATATTCAGCCCGGCTGCCATTGGCGATTTGGAATCCCCGGCGTCGTGAGGGCGTCAAACCCAGCGAGGTCAACAAAGACCCTGGCAGCATTGAGTGGGTTGCGCCGGTATCCACCAGCGCGGATGCCGGGGTAAAATCTCCACCGAGCGGGTGGCCGACGCCAATTTCTACCCGAAAAGTTCCCATATGCGTTCTCCTTCTCGCGAGCCTCCATCGTCTCATTTCCTATATGAGGCTACGTGGCGCCGCTGATGCCGTCAACCGCTCGCCGGTTCTACCGCAGGGTCTTTCGGCAACCGTGCTGAGCTGTGGATGCCGGCAGCAGATCCCCGGTTGAGTGACCGGTCGAGTAGTGACGATTCACCTAACGTCTTGGCCTCTTCCGGTTAGAAGAGGCTTTTTCTTGGGTGTTTTTCGTAGTGCGGTTCACGATTTCGTTGTTCACTATTGACACGCGATGGTTGCTCCGATAACATCCCCCTCACTGTCGCTCGCGGATTGTGGCGATTTTCACAAATCGTTATGGCCGGGAGTTTTCCATACCCACCGGCGGGCATTCTTTGCCGACTGCCTGACCGGATCAAAACAATTTCGTCGCTATGACGTTGGGAGGGTCACACCAGTATGAAGCCATCCAATCTTGGCCGACCGTTCGTGCGAACGTTGCTTCCCCTGGCGGGGGCAGTCGCGCTTGTGGTCGGCATCGCATGCAGCGGAGCCGAAGAGGCTCCCGCTTCTGCCCCGGCAACTCAGCCGCCAGCCGCCCCCGCCGCTACCGCGCCGTCGGCGGAGCAGCCTACCAACACGCCCATTCCCCAGGCCGTCGCCGCTACTGCTCGGCCCACCAACACCCCGGCGCCTACGGCACTTCCCCGCACCGCGGCCACTCCCACCCCGGCGGGCGGCCCCCAGTACGGCGGCACTTTGATGATGTCCGCTTACGCCGACACCAAAGACTGGGACCCCCTCGGCTCTTCGTCCCTGTCTAGCGTCATCTCCTACTCGCAACTGTACAACCAGATTGTGCAGTATGACCCGGTGGACACCAACGCTATCACCGGCGACTTGGCCAAAAGTTGGGACGTCAGCGACGACGGCCTCACCTACACCTTCTATCTGCGCGACAATATGCAGTGGACCGACGGCACCGAAATTACTTCAGCCGACATCATTTCCACCCATTCGCGCTACGCCAATCCGTGCAACAGCACTGGACGCTCCGGCCTCTGGCGCAACTACACTGTCAAGATGGAAGTGGTGGACAAGGCCGGGGGCGACTGCACTCCCACCAACCAGGACGCCGTTTTGCGCGCCATCGATGACAAGACCGTCGAGTTCAATCTCCAGTTCGCCTCGGGCGCGTTCATCAAATTCCTGGCTATTGACTACGCCAAAGTCCTGCCGGGCCATCTGCTGGACTCCGACCCCAACTGCGCCGTGCGCGACGCCGCCAACCCCTGCTTCCTGAACCTGGGCGAGAACATCATCGATCGGGGAACTACTTCCGGCCCGTTCATTCTGGAAGAGTACCAGGTTGGCGACTTCTACAAAGTGAATAAGAACGAAGATTACTTCAAGGACGGCCTGCCCTACGTTGACCGGATCGAGCACTACATCTTCCCCGGCACCGCTAAAGACCGGCTGATTGCACAGTTTGAAGCCGGCGGGCTGGACATGGCCAACGGCGGGTTCACCAACCTTTCGCCCACACAGTACTTTGACCTGGAGAAGAGCACCGATGGCGAGTACGTGGCCCACCCCATCGCCGCTGGCACCAACTGGGGCCTGATGCTCAACATCAAGAAACCCCAGTTCCAGGACCACAAGGTCCGTCAGGCCATCAACCTGGCCGTTGACCGGCAGGAGATTGACGAGCGGGTCTTTGATAACTCCGGAGGCAGCTACTGCCCGCTGATGGGCTTGGCCCACAGCAACGAGGAGTGCAATTCTTGGCCCGGCATCCGCCCGAAAGACACTCCGGAAGGGCAGCAGGACCTGGCTGACGCCAAGGCGCTGATGGTGGACGCGGGCTATCCTGATGGGTTTGAAGTCCAGTACACCGTTCGGCAGGTCGGCAACTACCCCGACCAGTGCCAAGTAGTGAAACAGCAATTGCAGGATGCCCTGGGCATTACCGGCGACATTGAAACCCTGCCCAGCGCGGCCGGCTACGCCAAGTACGGCACCTCCCGCGCCGAAAGTTCCGACGGCGACTGGGAAATTAGCTGCCAGGGCGAAGGCATGGTGGTGTTCGATGCCGACGCAGTGTACGGCGGCGTGTATCAAAGAGGCGGCACCCGCAACTATACCGACTGGAGCAATCCCAAGGTGGATGACTGGTTCGAGGCACAAAAAGTAGAGCTTGATCCGGACAGCCGCCGCGAGATCAATAAACAAGCGGAGACCTGGCTCCACGGTTTCGAGGACAACCACTGGGTTACCATGCAACTGGGCCAGCTCTTCTGGCTGGTGCACCGGGACGTGAAGGGCTTCAACGCTCCGTCCACTGTGCAGTACCAGTTCAAACACGAAGACCTGTGGCTTGACCGCTAGTCCATGTGCCGGATAGGCATACGGGGTAAAGGTTCAGTAAATCAACGTGTAGGGGCGAATGATCATTCGCCCCTACTTTGCGAAAGGCGGACGCCATGCGACAGTACGCATTGAAGCGCATTGCGCTGATTATCCCTACCGTGCTGCTGGTATCCATCATCGTGTTCACGGTGATGCGATTGCTGCCCGGCGACCCGGCCCTGGTCATCTTGAGCGAAGGCGACGCCGCCTTCACCCAGGAAGAACTGGAAGATCTCCGGAGGCAGCTCGGAACCGACCGTCCCATCGTAATCCAGTACGTGGATTGGATCGGCGGGCTGGTGCAGGGGGATTTGGGCACTTCAACCTGGCGGTCGGGACAGCCGGTTTCCAGACTGGTCGGCGACCGGATTTTCCGTACGCTGGAATTGGCGGTGTTGGCGATACTGATCGCGGTGGTTTTCGCGGTGCCCCTTGGGGTGATTTCGGCAATTAAGCCGGACAGCGTTATCGACTATTTCGCCCGTGTCATTGCCTTGGTGGGGATTTCCATTCCCACGTTCTTCGCCGGTCTATTGGTGGTGCTGGTGCTATCTCGCGGTTTCGGCTGGCTACCGCCCCTGGGCTACACGGACCTGTGGGATGACCCCTGGAAGAACATTCAACAGATGTTCTTGCCGGCGCTGGCCTTGGGTTTTTATGACATGGCCTTCATCGCCCGGGTTACGCGCTCATCCATGATGGAGATAATCCGCGAGGACTACATGCGGACGGCGCGGGCCAAAGGATTGGCGGAGCGAATAGTCCTGGTGCGGCACGGGTTGAAAAACGCGGTTTTGCCTATCCTCACGATATCGGGGTGGCAATTTGGCCGACTGTTCGGCGGAACCGTGATAATCGAAAGCATCTTCAAGGTTCCGGGCATCGGAACTCTGCTCATCGAAACCGTGTTCCAGCGGGACTTCCCCACCATACAGGCCATCATCATCGTCATCGCGGTGTCCATCGTCATCATCAACCTGTTGGTTGACCTGCTATACGGGCTGCTCGACCCGCGCATCCGGTATGCCTAGACCCGGTGCGAAGCGTCGGACCCGATCACGGAGAATTACCTGAATGACTACGACTAACGCCGGGCAGGGGCTATCTGTTGCCGATGGCGACGTTCAACTGCTGGACATGCGCCCGCGGCAGACGCAGGTGCAAAAACTGGCCAACTTCGCCAGAACCAAGCCGTTGGGAGCGGTCAGCGCTGTCATTATTCTGGTGACAATTCTGGCGGCGGGGATCTCCTACGCGATACCGGGCATTTTGCCTCACGACCCGCTGGATGTGCGCGCCCACGAGGAAAAATACATGCCGCCGCAACCCCGGGCTTGGCTGGGGAGCGACCATTTGGGAAGAGACGAGCTGAGCCGCCTCATTGCCGGTTCGCAAATCTCGATCTACGTGGGTTTGCTCAGTGTCGGTATCGGCGTGACGCTTGGCGCCCTCATCGGCATCATCAGCGCATACGTCGGTGGCGTGGTTGACCTAACCATTCAACGGCTGGTTGACGCGATGATGGCATTCCCTCCCATCATCCTCGCGTTGGGACTGGTGGCGGTTCTGGGAGGCTCCGCCAACAACGTCATCATTGCCTTGTTGGTCATCCTGTTGCCGGGCACCATCAGGGTAATCCGTTCCCAGGTATTAAGCATCAAGGAGCTGGACTATACCCTGGCGGCTACCGCCATCGGAGCCGGTTCCATCCGTATCATGCTGCGCCATATCCTGCCTAACGTGCTGGCCAGCTATATCGTGCTGGGAACCATAACTCTGGGATTTGCCATCATCATCGAGGCGTCGCTGTCCTTCCTGGGGGTAGGCGTACCGCCGGACATTCCCACTTGGGGCGGTATGCTGACCAGGGGCACTGAGGAAATCCGCATTGCCTGGTGGCTCGCCGTCTTTCCCGGTGTCGCCATATCCATAGTGGTGTTCGCCATTAACTTCCTCGGCGACGCGCTGCGCGATACGCTTGATCCTCGGCTGCGCGGCAGGTAAACGTCACCTCACTGGAATGATTAGCCAGGGGCGGGTATAGAACTCGCCCCTGGTGCATTGGTGGCCACCGGGTACATTAGTGGTGACCGGCGCCGGCTACCATTCCCCTCACTGAAGGCGGGGCCGGAGATAGTCGCGCAAAATCGGCGGCTGGGAAACCCCACCAGCCGCCGATGGCCATGCTAAACTGCCGTCACGATCTAAACTGCCGTCACGATTTACGGGAGGCGCTCTGATGTCCTGGAGTTTTGAACTGGTCGCCGGTCCCTACGGCGGCACTACGGAAGGCCCGGTTTGGGACGGCCAGGCAGTGCTGTTCACGCATATCCCGGCTTCCAAGATTTTGCGTTATGATCCCAAGACCGGCGAAGTGTCGGAGTACTTTAACGAAACCTTCAACACCAACGGTCTGTGTTTCGATGCCAATGGCAACCTTTACGGATGCCAGCAAGGCCGCCGCCGAATTGCTCGTTTTGACGCGACAACTAATACGGTGACGTCGATGCCGCATCTGTTGGATGGGAAGCGGCACAACAATCCCAACGACCTGGCAGTGGATAAATCGGGGCGCATCTGGTTCACTGATCCCTATTCCGGTATTGGCGGCAGTGGGCCTCAGGAATTGGACCATATGTCGGTGCTGCGCTTGGACCCCAAGGGAAATGACCAATGGGATTTGGTGCGAGCCACCACCGACATCAGCCGTCCGAACGGAATTTTAGTCAGCCGGGACCAGAAGACCGTGTACATCGCACAGAGCGATTACGGCGCGGACCGGCGCCGCGAACTCCGCGCGTATCCCATCAATGACGACGGATCCCTTGGCGAATATCGCACCATGCACACCTTTGGCATCGACGGAGGCGCTGCGGATGGCGATATGCGCGGCCAAGGCAGTAGCGGGGTGCAGCGGGGCGTGGACGGCATGACATTTGACGACCAGGGGAATATCATCGTCTGCGCCGGCTGGGAGGCCGCCGGCCCGGGCCCGATCATCTATGTGTTCTCGCCGGAGGGTCGGGTTCTGGAAACCCATCCGATGCGTGTTGACCGACCCACCAACTGTTGCTTTGGCGACCCTGATCTGCGTTCATTGTACGTCACCACCGGCGGCGGCCACTTGTTCCGGGCACGGATCAACCGCACCGGTTGGATCATGTGGCCGTAATGAACGGCAACACTTGACAAGCCACGACATTGCGCAAACAATCTGCGGAAACCGCAACCGCTACCCAACTCAGGAGAAGAGGCAAATGACCACCGCCACAGTCCACCACACCAACGTATATGTCGGTCTGGCCGGCGAGAGCGCTCTGATTATCGGCGCCGAAGGCACCCCGTTGGGCGAAGGGGGAATGTATCGACTTACCGATGGGCAATCGGAATGGACGTCCATTGAGAACGGTTTGCCCGAGAACCCGCAAGTCCGCGCTTTGCTGGCTCACCCTGACCATCCTGCGACGATTTTTGCTGGCACCCAGGACGGTGTGTATCGCACCGACGACAAGGGCGAAAACTGGCGCCGCACCGACACCCTCAGCGGAGACGTTTGGTCGCTGGCTGCCCATCCCAACGATTCCAGTGTGATGTTCGCCGGCTACGATGCGGGGCGGGTGTGTCGTTCTGACGACGGCGGCGATACGTGGCGGCAGTTGAACACCGAAGGGTTGGCGCATCCTCACATCACCATGAACCCCCACGAAATCTGCAAGCGCGTCATTGGCATCAGCATTGACCCGGCATATCCGGATGATGTGTACGGAGCCATTGAAGTTGGCGGGTTGATAGCCTCCCGAGACGGGGGCGAAACTTGGTCCTGCATCACCGACGGACACTACACCCGCCTGGGACCGGTGGACTTGCACGGCGTGCAGGTTAACCCGACTCAGCCCGGATTAGTGTACATCATCACCCAGTTGGCGATGTTCCGCAGCCGCGAACGCGGCAGCGATTGGGAGTTTGTGTCCATCGAAGAGATGTTCGAGGGCGGCAGCTACTGTCGGGATCTGATTGTTGACCCCAGCGATCCCAACCGGATGTACCTGGCCGCCGGAGCCGGCGGCGGCAGCGCGCCGGCTGGCACTATCGACGCGGGAGTCCTCGTCCGCTCCACCAATGCGGGCGAAACTTGGGAGCGCGTTGACCTTGGGGAAGTCGCTCCGGCGCGAATGTTCCAGATCGCAATCGACCGCAACGCCCCTCGCAACGTCTATTGCTGCGACCGGGACGGCCACGTCTATTGCAGCAACGACAGCGGCAATGAGTGGACCCGAACCGATATTCCGGTTGAAATGTCCCGGGGCCGCCACGTCTATCCCATGGTCGCCGCCTGATCGGGCTGTCCGGTTTTGCCGGGGCGAATTGCAATTCGCCCCGGCGCTGCGTTGCCTACAATCGTCCATCGGAGGAATCTACCTTGTTATCCAACCCGCTGTGGAGCGCAACCTTGCGAGTAGGGGAAGCGGACCTGGAATACATGGCTCTGGAGGCTGGCGATTTGCCGGAAGCCCTGCACGGCTATCAGTTGGCTCGTGAGGGGCCTTTGGACAACCAGGAAATGGCCGAAAACGGGTTCAAAGGCAACACGGCCGATCGGTTCCGCGGGGCCGGCCGGGTGGGCGGCTTCATGCGCGAATTCGTCCCCACATCAGATGTATCGCCCGCCAGTGGGGTCAATTTTGTGGGGGCCACCGTTGTGCATCTGTTTGAAAATCCTGATCAGGTTTCAGGGTGGATGTCCGACATCTTTGTGAAAGACTTTGAAGATAACGTTGGCGAAAGCGTCGGTTCCGGCCAGCAAATTGTTTCCGTCCAACGGTTGGAACCAGGCGGGTTTTACGACGAGGCGGTGGGGCTTTACGTGCTGCAAGGGGGCCCGGCTGGCCTGCTGTCGTCCACAGTGATCGACTTTCGCGTGGGGCGTCTCCTTGGGGTGGCCTTCGTGGGGTCCATCGGTGAGCACGACCGCTCGGAACTCGCCACGGAGATGGCGCTGGCCCTGGAAAAGCGGATCGTTCAGGTGGCTCTGGGAGGACGTTAGTTTGCCTCAACGAGCCAACGGGATTAGAAACCGTTATAGCAAAATTGCAATGAACGTTATGGCGCAGTCGATGTTTTCGGAAGGCCACCCATCATCGGTAGTGATGGGTCCACGAGTATTACCAGCAGCATCCCCCAACTTAGCAGGAAACCCACTGCTACCAGGGCCAGTTCCGGCACGCTGATTCTTAGCGATCCCAAGCGCATCCCCAGGCGGTGCCGCCAGAAGCGGTTGAGGTTGGTTTGGGCTTGCCACATGATCCAGGCCAGCAACGTGGCCTGGCCGACGCTGATGATCACATAGGTGGCTTGTTGCGATGAGGTTACGGTCGGTTCGGTCGGTATCATCAGCGATATCATGCCCAGCAGAATGACCCCGAAGTATATGAGCACCGTCCGCAGTGGGTTGAGTGTCGTCGGCACGCCCCGTTGTTCCATCAGCTCCTGGTAAACCCTGATGTGGGCGTGGAGGCGAAAAAACTGGTACACGGGCACCAGCAACGCCAGGGCGTGCATCACCGGGTAGGCCATTTCTCCAGTATGATCCCGGTATTGACGCCAGGTGAGATACATCCAATAGAAGATGTACAGACCGGAACTCAGCAGTGTGAGGGTGATAATCCGAGCTGGCGGGATGTAGTAGGGGAGCGCGTCGTCCGCCTGTTGCGTATAGGGGGGTTCTGCGGCGGCTGGCCGGCGAGGAAATCCAATGCTCTGATCCAGCGGATGAACGGGCGGCGCCGGCCTGGCGGCATCGCTTCCCGGTTCCTCCCCGGGCGATTGACCGGCGCGCAGCTCTGCGCCGCATATCCCGCAGAATCGGTGCTCAGGGGTATGCCTGGAACCGCAGGTTGGACAGGTCAAAGCTTCTCCGGAGGTTGCCATGATTTGAAAATGCCGAGGCCGGAATTGCGCGGGGGCGAACTCGTGCGATGCGGGTTCGCCCCCTGGTTCTTTCGACCATGCCCAGCGATCAAGATTTGCCCCATACGACGGGATTGCTCAGCGTGCCGATGCCGTTGACCGTGATGTCACATACGTCGCCGTCCTTCATATTTTCGGTCGCGCCATCGGTTCCCATCCATAGGATGTCGCCAGGCGTCAGCGTGAGGTATTTGCTCATGTCGCTGATGTACTCGCGCACACCGAAAATAGCGGTGTTGAGGTCGTATTCGCCTACCACGCGCTCGTTGACCTGGATGGTGACGTGCAACTCGTCCGGGTCTAGGCCGGTGGCGATCCACGGGCCCATGGGCTTGAAGGTGTCGGTGTTCTTCGCCCGCCACATGGTCCGATCGTTTCGCTGCCAATAGCGTTCGCTGACATCGTTCCCGATGGTATAGCCCAGCACATAGTCCAGCGCTTCGTCCTGGCTTACATTTCGGCATTCCTTGCCAATCACCACCACTACCTCGCCTTCATACTGTAGCTGCTCGGTAGCGTCAGCCGGGACCATGATCGGGTCACCTTGTCCGGTAAGCGCGTTCACTGCGCGATAACCCACATCGGCTTTTTGGGGGAGGTTGGGTTCTTCGCCGCGCATGCGGGCAGCCCAGGTAACATGCTCGGGGAAATTGATCCCGGCTGCGTAGAAGGTTGGTGGTATGACCGGAGGCAGCAGTTTTACTGAGCTCAACGCATACTTGTTGCCCGACTCCTGCAACCCATCAAAAAGCCCACCCTGAACCTCCAAGATGGTATCTCCTTCGACAATGCCGTGGACCTCGCGGTCCCCGGTGCGAAACCGGCAAATCAGCATGGCTCTCGCCTCCTGTGATCTAGTGCATCTGATCCAGTGCGTCGTGATCGTTATTCCGGCTCAATTCTGGCATCAACGTTGCACCGGGTCAAGCGATGAATGTTGGATTTACGGAGGCCGCGACTTATTCAGCGTCGGGGAAGGATAGTGGCGGGTAGAAGCCGCCGCCTTCGATAGAAATTGATAGGTGATGTGGTAACATATCCGCAACCACGCGGGTTGCCCGACGGCGCCCCGACGTCAGGTCAGTCAACCAATTACGGCAGGTGCCAGTACAGCATGCAACAGCCCGAAACCACTCTGATTTATTGGGCGCCCAGCCGCGTGAGATTCAATCTCACGCTTATTCTCGCTGCCGCCGTAATCCTTTTCGGCCTCTATCAATTGTTCATGGACACTCGAAGCGGCGACGATGCCCCAGCTGATACGGCGGCCCCGGTTGAATCGCAAGGCGAAGGCGAAACAGCGGCGTCCAGCCGCGCGGGAGGCAGTGGCGCGTGGTTGCTGATATTGGTCGGTCTGGGTGTGGGCGCTTACTCGTGGCTTACGTCGCCGAGGCAGTATCGCGTATATTCGGATGCGCTAATCATCATGATGGGCACTCCGCGACGGCGCACTATTCACTTCAGCGATATTCGAGAAGTGGCTAATGATCGCGGTTTCATGGGCGACCCGCTGCGTGTGTACACCGTCAACCGGAAACGCATCCCCTTGCAGGTTCGGGAACCGGAAGAGATGCACCGCTACCTGGAATCCGCCCTTGCGGACTTCCGGCGCGCGAACCCCCAATACGCCCCACCGCCGGAACCGGCTTCGGACGAGCCGCCGTCGGGCGTTGATGTCGGGGACGTTTCCGCCGCCGAACCCAGCAGGTCACCCGACACGGTGAGCGAGGCCACGTCCGACGATACCGCTGACGCTCCGGTTTCACCTCCGCCAGGCCCGGCTCCGGATCGCAGTCCACGTTCTCGTCGCCGCAGTCTGCGGGACGACGCGCCAAGCGACGGGGAACCGAGCGCGTAAAACCCCGGTCGCTGCGCGCTTAGTCCCGCCGGAGCGTTCAGATGCGTCCGAAAAGTTCGCCCTGAAGATTCCCGTCGTCGCCCCATACCGGGGTATCGCGTATAATGGTGGACGCGCCGGCCGGCCCGGTTGCCATCTGCCGAGCCACGTAAAGCGAAACACTCACAGGGAGCGGATTAGTCATGCCCAGCAACGCTGAATATATCGCTATCGAGCAGAAATACTACGCACAAACCGTGCGGCGCCGGCCGGTGGTTATCGTGCGGGGCGAAGGCTCTCGAGTGTGGGACGCCGACGGCAAGGAGTATATCGACTTCGTGGCTGGCTGGGCCGTGGATAACCTGGGTCACTGTCCGCCGGTGGTGGTGGAAGCCATCGCCCAACAGGCGGCGACGCTGATTCAGACCTCAAACCAGTTCTACACGTTGCCTCAACTCGACATAGCCGAGATGTTGATCGAGAACTCGTGCATGGATCGAGTGTTTTTCTGCAATAGCGGGGCAGAAGCCGTGGAAGGCGCGCTTAAGCTCGCCCGTCGTTACGGCAAGCTGCACAAAAACGGCGCCTATGAGGTGATCACTGCTTTCAATTCCTTCCACGGGCGCACCATGAACGCGGTCGCCGCCACCGGTCAACCTCATTACCACGAGTTGTTCGAGCCTATTCCTGAAGGGTTCACCTACGTTGATTTCAATGATGTGGAGGCGGTGATGAACGCCACCACTGACAACACCGTCGCAGTGATGGTGGAACCGGTGCAGGGCGAAGGAGGCGTCAACATCCCCGCTGACGACTACTTCCAGCGCCTGCGGGCCTGGTGCGACCAGAACGACATCCTGTTGATATTGGACGAAGTGCAGACCGGTATGGGCCGGCTCGGTAGCCTGTTCGGGCACCAGGAATACGACGTGGAGCCGGACGTGATGATACTGGCCAAGGGGCTGGGGTACGGTGTGCCCATTGGCGCATTCCTGTCCACGGAACGCGCCATGGCCCTCACCTACGGCGACCACGGCAGCACCTTCGGCGGCAACCCTCTCACCACCGCCGCCGCCGCCGCCGGCACGCGCTACCTGCTGGACAACGACATTCTCGGCAACGTCAAACTCATGGAAGTGGCGCTGCGGGACCAACTCGACGGACTGAAAGACCGTTACGGATTCGTGGACGAAATCCGGTGCAAGGGCCTGATCGCCGCCGTGCAGTTTGACAGTGACATCATGCCTCAGGTGATGGACAGCGCTGAAGCGGCCGGCGTGCTGCTGAACGGCGTGCGCCCCAACGCGGTGCGCATCATGCCCGCGCTGAACATATCGGAAGACGAGATCGCAGAGGGCGTGAACCGCCTGAGCGAAGCGTTGGGCAACCTATAGCGCAACTGAAGATTACAACCAAATGCCGGCGGCGTTCCAACCGGAACGCCGCCGGCATGATAATTCTTCAGGGGCGCTACGGCCCGAAACCTATTATCTAGCCGTTCTCCTGCTGCCGCTGTTGCGTCCGCGCCGGGAGACCGAAGATATCGATGAAGCCCTTGGCTGCCGTGTGATCGAACTCGTCGGCGCGGTCGTAGGTAGCCAGGCCGTAGTTGTACAGCGGCCGGTCTGCGGCGCGGCCTACAACTATGCAAGATCCTTTGTGGAGGCGGACGCGGATGTTGCCCGATACGTGACGTTGCGTACTGTCCACGTAGGCGTCCAGGTCGCGGCGGTGAGCGGTGTACCACAGGCCGTTATAGACTAACTCGGCGTATTCCTGGGCAACGCGTTCCTTGAAGCGGCTCTGCTCACGGGAGAGCGTCATGGTCTCCAAGGCGCGATGAGCCGAGTGCAACAGGATGGCAGCGGGTGATTCGTACACTTCCCGGCTTTTGATGCCCACCAGGCGGTTCTCCACGTGGTCGATCCGGCCGACGCCATGAGCGCCGGCCAGCGAGTTAAGGTGGCCGATCATTGCGATGCTGGCCATGGCTTCGCCGTCAACGGCGGTGGGGATGCCCTGATCGAAACGGATTTCCACATAAGCTGGCTGGTCGGGAGCATCAGCGGGGTTGACGGTCCACTCGTAAGCGTCCTCGGGCGGTTCGATCCAGGGGTCTTCCAGCTCGCCGGCCTCGGCGCTGCGGCCCCAAAGGTTCTCGTCGGTGCTGTACTTGTTGTTGGATGGGGCGATGGGAAGATTGCGGTCCCGAGCGTAGAGCGCCTCATCCTCGCGATTCATGCCCCACTCTCGGATGGGGGCGATCAGCGCCACGCCGGGAGCCAGGGCGGACACTCCGACCTCGATGCGCACCTGGTCATTGCCCTTGCCGGTGCAACCATGAGCCACGGCGTCCGCGCCATGTTCCCTTGCGACATCGGCCAGGTATCTGGCGATGAGGGGCCGCCCCAAGGCGGTAGCAAGGGGATACTGGCCCTCATAGATGGCGCCGGCGCGGAGAGCGGGCCACAGGAACTCCTGAACTAGCGTCTCGCGACCGTCAACAGTCACCGCTTCGGAGGCTCCGACTGCGTAGGCGCGCTGACGTATGGCTTCCAAGTCCACCATGCCCAGGTCTATGGTGCAGGTGATGACGTCGGCGTCGTAGTTTTCCTGGAGCCACGGCACGGCGACGGACGTATCCAAGCCGCCTGAGTAGGCGAGGACAATTTTTTTAGTGGGCATCGGTTGGGGAATTCTCCTTTCTCTCGTAACTCGGAACGTTAATCACTGTACGTCGCGGGTTGAGGGTAAGCATGGGGTCGGCGGTGAACCTTGGGCGCGGCATGCCTGCTGGTTCACTGGGCTGGCGCGGTGCGTAGTTTGTTGACGTAGTTCACCAGAGCGAAAACCCCGGAGGCTTGCTTTACGGAAAACTCCGAACCCATCAATCCGCCCAGGCGGCTGAAGACGTCCAGTCGGATGCGTCGGCCATTGTTGACGATGGAGCGATCCCAGTGAGCCTTCACGCCATCGATGGTGGACATCGGAACCCGGGCCGAGTCGGATGACACCGACTTCCCCAGGTAAACGAAGTCGCGGTCGGCCCACATCATCCCCCGGCGACACTGGAAAGGCCCCACCAATTCGGGGGTTTCCAGGGACGTTTCCCCGAGTTCCGTGGTTTCTTCATCGGTATAAATGTGGTGCAGGTGCGCCGTCAGGTTGATCATGCCCGAATACTGGAGTACGCCAAAACTGGCTCTCACCAATCCTACCGGACCCTGGACCATCAGCTTGGTCTCGGCGCGGGTGGGGTTCTCTTTAAAAAAATCCCAGTCCGCGATGATGTCCGATACGTCGTGCAGCGGGAAGCGAAAGGACTGGCTGGTATCGATACCGGATTTGTGAAGACATCCATCTTCGATCCACACCAACCCGTCCAAGCAGGGAATTGGGGTGAACTGTTGGGGTGGGGGCGCCCGGCCGGCGCGTTTTTCTCCCGCATCATCGCCGCCGGATTCGTAGCGACCGCGCCGGAAAATCCTCATTATGCCCCCCTTTTGCTGCTGGTCGAACGCTGCGCTCAGCGATGAGTATTCTATCAGCATATTGCGACCTTACCACCCGTTCCGGTGAACTACGACGTCCAGCCATTCCCGGCAAGTCGGCAAGTCGGCTATTGGATATTGGCGATCCGTACGGCGGGCCGCAAGCACGGGGATATGGTAACCTTGCCGCGCGACCACTGCTGAGACGCACACGCTGTTGCGAGGGATAGCTAACCATGACTATTGCCACCCGTATGAGCCGTTTGGGAACTGAATCCGCCTTTGAAGTGCTGGCTAAAGCACGTGCCCTGGAAGCCCAAGGCCGGGAAATCGTTCACCTTGAGATCGGCGAACCGGATTTCGAAACTCCGGCCCATATCGTCCAGGCGGGTATGAATGCCCTGCAAGACGGTTACACCCATTACGGCCCTACTCCGGGGCTGCCCGAGTTGCGACAGGCGGTGGCCCGAAACAGCCGCGAGGTCCGGGGAATTGATACGGATTGGGAGCAGGTCGTGGTGACGCCGGGCGCAAAGCCAATCATGTTCTACGTTTTGCTGGCTATTGCCGAAGCCGGCGCGGAAGTGATCTATCCCAACCCCGGTTTTCCGATTTACGAGTCAATGATCGAGTTCAGCGGCGCCAAAGCCGTCCCGATGCAATTGCTCGAAGAGCGAGCATACCATCCTGACTTGACCCGCCTGCCGGAAATGGTCAACGAACGAACCCGCTTGCTCATTGTTAATTCGCCGGAGAACCCCTGCGGCTCCGCCTTTACTTTGGAAGAACTCGAAACCATCGCTGACGTGGTGCGGAGTCACCCGGATATGTACGTGATGTCCGATGAAATCTACAAGGACATCCTGTACTCGGGTGAACACCACAGCATCGCCGCGCTTCCTGGGATGGCGGAACGCACCATCATTCTGGACGGCTTCTCAAAGAGCTACGCCATGACCGGTTGGCGGTTGGGGTACGGGATCATGCCCGAAGAACTGGCGCCGCACATATCGCGTCTGGCCACCAACAGCGTGTCCTGCGCGGCATCTTTCAGCCAGATCGCCGGCGTGGCCGCGTTGGACGGCCCGCAGGACGAGGTGCAGGAAATGGCGGCCGAGTTCGCCCGACGCCGGCGCCTCATCGCCGACGGGTTGCAGTCCATTCCCGGCATCAACTGCCCCGAGCCGGAAGGCGCTTTCTACGCCTTTCCCAGCATCCGGGAAACCGGTTTGACCAGCGCCGAGTTTGAGGAACGGGCGATGCAGGAAGCCGGCGTGGCGTTGCTGTCCGGGGCCGCTTTCGGCGCGTTCGGCGAAGGCTACGTGCGGTTGTCCTATGCCAACAGCCAGGAGAATATCCGCAAGGCATTGGAGCGCCTGGACGCCATGGTTAGAGCGCTGTAAGCCAGCGCGAGATCGGTCTCGCGCTGGGTAGGTCAGGTGAATTTCGGCATCACCTTTTCACCGAAGAGGCGCATGGATTTCTGTACTTTGCGGGAGTCCATCTCGCCAGTATTAAGTTTCAGCATCAGGTTCCTAACGCCGATATCGCGTATCTCGGCAACTTGCTCGGCCACCTGGGACGGAGTCCCTAAGATGAAGGAGTGCTCCAGGCTCTCGCCGGCCGGCGTGGGTCGATTTGGGTCCGGCGGCGGGAACCCTCCGGGGTTGTAAAGCTCACGGGCGCGTCGGAAATGGGTGCGCTCTCGCTCGAACCCGGCGGCGGCGATTTCCAGCGCTTCGTCGTGGCTGTCGGCGACGAACATGTCGCGAGAAGCCCAGCACTGGTCCACCGTGGCCTCGGTTTCCTCCTCGGTAAAGCCGGCGTCCAGCATGGTGGCGCGGTAACGTTCCAGGCGGGCCTGCAAGGTAGGCAAGGTCTGGATGCCAATCATCACCGGCCGGCCGATTTCCGCCATCTTCAGGGCGGACGCTTCGCTGATGCAAGCGCGAATTAGGGGAGGATGGGGTGTCTGATAGGGTCGTGGGCGTAGCAAGGGGAACTCCACGTTCCAGTGATCGCCGCGATACTGCAACTCCTCGCCGGTCCAAGCCTTGACCAATAGATCTTCAGCTTCGTCCAGGCGAGCGATGCCCTCATCCATAGTGATGCCGAATCCGATGTACTCGTAGTGGTTGTAGGCCGAACCACGGCCGGTGCCCACGATGAGCCGACCGTGGCTCAGGTTATCCAGCAACGCCGTTTGGACGGCAAGGCGAACGGGATGGTGGAAGGCCAACTCTACTACGGCGAACCCGATTTTCAGGCTCCTGGTTCGGGCAGCTACGGCGGCGCCCAACACCAGCGGGTCGGCATGGGCCGCCGCACCGTCGAAATGATGCTCGGTGAGCCATACCGAGTGCATTCCGATTTCTTCAGCGAGCAAGATCTCGTCGAGCGTACTGTCGATGATCGCAGAGTCGTTTTCCGGGTGATGACTGACGGGAAAGACAAAAGAACCGAAGCGCATTTCAGCCTCGCTTGCGTGGGGAGTGGTGCCGATTACACAAACGATTATAGCCCACTGTTGAGTTCCAGGTGAGCGCGGCGTGCCGGGAGCCGGTGCGAAAATGACGAGCGGAACTTTGGGGCTCGCCATTCAGGTACCGCTAATCGAACAACATTCCGGATAACGAACCAGCCACTCCGACATTGCGCCGGCCGGCAGCGTTGCCTATACTTGCGCGGCAACCGGAAGTCAAACCGAGACGCTATAAGGTCGATTTGAGAGTGCCCAACATTTTTGTGCTGTCGGTGGCGCTGGTCGGCTTGGCTATTTTGGCCTGTGCCGCCCCTGCCGCATCGGACGACCCACTCGAGCAGCCTCCGGGCGGCCCTCCCGTGAGCCTGGTAGTCAGTAACAGCGACCTGGCGGTGGGCGAAAACCGGGTATCCTTTGGCCTGGTGGACCGAGATTATATGCCGGTACGCCCGGAGGAAGTAGCCCTCCGCGCAGTGTATTACGAGCCGGGAGCGGCTACCGGACAAGTGCGCCACCGGACTGATGCGGAGTTTCTGCCCTGGCCGCCGGACGGTCGGCGGGGAGTATTCATTGCTGATGTGACTTTTGACCAGGCAGGAACCGCAACCGGGGATAGCTTGGGCATTTGGGAATTGCATGCCACCTTTGCGTACAAGGAGGGTGAACCGCTCACTATCGGGACAGTTGTTTCCGTCGGCTCCGCCCATCGTGTCCCATTCATCGGCGACGCGGCGCCGCTATCGGACACGCCGACGGTGGAGACCACCGCGGACCTGCGCACTATCAGCAGCAGCCCTCAACCGGATCCATCCTTGTATCGGTTATCGGTAACGGAGGCCGTGCGCTCGGGCCAGCCGGCGGTCATAAGCTTCGCCACGCCGGCTTTCTGCGTTTCCGCCACGTGTGGCCCACAGATTTCTGACTTGTCGGCATTGGCCGAGCAGTATGGGGGTCAGGCCAACTTCGTGCATGTAGAAGTTTACCGTGATCCTCACCTGATCCATACGGCGAATCCGGCGCGGGATCTCGTTCCGGCGGTCCAGGAGTGGGGCTTGGTGTCTGAGCCGTGGACCTTCGTCGTGGGCAATGACGGGCGGATCGCCGCCCGCTTTGAGCAATACGTTCCACCGGCAGTCCTGGAAGCAGCGCTGTTGGACTTGATAAGCGAGTAAACGGATTTCGCTGTCCAAAATGTGGTATTGTGTATTACAGGTTCTTGTTGAGACGAAACTATCACTTATTTCGGCACGACGAACACTTCAAGGCTGGGAGCATCGATTTGGCTAACATTACTGTAATAATAGAAGGTGACGTTAATGAGGTGATTGCAACCTTGAAAGGTATGGCGGGTTGGAGCCCAAGTGAGAGTGCCAACGAAGTCGCAATTGACGAAATCCCGTCCGGTTTGCAATCATTCGAGCCTCCGCCGATGGAATCGACTGCGCCGGAAAGCGTAAGAGACGCGTCTGCGGAACCGGCCCCGGTGGTTTGGAACGCCAGTTACCTTACCACGTTCTGGCGAAATCTTTCGGATACGGCAAGAGAGGCCATGATCCGCGTGTCCCGCTCGCCGAACCACACGCAAAAACGAGCCCAGCTGATGCACACCCTCCGGCTTTCCCAAAGGGAACTCTCCGGGTCGTTGTCCAGTCAGGGACACAGCCTGAACCGGCTGAAGCGTCGCCGTGGCGATCTGGATCTCCCCCGCCCGTTGACTTATGACCGGGCGGAAGACGCTTACGTTTTGGATTCTAACTTCGCCAACGCCCTGCAGGAATTGGGCATGAGCTGATCCCGCCCGCGGCGGCGTTGCGGAGACGGCCCGTCTGTTCGGTGGCGGCGACGGGCGGACGACGGGTTGTTAGAAATGGACTCCGCGTCCACCGCCCCCGTCCACTGCGATGGTCTGGCCGGTGATGGCTGCGGCCAGATCCGAGCACAGGAACGCTGCCAGATTTGCTATGTCATCGGGCTCGACCATGCGCCCTATGGGTATCTCGGCAACGGACTGAGCCAGTTCCTCGTGCGATGTCGTATTGTTGCGAGCCGCGCGTTCGGCCACCAGTCCCAAGTATCGCTCGGTACGGGTGCTGCCGGGGTGAATGCAATTGACGAGGATCCCGTCGCTTGCCACGTCATCCGAAAGAGCCTTGGAGTAATTGGACATCGCTGAATTGGTGACACCGGAGCCTGGGTTTGTTGGGCTGGAATTTCGGGCCGCCATTCCGCCGATATTGATTATCCGCCCGCCGCCAGCGGCAATCATGTGCGGCACACACTCCCGCGCGCAGCGAATATACCCCATTATTTTTGTGGTGATGTGGTTCAGGATGACTTCATCGGGGATTTGACTGGCGCGATCGCTGGCGCTGTTAACGGCGTTATTGACGAGGATGTCCAGCTTGCCCAGCTCAGCAACGGCTTCCTGGACCAAGTCGGAGATATCTTCCGGAACCGTCATGTCCGCCCGGATGGGGATGACGTGGGCGCCCGTGGCATCGCTGATCTCGGCGGCGGCGGCTTGCAAGTCGGTTTCCCCTCTGGCGCAGATGGCGACAGCACAGCCTTCCCGCGCCAATGCGCCGGCTGTGGCTTTGCCGATCCCTTTGCTCCCTCCGGTAACCAGCGCAACTTTGCCTTCCAATCCTGGCAGCATGATCTACTCCTGGAATCGAATGTGTGGTGCAGTTGTGTAGGCCGGATGTCCTGAGGATAGATCCAACCTTCCCCCGGTTTCAGGGCGTTGCGGCAGCGGTCAGTTCGCCGACGCCAGGGGCGTTGAGGATGGCGCGCACCGCGGCCACAATGGCTTCCAGCTTTGCGTCGGGCCAGTTTATTTGAGGAAACAAAGGGCGCAATCGCTCTATCTCCGTACCCAATCCCCACTCCAGTTCGGTGCCTTGATATTCGCCGCGGTACACGTTGCCCCCCGTCATTTCTACGGTGATGCGCGGAGCGAATGCCGGTCGATCCTGATGGCCAACAGTATCAACCTTGTGCA
The DNA here is from genome assembly GCA_963692995.1 of Dehalococcoidia bacterium. Taxonomy (GTDB): domain Bacteria; phylum Chloroflexota; class Dehalococcoidia; order Lucifugimonadales; family UBA3495; genus Bin87. Next base: position 1,417,367 of record OY843611.1, read on the forward strand.
TCAAAGAGACGACGGTGTCATGGTTGTCGGCAGCGGCGGCGGCGGAGTCGTCGCCCGGGTCGATGCGGGTCCGCAGCGGCGGGTACGAACCGTTGACGGCAACGTAAGCCGCAAAATAGTGCGTGCTTCCAACCAGAGCCCGGCCGCGGGCGGGGTTCGGGAAGGCCGGTGACGGGTACAGGGTTTCCAACCAATTCATGTCGATGGTGATACGCTCGATTTCATTAATGTCCAGTACGTGGGAACGCCGAATATCCGTCATCAGGTCGATAACGGGGCAGTTATAGCCGGCAGTGGGATACATTTTCAGTACGGTGTGCAGCAGTTCCCACCGCGTTCCCAAGCCGTCCGTAACCGATTCAAAGGAAACCTGTTTGGGGCCCGTGAATGCGTAGGACAATTCGCCGCGATTGTTGCCTGTAAAGGCGTTGTAGAAACCGGCTGGCCCCTCTAGCGCTTCCTCGGAACCCTGGACGTCTTCCCGAGCCAGCAGAGCCGCCATGATCCCGCTGCGCGTAGACTGGGGTTCGTGGAACATCATTTCCCGTCCACCGGAGCGAGGGCCCTCGTTGGTGCCGGCAGTAAAGGTGCAGGCCAGCGCAATAGCGGTAACCATCTGGTCTTCGTTGAGCCCCAGCAACTTGCCGGTGGCAACTGCCGCGCCCAATGTCCCGTAAACCGGGCTGGAGCGGAACCCCCGGGCCTGGGTGGAAGCGATGAAGTCGCCGGCGATGCGCGATTCAACCTCGTATCCGGCGGCCATAGCGGTTATCAGCTGCGGCCCGTTGGCGCCGCCCAGTTGCGCGGAAGCTAACGCTGCCGGTATGACGCACGGGCCCGGATGGGTGAGCATCCGGTAGGAGTCAGCCTGGTTGGTGGCGTGCATCAGCTTGCTGTTGGCGAAGGCCGCTCCGCATCGGGTGGCTTTACCGCCGTTGGCCAGAATGCTGGCCCCATGCGCCGAGGCTTCCTCGGCCAACGCGAGTTCAACCGCCGCTTTGCCATGGTGCGTGCTGGCGCCAACGATGGCTACCACCGTTGCATGGAGCAACGAAGTCTGCATCTTATCGACCACGGCCTCCGGCAACTCGTCGGGGTGCAGGTTGACCACCCAGCGAGCGAGTTGGCGGGACAAGGAGTCCGGCATGAATATGCTCCTCTACATCGAGATGATGTTGAAATACGAAAACTGGCCGTTGCAATAACGCGAAACGCCGAATCAAAGGGACGTCGCTGCCCGGACCTGACCGCTCGACCGAAGCCCTAATAGCCACTACCCATTATGTAGCCGGATCCGGCGCCGGTCCGGTTCTCGATGAATAGAGAGCGCTATCCGAGGCTGCGGGCGAAATCCAGCCACACACGGGCGCATGGCACGGGCAGAATGTGCTGCACAAAACCCGAAACGCCCGGAAATACCACCGCGCGTCCGTTGGGAAAGACGTCGGCAGCCCCACGGAAGTCCCCCAGCACTTCTTCGCGCAAGGCGGCGGCGGCGATAATGAGCGCCGGGGTTTGCACGTTTTTCAGCAATGGGCGCAGATCACCCCCGGCTTGAGCCTGAAAACCGGCTACCACGTGCGGCGGCGTGGCTTTCATTTGCTCGGCGTACCATCGAGTGTAGGCGGGATCGACGATCTGAGGGTCGAGCCGCCGGCCGATGCTGCTTTCCACCCAGGCGCCGATCCCGTCGTTTTCAATCTGCATTGCCGATTCGGCGTGATGAGCGTCGTTGAAACTGGTGGGGGACGTGCAGGCGGTGAGGGACAACAGGCGGTCCTGGCGCATCGTGGCGTAGCGCATGGCGATGCTGCCGCCCACGGTTTCGCCGATGAGGTGAAACTTTTCCAACCCCAGCTTGTCGACGAACTCGGCTAGATCGCTTGCGAAGTTGTCCACTGACCAAGGGTAACCCGGTTCCGGCACGTCGGACTGTCCCATTCCGCGCATATCGAACCGGATGACGCGGTAATGACGCGCGATGACCGGAACCCACCCGAACCAAAGCTGGTGGTTCTTGGCCATCCCGTGGTGCATTACTACGGTCTCGGGTTGGCTCCAGGGGTCAGTGAAGTCATCAACGGTGTAGAACAGCTCGCAACCGTCATCCAAACGCAGTTTCATCGGATTTCTGCTAACCTCCGTTGGAATTGATACGGCAACCTTGGCGCGTTGGGTTCGCGGTCAGGAATTGCCGTTACGGTGTCTCGATCGCCGAGCGCTCCGCTCGTTCAAGTTCCCGAAGCAGCGTTTCAGAAGCCATTATTCGATCTCCAACTCGTTGAAAACCGAACGCGCGATGCGCATGGACGTACGGGCGTTGATGTAACCGCCGTACATCGACAGGTGGATGAATATCTCCATGAGTTCCGTTGGAGTGATGCCTACCCCGAGGGCGCCCCTGATGCGACGGCGTATTTGGTTGTCGTAGACTCCCATACTGGTCAGCGCGGCCAGCGAGATGATGGCGCGATCTTTGTCATCGAGGAGCGAGCGGTTGTAAATGGCTCCCCAGTTGTATTCGTCAATGATCCGTTCCAACTGGCCTTCCGGCGAATCGGGATCGGAGGCGGTGTCGGGGAGATTGCCCAAATGGCGCCGGTGCATCTCCTGGCCCAGAGCATGCTGCTCGTCAGGATGGCGATTGGCGTCATACTCCAGTGCAGGTTGGAAGTCGATACCAAGTTCCTCGTAGATGTCCTTGGTCAAGCGAAGAGCGGACTCGACGGCCGGCACACCGATGTAGAAAGTGGACTGGATGAAGATTTCCACGACCTGATTGGGAGTGAGGCCAACGCTGAGGGCGCGCACGATGTGCCGGCGCAACAGGTTCATTTCTCCCTGGGTCATCAGCGCCGAGATGGTAGCTATGCAACGTTGTTTCAGGTCGAGCCCGGGCCGGTTCCAGATAGTGCCAAAGAGCGCTTCATCGATAATGCGTTTGAGGTCAGGGGCTAATTGGTCAACGCCCGGCAGCGCAAAATGTGATTGGTCGCCGCCGGACATCCGGCCACGCATTTCACGCCCGGCCACATAGCGGTCATTCAGGGAAGTCAAAGTAGTGTTCCTCCTCGGAAACAGCTGTCTTGAAAAATGGGCGAACTTCGTTGCACAGGGAAGAAGCGGACCGCCAATCACTGCGATTATAGCACAAGGCCCGGAGACATCCGGGCAAGGATGAATATCTCCGTCCTTAGGGGCGGTCATTCGACGTGTTGCATCACGTCGCTGGCGAACCAGTCGAGTCGCTCCAACCCTTGGTTCAAGTCGCTCCCGCGGATGTCAAATATAATGTGAGACACCCCGATCTCAGCGTATGTGTGGACATCTTCCAGGATGGAGTCTGCCGAACCGGAAAACCGGCGGCGCGGGCCGGTCTGCATGGTCCCGGGATCATACAGGGGCGCTTTTATCGAGACCTGGATGTCGCTGGGGTCTCGGCCCGCCCCTTCAGCAAATCGGTTAAGCGTCACCAGATCGCCGGCCAGTTCCTCAGGTTCAAGGGTGGCTGCCGGGATGGCGCCCACGGGATGCCAACCGTCGCCTATGGTGGCAGCGCGGCGAATGGCGGGGCGACTCTGTCCACCCACCCAGATGGGCGGATGTGGTTTCTGGATCGGCTTGGGCAAAAACTGGATGCCGGAAAACTGTACGTACTGTCCATCAAACGCAGGGTTAGGGCTGGTCCACAGTTCTTTGTAGGCCCGCAGGTATTCGTCCGTCACGGCGCCGCGTTCGGCAAAGGGCGGCGTCCCCAGGGCCTGGAATTCCTCTTCCATCCAGCCCACGCCGACGCCCAGGATCAACCGGCCACCGGACAACACGTCCAGGGTGGCCAGCATCTTGGCGGCCAGTATCGGCGGGCGGTAGGGCACGATCATGACGCTAGGCACCAGGCGGATGTTTTCGGTAATGCCGGCCAGGTAGGTCAAGAGGGTTAACTGCTCGAAATATTCGCCGCTCTCTCCGGTGGGGAATTCGCCGCCAACGGTGTATGGATACGGCGAGTCGATCCGGTTGGGGACCAACACGTGGTCGCCGGCTACCATGCAGTAGAAACCGAGACGGTCGCCGGTTTGGGCAATCTGCGCCAACGGCCCAGGCTGGGCGTTGGCGCCGTGGTTGGGAAGATAGAATCCGAATTGCATTACGCTACTCCCGACCGGCCGCTCCGGGACGGCCGCCTAAAATACGCTGCTCACCTCGCAAGCGCCGAACAAAAGGGTGAGGATGACGGCGACGATGGCCAGCCCGGCAACTGCACCGAGCACACAGCCGCAGCCGCGAGTGAAAGAACCAAAAAATGTTGTCATACATACCGGCGATGGAGGGAATGATTGAACGGGACTTCGCCCCGATGCTGATATAATAGCGCAGGCTATTTTGCCACCTCAACCCGTCAAATGCTCAAGGAGAGACCACCATGCCGAACATCACCCTGGATCAGGCCGAGGCGGTACTGGCCGGCGCCAAAGCGGCCGCGCTGGAACTCGGTAAAGCCTTCAGCTTCTCCGTAGTGGACGCCCGTGGCGATTTGATAACCATGTGCCGGATGGACGGTTCCGCCTGGCGCACACCCTACGTATCCCGGGGCAAAGCCCGCGCATCGGCGTGTTTTGGAGAGCCCAGCGGAGACTTGACCGAGCGTTCAACCACCCCGATCATGCGGGCGGTTATGGAAGTGGAACGGGGCGAATTTGTCCCCGGACAAGGCGCGTTGCCGATCTACATGGACGGCGCGCTAATCGGCGCGGTGGGAGGCAGCGGCGGTACTGCCCAGGAGGATGAGGACTGTTCCCGGGCCGGCATAGCTCGTTTGGTTGGAGCCAGCGCCGGCCGTTAGAGTAGTGCTTCTTAAAATCCCGCCGTGCCGCCGGCGCGGTGAGACTTAAAGTGGCGAATGCCGTTCAACCCGGATTCTGACCCGATCAGGCCCCGCTCAGATGAGCGGGGCTTTATGATGCGCCACATTGAAACGCGGTCAGTCCGTAGAGGCTACCTCAAAGTGCTTGACCCAGTATTCTCCGCGGTAAAGGTGCTCGACTTCACGGGCGATGTTGGCCCGGAATTCGCTGGTCTCATAGGCGCGGAGGTCGCCGAGGGTCTCCCAAACGCTGAGGCTGATCCCCTCGTCGGGATCCTCGGTGCTGCGTATGAGCTGCCGTTCCTTTAGACCTTTGGGGGCCGTGCCGGTGGCGACACGCTCGTGATAGTGCCGCTCGAATTCTTCCCAAGAGCCGGCGCGGAGCTTGCCCCAGACCATTCTGATGAACATATAGGTTTTGCCTCCTTTGCTGGCGGCCGACCGTTGGCGCGGTCGGCCGCGTATGCGAATCAGTGCTCCAAGTCGCCCGCAGCGTGGGCGATAATTTGAGCTGCGATATCGGCGCTCATATGCCCCATGTCTAGCATCATGTGATACAGAGTAGGTTCGTGGGGCGACACCTTGAAGAACTTCTGGAAGAATTTTACCCTGGCTTCTTCCAAATCTTCGAGGTACGCGCGGGCCTGGGATTCGTCCAGATGTTCACGTTCCATGATTGTAGAGACACGCTTGGACATCGGGGCCAGCATTCCTACATGCAGTACCCCGGGCGTGTCTCCCAAGATGACGTTAGCGCCACGGCCGATAATGACGACATGGCCGGCCTGAGCCAGATTGCGAATCACTTCTCGGGTTGTCTCAATGAACACTTGGTCATTCACCCGCTGAATACGGGAGGACGGTTCCCCGGAGAGTTCCCGATATGTTTCAGGCAGGGTTTCAATCCCGACTCCCAAGTCATAATCTCCGGACACGGCTGCTCTCTCCAGCACCCGACCCAGCAGCGCGGCAACCCGGTCACCGAAACGCTCCACCCGCTGTTCTTTGGCGATCAAGTTGGAAACGGGTGAGCCGATGATGCGGGCCGCCTCAGCGAAAACCATGCGGTCAACGTAGTTCAGGCGCAGATCTTGGGCAACCTGTTGTCCTACGGCAATGGAGCCGGCGCCGATCGGTCCGTTAATCGTGATTACGGGCATCCCATCTCTCCTCGTTCATACGTCCAGCGGGGTATTATTTCCTACCGCCATTTATATGCCGAGCTACCGTCGCGCACCGCCACCGCCCAGGAAGCGCCGATCTGACGGATTGCGGCCCCCACCTCCACCGGTAGAACGGCCTGGAAAGCGGCGCGGCCCGCGGTCGCGGTCATTGGAGTCGCTTCCCAGCATGGAGTTTCGATCACGTTCGCGGCCGCCGCCATAGTTGCCGCCGCGCCCTCCGCCATCGTTGCCGCGCCCTCCGCCATCGTTGCCGCGCCCTCCGCCATCGTTGCCGCGCCCTCCGCCATCATTGCCGCGCCCTCCGCCATCATTGCCGCGCCCTCCGCCATCATTGCCGCGTCCGGGCCCCGATCCGGTCCGGTCGCGTCCTCCGCCATCGTTGCTGCGTCCGGACCCCGGTCCGGTTCGGTCGCGTCCTCCGCCATAGCCGCCGCCCCTGTTATCGCGGCCTCGGTCCCTGTCGAAGCCCCCCCGCGAACTGCGCCCTCGGTCTCGATCGCCTCCGTATCCGCTCCTTGCCGGACCTCGGTCCCGATCAAACCCGCCGCGTGGCCCGCGATCCCGCTCGCCTTGACTGCTCCGCGCCGAAGAACCCGCTGGAGGCTCGGCGTCGCCCATCAGAGCGCGACGAGAGAGATTGATGCGCCCCATATGGTCAATCTCGTGGATCATCACGGTGATTTCTTGCCCGATGTCCACGTTTTCGTAAGCCAGGTCTCCCAGATTTTCGTTGCGGACCAGGCCGTCCTTGCCGCCCGGGGTTAGCTCTACGAACACCCCAAAGTTGGTGGTGCGCGTGATCTTGCCCGTAATGATGTCGCCCACTTCCGGGTCGCGAGTGAGTCCGTCAACCCGACTGCGCGCTAACTCGATCATGGATTGATCGTTGGAGGAGATAATGACGGCGCCATCGTCTGCAACGTCGATGCCGCAGCCGGTTTCCTCCTGGATCGACCGGATCACCCGCCCGCCGGGGCCGATCAAAGCCCCGATCTTCTCGACGGGGATCTGCATCCGGACCAGCTTGGGCGCGTATCGGCTCATTTGCGCACGCGGTTCCGAGATTGCTTCAGCCATACGGCCCAGGATGTGAAGGCGACCCACTCGCGCCTGCTCCAGGGCCTCGCTGAGCAATTCCTGGGTAAGGCCGTCGATCTTGACGTCCATTTGCAGGGCATTGATGCCGCGCTCGGTGCCGGCAACTTTGAAGTCCATATCGCCCAGGAAGTCCTCAATCCCCTGGATGTCGCTGAGGACGGCGTAGGCGTCACTGGCGCCATCGGTAATGAGGCCCATAGCGATACCGGCAACCGGCGCAACCAAGGGAACTCCGGCGTCCATCAATGCCATGGAAGATCCACAGACGCTGCCCATGGAAGTGGATCCATTAGAAGCCAGCACTTCACTGACCACGCGGACGGTGTAGGGGAATTCTTCTTCGGGAGGCATGGCCGCCATGATCGCCCGTTCTGCCAGGGCGCCGTGGCCGATTTCCCGTCGGCCGGGCGAACCAACCCGTCTGGCTTCACCGACGCTATACGGCGGGAAGTTGTAGTGGTGCATGAACTGCTTGGTATTGTCCGGGCCCACCGTGTCCAGCGTTTGTTTCATCGACAATGACGCGAGGGTCGCCACCGACAGCACTTGAGTTTGACCACGGGTGAACAATCCGCTGCCGTGGGCGCGGGGCAACTCTCCCACGCTACAGGTGATTGGGCGGATTTCGTCGGTTCGCCGACCATCCGGGCGGACGTTTTTGTCCAGAATCCGGCCGCGAACTTCCTTCTTGACCAGGTTTTTGAACGACTCGGCGATCTCAGCGGCCGAGTAGTCATCAGCCAGTTGCGCTGCGACCTCACTTTGCACCGCGTCCAGGCCCGCGTCGCGTTCGCTCTTGAAGGAGTTTTGCTCAAGGAGCTCGGCGATCCGTCCGTTGACCAGGGCGTCAACCTTGTTTTGGCGTTTTTCGACAGTTTCGTAGTCGAAATGCACTTCCGTTTTTTCGGTCCTTCGCTCCGCCACCAATCGGTCAATCAGATCGATGGTCTGCGCGTTGCTCTCATGGGCCAGGCGAATACCTTCCAGGATGACTTCTTCAGACACCTCAACCGACCCGGACTCCACCATCATGATTGCTTGACGGTTGCTCGCTACCACCATGTTGAGCAGGGCGGAATTGGCGTCCTTGTAGCTGGGGTTAATCTGATAATCATTCCCATTCCAAGCGACCCTGCAAGCTCCAATGGGGCCGTCGAAAGGGATATGACTGATGGAGAGAGCGGCGGAAGCCGCGACCATGCCCAAAGTCTCGGGAGGATGGGTTTCGTCCACGGATAGAACCGTGATGATGACCTGAATTTCGTTGTGTAGCCCCTTGGGGAACAGCGGACGTATGCTGCGGTCAGTCAGGCGGGCTGAAAGAATGGCCTCGGTTCCGGGGCGTCCTTCGCGGCGGAAGAAACTGCCGGGTATCTTGCCGACGGCGTAGAGGCGTTCTTCGAATTCCACAGTCAAGGGGAGGAAATCGATGCCTTCGCGGGCCTGCTCCGACATGACGGCAGTAGCCAGCAGAATGGTCTCGCCGCAGGTGATGGTTACGGAACCGTGAGCCTGTTGCGCCCAGCGGCCCGTTTCCAGTGTAATAGGATGTCCGCCAATCTCCCCGTCGATCGCAAATGGGTTCATCAGTTCGTTTGCGGCGTCAATAGTTGTCATAACAATAAATTCTTCTACCTCTTCTTCCTTTCGTGTTTTTGCCCACCGAGCTTATTCATCTAGCGGCCGGCTTTCAGGGGTATTGGGGGAGCGTGATATCAGTTCTTCTCGTCGCATTCGATCCGTGGTTAGCGAATTATGGCGCCTACTTGAGAGCGTTATGCCGAAATCTGCGAGGCCCGTGAAGATTGCCAAATGGCGCGGTTTGAGACTAAAGGCGGAGCCTCAGTCGCGGCCGGTTCGCTGGCGCGCGGCCGCAAGAATGGTGAGAGCTTTCAACCGCCCGTATCGGAATCGTGGGCGCGCCGCAAAGGCAGGTGATCTCAGGGGCGTAGCCGTTTAGCGACGCAAGCCGAGCCGGCTGATCAAACGCTGGTAGCGTCCAACGTCTTCCCGGCTCAAGTAGTTGAGCAGACGGCGTCGTTTCGACACCATAGTAACAAGACCGCGACGGGAATGAACGTCCTTCCGATGTGTCCGAAGATGGTCCGTCACCTGTCTGATGCGCTCGGTCAGCATTGCGACCTGCAATTCGGTGGAGCCAGTGTCAGTTTCGTGAGTACGATGTTCTTTGATGATTGTCTGCTTGACGTCCGCTTCCAACATCAGCCGTTTCTAACCTTTCCTTTCGCATTCAATTTTGCATCGTCTTTCTTTTCTCTCAGCAGGTTAACACACGTTACGAAAATAGGCAACTGAACGGAGCTTCCGGGCCGAACGCGGCCTGGCCTCCGCTGTTCCGGTTGGCTGCACCGGTATGGTAACGTTTTGCTTTGTTTGATATGGTATTGTCTTGCTTTGAAACGAATGGAAGTTGGTTATAATTTGTCTGGATGTTCGGCGGGACGGCTGCGCTATAATCCTGCCGGACCCAAAGGAACACCCTCCTTGTCGCTGTCTCGATCCGGTAGCTGTCTCGATGCCATGGTTTTTTCCACAAAGAATTTGAAGCGGCATTTAATGCCCGTTCTGTTGCTGCCGGTTCTGGTCGCGAGTTTATCCGGGTGCTTTGTAGGCAATTGGTTGGGGAGCGACTTGCCAGTGGTTGCCTACGGCGTGTGGGACAGCGGCGGTGGTCAGATCTGGGTTCGGGAACCCCGAGGCGAAGACCCCATCCGGATATCGTCTAGAAACTCGGATGCGAATTTCCCGCGTTGGTCGCCGGGGCAGCGCTACCTGGCCTGGATCTCTCGTGGCCCAACGACAGAAACGACAGAGTTGATGATCTACGATGCTGATACCGGCGAGACCAGGAAGATAGTTTCCGGCGTTGCGGAAGCGCAACCGCCGATCTGGGCGCCTGGATCCGACCGAATAGCTTACGTGTCCGAGGCAGACGGCGACCCCGATATTTATATGGTGGAACTATCCGGCCGGCAAAAGACCCGCTTGACGTTCAACCCCGCGCGTGAGCGAGTCGGCGACTGGTCGCCGGACGGCGAATGGTTGGTGTTCACCGAATCGGGACACGACGGGTTGCTGTTGCGTAACCCCAACGGAGTGAATCGCATCGAATTGACCGGCGGCTCGGATTCCGATCCTGTCTGGTCCCCCAAGGGGGACCGCCTCGCCTTCCTCCGCCAATCTGATGATGGGCGGGACTTGTATGTCCTACGGCCCACCAACTCGAACGATTGGACCGATGACACTGATGAGGTCGCCGTCTCCCGCGCCGAGCATGATGAATCCGCCCCGGCCTGGTCTGCCAATGGTCGCCGTTTGGCCTTCGTCGTGCATTATGACGATCAGACGGAAATCTTCACAGTCAATGTGGACGGTTCTGAGCGCGAACGTCTGACGCAAAACACGGCAGATGACCTGATGCCCGTTTGGTCCGAAACCGGCGACAAGATAGCTTTCGTCTCGTACGCCTATGGGAACGCCGAGATCCTGTACATGAATGGCGACGGGTCCGAGCAGATGCGCCTCACGGTAAGCGACGCGAAGGACGCGCAACCCGACTGGTAATCCAACCGTTGCCCGTTTGGCGTAAATACTCCGCTATGCCCCAAAGAACACCGGACATCAATCCCTCCGACGTGGGTGGACTCCTCGCTGGCCTCAGTTCGCCTTTGGCTGCCGTCTCGGTTCGTGTGGGCGATGTGGTCAACGCCCAAATCGCCGTCGCCATCACCTCCGCGTCCATAGTCTTGCACCGCCCGCGCCTCATCGTACAGATTTATCACACCAACTACACTCACGATCTGATTTCAAAAAGGCGCGCGCTGGCCGTCAACTTCCTCAACCATGATCAGCTTCCCCTCATCTGGGGGTTGGGAATGAGATCGGGCCGTGATTACGACAAGCTGGCGGAGGTCGCCCACACTTCCGGTTTGACGGGTTGCCCTTTGCTGGAGGGTAGCTTTGGGTATCTTGACTGTAGGGTGATCAACGCTATGGACGGCGGCGATATGACCGCGTTCCTCGTCGAAGTTCTGGCCGGAAAAACCAACGGAGGCCAGCGAATGACCTGGCGGGAGGCCCGTCCCCGATTGCCCCAACGCTGGGCTGACGAGTGGGACCGCAAAATCGCCGGCGAAGTGAACATCTCGTTGGAGACCATGGCCGAAATCGACCCCGCTGCCTGGACGGACCGGCGCCACGACCGGAGCGGATGATAGTATCCCAGCGCACTTGCCGGTGGTTAGACCGGCCGGGCGCATTGCTGGTGAGTTGGCATGAGCGTTCAGCATATTGACACATTTATGGACGACTCCATCGCGGAGGCAGTCGCCAGGATCCACGGTGCCCCGGAGCAGGCTGTCGTTGCGGTAGCCGGAGCCGGCAACTACGCTCTGGCGTGGCTGTTGGGCGTGGGCGGCGCGTCCCGCACCATTCTGGAAACCCGCGTTCCCTACGGGTACCGCGCTATGACCGACTTCCTCGGCGGGTATGCTCCTGAACAAACCGTGTCGAGGGACACCGCCAGGCGCATGGCTCGCTCTGCCTGGCGGCGCGGCATGTCGCTGCGCGAAACTGACGCGCCAATCGTCGGGCTGGGCTGTACAGCCACCATCGCTACCGACCGCGCCAAACGCGGCGATCACCGGGTCTTTATCGCCACCTGGGACGGCGCCGCGGTGACCACTGACGCCGTAACCCTGGAAAAGGGCCTCCGAGAACGTGCCGGTGAAGAGGACGTCGTGAGCCGGTTGGTTATCGCCGCTCTGGCCCGGGCCTGCGGGCTGGAGGCGAAACTCGACCTGCGACTGGCCCCGCGGGAGAGGCTTCTGACGGAAACATCTAACCACGGCGATCCAATTCTCAGACTGTTGGACGGGGAAGTCGATTGGGTCATAGTGGATAAGGACGGTCACATGGAGGTCGAAGGTGAGCCGCCCCGCGCCTTACTGCCCGGGTCTTTCAACCCAATGCACCGGGGTCACGCTGAGCTGGCGGCGGCGGCGGAGCATACCCTGGGATCACCGGTAACCTGCGAATTGTCTGTGGTCAACGTGGATAAGCCGCCGCTGAGGGCGGAGGAAATCCGGGGTCGTGTCGAGCAGTTTCACGGCATTAGACCCGTCGTGTTGACGCGGGCCGAAACCTTCGAGAAGAAGGCGAAACTGTTCCCCGGTTGCGGGTTCGCCATTGGCTGGGACACTGCGATCCGCCTGATCGAACCGCACTATTACGGAGATTCCGAATCCGCCATGCTCACCGCACTGGCAGAAATGTGGGCATCCGGATGCCGCTTTGCCGTTGGCGGCCGGAGCGACGCCGACAACGTTTTCCATACGCTGGACGACGTTGGAATCCCCGCCGGTTTTTGGCCGCTATTCGTCAATATTCCGGAGAGCGCCTTCCGGTCCGACGTGTCGTCCACGGGAATCCGCGAGCAGGGCGGCAATTGACACGGGCAGTACAATTTGATACGTTGGCGCCAGTCGGTAGGGTCGCCTTCGCGCCTGCTTGGGATGCTTGATCGTCTCGGTATAGGCGTTCATTACGGATTGTTTGGCCTGTTTCATCCGGCATGAGCGGTGAATTGGCTCCGATAAGGCTATGACGGTCGCACTCCTCCAAAGTTTCAACTTGACTGACTACGCCGGCAACTGGTCGGCGGTGGTCATCGCCGTCATTATTGCGTTGGCGGCCATAGCCGCCATGTTCGCCGGTTCGCAGTTGCTTTCCGCCCGCCGCCGTTCCGCTGTCAAGTTGACTACTTACGAATGCGGCATTCCACCAACCCCCTTTGCCTGGTCCAACATCAACATTCGGTTCTACATCTTCGCCATCCTGTTCCTTATATTCGACATAGAAGCCGTGTTCTTGTTCCCCTGGGCGGTGGTTTTCTTGCAGGAGAAAGTCGTTAACGGGAATGCGATCCCGTTCTATGCGATGCTGCTGTTCCTCGCCATGTTGTTCTTCGCCGTCATCTACGCCTGGCGTAAAGGAGTGCTGGATTGGCAGAAGTGACTCCGCAACCCGGCGACGCGACGACGCCTCCGCTGGTTATGCCTCCCCAACCGACCCAAATCGTCCTCGGTTCGGGGAACCGACCTGGCCCCAGCCTGCTCCACCAAGCCACCGACGGGCGCGTCCCCGGCGTCATCACCGCTACTACCGAGCAGCTCTTTGCCATGGCGCGCAAGTCCTCTTTGTGGACGCTCAGCTTTGGCTTGGCCTGTTGCGCCATTGAGATGATTTCCACCTATATGGCACACCACGACTTTGACCGCTTCGGTGTGGTGACTTGGCCTTCTCCCCGTCAAGCCGACGTGATGATAGTCGCCGGCACCGTGGTCAAAAAGATGGCCGAACCCATTCGCCTGCTTTATGAACAGATGCCGGAGCCGAAGTGGGTGATCGCCATGGGCAGTTGCGCTACCAACGGCGGCCCTTACTACCGGTCTTACTCTGTGGTGATGGGTGTAGATCACATCATCCCGGTGGACGTGTATGTGCCGGGATGCCCTCCGCGCCCGGAGGCGTTGCTTTATGGCATCCTGAAACTACAGGAAAAGATCATGGTCGACGCCGGCGCCGAAGATGCCCCCCCGACGGCGTAACACCCCCGAGGCGGAAACCGAACCGCCACCGGATCCCATCGAATTGCTGTCTCCCCTAAGACGGTCCACGCTGGATCGTGCCCTAGCGGCGCTGTCGGAAACGGCGCCAACCCCCGGCGCCCTCGGCGACCTGCCCCAGGTAACGGTTCCCTCCGAACAGATCGTATCCACTTGCATAATTTGTCGCGACGATGCCGAACTGAACTGCCGCATGCTGCTGTGCCTGGCCTGCGTCGATTACCGGGAACGGTTCGAGTTGGTTTATTTCCTGCAATCCCTGGTTAATGAAACTACCTTGGTCATCAAAACCCAAGTGCCTTACGACCTCCCCCTGCTGCCGTCGGTGACGGAGGTGTGGCCGGCGGCCGACTGGTATGAGCGCGAAGCCCACGATCTTTTTGGCGTGTCATTTGAAGGCCATCCCGACCTGTCACCTCTGCTCCTTTATCCCGAGTTTGAGGGTTTCCCGGGTCGGAAGGAGTTCTCGTTCTACGAATACCGGGAATTTTAGCGGGTTGGCTCGGATGAATTCGGGCAGCGAAATACCTGACAGCAATGTTCCCGTCGAGTTGATCGCCCGCGTCATGCTGAAAGGCAACCGGTATGTCGCAACGGTGGACGGGCTGGCATTGGAGGGAATGGGCAACACCCGTGTTGCCGCCGAAAACGCATTGGTTCAAGTGGTGCGCGGGTGGCTGGAGCGGCAGGACGCTGCTGGACACTTATCTGACGCGCTGGGCGTCGACAACCTGGATGAAGAAACCGAAATCGTGCTGCAATTCATTAACAACGGCGATGCCGACCCGGGGCCGGCGCTTCCGCAATAGCCGATGGACCGCATCGTGTATCAAATCGAAACCTCGCGGGCCGGCGGTGGTTGGGCAGCGCATTGCCCGGAACTGGAGGTGACGGCTTTCGGCGACGATCAGGGAGAAGCGCAGACGTCCTTGCGACGCCAGGTTTCCGACTACCTGGAAGACTGCGCTGAAATGGGTGTTTTGGAGGATGTGTTGATCGATGCCGGCTTTTACGACAACGGGGAAGTCTGGATGAGCAGTCTCGTCGAGCCGCCCGAACCCAGCATCCGGTTCATCGGTTCACCCTTCCCCGCAGACGACACGCCCCCGGGCCGCGATTAGGCCCCGGGTCGTGATAGGTTGTAGTATTGTCGCCTTATGGTTGAGCAAGTAACACCCCCGGCTAGTGCCGCCGTCTCCGGAATTCGCCCCGATTCCCAGCCGGTGGAAATGCTCCTTAACATGGGCCCGCAGCATCCCTCCACCCACGGCGTCTTCCGCATGGTGATGTGGGTGGACGGCGAGAAGATCGTTGACGTTGAGCCGCACATCGGGTATTTGCATCGAGGCTCGGAAAAACTGTGCGAGGGCGAGCAGTACCACCAGGTCGTGACCTTGTTCGACCGCCTGGACTACATCGGCAACTTCAACAACGAGCTGGCGTACTGCATGGCGGTGGAAAAACTGATGGGTTTGCAGGTGCCGGAACGGGCCGAATACATCCGTGTCATCCTGTGTGAACTGAACCGCATTGCCAGCCACCTGCTCTACGTGGGGACAATGGGGCTGGATGCGGGCGCCATGACGCCGGTGATGTTCTCCTTCCGGGGCCGCGAACGGGTCCAGGCGCTGTTTGAAGCTGTTTCAGGCGCCCGCATGATGCACAACTATTTCCGCATCGGCGGCCTAAAAGAAGATGTGCCCGACAACTTCCGGCAGATGGTCAATGATCTGATGCCGGTGCTGCGCGAGGACGTGGAACAGAGCGATCAGATCCTTACGTTCAACGAAATTTTTCTGTCCCGGCTGAAAGACATCAGCCCTATCGGCGCCGAAGAAGCAATCGCGCTGGGACTTACCGGGCCGCTGTTGCGAGCCTGCGGATATGAGTATGACGTGCGCAAGGCCCAGCCCTATTCGGTCTATAACCGTTTTGAGTTCGATGTTCCCGTAGGTCTCGACGGGGACTGCTGGGACCGCCACTGGGTGCGCGTGCAGGAAATGTACCAGTCGCTGCGCATCGTGGAGCAGGCCATGGCGCAGTTGCCGGAAGGGCCGGTGGCGTCCTCGCTGGGCCGGCGTCTCATCCGGCCCCCGGCCGGCGAATCCTACGTTCGCGCTGAAAACCCCCGCGGCGAGATCGGCGTATATCTGGTCAGCGACGGTACCGACCGACCCTACCGCGTCAAAGTTCGACCACCTTCTTTCTGCAATCTCTCCGCTCTGCGCCGTTTGCTGCTGGATACCTGGCTCGCCGACAGCGTAGTTGTGCTCGGTTCCCTGGATATCGTGCTGGGAGAAGTTGACCGGTGAGTTTCCTCATCGACATCGGTTGGAGCGCGCTCGGCCTGGCGATAATGTTCGCGGCGCTCTCATTTGTCGTGTTGTCCATGGTCTGGTTGGAACGCAAAGCCTTGGGCCGCTTGCAGCTCCGTTACGGCCCCACCCGCACCGGACCTTTCGGACTAATGCAGCCCATCGCCGACGCCGTCAAGCTCATCATCAAAGAGGACATCATCCCCGACGATTCGGACAAGGCAATCTTCTGGATCGCGCCGGTGATCGTGGTGGTGTCAGCGTTCATCATCTGGGTGACTATCCCTGGCGGGAACGGAGTCGTGATCCGCAACCTGCCGCTAGGGTTGTTTTACATAATTGCCTTTGCGGTCATCGGCATACTGGGTTTGGTGCTGGCCGGCTGGGGTTCCGCCAACAAGTACGGAATCATGGGGGGGCTGCGGTCGGCGGCGCAGCTGATTTCCTACGAAATTCCCGTGGTGCTGGTGGCGGCGGCGGTTGCCATACTGGCGCAGTCGCTGGATATGACGGACATTGTTGCGCAGCAGACAACATATCCTTACCTGGTCGTCCTTCCGCTGGGGTTCGTTGTCTTTTTCATCGCCGGCCTCGCCGAGGTGGGTCGGACTCCCTTCGATATCTATCATGCGGAAAGCGAAGTAGTGGGCGGCCCTTTTGTGGAATATAGCGGCGCCCACTGGTCGGTGTTCTTCCTGGCCGAGTACATTAACACCTTCGCAATAGCCGCCCTGACTACGCTGCTTTTCCTCGGAGGCTGGGGCGGCCCCGCGTTGCCCGATGTGGTGTGGTTCCTGCTCAAGACCTACGCCGTAGTGCTGGTGGTGTTCTGGGTGCGGGGAACCTTCCCGCGCCTGCGTATCGACCAGCTGATGGCCTTCGCGTGGAAGGTGATGGTGCCGCTGTCGTTCTACACCGTCATCATCGCCGCCGTGTACCGTTTCTACGATTTGCCATGGTGGAGCCTTACCATCATGTCTGCCGCCGGTCTCGTAGTGGCCGGGGGGGTAATCTATCGACGCATGGCCGGGCCGGCGCGCCGGGTCGCCGAGGTGCAAAATCGCCTCGCCGCCCGCCAGCAGTCCGCCGCCCAATCGCGCACGTAACCACCGATGCTGGTATCATAGGGCCAAGGATCCGGTGGGCGCCGTCATGACAACACGCACTCGAAAAATAACCGTTGACGAATTCCGGACGATGGCTGATGACTCCGGCCACCGGTACGAATTGGTTGATGGAGAACCGGTGGACATGGAGGGTACGCCGCCTCATGGAAGGTTAACCCTCTGCATTGGGCGTTTGGTGGACCATCAGGTGAACGCCTCGGGGCTGGAGATGGATGTGGGCGTTAGCACCGGATTCCAGATGGGCGGAAATACCCTACGCTTCCCGGACGTTCATGTCACCCGATGGGAGCGCATGGCTGATTATGACGAAAGCGCCGGCGGGTGGCCACAATTCGCGCCTGATGTCGCCATTGAAGTGGTATCTCCCAGTAACACGTCGGCCGTACTGGCTCGAAAAACGGAAGAATATTTCGCCAACGGGTGCCGAGCCGTCTGGGTCGCCGACTCCAGGCCACGCACCATTGCCATCCGCCGCCCGGGCGTGCCGGAGCGAATTTTCGGCGTAGGCGATATGTTGACGGGGGAGCCCGAGCTACCCGGATTTTCATGTCCCGTTAACGATATCTTTTCCGTAATGGACCGAATGCCTGCATCAGATACGGAGGTCAAGTAACCAATGCTGGCAAGCTTGAAAGGGATGATGCTCACCCTCGCCTCCACCGTGACCGGCTTGCGGAAGCCGGTTACACAGCAGTACCCTAAGCATGCCACTCCGGTGCGTCCCCGGTTCATGGGGTTCCCGGCCCTTACATGGGACGGCGCTATCGACGAACCCTATTGCACCGGCTGCATGGTCTGCATTCGCAACTGCCCCACCCAGTGCATGTCCGCGAGCATGATGGACAACCCCAAGCACGCTGAGGGCGAAAGCAGCCGCCGGAAGATTGTCGATTACTTTGAAATCAACCTCAACCGTTGTATATTGTGCGGCATCTGCGTCGAGTACTGCAATTTCGACGCCATCGTTATGAGCCATGAGCACGAGATGAGCACCTACGCCCGTAACGGCGACCGCGTTGACTTGCCCGTTCTGTTGGAGATTGGGAAGAAGTACCAGGGCGACACCAGGTGGATACCCCCCACCGTCTTGGCAAAACAGAAGGCCGAAGCCGAGAAGTCCGCCGCCGGCCCAGCCGCCGACGAAACCGACTAAAAGCCGAGGAACACCATGCCCCGAGAAGACGAACGCTTTCGCAATCTTTCGCCCACGCATCCGCAATACTGTACCTGTGTCGAGTGTGTGGAGCGTAGGATGCAGGGCTTGGGCCCCGCCGTCTCCGGCAAGGTGAGTGGTCTAGTTGGCAAACTGGCCGACAAAGCGGCCAAGGCGGGGAAAATCGGCAAGGGCAAACGGCGTGGCAAGGCCGGCGCCTCGGGCAAGGCAAAGGGTCGCTCCAAAGCCATCGGCGAACCGGTGAAGAAGCACAAAGCGCATTGTGAGTGCGCCACCTGCACTCTGCTCAAGTCCATCTAGTGGGCGAGCGACTGCTAAGGTCCAGGACATATCGTTTGCCCCGCAATGTCAACGGAATATTCAAACTGCCGCTACAGGAGCCGCCAACCGGGCGGCTCATCCTTTGCGACCGCTTGGTTGGCGGTCGGCGCCGGCTCGCTCCGGCGGGAGGATGACTGACCCGTGCAGTTGGCCCTGTTTGTCATCGTAGCCATTTTCACCCTGGGCGGCGCGCTCGGCGTGGTGGCAACCCGAAACGTCGTCCACGCGGCGCTGTTCCTGTTGCTGTCCCTGTTGGGCGTAGCCGGCGCGTACTTGTTGCTGTTGGCAGAGTTCCTGGCGCTAGTTCAAATCCTCATCTACGGCGGGGCGGTGACCATCGTGGTCTTGTTCGCGGTAATGTTGACGCGCTCTTCCGAATATCCGAAGATCACCGACAACCCGCAATGGCCGCTGGGCCTATTGACCGCAACGGTTTTATCGGTAGTGCTCGGCGCTGCTTTCTGGCTTGCTCCCGAAACTGCGATGCAACCGCAGGCGCCCGCATTCACCGATTTGGGCCAATCCCTGTTCACCAAGTGGGCGTTGCCCTTCGAGATAGCTTCGCTGGTCCTGCTGGTGGCTCTCATTGGAGCCATCATCATCGCGCGCCAGCAGAACGTGGGGCCGCCGATTGGGCCGGCCGCCGGGGTATCGCAGCCCGAAGGTGAGGATTAGTCTCCCGATGGTTCCGTTGCTGTATTTCCAGTTGCTGGGCGCCGCATTGTTCGGCATCGGGTTTTACGGAGTATTGGCCCGTCGCAGCGCCGTGCTGATCGTGCTATCCATTGAGTTGATGCTTAACGCAGTGAACATCAACCTCATCGCGGCAGCCGCCTATATGAATGGCGCCGGACGTTTTGTGGCCTTTGACGGTCAAATTATTGCCATTTTTGTCATTACGGTCGCGGCAGCAGAGGTCGGCTTGGCCTTTGCTATTATCCTGCGCATGTACCGCAACCGGGGCACCGTCAACGTGGACGAAATCAACCTGCTGAAGTGGTGATATGCCGCTGGCCTTCCTGATACCGGTACTTTCCTTCGTCGCCTGCCCGCTGATCATCTTGTTTCAGCGTTGGTTGCCCCTGCGCGGCGCATCCCTGGCGATCCTTGCCATCGCCGGCGGGTTCGTTGTGTGGATCATCGCCACCCTGGGTTTCCTGAACGCCTCGGCCGCCGACCCTGCCTGTGCAGTGAGTAGCGTCACCGGGGCGTTGACCTGCCACTTTACGACGGTCTGGTTCGAGGCCGGCCTGCCGGGCGTGACGGCAACGGTTGACCAGGCGATCCATCTGAACTGGGGCATTCTGATCGATCCGCTGACGGTGGTTCTGCTGGGTCTGATCACCTTCGTAGCGCTGGGGGTGCAACTGTACTCGCTGGAGTACATGAAGGGCGACCCTCGTTTCGGCTGGTATTTCGCCTGGCAAGCCCTTTTCGTCGCTGCCATGCTTACCCTCGCGCTGGCCGATAACTTCCTGTTGCTCTACATAGCCTGGGAGCTGGTGGGCCTCTGTTCGTATCTGCTGATCGGTTTTTGGTTCGAGAGTCCCGGCCCCCGGGAAGCAGCCAAAAAAGCCTTCGTGGTCACTCGTATCGGCGACGTCGGACTTTTGGTGGGCATCCTGTTGCTCTGGGTGAACGTGGGCAGCTTCAGCATGACCGATGTCTTCAATGCCGTAGCTGCCGGGGAGTTGAGCGACGGCGTGATCACGGCCTCCGCTATCTTGCTCTTGCTGGGCGCGATGGGGAAGTCCGCGCAGTTCCCCTTCCACGTCTGGCTGCCCGACGCGATGGAAGGTCCCACTCCCGTTAGCGCGTTGATACATGCCGCCACCATGGTCATCGCCGGCGTTTACCTGGTTGCCCGGGCGTATCCTATCTTCGCCGCTTCGCCGGAAGCCATGATGATCGTCGCCGGCGTCGGCGCGATAACCGCCTTGGGAGCAGCCACCATCGCCCTGGTGTCCACCGACCTGAAACGTATCCTTGCCTACTCTACCGTATCCCACCTGGGCCTCATGATGCTGTCGCTGGGCGCCTTCGGGTGGACCGCGGCGGTATTCCACCTGATGGCCCACGGATTCTCAAAAGCTTTACTGTTCCTCGGCGCCGGCAGCGTCATGCACGGCGTCGGCGCCCATGGCGACGTGGACATCAGAAGGGTTGGCGGCCTGCGGAGAGCCATGCCGCTGACTGCCGTGGCGTTCTCAATCGGCGCGCTGTCCCTCGGCGGGGTCCCGGTTCTGTCCGGCTTCTGGAGCAAGGATGAAATTCTCCTTGCCGTTTCGCATAACTTGCCGGTTATCTTTATCGTCATTGCCCTGTTGACGGCGTTCCTCAGCGCCCTCTACATGGCGCGCGCTATGTTCATCGTCTTCTTCGGGCCGGAGGGCGAGGACAGCCGCCACGCCCACGAGTCGCCTCTGCTGATGACCGGCGTACTATCCGTGCTGGCGGCGCTGGCGGTTGGCTTCGGTTGGATTGCGTTCGATTGGCCGGGATCCTTCGCTGGGTTTGGCAGCTTCGTATTCTACGACCATGCTGAGAAGTTCCACTTTGGGATCTTATTGGGAGTGATTTCCATCGTCCTGACCATTGGAGCTTTTGTCCTGGCGTGGTTGATTTACGTTCGGCGGGCAATAGCCCATGAATCCTGGCGGGCGCGGTTGAGGCCGCTGCTCCGAGTAGTAGAAAACCGCTACTACATCGATGAGACTTACCAGTGGGTGATTGACCGGGTGGTGCTGACTATCTCGGCGGGCGTGGCTTTCTTCGACCGCGCCGTGGTCAACGATGTCGGCGTCAACGGCCCCGCTGATACCGTCCGCAAAGCTGGCATCGCCCTGCGCCTGCACGTGACCGGGCGTGTCTATACCTACGCCCTGGCCGTGGCCTTGGGCGTAATTGGCCTGGCGGTTTTCTGGTGGCTGCGCTCGGTCTAGGCTCCGGCATATTATGCAACTTAAACCGTCGTCGCTCCCAATTCAGCCTCGTCATTCCGGCTTTCGCGGAAATGACGTTCATAAACACGTCGGAATGACCGGTTAAGACGGCCCACGATGGCTAATTTCGATCAAGTCTCACTGTTGCTTTTGGTCCTCGTGCCGCTGGCCGGGGCGGTGCTGGCGATGTTCCTGCCCAAGGAACGCCCCCGGGATGCCTGGCAGTTCGCCATCTTCGTCGCGGTGGTGTCTTTTGTGCTGTCGGTCATCGTGTTCCTGCGCTACGACTACGGAGCCGGCGGCGTGCAGCTGCAACGGGCGTATGACTGGATAGGCCACCCGGTCAATATCACCCTGCATCTTGGCGTTAATGGAATAGGCGCGCCGCTGGTGCTGCTAAACGGGATAGTGCTGTTGGGCGCGGTGCTCATCAGCCAGACAATCACCCGACGCACCCGCGACTTCTTCGTGCTGCTGCTGGCCCTCGGCGCCGGGGTGTACGGGGTTTTCATCGTCAGGGACCTGTTTTTCCTCTTTTTCTTTTATGAACTGGCCGTGTTGCCCATGTACCTGCTGATCGGGGTTTGGGGCAGCAGCACCGACTTCGGCTCCTTCCTGCGCACCAAAGAGTACGGGGCGATGAAGCTGATGCTAGTGCTGGTCGCCGGCAGCGTACTTATCTGGATCGGCATTCTGGCCCTCTATATCGCGTCATCTGCGGCCGGCAATCCAACGTTCAATATGGACGAACTGGCGACCCTGCAACAAAGCGGCGCGATTCCGCGCGCAACCGAACTGTGGGTGTTTCCTCTGTTCGCCGTCGGCTTCGGCGCCTTGGCCGGCCTGTGGCCCTTCCACACCTGGTCGCCCGACGGCCACGTGGCCGCCCCCACCGGCGTTAGTATGCTCCACGCCGGCGTGCTGATGAAGCTGGGCGCCTTCGGCATCATCCAGGTGGGTATGCTGCTGACGCCCCAGGGCGCGGAGGTCTGGATGCCAGTCCTCATCGGGCTGGGTACCGTCAACGTCATTTACGGGGCCATCTCCGCCTTGTCGCAAAACGACTTGAAGTACGTCATCGGCTATTCCAGCGTCAGCCATATGGGGTATGTCCTTATGGGCATTGCCACCCTGCACCCCGTCGGGCTGGCCGGCGCCGTATTGCAGATGTTCTCCCACGGGATCATGACGGCCCTCATGTTCGCCATGGTCGGGGCCATCTACGAGCAGGCCCACACCCGGGACACCCTGGTGCTCAACGGCCTGATCAAACGGATGGGCACGACCACCTTCTTCTTCGCTATCGCTGGCCTCGCCTCGCTGGGCCTGCCCGGCCTCAGCGGGTTCATAGCGGAGTTCATGGTGTTCACCGGAGCCTTCCGCACCTACCTGCCCTTGGCGATACTGGGCGTCATCGGCGCGGCCATAACCGCCGTGTATATCCTGCGCCTGCTGGCCCGTTCCTTCTTCGGTGAGGGCGCTCCGAGGTGGGATCACCTCACCGACGCCAGCCCGGTGGAGAAAGGCGTGGGAGCGGCCTTTGTCCTCATCCTCATCGCCGTGGGCGTCTGGCCGGCCCCCCTGCTGAATGTCATCAACGTCGGCGTGGCCGGCGCCCTGTCCGTATTCTAGCAACGCCATTATTCTAGCAACGCCATTTCCGCCATTCAGCAAAACTATTCGTCATTCCGGCGTAAGCCCGAATCCAGGAACTCTTCGCAACAGATACATCCACGTCAGACAGCGCTTCCGGATTCCCGCGCAAGCGGTAATGGCGGCGTCAAGTTTCCGACCACCAAGCCAGGCAGTCACGAATGCCCACTGAACTGACCTCAAACCTCCACCTGCTGACGCCGGAGTTCGCGCTAACGGCGCTGGCCTTCCTGGTGTTCACGGTTGACTTGTTCCTGCCCGAGCGCAGTAAGGAATGGCTGGCCGGCCTATCGGTGGTCAGCTTGGTGGCCGTCATGGTCATCGCCCTGCTGATGCGGCCGGCGGAGAGCGTTTCGTTGTACGGCGGGTTGATCGTCGTGGACGGGTTCAGCCTCTTCTTCAAGATATTCTTCCTCGCCATCGGCATCGGCATCATCGCCCTGTCGGTGGAATACGGACGGGAGCGCCTTGACCATCGCGGCGAGTTCTACGGCATTCTGCTGTTCTCCATCCTGGGCATGAACCTAATGGCCATGTCCAGGGAATTGCTCACCGCCTACATCGCCCTGGAGTTGCTGTCCTTCAGTCTCTACGTCATGGTGGCCTACGGGTTGCGGGAGGCTCGTTCCAACGAAGCGGGCATCAAGTACATCATCATCGGCGCACTGTCGTCGGCCATCATGCTCTATGGCCTGAGCAATATCTACGCCGCCCTGGGCACGACCTACTTCGCCGGCATCGCCGCGGAACTGGCGTCGCCGGCCACCGTCAGTCCGGTGCTGTGGGTCGGCGTCGCCCTGCTGGTGGTGGGCTTGGGCTTCAAGCTGTCGGCGGCGCCGTTCCACATGTGGGCGCCGGACACTTACGAAGGCGCCCCTTTGCCGGTCACGGCGTACCTTGCCATCGGTTCCAAGGCTGCCGCCTTCGCGCTTATGCTGCGCCTTTTCGCCGAGGCCATCGCGCCGGCAGCCAACCGCTGGGACGAATGGCAACTGGTCATCGCCGTTCTTGCCGCCCTGACCATGCTGGTGGGGAACCTGGTGGCGCTGGCCCAGCGCAACCTGAAGCGCCTGATGGCATACAGCAGCATCGGACACGTGGGCTACGCGCTGGCCGGCGTGGCCGTGCTGGGCAGCGATTTCGCCCTGGCCGCCAAAGCGGTCATCTTTTACCTGGTGGTGTACGCTGTGACCAACCTGGTAATATTCGCCGCCATCGCCGCCTACTACAATCGTGAGGGCCGGGACGACATCACCGATCTGGCCGGCCTGGCCGACCGCCAGCCTTTTGTGGCCGCCGCCATGGCCATCGGATTGTTCTCCCTGGCCGGTCTGCCTATTTTTGCCGGCTTCACCGCCAAGTTCTACCTCTTCGCCGCCGTGGCCGACGGTGGATTCCTCTGGCTGGCCGGCGTAGCCATCTTCGCCAGCCTCATATCGCTGTACTACTACCTCCAGGTCCTCAGGCAAATGTACATCCAGCCGGCCCACGCCGCCGGCAACCCGGACCACGACGAGCGAAATTCCTACGCCGAGACCGACCGCCACGGCGGTCACGACGAACCCGAACCTCCGGTACCACCGTTGCAACGCCCATCCTGGATTCTGGCTGGGACAATGGGCATTGGCCTCCTAGTGGTGACCTGGCTGGGTATCTATCCGAAGCCCATGCTGGGTTTGATTGAGGCGGCCAGCGCAGCCGTTGTACCCGGCGGGTAGGCTGGAATGAAGCTGCTGCTTACCTGCCGGGAGGCGCGGCAACTTTGCGCTCTGAGTCAGGATTGAGTTTGCCAGGCTGACGTGAAAGAGTGAAAGCGATACAATCAATTGCAAGAACAGCGGAACCACCGCCAGCCAGGATAATCCCATGACTATCATCAACACCACCGACGACCTGCTGCGCGCGCTGGACGAACAGCCGGCCTGGTACGAAATGGTACGCGCCCGCATATTGGGCGAAGAACTGTTGAAGCTGCCGGCAGTATTCAGCGCCTTCGTGGAACAGATGACGCAGTTCGTCGCCGAACAACGGCAGTTTGTTGCCGAGCAACAGCAGTTCAACGCCGAGCAGCGGCAGTTCAACGCGGAGCAACTACAGTTCAACGCGGATCAGCGGCAGTTCAACGCGGATCAGCGGCAGTTCAACGCGGATCAGCGGCAGTTCAACGCGGATCAGCGGCAGTTCAACGCGGATCAGCGGCAGTTCAACGCGGATCAGCGGCAGTTCAACGCGGATCAGCGGCAGTTCAACCAGCAGATGGAAAGCCGGGTAACCGGGCTGGAAGATTTCAACCAGGAACAACGCCGGGTTAACGAGCGTATCGAACGGCGCGTCACCCGCATCGACCAGGATATTGGACAACTCCGAGGTTACTACGCCATCATCAGAACCAGAGAGCACGCGCCGACCATCGCCGACGAAATGGGTCTGAATTTCGTAGCCACGCTTGACAATCTCACTATTGTCCAATACTGCAAAGACCCCGCGCTTGGCTACGCCAGCCGGCATCAATTGCGTAGCTTTCGCCATGCCGACCTGCTGATAGAGGCCCACGACGGAGGGAAGCCGCTCCTGGTAGCGGTAGAGGTGTCGTACACGGCCGACCGGAGGGACACCGACCGCGCCATCCGCAACGCCCACTACTTGACACAGGCTACCGGCGAAGCAGCCCGGCCAGTTATCGCCAGCGTGCGCAACACCCACGAGGCGCAAGAGCTGATTGACTTGGGCATAGTGTACTGGTACGAGATTATCCCTGAAATGCTGATAGCGGACCACTAGCCGGACGGACATATACCCGGAGCCCCGGCCGGCGCTGATCGAGGTGGCAGCGTGTCTATTCTGCCTTTAGGGCAAAGCCATACACTAGGTTGGGCGCTGGCCTTTACCGCATTACGACGACACGGAACAATGCCGACGGAAAGCTTTTCATTCGTGTCGTTGAGATTGCAGACGGGGACAGTCGGTCAGTAGCCATCATTGGGAGAAACGACGACTCAGACGCCGGAACCTTGACTATCTGTGGCGCTGACCGCTCGCAGCGCATTAGTGATCCGCCCGACGCAGGCGGGCCGCAAGCCGAAAGGCGATGGGGAAGTGTTTCCGGTGCGGAAACGCTCCCCGACTACAATTCAGCACGAGGTATGAGTGTCATGATCATCGCAGTAATCGGCAACTACGACCCGCCGCCGCACGTGTACGCCCTGGCGGAGAGCGTCGGCAAGGAGCTGGGTAAGCGTGGCATCACCCTCGTTTGCGGCGGCCTGACCGGCGTTATGGAGGCGGTGTGCAAGGGGGCCAAGTCGAAGAACGGCGCCACCATCGGCATCCTGCCCGGCGGCTCGCCCCGCACCGCCAACGAGTGGGTGGACTTTCCCGTGGCCACCAACATGGGATTCGCGCGGAACGTCGCGGTGGTTAGCACCGGCCAGGCCGTCATCGCCGTCGGCGGCGCCTTCGGCACCCTCTCCGAGATCGCTTACGCGCTTAGCTACGGCATCCCGGTGGTGTCCCTGAACAGCTGGCCGCTCACCTTGCGCGGCGACGGCCGGCCGGTTGGCGACAACTATATCGTCGCCGATGATCCGGCCGACGCGGTGGACAAAGCTGTGGCCGCAGCCCTGGCCCGCACCGACGAAACCCAGACCGTCGCTTTCTCCGAACCCCTGCCGGAGGCGCCCAATGGCTGATGCCACCATAGCAACCGTAGTCGGTCGTGAGGCCCTGGACTCCCGGGGCAACCCGACCGTTGAGGCGGCAGTAACCCTTACCGACGGCAGCGTTGGCCTGGCTCTGGTCCCCTCCGGCGCCAGCACCGGCAGTTACGAGGCCCTGGAATTGCGCGACGGCGACCCGGCCCGCTTCGGCGGCAGCGGAACCCTCACCGCCGTCGCCAATGTCAATGACCGTATCGCCCCGGCTCTGGTCGGCGTTGCTCCATTTGACCAGGCCAACCTGGACCGTCTCCTGAACGAACTGGACGGCGCTGAAGACAAGAGCGGCCTGGGCGCAAATGCCATCCTGTCTGTATCCATGGCATCGGCCCGGGCCGCCGCGGTGTCGGCAACCGGCGGTTCGCTATGGCGACACCTCTCGGATGGTGGCGCCGTGAGCCTGCCCGTGCCCCTGCTGAACATTCTCAACGGCGGCCGCCACGCCTCCAACTCTGCCGACGTGCAAGAGTTCATGGTTGCCCCCGTCGGCTTTGACCGCTTTTCCGACGCCCTGCGCGCCGGCGTAGAGATTTACCAGACCCTCAAATCCATCCTGCGACAGGGTGGGCACAATCTGAACGTGGGCGATGAGGGTGGCTTCGCGCCGACCCTGCCGTCCAATCGGGACGCCATTGAAGTGGTATTGCGGGCGATTGAAACGGCCGGCTATCGTCCCGGACAGCAAGTTCACATCGCCCTGGACGTGGCGGCATCGGAGCTGTGGAACGCCGACGTTGCTCGCTATGACCTCGAACGCGAGGGTGTATCGCTAACCGCTACCGAACTGGTCAACCTGTACGCTCAGTGGTGCGCCGAGTATCCCATCATCAGCATCGAAGATGGTCTCTTTGAGGACGATTGGCCGGGCTGGGTCACCATGACCCGGCGGCTGGGCGCCTCTGTGCAGTTAGTGGGCGACGATCTGCTCGTAACCAACATCAGCCGCCTCCGGCGCGGTATCAGCGAAGCCGCCGGTAACGCCATCCTGCTCAAGCCCAATCAGATTGGCACCCTGTCGGAAACCCACGACGCCCTGCAAATGTCCCGCAACGCCGGCTGGACCGCCGTGATGAGCCATCGATCCGGCGAAACCGAGGACACCACCATCGCCGACCTGGCCGTCGCCTGGAACGTCGGCCAGATCAAGACGGGCGCGCCGGCCCGTTCCGAGCGGGTGGCGAAATACAACCGTCTGCTGCGTATCGAAGCGGAGCTGGGAGACGCCGCGCGGTACGCGGGAATGGAGACGCACCAGCGGATCAGGCGATGACGCGATGGGCTAATCCGGCCCCGCAACCCGTCAGTTTCGGTGGTATAATCGCCCCCGCCAGGCCCTTCGGCCTCGCCTGTCTATGCCCATATCGGCCACTACTGAACTGACGGGAGGCACACCGATGACACGATCCTCAGCCAATCCCACGCGCATCGGTATCAATGGCTTTGGACGCATTGGGCGCTTGGTCGCCCGCGCGGCCCTTTCACCTACCTACGATGACCGGCTTGATCTGGTAGCCATTAACGGCAACGGGGATCTTCAGCAATCTGCCCACCTGTTTAAGTACGACAGCACCTACGGACCCTACGCCGGAACGGTCGGGGCCGACAACGGCAATCTCATCATCGACGGCAAAACCATCCGCACGTTCCAGGAAAGGGCTCCCGCCAACATCCCCTGGTCCGAGATGGACGTTGATATTGTGGTGGAATGCACCGGCCGCTTCACCGACGCCGCCAAGGCTGCCGCCCACATCGACAGCGGCGGAGCCAACAAGGTTATCATCTCCGCCCCGGCCCGCGGCGCCGATGCTACCATCGTCCTCGGCGTCAACGACGAAGCGTACAGCGACGAGCATCGCATCATCTCCAACGCTTCTTGCACCACCAACTGCTTTGCTCCTATGGTCAAGGTGTTGCACGACGCTTTCGGCGTGGAGCGGGGCCTGATGTCCACCATCCACGCCTACACCAATGACCAGAGCATCCTGGATCGCAACCACCGGGATTTGCGTCGCGCTCGCGCTGCTGCCCAGAACATCATTCCCACCAGTACCGGCGCCGCCCGTTCCGTCGGAGTGGTGCTCCCGGAACTCAACGGGAAACTCCACGGCATCGCCTATCGGATACCGACTTCCATTGGTTCCGCCACGGACTTCGTAGCTGACCTGAAGCAAAACGTCACCAAAGCCGACGTGAATGCCGCTTTCAAAGCCGCGGCCCAGGGTCCCTTGCGGGGCATCTTGGAGTACACCGAAGACCCCATCGTCAGTTCCGATATTCGCGGCAACACCCATAGCTGTATTTTTGATGCGCTGAGCACCATGGTCCTGGACGACAGCATGGTCAAAATTTTGGGTTGGTACGACAACGAGTGGGGATACTCGTGCCGTACTGCCGATCTCTGCTGCCTGATTTCATAGTAATCCGGGGCGGTTGATGGGCCGGCCTCCTACGGGCCAACTACTCCTGGCCACTCTCGTCCCCTTGCGGTTGCTGTGGGGGCCGAATTTTCTGTTGCTAACGCTGCTCCTTGCGGCGTTGGCCTTGCGCCTCTACGGCATAGATTGGGACGCCGGTCACGGGTTCCACCCTGACGAGCGCTCCTTTTACATGCGCGCCGACAATATGTTCCGGGCGCTGGCCAAAGAGCCCGGATACCAAACTTGGCTCGACCAGTGGCCCGGCATGGAACCGGGAATACCGGACTTCCGCGCCGCCATCTCGGCCGAGCGTAGCCCCCTCAACCCCCACTGGTTCCCCCTGGGCAGTGTTCTGATCTATGCGCTGGTGCTCATCCGCTCCGTAGCCGAGCTTTTCACCGACTGGGGGGCGATGGATCTACGGTTTGCCGGGCGCACCTTGACCGCCTTGGCCGATGTCGCGTCGGTTTGGCTCATGTACGTGATCGGGCGGCGGATGTACGGACCATGGACCGGCATTCTTGCCGCGGCATTCACGACGTTCGCTGTAATACACATCCAGCATGCTCACTTCTATCGCCCGGAGCCCTTCACCGTGCTTGCGTCCCTGGCATGCCTGTGGGCGATGCTGCGCTTCATCGGCTCCCTTCGGGTTCATGACGGGATATTGCTGGGCGCGTTAGTTGGCCTGGCTATGGCGCCAAAGGTGTCCGTCGCGCCGGTCCTGGTTCCACTGGCGCTCACATTTTTGTGGGTCTGCAAAGATCGAGCCGGGGGGCGCTGGCAAGACTTGACGGTAGCCGCTGGGATTCGCTTCATGCCGACAATTCTCCTGGCCGCCTTGGCGGCCTTGGTCGCTTTCTTTATCACCACTCCGTACGCGTTGCTGGACATCGTAACGTTCGTTGCCGACATTCGCGCTCAAGCGGAGATGGCGCGAACCGCCGGCCACTGGCCTTTTACCTGGCAATACGCCAACGCCCCGGCTTTCCTGTATCAAATTCAGCAGACGACGGTTTGGGGTTTAGGCATTCCCTTAGGCATCGTCGCCTGGTTAGCAGCGCCATTCACTGCATGGATGGCCTGGCGCGGTGGTGTGGCCCGGCGGGCCGATCTATTGTTGCTGGCTTGGAGCCTTCCCGCCTTCGTTTTTCTGGAACTGTTCGAGGTCAAGTTTCTGCGGTACATGTTTCCGCTTCTGCCGTTTTACGTTTTGATGGCGGCGCGGATGTTAATTGCGGCGGTGTATTGGTCGGCAAAAGCTCGGCGAGCCGTCCCTGCGCCGCAAATTGTCGAACCTGACGATGCTCCATTCTCCGAAGAGTGGCATGCCACGCCTCCTACGGTGGGCGACGACTTGGTATTCGACGAGCCGTTGTTTGGCGACGACGCGCCATTCTCGGAGGAATGGCACGCCACGCCGCCGGTCGCCGGCGTGGCGACGCGGTCCACTCCGCCACCGGTTCCCATTCGATCCAAACCGACACTATGGCGCGCTTTTCGCGAACGCTGCAAACAACTCGCCTACCGCAACGCTTGGGCCGGGAGCATTGCCGTTCTAGTGATCATCCTGGTCGCCACGATACTCTACGCGCTTGCTTTCGCCGGTATCTATGGCCGTCCTCACACCGCCGTCGCTGCCTCCGAGTGGATCAACGCCAACGTTCCCCAGGGCGCGTCCATCATAAACGGCGGTTCATATTGGGATGAGCAGCTGCCCGATCTGGGTCGTTACGACGTCTGGACTTTCCCGGCGTACCATCCTGACGACGACCGCAATAAAATCCCCGAACTGGTTGACCGCCTCGCTGACAGCGATTACATCGTTTTCTATTCAAACCGTGCTTACGGGGCGGTTTCGCGGCTTCCGGATCAATTTCCCCAGAGTTCGGCGTTCTTTCGCCTGCTGTTCAGTGGCGATTTGGGCTACCGTTTGGAGAGGGCCTTCACATCCTACCCGGAGTTGGCCGGGGTCAGTCTCCGGGACGACCCATACAATCGAGCCGGCCTGCCGGAGCCCGCCCTAACGACACCCGCAGTTCGTTCTGCATCCGCCTCGCTCAACCTGGGATATGCCGACGAGAATGTCATCAGCTATGACCACCCACCGGTTTTGATCTTTGGCCGTGTGGAACGTCTTACCGCCGATACGTTACGGGAGCGGATCGACGGCGCCGTTCCGCGCGTACCGGCATCTGCCGCGCTGCTGCTGCCGCCGGCGGCGCGTAAGGTTCAGCAAACCGGTGGCACCTGGTCCGAGGTGTTCAAACGCGACGGTTGGGCCAACCGCTTGCCATGGTTATCGTGGCTGCTGGCCGTCGAGCTGATTTGCCTGCTCGTCTTCCCCTTCACCTGGTGGTTGTTGCGGCCCCTGCCCGACCGGGGGGTGCTGTTCGCGCGGGTTTTCGGTTTGCTCTTGGTGGCCTGGGTCGCGTGGCTGATGGTCAACGCCGGAGTGATGCGCTTCTCAGCCGGTTTGATATGGCTCGCGCTGATCATCGTGGCCGTTCCATCTGCCGTCGTTCTTTGGCGACAATGGCGGTTGATGTTGGAATGGCTAAGTCAGAGCTGGCGCTACATCGTCGCGGCTGAGGTGTTATTCCTGTTGGCATACGCGGCTTTCGTTTTGATCCGCGCCGCGAATCCCGATCTTTGGCATCCGTGGCGCGGCGGTGAAAAGCCCATGGAATTGGCTTACTTCACCGCCGTCGCCCGTTCTTCTGTCCTGCCGCCATACGATCCCTGGTTCAGCGGCGGCTATCTCAATTACTATTACTGGGGTTATTTTATCCTGTCCATTCCGACGCGCCTCGCCGCCATTCCGCCGGCGGTCGCTTTCAACCTCGCGGTGCCGTTATTGTTTGCCCTCACGGCCACGGGCGCCGGCGGGTTGGTGTACAACATGGTCGCGGCGGTCCACCGTCCCGGCAGGCGTCTTCGCAAAGGGCCGGCGCACAGCCCTGCGGTGTCTCCTCAGCCGTCGTTCCATCGACGGTTCGCAACCAATTGGCTGGTTGCACCACTTCGGTGGCTTTCAGGGTTGCCCGTCACGGCAGCCGGCGTCGCCGGGATCAGCGCGGCGCTCATGGCGGTGGTCGCCGGTAATTTGGATGGCGCCGTTCAGCTTTTCGACCTGGCGGAGGCAAAAATACAACAGATGCCGGCGCCGCTCTCCGGCTTTGACTTCTGGCGCAGCAGCCGCGCCATTCCCGAAATTGCGGAGTTCGAGCCTTCCTGGGTGACGCCATGGCTGGAGGCGAGGAATCACGTCGAGACTGCCTTCCACATTACCGAATTCCCTTTCTTCACCTTCCTGTTCGCAGACTTCCATGCCCACATGATGTCCATGCCCTTTGCGTTGCTGGCGCTGGCATTGGGCTTCTCGCTAATTAGCGGGCTGATCCGGCCGTCTTTGCGGCGCCTGTGGCCGTGGTTGACGGCAGCCTCGTTAGGGTTGGCAGTGGGCAGCCTCTGGGCGATCAACTCATGGGAGTACCCGGCTTACGCACTGCTGATGCTGGGTTTGATCGGAGCGTCTGCCGGGATGTTGCGCGGTCAATTGAAATCGCGAGCGGCGACGGCGGCGATGCTGGGAGTAACGGCGTTGTTGGTCGGCTATGCAGCCTTTCTACCCTTCCATTCCGCCACCGAGACCTTTGGCACTGGCATTGAAGCCAGCCGTTGGCGCACGCCACTGATCAATTACCTGCTGATCCACGCTCTGCCATTGCTCGCCGCCGCCGCATTGTTGGCAGCCACGCTCCCCCGGGCGTGGGGACCGCTGGTGCGGCGACTGAAGTATCAGACCCGGGTTCCTGCGATCCACCAATGGTTGGCGGTGGGGGTCGCTCTTGGCATGCTGTCGGCATACTATTTCTTCGTGTCCGGTTTCCTGACTGCCAGCATCCTGACCGTACTGCTCGCGCTGACCGGCTGGGCGCTGGCGGCAACCGTGGTATCTGCCGGCAACGATCCGGCCCGGCGTTCTGACGCCATGGCGTTGTCCCTGCTCGGAATGGCCCTGGGAATGGGGATTGGGGTGGAATTCATCCGTGTCGAAGGCGACATCGCCCGTATGAACTCCCTTTTCAAATATTACCTGGTGGCGTGGCTCCTATTTTCCACATCCGGATCCTACGGTTTCTGGCGCGGTTGGGCTGCTCTATCCGGCGGCGACATTCCATCGGGACGCAAGTTGCGCTGGTTTGCCCTCTCAATCGTCGGACTCGTGGCCTTGGGCGTCCTCGTTTATCCGGCTCTAGCTACACCCGTTCGCATCGCAGACCGTTTCAACGCCACGCCGCTAACGTTGGACGGCGAAGCGTGGATGTCCCGCGCCGAATATCACCCACCCGACTGGTGCGCCGACAAACCTGGCGCCCCAATCGATCTGCAATGGGATTACGACGCCATCCGGTGGCTGCAAGACAATGCAGTCGGGACTCCGGTCATTTTGGAGGCCCACGGTCGTCAGTATTGCTGGAACAGCCGTTTTTCCCAATACACCGGCTTGCCCACCGTCATCGGATGGCCTTGGCATCAGACCCAGCAACGCAACGATGGCGACGCGGTGCGCCAACGCGGCCAAGACGTCGCCACCATTTACAATTCGCGCAGTCAACAAACTGCGCTGGGCTTGCTTGACAATTATGACGTTGCCTATATCGTGGTAGGTGGCTTGGAGCATATATATTACCTGCCTGAGGGCATCGCCAAGTTTGATCTGATGGTGGGTAGCGGAACTCTCGACCTGGCTTACGCCAACCGCGGAACCAAGATATACGAGGTCAAAAAGACCGAGACGCGGTAATCCGCTTACCACGGCTCCTGGCGCGCCCCGTGCCCGGTGTTCCGTTTTGACCCAGTGGCGGCCTTACCCTATAATTCCGCACGCTGCGCCGTTTCTACATTTCCCGCCGGCGCTCCCTCGAAGCAAACCCAAGGAGGTTCAACTGTGGCCATCGAATCCGTCCGCGTCGGGCTAATCGGCGCCGGCCGTAATACCCGAGACCGGCATATTCCGGGCTTCAACAGCACGCCTGGCGTCGAAATCGGCGCCGTCGCCAACCGTTCCCGCGAGTCGGGTCAGCGGGTCGCCGACGCCTTCAACATTCCCACCGTTTATGACAGCTGGGAAGAACTGCTGGAAGATGAAAGTTTGGACGCTGTTTCCATTGGAACCTGGCCCTACATGCATCGCACCCTGACCATGGCTTCTCTGGCCGCTGGGAAGCACGTTCTCTGCGAAGCCCGCATGGCGATGAACGCTTCGGAAGCCCACGATATGCTCGCTGCATCCCAACAATCGCCCGGTCTGGTAGCCCAGATAGTTCCTTCTCCAATGACGTTCGGCATCGATGACCTGCTCATCCGGCTGATTTCCGAAGGTTTCATCGGCAACTTGGTATCCGTCGAGATACAGTCCCTCACCGGCTTTGCCGACCTCGACTCCACCATGCACTGGCGGCAGGATCGCGACCTCAGCGGCTTCAACATCCTCAACATGGGAATCTGGTATGAGGCCATGATCCGCTGGGTTGGCCGCGCTACCCAGGTTATGGCAATGAGTCAAATCACCACCCCGCACCGCAAGGATGATGATGGCAACTGGCGTTCGGTCACCGTACCCGACACCGTGGACATCCTCTGCCGCCTGGCAAACGGCGCCAACGCCCACCTGCGCTTCAGTGCCTGCGCCGGTCTGTCCCCCGGAAACGACGTCTGGCTCTACGGCACCGACGGCACGATCCACGTTGACAACCGGATGCGCGTCTTCGGCGGCAAGCGCGGCGACTCCGAGCTTCAGGAAATCGCCAACCCGCCGGAAGGCCGCTACTCCTGGTCCGTGGAGCAGGAGTTCATCGCTTCCGTCCGCGACGGCGCCCCGGTTATGCGAACTCCGTTTAACGTTGGCGTCCACTACATGGAATGGACCGAAGCCGTCACGATAAGCGCCCAAAGCGGAGAGGCCGTGCATCTGCCGATGTAGGGCCAAGTTCGCGCGATAACATCGTAGGGGCAGGTTTCAAACTCGCCCCTATGTTTTCCCAACGCGCGTACCCGCCTATCGGTCCACCAAACAAGCGATCACCTGAGGCGCAGCCGTCGCCGCTCGCTCCGAAAGTTCGGCGTCGGTCAGCGTGACTATGGGATGCTCAATAATTGCCAACCCGTAGTCCGGGTCGCCCCGCATCCGCGACATGGCGTGGGCCTGGCTGATGAAAGGCCGGGTGGTCAGGACGGTGGAAGGGATGCCCAGCAGCTCAGTTTCCATTGCGTCGTGCACACTGCACGCGGTGCAGGAACCTCATTCCGCTGTGGCGTGCAGCGCCACGTCGATGCTCTGCGCCGTGCGCTGCAAGTCCTCAATCCGCGCCGGCCACTGCCAGCCGCCCTTGTTGTGCTCCACCGTGCCGGCGATGTCGTACCGCTCGCCGATGATGGCAGCGATACGTCGCAGCAGATCTTCGGAATGGGGCTTGTTGTTGGCAAACAGCCCGATGACTTTGCCGTCCAGGGAAGCCGGTCGCCGGGCCAGCCGGGGCAGGGCCGGCGCCGTATCGTCACGTGGGTCAAGGGTGATGATAGGTGTTCCTTGCGTAGTCATAACATCTTCTCCTCTTCGCGTAGGGGCCGTCCTTATGGTTGCTCCGGATGCGAGCGCCTCATTGTGTACCCTGGCCCGGCACCGTTACCCGCCGCGTAACCGACCGGCTGCTGCCCCACGTGCTGATCAGGCTGACGAACCCGCCCGCCATCCCGCCACCGGGCAGCACGGTGATGCGGTCGGCGTCGGGCACAACCGGAACCATGCGGTCGTGGTCCAACTCATGACCCATGCGATGCCAGCGCATCCATTCCGATGCCGGAAGGCGGGCCTTTTCATGCAGGAACTCGGCTACCTGCTGCCGGCTCCAACCGGCGGTGGTCACGTGCCCCATTGCTTCAGGGCTGATGACGCAGATTACCTCCGGCATACCTGGGCCGAAAGCCAGCATGGCATGGGCCACGGTGGTTAGCAGATCTGCCGGGTTCCGGTCGCCGTGCAGCGTGACCTGCAACGGCGCCAGCGTCGCGTAGGCCGTTACGATGGTGGCGTCATCGCCGTAACCTTTCTCCGATGCCAGCGAGGGCCAGGGACTTATCGCCAAATTTTCCGGGAAACAGAAGCTGATTTTTCCCGGATGACCGAAGGTGCTGTTGTCCATAACCACGGGCGTCGAGCCGTAGAAATTCGCCTTGAACAGGTTGACCGCCCGCCCGATGGTGGCGTTGGCCCGGTTCCCGTTGCCCATCATTTCCACGCCACCGCTCATGCCGATGGCCTCAGCATAAGGCCCGCTCACCACCGTCAGCGCCGTAACGCCGTTGGTGGACGTGCTGCTGGCGTGCAGATTGAAGGGTCGCTCCGCGATGGCCGACAATGACGCCATCACCACCGGAAAATACTCGGGCCGGCAGCCGGCCATCACTGCGTTGACCGCAGCCTTGCCGGCGGTGAACCGCTTTTGCCGAATTACCTCCGTCCCAAGATCGTGCTCGGCGTCCACGCCGGCGTAGTCCAGCATCGCCTGAACCCGTTCCGGAGTCGGCGGAATGACGGGCAGGCCGTCGGTCAACCCGTTGGCGAAGAAATAGTCTTGCGCTGCGTTCCAATCGTCAAATTGCATACTGCCGGCCTCCGTTGCATGGCTATGCCCGACTACCCTCCGGTTGTCGGCTTACTGGTGAAACAGACCGATGAAGTTGCTCTCCGGCCCAACGCCGCCACCGATTGCAATAGCGCCCAAGTTTCTTATCGCCTTGCTCTGCTCTGCCGGTAATCGGGGACTTCAATAGGCCATTCAGTCACTACTAACGGATCCTGTAGCCGGGAGGCGATGCGGGGCCGGGCGGCGGCGATATCCTCAATCTGGTGCGAGGTGGTGATGATGGTGGGCAGTCGTTCCTCGTAGCGATAGCCGACAATCTGAAACAGCTTGTCTTCGGCAAAAGGGGTGCTGCGTTCCGCCCCCATATCATCGAGCACCAGCACGTCGGACGTCCTGATGCGGTCCAGGAGGTCGTCATGGCTCACCGCGCTGTCGGGCGCAAAAGTGGCGCGCAGGTAATCCAGCAGATCAGCTACTGTGGCGAAGAATACCTCATCGCCTCGGTCCTCCCGTTCTGCCGCCGCGGCCACTGCCAAGTGGGTTTTGCCTACGCCGTAGGGCCCGTGGAGGCTCAGCCATCCGGTCGGGTTGTTGGCCCACTTTTGCACATATGATTTTGCCGAGCGCAAGCTGCGCTTCTCGTAGTCGGTCAGCCCGCCGCTTCCCTCGGGATCAAAAGCATCAAATGTCATGCGCCGGCGCATACTGGGGGAAATTGCGCCAACCGTGCGCCCGGCGCCCGCGCCAACCCGTCCCAGACGGTACAGCCGACCGAAACCGTCGGGCGCTGCCACCCGAGTCAACAAAAACTCATCCAGACGGTTGGGATCGCCACGGAGCGTAATAACCGTGGGCAGCCGCTCGGAGTGTCGCCACGCCAACAGTTGAAACAGCCGTTCCTGCGTCCACGGTGTCGCCGGCCGCGTCGGCAGGTCGTCCAGGACCAGCACGGGAGCGTTGCGAACCTGATCAAAAAGGTCGAAGAATGGAGCCTCCGCATCGTCATCTAAACCGCTTCTCAGGTAATCCAGCAGGTCGGCGGCGGTGATGAAAAGAGCAGGCTCGCCCTGTTCAACCCGTTGATTGGCGATGGCGGCGGCGAGGTATGTCTTTCCGCTCCCGCTGGGTCCAGAGAAGGTCAACCAGCCTTGCGGATCGTCAGCGTATGCCGACGCTGCTTGCCGGGCGCTGGCATAGGCGTTGCGGCTGGCGGCGTCTTCGCCGGGGCCGTCGGAATTCGCATTAGCGAAGGTGGCAAACCGCAGCAACCCCAGGTTGCTGTACCTTGACAAAGCGGCCACACGGCTCTCCCGGTCGGCTTGAGCCTCTTGGCAGGTACAGGGAAACACCCGGCCGAAATTCGGATGAGATACATCGACACGATGGGCGACAAAGCCTGTCCCGCCGCAAAGGTCGCAGGATTTATCCGGAGTTGGCCTCGCCAGTTTCCCAGGGTAGATGTCCGTGTCGCCGTCGATAACTCTCCAGGTACCCCGTGCGGCTATCCGGCGCAGTATCGTGCCCAAGCTTTCCATGCTCATGGTGTTGATCTCGTTGCGGGCCCCTTGGCTTGCCGAGCTCAGCGTATCGTCCTTCCTGGAGCCACCGCCGGAGAATGGCGTGTATGTAATGCCAATTGGGTACGTTTTGTTCTAGCGCTGCTGCGAAAGCGTCTTCAATCCATTGGAACGGGAATTCCGACTCCGCCGCCTTCAACTGCTCAGCCATGTTGTGCCCGTAAGGCCCGATGTGCTTCTCGTACAGGGCGAATATGTTAGCACGGGGCGCCGCGGGTTGCTCTTGCATCATTCGCGGGATTGGAGTTGATTCCCGCGCCGCTCCTATCGCGGCGGCCGCCGACAGTGGCTCCTGACTTGCCCGCTCAAGTTGGCGTCGGTTTGTAGCGTCGTTCAGGAGGATGCGAATCTCGCCTCGGATACGGGCCGCCAGCAAGGTGCCTCGCTCCAACGCGGCCGACAGACCGGCCCGGATGCTTTCGCCGGCGCAACCTTTGTTTTCGCTGGCGCAACCCTGTGTCAGGAACGCATCATCAAGGAGTTGGTGCAACGAAACCGAGGCGGGAAGATCCGCCCGGCTGACGCTCTCTGTGATCAAGGCCACCGTCCGCAGGGTCACTTTCAGCTCGATGGGGTCTTCAATCTCAGCCAGCCAGGGCCCCAACGCCTCCGCCGGTATTGGGATCCGGCGTGCGTTGGCTGGCAGGGATCTTTGAAGAATCCGGGTTCTGTCCGCCCTGTCCTCCATCTATGCGACAGACTCCTCGTAGCGTTGCAACTCGTCAAATCGCATCAGCGTATCCCGGAAGTAGAGATGAAAACTTCCTGTCGGCCCGTGCCGGTGCTTGGCGACGATCAACTCCACCAGGTTGCGTGGATACGGCCGGCCGGGATTGTGTTGCTCCCATTCCTCTTCCGTAACGTTCCGGTCCTCGCGATAGAGGAAAGTAACCACATCGGCGTCCTGCTCGATGCTACCGCTGTCCCGCAGGTCCGACAGTTGGGGACGATGACCCGGGCGGTTTTCCACCACGCGGCTCAACTGCGAGCAGGTGAAGACCGGCACGTTCAGATCCCGCGCCATCCCTTTCAACGATCGGGAAATCTCGCTGATCTCCTGAACTCGATTTTCGCCGTAGCCCTGCCTGCGGTTGCTGCCCTGTATCAGTTGCAGGTAGTCCACCACCAGGAAATCCAAACCGTGTTCCAGTTTCAGCCGCTGGGACTTGCTGCGCATTTCCACGGTGGACTGGAAAGGCGTATCATCGATGAAAATAGGCAGACCGGACAACACGCCCACCGCGTCGGAAATCACGTTCTGCTCGTTCTCGGAAAGCAGACCCAGGCGCAAGCGATGCGAATCCACGCCGGACTCCGCCACCAGCATCCGCATCGCTATCTGCTCCCGGCTCATTTCCAGGCTGAATATTCCGCATACCTGTCCCGACTTGGCCGCGTTGGCGCAGATATTCAGGGCCAGGCTGCTTTTGCCCAAGCCGGGCCGCGCTCCCACTATGAGCAGGTCCGACCGCTGCATCCCGCCCAGCAGGCCGTCCAAATCGCCGTAGCCGCTCTGCAACGGCGGCTCGTCGGTCAGCGACACGTCGCCGATGTCGCCTTGCAGGTACACGTCCAAAACCGAGCTCAGCGGCACAAACCCCCGGTCGTTGTTGGTGGGCTGCACCCGGAACAGCACTTCCACCGCCTGCCGCATGGTGTCGTCGGCGTCCTGGTTATCCTCAAACCCCAGCTCGGCGATGCGGTTTCCGGCGTCGATCAGCCTTCGTTTGGCCGCCGTGTCCGCGACGATGCCAGCGTAGTGGTCAACGTTCACCGACGTCGGCGTACCCGAAATCAGCTGGCCAAGATACGCCAGGCCGCCCACCTGTTCCAGCCGGTCCTGCCGCTGCAACTCACGGGCTACGGTGATCTGGTCGAGGGCTTCCTGTCGCCCGAACACGGCGACGCAGGCGGCAAAGCAGAACTGGTTGCGGGCCCGGTGGAAATCTTCCGGCTTGACAATCGGCGTGACCCGCAGCAGCGCGTCGCCGTCGATCAGCAATGCGCCGAGCACTGCGGCCTCCGCCTGGTGGTCGTAAGGCAGTTGCCGTTCACTGTATTGGGCGACAACCACGCGAATTATTCCTCGATTGACGCAATGACGTTCACGGTGGCGCGGATCTCGCCGGACAGGTTAAGCACGACCTCGTACTCGCCCGGTTCACGGATAGGTTCAATGGCGTTGGTGATGCGCCGGTCCATTTCCCTTTCCAGCAACTCGCCCAGCGCATCGGAGATACGCGCGCCGCTGATGGCGCCGTAGTACCTTCCGGTAGGGGTGACTCGGCCTGAGATCGTCACCGTCAGGTTGTCTAGCGCTTCGGCCAATTCTTCGACGACCTGGGTCTCGCGCGCGCGCTGTTGGTTGCCTTCGTGCCTAACTTTTTCCAGGCGCTTGAGCGTCTCGTCGGTGGCTATTTCAGCCAAGCCCTTCGGTAGCAGATAATTCCGGGCGTAACCTCGGGAAACCCGCTTCACCTCGCCGGCTCGGCCCTGGTCAGGAACGTCTTGCAGAAACAACATCATCATGCGATATACCCTCTATTAGTCCAAACCGACTTGCCCCGGGGATTTGACCAGCCGGGCGCCGAAACGTCGAAATGGCGCAATCTATGATGGGATATTATAGACGATGCGCTCGCGCCGGCGATACGTCCTGCCGTCACTACTCAAGACGATTGCAAAATCCGCTACTTCCGCCTCCCCATTTCATCCGTTGTCGGCGCGGCCTGGCGCCTTCCCGTTGACTACGGTTCGCGCTGGGCCTACTCTTTAGGTGCGAACTACATTCGCTCCCGCCCGTCGGAGGTGCTCGGTATGTCCTTCTGCGATGACATTGAACGCGAATCCCAAGCGCAACGCGACGCCATGGCTTTCCATCCCTTCGTGCAGGGAATAGGCCAAGGGACGTTGCCCCTGGATCGTTTCAAGCACTTCATCACCCAAGATTACGTCTATCTTATCGATTTTGCGCGCTGTTTGGCCCTGGCGGCCGCCAAGGCGCCTGATCTGCCGGCGATGTCATGGTTCGCCCGCGCTGTGGACTACATCCTCAACACCGAGATGGACCTGCACCGCTCCTACTGTGCCCAATTTGGCATCACGGAGGCCGAGCTGGACGCTACCCGGCACGCGCCAACCTGCTACTCATATACCAGCTACCTGCTGCGTGTCGCACACCAGGGAACGTTTGGGGAGCTGGTCGCCGCGGTTCTGCCGTGCATCTGGGGCTATTGGCGGGTCGGCGAGCGGTTGGCCGATCAGGGACTGCCCGACCACTCAGGTTACGCACAATGGATTGAAATGTACGCCGCTCCGGAGCAAAAGGCCGTCGCCGAGGAGTGCCGGGCGATCTGCGACCGCATCGCCGCCGTCGCCGGCCCCGCCGAAATTGCCGCCATGAAGGAAGCCTACATCACCTGCACCCGCTACGAGCAGGCGTTCTGGGAAATGGGCTGGACGCTTGAAGACTGGCCGGTGTAACCGTCAAGTTCGTCATTCCGGCTTTCGCGGGAGTGACACGGTTAGGCGCGCTTGGTCGGGGTGGGCAGATTCGAACTGCCGATCTCCTGCTCCCAAAGCAGGCGCCTTGCCGCTAGGCCACACCCCGACGCTCGGGCCGTCAATCCGGCCCGTTCCATCAAAGCAAGTACCCCCGCGGAGACTCGAACTCCGGTCTCTGGCTCCGGAGGCCAGCACTCTATCCACTGAGCTACGGGGGCAACTCCCATTCTAGCATAATCCTTGCGAAATCCGACACGGCGTGGAACTCGCGGACCGGACTGGCGTTTCGGTCTCTCCGCTGGCGGTGGCGAGTGTTGCTGCGCCGGATGAGGAAGCCATCCTTGGGGACGCCCGGATGGAAGCGCAGTCAATTCTGTGTGCTAAAATCGCAGGGATGAGCCACTCATCGCCTGACGACCCTCAAGGACCGACCATCGTTATGCAGCACGAATCCATCGTGGTCGGTGGTGTTTCGGCCGGCTGTCTCACGGCTACTCGACGCTCCGAAATGACCGCCTAATGATTAGTGAGCGGGTGGCAGAGTTCGTCAGGGCGGGTGTCTAACCCCCAACTTTGGCGTGATGCGCCATGCCAGCCAATTACTACGAAATCCTGGGCTTGGATCGGAACGCCACTTATGAAGCCATCCGTCGGGCGTACCGAAAGCTGGCCTTGGCACTGCATCCGGACCGCAACAATACTCCTGATGCGAAGGAACGGTTCAAGCAGATTAACGAAGCTTATAAAGTTCTGAAAGACCCGAGCAGTCGGTCCGATTATGACCGCTGTATTGAATGTCGGGAACAGGGAGAAAGGCGCAAACAATGGGCGCAAGCGGAAGGCAGACAGCGTGAGGAAGCGGAGCGACGGCAACGGCGGGCCGAGGAACGTAAGCAACGTGAGGAGAGGGTACGGCGGACAGAAGAGGAGCGACGCCGCAGGCAAGCCGAAGAACGCTTGCGGGAAAAAGCAGAGCGAGTAGAATCTTCTCCGGTATCGGTTCCGCGTGCCCCTCGCCCGGCGCGAAAAAGGCGATTGGCCGGCACAATTGCCGTAGTTTCGTTAAGTGCCTTGGCAGTGTTGCTTACCAGCGTACTCGGGATTGCTTTTTTGTTCCAATCAACCGTCTCTACGCCGGAATCATCCGACACAACAGTAATCATATAGGCGTACACCATGAGATTTGAAACTATCGCCGCCCAGGCGGCGCACCAAGCGGATCCCGCCACCGGCGCCGTTGCGCCGCCCATCTACCTGTCCACCACCTTCGAGAGGGATGCCGACGGGGAATATCCACGCGGTTTTGTTTATTCCCGCTCCGACAACCCCAATCGGCGCGCTCTGGAGGAATGCTTGACGATGCTGGAGGGCGGGGCCGCTGCCGCTGCCTTCGGCTCCGGCTCGGCGGCCGCCGCCGCGGTGTTTCAAGCCCTGTCGCCCGGCGACCACGTCATCGCCCCGGACGACTGTTATCACGGGACGGCCCGTATGCTGCGGGAGATTTTTGAGCCTTGGGGGTTGCGGACCACCTTCGTTGATATGACCGATCCCGACGCCGTGCGCCGGGAAGTCCGGCCCGAAACGCGGCTCGTCTGGGTAGAGACCCCATCTAACCCCCTACTGAAAATCACCGACATACCAGAGATGACCTCCCTGGCGCGAACCGCCGGCGCCCGCTGCGTTTGCGACAATACCTGGGCTACCCCCATGCTCCAGCGGCCCTTGAGCCTGGGCGCCGATTTGGTGGTGCATTCCACCACCAAATACATTAGCGGCCACGAGGACGTTACCGGGGGTGTGGTCGTGAGCGCCCACGAC
This sequence comes from Dehalococcoidia bacterium, assembly GCA_963692995.1. GTDB lineage: Bacteria > Chloroflexota > Dehalococcoidia > Lucifugimonadales > UBA3495 > Bin87. The sequence continues at coordinate 1,461,373 of OY843611.1, forward strand.
GATGCGCTTTTCCAACGAATCCGGCTAATCCAAAATGTGGCCGGCGCCGTGCCGTCTCCGTTCGACTGCTGGCTAACCCTTAGAGGCGTTCGGACGCTGCACGTGCGGGCGCCGGCGCACTGCGCTAACGCCGGTCTCATCGCCCGGTTCCTGCAAGACCATCCCCGCGTTGCTGCGGTGCACTACCCTGGTCTGTCCGGTCATCCCGGACATGACGTCGCCACGAGGCAAATGGCGGACTTTGGCGGAATGCTGTCCTTCCAGGTCAGCGGCGGAAAAGGCGCCGCGATGCGCGTTGCGGCCCGGGTCCGCCTGTTCATCCGCGCCACCAGCCTGGGCGGCACGCAGAGCCTCATCGAGCATAGAGCGTCCATCGAAGGCCCGGACACAAACACGCCCGACGACTTGCTGCGCGTCTCGGTAGGTCTGGAGAGCGTCGATGATTTGATTGACGACCTGAGCCAGGCCCTTGGATAAAACTCAATCCGCGCCCGGCGCAGTTTGTGCTACCATGCTTCAACCCAGCGCCGTGGCGCGCGCTGTACGGAGGGCCAGAAATGTTTGACCTGCTGATTACCGGCGGCACCGTTGTTATGCCCAGCGAAGCCGCGCAGGTGGATATCGGAGTTCAGGGCGGGCGCATCGTCGCCATCGGCGCCCCCGGATCCCTTAGCGACGAAGCCGTCCAGACCGTCGATGCCGCCGGCCGCATCGTAACGCCCGGCGGCATTGAACCTCATATCCACGCCGCGGCCAACGTGCAGCCCGGCGCGCATCAGCAGGTTCAAGACGCGCCCAACGCCGGTCCTCTGGAGCATTCCCTGGGCGCGATATGGGGCGGCACCACCACGGTGGTCGATTTCGCGCCGGCTCCCAACGAGGGTGAGCTGGTGGGTGGTATCCTTGACTTCCTGTCCGTTTGGGAAGGCAACGCCTACGCGGACTACTCTGCCCACGTCATCTATAGAAGCAACAACACCGCCGACAGCATCGCGCGGGTCGGCGAGCTTATCAACAACGATTTCCCCAGCGTCAAAATCTTCACCACCAACATCCGACCGCCGCAGGACCCTCCCCTGACCCTGACGCCCACGGGCCGGATCGACAACGGCCGTCTCGCCGACCTTACCGCCCAACTGGCCCGACACGACGGTGTCCTGGCGGTTCATGCCGAGGATGACGAGATAGTGATGTACAACTATCTCATGGCCCAGCAGCGGAATATGTGGGACTGGTACAACGCCCACCTCATTCATTCCAAAGAGGTCGAGGACCTGGCTTTCCGAGACGTGATCCGAATCGCGGAACAGAACGGCGCCGGTATGTACTTCGTCCACGTAACCGGCAACGACGGCGTGAACGCCGTGGCGGCAGCGCGCAGTCGCGGCCAGGCGGTGTACGGCGAGGTGCTCACGCTGGCGCTGTCATTCAACGCCTTCCAGTACCGTGAGCCCGACGGGATGAAGTACCATACCTATCCGTCTCTCAAGTATCCTGAAGATGGCAGCGATCTGTGGTCCGGCCTGTTGGGCAACAACCTGACCTTCACCGCCACGGACAGCAGTTTTACGACGTACCTGGACAAGACGGCCGGACGCAACGTGCAGGATATGCGGGGCGGCAACATCGGTATTGAGATCCGTATGGGCGTCAACTACACGGAAGCAGTGGTCCGACGTGGGATGTCACTGACCCAATTCGCCAATATCACCTCCACCAACGCGGCCCGCCTGTTGGGTATGTACCCCCAAAAAGGCGTGATCGCTCCGGGCAGCGATGCCGATTTCGCCATCATCGATCCCGCCATCCACCAGCGGCTCACTATGGATGACCTGCACCTGCGCGATTACAGCCCCTGGGAAGGCTGGGAGATCTTCGGCTGGCCCACAACCGTGATCCTGCGCGGCAAGATTATGGTGGATAATGGGGAACTGCTGGGGTTGCCTTCCGACGGCCAACGAGTGCGCCGGCGCATTGATCCGGCGGTGTTGCAGCGGCCGGCCTTCTAGCGATCGTGGTTACGCCCTCGGCCGATTCAGGGGAGACTTCCGTTCTCCTCTGCCGATTCTGCGGGCACCTCAACCCGGCGGAAGGAGCAACCAGTCCGGCGGAAAGAGGAACCAGGTGCGCCAACTGCGGCGCATTTTCCGGTTTGGAGGTCGTTGCTCAGTCTGAAGCAGAGCGTCGCTCCCGCCGGGTTCGTCTTGATTTCCTGCGCAACCGGCTGGTTCGGGCCGCTATTGTCATCTTGCCGGTATTAGGCGTGGTTTTCTGGTTGCTATGGACCTATACCGAGTTGCCTCCGGATCCCCCGTTGCCCTCGACCAACATTGGAAATGCGTCAGCGCGGTTTGCTGACGCCGACTGGCCGCAGGCTGGCGCAGGGATAGCTAACTGGTCCGCATCGGCAAGCGGCGCGTTGACCGTTGGCGCCGCGCCAAAAACAATGTGGCGGTATGTTGCCGGCTCTCCCATCACCGCCCCGCCGGCAGTGGTGGGCCAACGGGTTTATTTGACTGCCGAAGACGGGAGCGTCGTCGCTCTGGAACGCGGCGCCGGAAACGTGTTGTGGCGATACGATTCCGGCTTGTCTGCCGCTGTCACGCCGGCGGTCACCGATGATCTGGTTTTCGTGGTCTTTCGGGCGGGTGTAGTGTCGGCCCTTGATTCGGAGACGGGCGCGTTGGTTTGGTCCCGGCGGCTTCAAGTCGCGTCACTGCCGTCGCCGACCGTCTCTGATGGCCGCCTATTCGTGGCCGAATCGGACCAAAACCGCTTGATTGCGCTGGATGCAGCCACCGGGGAAGAGCTCTGGAGTTACCGGCTGGACGATTGGCTGATCGTGCCTCCGGCCATAATCGACGGCAAGGTAATCGCCACCGCCAACGATGCGCGCGTCCACGTGCTGAATGAAGCTACCGGAAGACTTAGAATGATCTACGACGCCGGCAGCGCTCGCTGGGCCCGCGGCGGACCGTTGGCCACGGATGACCTGTTGCACTTCAGCAGCTTTGGCGGCGTGGTTTGGGGACTGGATTACCAGGGACGCCGTTACCCGTTGGAGCGGGAAATCCAGTACGTCCGCACGGTGCTATGGGTGTGGGGATTCACCAAGAAGGGCCCCGAGCAACAGGGTTATGTATGGTCTGCTCAAACCGCCGGGGAACAGCCCTACCCGCCGGCATTGTCCGGGTCAACCCTGGTCATTGCAGATGCCAGCGGCCTGGTAACCGGGTTGAACGCCCACAACGGCGAAATCCGGTGGGAGTTCAACAGTGGATCAGACATCATAGCGGGCGCCACCGCTGCCGACTCGGTGGCGCTGGTCGGCGACGAATACGGCCAAGTCATCGCCATTTCTGTCGCCGACGGTTCTCAACAATGGATCGTGAACCTTGACGGCGCAGTCACCGCATCTCCCATCGTCGCGGGCGGACTGCTTTTAGCCGCTACAGCGTCGGAAAACGGCGCGCTTACTGCGCTGTCCTTTAGTTCAAAATAACCCCGACTATATGAAGATTTGCCCCGATAGACGACTCCACGAGGGCGGGCTGCCAACCTGCCTTTGATTTTCGTCGCGAAAACGATCAACATTGCGTAAACCGTTTCAGACGCCGTTGCCGTTATCTTGACAATACAAATTAGCGTTAGTAGCATCCGGTGGCGTCGGGAAACGATTACCGGCACAGATATTCACGGCGACGCATCATCCTTTGGGTCGCTGACGCATTTCGAATCAGGAGGCTGGCTCAATGAGTTTTAGACGATTATGGCATCCGAAATTTCTGTTGATGGCTGGAATACTTGCGCTGGTGCCCGCTTTGGTTGCCTGTGGCGAAAGCGCTCCCGCGCCGGCCCCGCAAACCGCCGACGGCGGTAGCGCGGCAACTCCGGCGGCGGCCGGCCCGACGCCCACGCTGGACGTGATGGCCGCCGCCAACCAGCCAACTCCCACCGCTCCGTTGGATGCCACGCCGACGGCGGTTCCCGTTCCCACCGCCGTAGCCGTTGACCAACGCCCTGATTGGTGGCAAGAAGGCGAAAGCAAGCACTACCGGGGTTACTTCCCGCTGGTGGCCACCAGCAACCCCGGCTTCTGGGACGTTCACTACGGCGGTTCCATGAACACCGTGTTGATTCCTTCCGGGCCCCGCTTCAACCAGATCCTGGAATACAACCCGGTCAACCCCAACGAAATCATCGGTGACTTGGCGGTGAGCTGGGAATCTTACGAGGAGGGTGGCGAGTTCGGTTACATCTTCCACCTCAACCCGGACGCTACCTTCTCGGACGGGCATCCGGTTACCGCGGAAGACGTGGTGTTCTCCATCGACCGCATCACCCTGGGGCAGGTGCAGGAAGGCGTTCTGCGCGCCCGCACCGGGTTCCTCAACAACTTCGTGGTGCACGGCACCGCCGAGGCGATAGACGACTACACGGCCAAGGTGCCGCTGCGCTTCCCGGCTGCCGGCTTTTTGCCCAACTTGGCGTCGGATTACATGAAAGTCTATCCCAAGCACGTGGGCGAGAACCTGAGCCAGGAGCAGGCCAACACCGGGCTTACCCAGCAAGAAGCCATTGAGGCCATCAACGCCGGACAGCCCGCCGCGCTCATCGGCTCCGGCCCGTGGATGTTGCTCGATTGGGAGAAGGACGTGGGGTATTCCTACGACCGCAATCCGAACTATTTCAAAGCCGGCCGGCCGTTCTTTGATGGCCTCAAGATTTTCTTGATCCGGGATACGGCGCGCCGCATTTCCGCGTTGCAGGCCGGTCAGGTTTTTGGCACTTATCAGCCGGTTACCGGCTCCAATCGCCCGGAAGACATGGCGCGACTGGAAGAGGATACCGATGGCCGCGTCCGCGCCGTCATCCTGGAAGCCTCCGGCATTCAGGCATTTTTCCTGAATCAGGAAAAGCCTCCCTTTGACGACGCCCGGGTCCGGCGGGCATTCTACTTGGGACTAGACCGGGACTTGGGAGTTGAGAAATCGATCCTCGGCTTTGGCCAGCCGGGCACCTTTTTCGCTCCCGGCGTGGTGGAGGATCTAACCGCTTTGCGGGCGGAAAATCCGGCTTACGGAGACCGCGAGGCTGCGTTGGTCGAAGCCCGCCAACTGCTTACCGAGGCCGGTTATCCTGATGGCTTTGAGATTACCCTCAACGTGGTGAACAGCAACCCTTCGCTGTCCAGCGCCGAAGTCGCCGCGCCACAGATGCGGGAAGACCTGAACATCGACATCATCCTCGAACCCACTGACCTGGCCACCATGTACGTGGGTATGCGGGACGGCGTTGCCAACATGGACTCCGTGGGCACCGGCATCATCCTGCGAGACCCCGGCGATATCATTAACCAGTTCTACTTGCAGGATGTGCTGCGCAACCCGCACAACTGGCAGAACGACCGGGTTGATGAGCTGATTAACTTGCAAAACCGGGAGGTTGACCCGGCGGTTCGGCAGGCTCACCTGGAAGAACTGGCCGGCATCCTGCACCGGGGCGAGAGCCATTGGCTGCCCTACTTCTGGTACTCCAGCGGCGGAGCCTTCGACTACCGCATCCGCAATTACCACTATCCGCCCACCGTGCAGCTGATCAAAAAATGGGACCATGTGTGGTTCGATCCCGACCGCGAAATGCCATCGGAAGTGGGCTATGTCCCATAACTGAGGTGCCTAGCAGCTGTATCTTGCGGAGAGGGCGGGTTCGATACTCGCCCTCGTTTTTGTCGGGATGGGCGAAGGTGCGATCACTTGCCGATAATCCATACGAGCAAGTATTCAGAAGACGGATTTGACAACGACATCGTCATCCAGTCCACCGAAATACGTCCAACCCGTAATGGCCGGCCACAGGGTTTTACCCGGGCCGGCCATCGTGTACAATACGCCCCTGACAAGCCGCCACCTAACCGGCAGGAGTTGAGGAATGTACCAATACTTATTCAGAAGGCTGCTCCTCTTCATCCCTACTATGCTGCTCGCCACCATCATGGTTTTTGCCCTGTTCTCTATCGTGCCGGGCGATGCGGCGGTGTTCCTGCTCACGGGCGAGGATGCCGGCGGGCGCGTAACGAACGATGACTTCGAGCGGTTGCGCGAAGATCTGGGCCTCAACCGTCCGATTTACGTCCAGTACGGTGATTGGCTGTGGGGCGTCCTTCGGGGCGACTTGGGCGATTCCCTCTACTACGGCACTCCCTTCGGCCTGGAACTCATCGAACGTTTCGCGCGTACTTTTGAATTGGCCGTCCTCGCCATCGTCATGGCCTTCGTCGCCGCCGTGCCCTTGGGCATCCTGTCGGCGATGAAACAGGATTCGGGCATCGACTACGTGAGCAGAGTAATCGCGCTGCTCGGCATCGCCATGCCAACATTCTGGATCGGGGTGCTGGTGATCTACGGCCTGGCCTACGGTTTCAAGTGGCTGCCCCCATTAGAGTACGCCCACCTGTGGGAAGACCCGTGGCAAAATTTGCAGTTGATGCTGCTTCCCGCCGCAGTGGTGGGGTTCCATGACATGGCGTTCACCGCGCGGGTCACCCGCTCTGCCATGCTGGAGGTGATGCGGGAAGACTATATGCGCACCGCTCGCTCCAAGGGGTTGCGCGAGTGGGTCGTCGTCGGTCGCCACGCCCTGAAGAACGCTATGTTGCCGGTGATCACCGTGTCCGGCTACCAATTTGGCCGTCTATTGGGTGGCGTCATCATCGTTGAGCAGATCTTTGTCGTTCCCGGCGTCGGCAAGTTCCTCATCGACGCCATCATCCACCGGGACTTTCCGGTGATCCAGGGCGTTATCCTGATGACCGCCGCCGTGGTGCTGCTGCTCAACCTGATAATCGATATGCTGTACGGCATTCTCGACCCGCGGATCCGTTACGCGTAAACGCGGCCTCGACCTTCTCTAAAAGGCGCCAAGGCAGGCAGGTGTTGCCATGATTGATCAAACGTCGGAACAGGCCGCCATAGCGCGTGAACCGATCACCGCGCCAAGTTTTGCCGGGCGCGCTTGGACCCAATTCTCCCGTTTCGTTCGTACCAAACCGTTGGGAGCGATTGGTGGGCTGATTGTCCTGGTGCTCGTCGCGGTTGCGGCCCTGGCTCCGGTGCTCTCTCAATACGACCCGAGGTCCACCCCGGCGGCGCCGTGGGAAGCGCCCAATACCGATTTCCTCCTTGGCGCAGATTATGTGGGGCGCGATGTGCTCAGTCGGCTCATTTACGGCGCCCGCATTTCCTTGTATGTGGGTCTGGGAAGCGTTTTGGTGGGTATCACGGCCAGCTTCATCATCGGCGTCTCTCTGACCTACATCGGCGGCGTGGTCGATATGGTTGCGCAGAGAATAGTGGACGCCCTGATGTCTCTGCCCGGCCTCTTGATCGCGCTGGCGATTATGGCCGTGGTCACACCTTCGCTGAATACCGTTATCCTGGCAATCGTAATCGGCATGATTGCTCCGGTGATCAGAACCGTGCGTTCCCAGGTGTTATCCCTGAAGGAATTGGACTACGTAACGGCGGCGCTCGCCGTCGGCGCCAGCCCGCGCCGCATTATCTTCCGCCACATCGTCCCGAACTGCTTCGCCACCTACCTGGTCCTGGCTACCTACTATTTGGGCTTTGCCATCATCATCGAATCATCGTTGTCGTTCCTGGGCGTGGGAGCTCCTCCCGACCAACCGAGTTGGGGCGGGATGTTGGTGCGGGCGGCTTCCGCCCATGTCAAGTCTGGCCCGTGGCTCGCAATTTTCCCCGGCCTGTCCATCTTCCTGGTGGTGATGGGGTTCAATCTGCTGGGCGACGCTCTGCGCGACGTATTCGATCCTCGCCTGCGCGGCCGCTAGGCGCGTTGCTGAGGGATCGGCGGCGGGTGATTTCGGCGCCGGCGCGGCTGATGGTCGCGCTGGCGCTGTTGGCGTTGAGTTTGGCGATTGCCTGTACGCCTGTCGAGGCACCGGATCGTGTCGATCCGGTCATCCTCCCCACGGTTGTCACCGACGCGGCCTTCCCCACCGGCCCGCCCGCCACCGCGTTGCCCACGGCGGCCTTGCTCGAATCCGCCACCGTTGTTGCGCCGGCGACGACGCTCCCCCCCGCCACGACTTTGCCGGTCGCCACGACAATCCCGGTATCGCCGGAAGGCGCGGTACATTCGGTTGGCGCCGCAGACGCGGAAGCCGCCCGCGCCAGGTTCCAACGCTTACTCCGGGCGTCCTGGAACACCGATTTCACCCGTTCCACCATCTCATTTGATGAGATCACTACCGGCGGGCCTCCCAAAGACGGCATCCCCGCCATTGACCACCCGGAGTTTGAAACCGTGGCCGATGCCGACGCCTGGTTAGACCCGCGAGAACCGGTGCAGGTAGTTGACCTCAACGGTGATGCTCGCGCCTATCCGGTTCAGGTCATGGTCTGGCATGAGCTGGTCAACGATACCGTTGGGGGCGAGCCGGTGGTCATTACGTTCTGACCCCTCTGCAATACCGCCTTCGTGTTCAGGCGGACGGTTGACGGCGAGATACTGGATTTCGGCGCCACGGGCGCCCTTCGTGACAGCAACTTGCTGATGTACGACCGGCAGACCGAATCCTGGTGGCAGGAGTTCGGCGGCGAGGGCGTCATCGGCCACTACGCCGGCCGCCGGTTGGAACAACTTTACCTGTCCATCGTGTCGTGGGATGAGTTCAAAACAGCTTACCCGGACGGCAAGGCGCTTTCCCGCCCGCCATCCGGTCGTCCCTACGGAAAGAACCCATATGCCGGCTACGACCGCCCCGGCAGCGCGCCGTTTCTGTTCAGCGGCGAGACTGACCCGCGCCTGCCCGCCGTGGAACGCGTCGTCGCCATCGAGCGGGGCAACGTAGCTTGGGCGGTTTCCTTTTCCACGCTGGCGGATGAACGGGTGGTCAGCGCGTCGGTAGCCGGGGAGGAAATCGTGGTGTTCTGGATGCCGGGAACAGCATCATCCCTGGATAGTAGCTCCATCGCCAAGGGACGAGACGTGGGCGCCGCCGGGATTTTCTCGCCGGTCGGGCCGGATGGCCAAACGCTGACCTTCACCGCAGCCCTTGACGGGCGTATTACCGACGACCAGACCGGCAGTGAGTGGAATATCTTTGGCCAGGCAGTGATCGGGAAGTTGGCCGGGGCGCAACTGAAGCCGGTGCCGGGGCGGATTGGGCAGCTGTGGTTTTCCTGGGCAGTGTACCGGCCTGATACGGTGGTGCATCGCGGGATGCAGTCTGCGGTGAATTGATGCACCTTGATAGATTGTGCCGCCGCAGTTACGGACATCTATTGCGACGACCCTCTGAACGGCTCGACGCTCACCGTGACGCAAAACCTCTACGTCCGGAATGCGGAGACTGGCCAGTGGGCCTACAGGCAGTCCAACACCAGCGTGTGCCCGGCCAGGACCGGTACGACCACTTGGGTGAAGTGCTGGAACAACAACTACGGGAAGCACCCTATAATGGAGTCCGCGGTCAACGCTCTCTGCGAGATAGGCGCCACCAAGGACTACGTCCAGACCTCACGGGCCACGTTAACCAAGCCCGATGGCAGTACTTACTCGGGCGGAGCCTACAAGGTACGCAATAATTTGAAATGCAAAGGCGAAGGTAACTAGCCGCTCGTCCGGGCCGGAGTATAGACCATGACCAATGAAAAGAAAGCTAAAGCCCTGCTTGGGTCACCGGCGGGGTGTGCGCTCATCCTCGACCTGTCCGCCAACTCGCACCTGCCTTTGGAACACTTTGCGGAGCCAAAGGTGAGTTTCTGGCTGGCGGCTACCGCCATAGACTTCACCGATGTATACCGGGATGCGGGCTGGTCGGAGTTAGCCCTGCGAGAGGCCGGAGCGTACCACGACTTGGCCCGGAAGGTTGTGAACCATCCGGCCTTCGACTGGTGGTACGAACCATTCGACGCCGCAAGTCAAATTTGGTCGTCGCCCCAAATGGCGCTCGGCCCCGACCGCAGCCCGCTGCGTCCCTTCGCCCCGGAACGCTGGCGTACTCCCGGCCCTCCCGATCCCGGCAGCAGTCATCAAAACCCGACCAGCACCCAGCAGACCTCCACACTTCGGGACGGCTCCACATCGGAATGGACGGCGTTCACCCTCGGCGCGGGGGATCACACCTGCGCTTGGCCGCTGGTCGGGTGGCAGGTGAGGTTCCACCAGGATGTGCGAGTGCGCGAGATCAACCATCCGGCGGACTGGCACACTCTCTGCGCCGAATACCCCAGCAAAGGCCCCGATGGTCGGCTGGTGCCCGGCTGGTCGCGGGTGGCCGAGACTTGGGACGGCGTACACCTCACCCTCGGTGGAATGCTCTCCTGCGAGCAGGCCCGGTACGAGGACGGAGGCGAGTGGTCAATGATGCAGTTCTGGCACTCTGAGCAGACCCATTGGCTGAACCGGCTGCGGATTACCGGCGAGCGTATGCCGGACACCCAGTGCGACCACAACGAGCAGAAGTTCAACATCTTTCCCTACGGACCCGAACTATACTTGGGAGCGGGGCATTTCGAGCTTATGCCGGACATCCAGCGCGACCACAACGAGCAGAACCTCGACATCTTTCCCTACGGACCCGAACTATACCTGGGAGAGGGGCATTTCGAGTTGCGGTGACGGCGGGTAAGATGCGGATGGACTGAGTGAGATCCGGGGCTATCTTCGCCAAATTCTGCGGACCCGGCGCACCTCATCCAACCGAGCTTCCGCCAGCAGATCCGCCGCCCGGGCCGTGGCGATTTCCTGCTGGCGAGCGGTGGCTAGAACGGAGGACATCTGCTCGTAAATTCGCTCGGTCTGCTGTCGCGAACGTTCCGGGTTGTACGGCTGGCCGATCTCCGCCGCGGCGTTGATTATTCCGCCGGCGTTGATGAGAAAGTCCGGCGCGTAGATGATTCCCCGTCGGTGCAGCTCTTCCCCGTCTTCAGGCGTGGCCAGTTGGTTATTGGCTCCGCCGGCCACGATGCGGCAGCGCAGGCGCGCTATGGTCTGGGCGTTGATGACGCCGCCCAAGGCGCAGGGGGCGAAAATGTCGCAGTCCGCGTCATAGATGTCGTTCGGAGCCACCACCTTGACCCCCATTTGTCGCGCCCGGTCCAGGGCAGTCTCGTTCACGTCCGTGGCGATTACGCGCACCTCATTGTCCAGCAGGTGTTCCGCCGTATGCGTCGCCACTTTGCCGAACCCCTGCATCGCCACCGTGCGGCCACGCAGAGAATCGGCGCCCCAGACGTCGGCGGCGCAGGCTCGCATGCCCATGTACACGCCCAAACCGGTCATGACCGAGGTGTCCCCGCTGCCGCCGAGGGTTTGATCCAGCCCCACCACGTGTTCCGTTTCCTGGCGGACAGTCTCCAGATCCCGTCCGGTGGTGCCCACGTCCGTGGTGGTCAAATACCGGCCGCCCAAGGTATCGACAAATCGTCCCCAAGCACGCAGCAATGCCTCGGTCTTGGCAGTGCGCGGGTCGCCGATTATCACGCCCTTGCCGCCACCCAGGTTCAGGCCCGCCGCCGCCGATTTGTACGTCATGGCCTGCGACAGGTTCAAAGCATCGGCCAGCGCGTCGGCCTCGGTGGCGTAGGGCCACATCCGAGCGCCGCCGCAGGAAGGCCCCAGGGTGGTGTCGTGAATGGCGATAATTCCGCGCAGGCCCGACGCCGGATCACTGTACATCGCCACCTGCTCATGGCCCCGGTTTGCCATTGCATTCAGCACGTCCATTGCAACACCTCCTGCATTTTCTTAGGTCTCTATTATACGATACGTTCCTGACCGACCTTGGGATTACCCGCCAACCAACGCGAATGCGAGCGTCAGTTCCGGTCATTCCATTGCTGTATAATTCCCCCAGTCCAACCGCGCGACACGAATCAGGAGACGCCCAATGCCCCCCAAGCAATATGAGAACTCGCCCGGCCTTGTCATTGAAGGCGCCAAGCGATACCACGCCATCATCAAAACCGATAAGGGCGACATGACAATTGAGCTGCTGTCTGAAGTGGCCCCGCTGACCGTCAACAATTTTGTGTTCTTGGCTCGCGACGGTTTTTACGAAGACAATCAGTTCCATCGCATCATTAACGGTTTTATGATCCAGGGGGGGTGCCCCAAAGGCGACGGCACCGGCGGCCCGGGCTACCGCTTCCGGGATGAAGAGGTCACCCGCTCCTACACCCGTGGCACACTGGCGATGGCCAACGCCGGCCCAAACACCAACGGCAGCCAGTGGTTCATCGTGCACGGCGCCGACGTTGGACTCCCGCCCAACTACACTATCTTCGGGAGATTGACCGAAGGCGACAACGTGCTGGAGGCCCTCGCCACCTCCCCGGTCCGGCAGAGCCGCAGCGGTGAAAACTCTCAGCCCACGGAGCGCCTCGGCATCCACAACATCGAGATCACTGAGACCGATCTGGGTGGCGCTGCTTAGGAATTCCCGGCGGCTGCCGGCGCCGGCGCGACTGCCGGCGCCGGGGGTTCCGGTGTGGTGGGTATGCGGGGGCGGCGCGCGAACAGGAAGCACACCCCTCCGACGAAGTTGAACCCGGACAGCACCAGGAAGGCCAGGGTGTAAGACCCTTGCCAGTCGTACATGTAACCCGCGAATGGACTGGCTCCCAGCAATAAAATGTTCATCGGAATCGTACTGATGCCCAGGATCTTGCCGAAGTTCCCCCTCCCGAAATATTCCCCGCGGATCGACGTGGTAAGCGGGTTTCGGCCTCCAAACCCCAGGCCGAAAGTCACGGCGAAGGCATAGAACATCCAGAGGTGAGTGCTAAAAGTCAGGAGAACGACGGCGCCGGCCTGGATGGTTGTGAAGATGAAGATGCTGATCCGCTTGGGGAAACGGTCGCCGGCATATCCGCCGATCAGCTGGGCCCACATGGCGACGAAAGTATAGACGGTCACGACCCATGCGGTGTGACCCGCAAATCCGGCATCGTCCAGGAACAACCCGAGGTGGGTCATTATGGCCAGGATTATCATGCTGGTCAGGCCGTGGCCCACCGCGATTAGCCAAAACGCCGCGGTCCGGATGGCTTGCTGCGCCGTTAGGCCCTGGGGGCCCCCCGGCGCGCGCTGCCCGCCCCGGGCCCGTGCCATCGCGGCATCGTCCTCCATCTGTACACCAATGTCTTCCGGTTTGTCGCGGATCACCAAGTACAAGGGAACAGCTGCCGCGAAGACAAGAATCGCGATTATAAACGCAGTGCCCTGCCACCCAATGGCGCTGCCGATGCCCAACCCGATAAGAGGAACCATAATCAGGGCGCCGCCCCGGCTGAACCAGTTCGCCCAACCCATCGCAGACGCCATGCGTCGCGAGAACCAGTTGTTGATGGTGGTCATCATCGGCACCCAACTGCCCATGCCCTGCCCCAGAGCCATGACCATAAACGCAAAGTAGAAGGTGTACAGCGGGGAGACCGGCCAAAAATCAGCGCCAATTTGGGAGAAGGCCAGGAAGCCGAACCCCAGGATGATGAACCCGATGAGCACCATCTTGCGGCCACCCAGCTTATCGGTGAGGTAGCCCTCTATGGGTCCCATCAGCCCGCCCTCAACGCGGGTCAGGGTTAGGGCCATCGACAAGGCCCCGCGTTTCCAGCCGAATTGGTGCTCCAAAGCCACTGCCCACAGGGTCATGGCGTGAAACATTGGTACGGTGGCCAAGGTCATCACGAAGCCCGTGATGACGACAATGTACCAACCGTAGTAGATTCTGGGCCGGCGAAAACGCGGCCCGCCGGAACGCTCGGCGTCGGTGCTCATGGCGGGTAAGGAAAGCGGCGCACACGTGACGATTGCCGTTGCGCTGCGCAACTTATCTTACGCCTTTGATGAATATGGACACAAGACATATAAGTTGATTAGGAATATCAAAAATTCTTGTCGCCACTTGCCGAGTCGCCATCCGGGAGCGCTGAAAATTGCGAAACTCGCGGGCCTTCACAGCGGCTGGCGCGTTTCGTCGGTTGGGCTACGAATATCGTCAACGACGATGCCGGCGAGGTTTCGCCAGAACTGCGACTCACTTTGCAACACCCGTTCCTCACAGTCTGCTAGCCCTATTCCCTCCAGTATCCCATTTCCTGCATTCGTACTCAAACCGGCGCCGCGCGTACGAGTAATTTGGGTTGCGTCCATTCCAAAGGTGACGTGCAGACCTCAACCAGTTTTTCTCCTCTCGAAAACCGAACACGGCGACGTGCCGCCGGGAGCGCCCTGCGTCCGGCTGACGAAGGAACTCCTGCTCAGCGTCGAGACATGGAGTCGCTGCTCGAATCCGCATCGCCAGGACACCCCGGCCTCCCCGGCGGCAACGAGATGATCCGGGTGCTGGACTACATGGAAAAACTGGGCGAAGCCCTGGCCGAAGCGCCCGACGAGAAGGTCGGCACCTTCTCCAACCACTTTGAGGAACTCACCGGCTGGAACTACAGCCGGGGCGAGAGCCGGACCACCATCCAGCGATTCGGCTACCAGAGGTGGTTCAACGACTCCAAAGGAAGAAGGTTCTGCCAACAGCGTCTGACACGCCGCTATCGTGAACCCTCCACCCAAATCTACTTCGACAAGGACCCGGAGTGGGCCTGGTTGTCGCCTACGTGGGGCCGCCCTGTTGATAGTCTCCCGGCCCTGACGCAGTCTCGCCGCCAACGGCGCAAGACCGTCGGCCCCACACTGGGCCCGGGCAGCATCCCTGCGCCGCCATGTTCGGCGCCGCAGACCGGTCGCAACGCCGTGAGCGCAACCAGGGCTCCGGCGGAGGAGCAACGGAAGCAAGCATCGCCACCCCGGGCGCACCTGCTGGAGGCCGGAAACCCGGCAAACCGAAACGGCAACGCGCGGAACACGCCGATGCACATCTCAATCCGCAAGCTAGGCTTCGAGAAAATATGACCGAGGATGAACTTCATAACACCGACCGGAGACCCGCCGAATCCGCCGGCTACATCCGCATCGAGAGTTTCGACAACCACGGCGTCGCCGCGTCGGACGCTCTCCCCGACATCTGGAAATTCTTGGACGAACTGTGCTGCGAAGAACCGGGACGGCGACTGACGCCGCTGGCAGACGTGTCCCAAGTCCAGAAGGAAACCCTCCTGAACCTGGCGCTCAGCGACAGCAAATGGCTAAGCGAGGGTAAGATGGACTGCAACGTCCAAGAAACGATAATCCAGAGCGGACAGCTCGACGACTGCATAACGGCCGGCAACGACGCAACCCGCCAACGAAAAACCAGCTTGAGCGCCAACATAGCGTACCAAGTCAGATTCGCCATCGACCAGACCGTGGTAATCGCCTAATTAGGCGACCGCATGAGAAAGTTATTTAGGCAGTACCTGCGCGAAGGCAACCCGGCCGGGGCCGCCGCCGAACTGATGTTGCACAGGGCTACCTGCCCAAGCCGCCGGGGGACTTTCCCAAACCGAGACGCCGCCAAAAGGAGAAAGCCGCCATGGCCGCCGCGGCAACCGTCGGAACCATGAAATAGCGCTGGAAAGCCGAACCGCGCGCCATTGACCCACTCGGCAGTCCCGCGACTCGCGAAGGCAAGCAAATGCCGTTGCAACCAAAGGGGCCGGCCGCTATCATCAGAAAGAGCGGACGCTACGGCGTACCGCTCCGCCAAGGGATAACTCCATGACTCTCAGCCAACAGGAAAAACAGCGTTTCCTCCAAGCGCTGGACTCCGACCTCCAATTCCTGGCGGAAGTCAGAAGCCGGCTGCTGTCTAGCGAACTGGTGCAACTACCCGAACGATTCGCGCAGTTCGCCAACCAGGTCACTACCTTTATCGAGCGGCAGGAAGAGTTCAACGCCCGGCAGGAAGGGTTCAACGCGAGGCAGGAAGAGTTCAACGCGAGGCAGGAAGAGTTCAACGCCCGGCAGGAAGAGACCAACGCCACGGTGGCCCACCGTCTGCAGAGGATTACCGACGACTTGGGCGACCTCAAGGGCCACGTAGCCGGCCGCATCGCGCGGGAGACGTGCGACGGCATCGCAGAGCGACTGGGCTTTGAGGTGATCGAGCAACTCAACGGCAACGACCTCCGACGCATGGTTCGGGAGAACAATCCCGCCGACATTACACTGGGAGACCGACAGAGCTTCTACCGCGCTGACTTGGTAGCCAAGGTAATCAACCAAGCCGGGGAGGAACTCTTTATAGCGGCCGAGGCTTCGTACACCGCGGACGAACGAGATACGCACCGCGCCATCAGAAACGCCGGTTTCCTGAAGGATTTCACCGGCTTGGAGGCGTTGCCGGTGATAGCCAGCCTGCGCAACGATGACACGGTCCAACGCCTGGTGGATGCCGGAGAGGTCCGATGGTTCCAGTTCGACCAGCGGGACCTCAGCCCGGAATAGACCGGCCAGTATCCCGTCAGGCGACCAGACCGCCCGTTACCACCGGCGGCCCGTCGCGCCATGTACCAGCGTCCGCGCCGACAGCATCAGCCTGGCCGCCGGCGTACCCTTGCCCGAGACGGCCGCCACCAGCAGGCCCAGACGGCCGCCGTCCAGACAGATCATGCCGATAACCGTGCCTACCAAACTGTGCTTACCAAGAGGAACGAACCATGCAGACGTTGGATCAGCAAAGCCGCATTGCAGCGGCCATCGCCACAGTGGACGAGGCCGGACCGCAGCCTACGGGCGGCCAGTGGCTGGAAAATCTGACTGTCGATGTAGCTCCCCTTATCAAGGAATGGGACATCGCTGAGTGCTGGCATTGGGCCCAGTGGCCGGAACGGGAGCAGCAGCAACCGCAAGCCACCGGCCGGGACACCGGCATTGATGTCGTTGCTCGTACCCCGGACGGCAGGTACGTCGCGATCCAGTGCAAGTCTCGCCAACTGGATGAACGCGGCCATGGCGCTCCCATCAGCAAACCTGAAATAGACAGCTTTGCCAGCGCGTCCTCAGACCATTTCTGGTCCGAGAGGTGGATCGTCACCAATGGGAACAATCCGTTGGGCGGAAATGCTCTGACCGCCGTGCCGAAGTCCAGGCCGATCAAAGTCGTCAACATCGCCACCGACCTGCTGAATCAGCAGGCGGTCTTCAGCGATGAGGAATGCCCGCACTGCGCGCCCAACCCCGACGGCGCAGCGCGCCGGCAGTCGAAGACCTGTATGCAAACCGAAGCCATCGCCGCAAGCGTGCGCATTCTCCAGGAACATGAAAGGTCGGAAAGCGGCGGCTTGCCGGTGGGCCAGGCCCGCGGCAAGATCATCCTGCCCTGCGGCGCCGGCAAGACCCGCATCTCCCTGCGGATTGTCGAGGTACTGACGCCGCCGGGCGAACTGTCCATCATCTTGTGCCCGTCCATTGCCCTGGTTGCCCAAATCAGGCGCGAGTACCTGCAACATGCCACGACGGACCTCCGGGCCCTCGCGGTGTGTTCCGACCAGACGGCCGGCTACGATCCCAAGAAGGAAAGTACGAAGAACACCGCTATCGACCCTACGTTGGACAACAGCAACGTCAGCGCCGCCGAGGTGAAGGGTAGAGTCACCACTAACCCGGCTGAAATAGCCGAGTGGGTGCGCGACGGTCGGGGCGCCCGGCAAGTGA
This sequence comes from Dehalococcoidia bacterium, assembly GCA_963692995.1. Taxonomy (GTDB): domain Bacteria; phylum Chloroflexota; class Dehalococcoidia; order Lucifugimonadales; family UBA3495; genus Bin87. Next base: position 1,478,992 of record OY843611.1, read on the forward strand.
GCGTCATCTTCGGCACGTACCAAAGCGGCCGCCGCATTGCCGAAGCCCTCAAGGAAACCGGCGTCACCGCCAGGGTTCTGATCTGCGACGAGGCTCACCGCACCGCGGGGTTGCGGCGCCAGCGCAGCGCAAAGAACGGCGAAATGTCCGATGCCGAGCAACGCATCCGCGACTTCACGCTCTGCCACGACAACGCGGCCTTTCCGGCCACTTACCGCGTCTATCAGACGGCTACGCCGCGCATCTATGACACCGGCCGGGTGAACCGGAACGGCGACTGGATCGTCCGCAGCATGGACGACGCCGCGACTTTCGGCGTGGAACTGTACCGCAAGAGCTACGTGGAAGCCGTCAACAACCAATGGCTGGCCGACTACCGTATCATTGCCGTGGGCGTCAACGACCCCGACGCATACCACATCGCCAATGCGCAGGCTGGGGCAACCCCGAAAAAGGGACGCAATTCGTTGACTTCCGCCCACTTCCTGCGCGGGCTGGCCTTCGCCCTGGCCATGGGCGGCGCGACGCAGAACCGGGGCGAGGGAACCGTTCCCATCAAGTCCTGCATCGCCTTCATGAACACTGTGGACAAGTCGCAGAACATGACAGACGCCCTCCAATCCCAGGCAGTGCGGGACTGGCTGCAAGACTGGCTAGACAACAACCAGGCCGGTCAGACCGCTGCCCAGTACTCTCTGGAACACCTGGACGCCACCAGCAACGTGGCGACCCGCGAAAACGCCAAGCGCCTGCTGGCGGAAGCCACCGCAGATAATCCCCGGGGGATCATCAACGTCGGCATCTTCGGCGAAGGCACCGACTCGCCCTCGCTGAACGCAGTGGCTTTCCTGGAAGCCCGCCGAAGCCCCATCGACGTTATCCAGGCCGTGGGCCGGGCCATGCGCACCGTTGAGGGCAAAGAGACGGGATACATCATCTGCCCCATCCTCATCCCGCCCAACGCCGACCCGGAGAGCTGGCTCAGTTCCAGCAACATGGATGAAGGATGGTCGGAGCTGGGGCAGATACTGCTGGCTCTGCGCGCCCACGACAGCCGCATCGAGGACAACCTGGCCGACTTGCTGCATTTGTACATCCCCCAACCGCCGCCCACGCTCCGCACCATCGTTGCTGTGGCCAGTGGCGGCGAGGAAAAGCGCATCCACTACCGGGAACACGAAGGAGCGCCGGGCGAAGCCCAGGCAGCTGTGGAACGGGTTCTGGAGGGTAGCAGCACCCTGACCCGAGAGTTTCAGCCCATCACCGAAACGGCGGCCACGGAAACGACGGCAACAGAATCGGCGGCCGACGTTCCCCAGCCGGGCGGCCCGCCGCTGGCGCTGACCGCGGACGGGCCAACCGCCGGCAACGGCGAACGCAACATCGCCGACGTCCGGGCCCAGCCCTACCGGACGCCGACCGACGATCCCAGTCAAATCATCGCCGGCAGTAAGAACCTCGACGGCAGCATCGACCTGCGCCTGGGCACCGTCGTCCAGGCCAAGCCGGCCGCCGATGAGATCCGCGGCAAGGTGGACGTCCGCAAGTCCAAGGAAAAAGCGCGCAACATGATCAACAAGAGGGAGGGAGTGCGCCTCACGCCCAGCCGGGAAAAGACGCCGCGCCCCACCCGCGCGGAGCGTGCGAACTCCGCCATCCAACTGCGCCTCAGCGAACTGGCCGACCAGGGCAACGCCATCAGCATGAACCTGCTCGCCAAGTCCGGACTGGTTTCCAACCGGGTCGATCGTGACCTCAACATCCTGGAAGCCAGCGTCCGGGAAGCCTCCCACGCTTTGCGCAACGACGAACTCCGGCCGGACTTGGAACGACATTTTGGCCTGGATAATTTGCAGGACGACCAGCTCCGGGCCGACGGCTGCACCATCGCGGCCTTGCTGCTGATGAACGCCGCCATGCTCCACCAGCGCATCGCCAACGGCGGCTGGCTCACCGGCATCAGCGACCTGGAAACGGTCAAGAATGACGTGAACATCGTCCGTCGCGTGCGCCGGGAATGGGGACGCATCCTGACCCACGACTTCCGACCGGTGCTGGAGCCGGCCGTCAACGTCATCGACGCCGTAGAAGACACCGGCAAGCTGGCTGGCCTGGAACGCGCCCTCCACCACATTACGGCGGAGGCGGAACGCATCGCCGAAACTTACGCCGATATGGGCGCCGACCACGCCGGCCCCCTGTTCAACCGCGTCATGGGCAACCAGGCCTCCGACGGAGCGTTCTTTACCCGGCCCGTCGCCGCGTCCATCGCCGCCCGCCTGACGCTGGACGCCAGCGGCGATCTGAACTGGACCGACCCCGCCGTATGGCGCGAACACAAGACCGTTGACCTGGCCTGCGGCAGCGGCACTTTGCTGGCCGCCCTGCTCACCGATCTGAAACGCCGCGCCCGGGAACAGGGCGCCAGCGAAGCCCAGATCGCCGACCTGCAAAAGCTGGCCGTCGAGGAAACCATCAAGGGGCTGGACATCAACCCGGTGTCCCTGCAACTGGCGGCGTCGCAGCTGACCGCCGGCAACCGGGACATCCGCTACCGGCGCATGGGCCTGCACCTGATGCCCTATGGCCCGTCGCCCGACGACCCGACGCGGGTGTCCGTGGGCACGCTGGAACTGCTGGGGCAGCGCGCCATCGTCGCCAGAGACGGCGAGCTGGCGCTGGCCGACGACCGCATTGCTTCGCAAAGCGTTTGGGAAGCCGACGACGCCGAGCTGGAAGACGCCGTTGACGCCGCCAAAGACGCCCGCATCGTGATTATGAACCCGCCCTTCTCCAACCGGGCCAAGATGGGCGAAAAATTCCCCCAAAGCATTCAACAAGCAATGCGGAATCGGACTGACAGTCGGGAAGATTTGCTGGTTCAAGCTGACCCGAAATTGAAAAATTTCGGGTCACGAAACACGGTCGCACCGTGTTTCGTGATGCTGGCCGACCGCTGCCTGCCGAAAGATTCGGGGACGCTGACGATGATCAACCCAACCATCGCCCTATCCGCCCCTTCCGGCCTGAACGAGCGGCGCATCCTGGCCGAGCGTTATCACATCCACACTGTGCTTACCGGCCGCTGGCCGCGTGAGTTCACTTTGAGCCAGAATGTCGAAGTCGACGAGTGCCTGGTCATCGCCGTCCGCCACCACGGAACACGTCCGCCAACCCGGTTTGTTCAGCTGGACAGGATGCCCCGCGACGAAGCCGGCGTTGCAGAACTCCACCGAGCATTGCGGCTGACCCCGCTCGGCTTGCTGACCGACGGTTGGGGCGAGGTATCCGAGTGGCCGGCCGAGCGCATGGCGGAGGGCGACTGGACACCGGCCATCTGGCGCTCGTCGGAACTGGCGGAGGGGGCTGCATGGTTCGCCAAACATCCAGACCTGCAAAAGATGGAAACCGATTTTGGCACACTGCAAGTGCACCAGACTGGTCGGTCGTTATATGGTCCTTTTGATAGCGTAGCATCCGACGCCCCTGACAGTTTCCCGATACTGAAATCGAAAGGTTCCGACGGCCAGACAACCATACAGAGCATACCCGATGAGTACCGAGCCCCAAAAGCCGGTGAGCAGCGTCAGGCCGACCTACTGCTGGAAAAAGCTGGCTACCTGCTGATTACTGATGGGCAAGATAGCAAAACAGGTCGTCTCACAGCGACCGCCGGTGAAATTCGTTACGTAGGCATCGGGTGGATGCCAGTAACTGGGGTATCACCCGAAGAAGCCAAAGCAACCGCAGTATTTATGAATGCAACTCCAGGCAGATTGCAACTGATGCGCAACCCAGGCAGAAAACTGGCTTTTCCCATGTATCGGCCTAAAGGAGTAGGCAACATACGCATTCCCAACATCAAGAACGACCGCATCCGCGGCATCCTGGCCGACTGCTGGGAGCGCACCAAGGATCTGACCGTGCCGCAGTTCCGCGACGGCGAGTGCGCAGTGCGCCGCTTGTGGGACGAAGCCGTGGCCGAGGCAATGGGCTGGGACGCGGCGGAACTGGCCCAGCTGCGGAACCTGCTGCACCAGGAGCCCCACGTCCGCGGCCTGGGCTACGGCCAGTACACTGATGCGGTGGACACCGCTGATGCGGCGGAGGTCGATCCCGCCGACCGCCAAGGCTTCCACGAACTTGCTGACCAATAGGGAACGTAAATGATCCATACAGGATTGCCGAATCAGCTGAACCAATACGACCGACGGGCGCTGCCGGTGGCCGAAGCCGCGCTTGCCGAATCAAAAGCTGATCTGGTGATACTGTTCGGTTCGCGAGCGCGCGGCGACTACCAGGAAAACCGCTCCGACATTGACTTGCTGCTGGTGCAGCGTCAACTGCCTTCACCGCAAGGACAGCAAAGAACGCAAACTGCGGCCAGCCAAGCCGCTCTGAACGCGTATCACCAGCCGATCACAGTCCAAATAACGTGGCAGACCACGGCGGAGTTCGAAAAGCGCCGACGTTCTATCAACCACATGAACGCACGCGCTGTAAGAGAGGGGATTATCATGCCGCGCAATCCCGAAAACTATCCCGGCGAGCCCGCAGACTACTCATACGAAGAGAAAGTTGTCGAAACGCGTGTCAACAATGCTGAAACACACCACCAAGCTTTCGAGAACTACCACTTCCTTTTTGAAAACGGAATGACGGACGCAGACAGCTTGGACCGTATAGCCGGCAAGAACGCGCACGAAGCCTTGGAACACGCGCTGAAAGGTCTCATCGCAGCCAATGGCAACCAATATCCGAAGAGTCATGACCTCAACGAACTACTGCAAACTGCCAAAGCAGTCGACCAGGAATTCGGCAGCGAGTTCCAGCAAAGTATAGACTACAACGTCCTGAACCAGTACGCCGGCAGCGCAGACTACGACATACCTGCGATGCTGCTGACCGAAATCGAGCATTACCGCGAAGCCGTGAACAACGACTACCGGCAGGTCAGGAACCGTCTCAGCCAACTAAACCCGCTATCCGTTTAGACAAGTACGGTCTATCGGGCTGGCCACGGTAGATCCCCGTGTGTGTGGGGGGAACGACACGACGAACGCGAGCGCCACGAGCTACACCGGTCTATCCCTGCGTGTGTGGTAGAACCGGCTGATAGTCGGGATTTTCAACAAACCACCAACCGGATGGCAAAATCGGTTCGCCTCACCGGGCCGCGCCGACGATGTTCCCAGGGCAATGCTGATAAAATCAAGAAAATACCGGCAACATAAGGAAATGAATTTGAACGAAAACCGCGAATACGCCAACCTGAAACGAATGATCAAAGAAGCCGGACTGCTGGAGAAGCGGCCCGTGAAATACTACGGAAGACGAACCCTGGCCATACTGGCCCTGCTGGGCGCCAGCATCGCCATCATGGCCATGGCCGAGGCCCTCTACATCCACCTGCTGAACGCCGCCCTGCTGGCGTTCATATTCGTCCAGCTGTGCTTCCTGGGCCACGACCTGGGACACCGCCAGGTGTTCAAAAGGACGCGGCACAATGACATCGGCGGCCTCCTGGTCAGCGCCCTGGTGGGCATCAACCGCAGCTGGTGGGTTGAGAAGCACAACCGGCATCACAACAACCCCAACCACATCGACCTGGACCCGGACGTGGACCTGCCGGTGATCGCCTTCACCGCCGAAAGCGCCCGGGCCAAGCCCCGGGCCGCCCAGATCATCATCCGGCGCCAGGCCTGGCTCTTCTACCCCCTAGTATGCCTGGAAGGGATCGTCCTCAAGGCGTCGGGCATCAGCCACCTGATATCCGCCGGGAATACGACGGTCGGGAATACGACGCGGCCCCGGCTGAGGTTTCCCGTCGCCGAGCGCATCGCCATGGCCGTCCACCTGCTGGCCTACCTGGTAGCCGCGTTCACGCTGATGTCGCCCGTGGACGCCGCGCTATTCATCATCGTCAACCAGGCCCTGATGGGACTCTACATCGGCTCCACCTTCGCGCCGAACCACAAAGGCATGGAGATGGTCGATGCGCGCTCCCCGACGGACTTCCTGAGCCGACAGGTGCTCACGTCGCGAAACGTCCGACCCGGCGCCGTCAACGACTACCTCTACGGCGGCCTCAACTACCAAATCGAGCACCACCTGTTCCCGGCCATGCCGCGCAACTGCCTGGAAAAGGCGCGGCACATCGTCGAACCCTACTGCCGGCAGCTGGGGATCAGCTACCACGAAACCGGCATAGCGCAGTCCCAGCGGGAAATCCTGCAACACCTGCACCGGGTGAGCCGAGCCGTGGGGCAGCCGCCGCAGCCATCACGGATGGCAGCCTGAACGAAGGAGCAAGGGCGTACTGCCGATCTGCGGCTTTTACATTGCATCCAGCCTTGCCATCCAATTCGCAATTTTCTCCGCAGCGCCGTTCATACTGACAGTTCCCGTCCCTAATGCTATAATCCTGCCCGTCCCTGCACCAATTCAGGAGTTTTTGAACTTGCGTCACTACGAACTCGTTACCATCCTAAGCCCGATGTTGAATCAAGAAGAAGCGTCGGCTGCTTGGGAAGAAATCAAGGCATTTATTTCCAACCGGGAAGGCGAGATAACCGCTGAACAAGCTTGGGGAACTCGTCGGTTGGCCTACCCGATCCGAAAAGGAAACTACAATTTCCTCGAGGGATCCTACTACCTCAGTTCCTTCACGGTGGGCAATTCCATCAATCGTGAACTTGAGAACCACCTGAGGTTGGACGAACGAGTTCTGCGGTCTCTCGTCATAAAATGTGACGGACCACTGACGGATCGTCCGGCTCCCGGCCCCCTAACCGCACCCTCTCGTTATATCCCGCCGGGACGCGGACGGCGGCCTGATGGTGGCGGCCCCATACCCGATGCTTCCGGCTCCTTCGGTGACCGGCGCTCGGGTCCTCCACCCGCACCCGCCGAAGCGCCGGCCGCCCCATCGCCAGCCCCCGGCGACGCGCCCGTTGCGGCCGCTGCACCCGTCTCTGAACCCGCGCCTGCTGTCGCCGCCGAGCCGCCACCTGCGGTCGCCGAACCCGCGCCTGCCCCGGTCGCCGAGCCGCCACCCGCTGCGGTCGCCGAACCCGCGCCTGCCCCGGTCGCCGAGCCGCCACCCGCTGCGGTCGTTGAACCCGCGCCTGCCCCGGTCGCCGAAGCGCCACCCGATGCGGTCGCTGAACCCGCGCCTGCCCCGGTCGCCGAGCCGCCACCCGCTGCGGTCGCCGAACCCGCGCCTGCCCCGGTCGCCGAAGCGCCACCCGATGCGGTTGCCGAGCCGCCGCCTGCTATCGTCGCCGAGCCGCCACCCGCTGCGGTCGCCGAACCCGCGCCTGGCCCGGTCGCCGAAGCGCCACCCGATGCGGTTGCGGAACCCGCGCCTGGCCCGGTCGCCGAAGTGCCACCCGATGCAGTCGCCGATGCGCCCGCCGAACCCGCGCCTGGCCCGGTGGCCGATGCGCCACCTGATACGGTTGACGAGACGCCTCCTGCTGAACCTAAACCCGATTCTCAATCCGAAGCGTAAGTTGCCGTGAACAAGATCATCATCATCGGGAACTTGGGCCGAGACCCGGAAATGCGATACTCGCCCTCCGGCCAGCCGATGACGTCATTCAGTGTCGCCAGTAGTCGCCGATATACTACCTCTGCCGGCGAACAGCGCGAGGAAACCGAGTGGTTCAACTGCACCGCCTTTGGGCGTCTCGCGGACACTTGCAATCAGTATCTTGCTCGCGGCCGGCAAGTCTATGTTGAAGGTCGCCTACGTTCCCGCCAGTACGACCGTCGTGATGGCACTCCAGGGTTCTCGCTTGATGTCAATGTCACTGAGGTTCAATTCCTGGGTCGTCGGGATGACCAACCCGATGGCGGCTACGGCGGCCAGCAGGACCGCGGCTATGCTGACCAGCGGGGCGGCTACGATGACCGGCGCGGTGGCTACGGCGACTATGCCTCTGAAAATTCACCCGCTCCGATGACTGATGTTGACGACCTTCCCTTCTAACTCCGCCACCGGCGGATGCGCCCCATACCGGAGGAATCGCCGCTAATGACTACGTCCGCCCCCGTACCATCAACCCCGCCGGCCGTGCCGCAATCCGGACCCGCCGGGCCCCGGCCCGCGCCCGCCGGCCCGGCCGGTTCCGGCGATAGACCGCCGGCTCCCCGTCGCCCCTACGGCAGCGGTCCCCAGGGAGGACCGGGCGGCCGACCTGGAGGCCCCGGCGGGCGCCCGCCGGGACGAGGCGGCCCGCGAGGAGGCGGCCGGGGCGGCCGACGTTACGGCCCGCGCCGCCGCGTTTGCGCTTTCACCGTGGAAGGGGTCGTGCCCGACTACAAGGATGTGGACAGGTTGCGACGTTACATCTCCGAACAGGGCAAAATCGAACCGACCCGCAAGACCGGCACGTCAGCTAAAAACCAGCGATTGCTGGCAACGGCTATCAAACGAGCCCGTTATCTCGCCCTGTTGCCCTACGCCCCCGAACACAGTATCAACACCGGTATGCGTTCGGGTCGTTAGTCGGCCCAATACCAATGTTGAATCTCTCGCTGCCTTGGAAACGCAGCGCTTCAGTAGAAGACGAAACGCCTGAACCCACAGGACGTCGTCCGGTCCGACGACGCGGCGGACGAAGCCGTCGCGTCGGATCCGGAAGTGGTGAAGCAGTCGCCGCGGCGCGAACTCGCCGCCGGTTGGAATCGGGCCGTCAGCGTATTGCCCTTGGTGTGGGAGCGGCGCTGATCCTGGCCATCGTCTCCGTGGTGCTGCTTGGCGTCTATCAGCAGTTCATCCACCCGCCTCGCGTAATGGCCGGCGAAGTACGCGGCGTCCGTTTTACCATGGGCGATCTGGTGGAGCGCATTCGCGTTCTTCAGGGGATAAATCGCTACCAGGGGGGACAGGTTGATTTCAGCCGGATACCCTTCCAGCTGTTGACCAATCTTCTCCACGCCGAGATACTGCGACAGGCGGCCCCGGGGCTAGCCATCAACGTCACGGACGAGCAGATCAACGAATCAATCAGCTCGCAATTCCGCCCCAAACCTGAGCCTGGCCAGGAAGTTGACGAAACCCAGTTGGACGCCGAATTCGACAATGCTTACAAGAATTTCTTGACCCAGGTTAATCTGACCGATGATGCCTTTCGCCGCATCGTCGAGGAGCGATTGCAACAGACGGAACTTTTCGGACGAATGTTGGCGTCCCTGCCTGAAGAGGCCCCGCAGGTTGAGCTGCAAGCTGTGGTGATGGGACTGGAATCTACAGCAGCTCCCGAGGCCGTCCGAGAACGTTTGGCGCTGGGGCAAGATTTCGGAACGGTGTCGCGCGAAGTCTCCGGTTCCGACGGGTACGTCGGCTGGGTCCCCGAAGGCGCTTTTCCCGACTTAGACCCCTATCTCTTCGGAAAAGCCTGCGAAGCCGACGATGATAGCCCGGATTGTGTCGAAACCAATTCCGGTAGGCGAAAGCCTCCACTTTTGGAACCGGGTGACATTTCACCGCCAATTTACCAGGACGATTCCATCTTCATCATCCAGGCCATTGGCGATGCCGAAACCCGTGAACTGGAACCCCCCATGCAGTTCCAGATGGCGAGCGCGTTGGTGGATCAGTGGAAAGACGACCAATTGAAACAGGGGTCGGACGAAGGCTGGGTCAAGATCAACTTCGACAGCAACCGTTATGCCTGGGTGACTGACCAAGTGCGTCTGACGCGGCCCCGGGTTACACCACAGCCCCAACAACAGCCCGGCGGTCTGCCGCGATAACTCGGTTCTGGTAACTACATCGGTTCTGGTAACTACAATGGACGGCAACTCAGAAGTGAATATCGGCCTTATGGGCCTCGGCACCGTGGGCGGCGGCGTTGCGGCAGCGCTTGCGGACCACACTGACGCCATCCGCCGCAAAACCGGACGCACCGTGCGCCTCCGCAAAGCCCTCGTGAGAGATACCGCTAAAGCGCGCCACCCGGCTCCCCCTTCGGGCGTCCTGACAACCAACCCGGCAGAGATTCTCAACGACCCGGAAATCCGGATCGTTGTTGAAATGATGGGCGGAGACTCGCCGGCCGGGAGTTATCTTGAACGCGCGCTGACCGCCGGCAAGCACGTGGTGACGGCCAACAAAGAGGTTATGTCCCGGCGCGGCCCCGCATTGCAGTGGTTGGCCCAGTCCAAGGGCGTGAACCTCCTTTTTGAGGCGTCTGCCGGCGGTGGCATTCCCATCGTCGGCTGCTTGATGTCGCAACTTTTGGCCAACGACATCCACTCAATACGATCCATAATTAACGGTACCACCAACTACATTCTGACCCGGATGGCCCGTAGCCAGACCCCCTTCGCCGATGCGTTGACCGAAGCCCAGAATCGGGGCTATGCCGAGTCCGATCCGACCAACGATATTGACGGGATTGACGCCGCGTACAAACTCTCCGTGCTTGGCAGCCTGGCATTCCATCAGCCCATACCACATCATGTAATCCATACCGAAGGCATTAGCCAGCTCGCTCCCGAAGACTTCCGCTATGCGGCCGAATTGGGGTATGCCATCAAATCCCTAGCCATCGCGGTGGCCGACCCAGGGGGTGGCATACAGGCCCGGGTTCACCCCGCCTTGGTGCCCGATGACCATTTATTGGCCAAGGTGGACGGTGTGTATAATGCGGTCGAGGTCACTGGCGATTTGTGTGGGCAGATAATCCTCCATGGTCAGGGCGCCGGCCGGGATGCGACCACCAGCGCGGTCATGGGAGACATCCTGAATATCCTGCGAACCATTGACAATGCGGGCGCGCCCCCGCCCCTGCCCGGCATCGGAGACGCCAAGGATCCCACGGGTTCGATACTGCCCATAGACGAACTCTCCAGCGCATATTACCTGCGGCTGACTTGCGCCGACCAGGCCGGCGTGCTCGCCCAAATCGCCCGCATCTTGGGGGATGGCAATATTTCGATCGCCACCGTAATCCAAAAGGACACCGATCCAGGCAGCGGCACCGCCCAGCTTGTGATCACCACCTATCCTTCACGGGAGTCCGATGTGCAAACCGCCCTTGCCGCCGTTGCGGAACTGGGAGTGGTAGTGAGCGTCAACAACTTAATCCGTATCGAACAGTAACCGGGTGCAGACGATGGGCATCGGCGTTCTACAACAATACCGGGAACTGTTGCCGGTCAACGAGGAAACCCCGCTCTTTTCCATGGGAGAGGGAGACACGCCGCTGGTGCGTTCCCGGCAGCTGGGACCGGAGATCGGTTGTCCTCACCTTTTCTTCAAATTGGAAGGCTGCAACCCTACCGGGTCGTTCAAGGATCGCGGGATGGTGGTCGCCATCGCGAAAGCCCTTGAGGAGAACAGCGTTGGCGTGATGTGCGCATCCACCGGCAATACCAGCGCTTCAGCCGCCGCCTACGCAGCGTACTGCAACCTGGCCGCTTGGGTGCTCATCCCCAAAGGAGAAGTCGCCCTTGGCAAACTTGCGCAGGCGATGGCCTACGGCGCGCGTGTTCTGTTGGTGGACGGGAATTTTGACGCGGCCCTTGCCCTGGTCAGAGAATTCACTGATACTAACCCCATCACTCTGGTCAACTCGCTCAACCCTCATCGCATCGAAGGGCAGAAGACCGCCGCTTTCGAGATTTCCGACGTCCTGGGCGACGCTCCTGATTACCTTTTCATCCCGGTGGGCAACGCCGGAAACATCACTGCGTATTGGCGGGGTTTTGTCGAGTATCACCAATCAGGCCGTAACGATACCCTTCCGCGGATGATGGGCTTCCAGGCAGAGGGCGCCGCGCCCATAGTCCGCGGCGAGCCTGTGCTCTTCCCCCAGACCATCGCCTCGGCCATCCGTATCGGCAACCCGGCCAGTTGGAAGTCCGCCGAACGCGCGCGCGACCAGTCCGGAGGGGCAATTGACGCCGTCAGCGACGATGAAATCCTGGAAGCCTACCGGCTGCTGGCCTCCCGGGAAGGTATTTTCGGAGAGCCGGCATCGGCCGCTTCCGTGGCAGGCTTGCTGAAAATGTCGCGCAGCGGTCTGGACCTGACCGGAAAGCGCGTCGTCTGTATCATTACCGGTACCGGCCTCAAGGATCCGGACATGGCAGTCAGCAGCGCTCAGGCCGACACCGTAGAAATCCGCCCCAATCTCGAAGCCATCGAGGCGGCAGTTATGGAGTCGCTGCCAACGAGATGACCGCTACCACGGCCCCAAAGATGAACCCGGCCGCGCTCGAAGTGGCCATCGGAACCCTGCTCAAGTATGTGGACGAAGACAGCGGGCGCGAAGGGCTTTGGCGGACTCCCGAGCGGGTGGCGGAGATGTATGCCGAACTCTTCGCGGGTGTCGGGCGCGATGCGGCAGACGAAATTGACGCGATTTTTTCAGAGGGCGTGGCCCAGGATCCGGTACTCATCAGCGGTCTCTCATTTTATTCGATGTGCGAACACCATCTGTTGCCCTTCTTCGGCCAGGCCAGCCTCGTGTACATACCGGATCGCCACATCGCCGGCATTAGCAAAATCGCTCGTGCGCTGGACATCGCCGCGCGCCGTTTGCAGGTGCAAGAACGCTTGACCGCCCAGCTGGCCGACGCCGTTCTGGTCCGTGTCCAGCCTCTGGCGGTCGCCTGCCGCGTCGAGGCCGAACACCTGTGCATGTCCATGCGGGGCGTACAAAAACCGGGACACAAGGTGGTTACCACCGCGTTTCGCGGTAAGGCGCTTGGAGAAAACGGGCCTGGGGCGTTGTATTCCGCCAGCGATCTGATCAACTTGTTGGTCAACTGACGGACCTAATCGAGGCCACTCATGTCAGCCACCCCTTCTGCTACACCGATTACTTCATTCGACCAGATCCGCCCCCAGTGGCAGGAACTGCTTGGTCGCTCCCTCGTCAACAACCTTTACATAACGCCAGCGTGGCAAGAACTGTGGTGGAACTCCTTCCAGGACGGACGCAGTCTGGCCGGATTTTATCTCACCGATGCCGGCGGCGATCTCTTGGCTATCGCCTCCCTGTCCCGTTCCGGAGATCACTATTCCCTGGTGGGCAACAGCGAAACCTTTGACTACAACGACTTCATCGTTGCTCCAGGTGTGGAAGATACGTTCTACCCCACTCTACTGGACAGGATTAGCGCCCACGGAGCGCGCCAGTTCGATCTGCATTCGATTAGCGAGGATTCACCGACGCTAACCATCCTCCCCGAACTGGCCCGTCGGCGCGGCTACACCGTAGCCGTATCCGAAGAGGATGTTGCTCCTCGCCTCATGCTGCCCCCGACTTGGGATGACTACCTCTCGGGGCTGACCAAGAAGGACCGGCACGAATTGCGGCGCAAACTTCGTCGCCTGGAAGGACACGAGAACTGGCGTTGGTATTGCGTGTCCGACCCTGATGAAGCGGCAATCCGAGTCGATACGTTTCTCGATCTGATGCGCCGCAGCGATCCGGCAAAAGCGGAGTTTTTATCCCCCGACCGGGAGGCTTTTTTCCGGAACGTTATTGCTTCTACCGCTGGCGAGGACGTGCTGCGCCTGTTTTTCCTGGAAATGGACGACCAAACTGTCGCCGCGTCCCTCTGCTTGGATTATGACGGGGTCCGGATGCTGTATAACAGTGGCCACGACCCCGAATATCGTTACTACAGCGTCGGCCTTTTGCTGCATTCCTACTGCCTGCGCGACGCCCTGGAGCGGGGTTGCCGGTATTTTGATTTCCTGCGGGGCAACGAACCTTATAAATACCGATTGGGCGGCATCGACCACCATCTCTACAGTATTAGTCTGGGCAATATTGGCTCGATTGCCAGTCCAAGCGGTATTCCTTGATATTAGATCACAAACCTCGTGTGGCTTTGATCGCCTATCATGCGTGTCCGCTGGCTTCGCCAGGCCAAGGGAAAGCTGGTGGCATGAACGTCCACGTCAAGGAGTTGGCCCGATCCCTGGCGCGACGCGGCGTTGCCGTCGACATATTTACCCGCGAGCATGAACATCCTGGAGCGGATGCCCTCGGGATCGCTGACGGCGTGGACGTAGTGCATCTTCCGGCCGGTCCTGTTGACGCCCCATTGGCCGATCAGTTTTCGTATCTGCCGGATTTTCTCGCCGGTATGCAGGATTATCGAGCCGCCCATAACCTCGATTACTCCGCGGTCCATTCCCACTATTGGCTCAGCGGTTGGGCCGGTCGCCGTTTTGCGGCGGAAATATCGGCGCCTCACCTGGTAACTTTCCACACTCTATCCCTAATCAAGATGCAATCCCGCTCCGGCGAAGATGAACCCTCGGTTCGTCAGGAAATCGAATGGGAAATCATCGCCAGCGCCGACCGCGTCATCGCTTTCAGCCCCCATGAACGCGACGCCATGGTACGTCTTTACGATGCCGACGTCAGTCGAATTGAACTGGTGCCTTGTGGCGTGGATCTGTCGCGATTCCGTCCGTTGGGACGCGCCGCGGCGCGTCATCAGCTGGGTATCAACGGCCACAAAGTGTTGCTCTTTGTGGGCCGCATTGAAGCTTTGAAAGGCGTGGGTCTGCTGTTGCATACCACCGCTCATCTTGAAACCGACGCAGAAGTGCAGGTGATCGTAGTTGGTTCCGACGGCGATGGGAGCGGCGAGCTGGACCGACTCCGTCGTCTGGCGGACGACCTCGACGTGGGCAAATCCGTCGAATTCGTGGGCAGAGTTCCCCAGGAGCAATTAGCCTGGTACTACTCGGCAGCCGACGTGTGCGTAGTACCCTCATTTTACGAGAGCTTCGGGCTGGCCGCCCTGGAGAGCATGGCCTGCGGCACGCCGGTCGTGGCATCGCGGGTCGGCGGTCTTTCTACCATAGTCGAGCATGGCCGCACCGGATACCTCAAATCCTGGCGCTGCCCGGAAGCCTTTGCGCATTCGCTGGAGATGATCCTGTCTAACCGAAGCCTCCGGGACAGCATGGGCTTGGCGGCGCGCCGGCGAGCCGAGACGCTCAGTTGGGACCAGGTGGCTGCCCGCCTGCTTGAACTCTATCTTAGCTTGGCCGCCTTAAAATCCCCAAAGGTGACCGTGCCATGATGCGGGGAACCTTTAATCGTCAGGCTTCCGACGAAACCGGATTACCTCACCCAGAGGGTTCCCGCCGTCGTAAGCGCCGCGTGCGGCGAATGCCCTTCACCGTTATGCGACACCTGGAGCGCCGGCTGATGGCCGGTGTCCTGGTGTTCCTCCCGATCTTCGTCACCTACTTTATTTTTGCTTTTTTCTATGACTTCATAGCCTCTCTTCTTGACCCCGTCATAAACTGGCTCAGCATTCCCCACCGCGAAGGTTTCGACTGGTCCGATGTCCTGGAAATCGCGGTGATCCTGGTGGTTGTGTACATCGCAGGAGTGCTCATCGGGTGGGCCGTGCCCAAACTTCTCATCAACTGGGTACACGACCAGATCGGACGCATTCCCGTCATCGGACCGGTGTACAACACTACCCGCGTCGGGATAGACTTCCTGTCCGACACCCAACAGCAACAATTCCGCGGTGTCGTGTTGCTGGAATTTCCCCGCCTCGGCGTCCTGTCCGTCGGCCTGATAACTTCCAACCTGGGCAAGCTGGACGGCATCGAGGATTACCTCTCCATCTATGTGCCCACGACGCCGGTTCCATCCTCCGGCTATCTGTGTATAGCGCCGTACAGCCAGGTAACGCCGACGGACATATCCGTTGACGAGGCAATGAGGATGATCATATCCGGGGGCATTCTGGCCGGAGACGTCTTTACTGCCCGCGTCCTCAACATCTCCAACAAAGGGGATACACTCCAAAACCTCCACTGGCTTTGGGGCAGTTATCCCGCCACCGCCGCTGCTGTCACGACGCCCATATCGCCGACGCGCGATCCGGAACTGATACCCGTCGTTGCTGAAATCCAGGACTGAGCATACGCATAACCGTCGTTGGCGCCAACCGTCCTTTTCGCCAAATAACCCGGAGGAACCACAGCTATGGATTTCACCCCAGAGCGCGTCCTGGTCATAACGCCCCATCCCGACGATGCCGAAGCCTGGGCCGGCGGCACCATCTCCCGGTGGGCGCGCGCCGGCGCGGAAGTGCATTGCGTACTCTGCACCGACGGCAGCAAAGGCTCCGACGATCCCGAAGTTGACCCCGCCGAGCTTGCCGCGGCTCGCTGTCGTGAGCAGCTGGCCGCCGCCGAAATCCTGGGCGTTGCTAATGTCGTGATGTTGGGGAGACCCGACGGGGAGTTGGAGGACACCACCGATTTTCGGAAGGACCTGGTGCGCCAGATCCGTGTTATTAAGCCCGAAGTGGTTTTGACTTCCGAACCTTATCGGCGCAATATGCAGTGGCATCGCGATCATCGAATCGCCGGCCAGGTGGCCCTGGACGCCGTTTTCCCTTACGCGCGCGACCACCTCCATTTTGGCGACCTCTTCGCCAATGAGGGCATCGAACCGCATAAGACGGCCAACATCATGTTCTGGGGTTCCGAGAACCCCAACGCCTTTGTGGACATCGCCGACGATTTTGACACCAAGCTGGACGCGCTAATGGCCCACGCCAGCCAAGCCCGACGTCGAACTCGCGAGGTCATGCAAGCGTTCCTGCGCTCCCGCGCCCAAGAAGCGGCTCAGGCCGCCAGCGCGCACCCCGTCGAGCCCGTCTCGGGACTTGCCCTTGCCGAAGCCTTTCGTCGTGTCACGTTCCGGACTTGACCTCCGATAGACTTTTGCTCGCTGTCGGAGCGCGTTCCGGTTTCGTGCTCAGTCGGTCGAAATCAGCGTGTACGTGGCTTCCCGCTCGCTAACCCGGTTTTCCTGGCTTAGCTTTGCCAGATGGGTACTAACGTTGCGGCCCGCCGCCGCTCGAAGAGATTTTTGCAGATTACGCGGATAAACCGCCGTAACAATCTCATCCACCGTGGCAGCTCCCTCAGCCAACGCCGATAGCACCTGGCTCTCTCGGTCTTGCCGGTGCGCGATTTGTTGTTGGATGCGGCGTTCCCCGCGCAAAATGGTATTGCCGTGTCCTGGACACACTACCAGCGGCTTGGTGTTCGCCATTAGACCCAGGGAGGTCATATATTGTTTGAGGTCGCGCACGCTGGATGAAGAGTTGCCCAAGAGGTTATCGCCACTGAATAGCACCCGGTCGGGGCTCAAAAAGTAGCACACGTGGTCTTCCTCATGCCCTGGCGTGAACAGCGGCCGGAGGGTGGCTCCGCCCCCGGTGTCCACCGTTTCCCGGGGGCCCAATGCCTTGACCGAATCTCCTCCCAGGATGTGCTGTAGCCGGGGCGCCAGTTTCGGGTGGCAACGCACCGGACAGTCATAGGCTTCCTGGAGCCGGTCCAGGCCGCCGATATGGTCGCCGTGGCCATGGGTGATCAGGATAGCGTCGATCCGGGGACGGCCCAGTTCGCCCCAGTAGTCCAGGATCTGCTTGGTCCAGAAGCGGTAAGGTTCCCCTGAATCCACCATTGCCATGCTTTCGTCGGGATCCCCGACGAAGTAGATCTGGGTGCCGCCGGGGTGCATCGCCCCGTAGCCGTTGGGGTCTTCCTGGATATGGGTGCTGTATACGTGATCGCTAATTTGCATCGGCCTTGCCTCACCGCTCCCTGGCGCGAATATACCGAAAAGCGGCAATAGCGGCCGTGGCGCCGTCCCCGGCGGAAGCTACCAGTTGCGCCGCCGACTGTTGGCGAATGTCCCCGGCGGCAAACAGTCCCGGTTGAGGGGTTTCCATGCCCAGCCCTACCGGAATGTGACCGGCGTTGTCCAGAGGAACCAAGTCTGCTACGGAAGCGGAATTGGGTTCCAGCCCGACATAAACGAACAGGCCGCTCACCGGCTCCACCGTCTCACCGTCGGCGCTGCGCACCCGCACTCCGGTGACGGTTTCCTCGCCCAGTACTTCCACCACCTCGGCATTGTGCCGCACCTCGATCTTCGGCTCCGCGGCGATGCGGTCCTGGAGAATCTGCTGGGCGTCGTCCAAGGCGTCTCCTCGGTGGAACAGGATTACCCGGTCGGTGTATTCGGTCAGAGTTAGAGCTTCGTCCGCCGCCGAGTCGCCTCCGCCGACTACTGCGACGGTTTGGCCCATGTACAACGGCCCGTCGCAAGTGGCGCAGTGGGACACCCCGCGTCCGAAAAACTCCTCCTCCCCCGGAATGCCCAGCGTCCGCAACGAGGAACCGGCGGCCATTATCACGGCTTTGCCAAGGTAGCTGTCTCCGCCATCGCCGGTAACCCGCAGGTATTCACCGTCCACAGACACGCCGGTCGCGGTGTCCATCAGCATCTCGACGCCGGCGTTCATCGCCTGTTCCTGGGTGGCGGGTCCAAGTTCATAGCCGGCGATGCCCTGAGGAAAGCCGGGATAGTTCTCGATCCGTTCCAGATTGATGATCTGGGCGCCCGCCATCATCTGTTCCACGATGGCGGTATTCAAACCGTGGCGGGCAGCGTAGATGCCGGCGGTCAAACCGGCCATGCCGCCGCCGATGATGATTACGTCGTAGTTCTGTTCAGCCACCGGGTTTACCTCACTGCAAGTTGACAAGACCATCGAAGGTGGCGACTTCAAGCGCCCAAAGGCAGGGATATCGAGCCGCCATCATCCGGCTTCGATTGTACCACTGTCAACTACCGCCGGCCCCTCACGCGGCTCACCTGCGCCGTTTGGCCGCTGCCCTCCAGCATAGTTTTTACATCGATTCCTGATGGGACGCCGTTTTCTTCCGCGGCGCGCCGTGTTCGGGCAATTTCCGAAGCCGTGCGGCTCACCCGTTCCTGAGCCATGCGGCAGTACTCAGTGGATAACTCGAAACCGACGTACTGCCGACCCTCAAGCAGCGCCGCCACCGCGGTTGTCCCGCTGCCGATAAACGGGTCCATAACGACTTCCGACGTGGTGGCTGCGATTGCCCGCCGGGCCAGCTCTACCGGGAAAGATGCCGGGTGGGGATTGCCGCGATCCTGCCGAATTTGCCAAACGTCGCCAATGCCGCCCGCCTTAGGGGCCAGACGGAATTCCGGGTTGGCGATCAGATAGATTACCTCGTAGGTGGGAAGAAAATAGCCGGGATTGTGATTGAACCCGCCGGAACGCTGCCAGATAATAATCTGTCGCAGCGGAAAGCCTTCCATGATGTCCGCCCGGTCCTGTAGCAGGCCCCGCTGTACCCGCCACTTGTGGTTGTAAAAAATCGCTCCGTCCGGCGTCAATACCCGCAGCATCTCCTGGAGGCACTGCCGCTGCCACGCCACATAGTCATGATGCGGCATACAGTCGCCCGAGTGCGCGTACCCCTGCCTCCGGAGCAGCTCCGACCGTGACCATTTTCCCCCGCTGCCGTTTTTCATTCCGTTTCCGCTGCTGTTGAGCAGATTGTAGGGCGGGGACGTGACAATCAGATTCACCGACGCCGACGGCATGCCGCCCATGGCGGACAGGCAGTCCGCGCGGTGGATTTCGTTGAGCCAGGGTTGAATGTTGGTCAGATTCATAGAAGTAGCTTGAACCGCGCCTATTCAACCCCAATTTCGTCTCCCCGCGCATCGTATGCCCGTGGCAGGTTTCGACGTGTTGGCATCGCCGGTGTCTGACGGCCATACCTGCCCCGGCCCGGCAATGTGGCTGACTTAGCCTGGCAATGTGGCTGACCCGGCGAGCCGTTTGCGTCCAATCCCTGTCCCGCCTACAATTGCGGTGCGGTTGCCCTCACCGTAGCCGCGTTCGCTGCGATTGACCGGAACCATCAGGAGGCGAGACTACTATGCCCATCGAAAAACTATCTTCCGCTTTAGATGCCATCATCGATATCGACGCCCCTATCGAAGAGCACGGCTCCGGGTTCGGCGGTTCCGAAGGACCGGCAGAGGGGCCGCTATGGTGGAGTGATGGCGGCTATTTGCTCTTCAGCGACATCCACAACAACCGTCGAATGCGCTACACCCCCGGCAGCGGCGTCACCGTAGAGGCAGAGCCGGTAAATCGGCACAATGGCCTCACGAGAGACCTTCAGGGCCGCCTCATTGCCGCCGAACACGACGGTCGGCGCGTCAGCCGCTTGGAAGGCGACGGCTCTACCACCGTCCTCGCCAACCAGTTCCAGGGTCGGCAACTTAACCGCCCCAACGACGTGGTAGTAAAGTCGGACGGCAGCATTTATTTCACTGATCCCTGGACCTTCCGACGGCCCCGAGAACAGTGGGAGCAGACCATTTCCGGAGTCTTCCGACTCTCCGCCGATCTGGGGACATTAACCCTGCTGGTCGGCGACTTTGTTGTCCCCAACGGTCTGGCTTTCTCTCCTGATGAGAGTATCCTTTACATCAATGACTCTCGGCGCGGCGTCATCCGCGCTTTTGACGTACAGGATGATGGCAGCGTGGCGCTGGCTTCGGATCGGGTGTTTGCCGATTTGCGGGGCGAGCGTGAGGGCGTGCCCGACGGCATGAAGGTGGACGTGGCAGGAAACGTGTACTGCGGCGGCTCCGGGGGCCTCCACATCATGAACCCCGGTGGTGAGACCCTCGGAATAGTTGTCCACGGGCAATCGGCCACCACCAACCTCTGTTTCGGCGGTTCCGACTGGAAAACCCTCTACTTCACCAGTCGCAACACCATCGGCAGCGTACCGGTCAAGATTGCCGGCATCCCGGTGCCGGTCAGATAATTCCCCCACCCAAACCAACCAAGGAGGCAATATCATGCGCGTAGTACGCATCGCCAATGTTGAACACGTACCGCTGGGCCCAGCCGAGGCCGTACCGGGCTGGAACGGCGGCGCAGTCCATCGCACCCGTCAGCCCATTATCCCGGAAGGCGAAAGTGATTTCTTCAACGCCAGCGTGGTCAATTTTGAGAAGGGCGCCCAAACCGGATGGCACCGTCACAGCAGCGACCAGATTTTGGTGATAACCGTCGGCAACGGGATTGTCGCTACGGAAACCGAAGAGCACCACGTCGGTGTTGGAGACGTGGTCCAGGTCAAAGCCGGTGAGAACCACTGGCATGGCGCCACCGCCAACGGCTATATGGGCCACATCACCATTACCACCAATGACAGCGCCGCAAGCCGCTAAAAAGCGGCCGGCCGAGCAATGTCGGGGCGAATCAACATTCGCCCCGGCGAGGGGTACGAAATGGATTTGATCGACGAAATCCTGGACAACGTAAAAACCATCGCTGTCGTAGGCTTGTCGGACAACCCGGCGCGTGATAGCAATGGAGTGTCAGCTTATATGCAGTCTCAGGGCTACCGGATCATCCCGGTTAATCCGGCTTTGCAAGGCGCGCGCGTCCTGGGTGAGCCATCCTACGATGACTTGGCGTCCGCGGCGGCCGCCGCCGCGGCCCAGGGCATCGCAATTGACCTGGTGGATGTTTTCCGTCGCAGCGAGTTCGCCGGCGCGGTGTCCGACGATGCCGTCAGCATCGACGCTCGTTACGTCTGGATGCAGGATGGCGTGGTGGACGAGGCAGCAGCAGAGCGCGCCCGAGCCGCCGGCTTGGGAGTCATCATGGACGACTGCATCCTGCGCCAACACAAACGGCGCCGGGGCGCCTGACGCCCCAGAACGCATTGCGGATGCTGCTGGTAGTTAACAAGTCGAGTCGGAGAGCCGGCCCGTAGATCGGCTCCCCGACCATTATGGCCGGCGTCCGTTGCCGTCCTGGTCCTCGCCCACCTTTCGAGCCACCAGCAAGCCGTCTTCCCGGGTCACCCGCATGGCAAACGGGTACCGATCCACTTCCAGCGCTAACCCGACATCCCTGGAATGAAACTGCGGCTGCGCGTCGTCAAAAAATTTCTGGGTTGCGCCGCCGGCCATGATCAGCTTGCGCAGCGCCTCCGGGTCGGGGTTGCGACCTTCCAGGCGGTTCCGCAAATACAGCGCGCAGTGCTCGTCCTCATCAGACCGGTTGACGCCCTGGTCGCCCATGGCGAGGATGGTGACGCGTTCTGGCGCCGGCTCCTCAGCCAGCAGGGCCCGTGCGGTCGCTCCGGCCACGACGAATGAAGTGACGTAGATGGGATCGCATCCGGCGGCCCCCGCAGCCGCCGTGCCTACGGTGCCGGCACGGGTGGACTGCACGACATTCTTGCCGGTGAAATCCACCGACGACGCCTCGTAGGGAGAGTTGCCGTAGTCGAACCCGTCGGGCCGGCGCCCCTCCACCTCGCCCATTAATACCTCGGCGATCGCGGGATCGTTACGCCTGATTTCCAGCGCTTCCTCGATCTCGGCCACCAGGGTGATGCGCTCCGCCCCACGGTCAAAGGCAATGGCCGCCGTGGTGAAAGCGCGAAAAACATCGATGACGAGCGCCGCGCCACTGGCCTCGTTGGCGTCGCGGGTAAGGCTGCCGATGCGGATTTCCATATTTGTCCCCTTGGAACATTTAGGGCGACGCGCGTGTCGCCCTAAATGGAACTTTGTTGCCGGCTATCCGGTTTTAACCAGCTTTTGGAGGGATCGTATTTCGCGAGGAGGGTCCAGATGCTGACCGGTGTGGGTCCATGAGACCTCGCCTACGTAGATGTTCCCGACCGAGTCGATGCAGACGCCGTGTGGGGCGATGAAGTGGCCCGCATCCTCGCTCTCGGGCCCGTCGCCGACCCGAGCCAGACGACGGCCTGCGGTATCGTACACGCTGACGCGAGGGCCGAGGCCGTTGGCCTGGGAGTTGGGGCCGATTGCCGCGCCCAGCTCGCCAATGTACACCAGATCGGCGTCCTGATCGATGTACAGGCCGCAGGGACGAGCCATGTCGGTCCACTGGCCCAGGAACTTGCCGTCTGAGTCGAACAATTGCACTCGGTGGTTTTCTCGGTCAGCCAGATAAACGATGCCGTTGCGGTCGGCGCCGATGTTGTGGGCAATATTGAACTGGCCGGGACCGGTTCCCGATTCGCCCCAGGAGAAGAGCCGGCGTCCATCCGGGCTGTACTTATGGATGCGGGCGTTGCCGTAGCCGTCAGACACGTAAAAGTCTCCGTTGCGGGGGTCGATGGCAACGTGAGTGCAGCGGTTAAAGGGATCGCCGGACATGAAACCGGCCGGGTGCCCGCTGGTGCCCAGAGTCAGCAGGATGTCGCCTTCCAGCGTGCATTTGCGAACGGTGTGGTCGCCGTCGTCAGTGAGGAACATCGTTCCATCGGGGGACATGGTGACGCCATGCGCTCGCGGGAAAACGCCTTCCCCCCAGGAGGTGATGAAGTTGCCGTCCTTGTCGAACACAATCATCGGGTGTTCGCCGCGGTTGAAGGCATAGACGTTGTCGTCGGAGTCGCAACCCACGGCGGCGACCTCCTTGAAGGCGTAGCCGGAAGGAAGCTGCCCCCAGCCTTCCTGGACTTCATAGGTGAACCGACCTTCTCCAATAGTAACCATCGTTATCCCTCCGGTGGTTTCGACGTGGGTTGCCGTCGGTGTTCGTGGCAAAGATTGTAACCCATCCGCCTGGCGCATGCTGCCCGGAGGCGACCCAGCGCTACAAGCGGCCAGCGGCCCAGTGCTACAATGGGGCAACCCGCCGGGATGCTCTAACCCGGATACGCAGAAAAAGGAGGTTCGAGATGGCCGACCCGCGCCGCGACTTTGTCAAATACACGTTCTACAAGGTGCAGCCGGAATGGCGTCGGCTGCCGGCAGGTGAGCGGGAGGCCGGCAAGGACGAGTTCGCTGCCGTAGCCGCTGAACACGCCGACCGGGTCGCGCTGAATACCTACACGCTGGTAGGCGCCCGTGGCGACACCGATTTCATGCTGTGGGGCGTCTGTCCCGAACTCGAGCCCGTCAACGAACTGGCGGCCCAACTCAACCGGACCCGGTTGGGCGGCTACCTGGAAACTCCGTACTCCTATCTGGGCATGACGCGGCGCTCTCCCTACATCGATGACCACCGGCACGAGGAGCAGGACGGAACCGGCGACGCCGCGTCCCTGCGCTCGTCCTCCATACGGATGATGGGCCGTCGCTACCTGTTCATGTACCCCTTCTGGAAGACCCACGACTGGTACCAGTTGTCGAAAGAAGTACGTCAGGAGATGATGAACGAGCACTTCGTCATCGGGCACAAGTACCCCCAAGTGAAGATTTCCACGGCCTACTCCTTCGGCCTGGACGATCCTGAGTTCGTCCTGGGGTTTGAAACCGACGAACCGGGCGCGTTCCTTGATCTCGTGATGGAACTGCGAGAATCCAAGGCCCGCCCGTACACGCTGAAGGATACGCCCATATTCTCCTGCATCGGCCGCCCGTTGCGCGACTGCCTGGACGACGCGGCGTAGGGAGGGGCGCGCGATGACCGGCGCAAATCGCTATCCGCGCACGCTAAGCATACCGACGACTGGCCGCCGTTTGCATCGGTTATTCGCCGTGCTATAATTTTTAAGTTCGCAAACGGCACATCCGCCACCTTCCACCCACCACACTAAAATCGAGGGAAAGCCGCTATGACTTACATCATTACCGAGCCATGCGTGGACGTGAAAGACGCCGCGTGCGTGGACGTCTGTCCGGTGGACTGCATCTACACCACTGACGATGACGATATGTACTTCATCAGTCCCGATGAGTGCATCGATTGCGCCGCCTGTGAACCCGTGTGTCCCGTAACCGCTATCTTTGCGGAAGAAGCAGTGCCGGCGATGTACGAGGAATATATCAAGATCAACTACGACTACTTCGCCAAGTAGTCATTGCGCCGCCCGGCGCCCCACGAACCCGTGCGCCCGGCCCCTGTAGCCGGGCGCAAATTTAACCGGCAACGATCCGTCTCATGACTACCGCAAACGGCCTACAACCAGCGCGTCCCGACGTGCGTATCATCGTCTGTACGGATGAATACGGCTGTGGACGTTGGTACTACAGAGGGCGGGCGGCGGACGACGTGCTCAAGGAGCTCCGGAAGGCGGTGAGCTGCCCAGGCAATTCTCGAGCCCAAGTCACAACCGCCGGGTGCATCCTGGGTTGCGCCTTTGGCCCCAGGTTCGATGTGGTACGGCGATGGTCCGGCGAGAAGGTCCTTTACGGGTCCATTGCGGGCGCTGCTACTATCACTCGACGTGGACGAGTCAACTTTACGCCAATTCCCGACGATTTAGAGCAAATAGTGGCGGATCATTTGCCGGATACCGCAGCCCCGATGGAAACCATTAACGCTGGAGGTCGATCAACCAACCTGAACCTGTTACGCCGGATACTGCTCGATTGTAGTCGGGGCATCGACGGTGGAGGAGCGGGTCTCGGTGAGGCGGTGGTAATGGTGCATAATGCGACGGCCAGCGCATCCATCCCAGCCACGTTATCAAATTTGGAACTGGTGGACGGAAATGGTCAAGCGGACGAACGAGGCGATATAGCGGTGTTGGTGACCGACGGGGATGGGCGCGTGGCGTTGCAGCTTAGCCGTATCCGCCAACTGGAATTTCTGCGCCGTACCCTTGGCAACGGAATGCCCGGCTATGCCATCTGGCTCCGCGATGGCGATTTGGAAACCGTGTACCGCATCTACCTGCGGCGTTCAGAGAACGAGGACAGCAATCCTTTGCGCCACGCCATGTTCATGGCATTGGCGGAAAAGTACGGGTCCGTGGTCAACCTTGAGGAGGAGTGAAAAACGATGAGCAACGTTGATTCCACGCCGGAATTCGTACGCGAAGCGTACCGAAAGATGGACGCAAAACTGTCGGAGGTCAGAGCCAGGCTGAACCGCCCTTTGACATTAGCCGAGAAGTTGCTGCTGTCACATCTTGACCACGTCACCGAGGCCGACTTGCGACCGGGCGACAGCTACATCAACCTGCGGCCCGACCGGGTGGCCCATCAGGACGTAACCGGACAGATGGCGATCTTGCAGTTCATGCAATCGGGACGCGAACGGGTCGCCGTGCCCACGACGGTCCATTGTGACCACCTTATCCAGGCTCGCGTCGGGGCGTCGTCGGACTTGCAGGACGCTCTGAATGAGAGCAACGAAGTCTATCAGTTCCTCGAGTCGGCCAGCCGCCGCTACGGCATGGGTTTCTGGAAGCCCGGCTCCGGCATAATTCACCAGGTGGTGCTGGAAAAGTACGCCTTCCCCGGCGCGTTGATTATCGGCACCGACTCCCACACGGTGAACGGTGGCGGATTGGGCTCTCTGGCCATTGGTGTGGGCGGCGCGGACGCCGCAGACGTGATGGCCGGCCTCCCCTGGGAAGTGCGTTACCCACGCATCATTGGCGTGAAGCTCACGGGAGCGATGAACGGTTGGACGGCGCCCAAGGACGTCATCATCAAGCTGGCCTTTGAGCTGACCGTGTCCGGTGGCACCAACGCCATCATCGAATACTTCGGACCCGGCGCCACATCCATCTCTGCCACCGGCAAAGGCACCATCTGCAATATGGGAGCCGAGTTGGGCGCGACGGGAGACGTGTTCCCTTACGACGAGCGAATGGCCACCTATCTGCGCGCCACCGGCCGGGGCGAATTGGCGGACATTGCCGAAGAATACGTCCATCTGCTCCAGTCCGACCCCGAAGTCGAGCAGCAGCCGGAACAGTTCTATGACCAGATCGTTGAAATTGACCTCTCCACGCTTGAACCCCACGTCACCGGACCACATTCCCCCGACCGGGCGCGGCCCATTTCGCAATTGGCCGCGGATATGGAAAGGGAGGGCTTCCCGGAAACCGTGTCGGTGGCCCTGGTGGGAAGTTGCACCAACTCCTCCTACGAGGACATGGAACGGTGCGCCGATGTGGCCCGACAGGCCGCCGCCCGCGGTGTTTCCGCCGCGTCGGGATTGTTAGTAACCCCTGGATCGGAGCAGGTTCGCGCCACCATCGAGCGGGACGGGCAGCAGGCCGCCCTGGAGTCCATCGGCGCCACCGTGCTGGCCAACGCCTGCGGACCGTGCATCGGTCAGTGGAATCGCCCTGAAGCGCGCGGCACCGACAACAGCATCGTCACGTCCTACAACCGCAACTTTCCCAGTCGGAACGATGGCAACGCCGGCACCATGAACTTTATTGCCAGCCCCGAAATTGCCATCGCCATGGGCTTGGGCGGACGCCTGAGCTTCAACCCGCTTACGGACCCGCTGGTTGATGCTGACGGCAGCGAATTCATGCTGCAACCTCCGACGGAAGCCCCCGAAGTACCGCCCACCGGCTTTGACCCCGGCGCAGACCTGTACATCGACCCACCGGAAGACGGAAGCGACATTGAAGTTCGCGTTGACCCCAACAGCAATCGCCTTCAGGTTTTGGAGCCGTGGGAGCCGTGGGATGGCCGCGACTTTGAAGATATTCCCGTCCTGGTGAAAACAGCGGGCAAAACCACCACAGACTCAATTTCGCCGGCCGGGCCCTGGCTGCGTTTCCGAGGGCACCTGAACAACCTGAGCGACAATATGTTCCTCGGCGCTAACAATGCCTACACCGACGAAACCGGCACCGGCAAGAACCAGCTCTCCGGTGAGGAGATCATGCCGATACCGGAGATTGCTCGCGCCTACAGCGCCCAGGGCATCCGCTGGGTCGCCATTGGCGACGAGAACTATGGCGAGGGCTCCAGCCGGGAGCACGCCGCTCTGTCGCCCCGGATGCTGGGAGCAGCGGCCATCATCACCCGCAGTTTCGCCCGGATCCACGAGTCCAACCTGAAGAAGCAGGGCCTACTGCCGCTTACTTTCGAGGACCCGGCAGACTGGGACCGGGTTCTGGAAGACGACCGCATGACCCTCGTAGGCTTGAACGAGCTGGCCCCTGACCGTCCGGTGCAGGCGATCCTGAAGCACGCTGACGGCAGCGAAGAGACCCTCAATCTTCGCCACACGCTTAACGATGCCCAGATCGCCTGGTTCAGAGCCGGCAGCGCGATGAACCACATGAAGAATCTGGAAGGGGCGGGCGGCTAACCGCCGCGTCGGAGCAGCGCTGTTGCAGGGGCAGGTTTCCAACCTGCCCCTGCTAGGTCACGCTGGAGACTGAACCCTCGTCATCTCGTCCAGTTGCGCCGCCAGTACCGGCAACAACCGCCGGAGCTGCGCTCGGCTTACTTCCCCCATTAAGCAGATTTGCAGCCAGTTACGTTGGCGCAGATAACCGCTGGCGTAGGACGTGTAAAAACCTTGAGCTTCGAGGGCGCGGCCGATTTGCGCGGAGTCGATACGGTCTCCGGGCAACGCAACTGTGGTGACGGCCCCGGTGCTCTCGTCTTCCGAAGCAACCAGCTCCAAGCCCAATGAGCGCAGCTTTCTGCGCGCCCATCGCCCATCTTTATCGATCTGCGTCAATAGGGCCGCGTTCTGGCGGCGGAGGCCGGCGTGCAGAGCGGACAGCAGGTTGGATGACAAAGTGAATGGCACCGCTCCGCCCTCTTCCCCGGCGCAGTGGAGGCCGAGGTCCAGGTAACGGGGCAGAGTACCGTCGGGTTCCGGGCGGGATGCGCAGAAAACCAGGCCCAACCCGGGATACGCCGCCAACGCTTTACCGCTGGCGCCGCTGGCCATCCAAACCCCATTCAGGTCCAGCGGGGCGGCCGCGAGGCTGCTGATGCAATCCAGCGCCAGTCGAGCCCCGTACTCACGGCATAATAACTTCAAACGGGGCAGGTCCGCCAACGCGCCGGTGGACGTTTCGCAATGCACGGTCCACAGCCAACCGTTGGGGTTGGCCGACAAAGCCGTTTCGATCCGGCTGTAGTCCAGTGGCGCCCCCCAGGGGTGATGGACCGTTTGATAACTCAAACCCATACGGTCGGCGTGGTCGAGCAGGCGCTCTCCGAATTCGCCGGCGGTAACAATCACTCCCCCGGCATTCAGACGCGACAATTGGCCCGCCACCACGTCGTTGGCCAGAGTGCCGGAACCTACCATGACGGCGCAGTAACTGGCTCCGGTGAAATCGCAAAGCCCTTGCCGCACATTTTGCATCAACCGGGCGAACTCCGGGGATCGGTGGGACAACGGGGGCTGCTGAAAAGCTTCGACCACCTCGGCCGGCATCGCCACCGGCCCTGGGGTGAGGATCACCGGTTCTCTGGCCGGCGCGGCAACATTGTCATGAAGCAAGCCGGCGAACTCGGCTCCTACGTTGCCCACCGGACGATACATCGGCTGATAGGGAGCATCGTCATCACCCACCACTGGGCCGAATGGTACAAACCCGATATGTCGGTACAGATGTTGCTGGGAGACCCGACCGGACATCACGACGTAATCATAACCGCCATCCTGGCAATGACGCGCCATCATGGTGAGCAGCCCGGTCAAAACCCGCGTCCGTCGCATATCGGGACGGACGGCCAGCAGGCGCACTTCGCAAACCCGCGATCCCTCCGCCTGGGGCAAATACGATTCCAACCGCCCGAGTTTTTCGTCCAGGGAGAAAGGTCGTCGGTCGCGCACGCATATCATGCCCACCACGTCTTGCTCTCGACGACAAATGAAGTAGGTGTTTTCGGAGTGGAAACGATCAACCAATATTCGGTTATCGTTGGATGGATGCTGCGGCACCTCCTCCACAAAGGAAGCGTAATTCAACTGGGAAATCTCTTCAAATTCCCAAGGCTCATCAGCCTGCTTGAACACCAGAGCCGGGTCGCCGGCTCCGTTGCGCGCGGGCGACAAACCGTCGCAAGCCGACGGTGCGGCGGCGTAGGCGGCGCTGTTTTGTCCTGGCACTTCCATAGGGCGGCGGATGATTATCCGGTTACGGCGGCAACGACATTATACTAGGCCAAGTGGACTAGGGGCCGCCAGGTTACAAAGGTGGTTTTACCATAAATCGGCGCAATGCACATCATAGTAGATGTGCGATATAATGCGCCTAACGCCAATCTCAAACACCGCATAAGGAGGCAACCCATGGCTTACACCCCTAAGCAGCTGGGCCATCTGGTCATCAAGGTCCGCGACCTGGATCGCAGCGTCGATTTTTACAGCAACGTCCTGGGACTCACCGTGATGACGGGCCGTCCCGGCGGAATGACTTTCCTCTCGGCCGATACCACCATGTCCCACGAATTGGCCTTGATCCCCTTGGGCATGGACGCCCCCGGCCCCGAAGACCGACGGGTGGGCATGGCGCACATGGCCTGGCAGATGAACTCTTTCCGCGACCTGAAGGAGTTGTATCAGCGGTGCCGGGATCATGGTGTCCGCATCAAGCGTTTGGGCGACCACGGCATTTCGATGGGCGTGTATATTTATGACCCGGACGACAACGAGATCGAGGTGTACTACGAGGCGCCCGAATCGGAATGGGGCAACAAGGACGGCTTCCTGTTTGAGGGGAACTTCCCGTGGCAGCTTGATCCCATCGAAGAGCCGGCGGCGGTTGGCGACGACGATTAACTGATCCAGCAAGAATCCACCAGGTGATGTAGGGGCGAATAATCATTCGCCCCTACGCGCATATGCCCGTTTGACAACGGATCCAGCCCGCGTCACGAACCCGACATCGCCGGATCCTGGTCCGCCCGGGACCGGTATCCGGCCAACGGATAGGATCGCAAAAAGAGGACATCGTATTTTGAGCGCAATGGCAACCCCGGACGATGGCGCCGAATACGATTACATCATCGTCGGCAGCGGCATTGCCGGATTGAACGCTGCCCTTCTGGCGGCCGAGCATGGCAGGACGCTGGTGGTCACCAAAGGCCGCGTGGACGACTGCAACAGCCGCTACGCCCAGGGAGGCATCGCCGCCGCCGTCGGCCCCGGCGATTCAGCGACACTGCATCAAAGGGACACTCTCCAGGCCGGCGCCGGCCTGTGCGATCCGGAGGCGGTGGCAGTGCTGACCGGGCAAGGCCCGGAAAGCATTGCCGACCTGATCCGCCGGGGCGTCCCCTTCGACACAATTCATGGGAAGATAGCTCTGGGCCGAGAGGGCGCGCACAGCGTCCCGCGGATTATCCACGCCGGCGGCGACGCTACGGGCCGGCATATCGAGAATACCCTGGCCGACCAGGTACGTTCTTATCATCGGATCACCGTGGCAGAATACACCCACGTAACCCGCGTCTGCGTTGCGGAAGGCGTCGTAACGGGCGTGGAGGTATTGACCGACGGCCCAGGGCCCGGGCAGAACCGCTTACTGACCTTGCGCAGCCCGGTCGTTATGATCTGCTCTGGCGGAGCCGGGCAGTTGTATCGCTACACGACCAACCCCGCCGTGGCGACCGGAGATGGAGTTGCGCTGGCGTACTTGGCCGGGGCGGATGTCATGGATCTGGAGTTCTACCAGTTCCATCCCACCGCGCTTTGGCTGGATGATGCGCCCACCTTCCTGTTGTCCGAAGCGATGCGCGGCGAGGGTGGGGTTTTGCGTAACGCGACCGGCCATCCATTCCTGGCCGATTACCACCCTATGGCCGACCTGGCGCCTCGAGACGTGGTATCCCGCGCCATCGCTGCGGAGATGGAAAAGGCCGATGGGCAACCGGCCTTTCTGGATATATCGCACCTTCCCGCCTCGATTGTCGCTAGCCGGTTTCCAACGATCTATGCCGAATTGCGCCGCTACGGAATAGATATGACTCGAGAACCGATTCCGGTGGCGCCGGCGGCACATTACATGATGGGTGGCGTGAAAATCGACACCTGGGGTCGCACCAGCATCAAAGGACTTTTCGCTTGTGGAGAAGTGGCTTGCGCGGGGGTGCACGGCGCCAACCGCTTAGCCAGTAATTCCCTGCTGGATACCCTGGTGTTCTCCCGACGCATGGTGGGAGCGGCCCTCGGAAACGCGCCGCTATACGATCAATCGCGCCTGGTGAGAAGCGAAACCGAATTGCGGATGGGCCTGACTGATCGGGCAATGGTGTGCGCCACCGTACCGGAACGAGCGCGGATTAACCTGCAAGAATTGATGTGGCGCAACGTGGGGATGGAACGAAACGGCACCCGTCTGTTGCTCTCAGCCCGCATACTGAATCTATGGCAGCGGACCATGCCGCCACCCGAAACTCCCGGAGATTACGAGCTGCGCAATATGCTGGTCGTAGCGCGTCTGATTACCGAGGCCGCCCTGTTGCGCCGAGAAAGTCGGGGAGCGCACTTCCGGTCGGATTTTGCAGAACCGTCTCCGGAGGGGCCACGGCATATAGTCCTGGGAAGGGTGGGGTGAGGGCCGCTGCCGGGCTGATTATTTCGCCGGGGGCAGGTTTCAAACCTGCCCCCGGCCCAGAACGGCAAAGCGGTGGCTGCGTCAGTCGGCAGCTGCCGCGGCGTACCACTCGGCGCCTTCCTGGCCAGGTTCCGGCAGCACGAAGCCGCCTTCCATGGTCCAGGAGGCGGGGTTCTCGTTGATGCGGCCACCGATGACGTTGGGCGAGACCTCGGCGACGTTCGCAAAGGCCCGGGTCAGATCCGCCAGGAGCTGTTGCTTCACTTCCTCCGAGCGGCCGGCCCGGTTGCCGCCGTCCAGATACCAGCCGTCGCCAAGTTCCGGCTGCTCGCCCTCGGGGGTTTCGATGAAGGTCACAGACACGAAACTGCGGGGCGCTCCGGTGGAGCCGCAGTGGATGTCGGTGAAAGCAAGAGCGATCTCCTGACGTTGATCGAAAGTCAGGGCATCTTGCGGGATTATACAGCGATAATGCGGCATGGTTTTCTCCTTGTTAACTCGTGCAAGGTACTATCAACGGCGGTCTCGGGCCGATACCACCAGTTCGTCAGTGGTGCAGCCGGTGTGGTCCATCCACATATCCTGAATCGCCTGCATCAGCTCAACCCTGGTTGCTTGCTGTAAGCCCGGCGAAATCTCGCCCCTCACGGCGGATGTGGTTGAGATTTTTCCACCGCGGAAGCCAAAGCCGTGGGGAATCTCAATCCAGTTCACCGACACGTCATCGGGGTTGCCACCCACGAAAGAGGCGCTGATACGCGCCAGTTCCGAAGCCAATGTGGGACGGAGGTTGAGCGGTATCATTCCCTCCTGGATGGTGCAATTGAAAGCGATCATCTTTCCTTACCAACGGCTGACAAATTGACAGAGCGCAGATTAGCACGACCGGCATGGTTCCGGCAAAGGGGAAATGCCCGGAGCAGCGGTCCCGCAGGGTCGCTAGCGGTTCAGGCATTCAACAAGCTCACCACCGCATCACCCACTTCCTGAGTGCTGGCGTTGCCGCCCAGGTCGCCGGTGAGAGTGACGCGCTCATTGAGTACCTGGAGGGCGGCCGCATTCACGCGTCGGGCGGCGTCGGCTTCGCCAAGGTGTTCCAGCATCATGGCGACGGCAAAGATGGTGGCCAGCGGGTTAGCCAAATTTTTGCCGGCGATGTCGAAAGCGGCGCCATGCACCGGCTCGAACATGGAAGGGTACGTTCCATCCGGGTTGATGTTGGCGCTGGGGGCCAGCCCCATGCTCCCCGTCACCACGGCGGCGATGTCGGAAAGGATGTCGGCGAAGAGATTGGACGCCACAATAACGTCAAAATCCTCCGGCCAGCGCACTAAGTCCATTGCCGCCCGGTCCACGAGCAGCGACTCAGTTTGAACCTGCGGATATTCCGCGGCCACTTCGTCGAAAACCTCGTCCCAGAACACCATGCTGAACGCCTGGGCGTTGGACTTGGTTACGGAGGTGACCTTGTTCTTGCCGCCGCGCCGGAGGCTGTGTTCGAATGCCGCGCGGATGATGCGCTCGGTGCCGCGTCGGGTAAAAACGCCGCTCTGAATTACGGTTTCGTGAGGAGTGCCGGGGTAGATACGCCCACCCACCGGAGCGTACTCTCCCTCCGTATTCTCCCGGAAAATGACCATGTCCACATCGCCGGCGTTCTTTCCGGAGATGGGTGAATCCACTCCGGGATATAGCGCCGCCGGGCGGACGCAAATGGCCTGGTCAAAAGCGCGACGCATGGGCAGCAGCAGGCCCTGTAGCGTGACGTGGTCCGGAATGTTGGGGTCCCCCACCGCGCCGAATAACACAGCGTCGTGAGCCGACAGCTGCTCCAGACCGTCCTCAGGCATCATGCGCCCGGTTGCGCGATAATAGTCACTTCCCCAGGGAAACTCGGTAGCCCGGAAGGAGAGGCCGCCGGTTTGAGCGGCCACCGCATCCAGCACCTTCCGTCCTTCGGAGATAACCTCCGGCCCGATGCCGTCGCCGGCAATGACGGCCAAGTTGAATTCAGCCATGCCTTCGCCCCCTTCCGCTGGTGTTTGATACCGTTGGCAGTCTAGCCGGGCGCTGGCCCAATGTCTATCGGGCGGTTGCCGGCCGACGGTTTTTGATCCCTCGAAGCCCCGACCACAATAGCCCGACCACAATAATGCGGCGCAAGACCGAGACACCCGCGCTTGACAGCGTCGCCGCCGTTTAGTTACGATTCCGGCATCGTTGGAATAAACAGCCTCTACCCATATCCCCGGCGCGCCGCGCTTACCCATTACCCCCCACGCTCGGCAGGCTACCAAAATGGGCACTATACCAACCGCTGCTGTAGAGGCTCGTCAGTCGAGCCAGCCGGCCGACGACGCTGTCCAACCGGATGGGCCCACGCTTCCTGATATGTTTGAGCGCTACCGCGTTCACTTGGAAGATGCCTTAGCCCAAGCGATGCCGCCGTTGGACGGCCACGCCGTCAATACTGTACTGCGTTACCACCTTGGTTGGTCCGACCGGCACGGAGTTCCGTCGCCAACCCCCGCGTCCCAGGGCAAAGCGCTACGGCCCACTCTCTGCATGTTCGCCTGCGACGCCTTCCGGGGAGAACCCGGCCCTGCTGCGCCCGCCGCGGCCGCCCTTGAGCTGATTCACAACTTCTCACTGGTCCACGACGACATCCAGGACCAGGGCCTGGAGCGACGACACCAACCTACGGTTTGGGCCCTTTGGGGAACCCAAAGAGCCCTGGTCGCCGGCGACGCCATGCAAGCGTTGGGAGACCTGACTACCCTCGCGGCCGGCGAACACGTTTCCGCCGACACCGCGGTGCAAGTCTCCAAACTGCTCACCCAGAGCTATCTCCAGATGATCGAAGGGCAGTGCCGAGATTTGCAATTCGAGCAGCGCGCCACCATCGGAGCCGAGGAATACCTGGACATGATTGCTCTGAAAACGGGTGCGCTCATCCGCAGCAGCCTGGTAATCGGCGCAACGCTTGCTACCGATGATCCGGAGATGCTGGCGGGCGTGGCCCGCTTTGGCGCCGCCATCGGGCGTTTGTTCCAGATACGCGACGATTACCTGGGCATCTGGGGAGACGAGGCGATAACCGGCAAATCCACCGACAGCGACATCGTACAACGCAAGAAGAGTTACCCGATCGTGTACGCTTTTCAACAGGTTGGAGGGGCAGATCGAGACGAACTCTTGCGTCTTTACGCTCAGGAAACCTTGGACGAAGCCGACGTTGACCGCGTGATGGAAATATTGGATGACATCGGCGCAGCCCGACAAACCGACGAATTGACCGAGCGTACCGCGCAAGAAGGCCGCGATGCCCTGGCCACGCTGGAGTTGCCGCCCTGGGCCACCGAGGACGCGGCGCATCTCATTGACTTTATGGCCTACCGCCTCTTTTGAAACATCCCACGCGCCAATGCACGGAGAACGCCCCTATGGTGCCAACGATTAAACATCCTTCCGGCAGCGTCAAACCCGCCAAACGTCCGATGGAGCTGGGCGTGCGCACGGGATGGTACATTTTGAAGAACCGGCTGCGCGGTCGCAAACGCTTCCCGCTGGTGACCATGCTGGAGCCGCTGGAGATGTGCAATCTCGCCTGCATCGGATGCGGCCGAATTCGAGAGTATCGGGGCGTACTGGACCAGATGATGGCGGTGGACGAAGCGCTGGCCGCCGTCCGAGGTTCCGGAGCGCCCATCGTGTCCATCGCCGGTGGCGAGCCAACGATCCACCCGCAAATCGACGAGATGATCAACACGCTGGTCGAGGAAAAATACTTCGTTTACTGTTGCACCAACGCGCTGCTGCTGCCTCGAATGCTGGACAAAATCCCGCCGTCCAAATACTTCTGCTGGGTGATCCATATGGACGGTATGGAAGAGAAGCACGACGAATCGGTGGCCCGCCCCGGCGTATTCAAGAGAGCGGTGGATGGCATACGCCTGGCCGTTGGGAAGGGCTACCGGGTTTGCACCAACACCACCGTCTTTCGCAACAGCGACGTGGAAGACCTTCGGGAAATGTTCCGCTACGTCAGCGACCTGGGCGTCGAAGGATCGATGATTTCGCCCGGTTACGACTTTGAGGACGCTCCGGACCGTGATCTTTTCCTGACTCGCCAGGAATCGCGCAACGTTTTCCGTAACCTGCTGGACCCGACGCGGATGGATGGAATGCGCTTTTACAACAATCCCCTATACCTCAACTTCCTGCGCGGAGAACGCGAGTATCAATGCACCGCTTGGTCCAATCCGACCTACACGGTAATGGGGTGGCGAAAGCCCTGCTACCCGTTAGCCGACGAACACACTTCCCAGCTCGATGATCTATATGAGCCGGAGCTGTGGGACCACAAATACGGAGTCGGTCGCGACCCCCGGTGCGGCAACTGCATGATGCATTGCGGTTTTGAATCCGCCACTATTTTCAACGCCATCGGAAAACCCCGGGAGTGGGTAACATTTATCAAGTCCGGCGCGGCCCACAAAGGGGGCATCAGCGTGGGCTGAGCCCGGCCGGCCACAACATGCTTGCCATCGTAGCGCCAAATGCTTGCCATCGTAGCGCCAATGACCACCGAACTCTCCAGCATATGCCGGGAAGTTCGTGACGCCGAAACTCTCGGCGCTTCCTTACACGTCTCAGGCGTTGGCCGGGCCCGCGTCACCGCCAGCTTGAACCGTATCATGGCCAAGGCTCCGGACGGGGTAATCATGGTCGGTTTCTGCGGGGCTGCCGACCCGGCCCTGAAAACGGGCGATATCCACGTTGCGAACTTATTCCATGCCGCCGATTTCCCTGCCACCGATGGCAGCCGCATCCCACCGTGTGCGATAGCGGCCAACCGGGGTTTGACTTCAACCTTGACCGATGCGGCCCATGCCAACGGATGTCGTGTCGTGACTGCCCCATCGGCGACAGTCCCCGCGGTCGCGGGTATCGTTGCCAAGTCGGCCGTTCACGCCTCTTTGCGCGCGGCTTCGGTTAACATGGAGGACTACTGGGCCGCCGGCGCCGCGCACTCCGCTGGCGTTCCTTTCGCTTCCGTACGCGCGGTCCTCGACACCGCCGATCAGCAGATTCCTCCCTGGGTCGCCTTTTACGCGAGCAACGCGCGTCGCGCGGCATGGAGCCTGCTCACACATCCCGGTCGTGCCCCGACGCTACTGCATCTGTGGCGACAAGCCGAGCTGGCCCGCCGTCAATTGACGCGATGCCTGCTCACCGCCGTCGAAGCCCTGGCTGCCCGTCAATCCTCGCGTCTGGCCGCGTTCCAATGACCACGCTGGTAACGGGAGCCACCGGTTTCATCGGGGGAAATCTGGCGCGAAGGCTTGCTGCGCGCGGTGAGGATGTTCGCGCCCTGGTCCGCCCCTCGGCCAACGATTTGGTTATTCGCGATGTGGCTGTCAAGCAGTCTCCCGGCGACCTGCTTAACGTCGAATCCCTGCGACGAGCGGTGAAAGGCTGCGAAACCGTGTATCACTGCGCGGCCACTTACGCTTTCTGGGCAAAGCGTCCGGGCGATATCTACGACACCAATGTCGCCGGAACGCAGCGCCTGCTGGACGCCGCCCGGAGCGCCGGGGTGCGCCGCGTTGTGTTCACCAGTTCGGTCTCGACCATAGGGCTGCCGCAAGGCGCTGGGGCTGATCCTGGCGAATTGGGCAACGAGGAAATTCCGGCAAACCCGACTCAACTGATCGGCCATTACAAGCAATCCAAATACGCCGCCGAGCAGCTCGCGTTGGCCGCCAACGGCGACGGTCTGGAGGTGGTGGTGGTGAACCCCTGCGCTCCGGTAGGCAAATGGGACGTCAAGCCGACACCGACCGGGCGGATCCCGCTGGACTTTGCCCGGGGTCGTATTCCCGGTTATCTCGACACCGGAATGAATCTGGTTGATGTCAGCGACGTCGCGGAAGGACACATTCTTGCTATGGAACGGGGGCGACCCGGCGAACGCTACATCCTCGGGCGCCGGAATCTGACCTTGCGCCAAGTTTTCGGAATGCTGGCCGCAATCACCGGCCGCCGGTCGCCCCGCATTCGTTTCCCATATTGGTTCGTGATGGGCGCGGCTTACTGCGATCAATGGGTGGAAAGTGGCATAATGCGCCGCCCGCCGGCAATCCCGGTTGAGGGCATCAAAATCGCCCGACACCCCATGTACGTCAGCTGCCGCAAAGCGATAACCGAGCTGGGGATCCCGCAAAGCCCAGTGGAAAACGCCCTTGAGAAAGCCGTTTGCTGGTTCACTGACCATGGGTATCTGCGCCCTCGCCATTTGTGACGGTTTTATTGTCATGGCCACCAAGACGCTGACAAAATCATTGAGAGACGCCGCCGCGGCAACCCCGCCGGCGCCATCCCTGGACGAAGCCATCAGTCGGTTGCAGAATCATTTCCGCTGTATCCAGAACGACTTGGGTTATTGGTGGGGCGAACTGGAATCCAACAACACCATGGAAGCGGAGTACGTGATGTTGTCGCGTTTTCTGGGCCTCCACAACCCGGAGCGGGAACGCCACATCGTCAATTACATCCTGAGCAAGCAACTGGATGACGGCGGTTGGGCCATCTATTACGGCGCGCCAGGAGACCTGTCCACGTCCGTGGAATGCTACTTCGCCTTGAAACTGTGTGGCGAAGACCCGGACGCCGAGCCTATGCGTCGGGCACGCCAATTCATCCTGGCGCGCGGCGGAATCCCCCAAACACGCATGTTCACCCGAATCTGGTTGGCGCTCTTTGGCCAGTGGGAATGGGACGGCACCCCACGATTGCCCACGGAAATGATCTTGCTCCCTCATTGGGCTCCATTCAGCATTTACCGGTTCGCCAGTTGGGCCCGCGGCTGTATCGTGCCTTTGTCTATCCTCCTGACGCGTCGTCCGGTTCGACCGATACCTCCCGAACACGCAATCGATGAGCTGCTGCCCAATGGACGATCCGGCACGGACTATTCCCTGCCCGCGCCACCGGGCTTCAACCTGCCCCGCGTGGTGCATCTCGTCGAGAGCACCATCGGCTCGGTGTACAACCGCCTCCGTTTCAACCCTTTTCGCAAACGGGCTGAGCGCAAGGCGATTGAGTGGATCCTGGAACACCAGGAAGACGACGGAAGTTGGGGGGGAATCCAGCCCCCGTGGGTGTACAGCCTGATCGCCCTCAGCGTGTGCGGATTTGACAACGATCATCCCATAATGGCTCATGGCTTCGGCGGCCTGGATAGTTTCGGTATCCAGAAGGACGACCGTTGGACGGTCCAAGGCTGCATCTCGCCGGTCTGGGACACGTGCCTCGTCGTACAGGGATTGGCGGAAAGCGGCATTCCGGCCGACGATCCCATGCTGGAATCGGCGACTCGCTGGTTAGTTGACCAACAGATCCTCGTCGGAGGCGACTGGCAGGTGCAAGCTCCGCAGGTGCAACCCGGCGGTTGGGCCTTCGAATTCCATAACAACTGCTATCCGGACATCGACGATAGCGCTGAAGTGGTTTTGGCCTTGCGGCTGGGGATGCTGCCGGAAAGGGAAGACCATTTGCGACAGCAGGCCATCGCTCGCGCCGCGGCTTGGGTCACCGGTATGCAGAACCGGGACGGCGGATGGGCCTCCTTCGACAAAAACAACAACCACGGCTACATAACCGCCCTCACCTTCAGCGACTTCGGCGAGGTGCTCGATCCCTCCAGCGCCGACGTTACGGCCCATGTCCTGGAAATGTACGGCAAGCTGGGGTATCGGTGCGATGAGCATTTCGTGCAACGGGCCTACCGTTACCTGCGCTCGGAGCAGGAGGATGATGGCAGTTGGTTTGGCCGCTGGGGCGTGAACTACATATATGGCCTCGGGGCGGCGCTCCCCGGTTTGGAAGCCGTTGGCGAAGATATGAGCCAACCTTACGTGCGGCGCGCCGTGGAATGGCTTTTCTCTCGTCAGAACGAAGATGGTGGTTGGGGAGAATCCTGCGCGTCATATGTGGATTTGACTCAACATGGCGTAGGCGTCAGCACTGCCTCCCAAACTGCTTGGGCTATCATCGCTTTGTTGGCAGCCGGTTGTGTGGACCATCCGGCCACGCACCGGGGCGTCCGGTTTTTACTGCGAACCCAAAAGCCTGAAGGCGATTGGGATGAGCCCCATTTCACCGGCACCGGGTTTCCCGGCTATTTGAAAGGGGAGCGCGTCGAAAAGGTTCCGCAACCTGGACAACGCGGTTTCCAAGGCGCCGAGTTATCCGCCGGGTTTATGATCAATTACC
This sequence comes from Dehalococcoidia bacterium, assembly GCA_963692995.1. Lineage (GTDB taxonomy): Bacteria > Chloroflexota > Dehalococcoidia > Lucifugimonadales > UBA3495 > Bin87. The sequence continues at coordinate 1,519,415 of OY843611.1, forward strand.
ACCTTTACCGTAACACGTGGCCCCTCATCGCGCTGGCTCGCTATCGTGATCGGATGCGCCAGCTTGTCGATGGCCGTCCCTATCACGACGGACACGCAACCTGACTGGATCGTCAATAATCGAGAAACTAATGCTGTTTCATTCCAATCCCACCCTAACGGCATGCAGCTCATGAAAACCAAGAATTTCACGTTGAAGGTCAACACTACGGCCGCGCCCGAGTTCATCGACATTACGGACTGGGTTAGAGGCTGCGTGGGAAAATCCCGAGTCATGGACGGCTTCGTCGTCGTGTACTCGCGGCACACCACCGCGGCAGTGAAGATCAATGAAAACGAACCGTTGCTAATTGAGGATATGGCGCGTTTCCTGGAAGAAATGTGCCCCCGCCACGGCGATTACCGGCACAATGATTTTGCGGTGCGAACGGTGAATATGACCGAGGAAGAATCCCCCAACGGTCACGCTCACTTGCAGCACCTGATGCTCGGCTGTAGCGAAACCATCCCTCTCATCAACGGACGGATGCCATTCGGACAGTGGCAGAGCATCTTCTTCATCGAGTTGGACCACCCGCGCCCTCGTGAAGTTATGGTCCAAATCGTCGGTGAATAATCGGTATGGCCGCTCTGACTGAAGAAAATTGCTCGCCCGTTGCGCCGTTCTCCGACGGGGATGGCGCGGGCCCGGTTTCGGCGGATGACGCCTACCGATACTGCGAGGGGCTGGCCCGCCGCCACTACGAAAACTTCAATGTCGGCGGGTGGATAACCCCCAAGCATAAGCTTCCGCACGTTTACGCGATCTATGCCTGGTGCCGCATGGTGGATGATTTGGGCGACGAGACGGCCCCGCCGGACCATCCCCCCAATTCGCTTCCCACCGGCCAGCCGGAGCCCACGGTAATCGCGCACCGCCTGGATCGGTTAGATTGGTGGGAATCCGAGTTGGACGCGATTTATCATGGTCAACCGTCTCATCCCATCGCAATCGCGGTACAGGATACCGTCGCGAAGTTCGATATTCCCCGGAAGCCGTTCGACCGTTTGATACAAGCCAACCGCCTCGATCAAGGCTCCGGACGGTTCGGCTCCCTGGACGAAGTCATTGAATACTGCGCCTACTCAGCCAACCCGGTCGGACATTTGTACCTTTATCTCTTTGGTTATGACGATTTGGAAAGGCAGCGATTGGCGGATTGTACCTGCACCGCGTTGCAGTTAACCAATTTTTGGCAGGACATAGCGAGGGACTACCGCGACCGGGGGCGCATCTATCTCCCGCAGGCTGATATGCTGGCCTTCCGCGTGAGTGAGGAAGACATCGCGTCCGGTTGCGCCAGCGGCCAGTTTCGCGCGCTGTTGCGTCACGAGTGCGATGTGGCCATGGGGCTTTTCCAAAAAGGCGCTCCTTTGATCAAAACTCTCGAACCGTCGGCCCGCCTCGCGGTAGCCCTGTTCACCCGCGGCGGGGTCGCTGTTCTGGACGCGATCCGTCAACGAGATTACGACGTCCTGAGCGAACGGCCGGCTTTATCAGGTCGTCGCAAGGCGTGGTTGCTGGGTTCCGCGTGGCTCAGTAACAAATTCGGCATGGGTTACGGCTTGCCCGGCGAGTGAACCGACGCTATGAACACGCCAGTCTCGGACGCAGCAGCGCCGCCGTCACCACAGGTCTTGGCCGCCGCATATGAAGAATGCCGGCGAGTGACCCGTGCCGAAGCCCGCAACTTTTATTTCGCCTTTCTGACCCTGCCCGCTCCACAAAGGCGCGCGATCTACGTCGCTTACACGTTCTGCCGTTACTGCGATGACTCCGTGGACGCCGAAGGAACCACGGCCCAGAAACTGGAGCGCGTAAATTATCTCCGGGAGATGCTGAACCAAACGTATGCCGGGCACGCTACCGAACCCCTTTTCATCTGCCTTGCCGACATCGCCGCTGCATATGAAATCCCGCAGCATTATTTTGAAGAGGTGCTGAACGGGGTAGAGTCCGATCTCGTTAAAACCCGGTACGCGAATTTTGATGAATTGCGGGAATACTGTTATCGGGTAGCCTCGGCAGTCGGGCTGATCTGTATCCATATTTTCGGTTACAACGGCGGCACTGAAGCTCGCCAAAGGGCTATCGACCTCGGGCTGGCGATGCAACTGACCAATATTTGTCGGGACGTGCGGGAAGACTGGGAATTTGGCAGGGTGTACCTTCCGCAAGACGAGCTGGCACGCTTTGGCGTGACCGAGCCGGATCTGGCCAATGGGATCGTGACGGAGGAGTTCGGCCAACTGATGCAATTCCAGATCGATCGGGCTCGCCAGCATTTCGCCAGCGGTCGGCAACTCCTGCCCTACCTGTCTCGTCGCTCCCGCGCCTGTCCCGCCGCTTTGGGTCTCATCTATGGCGAGGTTCTGAAAAAAATTGAGAACGCCGGATACGATGTGTTCCGGGAGCGTATCGGCCTCAGCAAAGGCGCCAAATTGCGGTTGATGGCGCGGGCCTGGGTTACCGGCCCATGGCTGAGGTGACCGCCGCCAGCCAAGGACCGGGGCCACAATCCGCGTTGGTCATCGGCGGAGGATTGGCCGGCATCGCAACCGCCGTGAGACTTGCCGAATCGGGCTGGCGCGTTTCCCTGCTGGAAGCCCGCCAGACCCTGGGGGGGCGGGTGTTTTCCTATCGCGAACCGCAAGGCGACCGGGATTTGGACAACGGCCAGCACGTGATCGTAGGGGCCTGCCGCAACTTTATCGCCTTCCTTGAGCGCATCGGCGCCCGCTCGGATTGGTATTTGCAACCTCGCCTTGACGTGGCGGTTCAAGAACGCGCCGGTCGCTGCGGACGCCTTTACGGCATACCCGCCCCCGCTCCGGCACACTTGTTGCCGGCATTCCTGACCTACCCCCATTTGGGCTTGCTAGACAAGATAAGAGCCGTGCGGGGTCTGATTGCCGTCATGGGCGCCGACCGCCGGCGCGATAACCTGGACGATATCACGTTTTACCAATGGCTGCGGGCGCGCGGCCAATCGGAGCGCAACATCGACAATCTCTGGAACGTACTGATCGAGGGCACTCTCAACGATAACATCCGCGACGTAAGCGCTGCCATGGGCCTCATGATCGTGCAGGAGGGCTTGCTCAAGGGACGCAACGAGGCCAATGTTGGATACGCCACGTTGTCCCTGGGCGACGCGATTGCGGTTCCCGCCGGTCGTTATCTGCGACGTTTGGGCGTCCGGATATATTCGGGTTGTGCGGCCCATTCCATCAAAACCGACCGGGGAGGCCAGGTAACGCACGTGGCGGACAGCAGCGGACAAGTCCGCTCTGCCGGCGTCTATGTGAGCGCGGTCCCGTTCTGGACGTTGGCCAATATTTTGCCTGACGAACTTTCCGGTTTGAAACCGTTTTCGACCCTGGGCCGGTTGCAGACCTCACCCATCGTGAACGTGCATCTCCGTTACGATCGCCAGGTGATGTCCGGCAATTTCCGATATTTTCTGAACAGCCCGCTGCAATGGGTTTTCAACGCATCGCTGATTCGGGCCAGCGACAGCGCTGAAGGCGATGGTCAGTCGTTAACCGTCTCCATCAGTGCGGCCTGGAATTTCATCGACTCCGGTCGCTCGGAGCTGACGGAGCTGGTCGTGGCCGAAATGGCGCGCGCGTTCCCGGCCGCAAGGGATGCAATATTATTGAGCGCGGCAGTGGTGAAACAACGGAACGCGACCTTTCGTTGCGTTCCGGGGGCTCAACGCCTCCGTCCCGGCCCGCGTACACCTTCGCCTAATTTGTTCCTGGCCGGGGAGTGGACCGATACCGGCTGGCCTTCTACTATGGAGGGAGCGGTGATCAGCGGCTATAATGCAGCCGCGGCGGTTCTGTCATCTTCCCGCGGCGCCGCCCGCCCCCTGGAGTAGCGACGTGTCCGATCAATGGGCTGCGCAACGCATTGAACTCACCGAAGCCACGCGCGAGATGTATCGCCGTGGGTTGGTGGGAGCCTATTCGGGCAATACGAGCCGGCGGCTGACGGGCTCGGGCGACGCGAGCCTGTTGCTGGTCACGCCAACTCACCATCCCTATTACCGTCTCCAGCCTGACGAACTGGTGGTGGTCAACCTCGACGGCGAACCGGTCGTACCGGCTCCGATGCGCCCCTCGTCGGAAACCCGCCTGCACCTGGAAATTTACCGCCAGCGTAACGACGTGCAGGCGGTGGTCCATACTCACTCCATCTATGCGTCGGTTGCCGCGGTCATTGGGAGAGACATCCCGCCTCTGATCGACGAGATGCTCCTCACCATCGGCGGGCCGATCAAGGTGAGCAAGTACGCGTTTCCCGGCACGCCGGAGTTGGCGAAGGAGGCCCAAGCCGCCCTGGGCAATCGCAACGCCGCCCTGCTGCGCAACCACGGCGTCGTTGGAGTCGGCCCCGATATCTGGGAAGCGTTAGAGGTATGCGACCTAGTGGAACGGCTGGCCCGGATATTTGTCATGGCGCGCAACTTCGGGCCCCGCGCCGCCTCCCCGCTGCCGGACGACGCCGTGGCCACCGAGCTGCAAATGTTTCAGGATAGCCGGGAAACGAAGCCACTCACTTGATCTAACGCGCTATCGACAATCCGAAATGACGCCTACTGAAACCGCAGCTCAGGCCCGTTTCAAAGCCATGGCCGTCGTCGGAGCGTCTTCAGGTTTTGGGGCGCGGATGTTGCTGCACCTGGAAGCTGAACGCCCGGATTACTGGCTGGTAGCCATTGCAGACCGGCCGATGCGCTGGCCGGTTGAACGGGTTTCAAGCTACAGATTCGCACAAAATCGGGCGGGAGGAACGTTTGCCCTTGCTGATCTACCCCACCTGATGCGCTCCCAGGCTTGGGATCTGTTTTCGGAACGACGTGAACTCACCATTACCGAGATGACCAACGTTTTGCAGTTGGAGAATGTTGATTCCATTGTCCATGTTGGCAGCCACTACGACGGCCCGGACCCGGAAGCATTTCTTGAACGCACCTCCCGCTGGATCGATGCAGCCCGCATCGCCGGCGTTCGCCAGGTTGTGTACTTGTCCGACATTCGCGCCTATGGGATTGGAAAGAGTAATCCGATACCGGTTACCGAGCGTTCCCGCGCCAACCCGGCTCCACAGCATCGTTACCTGGTTACGGCTGAACCCGCTCTGCCCCCACCGGATGGTCCACCCATCCCGCCGGTGCCTGGCGTCGAAGACGCCAATGCGATGCGCATCGCCATTTTGCGTACCGCGATGTCGGTGGGTTCCGGTTCATCGAGTCCCGTAGTCGACGAATTGTTCTATCCGGCGATAAGCGCTGGCCGAAAGCGCGAGTTCCCAATCCAGTTTCTGCATCAGCACGATTTGGCCCGGGCTGTTGAGGCGACCATCAACCGGCGACTCAGCGGGATCTTCAACATAGTCGGCGACGGCGCCATCTCTTCAAAAGAAATACTGGGTATGTGCGAAGATACCCTTGCGTCGCGGAGCGGCTTGGCCGGGCGGCTGCGACGTTCGGCTGGAGCTGAACTCGCCAAACACCCGTTGATCGTCGGCGCCAACAAATTCAAGCAGCAAGCCCAGTTCAAGTTCAAGTATTCCTCGGTTCGCGCCGCGCGCGTATTTTGCCACACCGTACTAATGGAACCGGGCTGATGGAACCGGGCTGAACTATGGCGAACCCTTCCAGCTCGCCCGAACCCGTCATCATCGATACCGACCCGGGGGTCGATGACGCCATTGCGTTGCTTATGGCGCTGTCCTGTTCCGAACTGGAGGTGATCGGGTTGACCACGACGGCGGGCAATGTGCCGCTCAGGCCCGCTACCAGAAACACGCTGGCCCTGCTCGAATACCTCAACCGCACCGATATTCCGGTCTATCAAGGCGCGTCTCGCCCGGTTCGAGGGAGGTTCGCATATGCCCGCCACGTGCATACTGCATCCGGCTTGACCCATCGGCTGAACGAACCCGAAACAGAACCGGCGAAAACCGGAGCCGTGCCGTACATCGGGCAAACTTTGCTGGCTGACCCCGGCGCCGTTTCGATAATCGCCCTGGGTCCCTTGACCAACCTCGCTCGCGTCATGAAACGCTACAAGTCCGCGTTGCCGGCGGCGCGGCGGATTATCGTCATGGGCGGCGCCGTGGATACTCCAGGGAACGTTACTCCCTGCTCCGAGTTCAATTTCTACAGCGACCCTACGGCAGCGCGCCTGGTTATAGAGTCCGGGGTTCCCCTGACGCTAATCGACCTTGCGCCGTGCCGACAGGTGTTTGTTTCCCGCACCGAGGCCGAGGAACTGGGTAGCTCCGGCCGCAGCGGACAACTCGCCGCCCAACTGCTCACCGGATGGTTCCGCCGGGATCCGGAACGCGAGCGGTTTAACTTGTACGACCCGCTGACCCTGATCGCCGCCATTGCCCCGGCAGCTTTGACATTCCGATCTGTCACGCTGGCGGTGGACGACTCGGACACCACTGACGAAAGCTCCCAGTGGGGGCAAACCCGCGTAGTCAACCCGACCAACGGCCCCATATCCATCACCGCGCCTGACGGCGTGGACCGACCGGCCGCGCTGGCCGCGATCCGCCGTCTGCTTGATTGGACGTCATCAGGATCGGGCCGAAAAGGATACTCTCATGCCCCCTAGCAGCAAAGCGCTGATCGTAGTATTCGACGGCTTGCAACCGGCACAAATCACGCCGGTTTTGATGCCCAACCTCTCGGAATTTGCCCGCTCGGGCGTTACGTTCACCAACCACCATCCGGTCTTCCCTACCGTTACCCGCGTCAACGTGTCCAGCCTGGCGACCGGTTGCCTGCCGGGACGGCATGGGCTGGCGGGCAACACATTCCTCTGCCGTGATTACGATCCACACCGCGTCATTCCGGCAATGGAGCCGATCCTTCAGGCAATCTCGGACGCCACCGGCCGGGTTCTGTTGGCCCCCACGCTGGCCGACCTCCTGGGCCGCCACGGCTTGCGATACGTGGCCATCGGAACCGGCACGTCGGGCAACGCATACCTCCACAACCCCAACGCAGCCGTGGCCGGCGGGGCAACCATCCACCCGGACTTCACGTTGCCCCGCCCGCTATACGCCGAACTGGAGGCGCGCTTCGGCAACTGGCCCGACCAAGACCTGCCCAACACCGCCAGATTGGTTCACGCCAGACGCATCCTCACCGAATACATCCTCCCGGAACTCGACCCGGCGGTGGCCGTCTTCTGGTCATCCGAACCAGACAAGACCCAGCACGAGGACGGCGTGGGGTTGGGACGAGCTCCGCGAGCCCTGGCCGAAGCCGACGCTGAATTCGGCGAGATAATGTCGTATCTGGAACAGTCCGGGCGCGCTTCAACCACCGACGTTTTCGTCGTATCGGATCACGGTTATTCCACCATCAGCGAAGTAATCCCAGTTGAGCCGATATTGCGTGACGCCGGCTTTCCCGCAATCGATCAATCCGGCGGGGTAGCGGTGGCCAACAACGGCGGTTCGGCATTGTTGTACGTCCATGAAGCCGACCCCACGGTAGCCGCTAAGCTAACGGAGTGCCTTACCTCCCTGGCCTGGTGCGGGCCGCTATTTGCGTCCGCGCGTGTTGGACAACCGGCCGGGACGCTGCCGATGTCAATCGTCGGGATTGACGGGCCACGCTCTCCCGACCTGGTGATGTCCTTCCCGTGGACTAGCCAGGAAAATGATGCCGGTTATCGCGGACACGCGCCGGCGACCGGCGGTGCGGTGGGTCAAGGGCAACATGGCAGTTTGAGTCGCCACGAACTTCGCAACACCGGATTGGCGCAAGGCCCTTCACTACGCAACGGAACGCTGATCGCCACGCCAACCGGGAACATCGATCTGGCGCCTACGATACTCCACCTTCTGGGTGTCCCCATTAGCCCGGCAATGGACGGCCGCATCCTGACGGAAGCGCTGAACGAATTCGGAGACATCCCGACTGCCGGCTGTCGGACCCATTCGGCCACCAGCGGCGGATACTCGCAGAATGTCCAAATCAGCGAGGTGGGAACCACCGGATACGTGGATTGGGGGAACCGGGAGTGAACAACCCGCGACGATTGGCGGAGGGAGTGGGATTCGAACCCACGAACCTGTGAGGGTTAACGGTTTTCAAGACCGTCGCATTCGTCCACTCTGCCATCCCTCCATTCCGCCTCGCTTACCATTGTAAGTCCAAGATCGCCAGGGAGTACAGCCCGCCCACACCCTGAATTGTGCGGCAATGCGCAATGCGCTATAATTGGTATCGTCCAGCAGGGTCGGGAGGGATCGCATAGTGGTCTAGTGCGGGCGCCTGCTAAGCGCTTATCCTGGGAAACCGGGATCGTGGGTTCGAATCCCACTCCCTCCGCCATTTTCTACAGATACTCCCTGCGGACGTGGGAACTAAGGCCGAATGAAGACCTATCATATCTGGACCATCGGTTGCCAAATGAACACCGCCGACTCCGAACGTCTGGGGTCGGCATTAGAGCAAATGGGCCTTAGGGCCGTCCAACACCCCACCGACGCTGATGTGGTGGTGCTGAACTCGTGCGTTGTCCGCCAATCCGCCGAAGACAAGGTTGGCGGCACGCTGCATCTTACACAGCCGCTGCGGAAAAAGCGGCCCGACTCCGTGCTGGCCCTTACCGGCTGCATGGTCGGTCCTCGTACCGAGGAGCTTGAGCAGCGCTTCCCCCACGTTGACCTGTTCCTTCGCCCGCAACAGTTCGAACCGCTGCTGGAGCTGGTGGGTGAACGCTTGGGGCTGGACTGGCAAGGGTGTGTCGGCTCCCTCGCGCCCCGGCAGCCCGGCGTGGCAACTTACGTACCCATCATCCACGGCTGCGACCTGATGTGCGCCTTTTGCATCATTCCCTACCGGAGGGGTCGGCAGGTAAGCCGTTCCGTGAACGAAATTGCCCAAGAGGTGGAGCTGCTTGCAGCCCGGGGCGTCAAGGAAGCAACCGTTCTCGGCCAAACTGTGGACGCCTACGGGCATGATCGGGAAGACGGTCACGATCTGGCTGACCTGTTCACGAGGCTCAACGACATTGACGGACTTGACCGTATCCGGTTTCTCACCTCCCATCCCTCTTATATGAGCAGCCGCATCATCCGGTCCGTCGCCGACTTGCCAAAGGTGTGCGAGCACATCAACCTGCCCGTGCAATCCGGCGACGACTATGTGCTGCAACAGATGCGCCGCCCCTACACTGTTGCGGAGTACCGTGACATCATCAGGGAGATCCGCGATACGATCCCGGACGTCACTATCAGCACTGACATAATCGTTGGTTTCCCTGGTGAAACCGCAGAGCAATACCAAAACACTTTGCAGTTGCTTTCCGACTTGCGTTTCGACAAAGTACACGGAGCCGCTTATTCCACGCGGCCTGGCACCATCGCGGCGCGCACCATGGACGACGACGTTCCCCCGGAAGAAAAGCGCCTCCGTCTCAAGGGCTTGGAAACGCTACAGGAAAGCATCTTGACCGAAATCAACTCGACGTACCTGGACGCAACCGTGCAGGTGTTGGCGGAAAACCGTAAACGGGGCAACTGGACCGGCCGCACTCGCGGCAACAAGCTGGTCCATTTTGCTACAATCGACAGCATCGACTCCGCCGCCGATACCGACCTGACCGGTCAATTGGTGGACGTTAAGATCACTCACACCGGGCCGTGGTCCTTGGCCGGTGTAACGGCGTAGGACCGCTTTTTTAGTTTAAGGAGGCGGAATCAATGGTCACCAGAACCAGACAACCTACCATCCCTCTTACGGAAATAGAACATGCCGCCTTCTGCAAACCCGAGGACGAGCTTCCCGCAAGGTCCTTGGCGGAAGAGTTGGCCATCAACGTGCGCTGGCAGAAAATCCCCGGCGAATACCTGGCGTGCTCGCCGGCCGAGTTGGACCAGCGCATCGGAGCGGCCCGAAGGATTCTGGGCGCGTCGGTAACTGTCCTCGGCCATCACTACCAGCGCGAGGAGATCATCAAGTACGCCGACTTCCAGGGCGATTCCTTTTTGCTCAGCCAGGAAGCGCGTCCCGTCCCGAGGCCGACTTCATCATCTTCTGCGGCGTGCATTTCATGGCCGAAACCGCGTACATCCTGGCCGGAGACCACCAGCAGGTGATCCTGCCGAACATCACTGCCGGGTGCTCCATGGCCGATATGGCTCCCATACAGGATGTTGAGGACGGTTGGGAAGACTTGCAGGACGTCTTGGGCGATCACGGTGGCATCCTGCCCGTAACCTACATGAACTCCGTCGCTGCCATCAAAGCCCTGTGCGGACGCAACGGCGGCGCCGTCTGCACCTCGTCCAACGCCACCGCCGTACTGGAATGGGCCTTTGGGGAAGCTGACCGAGTACTCTTTCTGCCCGATCAGCACCTGGGTCGCAACACCGCCCTCAAGCTGGGCATCCCTCCAGACGAAATGGTGGTCTGGAACCCTTTCAAAGCCATGGGCGGCAACACGCCGGAGCAGCTGCGGAAAGCCAGGATGGTGCTGTGGCAGGGCCATTGCTCAGTGCATACCCGGTTCACCACCAAGCAAATCGAATCCGCCCGCCAGCGGTATCCGAACGTGACCGTGCTGGTACACCCGGAGTGTCCCATGGAAACCGTTGCAGCCGCCGACCTGAACGGCTCCACCGAATTCATCCGCAAAACCATCAACGAAGCCCCAGCCGGTTCGGCCTGGGCCGTTGGCACTGAAATCAGCCTGGTTAACCGTCTGGCCATGAACAACCCGGACAAGACGGTGTTCTGCCTGGATCCGGTGAGCTGCCCCTGCTCCACCATGTACCGCATCCACCCGGCCTATTTGCTCTGGACCCTGGAAAGCCTGGTCGCCGGCGAGGTGGTCAACCGCATCACTGTCCCAGAGCAGATGCGGCAAGAGGCCGTCGTCGCCCTGGAGCGGATGCTCGCCCTGCGCTAGGCGGCGATTGGGCCGCTTCGGCAGCAACAAGCCACCTTACAGTTGCGGCGAATGTCGGCGTCGCTACCTGCTGGTGGGGGCCTATCGGCGTGCGTTGCCGGCGGCGCGTCGCGGGGCTAGCGGCTCGGCAACCTACGGCTGGGCTGTATCGCGGCGACGCTTGCGCGGTGTACCTGGGTTAGCTTGGTTCCCGCCGTACCGACCGGTGGCGGGCAAAAGCGGCGCGCTGAATTGGAACGAAATCGCGGGAGGCTTTTCCTGCTTCGACGCGGTAACGCCTACACCCGCGTGAACCGCTTCTTGGTGGACAGGGTCACGAAGGTCTGGGTCTTCTGCACGCCGTCGATAACACCGATGCGGGTGCGCAGGAAATCACCCAAGCTTTCCGCGGATTCCAGAGCAGTCCAAACGAACACGTCATAAGGGCCCGTTGCCACTACAACATAGTGGGCTTCGTCGAGATCCGCGATCGATTCGGCAACCGAGTCCGATTTTCCCGGGCCCGTTTCCAGACCGATCAACGCGGTGGTTCCGTAACCCATCTTTTCCAAGTTTGGAACCGCCACCACATGAACGATGTCCTCTTTGATCAGCCGGCGCAGCCGTCGGCGCACCGTTCCCTCGCTTACTCCTACTGCTCGGGCTATTTTGGCGTTAGAGGCGCGTCCATCAGACTGGAGAATGCCGATTATCTTCAGGTCAAGTTCGTCCATTAATCCGTTGACTCCATGTGGGGTCTGCCACTGTAGCCTACTGCACAACAGTGCAAATATTCGATGAATGATGATATTCCTTATAGTGTTGGTTGTCAATTATCAAACAGGCTTGAATAAACATTATTCGTTTCTTTATGACGAATTCCTTGCTATTTCGGCGGTATCGGCGCACCATATACGTAATCAAGGCCACCGTTCACGCCCGTCGAGCGCGCCCCACTCAAGTTAGGCTCAGCACCCCGACCCCACCGACGATCATCGCGATTGACACCCCTTTTGCCGCCAACGTCCGCGGAGTGACCGATTCGTCCAGCAGGTGCCACCGCATCCGGGAAAGCAGGGTGGATGCGATGAAGACGAACACCGGACGTGTCGCCAACACTGCGGCTACCAGGGAAGCCGGACCGAGGCTGTACGCATAAACGCCCAACAGAACGGATACCGCCGGCATCAGCGATTCACCGAAAATGAGCAGCGCCAATACCCTTGGTTGACGCACCGCAGCCAACAAACGAGGACCGCCGCTGCTCCCGACCACGGCAAAAACCGCACCGACCGTAGCTTGCTGAATTGCGAATACGGTGAGAACCGGCAATCCGGCGTTGAGCGCCGCTTTGGCCGCGACAAAGCTGCCGGCGGCGCACATTGCGCTTACGAACAGCAGCGCCGGGCCGTATCCCGTCGCACGCTCGCGCAAACTAAGCGCCGCCAGGCTGGGCGCCCTCACCCTGGCGCCAACTCCCCCGTAGGGCTGCTCCTGGAACAGGCGCATGGAAATCAAGACCGCCCCGGCCACTACCAGTCCGATGCCGCCCCACTGCGGCAATCGTATCCGTTCCTCCAGAAACAGCATCGCCAGCAGCGCGACGTAAATGGGGTTGGTCTGCGAGATCGCTACAGCCCGCGACGCCTCCATCAGTCGCAGACCACGGAACAGCAGCGCCACCGAACTGCCCATCAACAGCCCAGCGCCCACCGGGATCACGGCGACCTGCCATGCTGTACCGCCCGGAATGCCCACTACCGCCAGCAGCGAGCAGCCGTAAAGAATGCCGGTTGCGCCGCACCACAGGCAGAGCGGCGGGACGCCGTTCAGGTGGAAAGACAGCAAACGCTTGTCGCAGACGCTGACAAAGCAAAATGCCAGCGCGCTGCCCAGGGCAAGTACGGGCCACATCTATTTTCGCAATCACACCCGGCAGTGGCCGTCGCAACGGCCCAGCCAATTGCTGATGCGCATCCGATTGCGGGCGAAGCTGCGGTAAAAAGCGTCAAAGACGGGACGGGCCGGCCACCAGGCCGTCCAGCCAATCAGCCAGCCTATGCCGGCCTGCCGATAGCCCTCGCGCAAGGTGCCCATTCCAACGGTGATGCTGCCGTCGGGTCGGATGCCGTACAGGGCGGACTGCACCTGTTCGTGGGTAAAGCCCAGGGCGGCAGCATCGAAATCGGGGGCGGATATGTCCACCGGCTCAATGGCGTCGGGACGGCGGCGGTACAGGTTCATCACTTCGCGGCTGCACATTGGACAGGCTCCGTCGTACAGCATCCGGTAGCGGTCGCTCATTCTCCGACCTCCACTCGCAGACCGATCCGAACCGGCAACGTCAGTCATCTGCCGGCGTAAGCACGGCTGTGTCGGCGACCTGCTGGCGGCCCCACCGGCGGTTCCGTAGTAAATCGAAATCTCGCCGCCGATGAGAATGCTGGGGTGATAGGGGTACGGTTGCCATTGGTCATAGTGCTTCTCCCCGCAGTGGGTGAAAACGGCAGCAGCGTGGATGGCATTGTAGCGCAAGCGAGCCGAGGCCGGCGACCGACGCAATGACGATCTGTTGCGAGAAGGAAATTCCCAGGCGGATTGCGGATATGCTCACCGGCCCGTCGGAAACTCCGCTTCCCACAATCTCCCCAGCTCAGGTACATATTGCCCGGTGCGAATGCCATCGATGTACACGTCAAAGTATGCGCGTATGATGGGGTGGGCGCCCTCAAGGGCTGTCTGTAAAAGCGGCTTTCAAAACTATGCCATCGGCCAGGATGGCTACGGTTTCAATCCCCGGCAATGCTTGGATTTCGGCAAGACCGTATCCGTGATGCGGCTTTTTTTCGGTGTGGAACCAGACGATATAGGCATCTTTGCCGACATCATAGGCATAAGCAATTTGATGGTTTAGCTGGTCGATACGCATGGAATTTGCAGCCAGTATGTCTATCCACCGATAGAAGATCGCTAAATTCCGATTCGTCAGGATAATGCCATCTAGGGGGTTGTCTCTCAGGTATTGGACGGTCTCGGATTCAGCCCAGCGCCGGGACGAATAACCTGTCCCGTTTTCCAGTAAGTAGTTTATATTGTGATAATTCACATAGGCTTGTTGCAAAAGCCAGCCAGCCAGGCAGATAGTTAATATGAGAGCCGGCGCGCTCATCGTCATATGCTTTGCCGGCCCGGTATTCCACCGTTGCAAGAGCGGCCGCTCGTTGAGTGGCCGCATAGCCGAGGCCCAGCGCAGGAACTCGTTCAACGCAAGAACACCCATAACCAGCGCCGACGGGTACATTGGTGCAAGATACCGTAATTCATGAGCGAGGTTCACATTCGCAACGGGTAGATAGATGGTCAGAAAGGAAGCATAAATCAGCACGAAAACGGCGGGAACAGTCCAGGGGCCCCTGTTCCGACAGTACCCCCGTCTGCGTAGCCACAACAGCACATACCCAACGCCGACTGTCACACCGAACAGAATCGCCATCTTTGCCCCTACGCCGGCAACGGTAGCGTCTCCGGTCATCGCGGCGCCGAAAACTTTGACAAGGGCTATGTTCAAGTAGCCGGCAATCATATTGCCAAACACCGAGTTGAGTAACTCGGAACCGGCGCTATCCAGGCTGGACAGCACAGAAAAGTCGGTTGGAACTGGCTTCCCCGCCATTTCCCCCGCAACCAGAAAATTGCGCAGCAGCCACAGGCAGATTGGAACCATTGAGATGCCAGCATAGATTAAGGCATTCTTCGCCTTGACCGGCCAGGCCGATCCACGCTGCAATATCAGCAGGATTACGGTGCTGGCAACCAGGGTTACTCCGATATAGCGAGACGAGCAGGCCAGAGCGGCGCAGATTGCCGCCAGCAGCAGGAATCGCAATTTGCCGTTATCCAGAAAACTGTCCAAAGTGAAAAGCGACAGTGTGACGAACAGGATGAATAAAGGTTCTGTCACCGCAGCCATCGCCGGGTATGCCAGAGGCAGCGCAAGGAGTGAGGCTCCGCCGGCCCAGATAATCAGAAAGCGAGACCGGATGCGTCGGCGCAGCCACCTGGTGATGATGAAGCCGGTCAATCCGAAGGCAGCGGCATTCACGTACCCGGCAGCCGGGATGATGTCCACGCCGAAGGCACCGATGCCGGCCAGTACTAGCGGAAATAGCGGAGCAGATCTGGTGTAGATGCCCCAGTCAGAATCCCAGCCGTTTCCTGCCAGCAGACTCTGCGCGGTCGATATGTAGTACACGGAATCTTCGGATAGCCCCACCCCATAATTGGCCTCCCGCAGCAGAATCAGGCCAGCGCCCGCCGCGCCCAGCGCCACGAGCAGTACGGTGAACCAGTCAATACGCCGGAGCCAAGCCTCCAGCCCAACCCGAACGCCGGGCCACGCTGCCACGGAGATTTACCCCCCCCCCCCCCCCCCCCCCCGACTTTGGCTGCCCGGCAATCAGCGCCAGCAGAAAGCCGGCGAACATCACCTGCACGGCCATAACCAGCAGAGTTATGGAAGGAATCGCAACGCGCAGACGCTCCGCAACGTCAACATCGGGAGCCCACAAGAACAGGCTCCACACGCTGCCCGCTACCCCGGCCAAAGCGAGTGTAAAACCCACCGCCAGGCCGCTTTCCAGAATGCGGTACTGCTGCACCTTTTCGGTCAGTCCGCCCGCAGACAAACCGACGGTCTCATAAAAGACGTTCGCCAGCAGCGTGAATCCAATCAACTGCGTCCCGCAGATGATAAAGACGGCTCCGTACAGCATCGTGTAAGCGCCGAACCTAGCCTCCGGATACAGCGCCGACGTCGCCATAAAAAATGCTCCCACCGCCAGCAGAACGCTGGCCGGATAAAGGAACAACCACCGGGGCGTCAGCAACAGCAGCAGGCGCAAGTGCTGCCAGCCGTCAGACCAGATACGCAGATGCGGGACACGTTCCGGGTCCAGAGCGCGCCGCTGCGTCGCCGGAACCTCAGTAATACTCAAGTTCCGGCGCATCGCCTTGACCACCATCTCGCTGGTCAGCTCCGACCCGGATGATTGCAGTTCCAGGGAACGCAAACTGGCCGCCCGGAACCCGCGCAGCCCACAATGAAAATCGGTGACCGGAGCGTTGGAAAACAGCCGGCCGATGCCGGACAGCAACGGCGCCCCCACGTAACGGTTCAGAAACGGTCGCGCGCCGGCCTCTGCCGGCTCCGCATAGCGGTTCCCCATCACCAGGTCATAGCCGGCTTGCAGCTGTTCCCAAAACGCCTCCAGCGCATTCAGGTCATGCTCCCCATCGCCGTCGCCCAGGATGATGAACTGCCCGCGGGCGGTGGCGATGCCGGCGCGGACTGCGTTGCCATACCCCGGCTGCGGAGCGGCAATTACCCGTGCTCCCGCCCCCGCCGCCCGCTCCGCCGACCGGTCAACACTGCCATTATCCACCACTGCCACCTCTCCGGAGATGGCGTTGCGTTCCAGAAACTCCCGCGCTTCACCGACGCAATGCGCAATCGCCTCTACTTCATTGCGGCAGAGAATCAGGATTGTCAGCTCCGGCTCCACAGCTGACGGCGTCGGTTTTGACTCGTCGGTTAACGTTGCGCTCTCGCTCGCCCAATCCAATTTTTACCACCCCTCCCGGTCGCGCTAATCATCCTAAACTGCCGGCTACCGCCCCGCAAGTTGATTATGCAGTCAAGGCGCAGCATATGGCGCCGCGCCGTCAGACGGCAACAGAGGATGCCCCCGCAGCGTTGGCCGCCGTGTCGGCGGCCTGCCGGGCCGCCTGGGCGGCGGCCAGCGCAGCCACATCGGTGCCCACGTCCTGTATGCCGTACTTCTTCTCCAGCTCGTAGATCCCATCCAGCCCCAACACCGAAGCCACATCCCAACGGGTGCCGTAGCGGTCCGGGTCAACCTTTCCCGCGCTCATGAGCTCTTCATATGCGGCGCGGACCTGCTTGTAAATCAGCCAGATGGTGCTGCCGCAGATCATGATCCGGTATCCCAGATCGTTCATGGTCCGGGTGGTCGCCAGATCGCCGTTGTACATCTTCGGCACATCCGCCAGGTCGGTGGCGTAGCGCTGGATGTCGTCCTGGGACTTGATCCCATCAACAAACACCAGGTCCGCTCCGGCATCAACGTAAGCCCGGCAACGCCGCACGGTATCTTCCCAGCCGGTGACGGCGTAAGCGTCGCACCGGGCGATGATCACGAAATCGGGATCCTTCCGGGCGTCGAGAGCCGCACGGATTTTCTGGACGTGCTCCTCCACGGGAACCACCTGCTTTCCGGCGAAGAAGCCGCATTTCTTGGGGAATACCTGGTCTTCCAGGTGAAGGGCCGCGACGCCGGCCGCCTCATATTCGCGCACGGTTCGGCGCACGTTGAGCGGGTTTCCGTAGCCGGTGTCCGCATCGCAGATTACCGGGATGTCCACCGCGTCGGCGATGTATTTGGCGTTGGCGACCATCTCAGTCATAGTGAGCAGTCCAACGTCGGGAAAGCCGCGCTCGGCAGCGGTGCCGGCGCCGGTCATATAAACGGCCTGGTGTCCCACGTCTTCAGCGATGCGGGCATGCAGAGCGTTGAGGACGAACGGGGCTACAACCAGCTGGTCGGAAGCGAGCATTTGCCGCAGTTTGGCGGTGGCTTTCATAATTATGGCGCCTCTCTTAAAAGATCCGGTCAGTTTCTTCAACAAGGGGAGGCAGCAGCGCCTCCATCCAGGGAACCATGTCGCGCAGCACTTCAACCGGGATTTCGTGTCCCATGCTGTACTCATTGTACGATAGACTGTAGTTTTCGGCGTCAAGGAATTCTCGGGTGCGCCGGGCGCTATCCATTGCGACCATCTGGTCATGCAGCCCGTGAGCTATAAACACCCGCTGATCCCGGTGGCCCGGCAGCCGCGGACGCAGCGTCTCCGGATCGGGCAGCGATGCGCTCAGCGCGATCAACGCCGTAAACCGGTCAGGACGCCCCAACCCCATGCGATAAGTCATCCCTCCACCCTGGGAAAAACCCAGCAGAATGGCCCGGCCGCCGTCAGCGCGAAACTCATTCAGCGCCTCGGTGAAAAATGCTTCAAGGAGGGACTCCGCCTGCGTATAGTGTTCTTCCGCGGCCTGTCCGCGCGGCGGGTGCCAGCCGTAGCCGATCATTCCGGGGGCCAGCTCAAAGGGTATCGGCGCATTGGGACATACGTACACGTAACCTTTGCGGTTTATGGACGGCGCGAGGCCCGCCAGGTCCTGCATATTGGCGCCGAAACCATGCAGCATCACTACCAGAGGATAGTCGGCTTCGGCGTTGTAATCGTCGGGAAAAATGACCAGATATTGCAGGCCATCGTTAGCGACCCTGCGCTGTTCAGTGTGCATCGGGCATGCTCCTGCCGATAGGTCGGAAAATATAACTACTCCAATCCTATCACATCATCCCGGGCTGACCGCAGACCCGGTTGAGGAGAGCCGGCCGCCGGTCACGCCGGCGTTCCTTACCGCCGTCAACACCCGGGTTGGCCGAAATTGCCGCAGCAGCTTTGCCGGGAAGACGCTTTTAACCGGAAGTTCGCTGCCACCTGTTTCAACACCTCCCGCCAGGGATGGCCCGTGCCCCGCAGGTTGGCGATAGTGGCTCGCAAATTTGGCCGTGCATCTTCGCAATGGCGGTGTGGCCCCTGCTGGCCTGGATCCGGATCTGTCATGAACGGCGCCTTTTCAGGAGTTAGACTCTTGGCGCGGCGGCATTGGCGTCGGTTCCGCCGAAAATGCCGAATGGGTTCAACGAGCGCGGCGCGTCGTAGGCGTCCATCCGCTCGGTGCGCTTCAGCCAGGTGACTGCGGCGTAGGTGATCGGCGTAGCAACGATCTCGTACACCGATTTGGCAATCCATGCGCAAACCGCCGCGTTGAATACCGGCGCCCATGAGCCGTCATCACCAACCCAAAGGCCGGAAAAACCGAAGGCAATGGTGAAAAACAGGATCGAGTCGATGCCTTGCCCCACCACTGTGGATGAAATCGTCCGCAGCCATAAGAACCGTCCTTGGGTACGGTTCTTTAGGACAACCATTACCACCGCGTTGGTGAACTCGCCAATGATATAAGCCATGAATGAACCCAGCAGGATCCACCCGGTGGAGCCCAAAATGGCTTCGAACGCGTGCTCGCTGGGCAGGTTGGCCACCACGTTTCCGGCGTCGTCGCTAATCGTAACCGGATCATTCGGCCAGAAGACCGCGCCGGGGATAAGGTCTCCCACCCAGAACAGGAACACCATGAGCAGGTTACACACGAAGCCGAGCCAAATCACCCCGCGCGCAACCCGAAAACCATAAACCTCGGTGAGAATGTCGCTGATGATGTAACCGATGGGGAAGCAGACAATGGCCGCCGAGACGACGAACAGATCGCTGCCGATGAAGTTGAACGGCAACTGAAACAGCGATACCGGTTTGATGGCGATAATGTTGCTGATCAACAATACCGTCGCCGCCAAGGTTGCGATAATCACCAATTTTCCGGAGAACTGCATCCTTTCCTCGATTGCCCGCATCTGGTGGCCTGGGCAGTCGCGTCGCCTACAACAATGGCAGATAACGCGCGATTTCGTAATCGGTGACCGTGGACCGATACTGCTCCCATTCTTGTTTCTTGTTTCGGATCAAGGTCTCGTACACGAAATCTCCCAGAGTTTTACGCAGCAACTCGCTGTCTTCGGCCAACCCTATCGCCTCGCCCATGCTGGTAGGCAGACGGCTTATCCCCCGCGCGGCGCGTTCGTCGGCAGACATGCTCATCACATCCCCCGTGATTGGAGACGGCAGCGGATACTCATCTTCAATCCCCTTCAAACCGGCTGCCAGAAGTACGCTGAATGCCAGGTACGGATTGCACGCCGGGTCGGGGGCGCGGTACTCAACGCGCAGAGAGGTGTCATAACCCGTCTTGTAGGAAGGCACCCGTACCAAATCCAGCCGGTTGGACACCGTCCAGGATACATGGACCGGAGCCTCGTATCCCGGAACCAGCCGCTTGTATGAATTGACCCACTGGTTGGTCACCAGGGTGATCTCCGGCGCATGACGCAGCAGTCCGGCGATAAACCGTTTCCCAATATTCGACAGATGCAGATCGTCGTCCGGGTCGTAAAAAGCGTTGCTGTTTCCCCGGAACAGCGATTGGTGAGTGTGCATGCCGCTTCCGTTCGAGGCAGTAAAGGGTTTGGGCATGAAGGACGCATATACGCCCTGCTGTTGCGCCAGTTCCTTAATGACCAACCGCGCCGTCATTACGTTGTCGGCCATAGTCAGCGCGTCGGTGTACTGGAGGTCGATCTCGTGCTGGCTGGGCGCGCCTTCGTGGTGGGAATATTTGACCGGAATACCCATCTCGGCCAGGTTCAGCACGGTATCGCGGCGCAGGTCCGAGGCCGGATTGCTGGAGAGTTGGTCGTAGTAGCCGTAGGTGTCCAGTGGCTCCGGCGCCTCGGCATCCTTAAGGTAGAAATACTCCAGCTCCGGCCCGACGTAGTAGATGTAGCCCAGTCCGGCCAGCCCTTCGAGGTTGCGCTTCAGGACGTGGCGCGGATCCCCCATGAACGCTTCGCCGCGCGGTGTGCGGATGTCGCAGAAGATGCGGGCCACCGCGTTGCGCCGGGGACGCCAGGGCAATAGCGTGAACGTGGTGGGATCCGGGAACGCCCGCATGTCGCTTTCCGCGTCCGTCGTGTACCCCTCGATGGCTGCACCGTCGAACCCGACGCCTAACTCCAGGGCATCCTCCAGATCGTCCACCGTGATGGCGAACCCCTTCAGGTTGCCCAAGATATCGGTGAACCACAGGCGGACGAACTTCACATCAAAATCGCGTGCGCTCCGCAGCACGTACTCGCGCTCCGCAGCATGGTGATCAGTCAGCACGGGTAATCTCCTGTCGGATGGCGTCGGCAGCGCCCGCGGGTTTCCTTCCCGTTATTTTACCAGCAAGGGGCGAGTTATCCCCGCCCCCGAATCAGTTCGCCGCAGCCGGGGAAAACGGCGGCTAGGCGTCGAAGTACTTGAAGAATTCGATGGGATGAGGGCGCAAGCGCAGGTCGTCCACATCGTTCTTCTTGTAGTCCAGCCAGGTCTCGATGAGGTCGTCGGTGAAGACGCCGCCGCGCATCAGGAACTCGTTGTCCCGCTCCAGGGCGGCCAGGGCTTCGTCCAGCGAGCCGGGAACCTGCCGAATCATCGCCAGGTCGGCGGCCGACATTTCGTAGAGGTTCTGGTCCACCGGATCGGGCGGCTCGATCTCGTTGATGACGCCGTCGAGGCCGGCCATCAGCATTGCCGCAAAGGCAATGTAGGGGTTGCAGGACGGGTCCGGCGCGCGGAACTCCAGGCGGCGCGCCGACGGGCTGTTGGAGTAAGTCGGAATGCGGATGCAGGCCGAACGGTTGCGCACCGAGTACACCAGATTGACCGGAGCCTCAAAGCCCGGCACCAGGCGCTTGTAGCTGTTGGTGGTGGGAGCCGCAAAGGCCAGCAGAGCCGGCGCGTGCTGGAGCAGCCCGCCGATGTAGTGCCGGCACGTGGCCGACAGCATTGCGTACCCGTCGGCATCATAGAACAGGTTCGACCCGTCTCTCCACAGGCTCTGGTGAGTGTGCATCCCGGTGCCGTTGTCGCCAAACAGCGGCTTGGGCATGAAGGTAGCGACTTTGCCGTGCGACTTGGCGACGTTCTTGACCACGTACTTCAGGATCGTGACGGTGTCCGCCATCCGAGTAAGTGTGTTGTAACGCACGTCGATTTCAGCCTGTCCCGCCGTGGCTACCTCGTGGTGATGCTTTTCGACGATGATGTCGAAGTGCTCAATCTTCTGCACCATCTCGGAGCGAATGTCCTGGAAAGTGTCAAATGGAGGCGCCGGGAAGTAGCCTTCCTTGTTGCGCGGACGGTAGGCCAGGTTCCGACCGCCATCGATCGTGGCCGTGCTGCCCGTGTTCCAGAACCCTTCGTCAGAGTCGATAACGTAGTAACCGGAGTTGATGGTCTGGTCGAACCGGGCCGAGTCGAACACGAAGAACTCCGGTTCCGGGCCCCAGTAGCTGGTGTCGGCAATCCCGCTTTCCCTCAGGTACGCCTCGGCTTTTTGCGCCACGTGGCGCGGGTCGCGAGTATAAGATTCCCTGGTCACCGGGTCCAGAATATCGCAGATCAGGTGCAGAGTGGGGATTTTAAAGAACGGGTCAACCTTGGCGGTGCTGACGTCCGGTATGAGCAGCATATCGCTCTCATCAATGGACTTGAAACCGCGAATGCTGGAGCCATCGAACCCGTAGCCTTCGGCTATGTTGTCCTCGGTCAGCTCGCTCAACGGTATCGAGACGTGCTGCAACGTGCCTGGAAGGTCGGTGAAACGCAGGTCGATGATGCCTATGTTGTTGGCTTTGCAAAAGTCAATGACTTCCGACGGGCTCATATCGTGTCCCTCCTTTGGGAGAATTTAGGGTGCGGGTGAGGGTAAAGGGGAGGCGCCAGGAGATCCTGACCAATAATTTCAGTGGATCAGTTCATCCCCTCCCCGTGTTGTGTCAGGTCAACGCCGATCTCTTCCTCCGCCTCGGAAACCCGCAGACCGATGGTCCACTTCAAGACCAGCAGGATGATTGCGGACACTATAAAAGACCAGGCAAACGCGGCTCCAATGCCGATGATCTGGTAGAAGATTTGCTCGATATGCGACACGTCGGCAAACAGGTAATCCGCGCCATAGCCAACGCCCACGAAAATGCCGGTCGCCAGCGCTCCCCACATTCCGCCAATTCCGTGTATGCCGAACACGTCCAGAGAGTCGTCGATGCGGAACTTGTGGATCAATTCCACCGCGATGAAGCAGGCTCCGCCCGCTCCGGCGCCGATGATGATGGCCGGCATCACGCCCACGAATCCTGCCGCCGGCGTTATCGCCACCAACCCGGCCACGGCCCCCGCCGCGGCTCCGCTGGCTGACGGTCGGCGGGTGAGGAACCAGGAGATGATCGACCATGAAGACATGGCGGTTGCGGCGGCCACATTGGTTACCACGAAGGCGTTGGCTGCGGTCTCCGTTGACAGGTTAAAGCTGCTCCCGGCGTTGAACCCAAACCATCCGAACCACAGGAGGCCCGCGCCCAGCAAAACCAGCGGCACATTATCGGGCGCCAGGTTCACCGTGCCAAAGCCCCGTCGCCGCCCCACTATCAGCGCCGCAGCTAACGCCGCCGTGCCGGAAGCGATGTGCACTACGGTTCCACCGGCGAAGTCCAGCGCGAATCCGCTTTCGCTCATGCCCAACACGCTGCCCAAGTTGCCCAGCCAGCCGCCCCCCCAAACCCAGTGGCAGAGCGGCGCGTACACGATGGTCAGCCACAAGGCCGCGAAAATTATGTAGGACACAAACTTGAACCGCTCGGCAAAACCTCCGGCGATGAGGGCCACGGTGATGATGGCGAACATTCCCTGGAACACCATGAATGCCTGCTCTTGCGGCCCGACGCCGATCATACCGAACTTGCTAAGGTCGCCAACGAAGCCCCAGCCGCCCACGCTGTTGCCAAAGGCTAGGCTGTAACCCCACAACACCCATAGCAAGCTCACCACGCCGATCGCCGCGACGGAGTGCATCATCGTTCCAATCACGTTCTTATGGCGTACCAGTCCGCCGTAGAACAGGGCCAGCCCAGGCACCATGAGGAAGACTAACGCAGCCGAAATCAGGAACGAGAGCACCTCCAGTTCTGTGAACTCCATAGGTTTTCTCCCCACTGTTTCTAGTGTTGCCGTCGCCGCCGGTTTCCGCTTCACCGCCGCGGTACGCTGGAACTGCGGATGGCCATGCCGTAAACGATGCGCTCACGTCCGGTTACCGACAAGAACTACCGGGCAATTCTAATTTTCCGTTGTTACGAACTAATGACGGATTTGTTACAAATTTGTTGCGCGCCGTTAACCTGCGCTCCGAGCAACCGGCAACCCCCTTCGGTAGATGCTTTACTCGGGCTTTGCAAAACCGGCCGCGACTGCCGGCCCCATCCCTACGACGCCGAGTAGCGCATTCAATCTGCTACAATGCCCTCAACGTCGTCGAAGCCGCCCTCGACAGGAGTCGCCACTATGGACCTTGGCCTTTTCTACCAAATCCAGGTGCCCAAGCCCTGGGACGACCTGAGCGAAACCCGCAAGTTCCAGGAAATGATGGAGCAGGTGACCTTTGCCGAAGAGATCGGGATGACCTCCGTGTGGTTTGTGGAGCACCATTTCCGCTCAGAATGGTCCCATTCCAGCGCTCCCGACATCACGCTGGCTGCCTTGAGTCAGCGGACCACCAACATGCGCTTGGGAATAGCCGTCGTGCTGGCGCCCCTGCATCACCCGCTCAACATCGCGTCCCGGATGGCTACTCTGGACGTAATCTCAGGTGGGCGAGTTAACCTGGGCATTGGCCGGTCCGGTTATCCCTACCAAATGTTGCCCTACGGCTCTGACCTGGCAGACGTCTCGGAGATGGTGGAAGAGTATCTGAAGATTATTCCCGGAGCGTGGACTGAAGAGACGTTCTCCTATGAAGGAAAGCACTACAACATTCCGCCTCGGGAAGTCATCCCGAAACCGGTTCAGAAGCCCCACCCGCCAATCTGGCAGGCAGTGAGTCAAGAGTCCACGGCCGAGAAGGTTGGCCGGCAGGGCCTGGGCTGCCTGGCGCAAACCAGCGTTGGACTGGACCGGGCCGAGGGGCTTATCCAAATATACCGCGACGCCATCAAGAACCCCGAACCCGCGACGAAATTGGTGTATCCAAGGGTGGCCGGCAATACGGTGGGTCTCTGCATGGAGAACCGGCAGAAGGCGTTCCAACGGGCCGAAACCATCATCGACTGGTACCGGGAGCAGCAGCGTATCCGCGATTCATACGTCTGGCAGGGTTACGATCCTGCCAAGGTGCCGGAAGACTACCAGTGGCATTACCAGCGCGCAGTGCAGGCCGACACGGCCCGCGCCGACGCGGTCACATCGCGGGCCCTTATCGACGACGGCGGTCGCTTCTGCATCGGAAACCCCGACGACTGCATCAAATACATCGAGGATTACGAGCGAATGGGCGTCGATGAGATCATGCCCTTGTTCCAGGTCGGACCCGTCACCCACGAAGAAGTGATGGAGTCCCTGCGCCTTTTCGGAAAGTACATCATCCCGCACTTCAAGGAGAAGGCGAAGAAAACAGCCCTCGTCGCTGACAACTGACCAGGGCTGAAGCCTTCAAACTTGGAGTAAGTTGGCGGCGCTTTAGTGCAAAAGCGCGGCGAGATCCGGGTGCAGCGCGCTCTCCGGTTTGCTTATCCCGGCATAGCGCAATCGCGCCAGGTACTGCCTGACGTAACCCGCGCGCAAAAGTTCCACCGCCGCCATTCCACCCGCCATTCCGGCTATGGAGCCGCCAGCGATGATAGCCATCGCTTCCCAAAGCACTGAATCTCTCAGCTCACCGGCCATATCCTTTTCGATGGAGCCGAGGATGCGCCGCAGCGAAACGCCGAAGTCCACGCCCTTGACTGCTACTGTTGACTTGAGCATCGCCATTCCATAGGCCAGGTGACGCGCTTTGTCTTGCAGGCATAGCGCGAACAGTTTGCGATCAACCGGATTGGTGGCGAAGTGGGTTCCGAAGCGGTACAGCAGCAGCGATAACGTGCCGCGCGCGAGATACAGTGAAACGGAAACTTCCGGCCAGCCGGCCCGGGTTTCCACCATGCGGCGGTTCATGAAGCCGGCAGATTCCAAGCCCAAGGCTCCGCCGTTGCAAAGGGCGCGATGCCGCATGGCCTCAAAATGGCGGGCAGAATCGAACTCTTGCGTCGCCAGGAACATCTTCGGTTCGATGTAAGCGTAGTTCATCCGATGCAGCCAAAGACCGATGGTGTCGATCTCAGCGGTCGCGTGATGGCCCAGTTCGGTGCATAGTTGACACCAGGCCAGCTCCAGGGCTTCAGGTTGGTCCGGCAGATCCGCCCAGGCAATATCCTGCATGGCGTTCCACCGCCGCTGGACCGCTTCTTCATAAAGCGTTGCGGCATTGTCGGCCCACAGTTCGTCCTTACGGTTGACGGAATAGTTGTCCAGGCGCGGAATGCCTGGCGTGGCAAAAGAACCCCGCGGCATCCTGGTCATTTCGCGGCTTTCCTCCGGGATCTCACCGTAGAGGCCGGTCATTATGGACTCTACCGTCAGTCCGTGAGGGGTCAATCGCGCCCGCGTGCCCCATTGGCGAGTATCATTCATCCAGGGGAAACGATCCGAAGGCGATTGGGGCGCGACGGGTTCCGCCGAAGCTTGATCCGGTAGCTCCGTTGGCGTCGTTTCGGGCTCGGCGCCGTCCGCTATGTCCTGTTGGACACGTTCGGCGGCAGAGGAGTGGTAGCGACCGGTGGGATCGCTGTCATCAACGTTCGGATTCTCGGGAGCATCGCTATTGGTGGTCATAATCCCTCACGATACGTCTAACGGCCCGCCGACCTTGGGACGACGGGCCGTCGGCATGGTCACCGCCGATTTTCCCGCATCAGGCGGCTGCCTTGTACGCCTCCAGCAAAGCGGGATTGACGCGACCGCTTTCGATGCGGTCGTCGAACCCGCAGGACTTGAGCCGCTGGAAGTATTCTTTGACCTGCCGCTGTCGGATGGCGGCCAGTATCTTTTGTCCTTCCTCTGCTTTATCGGACCCGCCGCCCAGGAGGATGGCCAGCGATTCGGCGGTGAGGTTTGCGCTGCGGGCGGCCGGGTTCTCGCCACCGTTGCCGGTAGCCTGCCGGTCTTCAGCTTCATCCAGGTAATAGTGCATTTCTTCCCGGCGCTCCGGGGTGCATTCGTTCATGTATCGCGCATGCAGTACGCCAAAGGCCACGTGGCGGGCTTCGTCTTGAGCAGCGCGCCGGTAGATGGCCTTCTCGGCTTCGTTGTAGGCCATCAGTTCGCCCAGGCGGAACAGGGTCAAGACGTTCCCCTCGCCCACGATGTGCAACCGGCTGGAAAGTTCGGTGAACTCCCGGGCATTGTCGGTGCTGCCCCCGGTGACGTCGCTGACGGAATCGATCATCCGCATCAGGCCGCCACCATTAGCCAGGGCTCGCTTGCGGAAGACTTCCATGTGACGCGATTCGTCCATCACCTGCGTCAACAGGAACATCCGCACTTCGTGGTAGTCCGGTGACATCTGTGAGATGAAACGTCCGGGCACGTCGGCGGCGACAAATTCAACTTGAGCGAAGAATGTGGCTAATTGACATTCCGCCGCCTCAATGTCGTCGGGCAGCGGCCGCAGCGTTTCCCAGGGAATATCCGTGGCCGAGGACCACTGGCGGGACACGGCTTCCTGATAAAGCTTGGTCAGGTTAAAGCCCCACACTTCCTTCTTGTCCCGAAAGGTATATGCCGAAAACTGCGGGATCCCCTCCCGAGGCACCGCTCCGCGCATGCGTTGCGTTTGGTTGGGAGATTCGTCCAGCAAATCCGGGGTGTTTTCAGCCAGGGTCGGGTCCCGTTTCAACTCTTCCGCGGAGCCGGGAACCTGGTCCTTGATCTGTTGCAGCCAGGACAGGCTGAAACCGTTCTGTAGCGCCTGTTCCATCTCCACGGTGCTGCGATCTTGCAAAGTAGCCATGAGCAACCCCTTCTTCGCCAGAATGACGGAATTATGGTCGCAATTTACCCGATACGCCGTTTTATCGTCAAGAGTATCGGAGCCTTACCCAAAGTTTAGCTCCCCGCGCCCAGCGGAAAACGCTTAGCGGTTCCGGAGCGCCGAGGCTCCGATGCGCCGCTCGGTGCCGTTAGCAATCCGCCGGATGTTGTCCCGATGTTGCCAGATAATGACGGCTCCCCCGATGAAGGCGTACAGCGTGTACAGTCCACTGTACCCGGCCAGGAGCATAAGCGCCAGGCTCACTGCGGCCACCGTCAAGGTGCCGGCGATGCTTCCCAGGGAAAGGTATCGGCTCGACAACGTGATCACCACGAAGAGCGTCGCTCCAATCGCCGCCACCCACGGAGCCATCACCGACAAGCTTCCCATCCCCGGCAGGATGCCGCGACCGCCGCGGAATCTCAAGAAAACCGGCCAGTTGTGTCCGCACAGCGCGAATAAAGCGGCGACTACCTCCGGTTCTCCCAGCCCGATCACCGAGCGGGCCAGTAGCGCTGCCAACACACCCTTTCCCGCATCCAGCACGAATACCAGGACCGCAGCTTTCCCGCCGGCGGTCCGGAGGATGTTGGACATTCCGGTGCGGCCACTGCCGAAGTCTCGAATGTCCTCTCCCATGGTCAGGTTGACAAATATGTACCCCCATGAAATCGACCCGGTCAGGTAAGCCACGGCGCAAACCATTGCATACCGCGCCGGCAGGGCAACTTGCGATGCGGTCTCCGACAACACGAGGCCAGCGGCCGCCAGAAATAGCGCCGTGAGTAACATGGCCCAAGTTGCCGGTGTCGGGCGCCGCATAGCTGCTACCGGTGAGACAATCAGCGCCTGCCGCTGCGAATTCCCGACCTCGATTTCAATTCCGCCCGCTCTGGCCGGAAAATCAGTCGCAGGTGGGTGCGATCAAACCCGAAGCGGTTGCGGATCTGGTTTTCCAGATAACGTTGATAAGAGAAATGCAGCAGCTTGGGGTCGTTCACCGAGAAAACGAACGTGGGAGGATTGACCCCCACTTGACGCACTCTCCGGATGCGCAGTCGGTTTCGGATATTGCCCCGTTGCGAGGGTGGGCTGTGGGTCGATACGGCGTCGGCAAGGAGGTACTGAAGCTCCCGGAACGGTACCCGCTTTTGGCGCTCTTGCCAAAGCGATAGCGCCGTATCCAGCAGGTCGTCAATCCCATCCCCGGTCAAAGCCGACGTGAAGCATACTGGCACGTAAGGCATGAAATGCAACCGTTCCTGAACCCGGTGCAAGCTGCGCTCCATGCGAAAACGGTTCTGGTTGACCAAATCCCACTTGTTGACCACGACGATGAGGCCCCGGCTGGTGTCCCAGGCCAGTCCCGCGATATGCGCGTCCTGGGACGTGGCCAACTCGGTGGCGTCGGTTATCAACAACGTAATGTCGCTGCGGTGCACCGCGTTGACGGCGCGCAGAACGCTGTATCTCTCAATACCCCGTTCTACTTGCCCCGGCCGACGGATGCCAGCGGTGTCCACCAATGTGATGGTATGGTCGCGATACGACACCGAAGTATCCAATGCGTCCCGTGTAGTGCCGGCCACCGGACTGACGATGCTCCGCTCTTCCCCGATGATGCGGTTGGTCAGCAGGGATTTGCCCACGTTGGTTCGGCCTACAATAGCCAAACGGAGTTCGGTGGGCGCCTCATACGGCGCTTCATCGCCGCCGCCGTCTCGTGCGTCATCCTCCCACCAATCATCCTCGCCAATGGCCGTAGCATCTTCGTCCTCCCACAGGTCGGCCAATTCCGGTTGCGGGAGCAAATCCACAATCCGTTCCAGCAGGTCGTAGATGCCGTAATTGTGATAGGCCGAGATGAAGGCGGTCTCGGTCAACCCCAGCCCG
This sequence comes from Dehalococcoidia bacterium, assembly GCA_963692995.1. GTDB lineage: Bacteria > Chloroflexota > Dehalococcoidia > Lucifugimonadales > UBA3495 > Bin87. The sequence continues at coordinate 1,548,980 of OY843611.1, forward strand.
TAAAACTCCACTGCCGCCATTTCGCGGTTTTCGTTGTCCACTTTGTTGACGGCGAGCAGAACGGGCTTATCGGTGCGGCGGAGCCGTTGGGCCACGGCCTCGTCGGTGGCGGTAAGCCCCTGGATTGCGTCGGCCAGGAACACGATGACGTCGGCGGCGCCCATGGCCATATCGGCCTGCTGCCGGACACGCTGCGGTATATGACCTTCAGGATCATCCTCAAGACCCCCGGTGTCCACCAGCAGAAAAGGCCGACCCTTCCAAGTGGCGCGTGCAATGAGACGGTCGCGCGTGGTGCCGGACACTTCAGACACAATGGCATGGCGACGGGACAGTATCCGGTTGAATAGAGACGACTTGCCCACGTTGGGCCGGCCGATGATCGCAACCATCGGATCCGCGGCAATCACCGGCGTCGGCAGCTGTGGACTGCTCGAAACTCCGACGACATCAGCGGCGTCTTCAGTAGGATCCGTGGCAATCACCGGCGTCGGCAACTGTAGGCTGCTTGAAACTCCGGCGACATCAGCGGCGTCTTCAGTAGGATCCGTGGCAATCACCGGCGTCGGCAGCTGTGGACTGCTCGCAACTCCGGCGACATCAGCGGCGTTTTCGGTGGTCATTTCCAATCTGCTTCTATCGTCTGATGCGTTGGGCGTCATCATCCCAGCAAAAACTCCAATATGGCCTTCTGGGCATGCAGGCGGTTGTGTGCCTGTTGGTAGGCCACCGATTGCGGGTGTTCGAGCATTCCGGGGGGTACTTCCTCACCGTAATGGGCCGGCATATCGTGCATGAAACATGCATCGGGAGCGGCTCGTTTCATCATAGCGTCGTCCACTGTATAGCCCCGGAAAGCGCGGAGGCGCTGCTCGGTTTCCGCCTCGTCGCCCATGCTAGTCCAAACGTCGGTGTACACAACGTTCGCGTCGGTCACGGCGTCGGAGGGACGCACCAGGGGATGCACGGTCGGACGGGGGCCGCCGTCGGCACGGCTGCCGCGCTCGCTGGCGTCGGCGAATAGGGACTCCTCCAGTTGATAGCCGTGGGGCGCGGCAATGGAGAAATTCATGCCGACTGCCGGGCATCCCAGGCACAGGCTCCGCGCCACGTTGTTGCCGTCGCCGATGTACGCGAGATTCAACCCGTCGGTCCGGCCGTGTGTCTCGGCGATCGTCAACAGGTCGGCCATCGTTTGGCAGGGGTGTTCGACATCGGATAGCGCATTTACAACCGGAACACCTCCGTACCGTGCCAAGCCAACCAGGGATTCGTGAGAGTTGACGCGGGCCACGATGCAGTCCACATAACCGCTCAGCACCCGGGCAACGTCGGATACTGGTTCACGCCTTCCCAATCCTACCTCCTCCGGGCTCATGTAAAGGCTGAAGCCGCCAAGCTCAGCAATCCCGATCTGGAAACTGACCCGGGTCCTCAGGGATGGCTTTTCAAACAGCAGCGCCACGCGCTGGCCGGCCAGCGGTAGCGCGTCGCCCGATGCAGCGGCCTTCAGTTCCTGCGCCCGAGCGATTAGCCGCCGGGTTTCTTCTGGGGAAACATCGGTGATGGAGAGGAAGTCCCGTTTCGCAGGCATGTTCAATAATAGACTCCAGGCCACATTCATCGACCGGCGCTATGATAGCATAAAGCCACCCAAAGAACTGGTTTTCGTCCCGAAGATAGGAGCGATAATGACCGAACACCGCAACGGCGCTGGAAACGGATTAGTCCCGGGTTTGATTGGGCGGCGCGACGTACTGGTTTGCGAGCACAATGCGGCGCCCCACGTCGCCAAGCTCAGTACGCCGTCAATGATCCGCGCAATGGAACAGGCCTCGCAACGGGCGATACTTGATTATTTGCCCGCCGAAGAGTCAACGGTGGGTTTCGAGGTAAATATTCGGCACGTTGCCGGGGCCGACATCGGCGCCACTGTCGTCGCCGTAGCCGAGCTGGAGCGCATTGACGGGCGTTGGCTTTATTTCAGGGTCGAGGCTTTCGACGGCGACCGCACCATCGGCGTCGGAACCCACCGCCGCGCCATCATCACCCTGCCGCCTGAAGCTGCGAACCGTGGTGGTGGCAACGATAGCCACACTCACGAACTTTGACCGGCATCCGGTCGGCTTAGGTCTGCGAACAGAACCGGCGCCGGATCGATACCGGCGCCGGTTTTGCTCGACAATTTGATGGAGCCTACAGGTTGAACTGCGGATCCAGGTATTCGTCGTCCTTCTGGTAAACCTGGAGCCGCGAACGCAGGGTGTCGCACACCAGGAGCCGATTGTTGGCGCGGTCGAACGTTACGCCCATCGGCATCCGGAAAGTCCGTTGCTGCTGTTCCAGGTCCGGAACGCGGCGGCGGGCCTTGACCATGTCCGGGTTGGCGTTCAGGGACAGGTCGCCCCATTCCGACACCTCGGTAGCGTCGCCTTCCAGATAGGCCATGGGACGGGCATCCGCGTCGTAGATCACCACGCGCTCGTTGAGCCAGTCCGCCACATAAACGTCGCCTTCGTTGTCAATCGTCACATCCAGGGGATGGTTCAACTCGCCGGAGCGGGTGCCCCGGCTTCCGAAAGTGCGTAGATGGGTGCCACCGGGGGTGTACTTCTGCACCCGATGGTTGCCCCAGTCAGCAATATACAGGTCGCCAGCGGCATCGATGGCTATGCCAGAAGGCATTTCCAGGTCTTCCGGGCCATTTCCCTTGACGCCAAAGCCGCCGAGGTACTCGCCGTCCTTGCTGAACTTTTGGATTCGGCTCGATCGGGACGAAACTACCCAGAGGTTGTCGTCGGCGTCGAAGGCCAATCCGGCCGCGCCGCTGAGCTGGCCTTCACCGTCACCAGCCTCGCCCCAATGCTTCTGCAGGTCCCCGTCGGCGTCGAACACGGCCACCATGTTCTTCCACTCGTCGGAAGCATACACATTGCCGGCGGAGTCGGCAGCGATCCCGGTGATCCACTCGAACAAACCCCGGGAACTGGCCTGATAAGCGATCCCTTCCCGGCCAAACTCGCCCAGGAACTCCTCGCCACCCTTCCCATCGGTGTTGCCGATAGTGCACTTGGTGATTCGTGCGCTGGGATTCTGCTCGCCGCCACGGCTGGCGACGTACATCGTCCCGTCGTCAAGAGCTACTACTCCGACCGGCTGGCTGAAGCCCATCCCCACCTGACCCTGGCGGCCAACGTTCTTGACGTACAGCCATGCCCGACCGCTTGCTACGGTATTCTGGGCCATAGTTATTCCTCCACTTGCTCTGCGTTGGTCAGGACGGCGGCGCCAAATCGAAGCGCCGCCGCCGTTTTCGTTGGGCCGATGAACTTACTTCTGGATGAAGTCCACCTTGGGGAAGGCGCCGTTGACGATGGGGTTAGCGTCCATCCCGAGCCAGTCTTCAACAATGCTGGAGTATGCGCCGCGGAAGTCGTAGTTGGGAACCAGGTCACCCTGTTCCAGGTCCTCGTTCTTCCGAGAGGGATACTCGCCGTAGAAGCCGCCCTTGACCGAGTCGCCCACGGCGAACGCAACGCCGGCTGCGCCGTGATCGGTGCCGGAGCCGTTGTCACGAACCCGGCGGCCAAACTCGGAGAACAGGTACATGACGATGTTCTCGCCGGTGTTGTGCTCCTTCATATCCTCGAAGAAGGCGCTGATGCCCTCGGAAACTTCCTTCCACAGCACCGGGTGGGCCGCGGCCTCACCGGCGTGGGTGTCGAAGCTGCCGTGCTGGGTGTAGAAAATCTTCGTGCCCAGATCCGCCATGTACACCTGGGCGATGTCGCGGAGGTGCATGGCAATGGGGCTGTTGGGATATTCCACGTTGCTGGAGTACCGTTCCGGCGCGATCTTCACGATGTCGGCGCCGATCATGGCGTCGGTGCCGGTGGAGCGCAGATAGTCGTTGACGTAGCTGCCGCCCACGGTGGGCGAATACATCTTGGAGAACAGGTCCAAAGCCTTGGAGCGCTGGTCAGTATCGGAGATGCCGGTCAGCAGACCGTAAGTGCTCAGATCAGCGATGGCCGCTACCGGAACACCGGGGACGGCCAGCGCGCGGGGCAGCCCGTGGCCGAAGTTGATGGCCGTCAGCACGTTCTCTTTGTTGGGATCCATCTCGCGGGCGACCCGGCCGGCCCAGCCTTCCGTTCCCACCTTGTCCGGTTCGCAGGTGTGCCAGATGTCCATGCTGCGGAAGTGCGAGCGGGGGCTGTCAGCGTAGCCGATGCCGTGGATTACGGCGACCTTGCCCTGGTCAAACAGATCTTTCATCGGACCCATGGTGGGAGCGAAACCGAGCTCGTCGGTGACGGGGATAATGCTCTCACGCTCGTAACGGACCGCGGGCCGGTTGTCATAGTACAACGGGTCGTTGTAGGGGATCACCGTGTTGAAGTAGTCGTTGCCGCCGGTGAGCTGCAGGACCACGATCACCGGATCTTTCTTGGTGGAGGTCATTGCGTATCTCCTTGTCGTAATGTGCGTGGCTTGGTTCGTCCGGAGGGGGATTAGAGCCGGCCACAATCACGCGGCCGGCTCTACTGTCTCCAGATTTAGCCGAACTGGTACTCGGTGGTGGCGCTAATCAGAGCCATGGTCTCGCCGATGCGGGTGGCGGCCGCAGGGCGGTCGTCCCAGTCAACATTGCCGCCCGCGCGGACGTGCTCGGCCAGTTGGCCCCGCGTCTCTTCGCTAAGCTCGATGAAGCCCATGTACTCGGTGCAGGCATCAAGTATGTGATCGGGCGTCTCGACACCCTCGGAGCGCATCCGGTCGATGATGTCGCGCATGCCCGGAAGCTCGGGGTCGGAAACCCGGTCGGCCACGAAGTTGATGCGAGCCAGCAGCGCGCCGGAGTTGATCCACTCGAGACCGGTGTGCCAGCCTTCTACCGACGGCGGGTCCAGGATCGACTGACCCATGTAGGTGGGTTCCTTGCCGATGTTCAGTATGCCGGGGTCGGGGTTCTCAAAGAGGCCGACCATGCGCAGGGTGCCGGCGACCACTTCGGCAGGGCTCTTAATTTTCTGGTAGCGGGCGTCCTTGAACCACTGCGAGTTGAACATGTGCCGAAGGACGGTCCTCATATTGAAGTTGGAGTCCTCGAACACCTGGCACATCTCTTCCAGGGCATCCTCGTCACGGGCCGGCTCAATGGTCCAGGCGGGAACCTGCGGCTCGTCAGCGACGAAGAAGTTGTAGAGGTGGCGGCAGATGAAGCGGGAGGTCGCGGGCTCTTCGAGGACGATGTCGATGATGTCCTCACCGTCAAAGTTGCCGGTGCGACCCAGGAACGTCTTTTCACCGAAGTCGTGGTCGGCTTCGTTGTAGTTGAATTTCCAGGGATAGCGGCCGTAGGGAGCCCGCGGCAGCTTCGCTTGTATCGTCCAGCCGGTGAAGGCGCGCGAGCACTCGCGAACGTCAACCTCGGTGTAGTTAGAAACGCCCATCGAGAAGAGTTCCAGCAGCTCGCGGCCCCAGTTCTCGTTAACGGCGTCCCGATGGTTCTCATTGTTGTCCAGCCAGAAGATCATGGCCGGATTCTTGGACAGCTCAATGAGAATGTCCCGATAGTTGCCCATGCCGTATTCCCGGAACATGTCAATCTGCTCAAGCAACTGGTCGCAGTTGTCAACCTTGGAGTTGCCGGTGGCGAATACATGGTGCCAGAAGAGGGTCATCTTCTCTTCCAGCGGCCGGTCGCTGGAAACCATGTTGTACATCCAGTTGGCCTGACCGGAATAGGGAACACCGCCCGGGAGCAGGAAGCTGGGGTGATAGCGCAGCAGCAGCGCCATCTTGCCGCCTTCGTTATCGGCGGGCGGGCTGAGTAGCTCTTCTACAGTGGCTTCGTAACCCTGAGCAACGCATCGCTCCAGCTCTGCGCGGTTGGCGCCAAAGCCGGCGCGCCGCATCAAGTGGGCCATCAATGCCAAGTCATCCTTGTATGACATCCGGTGCCTCCTTACTGTAATTTGGTGCCGCGTTAATAGCCGATCCTTACCGGGCCGACTCTACGACGATTTCCCGTAGTTTAATTTAGACGTAACCCCGTGTCAACCAAAAACGGCTTACGGCTCAAACTTGATAACCATTATAAACTGGTAATGCAAGGGCAACAGAAACGGTTCAACCCCGGTCGCCCTTTCCGCCCCTTTCGCCGTCCGTCAGGATATTCCTGTGGGCTTTATCCGGCCAACCCTGCGCCGTATAATCTCAACGGAACTCAGATCCCGACAACAAGGAGAAACCCTGATGCAACCCATCATCCATAATATTAAGGACTACCCGGCGGGCTCCCCGGCGCGGCTCATCAGTGCCGACGACAACCCAGCCTTGGTTACGTTGGCCTACTCCGTCATTGAGCCGGGTGGCGCCAGCTCCCACCACATCCATGAGTGGGAGCATGAAGTGTATATCATCGAGGGCAGCGGCACTCTGGTGGCCGACGGAAAAGAATATCCCGTCAAAGCGGGCGACGCCATGTTCATCCCGCCCATGGTCGACCACGTTACACGCAATGATGGCGACGTGGACATTCGGCGCATTGAGATAAATCCTCTGTCGGCGGCCAGCGGCAACGCCCGGCCCGGCGGTTCCGAACCGGGAGCCGGCACGCCTCCGGTAATCCGCAACCACGCCGATCTGAACGCTGAAACCGGCCACACCATGCTCGGTGGCCGCGATGGGTGTCCCAATTACCTGATGCTTTACAACGGCGCGATGCTGCCCGGCGCGGTAAGCCACCCCGAAACCGGAGGGCACAATCACGCCTGGGATCATACCGTATTCATCCTGGAAGGTTCCGGCGCCTTGGTGGTCTCAGGCCAGGAATACGCCGTAACCGCCGGCGACGCCGTCCTGGTGCCTCCCGGGGAACACCACCAATGGAAGAACGAAACTGACGCCCCCATGCTCCGCGTGACCTTCAACGACATCGCGTCGGAGGGGCATGGTTAGGCATATGCCCGTCCCGGGCGCAACGACCCCACGGCGAAATGCTTGGTAACGCGATCGCCGCTGCCTCGCACCTTCCGCCATCATGACTGGACGATAACGGATGCCCACTCCCACCACCATCGCTTCCGTCCGTGCCCGGGAAGTCCTTGACTCTCGGGGCAACCCTACCGTGGAGGTTGACATATCATTGGACGGCGGCGCCTTTGGCCGAGCTATCGTCCCGTCCGGCGCCTCTACGGGCCGCTACGAAGCGGTCGAACTGAGGGACGGTGACCCGGCGCGATACGCGGGTCTGGGGGTCTTGCGGGCAGTGGGGGCGGTCAACGATGTCATCGGACCGTCCCTCGCCGGCCAGGCTGATGCCGCTGACCAACCCGTCCTGGACAATTGGCTCCGGGAACTCGACGGGACCGCCAGCAAAGCCAACCTGGGCGCCAACGCCATCCTGGGCGTCTCCCTCGCCGCCGCCCACGCCGCCGCCGCCGCCACGGGCCAGCCGCTGTACCGATACCTGGGCGGGCCCAACGCCACTACCTTGCCCCTGCCCATGGTCAATATCATCAGCGGCGGAAGACACGCTGCCGGCGGATTAGACATGCAGGACTTCCTCGCCATTCCCATCGGCGCCGAGACCTATCGTAACGCCCTGCGGATGGTAGTGGCGGTGCACCGTGCAGTGGGCCGGCTTCTGTCCCAGTCCGGAACCGGCGCCTACGGGGTGGCCGATGAGGGAGGTTACGGACCGCCGTTGCCCTGTCACGAGGATGCCTTGGGCCTACTCTACGATGCCACGCGGTTGGCGGGTTATCGCTGCGCCCGAGACGGGGACATCGCCATCGGCCTGGACGTCGCCGCCACCGAATTTGCGGTAGCTGATGGCGCCTATACTCTCCGGGCTGAAGGCCGGTCATTCACGTCTGTTGAGTTGGCCGATTTGCTGGCTCATTGGCAACTGACGTACCCGATAATATCCATTGAGGACGGGTTGTCCGAAGACGATTGGGAAGGCTGGCAGTATCTGACCGCTAAAATGGGCCGCGTAACACAGCTGATTGGCGACGACCTGTTCACCACTAATCCAACGCGGTTGACCCGGGGCGCCGATCTGGGAATCGCCAACTCGGTGCTGGTCAAACCGAACCAAATTGGCACCCTCACCGAAACCCTGGAAACCGTGCGACTCGCCCAAGAGCGTGGCTACCTGCCGGTCATTTCGGCCCGGTCCGGTGAAACGGAAGACGCCACCATCGCTGACTTGGCGGTAGCGACCGGCGCCGGCCAAATTAAAATCGGCTCCATCACTCGATCCGAACGCCTTGCCAAATACAACCGCCTGCTCCGGATCGAAGAAGAGTTGGGGGAACGGGCCCAGTTCGCGGGTCGTGACGTTTTTGCCCGGTTTCTCAGTTGATCGCGAACCCTGACCCATCGGCCATGGCGAGCCTGTCCCAGCACGCGAAACGGCTCGGTGTTTGCTTGTCACACGATCAACTGGACCTCTTTTCCCATTACACGCGCCTGTTGGCCGAAGGAAACCGGCGCGCTAACCTCACCGCCATTACCGACCCGGCCGAAGTCCAAGTCCGCCACTACCTCGATTCACTCACCGCCGTGCTGGTCAATACCGAGTGGAAGGACCGTCTGCGGGTCATAGATTTGGGCGCTGGCGCCGGGTTTCCTGGAGTGCCGCTCAAAATAGCCTTTCCCGGAATCGCCCTGACCCTGGTGGAATCGGTCGGCAAAAAGACTGCGTTCCTCCGGGATCTTGTCGAAAAATTGGGACTTCCGGACGTCGAGGTGTTAACTACACGAGCCGAGGAGCTGGCCCGCGTCGAAGGCTACCGCGGTCAATTCGATGTTGCCCTGGCCCGTGGCGTCGGCGCCTTGCCGGTGTTGATCGAGTACGCATTGCCGCTGTGCAAGGGTCACGGAAAATTGCTGGCCTGGAAAGGCAAGGACGGGCCGGCAGAGGCCCGGGCGTCGGCCAACGCTCTGGCCGAACTTGGGGGCAACATTACCCAAATGTATCCGGTGACTACTGTGTCGCCGCCTTTGCCTCCGGATCGCTGGCTAATTTGCGTACAGAAGATCCGTCGCACTCCTGGCCGTTACCCCCGGCGCGTGGGTATTCCGGCGAAACAGCCGCTATGAGAACGCGACGGCGAGATCGACACGGCCACCGGCATCCCAACCGCGCGCCGCGTAATAGTCGGCGATCATCCCGTCCAGCTCGTGAACCGTCAACCCGATGCCGGCGGCCACTCCATCCGGCAGCGGTTCGGTAAGCGTGCGCGGCGGCAGCGTGTCGTCCGAGCGTCTCCAGCCCCAGCGCTGATTGTAGGCTTTTTTCAGGTCGGCGATGCCAGCGACAGTTTTGCGCAACTCGACGGCATCGAAGTCTTTCCAGCCCGTGACCATCCGGTACACTGCCGCAGACTCTTCCCAAAAATCGGAAAACGCCCGTCGCAGGAACTTGCACCAGATCAGCGAATCCAGCGCGGCGGCAAAATCTTCGCTGTCCACCGCAATACGCCCCCGCCTTTCGTCAACGGTCAGCCGGTCCACTTCAGGCGAGAAGTCAGCGTCATACGCAGACGTCCGGTTGTGACACGCGCCACGCGGGGTCGTTGCCAGTCCCAGCGCAAGCGTCTTCAGGCTGCGCGGTTCGTAACCCGGCATCTCCAGTCCCTTAACCTGCATGGCCCAATCCGACGAACCACCCCCGATCTTTTCGGCTGCCAGCCGGGTGCCGTCGGCGAGCAGATTCCCCAAATAGCCGCGCCGCCGCCCGATGTCGTCCAGCAAGTCGATGATGGCGTCCCCCTTTCCGAACTTCAACCCTTCCTCCGAACCGGCCGATGTTGTAATGTTCCCGCTGGGCAACAACCCGCGCTCCGCCGTTTCAATAGCCCAGGCGACCACTCCTCCGGCGGAGATGGTATCGATACCCAACTCGTCGCAACGGCGCGCCGCTCGAATAATGGCGTCCGGGTCACCCACGCCCACCAACGGCCCCAGGGCAAATAAACTTTCGTATTCCAGCCGCGCGGTGGCGGGTTTTTCCGGTTTTCCGTCGCCGTCTTTTGGCGATACGGCGACGATTTTTTCGCACCCAATAGTGCAGTTGGCGCAATGTGCCGACTGCATTTGTTTGGTCTGATGCAATACCTCGCCGCTCACCGCCTCCGCATCGGCGAAGGTGGATTGTTGGAAATTGCGCGTGGGCAACGTGCCCAGGCGGTTGAACACGGACACGTTGGCAATGGTGCCCAGCTCCCGATACTTGGCGGTAGCCGGGCCCAGGCTGCGCCGGCTGAGGTCGCGGGCGTACCGTCGCAAGCTCTTCGGGTCGGCCACGGTCGGATCCGCCTCCGCGCTGCCGCGGACCGCGATGGCTTTGAGCCGCTTACTGCCCATGACCGCCCCGGGCCCGCATCTGCCGGCCTGCCGGCCGCCGTCGTTGGCAATGCTGGCGAAACGGACCAGGTTCTCCCCGGCCGGCCCGATGCAAGCGACCCGCACCGGTTTTCGGTTGCCGTCCGCCAATTGGGCCTTTACGGCCAACTCCGTATCCATGGTTGACAAGCCCATGAGATGCCCGGCCGGCCGGATGCGCGGCGTACTGTCAATATCGATGTGTAGCAGGCACGGCTCCGGGGCGCGACCGGTGATGACCAATGCGTCGCCGCAGGCGCGTTTGAGTTCCACGGCCAGGTGGCTGGACGACAACCCATCGGCGATAAACCCGGTTAGCGGCGACCGAGTCATCACGGCGAACTTGCTAGACGTCGTGAGGCCGGTCCCGACGAGGGGGCTCGTGACGAAAATCAGGGGGTTGTCCGGCTCCAGCGCGGTGTCGAGCAGATGGCGGCGCGCCGAATCAGTCAGCGTCTCGCCGTCAAGATCAGACGCCGGCCCCCCGTATCGATGCAGCAGCCAAGTCCCCAAACCGATACCGCCGATGGTGGCGCGCAGAACTCGGGCCGGGATCGGATCCTGGCGGTAATCCCCGGACGCCAGATCCACAACCAGCGCGAAACCCCGGTAGCCGAAAAGGGTATCCATCTCGAATCAACCCCCGGCCTGGTTGGGCAGCAGCAGCAGCGTGTCGCCCTCTGCCAATTGGAGGAGCGCGTCGGGTTCCGCCGGCAGGAACGCCAAGCCGTTCCGGTTCAGTACGTAGCCGTCGGCGATGGCGCCACTCTCTGAAAGAACCGTGCCAACAAAATCAGGACACGCCTGGATCAATTCGCGGGCCAGGTCCGCAACGGTCGCAGCCCCATCGAGGGAAAGCGTTAGCGCATTCACCCTCGCCCTCATGCGCGCCAGGCCAAATAGCTCCACTTTGACTAATACGGATGCGTTGGCCATTGGGGCGTTGGCGGTCATCGAGCCAACTCCAACGCCCGAGCCAGATCCTCGGGCCGGTTGATGTTGAAGAAACTCAACAGTTCCGGATCAAACTCCCGGACCTCAGCTTCGGGTACGTAGCGTACGGTTACGTCTTCAAAAAACCCGGATATTTTAAGTTGGCCGGCCCGTAGCTTCTTCTCAACGGCGGAGCGACATTCCCGCGAATAGAACGCATGGGTTGGTTCAGGCCGACCAGCTATCTCCGGTACCACTGCATCCACTCCGTCGCGTAAACCCGCCATGTGCTCCAGAAGCGGGGCCGAAAGGAACGGCATGTCGCAAGCCGTCACCAGTACCCAGTCGGTCCGTGCGGCGTCAAGTCCGGTGTAGATCCCGCCCAGCGATCCGCAATCGGGAAACACGTCCACCGCGGTGCGATGCCTGCCGTCCAAAGGCAGGGCGGCGGCCCGTTCCGCATCAGCCACCACGACCACCACCTCGTCGGCGCTGACGGCGTCCACCGCCCGTCGGATCACTCGGCGGATCAGAGGCTCGCCGTCAAAGGGTTCTAACGCCTTGTCCCGACCCATGCGGCGGCTCCGGCCCCCGGCCAGGATGACGGCAGTGATGTTTGCTTCGGTGTTCAGCACGCCTCAATCAGGTATTATTACCGTTGCGGTCAACAGGTCGATTAGCAACAGAATGAACAGCTCTAATAAGATGACGCAGAACCCTAGAAAAACATAGCGTGTCCCCGCACGCTTTGAAGTTCCATCACGGCTGAGATCCGCTGGAGTAGCGAATATAGTTTTGCCACCGATAACCACCAGTCGCAGGTAAACGGTGAGCGCTATTGCGATGATTACAAATTTGGCTAATTGCAGGTTCCGTATCAATGGCTTTTCTGATGGGTACGTAGGTACATCTGACGAAATGTCAATATTGGCGATTTCGCTGGCAAAGAATGCGGCGGCAAATACGGCAGTGGCGATGGTTATAATGCCCAAACAGATTTGATTCCAGTGACGCTCTTCTTCATCCATAGTACCATCCCCTCAGTACACCCCATCGGCTATCTTATTTCCGGCTATGCCGCCAAGCGTCGGTCATCATCCATATGCCGGGGACGAACATGACGAGAAGTCCGATGGTTATGAGCATGGCGGGATGACGGGCATTCGTCTCCACTGCGCTCACCATTCCAAATACGAGGAAAGGCGATCCTGCTAATATGCCTAGCGCCCATGTCAATATTATCCACTGTATGTCGCGACGCCAAACCGAAAATAGTCTGTTAAGACGTTGACGTCCGTATCCATTAGGGGTTCCGCCGGCAGGAAACCTTCCGGATATTTCGTTACGCGTCGGTTCGCTTGCCATTTCCCGCCTCTTGGCGCCGTTTTGCAGCCCTTGCACCAAGTTTATCACAGACGACCGTTCATCATTTGCCACATCGTGTTACCCTGCGCTTAGCCCGACCCTAATCCGGAGGAACCGCCAATATGCCCCGGGCCGCCTTTATCTACGATGATGCCATGAGCCAGCACGTGCTGCGCGCCGACCACCCCATGCGCCCGATCCGCCTGCGTCGCACCTACGAACTGTTGGACGCGTACGGCGCATTCGACGGAGTAGACTCGTTGCTGGTCTCCCCGACCCTGGCCGACGAAACCAGCGTCGGAGCATTCCACTCTCCGGACTACATGGCTGCTGTGCGAACTTTCAGCTTGGGTCTAACCGGCTATCAGGCCCAACGGTTTGGTTTCGCCCAGGGCGGAGACAACCCCACCTACCCGGGCATGTACGAAGCGGCCCTGCTCAGCGCCGGCGCTACCCTGACCGCTGCCCGAATGGTGGCGGATGGCGAAGTCCCGGCAGCATTCAACATCAGTGGCGGTCTCCACCACGCCGCGGCCCGGCGCGCCAGCGGTTTTTGCGTGTTCAACGATCCGGTACTTGCCATAATGTACCTGCTTGATCGAGGGTTGCGGGTCGCTTACGTGGACATCGATGCCCACCATGGCGACGGAGTCCAGGACGCCTTCTATAACGACCCCAGGGTATTGACCATTTCGGTCCACGAGTCGGGCCGGTTTCTGTTTCCCGGCACCGGCTTCGCCGGAGAGACCGGCGCCGGCGAAGGCATCGGTTACGCCGTTAACCTTCCTCTATACCCCTACACGGACGACGAGATCTATCTGGACGCATTTGAAGCCGTCGTGCCGCCCTTGTTGCAGGCATTCGCACCCGACGTCCTGCTCACCCAATTGGGCATCGATTCCTATCACACAGATCCGTTGACCCACTTGCAGGTGACTAGCCGGGGCTTCATCGCGGCGGTGACCCGTCTCGGCGCTTTGGGCTATCCCTGGCTGGCTACCGGAGGTGGCGGATACGACATCGGCGCAGTGGCGCGCTGTTGGAGCCTGGCCTACGGCATCATGTGCGGCACGGAGTGGCCCGACCGCATTCCGACTATTGCGGTGGAGTCCTTGGGGAAGACCAGCCTCCGGGATACTGAGGTTCCCGACATACCCCCGCACATACGGGCCGACGCCAGGGCTCTGGCTGCGGAGAGCGTTGCGGCGATTAGGGACGCAGTGTTCCCGGTTCACGGCCTGGACCCGTAGCCCGGCATGGCGATGGTGTATAATTAGCCGCCGTTCCGACCGCCCGGAGGGAGGCCGTTATGGCCCGCCTGCACCAGCACGATACTGACCTTGCCGATACAGCCGGCCATGCGCCGGCCTCAACCGCCCGGCAGTTGGCATTAACCCTTGACGGCCAATCGGATTGCGCCGGAGCTTGGGAAGACACGGCAATGCCCAGCCCCGCCGTCGAAAACCCCGATTATCTAACGCGGCAGTTGCTTACCTACATCGGCAACAAGCGCGCTTTGCTGGGTTATATAGGCGATGCCGTACACCGGGTCAAGCAGAGACTGGGCAAAGACCGATTGCGGGCGCTGGACGCTTTCAGTGGTTCCGGAGTAGTATCCCGTTTCCTGAAAGCCCACTCCTCCTTGCTCATCAGCAATGACATTGAGGATTACGCCGCCGTTATCAATCGCTGCTACTTGCGCAACAGGAGTACGGTTGATTATGACCGGATATCGGGGATAGTGGCCGACTTGAACGACCGAGTTGACCACGAGACCTTTCCCAAAGGGTTTATTGAGGAACTCTATGCTCCCCAAGACGAAAGCAGCATCACCTCGACCGACCGGGTTTTCTATACCGTCAGCAATGCCCGCCGTCTGGACAATTATCGTCGGCTGATCGACGACACGCCGGCGGACACCCGCGATATGTTACTTGCGTCGCTGCTCAATAAGGCGTCGGTTCACGCTAACAATGCTGGCGTGTTCAAAGGATTCTACAAGAACCGCCACACCGGAATCGGACAATATGGCGGTACGTCATCCGATGCCCTGCGGCGTATCAAAGGCAGAATTGATCTGGAAGCGCCGATACTGAGCCGCTTCGAATGTGAGTCCCAAATATTCCAGGAAGATGCCAACCAACTTGCGAAGCGAATCGGCGGCTTCGATTTGGCCTATATCGATCCCCCGTACAACCAGCATCCCTACGGATCCAACTACTTTATGCTTAACCTGCTGCTGCATTATCAGCGCCCGGACCACATCAGCCGGGTGTCGGGCATACCAACGAACTGGCGGCGCTCCGGATACAACGTGCGGGCGAAATCGCTGCCGTTGCTACAGCAGCTGCTTGCGACGCTGGACGCCCGGTTTCTATTAGTGTCCTTCAATAACGAGGGTTTCATAAAGCCGGAGGCAACGCGGGCAATGCTAGGAGACATCGGTTCCGTGGAGGTTATGGAAACGCGTTACAATACCTACCGCGGCAGTCGAAATCTCCGTGGCCGCTCGATACACGTAACCGAGCAACTTTTCCTCGTTGAAAAGAAGTGATGATACCATGGCGCGCAGTGAGCAACTCCGGGGCCAACGCGGCGAAATCGTCAGGGAACTTCGGGGCGTCTATCCCGACGTTGATTTCAACTATCATTTTGATTCCAGCAAAATAAGTCCAGACGGCGGCTTTCTCTGCATCCGTGGTCGGAGTGGTGACCAGTTGACCTATCCGATTATGATTTCGGAAGTCAAGAACCAGGGAACTAACGACAGAAGGGCTAGCGAGGGTTTGGCAAGGCAAGCACGTGGCACTGCTATTGAGCGTCTTGGCAAAAACCTCATCGGCTTGCGGACAGCTCTTATGCGGGAAAGTATCTTCCCGTTTGTTTGCTTCGGCTATGGGTGCGATTTCTAAGCGATTTCCTCAATCTTAGACCGCGTTTCAACGATGGCGATGTTCGGCGAGCTGAACAAAACCTACCTGCACAACCTAGAGGACGGCAAATTCAACCGGGGCAGTTTTTATTTTCGAGAGGAACCTTGGACTGTGCCCGAAATGAGCGCAGTGATGAAGGACATAGCGGAGCGTTCGGTGCAGTATTACTTCTCGAAGTACCGTGAAGAGCGCTTTCGGCTACCGTAGCCATCAAACGCGCTCGGCCTCACGGCCTGGACGTGTAGCCCTGGCGGCTGGGCGGCAAACAACGCACCGCAGTTGTTATGAAACCGCTGTGGCCCACCATGCGATGGGCCGGGCGGACGCTGCGCCGCGAAACGTTCCAGCCCCTTTGCAGTGTCTCCGCCGTCTCCACCCGGCTAAAGCGTCCGTCCTCGTGCAACGCCAGTACCAGCTCCTGCACCTGTATGATGGTCGGAAGAAATGACAGCAGAATGCCTCCGGTGACCAGCGCTTCCGCCGCCGCCGTCAGCGCCCTCCACGGCTCGGGGAGGTCAAGTATCACCCGATCCACCGGAGTTCCCGCGATACCGTCGCCGATGTCCTCGGGCCTCACCTCCAGCCGGGAGATGTCCGGGATGACCGATTTCACGTTAGCCAGGGCTTTGGGGATAACGGCTTCGTTGATTTCGTAAGTGAGAACGCGCCCGGCGGGGCCAACCGCACGCAGCAGGGCCGTCGTAAGGGCGCCGGAGCCAAAACCCGCCTCTGCCACGATGGCCCCGGGGAAAATGTCCGCCATCGATACGATGTTGCCCAAATCCTTGGCATAAATGACCTGGGGGCCTCGCGGCATTAAACGCACATAGTCGCCCAGCGTCGGCCGTATCCCCAGCATCACGTGCCCGCGACTCGTGGTGTACCATCCTCCCGCCGGCTGGCCGATCACCGCGTCGTGGGCGACCCACCCCAAGTGGCAATGGAATTGCCCCCCCGGGGTCAGCGCCTCCTGGTAGGTTCGTCCCTTGCGATCCAGGAAGAGCGCGAGTTCGCCGGCACGGAAAAGACTATGGTTTGCGCCACCGTCCCGGCCGGCGTCGTCGATGTTGGTGTCATCAGCGGATGCATTCATTGGTGTATTATACAGCCGTTATGCAGGAGCGAACTTTCACACTGGCTGAAGCCAACGACTTGGTGCCGTGGCTCGAAGAGCGCTTCCAGGCCATGGCTCCGCTGCGAGCCGAGCTGCTGCGCCAGCAGGAGAGCCTGCTCGCCCTCCTCCGCCGCCGCCGTAGCAACGGCCACTCCAGCAGCGAAGAGGAAATTTCGGAGACGCAACGCATCGTGTCGCAACTCACCCAACGGTTGCAGGATGCGGTGTCCGAGATAACCAGCCGTGGCATCCTGGTACGGGACATTGGCCGTGGTTTGGTGGATTTCCCTTCCTACCGGGCTGGCGACGTGGTGCACCTGTGCTGGCAGCGCGGCGAGCCTTCCATCGACTGGTGGCATCCTACCGATACGGGTTTCAGCGGGCGACAACGGCTATAGGATACGATGGCATGACCCACTTGGACACCTACCCTTAAGGAGTTGATATGGTTATCCGGCAGACGCCCCAAGATCTCGAACAGGGCGACGTCGCCTTGCCCGAAACCGGCCGCCCCGTCATACGCTCCCGGGAGGGAGTTATTTCTTCAGGCCATTACCTCACGTCTATGGCCGGGATGCGGATGCTGTGGGCCGGCGGAAACGCTTTTGACGCCCTGGTGGCGGCCGGGTTCGCGGCCGCGGTAGTGGAGCCAATAGCATCCTATTCCCTCGCCGCCGAAGGCGTGTTCATGCTCTACGATTCGGCCAGCGGCGACCTATTGTCCCTCAGCGGTCAAGGCGGGGCCCCGGCGGCCGCCACCGCCGATTTCTACCTCTCCCGAGGCCACCAACGAATCCCCACCGGGCCCGGCATGGACGCTCCGCTCTCCTTCACCCAGCCCGGCATCGTCGATGCGTTCATCTCCCTGCTGGAACGCTACGGCGCCATGTCCTTGGAAAAGGTCCTTGAACCGGCCATCGCCTACGCGGAAAATGGCATTCCCCATTATGAGTACATGCTGGAGCGGCTGAAGTCAACGTCGGGCCAGGAACAGTTTAACAACTTCCCTCCGGGCGGTTGGGAAGTGTTTTACCACGACCGGCGCGTTCCGCAACCCGGCTCGCTGCTGGTCCAGCCGGGACTGGCCAGCACGTTGAAGATCATGCGCGACGCCTCGCGGGCCGCCGGTTCCGGCCAGGCCGGACTACAGGCGGCCCGCGACGCATTTTACCGCGGCCCCATCGCCGACCGCATCGTAAAATCGGTGGAGAAGGTCGGCGGCATTCTGGCGCTGGACGATCTGGCCAATTACCGCAGCCGGTTCGCCGACCCGGTCAGCGCCAGCTTCAGCGGGCATGACATCCGAGGCCAGAGCGCCTGGACCCAAGGCCCCATGCTGATGCAAACCCTGAACATCCTGGAGAACTTCGACCTCGAAGCGATGGGACACAACAGCCCGGCCTACATCCACACCGTCGCAGAAGCCCTCAAGTTGTCCTTTGGCGACCGCGAGGCTTTTTACGGCGACCCGGACTTTGTCGAAGTGCCGCTGGATGGCCTCTTGTCCAAAGAATACGCCGCCGAACGCTCCCAGCTAATCGATCCGGAAGGCGCTTATCCTGCTCAACCGGAACCCGGAGATCCGTGGCGGTACTCCCGCCGCAACGGGAAGACGGCCGCTCCCGTAATGTCCCCTCCCGCCGTGGCTCCCGATCCGTCGGCGGATGACGGCACTACCCATGTCTCGGTGTTGGATCGGGATGGCAACATGGTCTGCGGAACCATCAGCGGCGGATCCTTCTCCAAGTCGGTGTTCTTCCCCGAAGTGGGCTGCTGCTTGAGCACGCGCATCGAGATGTTCAACTGCGAACCCGGACATCCTAACGTCGTAGAGCCCGGCAAGCGGCCTCGCACTACCTTGGTGAACTATATCGTGTCAAAAGACGGGCAGCCGGTGATGACTTTTGGGTGTCCTGGAGGCGACAACCAAGTGCAGGCCAACGTGCAGCTTGTCCTCAATTCGCTGGTCTTCGGCATGGACCCGCAGCAGGCCGTGGAAGCGCCCAGGTTCGCCACCGCCAGCAACGTCAACTCCTTCTATCCCCACGTCTATTACCCCGGTCAACTTGACCTGGAGCCGGGGATACCCGAATCCACCGCGGACGTCTTGCGCGCTCTTGGGCACAAAATTAACCGGACCGCCAATTGCGGTCTCGGTGCAACTGTGTCGGTGCGAGACCCCAAAGATGGCTCCCTGAGTACCGGAGCCGACCCCCGCCGGGCCTGCTATGCGTTGGCGCTCTAAACATTGCTTCCGACTTCCCCCAGCCTGGCGGCTATCGAAAATCAGGAGATCCGGTTGTTTGCATAATTGCAAACGTCCCGCAGACAGCATCCTTCACAACGGGGCTTGTTCTTGCTGCACGCCTCTTTGTGGTGCCGGTCCAGCAGCGCGTGGTACTCATTGTACACTCGCGCATCCGCTGGCACGCCCGCCTGGAACATATCCTGCCATCCGGCGTAATCATCACGACCCGACGGCGTAAACCCGACCCGACGCATGATGCGAATGGTGTAGGCGTCGATAACAAACGAGGGCTTGCCGGCGGCATACAGCAGAATGTCGTCCGCGGTCTCCGGCCCGATCCCGTAGATGCTCAGCAGTTCCCGGCGCAAAGCGGCGGTATCGGCCGCAAACATCGCGTCAAGATCGCCGCCGTAATTCAGGCACACGTGGGCGGCGAAAGCCTTGAGCTTGCGCGCCTTGGCATTGTAGTACCCCGACGGGCGCACCAATTTTGCCAGCTCTGCCTCGCCCATATGATGGACTGCCGGCCAGTCGTGGATTCCGCCGGCCTTCAGGTTGGTCAGCGCCCGCTCAACGTTGCGCCACGCCGCCGCCTGGGTCAAGATTGCCCCGGCAATCATCTCAAAACGGCTGTCTCCGGGCCACCAGCCCTGCGGGCCATAAGCGTCGAGCAGACGGCGGTAGATCTCTTTCAGAAAACCGGCCCGCATATCTCAAACACCCCTTGGAACATCACAGTCGTACCGGAACCTCGTCGGCGAGAACGATGCTCCGTTCATCAACTCGGCATCGGTACGCCCACGTTTTTACACCGGACGCTACGGCCTCCCGGAGCGTGGCCCCCAACAACGGATCTGCCAGGTCATGGGGAGCGAAGGCGCTGGCGTCGGCGCGCTGAATCACGAAAATCACCGCCGCTTCGTGACCGGCCTCCCGCGCCGCCATCAGGCTATGCAAATGCTTGACCCCGCGCAGCGTGGGCGCGTCAGGGAAAAGGGCCACTCCATTCTGAACCAGCGTAACCGATTTGGTCTCTACGTAGCACGAACCGTCCGGTCCTTCCAGCAGGAAATCCAGCCGGCTCGCGCCGAAAACCTTCTCCGGGCGAACCACCGGGTAACTGCCAAATTGCGGCAAGCGATCTTCGGCCATGGCCTCGGCGAGCAATTTATTGGGAAGGCGCGCGTCGGCGGAGGACAAGACATCGCCAATGTCAACCAACGCCAGGTCGTAAGCGGTTTTCCGGGACGCCGACGCCGGAGCCGGCGCTAATAGCACTCGATAGCCCGGCGCCAGCAGTTCGCGCATCCGACCCGAATTTGGCACGTGGGCGAGATGTTCCTTGCGGTCAACATCCACCAACGCGGCGAACCGGTTGAGCCGCTTGATGAACCGACCTTCTACCAGCGGAGGAAAACGCAATGTACCGGCTCCTGAGTTGATCGGCCTGGCCGATCCGCCTGATTGTGCACGCCCAATCCTAACAACGATTTGGTGCGACTCGCAATCAAAATGCGGCGCCCCCAGCTATAGATTTGGCAAATCTGACGGCGCCGCCCAAAACGGGCTATAATCCTGTAACCTGGCGGGCCGAATGGGCCCTGCCGCCACCCAGCAAGGCAACGACAGGAGGCAAGCGCATATGGCAGTACGAGTCCTGGACGTCCATGCCCATATCATGCCGGAGAGCGCGTTGCGGGCGATGCAGAGCGGAGAAAACTGGTTCGGAGTCAGCGCGCCCGTGCTATACAACCAGCACCGCTACAATCCCCGCACCTTCTGGACGCCGGAGCAACGTCTGGCCGACATGGATTCTCTCGGGGTGGATGTCCATGTGCTTTCCACCAACGCCAATATGTACTTTTACGATTTAGGCGTTGACCAAACCATTGACATACATCGGGAGTGCAACGACCACGTGGCTCGACTTGTCGATGAATACCCCAACCGTTTCGCCGGCTTGGCTCACCTTCCCATGCAGGATGTGAACGCGGCTACGGAGGAGTTGACCCGAGCGGTACAGGAACTCGGATTGAAGGGCGCCATGATCGGCGATCACGTCAATGGACGCGCCTTCGACGATGCATCCTTCAACCCCTTGTGGGCCGCCGCAGAACGCTTGGGCGCCCTGCTCCTCATCCACCAAGGCGGAGGAACCGTAGTCTCGCCCCGCCTGGACCGCTACCACCTGCCCAATACCATTGGCAACCTGGCCGACCGGGCCGTAACCTTCGCGTCCTTCGTATTCGGTGGCGTCATGGACCGCTACCCCAACCTCAACATATGCCTTTGTCACGGCGGGGGTTATGCGTGCTACGGTATCGGACGCATGGATCGTGGCTGGCAAGTCCGCCCGGAAGCCCGGGCTAACATTGACCAACCGCCCAGCGCGTACCTCAACCGTTTCTACTACGATTGCCTCACCCACAGCGAGGAAGCCTTGCGGATGCTCATCGACATGGTGGGTATTGAGCGAGTGTTCTTCGGCACGGACTGGCCTTTCGATATGTGCGCCGATTGGCCGGTTTCCTGGTTGCTGGGTTTGGAGAGCCTGTCTCGCCACGAAAAGGACGCCATTCTTTTCGTAAACTTGGAGCGTCTGTTGCACATCTGAACGGTCGCCACTACCTGCTCACCCAAAACGGAGGACGTAAAATGGGACTCAATGCCGACAGCATCCGCCTCAAGGCCATCAACCACATCACTTACAATGTTCGGAACAAAGATATCGCCTTGCAGTGGTATCAGGAAGTCCTGGGCGTCAAGCAAATTCCGAAGATGGTGGACAGCGACAACCTCTACTGGTTGCAGCTTCCCAGCGGCGCGATGGTCCACATCATAGAAAACCCCGACGCCCCGTCCGCGCCGTCCCACCACACCGCCTTCGAGGTGGACGACATCGCTGCCGCCCGCGACGAGTTGCAGAACATCGGCGTGGAGTGCACCGACATCCAGACCCGCCACGACGGGCAGCAGGCCTTCTACTTCCACGACCCGGACCACAACCGCCTGGAAATCTGCACCAAGTCGGGGTTCGGCGTGCTGGTGTAGTCGGAGGTCCGAGCTCGGGCGTCTGCCGGGGCGGGCCTTGCGCCCGCCCTTACGGTCTCCCCATAGAATAGCGATTCAAAATCCCCAGGTAAGCCCGCTGCCCTTCGTTGGCGATTGCCGGTCGGTCGGCCTGGTACTCGGCCCAAACGGATTGCGTGAGCGCCGTTGCTTTGCCCGCCGATTTGTAAGGGTTCACCGGATCCAACCCGGCGTATGCCTGCATACGGGCGGCTATGGACTTGGGGCTGCGTTCCAGCGCGGAAGCCAGCGCCGTCACCTCCCGACTGTCGTGGGCAACTTTCCCCCGGTAAAGGTGCAACGCCGCCAGATCTTCCAAGCGGGTCCATTTGCGCGCGGAGGGCATGGCAAGCTCCTATGTAACGCCGTTGGCCACCAGGTCGATCCGCTGGATTATCTTTTCGGCCAACGCTCTGAAATCAGCGCGTGCATCGCTGACGGCAGCGGCATGACTGCCAAATGCGCCGTCGGCGGTGGTCAGCTTAAAAATAGGTTTACGATGCTCCTGTGCCATCGGAACCAGGCTGCGATAATGCTTCATTGTGGCCAGGGCGTTTTCCGAGTCTTGCTGCGGGGTAGCGGCGTATGGGCCGTCTGCTTTTTCCAACAGGTTGCTGGCATATTCCTTCGGCATCCGGTTCACCCATTTATCATAAGCGCTTACCGGACGACTCAAGCGGACGCTATGCTGCTGAACCACATAGCCGACGGGCTGCATACCCCCTTTCGGCAACGGGAACTCCGGTTCCGGCCAGTTGCCACGACGGCGCTGCCAGTCTTGCCGCCAGCGACGCAGCGTAGGGCCCAGGTTGCGCAGCCCTTGCAATGAAAACAGGTCCGCTCCTAATGGAACTACTACATAGTCCGTGGCAATCAAGGCCGAACGGTTGATTGCGCCGAGGTTGGGGCCAATGTCAGCGAGTATGATTTTAGCGTTCACTTGACTGGCCGCGTATTGCATTATTGTCGAGAACGCGGTCAGTATGCGGAAAGGACGATACAGATTGCTGGAACCCAGCGCGTTGGGCCATTCGGTTGCCAGCGTGTCCTCGAATCCGGCTAGCGACAAATCCCCTGGAATTAAGCTTAGGTTGCCGTCAATCATAAGTTGCAGAGCAACTTGCTGGAGTGCCGGGTACCGCAAATCCCCCACCTCCATTAGCGGCTTCACGCATTCAAAAATGGTAGCGCTGGACGCTGCGGCGTTAGCGCCGTCGTCCCATAGTGACTCCAGCCGCTCCTCATCAAGAAAAGCGGCCGTAAGATTAGCCTGCGGGTCCAGGTCGCAAGCCAGCACGTTATAGCCCAGTTCAGAGAGCATCCAAGCCAAGTGATAAACTAGCGAAGTCTTGCCTACTCCACCTTTGTTGTTAAAGAACGTCAAAACCGGAACCGTCATCACCATGCCCCCGTAGCGGCTTTGGCCTTTATCACGGCGATAACGTGATTCCCTTGGGCAAGTAATTCCAGTTCAGGATGTTCTGATTCCCGCAGCAGTCGGCGAGCTGTCGGTATTCCAACCCCAAAGCGCTGTACAAAGCCAAGAGTTTTCATCGCTTCAGCCAAGTTCGGATTACGATAGTCGGTTAAACCCGGCTGGCCGAAGTTATCGTGGTTGATAGCTCCGTAGGGGCCACCGGGGCTGATAATCTCAATCCGGTCATTGAACCAGTACACCCGTACCGGAGCGTTGGTAGCTTCATAAGTGCGGTGCATAACCGCGTTGCGCGCGATTTGCTGAATAGCCGCAACCGGGTACAGTTCGCTTCTCCGTTCAACCGATGCGGAAGTGAAGTCGACAGAAATTAGATTGTGAGCGCGCAGTTTTTCGTCGATGCGGCGCAGCACATTAGGGACAGCTCCGCGAATATCCTCGCTGTCAATAACAGCATCCGACAGTTCCGTCCCATCAATGCGAAGGAACTGTACATAGGCGCCGGGCAGGACATCCTGCGGGTTCTTGCCGATAACCAGTATGCCCATTACGGTAGCAACCGGGTTGTCCGCTGCCGCAATCATTTTCGTTGCCGCCAGTCGTTCTTCAAGGGTGCGATCGTTGGCGGACAGCACGTCATCGGAAAAGGCTTGTGGCAGATATTCATACTCGAACTGAATCAGGTTAATGTCGTGCAAGCTGGTAGATGGAACGGGCTGGAGGTCAAAAGGCCGGTCGCCATAACGACGGCGCTCGTTAAGGATTCGCACGTCTTGCGCCGTTGCGATTCTACGGCTCGGCCCGATGCGGATATGCACTCTACCTCGGTAGCTAACCGGCGGCGAATCCGATGGCGCAACGATCACTACGGCTACATCCTTACCGCTGAAAGTCCGCTTCACCACTGCTATTGACGGCGGCGGCAGTGTATTGCCGTCGGTTTTTATGTCCGCCAGCTGCCGGAGCAGCTCATCCGTAACCTCAATGCCGATGATGGCATGGTCGCTATCCCGCACCCCGATAACAACTACGCCCGGCAACCCATACCCCGGCAGGTCGTTGGCGAAAGCGCACACTGCCTCGCGGATTGCGTTGGCGCCGCCGCCGGATAGCGTTTCTTTGAACTCCACTCGGTCGGCTTCGCCGTCGCTAATTAGTTGCAGTAGCTGTTGGTCGGACAGGCTAAACATAACGGCATTAGCGAGGCGACCTGGCGCCGGCCCGGTGGAGCCGGCGCCCATCATTTAGCGCCTTTCCTTGATGAACTCGGCGACCCGCTCGCCGATGGTCATCGAGGTCACGTTGGTGTTGGCGCGGATGCAGTCCGGCATCACGCTGGCGTCGGCAACGCGCAGGTTCGTTACGCCCTTAACCCTTCCGAATTGGTCCACCACCGACATAGGGTCGCTGTCCGGGCCCATCTTGCACGTGCCCGATATGTGTTGGGAGGTGGTCACCTCGCGGGCGATCCAGGCGTCCAGCACGGCGTCGTCGGTCTCCGATCCGGCCGGCGGCTCAATGCGTTCCTGGATCAGAACCTGAAATTCAGGATGCTCCGCCAACTCCAGGCATAAGCGCACCGAATCCCGCAGCCGGACCAGGTCGAACTCCTCCTTCAGATAGTTGTAGTCCAGGAAGGGCTGCTGGTTGGGGTCGGTGGACTGTAGGCGCAGCTGTCCCGCCCCGGCGGCCAGTTGGATACCGGTGCTCATGCGCACGCCCAGAGGCGCCATGCGGTCGCCGCCCCGGTTAATGCGCTCGGTGGCGAAGGATTGCATGCTGATCTTCATGTCGTTGCGCAGGTCCGAACCGGGCGCGGTGTAGCGCAGGCAAAGCTGGGAGCGCGGGGCCAACCCGTCCAGCTCAACCTCGGGCTTGGTGCGCCAGGTGCACCACACGGTAGGATGGTCGCGCAGGTTCTGCCCCACGCCGGGAGAGTCATGCACCACTGGGATGCCCAGCTCGCGCAGGTGCTCCGCCGGCCCTACGCCCGACAGCATCAGGATGTGAGGCGAACCGATGGCGCCGCTGCTCAGGACGATCTCCTCAGCCTCGGCCACAAAGGTCTCGCCGCCGGATTCTAGCTGCACTCCCACGGCCTTGTTCCCGTCAAATAGGATGCGGTGAACCTGGCAGTTGGCCTTGATCGTCAGGTTCAGCCGGTGCCGCGATTCCGAAAGATAACCCAAGTTGGTACTCATCCGGATACCGTTGGGGTTATTGAAAGGAGTTGGGCCGACCCCGTAAGAATCGGGATGATTATGATCCCAGGTTTCGGGGAAGCCGGCCGCCACACAGGCGGCGGAAAAAGCGTTCTGGACCGGCAGCCAGGTCTCCCGGGCAAAGCGGTGCATTACAATGGGGCCATCCCCGCCGTGGAAGTCGTCATTGCCATAGTCGGTGTCCGTCTCGATGCGGCGGAAGATGGGCAGCAGTTTGGTGTAGGACCATTCCTCGTTGCCAGCAGCGGCCCAGCCGTCATAGTCCTCCGGCACGCCGCGCAGGAACACCTGCCCGTTGATCGCGCTGGAACCGCCCGTTACCTTGCCCCGCGGCACCATCATCTCCGGCGAGGTGTCCGTGCCCTTGCCGACAAACTGCCAGTTGTGGTCGCTGACCATAATGTCAATCTCGGTGTTGTAGCCGAACTTGACCTCTTCAGGCAGGTGCTCAAATTCCGGATAGTCCGGGCCAGCCTCGATGAGCAGAACGTGCTTGTTGTGCTCCTCGGTGAGCCGACTGGCGATAATGGAGCCGGCCGAACCGGCGCCAATTACGATATAGTCATACTTCATAGTAGCTACGCTCCTTTTGCTGAGGCCACGCCCCACCCAAGGCGGGCGCCGACGGAAGCCGGACGGCGACTGACTATTGAATTCAGGCGCAATGATATACGGGGGGCAAGAGCGGCGCAAGGGAATGATTTTGCCCTCGTGCCTGCTTTGCGGAAATCGCCGGGTTTATCGTCGGGTTGAATTCGCCATTCAACGGGCGCATACTGGCCTTGGCTGAGCGGCGTAACATCCCAGGGAGGAACGTACCAAATGGCAACGCTGGTAACTGGCGGCGCCGGCTTCGTCGGCTCCAACATCGTGAAGGAACTGGCGCGGCGCGGCCACGATGTCGTCAGTCTCGATGTGATGCCGCCCGACGGAACCACGAGACAATTCCTGGGCCATCGCTACGCCGATGTCACATTCTGCACCGGCGACATCCTGGATCCGGGCCGCCTGGACGCCATCCGGGCCGACCACTCCATCCGCAAGGTAGTCCACGCCGCCGTGTTCACGGTCAACCGTACCGACCGTGAAACCGCCCGCAGCAAGGACATCCTGGACATCAACCTCGCCGGCACCGGCAACCTGCTGGAGTTCGCCCGGCTGGCCCGCGTAGAGCGGTTCGTGTACATCAGCTCCGGCGCTGCCTACGGCTTGTCCCGCGACCCCGACCAGACCTATAACGAGGACGACCATCCCCAGCCGGGCAATCTGTACGGCATCACCAAGCTCGCCAGCGAGCAGTTGACCCGCCGCTACGGTGAACTGCACGGGTTCAGCGCCGTCAGCTTGCGCCTCAGCACTCCCTACGGCCCCATGGAACGGATCACCGGCCACCGCGACAACATGTCCACACCCTACCAATGGACCGGACAGCTGCTGCGCGGCGAACCCATTGCCATCGACACCACCGACTATGGCCGGGACTACACCTACGTTGCGGACACCGCATCGGCCGTTGCAGCCGTCGTTGACGCGCCGGAACTGCCCCACTACCTCTACAACATCACCAACGGCGTGCCCGTCACCGGCGCTGAGATACAGCGGACGCTGGCGGAACTGTTCCCCGAAACCAGGCTGGTGGAACCGACCGGGGCGGAGCCGACCGGCTCTTCCCTCGAACCGACCCGTGGGCCGCTATCCGGCTACCGACTGTGGCACGATTTGGGATGGACGCCCCGGTACGACCTGGCTGCCGGCCTGACCGACTACGTGCGGTGGCGAAGGGAATCCGGGTTCCTCCAGTAGGGATGTTGAAAATTTGAAAACCACACCAAGGAGCAATTAGCCATGGCGTTGCCACCCGACCGCATCGACTACCTGCCCATCATTGACCGCCCGGTGATCAAGTGGCCCAACAACGCTCGGGTAGCCCTCTGGATCTCGCCCAACGTCGAACACTATGAATACCTGCCCATCAACGAGGGCGTGCGCGACCCCTGGCCCCGAACTCCCTATCCCGACGTGCAGCAATACACCTACCGGGACTACGGCAACCGCGTCGGATTCTGGCGGATGCTCGAACCGCTGGACAAGCACGGCATCCGCTGCTGCATCTCGCTGAACCTGGCCGTGCTGGAACACTTCCCGGAGATCGCCGCGGCCATGGTGGAACGGGACTACGACTTTATGAGCCACGGCATCTACAACACCCGCTACCTCTACACCTGCACCGAGGACGAAGAGCGGGAGTTCTACCGGGACTGCATTGACACTCTGCAACGACACACCGGCAAGCAGCTCAAGGGGATGCTTGGCCCGGCCATCTCCGGCAGCGTCAGCACTCCCGACCTCATGGCCGAAGCCGGCTTGATCTATCACACCGACTGGTTCCACGACGATCAACCCACTCCGATTAAGGTTGCCAAAGGCGGTAAGCTGGTATCCGTACCCTACTCCATCGAGCTCAACGACTCCTCGGTATTGCGGGACAACCACTACACCGCCGAATACTTCGCCGACATCTGCAAGCGCCAGTTCGACCGCCTCTACGCAGAGGGCGCCGAGAGTGGCCGCGTGATGTGCATCGCCCTGCATCCCTTTTTGATCGGCCAACCCCACCGCATCAAGTACCTGGATGATGTACTGGGCTATATCATGGCCCACGATGCCGTCTGGCAGACCACCGCCGACGAAATCGCCGAGTACTACATCGCCAACTATTACGACCAGGCCATGGCCCACGCCCAGAAGTTCGCCCTTTAGCTAGCTGGCGCGTACTCAACCCTGCCCACTGCTCAGGAGCACTAGCACTATGCCCGCCCAACGCGCCTTCGGAATGGACCATCCTCACCACGCATGGTCGCCCATCAACAGCCGGCCCGCCTTGCGTTGGCCCAACGAAGCACGGGTAGCCCTGTGCGTAATCCTGGTGCTGGAGCACCTGGAATGGCAGGCGCCCGAGGGAAGTTTCGTGGTGGCCAACCTGGCCGGCGCCTCTGCGCCCCGGGCCTTTCCCGATTATGCTCGCCTGTCCCACCGGGAATATGGGCACCGGGTAGGCATCTTCCGTCTCCTGGACACCCTGGAGAAGCACGGCATCACGGCGACCATCGCCATGGACGCCATCACCGCCGCGAACTATCCCTTCCTGGTGCGGCACTGCCTGGACCGCGGTTGCGAAATCATCGGCCACGGCATCTCCGTCAGCCGGATGATCACCGGCAATACGCCGGAGGATGCAGAACGGGAGTACATCCGCACGTCCATCGACGCCCTGGCTCAGGCCACCGGCGTGTCCCCGCAAGGCTGGTTGGGGCCGGAATACGGAGAGTCGGAACGGACCCCGCAACTGCTCGCCGAGGCCGGCCTCCGTTACGTCTGCGACTGGGCCAACGACGAGCAGCCCTTCCCCATGACCACCGGGAATGACCCCTTCTTCGCATTGCCCTTGCTGTACGAGTTGGACGACGTAGCCTCCCTGGCCCAGCGCAAGGTTACCGTGGCCGATTACCAGCGCCGGCTGACCGAGTCCTTCGACGTCCTGCATCAGGATGGGGAGACCAACGGTCGGTTAATGGCCTTGAACTGGCATCCCTGGCTGGTGGGCCAACCCTTCCGCGTCGGCGCGGTGGACGACGCGCTGGCGTACATGATGGCGCATGGCGGCGTCTGGCCGGCCACCGGGTCGGAAATTATTGACTGGTACCAATCCCAAACCGATTGACGGGTGAATCCATGGCTTCCTCATTGATTCGCGGCAAGCATGTCCTCACCGCCGATGGCTCCGGCTCGATGGCCTGCCATTACGATGCAGCGGTGTATCAGGAAGATGGCATCATCAAGGACGTTGGCCCCTACCAGGAACTCCGGGAGAAATATGCCCCCGACACCCAACTCGGCGGTATCGATTACGCCATCATTCCCGGTCTCGTCAACTCCCACCATCACGGGCGCGGCGTTACGACGCTCCAGATGGGCACCTGCGACGACTGCCTGGAGGTATGGATCCTTGCCGGCTGGGGCCGCCGCCCTTACGACCATTACCTGATGACCCTGTACACTGCCCTGAATATGCTGGAGTCCGGCACCACCACCGTCATGTATAACCATCCGCAGACGGCGGCGGCTACTTTGAAAGAGGACGTGGACGCCGTGCTGCGCGGCTTCCTGGACGCCGGAATGCGGGTAGCATTTTCCAGCTACCTGCGCAACCGGAACCGGCTGGTCTATACCGACGATGACCAATTCCTGGCCGCCCTCCCGGCCGACCTGGCCGACGCTGTGCGCCGCTACTTCTCCGTCGCGCATATGAGCGATGACGACTACTTTGCCTTCTGTGACCAGATGCGCCGAGAGTACCACAGCCACCCGTCGGGCAAGGTACGGGTACTTTTCAGCCCGGCCAACGTGCAATGGAACTCAGACGAATTCCTGCTGCGCTGCAAGCAACAGGCGGCCAATCATCAAACCGGCATCCACATGCACCTGGTGGAAAGCCCTTACCAGAAGGACTACGGCATCCGCGCCTGGGGCAAGACCCCGGTGGAACACTTGCAGGACCTGGAGTTCCTGGGGCCGGAAGTGTCTTTCGCCCATGCCGTCTGGCTCACCGACCACGACATCGACTTGCTGGGCGACGCCGGCGCAACCGTCTGCCACAACGCCAGTTCCAACCTGCGCCTCAAAAACGGCATCGCGCCGGTGAACCCCATGCTGGCCCGGGGCGTCAACGTAGCCATCGGCACCGACAGCACCGCCATCAACGACGACGACGACCTCTTGCAAGAGATGCGCCTGGTCAGCAAGCTGCATCGGCAGCCCATTATCGGCGAACCCGCCATCACCGTCGAGCAAGTGCTGGCCATGGCCACGGCCAACGCTGCCGCGCCCACCGGCTTTGGAAGCGAAATCGGTATGTTGCAGCCGGGACGCCGGGCCGATATGGTCCTGATACGGTTGGACGGCGTGGCAGACCCTTACTTTGACCCGGACGTTCCCGGCGCCGAGGCCATTCTGGGCCGGGCCAAGTCTAAGGACATTGCCGCCGTAATCGTGGACGGGGAAGTGCTGCTCCGGGATGGCGCGCACACCCGGGCCAGCAAGGCCGACGTGGCGCGGGAACTCCGCGAGCAACTGGCCCGACCCATCGAACCGGAAACCCTCGCCACCCGCCATATGGCGGGCCAACTTTCCCCCTATGTGGAGCAGTTCTACCGTAGCCGCCCGCCGGCCATGGGAACGCCTCACTACGTGTACAACAGCCGGACCTGACGCGGGTATGGAGAGGGATCCATGGCCTGGAAAGTTGAAACCGCACCCGGCGCCATGACCGGCGCCCGTTACATCGAGAGCCTCCGCGACCACCGCGAAGTCTGGCTGGACGGCGAGAAAGTCGCCGATGTGACCACCCACCCGGCCCTGACCGGCATGGTTCACGAGCTGGCCCGTATCTACGACCTGCAACACTCGGAACCCTACCGGGATCAGATGACCTTCGTATCCCCGGAAACCGGCAACCGTTGCAGCCTGTCGTGGCTTTTGCCGCGCAGCCACGAAGACCTGAAAAGACAGCGGCGCAACAGCGAAATCTGGAACGCAGAATCCTGGGGACAGCTGGGCCGCAGCCCCGACATCCTCGCGCCCCACATCATCAGCCTGGTGGCCATCAGCGACGCCCTGGGAGGGGTGAAGCACACCAAGTGCGACTTCGCCGAGAACATCGTCAACTACCATCGCTACTGCATGGAGAACGACCTGTTCCTCACCCACGCCCTCGGCGACCCGCAGGTTGATCGTAGCCAGCAGCCGCAGAACGCCACCCGCGCCGACGGCGAAACCGAAGTTGCCTTGCACGTGGTAGAAGAAACCAACCACGGCGTCATCGTCCACGGCGCCAAGCAACTCGCTACCGCTGCGCCCATCAGCAACGAGACCTACGTGTCCCTGTCTGCCACCTTCATGCGCCGCGCCGACCCTCGTTTCATACTGGCCTTCTCAATACCCACCAACACGCCGGGTCTGAAAACTCTCTGCCGGGAGCCGGTCTCCCAGTGGCCGGGCAGTTACGGCCATCCCCTCGCCGCAGTGTACGACGAGCAGGACGCCATGCTGTTCTTCGACCACGTGCTGGTGCCCTGGGATCGCGTCTTCATGCTCTACGATTCGGCCCCGCTGCTGCAACGGCTGGGTTCCGAGGCCAACTTCCGGGGTTGGGGCAACCTGTGCCGCATCCACCGGCGGATGCAGCTGATGACCGCCGTCGCTACGCTGATCGCCGAGGCCATCGGCGTAATTGAGTACCGGGAGGTTTCGGCCAAGCTCGGCGAGATGGCCATGCACACCGAGATGTGGCGCCACGCTATGGACGGCGTGGAACACAACGCCTATCCCGCCGACAACGGCCTCATGTCCCTGGGGTCAACGTCCGGGATGAACATTTACTTTGCCCAAACGTCGCAGCGAATGGTGGAACTGCTGCGGGAAATCTCCGGCTCCGGCATGATCATGCAGCCCAGCGAAGCCGACCTGGCCAGCCCGGAGTTCCGCCCCTACCTGGACCGCTACATGCCGGGCCGGGGAGTCGGCGTGGAATACAAGTCCCGCCTCTTCCGCCTGGCCCACGACCTCGCCGCCTCATCCTTCGGCATGCGCCAGGAAATCTACGAGTACTGGCACGGCGGCGACCCCAACCGCAACCGTATCAACCTGCTGCGCAACTACGACCAGGCGGACATCACAGCGCGCATCAAGACGCTTATTGCCCAGCCGCTGCCCTCCTAGCCTACCCCCAGGCAGCAAACCCCATAGCGCAGCCGGTGCCGGCTGGCGAGCGATAGCAAGGCACGTAATCCACCACGTCCATGTCCAGGTGCTCGGTAGCCCCGGTCACCACGATCCAGTTGCGGATTTCAGAGCTGCCGGAGTTGATCTTCTCTCGCGGCAAAGCCATCAACTGCTCAACGCTCTTGGCCTGCATCCC
Source organism: Dehalococcoidia bacterium (assembly GCA_963692995.1). Lineage (GTDB taxonomy): Bacteria > Chloroflexota > Dehalococcoidia > Lucifugimonadales > UBA3495 > Bin87. The sequence continues at coordinate 1,581,676 of OY843611.1, forward strand.
CGCCAGGGCCTGCTGGTCCAGATCTTCGTCCACCACGAAGTGGCTCAGACCGCCCGACGCCAGTATGCCCACCCGAATATCCTGGGGCCACGTCTCGATGGCGGAGCGCAGCGCCTGGCCCAGTTTGTAGCACCGCTTGGGCGTAGGCTGGTTGGGCGGGTAGTAAGTGTTCAGCATCACCGGCACCGTCGGGATGATCCCGTCGGTCATCAGGCGGTTGTACACATACCCGAAGGCGTGGCCGATGCCGCCCCGTTCCCCCCGTCCCCGGCTGGGGTCCAAGTACCTGGAACTGCCCACGTCGAACTCGGCGTCCATCAAGCTGTTGATGATGTGCAGCCCCAGCTCGGAATCGGTAGGCGCCTGCTGATCCTCCGTGCTATAGCCGATGAGCGGGCGGTTGCCGGTGGAAGGCCCGGCTTCGTGCCCCGAAACCTTCACCTGCTCGCCCCAATAGACGCAGAAAGCCGGCATATTGTCGTCCAGCAAGTATTCGTGCTGGTCGTCGCCCACCATTACCAGCACGTCCAGGTTGGCTTCGTACAGCTTTTTCGATAGATGGGCGATGGCCTTCTGGTTCTGCTGGTGGCGCTGCTCGAACTTGGCCGGCGTGATTTCTTTGGCAATGCGCTCGGTGTCCGTGCGGGCCAGCAGGTCCTCATAGTTGGAGGTGATGCCGTCGGCGCCGATCAATTCAACGTGTCCCTTGTCCCGCTCCCCTCGGCCGGCCCATCCGTCGGCGGGAGTGCTCAGTTGCGGGCTGTGGGAAGAGGCCAGGCCCAATACCAGTTCTGCCATTGTCCAGCTCCTTTGCGCTTCGTGTTTCAACTGCCTGCGACGAAACGCTACCACACGCCGGGAGCGCCTGGCAATTCCGGCCTGCCGGTTTTGCGCAGCCCTATACCCGCCTCCCGGCAATCTCGCTATAATGGCTGCGCCGGCAACCGGTTTTGCCTCTACTCTCTTCCCTGACTACTACTACTGTCTTCCCGAATTACAAGGACGGAAACATGGTTACCACCTACTCGTGCATCAATACCGCAACCGTAACGCGCCCCACGATGATGGGCCGCAGCGAAGTGGAGACCCACATCGGCGTAGTTACGCTGAATCGCCCGGAAGTCCTCAACGCCCTCAACCTCCAGTTAGTGCGTGAATTGGACCAGGCCGTCACCGACTACGAAGCCGACGACAGCGTGGGCGCGATAATCATCACCGGCGCCGGCGAAAGGGCCTTCTCAGCCGGCGCCGACATCCACGAAAACCGTGAGCTTTCCGATGAAGAACGGGCGGCGGGCCAGGCCGAGCGAGCCGAATACACCTGGCATCTCCACGCCGGCAGCAAGCCCATCATTGGCGCCGTAAACGGCCTGTGCTACGGCGGCGGCACCGTATTGGCCACCAGCCTGGACTTCCTGGTGGGCTGCGAAAAAACCAGCTTCCGCTTCCTGGCCGTGAACTATGGACAGATGAACGCTACCTGGAGTTTGCCGCAATTGGTGGGTATCCACCGGGCCAAAGAGCTGTTGCTCAGTGGCCGCGAAGTCTTTGCGGACGAGGCATATCACATGGGACTTATCAACCACCTGGTGTCTTCCGCAGAGCTGATGGACCGTACGCTGGATATCGCGGCCGGCATCGCTCGCAACCGGGTCGAGGGCCTCGCTAACATCAAGCAATTGCTGCTCGAGCACTCAGGACTACCCATCGCAGAACAATACCGAAACGAAATCGAAGGACGCACTGGACGCTTCCAGGGCCTATCCGTCGAAGAAGGCTTTTCCGATTTCCTCGCCCGCAAGGGCCGCAAAACTCGTTCAGCCTGATTACAAGCGTCATGGCGGACCATCACCAAGCCGTTGCCGCGCCCACGGTCGGGCGTCGCTCCGACGATACCATAACCGCCCCCGACGGCTCTCTGGTGCGCCTTCTGCTCACCCAGGAGCACGGCGCCACCCGCTGTAGCGTTATTGAGGTTGACATCCCGGCCGGCGCGGTAAGCCGGCCGGTGCGCCATCGTACCGTTGAAGAGGTCTGGTATGTCGTGAACGGGGAAGGCGAGGTTTGGCGCTGTCCGCCCGACACGCCGCCGTCTGCGGTTGCCCCGGTTTCGATCCGGCCCGGCGATGCGTTGACCATACCCACCGGCTGGTCATTTCAGTTCAAGGCGGGCCGTCGCGTCGGGTTCCGATTTATCTGCGTGACCATCCCGGCATGGCCGGGCGCGGATGAGGCAGAAGAAGTGGCGGAAGGCGGGCTCGGTCCACCGACCCTTGCTCCGCCCTGACTGCGTTTCCGGCGGCTACCCTTGCCGGCGTACCTCGATGGTCTCGCCGTCCGCCAACGCCACCCGGCGGTACTGAATCCCCATTTTCAGCATCCAATAGCCCAGCGTCGCGGGGCTAACGCCTAAATGGGCCGCCGCCCGGCTCATGCCCATTTCGTTGACCAGTTCGGGAACGAGGTTTTCCAAAGGACGACCGTGCTGGTCTTCCACGCTCCGCATTAATTTAGTCTTTCTGATACGCTGCGTCGACATATCACCTCTTGTTCTGGTTATGCTAGTTCCGGCGAGCAGCCGGAGTCCTTTGCACTGGATAGTCGCATTGCACTGGATGGTTGCTATATTACATCAATGCCATCAGTCTCCGCACGGCGGATCAGACGCGAACTGTCAGCATTTTTAAAATCCCCCAAAAAAACGCACACAGATTGCCCATCGGAACGTAAAGCGTGTCGTCAAGCAGAACGCTTTGGTTATGGAAACGCCCGGATGCTTGCTTTCGCAGGAATGACGGGATGATTTGACGACACGCTCTAGCCAATCACCGCAAAAGGCTGCGCCCCTTTGCCGATTTCTACGCCGCCGCCCCGGTCAGGTCCGCCACCTGGGGCATCACCCTTTCGGCCAGGAGCTTGGTCGAGTGTTCCCATCCGGATTGATTCTCCCATTGGTCGTACACCAGCATCAGCAACCCGCCGAACCCGCCGACGTCCCCGTAGAGCCGCCTGATTTTCCCGGCTACGGTATCCGGGGACCCAATCAGCCATAAGTGATCTGCCATGTACTCGATGTTGACCGCCTCGTCGGGCACTTCGTCGTCGTGCTTGAAGACCTTCATCAGGTCAAATTCGCGGAACAGCGGCAGGAGGTAATCATTCCAGACCCGGCCCAACATCCCGTTCAGCGCCAAATCCCGGGCCGCTTCGTCACTGTCGGCAACATACACGTCCCGAACCAAACGCCAGTCGGCTCGAGAGGGAGTGCGGCCCGTTCGCTGAGCCCCTTCTTCGATGGCCTCCCAGTGGCTGCGGCAGTAGTCGGCGTTCAGCGCCAGGCTCATGGGAATGAAACCGCGTTCCCCGGCGATCATCAGCGTGGGTGATTTATAACTGACCGACGCCACGCCAATCGGCGGGTGGGGTTGCTGATAGGGGCGCAGGAAAAACTCCAGGCTGCCATACATTGGCTCAGGGATGCTCACGTTCCAGTACTTCCCCTTATATTCAAATGGCCCCTCGTTCTGCCAGATTTTCAGGATGATGTCCAGCGACTCGCGGGTCATGTCCCGGTGCTCGCCGTTATTGCCGTCCACGTCAAATAGCGCCCAGTCGCTGGGCAGTCCGCTCGAACCCACTCCGAACAAAAACCGACCCTGGGACAAGTGGTCCAGATACGCTACACGGTGCGCCAACTCCGCCGGATGATGGAAGGGAAGCAGATGCGCTCCCGAACCGAGCTTAATGCGCTTGGTCTTCATCAGGGCCTGGGCGATCAACAGGTCAGGAGCCGGGATGGGTTCCCAGGGCGAGGTGAAATGCTCACCGATCCAAGCTTCGTCAAAGCCCAGTTCGTCGCATAGAGTCAGGTATTCCAGGTCCCACTGGTGAGAGTCGTAAATGTTCCGTTCCGGCGGATGCGACGGCATCATAAACAATCCGTACTTCATGGCTCCTCCCTCGACCTTCTAAAGCTGACTCTGCCCGTACCATATCACAATTCAGCGCTGCTTGCCGCCCGTGTTATAGTGCCCTATCCAAACTATATCGGAGGTCAAGTTGACCACAGCACAAACCGGCAACAAAGTTCGCGTTCACTACACTGGCCGCCTTGACGATGGGCAAGTTTTCGACTCATCGGAAGGCGGCACTCCTTTGGCATTCACTATCGGCAGCGGCCAGGTTATACCGGGGTTTGAGACCGGTGTTCTCGGGATGTCGCCCGGCGACACCAAAACCGTCAACATTCCCTGCGCCGACGCCTACGGCGAACACCGGGACGACGGCGTGATGCAGGTTCCGCGGGATGAGTTTCCCCCCGACATGCCCTTGGCCGTGGGGTCGTCAGTGCAGGGCCAACAGCAGAGCGGCCAGCAAGTTACCTTCACCATCGTCGCCCTAACCGACGCCGAGGTTACGCTAGACGCGAACCACCCGCTGGCCGGCAAAGACTTAACTTTTGACCTCACCCTGGTATCTATCGAGGTTTAGGCAGGAGGTCTCATTGTACATGGGTAACAAGGGGAACCAATCCAAAACCCGCCAATGGCTGGTTTTCCTGGTTCTCCTGTTACGACTGGCCTTGCCGGCGGTTCGGAGTGCCGTTGCCGGCGCAATTTTAATGCTATGTGTCGTAGCAGTTGCCGCAGTAGTACTCGACCTTGCAGCTGGCGACAACCCGGCTACCCAAACACTGGAAACCCGGCTGAGAATGGTGCTGATGGTCCTGGTTGTATTAGTCGCCGCGGCTTGCGTTGGAGTATATATCCGTCAAATATCTAAACCTAACTCGGGCTCCGAGGGCCGCCACGAGAGTTGAACCAGCTAAAGAACGATTTAAATAGACTGAGCGAGGCTACGAGAACCCAGGACAGCGCCATTACGGAAACGCCAAATCCGCCCACAAGCACAACGTAACGATTTTCGATCCAATAACCAATCAAGAGAACCGCCAGTGCCGCCACCGCTCCGAGCAGGAGGGGGACACCGGCGCGATCCAACGTTGTCATATCGACGGATGGCTCCCTCCTGCTTCGCTGTCGGGCGCCTGCATCCGGCAGAACAACGCCGTCCACCGACGGGTTCTCGGTATCGACAGGGACATCTCGCGTTTCGGGAATGGTCATGCCGGCCTCTTACGCCTTCACTATACCAGACTACAGGCGCACTTGCTGCCCCAGCGTCTGGTACGTTACCGGCGAAGTGGCTACCAGGCCGGCGTCCACCGGCAGCACTACTCCGTTTATCCAGCGAGCCTCGTCGCTGGCCAGGAACAGCGCCGCGTTTCCAATATCCCACGCCGTCCCTTCCGTGCGCAGTGGCGCGGCTGTACTGCGAACCTGCCGAAGATCATCATCCATGCGGGGCGCCACCATCGGCGTGAACACCAGTCCCGGAGCGATGCAATTAGTCCGGATGCCGTCCGGCCCATGGTCCGCGGCCATGGAAATGGTCAAGCCAATCACCGCGGCTTTCGACGCCGTGTAGGGCGTGCTGCTGTGGGCGCGCAACCCCGCGATAGACGATATGTTGATGATGGATCCCCCGCCGGCTTCCATCATTCGTGGGATGGCGAACTTGCTCGCCAGAACGATGCTCTTGACGTTGACCGCCATGATGTGGTCCCAATCCTCTTCCGATACCTCGACCACCGTTCCACGACGGGAAATCCCCACGTTATTATCCAGGATGTCCAGCCGTCCGTAACGCTCGATGCAAACCTCCACCATCCGCTCACAGTCGGCGGCGTCGGTCACGTCGGCCTGTACAGTGGAGGCCGCGCCGCCCTCCGCCTGGATCATCGCCAGCGTTTCCGCCGCCCGCTCTTCCGTAGCGTCGGCCAGCAGCACTTTCGCTCCCTCACGTGCGAAGAGTGTTGCCGTAGCCCGGCCATTCCCGATGCCGGGACCGCTTGAACCGGCGCCGGTGACGATGGCCACCTTCCCTTCCAATCGCAGGCTGCGTTCAGGCACGTCGTAATCCTCCACCATTGGGTCTGCTAAAGTGTCGCCAGCTCACTCGGCGATGGGCCGCGAAATTATCCATAAACTGGCGCAAGTGTAGCACACCATCAGCGCCAGCATCGGCGCCTGGCTCAGCAGCGCCGCCCGTCGATCAGGATAAATCCGCGTGGCCTGTACGTGCGCCAGGTAAACCCCTGCGATATGTCCGACCACAATTGCCGCAATGGAGAAATACCAGATGAACACCGGCGACAGGATCCCGATATTGATGGTAGCGTCCGCCGTGCCGAACAAGTCCCAGCCCCAGCCGAAAGGGTCTGACGCCAGCACGATGAACCGCTGGCCGTTGATCAGCAGGAACCCCAGAAAGTGGGCGAAGTGATACGCCAACGCAATGGGCAGCAATGAAAATGCGAATCGGCGCAATAGCTGGCCGGCATCAGGTTCGGACTGTCCGGATAAAGACGCCATCATCGCGCAGGTCGCAGCGAATAGAATGCCGAACGCCAGGGGCAAGCCCAGCGCACCGATCAGGTTGGCGATGTACCCGCCATATGCCGGGAAATGCAGCAGGAACTGTGTACTGAACAGCAGCCACTCCGGCGTCGCCGACAGCCCGTCAAACGACACTGTGGACAACAATAGAATGACGTGGACCACAACCGTCAGCGTTACCACCCCCAGGCGATTCAACCCCACGCACGGCGGGCGCAGATTGAATTCCCGCTGCTCCGGCAGAGCGGCGGAGTAGCATTCGTAGCAGTCCACGCAGTCCTCTTCCTCTGACGAACAACGTCCCCCGCTGGAGCATCGGGCGCAACCCGTCTTGGGAGCGCGGACTTCCGTTACCGAAAACCGCGCCATGAATCCGTACACCACGGTGAATCCTTCGGCGTTGCGCAGCCATACGTCCCTTCCGTACCGGTACATCCCGATGAAGTTGTATGCCGTGTACAGCGCCAGGATCCAGCCCAACGCCCGAGGCCCCGCCGCATCCGCGGCAACCGTCTCCAGTATGGCGAATCCCGCGAACACCAGCGCCGCCGGCCAGGCTCCCCAGCGGGCCGGGTACCGTTTTCGCAAGCTCAGGCGCTGACCCGGCGCCAGGACCCGAGTCAACGTCTCAGCATATTCCCAAACAATTTTCCAAGGGTTGACCAGCGCCCACAAATTCCCGAATAACGCGGTGAAAAAGCTTAGCCCCACCCAGAAGGCGACGTAAACAGCCGCCGGCGCCGGATTCAATGGCGCGCGCTCGGTGCCAATCAGCGCCCCCAAAATGACGTATACGGTCAGCGCCACGGAGATTGCTTTCAAAGGGCCGGTGAACCAGGGCGACGCCATCCAACGCGTCGCAACGAAATCCAGCAAGTTTAACCGCGGGTAACCACGTTCTGCCGCATCCCCTCGGAGGAACACCGCCGCGATGACGAAGGACAGGAACACCGCCGCCGCGCCGGCGATTATGAACAAGGACAGCGGCAACGGCAGATCGTAACGTTCGCCGAACCCGTGCGCCTCGGCCGGAAGCGCCACCGCCCCCGCGCACGCCCCTAACGCGCCAAATGCGCCAAGGATCGCCAGTCCCCGCCGACGTGTCATGGTCACCCGGCCCGCCGCCTTTGCATGATCAGCCAGGTCCAGATCCCTACCGCCACGATGAGCGCCATTGCGGCAGCAATCCAAACCCACTGGATTTGCGCCCCCGGTTCTATCACTTGGAGAGGCAGGATGAACCGTTCTTCACCGCGCTCGGAAGCCACGTTGACCGACACATCCCATCGGCCCACCACGTCGAATGGCACATCCACCTCGAAATAACGCAGAGTCTGTTCGTTAGACACCCTTTGCGGACCGAACTCCGGCGAACCCGGCGGCCCGCTGGCGGAAACTGATAGCTGGACATCGGTATCCCGCAACAGACTTTCATCGCTGACGTCAAACACCTGGATAGCCAGGTGCGTTTGGGGTATCACGGGCCGAGCCGGTATGATTCCCACCACCACCCGGTACGCTCCCTGCGTACGGTCCATGATCGTGGTGGAGGCCCCGTTAGCCTCGGCCATCCCGATCCAAACCGTGGCAAAAAGAAATCCCGCCGTAACCGCGACCAGCGCCGCCGCCTTCGCTAACGCCCCGCTTGTCCGGAACGCCCCGGTTGTCCAAGAAGTCAATCCCAAATCAGCCCCGCCCGAATTGCGCTCCAAAATTTCCCGCAGCACGATAGCATAAGCTACTGACCTCATCAATGTTGACACCCCTATCGCTTGTTGGTAGCCTGATTATGCGCTCCGTGCGCGGCAGGATGGCCCGCTAGCTCAACTGGCAGAGCAGCTGACTCTTAATCAGCAGGTTCTCGGTTCGACCCCGAGGCGGGTCACCAAATCCATCACACCAGGCCCATCTACACCAGGTGGCTTTCCTCGTTGGCCGGTCGGACGCCGGCCCGTGATCACTGGGGAAGTGTCGGAATTGGCAGACGAGCATGACTTAGGATCATGTGCCCTTGGGCGTGCGGGTTCAAGTCCCGCCTTCCCCACCACACCGGCCCCGGCCGCCTGCTCCGCCCGACTTGGCGGCGCTGCTGGCTGGAAGTTACCCTTCAAAGTTGAGACCGGCGAAAGGCTGAGGTATAGTTGCCGACTATGGATGCCATGCCGCCCAGCGGCGGGAGATACGCAATGATCTACGGGGCAATAACCAATTCCTGGCGCAACCAGTTGGATGACGCCGATCTCGACGACTTGATCGCAGAAGCGCGCGAAAGAGGCGCTCGGCACGTCGAGTTGCGGCAAACCTGCCTGGCCGCCGCTGAAACCGGCGCAGGCGACGAATGGCGGCCCAACCTCCAAGCTTTGGCCAACCTCGTGGCGCGTTTCCCCGACCTCACCTTTGACCTGGCCGTTGCCCTGCCCTGCATCACTGCCGAGGTTGATCCCAACAGCGGCCTTTTCCAGTCCCAACTGGAAGCCGCCCGTTTGGTGGGAGGCGATACGCCCCATTTGCGCACCGTGGACCCGGCCGCCGATGCCAGGCCCTGGGAGACTCCCGCTGACGTAGCGGAACCGACAGCCCGCATCGTGCCACTCGTGCGTGAGGCGGCGCGGCAGGGCGTCATCTTCTCCATGGAAAACTCCGGCCAGCCCCTGCGCTCCATGGCCCTCCTGGTTCGCCAGGCGCGGGCCCAACTTACGGAAGGGGAAGCGCCATACCTCGGTTTGTGCCCGGATCCCGCCAACCAATTGCGCCGCCATCCCGACAGCCACCCCTTGGACGAACTGGCCGCCCTGCCGGCGGATTACATCAAAATAGTCCATTTCAAGCAGGCCCGCGACGGCGTCGCCATCGGCAGCGTCAACGATGGCGACCTGGACTGCCGGGCAATGCAGCGTATCCTCCAGGGCAAAGCCTACGCCGGCCCTGCCGTAATGGAAATTCCCCCGGCCGATGACGTTTTCGACAACCTGGCCGCCAGCTTCGCTTATCTCGACGCCTGAGCTCATTTCGGTCATGGCCGACCACCGCGCTTACACCGTCTCTATTCACTACGACCGCCGGTTATATCGGGAAGATATTGCCGGCTCCAAAGCCCACGCCGCCATGCTTGCCCAACAGGGCATCATCTCCCCGGAAGACGCTAACGCCATCATCACCGGCCTGGACCGTGTGCAGGATGAGATCGAACAGGGCGAATTCCCCTGGGACCCCGACCTCGAAGACCTGCACATGAACATTGAGCGGCGGCTGACCGACCTGATCGGCCCCGCTGGCGGACGCCTGCATACCGGCCGATCTCGCAACGACCAAATCGCCTTGGATCTGCGCTTATACACTCGTGCCGCCATCGCCGACACCGTGACGGGATTGCGTAGCATGCAGCGCGCATTGGTCGGCTTGGGGGAACGATACCGCGACGTGCTAATGCCCGGCTATACCCATTTGCAGCGGGCTCAACCGGTGCTGTTCGCCCATCATATGCTGGCCTATTTCGAGATGCTGGAGCGCGATGTCGGGCGATTTAACGATTGTGCCGCCCGCCTGAACGTTTCCCCCCTGGGTAGCGGAGCATTGGCGGGTGTCCCCTATCCCACCGATCGTCGCTCGGTCGCCGCTGCCCTGGGTTTCGACGCCGTCAGCGCCAACAGCATGGATGCCGTGGCCGACCGGGACTTTCTCGTTGAATACCACGCCGCCGCCGCGATTGCGATGATGCACCTGTCCCGCCTTTCGGAGGAAATCGTCATCTGGTGCGCCAGGGAATTCGACTTCATTCGTTTGCCGGACGAGTTCACCACGGGCAGCAGCATCATGCCCCAGAAACGGAACCCCGATTTCGCTGAAATCTCCCGAGGCAAAACCGGACGGGTGTACGGCAGCCTGATGAGCATTCTCACCGTCCTGAAGGGATTGCCCCTTACCTACAATCGAGACCTCCAGGAGGACAAGGAAGGTTTCTTCGACACCGTCGACACGTTGCTCACAACCCTGTCGGTGTTCGCCGATATGTTGCCTGGGCTGGAATTGAACGTGGCCCGGGTCGAATCCCTCGCCGGCGAAAGTTACATGCTGGCCACCGACTTGGCCGATTATTTAGTGGGCAAAGGAGTCCCCTTCCGAGAGGCTCACGCCATCATGCGTCGCCTGTGCCAGCACTGCGAAACCGAAGCCGTGGCGCTGGCCGATCTCACTTTGGCTCAATATCAAAAATTCTCCCCCCACTTTGCCACCGACGTTTACGACATTACCGCCATTGCGTCCGTAACCGCCCGGGACAACCCGGGTGGTACCGCGCCCGGCCGGGTTGACGAAGGTTTGCAACGAGCAAAGGCGATCCTCGCCGCGGCGGATCGTCCCCGGTGACCGGATCATCTCCCGTGACCACCGCGGCCCACGTCCAGATAGCCCCTTCCGTCCTGGCGGCGGATTTCGGCCGGCTCGCCCGGCAGGTGCGAGACGTCCAGGCGGCCGGAGCCGATCTGATCCATGTGGACGTGATGGATGGGCGGTTCGTGCCCAATATTTCCTTCGGCGAAGTCATCGTCGATGCCATACGCGATGCAACTGACCTTCCCCTAAATCTCCACCTGATGGTCCACGAACCGGACCGGCTCCTTCCCGGGCTGGTGAAAAATCTCAGCGATCAAGTGCTGGTGCACGCCGAAGCTTGTACGCACCTGCATCGCACCATCGGTTACATCAAAGAACAGGGTTGCCAAGTAGGCGTCGCCATCAACCCGGCCACCCCCGTTTCCGCCGTTGAAGAGGTGTTGCCCGATCTGGACATCGTTCTGGTAATGACGGTTAACCCCGGCTTCGGGGGCCAATCATTCATCCCATCCGCTTTGGGCAAGTTGCGGCGCCTGTATGACACCATCGCCGAAAACGGCTACGACGTCCAACTAGAAGTTGACGGAGGCGTGAAATCCGACTACACCGCGCGGGAGTCGGTGAATGCGGGCGCCGCCATTCTCGTCGCTGGCACCGCGATATTCAACCGTGAACAATCGGTAGGCAAGGCAATGGCCGCCCTTCGCCAAAGCGTCGCGGGTTTATCGCCGGGAAAGCGTTAGCCTTCCGGGCAGAAGAACGCCGCCACCGGGCCGGAATGGCCCGGCTCGTCAATTCCCGCCGGCCCGCTAAGAAACCGCCCGGGCTCGTGCCTTTTTGCCCCGCGGCGGCTTGTACATGGTTCGCAGGCATCGGGAGCAAATCTTCACCCGCGTCGGCTTGCCGTCGATAGCGAGCGTCTGCTTGTGGACGTTGGCCTTCCACCGCGTCTTCGTCTTGCGGTTGGAGTGGCTCACGTTATTGCCGTACATCCCCGCTTTTCCGCACATTTGACACTGCATAATCGTCTTCCTGAAATGCTGGTGTCAGTATTATAGCATAACGCTTTCGCCTTCAGCAGAATCCCGGGACTCGCCAGGATCCCGGGATCGCCGGAGGTTCCGTGTCGCACCCACGCCCTGGTTGAACGTTGCCGAACTGGTTGCGCGCCGGGTCAGGCTACGGCATAATGCAACGTATTGCGTGGTAGTGAAACCCACGGTTCATAAGGAGGCCACCGCAATGGCGCAAGCCGGCATTCCGTCCGAACAAGACGTCTTGGGTTGGTTCGACAGCCTGTCCAACTGGGGACGATGGGGAGACGACGATGAGTTGGGAACGCCAAACCTGATCACGGCGGAAAAAACCCGAACTGCTCTGGCCACCGTTGAGGAAGGCCATTGCGTCTCTTTGTCACGCGACATAACCTGGGATCCGTCCGTTGACGTGCCGGCCCCTCCGGTGCACTACATGGTCGAAAGCGGCGAGGGCTGGGCCTCCGGTGATAAGGTGTCTTCAAGGCCCTCGGCGGTGGCCATGGATTACATCGGAATGATCTTCCATGGCGTTTCCGTCACCCATGTCGATAGCTTGGCGCACTTTTTCTGGAACGGCAAGACCTACAACGGAAAACCCGCGCATATGGTTTCCACCAGTCTGGGCGCCACTGTGTGCTCTGTGGAGGAGGCTCGAAACGGGTTCATCACCCGCGGGGTGTTGGTCGATGTCCCTCTGGTCCGCGGCATCGATTGGGTTGAACGGGGAGAGGGCGTAATGCCGCAGGACATTCTCGCCGCTGAGGAACGCTGCGGTTTCCGCGTCGAACCCGGCGATGCGCTGCTGGTTCGCACCGGTCAGTTGCGCCGGCGAATGGTAGAGGGCCCCGTGCCTCGCGAAGCCGGCTCCACCGCTTGCCAAGCCGCGTGCTTGCCATTATTTAAGGAGCGCGACATCGCGGTGCTCGGTTCGGACACCGGAAACGATGTCAGTCCGCCCCAATATCCTGGACAGCTCACCAACCCGGTCCATCAAGTCGCCATCACTGCTCTGGGCCTTTGGATCTTGGATAACGCCAACTTGGAAGAGCTCGCCGTTGCCTGCCGGGAACGCAATCGTTGGACCTTCATGGTAACCATCAACCCATTGCGGTTGCAGAACACGACCGGTTCTCCGGTGAACCCGGTAGCGATTTTCTGATCCTGTGGGGACATTGAGCGCACCTGAAAATGCTCGACAGGGCATTGACGCTGACCGAGACAATAGACTATCAAAAGGCATAAGCCCCAAAGCACCCGCGGACTGCGTAAGGAGAAATAGCCAAATATGACGACCCAGATACAGATATATTGTGTCAAGTGCAAGGCCAAAACCGATTCCCGCGACGTGGTGGGCGTTACCATGAAAAACGGCCGGCCGGCCACGCAGGCGATTTGCGTTGACTGCGGCACCAAGAAGTTCCGCATCGGGGCCACGCCTTCAGCATAATTTAGCTGGACGATGGACTGCGAGATCGCCGGCCCCTGACCCTGCCGGTCAACTTGGCCGCATCGCCGTCCCAGGCCCATTGTCAGCCCCAGCCTTTGGCCGCTGGACGATTTCCGTGGAACCGTATCGGCGCAGTAACCGGGCAGCCGGTTTAGCTGCTCATCGGGTTGCCCTGCAAAGCCACCTCTGCGCTCAAGATCAGCGAGGCCCTTTGATCTGATCGGGCAGCCAGAGCGCCAGCTCGGGAAACGCGATAATCAACCCGATGACTACCGCCATGCAGGCCATGAACGGCAACACGCCGATGTACACATCGTTGATAGTGCCGCTTTCAACCCTCTGCCCGGTTTCGGCGACCTCCTGCCTGGCCACGTCATGCCGCGCTCCCTGCAAAACGTATAGGCTCAACCCTTGGGGAGGGCTGATCTGAGCCGCTTCAAGCAGGATAATCATTATGATGCCGAACCAGAGCAAGTCCACATCCGCGCTTCGCAGTACCGGCGCAATGATGGGCAAAGTGGTCAGCATCATCGAATAGGCTTCCATAAATGTCCCCAGCAGCAGGTAAAACACCACCAGGAACAGCACCAACTGGACCGTGCTTAGCTCAAAGCCGCCCACCCACTCCGCCATCGTGACCGATATCCGCAGATAGGCGAAAGCGAACTGCAACGTGAACGCTGCCATCAAAATGAACATAATCATGGCCGAAGAGCGCGCCGCTGAAGCGCACGCCTCTATGCTCATTGTGAAAATGAAACGACAATAGTTTCGCAAACTCTGGCCATCGAAACGATATTGCGCCCGCCAGTCCTCTAACGTCCCCCGCACTTCCGGCGACAACCGGCCCGCGATTCCGCTCTTCAGCAGGAACCCGGCAATATCTCCCGCGAACAGGCGCACGAAGTTGTATATGATGGCCAACGCCAGCGCCCCGCTAACCCCGAAACCCGCCGCTTCCGATGGCGTCGCCCACCCGAAATAGATGCCGCCCAGCACTATGAAAATTAACGCCAGCACCGGTATCATCAGCACGGTGAACAGAAGCCGTTCCGTCCATCCTTCCCAGGTCCAGAACCGCACCTGCGATTGTCGCGGCGCAATCGCCGGCCAGATTACCGACGCCAATCCGATCATCAGCATGAACACGCCGGCCAACAGGAGCCCGGGAATGAAGCCGGCCAGGAACAACCGACCGATGGACTCCCCAACCGTCAATCCGTACAGCACCAGCAAGATGCTGGGCGGTATCAAAATGCCCAGAGTCCCACCCGCAGCCAGTGAACCCACCACCAGTCGCTCCTGGTAACCCTGGGCGCGGAATGAGGGCAGCGCCACCCGGCTTACTGTGGCCGCAGTCGCTATGCTGGAACCCGCGCACGCCGCGAACACCGCGCAGGAAGCGATGTTCGTGTGCATCAAACCGCCTGGTATGCAGTCCACCCACCGCGACAGCGCCCGGTACATCAGGTTGGCAAAACCGCCCCGCAGTACGATCTCCCCCATCAGTATGAATAAGGGAATGGCCACCAGGTTCACGTTGGTGTTGGTCTCCCAGGCGCGGTTGCCCATAATGTTCCACACCGGGTTGTCTGAGAACAGATTGAGCAGCACCAGCGCCAACGAACCCAACGCCCCGGCCACGTACATCCCGGCGAAGAACATGACCGCCATCATTATGAACGCGACTGCAATCAGCATGGGTCAATCCCGCCGGAGTTAGCGCTTTTCGTAAGCCAAACGCGCGAACACCCCGTCATGCGTCCTCTTGACCAACCTGGCGCGGAGCCTGCGGCGTCGGAAGCCGCGGCGACGGGGTATGCAACAGTAAAATCATAGCCCACCCCATGGGCAGTGTCCACCCAACTTCATCGGCGCCCCGTTGCTATCGGTGCCCGGTTGCTATAATCGTCGCGTTTCCAGGTAAATTGCCGAATGCACATTGCTAGGATATACCTTGCTAGGAGATTGATGATGGCAGAAGATCTGACCGGGCTGTTGGCTGAAACCGAACTGACACTACTCGATGGCGCTCTGGAACGTACCGAGGGCCCCCTGTGGCATCCGGGCGGATATTTGACCTTCGTTGATTTGGCTCGTGAACAACTCTTGAAATGGGACCCGCACACCGCAGAAACCACCGTGCTCCGTCGGAATACCGGTGAAGGCAACGGTTGCTCCCTTGATCGTAACGGCAACCTTCTCATGTGCGAGGGAGCCGACCACCGCCGCGTCACCAGCATGGACGCCCATGGCAACATCGCCACGATTGCCGACCGCTGGGACGGCAAGCGGTTCAACAAGCCCAACGATGTGATCTGCCGTACTGATGGCGCCGTTTACTTCACCGACCCGCACTTGCGTTTTCCCGAAGAACTCCGTGAAATCCCCTTCGCCGGCGTTTATCGAATTGACCCCTCCGGAAACGTCCATTTGGCTACCGACCAGTGTGAGTATTCCAACGGTCTGGCCTTGTCGCCCGACGAGACGGTTTTGTATGTCGCCATCAGCCGAGCCGAGCCGGCTGACTTCGACCGGGAAGAGCGTGGCGTGTTTTGTCCCAACCGCCGGATCCGGGCCTTTGACGTATCCGCCGATGGAACCCTCAGCGGAAATCGTGTTCTCATCGAGATGGGTTCCGACGCGCCCGGAGTCCCCGATGGAATGAAAGTTGATACTCTGGGCCGCGTCTGGTGCACCGGTTCCGGTGGCGTCTGGATCGTGTCTCCGGCCGGCCAACGCCTCGGCCTGCTGGAAACGCCGGAGGTCACCCGCAACATCTGCTTCGGTGGAGACGATATGCGCACCTTGTTCCTCACCTCGGGACATTCGCTGTACAGCATACGCGTAACAACGCCCGGTATTGGAGCTTTCTGATCATGCCCTATCCGGCGCCGAAACCCGTTTCGGCCCGGTTCCCCCCGTTGTGGTATTCTGGGCCACGCAGCAGAATCTTATCGAACCAAAATGAGCTCGACCAGATCCCAGGAGGCTCTGATGACCACCGCAACCAACGTCGTCGGCAACGGCGCATATACTTATGAGTTCGACCGCAACTGGGCCCAGGCGCCCGACGGCGTGGCCATGCCTGCGGCCGCGGTGTTCGGCGATGACCAGGACCGGGTGTACTGTTTCAACCGCAACCCTGAACACCCCATCATGATCTTTGACCAGGACGGCAAATTCATTAAATCCTGGGGCGCCGGCATGTTCGAGTTCCCCCATGCCATCATCATCGACCAGTGGGGATACGTCTGGCTGGTGGACCGCAACATGGGTCAGATCTTCAAGCTCACCAAGGACGGTGAGGTAGTCATGACCATCGGCGACTACGGTTACCGTTCCGATACCGGCGCGGACAATACGGCCTTCGACTCCAACTCCTGGCACCAGGTAGTGCGCGGCGCCGACCCCTTCAACATGCCGGCCGGAATCGCGCTGAACGATGCGGGCGAGATCTACATCGCCGATGGTTACGCCAACGCTCGCGTCCACAAGTTCACGCCCACCGGCGATCACATCTTCTCCTGGGGAGAACCGGGTTCCGGCCCCGGCCAGTTCAACCTGCCCCATGGCGCCTGGATCAATCGCCAGGGCAACCTGCTCATCGCCGACCGCGAGAACGACCGCGTGCAAGTATTCCAACAGGATGGCTCCCACATCGCCGACTGGCCCAGCAAGCTCATCGGCCCCGCCGTCATCTGCATCGATGACGACGACGTAGCCTACGTGGCCGAGCACAACGGCGGAATGCTCAGCATCCTGGACGCCAACGGCGAGCGATTGTCCCAGTGGGGCGACCTGACACACCGCAGCTGTCACGGCGTCTGGGTTGACAGCCGGAAAGACCTCTACGTCGTAGAACCTTACGAGGGCAGCAGCGGTCGAACCGTGGTCAAGTACACCCGTAAATGATTTGGAGCGATCCTGGTTAGCGATCCTGGTTGCGGATTTCGCTGAACCTTTGCTACAATCAACCTGCGTTGCCCGCCTTTAGTGTGGTTGCGCGATACGTGGGGCTGTAGCTCATTTGGGAGAGCGCTTCAATGGCATTGAAGAGGTAGCGGGTTCGATTCCCGCCAGCTCCACCATCCCCACATCGCATCCGGTGGCGGCGTCATTGCGACGCCGCCATTCTCATTCCCTAGCCAACGCTGTACCGGGTCACGTGGTTCGCTGCCCGACCGCCCCGGCCACTCCCGCCAGCCTGTCATTCCCGCGAAAGCGGGAATCCAGAAACTCCTGCGCTCAAGGAGCGTTGCAGTTGGAAATGACGGGTATATCGAAAGGCTCTGCCCCGCAACCGCGTGACATTTTGACACGCCGCGCGTCATATCTATAATTGCGATTGAAACACACCCTCTCGTACATCACGCGCAAAGGAGACAGCCACATGCCCAATTGGAAAGTTGCGTATTACAGCGGAGTAGGCGCCCGACCCCAGGTGATGCTGGATCAGGCCCCCGAAGAACTGGAACTCATCGTCGTGAACCAGTCCCTCTCCGACGAAGCAAAGATCGAGCTGTGCAAGGACGCGGACGCTATCATATCCAGCGACGTCACCGTCAACGTGCTCCGGCAATGCCCCAACGTCAAGCTGGTCCAGACTCTCAGCGCGGGTTATGATCGGCTGGATCTGGAAACCATACTGGAAATGGGCATCCCGGTGGCCAACAACGGCGGAGCCAACGCGATCTCGGTGTCCGAGCAAACTATCGCCCTGATGATCGGCATCAGCCGGAACCTGATGGCCCAGTGGGACACCACCACCCGGCAGCGTAACTGGCGGGGCAGCCTGTACCAGACCGACCTATCGGAGGTAACGGACAAAACCGTCGGTATTGTAGGGCTTGGGCGCATCGGCCGGCAGGTCGCCAAACGGCTCACCGGGTTTGATACCCGCACCATCTTTTACGACATCGAGGACATTCCCGACGAAGTCCGGCAGGAGCTCAAAGCGCAACCCGTTGGGTTCGACGAGCTGTTGGAAACCTCCGATATCGTCAGCATGCACGTGCCCTTGACCCGGCGCACTCGCGGGATGATTTCCGACCGCGAACTCGGCATGATGAAGGAAACGGCTTTCCTCATCAACCTGTGCCGGGGCCCGGTGGTGGACGAAGCAGCCCTGTACCGGGCCCTCACCTCAGGCAAGATCGCCGGGGCCGGTCTGGACGTGCTGGAGGTGGAGCCCACGCCGGCGGACAACCCCCTGTTCGACCTGGACAACGTTATCATCACGCCGCACATGGCCGGGCAGAGCCAGGAAACTGCCCTCCGGGCCGCCAATTTCGCCTACGGCAACATCCTGCGGGTACTCGGCGGAGCCGAAGCGGAGTCCCTGGTCACACCCGAATAGCCGGCTGTGCAGTGTAATCAAGCCGGTGCGCCCTCACACCGGCCAAAGCCGGCTCCGGGCATGGCCACAATGGCGGCGTTGCCTGGACCCGGCCATGAGATGAAGTTGCTGGCGCCCATCAGGCCGTTGATGCTTGCGCCGCCGGGCCGAACTGCCGAAGGCGCGTTGCGGGACTGGCGGCGTCAATAAGGGCTGCCCACTCTCTGGTCAGGCTACGGCTCCTGTCCGCGCAGCTGCGCCCTGAGACGGGCCAGTTCGACTTCCGCGGCAGCAGCGCGGGCCTCGGCCTGGCTGCGGGCAGCCTGTTCGAGGCTAAGCTCGGCTTCAACGACCGCGCGCGCTTCCTGTTCCCGGTCGGCCCGGGCTTCGGCGGCAATCCGCTTGTCTATCGTCATTCCCGTTGCCGGGTCCAGCGCGTCAAACTCCTTGCCATTCCAGCAAAACACCACGTCCAGCAACTCGCTATGCCCCCGTACCGAATCGTCGTCGCCAGACTGCAACTCATACTCCGCATACTTGCCCGCCACCAACCGCTCCCCCGCAATCGGCTTGCCGTATAGCCGGCCCCCCGTGGGGTCAAACCGCCAGTATTCCGGTATCCCCAGCCGCTGGTACAATTCCCGCTTCCAGCCCAAATCATTCGCCGCCGTGCTCGGCGACGCCACTTCCATCACGAAGTCCGGCGCCTTCCCGATTTCCCAAATCCAGAAGTTCGGCAGATTCTTGTAGATGCCCGCCACGTCCACGTCAAAGGCAATGAACAAATCCGGCGCAACCCGACGGTTGCCGTCGGTTACGTCGTAGGAGACGAAGCCGCCACCGTTCACGAACACGTCGGGGCAATCCTGATAGCGCTCATAGAGTAGCCCCGATATTCGAAATACCGTGGGGCACTGCTCCATGTCGTCCTCAATTCGCTCCGGTTCTTCGTAGAAAATATCCGGCAGGGTTCGTACCTTCCAGGCGTTGGTGATGATATTAGTGGCGGCCATGGAAAAGCCTCCGGCGCCGGGCAGCAGGTCAGGTTTCGACGGCCCAATTATATGCCGCCTCCGCCTCGCCCTCAACAACCCCCGGCAGGTCTGGCATCGGCTCACCCCCGGCTTGAAGCTGGTTGAGTCGCCGGGTTTCTTCGCTGTGCCGCAGTTGCATCATCCACCAACTGCTACCCACCTCAAAGCGCGATTGCTCGCGCGACAGCGCCCCGCCATCGGGAGGGCGTCGTCTATCTTGCAGTAGCAGCTCGGTGATAAAGTCGGCATGGCATTGACTCGTGCCGGAGACTCCTGGCGTTACCAGGACTTGATCACCGGTAGCACTTCTTCGGCAAAAAGCCGCAGACTGCGCTCAGCAATATCGTAAGGAATGCCTCCGAACCGAAAAGCTACATTCCACTCGAAATCACCCAGCAGCGCTCGCCGCTCCTCAATCCCCCGCAGGATCTTGTCCGGCGTGCCCCAGCTGGCCGCCTTCATGAAACCTTCGATGGCCCCGTCAAGGCCCGCAGAACGCGCGATCTCCGCTTTCTGTTGGTAAGCGTCGTAGCCCTTCACGGTCCCGAAGTGATCCCCCAGAAACTCATAGTGATGGAAGTTGCTCTCGACGAACTTCCCCTGATACTGGCGGGCTTCCTCTTCGGTTTGTTCGAGATCTGTGCCGCACACCACAAACTCGGTCAGCATCAGGCTAGGCGGCTCCGTGCCGTGAAACTCCCGGTGCCAAGCCCGCCCCTGCTCAATGCCCTCCATCCGCATCTCCCACGGTCGATCCGCGAACATGACGATGTGCGCGCCCAGCTTGGCCGCCGACCGAACCGATTCCTCGCTGGCCGCAACAGCGTATATGCGCCCGTCGAAAGAATGCTGGGGGCGGGGCCGTATTTCAGTCCGAGGTTGTTTGTAATACTTCCCGTCCCCCTCGATAACGCCCGTATTCAGCGCTCGAAGGATCATCGGAGCCGCTTCGTCAAAGCGCTCCCTTGATTCGTCCATGCTCACGCCGAAGGTTTCAAATTCCCGGCGCGCCAGACCCCGTCCGAACCCCAGCCGGAGCCGCCCTCCGCTCAACATATCGAGCACCGCCGCGTTCTCCGCCACCCGCAGCGGATTATGCCAGGGCAGAATCACCGCCGCCGTTCCAACGTCGATGTTGGTATGCTTGGCCGCCAGGTGGGTCATCAACTGAATGTTGTCCGGTACGAAGGAGTAATCGTTGAAGTGGTGTTCCGCAGACCACAGGCTATCAAAGCCGGAGTCGGCGGCGATTTCCGCCAGCCTCAGCTCCTCCTCCCACATCTGGGCGTCCGACCCATCTTCCCAACCGTAGCTTGAGAAGACCATCATCAATCCGACATCCATTCGATTACTCCTTCCGGTACTTTCGCATACCCTCTACTTCGCATACCCTTGCGCTGGCCGGCTATGCCATCAGAACGCCGGCTTGGCCGCATAGGGAGTCAATTGCAGTTCGTGCGTCCAGCAGGACTTGTCCTGGGTGTGCAGGTAGTAGAACGCTTCCGCTATCTTGACGGGATTGATGATCATTTCCGGGTGCTGCTGGGCCCGCGGTGTGGCGCGTGTGCCTGGCGAATCAATCGTCCCGTCGATGATCACGTTGGCAACGTGTATCCCATACTCCGAATATTCCTCAGTCAGCACCTGCGCCAACGTCCGCATCATCACCCGCGGATAATACAGCGACTGCCCGGTATGCCGTTTCCGGCCCCGCAGCGAGGACGGATTGTTGGAAATCAGGATCGTCCCTTCCCCCCGTTCTCGCATCGCCGGAAGCGCTTCCTTTGCGACTAGAAACGGTCCGCTGCTGGAAATGTGCTGGGCAGTCTCAAACACTTCGATGGGAGTATGCTCCAGCAGTTCCATTTCCGGCGGAAGGTCCCGCCCGTCGATGTAACCCGCGTTATAGACCAGCACGTCCGGGTCGCCGGCCTCGGCGCGAATCTGAGCGAAAGCGTCGCTGATGGATTGCGGGATTGAGAGGTCAAGTTCCACGACCATGCTGTCGCCGCCCTGCTCATTTATCGCCGCCTGTAGCGGAGCGGCGTTAGCCGCGTTCCGGGTGGTCAGCACCGTCCGAAATCCTTCTTGGGCAAATTTCTGGGCGACCGCTCCACCTACGCCCCATCGTACGCCCACCGGCAAGTGGCTATCGTCGATGTCACCACCGTGTACCAGATGCGTGTTGCGGCCGTCGGCCTGCCACTTGGATGTCGCCCCGATCACAACAGCAACCGGCTTTCCCCTTGTGCTCATGTCAGTTTCCTCTGGTTCAGATCTAAGCGATCTTGTGATGACGGTAATGTACTACAAACCCGCTCCCGGTGGTATCGGAGTTCGCTGGATGGCAGATCACGCCACCCCGCGTCAAATCCCCAGCAACGCTTCCAGATTCTTCCAGGCGATCTTTTCCTTCTCTTCGGTAGAAAGGCTCTGCAACCCCTCCAGCCATCCTCCGGGTGAAGGATCCCAACCCACAAACGGCCAGTCGCTGCCAATAACCACGCGATCCGCGCCCACGGTGTCGATCAAGAAACGCAAGCCGGCTTCACTGCTGGTCAGAAAGTCGTAGTAAATCCGGCTCTGATAAGCGCTGGGCGGCTTGCGGATATTGACGCGGGCTTCCGAGCGCACTTGCCAACCGTGATCCACCCGCCCCATGGCGAAGCAGGCGCCGCCGCCGCCGTGGGCGATGCACACCTTCAGGTTGGGACATTCTTCCAGAATGCCCCCGCAAATCAGCGTCGCCACCACCAGGGCGTCCTCCATCACCACGCCCACGCTGTTGGGCAGGCCGTATCGCAGCGTTCGCTCCACCGCCACCATGTTGTCCTGTGGCTGCGGATGAAAGAACAGCAAGGCGCCCAGCGACTCGGCCGCCTTGAACAGCGGCCGGAATTGCGGTTCATCCCAGTTCCGGCCGTTAACCGCCATATCCAACTCTGCGCCTTTGAGGCCCAGAACCTTCACCGCCCGTTCCAGCTCCTCGATAGCGGCGTCAACATCCTGTGCCGGCAGCGTGGCCAGTCCCGCAAACCGGTCGGGCCACCGTTGCGTCATGCCGGCGATCTCATCATTCACCTCTCGTGAGGCGCGCACCGCTTCGGCTGTGTCCCAGTGGTAGGGGAAAAGCGGCGTGTGAATAGAGACCACTTGAACATCGGTCCCCTCGGCATCCATGTCGGACAATCGCTGTTCCGGCGTGTAACGAACCTTTGGCGAGTTGATCAAGATCCGCTTGCCGTGACCAACGATGAACTCCAAATCACCCTGTCCCTCGTGCTGTAGCCCGTGCCAATCCCTTCCGTCATCCAGCGCCTGCCACAGGATTTGCGGGGCCAAATGGGCATGAACATCAATATGTCTCAAGAATAAACCTCCCCAACGCAGGTACGGCGGCCGCCGCCCTTAGATGCCCAGAAGGGTCTCCAAATTTTTCCACAAGATAGCGTCTTTCTCCTCCTGAGTTAGGCTCTCCATCCTCAAAATCCAGGGCACCGGCCAGTCCTGCGCCATGTCGTAAGGCCAGTCGGTCCCGAACACCACCCGGTCGATCCCCACCGAGTCAATCAGGAACCGCAGCGCTTGTTCCGTGTACACGATGCAGTCGTAATAAAACCGGTTCAAGTACGCGCTGGGCGGATGCGCCGCCAACCTTTCCCCCGGCGAAATCCTCTCCCATCCCCGGTCCATGCGCCCCGCCCCGTAGCAGGCAAAACCGCCGCCGTGGGACAGGCAGACGCGCAGATCCGGGCAGGCATCCATCACGCCGCCCATCACCAGCGCTGCGAACGTCAACGTCCGATCCGCCAGGTTCCCCACCGAATTGGGCAGGTGGTAACGCTTAATGCGCTGGTCCACGATGGTATCGCCGCCCTGGTGAAACATGATCACCGCGCCCAGCTGCTCAGCCGCTTTCCAGAAAGGCCTGAACTCCGGCTCGTCCGGCAGCTTGCCGTTTATCTTGTCGTCAATTACCGCGCCTTTGAATCCCAGCTGGCCCATCACTCGCTCCAGCTCCCCCACCGCGGCCGGCACGTCTTGCATCGGTAAAGTTGCCAGACCCTGGAACCGGTCGGGCCACGACTGCATCATCTGGCTGATTTCGTCGTTGGACTCCCGGGAAGTGGCCACGGTCTGTTCCGTGTCCATTTCGTAGTTATAAAACCCGGAGTAGGGTGAAACAACGTGCACATCGACCCCCAGGGAGTCCATGTCGGACAAGCGTTGTTCCGGTGTCCAACTGGATTTAGGCGGCAGCTGGCCGCGCCGATCCCCGGCAACCAATATCTCGCGTCCCCGCGCGTCGCGCTCCCTTTTCAGGCCATGCCAATCGCCCCTTTCTTCGGTGGCGCGCCAAAAACGTTGCGGCGTCAGGTGAGCGTGAATGTCGATGCTGCGCATGTCCGTCTCCTGCTGCTAGTATTTGTTCAAGTAGGCGTGGCGGGTAGCCATGGCTACCCTCGCCCGCAATGTCGGCCGTTGATAAGGCGACATTAATCCAACCGGCAACCCCGATACGGATACCGTGCCAAGTTTACCCCGTGGGGTTCGCGCTGGAAATCCACTATCCGCTCGCCGGCAATATCCAGCCGGCGCAGCCATTGTGTGTGTTCACTGTGCCAGAAGTTCAGCATCGACCACTCACCGTCTTGCTCGAACCGGACCTGGTCACCAGAAAGGACGCCCCCCAGGGATATATGCACGCCGTCCCAATCAGCGGCGATTGACGGCCAGTCCGGGATCAGGCGACCATCCTCGCAGTGGGCGGGATAGATCATGCAAAGCCGGCGCCAGTCTGCGGGATGGTTGATCTCCCAGACCTTGACCTCCTGGCGGAACGTAATTCGCCAGGAGGCCAGGGGGAATTCCGCGATGTGGTCGGCGGAATAGAGGGCGTAGGCCGTGACGTCTGACGTGGTCGCACCTTTCAGCGTTGAGGTTGTTTGGAGAATGGTGTTGGGTACGAGACTGGGGGAATGCGGAGGTCGCCATGAGTCTGGCTCGAAGGGGTCTAATTGGTCCGGAAGGAGTGCATTTTCGTATGGTCTTCGGTGAGATAGCCAGACTTGGGCACTGGCGTCGATGGGCTCGTACCACCACGCGAAGGCGGGGTTTCGGACGATTGCCCGGGCGATGTCCGCGTGGTCTGCGGCATGCTCCAACGCTAATTGCTGGGCGTTTGATTCTGCGTGGATGTCGCAAATGTTGACCGCATGGGAAAGTAGCCGGAAACTGGTGAGCGGATCGGCGAAATATTCCAGGGGCAAGTGCGAGTTTTCGAAGATGTCTAGAATCATCGCGCAACCCACGGAGCATGCCATGATGGCGGCGGCTTTGGTATCGTCGTTCATGGTGTTCACGTTTCGGCCCCGGTTGGTCTATTGCCCTCGCGTTCACCGCCGGGGGTGTTTGGCCAGGAAATCATCCGCGATCTCCTCGAAAGTCACAAATCGTGCGCCATCGTGGGATCGGATGTACTTCGCGATACGCTCCAGCATCAGCAACACCTGGGGACGGCCGCTCACGTCCGGATGGACGGTTATGGGAAAGACCGCCTCGTCGTACTCCCGGTACACCCAGTCAAACTGGTCACGCCACATCGTTTCAATATCCCGAGGGTTGACGAACCCGTGGCTGTTGGGCGATTTCTTGATGAACATCATCGGCGGCAAATCGTCCAGATACCAGTTGGCCGGTATCTCCACCAGGTCGGTTTCCTCGCCCCGCTCCAGGGCATGCATCCAGTAGTCCGCCGGCATGGCATAATCAATCTTGGTCCACCGGTCGCCGACGCGCACGTAATAGCACTCAAAATCCTTGTGCATCAGGCTGTGGTCGTACTTGATGCCGTGTTTCAGCAGCAGCTCGTTGGTCACGTGACTGAACTCCCACCATGGCGCGACGTAACCGCGCGGACGCCGCCCGGACAACTGTGTGATCAGGTCGATGCAGCGCAATAAGACGGTTTCTTCCTGCTCCGGGGACATCGCGATGGGGTTCTCGTGAGAGTATCCATGCAGGCCCACCTCGTGACCCTGCTCGACGATCATCCGGCACTCATCAGGGAAAGTCTCAATAGAATGGCCCGGGATGAACCAACTCGTCTTGATGTCCAGTCTCTCAAACAGCTTCAAAAGCCTCGGCGTCCCCACTTCGCCCGCAAACAATCCACGGGATATATCGTCGGGAGAGTCCTCACCGCCATAAGATCCCAGCCAGCCGCCCACGGCGTCCAGATCCACTCCAAAAGCGCACAATATCTGTTTATCGGCCATCTAATCATCTCCTCGCCGGCGCCCAACGGCCCTCACGGCGGTCTGAGTCCTCGGCCACAATCGCCCATATAGTACCGCACAACCTGCTGCATTTCGCGGCGAAAGCCAAATTCCGAAAATACTAGCTCAGTTTTCCGGTAGGCGCGGCGACCCATAGTCGCCCCCGCCCCCGCCCTCGCCCGCAACAGCGTTTTCGATCCAAGCCATCTAATCCGTCATTCCCACCCCACATCCGTCATTCCCGCGAAAGCGGGAATCCAGAACCGCCCGCTGTCGCAGCGCGATGAGGTCATAGAAACGCCTGTATCCCAGCGCAAGCAGCAATGACAACCCTGCTGACACCCGCCCCTTGCATACTCGCACATCGGTTCGCTACACTGTATTTCACAAGCAAGGCAGCAAGCCCCAGGCCACGGCCCATCTGCCCAAATCGCATCTCAATATCGGGTTCACCGGGTTCAGGCAAAACGGCCAACCGCCGCAATCCTGCATTGCGGCACGTCGGATCTCATGCACCGCTGGCTATCGCTCACAGGCCGGTTCATTCCCCGGTACCGCATAGACCAGTACGGCGGGTGTCACCACCGCTGCGCGAGGGTCGCCCATCCGCCCTTACGGAGGGGCAGCCGCGCCCGGCTTCCGTCATTCCCGTGAAAACGGGAGTCCAGGCGGAGTCGGGCGTAGGGCGGTCAGCACGCGCAATCTTAGGACTTCAATTCGCAGCCCACGCTCTCTGGCCGTAGCGCCGACAACCTGAACCCCCGAACCCGAAGCCAACCAAACCGCCAACCGGCAAACCGGCCCGACCATCACACGAAGCGCTACTCCACAGGAGAACTCAGATCATGGCCAGCACCCATCCCGAATCCAAAGCAAAACTGGCCCTCGGGTCCAACTCGGCAATCGAAAACCGGCGGCAAGCGCTGTTCGACCTTTCCAAAGACGTCCACGCCCATCCGGAGTTGAACTATCAGGAGTACTATTCCTCCAATGCCCTCGCTGGATTCCTCGAGGAGAACAACCTCCACGTGGAGAGGGGCATCGGCGACGTGGCCACGGCGTTTAAAGCCACCATCCCCGGCGGTGGCGGCGATGGCCCAACCATCGCTATTCTGGCCGAATACGACGCCCTTCCTGAAATCGGTCATGGCTGCGGACATAACCTCATCGCAATGGCCGCCATGGGCGCGGCGTTGGGTCTCCTGGCCAACGCGCCCAACCTGCCCGGGCGCGTCGAGATCATTGGCACTCCCGCCGAGGAAGGCGGTGGTGGCAAGATCCGGCTGCTCGAAGCCGGCGTCTTCAACGGCGTGGACGCCACCCTTTCATCCCATCCCTTCTCCAACCGCACCATCATTCCCGCCGCCGCCCCTAAAGGAGAAAGCTGGAGCCTGGCTATGGTTGGCTACCGGTACCTGTACCATGGCAGGGCAGCCCACGCCGCCGCCGCGCCCGAGGCCGGCATCAACGCCTTGAACGCCGTTATCCACCTCTTCACCGGCATCGACGCCCTCCGTCAACACCTGCGCGATGACGTCCGCATCCACGGCGTAATCACCGACGGCGGGTTGGCCCCCAACGTGGTGCCCGAGTTCGCCGCCGCCAACTTCATGCTCCGGTCCCGGGACGGGCAATACCTCAGCGACGTGGTGGTCGGCAAGGTCTTGCAGGTGGCGGAAGGGGCCGCCTCCATGACTGGCGCCCGCCTCGAGGTCGAGGAATTCTATCCCTTCTACCAGAACGTCCAGCCCAACGTGACCCTGGCCCAGGCCCTGGCCGCCAACGCCAAAGAATTGGGCATCAGGCTCGACGACCCGATCCCCGGTCGGGCCGGCAGCGGAGCTTCCACCGATTTCGGCAACATCAGCCAGGTGATGCCCGCTTTTGAGCTGCGTTACGCCGTCAGCGAGGAACCCGTCGCTTCCCACACTAGGGACATGTGTGCCACGGCGATCACCGATCTCGCCCTGTCCAACGCATTGCAGGTCGCCAAAGCCCTTAGCCTGACGGCGGCGGACCTCATGTGCGACCCCACGCTGGTAGAAGCTGCCCAGCTGGAGTTTGCTGACCGGAGCCGATGACCGGTTGGCCCGTCAGGTGACGTAGGGGAGAACTTCGTCGGTAAACCGGGCCAGTTGACCCATCTGATCCGGAGAGGCAAAGCGAACAATGAAGTACTCGGCCCCCCGTTCCTGGTAGGCCCTGATGGCTGCAATGCTCTGGTCGGGCGGCCCGAACACGCACAGCAACTGCTTGCTAATCACATCGTAAGGCACGCTGTAGTAGGCGCGCATGAACTGGTCGCCTTCATCCAGGGCCGCGTCAACATCGTCCTTCAGATTCACCGAAATATAAAGGCAGCGGCCGATTTCCGAAGTATCCCTGCCCAATTCTCCGGCGCATTGTTCAATCCGCTCCCAGCAGCGCGCGAACTGGTCCGCCGACGGGACGTTGGTGATCCAGCCATCGCCCAGCTCGGCGACCCTGGCCAACCCCCGCCGGACCCAATTGCTGGAAATCCACAGCGGTATCGACGGCTGAACTGGTCGAGGTTCCAGAGTCACATCCCGCAGTGGGTAAAACTCGCCATCATTGCTAACCGACTCTCCCTTCCAAAGCGCGCGCATCACGCGGATGCTTTCCTCCATCCGCGCCGCCCGCTCCATTATCGGTACTCCGACCGCGGCGTGCTCATCGACAAACATCCGGTTATTGCTGCGACCCGCGCCCAGGCCCAGTATCACCCGTCCGTCGGATATATTGTCGATGGTAGCGGCGCCGTGCGCCAGGTGCACCGGATGGCGCAGGGCGTTCAGCAGCACTGCGGTGCCAATCTTGACCCGGTTAGTGCGCGCCGCCACCGCTGCCATCGCAGTCAGCGGCTCCAGGCGGGGTTTGGACGTGATGCTGTCACCGATCCAGACCGAGTCGTACCCCAGCCGCTCGGCGGTTTCTGCCATCTGCCAGTTCAGTTCCACCCTCGGACCGGCGTTTCCGGCGTACACCAGCACGCCTCTCGTCGGCAGCAGCACCCCGAAATTCTTCACCATTGCCATCTCCCGCGCGTGTGAACAACATGAAAAGTACGCCGTCGTTCCTGCCTAAGCGGGAACCCGGAGAATCGCTGCCAACAGGACATCCGCCTTGCTTCGTAACTCCCTGGATCCCGCCCGCGCCGGAACAACGGCATTGATCATCAAAGCCGCTAATCGGCAACCTCGACTATCATCTCGATCTCAATAGGCATTCCCCCCGGCAACGTAGCCATGCCCACTGCCGACCTGGCGTGGCGGCCCCGGTCTCCGTAGAGGCTGACCAGCAGATCCGACGCTCCGTTGGCGACCAGCGGGGTATCGCCAAAATCCGGCGTGGAGTTGACCATTGCCAGCAGCTTGACGATCCGGCTCACTTTGTCCAGATCTTCAATCTCCCGCTTCAGGTTGGTCAGCAGGTTCAGCATCGTCTGCCGCGCGCAATCGTAACCCTGCTCCACCGTAACGTCCGCTCCCAGCTTTCCCACGTGCAGCAATCCGCCACCGGGCAATCCCGGCCCGGTACCCGAAAGGAACACCAGGTTTCCGGTCCGTACCGAAGAAATGATGTTGCCGGCCCCGGGCGTCCGGGGCGGGGGCAGCTCGTAGCCCAGTTCTTTTAGCTTGTCTTCAATTTCCGGCATTAAAATGCTCCTTCTCAAGTCGATATGCGGCAATGCGTAAAAGCGTGCCGCGCCGCCAACAATTGTAATGGGCTTCCGAAATGTGGCAACCCCGGATGGCCGAACTTCCCGGCCGGGTTGCCGCCGCTCCCGTCGGGCCGCCGTAGTATCCTTGTACACATGACCACGCTAACGACAGTTGTAATGGCCTTGCTCTTGGCGTCCATTGCCGGATGCAGCGGCGCGGCGTCGGCGCGTACCACGGTCCCGACGCTCCCGTCGCCGTCGGCCACCTCGCCGCCGGAGACCCTGCGGCTGGAACCGACGCTAACGACCCAGCCGTTTCAGGCCCCCACCAACCTGGTTCAGTTGCAGAGCGGCCGAGCCTTAGTGACCGAGCAGGCCGGGCGGGTCTGGGTATTCAACGAGTTGCATCCCGACCCCGATACTGCCTCGGAATTCCTTGACATCACCGACCGCGTGAATAGCCGTGGTTCCGAAGAAGGGTTGCTGGGTATGGCGCTGGATCCGAAAAACCACCGGCATCTGTATCTCTACTACTCCGCCGCCAAGCCGCGTCGGTCGGTGGTATCCCGTTTCACTCTTGCGCCGGGCAATTCCGCCGCCGACCCCGACAGCGAGCTGGTGATACTGGAAGTCGCGCAGCCCTATCCCAACCACAACGGTGGTCAGCTCGCCTTCGGACCGGCTGGCCACCTGTACATCGGCCTCGGCGACGGAGGCGGCGCCGGCGACCCCCAGCGCAACGGGCAGGACACGTCAACCCTGCTCGGCGCCATTCTGCGCATCGACGACGTATCCCAAGCCACGCCGGAGCATCCCTACGCCATCCCGCCCGACAACCCATTTGCCGACGGCGGCGGACGCGCCGAAATCTGGGCCTACGGCCTGCGCAACCCCTGGCGGTTTTCCTTCGACCGCCACACCGGCCAGCTATGGGTCGGCGACGTAGGACAGAACCGCTGGGAGGAAATCAACCTCGTCCGGCAAGGCGCCAACTACGGCTGGAACGCGCTGGAGGGCAACCATTGCTTCCGTGCCCGCGACGGTTGCCAACGCGAAGGAACCGTCCCGCCGGTGTGGGCATACTCGCTGGACGGCGAACCCTGCTCGGTAATCGGCGGCTACGTCTATCGCGGCTCCGCCATACCGTGGCTGTACGGCGCTTACGTGTACGGCGACTTCTGCTCCGGCAATATCTTCGGCCTGCGCTACGTTGACGGCGAAGTAGTGGAACACCGGCAGCTCGCCGACACCGGCCGGCGCATCATGTCCTTCGCAGAGGACAACCACGGGGAGTTGTACCTGCTCACTCAGAAATCCGGCATTTACCGCCTGGCCGATTAGTGATAGGACTTACACAGTCGGACGCCTTTACCTCCAGTTAGACGCCTTTACCTCCGTCATTCCGGCGCAAGCCGGAACCGGCAACCTCATCCCTTCGCGGATGATTGGTTTCCTTCCGAACACATCGGGGCGGGCTGTGATATGTTGCCGCAGTTCTTGGTTGGCGGGCAATCCACCCTCCTGTCTGAACCGTTACACCGGCGGCGCTTCCTTCAACCCGGCGATCCGCTCGCACCACTGCGCCGCGCCCAGCACCTTGCCCTCCTCCGCCCAAGGCCCGCCGAACTGGACCGCCATGGGCATACCCAACTCGCTCAGGCCGGTTGAAACCACCACCGTCGG
Organism: Dehalococcoidia bacterium; assembly: GCA_963692995.1. Taxonomy (GTDB): domain Bacteria; phylum Chloroflexota; class Dehalococcoidia; order Lucifugimonadales; family UBA3495; genus Bin87. Next base: position 1,612,965 of record OY843611.1, read on the forward strand.
CAGGCCCGCGGCGGTCCAAGGCACCTGGAACGCGGCATCGCCCGTGGTGTTGAGATCCCGGGGAGCCGGCGCGGGTGTTGCCGGGGTCATCACAACATCAACCTTGGCAGCCATCTCGCTCATATCGGCGCGGAACTTCCGGCGCAGCCGCTGCGCTTTCTGATACGCGATGGCCGGCATAATCATGCCCATCTCCATTCCGGCGCGGATGCGCGGCCCGTAATCAGCCGCGCGCACCCGGTGATTCGCTTGATGGAAAGCAGCGCACTCCACGTTCATCACGATACGCTGGAAACTGTGCACTTGAGCAAAGCTGGCTGGCAGCGGCAATTCCTCTACCTCCGCTCCGGCCTCCGCCAGTTGGTTTGCCACGGCCTCCGTATGCGCCCAAATCTCCGGTGTCGCATAATCCTGGTAATACTGTCGCACCAGCCCGATGCGCGGCGGTCGGTCATACCTGGCCATCTCTGCGGTGAAATCGGGCACGGGCTGCCGCAGGCTGCCGGGATCATTATCGTCCTCGCCGCTGAGCGCCGACAGCATCAGTGCGGCGTCGGCGACGGTGCGGGTCAAGATGCCAACGTGGTCCAGCGACCAGCTCACCGGCGCCACGCCATACCGGCTGATGCGCCCGTAAGTTGGCTTCACCCCGACGATCCCATTGTAGGCAGCCGGACGGCACGTGGACCCGCCGGTCTGGGAACCCAGAGCCGCCGGCGCCATTCGCGCCGCCACCGCTGCGGACGATCCGCTGCTGGACCCGCCCGGCGTGTGCTCCAGGTTCCACGGGTTGCGTGTCGGCGAAGGATCTGAGGTCGCAAATTCAGTGGTGACTGCCTTGCCGAGGATAATCCCGCCGGCGTCTTTGATTCTAGCCACCGCAGTGGCGTCAAAAGTGGGAACGAAGTCGGCGTACACCTTCGATCCGCACGCGGTGAGCATTCCCTCGGTATAAAAAATGTCCTTCAAGCCCACCGGAACTCCATGGATCGGGCCAAGCGGCCCACCACCCAGAACTTCCGCTTCGCGCTGCCGAGCTGCCGACAGCGCCGCTTCCTGGTCGATGGTAACCCAAGCTTTCAGATCACCGTCAAGCGCGGCAATGCGCGCCAAAAGTGACTCAACCAGCGCTACCGGGGAAAGAGTCCCTTCGTGAATTTGGGCGGCGGCTTCTGCCACCGAAAGCTCGTAGAGTTCGGGCATCATTGAACCTCAATTGCAAAGCCAGCCCCTGGACATGGCATATGGCATAGCACAAGCTTGAACCGATTTGAATTTCCTTCACCCCTGGTACACGGGTTCCAGGTCAGGATATACATCGGCCTGCTCAACGTCGAAAACCTGTTCCGCCGCCGTTCTCAAAAACGATTCCAACTCCTCGGCGCGATGTTCACCGAACTCCACAACCGCCCGACGGCGCAACTCTTGGTATATCTGCTCCAGATCGTCGTTCGAGCTCATGTTGGCGGCACCTCGCTTGTGATAAACGTTGACAGGGTTCCTGCGGACCTGCCGGATTCTAATGGTACCCACCCCGCATGAGCAACCCCAAATCGACGCTGCGGGCGCCCGCAACACGCCGAGCCATCCTCTAATTAGCGACTCTCGGGCGGCGGTTATTAGTAAGCTTACAAAGGCAAGACCGATTTATGGCGCGTTCCATTGACCAGCATGGAACGGCTCGATAGCAAGGAACGGCTGCGTTTCATCAACCGAAGCGGTATCAGAACCAAACGCTACCGGGATGAATTGCCAAGTCGCACAGCGCAATCGAGATACAGTGCTTACCGTCGCGGAGGTATCGGACGTCGGGCGACTTATGACGCCAACGGTTGACGGCCGGTGCAAAGCTCAACCCCGCTTCCCTGGTATCCCGCGATAGATCAAGCCCTGAGCTACTTATTGCGAACCGGATTACCGCCATACCATAGGGTGATGGCGAACCGCAACGAAGTTTCGCTACGATGGGCCAAAACCGCGCGTTTGACTGGTAATGGTGGAGACGGGGGAGAGTCGCACTCCCCGTCCAGAAACTCCCCTAATCGGATATGCTACAAGCTTGTTCGGCGTTTTGTTCTCGCTGTTACGGACTCTCGCCGACGGGATTCCGCACCAGCCAGCCGATGAAGTCTATGGCCCCGGGTATCGGTGTCTCTGGGGTAGCATCCCGGAATAATTATACGTCTGCTTCCCAGCTTCCGGACCTACCGGGGGCAGACGTAGCCGCGACTAGGCGGCTAGAGCGAATTCACGTTCGCCAGTTATTTGTTCGCCACCGTTTTTACGAGGGCGGTAGCAACCTCGACTTGCAATCCGTCAGAGAACGCCCCTGTCGAACCTACGCGTCCCCACTTTGACTATATCGTCAGTGCGCGACGATACGCAGAGCAACTATACCATCGGTTGAACCGGGAGGCAATCCGAGCCGGCGGGCCTGGTTGTCCATCATCAATCGTTGGACAGGCATCAGTGAAGGGGGCCTTGTATCTGTGAAGGTGATGGTTCCAGGCCCGCTCCCGAAGCCTCGGCAACCGCAAACCGGGCTGGAGCTACTGCGGAATCCAGGCAGGCGGCGTGAGGCTGCCGGTTGCAGCGGTGCAGCAACTGCGGAAGCTCGGAGCCGTAGCCCACGGTGTATCCGTGGGTCTGCTCGGTTGGTTGGGTCATATCTTGACCTCCTTTCGGTTGCCCCCGTCGTCAGCCGGCGGTAAGATTACCCCACTTCGGGCACAGCCGCCCGCAATGGCAGGTGCTGCAATGGCAATTTATCGGCTCTACGCTGGCGACGACGGCCAGTCGCACATCGAGGAAACGAGCCTGGCCGACCATCCGGAATTGGGCGAGGCCCAGGCCGTCCAGTCAATTACCTTTCGCGAATGGCCTCCCGGCCACTTCATCGACTGGCATCCCGCGCCACGCCGGCAATACATCATCTCGCTCAGTGGAGAAATAGAAATCGGCCTCGGCGATGGCGCTACGTTTCGTTACGGTCCGGGCGACGCTCGATTGGTCGAAGACACCTCCGGTCAGGGACATACCACCCGAGTGGTGGGCGACGCTCCCAGCCTTACCGCGGTCATCCCCCTGGTCGGCTAAACCGCCACCAATCACCTTCACTCAAACAGGAGGCAACCCCATGGGACAGATAGTGCGCGTGTACGCCGGCAGCGACGGCGAAAGCCACTTTGAGAACCTCACCCCCGACCAGTTCGCCGACATCGCCAACAACGTCGGCCCCGGCGACGTCACCGTTAACCGGCGGGAGTCCCCCAGTTTTTCGGATTACCACAATGCCCCCCGACGCCAGTACGTGGTGAACCTGAACGGCATCGCCGAGTTCGAGGTGGCCGACGGCGCCAAAGTCCGCATGTTCCCCGGCGACGTGCTGGTAGCCGAAGACCTTACGGGACACGGCCATATTGCCCGCAGCATCGGCGACGAATTCCGTGTGTCATTGGCTGTACCGTTGGCCGATGGCTAAACTTCCCCAAGGACCGACATCATGATTGTCCGTATCTATGCCGGCGATGACGGTGAGTCCCATTTCCAGGACCTGACCCCGGATGAATTCGCCGACCTCGCCAACAACGTGGGCCCTGGAGACATCACCGTCGGCCAGCGTCCCGCCGGCTGGTGGCAGGATTACCACACTGCGCCACGACACCAGTACGTGGTGTTCCTCTCCGGCGGGGCCGAGATCGAGGTAGCCAGCGGCGCCAGGCGCCAGTTCGGCCCCGGCGACGTGCTGGTGGCCGAAGACCTCACCGGCCACGGCCACATCATTCGCAACGCCGGCGAGGAAGCCCGGATTTCCCTTGCGGTGCCGTTAGCGTAAAAGTAGGGGAGGGCTTGAAACCCTTCCCTACGTCGCCCCCGCCAGTATCCTTTGCAGGTGGATCAAGCCTTGCTGCCGCCTGGCGTTGTTGGCCACGCGGCCCCATTCCGGTTCTTGCAGCGCACCCGCAAGGGTACGGGTGATCTCATTATCGATCAGTCGCCCAAAATCGCGGTAGATTTTCAAAATCGCCGCAGCTCCCGCTTGGTCCTCTGCCAACAGTTTCCGTCCGTGCAGGAACGGCAGCACGACATTCACGGCGATATCTCCGGCTCGGCCGGCGCCGATGAGAGCGGGTTTGCCATTGGCATGGTCTTTGACCGACAACGCCCTGGTGATTGCAGCGGGTTTGCCAATTTCTGCCGCCCGGTCCAGTCCGGCGATTAGCCCTCGTTCAGCAAAACGAGCGACCAGCGCCGTTGAGCCTTCCACCCGACGGCGGGGATGGTTCGACGGCCGCACTCGAAACAGCCGCCATCGATGGAGATCGAGCGCCGGGCCAAGCCCTCTTGGCAAAGGCCGCACGGACCGCTCCCCTTTGTCGCCAAAACCGGCTAGACGCAACAGAAGCCCTGCTGCCAACAACTCCCGCTGTTCCGCAGGCGCTCCACGAACCGCGGCCGTCAATCGATCAATGGGGGCAACGGTAGCCAGCATCAAAAACGGATGCTGGTTGTGCCGGTAACCGAGCGCTTCGCAGATTGACTCCCACAACGTTTGTTCCGGATATTGGCGTCCCATCAGCATCTGCAACTGTCGGCTTCGCCACAGGAAACGGACATCACCGGCCCGGTTGAGGAGAGCGGCCATCTGCTCAGCTGTTTCGGGCCGGCGGTAACCCCTTTGCGCCAGGATCGTCCATAAGTGGCGTCCCGGATCCTCTGCTGGTTCGGCCTCGTTCTCCTCTTCGACTAGCAGGGCGCGGACGTTCACCACCGGAGGCGCAGCTCCGCTATCGGTGCGGGATTGCACGCCGCCAGCGTCCAATGATACGTGTAGCGCAACCCCGTTGTAGTTCGGATCCCGGTCGTGGCCATGCGCCCGCCAATCCCGCTGTCGCAAATGGACCTCAACGTCGCCCTGCACAATCCCTTGGCCGTCCACTGCCAGCAAAGCGCTGCGAAAGTCCGGGCCAGCAGTCACACCCGGCCGACCGGGGTATAAAACGCGCACCCGACGACCTTCTTCGGTACGCAGCGCCTGGACCCGTACCGCTCGGCGTTGCCACAAACGGGCCAACTGCTTTTCAGTGATAGGGGCTATCGATTCCCGGTAATCCGGTTCGCCGTAGCGGTCATTCTGCACTGGCGGTCACCTGCCTATAGGTGTACCACCATGCGCCATGGCTCGTCTATGACCGGGTGTCAGCAATCGCTGCGCTGCGCCGGGGCGCCCGGTACTCACCACGCCACCACAGTAGCGCGCCGCAAATCAACGGAACCGCCACGGCCAGCGCGCTAAGCAACACAGCTTTGCCGTGCTGTTCCTCCGTGACAGTTGCCAAGACAATCATGCCCAGGTTGGCTATGGCTAGCGCCAGGAACAGGACGGCGGCCCAACGGGCTCGCCACATACCGCCCGCGCCGGCGATGAACCCCGCGATGGAGCCAGCCAACACCACGCTCACCATTTCGGCAGACACGCCGGATTGATAACGTAGAAACAACTCGGTCCATGCCAGGCATTTTGTGTGAAATACGTACTCGCCGATTTTCACCGAACCGCAATTCATGCCCACCACCTGGGACCAAACGGTTTGGCAAAGTCCGCCCAACATCCCCAACACGAGGGTTATGAGTCGGATATAAAGCTGTGAACTGGTGTATGCGCCCATTTATGCCTGCGTCCTGCTCGGATTCGGTGGCTGCGATTCTAGCCGATTTTTCCCGCCTGTGCGTCGCCGCTGCTTCCCCTGATGATAAAATGCCTCATCAGACGGATTCAGGAGGGACCATGACCGCCAGCAAGATTACTATCGGCAACGTAGAAATAGCTTCGTTGTCAGACGGCATACTGGAATTCGACGTCTGCAATTTCTTCCCCGACATCCCAGCCTCCGACTGGGAACCTTTCCACGACCACCTAACTCCGGACCATAAGGTTAGTTTCAACCTGGCTTGTTTCCTGGTGCGGTCCGAAGGTAGAACCATCGCCGTTGACACCGGACTGGGCGCAAAGAACTCGCCAGAAACTCCTTGGGGCGAGTTGCTCGACGATCTGGCCCGCAATGGCCTGTCGCCCAACGACATCGATGGGGTAGTTATGACCCACCTGCACCGCGACCATGTGGGTTGGAACACGGTTCGGGACGATGGAGGCGTCCTCCGGCCCACCTTCCCCAACGCCCGATACTATTTCAGCAGCGTGGATCTGGATGCCAGCCGCGACCCCGCTCTCCAACCCGACCGCTTCCCCAACGCTCCGGACTGCGTCTGGCCTCTGGTCGATATGGGCGTGGTGGAATTGATGGAAGGCGAGTTCAGCATCACCGGCGAGCTGACCACCTTGCCAACGCCGGGGCATACGCCGGGCCACATGAGCATCATGATCAACTCGGGCGGAGAGCGTGGTTTGATTCTGGGCGACGTGCTCCATAACACCGCACAGATCCAGCAAACCGATTGGGCCTCCCGAGCCGACATCATCCCCGAACAGGCCGTCGCTACCCGCCAATCCCTCCTGGATCGCTTGGAAAGCGAGGGCATTCCGGTGGCTGCGGTTCACCTGCCGGCGCCTGGATTCGGCAAGATCGTGCGCCTTCAGGGACGACGTTACTGGCAGGCTATCTAACGCACTTTGGCATCCCTGGCAGTTCCACCCATTCGCGTCTAGGGGCGAATCATCATTCGCCCTTACGTCTATAGCCACGCCTGGCAGTTCATCCTGTTCTTAGGGATCATCGCACGTCGGGCTTGGCCGCGCCAAACGGCATCGCAACCTCAGTGCCTGTCGTCAAGTGGCTCGTGGGGAAACGGGGCCGCGCTTTGGCGCTGGCGGTCGCCGGCCTGGGACCGGCGGCATAGCCTTTATGCCGGTAACCCGGATATACGGTGGCAGCGCCGTCAACACCAGGGCGGCGCTGCCACCGCACAAGACGAAAACAGCCGGCAGTTAGCCCGGTTAGCGGCCTGGTCCCCGGTCCAGATAATCCTGCGCGGAGCCCAGTCCCTCCAGGGCCAGTCCGTAACCCAGGATGTCGTGCAAAACCCCTTTCAGTTGGTGCGTCAGCAGAACCCTGGAATAGCGTAGCGCCAGGCGCGGTTGTTGCGCCAATTGGCGTGCCAGTTCCCAGGCTCGAGGCAACAACTCCTCGGTAGGCAGTACCTCGGCAACCAGTCCGAATTCTTGCGCCTTGGCAGCGTCAAGCATCTGCCCGGTCAGGAGGAAGTACCGGCCTCGGTTGATACCCAGTAGCAACGGATAGATGATGTGCATTCCATCGCCTGGCGTCAGGCCGCTCATGAAGTGCCCCGAGTCCTGGAAGGTAGTATGTGGGGCCGCTAGCACGATATCGCTGAGTAGCGGCAACTCAGAATGCCGAAGCGCGGGCCCATTGATTGCTGCGATGATGGGCACTTCAATATTCAAGAGGTTGCCCAGCAAATGTTTGCCCTCCCAGTAGGTGGCGTCCCATTGTTCAGGCGTCCGGCGCGGCACCGTATCACTGCTGCCGGCCGGCCCGGTGAATCCGTTGCCGGCTCCTGTCATAATAATGACCTTGTTCTCCGTGTCTGTCCCAACAGTGTGGAATACCTCCGGCAGTTCCGTGTGGGGGCCGGAACCCCATTGCAGGGTGTCGCCGTCGCTGTGCAGGGTCATCTGCAAAACGCCGTCGTCCCGCTCGAACTTCACGTATTGAAATCGGTCCTGATAGTCTTCAAGCCTTGCCATAATGTTCTCCTGTCGCCGTTGGTTGTCGCGTCAAGTATAATCAACCCAACACGCGCCGCGCTCCCCGAACCCGGGCAAACGTAATTGGGCCAGCGTGCGGGAGGGACAATCATGCCGGAGGTGTTTCGTGCGGACGGGGTTCATCAACACGGACCAACCGGCAGTGGTGCGAGTGTGGCGGGGCCCGGGAGGAGAACCTGTAGAGCAGGGAACTCGCCAAGTGGTCGGAAGCAAATTGCGCCCCCGCTGCGAACTCACCGAAAACCAGGTCGGGTTCTTGCTACAGCACGCTCCCGGTCCGGTAAAAGTCACCGTGCCCAGCCCGAGCCGGTATCCGGCCATCAGTTTCCAACCCGGCGTGACCGACGAGTTCTACCCCACACGTTCCGATCTCCTCTGAGAGGGAGTACCTAGTCTGGGATCGCCGGCAATCAAAAAAAGAGACCTACGATGACCACTTCTGATTTTAATATCGGCCCCCAATTCCTCCCCGACGCCATCCCCGGCGATATATCCTCTATCGACCCCCGCCCCCGGACGATGTTTCGGGCGCCCAGATGCACCGATATTGGCCAGTTGCGAGCGGATGTCGCATTCGTTGGGATGCCCTTCGATCAGGGGACCTTTGGCCGGCCCGGCGCCCGTTACGGCCCCGATGCCCTCCGTGACGCCCCGCGCGCGTATTCGTACTCCGATCCTTACGGATCGGGGCAAGAGGCCGAGGGTTTTTTCGATGCTGACGCCGGCGATGAACTGTTGCGCGGCATCACCATGGCCGATTGTGGGAATGTGTCAGTGTCGCCTTCCGACGTTGTGCATAATTTTGAACGACTGGCGGGAGTTGTAGCCCGCATTTCGGAGCGAGGCGCTATGCCCGTCATCCTGGGCGGTGACCATGCCATCACCTTCCCTGCCGTGTGCGGCCTTTCGGAATTTTCGCCACTAAACGTCGTCCACTTCGACGCCCATCTGGACTACACCCACGACTACCACGGGGCGCTGCTCACTCACGGCAGCCCCATTCGTCGATGCCGCGAACTTGACCACGTTGGTCACATTACCTCGGTGGGTATCCGCAGCGTGCGCCGCGCGCCTTATGAAGACGCCGTCACCCATGGAAACTCCATAATCACCGCCCGGCAGTTCCGCGAACTGGGGCCCGAGGCGGTGGCTGAAAGCATCCCGACCGGCTCCAACCTGTACATCACCTTCGATGTGGACGTGCTTGATCCCACCCAAGCGCCGGGGACGGGTACGCCCGAGGTCGGCGGGTTATTCTACGAAGAGTGCCGGCGGTGCCTCACCGTTCTGGTCAACCGTTCCAACCTGGTCGCCTTTGATGTGGTCGAGGTTGCGCCACCCTACGACGTTTCTGATCTAACGGCTCAGGTGGCCGCCCGCTTGATCACCGATATCCTCTCCGCCCGCTTCCCGTCCCGTTCACAATAGCAAACCAGTGCATAATTCGTCGCTGTTGGTAGGTTCCGCCGAATTCCTCGACGCCATCGAACCGGCAATCCTGGACGCTCGGGAGCGTGTACTGATCCAAGTGATGACCTTTGAGATGGACAGTGTCGGTCGTCATTTCTGGGACTTGCTTGTCAGTTCCGAAGCCCGCGAGAAAATTCTGTGCGTCGATGCCTTCTCCACCGCCAAGATCAGCGATGACCTGGTGTTAGGCAAACGCTATCTAACCGACGGCGCATTCCGCCGCGAGGCGCGGAAAACCCGCCGCCTGCTTTGTCAGGACCAACGGGATGGCGTACGAATAGTCCTTACGAACCCTCTGGGTTTCCTCTGGTGGAAATATCCCTTCCGCAATCACAAAAAGATGATGATTGTGGATGATCAGGGCTTTCTTGGCGGTATCAACCTCAGCGAACATAACTTCGCCTGGTCTGATCTTATGCTGATGACCGACTGCCCGGCCCTCGTCACAACGCTGGCCGAAGATTTCCGCGACACGGTCTCCGGAACGAACGGTTCAGGGGCGCTGCAAACCCCGATTGGCGATCTCTACTTGCTGGACGGACGCAACAGTCGCATCGAGCACCGCGACATTATTCAACGTATCACGTCCGCAACCGATTCCATTGACATAATCTCTCCGTACTTATCCAACCCATTGCTGGACCACATCAAGCGTCTGCCGTCGTCGGTGCGGGTGCAAATCGTCAACCCGGCCCAAAATAATAAGAGCCTCATGCAGCAGGCCATCTTTCGGGCCGCCGCAGGCACACGGATGCAAATTCGACTCTACCAACCCGAAATGTCACATATAAAGGCTATCCTCATCGACGACGACGAGTTGATCATCGGCAGCTCAAACTTCGACTTCGTAGGCTATTATCTCCAGCAGGAGGTGGTGCTATGCACCCGCGATGCCAGCCTCGTCGGCCAGTTCCGTAAAAGGGTGCTGGAACCGGTATTGGCCGCAAGCGTTCCAGCCCGTTCCGCTCCAGCCCGTTTTTACCACCGCGGCGGTGTCCTGATGGCGCTGGCCCAGCAGTACGTCAGTTTGTTGAGCCAGCTGCGACGCTGGTCCGGTTAGGTGGAACGTCTATCATTGGCAGACAGATCAACCGCACCGAATATCTTCGGTCGGGGGGAATCCCCGGCCGGACACTAAATCGGCAGTTTCGGCTCGTCGCTGTCGGGCACGTCGATGTCGAACGAGTTGGCGTTGAACGCCAGCAGGGTGTAATACCCGAACAGCGTTGTCAACTCGGTCAAGCCCAGCGCTCCGAACTGGTCAATGGCGGCTTGGAACGTCGCCTCGCTTACCCGGTGGTTGCCGAACAGCTCCGTAGCGTAATTCACCACCGTCTGCTCATCCGGCGGCAGCTGCGGCAGTGATTTGCCATCCCGAAGGTTGTCCACAAATTCGTCGCTGATGCCCAGCTGCCGAGCCCGGGCCGCATGGGCGTGCCAGATGAACTGGCAATCCATGTTGCGGGCGGTCAGGATCATCGCCAGTTCCTGGTGTTTCTTGTTCAACGTGTCCCCATCGCGAATGTAATTCACCAGGTAGTTGGCCCGTCGCCGCAGCTCGGGACTGTTGATCATGGCGGAACCGGGACCACTGGAAACCACCCCTCCCGAATCGGCCGTTTCCGCGTCGAAAGCCGCCCGCAACTCCTCGGGAACCATGTCTCGCGTCACTATCGGTGTGCGCATCCGGCGCCTCCTGTCGGTTTTGCCAGCATCATAGACCCGACCTTTGGCGGGTAACAAGGGTAAAGTCAATTGTCCTACCCGCAATCTGGCACGCTGCCAGCGTCGGGTCGCGTATCATTCCGGCGGTATTCGTAATAAAATACCCGCATTCAACGAGAGCCTGGGAGGCGTGGCAATGGCAACCGTTAACACTGTAATGGGGCCCATTGATACCGATGAATTGGGTTTCACCCTGAGCCACGAGCACGTCGGCACCAACGCCGCTGGCCTTCGGCATACCTACCCCGAAATTATCGACCGCGACGGGATACGCGAGCAGTCCATCGCGGCAATGCGGGCCGTTCGCGAAGATGGTGTGCGTACCATAGTTGATGTCAGCACTTTCGACCTGGGCCGGGACGTTCAGTTGATCCGCGAGGTGGCGCTGGGCAGCAATATGCAGATCATCGTAGCAACCGGGAACCATCTGGCCGTTCCCCGGCCTTTTGGCGAAATCCCGCCCGATGTCATTGCTGAAATGTACGTCCGCGAAATCGAAAATGGCATCGAGGGAACCGGCATCAAAGCCGGCATCATCAAGGTCGCCAGCGATCAAGGCGGCGTGACGCCGCCGCAGGAGAACGTGCTCCGCGCCGCTGCCCGTACCCAGAAGGCCACTGGTGTTCCTATTTCCACCCACACCTGGTCGCCTGAGCGTATCGGCGAGCAGCAGGTACGCATCCTGGAAGAAGAAGGCGTGGATCTCGACCGGGTCTATATCGGCCACAGCAACGACGACACCGACCTCGAGTATCTGCTCGGCCTGTTGAACAAGGGAGTTTGGCTAGGACTGGACCGTTACCCCGGGGGCGCCCGCGCCGGCGTTCCAAACTGGGAGCAGCGCACCGAAGTCGCGAAATCCCTGATGGACGCCGGGTTCACGCACCGCATCTTCCTTTCCCACGACTACTCGGTGCCCAAAGCTCGGCACGGCGCGGAGGTCCAGGAGCAGCGCCGCCAGGCCAACCCCGACGGTTACAACTTCATCCCACGCTACGTCCTGCCCCGTCTCAAAGAAATGGGGGCGTCCGACAGCGATATTCACCAGATAACGGTGGATAACCCCCGCCGCTTCTTCGCCGGCGAGTAGCACTCACTGGCTCATCGAGACGATAAGCAGGCCCATTTGATCGCATCCCTGGCGCGTAGCCCACAGTATAAGTGGTACGCCTTCGCCACCTTGGCGGTGGGCACTTTTGCCTCTGTGGTGGACCACGGCAGCGTGGGCGTCGCGCTGCCCACCATCGCCACCTATTTTCACACCGACATTCCCAGCGTGCAGTGGCTGGTGATCGGATACGCCATGACGATCATCGCTCTGCTGCTGCCCATGGGCCGGCTGGCAGATCTGATCACCTCGAAGCGGGTGTACATCATAGGTTCGGTTGTAATCATTGTCGGCTCCATTGCGGCGGGCGCATCCGTTGACTTAGGGGTGTTGATCCTCGCGCGCATCGTGCAGGGAACCGGCGCAGCCATGACTCAGGGCACCGGCATGGCCATCATGATCGGCGCGTTTCCTCCCAACGAGCGGGGCAAGGCAATCGGTTTGATCATGACGATGGTCGGAACCGGGGCCGTCGCCGGCCCGGCGTTGGGCGGCTTTCTCGTTGACGTTTTTGGATGGCGCTCCGTGTTCTTTGCGACCATTCCCATGGTAGCCATTAGCATCGCCATGTGCGTGGCCGTCCTGTCCAGCGCGGACCAGCCGCGCCCGGTTCGCGGTCCGGGAAGGGCCGGTTTTGACTGGCTGGGAGCATTTTTGTCGTCCAGCGCCTTGCTGTCGCTGTTGCTGGGCATCACCAACGCTCACCGCGCCGGTTGGATCGCACCGCCGATCTTGGGCGCCGCCGCCGCATTCGTGGTTCTGCTCGCCGGTTTCATCTGGTGGGAGCTGCGCATCGCCAGCCCAATGCTGAACCTGCGGTTGTTCCGCCGCCGGAATTTCTTCCTGGGAGTAACGGCAAACTACCTCATGTTCATTGGCAGTTCAGCGGTGCTGTTCACGACGCCGTTCTACCTGCAAAATGTTCTTGGCTACAGCCCATCCGTAGCGGGTTTATGCGTGGTTCCCGGGGCCCTGTGCATGGCGATCCTAGGCCCGCTGAGCGGGCGCTTGTCCGACCGCTACGGTTGGCGCAAGTTCACCGTAGCGGGCCTGGCGTTGTCCACCTCCGGCGTTGCCATTCTCGCGCAGGTGACCTCAGATTCCTCACTGTTGCACGTGATACCGGCCCTAATGCTCACCAGCAGCGGCATGGGAACCTTCTATTCGCCCAACTCCAGCTCGATACTCAGTGCGGTGGAGCGGGAAAGTCACGGCGTCATCTCGGCTCTAGTCAACCTGATTCGCAATGCCGGAAACGTGGTCAGCGTCGCCGTCGCTACCGCCATCGTGACCGCTACAATGGGATCCATGGGTTACGAACCGAGCCTGGACGCGGTGCGCCACGGCGCGGCCAGCGGCGTTGGAGCCGCGTTCACCATGGGTATGCGATACGCTTTCTTCGCCATGATGGGTTCGCTGTTGACCGCACTCTTTTTCTCGGCCCTACCCACCCGTCGGGAAGGCCAAGCCCAAGTGGCGCCGTCCACGCTAACCCCCGGGCTCCGCGCGGCCGCGACCCAGACACAGGAGGATTAGAGCATGACAACCACCATCACTAAGGACGGCGGCGAAGCCATCCTCGAAGCGTTCCGCAACCTGGGAATCGACTACATCATCTCTTCTCCAGGCTCGGAGTGGGCGCCGGTGTGGGAAGCCCTGGCGCGGCAGCAGATCAACGAGACGTCGGGGCCGCGCTACATCAACTGCTGGCACGAGACGCTGGCAGTGAACATGGCCAGCGGCTATACCCGCGTTACCGGTCGGATGCAGGCGGTATTGCTGCACGCCGGCGTGGGCCTGCTCCAGGGAAGCATGGGCATTCACGGGGCGATGATCGGCGAGGTTCCCATGCTGGTCTGTTCTGGTGAGGCCACCAGTTACGGCGAGGACCCGGAATTGGACCCGCAAGCCCAGTGGTATCGCAACCTCAGCGTGGTAGGCGGCCCGGACCGGTTAGCCAACGTCTTCAGCAAGTGGAGCGGGCGGGCCACCAGTCCCTTCACTCTTTACGAGCAACTGGTGCGCGCCGGCGAACTGGCCAAGCGCGTTCCCCAAGGGCCGACGTTCCTGGACATTCCCATTGAGACCATGATCCACTCCTGGAACGAGCCCGACAAGATCAGGGTAGCGCCCGAGGCTCCTAAAACTCGGCCGTCGGACGATGACATCGCTGAGCTGGCGGGACTGGTGGCGGGAAGCAAATCGCCACTCATCATCACCGACAGCGCCGGCCGCGAGATAGCTGGATTCGACAACCTCGTCGCGTTGGCTGATTTGTTTGCCATCCCAGTGGTGGAGAGCGCCGCGCTCTACTCCAACTTCCCCAAGAGCCACCCGCTCTACCTGGGCGGGCCGGCGGAACATTATCTTCAGCAGGCCGACTTGGTGATACTGGCCGGTAGCCGCGCCCCGTGGTATCCGCCGCAGGCCGGGCCGCAGAACGCCACCGTGGTGGCAATGGGCGAGACCACCATTAAGCAGTACATGGTGTACCAGAACCTCTTTGCCGACCGCTACGTCGAGGGCGACCTGACCCTTGGATTGGGGTTGCTGGTGGACGCTCTACGCCCATTGGTTGCACAGCGCCAAGGCGAGATAGAGACCCGCCGCCAACGCTGGACCGAAGAACACGACCGGCTCACCGAAGCCACCCGCGCCGCCGAAGCCTCCGCCCGCGGCAGCAGCCCCATCGACCCGGCATGGCTCTGCGCTGTCCTGAGCGACGTTATGCCGGAGGATGTGGTGTACGCCGAAGAAGTAACCACGCACCGGGGAGCGGTGGGACGCCACGTCCACTGGGACAAACCGCACGCCTACTACAAGACCAACGGCGGCCTCGGGCAAGGACTGGGGTTGGCCCTGGGTGTCAAGCTCGCCAAAGGAAATCAGCCGGTGGTGGCGCTCATGGGGGACGGCGGCTTCCTCTACAACCCGGTAACTGCGTGCTTTGGCGTTGCCTGCGAAGCCAACCTGCCGTTCCTGACGGTGCTGTTCAACAACGGCTGTTACGAGGCTATGAAGGGCAACCACCTGGCGTACTATCCCGACGGCGACGCGGCACAGGCCGGCATCTGGCACGGCGTCCAGATTCCCGGCCCTGACTACGCCAAGCTGGTGGAACCCTTCGGCGGCTACGGAGAGCGGGTCGAAGACCCGTCGCAGTTGCGTCAAGCCCTGCGCAACGGGTTGGCGGCGATCCAGGAAGGCCGTATCGCCCTAATCGACGTCGTCCTCAACAAGTAACCTGCCGACCCGCTAGTTCCACCGCCAAAGCTATCAACTGCTCGTCGGAGCCATAGTCGCCCAACAGCGACAAGCCGACGGGCCGGCCGTCCACAACTGCCAACGGCAGGCTCAGTTGCGGCCGGCCGCTGTTGCCGGCGACCGAAGTCAACGCGCTGTTGCGCATCCTCAGTTCGTGCCGTTCCGAAACTCGCTGTCCCAGCAGAGGCGCCGGACCCACGGTGGAGGGGAGACACACCACGACGTCGCCATTATCGAAAACTTCGTTCATCCGGACGATTATTGCGTCGCGTCCAATTTGAGCGGTTGCCACCTGGTCGTCCGTTACCGCCCGGGCAGTCGCATAACGATCGGCTACTTCAAAGCTGAACGTGGGGTTCACCGCATCGATCCAGTCCCGGGCTGACTCCCACGCTTCCCGGCTCTGCAAGATTTGCTGATGCCCAGACCATTCCTGCAAACTGGTCGGCGAAAGGCGTTCCGTTGACCGGAAATCCACGAGGGACGCCACGTATTCCAGAGCGGCTTCCAGGGCTTGACGTACTTCGGGTTCCGCCAGCGCGAAAGCGTCTTCCGCAATTAGCAGGCGACGCGGGCGCGCTGCGGTGGAGTCGTCCGGCAATATCACCGCCCCCACTTGCGCAAAGGTTTCGGCGTCTCGTGCGAACCAGCCGATGGTGTCAAAGCTGGGCGCTTGCAGCAGCATCCCAACCAAGGGGATCCGTCCGTGCGTCGGCCGCAAACCGTACAATCCACAGAAACTCGCCGGCACTCGCACCGACCCGCCCGTGTCCGATCCCAGCGCGAAATCCGTCAGCGCGCCGGCCACCGCCGACGCCGACCCGCTAGACGAACCGCCGGGCACTCGCCCCGGCGCTCGGGGATTGACCGGCGTGCCGTAGTGCATATTCTCGCCGAAGATGCCCCGCGTAAGCTCGTCGGTGATGGTCTTGCCGATCATCGTCGCGCCGGCGTCCACCAATCGCTGCACCACCCAGGCGGTGCTCTCCGCTGGCCCATGCGTAGCTTTCCAGTGCGGATTGCCGCAGCCGGTAACGTGGCCGGCCACGTCGAAGATGTCCTTGGCGGCAAAAGTCAACCCCGCCAACGGGCCGCCGGCAGCGCCGGCCAAGTAAGCGTCGTTATCAGGACAAAAGGCGTTGAGTTGATTGTCTGGAATCATAGTATGCCCTCGTTCGGAGTGTACGAACCGTTGGTGCTAGTTAGTGTCAGAGGACGAATTGAGCAATGGAGCGATGGAGGCGCCCTTTTTCGTCCGGTTCCAGTCCATTCCATTGCACCAATATGTTGAACGCGGCCATGATGTAACACAGATGCGCCTCAAATCCTCGCCAGGTGTTATGACGCATTTGTTTGCTGCCCTAGACGATGGTCAGCATGGAGAAGGTTGTCTCCACGATCATGCGCACGTTCCACTCCCCACGACGACACAGTTTCACGTTGGCCGGAACGCCTTTGGCCCGCTGGAAGCCGGTGTCGGTCAGCACCACCATTTGGCCGTCGTAATTGTCGAGCAAGGGCAGGAAGGTCTGGTCGTGGACGTTAGCGGTGGCGCAATCCCAATCGGTAATCAGCCCGAACTTGTTGAGCACGACGCACAATTTGCCACCCACGATCCAGCGATGGTTGGACTTGCCCTTCTTGCCGATTTGATGGAACCGACGCCCTTGTCGTATCGGATGGCCCAGTTCAATGCCGTAGCTGTCGGCCACGCCTAGCAGAGTGGGCTGGGCCAGGAAGCAGCCGGTCCAGTCTGATTTGGCTTCCAGGCGGCGGAACAGGCGGGTGCGGTCAGGCAGCTTGGGAAAGAGGTGTCCATAGTTGTCTTTGAGCCAGTGGTAGAAGGCGCGGCGGCTGACGTACTTCATGGCGTAGAGCGTGCCGATGGTGACCACTTCGCTGAGAGAGAGGACCCCTTGGGGATGCTGCGGGATGTCGTCTATCTTGCAGTAGAGTTCGGTGATAAAATCGGCAATGTTCACGAGGTTCCTCCGCTGGGTGTCATCAACTCACAGCATGATGGAACCTCGTGGCATTTTCAAAATTAACACAAACTAGCACCAATGGTTACGAATCCGAGCCCGTTCAACATACTCAACCTATGTCCATTTGTCCAGTTGCTCGGTAGTAAATTGCGCAAAATAGAAGTGCAAGACAGGGTTGACATATCGCTCTGCTACGGTTGAAGTCGCATCTAGCGTTCCGGCCCGAACACTCACAGTTCTACACAAAACATCGGTACGCTGACGGTTGCCAACAGCCTGTATTACCGTGCAAGCAGTAGGCATTCGTGGTCATTAATGGCTGTGAACACCACCGTCTGCAACGACGAAACCGTTTCCGATGAAGACCACGGTTGGGTTCAATGTCGCAAAGCGAACGAAGGCCTCCATCCCGTGATGATCGCTGGAGTGTACGACCGGTGCCTGAAGGGATCGCGCTACGACTATCTGCAAACGTCGTCTGCCTTGTTGGTGACAGACGCAGGTAGAAGGTATGCGGGAGCTTTTTCCAAAGTGGCCAACAACGTTCTGTGTAGAGCGGCCTAAACTTGTTCCGGGCCGGAGCGTGAACGCCATGACCAACGAAGAAAAAGCCCAAGCCTTGCTTGGTTCCCCTGCGGGATGCAGCTTCATCCTTGATATGTCGGAAAACTTGCACTTGGGAATAGAACGTATCGCTGAGCCGAACGTGAGTTTCTGGCTGGCGTCGTCAGCCATGGATTGGTGCGACGTGTACGCAGAAGAAAGTCTGCAAGAGCGGCTGGACCTGACACTCGATGGAGCCAAAGGTTTTATGGATTTGGCGTTGGAGATTGTAAGCAATCCGCTGTTCGCCTGGTGGTATGAACCGTTGGACTTGGACAACCAAATCTGGACATCGCCACAAATGCCACACGCTACAAACAGCAACCCGTCCGAAGCCAACCCCCTCATTCCCCAAAGCTGGAGAAAACCCGACCCGCCTGACGAAGAGGGCGACCCAGTTCCCAACACGTCTGCACAGGGAACCTCCACATTACGAGGCGGCACCACATCCGAAGTCACGGCCTACGCCATTTATGCAGCTGACCACATTTGCGCGTTCCCGCTGGCCGCATGGCAAGTCCGGTTTGAGCAGGATGTGCAAGTCTATGAAATCAACCACCCTGCGGACTGGCACGCGCTTTGTCTGGAATTTCCCCACCGAGCACCTGATGGTCGGCTGGCACCTAACTGGCAGGAAGTCTCCCACCAGTGGGACGGAATACACATCACCCTTGGCGGGGCGCTATCTTGTGAACAGGTGCGGTACGAGACAGACGACGAATGGTCAATGACGCAGTTCTGGCACACCGAGAAGACCCGCTGGTTGAACCCGTTGGCAATTACCGGCGAGAGAATCCCAGACTTTCAGCGGGAACCGCACGACCTACAGAGGCAACTCCGGCGGTTTCCTTATGGATTCAATCTGGGGCTGTAAATGTCCGAACGCCACATCAACGGTCGGAGAGGCAGGCAGGCTTGGGCAGTTGTAAAAAGAACGCACTATGCCTGAAATCGGTCCTGAAGCAATGCAAGAAGTTACGCAAGCCCTGGCAAGATACTGGCAGGTGGTAAGCGAATCCAAACGCCGGCCCAATTCCCAGCGCACTCGCTAC
The DNA here is from genome assembly GCA_963692995.1 of Dehalococcoidia bacterium. Classification (GTDB taxonomy): domain Bacteria; phylum Chloroflexota; class Dehalococcoidia; order Lucifugimonadales; family UBA3495; genus Bin87. Next base: position 1,631,919 of record OY843611.1, read on the forward strand.
TGGCAGGCCAACGCCTTCGTTTTGACCCGCAGTGTTGCCATCGGTATTGATGACATGCTCTAACTGACCGGCCCGCCCAGCGGCGCGCGCGGCGACCAGCTCTCCAGGAACGTGCCGTAACCGGGGTTCTGCTGAAGCTCGCCGTCCCTGAGCAGCACCTGGCCCCGCAGCATGGTCATCCAGGGCCGCCCGTTGACCTGCCATCCCTCGAAAAGGGTATAACCCGCGTTGCTGTGGTGATCCCGCGCGGTAATGATGCGGTCGCCGTTGGGGTCAATGATCAGGAAGTCGGCGTCGGATCCCACCTGAATGACCCCCTTGCGGGGATAGATGCCGAAAATCCGCGCCGGGTTCTCGGCCATCACCCGGGCCAGCCACCAGATGGGCATACCGCGCTTCACCACGCCCTCGCTGTACATCAGGGGCACGATGGTCTCGATGCCCGGCGACCCGAAGGGAACCGACAATCCGTTGGTATCAACGAAGATGTTGTCCCAGCCGGGCTGTTTCAGCTCCTGCGGATGGGGCGAATGGTCGCTGGCTACGATGGAGATGTGTCCCTGCCGCAGTCCGTCCCAAAGAGCGTCACGGTCCGGTCCGTCCTCCGGCCGGAGCGGCGGGCCGATCTTCGCCAGAGGGCCGTACTCCGCCATCTGGGCGTCGGATAGGAGAAGGTACTGCGGGCAAGTTTCGGTCCAGAACCGTTGCCCCGAACTCTGCGCCAACTTGACGCGCTCCAGTCCCAATTGGGTGCTCAGATGCACCACATAGGTCGGGCAACGAGTTGCTGCGCTCATATTCACCGCTCGATTGATGGCCTCTTCCTCGGCCCAGTCGGGACATGCCGACGGAAAATCGGTGGGGTGAGTGTGCCCCTCTGCCAGCAACTTATTTTCCAGGTATTCGATGATGTTGCCGCTTTCGCAGTGCAGTTGAAGTACGCCGCCGCCCCGGGCCACCAGGTCCATAGCCTGGCAGATGTAGTCGTCGTCGCACATTCGCCCGGGCCGTTTTTTGTAGGTCATAAACATCTTGTACGACTTGACGCCCAGGTCCACGGCTTCGGGCAAACCGGACAAGATGCTAGGCCGGTTCTGGAGGATAAAGTGAAAGGCGAAGTCGGTGAACGCGGTTTGCTCGATGGTCTCGCGAACGCGATGCACGGCCTGGGGCAGCGTCTCATCGCCCTCCAGCTGGTAGGTCCCAAAGGGCACCAAGGTTGTCAAGCCCGCGCCGGCCGCCGCTCGCGAACCCAGGGCATAGTCGTCGTGGCCATCCAAGTGGACGTGACTATCAATGAGGCCGGGCAAAACGAACTTCCCGCTGGCGTCGATATAGGTGTCCGCCGGCGGCAGATATGACTCCGGCCCGATGGCGGCTATCTTCTCCCCGGCAATTGCGATGGAGGTCTCATACACCTGCGACGAGGTGACGATTTGACCGCCGACAATGACGGTATCCACGTGATTTGCAGACATTGGGACTACCTCCCGTCAATTTCTTTTCGTCGTTCCCGCGAAAGCGGGATACCGGGCGCCCTTACAGCGGCAGAAATCTGGATTCCGGCCGGATCGGGAATAACGGGTACATCCTAAAACACGCCTTGCGGCTCCAAGCCAAGCAGAAACTGCCCCGCGGTTTCGTAGTGCACGTAGTGTCCCTGGACGTGTTGAGTGATTACGTGGATATCCTGGAACCGCCTTTGAATGGGGTTGGTTTGGAATATCCCGCTGGCGCCGCACAGCGTGTAAGCGGCGTCCACCACCTGCGCAGACGTGCGGATGGCGTGGGTTGCCGCGACTCGAAGTTGTATCCGCTCGTCTGTAGTAAGGCTGCCGTTGCGGCACGCCGACTCCCACAGCCTCGCGTGGCTGTCGCGCAGAAATGCCCGGGCGGAACTATGTTGGGCATGGGCCTCGCCGATGGCCCGTTGCGTCGCCTGCTGGTCCCGCAGCAAGACGGCGGAGCGGTAGGGCACCCGGTTGCGCCCCACTTCTATGGCGATGTCCAGGCTCTTGCGAGCCACTCCCAACGCTACTGTGGCGAACCCGGTAGCGAACAGCAAAGTCGTGGGTATCCCGTAAAGCGGGCCGTCACACCACGATGCCCCTTCTTGCATGAAGGTGCGTTCCTCTGGAACAAACAGTTCATCTACCTGGAAACTGAAACTGCCGGTACCACGAAGTCCGGCCACCTGCCAGAGATCCACGATACGCACTTGGTCAATCGGCATCAGGTGCAAGCGGGTCTGCGGCGCCTGACCATCGACCCCCGCTCCGTTTTCCGGAACGACCGGGGCCAACGCGGCGATCCAGGTTGCGTGGTCGCTGCCACTGCTGAAGTTCCAATGCCCACTCAGCCGGAATCCTCCGGGGACCGGAACCGACTTTGACCCGCCGGCCGGCGGGCCGTTGGTCACTACCGCCCGCCGTTGGCTCCAAATTTCTTGCGCCGTGGACCGGGGCATCCGAGTGGATCTGGTGGAGAAGACGTTGTTCTGGTTCAGGCACCATGCGACGCTGGCATCAGCGTCTGCAAACACCTCCAAGATTCGCAGGAAATCGGGATGGGCCAGCTCGGCGCCGCCAAGTTCACGCGGTAACAACAGCCGGAAAAATCCGGCGTCGGCCATATCGGCGGCCAACTCAGGCGGCATCTGCCGCGCTTCGTCAATCAGGTCGGCGGCGGCGGCCACACGCTGGACGAAGGGGCCGGCAGTTTCCCGGTAGTGTGCGATGTCGTGGGATACGGTATGGGATACGGTAGTAGTCGTCATGCTCGCTCTCAATGTCCTGAACGCCGAATTGCCGCCTAAATTACACGGGCAGCATTGTAGTGTCAAAGGGTTCGATTGAAAGGTATTTACAACCCAACCTTGCCGACGCATTATGTACTAGTCAATAGGATATTGACATCGACTTCAACCACAGGAGATAAGGAGCGAACAATGGCTTTGTTCGAGGGTTTTGAGCGAATGCTGGTGGACACCGGCGGCGAGCAGGTCAACTTGGTCAAGGGTGGCAGCGGGCCGCCATTGCTGCTGTTGCACGGTTATCCCCAGACGCATACCATGTGGCACAAGATCGCGCCCCGACTGGCCGAGGACTTCACCGTCATCTGCGCCGATTTGCGAGGCTACGGCGACAGCGGCAAGCCCGCGGGCAGCCCCGACCACTTCAACCACTGCAAACGGGCCCAGGCGCAGGACCTGGTTGATGCCATGAGCCACCTGGGCTTCGATACCTTCTTCCTGGGCAGCCACGACCGGGGCGCTCGCGTCGCCCATCGCCTCACGAAAGACCATCCCCAGCGGGTGCTGCGCCTGGCGACGCTGGACATCGTGCCCACTCGCCATATGTTCAGCATCGTGAATAAGGAGTTCGCGACCAACACCTATCATTGGTTCTTCCTCATCCAGCCCTACGATTTCCCTGAGCGCGTCATCGGCGCAGACCCCGACTACTTCATTCGCTCCCGTTTCATGCGTGAGCGCAACGCGCCAGAGGTCTTCCCGACCGAGGCTGTGGAAGAATACGTTCGTTGCTTCAGCAATCCCGCTGCCATTCACGGAGCCTGCGAAGACTACCGGGCCGGCGCCAGCATCGACCTCGTGCATGATGAGGAGGACTTCGACAACAAGGTGACTTGCCCTCATCTCGCCCTGTGGAGCGACCGCGGATACGTGGGCCGAACCCAGGACGTGCTGGCAGTCTGGCGCGACTACTCCAACAACGTGGAAGGCCAGTCCCTCCCCTCCGGCCACTACATCGCCGAGGAACTGCCCGACGACGCCTATCGCCTGTTGCACGAGTTTTTCACTCGTTAGGGTCTGTCGTCAAATTGAGTTGACAAACGTCAAACCGTTTCCGTCAAACCGCTCCATTTCCGTCATTCCCGCGAAAGCGGGAATCCAGGCGTTTCCATGACCAAATCGTTCCGCGACAGTAGGCGATTTTGGATTACCGCTTTCGCGGTAATCACGGGATAACGCGGTAATGATGGGATAATTTGAGGACCGGCTCTAGTAGGGCAACTGCGACCGGATTTTACGCAAAGGGAATTATGGCTCAAGATTATCTGGACCAACTGGCCGAGTTCGTTGCCGAGTCGCGTTGGGAAGACCTCCATCCCTCCACCATAGCCGCCGCCAAAGACGTGGTTCTGGACACCATCGGCGCAATCATCGCCGGCGGTCGTCTCGACGAAAATGCCAACCTCGCCCGTCTGGCAACGAGCATGAGCGGCCCAGGCAACGCCACCGTCTTCGGCCATCTCAACCGGGTGCAACCCGTGTGGGCGACCATGGTGAACGCTACCGCCGGCGTTTCCCTGGAGATGGATGAGGGCAGCCGACTAGGCGGCGGGCACCCTTCCATCCACGTTACGCCCGGCGCCATTGCCGTCGGCGAAGACCGGGGAGCCAGCGGTCGGGCGGCGCTGGAAAGCGTCATCGTAGGCTACGAAGTCACGTCTCGCATCGGCAGCGCAACGCAGATCCGGCCCGAGGTCCATTCCCACGGAACCTGGGGCACCATCGGAACGGCGGCAGCCACCGCGCGGCTCATGGGCTTCGATCCACCCCAGACCAGGCTCGCAATGAACCTGGCCATGTCCATGAGCCCGGCCAACACATGGACGCCCTGTATTGAAGGCGCTACTGTCCGCAATCTTTACCCGGGCCGTTCCGGATTCCAGGGAATCATGGCGGCGCATCTGAGCCAATGCGGCTTCACGGCCATCGCGGACGGTCCCGCCGACCTGTACCGCGCCTTCCTGGGCGAAGGCTTCGACCCGGACGTTGTGATAGCCGGCCTGGGCGTCCCCGGCGAGTTCCGCATCGAGCGCAACTATTTCAAGTTCCACGCCTGCTGCCTCTACAACCACCCGGCCCTGGACGCCGTGGAGGATCTGCTGCGCGAACAGCCTTTCACCGCCGACGACGTGGAACGCATCACAGTGACCGCACCGCCTATCGCCGGCATCATGGCTGGCCGGGCTCCAGACAATATGTTGGCGGCCAAATTCTCCATCCCCTACGCGGTAGCGTCAGCAATCTGCCAAGGCCGCACCGACGTGCCGGCGTTTCTGCCGGATCGAGTCCAGGACGCTAGCATCAGGCGAATCGCTCAGCGCGTCGAGGTGTTATCCGACCCTGAAATGAGTTTGCGCCGCTACGACTATCCTGCCGCCCACGTCTCCGTCCATCTCAACGACGGTCGGGTCATCGAAACCGGCGTAGCCTCCCAGCGCGGCGACTTCACCAACCCCAAGTCCCGCAACGACCTGCTCGGTAAGTTCAACCGGCTGGCCGGCGAAACCCTGGGAGCCGACGGCGCGCGTCAAGTGATCGACGCGGCCAGCCGGTTGGACGAAATGGAACATATCGGCGAACTGACGGAGCTGCTGGCAGCCCGCAGGAGCGAATGATTATTCGCCCTTGCGGGATAAGTGCCTACACGTCAATGCTGTAAATGCGCGCGGCGTTGTCGTGGAACATGGCGGCCCGCTCGCCGGCCGAGTAGCCGCTGGTCATCCGCTTGAAGGCGTTGTACATCACGTGGTACGAGAAGGACACTTTGTCGGGCGGGAAGTTGCTCTCGAACAAGCAGCGATCCGGTCCGAACTGGTCGATGCAGTAGGTGATGAGCGGCCCCATTTCCCGAGCCAATTGTTCCGAGCCGATTGGGGCGCTAAGAGTGTGCCAGTCGAACCCGTAGCGCGGCTGACCCACGCCACCCAGCTTCATCACCACGTTGGGGCATTGCGCCAAGGCGGCTACACCTTCACGCCAGGCTGGCATCACCGCGTCGTCCCGGTTCCCGTAAGGGCCGATACGGATCAGGCCGCCGATGTGGTTGGACACGATGGTGAGGTCGGGCACCGCGTTGGCGAAGTCCACCAAATCGGACAGTTGCGGGAAATAGACTACGTTCTCGTACACCAGCCCCCGGCTCGCCAGAACCCGCGCCCCGGCTCGGACCTGCGGGTTCGCCAGTTGGCGCTCCACGCTGCGGCTATCCAGTTCCGGATGCGGGTCCCAGCCGGTGTTGTACCGTATGCCCCGGAACCGGTTGGGGCTGGCGGCCTGCAAGGCGTCCAGCACTCGCGCCACATCATCGCCCAGCGCGAGGTCGGCGGCGCCAATGATGGCCGCTGCCGCTTTGGTCGGCCCGTATAGTCCCGTCGCGCTGGCCGCCGCGATGCCCTGGACGAATTCCACCTCGCCCACCGGACGCAGTTCCTCAGGCCCGTCGGGACGGTACATCGACCGGGCCTCCAGGAAAACGGTGGAGCGTACGTTGTGGCCGCTGTTCACGTCTGCCGCCAGTTCGTCCAGCAGGTAGCGGTGATACGGAACCCGGTCCATGCGGAAGTCCCAAAAGTGGTGGTGGGCATCACAGATGGGCAGCTCCGGCTCCAGGGTCGGTTCGGCGGTCAAAGCCAGCCAGTCATTGTCTCCGTATGGCATTTTCGCATCTCCACAGCCTGCTTGGTTGCGACAATCGTAACACACGCCGCCACCAGGCTATTCAGTAGTGGCGAGGCATGCCTCGCTCCGGCAAAATATCGCTCCGGCGCATGGTAGGATAGCCTCGAATCACGCAAAAGGGGGAACATCATGGCCGACATAATCCGTCTGGGTATCATCGGCGCAAACATTCATCGGGGTTGGGCCGTCCGCTCGCATCTTCCTGCGGTGGTCGCCAGCCCCGAGTTCGAGCTGACCGCCGTTTGTACTACGCGCCTGGAAAGCGCCGAAGAGTCGCGTGAAGCATTCGGCGCCAGGCTCGCCTTCGATGACTACCGGAAAATGATCGAGCATCCCGAAATCGACGCCATAGCGGTCAGCCTGCGCGTCCCGAACCACCATGAGCCTACCATGGCCGCCATCAACGCCGGCAAGCACATCTATACCGAGTGGCCTTTGGGCCGAACCACTGCCGAGGCCGAGGAGATGGCCGACCTGGCCCGGGAGAAAGGCGTCCGCAACATTGTCGGTTTGCAGGCCCGCGCCAACCCGGCGATGCTGTACCTCAGGGACCTGGTAGGGTCCGGTTACGTCGGCGAGGTGATGTCGTGCCACGTTCGCCGCATCTCCAGTGGATCCCTGGAACGCCCGTCAGACCGCACCTGGCAACGGGACCGTGAGCTTGGAGCCAACACCCTTACCATCCTCTTTGGACATACTATCGACGCGCTGCGGATGGTAGTCGGCGACTTCAGCCACGTTTCCACCGTCGTCAGCACCCAGGCGAACCAGTGGTACGAGACTGACACGGAACAAATGGTCAACGTCACCTCGCCCGACAACATCCTGGTCAGCGGACGCCTGAATAGTGGCGCGGTCGCTTCAACGCACGTCGCCAATAATCCTTGGTTCAACAGCGGCTTCCTCATGGAAATCTACGGACGCGACGGAACCCTGGTCGCCACCTCCGACGAAACGCCTAACCACTTTGGCGTGCGCGTGCAGGGCGCCCAGGGCAGCGACAATCTGCACGACTTGCCCGTCCCGTCTCGATACGCCTGGGTGTTGGAAGGAATGCCCGGCGGCGCGGTGTACAACGTCGGCCAGATGTACTACGAATTCGGTCGCGCTATCCGGGAAGGCGACGCCTGCCAGCCCGATTTCGACGAAGCCGTGCGGCTCCATCGTTTCATAGACAAAATCCAGCAGGCGTCCGATTCTGGCCGAGAAGTCGCCGTTGAATAACCCGATCCAGGGAAAGTGCCATCGCCACCACCGTATCAGGTACGGTGGTGGCGATCTCGTCAGCCGGTAACGCCTGGCCGCATCCTACCACTCGAAGCCCAGTTGGGCGTAACGGATGAACACGGTGCCGAAGGGGTCGCCCAAAGGCCCGTTGGTCGCCAAGACTGCGATGGTATGCCGGTCGCCGGGCTGGGCATTGCCGGTAACTTGGACGCGCTGGGAAACATTGAACCCCTGTACGGTTCCCCGGTCCCGGTTGCATTCGCCGTCGATCCAGATTTCGCCGTAGTCGTCCACGCAGGTTTCGAACTGTACCCGCATCCCGCCGGTGGACAAACCTGCCACCGTGTCAGGGATGGTTATAGTGGTCCGATACCACGCGAAGGTGAACCCTCCGGAAACCCGCGCCGGCAGATCTTCACAAATTTCCCAGCCCGAATCATCGTAATCCACCAGCCGCGCCGGACTACCGCCCGTGGCTTCAGCCACCAACCCGCCGTTCTCTTCTCCCGGAATGTATCCTACCGCGTAACGCCAGACCGACCCCATTGTCGCCTGGCCCTCCGGCACTCCGATGTTGATCGTCGCTCTCGGCATAGCTTCAATATCCTCCTGCCCGCATGTGTTTGACCATGTATTCTAAGGAGCGCCGTCAAATTATCCTGTCATTCCTGCTTTCGCAGGAATGCAGGTGTTTCCGTAAACAGATTGTTCTGCAATGGCCGGCATGCTGGATTCCCGCTTTCGCGGGAATGACGGAAATTGATCGGCATGACGGAAATTGATCGGAATTGCGGAATGGATCGGCATGACGGAAATGGTGCAGAATGTCGGAAGTGGAAGCGTTTTGGCGCTTGGCAACTCAATTTGACGACGGGCCCTAGGCCGCCATGGTACATCAATTTGTGATTTAATGACGCTGAATCTGGAGGTGGCGATATGGTCGAGCGAAAAGGTACCGCCCTGCTGGTGGTTTACGCCGATGTGGATGTGGAGCACGATGCTGAATTCAATGCCTGGTATAACGAGGAGCACGTGCCCGAACGGTTGAGCGCGCCCGGATTTCTGGATGCGGCCCGTTATGCGGCTTCGCGTGGCGGACCGCGTTACTTGGCCGTGTACGAGTTGGAATCGGTGGACGCGCTGCACACGCCCGAATATCGGAGCATGAGCGAGAATCCCACCGACTGGACGCGGCGGATGTCGCCCAACATCGTAGGCCGGGGCACACAGCGTCTTGTCTGCACCCAAATCTACCCGTCCGAAAGTGATCCGCACACCCTGGGACGGGGGATGGCGCCGGCTTTACAGATCGGGCGCATGGACGTTCCGGCCGACATCGAAGCCAAATACAACGAATACTACGACACCGTGCGGACACCCGCCAACCTGAAAGTACCGGGTTGCCAGCACGTGCGCCGCTATCACGTGGTTGATGGCTCGCCCAAATACCTCACTATGTACGAGTTCGAGCACGAAAAGGTTCCGGAAACCCTGGCGTGGGAAAACCAGCGCAAACAGGACACCATGCACGAATACATCGGAGGAACCTACGGACACGCCCACGGCTCGCCGGGGGTGTACCGCCGCATCTTGCCGCCCCGGGCATTTTAGGAGCAAATCTCATGCCGCGCCAACTCACGTTGCAGGAAACCCATGAGTTCCTGGACAGCAAACCCGGATGGATCGTGCTGACCACCGTAGGCCCGGACGGGTTCCCCCACTCCGTGCCGCTGGGGTATTTCCGCCTGGGCGACGAAATCCTCATGGGTGTACGGGCCAACACCCGGAAGCTGCGAAACATCCAGCACAACCCCAAAGTCAGCCTGGTGCTGGAGACCGGCAACACCATGGCCGACATCAAGGGATTGATGATGCAGGGAACGGCCACCGTGCATACTGATCCGGACGACCTCCTGCATTACGCCCGTGAGGCGGCCAAACGGCGCGGGGCGCCCGAGGCGGAACTACCTACCGAACCTCGCCCCGGAGCCGCTTACATCAGGGTCACCCCACACCGGCTGAGGTCTTGGGATTATTCGGATGATCCACCCAGAAGGCGCCGGTAATTTCTTCAGCTCAGGCTGCCATCCGGTAGAGCATGCCTAACGTGGCATATTGCGGTTCACCCACTCCAGCTCCTCATCCGCTGCATCGAAATAGGCAAAGCGATGGAAGAGCTTGGTTTCGCCTCTGGCTGACCGCATTTCGATGCGCCGGGAAGTCGTGCCCGGCGCATCGACCTCTAGCGCGACAGGATCAATCAGTACCCCATAATGGTCGAAAGCGGATTCCATCGACACGAACCCGTCTTTCACGTCGTCCAACACCCGGTCCGGATCCCGTTCCAGAGGGTCACCCCATCCGCCGCCTCCCGCAGTATAGATGCGCACCAAGTCGCCGCGCTTCCAATGGTTGTCGTCGGAGAACGCCCTGACTTCGCGCTCGGCAGGCGTTCCTGGATTCAACACCACTCGAGAAAGCCCACCGCCCAGGCCGCCGGCGACGCCCCAAGCCGGGAAGCGGTTGTTTTCGACCCGCAAGCCGAAAGTCCCTTCTTCCGCCAGCAACCGCACGTCCCGGATAACCCCGCAACCGCCTCGGTACTTGCCCGGTCCACCGGAATCCGGAGCAATGGCATAACGTTCCAGCCGCAGCGGGTATTCCATCTCCATGAACTCGCCGGGGTAGTTTTCGTTGTGGCGCTGGTAAATCGCGTCCAGGCCGTCCCCGAAAGGCCGGGCGCCGTGGCCCACCGCGATGCCATCAGTGCACAGCAGCCAGTTTCCGGTTTCCGCCTCTTTCAGGCGCCAGTAGGCGATCACGTACACCGCTGCCGCCGCCATCACGTTGCCGCCAGTCGCCTGCGCCAGCACGGCGCGGACCGCGCTCTTCAGCTTGGTGAAAGTGTGCGCCCGGCAACCCAGAGCCGCCGGCCACTCCGGATTGAGGATGCTCCCGGAGCGGAGCTGCACATCGTCTATGCCCGCCAGCAATCCATGATTGGACAGCAGCGAGGTGTCGAACTGGTGGAAGTACTGCCCAAAGTACGCTTTCAGCGCGCCGTCGCTGGCGATGAAGTTTATCGAACCGTCGGCTTGATCGTCGCTGCGGGTAGCATCAAGGAGGATTTCGTCCCCTCGCCGACTGAGGCTCAGGTGGAAGGAATGCCACTGCTCGCCGACCCCGGCATGGTCCATGTAGTCGCGGACGGAATAGTCGCCTTCCGGGATCATTTCCAGGGTCTTATCCCTTACCATTCGCGCGGTATCCTCTTGGTCCTGCGCGATTGCTGCTTGCATGGTGTCCTTGCCAAATCGCTCGAACATCTCCAGCAGCCTGTCCTGGGCGCGGCTGGCCGCTGCCATCAGGGCCCGCGAATCCCCTTCCAGCAAGTCGGGATACCGGGAATTGCGGAGAATTATGCGATACGCTTCGTCGTTGAGCTTGCCGCCATCAACGATCTTGATAGGTGGAACCAGCGTGCCATCGTGGAAAATCTCCGTATTCGCCGGGCCGATGCTGCCGGGGCGCGAACCCCCCAGATCCCAGAAATGGGCGAAGGAGTGGCAGTAGGCAACCACTTCGGCGTCGAAAAATACCGGCGAGATGAACACCATATCGGGTGTGTGGGTGATGCTTCCCTGAGACATATAAGGGTCGTTGTACCAGTAGAGGTCGCCTGCTTGCATCGACTCTACGGGGTAGTATTCCCAGACGCAGCCGAGTATGTCGCTGCCCATCGTGTCGCCGTAGATCTCCTGCCCGACGGCGTCCAGGAAGCTTACGGTGTAGTCCTTCTTCTCGCGGATGAACGCCGACATCGCCGTCCGTTCAATAATCAGTTCGCACTCGAGACGGGCGGCCCGTAGGCAACCCCGAATCAATTGGCGCGTCACCGGGTCAACCGGCGGGAAAGATAGGGCCAATCGGCCCTTGTTCCCAAGGGTTTTGGATACGGCTGTTGTCATCCTCCGCTCTCCTCAACGCTCATGATGCAATTTCCAAACTGGTCAACCCGCGCGATCCAGCCCGGATTGATCACCACGGTGGCGTCGGCGCTTTCCAGAATCGCCGGGCCAGCAATCTTCGTCCCCGGGTTGAGCCTAGCTCGCCCATAGATGGGGCACAAATCGGACGTTCCCCATTCATCAAAATAAACCTGACGCCGTTCGACCAGGGCCTCGTCCGAATTTACCGGGCGCGGGGGTATGGCAGGCATTCTAACGGCGCCCAACTGCCCGGATGCGGTGACGCGCAGCGTCACGATCTCAACCGGCTGATCGAGAGAAAATCCGTAGAGTTGCCGGTGCTGGCCATGAAATTCGCCCAGCATTTCGGCCAACCCTGCTTCGTCCATTGCTGCCCGGCGATAAGGAACGGTCAACTCCGATCCTTGATGGGCGTAGCGGAGGTCGGCGGCCCGCAGCAGGGCATGGCTATCAAGCGGCGCCCCTTCCCTTTGCAGCCAGTCCCTCCCTTCTCGTTCCAGGTTCGCATAGATCGCCGCCATTCCATCAAGGTCATAATGCGGCGTCTGCTGGAGGAATGTCCGGGCGTAATCGTTCTTGAAGTCTGCCACCAGCAGACCGTAGGCGGAGGCAATGCCGGGATGCGGCGGCACCACCACGGTGCGGATGCCGAGCAAGTTTGCGACATCGATGGCGTGCATCGGTCCCGCGCCTCCGTAAGCCACCAGGGCGAAATCCCTGGGGTCGTAACCCCGTTCCACGCTGATGTTTCGGATAGCGCCCACCATGGCATTGTTGGCAATCTTCAGCATCCCGCTGGCGGCTTGCGCTACTTCCAGCCCAAGGGGGTGCGCGACGGAACCTCGGATCGCCGCGTCGGCAAAGTTCCGGTCCAGGGATAACTGCCCTCCCGCGATAACTGCGCCGATCCGACCCAGGACCAGGTTGGCGTCGGTCACGGTGGGTCGGACGCCGCCTTTCCCATAACAGGCCGGGCCGGGATCGGCTCCTGCGCTGGCCGGGCCTACGGTGAGGCTGCCGTAAGGCGACACTTCCGCGATGCTGCCGCCGCCGCAGCCGATGGTGGCAATATCGAGCATGGGCAGTTGCACCGGCCATTCCCCCAGCTTGCCGTTCAAGGTCAGGCCGGGCCGTCGTTGCTGTAACAACGACACGTCGGTGCTGGTGCCGCCCATGTCGAAGGAGATGCAGTGTTCAACTCCGGTGGCCTCTGCGATCTGGGTGGTGGCCATCACGCCGGCGGCCGGGCCGGACAGCGCGGTAGATACCGGCTGTTGCACCGCCGTATCCGCGCCAATGAGGCCCCCGTTGGATTTCATTATGGAGAACGAACCCCGAACGCCGAAGGCATCCAGCGCACGCTTGAGGTTAGTAACGTATCGGCTCACCCGAGGGGTGACGTAGGCGTTCAGCACGGTGGTGATAGCCCGCTCGTACTCCCGATATACGGGCAAAACTTCCGAGGACAGGGACACCGCGACGCCGGGAAATTCCTCTTGCAAGATTTCCCTGGCCCGTTGCTCATGCGTCGGGTTGGCGTACGAATGCAGAAAAGCCACTGCGACGGCGGCGATTTTTTCGCCAGCAAAGTAGCGGGCCGCAACGCGCACCGCCTCCTCATCCAAGGGCGCGAGAATAGCCCCGTCGAAGGCGGTGCGCTCATCGACTTCGCGGCAATTGCGCGGTTGTACGGGTCGTTGCGGTTTCACCCAGGTGTTGGGGTTGGCCAGGCGGGGCGTACCGTGGCGGGCGATCTCCAGTACGTACCGGAAACCCTCGGTGACCAACAGGCCAACGGACGCGCCCCGGTTCTCCAGCACCGCGTTGGTGGCGATGGTGGTGCCGTGGAAGACATGGGCCACGTCCCCGGGACTAACGCCATTCGCTTGCAGAATTTCAGACAGACCGCGCATGAACCCAACCGAGGGGTCATCCGGGGTGGACGGCGTTTTGTGGACCCACTGGGTGTTGGTCGCCAGATCGCACAGCACGATGTCGGTAAAGGTGCCGCCGACATCAACCGCTATGGCGTAGGATGCCATGTTGCGTCCCACGGCCCGGGTTACGCGCTGAACAGCGCAGCGATCCGTTCCCCGACGGCGCTGTCTTCTCCAGGATTTAGGCCGAACATATGGATGGTGATGCAGTCCTCGCCGTCCCGAACTCTGGTCCAGATCGGCGGGTCGCCGGCCATGAGCCGATCCCGCAGGTCGTAGATATCGAAACCCGCCACGGCGGGGTCAACCCACAAGTTGATGCCGTAGGCGTGGTGACCGATGATGTTATCGATCAGCTGGGCGCGCAGCCCTGGAACGCCGGCGACAGCGGTGAGTATGGTTCGGCTCCGGCGCTCGGAATCCGCCAGACGGTCTTCATGGTTCATGGTCATCCAGCGCCGGACGGCAGCGACCGCGCCGATCATCTCCTGGCGATCCACCTTCTGGGGCCGTCCCACGCCGCGCACGCGCCGGCCTTCGTAGCTGGCGAAGGCTTGCAGGCCAATCTTGCGGATCATTTCCTGGGAGCCCAACGCTAATCCGGTGGATTGGGGAGCGCCCATATACTTGGCGGCGATGCACTGGAAATCGGCGCCCATCCTCACGTATTTCCCGAAGTTTTCCAGGGGATAGATCTGCCCGGCAGCATCCACCGTGACCAGGATGTCATGAGCGTGGGCGATGGCGATGGTTTCCTCCAGGGACAACGCATCCGGGTCGTGCTCCTGTTCTACCGCATAATAGTGAACGGCGGCAGTGTTGGGGCCGATGGCATGTTCCAGGTCTTCGGCAGTAGTGCGCTCTTCCGAGCCAAACATCACCAGCTTGGCCCCGGCCAGTTCCAGACAACGGTCATACCAGTAGCGTTGGCGCGTCTGGATCAGAATTTCGTTTTTCATCCCGTCGGTGTTGGGCAACTGCTGGATCCTGTCGTCATCGTCACCGGCCATGGCGGCTGCGGTAGCCAGCATCAAAGCGGACCCGGCGCCGGACGTTACATAAGCGGCCGGCACGTCTACCACCCGCGCGATGGCTGCGCCGGCCTTCTCCTGCAAATCCATTAGCGGGATGTATGCGCCATCCGCCCGCGCCATGGCTTCTCTGACTTCCGGAATAGGAGTGGAGCCGCCCAGCATCGTGACGCTCCCGGTAGCATTTATGACCGGCGTCGCGCCCAATTCCTTGTAGATTTCACCCCAGTCTGCGTCCGGCATTTTCCAGCTCCTCGATCGGCGCGCCAAGATTGCGTCAAGCCGATGGCGATCACCCTTTGGCACGCAGAATAGCCCTAGCCTGGTGATATGTCCAGACGAGATGGCCCAATAAACGCGTCGCCGACGGGTTCACTCGCCGGTGAACACGGGCGGACGACGCTCCCGGAAGGACGCGGCGGCTTCTGCAACATCTTGGGGGGCGCGGCGAGCGAACACGATGCTATGGGTCTCGTATTGCAACTGGTCTGCCAGGGTGGCGTCCAGGCTCCGTTGCAAAGCTCGCCGCGACATCTGCATAGCAACCGGAGGCCAGAATGCGATCTGACTCGCCAGTTCCTTGGCATCCTCCAGCAATTTATCGGAAGTAGTCAGCCGGTCCAGCAGACCCAAACGATAGGACTCGTCCGCGTCAACACTCCGGCTGGTGAACACCAGGTCAAAAGCCCGGCTGGTGCCCACGATCCGCGGCAGAAAGTAAGACAGCCCGGAGTCCGGACTCAAGCTGCGCTCGATAAACACGGTCTTGAAGCGGGTGTTTTCGCACCCTACGCGCATATCGCAGGCCAATGCCAGCCCCATGCCCGCCCCGGCGGCCACGCCGTTGACCGCGGCGATGGTGGGTTTGTCCAACTCCTGATACACCATCAGCGCCTGCCGGCCGACCCAGTTATATTCGTCCAGGCGGTCGCCCCGACTGGGATTTTCGGAGTTCGGCCGGCCTCCGGTGAGATCGGCGCCGGAACAAAACCCGCGCCCGGCTCCGGTAAAGATGACGACCCGCACGGTGTCATCGTCCCGCAACTCCCGGCAGGCCGCCATCATTTCGTGATGCAGTTCGCCGTCAATGGCGTTGAGCTTATCCGGTCGGTTCAGGGTGACGACTGCCATCGGGCCGTCCCTATCCAGCTTCAGGTTGTGATACGGCATTTACTTCACCGCCAGCATATCGCAAGCCAGGCCAAGCATGATCTTGGTGCCGCTGACCAGGCTTTGGATGCCGATGGACTCGTTGGTGCCGTGGGTGAAGTTCAGCATGGGATCATCGTCGGGGTGAGAACCGGAGAAGCCGTAGGTCACCGTGCCCAGGGGCCGCGTAAAACGCGAGTCGGTGAAGCCGTTGCTGATGGCCGGCACCCACTGGATGTCGTCCCGTTGCAGGGCCTGGGCCGTAACCCGCTGGATGCTTTGGGACAACGGGGACTCGAAGGGCGAGGAGTTGGGCCGGGCCATGTAGTCGATCTCGTAGGACACGCCCGGTATTTCCGCCAACACTTCGTCCAGCTGTTGACGCACGTAATCGTCGTCTTGATGGGGGAGCGTGCGCACGTCACAGGTGAGCCGTATGGACTCGGGAACGCTGTTGGATTTGATGCCGCCGCGCACCATGGTGGGCGTCAGTGTCATTCGGGACAGCGCCCGCAGCATCGACGCGAAACGCGGGTTGTCCGTCTCCAACTCGGAAATAATGGCGTCCACGTTCTCAGGCGATGGCCGGTGTTCAATGGCGAAAGTGGACAGGTGGTCGAAAATATCCCCCGACGTATCTCGGTCGGCCTCAAACCCTTCGATGGACGTGAGAGCGCGGCTCAGCCGATACAGCGCGTTGGCGCCTTGCCAGGGCACCGATGCGTGAGAGCTGGTTCCCTTCACGTCAATTTCCACTTGCAGTCGCCCCTTTTCACCCACGCCCAGCACG
Organism: Dehalococcoidia bacterium; assembly: GCA_963692995.1. Classification (GTDB taxonomy): domain Bacteria; phylum Chloroflexota; class Dehalococcoidia; order Lucifugimonadales; family UBA3495; genus Bin87. The sequence continues at coordinate 1,648,532 of OY843611.1, forward strand.
TAGGTCAACGCGCCGGCAGCCTGGATGGGAGTGCCGCCGCCTTCGTTCACCGCGTAGGGAGCAGCCAGTTTTTCGGGATAGTTGTCGGCCAGCCAGCCAAACCCATATCGCCCGCCGTGTTCTTCGTCGGCTCCGGCGGCCAGGATCAACCCGTCTTCCAGCTCAATCCCGTGGCGCCGGAGAATGCGGACGGCCATCAACTGAGCGGTGAGCAGGCCCTTGCAGTCAGACGCGCCACGCCCGAAAATTCGGCCGTCGGCAATGGTCGCGCTGAAGGGCGGGAACCGCCACTTGGCATCGTCTTCCACCGGCACCACGTCGGTGTGGGACATGAACATCAGTCCCGCCTTGCCCGATCTCCCCTCCAACCGCGCGATAAGATTGCCGCGATTTGGAGCGGATTCCAGGATTTCCGACGCTACGCCATCCTCCCGCAAGAAGTCCCGCGCCAACTCGCACACGGGCGTCTCGTCGCCAGTGGGCATAAAACCCGTATTGACCGAAGGGATGCGGACCAGCGACTGCTCCAGAGCGATGATGTCATCCCGCGCCTCGTCAACCTGACGGAAGAGCTCTTCAAGGTTCGGCATGGCCTGGTCCCTCCGGCGGCTAATCGGTACTGTGCCGTTGCGAGTGTAAGCAGGAGTCGGGGACGTGTCAACGCGGCGAGCCTCCCGGCTGTCGCCGCTCGGACGTCGGCGTCCTCTCTGGCCGCCGTGATCCGGGTTGCGGCGCAGTGTCCGCGCGGCGCGATTGACTGCGGCAGTGTATGCGTCGGCTGCGGTTTGTGACAGGTCTTGTCGAGTGGCGCTCCCTTTTGGCGTATATCTACACAACGGATGTAGCGGTATCGATCAGACGCGGCTCAAGGCCGGAGGGAGGGTATGAGGGCTATCTCCTCAAAGCACTCCTCAGATAAGGCGCGATTGCCCAGGGATTGGTCCAGAGTGATGGCACAAGGTTGACGCAATATGTATAATGCGCGGATACACTTGCAAAGTGCAGACGGTGTAGGTTCGCAAATTTGCGTATTGCGGCGTGGCTACACCTGAGGAGGGGTGTTTTATGCCTACTGGAATTGGCCGGCTTATTACAGCTATGGTCACGCCATTTGACGACGCAGGTCAGGTAGATTACGCGCAGGCCAAGCGTCTCGCCCAGGCTCTGCTAGACTCCGGTTCCGATGGTTTGGTGGTAACCGGCACCACTGGCGAGGGACCGGCGCTGTCGATGGAGGAAAAGATCCAACTGTATGGCGAGATCAAAGATGCTATCGGCGACCGTGGGGCCGTTATAGCCGGCACCAGCGACAACAACACCCTGGCGTCCGTCGAGTTGAGTCGAGAGGCCGAGAAAGTGGGAGCGGATGCCCTCCTGCTCACCGTGCCCGCATACAACAAGCCACCCCAGGAGGGGCTATTCCAGCATTTCCGTCTCCTGGCGGAGTGTACCAATCTGCCGGGAATGCTCTACAACGTTCCCAGCCGCACCAGTCTGAATATGACCAACGACACCACCGTGCGCTTGTCCCAGATTGAAAACATCATCGGCATTAAAGAAGCCAGCAGCGATCCGGTGCAGATTGCCAAGGTCATCCGCGACAGCCCCGATGACTTCCGGGTCTGGTCCGGCAATGACGACGAAACCTTCAGTATCATGTCCATGGGCGGATACGGCGTTGTCAGCGTCGCCGCGCATCTGGTGGGCGACCAAATCAGGCAAATGATTGGACTTACCCTGGAAGGCGACGTGGAAGCCGCCGGGGCTGAACACCGGCGGCTGCTCGATATATTCAAAGGACTCTTCATCGTGTCCAACCCCATCCCGGTGAAATATGGCTTGAATAGAGCCGGCTTCAACGTTGGGGATCCGAGGTTGCCCCTCGTATCACCCGACGAACGAACTGCCGCTCAATTGGATGAACTCTTGGACCGCTACGATATCGACATTGCCGCGCCGGCCGACTGAACCGGCCGGCGCAATAACCTCACCCATCCATAAAGTCGTCGCCGTCCGCTAACGCCCCTCCGATAACTCCCTTTCCCGTACCGCCAGCGGACACAGTTCCAATATGTTGTGCTTTGCCCTTGCGACGACGAGGAGTATCAAAATGGCGCTAAGAACAGTTGTCTTCGTTGACGGGCAAAATTTCCGGCACAATCTTCGTGACTTTCACTTTCGTTCCGATCCACCCCATCCCAACAATCCCGAGTATCGGCTTGACGAAAAGCATTTCAGGTGGCAGGAATTCTTCCAGGACGCCCTTACCAAATTCGACGACATAACCGGTTGGGATCATCAGCTGATTCGCGTCTATTGGTACTACGCTGAAAACATCACACCTTGGTCTCCTAACGTGTGGCGCGCCCAGCGCATCGTCGATGACTACGGAATGCGGATACCGGAACTAACTACTGAGCTGGTAATACAGAAGGCCCAGGACTGGTACGAGCACGAGTTTCGCCGTTTCCACCAACTCCGCAAGTCGGTGTTTGAGGAGATCCAGCAAAACACCAACTTCCTGGAGTTCAAATACGTTGGCCAATATGTGGTGCAGCCCTTCCGCCCCTACCGCCTTGAATACGATTACGACGGCAACATCAACTTCCAGGGGACACAGGTTGGTGAAAAGGGTGTGGACATCGGCATCGCCGTGGACATGGTTTCCAAGATGGACAGTTTTGACGTGGCGGTTCTGGTCTCCGGAGACAGCGACTTCTTCCCGGTGGTGCGCTACCTTAAGGACAAATTGAAGTACGTGTACCACTTCTCCGTTGGCCGGGGAGTGGGGCAAGAAACACAGTATTTCTCCCCGGCATTGCGGGGGGTCGTGGATTGCTTCCAGGGGTTCGACGAGTTGGAGTTGCTCAGCAACTACATCAACGAGCACGCCGGGATTCCACCGGCCATCATGGACACGATCAATATTCGGGCCGCCGAGCTGGAACGTATCCTTGAAGATGAAGAGATAAGTTACCGGAGCGCGCCAGATCCGGATACCGCGTTGATCCCACGAAGATAAGGGCCGGGAGAAATCCCCGTCCATTCGATCACTGCATATTCACAGCCCTATCCGGCAACGGACGCAGCGCGTCGGCATAGTCTCCGCGATACGATTCCGGCAGCAATGCCGCTATGCGCTCCATCACCATATCGGTCACCGAGGTCAACAGGTGCCTGGTGATTGGGCCTTCGACGAAAGGCGGTGTGAAGGGCGTTCCGATGTTCACCTGCCAACTGGCCAGGGGAACCGGCATATGCCACGATGCGAACTTCTCCGTCCCGGCGATGCCCACCGGCAAAATCGGCGCTTGAGTTTTCAGGGCCAACCACGCCAGGCCGGTTCGCCCGCGCTGCAATTGGGCCGTGGGGCTGATCCCTCCCTCCGGGAACATCAGGATGGCCTTGTCTTCCTGCAAGGCCGCCAAAGCGTACCTTAGCGCTTCGCCGCCGCCGCGCGCCCGATCCAGCGGCACCGCGCCGACCGCGTTGCAGTAGAAGCGGCCAATGGGCCTTTCCCAAAGCTCTTTCTTCGCCAGGAACACCACCTGCCTGGGCAACGCCACCACCAACGTTCCGGCATCGTTCAGCGAGAGATGATTGCTGGCAACCAGCAAAGGTCCGTATGGCGGCATGGCTTCCTGACCGCTGATGGCGAGTCGCCCGGTCAACGACCACACCATCTGTCCAAAGCGGCGACTGGGTTTATATAGCCACGCCATGCCGTCACTTCCGCAACGCGCGCCCTGGCGGGTTAACGCTTTTCCCGGCGTTGATAGCGGCTACAACGACCGCAATCGTCTCTTCCAGGCTGATCCCGTCGGTCTTGATCGTGATGGCTCCGTCGGCGACCATCAAGGGCGAATCCGCCCGCCCCATATCCAATTCATCGCGCCGCAAAGTATCGCCGAGAATCTGCTCGTAATTGGTCGATGCGGAAGATCCCTGCATTTGCTGGAACCGGCGGCGGGCGCGCTCCTCAGCAGAAGCGTCAATGTAGAGTTTGACGGTGGCGCAGGGCAGGACTACCGACCCGATGTCGCGCCCCACCATCACGATCCCGCCATCGGCGGCGATGGCACGCTGCTGTTGTACCAGGGCGGTACGCACCGCCGACACCGCCGATACCGCGGATACATTCCGGTTGACCGCATCGGCGACCAGGGCGTCGCCTAACTGGTGCCCGTCGATGAAGATCGCGGCGGCTCCCGGAGCATCTGCCGCCACGTCCATTTGGCAACCCTCGGCCAGGCTGCCAATCGCCAAAAAGTCCGTTACCGGAACACCCCGATGCAACGCCAGCCAGGTTACGGCGCGATACATCACTCCGGTATCGAGGAAACGCAAGCCCAGCGCTTCGGCTGCCGCCTTTCCAACGGAACTCTTGCCCGAAGCCACCGGCCCGTCAATGGCCACAACAAGGCTTCCGGCACCGGTTTTCCAGCGCTTAACTCTCATAATGGAATTATAACACCGCTCCATATTGGTATTTGTGATGGAGCGCCGGAGACCGCAGCCGAACCCTTAATTCGGCGTCGCCTACCCTGCCTCATCGGTGCGGGCCGGTCGGGTCCAAGCCGTTCTGCGGCAACTCCGTTTTCACCCACAATGCAGTCCCGTCGCTAATGAATTCAACCGTCCCATCTCGCGCAGTGAGGAAGACTTTGTCAGGGTCCATTTCCTCCTCTAAACGCCGGATGACTTCCGGGCTGGGATGGCCGTAGCGATTCTCTCGACCGGCCGAGATTACGGCGCTCTCCGGCGCAACGCTACGCACGAAACCCGATGATGTTGACGACCGGCTCCCGTGGTGTCCAACCTTCAGCACGTTGGATTTCAAAGACGGCCCCATGGTCCCTACCAGAAATCGCTCGGCGTCCTGTTCCACGTCGCCGGTAAGCAGAAAGGAAACATCGCGATAGGTCAAACGCATCACCGTGCTGAGGTTGTTGGCGCTTTTTTCAACCCCCGGCGGCAGCCCGTCCACCGGCGGGTACAGCACCTCCAAAACGGCCTGATCCCCGAGCTTGATGCGATGTCCCTCCTTCACCACCGCGACGGAATGGCCCCGTTTATACAGTACGCTGCGCCAATGCGGATGGAGAACGGAGTCGGGAGTATCGGCGCTCTGTAGCACGACACTCGCATCATATCGATCTAACACGCCAATCAAACCGCCGGCGTGGTCGCTGTCCAGGTGGGTGACGGCCACCACATCGAGCTTTCGGTCACCCGCTGGCAAGCGCGATCCCAAGGCCGCAAGAATTGCAGTCGGATCTGGTCCGCCGTCCACCAGCATTTGGCGTCCGTCTGGCGTCACCACCAGAATGGCGTCTCCCTGACCGATGTCCAGGACGTACACATGGAGGCGGCCATCCGCCCGCGATCCGGACAACTGGAAAACAAAAAGCAGAACCGTAAGCGCCACCACCGGCCCTAGGGCGACCAGGAGTCGGGCAAGACCGCCAGGTCTCCAGGCCGGGCCACGTCGCCAGGCGGTCGCGGCCCGCCTCATCCGAGGAGCCGACAGCAGCGCTACCAGCATCCCCAAACCCACGTACCATGCAATCGCTACCGGGGGAGTCAGCCAGGGCGCAGGAATCAGGACCGCCGGCATAGCGTCCGCCACCCCTATCAGCCAGGCTAACGGTCCCCAGGTCAGCGTGCCAACCGCCACCGCCAAGGGCGCCGCCAATTGCCCGATGACGGCCGTCGCAGCAGAACCCACCAGGGCCAGCGGCATCGCCGGCATCGCCAATATCGTGGCGGGAACGCTCATCAGGGGGATTGACCCGAAGTGCATTGCCACTAGGGGCACCGTCGCCATGGTGGTCAACGTGGAGATAACAACGGATGCGATCAACAGGGTGAGCCCGTAACCGAACCACCGCGCCATGGCGGAACCCCGAGCGGCGAGGGATCCGCCAATCGTGCCGGACAGAACGGTTATCAGCGGCAGCGCCACTAACACCCCGGCCATTGCCGTGAAACTGAGCTGGAACGACAGGCTGCCCAGGATCGCAGGTTGCGCGCCCACCATCACTGTCGCGGCCAGTAGCAGAGCCGTGACGCCGCGCATACCGCGCCCCAGTAAGATCTGTGTCAACGCAAGGCTCCCCATGATGGACGCTCGCACCACAGGCGGGTCGAAGCCGGATAGCGCAGCGTAAGTCCATACCGTCGATGCCGCCAGCGCGACCGCCAGCGGAGTGCGCCGTCCGGCCGCTGCGGACGCCGCCGCAAGACTCAGGGCCATTACGATCCCGACGTGAAGGCCGGAAATCGCCAGCAGATGGGACATTCCAGCGTCGCGAAAGGTATCTTTCACAGCACCGGGTAGTTCTCCTCTGAAACCGAGTAAAAGGGCTTGCGCCAAAGCGGATTGCGGCGCCGATATGCTCCTCTGCAAAGCGCCAGCCAGCCGGCTCCTGGCCGAGTGCAGAACTGCTATCGGTCCCGCAATTCGAGTCGCGCCCAGAAACTCGGACTCCTGAACCCACATCACCGCTGAGATCCGCCGTGATGCCAGCCACGCGGCGTAATCGAAATCTCCGATTGGCTCAGGGTGTTCCACCCGGCCGGACACCAGCAGAGTGTCTCCATGACGCAAATGGGGCCTGCTCCGTTGGTACGCCAGGTCTGGCGGGGACAGCGCGTGCACCAACAGGTTGGCGCCGTCGGGAATGCTCCCGGCGGCGCCATCATCCGCAGGCAGCACACGGGCGGGGAATCGGTAGCCACTCCGAACCGGGACCGGCGCATCCGTGATCAACAATACAATCTCACTCGCCGGGCCGTCCGGTACGATGGGCAGCTCCACGGGCGCCCCGGCGTGGCCGCGCCAAAACCCCAGGAGTAGGGCAGCCGCCAGGATCACCGGGGCGGCGGGCAATTGCAAAGCCCGCAGTCCCGCAGCGACGGCGCAGCCGGCCAGCGCCAGCATCAAAAGCGGCCAGGACGAATGCAGAGTTACTTCTGACCACAGCGCCAGTCCAACGCCGGCCACCATCGCCGCCAACGTGAGTTCGGGGAATATTCGCATGGTGAGCGGTCAATCAGTAACCCGCGTCCAGCGCACCTACACTCTCGCCAAGGTTCACTCGTCATTCCTGCTCTCGCCGGTATGTCGATTTGAAGCGCAAGAGCAGCCTGTTACTGCTGACTATCCACGGCGATCATGTCGGCAATGCGCTGATAGATGCCGTCGCCGATCCCGGACACGGCTTTGATTTCTTCGGCTGCGACGAATGGCCCCATCTGCTCACGGTGAGTCACTATGGACTCGGCCCGCACCGTGCCGATGCCCGGAAGGGTTTCCAGGCATTCGGCGGCGGCGGTGTTGATATTGATCGGGATCGCGCATGGATTCGCCGCCGGAAGAGTCTCCCTCTCGGCGACCTGCTGCTCGCCGGGGGCCGGTGCGTCGGGTACCATATCATCGACCGACGGGATCTTGTAATGCGCAGCGTCGGTGAGCCGGGCCGCCAAATTGATGCGGGCAAGGTCGGCATCGTCGGTTGGGCCACCGGCCAACGTCAACACATCGTAGAGCCGGTGATCCGAAGTTGCCGGGTACACCCCCGGATTGACCACGGCGCCGGTGATGTACACCACGATTTTGGTGGAAGCAGATACGGTTCCGCCCAAGCTAACCGGTGTCGATTGGGCGGTTCCCGGCAGAGCGTCTTCCACCACTTCCTCGGTCGGAGGGATAATCTGCACCGCAGCATCCGGCGGCCCGTCACCACTTCTGCCCAGCGCCAGCCACGCAGCCACGGTCAGAAGCGCCGCCGCTGCCACACACGAAACCGCTACCGCCGCCAGCCGGTTCACGGCCACCCCGCAAAACCCCGCTCCTCGGCGGCGCGATTTCTTCGGTTGCTACGGCTGCTATGGCCCGGGAAGCGTTCCTGATGCTCGTCCATCGGCCAACCCGTTCCCCATTGCCTCCGCCACCACCGGCCCGAACCGGGCAGCGACTGCCGACAGCCCGGCTTCGGCGATCCGCCAATCTCGCTCCTGGATCTCCTTCGCAGTCTGGCGGGCCAGACGCCTCCCGTATTCCGCGACGAAATTACCGAGGCTTTGGGAGTCTCCGCCGCCGGCCATCTGCCGAAACAGGCGGAACATGGGGTCCGTGCGTGCCGCATTATAGGCGTCATGGAAGGTCAAATCGGACGGATGGTGACGCAGCAGCAACGCCACGCCGAAATCGATTACCCGGATGCTGCCCTCGGATGTCAATATGACATGGGAGCGTCCGTCCGGATCGGAGATTGTAGCATCGTTATAACATACGCCGGCGAGATGCAGACGGCGCAACACCGTACCCAATGCTTCGCCGATGCTGCTCACTCGATCCGGCGTGGCGTCGTCGGCTGTCAAGTCGGTGAGGAACCGTCCCTCTACAAACTCCTCGCTGATGAACCCGGATATGCTTGGAAATTGCCGGGGGCCTACGCCCAACTCGCCGGCTATAGCCGCGATCTCGGCCTCGGCTGGACTTTGGCACGGTTTGATGACGATAGCCACCGGGCTGCCGTCGCGTTGCCCGGTGATGATGGCAACCCGGCCCCGACTGCGCCCGTCGTAACGCACGGCGGGATTCCCGCCCTCGTACACCACCCCGTAGGTCTTAGGGAACAGGCCGTACACGGAAAAGCGCGCGATGTTTTCGTCGTCAAGCAACAGGCGCCACAAGGCACGGTCAGCCTGAAGTATCGGCCAGAAAGGCCACAGGTGCGGGACGCAATGCCCGCCGGTTACCGCTCCGTCGCGTTGGGCGATCTCACCCGCCGTAAGCGCGGGCAGAGAGGCGATCTCCCGCCGAATCGCCATCAACTGGTCGTCGGAATACCGAATGGGGCGCCTCGCTCATCCGCTGTTGGGCAGCGTAAAGCCCGTTTTACTATCCGGGTCCGGGACTAGCTTCCGTATTCGTACCACGGCATTCAGTGCGATCGGACCATAGATGTGCGGGTAAATCTCCCCCGACCGGGCGGGCTCCCTGATGACGGGTGATCCTTCACCCAGCAGAACGGTGTCTATGTCGAGGACCAGCAAGTCGGCGTTGCCGGCGAACAAACGGGCCGCAACGCGCAGTGTCTGCGCCTCGTCGCCGCTCGCGTGGATAAAACCCTCTTCGGTCAGGGACGGAGCACGGTATTCGCCGGCGGTCAGCCCCGCCTCCCAATCTTCGCGGAAGGCCAGATGATAGATAACCGAGGACATTGATGCGACTGACCGCTCGATTACAGGCAGGCAGCGCGCACCGCTCGGGACACGGCGGCGAGACGCGGGTTGTTGGTGGCGCTGGCCCGAAAGCCGTTGGTGATATAAGCCACGGCCAAGCCCATTGACGGGTCGGCCCAGCCTACGGAGGTGCCGGCGCCGCCGTGCCCGAAGGTGCCCAATCCCTCGCCGGACTTGTCCGTCGCGCCCATGCGGCTGTCGTCCAGCACCAAGCCCAGGGAGCGGCGCATCCGAGTTCCCAGGGAGAAATCGTTGGCCTCCGACTGAAGGGCCGTGACTTCTGCCACCGTTTCCGGTTTCAGGATAAGCGCGCCATCCAACTCACCGCCGTTGCACATCATGGCGTAGAAACGGGCGAGATCCCGGGCGGTGAAGATGCCGCCGCCGGCAGGATGAACCGCCTGATGCACTTCCGGACGGTTGTACGGGCGTATCATCCCCGGACGGTCGCAGTCTTCCATGGCGTGGATGCGGGACACTCGGCGCTCCAGTTCCGGCGGCAGGCCGACGTATCCGTCGTGCAGACCCAGGGGATCGAAGATTTCTTCCCGGAGAAACACTCCGATGTGGCGTCCGTCGATGCGTCGCACCAACTCGCCGATCACCCATCCGAAGTTGCGCGGGTGATAGGCCATGATCTGTCCCGCCGGGTAGTCGGGGATGATGTCTTCCATGCACTCCACCACGTAATCCCAATCCCGCCAGCGGTCCCAGGAAAGTTCCGGCGGAGTCTCCGGGAAGCCGCCCCGGTGGGTGAGGACGTGTCGGATGGTAACGGTGTCCTTGCCGTGCTTGGCGAATTGGGGCCAGTACTCGGCGACCTTATCGTCCCACGCCAGCTGTCCGCGCTCCCAGAGAATGTGGAGGCAGGCTGCCGCCAGCGGCTTGGTAGAAGAATAGAGGATGAACATGGTATCAGCGGCAACGGGAGTACCGGCAGCGTCGTCCGCCAATCCACCCCACAGATCAACGACCAGCTTGCCATGGCGGTACACGGCCAAGCCGGCGCCGGGATGCCGACCTTGATCAATCTGCTGGCGAAACACGTCTTCCAACGCCTGAACTGCCGCTGGATCCATCCCTACTTCTTCAAGAACTGTGGTCGTCGTCATCTAGCGTCCTCTCTGTTTTTGAAACGGCAAGACCAAACCCATCAATGCAGCCCGTTCAGTTTGCGAATACGGTATTCAGGTTGGCTGACAAGTCGAAAAAATGCTGCAAGCTCTGGTTGTAGCGGAAGAACATATCCGCCCGAAGTTGGTCCCCGGTGGCGTTGGTGGAAATCTCGTGGAGCATATCCAAGCTGACCAGAGTCTGCCCCGCTTCGGCTGCGCCATTGGCCTTGATGTTTTCCAGCATCCTCCGCCATGCGTCGGATTCCATCTCGATGAAGAAGTCCACGTTGATCAGGTCGTACTCATTGCCGGCTCGAACAGACCGACATTCGAAAGCTTCGAATGTGACCAGGAACACCTCATCGGCAACCTTAACGCCCATGGCAGCGTCAACGGTGCCAATTTGCCGGTAGGCAGGGTCGTCATTCACCAGTTTTTGCAGAGCTTCAAACCAGCCTAGCGAAGGGAATACGGTCGGGTCAGCAGTCATTCCGAGGGTGCCTCCGGGGGCGTCGGGGATAAGAAATAAAGCCGGCGCACTTCAGTTTATTCGCCAAAATAAGGATCTCCGGCCTTTTCCGCAGCGGTGAAGGGCGCCATCTTGCGCAGGTAATGGTCAGGATCCGTGGTAGCGGGGGCTTTGCCCAGGGCATCGTCAACCATTTTGTAGTAACGGGGATCCAAGTCGCGCAACTGGTCCGCTTCGGTGCGGCCCCTGGAGAACGACGACATAATGCGCTCCATTCCATAGTCTCCACAGTGTTCGCAATTTACGTCCCTCGCCGCGGAAGCGACTTTGAAGAAGAAACTGCTCACCTGATGGCAGGACTGGCAACGATATTCATAGATTGGCATATCGCAGGAACCGGGCGGAGAACCCACCGTTGACTACTGTTAGTTCCATCGCTGGCATTCGGCAAACGCCGCAACAGATGGTATAGGAATGGCCCTGCGGTGTCAAAATTAGCGCCCTGTAGCGGCAATGAAGTTCGGACGGTATTGGTTGCGGGCGCTCAACACCCCCCGAATGGGGTTATCGGGATTATGACCGGGATGGAATTTCGGTCCATCAGTTTGCGGCAACCGCAGCTTGCCCAGCCGAGGCAGCAAGGGACGCGAGCCAGTTGACCACGGCCTGGCCGGCCTCGGGCATCATATTGGTCAGCGAGTGAGTCCCGCCTTCCAGCACCAGGTACTCGGCGCGAGGGCTGTTCACGGCTGCGGCGATCATGTCTTGCGGAACGTCCAGCAGGCGGGTATGGGTCTCGGTGGAACCGGAAAGGACGAACAAAGGCACGCGAATTTGGGGAACGTGCCGGATCACATTGTACCGCTCCAGCGGGCCGTGCTTGTCAATGTAGGCCATGGCGGAGAACATTTCCTTGATGGGAAAGTCCACGTAAAACAGATCCATGGCGCGGTCCTCCGCTTCCATGCGGTCAGCGGTTTCCAGGTTCGCGCGGAACTCGTCGGCGTCCGCGGATTCCAGGTAATAGGAGCAAGAAAGGCGTACCGGCGAGATAGGCACCACGGCGGCAACACGCGGGTCGTTCTCAACGGCGGCATAGTAGGTGACCTTAACGGCTCCCATACTCTGGCCCAGGATCGCAATACGCTGGTAGCCCAGAGAGGCGAGATAGTCGATGCCGGCACGCAGGTCTTGGCGGTTATTGTCCAGTATCTCGTAAGCGTTGCCTTCGGCTATGCCGGTTTGCCGGTCCACCCATACGGTATCGTGTCCCCGCGTATTTATGGTCAAGGCGGCATAGCCGGCGTTGCGCAGGTCGTCAGCCATGGCTACCGTGGCAGGCGTGTAGAAGTTGCGACCGGAACCGTGGATCACTACGGCAGCATCGATTGGGCCGACCGGCGCGGCATCGGACTTCGGCGCGAAGAAAGCGCCATCCAACTCCATACCATCCGCAGCAGCAACGCGAATCAAATCAACCAGCATGACGAAATACTCCCGGAAAACTCCGAAGCGGCAGGGCAAAATCGTGGGCCGGATACAGTGTACACGCTGCCGATGGCATAGCAAGAGGGGCAACCTGCATCGGCTGCCCCTCATTTCACAAGCCCCGAAACGGAGCTATCTCAACGTCAGAAGGTACTCCACCAGATTATCCACGTCTTCTTCGGACAGTGAGATGCCGGCCATCGTGGCTTGCATCAGTCCTTCCTGGTAGTCCTGGCTAAGGCCATCGGCAGTGCCTGCGGTATAGGCGTCGGGTTCCAAGATGGATTCCTTGATGTATTCCTCGGCGGAGTATCCGGAAATCCGATTGGCTGCGACGCTGGCGATGCCGTCCAGGGGCGGCCCGAGCACCCCCTGAGTTACGCCTTGTACGGTATGGCAAGAGGCGCAGGCCGCAGTGCCGACAAACAGGGCTTGACCGGGAGAAGAGGGGGCCGCTTCACCGGGCTGAGGAGCCGGGGCCACGTCGGCCGGATTCACCGGGGCCGGCACTTCTGCCGGCAACGGACGGGCCACTTCCGCGTGGCTTTCTTCCTCATGGTGCTCAAAAGGGACCGCCCGCGGCTCGGAGAACTCCCGGGCGTCGATGCGGAACACCCCGAACAGCAATACCAACGCAAGCGCCACCACCAAGCCCAAGGCTAACCCTGCAACGAAGATCTGCCACAAAAGCCAGTGCTCGAACTTCAGGTGCATGAAGAAGGCAATCACGCAAAAGAACTTGATCACCGACAAGATCACCAGCGGGGCGATCACCACGCTGCTTCCTTGCAGATTTTCCGGAACGATGATCAGGAATTCAACCAGCGTGATAATCGCCAGGAATATGGCCAGCAAACTATACTGTTTCAGGCCTCCGTGCACCCCTTCTGGCACGTGGCCGAAGAAGAACCGCTTGATCCCGGGATCTTCATGGGCAGCGTGTTCCTCGTGGCCCAATGCGGCCTGGTGTCCGGGGTTGGTGCTCATCTGGTGGTTGCCTCCTCGAAACCTAGCTGAAAAGTCCGGCGACCCAGTTCCATCCCTGAACGGCGGCGTGGCCGGCTTCCGGCGGGCCGTCGAATCCGCCGATCAGGTACAGTAGCGTGAAAATCACGATCCAAACGATGTCAACGAAGTGCCAGTACAGCCCGGCGATGTCCACATCCAGGCCGGAAGGACGGCCGGCCGGGTTACGGGCGGCGATGACGACCAGACACACCAGCCAGAACAGGCCGAGGGTTACGTGAGCGCCGTGGAAACCGGTCAGCGTAAAGAATGTACTGCTGAACAAGTTGGTCTCGTAGCGCAGTCCTTCAACCCGGAACAGGTTGAATTCATAAACCTGGAAGCCGATGAAAATGGCGCCCAGAATGATGGTAAACAGCAGCCATTGGATCAATCGTTTCTGGTTCCCGTTGCGAGCTGCCGCGACGCCCATGACCATGGCAAAGGAGCTCATCAGGAGGACGAAAGTGCTGATGGTGGTGATCGGGACGTCGATGATGTCCCTGGGATACGGCCCGACGATGCTCTGCCCGCGATACACCATATAGGTCGCGATAAGAGAGCCAAAGAACAGGCAGTCGGAACCGAGAAACACCCACATCAGGAGTTTCCGGTGATTTATGCCGGTGGTGGTTTCTTCCTCGTGCGCCGGTGGGTGCGCCGGGGGAGCGTGAGAGGTGTCCGCGTGAGCCAACTCGCTTCTCCTGACTTATGCTGACGACTATTAGTGAGCGCCGGCGAACACCATCAGTGGTGTTCGCCGGTGGCGTGGTGTTCTGCCGTCGCCGGTTCGTTGGACCAGCCGATCACGCCGATGATGGTGATGAGCCCGCCGACGATGGCGACCGGGAACCGGATGTAGTCCCAGCCAACGTCGATCAGGAACCCGCCGGCCAACCAGACTACACCGAAGGACGCCACTAACGGCCAGTAGGATGGGCTGGGCATATGGATGGTACTGGGGTCAACGTGGGCCTCTCCTTGCGTGATGGGCTCGCCCCGGGCCGCCGCTTCCCGCTTGGTGATCCAGAACGGATCCTGGCCACGCACGACAGGGATTTCAGCGAAATTGTACGCCGGCGGCGGAGAGGAGATGCTCCATTCCAGCGTGGGCGCGTCCCAGGGGTCGTTCCCGGCCGGCTCGCCCCGCTTGATGCTGCGGAAGAAGTTGTGGATGAATACCAGCAGGCTGATAACGATGACGAAATAGCCGATGGTAGCCAGCAGGTTCATGCCTTCCCAACCGAAACCCTCAGCGTAGGTATAAATGCGGCGGGGCATGCCGTTGAGCCCGGCGTAGTGCATGGGGAAGAAGGTCAAGTTCATGCCCACGAACATCAGCCAGAAATGCACCTTGCCCAGGGTTTCGTGGTACATCTTGCCGGTCATCTTGGGATACCAGTAGTAGATTCCGGAGAAGATGCCAAAAATGGCGCCGCCAAACAGCACGTAGTGGATGTGAGCGACGATGTAGTACGTGTCCTGCTGCTGGAAGTCGGAGGGCGACACTGCGTGGGACACGCCGGAAAGCCCGCCCACGACGAACAGCGCCACGAACCCGATGGCCATGAGCATGGGCGTCTTCAGGTCAATGGAACCGTTCCACATCGTGCCCACCCAGTTGAAGATCTTAACCCCGGTGGGCACGGCGATCAGCATGGTGGTAATGGTGAACACCGAGTTGGCAATGGGACCAAGGCCAACCGTGAACATATGGTGGCTCCACACCGCCCAGCTCATGATGGCGATAACGACGCCGGAGAACACCACCACCGGATAGCCGAACAAAGGCTTGCGGCTGAAGGTGGGAATGATCTCGGACACAACGCCCATGGCGGGCAGGATGAGGATGTACACCTCAGGATGTCCAAAGAGCCAGAACAGGTGTTGCCAGAGGATGGGGTCGCCGCCGGCGGCGGTGTTGAAGAAATTGGCCCCGAACTGGCGGTCGGCGGTCAGCTCGATGAGCGCTACCGTGATGATGGGGAAGGCCAGCACCAACAGGATGCTGGTCACCAGCGTCATCCACACGAATACCGGCATCCGCATCAGCGACATTCCCGGGGCGCGCATATTGATGATGGTAACGATAAAGTTGAACCCGGCGGCCAATGAGGCTACTCCAAGAACCTGCAAACTCAGCGCCCAGAAGTCCAGCCCTTTGCCTTCGCTGAAAGGCGCGGCGGTGAGATTGGCGTAAGAGAACCAGCCGGCGTCGGGAACCTGGCCGATGAGAAAACCGGAGTGCATCAGCAATGCGCCGAAGAGGAATGTCCAGTAGGAAAAGGCGTTGAGACGGGGAAATGCGACGTCGCGGGCGCCGATCATCAGTGGCACCAGGAAGTTAAAAAACGTCGCCCCAAACGGCATGATCACCATGAAGATCATGGTGGTGCCGTGCATGGTGAACATGGCGTTGAACCAATCGGCGGACACCACCGAGTTGTCGGAGGTGGCCAACTGGACCCGCATGATCCCGGCTTCAATTCCGCCCACGATGAAGAAGAAGAAGGCGGAGAAGCCGTACAACGCCCCGATGCGTTTGTGGTCAACCGTGGTCAACCAGCTCCACAGGCCGGTATAAGTGGTGGGGCGGGGTATAACGCCGGTGATAGTTACCATGGTTCAGATCCTCCGCTGCGGCTCGATTGGTATTGGCGGTGCGTTAGCGGCGATGGATTAGTAGGCTGTGATTGTGTCTGCCGTGGCCGGATTTCCGCAGGAGAGATCTAGGGCCCATTCCAGTATAGAGCACCGGCGGTTTTTACTTCTGCGCCATCAGGTATTCAACCAAGTCGCCAAGTTCCGCTTCCGTAAGGTCGGCCCGGTGGTCTTGGCGCGTCTGATAGACGGCAGCCAGTTCCGACATCCGATTGCCCTGCTTGATCGACTCGGGGTCGCGGACCCACTGGCGCAGAGTCTCTCGGTTGAGATCGACCAGGCCGGCGCCGATGGTGGTCCGAGCTCCCAGATCAGTAAGATTGGGCGCGGCAAAGGCGGTGGGCGGTTCATTGCCGGTTCGGACATCCGACAGACGCTCTTCCGCCGGTTTGTTCAGCCACTTGGTGTAGGCGATGTAAGTCTGCATACGCGCGTGCTGGACGCCTTCACCGGTCTCCGGGTTCACGGTATCCGCCGCGCCAACGGTGTGGCAGGTAACGCACTGACCGTCACCCAGGAAAACCAGTTGACCTCGGGCAGCTTCCGTGGAAAGGGGTTCCGCCAACTCACCACCCCAACCGTTGACCCAAGCCTGGTATTCATTCTCCTCGAGAACGTGTACCCGGAACTTCATCTGAGCGTGGGCGGTGCCGCAGAACTCAGCGCATTGGCCATAGTACATACCCGATTCTTCAGCCAGGAACCACAAACTGTTGGTGCGAGTGGGAACTACGTCCTGTTTACCGGCCAACTTGGGGATCCAGAAGCTGTGAATCACGTCGTCGCTCTTGAGCTCCATGATGATGGGCGTGTTGACCGGAACCCGCATCTCGTTGGCGGTGGTCACCAGCTCGCACCCCTCCTCACCGGGCATACTGCATTGTCCCTGGCCGGGCAAGGCATCCTCATAACGGAACTCCCACCACCATTGGTGGCCCACGGCCTCTACGACCACGGGATCTTTTCCTTCCGCACGGGCCAGCTTTATCGCCTCGGCCGGTTCCAATTTGAAGAGGACGATCACCGACCAGACGCCCAAACCCAAGATGAGGATGGTCGGTACGATGGTCCAGGCGATCTCCAGCGGGGTGTGGCCATGGGTTTGCGGGGGCAGCGGGTCGCCGGGCTTGCGCCGGAAGCGGATTGCGGCGTACAGCAACGCGCCCTCAACCAGAACGAACACAACCACCATCGTCCACAGCAGGACATTGAACAGCAGAAGTTGCTCGCGCGCCACCGGGCCTTTGGCTCCTTCCAGCGACCACGGAGTGGGCGCAAGAATGGACTGGTGAGCGTCGGAGTCGCACCCAACGGCGGCCAGCAACAGCACGCCAAAAAGCGGCAAAACCGCCAAGAGCCACCGGCTACGCCGACGTGTGGGGGAATCAGGAGTAGGGTTCACTGGAGTATCACCGTCTGGTCTGGGGCCGTGGGCCTTTCTGGATCTGGTAGGTGAGTCTTCCGTAGAGAAGGGCAGCAGCCCCATCGTGAACCCCCGGACACTCCGACTGACTGTAGCCGAAGTATGTGCAAAATTTCACTAACGGCGGTGACGATAGCATAAGCGCCGGTGGCTGTCAATTTGGATGACCGGCTTCGCGGGCAATTCGCGCTACGCGGAGCCTGCCACGCTATCTACCATCACGGCTACGAAAAGCAGCGCCAGATAGGCCAGCGAATAGAGATAAGTGGCCTTGGCCCGGCCTCGCTCGTCACGTCGCCAAAGCCGCCACGATAGCCCGATGAACGGCGCTCCCAAGACCGCCGCCGCCGCCGTGTACACCCAACCTACCTGCGGAAGCAGGGCAAACATCAATGTCAATCCCGTTAACGCGATGGAATACAGCAAGATGTGCAGGGTGGTTTGCCGTCGCGACGAAACCACCGGCAGCATTGGGACGCCGGCACGTTGGTAGTCCGTTTGAATAAGCAGCGACAGCGCCCAGAAGTGGGGCGGCGTCCAGAAAAAGACGATGGCAAACAGATAGACCGCCGGCAGCTCCAAAGTCCCGGTCACGGCAGCCCAGCCCACCAGGGGCGGTATGGCGCCGGCGGCGCCGCCGATCACTATGTTGTTGGGAGTCGTGCGCTTCAGCCACATGGTATAGACGAACACGTAGAAAAGGCTGGCGATAATGGTCAGCCCGGCCGCCAGCAGGTTCACCAGAACGGCCAGCAGCACGAAAGAAACCACGTTCAGCGCGACCCCGAAGGCCAGCGCATAGCGCGGGGCTACCCGTTCTCCGGCTACCGGCCGGCTCCGAGTACGCCGCATATCACGGTCGATGTCTCGATCCAGAAAGTGATTGATGGCATTGGCGCCGCCGGAGGCCAGAGCGCCGCCCGCCCACACCAAGGCCAGGAGGGTCAGGGATGGCACGCCCTGTTCGGCCAGGAACATCCCGCCAGCCGCAGTTACCAGCAGCAACGAGATGATTTTGGGCTTGGTCAGCGCCAGAAAATCACGGGCTGTCGCCAGAACGGTCGGTCGGTTGGGCAGGACCGGGGAGGGCGCCACCAGGTCCGGCTCGGCGGGGTTGGCATCAGGCCCGAATTGCGGCGCGCTACCGGCCATTTCGCTCCATGGAATCCGACGACAGCGCAGGGCCCCATTTGGTACGAGCGTTCATATAGGCGACTATCGCCATCCCGGCTGCCGCCGTCCATACGGCAGTGGCGGCAGTCAAATGCAGCCCACGCCAATGGGCCTGGAAGTCCAGCCAGATGGTGGCGGCCCCCACTACAATTTGCGCGACGAAAGCAACTATGGACAGCATGGACAACCACCACAGAGACGTTCCTTTGCCTCCGGCGACGGCAGAACGCCATACCGCGTAGATCAGCACCACGCCCAGCGCCAACACCAAGTACCGGTGGAACATGTGGACTGCGCTCAGATGATGCAGGGGAAACGCTTGTCCCTGGCAGAGCGGCCAGGTGACGCACGCGCCGGTCGCGCCCATGGCCGTGACCATCGCCCCGGAGATTATGACGGCATACACGCCAAGAGCGCCGGCGATGGCCCAGCGATAGTAACCCTTTGCGGCTGCCACAGCGGACGCGCCGCTGGTCAGCGCGATGGGAGTGCGAAACGAGGCGATCATTAAGAAGAGGCACGTCGCCAGCAGCGCCTCAGCAGTGGCCAGATGTAGAGCAGTGATCTCTCCGGGCAGGTGCGTCAACACCGTAACGCCGCCGAGCAAGCCTTGGAGAAGCAGCAATGGAACCGATATGGCGGCGGGTATCCAGACCCAGCGGTCGCGCCGGTATCGCGCCAGGGCCACTGTCGCCGTAGCCAATATCAGCGGCCCTACGATGACCGAAGCCACGAAGCGATGACTGTACTCTATAACGGCGGTGTATTCCCAGGGCGGCAACGCCTTGCCGTAGCAAAGGGGCCAGTCGGGGCAGCCGAGGCCGGAGCCGGTTACGCGCACCACTCCGCCGATTATCACCAACAGGAATACTGATATGACCGTTGCAGTGGATAAACCCTGTAGCCAGGTAAGACGACGCCGGCGGCGGGCAGCGGGCGGTGCGGTAATGCCAATGGTTGCCATGTGCGATCGACGTGAGAAGCGGCCAGCGTAGGGTAGCGCCGCCTCTCAATAATAAAACACGGCGGCAGGATTTGCTACAATCACCATGGAATTATTGCGATGACGCTGAATCCTTCCGGCCGGCTGTCTTCTTGCGCAATGGCCGTCATCATCCTGCTGGCGCTGCTGGCCGGCTGCGTCGATAGCCAGGAAACGGAACCGTCCCCCGGCGGACACACCAACGGCGACGCCCTGTTTCCCAAATTGCCCAAAGTGACCGGTCACATCGACTACGTGGCCGCCAACCCGGAAAACCCCCGCCACTTCCGCCTCCTGCGCCTCACCGACGACAACGGCCGGCAATGGGAGTTCCAGGCCAATGGCTGGGCCGGCGTACCCGTCGGCCATCTGAAAGAACACCAAATGCAGGGAACGGCGGTGACGGTATGGTACGAAGCGCCAGCGACCGGCAGTCTGGTGGCGCGGTTCGTGGGGGATTAGAGCGGGGATGCCTCGCCCGGATCGTTATCGCCCCAGCAAGACACGTGCCCGTCGGTACGCAGCCCGCAGGCGTAGCGCTCTTGCAGATGCAGCTGGGCAAAGGCTTCGCTGGAAACCGGCTTTGCCGACTGCCCGTGGCGGCGGAATCCGGCGCTTACGGTGTAGAACAAACCATCCGGCACATCGGATTGCCGGTAGTGGTCATCGCACCAGCGCTCCACCTTTACTATTGGGCATCACTAGAGAAAATTGCGAAACTCCCAAAGTCCCCTCACACTAGGCCGTGTTCGCAAACACCGTCATTACGGCTCCCTTTCTGTCATTCCCGCGAAAGCGGGAATCCAGGCGTCTCTATAACCACATCGTTCTCCGAGAGCCGGCAATTCTGGATTCCCGCTTTCGCGGGAATGACGGA
This sequence comes from Dehalococcoidia bacterium, assembly GCA_963692995.1. Classification (GTDB taxonomy): domain Bacteria; phylum Chloroflexota; class Dehalococcoidia; order Lucifugimonadales; family UBA3495; genus Bin87. Next base: position 1,668,977 of record OY843611.1, read on the forward strand.
AGATTGGCGGGAATGACGGAAGAATTGGTGGAGGGGGAATCTGGGGAGTTTCGCATTTCCTCCATCACTAACCCTGGCCCCCCCGGTGAATGGCCCATATGGCAGCATAACCGACCAGCGGCCCGACGCCATTTCGCCACAGACGGGGGGTATCATGGCTGAAGCGGACGAAGGCGGACACCGGAGCATGGATTGACGCGCTGCCCGGTTGCCCCTGCCCCTGTCTTGCCCTAAACTGGCGGCCAATCAGCAGTCCCAATCACTCTCCAATACAGGAGGCTTTCCGATGCCCCTGCCAACACCGTTGCAAGGTATCCGCGTCGTTGATTTCACTTGGGTGCGGGCCGGGCCGTGGGCGGCCCGCTGGCTGGGTACGCTGGGCGCCGAGGTCATCAAGGTTGAATGGCCATTGAACCTCGACACGTTGCGCCAGAACCGTTTCACCGTGCCTCCGGGTGTGGAACCCGGGCCCAACTCCACCGGTCAGTTCGCTGACACCAACGCCAACAAGCGCGGCATCAGTGTCAACACCCGCACCGAAACGGGTCTGGAGTTGGTCAAGCGTCTGATCTCCGTTTCGGACGTCGTGATTGAAAACTTCAGCAGTCGCATCATGCAGCGTTGGGGGCTGGGTTACGATCAATTGAAGAAAATCCGGCCCGACATCATCTACGTTTCCATGGCCGGCTTCGGCCACACCGGACGCTACCACTGGTACGGCACCATGGGACCGGCGGCGCAGGCGCTCAGCGGATTGACCCACTTGTCCGGCTTGCCCGGCGCGCCTCCGGCCGGCTGGGGCTGGTCGTATCTGGACGACACCGGCGGCATGTACGGCGCCATCAGCGCGTTGACCGCGCTGCGCCACCGCTCGGCCACCGGCAAGGGTCAGCACGTTGACCTCTCCCAAATGATCACCGGCATCACCCTCACCGGCCCGGCCCTGCTGGACAAGACGGTGAACGGACGTAAGGCCCGGCGCGAGGGTTTTCCCCCGGGCAACCGCACCGTGTGGCCCGGCGCCGAGGTGGTCAACAACTACCGCGGGCCCATCGCCGCGCCCCACAACGCGTACCGAACCTCGCCTGGAGGTTACAACGACTGGGCAACCATTGCCTGCCTGTCCGACGACGAATGGCAGAAATTAGTGAAGCTGATGGGCAATCCCCAGTGGGCCGACGACCGCTTCGAGACCATCGACGGTCGGCTGGAACACCAGGACGAGATGGACCAGCACATCGAAAAGTGGACCAAGACCATGGGCAAGTACGAGCTCACCGAAAAGTGCCAGGCCGCCGGTATCCGCGCTATGGCGGTACAGAGCAGCCAGGACCGGGTGGACAACGACCCGCAGCTGCGACACCGGGATATGTACGTACCCATGGATCATCCCATGCTCGGCCCCTGGAAGTTCCAGAACGCCCCGTTCAAGATGTCCAAGTCGCCGGCGCGCATCGCCAACCCGCCGCCGATGATCGGCCAGCACAACCGGGAAGTGCTGGAAAGCCTGTTGGGCGTGCCCCACGACGAACTGTTGGACGGCTACGAGAACGGCGTCTTCTGGCCCACCACCATGGATCGCTATCCTTACATCGAGGAGGCCCTACGATGACATCCGCCAACGGCAATCCATCTAACGGGAGTTACGGGCAGGATGGAGTTGATATCGGCGGGGCGCGTCCTGCCGACCTGAGCCAGCCCGGGTCCCTCAACGGCCTGCGAGCGCTGGAGATCTGCGACGAGAAGGGTCAGTTTTGCGGCAAACTGATGGCCGACAACGGGGCCGATCTCATCAAGATTGAGCCGCCGGGGGGCGAAGCCTGCCGAAGTTTCGGTCCATACCTGGATGACATTCCCCATCGGGAGCGCAGCCTGTCCTTCTGGCACTACAACACCTCCAAGCGGGGCATCACTCTCAACCTGGAAACTAAACCGGGGCAGGACATATTCAAACAGTTGGCCGCAACCGCCGACATAGTGCTAGAGAGCCGCCAGCCCGGCTACTTGGAATCGCTGGGGTTGGGCTACTCCGCGCTGTCCGCCGACAACCCGGGGCTGATCATGTGCTCGCTGACGCCCTACGGTCAGACCGGCCCGTGGCGGGACTACGTCAGCAGCGACATCACCCAGCTGGCCGGCGGCGGGCAGATGGCCTCGTCGGGCTATGACGAGATCGACGTGCCCGCCCCGCCGCCCATCGCGCCCGGCGGCGGAAATTCCTGGCACATCGGGGCCCACTACGCTTACATCGGCCTAATGGCTGCGCTGTACTACCGCTTCCTCACCGGCGAGGGGCAGTACATCGACGCTTCCATTCACGAAGCCTGCGCGCTGACCACCGAGGGAGCCATTGCCATCTACCTGTCCACCGGTGACGTGGTGCAGCGTCACACCGGACGTCACGCCGCGCCCGATATGTCCCCGGCCATCCAATTCCCCACCGGCGACGGCGGCTGGCTCAACACCACCCGCTCCGGCACCAACCTCACGCCCGCGCGCCTCAAACTGTTAGCCGAATGGTTCGACCAGACCGGCATGGCCGAAGACCTGACCGATGCGCGGTATCAGGACCCGGAAGTCATCGCGGCGGAAAATGACCACATCGTCCAGGTGATGAAGAACTTCTTCATGAACTCCACGCTCCTGGACTCCTTCCACGGCGGCCAGCAGCGCGACTTCCCCTGGGGCGCCATCCGCAGCATGGACGAAATCGTGGGCGACGACCACCTGACCGACCGAGAGTTCTTCAAAGAAGTGGAACACCCTGAGCTGGGCCGCACCTTCACCTACCCCGGCCCGGCCATGTTGCTCAACGGCTCCCCCTGGCGCATCAGCCGCCGCGCCCCCCTGATCGGCGAGCACAACTCCGAGATATTGCAGGGCGAACTCGGCCTGACCAACAGTCAGCTGCTGCTGCTGGCGGAGGGCAGGGTGATTTAGGTGCGATGGAGGGCGCGTATTATCCGGTCATCGACATATCGCAACCGCCAGCATTCAGCCATGAGGAAGTAGGCAGCCGAGAAAAATTCTGGATACGCCGGGAGGATGGTGCGCTCTGGCTTTTCAAAAAGCCCAGGCCGACTAATCCCGGCGAGGTGTGGTCAGAAAGGGTAGCCGCTGAGGTTGCCCACATGATTGGAGTGCCGCGCGCCAGGGTGGAACTGGCGAGTAGCTCCGGCGAGTTAGGCACTATATCCCGGTCATTCATACCGCCCCAGTCGCCCTATTTCCACGGAAACATCGTAATCGCAAACATCATCAGCGATTACGATTTAGCCCGCAGGTTTGGCCAGAACGATCATAACGTCAAGTACATTGTCCTGGCGATCGCCAAATTGGCTAACGATGGTCAATTGGACTTCGATAGGGCAGCGTCAATTTTGGTGGAGTATGTAATCTTTGATGGGCTGATAGGCAATACCGATCGCCATCACGAAAACTGGATGATATTGTGGAGCCCGGATACAAATCAGTTCCAAATCTCGCCGTCATATGATCATGCTTCATCTTTGGGTCGCGAGCTACAGGATAGCCGTCGCCGGCAAATCCTGTGCGAGGGGAGAATGCCTAGCTACATATTGGGGGGACGTGGAAAGCGAGGTAGCGGCAGGGTGTATGTCCACGGCAAGAGCAATCTGCCACCACCGCCCCTACGACTTGCCCAACTTATTTGCCGATGGCAACCTGACATTGCCAAGTCGTGCTTGGAACGGGTGAGCGACACGCGGAACGATGACTTTCGTGAAGTAGTGGAACGCGTACCTACCCCCGTCATGTCTGGCACTGCCAAAGAATTCGCCTACCAGCTTCTAATCACCAGCAAGTCGGCACTGCTGCGGAGCATAAGATGACCACTCTGTATCTCGCTTGGCAAGACCGCATCAGCCGTCGCTGGTTCCCGGTCGGCCGACTCGACGCTGACGATAGTGTGGAGCCGGTTGCCTACGCTTTTTCGTATGTAAAAGGCGCGCAGGATGCTGTGGAACGGGCCGATTTTTTCGCCCTTCCAGGCTTTCCGGAACTCACTAGCCGCTACAGATCCCAGGAGATGTTCCCGCTTTTCAAGAATCGGCTGATGAACTTGCGCCGCCCCGATCGTCCGGCCTACCTGCATCAGTTGGGCATTGACGTTGCTAACTGGAACCCGGTGGCCGAACTTGCGGCGTCTGGCATTTACAGTGACGTCTTCGAAATATTCCCCCCAATCATTCCCGATGCTGAAGGCCGCTTTGAAAACCGATTTGTCTTGCACGGCTTGCGCCACACTAACCAAGATTCCATCCGCCGCACCGAATCGTTGTCGATTAGCGAGTCGCTTGGAGTTGCGTTTCAATTGAACAATCCGATAGCGACTCACGCAATCATGCTTCACACCCATGATTCCTACTTGATCGGCTGGTTACCTCGTTATTTGATTGACGGGTTGCACCAAGATAACGTTTGGAAGGTCACCGACGTGAAAGCTACCGTAGCGCAGGTGAACCTTGATGCGCCGCTGAGCCATCGCCTGCTGATAGACTTCAGCGGCAAGCTCCCGGCCGGTTTCTACCCTATGGAAGACTTGCCGCAATACCAGCCCATTGTCCCGCCGCCCTATCCGCACTACCCGACAAACAAATCCTCCGGCAAAAACGCCGACACCGTGTAGTTGGGTACGTCCACCACGTTGCTGACCTTGAGATCAACCGCCACGCTGCAAATCACATAAGCCTGGTTACGGCTGAAACCGCGCTCCTGCAACAGGTCAATCATGTTCAGGATGGCGTTGCGGCAGGCCAGGGTCAGGTTCTCGCCGTCGTTAACCCCGTCGTCGGTCACCGGCATTCCCATAGTGGCGACGAACCGGCGCGGCGCAGCCCACTCGGGAGCGATGTAATAGTCCTCCCGGCTAAAACGGGGCCAGCGGATGTTGTGGCGCTGGGCTGCTCCTTTCAGCAGGCGGAACCGCACGGCGCAGGTGGCCCCCATCTCCACGGCGGTTACGCAAACCTCGCCATCGCCCTGGGCAAAGTGGGCGTCGCCGGTGGAGAACAGCGCGCCGTCCACCGCCACCGGCAGCAGCAGCTTTGACCCGGTGGATAGTTGCTTCACGTCGAAATTGCCGCCGTTCTCCCGGGGCGGCAGCGTGCGAATGCCGTGGGTGGCGCCGACGCCCGATAGCGGAACCGCCCCGGCAGCGTCCGGCGGTAAAGCAACACCCCCGCGCTCCGCAAGCGCAGCCTCGCGACGGGTCCATTCCTCCAACTGAACACGGGAAGGCGCGACGCCGGAAACGCCCATAAACGACGCGCCGGGCACTCGGACGCCCGGAATTTGTTCCGACGTAGCGTAACCATCGGAGATTGACCAGTGCACCATAAATGGTTCGGTGAAAACGTCGCGCAAAAAGCCAAACCCGGGGAAGATAACGCTGAAGGCGTAAGGCTGTGGTTGAATGTCCACAAACTCTACTTCGAGCAAATCCCCCGGCTCGGCTCCCTTGACCGCCACCGGGCCGGTGAGGGGATGGATGACGCCGGCGTCTATTCCGCCGAAATCGGCTTCGGTAATGCCGGGACGCATCTGCCCGTCGAAAGCGTCGCGGGTCTCCAGCGCCACCTCCTCTCCCTCAGCCACCTCCATCACGGGCGGTATGTCGGGATGCCAGCGGTTGTGTCCCGTGTTAGACTCCTCGCGCAGGGGCCTGCTGCGGTCAATGGTGATGCTCTGCATGGAAATCTCCCTCCCTGGCCGCGTGCTGCGCCCGTGGCCGCCGTCCCCGGATGCTAATGGCGGCCTCAATAAGTGTCAAGAAACATCCGAGAGGAGAAGCCGCCATGTCCTCCGACAACCGGAACCCTGAGATTATCGCCGCCAATCTGGCCGCCGTAGAAGCCCATTTCCACTCCGAGGCCATCAATGAAGTGGAAGCGGCCCTGGACCTCTATACCGACGACGTGGTGTGGGAAGCGCCGGCGCGAGGGTTGCGCTTTGAGGGCAAACGCGCCGTCGCCGACAACTACACGCAGATGTTCGCCAAAATGGCGGATGTAGAGTTCGAGACGCTGCAACGCTTCGCCACCGAAGACCGCGTGGTGGACGACAGTTTAGTCCGCTTCCGCCTAACCGGGACGGGATACCTGCCCCTGAACCCAGGTACGCAGGTCGAGATGCGGCTGGTGCACATCTTTGAGATGCGCGACGGGCTGATCAGCAAGGAGATCGGTTACGAGATGTGGCGGGCCGCCGGGTAACTCACGACATTCGGTGTCGAGCCGACCGCAACGCCGGGGGCGAATGATCATTCGCCTCCTACGAATTGGGGAAGGCCGCTGGCGGTAAAGGGCGTGTCGCTAAATTGCCCGGTCATTCCTGCGAAAGCAGGAACCCAGGCGTTCCCATAACCAAATCGTTCTGCAATGGCCGGCGGTTCCGGTTTCCCGCTTTCGCGGGAATGACGGAAATGGAGAGCGGCTTGACGCTTGGCTACCCGATTTGACGATCCTCCCTAGGGTCCGGATTCCGGGACTTCGTGAGACCAGGTGAAACCCTGATCCGGCTCATCGATCAGCCGCCACTGGGGCAGCATGAAACCCTCTGCCACGGGCTGGAAAACCGCCTCCACCCGCTTCCCGATGCCCACGTTCTCTTCTTTTGCCATGTTGAAGTCGGCATCCACCAGGTTGCCGGTGATGCGCAGGCCGTCGAACTCGGTGGGTTGGCCCCGCTGCTCGTCCAGCTCGACCAGCACGATGGCAAATGGGGTCAGGTCGCGGAAGCTGGGAATCACAGTGTGCGCGACCACCTGGTAGGAGTAGATGATACCCTTGCCGGAAACCTGTTGCCACTCCCAGTTTAGCGAGGTACACCAGGGACAGCCGGGCCCCGGTTCACCGCGCAGCCGGCCGCAGTCCGCGCACTTCTTGACGACCAGCCGGCCCTCGGCGGCCGCCTCAAAATAGCCCTTGTATTCCGAATCATTCTCGGGGATGCTCAGGGTGATGCCCCGGTAGCTGTAGTTCGGCATTTTGTTCTCCAGTCCGTATTCCGCTGGCGCCGCCCGCTCGTCCCGAGCCGGTCATAAGGACGTATCCGTCGCGCGACTATGGTTCGGCCGGCTCACCTCAGCGGGGCGCAATAGCTTCTGCGAGCGTCCGGTGGGCTAACTCAGCACGTTGCCCATAATGAGGGAACTGCCCACGGCCGGCGTGCCCCAGCCCATGTTCATGCTGATCTTGGCATCCTTCACCTGACGGCAGCCGCCCTCACTGTAGTCGTAGGTGTGATCGCCCTCGGCAGCTCCGGGGCAGTAGTCGTCAACCGTGCCGCGCAGTTGGCGCACGTTCTCGATGACCATGTTCATCCCGTGGGTGTAGCCCTCGCACAGATGCCCGCCGCTGAGGTTGTTGGGCCGTCGGCCGCCCAGGTTGATGATGCCGGAGGTCACGTAGTCTTTGCCCTCGCCTTTCTCGCACCACCCGTAATCCTCAAATTGGAGCATCACGGTGTAGGTGAAGGCGTCGTAGCAGCCGGTAAGGTCAACGTCTTCGTGCTTCACGCCGGCCAGGTCGAAGACGCGGGGGCCAACGTAGTGGCCGGCCACGCGGGTGATCGGGCCATGCTGGTAGTGGAAGTCGCCGCCCGGTTTGGTGCCGCGACCCTGCACGCCCTTAACATAAACGGGCTTATGCTTCAGGTCTCTGGCGCGCTCGGCGGAGGCGACGATGACGCAGGTAGCGTTGTCCGTTTCCAGGCAGCAGTCCAGCAAATGGGCCACCGGTCGGATAATCCAGCGCGAGTTCATTACGTCGTCCACGGTCACCCGGTGTTTCATCAGCGCCTTGGGGTTGTTGGAGGCGTGGTTGGAGTGGGCCACCTTGATGGCCGCCAAGTCCTCGCTCTTGACCCCATACTCGGCCATGTGCCGGGTAAAGGTGTAAGCGAACTGCTGCACGGCGCTAATCAATCCGTAGGGCCGCTTCATCAGTTCCAGCCCGCCGATGGGCGCCGAGGCGCGGGCGCCCGTGCCGCCAATGCGGACGCTGGAGTAGCCGTTCATGGAGCGGAAAATGGCGACCACGTCGCACATCCCGGCCTCAATGGCGCCGATGGCCAGGCCCACTAGCGCTTCGGTAGAAGAGCCGCCGCCGGAGCAGTCCATATAGAAATTGGGCCGGATGCCCAAGTCGTACTGAATGGACGTGGACGGAGTGGAATCGCCGCCATGGTAGCTCAGCATCCCGTCCACCTGGTCGGGCGTCAGGCCGGCGTCGTTCATAGCGTTGCGGATGGCCTCGGCCCCCATGGCGCGGGTGGTGCGCCCCGAGGCGCGGCTGTATTCGGTTTCGCCCACGCCGACGATACAGTACTTGTCGCGCGGATTCCCTGCCATATCATTCCCTCCGATTGGCAACAGTTAGCGCGCGCCGACGGATCAGCCCGGCGTCGCAACGGTTACGCTAACACGGCAAGGACGGGGATTCAAGCAAACTGCCGCTGCCGCAGATTTTCGGCTGGCGCGGCACGGTGGCAACTCCGCCACCGGCTGGCTAGTCGCAAAAATCCGGCAGAATGGCCCGCGCCGACTGGTCGATAGCGGCCAGAATCGGCTGCATCGCCTCATCCCCCAGCACATCGCTGCGATTGATGCGAAGGTTGGCAGATTGCCGCTCCGCCACCAGCGCGGCAACCCGCTCGTGAGCCAGCCGCGACTGCGCCGCCAGATTGGTGTGATGCGCGTCGCCGGCGTCGTAAGCCGGGATGGGCAGGTTTTGTACTGGCAACATCTGAAAGTGCCGGTCAGAATAACGACAGGCTTGGTTGAAAAACTTACTCAACGCCAGAGCATTGAACACTGCGGACAGGTAATGCAGTTCATTTTCATCTTTGCTGGCCAACCAGTTTAATGTTCCGTCGGCAACTATTCGCGATTGAACTACTCCTGCCATCAGCCAAGAACCGGAACGCTGATAAACTACCTGTGCAGAGGCTCCGTTCCCGAGCTGCGATGACAGCTTACCTTGGTAATCAACCTGATCGAGCAAGGTTAAAGGCGGCCGGCCACTGCTACGCTCACGCCATTGCCGGTCCATATTGTCCCAATATAAGCGAAACCGCCCAGCATCCGCGCCCTGCGGCAAGGCGTCAGTAACGAGGCTGTTACCGTCAGCCGTAAATGGAGCGATAATGTGGGAGTTGCCGATAGTGCCGAAAGGCAGCAGCAGCCTTGAAAACAGCGCCGGTTTCACGAACCGCTCCTCTACGTTGCCGGTACGTTCACTTTCAGCCCGGCTCCACTTGCCCTTGCCCTGGTTGGTTTGGAAATAGACTACCCCCCGCGCGCGGGATTGCGGCTGCTCAAAAACCACCAGCGACTGCGGAAACAGCGTTGCCCCGTTGCGAAAAGCATCGGCGTAAGCCGGGCTGGGCGCCACCGGATACTGCTTGCGGTAGGTGTAGCTCAGCAGCGGCTTGACCGCATCCCAGGACATCCTGGCGTCAATGCCGGAACCGACTTGCTGCCGGATGCCGGCCAAAGGTTTCACTTGCGGGTTCTGGCGGTTAGCCGCCACTTTCGTGCCGAAAATAACCGACGAGTTCGCCTGCGGAAACGGTGGGGAGTTAACCCCGTAGAAATCCCAGGCGTCCTTGCTCAAGTCAACGTGGGTTCCCCGCTCGGCGCTTTGCGTCAGGCTCCAGTTGCCGGCGCGGAAGGCCGCCCAATGGCGGGCGCGCAGGGCGGCGTAGGGCAGCACAAAGCCGAACCTGCCGCCGGTTTGCAGGTAGTAATCAACGCAAGTAGCCACGAAAGTGGCGGCCAAGTCGTTTTGCGTCGCCAGGTTGGCGCCGGCCCACAAGCTGCGCTCGCGGGCGCGCTCCCGAAAAGTATCCTGCCGATCATCGCTCATCGCGTTATAGACCACCCAGGGTGGGTTGCCCACCAGCCGGGTGCCCGGGACGTTGGCCAGGCGCAGGGGCTGGATCAGATTGACGATGTACCAATGCCAAACGTTGTTGCGTCCGCTGGCGATGTAGGCCCGCAGCCGGCGGTACAGGTCAAGGGCAACCTCCCGGTCGGCGGCGGTGGGCAGGTTCAGCACCGCCAGCAGACCGGCTTCGGCTCCCGCATCCTCCCGCCGATTGGCATAGCCGAATATCTGAGCCAGTAGTTGGGGAAACCACTCCGACAGCAGCAAACTTCCCGGCAGTCTGATGGGCCTTTCCGGTTCGTCGGTAGGGATGTCCACCGTCGCGCCCAGCTCCCGCGCGTTCCCTTGCCGACGAAATTCCCACTGGAGACTGTCTCCCAGATGGACATTGACGCCAATGTCGTCAGCGTTCAACGAAAATGCGTCTTACGCATTTTCGTTGAACGCTAAAATTTTTGTGGTCTTGGCAAGCTCCACGGCCACCGGATGCAGGTCCAGACCGGCCACCAGGCTATTTACGATTTCAACCTGGGCCTGGGGACTGTCCGCCAGATCCGGGTGACGGGCCGCGTCTTCCATCAGCAGTTGCGTGGCGTGGAACAGGAAGGTTCCGGAGCCGCACGACGGGTCGAGCGCTGCGGGGCCTTGCTGCTGACCGGACACGGCCATCTCGATGACTTCCCGCCGCCAATCCGAATCCAGAACTTCCTCGCACACGGCGCGAGCCAGCCAGTCGGGGGTGTAGTATTCGCCAAAGTCGTGCCGGATGTCCCGGGGGATGACGGCGTGGTACAGGTCTTTCAGGGTATCCCGATTGCCGCCGCTCCATTCGTACTTACGGACTTCGGCAATCAGGCAATCCAGAGCGTCCGCGCCGTCAGCGCCGGCGGCGTCCCGCAGCCAGGCGGCAAAGCCTTCGGTAAGAATATCGTGCCGTTGTTCCCGATTGGCGGCTTGCCGATCCGGAGGCCGCAGGGTTTCCGCCACGGCCCGGGCGATGACCACCAGCAGGGTATGCCGAGCGAAAAGGTCGCGCTCCGCGTCAGCATCCCCTTGCGGGTTGAGAAACGCGCCCCGCAGCACGCCGCGCCACAAGGAGCGTTTAACGTCGTATTCCGGCGAGTTTTCGTACTGGGCCGCCAGTTCCAGGAAAGGCTGCGCCAACCCTTCCGCCCACCGAATGTTGTCGGTGGGCGGCGCCATTTTGACGGTGCGATTGACGAAATCGTATAGATACGCCAGCAGGTCATCATCGTCGGCCGGCGTATCCAGGCGCATAGTGGTGAGCCGGGCAAGTTTCGCTCCCACCGACGCGTCGCGGTCGTAATCGTAAAAGTTCCATTCTTTGCCGTCAGTGACGCCGGCCCGCCAGCCAATCGAGGCATCGGCAAACATATTGGGCTGGGCAGTCAGGGCGTCCAGGTAGCGAACCGCCTGCTCCTGCGGGGTTTCGGTAGTTCCGTCGGGTTTAACCCGCGCGTCCAGCTTTCCTTGCCGCTTGGTTTCAAAAACCGCGTTGCGGCAATAGACGTCGATAGGCCCGTTGCCGGACTCCTTCTCCCGGGTCAACTCCGACTGGGGCAGGCCGGGGAACAGGAATTCCAGAATCGAGAACAGTTGCCCCTGGATGTTGGCTTCAGCCGTAGCCGACGGCATGGTTCGCAATTTGGCTGCGGCTCCGCGCGCCAAATCCCAGCGCGGTTCCCCGGTTACGTCCTGCTGCGGTGTGGTCATCGTTGAGCCTCCCGCTAGGTGTACAGCACCTGCATCGCTTGTCGCACGTCCGCAATGGTTTCCCGGGCGATGGCCCGCTCCCGCGCCGTGCCGGCGATCAGCGCATCGCGCACGTAGTCGGGGCGCTCTTCGTACCAGACCCGTCGCTCCCGGATCGGTTCCAGGAAACGGTTGAGAGCGTCGGTGAGGCGGTCTTTCACCTCCACGTCGCTGACGGAGCCCGCCGTGTAGCGCTCCTTCAGGTCGGCTACTTCGTCGGGGTTGTCGTTAAAGGCGTCGTGATACAGAAAGGCCGGATTGTACTCGACCACGCCGGGGTCGGTGGCGCGCAGCCGGGGATGCTGGCCGGTGATGTCGGTGACCATACGGCGCACCCGCCCTCGAACGGTTTCGGGATCGTCCGCAAGATACACGGCATTGTTCAGGCTTTTGCTCATCTTGGCCTGGCCGTCGGTGCCGACGAGACGGGGCACCCGGCCCACCCGGGCTCTGGGAATGGGAAATACCTCGCCATATAGCCGGTTGAAGCGGCGGGCCACGTCTCGGGTGTATTCGATGTGCGCCACCTGGTCTTCCCCCACCGGCACCAAGTGTGCTTTGGGGAGCAGAATGTCGGCGGCCTGGCTGATGGGATAGTTGAAAAAGCCCAGGGTTATGGACTGATTTTCCGCCTCGAGTTGAGCGGTTTCCGCGCGCAGCGTAGGATTCCGCTGGTGCTGGTTCAGCGGGGTCAGCATGCTGAAGAACATGGTCAGCTCGGCGTGTTCCGGCACGTAGCTTTGAATCACAAACGAAGACTTCTCCGGGTCCAGTCCCACGGCCAGCCAGTCGGTGGCGACGTCCAGCACCGAGCGCCGGATCAGGCCAATATCGTCCAGGTGGTCGCCCATCGCCTGATAGTCGGCGATCAGGAAGAAGCACTCATACTCGTGCTGCATCTGTACCCAATTCTCTAGCGCGCCCAGGTAATGTCCGAGATGCAGTTGCCCAGTGGGCCGCATTCCGGTGAGGATGCGTTGCCGATCAGCCATGTCAGATTATCTCCTGAGCCGTTATCCCAAAAAACCGGGGGCTACCCGGTGGATCTAATTCGCGTCGCCGCCGGCCAAACCGGCCTGCAAAGTGGCCCGGGCCCGGGCATCCGCGCCAAGCTCGTCGAGCGATTGACGGCGCCGCCGCAGGTATTCTAGCAGGCCATCCGTGGCGGCGGCTTTACATTCGCCGCACACCAGCGCCCCGGAGCGGCATCGCTCTTGCAAAGCCACGTATTCCTCCGGTTCCGGTGTGGCGTAGAAGGCGTGCAGGCTGGAGACGGAGCAGACCCGCGGGTCGGGATTTCCGCCCTTTTCGCGCTGCTCGGCAAGGGTTCTGCGGCCTCCGGTATAGGCGCGACCGATACGGCGTCGTATATCGGCCGGGTCATCATCGTAGGTAATGCGTCCCGGAGGGACTGCGTTGGTCATAACCTCAACCGCGCTGCCGGTGGCCGGGTCGCTATAGGTAGTCAGCCCGCGCATCATCCGGAGGTACAACGCCGATGGCTTGACAAAGCCAAAACGTTCCGCCGCGTTGCGCGCCATGCGCACGTACACATCGCCGCCAATGCCGTCCAGCACCAGCGTCCGGCAAGGCCCGCCGCCCTCCGGCTGCTGGGGATGCAAAACATCCGCGAGGCGCAAGAGGGGGCGGAACGTATCGGTCGCGCTGTCGCGCAATCGAAGCCCCATCGCGGAGTTCAAAACGCTCAAAGGAATGGCGTTTCCCAGGGCAAAAGCCGTTTGTATGACAGCGGAGTTGTCCTGTTGGAGGTAGGTGTCGGCGCGGTGCAGATCAAGGCCGGCGGCCGCCATCGTCAGCAAACTTTCCCGCATCAGGCGGCGCGCCGGCCCCAGGTCATGCAACTCGTCCCGGAAACCCACTACGATGTCTGCGCCCAGACGCTGGAAAAAAACCAGCAGATTGACCAGCCGGCCCTGACCCAGGTGCATGGGTCCGTCGATGGCGAAAGCCGCAATCACCTTGCAGCGGTGGCCGTCGGCCAGGGCTTGCAGGAACAAATCGGCATCCCGGCTACCGACGATTTGCCCGGTCACCATATAGGGATGGGCCTCTTCAAACCACCGGGCCAACTGCCGCCGCTGCTCCGGGTACGCTTCGTTGAGGCCGGTTACGCGCAGTTCTTTGATGAGTTCGTTTTCCCGTGCCAGCGGCTGTTCGCCGGTGCGAACCACCAGCGACGGAATGGCCATATCGGCTTCTTCAGTGCGGGTCTCGGGCGATTCGGCGTCCAGGATCTGCCCGTGCAGACGGCTCAGGCGTTGGGCGATGTCGTTGAGCGTTCGTTCCTGCGCCTCGCGGGCGTTGGACAACAGTAGCCGGGCAATGTCTTCCGCGGTTTCGGCGGACAGGCCCAGTTGCCGGGCCCGGCGGCGGGCGCTGACGAAGAGATTTTCCTCCACTGCGGGCTTGTGTATGGTGTCGCTCTCCAGGTACTTTTCGGCGGCGACGTTGCGGGAAGCTTCGATGCGAGCGTGGGCCAGTTCCAGGATCCGGTCGTGGCTGCCGGCGATGATCGCCCGCTGCCGGCCCCGATACTCGCCATAGGGAAGGCCACCGGCCGGCATCTGAGAACGAACCAAAGCGGGGTCTTCGCCGGCCAGGAGGCGATTGACGCCTTGCTCAACCGCCGCGACTTCCGCCAGGCGTCGCCAGTCCGGCGGCACCAGGGCGGCCGGCTGCTCGTCCAGCCATGCGCCCAACCGAGGCATCCCCTCGTCGTAAATTGCGGTCGCCCGGGGCCAGCCCAACTTTTCGCGGAGACCCAACACCGGCATCAAATAATCCCGCCGGTACGCGGCGAGGTAAATATCACGCGGCCGGCCAGCAGCCGGGGTTTCGCGCAGATAATCAGCATGGCGTTCGGTATCCACCAGATCCAATAAGGCTGCGTGCCTCAACAAAAGGGCGATACCATCGTCAGCAGATGCGGACCACATGCCCAGAATTCCGTCTTGAACCGCGGCGACGAATGACTCGGGGGCGCCGGCGCCCCGCAGCCACGCGGCGGCGATGGCGCTTGAAGTTTTCCAACGGTTGGGATCCTCGGGAGCGCCGGTTAGATGGAACAGGGCAGCCACATTGGTTTCCGCCGGCTGCTCGTTTGCGTCCACCGAAGCTATCAATTCGGCGGCAACGCCAGCGACGCGCCGGGCCGCCGGCAGCCCTTCCGCGTCCGGATGCTCCGCATAAGCGGCAGCCAGCGATGTTGTCAACCGATGCCCGTCGGGAATGTAGGGTTGAACGGTAGCCATGACGCAAAGAACTGCGATCCATCCAATTTGGCTACATCATACCAGCAACGCCGCCGCTCCGAATCCTCTCGCTGCAAAGCAAAGCCCGGTCATCGTCCGGGCTTGCTGACGGCGTGGCCGAACCGAACTCAGCCAACTGCGCTGTCTAATCGTTCCAGAAACTTTGCAATGGCGTCGTTACAGGCTTCAGGCTGTTCCAGCGTTACGAAATGCCCGGAGTTCGGGATAACCACGACCGTCGCATCCTGAAGTTCCCGTCCCAAGTACTCCGCGTATCGCACCGGAGTCATGATGTCGTCCGCGCCCACCAGGATCAGAGTCGGCAGGGAGATCTCTTTGACCCGCTCCATAACGTCGAAATTGTCACAGGCCGACAGGTCGTTATGCTCAACCATCGGGCCGGACTGCAAGGCGCGGGCCGCCAGTTGCGGCGCCAACTCGCGATTGATCGCCTCGTAGTATGCGGGAGCCTCGGCTCGCCATTGGGCGTCGTCCAGGCAACGGTTCAGGTAGTCGGGATGCACCCGCAGCCGGGCTCCGGTGCCGATCAGCACCAAACCGGCCAGGTCCCCCGGAAAGCGCAGCGCGTAGTCCAGCGCGATGGCTCCGCCCATGGAGTGACCGAACAGTACGAAGGGCGGATACCCCTCGGCCCGCGCGTAATCGCGCAGCCAGTCCACGTAGCCGCCGATGCTGTCACAGGTTTCCCCATCAGGATGGCCCGGCAGGTTAACCGCGTCGGCGTTGGCAAACTTCGCGGTCTGATAGTGATAGGTAAGTTCGTTCTGGCCGGAGCCATGGACCATAACCAACTGCATTTTCGTAATCTGCGCCTCCTTTGTATCCCGTGCCTCGGTATCTCGTACCATGGTATCCCGTACCACTGTTACAGCAAGTGACCCTGACCAGTTATTGGACTATCCGGCTCATCACCGCCGTCATCGTCATCCTCATCATCGCTGACGTCGTCGGGCAGATCGGCTTCATCCATTTCCAATTCGCCGACGTCCGCATATTGGCTGTCCGCCTGAGCGGCGATCTCCTCGGCCTGGGCCAGCGCCGAACCGGCTTCTTCATTCTGCCGCGAGGGGTCATCCTGGCTGTAGTCATTGGCCCGGAAACAGTATATAGACACGACGCTGTCGTCGCCGCCGCGCTCTCGCCAGATGATTACGCCTTTGGTCTGGCGGGTGTTGACCACTTTGACGTCAGCAAGATTGATCCGTACCACCTGGCCGTTGGCCGAAATAATGAACACCTCGTGTCCTTCTTCATCGTTCATTTCTGCGGAGGTGACAATTTTGGCGTCCACCACCGGCCCGGTGAGCTTGTCGCCCTGGTTCACGGCAAAGGTCTTCACGCCCATGCCGCCGCGGTTAGTTTCACGATACACCGCTTCTCCCTTGCTGTTGCACAAGGGCGTCGCCTTCCCGTAGCCTTTCTCGCTGACCACCAACAGGAATTCGTCCTCGGCATCGTTCACCACCTCCATCGCCACCACCCGATCCCTCCCACTATGCTCGTCCTTGAACTTCATGCCGATAACACCGGAAGCGTTACGATTCCGCTCCGGGATACTGGTCACCGGACACAACAGAGCCTGGCCCTGTTCGGTGACCAACACCACCGACGCATCGGCCTGGGCCGGGCGTACCGCCACCAGCTCGTCGCCGTCCTGGATCTTCATGGCGATCAGGCCGGATTTCCGCAAGTTTTCCAATTGACCCGGACGCAAGGCATTCACGCGTCCGTTGCGCGTGGCAAAGATATAGAGGCGGTTGTACTCAGCGCGACTGGCCGGCAACATGGTCTGCACTTGCTCCCCGGGCTGCAAGGGGATCAAGTTCACTAACAGGGTTCCTCGCGCTGTCCTGCCGGTGTCATTAGGGGTTTCGTACACGTTCAATGGATAGACGCGGCCTTTATTGGTGAAGAACAGCAATTGCTCGTGGGTGCTCACCACCGCTATCTGCATGATGGCGTCATCGTCGCGGTTATTGGCCCCGCGCACACCTTTGCCGCCGCGACGCTGATTGCGGTAGGTGTTGATGGGCACGCGTTTAATGTAGCCGCGCTGGCTCAGGGTGACCACCACATCTTCCTGAACGATGAACTGCTCGATAGATTGTTCTTCCAATTCCGCGCGGATAATTTCAGTGCGGCGAGCGTTGGCGTGCTTGCGCTTGGCTTCACGGGTTTCCCGCTTGATTTCAGCCTGGATTTTTTGGGGATTTTGCAGCAGGTCCTCCAGCCGGGCAATGGTCGCCAACAGGTCGTTGTATTCCTCGTCTAGCCGCTGCCGTTCCAGGGCGGCCAGCCGGCGCAGCTGCATATCCAGGATGGCCTGGGCCTGAATTTCCGACAGGTCGAAATCCTGCACCAGGTTATTCCGTGCGGTCTCCACATCCGGGCTATTACGGATAGTCTCGATGATGGCGTCAATGGCGTCCAGGGCCTTGAGGAGACCCTCCACGATGTGCGCCCGGTCCCGCGCGCGGCCCAACTGATACTCGGTACGGCGGCGGATGACCTCCTCCCGGTGGGTGACGAAGTGGGTAATCAGGTCTTTCAGCGGTAATTCCTGGGGCTGGCCGTCAACCAGCGCCAGCATGATGGCGTTGAACGTGGAGCGCAGCGCCGTCCGCTTGTACAGGTTGTTGAGGATCACCGTGGCCTGGGCGTTGCGGGTCAGTTCGATCACCACTCGGATCCCGCGACGGTCCGACTCGTCGCGGATTTCGGCGATGCCCGCCAGGGTCTTGTCCCGCACCAGGCTGGCGATTTTCTCGACCAGAGTAGCCTTGTTGACCTGGTAAGGCAGCTCACTGATGACAATACGCTGCCGGTTGGAGTTGCGACCGGGCATATCCTCGATCTGGGTCACCGCCTCCATGACGACGCGGCCCCGGCCAGTGGCATACATATCGCGCACGCCGGCTACGCCGCGAATGCGGCCGGACGTGGGAAAATCCGGCGCCGGCACGATCTCCATGAGTTCGTCAACATTGCACGCCGGATGATCGATGACGTGGCAAATGGCATCACATATTTCGCCCAAGTTGTGGGGCGGCATATTGGTTGCCATTCCCACCGCGATGCCCGATGAACCGTTGACCAGCAGGTTGGGCATTCGCGCCGGCAGCACTGTGGGTTCCTTGAGGGAATCGTCGAAGTTGTCGCTGAAGTCAACGGTCTGCTGGTCAATGTCGGCCAGCATCTCGTCGGCGATGGCGGCCAGCCGAGCCTCGGTGTAGCGCATCGCCGCCGGCGGGTCGCCGTCGATGCTGCCGTAGTTGCCCTGCCCGTCAATCAGCGGAGCCCGCATGGAAAACTGCTGCGCCATGCGGACCAGAGCGTCGTACACCGAGCCGTCGCCGTGGGGGTGGAACTTGCCCAGCACCTCACCAACGATGCGGGCGCTCTTGCGATACTGGCTCCCGGGCCGAATGCCCATGTCGTGCATGGCATAGAGGATCCGCCGCTGCACCGGTTTCAAGCCGTCCCGCACGTCGGGCAAAGCCCGGGCCACGATGACCGACATCGCGTAGGAGAGATACGACTCGCGCATTTCGTCCCCAATTGCGCGATCGATGAATTCGCCGCCGGTTTGCGATGGAGGGGCCGTGGTCATCGTAGGTTTCTCCTTCCTTTCGCTCGGTCATTCCGGCTTTCGCCGAAATCCGGCAAATTGCTATGGCTAACGAATCCTGCCAGTGGTAAAGGCGTCGGCCCGTTCCACCAGGCCGAGGAAGAGGTTGCCAAAACTAGCGGGAACTTCATCGCCTCGTTCCGGCAAGCACTGCACTCCAATCACCCAGCTATGTTCCTTGCTTTCCAGACCTTCAATCACGCCGTCGTCCAGTTGATAGGCAATGGTCATCAAACGCTCGGCTCGCTGCGGTTCGCGCAGACCCAACCGGTGCCGGCTGTTGACGCGGAACATCCCCGCGCTGCCAATGATGGCAGCCATCTTCGAGCCGGGCGACAGATAGATTTGGTGTCGCGCCGAAGCATCGTCATCGCCTTCCTGATGCCCGTTGACTATTTCCGCGGGCCGTCCCCCGAAACAAGTATTGAGCAGGTGCATTCCATAACCGGTGGCAAGGACGGGCATATCGACGGCCAGGACAGCGTGGAGCAATTCAGCAGCTTGCGGGTCGTTGCTGTCGGGAACGAGCAGGCCGCCGATCCCGGCTATTGCGCCGGCTCCAGCGCCGGGCGCGATGACGTGAACCTTTCCGCCGGACGCCTCAACCGCGCGGATGGATGGTTCGGGATGAGGGCCGTTACGTTCGTCGGCCAAGATGGCTATGGTGGGCAAAGGGCAATCTGGAATTGGTAAATTGATACGTTTAATTATACTAAAAATCCGACCAATTCGTCGGGCATGATCGACAGCGTCTTTCGGTGAAAACTAGCGTTGCGCTACCCTACGCCCGGATAAAGACGGCTCGCTCCCGCCAAGCCGGGCCAACCTTCAGGCGCTCTCGTGCTCAATTTCCGCATCCTCCAATACCATCCGCGCCACTTGCCGACCCATACGCACCGAATAGTTCGTCCCCCGGTCTTCTGGATAGATCTGCGTAGTATTTGCCAGATACAACGATTTGAACGGCGTCCGGTGGTCGGGAATCCGTTCGCTGTAATTGACCCCAATGATCGGCTGCGCCCCATCAACCCGGTGATGGTGGTACTCCAGGATCCATTCCCGTTTGAAGTCCGGGTTGAGCCGTTGCAGGTACGGAACAAACTCTTCCAGCAATTCCGCCGGCTCCTTGCGGTACAGTGCGCTCTCGCGGTCAGGGTAGTTGGTAAGATAGACGATGTGGCGACCGCCGTAAAGATCGCGGTCGATCATGTTGGTATGTTCAATGACGCCAACGAAGGGCAAGGCGCGGTCGGCCACGTTGAGCCAGTATTTCGATGTCAGGGGCCGATCCAGCACCAGGATCATCAGGACTGCCGAGAGGTATCGGGCGGATTCAAGCACAACCCGGTAATCTTCCGGCAAATCCGGCGCCAGGCGCGTGAATATGTAGGACGGCGTGGTGGCGATCACCGCGTCATAACCGAATGATTGCTCCGGGCCGCCAGCCACGCTGGCGGTAACGCCGGTGGCCGCGTCGTCGGTCACGTCGATACGACGCACTGCCGCGCGAATATGCACCTGGCCGCCTTGTTCCACGATGCGCTCACCGCAAACGTCAAATACCTTGCCGAAGCTGCACATGGGATAGCCCAACCGCTCTTTCTGCATCCTTTTGCGCGAGGCCACCCGCAGGTTGATCTTGCCCCACAGCCAGGTCATGCTGACCTGGTCGTAGTAGTCGCCAAACTTTCCCCGCAGCATGGGTTCCCAAATTACGCGGTAGGCGGCCTCGCCCATATGCCGGCGGGTCCATTCGGCGGCGGTAACGTCCTCGAACTTGCGCCAGTTGCGGGTTTTCTGCAACAGGAACGTCCACAATCCCAGCCGGATTCGCTGGGCGAAGGGCAGCGGGGAGAAGCGCAATAAGTCCAGAGGTGTGGCAAAATCCCAGATGCGCCCGCCGTGAAACAGGCCCACCTTCGACTCCAGCCATTCCATCGAGTCGCCCAGACCGAGCTCATCAATCAGGTTCACCATGTCGGTGTCGCTGACGAACAGGTGATGGTAGCCGCGTTCCAGCTGACCGCCGCCCACCTCAAAAGTTGAAGCCTGCCCTCCGAGAAAAGGCGCCGCTTCAAACACCTCGGCGAAATGACCCCGGCTGGTCAGTTCCAGGGCGGCGGCCAGGCCGGCGGCGCCGCCACCGATGATGCCCACTCTCATGGTCTAATCATCCTGCGCCGGCCGCGCATCTCCCCTCGGCCCGTCATTCCGGCGAAAGCCGGAATCCGGTGGAGCGCCGCCAGCAGCCGCATCGACCTCGCCGGTCGTTGCGGTAGCCGGCCCCTCTCCCGGCAGCGCCGTCAACCGGCGCAGCGACAGGTTGTTCCAGAAGAGCAAAATCACCCCGGCAATGTTGACCGGCAGCCACAAGGCAACCAGATGCACTGCCACCGTATAGGCCGCCGCCACCGCCGCACCAACCCCCAGGGCCACCAGGGTCTGCTGGGCTACTATCTCGAAGGGGCCGATACCGCCAATCGACGTCGGTAGCGCAGTGATGAGATTGGACGTTACGGTGACCAGCAGTATCGCTGCCGCCAATAACCAGAAGGAACCGAAGGATTCGTGAAGATTGAAGGAGTAAGCCACGATGAGATACACGCCGGCTTCGGCCAGCCAAACGGGAAGGGATCCCAGGAACAACACGGTATGCTTGCCCGGAGAGTTCAGCGCGGCCAACCCCTCTACAAAGCCGTGGATAACATCAGCGGCCAAGACGCGAAAACGCGCCGGCAGGATTATCGTCATCGCAATGAGCCAGTTCACCGCCCGTCGGCTGGTTGCCAACGCCGTCAGAACTACCAGCGCGGCGGCAAAGCTGACGATGACACCCACCATGAGCACAATAGCCGTGGACTGGTAGGCCAGATTGGCGCTGTCAAACAGGCCGGCGGCAAGCAATATCGGCGTCGCCACCGCTCCCATGGCCAACAACGTGAGCCCGTCGTACAGCCGCTCCACGCTCAGTGTCGCGATAGACGCGGGGACGCTCACCTCCTTTTCCCGCTGCGCAAGATGGACCGCCCGCACCAGTTCGCCTAATCGGGCCGGCAGTACGTTGTTTGCCATATAACCGATGATGATGACCGGATATAACCGTCGCGCCGGTATGCGGTCGATGGGAGCCAGCAGATATTGCCAGCGCAATGCCCGGAACCATTGTCCGACGAAATACAGCACGATAGCCGGCGCCAGGTAGAGGTAGTTT
Organism: Dehalococcoidia bacterium; assembly: GCA_963692995.1. Lineage (GTDB taxonomy): Bacteria > Chloroflexota > Dehalococcoidia > Lucifugimonadales > UBA3495 > Bin87. The sequence goes on from OY843611.1 coordinate 1,690,790, forward strand.
GCGGTGAGTAACGCCTCCGCCAGTTCCCGGCGGTCCACTAGCAACACCAGCAGACCCAGCGCTATCACGCTGACCAGCACACCCGCCCAGAAACGCCAGTTGCCGAGGAAGTAGGTCATCTCTAATCGGCGTCCGGAACCGGGTGTGTGTTCGAGAACCCGGCCGGGGATGTATCCCCAACCTCCAGATACTGCCTTCCGGTGAGCGTCCTCACCCGCCAGCGTTGATCGATGTCGCGGATAGTAAAAGACCGAGGCGGTTGGCGCAGGGCGAGTTCCAATGCCGGCAACACGCCGCCGACTGTCACAATAATCCCCGCAACTTCCGGTGGGCTCATCTCGTTATCATAGAAATTGCGATGGCCGTTATCCGCGGAAACGTAAGCGTTAATGATGTTAATGTCGTGATATTCGGCATCCAGTTGCTGAGCGATCCGCCCCACGGTACGATGACTGCCCAAGTTCAGCCACCCGCGCTGCTGCCCATGCGCTTTGAGCATTTGTGCCAAGGCTCCCCATACTTTCTCAGTAGCCTGGAGACGGTCGCCCCGGTCAAGCTCGTCACGCGCTTGTTGAATCAACCGCCGGCTGATTTGCGCCCGGTCTTCCACCGTAGCGAATCCGGGTTCCGGCAATGCGGTCGGCGGCGTCATGTGCTGAACCTCTTCACTCCTCGGCCTGGACTTTGGTGTACTGATAATACTCGGCGGTGAACCAGTCGCTTTCCTGACGGCGCGCAATAATGTATTCCAGCGCAGAACGCAGTTTCCGGGGATCAACTGCCGTGTCCCTGAAGAAAGCCACATCAGCGTTCAATTCGCGCCATATTCCGGTATCGGCGCGCGATTCTCCGGGGCGACGGTACGTTTCAGGATACCACAGCAGATTTCGCATCGGCCCGTCCTTGCGGTACTGGTCGGCGTCCTCCTGGTCAACCGCGTGGGCGTGTTCCGCGAGGTAAACCCTCGGACCGGCGTCTTCTCCCACCCGGCGGCAACCTTCGCTGCCGTCGTCATCGTTAGCGGCGCAAAAACGGTCAAACTGCAAGGTACCCCGTCCGGCCTCCTTGCGCACGTACCATTGAAACGGATACCACATATCGTAATCCACCTTGACGACGCCGGATTGAGAACCGTCCGCGCCGGAAAATGCCCGGTTTTTCAGGTCAGCGTAGGTGGTCGTGAGGTCCGCAGATCCCTGGGCGTAGGCCAGTATCTCCAGATTGGAATCGTCGTAGGTGTATGCGGCTCTCCATGCCCCCACCACTCCGAAGACCAACAGCAGGCCGGCAACCCCCAATGCGGCCGCTGCGCCAGCCCCCGGCTGAACACGCGCCAGCGCCGCCATCAGAACCGACAACGGCAAAAGTATCAGCACGCCCAACCAGACCCAAAGGTTTCCGTTGTCGCCTTTCAACGCCAGCCAAGCCACCCATATCGCCAACCCGACCCAAGCCGGCGCAAGGATCAAAGACCCGGCAAGACGTCGCCCCCCGGCGCCGGCAGGCGGCCACGGCACTCGATCCAGTAAATGTCCAATCAGCATTCCCGCTGCCAGGGCCAGGGGAACGACCATGTTCACCAGCAGCCAGGGCATTTTCTCCGCCGCAATGGTGTAGATCCCCAGCGTCGCCACCACCCAGGCCGCCAGGACGATGCCAAACGGCTCCCGACGGCGCACCAGCCATACCACCGCCACGATGCCGAACGCCAAAGCCAGCAACTCGTACACGGTCAACCCAACGATGTAGTAGTACCACGGCTGGTTGCCCCGAGCCACGTCCTGCTGCATTAGCCAATAGCCGAGGCTTTGCCACGCACCGGTGAACATCCCGGCCCAGTTGGTGAACAAAGTGGTGTAGAGCGGAATCCAAATCCCGTAGAACACCGCCGCGCACCCCAGCCAAACCCCGCCGCCCCACGCGGTCCCCACTGCTCCACCCACCACCAGCAACCACAGGAGCGTGAGCAACGGTATCAGGTAGTTCACCGCGACCTTGCCCGCGCTTATATCGCCAACACCGACCCCGGAGGGCAGCAGTTGACCTATGAAGGCCGAACCGCCCCAGCAGATCAGGAGCCACCAAAACGTTAGCAACGCCGCCGGCCCCAGCAGCAGCATGCTGCCCCGCCACCCGGTGACCGCAGACGGGTTCACGCGCAGAAGCGCGACAGCCAACAGCGTCAACGCCAAGCCGACGCCATAGTCCACAAAATCGTCGGTTACGTTTCCGGCGAGTATGCCCCGTTCCGACAAAAATCGTTGGAAGGGGCTCGTCACCACCACTGCCACCGCCGCGACGGTGGACAGCGTCGCAACCGCCACTACCGTCAAACCTACCGCGCTACGCACCCTCAACACTGCGCGTGCCACTCCAACAGCCAAAGCAACCAGCACAACTGCCGCCACGATATGGGCCCACAACGGAGCGTCCCAAATGGGAAGATTCACAAAGGGAGCTTCCCAAGCGGGCGCCCCGGTAGCCCCGGTGGACCCGGTCTCATGGGCCGCCAAAGTCAAACCGAAAGGCGATTGCGCTATGGCGATCAGCGCCGCCGCCTGCGGCAGCGTCAACGTCGCCAGCAGGATGAAGAACCCCGCCGCGCTTCCGCAGGACGTGAGACTTTGGCTCCCGCGAAGGAAGCCGAGTATTTGACGCCAGCCCAAACCCAATGCCGCCACGCCCATGAACAGTATCACGAAATAGGCAGTTTCCTTGGTGGCCAGCATCAGGGCGGTGATCATTGCCGCGCCGAACAGGTAGCGCCGGCGTTCGGAGACGGTGTACCGCCAAAGCATAATCAGCAACGACACCGCCCACACCGCCATCAATATGTCGTTGCGCCCAAACCGGCTGAAATAGAGCAGAGACGGGGAGAAGGCCAATATGATGGCAGCGCAGACCGCCCCTTTTTCGCCGATCCTCTCCCGGAGAAAGTACGGCAGCGCCACCAATACGACGCCGAACAAGGCGTAGGGCAGCCGGGCCCAGAATTCCGTATCGCCGATGAACTTGAGCGCCAGGGCAACCAGCTCAATCTGGAACGGACCGTGCATCCATGGCGAATGGACGAACTCCATCCCCTGGGCCAATTTCCAGGAGAAATGCAGGTGGATGGCCTCGTCGTAGTGCATAGTACGACCATCCAGTTCCCAAAGCCGCATTGCCGCCGCGATGAGAACGACGATGAGGAAAATCCATTCCAGCCTGCCAAAACGGAGGCGGGGCCTGTTGAGCCTCTTGATCCCGGCCGGCATCCTTCTGCGGAGAAATTGCAGCTGTTCGGTTGCCATCGTCCTGCTGTACGTCATAAACCGAATGTCGGTTTGTTTGCTCGTCTTAAGGGCTTGATCCGCCGGAACCTGTTCCCGGTTCCCCGTCAAGGTTCCGGATGGTTCGCGCCAGGTTCCGCCGGCTCGCCTCGGTTGATGGATCTTCCGGGCCTAGCGCATCTTCGCGGTCCGCGACGTTACGACGATGCAGGGCTGCCGCCTCCCAGTAGCAGCCCACGGAATGCAGTGCGTTGGCGAGGCTGCCTCGGCTGCGCAGGGTATCGGGGTGGTTATCCCCCAGCGCCGCGCGCCGCGCTGCGAACAGCTCGCCAAACAACTCGATGGCGAGAGCAGCGTTGCCGGCTGCGTAGTGGCAATTGGCGAGGCTACTGCGATAACGCAGGGTTTCAGCATGCCGGTCGCCGTATGTCTGCGCGCTGCCCTGCGCCGCGCGCCCGAACCAGAACAGCGCGTCCTCAAACCGCCGGGCCGCCCGGTAGGCGTGAGCCAACCGGCGCTGGGCGCTCAAGGTTTCCGGATGGGCGTCGCCGAAAGTGGCGCGGGCGGCGCGCCAGGCAACGACCCGGGCCATGATACGCCCGTCGGCCCTCGAATTCATGGCAGGATGGCCCGCGTTTCGCCCATGCGGGAAACGTCATAACCGCCCATGGCGGTTACCGCCGCCCGGAACTCTCGACCGACCTTCTCGTTGTCATCCAGCAACGTCAGCGCCGGTTGGAGCCACTCGCTCCGGTAATGTTCCATCGGGATAACCAGATCATATTCCTCATTAAGCAGCGGGATGAAATCCAAACCCAAGGCCCGCGCCGCCGACAGGATCCCCAAACCCGCGTCCGCCGACCCGCCCGATACCGCCGCAGCCACTGCCAAATGGCTGTACTCTTCGCGCTGGTAGCCATTGATCGCTTCCGGCTGCGCTCCCATACGCTCCAGCTGGTAATCAAGCAGCGCCCGGGTTCCCGAACCCCGCTGCCGGTTCACAAAGCGCACCTCAGGCCGCCGCAGCTCTGCAAGCGATACGACGCCCAAGGGGTTGCCGGCCACGGTTATCAACCCCTGCGTGCGTCCCACCAACCGCACTATTGCAACCGGGGTATCCGGCAGATACCGCCGGACATCGGCAACATTATACTCGCCCGTCGCAGCGTCGAGCAGATGACAGCCGGCCAGGTGCGCCTCACCCCGTCGCAAGGCGGCCAGCCCGCCCAGGCTGCCCACATGAACCGACGCCAGGTTAACCACCGGACGTTGACGGCGCAGGAAACTCTGCATCAGGTCCAGGGCCAGGTCATGGCTGCCTATGGCGACCACCGTATTTTCCACGTCCGCCTCCGGACGGAGCAATTCCACATCAACCTCTGCTCCGGCTTCCAGACCCTCGGTATGGCGGGGGATGCGCACGATCCCGTCGGAACGCACCAGGGACATGACCACGCCGGCGCCGCGTTGAGTTGGTGTGGCCGTCATCTTTTCGCCCACTCGACCGAGCTTGACCCTCAAGAACTCGTCCTCTCCGATGGGCGACAGCACTTTGCGGGTGATCCGAGCCTGAATGCGTGGCCGCGCCGGCGTCTCCACGCCGAGCAGGCGGTCCAACAGCGGTCGCAGCAGCAATTCCGCAGTCAGCGCAGCCGATACCGGATAGCCGGGCAACCCAAGCACGGGCTTGCCCGACGCGATCCCCAATGCCACCGGATGCCCCGGACGAATGGCGATGCCATGCACCTGGAGCGTACCCAGGGATTCGATCACCGACGCCGTGTAGTCAGCGTCCCCGGCAGAGGAGCCGGCGTTGATCGCCACCACGTCGCTGGATTCCAGGGCGGCGGATACGGCGCGGCGGATGATGCTGAAGTCATCGGGTACGGGGGGTGAAACCACCGGCTCGCCTCCCCACTCCCGTACCATCCCGGAAAGGATCAAGGAGTTGAACTCCGGAATATCTCCCGGTTTCCTCGGAGCGTTGAACGGCATTAGCTCGTTCCCCGTGGGGATGATGGTCACAACAGGACGACGACGCACCGGGATGTCGGACAGTCCAGCCGCCGCGCATGCCCCCAAATCCGCCGGGGTCACCCGGTGGTTTTCGGGCAGCGTCAACTCGGTGGCGACTATATCTTCGCCCAGCCGGCGCACGTGCTGCCACGGGGCCACCGGGTCGGACACGCGCAACAGATCAGGAGCGTCACCGTCCCGCCTCACGTATTCAATCATTACGACTGCGTCCATGCCGGCCGGCATGAGGTCGCCGGTATCCACCCACACCGCCTGCCGGCCCACCGTCAGCAGAACGGGACGGGTCTCCGTAGCTCCGGCGGTATCCGCGGCCCGCACCGCGATTCCGTCCATGGCTGCCGCATCGTAATGGGGCGAAGATACCGCCGCCCACACCGGTCCGGCGGTGATGCGGCCCGGCAGATCCGGCGCTTCCAGGGATACGAGTTCAGCGGCAGTAGGCGCTGCAATGCCCGCTTCTTCCATAGCGCCAAACCAGCGCGCCGTCGCCTCCTCCAATGGAATGTCCATCAGGAAATAGCGGCGGTGGCGGGCGTGTTGAGCGCCGGAAGTGGTCATGCTCTAAAAAACCCACACCGAGACCCGTTCCCCGGCATATATGCCGCTGGCGTCCGGGGGCACTCGCACGATGCCGCCCGCCTTCACTAACGTGAATATCAGGCCGCTTTTGCCCCATACCGGATGCGCTGTCGGGGTGCCGTTAGCGTCCGTGGTTAGCTGGACCGGCACATAGTCCTCCCTGCCCGGAGCAGACGGTATATCCTGGCCTAAGATGGCGGCGCGTTCCGGATAGGGTGGCGGAGCGGCACAACCCATGAGCCGGTAAAGCGTCGGCCGGACGAGCAGATGGCTGACCACCATTGCGGAAACCGGATTCCCGGGCAATCCAATTACCGGCTTATTATCACATAGACCCACGATCGCCGGCTTCCCGGGTCGTAGGGCCAGGCCGTGAACCAGCGGTCCGGGTTCACCCAGGGCAGACACTAGGTCCACCGTGCGGTCTCGGGCGCTGACCGAACTGCCGGCCGACAATACCAGGATGTCAGAGTCGGCAAAACCCCGCCGGGCCGCGTCCAGTTGTTCTTCGTAGTCATCGCCCGCCAGCGCCAGCAGAACGGGAATGCCTCCCCAGGCGACCACCTGCGCGGCGACCGAGTAGGTGTTAATGTCCCGAACCTGTCCCGGCCCGGGCGCCGTGCGCGGCGGCACGATTTCGTCGCCCATCGACAGGATGCCCACGTGAGGCCGGTCTGCTACCGAAACTTGCGTAAGCCCCAGCGCCAGCAAAGCCCCAACGTCCTGGGGACGCATCACGTGGCCGGCAGGCAAGACAACGCTTCCGGCCTCGACATCCTCACCGGGTTGAGCCACATTTTCGCCGGGCGCGACCGGACGCATCACTTCAATGGTGTCAGCGTCGATGTGCTGGGTATTTTCAACCATCACAACGGCGTCGGCGTTCCCGGCCAACATCCCCCCGGTATAAGCGACGGCGGCTTCTCCCCGGCCCACCTCAAACTTCGGCGCACGACCCATCGGCACTTCTCCGGTCACGGTGAACCAGGCCGGCAGGCCGTCGCTGGCGCCGTAGGTATCAGAGGCGCGGAGGCTGTAACCGTCCATGGCAGAACGCGGAAACAGCGGCAGCGATTCGGGAGCAAGAACCGCTTCGGCGGTGACCCGACCCAAAGAATCCGGCGTCGGGACCAGGGAAACGCCCACCCCGGGTTCCGGCGGGAGGCGATCCAGCAGCAGCGCCAGCGCATCAGCAGCCGGCAAGACGTTGAAAAACTCAGGCATGGCAATCCGGATGCTAACGGCCAGCAAACCGAATGTCAAAACCCGTCAGCATCAGGCGCAACTATGCCGGACCCGGTATTTGCCCAAAGGAGACATCGCCAGCGCAATCTGAACGCAGCCCACCACCGCAACTACGCCGTTGCCGCCGCCCAGCGCCGCCTGCTACAATCGCCAGCGTGCCCCGGTGGGCGCAACATCTCTGGGGAAACAACCCTTGCCCTTGCGTAACAGGAGATTGCCGATATGTCGTGGCGCTTCAGCCTGCTCAACCGTTTTGAAGACCCGCCGGGAGGCATCACCGAAGGCCCGGCCTGGAACGGCGCGGTGGTGCTGTTCACGCATATCCACGCCAGTCGCATCTACTCCTACAACCCCGGATCAGGGGAGTTTTCCGTGTACCGGGAGGATACCAACCGCACCAACGGACTGGCCTTTGATGCCCAGGGCCGCCTCTTCGGGTGTTGCCAGAACGGGCGCGCCATTGTGCGGTTCGACCCCGATGGCAACATGGTGACCGTTGTTGACAATCTCGACGGTGTACCGCTCAATACGCCTAATGACCTTGCCATCGACGTTCGGGGCCGCATCTGGTTCACCAACCCTTGGAACGCCGGCAACATTGACCCTCACGAAGTGGAACAGCTGGACCACCGATCGGTACTGTGCGCCGTGCCACAGGAGGATGGTTCGTATCGAACCGTACGCTCCACCTACGACACCACCATGCCCAATGGGATCCTGGTATCCCCTGATGGCAACACCCTATACGTGGCGGAGAGCAACAGCGACCGCATCGACATTGACCGGGAGCTGCGCGCCTATCCCATCAACGCCGATGGCTCCCTGAGCGCCTACACTACGCTTCACACCTTCGGACGCGACGCCAACCGGGTCCACCGAGGTATCGACGGCATGTGCCTGGACGCCGATGGCAACATCATCGCCACCGCCGGTTGGCCCACCGGCGGCCCCGGCCCCATGCTCTATGTTTTCTCACCAACCGGCCGCGTCATTGAAACCCATCCCGTTGCCGCCACCCGACCCACCAACGTCTGCTTCGGCGGCCCCGACTTGACCGACGTGTTCGTAACGTCCACCGATGGCCATTTCTTCCATGCGAAGACCGACCGGGTAGGTTGGGCCATTTATCCATAACCGCAACTACGGATGCAAACCCCTGGATTGGATAGGGACGACAAACCTAAAATAACTCGGTAACGTGGCGGTGCCATCATGCAGCGTAGAAGCCTGAGAAACTACGGTATTGGCCGCGACCAGATCCGCCAGGGCGGAGGTCGCGGCAACGGCAACGACCACTTCGACGAACTGATCGGCAGCACCGAGTTTTACGTCTATCAGACCCCGGGACGGCGCGTGAAGGGATTCGACAATTTGAAACTCTACGCCGAAGGCGAGGGCTGTGAACTGCTCTACACTGCCGACGCCCCGCCGGAGTTGGCCGAATACGAGACCTTGCGCATTACCCATCGCCGCGCCGAACCGATACCCGACGTCGTGCTCAAACGGGCGCACTCGTGGGCGCACCGCAATAACTTCCTGCACAGCTTCTTCAAGCCGCTGTATCGCTGAGCGGGTTTCGCGTTGTCATTGCGGAGAGCGCAGCAACGTGGCAATCCCTCGCTGACCGTGCCTACGGCGGCGGAGCGCGCCATCCGCCGCCAAATCGCGCGCCACGGGCCCATTACCTTCTCAGAGTATCTGGCGCGGGCGCTGTACGGCCCCGGCGGGTACTATTCTCGCCAGATCGCCGGAGTCGACTACTACACCAGCCCACAAGTGCATCCGGCCTTTGGCGCGCTGCTGGCCGTGTACCTGTTTCACGTCTGGACGCTGCTGGATCGGCCACAACCCTTCACCATAGTCGAGCCGGGCGCCGGCAACGGCCTGTTGTGCCGCGACATACTGACCGCTGCCGCCTACCTGCCCGACGGTTTTTACGACGCTGTCCGTTATATTGCCGGCGATTTACGCCCAATCGCCGGACGAGAGCGGGGCGAAGCCCGGGCGCAACGCATCGTAGCCAACGCTCTGCGCTTGCCGCTTCGCGCCGGCGTCGGCTGCGTCATTTCCAACGAGTTGCTGGACGCCTTGCCGGTCCATCGGGTGCGAATGGATAGTGGCACACTGCGCGAACTCTACGTGGACGTCGAGCCCGACGTGGCCGACGGGTACGAAGGGCAGTTTGTGGAGCGGTCCCGTGAACCGTCCACACCGTTACTGGAGCGCCGGTTGGCGGAACTCGGCATCGAATTGGCCGACGGCCAGACTGCGGAAATCTGCCTGTTGCTGGAGGACTGGGCGTTGTCGGTGGCGTCGGTATTGGACCGAGGCTTCGCGCTGACCATCGACTACGGACGCAGCGCCGCCGACCTGTACGATCCGGAACGGCGGCCTCAGGGAACATTAGTTACCTACCGCGCGCATCGGCAGACTGATTCGCCTCTGCAAGAAACCGGCCGGCAGGACATCACGGCCCAGGTAGATTTCACGTCGGCAGGGGCCGCCGGTGAAAGCGCCGGCCTGGCCACGGTGGGCAACGTTGCCCAGGGAGCGTACCTCTCGCGTCTCGGACTACCGGCGATCCGGCGGAACCACCTTGCGTCGGATCAACCCGGCAGCGGTTGGATCACCCTGCCCCTCGGATCGAATGGCTTGCCGCCGAACTCCGTGCCGGAACCGGTCACCTCCGCCACGGACCGCGGACGCGAATGGCTGACCGGGCTGACGCAGCTGGCTCGACCGGACGGACTAGGAGATTTTCGCGTCCTGGTTCAGGCGAAGGGCGTTCCTGCGGAGCGCGCCGCCGCCGCCCTGTACTGGCTGGATGGCGAACCCGCGAGTCACGGCTATTCCCCGGCGGAACTGGCCGCAATGATCCCGGCCGACGCCCTGCGGTTGGGGCCGGAGCATTTCCGGTTCGGCTGATCGGTGATGCTATAATCGGCCAGCACTCAACTGGCTCGGAGTAACGCCATGCCCGGCCCTCTAGAAGGGATCAACGTTGTGGAGTTTTCCACGATGATCGCCACACCCACCGCCGGTATGCTGCTGGCCGATATGGGCGCCAACGTCGTTAAAGTGGAACCGCCCTGGGGCGACCTCTGGCGGTATGCCCAGGCGGTCATCCCCACCGACGGCCGACCCTTCATGGCCTACAACCGGGGCAAGCGTTCCATGACCTTAAACCTCGCCAAACCGGACGCGGCCGACGTGGTGCGCCGTCTCACCGAGCAGGCCGACGTCGTCCTCGCCAACAACCGACCCGACGTGGCGGGACGCCTGGGCATAGACTACGAAACCCTTTTCGCCATCAACCCGCGCATCATCTACTGCGAAGGTTCGGCCTTCGGACACGACGGGCCGGATGCTTACCGTCCCGGCTATGACATCATCATTCAGGCCATGTCGGGCATCGCCACCGCCGAGGGCAAGGTCGCGGGCGGCGTGCCCCATCAGATCGTGTCCAGCCCTCTGGTGGACACCGCCTGCGGGCTTGCCCAGGCGTGGGCCGTCTGCGGCGCGTTATTCGCCCGGGAGCGCCATGGCGGCAAGGGACAGAAACTGGAGGCGTCGCTCCTCGGCGTCGGCCTGCTGATGTTGGGGATGCGTTTCGTCCGCATTGACGGCCTAGACAAGGAACCCCACCAGCAGGTCCGCGCATCGGTGGACGCCATGCGGGCCGCGGGCGTCCCTTATCCCGATTTGCTGGAAGTGTACGAGTCACAACATTTCCAGGCGCCGGGCAACATCTACTACCGGTTCTTTCAGACCGCCGACGGGATGCTGGTAGTCGGATGTCTCAACGCGGCCCTCCGCCGGAAGCTTCTGACGGTCATCGGCCTGCACGACATACGCTTCGACGAAGGCTACGACCAGTATTCCCGGGAAGCCGCCGAGTTCGGCGCCCGGCTCACCGCCGACGCCGAGGTCATCTTCCTGAGCAAAAGCAACGAGGAGTGGCTGAACCTGCTGGACGCCGGCGGCGTCCCCGCCGGCCCGGTGCACTTTGTGGAGGAGCTGTTCGAGCATCCCCAGGTGGCGGCAAACAACCTGGCCATCGACGTGCAGCACCGCGACTTGGGCGTCGTCCGCATGGCCGGCCCTCCGGCGACTTTCACCCAGACCCCGCTGCAACCGGGAAATCTGCCCGCGTTGGGAGAGCATACTGATGAGGTGCTGACGGAGCTGGGCTACCCGGCGGAAGCTCTCGAACAGTGGCGTTCCGGCGGGGTGATTTTGTAGCGGCAGTCAGGAGGGCCCGTTGCTGATCCGGTTCGCCTTCCCCGTCACGGTTGCTGAAGGTGAGCGACCGGCTCCAGCCAGTCGGTCGTTGCCGGACAAGGCCGCCGCTGCCCATAGATGGATGTTCGCTAGGGTGGACGTTCGCCGGATGGACGTTTGCCATAACGCCACCGTCTGCGAAATTCGCGGCGACGGCAAAATGAAAAAGCCGGGGTTTTGCGACCCCGGCCCCGCTTGAGTGCGCCGACCTTTGCGCGCCATCGCCCGGCCCTTACCGCGTAAACGGGGCGGCTGGTGAGCCGCCCCTGAGCGCAGCAGCTCGGTGGCTACGCAGCGCGTCTAGCTCTCCGGCACGTAGGTGTAGTAACGCACTCCGGCCATGGGGATGCCGTAAGCCATGGCGGGCGGTGGGATGCGCTTGACCCGCTCCGGCGCACTGTCCTCCATGCGGGCGCCGAATTCGGTGAGGATGTCAGACATGTCTTGCTCAACCCATTGGGTCAGCAACCCGGAAGGGCTATCAATGTCGGCGGTGATTGGGCGCTCGTTGACGGTAACCATCGTTGCCTCCTTCCTCACGGGGCTTGCGCTGCATCATTGATGCAGATGCGATGTTATATATCATATTCGCCGATACCATCGTTGTCAATCAGCAATCGCTTTATCTTTGATAAACGGTATTATCAATCGACATAATAATGCGTGTAGGCATATTGACCCACCGGCCCCGTTGCCAGTACCATTCAATCACCGGGCGGGTGAGCGATCCCGCCCCAAGCAAACTACGGGGGTTGAAATGACTTCGAGCTACATCGGCAAGGTTGACAAGGCGCGCAAGTACGCCGAAGAACCGGGGCGGGTGAACATTCACACCTTTGAAGCTTCTTTCGTCGGCAACCACAACACCTACCGGGTCGCGTACCACGACGGCGATTGGCGCTGCGAGTGCGCGTTTTTCAGCACCCGGAAGGTTTGTAGCCACACCATGGCCTTGCAGCGTATGCTCGACGAGATGCTAGCCGGACAGGCCGCCAACTAACCGCCCGGTACACCACCCGGAAACCAAGCTGCCGGAGTCGTCACCGCGCTCCGGCAGTTTGCATTTTGCGGCGCTCAACGCCGCAGTCAGTCTTCGTAGCGACGGAAAACCAGGCAAGCGTTTTGGCCGCCAAATCCGAAGGCGTTGGACAGAACCACCGCCACGTCGGCAGCTCGGGCCCGATTGGGTACGTAGTCCAAATCGCACTCCGGGTCGGCTGTTTCCTGATTGACCGTCGGGTGGATGCGCTGGTCAACGATGGTCTTAACGCACGCCACGGCCTCCAACGCGCCCGATGCTCCCAGGGAGTGCCCAATCATCCCCTTGGTGCTGCTCACCGGGATCCGATAAGCGACTTCCTCGAACAGACGCTTAATGGCTACCGTCTCCACTGCATCGTTCAAAGGCGTGGAGGTGCCGTGAGCGTTGATGTAGTCCACATCTCCGGTGGATATCCCCGCATCGGCCAGGGCGTTGGACATCGCACGGGCGGCGCTGGCCCCGGTTTCCTGGGGTTGCACCAAATGCCCGGCGTCAGCAGTTGCGCCAAAACCGGCCACTTCGCAAAGGATATTGGCGCCGCGAGATTTGGCGTGTTCCAGTTCTTCCAGGACGAGGATACCGGCCCCTTCCGCCGGCACAAACCCGTCCCGTTCTGCGTCAAAGGGGCGACTGGCCCGATGCGGTTCCTCGTTGCGGGCGCTGAGGGCGCGCATCACTGCGAACCCGGCCAAGCCCAACTGGCTGATTCCGGCTTCAGTCCCGCCGGCGAGCATAACGTCGGCGACGCCGTGACGAATGGCCTGCAAGGCTTCGCCGATGGCGTTGTTGGACGCGGCGCAGGCGGTAGTGGACGTGGAGTTGTAGCCGTGCGCCCCCACGTACTGGCTCACGTTAGCTGCCGCCATGTTGGGCAAAATCATCGGGAAAAAGAAGGGAGACATTCTCATGCCGCCACGGTCGGCCAGGATGCGGCAGTTCTCCTCCAACGTGGGGAACCCGCCGTTGCCGTTGCCCAGCAACACGCCGACGCGGTAGGGGTCCTCGCGCTCCATGTCCAGTCCGGCATCGGGGACCGCCTGCAATGCCGCCGCCACGGCCAATTGGGAAAACCGGGCCATTCGACGGGCCTCCCGGCGGGGAATGTAGTCCTCCGGGTTGAAGTCATCGACCTGGCCGGCGATCTGACATGGATAATCTGTCGGGTCGCACAGGGTCATCGGACCGATCCCGGATACGCCGGCAACCAGGTTGGCCCAGAAGTCATCGGGCGTTAGCCCCAGCGGCGTGATCGCGCCCAACCCGGTGACCACCACCCGACGGCGACGTTGTACCGTTCCGTTTCTGCTTTCCGTCATCGTTTCGATTCTAATAGCCGCCGGCCCATTTACCGCAGGTCGGGAGGCAGCAAGTCGGGGTAAATCTCCGAATCAATCCCCAGCATAGTTTCCCGGGCTTCCGCAACGACGAAGAGGGAGCCGGTAATCAGCGCCAGGTCGTCCGGGCCGGCCCTTGCCAACGCCAAATCGAGCGCGTCAGCGACGTTGGAGACCGTGGCCACGGAGTCGGGAGCCATGCCCTGGGCAAGGAACGCCTCCGCGATTTCCGCCGGCCGCATGGAGCGCGGATGCCGGGAACGTGTGGCGATAACACGGTCGCAGCGTTCTGCCAGCAGCTTGACCATGGCGTCCACTCTCTTGTCGCGGGAGAAGCCGGCCACCAGGGTCAGGCGGCAATCCGGCGCATACGCCGGCAAGGTATTCAACAGCGCGCTGACGGAATGATCGTTGTGCGCTCCGTCGGCGATCACGGTGGGGTTCCGTCGCAGCACTTCCAGACGACCGGGCCATTCCACCGACGCCAAACCTTTCACGACGGCATCGGGGGCCACCGGCAATCCGGTGTCTGCTAACACCTCCACAGCGGCCACGGCAACCGCGGCGTTGACGCTCTGGAAATCGCCCAGTAACGGGAGGCGCGCCTGGTAGATAGCCCGTTGGCCGTGTATGGTCAGTTCCTGACCCTCTATCGAAACTGCATCGACCCGCCACTTCACAACGTCGCCAATCCGGATAACCGGAGCGGACTGCGCTCCGGCTGCGGCCCGGATCGCCAAATCCGCCTCGGGAAACTGCGGCGCAACTACGACGGGTATTCCGGGCTTGATGATGCCGGCTTTGTCGGCGGCAATCTCGCCGATGGTGTCACCCAAGATAGCGGTGTGATCCAGGCTCACCGGAGTTATCACGCCCACGTCGGGGGTCACGACGTTGGTGGCATCCAACCGGCCGCCCAGGCCCACCTCGATCACGCTGGCGTCCGTGCTGTCCTCGGCGAAGCATTTGAAGGCCATGGCGGTCAGGTATTCGAATAGCGTGGCTGGGCCGGCTTCCGGATCGGCAGCGTTGGCAAGATGATGCGGCCAAACGCATTCGGCCAATTCTACGAAACGCTGCGGCGAAACCGGCTGACCGTCCCGGCGGATGCGTTCGCGAAAGGAGTGCAGATGCGGAGACGAATAGAACCCGGTTGAATAGCCCGCCGCGCGCAGTATTGACTCCACCATCGCTGCCGTGCTGCCCTTTCCCTTGGTGCCGGCGATATGGACTATGCCGGGCATCCGGTGGGGAGCGCCCATCCTTTGCAGCAACCGCTCGACATTTTGAAGGTCGTAAATGCGCTTCTGCCGGGGCAAAGCGGGTGTTGCCCGCTCGTGGTCAACGAGGGACAGGAGGCGCGCCACCGCATCTTGGTAGGATTGGAGCATGATGGAAGTCAGCGGCGAGCGGCCATTCCCAGGTTGAGACGCAAGCCTTCGCCGAAAGTGATGCTGTTAACGTGGTCAATGTTGCCCGCCATGGGCCTGGGCCGGAATCCGAAGACGCGTTCCACCGAATCCGGTTCTGCGACGTTGCGGAGCGTCACCAACTGCAACATGGCGCGATTGATCGGCGCGCGGGGCGTGAGGGTGTCCATGACTGCCACCGCAGGACGGATCTTCCATAGGGGAACGTTCAGGCGCAGCCTTTTACGCCCCATGGCGCGGGCCACCGCGCTGACGACCTCATTGTAAGACAGCCGCTGCGGTCCGCCGATTTCCAGAACCCGGTTGGCCCGGATGTTGCCGCTGACCGATGACACGATACACCGCGCCACGTCAGCTACGTGTATGGGCTGGAGCCGGTTGTTGCCGGAGCCAATAACCGGCGTGACCGGCATCGTCCGGATCAGCGCTGCCACCGCCGTGGTGAATTCGTCGCCCGGGCCAAAAATCAAAGAGGGACGGATGATCACGTAGGGCAGACCGCTGGCAATCACTTCCTGCTCGCCCTGCCACTTTGAGTATAGATAACGCAACCGTGGGTTGTTGGCCGCGCCCAGCGCGCTGACGTGAATGAACCGACGCACCGAACCGGCTTCTTTAGCCGCAACGGCAACGTTAGCGGCGCCCTGCCGGTTGATGGCGTCGAACTGCCGGTCACCGCCGCGGATCACCGCCACCAGGTGGATCACCTCAGCGATGTCGCGGCAGGCTTCGGCGAGGGCATCCGGGTCGGTTACGTCGCCGTAGCAGACTTCCGTGGGAGGAGTGGCGAACGCGCTCTCGCTTCCGGGGCGGCGCACCATCGTCCTCACGGAATGTCCGGTGTCAAGGAGACGCTCAACCACTCGGAGGCCCAACAGCCCGGTGGCGCCAGTTACTAAAACAGTCATGATTACGGCCAGCAAGACCCGGGAGAAATGGCCCATGCTCTCTTCAGTGTTCAGTATATCATCGCCAGAGCCTTCACCGACGGCCCACAGTATCGTACAATACGCCAGTTCCTTGCGACTGGCCGCATCCCACGAAACAACCTGAACTGAGAACATGGCTTCATCCGCACCGGATATACCAGGCTCCGGCATACCAGGCTCCGGCGATACCGGCGCGTTGCATTTCGGCGCCAGCATGGCTCTTCCCGCCCACCGCACCGTGGAGCAAGCGCGGTTGATGGAAGAACTCGGTTTCGAGTATATGGGAGCGGGAGAACACTTCATGCGCGGTCGTCCGCCCGGACCTACTCACGCCGCGCTGCCGCTCCTGGCGGTGGCGGCCGGCGCCACCGAACGGATGCGGATACTTACCGCAGTCACCCTGGCTCCCTTCTACCATCCGCTGATGCTGGCGCGCATGACGGCGACATTGGACATCGCATCCGGAGGGCGACTTACGCTGGGCATCGGCGTCGGAGGCGAGTTTGCCGTAGAGTACGAAAACGCCGGCATCAGCATAGAGCATCGTGGACGCCGAACCGATGAATGTCTCGAAGGGCTGCGGCGCCTGTGGACCGACGAATCCGTGACGATGCGCGGACGGCATTACACCCTGGATGAGGCCGCCATTAACCCGAAACCAACCCAGCAACCACATCCTCCGGTGTGGGTGGCCGGCCGGCGCGACGCGGCCATGCGCCGGGCCGTGCGTTTCGGAGACGGGTGGCTGCCTTATTTCTACAGCCCGGAACGATACGCGGATAGCGTCGCGAAGATCTACGCCTTGGCCGCCGCGGCCGGGCGCGACTTATCCGGTTTTCAATGGGCATTCTTTCCCTACATCACCCTGGCGCCCACCGAAGAGCAGGCCGCCCGGACTGCTGCCCAATCCCTGGGCAACCAGTACGTTTACGGTGGCGAGTTTATCAATATCGTGCGGCGTTACTGCCTGCTGGGTACGCCCAAAATGTGCATCGAGAGGTTGCAGGAGTACATCGACGCCGGCGCTCGCTACATAATCTTCAGCATCGCCGCGCCCCCTGAAGACCGTCGCCGACATCTGGAAGTACTGGCCAAAGACATCATTCCCCATTTTCAGTCGCATTGAACTCGTTGAGGTCATCAGACGGAGCATCCCGGCGTTGACGTCCATGTTGTATAATAGCGTCCAAAAGTGTGTTGGAAGAAATCGCCAAGCCGCTCCCTGTCCCCAACATCGGAGTACGTGAGCTAAATGAGCGTTATTGGACTGCTCGATAATAAATTTGACGGCACTCCCGCCGGCGTTTCCCCGGTTTCCATGCAACCCCGGGGTGACCGCACGCGCCGGGTCATGATGGTGCAGCCCGCCTCGGCGGGCGGCAACTTCGAGTACATTGCCATACCCCGCCAAGGCATGCTGTTCCTGTCTGGAGCCCTGGCGCAATGGGAAGGGCCTTACGTATATGAGCGGGATATCTGGTTTGAAGACCGATTGGGTCGCCTGGATCCCGACAAAGACCTGGACGGGATCCACGTGCTGATGATCACTTCGCTCATCAACGAGACGCCCCGCGCCTACGAAATAGCCCGGGAAGCCCGGCAATTTCATCCCGATCTGGTGATCCTGGGCGGCGGGCCGCAGATGAGTCCGCTGCCTGAAGAAGCCATCGAGCGCGGCGGCTTCGATGTCATCGTCAATCGGGAGGGCGAAGACATCATCGGGCAGTTGTGCGACATCCTGCTGACTTGGCGCGACGACCGTAGATATGCCTACTTGGAGCGCGTCGCCGGCATCTCATTTATGCGGGACGGTCATCTGATCCAGACCCGGCGCAAGGGTTTGGTTGCTCCCGATTTCGTCCCGTTGCCCGACTTCCGCTCAATCCGCGGGTTGTCCCCGGTGAATCCCATGGCCGGAGCCGTGTTGGAAACGGTACGGGGCTGCACCGAAAATTGCTCCTACTGCCAAGTCATTCAGCAGTTCCTGGGCTATCGTCTCATCGATCGCGAAACCGAGTTCCAGCGATTGGAACAACTGGAAGACTTGGCCGCCGACGGCCTCATCCATACCGGCCGGAACGGCAAGTTCAACGTGTTCATCTCCGACGACCTGCACACCCCGCCGCTGCGCGCGGTCAAGTTCCGTAACGAGCGGTTGGAAAGATTGAAGAGCTGGATAGGCCGGACCGACTCCATGAACATGATCTGCCAGGCACGGGCCGAAATCGGACAGGACGACGAACTGTCCGACGCCTTGCTGGAAGCAAACGTCAAAATGCTCTACTTGGGTGTGGAGTCCAACAACGCCGAAAGCCTGGCCGCCGTCCGCAAGCGCCAGGAGCCCGGTCAGATGGAAAGAGACCTGGTGCGCCTGAACGAAAAGGGATTCTCCGTTGTCGCCATGACCATCATCGGGTTGCCTTACGACACCGAAGAAACGATCATGACGCTGGCGGACTGGGTTTCCCAGCACAGCCGTTACCAAACGGCTAACTTGCTGACGCCGTTGCCCGCCACGTCCAACTGGAGCTTGAAACCCCTGAACGCCAACGGGGAACCGCTCCAGGAAGGCGAGATGCGGCCCTACGAACTTTACACCGGACGCCAGTTCGTTCACGAAGACGAGCGCTGGACTATGGCCGAAAGCCGCGAACTGTTCGACCGGTACAGCGCGAAACTCACGTCTATCGATGCGTTGTACGGCCGCATTTTCCGAATGCTGGGCAACTACCGGTTGCGCCAGGCCCGCAGCGTACAGGACCTGTCCGAAACCGCCGAAATCATGCGGGCTTGGTCGTATCAAGTGGAACAGGCCGGCAAGGAGTTCGGCGAACACCTCAACCAGCGCGTCAACGAATTGTCGGAGACCCTCCGCTCGGTCAGCCAGCCCCTGTCCAATATGGGGTCGGATTTCATGGACAACCTTCGCACTCGCATCAATGAAGCGTCGGAAGCGTTGCGCAACTACGCCGAGCGGGCTGACAGCGGCAGTAAAGATGTCGCCGCCAACATCTCCGTCCGAGTGAACGAGGCAACCGAAATACTGAACGGCGTCCTCGAGTCCGCCAGCCAGCGCCGCAATCCGAATAGAGCGAGATAGCGCATGACCGACTACGGCGCCCCTGGCCGGAGGGTGGTGGTAACCGGACTGGGTATGGTCAGCCCGTTGGGACTAGACGTATCCGATACTTGGGGCGCCATTGCCGCCGGCCAGTCGGGGATCGACTACATCACCAGCTTTGACGCGGAAGCCTTCGACACTCGGTTCGCCGCAGAGGTCAAAGGGTTCAACCCGGAAAACTATCTGGACCGCAAAGAAGCGCGCCGCATGGACCGCTTCGCTCAGTTCGCCGCTGTTGCGGCCCAGGAGGCCTGCCGCCAAGCCGACCTTAACCCGCGAAGCATGGATCGCTACAGCGTCCACGTTGTCATCGGCAGCGGCATCGGCGGCATCAGCACGTTGACGGAGCAGCACCAAGTGCTCTTGGAACGGGGCCCCCGGCGGGTTACGCCGTTCCTAATTCCGATGATGCTGGCCGATATGGGTTCGGCGCAAGTCTCCATGGTCACCGGCGCAATGGGCGCTAATTACTGCATAACTTCATCTTGCAGCAGTGGGGCCGATGCCATCGGGACCGGCTGGGACCTCATCCGCCACGGAAAGGCGGAGGTTGTGCTGGCCGGTGGCGCGGAAGCGCCCATCGCGCCGCTATCGGTGGCCGGTTTTAATGCCCTGCGGGCGCTGTCACGACAGAATGACAACCCGAAACAGGCCAGCCAACCGTTCAACCGCCACCGAGACGGATTCGTCTTGGCCGAGGGCGCGGCAGTGATGGTGCTGGAGAGCGCGGATCACGCCGCCACCCGGGGCGCGGAACCCCTGGCCGAGCTGCGCGGTTACGCCGCTACCAGCGACTCCCACCATCTCACCGAGCCCAATCCAACGGGCCAGAGCGCGGCAACCGCCGTTATCGCCGCCCTGGCAGCAGCCGGGTTGGCTCCGGAGGATGTTGACTACCTCAACGCCCACGGCACTTCGACGCCGCTAAACGACTGGCACGAGACCAAAGCGCTGAAGCTGGCGCTGGGAGACCACGCTTACCGGATTCCCGTAAGCAGCACCAAGAGCATGACCGGGCACTTGCTGGGCGCCGGCGGCGCATTGGAAGCCGTCGTTTGCGTCATGGCGCTGCGCCAGGGATTGATGCCGCCCACGATCAACCTGGACGAACCCGACACAGAGTGCGACCTGGACTACGTTCCCAACGCGGCTCGGCCGGCGGAGTTGAACGTGGCGCTCAGCAACTCTTTTGGATTCGGCGGACACAACTCGGTAATCGTTCTGGCGCGCGCCGATTTGTGACCAGTGTGCCGCGCCGGCCCAATCCTCCACCCAAACGATGGCTGTTGCCGCCGCCGGTGGCAGGGAGCCGGTTACCCCCGGATTTATCATCCACTGCGGTGCAATTACTGCTTTCCCGTGGCATAGCCGATACGGCAACGCTGGAGAGTTTTTTGAACCCGCCCGGGGTTCCATACGATCCCGGTTTGCTGGCCGGCGTCAGCGCTGCGCTGCCCCGGTTGGCCACCGCAGCCCGAAATCGGGAAACCGTAGCCGTGTTCGGCGATTTTGACGTCGACGGGATCACGGGTACGGCTATATTGTGTGAAACGCTCGACCGATTGGGGTGCCGCGTAATCCCCTACCTGCCGGACCCGGTGTCCGAAGGCCACGGCATGAACTCCGGCGCCGTGGCGAAGCTCGCGGCTCAAGGCGCCACGCTGCTGGTTACGGTGGACTGTGGCGTCAGCGACGTCGCCGAAGTGGCCTTGGCCGCCCAACGGGGCGCCGATGTGATCATTACGGACCACCACGTGCCCCCACTGCAACGCCCGGCTGCCATCGCAGTCGTCAACCCCAAGATGCCAGACAATCAATATCCTTTCCCGGAGTTGTGTGGCGCCGGCATCGCCTACAAACTAGCCACTGCGTTGTTGGAACACTTGGGTGCGCCGCCGGATCCTTCTCTGCTGGAATTGGCCGCCCTGGGGACCGTAGCCGACTTGGTGCCGTTGCGCGATGAAAACCGCTATTTGGTGCAGCGCGGTTTAGCATTTTTGCCCGATACCCGGCGGCCCGGTCTTCGTGCCCTGTTGCGGCGCGTCAATCTGGAAAGGCAGTCCATACGCACCGAGCATGTCTCGTTCCAAATCGCGCCACGATTGAATGCCTCGGGCCGCATGGCCCACCCGGAGACCTCACTGAACCTGTTGTTGGCCCGCGACACGCAAGAAGCCGAGCGGCTGACCTCCCGTTTGGAGCAATTCAACTCCCAGCGTAGGGAGTTGACGGCCCGCGCCACCGAGATCGCCATTGACCGGGTGCTATCCGGCGGTCATTTGCCGGCCATCATCATCACCCATGATGACGCTTACACACCCGGCATCAACGGGTTGGTGGCATCCCGCCTGGTGGAATTGTTCAATCGCCCCACCGTCGCGCTGGCCAGTACCGATGACGAACACCTGGTAGCCAGCGCGCGCAGCGCCGGCGCATTCAATCTGATTGAGGCCATCTCCCGATGCGCGGACTTGCTGGTGCGGTACGGAGGTCACAGCGCCGCCGCCGGGTTCACCGTCAACAAACGCGATTTCCCACTGGTGATCGAGCGGCTTATCCACATCGCCAACGCCGAACAAGGCTTGTTCGGCCCCGAACCTACTCTGGAAATCCATGCCGAAGGCTCTTTGGAAGAAATAATCAACCCGGAATTGTCGAAACTCCAGTCTCAACTGGAGCCTTTTGGCAAGGACAATCCGACACCACGCTACCTGACCCGCCGCGCTCGCGTCCACAACTGGGGTTACGTCGGCGGGAGCGGCCAGCATCTCAAGCTGCAAGTAAGCAGCGGATCCCGTTCCTTCGATGCCCTGGCCTGGAATTACGCCGGGGACTGGGGCGGGTACGACGCCGTAGATTTAGTGTTCCAATTGGCCGAAGATAGTTATCGCGGAGAACGACGAACCTATCTGCGGATCGATGACCTCAGGCCGGCGGCATAGCCGAGGCCATCGTTAACGATGGACGTCGCTCCATATTAGGCTTCTTCCGCCTCGGGCGCCGTCGCGGCGCCTTAAGACCGGCGGCCGGGACGACGCGCCAGGCGGGCGCGGTAAATCAGGAGCGGCACCGTCACCAACATTACAGCCAGGGCCACCAGTTGGGCCTCGTTGAATCCGAATACGTAGGTGTTTTGCTCCTGGCGCACGAAGGAAATGAAGAAGCGGCCCGCCGAATAACCGGCGAAGAACAGGGCAAACAGCATTCCCCGGGGGCTGATGCGGTCCTTCAACCACCACAGGACGCCAGCCCAGATCAGGCAGAAGATCAACTCGTAGGCCACTGCCGGATGGGAGGCCGGCCTCCCATAGCCCAGGCTGTCGGGATCCGTGTACACCCAGGCCCAGGGAAGGTTGGAGAAGCTGGACCAATGCTCGCCGTTGATCACGTCGCCGATGCGCCCGATGGCCAGGGCAATCAGCAACGCCGGCGCCGCTACATCGGCGAGATGGGCCACCGACGGCATCTGCGGAAAAGGCCGGTGCATCCCCGTCCATCGCAGGGCAGCGTTGTCGCAGGCACGATGCAGCGCGGGAGCGTTGCGCATGATGATGTACACGGCTCCTCCGGCGAACCCTCCCAGGTAAGCGCCGAAAATCGCTATTCCGCCACCCCAGAAGTAGAGGATGCGCATCGGGTCGTATTGGTACACGTCGTCCCAGAAGTCCACCACGTGCAATAGGCGCGCTCCGATGATGCCGCCTATGATGCACCAAGTCGAAACCGACAGGATGGCATCTCCGTCCAACCCCTCACGCCGGCCCCAACGCCAGGTGAGATACACGGCCACCGCCACGCCTACAAAGGTGAAGAAGCCATGCCAGGAGAGAATGAACCCGGCGGTACGTATGATGTCCGGGTCGAAAGGAATGCTCAATACGGCAAGAATATCCATCGGCGCGTGGTGTCTCCTTAAACTGTTGGGTCAATGCCGGCATCAGCCGCCGGAGAAAGCGTCCGCACAAGGTACGCCGTCGCGCCCGTACCCTGCAAGGCTGCGGCGACCCGCGTCCGCTCATTTTCCGAGGAGGGGAGGCAGAACAGGGCTGGGCCAGCGCCCGAAAGCCGGGGTGGGTGTTGTGCCGTTGCCGCCACTCTATTCCATACGTCGGCCAAGCCGGGAAAGATCGCTTTGGCGGGGCGCTCGAAAGTGTTGCGGCAAAGGTTCGTGGTCAATGGCCGGGTATGTAGCCCATAAGTCAGTCGTTTCGTGTGCCGGCCGTCGGAAAAATCGTCGGGTGTCAGAGCACGGTACAAAGACGGCGTCTTGGCGGGAATGGTTTCAGATGGCGCAACCACCAGCACATCAATGGATGGCAAGTCCGTGAGCGTGGTTATCTCATCGCCCCGTCCTGTGCCAAGGGCGGTGCCGCCCGTGATCAGAAACGGTACATCCGACCCCAATTCAGCAGCGATTGACACCAAGTCGCCGACCGCCAACCCCAATCCCCAGAGCCGATTCAGG
Source organism: Dehalococcoidia bacterium (assembly GCA_963692995.1). GTDB lineage: Bacteria > Chloroflexota > Dehalococcoidia > Lucifugimonadales > UBA3495 > Bin87. The sequence goes on from OY843611.1 coordinate 1,714,525, forward strand.
CCCAATAAAGCACATGCAGCGTCCGCCGACCCCCCGCCCAGTCCGGCCGCCACGGGTATCCGCTTGGATACATGGATGCGGGCTTGTGGCGGGATGCCGGCTCGTTCCGCCAGCCTGGTCGCGGCGGCCCAGACGATATTGTCCTTGCCTGGTAATTCCGGGTCATCACACGTAACCACCAGTTCGTCGGCCACTGACAACGTCAGTGTATCCGCCAGGTCCACCGTTTGGAGGATAGTGACGACGTCGTGATAGCCGTCGTCTCTACGGCCAATTACCTCAAGGGAAAGATTGATTTTGGCATAAGCCGGTATGTGCAGCGGACGGGGTTCCATCACTCGATTCTAACAGAGAAACTAAAGGGAACGGTTCCGCGGGACCTGATCGGGCCACCCGGCGTCGAGAGCCGCCCATTCCGCAATCGAAAGAGTGCCCGGCCGTCGCATCGGATCGATTCCGACATCAGCCGACACCGCCTCAACCACCGCCGGGGACGCTGCGGCGCCCTGGGCGAGCGAGTTGCGCAGCGTCTTGCGGGGCGCGCTGAAACCCGCTCTAACCAGCGCAAAGAAGCTTTCTCGATTTTTCACCGGGGTCGCCGGTTTCGGATGGAGCTCCAGCCTGATCACGGTGGAAGAAACTTTGGGCGGCGGGCGAAAGCAGCGGGGCGGCACCTGGGTCACCACCGACGCGGCGGCATAGAACTGGGTTGCCACCGACATCAGGGTCATTTTGCCCGGAGCGGCCGTCATGGCCTCCCCCACTTCGCGCTGGACCATCACTACCATGATGGTGGGCGGAGTATCCGTTTCCAGGAAACGGCGGACGATGGGAGCCGCTGCGTAGTAGGGCAGGTTGGCAACCAACTTGTAAGACGTTTCTCGGCCCACCAAGTCGGCGATCTCAACGCTACGGGCATCTCCATGGCGCACGTTCAGGTTGGGAGGATCGCCCAGGCGGGCCGGCAGTTCGCCAGCCAAGGTCGCGTCCAACTCGACCGCGACAACCTGGCCGGCGCGTTCCAGGAGACGACGGGTCAGAAATCCGCTCCCCGGCCCGATTTCCAGAACCGTATCAGCGTCCGTCGGTTCGGCGGCCGCGACGATGCGATTGGCGATCCTGCCGTCGGTGAGGAAATGCTGCCCCAGCGATTTGCGCGACCGACGGTACGGAGCAGCGGCGGAAGGCGGAACAGGCATGATCATCGCACCAAAAAAAGTGGCCGAGCACCTCCCTTTGACTGCGGCTTGGGGGCGTATCGTCGGGATTGGCTCGGGCCAGGCGCTCCCACGGCACCCGCGGGACATCGCTTACCGTTGCTGCCGTCAAGCCCTGGCGGAGTTCACGAGCCTGCGCCGCGTGGGACCCGGCCGTCAACACCATTCCCTGGGAAATTGGCCCTTGCGCCTTGCCTGGGGGAGGAATTCCACCCCGCTATGGCGGGTTGCGGGTACAGGGCACCGCCAGCTCCCCGTGTAGCACGACCACTGTGAACCATGGTATGCTCCCGATTGCTCACTGTCAATCAAGATAGCCAACTGGCCATGGGGTTTCTTCGCACCAATCCGTCTCAGGCCGTGCCGTTAGTTGGTCTTGCCGTGAACAGCATTCCTGGCCACGGCCTCCTCCGCAATTTGCAGCGCGTTCAGCGCAGCTCCCTTCACGAGGTTGTCGGTAACAATCCACATCGCCAATCCATTGGAGTGCGATGCGTCCTTGCGAATGCGGCCTATGAAAACATCATCGTAACCGGCCGCGTCCACGGGCATGGGATAGGATAGAGTCGTCGGATCATCCTGGATCGTCACCCCCGCCATCCGGCTCAGTAATTCCCGCGCCTCGCCGACTGAGACAGGTTCGGCAAACTCCAGATGGGCGGCGACGCAGTGGGACACCAACACCGGAACCCGAACACAGGTCGCGGAAACCGCCAAGTCGGGTTCGTGGAGGATCTTGCGACTTTCATCGATCATTTTCTGCTCTTCACGGGTGTATCCCGATTCGTTGAAACTGTCGATTTGAGGTATTACGTTGAAAGCGATTTGCTGGGGCTGGGCGTCCGGTTCGGCGGGTCCTCCGTGCATAATGGCGCGGGTTTGTTCCCGCAGCTCATTCATCGCCGCGCCGCCGGCTCCGGAAACCGACTGGTAGGTGTCGGCCACAATCCGGCGGATTGGACTGGCCTGGCGCAAGGGATGCACCGCCATCACCAACGGCGTGGTGGAACAGTTCGGAATGGACACGATGCCATTGTGCCATTCCAGATCCAAGCCGTTGACTTCGGGCACCACCAAAGGCACTTCCGGATCCATCCGGAACGCGCTGGAGTCGTCAATCACCATTGCGCCGGCCGCCGCGGCGACCGGACCAAATCGACGCGAATCTTCAGTACGCGCGGAGATGAACACCAGGTCCGCGTCGTCGAAACTGTCATCGGTGGTCTCGCCGACGGTGAAGGTCTTTCCGTTAACCTCCATCTTTCGGCCGGCGGAACGCTTGGAGGCCAGCAACTTCAGGTTGGTATGTTTCGGATACCGAGCCTCAATAAGACGCAAGGTCTCCTGACCGACGGCGCCGGTGGCGCCCACGATGGCGAGTTTCAATCCTTGAAGATCCATTTCACTCCTGTTGAAGTTACACTCCGCTTGAAGTTACACTCCGCGCCGACGGGTATCCGGTCGCTATGAAACTGCTTTCCTTCAGTTACAACCCAAGTACGGTCTCCAGGCCCACCGTCAATCCAGGACGGTTGACAACCTCGCGCACGCAGCGCAGGACTCCCGGCATATAGCAGTCCCGTCCCAGGGTATCGTGGCGGATGCTCAGGTTCTGTCCGGCGGCGGCGAATATCACTTCGTGGTGCGCGCTGCGGCCCGGCAGGCGCAGACTGTGGATGCCCACGCCGCCAACGTCGCCGCCGCGGGTTTCAGGCAGATGGTGCACGGTCGTTGCGTTGCGTTCGAAATCACTCCCCCGCTCGTCCCTCATACCCCGCGCGATGGCGAGGGAAAAGCCCGAAGGAGCGTCTATCTTCATCTCGTGATGCGCTTCGACCACATCAACATAGTCGAAGAAAGCGGCGGCCTGTTCCGCCAGCTTTTTCAGCACCACGGCGCCCAGGGCAAAATTCGGCGCGACGATGATGCCAATGCCATGCTCCTGTCCCATGATGTCAAGGATTTGCAGCTGTTCCGCGTTCAAGCCGCTGGCTCCCAGCACCATGTGAATACCACGGTCTGCGGCCAGTGGCGCGGCGGCCATACATGCGTCGGCATGGGTGAACTCAACCATAACCTGCGGATGCACGGAATCCAGCAACGCTGCCAGATCGGTGGACAACGGCACTTCACCGCCGGCGGCAGTCGGCAACGCGTCGCCGCGATGGGTGCGACAGGTCGCCCCCACCAACGTCATATCGTCAGCGGCGACAACAGCCCGAACCGTTTCCATACCCATGCGCCCGGTAGCGCCGTGCACCACAACCGAAATCGTTCCGTTTTGTGTCGAGGCCGTCATTACACTACCTCCTGATTGGGCGGTTTCGCCATGAAAATACCGGAGTCGTCATTCCCGCGCAAGCGGGAATCCAGCCAGATTGCCCACAGCCTTGACCCGCACCCGGGTGGCGTTGCTGGGAACGTAGGTCAGGGGCGCTTCGTCGATCTCGACGATCTCCACAGACGACACCGCAGCGCCCGCATTCACCGCACGGTCAACAGCGGCTGCCGAACAGTCGGCGATGGCCGCCGCGCGCCCGATGCTCGCCAGGTCATACACCCGTTCCGCCTGACCGCCCACCTGGGCAATGGCCGCGCCGATGGCATTGGCCACATCGGCGTGGGGAGGCCGCAAAACCTCGGCTGCTCCGTTCACGTCATCGCCCACCAAAATGCTGCCGCCACCTACCAAAACCACCGGAACATTCTCATGACTCAGTTTCATCCGGTCTATGGCAATCTCCACCCTGGCCCTGATTTCCTCCATACCGCGTTCCACCCTTGAACCGTCCAGGCCCTGTACCAAGCTGGCGTCGCCCACGCGGGCTTTGCCGTCCGCCACCGCCAGATCCGTGGTAGTGAGCGTTGCCCCGCCGAACACCAGGGATTCCTCGGACAACCGGTAACCCACACTTTCAGGACCGATATTCAGCGGATCAAGTTGCACGATGGATCCGCCGCCTAGCGGTATGGATACCATGTCCGGCATCCGAAAGTTGGTGCGAACCCCGGCCAGCTGTATCGCGACTGCCGCCTCCCGGGGAAAACCGTTAACCAGCGCGCCCACGTCGGTTGAGGTGCCGCCAATATCCACCACGATGCCGTCCCGAACGCCCGACAACCAGGCGGCGCCGCGCATACTGTTGGTTGGTCCCGATGCTATGGTCAACACCGGAAATCGCGCCGCAAACTCCGCGTCCATCAGCGTCCCGTCGTTTTGGCTCATGTAGAGAGGCGCTCGGATGTTGAGGGACGCCAGCGCTTCCGCAATGCCTCGGATGGTCCGCGCCGCCAGCTGTCCCAGGCTCGCGTTCAGCGCTGCGGCGTTTTCCCGTTCCAGCAAGCCCATCCGTCCGTTTTCGTTGGACAGGCAAATCCGTATATCGGGCGCTTCTTCCGCTATGATCGCCGCCGCCTCAGCCTCATGGGCCGTGTTGACCGGGGAGAACACGCCGGAAACCGCCACCGCGTCCACGCCGCGACGCCGCATGTCGGCCACGACCTGCCGCAGTTCATCCCGATCCAACGGCGAAATTTCCCGCCCGTCGAACTCGTGGCCCCCTCCCACCATATAGGCAAAACCTCCCATGGCGTCACGCAGTTCCGTTGGCCAGTCCACCAGCGGCGGCAGCAACTGCGTCGCCGGCAACGACAAGCGCACGACGGCGGTAGGCGCGAGGTTCCGGCGTTCCAACAGGGCGTTGGTGAAATGCGTGGTTCCGACCATCACCGCGTCCACGCCGCCGCCGAGAGGCCAATCAGCTAACAGTTCAGTCAGGGCATTGATGATGCCGGAGGTTACATCGGCGGTTGTGGGCAACTTTGCGGCCGCCGCCAGGTTAGCGCCGTCCATCAGAACGGCGTCAGTATTGGTGCCGCCAACGTCAACCCCGATGAACACTACGCCGGCCCGCTATACCGACAAACGGACATAGTCCGTTTCATAACCGAATGCCTTTGGCCCGGCGACGGCCAGGCCCTCCGGCGAAATCCACAGCTCGGGCGCCGGGAAACCCAGGATGGTGACCCGCAGCCCGTAGCGCATGAGCTCCGTGGTGACGGGTTCCCCCAGGTCGGTGGCAACGGCGCAGATCAGGTCGGGCACAGTGCCGGCGATTTCCCCGTCCCGGCGCGCGATCAGGTTCTCGTTCTGAAACTCGATGACCATGCGACTGCCGGAGCAGGATCCCAAGCCGTCGATGGTCAGCGTGCCGCGAGCGAACCCCGCCGTGGTGCGCCGATCCACGTCAACCACCCGGCCGGTGAAGAGCGCCCGGCCGGGGCAGACGCCGAGGATGGCCTCCAGGGGGTCGTTGCCGTCGTTCCTGGCGCTTTTCACCGCGTCGCCCAAATCACGGGCCAGGGACAGGGTGTTGGGGACCGCCGTGCGCCGTACCTGTTCTGCCGTCATCGGAGCCACCGCGTAGCAGGCCACGCATCCCATCTGGATGGTGAGCGACCGAGCCAACCGTTCCGCCCACGCCGGATTGATCGTCTCTCTGATGATGGCAGAGTTGCCCTTTTCGTCCGCCACTGCCATGGGGCAACATGGTACGCCATAGACGAAGAAAGTCTTCATCTGAAACTCGGGAAAGGCCCGGCCCATGCCGTCGGCGTCCACCACCGGCAGCCCGGCCCGCGCCGCCGGGATCAGCGGTTCCACCGAATTGCTGCCGCCAATCTCGTTGGATATGAGCGCAGTGGCCCGCTCTCCAACGTAGTCCTCGATGGCCCGCAGCGCGTGGTAGGACTGGAGATCGCGTATCTTTTCGATGCCAACGGTGGGCGCTCCGATACCGCCGACGCAGACCACCCTGGCGTCATCCGGCAATTCCTCCGGCGCCAGGACCGTCACCGGCCCCCATTCCTTGATAGCCTGTCGCGCCCTCAGTTGCCCAATATAGGGGTTGCCGCCGCCCCCGGCGCCGAGGATGCCGGCCCCAATGGCGATGGATTCCAGTACGTCTTCAGTCGCTTGCCACAAACCGTCTTGACCCTTCAGGCGGTTTCGATCTTATAGACGGCTTGCAGGCCCAACTCAGCAACCGCCATCTCCCGCATCCGGAACTTCTGGATCTTCCCGGTCACGGTCATGGGAAATTCGTCGGTTAGCCGGACGTAACGCGGCACCTTGTAGTGGGCGATCCGTCCCCGGCAGAACTCCCGTATTTCCTCCGGGTCAATGGACATATCCGGCCTCGGCAGCACCCACGCCATGACCTCTTCGCCGTACCTTGCATCAGGAACGCCGATCACCTGCACGTCGGCGACTTTGGGGTGGCTGTAGAGAAATTCCTCGATCTCCCGAGGGTATATGTTCTCGCCGCCCCGGATGATCATATCCTTCAGGCGGCCGGTGATCTTGTAATAGCCGAACTCATCCACTGTCGCCAGATCGCCGGTACGCAGCCAGCCGTCGGCATCGATGGCGTCTGCGGTGGCTTCAGGCATATTGTAGTAACCGAGCATCACCATGGAACTGCGGGTTTGCAGTTCGCCCGGTTCGCCCGGCTCAACTTCATGGCCATCCTCAGGATCAATCAGCCGCACCTCCACGTCCGGCAGAGCCTTTCCCACCGTCGACACTCGACGTTCAATATCGTCGTCGGCCAGGGTCTGCGTGATCACCGGCGACGCTTCGGTCAAACCGTAGGCAATCGTTATGCTGTGGGCTCCCATTCGGTCGATGACCTGCCGCATAACCTCAATCGGACAGGGAGAACCGGCCATGATCCCGGTGCGCAGCGAACTAAGGTCAAATGTCTCGAATTCGGGATGCCCCAGCTGCGCGATGAACATAGTGGGCACGCCATGCAATGCCGTGCAACGTTCCTGTTCCACTGCCTGGAGCGTCTTGAGCGGGTCGAAATATTCCGACGGAACAACCATGGCCGAACCGTGCGTAACACAGGCCAGGATGCCCAGAACGCAACCGAAGCAGTGGTAGAAGGGCACCGGGATACACAGACGGTCGGCTTCGGTCAACTCCATGGCATCGCCCGTGTGCAAGGCGTTCGTCACGATATTGTCGTGCGTTAGCATGGCCCCCTTGGGGTTGCCGGTAGTCCCAGAGGTGTATTGGATGTTGATGGGATCGTGCGGGTCGCATTGGGACTGACGGTGACGCAACTCTTGCTCAGTCACCGCGTCGGCCCGCCCCAGGACATCCTCCCAACGCCACATGCCCTCCGGGGTGCTTGGCTCACTGCCGTCGTGGGGCGGGATGAAAATGACGTTACGCAGATATGGGAAGCGCCCGCTGCGCAGTTCACCGGGCGCGCAATCCTGCAACTCCGGGACCTGCTCGTTGAGCATCGCCACGTAGTCGGAGTTCCTGAACTGTCCGATCAAGATCAGCGTGTTGACCTCGGATTGCTCCAACAGATACGCCAACTCGTGAGTGCGGTAGGCCGGGTTCACGTTGACCAGGACGGCTCCGATCTTAGCGGTGGCGAACTGTGTCAGGACCCATTCCGTGTAGTTGGTGGCCCAAATACCGACGTGGTCTCCCTTGCGGATCCCCAAAGCCATGAGGCCACGGCCCAACGCCTCTACTTCGGCTTGAAACTCCCGGTACGTGTACCGCTCACCGGTCTCTGTATTGACCAGCGCATCCAGCCCGGGATAGCGGTCAGCCTGTCGGTCCAGGACGTCGCCAATGGCGCTCCGCGCTCTGACGTTTTCGCTCATTGCCGCGTGGCCTCCTTTGTTGCTAAATCCGCTGCGACCGGGCGTTGGCGTAACCCTCGCCGGTTAGGGATGATTATAACAACCGGACGCCCGGCCAAACCATATTTGAACTACCCGGTTCGCGCCCCGAGAGGCGGGCACAAGCGAGTCGAGCCGTCCCGTTGACAGAAGCCCGTCGCTGGTCTAGGATAATTGTTGACCTTAATGGTCGGGAATTAGCCTAACCGCCCGCCGCAAAGCCGCTACACCACCGTCGGCGGAAAAGGATGTGCGCCTGATGACTACCCAGGCCCAGCGCGTGATTTCCAGGGACACCACTGCCGCGGAACTCGACTCGGATTACCAGTGGGGTTTCACTATTGATATCGAGGAGGAGGCCTTTCCCAAGGGCCTCGACGAGGACGTGGTTCGCCTGATCTCCGCCAAGAAAAACGAGCCGGAGTGGATGCTCGATTGGCGCCTCAAGGCGTTCCGGTTCTGGTCCCGCCAAACCTACACGGAGCCCACCTGGGCCAACATCAGCCATCCCGCCATAGACTACCAGGACATCCGTTACTACGCTGCTCCCAAGTCCTCTGAAGACGGCCCCCAGAGCCTGGACGACGTGGACCCGGAGGTTCTGGAGGCGTTCAGTAAGCTGGGTATCCCGCTGGAAGAGCAGGCCCGACTGGCCGGCGTAGCCGTGGACGCGGTGCTGGACAGCGTTTCGGTAGCTACCACCTACCAGGAACAGCTGGAAAAGGCCGGCGTAATCTTCTGCTCCATGAGCGAAGCCGTCCGGAACCATCCCGACCTCGTGCAGAAGTACCTCGGATCCGTGGTTCCTTACGCCGACAACTTCTACGCCACGCTGAACTCCGCCGTGTTCTCCGATGGTTCCTTCGCGTACATCCCGCCGGGAGTGCGTTGTCCCATCGAGCTGATGACCTATTTCCGCATCAATCAGGCCGACAGCGGCCAGTTTGAGCGGACGCTAATCGTGGCCGACGAGGGAGCCTACGTAAGCTACCTGGAGGGCTGTACGGCCCCAATGCGAAAGTCCAACCAGCTTCACGCCGCCGTGGTGGAACTTGTCGCAATGGAAGGCGCGGAGATCAAATACAGCACACTGCAAAACTGGTATCCCGGCGACCGCAACGGCGAGGGCGGCGTTTATAACTTCGTAACCAAGCGGGGCAAGTGCGCCGGCGCGAACTCCAAGATCTCGTGGACGCAGGTTGAAACCGGCTCCGCGATAACCTGGAAATATCCCAGCGTCATACTCCAGGGCGACAACTCGGTGGGCGAATTCTACTCGGTGGCCTTGGTGAACAACTGGCAGCAGGCCGACACTGGCACCAAGATGATCCACGTCGGCAAGAACACGCGCAGCACCATCGTTGCCAAGGGGATTTCCGCCGGTCAGGGTCAACAGACCTACCGCGGCCTGGTCAAGATCAACCCCTCCGCCAACGGAGCGCGCAACTTCACCCAGTGCGACTCCCTGCTGGTCGGCGACCAGTGCGGGGCCCACACCGTGCCGTACATTGAGGTCAAGAACCCAACTGCTCAAATGGAGCACGAGGCCACAACCTCCAAGGTGTCCGACGACCAGATGTTTTACCTGCAACAGCGGGGCATCGGCGTCGAGGATGCCCACTTCATGATCATCAATGGGTTCTGCCGGGGAATCTTCCAGGAACTCCCCTTCGAGTTCGCCATGGAAGCGTCCCAACTCCTCAAGGTCAGCCTCGAAGGCACCGTCGGTTAACCCGACGCCCCGACTTTCGTTTATCCCTGCAACGCCCCCGTCATTCCCGCGAAAGTGGGAAATTCAGACACCACGCTCCACCAGGACGTCCCATACCGCCATGACCACTGCCAACGAAACAACCTCGCCCATTTTGGAGGTCCGCGACCTCCATGTGTCCATCGACGAACAGGAGATCCTGCGCGGCGTCAATCTCACCGTTAAGCCAGGCGAGGTACACGCCATCATGGGGCCAAACGGTTCCGGCAAAAGCACCCTGGCCAACACGTTGGCCGGACGCCCCGAATACACCGTGACCGGAGGAAAAGCCGTCTATAGGGGCCGGGATTTGTTGGATATGGAACCGGAGGACCGGGCGCGCGCGGGCGTCTTCCTGGCCTTCCAGTATCCCATCGAACTGCCCGGAGTTCGCGCCTGGCAGTTCCTCAAGGCAGCCGTGGACGCCAAACGTGTCCACCTGGGCGAGGAAGAAATGGGCGCCCGAGAATTCGACCGCTTGCTCCGGTCCAAAGTAGCCGAAGTTGAGATTGATCCGGAATTGGTCCGCCGCTCGGTCAACGAGGGCTTCTCCGGCGGCGAAAAGAAGCGCAACGAAGTGTTGCAGATGGCCCTGCTGGAGCCTACTCTTTCGCTGTTGGACGAAACCGACTCCGGCCTGGATATCGACGCCCTTCGGATCGTCGCCGACGGCGTCAATCGCCTGCGCCGGCCCGACAATGCCGCCGTGGTGGTTACGCACTACCAGCGTATCCTGAATTACATAACCCCAGACCAGGTGCATGTCCTGGTGGACGGTCGCATCGTCCGCAGCGGCGGCCCCGAGTTGGCCGAACAACTGGAAGCCCAGGGCTACAACTGGGTGCGTCAAGAAGCGGAAGCGGCGAGCAAATGATGACACGGCCCGGATCAGGATGTTCTCGAAGCTCGAGCGAAAGCTCATAATGCCGGACACGCCGATACGCGCGATTGCAAAGTCGGCGCCCCATAGGCGGCTCAAGACTTGCACGAGAATTTTTACGAGGACAACCTGCCGCAATATATCGTGGCTTTAAACCTGCGGCAGGTGAACGGATTCATCACGAATATAGCGCCCCAACTGCGCCGGCCACAGCCGCCGCTGGGGTTCCGCCAAGGTAGATAAACGCCATCGATCCACCGGATCAGACTTACATGACCACTACCTCCGAAACCTATCCCCATTACGCCGCCGCCTACGCTGCACAACCGGCCAACGGCCCCGACGCCCTGGTCAAGTTGCGGCAACGCGGTTGGGCCGCTTTTTCCAAGCTTGGCCTGCCCACCGCCCGCCGCGGCAATGAACCCTGGAAGTACACCAACGTCGCTCCCATCGCCCGCGAAGCCTTTGCCCACCCCGGCGCATTGGCTGTTGCGGATGCCGGGATCGACTTGGCAGCAGTCCAAACATCTGCCCCGTGGCAAGCGGACTGGCGCACGTTAGTGTTCGTGGACGGTGTCGCTGCGCCCGGGCTCTGCAATGGAATCCTCGTTGGAGCATCCGATGTTCCCGCGGTCGACAATTTGGCGGCAGCCATCGGCTCCGGGCATGGTCTCGACGAGACATTGTCCAAATTGGCCGAGCCTGAAGATGACGGCTTCGTAGCCCTCAACACCGCCTTCGTGCGAGATGGCGCAGCTATTGTGGTTCCTCCCGGCGCCGACGCCGGAGTCATCAACCTGGTGTACCTCACTACCGGACGGGAACAGCCCCGGGTCACCCATCCGCGCACCGTAATATCCGCCGGCGCGAACTCTCGGACCACTGTGATCGAAACCTTCGTCGGGCCGGAGGAAACCCGTTACTTCACCAACGCGGTTGCGGAGGTCTCCCTGGCCGAGGGGGCCAGCCTGGAACACTATCGCCTTCTGCTGGAGGGCATGGATGCCTACCACGTCGGCACGAGTCGGGTGTACCAAAGCAAAGACTCCACCTTCTCTTCCGTGTCCATCGCCCGGGGCGCCGCCCTGGGACGCAACGACTTCGGCGTAACCCTGGCCGGAACCGGCGCCGACTGCACGCTCAACGGCCTGTACCTCACCACCGGCAGCCAACACATCGACAACTACATCAACATCGACCATACCGAGCCCAACGGCGTCAGCCGGCTGTTCTATAAGGGCATATTGGATGGCCGCTCCCGCGCCGTGTTCGGCGGAAACGTCACCGTCCGCAAGGACGCCCAGAAAACCGACGCCCAGCAGACTGACAAGAATCTGCTGCTGTCCGAGGAGGCCGAGGTGGACAGCAAGCCCAGCCTGCTCATCTACGCCGATGACGTGAAGTGCGGACACGGGGCCACTGCCGGACACATCGACGCCGACACCGTTTTCTACATGCGCAGTCGCGGCCTGGACCTGCCTACGGCCAGCCGCATCCTCATCCACGCCTTTGCCAGCGAGATCATCGACACGGTAGCTTTGGAACCGCTGCGATATTATCTCGACGAGCAGTTCCGGAACGCCATCCCCGATGCCGACATCACCCTGCCCATCGGAGGTCGCTCGTGACCGTCACATCCGGCTCTAACCCCGCTTCCGACCACGATAAGCTGAACGCCATCGACATCCGGCGCATCCGCGAGGATTTCCCGGTATTGCATCAGGAAGTCAACGGCAAGCCGCTGGTCTATCTAGATAACGCGGCCACCACGCAGAAACCGCGAGCAGTCATCGACGCCATCAGCAACTACTACCGGCACAACAACTCTAACGTGCACCGCGGCGTCCACACGCTGAGCCAGCGCGCCACCGACGATTTTGAGGCCGGACGGGAGGCAATCCGCCGTTTCATCAACGCGCCGGACGCTGGCGAGGTCATCTACGTGCGGGGCGCTACCGAGGGGCTGAACCTGGTTGCCAGCAGCTACGGGCGCAAGTACTTCAAAGCCGGCGACGAGGTTATCGTGACCGGTATGGAGCACCACTCCAACATCGTGCCCTGGCAGATTCTGGGTCAGGAAATCGGCATCCGTCTCCGCGTCATTCCCTTCAACGATGACGGGGAACTGCTGATGGACCAGTACGAAAGCCTGCTCAACGAGCGCACCCGCCTAGTCTCCGTGGTGCACCAGTCCAACGCCCTGGGCACCGTCAACCCCGTGGCTACCATGACGGAAATGGCCCATGCTCGCGGCATCCCGGTAATGCTCGACGCCGCCCAGTCGGTGCCCCATATGCCCGTGGATGTGCAGGCACTGGGGGCCGATTTTCTGACCTTTTCCGGTCACAAGATGTACGGGCCAACGGGCATCGGCATCCTGTGGGGCCGCGCCGACCTGCTCAACGATATGCCACCCTACCAGTCGGGCGGTGAGATGATCCGCTCCGTAACCTTTGAAGAAACCATTTACAACGTGCTGCCGCACAAGTTTGAGGCCGGGACGCCCGATATCGCCGGCGCCATCGGTTTGGGCGCGGCGGTGGAGTACCTGGAAGCCATCGGCATGGACCGCATCGCCGCCTACGAGCAGGCGTTGATGCGCTACGGAGCAGAACGGCTCACGGCCATTGAAGGTGTGCGCCTCATCGGCGCCGCCCGGGAACGGGGCGGCATTCTATCCTTCTACATGGAAACCGCCCACGCCCACGACATCGGTACCATCCTGGACGTCGAGGGCATCGCCGTGCGAACCGGCCACCACTGCGCCCAGCCGGTGATGGCCCGCTACGAGATACCCGCCACCGTCCGGGCGTCGCTGTCGTTTTACAATACAACCGACGAGATCGATACCCTAGTCAAGGGCATTGACCGGGTAATTGAGGTATTCGGCTGATGGCTTCGGATTTGAGCGACCTGTACCAGGAAATCCTGCTGGAACATAACCGGCGCCCGCGGAACTTCCGCGCGCTGGATGATCCCACTCACCAGGCCGACGGTTACAACCCCCTGTGCGGCGACGAGATTTCGCTTCAGCTCAGGATCGGCGGCGGCGCAACCGTGGAAGACGTGGCCTTCCAGGGCCACGGTTGCGCCATCAGCCGAGCCTCCGCCTCGTTGCTCACCCAGGCGGTAAAAGGCGCTTCTTCTGCCGAAGCCATGGCCAAGTTTGATGAGTTCCACCGGATGCTCACCAAGCCGGACGCCGAACTGGATTACGACCTGTTGGGCGACTTGGAAATATTGGCCGGCGTCATCGCCTACCCCACGCGCATCAAGTGCGCCATCCTGGCCTGGCACACCCTGAAAGCCGCCATGGACGGCGAAACTGTAGCCACCACCGAGTAGGCCAATCCCGTCGCGGGCACACATGTCCTCTTTGCCCGATAATCCTGACGCGCTGTATGGCGACGTCATAATGGACCACTATCGGAACCCGCGCCACCGGACCAGGTTGTCTGCTCCTGACGCCGCAGCCGAAGAGTTCAACCCCTTTTGCGGCGACCGGGCTGCCTTGCAGTTCGTGCTTGCCGAGCCGGGTGGAAACGACGCTCCGATTGTCGCCGTGAGCGCCCTGGCCGAAGGATGCAGCATCATTCAAGCGTCGGCATCGCTACTGGCGGACGGTGTGCAAGGCCGCACGGTTGAGCAGGCCGCCGACCTGTCCCAGCTGTTCCGCGACCTGATGCAGGGGAAGCCGCTGCCCCCGGTAGCCCTGGCCGAACTGGGCGATCTGGAGGCTTTGGCAGTGGTTCGCCAATACCCGGTGCGCATCAAGTGCGCCCTCTTGCCCTGGGTGGCGTTGGAAGAAAGCTTGCGCCGGCTGAGCCGGCAACGGGCGGCCGGAGGTTAGTTTGTAGTGGCCGACATTAACTCGGTTGCAAGTCCGCCGCTCGGATTCGATACCAAAGCAATTCCGCGCTTTCGATATAAGCCTGCGTCGCCACATCATTTTTCACGCTGGCAACGGCGGCACGAGCCGGCCGGCCGGTAAATTGGCGCAGAAATCCAGCGTTCCGCAAGGCCCGCTGGCTGTCCCTTTCTTGACCGGTATATGAAATCTCAACCGAGATATAATTTGTGAGCATGTTGACTTTATCCTTCACCTTTAACACCAAGTCAGCATTGAGGAAGCTTTCTCGCTCGCTATCGTTTGGAATCACTTCCGGCAGTTCACGGGTCATATCTACTAACTCGCCAGCAGTGATCACCCGGTCGTAATAGAACTCCAGCCGTTCTGCGACAACCTCCGGCCGTTGGATGGTCATAATATATGCGTGGCCTCCCTTGACTTCCGCGGCGTCATTGGCGAGGCCCTGAAATCGGGCGTCAGCTCCAGCGAACTTGGCGTTAACTTCAGCGAACTCGGCGCTAACTTCAGCGAACTTGGCGTTAACTTCAGCGAACTTGGCGTTAACTTCAGCGAACTTGGCGCTAACTTCAGCGAACTTGGCGTTAGTCTGGTCTTTGAACTCGGTGAGCTCGTCTTGGATACCATTCAGTCGGGCCTGAGCAGCAGCGTTGATCATCCGCTGGTATTCGTTAAACTCAGTTTGTTGCGCGATGAAAGAGCGCAACATTTCCCGCAGCGATTCGTTATCGGCGGCCATGTTCAGCCTCCGTATGGTTTTGGAGTGGTGTATTCGATGAGCGAGAACTGCCCTGAGATTTCCAAAAAGCGGAGCGTGGTAGTCATTCCGTGGACATCAACAAGTTCCAGCTGGTCTCCAATATTGAAATGCGCCGGATGAGCCAATTTGCCGTTGATGGCAATGTTGTCAGCATATACATAACATCGTCCATCGTTGATAGGGTTCAGCCGACCCGCAATGCCGGGAATATGCCCCGTCAATTTGGTGAACAGGATGGAATTGACATCGTTATACGCGGGTTCCATTTCCACCACGCCGCGTGTGGACGCCAAAGACCTGGCTAGTACACCTATACGTCGGTATGCCAGGTGGTCTTTCGCGGCCGCTATCACGGTCATTTTATCGTCCAGGCGGTAGAGGCCAAACTCACATTCGCCCGCAGCGTTGGTTTGCCCGGTCAGGTGTGTGCCGTTGGAATACGCCAACAAGACCATCGCGCTATCTATCGGCGACCCTGGGCACTCTGTTTCCTCACGAAGCGAACTGACCCGGATGGTTAGCTTAGTCATGGCTGCCCCCTGATGAGAGTATGATTCTACTGTATCAGACTTGGGTCAAAACCATCCGGGTCCGGCATTGAGCAGTGAAGCAAATCGGTACGCCACCAACCTCGGTACGGCACCAACCGGGGTGGTCATTTCCCCTGCAAACCCCGCAGATACGCGATATGGCCCACGTGCTGGTACATCTCGCCGATGATCTGCCGGAACATCCCGCCCAAGGACATATCGGGGCGGCGCTCGCGCGGCACGTTATCCATGTCGTCGAGCGTCAGAGCGCCGAGGTATGCGAGCGTAGCCTCGCGAACCGCCGCCCGGTATTGCAGAAACTCAGCCAAGTCTAAGCGCGGGAAGTTGTTGACCTGCTCGGCGGTGTGGCCAAACCCGTTGTCGCGGGTGGGCAGGCCGAACTTGTCGTTCCAACCGTCGCTCTCCCACAACTCCGGCTTAAATTGAGCGAAGAACTGTATCCACATATCCTCGACCCGAACCATGTGCCAGAGGATCCAGCCGATAGAGTTGGCGCCGGGCGCCGGCTGCCAGGCCAGCGCGTCGGGAGGCAGTCCGTCCAGGGCTTCCAAAAGAAACCCATTCTCCTTTTCCAGCGCGTCGGTGATGAATTCGTTGAGAGTCATGATTTCAACTCCGCGATCAAGCAACGGTCGGCGCGGCCAGGGTACGTGCTCCCATTTCCCGGTCCAACAGCAGCAGGGCATCGCTGTGGCCGGCCACTCTGTCCAGAGCCGCTATCACGTCTCGGGCCGTCTTCTCCTCTTCCACCTGTTCGTTGACGAACCATTGCAGCATCACCTGGCTGGCGAAATCGCCAGCTTCCGCCGCCGCCGCGTAAAGTTGATTGATCAGCGCCGACACATGCTGCTCGTGGCTCAGGGTTTGTCGCATCACATCATCCACCGAGTCGAAATCTATCGGCGGCTGTTCGATGGGCAGGAGGGTAACTCTACCGTCCCGGTCTTCCAGATAGGTCAGCAAACGCATGGCATGATCGTATTCTTCCTGGCTTTGGATTCGCATCCAACGGGCAAAGCCGGGCAAGTCGATGGAATCGCAATAGGTGGACATGGACAAGTAGAGGTACGACGAGTAGAACTCGGCGTTGATGTGGCGGTTGAACGCATCCTGTACGCTGGCGCTGACGGCCATGTTTGTTGCTCCAGTATCCACCCCGTCGTTCCCGCTTTCGCAGGCATTCCGGGCTTTTCAGGATCAGGGTTTGTACCGAATCGGCAGATCATCATCTAGTCGTGCAGGAAGCCCAGCACGCTGTCGAAAAAGGCGTCCGGTCGCTCCAGCTGCGGGATGTGTCCGCACTGCGGTATTACGGTCAAGGTGGCGTTGGGGAGCAGGTCGCGGAACGCCTCGCCGTATTCCGGCGGGATCACCTGGTCGGAATCGCCCCAGACGACCAGGGTGGGCATGGTGATGCGGTGGGCGCGCTTGGTCAGCCCCCGCTCCGGGATGGGCCACGTGAACTTGGCTACCGATTGCAGCGTTTGGATGCGGTCCAAAGTGTGCTCCAACCGTTCCTCCGGGTCGATGGGCTGGGCGACATAAGCGTGGGCTAACTCCCCTTCCGAGTCGTGCCAAAGCATTTCCCGGCGCTCGTCAGGCGTCAGGATGAAAAAGTCGGCCACCGGCTTGTCCTCCACCCACAGGCCCAACGAGTTCACCAGCACCAGGCGCGAAATGCGGTCGGGACGATGGGCCGCCAGCTCCGCCGCGCAGAACCCACCGTATGAATGGCCGATGAGATGGCACCGCTCCACGCCCAGGGCGTCCAAAAACTCTTCAAAAAACTGCACCAGGTCCCACAAATCGTCCAGATGGTTCAGCCCCGTCGATTTGGCAACGCCCGGATGCGCCGGCGCATAGACCCGGTAATCTTCCGCGAGACGGTCGAGAAAATCGGGCCAACCAACGTATCCACCTGCGCCGTGCAAATAGACTAGCGGTTCGCCGGCGCCGCCCTCGGCAACCTGAACGTTGAACATACCGCCGCGGACGGACACCATCCGCTCACTGTGAGCAACCATTTGGAGATCCACCTCAAGTCACGACTACGCGTGTCGGGATAAACGAAACCAGCATACCCAACCCAACGCTGACGAAAAACCGTCCAATACGATACCATAAATTGCGGCCAGCCGGGATTGCCGCGCCTGGCGCCATTATGCTGCCCGGCGCGCGTTGGAAGAACCGTCGGTTCGGTAGTATAGTACGGCTCAAGTCGCCCGTTTTCCACGAGCGTTTTCGCCAAAGCAGCCCAAAGAAACCCTGTTTCTCGGCATGAATCAACCAGGTGCAACAACGGAGGCGTCATGAAGTTCGGTATTTTTACCATCGTGCCCTACCATGAGGACTTTACCCCGTCTCAGGCGCTGAACGACGCGCTGGAGCAGATTGCCTTCGCCGACCAGGCCGGGCTGGACGAGGCTTGGCTGGGCGAGCATCGTTTCTCCCGCCACGGTCTGCTCTCCGGAATCTGGTCATTCCTGGGCGCTGTGGCCGGTCGCACGCAGAACATCCGCATCGGCACGGCAGTGATCGTTCTGCCGCTACACAACCCGGTATTGGTGGCTGAGGAAGTGGCGATGCTGGACGTCATCAGCGGCGGACGGATCAACTTCGGCATCGGCGCCGGCTATCAGCAGCAGGAATTCGACGGCGTGGGGGTTGATATCGACACCAGCCGCGAGCGTTTCCAGGAAGCCGTGGACGTTATCATCAAAGCGTGGACTGAGGAAACGCTGACCTACCACGGCAAATTCACCAACGTTGACGACGTGTGGGTGCTGCCCAAGCCGGTGCAACAGCCCTATCCGCCGTTGTTCCAGGCCGTCAGCACCAGCCCGGCCAGCATCGATTTCGCCGCCAGCCGCAACATCCAGGTCATCACCGGCGGCCCCACCGACATCTTGGGCCAAGCGCCCCAGGTAATCCAGCTGTGGCGGGAGAAGATGGAAGAATACGGCCAGCCTCACGCCCACCTGGACCCGCCCATGTCCAAGTCCATTTACGTCGCCCCGACCATGGAAGAGGCCGAACGCGATCCCATTGGCCTGGAGGACTTCTCCTCCCGCGTCCTGCGCTCCATCGGCAGCGGCGGCGCGCCCATCGGAATGCCCATGGACAAGAACGGCAATATCGCCAAGGGCTACGAACACTGGGCCAACCGCCAGGCCGACCGCGATCGTCGTGATGACGTCGGACACGCCGGCCTGCCGCCGCTCCGTGGCACTCCCGAGGTCGTCGCCGAGCGGTTAAAGCAGGTTCAGGAAGCGGGTATCAACCACGTTTTCGGCAACTTCGGTTTTGCCGGCCTGCCCCACCATAAGGTGATGCGGTCTATCGAACTCTTTGCCACCCAAGTTATGCCCCACTTCCAGGAAGTGGCGGTAGCGTAAGGAGCGGAACTCTCGCGTGCAATAGGGGCGAATAAGTATTCGCCCCGACATTTTTCGCCATCAGGCGCCCGTCAATACTTCGCGCAGCCGGCGGATCACGATGTCCGTCTCCGCCTCCGTAAGGTTCAACGGATCAACCATCAATTCATCCGGCGCGCGCAGCTGCTGGAGATAGATGGGCGGATCGCCCTGCTGCAACGCGGCGGCAACCTGCGCAGCGGACGGGCCCGGCCAATCGCCGCCCAGACGCAGTACCGCATTGGGAATCAGGTAGTCAATGCCGTCGTGCTCCAACGTGATGTTCAGACTGGGTACCTCGATCAAGCTGTCCACCACCCGCTGAGCCATGCTGCGATACCGGAACATCTCGGCCGCTTCGTCTTCATCCACGAACATCGCTAAGGCGGTCACCAATCCCACTATCTCTTCCTTGGCAACCTTTGCGGATCGACCGATGAACTGCGCCGGGCTGGCGTTGGCCAGGGCCGCGTCGATCAAGTCAGCCCGACCACACAGGATGCCCGTGCCCTGCGGCCCCCGGATGCCCTTGCCTCCGCTGAAAATCACCATGTCGGCGCCGTCTCGCAGGTATTTTTGCAGGTTGGAACGGGGAGGCAGCATCGATGCCGCATCCACGATCACCGGCACGTCATGGGCATGGGCAATCTCGCAGACCTGGGCCAGGGGCATCACCCGCTTGCTGGTGAAGGGAGCGCACAGATAGGCGACGGCGGCGGTGCGCTCGTTGATCGCGCCTTCCAGTTCCCAAGAATGGTTGAACAGATAGTTGCCAATCTCGACGATCTTCGCGCCGGCGGCCCGGTAGGCATGGTCGTAGGGGAATCGGTGCATCGTCTGCATGATGATTTCGTTCTTCATCCCCTCGGTGTCGGGGAGGCGCTGCATCTTTACCGGATCATTGCCGGCGATGCAGGCGGCCGCCTGGAGCAGCAATCCACCGGCGGCCCCGCTGCTGACCATCGCCGCCTCGCTCCCGACTAAACGGGCGATTTCCTCGCCGGCCTTGCGGTTCAGTTCATCGATGTTGACCATGACCCGGGCGGCACCGGCCATCTGCTCCAGCGCTTCGGGCCGGGTCCGCGAACCTCCGAGGCGCGTCACGGAGCCGCTGGCGTTGATGATCGGAGTGACCCCCAGGCGACGATAAGCCTGTTCCGCGTCGGTAATGTTCTGCTGACTCAAGGCGTCCTCCTCGAATAAATCGTCATTCCGCCCTTGCGCCGTAATCCAGAATCCGCATGGCAAAAGCGCACCGGGTTCCCGCGAAGGCGGTAATGACGATGCGGGCTTAACGCATTATAGCAAGGGGCCGCTATTGGTTGTGGTAACATCAGGCCACCAATCAAACTTGGAGGCAGCAACGTGACCACCGCCGATCGTCTCAACGTCATACCCCTGGGCGAAGCCATGTTCACCCAGCGGGCGATCCGCCGTTTCAGAACGGACCCCATTCCCGCCGATGTGATGCAGGACATCATGCAGGCCGCCATCCGCGCTCCCAACGGCGGCAACAATCAGCAGTGGCATTTCATCGTCGTGCAGGACGAGGAGATGCGTCGCAAGCTGGGCGATCTGTACCGCGAGGCGTGGTGGGCCAAGCGCGCCGATGCTGGCATCATGGGGCCGGAGGACATCCCGCCGGGACGGAACTCCATGCGGTCGGCCATGCGCCTCGCCAACGAAATCGGGGACGCGCCCGTGATGGTGCTGGTTTGCGCCACGTCCAAAGGGGCGGCGGCGGCCGGCTCGGTGATACCGGCGGCGCAGAATATGCTGCTGGCGGCCCGCGCTTTCGGCATTGGCGGCACCATCGCCACGTTACATCCGGTGGTCGAGGAGCGGGTGCATGCCCTCTTCAACGTACCCGACGACGCCCAGGTGGTGTACTGCATGCCCTTCGGCTACCCGCGCGGAAATTTCGGGCCGGTAACCCGTTTGCCCCTGAACGAGGTCTGTTCCTACGACCGTTGGGGCGCGCCGCCGGACTAGACCAAATGGCGCGAGGCAACGGTAGGGGCGGGCTTCAAACCCGCCCCGGCAATTTCGCCGGCGATTGGCGCCCTATCGTTTCCGCTCGTAGCGATAATCGCGCGCCGACCCACGTTCCGGCGTTGCCGTGGAGCTGTTGGGCAGGTAGGCGTAGTTGGGATCCGCGCCCACTTTTTGAGCCAGGGTGTTGCGGAGTACGCCGATGTTCTCCACCTCCAGTTCCACCGTATCGCCCGGCTCCAGCCACCGCGAGGTCTCGTAGCCCTTGCGGATGGACTCCCGCACGGAGCCGCCGCCCACGGTGCCGCTGCCGATAACGTCGCCGGGGGCGATGCGGCTGTCCTTGGCGGCCCGCTCGATGATCTCGCCCCAGCTATACCAGGCGTTAACCGCCTCGCCGTCCCGCAGCCAGTCGTCACCGTTGACCCGCACGTGGCACTTCAGGTCCAGCCGACCATCCTTGATGTGCGGCATCAGCTCGTCGGTGGTCACTACCCAGGGGCCGATGGACGACGCCGAGTCCTTGCCCTTGGCCGGTCCCAGGCCGAAGGTCATCTCATCAAACTGCAAGTCCCGGGCGCTCCAGTCGTTGAAGATGCAGAAGCCGGCCACGTACTGCAACGCCTCCGACGCGGGCACATTGGTTCCGGCCCGCCCCACGATGCAGCCGATTTCCAGCTCATAGTCCAGCTGTTCCGACGCCGCCGGGTAGGGCACGTCCTCCTCCGGCCCGTAGATGACCAGCGGGTTGGAAAAGTAGAAAACCGGCATTCGATACCACACCGGGTCAACCGTCCGCGTGCCCTGCGATGTAGCGTGTTCCTCATACACGATGTAGTCCCGCACCGTGGGCGGTTGCAGAATCGGAGCGCGGAGCCGCACGTCGGCCAAGGCCACCGCGGGCGCGGCCACACCGCCGGCCAAGGCGTCGCCCACCAGGTCAATGGCGGAATCGCCGGTGTCCAGCAGGGCGCGAACATCGCGCAGTGGTTGCTCGGAGCCGATCAACGTTGCCACGTCCACCACAGCGTCATCTTGGAGGACGCCGCAGCGAGGGCCGGTTCCGTTGTCGTAGGTCAGCAGTTTCATGGTCGTCGTTCCTCTTCCGGTGCGTTTGGGGTCAGGCGACGTCGGAAAAGCCGGCCAGCCTAGCGGCGTCGCTGATGTAGTCGGCAGTCTGACGGATGCGTCGCTCCACCTCGTCAATAGGCTCGCAGATGCCCAGGTAAAAGCAGTCGCCGTGCAGTGCGCTCTGTCTGGAGTGGTAGCGTCTGCGCATTCGACGGAATGCTTGGTCAGTGGCGGACAATCTCGCCAGCCCTCTTGATGTATCAGAGCTTATTAGAGGCTCCTCGCCCGTCCGGGCCAGGATCAGCGCGTCCGTCGCCCGCTTGGTGGCGCACCACGCCTTTTCCGCAGCGTCACGGATGTCGCCGGCTTCCAGCCGGCGCAGCGCGTCGGCGTGGACGCTGCGGGCGTCGGCAAAGCTGGCGGATACGCGGTCGGTGGCAAGCATACGGATCACACTTTTCGTCATGCGGCGTCGGAAAAGCCGGCCAGCCTCGCGGCGTCGCTGATGTAGTTAGCGGTCTGACGGATGCGTCGCTCCACTTCAGCAACCGGCTCGCAGATGCCCAGGTAAAAGCAGTCGCCGTGCAGATGGCCCTGTCTGGAGTAGTAGCGTCCGATCAAAGGGTTAACCGCGCCATCTGCTTCAGCCAGCAGGAGCAGCCCTCGAGAAGTATCCGAGGAAAACTGGGGCGCCTCCCCCGTCCTCGCCAGGATCAGCGCGTCCGTCGCCCGCTTGGTGGCGCACCACGCTTTTTCCGCAGCGTCGCGGATGTCGTCGGCTCCCAGCCGGCGCAGCGCGTCGGCATGGACGCTACGGGCGTCGGCAAAGCTGGCGGATACGCGGTCGGTGGCAAGCATACGGATCACACTTTTTGCCACACGGCGTCGGAATAGCCGGCCAGCCTGGCGGCGTCGCTGATGTAGTCGGCGGTCTGACGGATGCGTCGCTCCACTTCGTCCAAAGGCTCGCAGGCTCCCAGGTAAAAGCAGGCGCCATGCAGTTCACTCTGTCTGGAGAAATAACGTCGGCGTAGTGGACGAACGGCTTGATCCGCTGCGGCGAGCGTCCCCAGCCCTCGCGTGGTTTCGGAGGAAATTGACGGCTCTGTCCCGGTGCAGGCTAGGATCAACGCATCGGTGGCCCGCTTGGTGGCGCACCACGCCTTTTCCGCAGCGTCGCGGATGTCGTCGGCTTCCAACCGGCGCAGCGCGTCGGCGTGGACGCTGCGGGCGTCGGCGAAAATGGCGGATACGCGGTCGGTAGTTACCATGGGGTTATCTCAATACGTGTATCTCAATACGTGATCGCAGCAAACATCTCCAACCCGGCAATAAGGGAACATCGCTGCTTCCTGCATCCTCCGGGTAGCTTCGGTGACTACGTCAGGATCCGGAGACGCCCGGATGAATAAGACAGACAGATGCTCTTCACACGCTTGGGCAACCGCCGGAGATTGCGCCCTGCTCCGGGATTCGCCCTTCACAATGCGCACGTTCAACTAGGAACGACATTCCTCCATTCTGGATATGTCGGTCGCACGGTGAGAATATGCCGGGGCAAAGGATACTTCGCCCCGGCAACGTCATCGTCAGTGCATCGGCGAGAAGCTGGCCGGCGCCATGATCTTGTTCTCCTGTTTCACGCGGCCCGGCGCGCCCGACGGCCACTGCGGTATCTTGCTGGCGGCGGCGCGGACTTCGGCCCGGTGGTTGAGATCCTGGTAGGGCCAGACGTGCATCCACTTATTCAGGTCGCCAAACTCGGTGAACATGCCGGCGGCCAGCGGGGAGAACTCCTCGCGGTAGGGCAAGGACTCTTCCCAGCGGCGCAGCAGTTCCGGTATGGAGCCGTTCTCGTAGGTATAGACGCGCATCTCGTAGATGTTGCCCAGAGCCTGGTCGCCGCCCATGGGCCGCATGAAAGACGCTGGGTTCCAGATTTCCGAGTTCATGTTCAGGATGTTGCCGGGCGTGATCTTGGGCGGCCAGTTGGAGTCCTGGGACGCCTCGGCGCGGATGCGGTTCCGCTCTGCAATATTTTCGTACCCCCAGACGTGGATGATTTGGTTCAGCGGGCCGATCTCGGTGTGCCAGAATGCGGCAATGGGCGAATACTTCTCCCGGTGGGGGAGCGCTTCGGCAAAGGCTTCCTCCGCTTGGGGAACGGCGCCCGGCTTCAGGTCGTAGGTGCGTACTTCGTAAATCACAATGTTCTCCCGGGGTGTGAACCCCTTCCCGTTATGCAGTATTTCGTGCGGCGCCGTCAGTGTAGCAACCGAGCCGGGCAGCGGCAACCGAAACCGGGACGCGCCAGAGTACCCACGGTCTGAGCAAGCGCTCAGTCGCGACGTTCCAGATACATCGGCATTCCACCCTTGGGGCGCAGCGAGATCAGCGGCATCATCTCGGCCTGGTGGCGCCCGTCGTGGCGCACGCGCCACCGTTGTCCCAGCGTAGCCAATATCAGCTTGGCCTCCATCATGGCGAAGGCTTCTCCGATGCACTGCCGCGGCCCGCCGCCGAAGGGATAGTAAGCGTAGCGGTGCAGGTTCCGGCGAAACTCCGGCGTCCAGCGGTTCGGTCGGAACTCCAGCGGCTCGTCGAACCAGCGGGCGTCACGCTGGACGATCAGTTGCGGCGCCGCCAACAGAGCCCCCGGCGGAATATCGTAGCCACCCAATTTGAAGGGCTGGAACGCCATCCGGGACCAGAACCAGATGGGAGGATAAAGCCGCAGCGATTCGGCAAGGATCCGGTCGGTAAGTTGCAGGTTGGGCAAATCGGCAAGGGTGGGAGCCCGGTCGCCGATCACATCGTCCAGTTCGGCGTGAAAATGGCGTTGTATTTCCGGATTTAGCGCCAGCAGGTACCAAGTCCAAGTGAGACAAACCGCTGTTGTTTCGTGGCCGGCGGCGAACATGGTGATGGTCTGGTCCCGAACCTGCTGGTCGGTCAGCGGTTTGCCGTTGCCAGCGTCGTCCTCAAGGAGCGCTTCCAACAACAACGACAGCAGGTCGTCGTTACGGGCCTCCGTCAGCCGGCGTTGAGCGATGGAGCTGAAGATGATGCTGTCCAAGTCAGCCCGGGCGCGCCGAAACCGCATGGTGTAGGGCAGGGGCAGACGGTGCGTCAGCCGGCGCAATCGAGGCGGTTGGTTCACACGGGTGACCAGGTAGTTGTTGATGAACTCGAACGCTTCTCCGATGCGCCGGACATCTTCCGGCAATTCCAGCCCGAACAGGGTTTTCACCACAATCCGCAGCGTCAATCCGCCCATCTCCTGGGCCATATCCACTCGTTGCCCATCGGTCCACGAAAGCTGATGGTGGGCGGTGTATTCCTGCATCACAGCGCCGTAGCCTGCAATGCGGCTGCGATGGAACTGAGGCTGCATTAGCCGCCGCTGCTGCAAATGGTCAGTTGCGCCGGCCGTCACCAGCCCGTCGCCCATGGCGTATTTGAGCACGTCCGCGTTGGGCCCCCGCCCCACCAACTGATGGTAGGTGACGATGATGTCGCGGATCAGGTCGGGGTGGTTCACCAGCAGCAGCAGGGCCGGCTTGACCGACATCGTAACCAGGTCGCCGTAGGCTGCTGCTTCCTGCATGAACCGGATCGGGTCCCGCAGATACCTCAGGGACTGGCCGATTACGGGCAATTCGCTGGGACCGGGTGGCAAATGCCGGCGGTCCACCACCGGACGAGGCGGGTATATTTTGGTATCCGTTGCCATGATAGGTAGGTAGAAAAACGGGGGTTGCCGTATGTTCCGGCGGCGCCCGTCGTGTCCCGTTTCGGGTTAGCCGTCCAGGGGGACGGTTGCGGTCAGCCGGGGACGGTCGCCCACGGCCCGCGTGGTGTGTCCCTGGCCGGTCAGGTCTTCGGCCAGTGTGACATGTCCGGGGCCGAAACGATGCGCGGCGCCGTCGCCCAACCCGATTTCGACCTCGCCCTCCAGCGTGATCACAAACTGCCGTCGCGGGGCGCAGTGCCAGTCGCTGAAGTACCCCGGCTCTACCCGGCGAAAAACGATTCCCGTGGTGGACTGCAAAGACGCCAACTCGGGATGAGACCCCAGGTCCAACTCTTCAATGTGTGACTGTCCGTCGTCGCCGGTGTAAAGTCGGATAATTGGCATGGGGCGTCTCCTTGCTTAACTAGAAAGTCGATAGTGTGTGACGGCGTTGGTAGTTGCTCGGATTTAACGGTCTCGTTGCTTATGGACAACTGCTGTCGCGCTCTGACAATAGCTGTTGACGGGTCATTGAATCGACGGCTAATTTTGCCATATCCGACTTGGATATTCCCAAGAGAAGCATCCCCACAGCTGCGTCCGGGTCAGAGCCTATGGTGCATTCAATAATCTCAGCCGCGATCATGCGCTCGATTTTCATAGCATCAGGCATACTTCGATATGGTAAGGGCAGTGATTCCGCAAAGAAAAACATCGCCGCATAGAAGATGATGATTGCAACAACGATATAGCCCAGGCATTTGGCTAAGTTCTCCATTTAGTCGCCCCTTCACGCTAATGGCGATCGGAATCCATAAGGACACAGCGATCTAAGGCGGGAACCAGTTTTGCAAACGGTCAATAGCTTCGCTTACCGCGACCGCCGATTGGATAACCACTGCATCGGTCAGGTCGTTTTCGTAGAAATGAGTGTGCAGGCTGTGGACCAACCCGGTCGCATTATTCAGCGCGCTTTCCGCATTCGAATCCAATTGCCCGACCAAGGACGCCAATTCGCCGGCTACCCGAAAGATTCCAACGTGACTGGACAGTTTTATCTGGTGGTCGGCGCCGATCGCCTTGAGGATCTGCGTGAACGCACCCCAAGATTTTTCGGCAACTTGCCGGTAGTCGCTTTCGTCCAGACTGCGCCGAACGTGCTGCCGGTAATGGGCCAAATTGGCGCGGTAAGTCGTTGCGTGGGCTGCCGCCTCTTCCTGAGACAGTGCCGTGTCCCACCGTGGGGAAAAGGCTGCTCGGATGGCGGCAACAACTTGTTCGTCGGTGAAAGGTCGCGGCGGGTTGCTCATAACGTTGTTCCATCGAAGCCGGTATCCTGGGGAGTAAGCGGCGCGGACGGCAGCGATAACCTGTTCGGGGGTAAAGTGGGGCTGCGCCGGTATAATAATGCCGACCTCCTACATCGCCACCACCCGAGCATTGTCAACCTGCGGCAGAGCCTTGATTTCGGCCAGGACGCCGTCGGGGATGGGATCGTCGGAGCCTACCACCATCATCGCCTGGCCGCGGGGAGCGATGCGGCCCACTTCCATAAAGCTGATGTTGATGTTATGGCGGCCGGCCGTGGTGCCCACCGCGCCGATGATGCCGGGCTGGTCCTGATTATCCACGAACAACAGGTAAGGCGCGGACGGCGCAACATCCATCCAGTAATTGTTGACGCGCACCAGGTGGGGTTCGTCGCGCATTGACGTGCCGGCGATGGTGATGTCGTCTCCGGTGGTGTGCAGCGTGGCGGTAATCAGGCTGGCGTACTCCCGGCTGTCGGCGGAGGTCTGCTCGGTGATTTGCAGCCCGCGCTGCTGGGCCAGCACCGGCGCGTTGATGATGTTCACCGCCTCGCCGCTGACCGCTCCCAGCAGGCCCACCAACGCGGCGGCCTTGAGGATGGCCGTGTTATGCTCGGCGACGTCGCCCTGGTAGTGCAGTGTGATTCCCACGAACTGCCCCTGGGCCATACTGGTCAGCAGCCGTCCGACCATGGATGCCACCGGCACATAGGGCGCGAGGATGGCGTGAACCTCCGGCGGCACGAAGGGAGCGTTGACGGTGTTGCGCGCCGGCTGCCCTTCAAGCACGGCCAGCACCTGCTCGGCGGCTTCGATGGCAACCTCCCGTTGCGCCTCTTCGGTCGATGCGCCCAGGTGCGGCGTGGCGACAAGTCGCGGATGCTTCAGCAGTGGCAGATCACCCGGCGGCTCATTGGTGAACACGTCCAGAGCCGCTCCACCCAGGCGCTCGTTTTCCAGCGCCTCCAGCAGCGCTTCCTCGTCCACCAGCTCGCCACGGGCCACGTTGATGAGACGGGCGCCGGGTTTCAGCTTCGCCAGCTGGGGCGTCGAAATCAGCTTGGTCGTGCCCGGCGTCAGCGGCGTGTGCAAAGTCACGAAGTCGGCCTGGGGCAGCAGCTCGTCGAGCGACATCACGGCCACGCCCAATCGCGCCGCGAAATCGGGAGCCACAAAGGGATCGAATGCGATCAACCGCATGCCGAAACTGGCGGCGCGGCGCGCCACCTCGGAACCAACCCGGCCCAACCCGATGATGCCCAGCGTCTTGTTGCGGACTTCGATACCCATAAACGCGGAACGCTGCCACTGGCCCTTTTTCATGGAGGCGTAGGCTTGCGGCACGTTGCGCGCCAACGCCAGGATCAGCGCCATGGTGTGCTCGGCAGCGGCCACGGTGTTGCCGATGGGCGCGTTGACCACCGCTACTCCCGCGCGGGTGGCGGCATCCAAATCGATGTTGTCCACGCCGATGCCGGCGCGGGCGACGACTTTGAGATTGCTTCCGGCAGCAATAACCGATTCCGTCACCCTGGTTTCGCTGCGCACCACCAGGGCGTCATAGTCGGGAATGGCAGCGATGAGTTCGTCGGGGGAGAGTCCCCGCTTGATGTCAACGGGCACACGCTTCTGTAGCAGGGCAATGCCCTCGGGTGCCACGTTGTCGGTAATGAGTACTTTGGGCATAGAGTGATGGCGCCTCCTCGTGTGATAACCGGGAACGGTGCGCTAACCGGGAACGCAAGGCGCCACCATTATACCCCACCAATCAGGGAGTAGGGTCTGGCGGCAACTCAATCGGGCCGTCGCCAGCGCGCCCCGCGCCTCCGCCGGGGACGGGGGTAGGAGTGGGGATTGCTTCCTCCCCCGACCGACGCACGTGTCCGCTAAAGGGGGCAACGGTCTCCCAACTGCTCCAGCCGCTGTTCCGGTCCCCCGCGCATTCGCTGCGTACCGTGTAGGCATAGTAAACGGCGCGGTCAATACCCAGATGCAACGCTTGTTGCGACCCCGCCGGGACGGTGATTTGCCGCTCGGCAACCCACTGGCCGCCGCTCCACTTCATGATGTTAATGCGCCGCTGCTGCGCCGCCAGCCCGCCGGCCGGGTTTTGCCAGGTTAGCCGCACCGCGCTGCCCGACGTGCGCTCCGCCGCAAAACTGCTCACCGGCCGGCATTCCTGCGGTGGCGCCGCTGCCGGGGCCGCTTTGATGGTGACGGCGTAGGTTCGGATAACGCGACCATCGGAGGCCCGGCGCAGCTCCACAACTCCGCTTCCGGCCACGCAGCCGGCCAGATAGACCTGCTGCCCGTCGCGGCGTGTCGGACCATCGTTCTGCTCCGGAGGACAATAGTTGCCGGCATCACTGACGCCTATCTCCAGGCTCCGGTCGCTTCCCGTCGGATTGACCACCACCCGCACCCGGACGCTGGCGCTAACGGTGAACTGATGCCACTGCCCGTCGTCGCGGAAATCCACACCGGAAGGGTCGGGCGACAGCGACGCTACCGGCCTGGGCGCCGCCGGCGTCAGGCCGGTCAGCTCGGCCCGATTGGCGATGCCGCTGCCGGCGGAGTTCACCGCCCACACTTGCACGGTGTAATCCGCCCCGTTGGTCAGCCCGGTGATGGTGTGGGAGCGGGCGTTGGCCTTGATCCCATGGACCGACTGGTACGGATTAGCGTCGGTGGTGGCGCCGTCCCGCTTGTAGCGCATAGCGTAGCCGGTGATGCCAACCTTGCAATCTTCAACAGGAGGGTCCCACGTAACAGTGAGTTGCTTATCACCGACGGCAGCGGCCAGTTTCGCCGGAGTTCCCGACCTGGTAGCGTCCGCCAGTGGCGGAAGTTTCACGAAGCCGTGCCCCAATTCGTAGGGGTCTAATCCGCCGGGCGGATTGGGCGCGCTCCGCTTCTTTTTGTCTCCGCCGAAGGTTCGGGGATATTCACCGTAGGACTTGAGACAGCTGGCAACATTGGCCGGCGACGGTTTGTAGCTGGGGTCGTTGCGTTCCAGGCGCATCTTCTGGATAACGAGCGCGGCCAGGCCGCCCACGTGCGCGGTGGCGGCGCTGGTGCCTCCGAAGTAGCGGTCATCCCCTTGCTCGTTGCGTTTGAGAAAGTTGACCACGTGGCTGGCGGCAACCAGGTCGGGTTTGGAACGAGTGAAGTCACCAGTGGTTCCCGGCTCAAGGACCGGCCCACGGCTGCTGTAGTCGGTGATTGAGGGAATCGGCCGGGAGGTCCTCACGTCGGCAGCGGCGACAGCGATGAGGCCAGGGTTGGCGCTTTCGGCGGGATTGACGACGCTGTATCCGACCGGGGTTCGGCTGAGGCCGGGGGCAGTGTTGTTGGGAGCATTGAGAATCTGTATCTGCACCCAGGCCGGTTTGGCGTCCGGTTGACCCCTCCGGGGATTTATCCTGACGCGCAGGCAAGATCCCGGTTTGGCAGTAGTAACTATATCTTTGACGGCCTCTACGGGGTATCCCTTGCCGTATATAGCTTTGCCCTTTGTTCCTGTTCTAGGGTAATCAATAAGCAAGTCGAGGTCAAAGTCGGCTCCGGACCAATCATCGGCCCAACGCAGATGATAAAAATAAATATTAGGCTTCAAGTCTTTGCTCAGATTCTCCACACTAATTGGAAAGCCGTATGCGACAAAAGGAAGACAAGTTTTTTGATCATCGGTAGATGCGAAAGGATTGAAGACGATGAGGTTCCTAAAATCAGGCCCTCTAATGATACTGCTTACCTTGTTAATGGCGTAGTCGCTACTCGTTCCGAACCAGCTGTTGAGGGCTTGATTGCCGGCCGCGTTAACCCAGGTTATACCGGCGGCAACAGCCCGGTCAACGGCTTTGAGGGGACTGCTGGCAAAGGGAGAAGTCCCGTCGCCCGGGCCGTCATAGTGCCAGCCGGCAGCGTGGACGATAACATCAACGCCTTTGTTGATTAGCCAATCAGCGCCAGCCCTAACTTCCTGGGGCGAAGTCGCCCTCGCCATAAAAAGCTCCGCATCGGGAGCGATGTCGTGGACCGCTTCCGCAATGGAAACGCCATGGATTATCAAATGCGGCTGACAAGGATCGCGAGGAAGTGGCACCCATGCAGCGCCTGTACCTACCGGGTAGGTACGTAGCTCCCAATTATAACCCAATACACTCGCCTCTAATGGGAGGTCATGACCAATGCGCGGGCATTTCGCGTTACCGTCATTTTCCCGTGTATCATGCTCAAGCGCCGGCAATTTCGGATTGTTATCTTTATTGAAATCCGTGAAACTCCAATCGATAATTCCTACTTTGACGCCTGATCCGGTGATTGGCTGTGCCGCAGCGTGCCACAGGTCAGCGCCGTGTTTAGCTACTCCGGCGGAGACATAAGCGCCGCTCCGGATGTTTCCGGTAGCTGCACCACTGGCGCCGGTAGCAGGTTCCGAGTTCCCTGAATCAGCCGGCGGAGTACTTTGTTGGTCCTGATATTGTTGCCATTCTTTTATGAACTCAGGTAGGCCGGGTACGGTATGTTGCAGTTCGGGGGGCAGAGCCGTCGCCAGGAAAAAAAGCGCCCAGTCCAATTCTTCGGCTTCGTAAGTGTTGGAGGGGACACGCTCCCAGTCAAACATGGTCCAAAGAGAGACATCCTTCATCTGATATAAAGGAAGGAGATGATTGACCGGGAGCAGTACACCAAATGAATCTGCGTCTCCGACCTCATGCAAACGATATGCACTCTCGTTGAAGTACACGTTGTTATTATCGAGAAAGCGTTTGACGGCAACCAACGCAGGTTGGTCAGCGGCGCCTATAACAACATAAACTTTATCGTCAAGATGTACGAAGGAGTGCACGGCCGCTTCTTGTGGAGTGGCGCCAATCTGTACGGCAACTATCACATTGTTGAGATCCCGGTTGAGCGAAGGATAAGGGTATTCATCCTCATCGATGGCTAAAAACGCGCCGTCAAAATCTGGGTGTTCGATTAGCGTGGGGAAAAGTGAAAAGGGGATATTACTACCCTCACGTTCAATGTTATAGGTCACGCCAATATCACCCAGATAATTGTATAACTTCCTCATGCCGGCCCAATAGTCGTCACCCACCGCATTAGCTACAAAGCGCACGGCGATGGTGTCCTGAGGGGAGCCACCCTCCCTTTTGTGCTGGTCAATGCGGGCTTGCAGCATCGGCTCAATATACATGCTACCCGTGCCGGAAGCAGACGCGGCAGTCGGCGTCGGAAGGTCAGTCGGTTCGCTTGCCGGTTTGGCGGTAAGCGTTTCGGTTGGGGCGGTCGGTTCCTTTTTCACCCACTTGGCGGGAGGTTCCGTTAACACGACTGTCGGCTCAACTTGGGACGGCTGATCGTCGCCCAGCTCCGCCGATGGCCCGCAGGCCAGCGCCAGGGCCAGCAGCCCCGGCAGAATAACGGCGGCAATCAATTTGTGCGCGGTCAGCATCCTTTTCCCTCCGGCTCGCCATCCGGCGGCCATGGTCATGTCCCAATGATACCGTAATGCCGGCAACCCCCTTGCGTCAAACTGTCAAACCCGAACCGCCCACGGATTGCCCCATCATCCCAGCAAGGCCGGCGGTGTTGGCGCCCGCGTGCCCGGTATCACGCGCGCCACGTGTCCCTGCGCCGTATCGCTGGTCGGCGCCAGCCTCACCGCTGCAATTGCGGCAACCGCCAGGAGCGTGGCCAGACCAAATAGCGCAAAACGAACTTTCATCGGAGTCCTCCCGGTTCAGTTTAATGGGGAATCCAACCGTAGCGTTATTCCGGCAGACCCGCCCGGATGGCGGCCGCCAGCTCCGACAAGGACAGGCTTTCCCCGCCGGCCTTCGCCGCCGCCAAATCAGAACCTGCCGGCCCGTTCGCAAAATGCTCCACCGGGATCCGCCAGGCCTGGTTCCCTTCCACTGCCCAGGACTGAAGCGCGAATTTCCCGCCGCCGGCCCCGCCCATGGCCTCAAGCTGCGTTTGATTGTAAAGAAGCCGTCCCGGCCGCGGCGAGTATTCCGATGCCCTTACGAAATCCTTGCTGATGAAGAAAACGTATTCCTCCCCGGTGTCCAGGGCTCCGTTATCAGCCCCAGGGTATGAGACCAACTCATAGCCCTGGGGCAGGGTTCCGTAATATATTGTAATGGCAGTGAGCGTTGTCCGCACCAGGGAGTCATAACCGGGTACACCCTTGAGAATAGGTTCCTCGTTATGCGGCCAGGAAACGCTGTCAGGTATTTCTACCGCGCGAATGGCGCCAGCCTTGACGTGAGCTACCGCATCGTAACTCCCCTGCATATCCCGGGCGTACTGTGTTACTTGCTCGGTCAAAGGCGGGGGCAAGGTCGGGGGCAAGGTTGGATCGACGGCTTGTGCCGGGGCCGATTCCGGGGGCCGCTGCGCCTCTTCCGTAGCAATCTCTGCCGCCAGAGTTGCGCTAAGTTCCGCGTCGGACAGTGGGGGAACGGTAGGGATGTGAGTGGGCCGGACATAACCGGGCGGGAAAGGCGTCATGGTAGGGCGCGCCGCCGACGTGGCCAGTTCGGACTCGGACGGAGGGGTGCTGTTGAGCCACAGAATCGTTGGCGTAGGTTCGGGCGCAGCCGTGGTCTCCGGCGAAGGCGACGCATCTTGGCCCGCCGGGGCGGACGGCCCGCAGGCCAGAACCAGGGCCAGCAGCCCCGGCAGAATAACGGCGGCAGTCAATTTGTGCGTGGTCAACATCCTTTTTCCTCCAGCTCCCCATCCGGGGGCAGTGGTCCCGTCCCAACAGTACCATAATGCCGGCAACCTCGCTTGCGTCAAACCGTCAAACCCAAACCGCCCA
Organism: Dehalococcoidia bacterium; assembly: GCA_963692995.1. Lineage (GTDB taxonomy): Bacteria > Chloroflexota > Dehalococcoidia > Lucifugimonadales > UBA3495 > Bin87. Next base: position 1,748,613 of record OY843611.1, read on the forward strand.
CGGATTGCCCCATCATCCCAGCAAGGCCGGCGGTGTTGGCGCCCGCGCGCCCGGTATCACGCGCGCCACGTGTCCCTGCGCCGTATCGCTGGTCGGCGCCAGCCTCACCGCTGCAATTGCGGCAATCGCCAGGAGCGTGGCTAGACCAAATAGCGCAAGACGAACTTTCATCGGAGTCCTCCCGGTTCAGTTTAATGGGGAATCCAACCGTAGCGTTATTCCGGCAGACCCGCCCGAATAGCGGCCTCCAGCTCCGACAAGGACAGGCTTTCCCCGCCGGCCTTCGCCGCCGCCAAATCAGAACCTGCCGGCCTGTTCGCAAAATGCTCCGCCGGGATCCGCCAGGCCTGGTTCCCTTCCACTGCCCAGGACTGAAGCGCGAATTTCCCGCCGCCGGTCCCGCCCATGGCCTCAAGCTGCGTTTGATTGTAAAGAAACCGTCCCGGCCGCGGCGAGTATTCCGATGCGCTTACGAAAACGTTGTCGATGAATAAAACGTATCGCAATTAGTAGATTGGGGCTTACCGCCGTCGCCGCCGGCTGGTATGTCCCTGCGCCCTGCCCATCCGTAAATTGTTCTCATTCTTCATGTGCCCGTTGGATCGGTTCACCTGCTGCAAGCCGATGAGCGTGTATCGATCTCGCTTCTCCTTGTTGCATGGCGGACACAGCAACGTCAGGTTGTCGTAAGCGTCTGTTCCACCCTGCGAGCGTGGGTTGATGTGGTCAACTTCCAGTACGCGGGTGTCAAACGTGTAGTCTGCTCCGCAGCCCTGACAGAACGCCCCCATGTCGGCCGCTAGTCGCCCGTGATGCGACCGAGGTGGCGGCAGGCGCATCTGACGCGCTGTTGGCGTCCGCAACGTGAGCGTGGCGGGTTCGCCGCCGTCCGTCCTGGGGGGGGGGGCGGATTCGTAGTTAATATCGTGGGGTAGCAACGCTTGTTGCCCGCGTTTGCGCCGGCTCTTCACTAGCAAATGCTCCTGCTCTAGGCGGTCAAGAACCTGCGTGATGGCGCCGTCCCAAATGTCCATGCCGATCCACTGCCGGCCCAATCGTTCGGCTGCGACCGGCGTCGTGGCGCAACCGCAGAACGGATCCAGCACCAAGTCGCCCTCGTTGCTGCTCGCCTTGATGATGCGCTCGTACAGGGCCAACGGCTTTTGCGTGGGGAACCCGGTGTGCTCAGCACCATACGGGCGGGGAATATTCCGCCACCAATCTTCCACGACTTTACCGCGTGGGTCGGGTGTATAAGTTCTACCCGGGGCGCGAGTGCCTGCGCCAACAAACACCGTAGCGGTGTAATCTGAATCGTAAGGCACTCTGACTTCATTGCGATTGAACGTGTACTTGCTTGATTTGGTGTATCGCAGGATGGTGTCATGTTTGCGCGGGAAGTCTTGAGCAGGTTGCCCCCCGCCGGAGTAGCACCATACGATTTCGTTGCGGAAGTTGCGCCGGCCAAAGATAGCGTCCATCAGGCACTTGACCCAAGCGTGAGCCGTGTGGTCAATATGCAGGTAGAGGCTACCGTCGTCAGCTAGGATGCGGTGCATTTCCAACAACCGGACGGCCAGCCAGCACAGGAACGCGCCCATATCATCGCCCCATATCTGCTTTGCGGTGGTGATGACACTCCAGACTTCCGGCTCGTCGCGCTGTATGGCAATCAGCCAATCTTCGTGAATGTCCTCATCCCAACGCCAGCGGTCGTGGAACGACGCGCCAGCGGCAAGACTACCCGGTGTGGCGTGGAAATCCTTGTTCTTGTTGAACGGCGGATCGGTGGCGATAAGGTTCACCGTCCCGCTGTTCATGCCGCGCAGGAAGGGCAGGTTGTCGCCGTGATATAGCGTCCGGTTGGCGAAGTTGCGCTCGGCCATTGCTATGCCTCTGCGAAGGTTGAGGCTATCAACCGGGCGAAGGGGTGGTTGGCGTGGCGGATGTTGTACTTGTAGCAGGCTTCGGCGATATAGGTCCCTATCCATCGGCGGCTGTAATGATGATGCGTTCCATACCAGGCCCGCTTGACCAGCGACCAGAACCCTTCGATGGTGTTAGTATGAACCGGCCCGTTGACGTAGTATTGGCCGTGTTCAATAGTGGCGTGGGCCTTCATCATCCGGCCCACACGCCGATAGGACGGAAACTCATCGCTGATTAGCAAAGACGCCAAGTCAACGTTGTCGGCAATAAACTCGGCTATGGTGGCTGCATCCACCTGGTCGGACGGCCGGGCCACCACGTCGCCGCCGCGCTGCACTGCGCCGATAACCGGCGTCTTGCGCGTGCCCCGGCCCCGCTTGGGACGGTTCTCGGAATCGTTGTTATCGTCGTTGTCGCGGCGGTTCTGCTTGCGGGGCGCACCGCCGACGTAGGTTTCGTCGGCTTCGACGATGCCCATAAGCAGGGCAGCGTCGGTATCGGACTCGGCCATGGCCCAGCGTATCCGCATCGCCAGATACCACGCGGTCTTCTGGTTCAGCTCCAAATCCCGCGCCAGTTGCGGACTGGAGAGGCTTTTCTTGGCGTTCTGCATCAGGGCAATAGCCAGGAACCACTTCTGCAACGGCACTTTCGTCCCTTGCATCACGGTGCCGGAAAGGACGTTGAAACTGGACTGGCAGGCGTGGCAGTTCCAGCGGCCAATCCGCCGGTTCTCCTGCTTGCGGGCCACATTGTCGGTGTAGCAGTAGGGGCAGGTTGGGCAATCCGCCCAGCGGACTTGCTCTAGATGGGTGATGCAAGCCTGCTGGTCGGGAAACTCGCGGAAAATGCTGATTAGGTTCATACCGTCACCTGCTTGGATGGTATGATTGTAGCCGCCGGCAATCGACTTGTCAAGCCCAAATCTACTAACCGCGAAACGTATTCCTCCCCGGTGTCCAGAGCTCCGTTAGCAATGCCAGGGTATGCGACCAACTCATAGCCCTGGGGCAGGGTTCCATAATATATTGTAATGGCAGTGAGCGTTGTCCGCACCAGGGAGTCATAACCGGGTACACCCTTGAGAATAGGTTCCTCGTTATGCGGCCAGGAAACGCTGTCAGGTATTTCTACCGCGCGAATGGCGCCAGCCTTGACGTGAGCTACCGCATCGTAACTCCCCTGCATATCCCGGGCGTACTGTGTTACTTGCTCGGTCAAAGGCGGGGGCAAGGTCGGGGGCAAGGTTGGATCGACGGCTTGTGCCGGGCCGATTCCGGGGGCCGCTGCGCCTCTTCCGTAGCAATCTCTGCCGCCAGAGTTGCGCTAAGTTCCGCGTCGGACAGTGGGGGGACGGTAGGGATGTGAGTGGGCCGGACATAACCGGGCGGGAAAGGCGTCATGGTAGGGCGCGCCGCCGACGTGGCCAGTTCGGACTCGGACGGAGGGGTGCTGTTGAGCCACAGAATCGTTGGCGTAGGTTCGGGCGCAGCCGTGGTCTCCGGCGAAGGCGACGCATCTTGGCCCGCCGGGGCGGACGGCCCGCAGGCCAGCGCCAGGGCCAGCAGCCCCGGCAGAATAACGGCGGCAATCAATTTGTGCGCGGTCAGCATCCTTTTCCCTCCGGCTCGCCATCCGGCGGCGGTAGTCCTGTCCCCATGATACCGTAATGCCGGCCGCCGCCTTGCATCAAACCGTCAAACCCGAACCGCCCACGGATTGCCCCATCATCCCAGCAAGGCCGGCGGTGTTGGCGCCCGCGTGCCCGGTATCACGCGCGCCACGTGTCCCTGCGCCGTATCGCTGGTCGGCGCCAGCCTCACCGCTGCAATTGCGGCAACCGCCAGGAGCGTGGCCAGACCAAACAGCGCAAAACGAACTTTCATCGGAGTCCTCCCGGTTCAGTTTAATGGGCAATCCAACCATTGCGTTACTCCGGCAGACCCGCCCGAATGGCGGCCGCCAGCTCCGACAAGGACAGGCTTTCCCCGCCGGCCTTCGCCGCCGCCAAATCAGAACCTGCCGGCCCGTTCGCAAAATGCTCCGCCGGGATCCGCCAGGCCTGGTTCCCTTCCACTGCCCAGGATTGAAGCGCGAATTTCCCGCCGCCGGCCCCGCCCATGGCCTCAAGCTGCGTTTGATTGTAAAGAAACCGGCCCGGCCTCGGCGAGTATTCCGATGCCCTTACGAAATCCTTGCTGATGAATAAAACGTATTCCTCCCCGGTGTCCAGGGCTCCGTTAGCAATGCCAGGGTATGCGACCAACTCATAGCCCTGGGGCAGGGTTCCGTAATATATTGTAATGGCAGTGAGCGTTGTCCGCACCAGGGAGCCATAACCGGGTGAATCCCTGATAATAGGATAGTCGTTATTCGGCCAGGAAACGCTGTCAGGTATTTCTACCGCGCGAATGGCGCCAGCCTTGACGTGAGCTACCGCATCGTAACTCCCCTGCATATCCCGGGCGTACTGTGTTACTTGCTCGGTCAAAGGCGGGGGCAAGGTCGGGGGCAAGGTTGGATCGACGGCTTGTGCCGGGCCGATTCCGGGGGCCGCTGCGCCTCTTCCGTAGCAATCTCTGCCGCCAGAGTTGCGCTAAGTTCCGCGTCGGACAGTGGGGGGACGGTAGGGATGTGAGTGGGCCGGACATAACCGGGCGGGAAAGGCGTCATGGTAGGGCGCGCCGCCGACGTGGCCAGTTCGGACTCGGACGGAGGGGTGCTGTTGAGCCACAGAATCGTTGGCGTAGGTTCGGGCGCAGCCGTGGTCTCCGGCGAAGGCGACGCATCTTGGCCCGCCGGGGCGGACGGCCCGCAGGCCAGCGCCAGGGCCAGCAGCCCCGGCAGAATAACTACGGCAATCAATTTGTACGCGGTCAACATCCTTTTCCCTCCGGCTCGCCATCCGGCGGCGGTAGTCCCGTTCCAACAGTACCATAATGCCGGCCGCTGCCTTGCATCAAACCGTCAAACCTGAACCGCATTGAAATCCGTGAAACTCCAATCGATAATTCCTACTTTGACGCCTGATCCGGTGATTGGCTGTGCCGCAGCGTGCCACAGGTCAGCGCCGTGTTTAGCTACTCCGGCGGAGACGTAAGCGCCGCTCTGGATGTTTCCAGTAGCGGAGCCACTGGCGCCGGTAGCAGGTTCCGAGTTCCCTGAATCAGCCGGCGGAGTACTTTGTTGGTCCTGGTATTGTTGCCATTCCTTTATGAACTCAGGTAGGCCGGGTACGGTATGTTGCAGTTCGGGGGGCAGAGCCGTCGCCAGGAAAAAAAGCGCCCAGTCCAATTCTTCGGCTTCGTAAGTGTTGGAGGGGACACGCTCCCAGTCAAACATGGTCCAAAGAGAGACATCCTTCATCTGATATAAAGGAAGGAGATGATTGACCGGGAGCAGTACACCAAATGAATCTGCGTCTCCGACCTCATGCAAACGATATGCACTCTCGTTGAAGTACACGTTGTTATTATCGAGAAAGCGTTTGACGGCAACCAACGCAGGTTGGTCAGCGGCGCCTATAACAACATAAACTTTATCGTCAAGATGTACGAAGGAGTGCACGGCCGCTTCTTGTGGAGTGGCGCCAATCTGTAGGGCAACTATCACATTGTTGAGATCCCGGTTGAGCGAAGGATAAGGGTATTCATCCTCATCGATGGCTAAAAACGCGCCGCCAAAATCTGGGTGTTCGATTAGCGTTGGGAAAAGTGAAAAGGGGGTATTATAACCATCACTTTCATAGCTATAGGTCAGGCCACTGTCATACAGATAATTGTCTAACTTCCCCCAGGCGGCCCAATAGTCGTCACCCACCGGATTAGCTACAAAATTAGCTACAAAGCGCACGGCGATGGTGTCCTGAGGGGAGCCACCCTCCCTTTTGTGCTGGTCAATGCGGGCTTGCAGCATCGGCTCAATATACATGCTACCCGTGCCGGAAGCAGACGCGGCAACCGGCGTCGGAAGGTCAGTCGGTTCGCTTACCGGTTTCGCGGCAAGCGTTTCGGTTGGGGCGGCGGTCGGTTCCTTTTTCACCCACTTGGCGGGAGGTTCCGTTAACACGACGGTCGGCTCAACTTGGGACGGCTGATCGTCGCCCAGCTCCGCCGACGGCCCGCAGGCCAGAACCAGGGCCAGCAGCCCCGGCAAAATAACGGCGGCAATCAATTTGCGCACGGTCAGCATCCTTTTCCCTCCGGCTCGCCATCCGGCGGCCATGGTCATGTCCCAATGATACCGTAATGCCGGCCGCCGCCTTGCGTCAAAGCGTCAAACCAGAACCGCCTTTGCCATGATGACCACAGCACGGGCAGCAAGACGATGCGACCATCTGACCTGGCGCAGTTTTGAGGCTCATCCGGCCTACCTGTCAATGCGCCGTCGCTGCGTCGTCAGCCGGCCGGCAGAGTTCCGCGGGCAAGGCTTTGCCAGGTTAGCCCCACGGCGCCGCCCGACGCGCGTTCCGCCGCAACATTGCTCACCGGCAACAATCGGGCGTCGGCGCCGCCGGCGTCAGGCCGGTCAGCTCCGCCCGATTGGCGATGCCGCTGCCGGCAGCGTTGAATGCCCACACCTGCACGGTGTAGCCTTGCCCGTTGGTCAGCCCGGCGATGCTGTAATAGTGGGCGCCGGCCTTGATCGCATAGACCGACTGATACGGATTAGCGTCGGTGGTGGCGCCGTCCCGCTTGTAGCGCAAAGCGTAGCCGGTGATGTCCGCCCCGCCGTCATCGGCCGGCGGCTGCCAGCCAACTACGAGCCGCCCGTCTCCGGCAACGGCGGACAGGCGGCGGGGCTGGCCCGGCGCGACGGCGGGCGCTATTCCGGATAGCGTGGCCTTGTCCCCGGCCCCGGCAGAGTTCACCGCCCACACCTGCACGGTGTAATCCTTTCTGTTGGTCAGTCCGGTAATGGTGTGGGAGCGGACGTCGGCGCCGAGGCGCTTGAAGTTGAGATAGGTAGTCGCGCCGTCCCGCTTGTAGCGCAGCCGGTAGCCGGTAATCGCCGCCCCGCCGTCGTTCGCCGGGGCGTCCCAGGTCAGGGTGAGCCGGCCATCGCCGGGGGTGGCGGACAGATTCCGCGGTTGGCCCGGCACCCCTGCCTTAATATCTAACTCATAGGTATGGATTAGCGAATTGTCCGCGCCGCGCCGCAGCTCCAGCGTACCTTTGCCCACCGCGCAGCCCGCCAGGTATATGATGTTCCGACCGATAGTGGTCAGGGCCAGCCGGTCGTTCCGATCCGCCGGGCAGGCGGAAGCGGAAATTGGATCGCTGAAGCCATCGCTTAGCTCAACGCGCCTTGCCGTTCCGGTCGGGTTGGCGACAACCTTGACCGACCCGCTGGTGTGCAGAGTGAACTGGCGCCAGTCGCCGTTGCCGGTCAACTCAATTTTCGCCGGATGCGGCGACAGCCAAGCGGTGACCGGCAGCCGGGCAAAACCGGCGCCCCACAGGTTATCGTCGCCGGGAGCGCCCCGGTCCAGCGCGTAATCTCTGAGAAAGTTGGCCACATCCTCCGGGGCATAACTGCGGCCCTGCTTCTGGAACTGCTCAATGACCAGCGCCGCCAGGCCGGCGACGTGGGGCGCCGCCTGGCTGGTGCCGGTGAACGGGCCCCGCTTGACTTCCGACCGGGTACCGGCCACCCCTACTAAGTCCGGCTTAAGCGTACCGCCCATGGGGAGCGGGCCCCGGCTGCTGTAAGACGCGATGGCAGTTGGAGGATTGGAAGGACGTGACTGTATCGCGGCAGCGCCGATAGCCAACACTCCATCATTTGAGCTCTCTGCCGGGTTGACGATGCTGTGGTGCGGAGTGGAGTAGGTGAATGAACCCAGCTGCCCCTTGGCCCCGCCACCGAAGGCTTGCAGCTGAATCCAGGCCGGCTCCGGGCCGCCGTCGTGTTCTACGCGTAAACAGTATTTATCAGGGGAAATATTTTCTCCAGGAACAAACGGGCTGGACAATATATTCTTTACGGTGTTGACCTGGAATGACTCCAGTGGGTATCCACCATGTAGCCCACTTTGCTTGCGCTTTCTTTGAGCGTTTCCGGCTATGTCGGCAATGCTGTTAGGGTATGTAATATACAGGTTAAGGTCGGTAGCAGCCTGGCCCCATTGGTCAGCCCAACGGAGGTGGAAGTAGTACATGCCGTCCTCCGGCAGGTCAACCAGATTGCAGTACGCCGCCGCGTTGCGACCGGGAGCGGTTACAATGCCGGCTCCCTCATTGAAGTTGATAAAGTCGCTGGTACGGGGAAAAACGCCGGGAACATAGCCATCAGAGAACTCTGCCGATGTTGCGAACCAGGTGCGCTCGGTTTCGTCGCCCGTCGAATTGACCCATAGTATATGGTCGTTATCTACGGCATCATGCACCTTTCTCAGGATGCTGCGGTACAGCGACGACGCGCCATCCCCCGGACCGTCAAAGTGCCATGCCCTGGATTGCACTATCACATCCACATCTATATCGCCTTCGGTCAGCCAGCGGAGAGCTTTCGCGAACTCATTCGCGCTGATCGGGCCGGCGAGGTAAAGGGATGCTTCCGGCGCAATGTCTATCACTGCCTCGGCGACGGCAGTGCCGTGGTTGTCTATGATTCCAGTCAACTTGGTGCAATCGTGTGAGAAGGGAGCGGCAACGTAACATCTTTCGCCCGATGGCGGTGGGAGCTGAGTTCCAACTAAATCGTCGTAATTCTTGAAACCGACGTCGATGATGCCGATTTTAATGTCCTTTCCGGTCAGGCCGGCCAGATACCAGTTGTAGCTGCCATGGGAATGAGCGGCATCGCCCGGCGTTAATGATGCCGGCAAACCGGCTTGAGCCCCGGCTGCCGGAGCGCTCGCCGGCGACTCCCCGGCCCCTTGGGGTGTTGGCGTTTCAGTAGGATCAAGCTCATCGGGATATGTCCACCGATGCCTCTCGCTAACTGGGTATTGCATCATCTCAGCAATGTGCAACCCCGGCATCTCGGCAAATCGGGGCAACAACTTGACCGGTATAAATGCCACCAGCAGTCCATCAGGTTTATCATAAGCCTCCATATATTTATCGGAAGACCGCATCATGCCGCCATTCTCTTTCAGGAGACGCACTATATTGTCGTAGTTAGTGTCTCCAAGGATGTTCATGATAACTAATCCAAAGGTGGGATTATCGTCCTCCTCGGGCAACAGCCCGGCTTCGTATTCCACAGCCAGCGAATTCAGCCGTGGATCCATATTCGGGTAAGGGTCCGGGTAAACTTCAGCATCTCTCAGGCCGGGGCGAGCCGCCAGTTCGCGCAGCAGGCTGACGGGCATTTCGCCGTGGATTTTGGTGGCGCCGAAAGGCACCACCGATACGTTGTCCTTGCTGCGCAAAAATTCCAATATCTGGTCGCGTTCTTCCATGCTCAGGGCAGTCATGTGCACCGGGACAATCGTCGGAGGAATTAGCGGAGGAGCGGCCGCGCCCGGGCCCGATGGCCCGCCTTGCCCGTCGGCTCCTTGCGCCGCCTGGGCCTGCCCGTGCAATATGGCGTAAGCGTTGAGAATTCTGTCCAGCTTATGGGTCCTATCGTTGAGCATTACGCTCAGCTCATAGGAGCTATCGTAAGCGCCCCTGGTCGGTGCCGGCGTTGGCTGCGGCGTAGCCGTCGGGGTGTTTTGCCCGGGCGGTTTCTCGGCGGCGGGCGCTGGCGTATGGTCCGGCTGGCCCGGCGCCGTCGGCCCGCAGGCCAGAAGCAGGGCCAGCAGCCCCGTCACGATAACGGCGGCAATCAATTTGTGCGCGGTCAACATCCTTTTCCCTCCAAATCCCCATCCGGCGGCGGTAGTCCCGTCCCAATGATACCGTAATGCCCGCCGCCGCCTTGCGTCAAACTTGAACCGCCCACGGACTGCCGCATTATCCCAGCCGGCCGAGGGTCATTGCCGCCGATCAAGGATGCCGATTTTGACAGCAGCGCCGTTCATGCCAGCGGAGCGCCAGGTATCGGCCCCGTGGACTTCGGCGGCGGGGCCAGGCGGAGCGCTGGGGATGGCTGAAGCAGCCGGTTGCAGCGCTCCCGACTGGCCGGCTTCGCCGGATTGCCCGGTCGTTCCGGTGGCTCCGCTGGATTTCGGGAGGTCTGTGGGCATAACGAAGGGCTCCCGCGTGGGTTGCAGGAGCATTTCACGCGGGTACGGCCCTCCCTCATCAGAAACCCGCCACAGATCAGGGTGTTTTCCCAATGACGGCAGCAACGATATGGGCACGTACACACCATAGCCCCGAGCCGGCTCATTGTCGCGATTGAGCCATCTCACGGTTTCTTCCGGAGCAGTCGTAAAAAATGCGCCGTTGCTTTTTAGGAAGTCTCGTAGATTAATAAAGCTCTGACGCGTCTCAGCGAAGGTAGCCCTCTCCTCAGACTCAACGTACACTGAGAGCGCCTGCTTGCCCTCTTCCGCAGTCATCAGCCCGGCCTCATACTCCGCCGCCGTGTTGTTGAGACTGGTATCCATATTGGGATAGGGATGGGTTGCCGCTTGTATATAAGCGACGCCGGGATGGTCCACCAGCTCCGTCAAAAACGCTACCGGCACGTCGGCCTGGAGTGGCGTATAGGAGACGGTTTTTACCGGCGTAATCCCATGATCAATCAAAAAGCTCTTTACCACACGGTGCTGCTCGACGCTTTTTGCGCTGATGTACACATCGACGGTGGGTGGCGTAGCCGGCCGTTCCGGGTCTCCGGGGCCGGCCGGCCCGGCCCGGCCGGTGTCGCCTTGCGCCGCAGCCTGCGCCCGACGATATTGCACCACCGCTCCCTTGAGCATACCGTCCAGCTTATCGGACCTATCGTAAGGGCCGCTGGTCGGTACCGGCGTTGGCTGCGGCGTCGCCGTCGGGACGCTTTGCCCGGGCGGTTTCTCGGCGGCGGGCGCCGGCGTATGGTCCGGCTGGCCCGGCGCCGTCGGCCCGCAGGCCAGAACCAGGGCCAGCAGCCCCGTCACGATAACGGCGGCAATCAGTTTGTGCGCGGTCAGCATCCTTTTCCCTCCAGCTCTCCATCCGGCGGCGGTAGTCCCGTCCCGACAATATCGTAATACCGACACCCCCCCTTGCGCCAAGCCGTCAAACCTGAACCGCCTTTGCCATGATGACCACAGAAGGTAGCCGCCGGCCCACCGGCCCGCGCCAGGGCCAGCAGTCCCGGCAAGACAACGGCAGCGACGATTTTGTTTGGTGTATCATGGCGTGCAGCAAAGCAATCTATCGCACCGGCCAGCCCACCAAGGAGGCCATACCTATGTTCCTGATGCGTTTTACCGAACGGGCTTACGTGAACTACACGGAGCAGGACGTCCGCAACTCGCCCAATGAAGCGGTGCGGCTTACCTTCTCCAACTCCAATTTCGATCCCCAGGAAGGGCATTACCTGTACAACATGTACCTGGACGAGTACGAGTATTCGGAGGAGATGGGTTTCGACGGTCTGATGCTCAACGAGCATCACAACACGCCCACCTGCCTGGGCGCGACCATGAACCTGGAAGCCGCCATCCTGGCCCGCAACACCAGGAACACCAAGATCGTGCTGCTGGGCAACCCCCTGCCCATCTTCGACAACCCCATCCGTCTGGCCGAGGAACTGGCCGAGATCGACATGATCTCCGGCGGGCGGCTGGTTTCCGGCTTCGTGCGCGGCACCGGCGTCGAGAGCCTGGCCAGCAACACCAACCCCCTGTACAACCGGGAGCGGTTCGAGGAAGCCCACGATCTGGTGGTCAAGACCTGGACCACCCCCGGCCCCTTCCGCTGGGAGGGCAACCACTACCACTTCCGCGTGGTCAACCCCTTCCAGGTGCCGCTGCAAAAGCCCCATCCGCCCATCTGGATTCCCGGCACGGGCAGCCCGGAGACTTTGGTGTGGTGCGCCGAGCGCAACTATCCATACATCTTCCTGGAAACCGACCCCCAGGGCACTCAGGATATGAAGGCTATTTACGCCGAAGCCGCCCGCGCGAACGGCTACGAACCCGGCCCGGAAAACTTCGGCTATCTCGTCCGCATCCACGTCCAGGACACTGACGAGAAAGCCTACGATGTGGGCAAGGGCTACATGGTGGGCAACATCGGCGTGGGCCGCATCCCGTTGCCCCGCGACTATGCCTCGCCCGTCGGCTACGGCAGCCGCAGCAACGACCCCCGGTTCCTGCGCTTGCGTGAGCAGATCCGCAGCGATCCGTTCCGCGTGGGCGGTCTCGATGGCGCGCAGTATGATCAGATCCTGGATTCCCGGCGCTGGATCATCGGCAGCCCGGATACCGTTATCAGCCAGCTCCGCGAAGTGCTGAGCTTTATGCGTCCGGGCATTCTGGCCGTATGGACCAACGACGGCTCCATCAGCCACGAAGATACCATGCGCTGCCTGCAACTTATGGGCGAAGAAGTCCTGCCGGCGCTCCGCGAAATCGGCGAGGAACTGGAATTGACTGACCCATTTCAGAAGGAAGGCGTCATGCCCGGGTTAACCTCGGTGTAACCCAGCTCGACGATCCATTGATTCATGAGGAGCAATATCCCTATGGCAAACTTCATTGAAGCAACCGTAAGCGTGGCCGGCGCAAACTTGCAGGTGTACAAGGGCGGCGCCGGCGACCCGCTGCTGGTGTTGCATGGCGCCGGCGGCAACGCCGGCCCGCGCCGCTATGCCCACGCGCTGGCCGAAAAGTTCACTGTCTATCTTCCCTCGCATCCCGGCTACGGCAAGAGCGACCGACCGGGGTGGGTGGAATCCATGCAGGACCTCGCCTGTTTCTACACCTGGTACCAGGAGCAGGAAGGGTTGGAAAACGTGCGCGCCATCGGGTTCTCCATGGGTGGTTGGCTGGCCGCTGAGATGTTGTCCATGACGGGGCACGCCTTCAGCAAGGTCATGCTGGTAGGCGCCGCCGGCATCAAGCCCAACGAAGGCGAGATCACGGACATATTCATCATCAATCCCCGGCAGATCCGCGATCTGGTGTATCACGATCCCAGCCAGGTGCCGGAGTGGGACGAGCTGTTCGGCAGCGATCCCACTCCAGAACAAATCGATCAGGCCGAAGGCGACCGCGAAATGGCCATCCGCCTCACCTGGCGGCCCTACATGCACAATCCCAGACTGCCGGCCAAGTTGAGCCGCGTCGGCATCCCGACGCACATCGTCTGGGGCGCTAACGACAACCTGGTGCCGGTGGAATGCGCCGACCTCTACCAGCATGCCATCGCCGGCTCCCAAGTAACCATTATGCCCAACTGCGGCCACTCGCCGCAGATCGAAAAGCCCGACGAATTCGTACAGGCGGCGCTGGCCTTTTTATAGGCCGGCGCCAACGGCCCGCTTACCACGTCAACGGCCCGCCCCCCAGACGTTCCCCTGGTCTGGGCGGTGTACCCGTCGCCGGCACCGTCGCTGCGTATCGGCTGAAAGGGCCGGCGATTATCTACACGGCGAGCGACACCCGGGACGGCGGCGCGGCGCTGCCCGAATTCCAATGTCCGGTACGGGACATTCTGGACTGGTAACCCTGGACTTGGCCCACACCACGCCATATCGGAGGCAACCCCATGGACGTTTTCTACTTCACTGAAATGCCCTACGCCGAGTTCCCGGAGTCCGAGGCCGAAAAGTTTCCGTCCATGCGGTTGACCTTTCCCAACACGTACTTCGACCCCAGCGCCGCCAGTGGCCTGATGAACCGCTACCTCGATGAGTACCAGTACGCCGAGGAAACGGGATTTGACGGTCTGATGATCAACGAGCACCACAACACTCCGTCGTGCATGGACGTGGAGGTGAACATAACCGGCGGCATCCTGGCCCGCATCACCAACCGGGCCAAGATCCTGATGCTGGGCAACATGCTGCCCACGTCCGACAACCCGGTGCGCCTCGCCGAGGAAATTGCGTTGTTGGACGTGATTTCCGGCGGGCGGATCATCTCCGGCTTCGTGCGCGGCATCGGCATCGAGTCCTGGGCCAACAATACCAATCCCATCCACAACCGCGAACGGTTCGAGGAGTGCCACGACCTCGTGGTGAAAACTTGGACCACGCCCGGCCCCTTCCGCTGGGAGGGCAACCACTATCACTACCGGGCGGTAAACCCGTGGATGCTGCCCATCCAGAAACCCCATCCCCCGGTGTGGGTGCCCGGCACCGGCAGCCCGGAGACGGTCCGGTGGACGGCCCAGCGCCGCTACACCTACGCGGCCTTTCTGACGCCTTTAGCGGTGGCCAAAAACCTGTTTGCCCGCTACCGGGAATACGCTGCGGCCGACGGTTGGGAACCGGCGCCGGAGAAATTCGCTTTTATGATCTGCGCCCACGTCAACGACACGGACGAAAAGGCCCAGGAATCCGGCAAAGCCTTCCTCTGGCGCATGAACTACCCGTTGCGTGGCCCCCGCGAATACTGGTCGCCACCGGGCTATACCTCCCGGGCCGGCGCGGCGGCGGTGGCGGCCCGGCGTCCCACGCCTCTGCACGAAATGTCCTATGAAGAGTTGCAGAACCGCTACCATCTGGTGGTAGGTAGTCCGGACACGGTTATCAAGAAGCTGCGCCACATCCGCGACGAGCTGGGCATCGGTTCGCTGTTGCTCGAAGCCCAGGGTGGAAAGCTGTCTCACCAGGACACCATGCGCTCCATTGAGCTGTTCGGCAAAGAGGTGATACCCGCTTTGAAGGACTGACCCCACCGGCATCAAACTTTGCCACGGGCGCATCCGTCAGCCGGTGCGCCCGTAAACATTGGTGGGCGTGACGATGACGGCATAGCGTCGATCATCCACCATGGCCTGGTCGTACTCCGGCCAGTTGGGATGCTCCTGCCCGGCGGCGGTACGAAATACGTCTCGCAGAGTTTCCCGATATTCGTCCGCCGAAGCGTTATCCACGCCCACCAAACGCGCCTGACCTTCCAACACCAGGAAGTCCCGCCAATTTTCTGTCCCAACCATGATAGTGCATCTGGGATCGCGGCGCAGGTTCCGCAACTTGGCGCGATGAACGGTGGTAGTGAAAGCTACGCCTTCACCAAACCGACCGCAGGTCACTATGCTCATTTGGGCCGCGCCGTTCCTGCGGAAGGTGGTCACGGCGGCGTTGTGGTTTTCGGAAAGAAACTGGCGTTGGGCATCGGTTAACATCAAGGTCTCCTTTGCATCTGCATTTTCGTCATTCCCGGGAAAGCCGGGATCCGGAAAAGCCGGGATCCGGATCAGCTGAGCCAGAATTGGGAGCCGGCGTCAGTTTTCATTACCTCGATACGCACCGGGAAAAGATCCTTGAGTTCCTCCAGATGCGTGATTACGATGATTTTCTCGAAATCATCCTGTATGGAGGCGATGGCGTCAACGATGCGTTCCCGGCCGGCGGCGTCCTGGGTGCCGAAACCTTCGTCAATAAAGAGCGTGGGCAGCGGTAGGCCCATCCGTTGCGCCAGCACTTTGGACAACGCGATCCGCAGGGCAAGGTTGATGCGGAAGGCTTCGCCGCCGCTGAACAGGTCGTACCGGCGCGCGCCAAGTTCGTCGCTGATCAGAATGTCCAGCGTCTCGGCCACTCCGCCATCCCGAAGGCCCCGCTGTGTCTCCAGTTTCAAGGCCAGCCGATTATCCGTCATTCGGCCCAGCAGGTGATTGGCCTCGGCTTCGATCCTCGGAACGGCGGCGTCGATAAGCAGGGCGGGAACCCCGGTGCGGCCAAAGGCGGCGAACAGGTCGGCGTAAATCGATTGCTCGGCCTGCGCGTCATCGCGACGACGCTGCAATGCGTCCAGTTCCTTGGCAAGGGCGCGGCGACGCTCCGCATCACCTTGCAATCGCCCCTGCCGGGCCAGCAGGTCGTCGCGCTCGGCAGACAATTTCTGCACTCGCGCCTCCACGCAATCGAGCTCCCGTTCCAGCGCCGGAAGGCCGGCTAACGCGTCGAGATCCGCCGCGCGAGCCGTGGCCACGGCCCGCGCTTCTTTTTCCCAACGATCAACCTGCTCCCGGTTCCGGCGTAGTTCGTTCTCGTCGTCGGTTACCCGCGAAAGGGCGCTGTTCAACTCACGCAGCTCAACGTCCCAATGCTGCAACGATCTGACCTCTCGGTACACGTCTTCCCGGGCCGCGTCATCATAGCCGAGAACCGTGATTTCCCGGTCAATTTGGGCGGCTTCGGCGCGTTCCGCCGCTGCGTAATCACCGGTCTCCAGCGACATTAGCAACTTTTTGAGTCGTGGCCGCAGCGCCATCAATTGTATTCGCGCCTCATCGCTCTGGCGGTGCGCCTGCTCCAGGCGTCCCCGCTCCTGCTGGATCCGACGCTCCCGTTCCGCCAGGCGCTTGCGTTTGTTTTCCGCGCTGGCAGTTAGTTGGTCGTGACGACTGGCCAGGCTCGCCAGGGCTTGCCCGATTTCACCGTGCAATCGCAGCTTGGCCTGAATTTCCGTTTCGTACCATTGGCTGATGTTACCGCAAGCGTCCTCGCTGAGGGGAGTGCGGCAGAGCGGGCAGATTGCGTCGGCAGACTGCATTTCCGTCTGTTTAGCGCGTAGTTCTTTGCCCTCACTGACGCAACGGGCGAGTTCCGCTTCCTGCAAAATGACCTCCTCCCGCACTGCGGCGGCGGCCGCCGTGTCCGCTTCGAGGGCGTTCTGGTCATGCAACAGGGACTGTTCCGCTCCGGCCAATTCTGCCAGTTGGCCGGCGATTTCCTGGGCGCGAGCCGCCTGGGGTTCGATCTCGTCGGTGAGGCGTCGTTGCAATTGATCCAGCTCGGCGGAAAGCGCTGCGCGTTCGCGGTCGATGCCCGCTTGCAGGACGCTGCGGTGGTTGCTGAGCCGGTGATACTCGCTACGCGCTTCCTCCAGGCGATTCAGCGCCGCCCGCGCCTGCTCCATCTCCAGCGCGCCAGCGCGGATTTCTGCGCTTCTTTCCAACAGAGTTCGGGCGTTGGCGATGCGCTCCGCGATGGCATTGGCGACAGCGTTAGCTTGATCAATATCCATGGTCAGCGATGCGATCCGCTGTTCGGCGGCAACCAGTTCATCCCGCTTGCGACGCAATTCGGCCACCGCGGCGCGGCGACGGTCCGCCTCGGCGGATGCCGTGTCCAAGTCGGCGGCCAAAGCGGTCAGCCTTTTGGCGACCGTGGCGAGTTCATCAGTCGTGTCCGGGAGCGCGTCCAGGGCGCTTTTGCTTTGTGACCACGCCCCGTCGGTGCGAGTTACCTTGTCCTGCCACTGATCGCGTTGATTACGGGCGGCGCTTTGCCAAATATCGTAGAGTTCCAATCCCAGGACGGATGACAGGACGGTTTTGCGGTCGGCCGGGTTCTTGCGGGTGAACTCATCGGAGCGTCCCTGCGACAGGAACGCCGTGTTGACGAAGGTGTTGTACTCCATGCCGACCAGGCGCTGTATCGCGGCGTTGGTTTCCCGGACGCTGTTGCCGGTCACCGGACGGGCCACCTCATCGCCATCGACGATAAACAGATCCACCTCGGTGCGTCCCTGGCCGGCGGCGCGGCGCCGGCGGATGGCCCGATAGGTTTGGCTCTGGGCCAGGAAATCCAGTTCGACGCGGCACTCGGTCTCGCCATAAGCAATCAAGTCGTTGTAGTTCTGGCTGCCGGTGCGCGCCTGCCCCCATAAGCACCAGGTCATGGCGTCCAGCAGCGCCGACTTGCCGTGTCCGTTCGCGCCGCAAAGGCAAGCGACGTGCACTCCCCGCAGATCCAGCGGCGGAACGTCATCGCGGTAGCAAAGAAAGTTGCGGACGGTCAATTTCAGGGGAATCATCGCAGGGACGATTGTATCATTCCGCGGCCGGCGTCCCCGGTCGCCGAACCGGTCGCGGCTAGTGGTATAATTTTCCCGGATCTTGCGATATGACAATGGCATGGCAGCGGACAGCGGAGGAGGGGAACACCCCTATCATAATCGTAGAGGATCTGCGGAAACGCTATGGCGACATACTGGCGGTCGATGGCGTTTCATTCAACGTGGCGCGCGGTGAGGTGTTCGCGTTGCTGGGCCCCAACGGTTCGGGGAAAACCACCACGGTCGAAATAATCGAGGGGATGCGAGCCGCCGATAGCGGGCGCGCCATCGTGGACGGGATCGACGTGGGCAAAAACCCCCGGGCGGTGAAACGGCATATCGGTGTGCAGTTGCAGAGCAGCGCGTTTTTCGAGCACCTGCGGCTGGCCGAACTGCTCAAGATGCTGGGCAGCATCTACGGGATTTCCGTGGACCCGGAACCTTTGCTCGAAGCCGTTGACCTGGCGCCGCGACGCGCCGCGTCGTTCCGCACGCTTTCGGGCGGCCAGAAACAACGCTTCGCCATCGCCGCCTCCCTGGTCAATAATCCTGACGTGATATTCCTGGACGAGCCCACCACCGGACTTGACCCCCAGGCGCGAAGACGCATCTGGGACTTGACCCGGGATTGGAAGGCGGCCGGCCGCACCGTGGTGCTCACCACACACTACATGGAAGAGGCCGAAGAACTGTGCGACCGTGTGGCGGTGATGGACGGCGGCCGCATCGTTGCCATGGCGCCGCCCGGAGAGTTGATCGACGACCTCATTGCCCGGGGCTTCCAGCGGCAGCACGAGGTTAAGCTGGCGACCTTGGAGGACGTGTTTCTGGATCTTACCGGCCGGTCGCTGCGCGAGTTTTAAGTTGCTGACCCGACCAACCATTTACCTGACCTGGACGACCATCAAGATGTGGTCGCGGGACCGCGCGGCGTTGTTCTGGACCTTTTTCCTCCCGCTGGTCATCATGGTCATCTTTGGCCTGCTGAACTTCGGCGAATTGGGCAAGGTGGACCTGGGCATTGTGGATTACGCGCAAAACGAGGCATCGGTCCGGTTCATCGCCGAAGCTGACGCCATCGACGCCCTCCGGGTCACTAGCGGCAACGAAGCCGATGAGCGGGCAGCCTTGTCCCAGGGGCAACGCGACCTGGTCATCATCCTACCGGAGCAATTCGGCCCGACAATGGCCGAGCCGGGCGCAACTTGGGAGGCCGTGGCCGTGCCGGTCCTCTACCACGGCAGCCGGCCCGGGGAATCTCAGGTCGGGCTGAGCATCATCCAGGCGAGTATCGACGAGCTGAACTTCGCCATCAGTGGTACCGAGCGGCTGGTCACTCTGCAAAGCGAGGCGGTAGAAGCTCGGAACTTGGGATACATCGACTTCCTGATGCCTGGCGTGATTGGCCTGGCAATCATGCAGTTGGGCCTGTTCAGCGTCGCGTTCAGCTTCGTAACCATGAAACGTGAGGGGGTGCTGCGGCGACTGCTGGCAACCCCGCTGAACCCCAACACGCTTCTCATCGCCCAGGTGATCACCCGCCTCATCGTGGTGGTGTTGCAGACCGTGATACTGGCGGCCGTGGCGGTGTTGCTGTTCGGAGCCGAGTTCGCCGGCAACTTCTTCGCGGTGTTATTGGCTGCCGGACTGGGCGGAGCGGTGTTCCTGGCCCTGGGTTTCGCCGTGTCGGGATGGGCGCGCACCGAGCAACAGGCCGCGCCGCTGGCCAACGTCGTGTCTTTGCCCATGATGTTTCTGTCCGGCGTTTTCTTCTCCCGAGAAGTCTTGCCCCAGATTTTGCAGCGAATTACCGATTTCCTGCCCCTCACCTACCTGGTCGAGGCGATACGCGGCATAACCGTCCAGGGCGACACCATTTGGATGCAATGGCCCAACCTGCTGGGTCTGGCAGTCTGGCTTGTAGTAGCCTTTGTCATCGCCAACCGCACCTTCCGTTGGGAATAAGACCACCGAGCCGTACCAGGCGCACCGCGCTAACGGGATGTGACCACTATGTTTGACAATTTGACGGAACGTCTGACCGGAATATTCAATCGCTTGCAGGGCCGCGGTCGATTAACGGAAAAGGATATCGACGACGCCCTGGGACAAGTGCGACGTTCTCTTTTGGAAGCGGACGTCAACTTCCGCGTGGCCCGTGACTTCGTTGCCACGGTCAAAGAGCGTTCGATGGGCGGGGAGGTGATGGAGAGTCTGTCGCCCGGTCAGCAGGTAGTGAAAATAGTATATGAAGAGTTGACCAACGTTCTCAGCGCCGGCGACCACCGGCTCACCCCCGCCAGCCAGCTTCCCTCCGTCCTGATGCTAGTGGGGTTGCAAGGTTCCGGCAAAACCACCACGGCCGCCAAGCTTGCGCTGCAAATGAAGCGTCAGCAGCACAGCGTCATGCTGATTGCCGCGGACCTCCGCCGTCCGGCGGCCATCTCCCAGTTGCAAACCCTGGGCAAACAGCTGGACATCCCGGTGTACTCGGAAGATCCTAAGTCTTCCACTCCGGCCAAAGTCGCCACCGCCGGCGTGCGCCGCGCCGCCGAATTGGCCCATACCTGGGCCATCGTTGACACGGGGGGGCGCCTCCACATTGACGACGAATTAATGGAGGAATTGGCCGAGGTCAAACGAGCCGTGTCACCTCACCAGACCTTGCTGGTAGTCGATGCCATGACCGGCCAGGACGCTGTGAACGCCGCCCAGGAGTTTCACCGGCGGGTCGCCCTGGATGGGCTGGTGCTGTCCAAGATGGACGGCGACGCCCGTGGCGGAGCCGCCCTTTCCATCACCAAGGTTACCGGCGTGCCCATAAAATTCGTGGGCACCGGTGAGCGCAGCGACGCCCTGGAACCCTTCCATCCCGACCGCATGGCGTCCCGGATCCTCGCTATGGGCGACGTGCTTACGCTGATCGAGCGCGCCCAGGACATGGTGGACGAACAGAAGGCCAAAGAACTGGAACGCAAAATGCGTACGGCCAGCTTCACCCTGGACGACTTTCTCGAACAGATCCAGGGCGTCAAGAAGATGGGCGGCCTCGCCTCCGTCCTGGAGATGATGCCCGGCATAGGACGGCAGACCAAGAAGATGCAAGGGCAACTGGACGAGTCGGAACTGAAGAAAACCGAAGCGATCATCCGCTCCATGACAATGGAAGAGCGGGAGCGCCCCGAGATCATCAAGGGCAGCCGGCGGCGGCGCATCGCCCTGGGGAGCGGCACCAACCCCTCCGACGTCAACCAGGTCCTCAACCAGTTCAAGCAAACCCAACGACTGATGCGCCAGTTCTCCAACAATCCCAAGGGTCTGATGCGAATGTTGCGGTAAAGCTCCGCTTTGCACTGGCGCCGGTCCCGGTCCCTCGGTCGCCGCTACGACCCGGCGACTCGGCCGGAGCGTAGCGCCGCGAAGAGGTACGAAGTCGCATACGAACGCCACGGCGACCAGCGCAACGAGAAATCCAGCAGCTCCCGGTCAGTGATCTCCCCGCCGTCGAAGTACAGGGAGGCCACGGTCCGGCGCAACGCCAGGTCGCCCACCGGAAATCCGTCCGGACGGGCCAGGGCGCGTACCAGCACCCACTGCGCCGTCCAGTTGCCCACTCCTCGAAGGGCTACCATCTGCCGAACCACTTCGTCGTCGGGCAGGTCGTGCATGTCCTCAAAACCGTCGGGAGAGTCCAGAACCGCCCGCGCAATGCCCTGGATGTACTCCGACTTGCGAACGCTCAGCTTCAGTTGGCGGAGATCGTCTAGCTCCGCCGTGGCCAGGCTGTCGGCGCGCGGAAATGCGTACCGCTCGCGCGCTCCAATGGTGGCGCGCACGCCGTAGTGTTGTATCAAAAGGTTCCGCACTATCCTCGCGACAGCCGTGGCGATTTGCTGACCCATCACCGCCTGCACCAACGCCTCATAAACCGAAGCCGTCCGGGTACTGTGATAGCCGTAGAAGTCCTTCACCACATCCGCCAGCGCCGGGTCGTCTGATACCGAATCGTAGAAGGGGCGCAAATCCTGATCGCAGCCCAAAAGCCAGGTCAGCTGCCTGGCCGCCCGTTCCCTGTCGTGAGCGTTGAGGCCCTCTCCGGCAAGGGTCACCGACAATTTCGGGTTGTCCACCGTCCCGACGGACCGCACCGATGCCAACGCGACTTTATCGCCCAAATCGAGGAGACGGACATAGGTGTCTTCCGTGTACTCCTCGGTCTTGTACTGCTGGTCCCGGGAGTAGTTGGGCTGACCGGCCGTTAGCTGAAAGTCATAAGGCGGGACCGGTGCGATAGTGGTTTCAACGGTGGTTTCCATCAGAACTTGATATCTCCCAGGCTGGTGTAGATGGCGCCCCGAGGGGTCAGCTCGCTGCGGTATAACCTGACGGTATCAGGCCGCCAGGAAGCGGTCGCCGGAAGGAACGAGCGGGCGACTACCTCTGCAATCCCCTGCCGATGTCGCGCCGACACCCGGTCGCGGACGCGCCCCAATGTCAGGTGCGGCCGGAAGGGGCGCTTCTCCGCCGGCCAACCCAGACCACCGGCCGCCTCCTCGGCCCGCTGGTGGAGCGCGTCGAGAGACATCAGATCTCCGGACACGCCGGCCCAGATGACTCGTGGGTTCCGGCCCGTGGGGAACGTTCCCAACCCAGCCAGCGTTAATTGCGGCACCGCTGGCGCGTCGAATTGTCGGCCCAGCGCGGCGATTATCCGATCCGCCAAACCGGGGTCGGTGGACCCGAGAAATTTGAGGGTAAGGTGGATGCCGGAAGGAGCGACCCAGCGCACTCCCGAGGGCATGGCGTTTTGCAACTCCGAAATGACGAAGCCCAATGCCTCCGTCCAGTCCGCCGGCAGCGGCAGCGCAATAAATGTGCGAATGGTCTCCCCGCGGTCGGTCATGGAATCAGCTCGGCCTTCCATCGATTCAGCTCCACGTACCATCCGGTCAACTCCCCTAGCGAATACCGTGCGTTGGCCGGGCTCGGGTTCGGCAAGACGAATACCCGGCTGTTGCCGATGGTGAAATCCTGTCGGCCCAGCGATATGGCTCCCGGTTTGGAAATCCCCTCAGCGTAACGAAGGTATGCGCGATACGCCGTCAGTCCGTGGAAACAGGCGATGGCAGGTTCATGGAAAAGCAACTTTTCTCGCAGCAGGGGAGCGTCCCGGCGATAGTCGGCAGCGGACAGCCCGGAAGCCTGCGGCGTGGGACGCTTCACTACGTCCGTGAACCCGATCCCAATTTCCAATAAGCCCGCGTCGTCCTCCGGCCCCACTGGCGTGCCCGCAAGCTTCGCTGCCGAAACGGCCGGCCAGAAACGGTTGCGCGGATTGGCAAAATAGCGGCCGGCCCGCACGGAATAAGCCGACGGGTTCAGTCCAATCAGGACTATGTCCAATCCCGGACGCAGGTAGTCCGGTAGAGTTTCCAGCGACGGTTTGCAAAACGGGAACAGGGTGGCGGCGTTGCCGCCCATGATGGCCTCCATTTGCTCGTCGTCCAGGCCGGCGTCGCGGATATGGGCCGCGACCCGACCGTGACGGAGCAGCGGGTAGTCGGTACCGAACAGGATGCGGTCCACGCCAGCGGTGGCTATCGCGGCTTCTATCGCAACCGGCCGGTACAGAAAAGGGACCGCCGCGGTGTCGTACCAAACATTCTGCAACGCAGCGGCAACGTCGGGCATGGCGGCATAGAAGGGCAGCCCCCCGCCGAGATGGGCGAAGACAATGCGGTTCTGCGGGAAGTTCGAGGCCAATTGCGCCAGCCGTTCCGGGGTTGACGTTCCTTTGCCTGGGTACTGGCGCCCAACGGGTTCCGAAGCATGCACCGCGAGGATGAGGTCGCGGCGACGCAACTCAAACATCAGCGGGGCCATGATTTGGGCGTCGCCAATGTCGAAGCCCTGGCTATCAGCGTGCAATTCGCCAATCCCGGCGGCTCCCGCGTCGGCGCACCGCACCGCCTCCTCGATGGCGGGTTCCCCCCATACCGGGTTCACCGATGCTAAAGCGGTGAGCCGGTCCGGGTGTGCCGTTGCCGCTTGCAGCAAATAGCCGTTCGCATCGGCGGCAACCAGCGGGTCGGTCCAGCCAAATCCCATGATCACCGCCCGGTCGATTCCGGCCGCGTCCATTTCACGAAGCAACGTGCCTGCGTCGGCGATGCGGGCGCCGGCATTGGGAAATAACGCCGCGTAGGTGGCGTCCCGGGTGGCCAGTTCGCCGTGGCGAAGCGCGAAATCCGGCGGCAGAATGTGGCAATGGGCGTCAATAATCATGAGATCCAAATGCTGAAGCGGGTACAAACTTGCGCCAAGTATAGACGATGGGTGTGCCAGTTGCTTATGGACAGCCTTACCGGGCCGGAATATAATTTTGTGGGCCGTCATTATCATTCGAACCTATGTCGCAGGTGACGTTTTGACCGCAGTTGTTCAACCTCTCCAGACCGTCGAAGAAATGCGGGAAACGTCGCGGCAGCTACGCCGCGACAGTATTGAGATGATCCACGGCGCGGGCAGCGGTCACCCCGGCGGCTCATTGTCCGAGATCGACATCCTGGTCGCGCTCTATTTCGGCGTGATGCGGTACGACGCGGAACACCCGCGCTGGCCCGAACGGGACCGGTTCATATTGAGCAAAGGCCACGCGTCGCCGGGGTTCTACGCCACCCTTTCGCGAGCCGGATATTTCGGACGCGAGGAACTTCCATCTTATCGCCGGACCGACGGCCTGCTACAGGGCCACGCCCATCCCATGACACCGGGCGTGGAGATGAACTCCGGCTCTCTGGGCATGGGGTTGTCCTTTGCCTTGGGTCACGCGCTGGCCGCGCGGTTGGACGGGCGCGATTACCGGGTGTTCGCCCTCCTCGGAGACGGCGAATGCCAGGAAGGTGCAATCTGGGAAGCCGCCATGTCGGCCGCCCACCACAAAGCCTCCAATCTGACCGCCATTATCGACCGCAACCACATCCAGAATGACCGCTTCACCGACGAAGTGATGACCTTGGAGCCCCTCGCCGACCGCTGGCGTGATTTCGGCTGGAACGTAATCACGTGCGACGGTCACCAGCACGTGGACGTGCTGCGCGCCTTGGGGGCGGCAGCTACGGGTGGCCCCACCGCAATAATCGCCGAAACGATAAAGGGCAAGGGTGTCAGTTTCATGGAAAACAACCCCGCCTTCCATGGCCGCGCGCCCAATGCCGAAGAATACGCAGCGGCCCTGAAGGAGCTGGCCTGATGACGACGCAACGGGCAACGGCGGCTACTCGCGAAACCTACGGTCGCACCCTCCTTGCCATGGCCGACGAACTCCCTGACATCGTGGTACTTGGCGGGGATCTGAACGTCTCCACTTTCGTCCACCTCTGGCGGGACCAGTATCCTGACCGCTTCTTCGACTTTGGCCCCGCGGAGCAGAACATCGTTGGTGTCGCGGCCGGTCTGGCCGCCGCTGGAAAGATCCCTTTCGTCAGCACTTTCAGCGTCTTCGGCACCGGTCGCCCCTATGACCAGCTGCGGGTGTTGATCTCACAACCGTCGCTGAACGTGAAACTGGTGTGTACCCACGCCGGCATCCTCACCGGCGAAGACGGCATGTCGGCCCACAGCATCGAAGATCTTTCCCTTATGTGCGCCTTGCCATCGTTCACGGTGATCACGCCGGCTGATGCCCCTGAGGCCGAACAGGCCGTTCGCGCCGTGGCCGCAAGCGAGGGCCCGGTGTACGTTCGCCTGTCCCGCGCCGCTACGCCTGTGGTCCACGACAACGGCTACGCTTTCCAGATTGGCGCAGCCGACGTCATGCGCGCCGGCGGGGACGTGAGTATCATCGCTGCCGGCTCGTTGGTGGCCCCGGCTCTGGACGCCGCGGATCGGTTAGCCGGCCAGGGCGTCGACGCCCGCGTCGTAAATCTGCACACCCTGTCGCCCGCCGACGAGGGCGCCATCATCGCCGCAGCTCAGGAAACGGGAGCCGTCGTTACCGCAGAGGAACACTATATCCACGGTGGCCTGGGTAGCATAGTCGCCGGCGTGTTGTCCCGGAATTGCCCGGTACCGGTAGAGATGGTGGCGCTGCACGGCTACACCAGTTCCGGACCAGCCAACGAGTTGATGCAGAAAAACGGTCTTACCGCGGACGGTGTGGAGCAGGCGGTACACCGGGCGCTGAAGCGCAAGAGCTGACACGCCAACCGGCCCGGCAAAACATGCAGCTACCCGACGTTAGCCCGGTTTCATACCGCATCAGGTAGCCTTGGGAGGCGGGAGCGGCCCGTGCCCACGTCCATTGCCGTTTCCATCGCCGCCCTCGTAATCATCGTAGCCGGCGTTGCTGAAAACGCGAATTTCCGTGCCTTGGAAGACGTGGAAGTGGTGGGTGTCCTGCTCGTTGCCTACTGTGTTGAGCATATCGGAATCAATGTCGGAGATGATCTCTTCGATCTGCTCCTGGGTCACGCTCCGGTCAACGGCGATCGCCACATGGGCCATGCCCGGCATGAAGTGGGTGTCAATACGCCCGACCGGGTTCTCCCCGTCCAGGATGATGTAAGCCTCCGATTGGGGCGTTCGGACTTCGCGCTCGTAGTCGTAGGGCATACCGAACGACACTCACTGCCGGATCTGTCCGCTGCCGCGAACGACCCATTTGTAAGAAGTGAGTTCCCGCAGCCCCAGCGGACCCCGCGCGTGGAATTTCTGGGTGCTTATCCCCACTTCGGCGCCCAGGCCAAATTGGGCGCCGTCGGTGAAGCGCGTGCTGGTGTTGTGGTACACGGCGGCCGCGTCCACCTCGTTCAGGAACCGCTCGGCGGCCTCGTTATCTTGAGTGACAATAGCCTCCGAGTGTCCCGACCCGTAGGTTTGAATATGGTCCAGGGCGTCGTCGAGGCTGTCCACCACTTTGACGGCGGCGATGAGAGCGAGGAATTCCTGACCCCAATCTTCCTCCTGCGCCGGCACCGCGTTCCGGTCCCCGCTTGGCCCCAGGATGGACAGCGCCCGGTGGTCGCAACGTATCTCAACGCCAGCCAGGTTAAGGCGCGAGGCAATCTCTGGCAAGCAGCGAGCGGCAGCTTCCGAATGTACCAGCACCGTATCCAGGGCATTGCAGACGGTGGGCCGCTGCACCTTCGCATTGTATACGATGCTGGCGGCCATGTCGCTTTCGGCATCGCGGTCAACGTAAGTGTGGCAAACCCCCACACCCCCGGTGAGGACGGGCATTGCGGCCTTCTTGGCGACGAAATTGATCAGACCCGTGCCGCCCCGGGGCACCAACAGGTTGATATGCTCCTTCATGCTCAGCATCACGTCCACCAGCACGCGATCGGTGTTGTCCACAAACTGCACCGCCTCGGCGGGCAGCCCGGCCTCGCCGATGGCGCGGTGGATCAGCGCGACCAACGCCGAGTTGGAGCGCAACGTTTCCTTACCGCCACGCAGGATGCAGGCGTTGCCCGATTTTAGGGCCAGGGAAGCGATGTCGGTGGTGACGTTGGGCCGGCTTTCGTAGATGCTGGCGATGACTCCCAGCGGAACCCGACGTTTCTCAACGTCGAGACCGTTTTCCATCACAAAATCTTCGATCAGCTCACCCACCGGGTCCGGCAGGCCAGCGACGCTCCTTACGTCCTGGGCCATGCCGTTCAACCGTTCCGGCGTGAGCAGCAGCCGGTCCAGGAAAGCATCGCCTATTCCGTCGGCTTGGGCGTCCCGATAGTCCGCGGCGTTGGCCTCCAGGATAGCGCCTTGTTCCGTTTCCAGAGCGTGGGCAAGGTTCGCCAGAGCGTGGTTGCGGGTTTCGGCGGGCAGGCGGGCCAGCATGGCCGAGGCAGCCTGCGCTGCCGAACCCTGTTGCCGGAGTCGGTCGGCGGCGGTCATGGGTCAATCTCCAGGTGGGCGCGTGGCAGGATTTTCACAAGAGAACCAGGTTGTTCCGGTGGACCACTTCCTGGCCGTAATGATAGCCCAGGGTATCCACTATGCGGTCGGAACGCATACCCTGGATGCGTCGCACGTCGGCGGCGGAATAGTTGGCGATGCCACAAGCGACGTGTTGTTCGGATCGGTCGGAAATATAGATGATGTCCCCCCGGCTGAACTCGCCCACTACGCTAAGGACTCCGGCGGGAAGCAGGCTAACGGTTTTGCCGCGTAGGGCCGACACGGCGCCGTCATCCACCAGAACCTGGCCCCAGCCGCTATCTCCCACCCGGCTGAGCATCCAGCGCTTGCGGGCTTCCATCTTGCTCTGCGCCGGCCGGAAGAGGGTGCCAATGGGTTCACCACGGGTGATGCGGAGCAATGCGTCGGCGTCTCGCCCCCGGCAGATCGCCATCCCGATCCCCGAAGCCGTCACCAATTGCGCCGCATGCAGTTTGGTGGGCATCCCGCCCCTGGCCCAGGCGTTGCGATGCTCGCCCGCCATAGCGAATACGTCGTCATCCACAAAATCCACCGTTTCCAGCCGTGTCGCCGTCGGGTCGGAGCCGGGATCAGCGGTGTAGAGTCCGTCCACATCGGATAGGATCACCAGCAAATCGGCGTCGATGAGCGCGGCGATCAACGAGGACAGCCGGTCGTTGTCCCCGAATATCTCGCCGATCTCGTCGGCGGCCACCACGTCGTTCTCGTTGACTACCGGCACTACCCCCAGGTCGAGCAGCGACAACAGCGTGTTGCGGATGTTGAGATAGGACTGGCGTTCCGCCAGGTCGTTCAGCGTGAGAAGCACCTGGGAGACGGCAAGGCCGTGCTCGGCAAACAACTCGGAATATGCGGTCATCAAAGGAGCCTGGCCCAGCGCGGCGAGAACCTGACGGGTGGGGATATCCGGCACGTCGGGGATGCTGGCGGTTTCCGATAGAGCATGACGACCGGCGGCAATGGCTCCGGAAGTCACCAGCAGCATCTGCACATTGTGGTCATTGATCAGATGCGCGATTTGCGAGACCACGCCAGCCATCACGGCGCGATCCAGGTTGACGCCGGATTTCCCGCCCGTCAAAACACTGGTGCCGGCCTTCACCACGATCCTGCGGTACGGCGACTGCCCGCGAGCGTATCTAACATCCTTTGACATACCGGTGTTTGGAGGGACTTTCGTGACGGGCGGAAAATCAACAGTCTCATGGCGATTGACGCTTGGTGAATTATATCACGCGGGTTTCGGATGCCCGGCGGCAGCGCAATCAATCCTGATGCCGCGAGATTGTCCAATCTGCCGGATTCTTATGACCATCTTGAACGAAACGCTGCCCGGAGCGTAAAATCGCTGCGCGGGGCTGGCTTCCGGTCAGCCCTGCATCGGCGTGTGTAACCCGCAAAGTGGAGGCCCAAAATACGATATGGCTCTAACCGGACTGCTATCCCTCGTCGGCGCACAGCCCTGGATGCGTCAGCATTTGCGCAATATGGAACGGCCCTCCGCCCATGGTTCGCTGGCGGTGGAAGCTGAACATCGGCCCCTGTACGTGGGGGCCTTGTGGCGCCTGCAACGCCGTCCGGTGATCGTTTTGACCCCGCGCCTCGAGGACGCCCGCCGGCTGTACGACCAGTTGCTGACCTACCTGGGCGAGGACGCTTCCCTTTGGCTGCTGCCGGAGCCTGAGGTGCTGCCTTTCGAGCGTTTGGCCGTTGATGCAAGAACGGGCAATCAACGGCTTTCTGCGCTGGCGGCGTTGGCCGCCGTCGGGGAACTCGACACGGACCCGCCCCTGGTAATCGCCTCCGTCGCATCCGCATTGCGCCTCACCCTCTCGCCGGAACTTACCCTTGGTCGGCACCCGCGGATCCAGGCGGCGAGTCGTCTGCAAGCGGGGGCGCGTATCCCGTCGGTCGATGCGCTGCTCGAGGCTTGGGTCGAGCTGGGATACCGCCGGGAGCCGCAGGTGGAATCTCCCGGAGCCTTCAGCCTGCGCGGCGGCATATTGGACGTGTTCCCACCCAACGCCGAGTTGCCCTATCGCGTAGAGCTGTGGGATGACGAAATTGATACCATCCGCCGGTTTGACCCCGAATCGCAACGGTCGGTGGGAGATGCCGGCAACTTGTCCATCATCGCGGCCCGTGAGCAGTTGCCCGAACTCTGTGATGGCAGCGCGTTCGACGAACGGCGGGGCCGCCTGGACCTGTCGTCGTGCAACGCCGCCACCGTCATGCGTTTTCAGGAGGAGCTGGGAGAACTCATCACCGCGCCAAACTCCGAAACTCTGTCTTTCTACAACGGCCTGCTCAACTTTCACACCCTGGCCGACTACCTGCCGCCAAGTTCCGTCGTGGTCCTGGACCGTCCCAACCGCCTCGCCGGCGAAGCGGAGGAGCAGAACGACAAGTACAACCAGCAGCGCGCCATGAGACAGGAACGGGGCGAACTGCCTTACGGCTTTCCTTCGCCCTCCACCAACTGGGAGAGCCTCCGACACCAGATGGGGAGCGCTGGGATCGCCACCGTCGATATGGAGCGTTGGGGCGGTGAAGACCAACCCCGGCTGGTAGAAACGCTGGCCGACCGCAACGCCGGCTTGAGTTATTTCACCGAGGATGTTGCGGCGCGGGTGGGCGACCGTGGCGCGACGGTGGCAGTGAGCCAGCACGCAGCGCGACTGTCCCAGGTCCTCGACGAAGCCGGCGTCTCGGCTCATTTGGTGGACGACCTGCCGGCCCGCCCGCGCGCCGGACGCGTGTATGTATTGTCCGGATCGTTGCGCCGGGGGTGGCAAGTTCCCGAGGGAGACGGCGCCCCCGCCGTTGCGGTGTACAGCGACGCCGAACTCTTCGGTACCGTGAAACAGCGGAGCTTCCGACCCCCCAAAGCCCAGCGCGATCTGGGCGATGCCGTGTCCCTGGCGGACTTGACCCCGGGCAGCTACGTAGTGCATATCGATCATGGCGTGGCCCGGTTTGTCGGCACCACTCACCTCGCGTCCACCGGGGACGAACGTGAGTATCTGGTACTGGAATACGCCGAGGACGACCGCCTCTACGTGCCCACCGAACAATTGGACCGGCTCGGCGCCTACGTCGCCGCCACCGATCAACCACCGACGCTCACGCGCCTGGGCGGCAGCGAGTGGCAGCGCATCAAAGATCGAGCCAAAGGCGCCGCCCGAGAAATCGCCGAAGAACTGCTGCGCCTTTACGCCGTCCGCGAAAGCGTCAGCGGGCATCGTTTCGGCGCCGACGCGGCGTGGCAGCGCGACCTGGAAGATTCTTTCCCCTTTCAGGAGACCCCCGACCAACTGCAAGCCATCGAGGAAGTGAAAAACGACATGGAAGTCGCCAAGCCCATGGACCGCCTGATCTGCGGCGACGTGGGTTACGGCAAGACCGAGGTGGCGCTGCGAGCGGCGTTCAAGACCGTGAACGAAGGCATGCAGGTGGCGGTTTTGGTGCCCACCACGGTTCTCGCGCAACAGCACTACGCCACCTTTGCTGAAAGACTCGCTCCCTACCCGGTAAAGGTCGAAGTATTAAGCCGCTTTAGAACCCCAAAAGAGCAGGAAGAAGTGGTGGCGGAGGCCAAAACCGG
The DNA here is from genome assembly GCA_963692995.1 of Dehalococcoidia bacterium. Taxonomy (GTDB): domain Bacteria; phylum Chloroflexota; class Dehalococcoidia; order Lucifugimonadales; family UBA3495; genus Bin87. Next base: position 1,779,926 of record OY843611.1, read on the forward strand.
CACGGTGGACATCCTAATCGGAACGCACCGGATCCTGCAAAAAGACATGGGTTTCAAAAACCTCGGCCTGGTCATCATCGACGAAGAGCACCGTTTTGGGGTGGCGCACAAGGAACGACTCAAGCAGATGCGGGCCGAGGTGGATGTGCTCACTCTCAGCGCCACGCCCATTCCACGCACGTTGCACATGGCGCTGGCCGGCGTCCGCGACATGAGCGTGATCCATACTCCGCCGGAAGCGCGCCTCCCGGTCAAAACCTTCGTTTCAGAGGACAGCGGCGAGCCGGTCCGCGAAGCCATCCTCCGGGAACTGGAACGCGACGGGCAGGTTTTCTTCCTCCACAACCGCGTGCGGACCATTCACAACGTCGCCGAAGAGTTGGGCAAATTGGCGCCGGAGGCGCGGATCCTCGTCGGCCACGGCCAGATGCCGGAGTCGGAGCTGGAAGACGTCATGATCGCTTTCGCCAACCGAGAGGCCGACGTCCTGGTCTGCACCACCATAATCGAATCCGGCCTTGACATGCCCAACGTCAACACCATCATCATCGACCGGGCGGACCGCTTCGGCCTGGCCCAGCTTTACCAATTGCGCGGCCGCGTCGGACGTGGCGACCACCGGGCCTACGCCTACCTGCTGATCCCCGACAACCAGGAGATCACCGAGGCCGCCAGCCAGCGCATCCACGCCATTCTCGAAGCCAACGAACTTGGCGCCGGTTTTCGCATCGCAATGCGGGATCTGGAAATCCGCGGAGCCGGCAACTTGTTGGGCGCCGACCAGAGCGGACAGATCCATGCCGTGGGCCTCAACCTGTACTCCGAGCTGCTGAACCAGGCGGTGCAGGAACTGAGCAATCAGGACTCCCCGGTGGCCTCTGCTGATGTCCCCTCACCGCCTCGCATCGACCTGCCAATTCCGGCGGCGATTCCGCCGGAATACATCGCCCACCTGCCGGCCCGGCTGGCCTTCTACCAACGTCTGTCGAACATCACCGACCGAGACCAAATACCCGCAGTACGCGCCGATATGCAGGACCGTTTTGGACCGTTGCCCGAGACCGTGGCAAACTTGCTCACCGTTACCGACCTGCGTTGCCTGGGCGCCGCCGCCGCCGCCGAGTCCATATCCGGCGCCGACGACGGCATTGTTACGGTGGTATTTCGGCAACCGGTGGGAGACGCTCGACAGGCATTGCAGAACAAGATGGGCTCGGGCGTCAAGGTCGGTCGCCGCGACATGGAAATCCGCACCGCCGGCGACGCCGACTTCGGAATGGCCCGCCTGGCCCGCGCGCTCCGTCGCGTGGTCACTTTCGTTGCGGAGCTGCAAGAGGCTATGCAGGTGACGCTGGAAGGCGCAGCGCCGGCCGCGTCACCTGCTGCCGATGGCGCTAACCGTCCTCGGAGGCGTCGTCGCCAGCGTCAGCCGCAAGGGGTTGTCGCTGACTAATGCCGGCGGCGGCGTTGGGCCGGTTGCCCTGTAATCTACGCCGGAGCACGTAGGCGGCAACGATAACCACTGCGACGATTGCCAGCCCGCCGATAACCCACCCGACTACGGCCCAGGGTACGGCCCGGGGTTCGGTGTAAGCCTCCCCGGTAACCACCAATACTTGGAGGTGAGCGTTAGGAGCATCCTCCTCCTCGCTTTGTCCTACTGAGGAGAACTCCCAGGATTCGACTTGGCCCAGGCCGGCGCTGTAATACATTATGTCCCGGAGGTCCTTGGACTTGACCGACATGTCAAAATCGATGACCTCTTTGACCTCTTCCTCGTTTCTCGTCTCTCTCCAGCTTTCCACGTAACCGCCGAGGGATGCTGCTTGGTCACGGATTTGTCCTGCCACGTCGATAGGATCCGGCGCAGACAGGGACAGGGCCCCCGTAGCAAAAACGTTGGCGACATTGGGTTGGATGACCAGCGACAGCCGGGCATCCGGAACCTCGCTTACCGGGGACGGGCCGACGGAATCCAGCCGGCGGTCGGAGATTTCGCCCAGGGTCACGGCGAAGTCCATCAGCCCGGCCAGATCAACTGAAGGCACGAAAGCGGTAATTTCCACCACCTGGCCCACCTCGTTCTGATATTCGCGTTTCTGCCCGATGTAGCCGTTGAGGGTTTCGACGCGGGCCACGATGGCATCGGCGACTACGGGCGGCTCGCCTACGGCCAGTGTCAAAGAGCCGCTGGGCGGGTCCGCTGCGAAGCGCTGGGGCAGCTGCAAGTTGACCACTATCAGCGAGGCGGCCACCCGGTTCTCCAGGTTGCGCTGGGTAGCGTCAACCAGCTCAATGTCAGTTCGCACTTCGGCCAGACGTTTTTCCAAGTCAATGACGTGTTCCAGGTTATCCGCTTTTTCCAGCAGGTGGATAAGCCGCTCTTCCTGGGAACGCCAGGCAACCAGGCGGGCCTGGTTGTCGATGAGCTGTGCCGTGACATCAGTAGATGCCACTCCTTCGTCGGTCACCCGGCCCAGGGCGCGGAAGGACGCCATAACTTTGTCAAAATTGTCGGCCGGCACCCGGATGCTGATGGAGGCGGAACGATAGCCGCCTTCGCCGAAGATTTCCGCCGATTCCACCCAGCCGCCGCGCTGAGCGGCTAGGGTCTCAACCTGTCGCGCCACGGGGTCAACATCGGCAACTTCCAGTGTAATCCAGGCTTCCACAATCAGCTGTCGGCCGCTTTGTTGGTCTTGTGCTGAGTTTGATGAATCCACGACGGGTGTTTCAGCTGCGCCTTGCCGGGACTTGGCAGCGGGTGCAGAGGCGGAGGAACTGGGGGGAGGGGTGGCGGGGAGAGGGGGAGAGTCCCACATCTGTGCACTTGCGGGAGCGATGGTAGCTGCGGGCATTGCGGCCTGGGCCGCAGTCGGCGCGGCGCCATAGTCGTCGGTAGTAGTGCTCCCAAAGCCCTCGCCGCCAAGGGGCGATTCCGCAGAACCGCCGCAGCTCAGCGCCATCGCCATCAGTCCGGCGACGAAGGCAATACCCAAGAAAGTTTGTCGAAAGCGATGCAGCCTCATTTTGTCCCCTTCTCCTCATCCGGTCGCTGTAATGCGCTTGATACGTATCGGATTGCCGGTCGGTTTCGCCACAGTCAGCGGCCGGCGTGGTATAATATGCCATATAGTCGGGGTGTAGCGCAGTGGTTAGCGCGCCACGTTCGGGACGTGGAGGCCGGTGGTTCGAATCCACTCACCCCGACCATTACTTTTGCCCGAACAGGAGGGATGCCATGCCCCGCCGCAGTTTCTGGGCTTGGGGGATGGAGGACCGGGAACCGTCGCCGGCCGACTATGCCGCCATGACGGAACGCATCCAGCGCCGCTATGGGGTTTCTCTGCCGTCGCCCGTACCACCCGGCGACGCCGACCTCGACCTCCGCAAGCCCCGGTTTACGCCGCATCCCCTGGTGGCCGAATTCTGCACTACCGACGACCATGACCGGGCGGCGCATACCTACGGGCGCAGTTTCCGCGACCGCATCCGGGGCTTCAATTGCCATTTCCCCAACCCGCCCGACGTAATTGCCTACCCGCGAACTGAGGAAGAAGTAACCCGGGTTCTGGATTGGTGCGCCAATTCCAACATCGTTGCCATACCCTATGGCGGCGGCAGCACGGTCGTTGCCGGCGTCGAACCGCCGGAAGCGGACAAAGTCTGCACCATAGACCTAACCGGCCTGGGCCAGGTGTTGGAGATAGACGAAACCTCCCGCGCCGCCCGTATCCAAGCCGGCGCCCTCGGCCCCGCGCTGGAAGCGCAATTGCGGCCCCATGGTTTCACCCTGCGGCACTTTCCCCAAAGCTTTGAATTCTCCTCATTGGGCGGTTGGATCGCCACCCGCAGCGGCGGACACTACGCCACCAACCACACGCACATCGACGATTTCGTCGAATCGGTGCGGATGGCCACTCCCGCGGGCATCTGGGAATCGCGGCGCCTGCCGGGCAGCGGGGCCGGCCCCTCGCCGGACCGCATGGTCATCGGCAGCGAAGGCATCCTGGGCATTATCACCGAAGCCTGGATGCGCGTTCAGGCCCGACCCCGCTTCCGAGCATCTGCCGGCGTGGTGTTCGATGGAATGGCCGCAGCATCGGAAGGCGCGCGCCTCATCGCCCAGGCCGGGCAGTGGCCGGCCAACCTCCGTATGCTTGATCCTGCTGAAGCTGAAGATTTCGCCGGTCTCGACGGCAAGCAGGCGTTGCTTATCATCGGGTTCGAGTCGGCAGAGCTGCCCCAGGGTGAGAACATTCACCAGGCGGTAGCCATCGCCCGGGACGCCGGCGGAAGCCTCGACGAGGCCGACATCCTGGTCGCAGACGCCGCCGAGCGTTCCGAATCCTCCGCCGGCCGGCAGGGGGCAGTGGGGAGTTGGCGCAATTCGTTCATCAACGCGCCCTACGAACGCAACGCGACCATCGGCTTCGGCATCGTCGCCGAGACGCTGGAAACGTCGATCACCTGGGAACGCTGGCCGACGATGGACGAAACGGTGCGTTCCGCTTTGCAGGATGCCCTTCAGCGCGCCTGCGGCGGCGGGCGGGTTTCCTGTCGCTTCACCCACGTGTACCCCGACGGTCCGGCTCCCTACTACACCTTCGAGGGTCTGGGTAAAGTCGGCGGCGAGTTGGAGGCCCACGCTCAGATCAAGCAGGCCGCCTCCGATGCAGTGCTGGCCGCCGGCGGCACGATCACCCATCATCACGCGGTTGGCCGAACCCACCGCCCCTGGTACGACCGGCAACGGCCGGCCCCCTTCGCGGAGGCGCTGCGCGCGATGAAGAGCGCCTTGGACCCCCGGGGTATCTTGAACCCGGGTGTATTGATCGACCCTTAAACCCTGCTGGCAAACCAGTCAAGGCGAATCGGTCAAAAGAGGTGTGCTTCACTTGGAACTGAGTAATGCCTGCTCAAAATTTCCGTCGTTCCCGCTTTCGCGGGAGTGACGGAGTTTTTAAACACGGCCTAGGTCAACCGGGGCAGCACCTTTTTGTTGAACAATCGCAGGGAATCCCTCTGCATTTCGTCCGGCATCAGGTTCCCATAGTTGATTTCGTAGATGAGCTGGTCCAAGCCAAGGGTATCTTCCAACTCGGCCAGGCGTTCGGTCACCTGATCAGGCGTGCCGTACACTACCTTGTCCCGCAGCCAGTCGTCGTAGTCCATGCCCAGGATCCGCCGGCTCTGCTCCCCCCAGTCGCCCAGGGTGCCGGTACGGCCCGCGTAGGAACCGACGCGCTCGCCCAGGCGAACTATGGAGTTCATCGCCGATTCCTTGGGGTTGCGGTAGGCCAGATCAGCGTCCTCATTTACATAAATCGGCACTCGCAAGCCGACCTTGCCGTCGCCGGAATGGCCGGCGGCTTTCCAGGCCGCGCGGTATTCCGACATCGCTCCTGCCAACTCGGTCAGCGTGAACACGCGGGAGGGGTTAACGATCAGCGGATGTCCCATCGCGCCGATGACCGGGAAGCTTTCGGCGGAGGTGACGCCCACCGTGATGGGCGGGTGCGGCTGCTGGTAAGGACGGGGAGTCACCGTCAGCTCGTCGCAGGAATAGTGCTCACCGTGGAAGGAGAAGGTTTCCTGTGTCCAAGCCGCTGCGACCACTTCGAGAAATTCGTCAAAGCGGCTGCGACTCTCCTCAAAGGTCACGTTGAACCCCTCGTGAACGTTGGGGAAGGTGCCCCGGCCCACGCCCAACTCGGCCCTCCCGTCGCTGATGTGGTCCAGCGTTGCCATTTCTTCGGCAACGCGGACGGGATGACCCAGGGGCAGGCAATAGACGGCCGTGCCGATGCGCATGCGGCTAGTCTTCGCGGCAATGGCGGTGGCGATCAGCACCGGGGAAGCCAGCACGCGCTCCATATTGAAGTGGTACTCGGCAAGCCAAACCGATGCCACGCCCAAGTCCTCCGCTTCCTGAACCAGTCTGAAGGACTGCGTGAAGGCATCGTGATGGTCCCCGTCCAGGGGCCGGGGAAACTCCAGAAACAGTCCGAACTCCATACCTGTCCTCCTCATTCGGATCGACTCTCGGATGGCGCAGTCTAAGTTTACTACACCTGCGAACCCTGTATCCGCCGTTCCTGCCCCTGCCATTCCTTATCCCTAAGGATGTACTTCTGGATTTTGCCGGTGGCGGTTTTCGGCAGCTCGCCAAATTCGACGCTCTTGGGGGCCTTGAAATGGGCGATGCGGTCGCGCGTGAAGTCGATGATTTCGGCGGCGGTCAATTCTCCACCGACGCGCGGCGCCACGAAAGCCTTGGGCACCTCGCCCCAGCGCTGGTCGGGCACCCCCACCACGCAGACCTCCAGCACACCCGGATGCTCCATGATTACCTTCTCCACCTCCTGGCTGGAAATATTCTCCCCACCGGAGATGATGATGTCTTTGGAACGGTCTTGCAGTTCGATGTAGCCATCGGGATGCCATACCGCCAGGTCGCCGGAGTGGAACCAACCGCCGCGAAACGCCTCGGTGGTAGCCTCCGGGTCGTTGTAATATCCCTTCATCACCGCGTCGCCCTGCATGACGACTTCGCCCATGGTTTCAGCGTCGCGCGGCACGTCGGCCATTTCCTCATCCACCACCCGCAGGCCGGAGCCGTACACGATGAAAGGAACACCCTGGCGCGCCTTGACCCGAGCCAGGTCCTCGGCGTTCATCCCATCCCATTCCGGCTGCCCCGCCGCCACGGTGCAAGGGCCGTAGGTCTCGGTCAGGCCATACACATGGATGATCTGCGCCCCCATACCCTCAATCGTGCGGATCACCTGCGGAGCCGGCGGCGCGCCGGCCGTCATAATCGTCAACCCCGTCAGGTCGGCGGATTCGGCCTCGGGGGCAGCGTAAAGACCGGTCAGCACGGTGGGAGCAGCGCACAGATGCGTTACGGATTCTTCCCGGATGAGCCGATACACTTCGGCCGGGTCAACCCGACGCAGGCACACGTGCGCGCCGCCCACCGCCGTCACCGCCCAGGGGAAACACCAGCCGTTGGCGTGGAACATGGGCAGCGTCCACAGATACACGCTACGCCAGTTCATGCCCATTTCCATGGCTTCGCCGAGGGCGTTGATGTAGGCCCCGCGCGAGGTGTATTCGACTCCTTTGGGCATCCCGGTAGTACCGGACGTGTAGTTAATGGTCAGAGTATCGTTCTCGGTGGCCGGTCCGGGCAATGCGGCCAGCGGTTCAACACCCGCCAGCCATTGCTCATATTCCGCGCCGGGAATGTCGGTAGCCAGCGGAGCGGTATCGCGCACCTGCACGTAGGTCTCCACTCCGGGGCAGTCGTCCCGCAGTTGCCGCACGGTGTCCGCCAACTCGGAATCGAACACCAACGCCTTGGCGCCGGAATGGTTCAGGATGTAGGCGATCTCCCGCGGCGAAAGGCGGATGTTCAATGCTACCAGAACCGCGCCGATGCCCATGGGCCCAAAGTTGGCCTCCAGCATGCATGGCAGATTGGGCAGCAGGAACGCTACCCGGTCGCCTGGCCCCACACCAACGCTGCGCAGGGCAGCCGCCTGCCGCCGCACCCGCTCGTAGAACTGCCCGTAGGTAGTCACGGCGCCGTTGTAAATGCAGGCGGCACGATGGGGATACACGGCAGCGCATCGCTCCAGAAACAGCAGCGGACTTAGATTTTGCAGTGATGCGGTTGCGGTGGTCATGGCGCGACTCCGGTGGACGTATGGCGGCTTCCATTGCTTTTTATCATAGGATTTGCGCGGTTGAAACTACTTCGCCCACTCTTACGCAATCAGCAGTCCGGGATCCGGCCTGCGATCCTGACTACCAGGCACGCGATGGTTTCCGTCAAGTGGTTCCCGTTAAATGGGGAACTCCCTTTTCCGGGAAATCGCGATTATCATAGGTGTCTAGACGCGCGAGCCCCACGCCATTCTGAACGGCGCAGGTTCAATTGTCCAGACGGCTGCGCCGGTGATGCCGGTGTGTTCTCGTCGCGGACGATCCACCAGCCGCCATCGGGTACTTTGCGCCGGATCAGCGAGGATGAATATGACTGCAACGCCGTTGACAACCATTCCCGCCCGCCGGGGCAAAGCGGCTTTCGTATCCGGGGGCCAAATCGTCAAGGTAATCAATACCCACGGGCAACAAGTGGTTGACACCTGGGCGTTCAACCGCGCCGACCTGACGGAGTTCATGTCCATGGAGCATTCGCGGACCGCCCTCGGCCGGATCATGCCTCTGGCCGGCCAAGCCATGGTGACCAACCGCCGACGCCCCGTCCTGACAGTGGTCGAGGATATCTCCGGTGGTATCCATGATACTTTGCTGGCGGCGTGCGACCGTTATCGTTACGAGCTGTTGGGTTGCGCGGAATACCACGACAACTGCACCGATAACCTGACGACCGCGTTGGCGGAACTGAACTTGGTCCCTCCGGAAACGCCCAGCCCGTGGAACCTGTTTATGAACATCCCGGTGGAGAGCGATGGAACGGTCAGCTTCCGGCCTCCGGTTTCCAGGCCAGGCGACTATGTGATCCTCCGGGCTGATATGGATTGCATCATCGCTTTTTCGGCGTGTCCGCAAGATATGGTTCCCATCAATGGGGTGGATTGCGTTCCCACGGAAGCCCATTTCCAGGTCATCTGAACCTTAATGCCGCGAGCCGCGTTCCGGAGATTTCTCACGGCTTGACCCGGATCGCGGCGATATTCCGTCCAACGTGACCAGGCGCTGGCGGACGGCAAAAACCCCGCCGTCAGAGGCGGGGCCTTCGCAATGCGCCGGTTGGGTCTAGTTGTCTGGAACGAACCAAAGCTGTGCGGCGGCCTCGTCGGGCCACAGGAACTCAAACCCGTTTCGGATCGCGTTCTGCCGGTCCAAGTCTTCCCGATCGCCAATGTGATAGTAGGCATCGGCGGTGAAATCAGCTTTGATGTCGGCCAGCAGGTGCTTAGCCACCACGAAGTCAACGTCGATGCCGTGTTCTTCCCACAGCGAGCGCTGGCTGCTGGGCGGACGGTCGGAGCAACTTCCGATGAGAAAGCCCTTGTCCTGGACGATTCGGACCATGGCCATGGTCAGTGGCCCGGGTGGGTCTCCGACCTCCAACGTCCCGTCAATGTCAAAGCTGATAAGTATTGCCATCTGTTTCCTCTCTCAACGGTCCGAGCTTCTCGGCCCCAAAATTGGGCGACCCCACAAGGCCGCCCAGAGCGTCGGTCAATCCTGCGCGACGGATTGTGGGAGCATTAATCAGGCGTTGCGCTCCACACGGTGAAGTTCCCTCCCATGGGCATGGGACCGCCGGAAACGGCGATTTCGGGTTTGACGCCGGTTAGCGCGCGGGCGCCGGCCCGGCCCTGTATCTGCTGAATGCAATCCGTGTGCATCCAGAACCGGCTGCGGCCACTGCCTATGTTGCCGCCGCTGGCCAAGATGGGGTTCGGCCCCGCGATGCTGATATCGGTCTGGTAGAAATCCAGCGCGTCTCCGGGCTGCATCCCGCGATACCGCAGACCCTCGATGTGGAACTGGTGGAACTGAGCGAACCCGTCATACATATTCTCGAAAGAGAGATCGTCGGCGCTGATGCCAGCCCCCTCGTAGATCTTCCTCCCGGTGGAGGCGGTTTCCGCTTCCACCTCGTCCAGGGTCGGGGTGATGCTGCGAGCAGCTCCCCGGCTGGAGGCGTGGTTCAGGATGTACACGGGCTTTTGCGCCATATCCTGGGCGCGGTCCGCGGTGGTGAACAGATAGGCGGCGGCCACCATGATGGGAATGTCGTTGTCGAACAGGTTGGCGGGCTTGGCGATCCACCGGGAAGACAGGTAGTCTTCCGGCGTCAGTTGTTCGGGACGGTGCTGCGCCCAATAGCCCTCCGGGAACAGCAGCCCGTTGCGCCGAGAATTTTGCATGAAGGGGGCCATCATGTCGTGGTTCTTGCCGTATTTAGTGCAATATTGCGCGAACTGCAAGGCGGTGCCGTAGCAACCCGGCGCCCCCCACAGGGTGCGGCCCGGGCTGATAGCAAAGCTGCCGGAAACCTCGTCGGCGGCGCTGACGCCCCCGTGATTATAGCGGCCTTCCAGGTTGTGCCAGCCCTTCAGTACGAGACAGTTACTGGCGCGGCCCTCTCCTACGGCCTGAGCCGCCACAACTATTGCAGCCGACATACAACCCGGAGCGTACATGGTGAACTTGACGTTGGTCAGTTCCGGCATATTCTTCAGGAGCCACTCGGCGCTAAGCTGGCCGATGCCGTCCAGCGGGTCGTCCGTGGGATTAAAGGCGTTGACCACGTCCATCGGCACGGGCTGGTCTGCCGGCCAATAGGCACCCGTGGTGGTCACCGGCACCAGAACTAGGCCGTCAACTTGGTCCGGCGCGACTCCGGCGTCGGCGATAGCCTTGCGCAGCGCCTGGATGCTCAACGCGCCGACGGAGGTTTCCGCCCGGCCATCCCAGCGGCGGGCGGTGGGAGAATGTCCGATACCCACGGCGGCTACCTTTCCCCGGTGTTCCCAAATTCCCAAGCCTTCAGTGGAACGATACATGGATTCGGGAGCCATCTGGGTGGTCATAACTAACTCCTTGAGAATGCCGGGCCGATCCCGACGGCAACGTCGGACTGCTTTGTGTTTTTGGTGGTACCGGTATGGGCGGCGCTAGGCCACAACTTCCCATTCCGGGACTTTCTGGCCGTTGGCGGTAGCTTCAAATATTACCCGCACGTTGGCGCCCACCGGAACTTCGTCCGGCGCTGTTCCCGGCAGATGTGAATACATCAATATGCCGGGGTCCTCGTCAAGCATGACGGCCGCCAGGTTGAAGGGAATGTCTTCCTTGAGGGACGCCACCGGGCAGTCATACACTACTCCGTAGTTGTAGATTTTCCCTCGGCCGCTCATTTCTTTCCATTCCAGGCTGTTGCCGGAACCGCACCGGTCGCAGGCGACCCGAGGTGGAAAAATCAAGCGGTCGCAGGCGGTGCAATTCTGGATGACGAGGCGGCCTTCGTTCGCCGCCTCGAAGAATGGTCTGTTCAGATCGTCGGGCACCACACCCTGTTTCACCATGTTGCTCCTTTGACACGACGAGCCCTCAACGGAACTTGCCGGCAACGCATCCTAGAATAGCGAGATTTTAGTAGGCCAAGAATATGCGGGATTGTGACCCCATGTCAAGTTGAGGCTACAATTGGAGAACACTCCCGCGCACCGGCCCTTTCCCACCGGAGGAGCGGGGGAGTTACGCACGCCACACTAAGGCGTGACGGTGGTAGTCACCAGGCCGGGGTTAGGCGGAATACGGACGTCCGGCGGTATGGTTACGCTGAACACCACCGGAAAGCTGATGACGCCGCGTTCGGTGCGCGCTTCGTCGGACACTTCGCTTACCTGCGCGTCGAACGTCATCCCCGGCAGCGCGCTCAGGGTCACGGAGGCCGGCGTGCCAGCGTTGAGGCGCTCGATGTAGTTGGTTTCCACCAAGCCAAGAACAGTTACGTCGGTGGGGTCAACTATCTGAATTACCCTGGCATCCACCGTGACTACATCATCGACGCTGGCGGTTACCAAACGAACGGTGCCGCTGATGGGGGCGCGAAGGACGGCGCTTTCCAGGTCTTCCTGCGCCTGGTCATAAATTACGGACACCCGGTCGATGTTGGAGCGGGCCAAGGCCACTGCGGCAGCATCGGGGCCGGCGGCCAGGTCGTCGCGAGATTCGCCGGCGGTAACGACCGCTTGCCGCGCCGTGGCGACCGCTTGGGTCAGCGCGTCCTGTTCGGCCTGATCGGGGCCTTTCTCCAGGCGGGCGAGGCGGTTCTGCGCCGAGTCCTGGGCGAGACGCCTGCTTTCGACAATAGCCTGGAGACGGGCCAGTTCCAGTTGGTCAACGCCCTCCTCAACCTCGGCAAGGTCGCGGTCGGCACGGTTCAGGCGTTCGCGGGAGGTGTTCACGGCGGCTTGCAGCAAGGCGAGACGATTCTGGTCAGGGCCGGCGCTTTCATCGCTGAGGTCGCGGTTCAGGCGGGCCAGCCGGTCTTCCAGGACGCGCACCCGATTGGCGGCAGCGGAGCGGTCAAATTCTTTCGGGCCGGTTTCCAGGTCGGCCACTTCATCAGTCCAGGTTTCTACGGCTCGCTCGGCTGCTCTGACGGCGGATTCCAAGGCATCAAACTTCACCACATCAAAGTTTTCGCCGCCGGCGAGGGATCTGAAATCTCCCTCAATCGCCCGCAACTGAAAAGCGGCGAAAGCATCTTCCGCAGCGTCCAGGTCGGCTTCAGCCTGGACCAGCGCCTGCCGGGCGTTGGCCAATTTGTCGGCAGAGTCGATATCAAAATCCCGTAGGTCATCGCGGGCCTGGTCAAGGTCCTGTTCTGTGGTGGAGATTTGGTTGCTCAGCCCGGTGAGAGCCTCGTCGTAGTTGGGGAGGAAATCATCCCGGGCTTCCTCCGCCACGTCCAGGGCCACCCTGGCCCGTTCGCGGGCTTCCAGGGCCTGGGCGAAGCGTTCGCTGTGCTCATCAGCGAAGTCCGACAAGGCTTCTTCAGCCTGATCGAGGCCGGCGATGGCGTCGGCGACGGCCTGGCGGGTGTTGCCCAGGTCCACGTTGTATTGTAGTTGGAAATCGTCCAGCCGCTCCTGAGCCTTGTCCAGGTTGACCTCGGCCTGGGCCAGGACGCTTTCAGCCTGGGCCAGAGCGCTTTCAGCGCGGGCGCGCACCAGGGGATCGTCGGACTCCAGGCCCAGGACGGCATCCAGCCGGTCCTGGGCGGCGTCCAGGTCAAACGCGGCCTGGGCCTCGGCCCGTTCCAGTTTGGACAGCGTTTCGGTGTCCAGCGTAGCTACTACGTCGCCGGCGGACACCGCGTCGCCAACGGAGACGTTGACGGCGCCAACCTCGCCCGGCACTTCAAAGGGCAGGTCGGCGCGGGTGTTGAATATAAGCTCGCTGCGGACGCGGAAATCGCTGGCGACCGCCCGTTCGGCGCCGGCGACAGGAGCCGACGCGCCGCCCGAGTTCGCCGCGTCGGAGCCGGTGGCGTCGGACGCGCCGCCGCAGCCGACGGCGACAAGCGCCAGCGCTGCCGGCGCCAGCAGCAGGGATAGAGACCTCGGCCGGCAGCGGCGGAATGATGCTGAGAAGGGGCGAAACAGCGTAAGGTTCAATTGACAGCCTCGTGGTGTTGCGGAAGTGTCGGGAGGTCAATCTGCGGCCTGGGTTGCTTCGGGAGCCGGGCGGCGGGTAATCAGTCGAGTTATCCGGCCCGGCAGGTGGGGGATGGTTTCGTAGAGGAGCATATAGGTTACGGGAACCGCGACCAGGGTGAGGAAGGTGGAGCTGATCAGGCCGCCGATGACCACGGTAGCCAGCTCCGCGCCGACAAATCCGCTGGCGTTGCTGAAGGCCAGCGGGAAAAGGGCCAGGATGGTGGTGAAAGCGGTCATCAGGATGGGACGCAGGCGGGTGCGTCCGGCCTCGATAATACCGTCCAGCGCGCCGTAGCCCTGCTCCCGCAGCTGGGCTGCAAAGGTGAGCAGCACAATGGCGTTGGTGACCACGATGCCGATGAGGAACAGGAAACCCATCAACGAAGGCAGGCTCAAGGCGCGGCCGGTAACGGTGAGGGCAATCAGCGCGCCCACCACGGCCAGCGGCATACTGAGCACCACGATGAACGGGTCGCGCAGGGAACCCATGGTAGTCACCATTACCAGATATACCAGGGACACGCCGATTATCATTGCCAGATAGACGTTGGCGAACTGCTCTTGAATGTCGCTGGCGAGGCCGACTTGCTCTACGCTCACTCCGGCCGGCAGCGGGGTTTCCTGGATCATGCGGTCCACCCGGCCGGCAATTCGCTGGGCGTCGCGGCCTTCAAATTGGCCGGTGATGAGCACGGAGCGGTCGCCATCGTAGCGGGTCACCACCGAAGGGCCGAGGGTAGTTTTGACTTCGCTGATGGAACCGAGGCGGATCGCGCCGGCGGGGCCCCCGATCGGCAGATACTGCAACTCAGCGATTTCGTCCACGTCGCTTTCCCGTCCCCGGACCACCAGGTCATAGGTTTCGCCCTCCAGATTAACGTCGCCCACGTCATTGCCATAGACCCAGGTACGCACCTGCCCGGCCACCATCTGGGAAGTGAGGCCATGGCGGCCGGCTTCGGTAGGGTCAACAACGAAGGTAAGTTCCTCGCTGGCGTCGCTGACGTTGGTTTTGAGGTTGGCCAGGCCCTCGATGGGTTCGATGCCGGCAAGCAGATTCTGGGCGGCGCTTTTCACGGCTTCAAAATCGCTGCCGGTGACGTTGACCTGCAATCCGGACTGAGGCGGGCCGGAACCATCAACGAAAACCTGGATTTCAACGTCCTCTTTGTCCGGCAGAGCTTCGCGCAGCTCACTCACCACCGCCGGCGGGAAGTCGTCGGATAAAGCGATGGAAAAGCCGGCGATGTCGTAGCCGCTCTCTGCGTCCCCGCCGCCAAAATCCTGGCTGCTGGCGCCCATGGTTACCTGATAAGAAGTGAGGTAGCCGCGTTCCGCAAAGCCGGCCAGTACGTCTTCAACCTCCCGCACTTCCCGGAACATCCGGCCGGCAGTCGTGTTCTCCGGCATCGTAACATCAATCCGTATCGCCTCGGGCGGACCATCGGAAAACAGGGTGATGGGTAGCAATGTGATGAGGTACAGACTGCCGGCCACGGCGATGATGCAACCGGCGACGGTAATCAACTGGTGGTTGAGCGCCCAGCGGAGGACGGGAGTGTAAATCCGCTGTAGCCAGGTATCCCCGTTAGCCGTAGCAGCCTCGTCTTCGTCCGGCAGGTCACCTTCTCGCAGCAGCAGGGAAGCCAGGGCCGGCACGGCGGTAAGAGCAATGAAGGTGGAGGCGAGCAGCGAAACGCAGACGGTCTGAGCGAAGGGCAGGAAGAACTGTCCCACTGCGCCGGGGATGAATGCCAGGGGCAGGAACACCGCCACAGTGGTCAGCGTAGAGCCGACGATGGCCGGGCTGACCTCGCGGGCGCCCCGAATCGCCGCGCTGGCCCGGGGTTCGCCGGCGCGGACGTGGCGATAGGTGTTTTCCAGCACCACGATGCTGTCATCTACTATTCGCCCCACTGCGATGGCCAAGCCGGCGATGCTCATGAAGTTGAGCGTCCAGTCGAATACCGCCATCACCAAAATCGTAACCATCAGGCTGAGGGGTATGGAAATGGCGATGATGGCGGTGGGGCGCAGGGTGTTCAGGATGCCGCGCATCACCGAGGGCCGCAATTGCAGCAGAAACAGGAAAATCGCCAGCACCGCGATGACGAACCCCTGTCCACCCTGTCGGGTTACGTTGCTCAACTCCTTCTCCAGTTCGGGGCCGTCGTTGTAGAGGATCTCCACCCGAACGTCCGGGGGCAGGGTGAGTTCGTCGATGATCGTGAGCAGTTCCTGGGTCAGGGCTATGGTATTGCCCTCCGGGGTTCGCAAAACGGACAGGGACAGGCTGGGCTGGCCGTTGGTGCGGGAAACCGTGGCGGCCTCGGGGGTGTCAATCACTACTTCGGCTACATCGGACACCCGGATGGGCCGCACGTCGCCGGCGTCGGGGGGGCCATTGCGGGCAAAGCCGACCGGCACGCTACGGATGGCGTCCAGGTCGCCGTAACCGTGGTAGGTGCGGAGGGTTACGGAACGGCCGGCCCGACGGAGCTCGCCAGCATTGAGGTCAATGGCGTTCCCACCGACCGCGTTGACGGCATCCTGAATGGTCAGGCCATATTCATCCAGGCGAGCCGGGTCAACGATGACGGAAACCCGTTCGCGGACGCCACCGCCTACCTCGACGTCATAGACGCCGGAGACGGCTTCCATTCGGGGGACTATTTCGTCGTCAACGAGGCGCTGTAGGGATGGGATGTCCCGCTCGCCGCTGACGCTGAGCCACATTACCGGAAAAATATCGGAAGTAATCTGTACAACAACGGGTTCGCTGGCGTCCTCGGGCAAGTCAAGGCCGGCGACCTGGCTGCGGATTTCATCCTCGGCTTCGTCCAGGTCGGCAGAGGCCGGGAAACTGATGGTTACTATCGACCGGTCGCCTGTGGAGGTGGAGGTGAACCGTTCCAAGTCCGGTATGCCAACAATGGCCTCCTCCACCTTGTCGGTTATTTCGTCAGCTATCGTGACCGGGTCGCTTTGGGGATAGTAGGTGATGACGTAAATCAGACCCAAGCTGATGTCCGGGAACAGTTCCCGTTGCAGGCGGCCGTAGGAAAATACGCCGGCAACCAGCAGCAGCACCATTACCATAATGGTTACCGACTTCCGGCTGAGGGCCACTCGGGTCAGGATAATCAAAATCGCCCCGGTCGGGCAGCTGTGGAGGGATTGTCCATCAAATTGGAATGTCCATCAAATTGGGGCGTTGGCAGCGTGCGCCGCCGTTGACCCGGTTAATCATATCAGACGCTGTAGATAATGGCCTCAAGGGTTTGGCAATTTTTCCGGCTGCTATGTACACTGTGCCCTCACCGTTGCAATCAAGGAGCATAAAATGGATTTCGCCCTGTTCTCACATATTCCATGGCCCGAAGGGCATACGCAAAAGGGTCTGCTTGCGGATTTATCCGAACAAGCCGTGGTGGGCGAGGAATTGGGCTTCAAGGCAATCTGGCTGGCGGAACACCACTTTACGCGCTACGGATTGGGGGCCTCGTCGCTGGTTATCGCCAGCAACATTGCCGCCCGCACCCAGCGCATCCGGCTGGGGACGGCGGTGCTGATCCCGCCGCTGCATCACCCGATACGGCTGGCGGAGGACACCGCCACCCTGGATGTGTTAAGCGACGGTCGCTTGGATGTCGGGTTTGGCCGCGGCGCCGCCGGTTCGGAGTACGTCAATTTTGGCATCGACCACGCTGAAAGCCAGGCCCGCTATCGGGAAACCATCGAGATGGTGGAAACGTTGTGGACGACTCCCGACTGCACCTTTGACGGGAAATACTACTCTGCAAAGCATCTGAACCTGGTGCCGGTTCCGTTGCAACAGCCTCACCCGCCGGTGTACGTAGCGGCCACACGCAGCGCGGAATCGCTCGATTTCGTGGCGTCAACCGGCCGCCGGCTGATCATCGGAGTGGTGCTGAACACTGACGATGCTATCGACTTGCTGCAACGCTATCTGGATCTTTCCAATGCCAGCGGTCATTCCGCCACCGCCACCGCTGTACCCTTCTTCCGTTACCTTTACGTGGCGGAGACCGAAGAACAGGCCCATCAGGACGCTCGGGACGCCCTCAACTGGACCCTTGACATAAACACCTGGCGGCGAGAGTTCACGGTGGGGAGCGAGGTGTACCACAGTATCGACGACTACCGCCGCCGCCGCTCCACGTTCCCGCCAACCTACGAATACCTGGCGGAACACCGGGCCTTCATCGGAACACCGGACCAGTGCGCCGCCAAGATACAAGCTTTGCAAGATGCCGGCGTCCTTTACTTTGGCTGCAACTTCGCCTTCGGCGGGCTGGACCGAAAGAAGCAGCTACGATCCATGGAACTATTCGCCCGGGAAGTAATGCCCCGCTTTATCGACTAGGCCCTGCCGTCATTCCCCTCTCATCTCCGCCATTCCCGCCCCAAATCCGTCATTCCACCCCATTTCCGTCATTCCCGCCCCATTTCCGTCATTCCCGCGAAAGCGGGAATCCAGAATCGCCTGCTGTCGCAGAACGATTTGCTTATGGAAACGCCTGGGTTCCTGCTTACGCAGGAATGACGGGATAATTTGACGACACGGCCTAGGCTGCCGGCGCGCTAGTCGTTGCCGGCTGCCGGCGGTGTGGGCTCCGGCTGGGTCCCGACGCCCGCTTCAACCGCCGGTCTGCGGCTGGTGAGGGCCCGATAGACTGTAATGGCAACGCCGGTGGCCATCGCCACGCCCAGCGCCAGAAACGCCCAGCGCAATCCGGCGACGAACGCTGTCGCGACTGCGGGGTTCACGGCATCCAGCTTTGGTTCCACTCCGTAAGTTGCCATGGTCGTAACGACGATCATGGTGGCCACCGCCACGCTCACCACGTTGGCCGAGTTTCGCACCAATTGAGTGAGCGCCGAAACCACGCCGTAGCGGCTGCGCTCCACCACGCTCAGGATGCTGCTGCTGTTCGGAGAATTGAATATTCCGGTGCCTGAACTCTGCATCATCATCGTGCCGATCACCACCCAAACCGGAGTACGTTCCGCCAGCGCAAAGGCCAGGACAAAGCACCCCGCCGCAGTTATCGCGATGCCGCATACCGTCGGAACGCGCCAACCGAAACGGTCGGCCAATCGGCCGCTGAAGGGGCCAATCACCACCATGCACACGGCTGGCGGAATCATCATCAGTCCCACCTGTTCCGGTGAGTACTCCAATACCCGTTGCAGGTAGAACGGCATCATGAACCGGGCCGCTGACGAACCGAAAAAGGACAGCCACGCTGCGGCCACGCCCAGCCCGAATATCCGGTTGGCGAACAGTCGCAGTTCCAGCATTGGCGAGTCGACGCGCAACTCCCACCAGATGAACGCCGCCATGAGGACGACAACCGCAACTGCGCCGACCACCACCGGCGTTGACAACCAGCCCAACCCGCTTCCGTTGCCCACCACCAGCAACAGCACCAACAGAAACATCCCGGACACCGCGGCTCCGGTCCAGTCAAATGCGTTTCGCCCCCGGTGATACTGACCCGCATTGGCACCGCGTTCCAGCAGGAACCACGCCATTACCAAAACCAAGCTGCCGGCAGGGACGTTGATGAAGAAAACCGACTGCCAGCCCAACCATGCCACCAGGAATCCCCCCACCGCTGGTCCGGCGACAGCTCCCATTCCCACCACGCTCAGGTGCGTCCCCAACGCCTTGCCCCGCTCCGAGTCCGGGAAGGCCGCTATCATCATCCCCATCCCGCATCCCTGGACCATACCCGCGCCGACGCCCTTCAGAACGCGCATCGCCACCAGGAACTCGAGGCTGGTTGCCAAAGACGCGCCCAGCGAGGCCAGCACGAAGATCGCCGTACCCGCCACGTAAACCCGGCGACGCCCGATAACGTCGCCCAGCCGCCCCATCGGCAGGAGCAGCACACTGATTACCAAAGCGTAGGCAACCACAACCCACTGCACCGACTCCAGCGAGGCATCGAAATAAGCCTCGATACCCGGCAGCGCGACCAGCACGCTACCGTGGTCAACCACCGAAAAGAACGTTCCGGCAGCGATCGTCCAAAAGGCCCACCACTTGTAGGACGGGCTGGTCGTGATTCGCTGGATCAATGCAAATAGCTCTACGCGGACGAAGTGAACCGATTATTAATTATAATGCTATTTCCGACGAATTATGCCCCAAAATGGGGGCGCTACGTATCAGGCCAGCCGGCGTACTCGGCCCAGCGTCGCACAGCAAACCAGCGCCAGCGCCAAACCCAAAGCGCCAATGATTACCATTGCCGTGGACGGAGACGTAACATCCGAAAGGATGCCGACCCCCAGGCTGGCCACGACCAAGAACCCCCGGTCGAAGCTTTGCAAGCTGGTCATCCGCCCTCTCAGGCGGTCCGGCGCCAGCGTTTGGATCAGCGTCCCTCGGCTGGTGCGAAACACTGCCTGACTGAACGCCATGGCCGCGATGATGAAGAATGCCAATGCCATCCACGTCGCATAGGCGAACATCAGCAGCGTTACCGAACTGGCTATCGCGGTCCCCAACGCCACCTTTCCCTTGGGAAAAATAAAGCCGAAGGACGCCATGAACAGAGCGGCCAGCAATCCGCCCACTCCGGTGATGGCCAGGAGATAACCACCCACGTTTGCCTCGCGTTTCAGCACCTCGGTGGTGAACACCGGAAAGAGGAACCAGGCCGGATGCAAGATGATGTTGGGAATGATGGACAGCAGCATCATTTGGAAAAAAGCCCGCTCGCCGCTCCAGATGTAGCGCAATCCTTCCGCCATGTTTGCCAGGGCGGAGCCCCGCTGCCGAGCGTCGCTGGGTCGGTAATATGGCGTCCGCAACCGCGAGATCATCGCAACGTTGCAGAGATAAAGGCACGCTTCTATTGTGAAGTTCCAGAAGTAACCGAAGGTGAAAATCAGAATCCCACCGACGAACGGGCCCACGATCCGCGTGCCCGTTATCGTCAACACATTGGTCGCCAGGGCGTTGCCCAGCATCTCCCGGGGCACGGTGCCGGCGATCAGGGACTGGCGCATCGGCTGCACTATGGAATGGCAGGTTCCGGCCAGGATAACGTACCCGTAGGCGTGCCACACCTCCACCCGTTGCGACAGCACCAGCAGCGCAAACGCAAAAGCCAGGCCGGCCATCACCGTTTGCAACGTCATGACCAGCTTGCGCCGGTCAAACCGGTCGCTGAGGACGCCACCCCAAGGTCCGGCTACCAACCCCGGCAAGGTGTTGATGCCACCGACGGTGACCACCAGCAATCCGGCAACGTTTGAACCTTCCGACAGGTCCCGTACCAACCAGCCCACGCTCAACAATTGCAGCCACTGGGCGTTGTTGGCGAAGAAATTCCCGAACCACAGGAACCGGAAATCTCGGTACGCCAGCCACGCATCCAACGTGTGCAGACGGGGCAGTGCCGCTATTCGGAAAATTGGCCCTCCACGAAGCGCCGGGACGTCCGCCAGTCTGGTTGACCGTCCCAAGTTTTAGCCGGCTATTTTCTACTCGATAATTGCAACTGTCAATCCTGACCCGCAAACATTATTTGATTTCACCTTGTACCGAACCGGGAAAACCGGCCAGCCTTCTTCGATTGACTCATCCTCGTCAATCCCGCAAAAGTTGTTTCGCCGCCTTTGGGCGCGGGGCCGCGCCGGACCAGCCGGTTCGACGCAGAACCGACCCACTCCTGGCGCGGGCCGGTGTGCCGGTCGTGAAAAGCGCCGAGTTCCTATCTCCGCCGAGTTCCTATCTCAACTGACGCACCCGACGCAGCGACGCGAGACACGCCAGGGTCATCGCCAGGCCCACTGAGCCGATGGCCAGTATCGCGAGGGACGACGACGTGAAATCGGCGAACATTCCGATGAGAACGCTCACGACGATCAGGAACGAACGCTCGTATGCCAAAAGCGCCATGGTTCGGGCGCGGAACCGGTCCGGCACAATGGTTAGAACCAGTGTGCCCTGGGTCGTGCGGAAGTACGCCTGGAAGAACGACATGGTGGCGAGGACCGTGAACGCCGCCCAGAGCCAGGAGGAATACGCAAAGATCATAGTGCTGATGGAGGCGCATACCGCCGCGATGAACAGAATGTAGCCCCGACGAAACGGAAAACCCCACGTCGCGATTGTAAGCGTGGAAATCAACCCGCCTACCCCGGTTATCGCCAGCAGGTATCCGCCCGTGTCAACGTGCGCCTGTAGTACCTCTACGGTGAACAGTGGCAGGAGAAACCAAAGCGGGTGCAGGATGGTGTTGGGAATCACCGACAACACGGCGATTTCCAGCACTTCGCGCTGCTGCCGCCAAAGGTGCAAAATGCCGTCGCGGATGTCGGCAAATGGGGTTATACGACCCGATGCTCCCTCGGGCGCAGCCGAAACGTAATGCGCCCGCATCGGAAGCAGCATGAGGACTACCCCCAGGTACAGCGCCGCTTCCAGGGCAAAGTTCCAAAAATAACCCAGCGTGACGATCAGCATCCCGCCCACGAAGGGGCCGAAGATGCGGGTGCCCGTAACGGTCAACGTGTTGATCGCGTAGGCGTTCACCAGAGCCTCGCGCGGGACGGTGTTGGAAATCAGCACCTGCTGCATCGGCTGAGTGATGGCCAGGCACGAACCTGATATGAGCACATAAGCATAGGCGTGCCACCATCTGAGGTAGTCGCTGGTGACCAAAAGCGCAAAGCCCAGCGCCAGCGCGGCGCTGAAGGATTGTAGCGTTATTACCAGCTTGCGACGGTCCAGCCGGTCACCCAGGACGCCGGCTATCGGATTGACCACCAGGCCGGGCAGGGTGTTGAGAGCGCTGACTAACACCACCAGCAAACCGCCTCTGCCCGACCCTTCCGAAAGCACCTGGACCAACCATCCAATGCTCAACAACTGCAACCACTGAGCCGTGAAACCGCAGAAGTTGGCGAACCACAGCAGTCGGAAGTCTCGATATTCCAGCCAAGCGTCCAGCGTATGCAAACGCGGCATTCTCAGGAAACCAAAAATAAGCCTGCTCTCATGGTGCTGTGGTGCCCGGCATAGGCCCGGCGGCCACGCTGACGGGGTGTGGGGTGTATGGGCTGCCACATAGTGCGTCCTTACCGGATCGCCCCTACCGGATAGTGCGCCCCTACCGGAAGGATGTCAATGCTGCCGATTGTTCCGGGCCGATTGTTCCGGATCGTCCCGGCCCCCTGCTATGGTATGATGGCGACCGCTGGAAACGGCGCCATTTGTCCGCTCCAATCTCCCGGTATCCGTCTCTGCCGGTATCCGTCCGAGGCCACCTCATGACTCTAGCCGACTCCAAGCCCGTTGCCGTCCCTACCGCCACATTCGACACGCAACGCGCTCTGATCGCCCACCTACTCCGCCGGGCCGGTTTCGGCGCAACTCCCGGGGAACTCGACATGTATTGCGCGCAGGGTTATGCGGCTACGGTGGAGTGGCTGCTGCGCCCGGAGGCCCAGCCCGATCTGCCAGATGACATCATCGAGCGGTACTACATCGACTGGAAAGAGAGCCGGAACATCGAAGGAGCGCTCACCGAAACCGTGTACCGGATGAACAGCAACGCCGGCGTCAAACCGTTGCAGGAAAAGATCGCCCTGTTCTGGCACGGTGTTTTCGCCACCGGCTTGGCCAAAGTTCTCCACGAAAAGACCATGCTCAACCAGATTGATTTGTTCCGGGAGTATGGCTTGGGCAGCTTTCAGGAACTGCTTCAGCGACTGGCTCGCGATCCGGCAATGATTTTCTGGTTGGATAACAACTTCAACCACAAGCATGCCATCAACGAGAATTGGGGCCGGGAACTGCTGGAACTCTTCTCCATGGGCGTTGGCATGGACGGCCAAACGAACTACACCGAGGACGACGTCCAGGAAGCGGCCCGCGCCTTCACCGGCTGGACCATAGACGACGACAATGTAGCCAGCATCCCCTACGGCAAGATCCCGTGGCTCTTCCGTTATGATCCCGACGACCATGACGATGGCGTCAAGACCTTCCAGGGCGAAACCGGCAATTTCAACGGCGACGATATCATCGAAATCGTATGCCGCCAGCCGGCCACCGCTCGATTCGTCAGCCGCCACCTTTACAACTTCTTCGTCGCCGACGACGCGCCGGTTCCGGCCTGGCAGAACACCCCGCCGGCCGACCCGCAAGCCATCGCGCTGCTGGAGGAAGAATATTTCCGCTCCGGTTACGACATTCGGTCCATGCTGCGACTGATGTTCGCCTCGGATTTCTTCAAGTCGGAAAACGTCCGCTTCGCCCGGGTGAAGAGCCCGGCTGAGGTGGTGGTCGGAACCCTGCACTTGGTAGGGGACTTCAAGTTTCCCCGCACCGGCATCATGGACACCGCCCTGGAATGCCGCTACATGAACCAGGACCTGCTCAATCCGCCGTCGGTGGAGGGTTGGCATACCGGCCGAGAGTGGATCGACAGCGGCAGCATGGTGGAGCGCATCAATTTTGTTGCCGACAACCTCGGCGACGCCGGCCATTCCGGCGTCCGCAACATGATGGACATCCTGCTGGCCCGCGAACCGGACGCCGCCGGCCCGAACCCGACAGCAATAATCGACGGGTGCCTGGAGCTGCTGGGCTACGTCGTCCTGCGGGAGGACAACCGGGCGGCGTTGATCGGGCAGGCGGACCAGGCCCTGCGCGACGGCTCCGACGCCGAGTCGGTGATCCTGAACGCGCTGCGGATGATCGGGTCAACGCGGGAGTATCAGTTCGCCTAGTCCGTAGGGCGTCCGATGTCTGATATATCCTTTACTCCCGAAGCGGTTGAGGGCGCGATACGCTATGGAATGCGCGGCGACCGGGGCCGTTATGAACTCGGCACGGACGACGCCGTACAGAAGAATGCCACTTATGGGGCCAACCTGGCCCACTACCGGAGTGTCGCGCAAAAATGCCTGGAAGAAGGCGACTATCTGCAAGCCGCCGAAAAGTCTTGGGGCGTCTATACCCAGACCATCAAAGCGATTTGCGCCGGCTATCGCATTAGAGTGTCCACCCACAGCAATATAATTAGCGTGGCTAACCAGCTAACTGCATTGGCGCGCAACTCGGATCCTGCCACCGGCGCTATGCTGCGGCAGGGATTCCAGTCTGCCCGAAGCCTGCACCAGCATTTTTACGAGGCTGACCTGCCGGACGACGAGGTGGAACGGTCGGTGGAAGAAGTAATGGACGCCATCGACCTGCTGCAAACGACGTTCCACTACGAGGCAAGCGATGTCTGACGTTGCTTTTACTCCACAACAGATTGAAAGCGCCATCCGCCACGGGATGCGCGGCGACCGGCAGCTTTACGAATTCGAGTCCAGTGACGCCGTACAGAAGAACGCCACTTATGGAGCCAACCTGGCCCACTACCGGAGTGTCGCGCAAAAATGCCTGGACGAAGGCGACTATCTGCAAGCCGCCGAAAAGTCTTGGGGCGTCTATACCCAGACCATCAAAGCGACTTGCGCGGCATTTGGAATCCGGGTATCTACCCACGCCAACCTACTCAGCGTCGCTCAATCACTGACGATGCTGGCGGGCAATGCTGACCCGGTTACGGGAGACCGACTGCTCCGTGCACTGCACACTGCCCGAAGCCTGCACCAGCATTTTTACGAGGACGAACTGGCCGACGCCGTGGTGGAACGAGCCTTAAGCGAAGTAATGGACGCCATCGATCTGCTGCAAACGCTGTTTGGCCGGGAGTAGATGATGCAAGACAGATTCGTGGCCCATATTGGGGATTATGCCAAGTACGCGCTGCTGCGCGCAGTGACCGGGGCAGGCATTTGGGCGTTGCTTGGTATCTCCATCCCGACGGGGGAGCGGGCGGCGATTTCACCGATTATCTCGCCAGACCGGATGTATGGCGCCCAGTTGACTGTGAGCTAGCTGAAGTCCTCCCCGTTGGCACGGCTCCGGCGCGACGCGTTGTCCCGCCCGGTGATGCCTCCGGCCAACGACCGCCGCCTGGAAACCATCGGCAAGTTGGAATGCGGGCTGCCAGCAGGCGCTATTGAACTAACCCAGGAGCGGGCATGACCACAGTTGTTGAATACCCACGGTCCGTTACGGGACAGTACCAGTACCATGACGTAATCGGTTTGCTGTCCGGCGGCGGTCCGGGTTTCAGCGGGCCGGTATCGGTGGCGCTGGGCCCAGATGGTCTCCTTCACGTAGCGAGCCGCGCCAATCCCAACCAGCCGGAAGCGGTACGAGTAACCCGTTGCACCATCGACGGGGATTATGTAGGGGAGTTCGCCGGCTGGGGTGAAGCCCCTGGTCAATTCATCTGGATCACTGCCATCGCCTTCGGGCCGGACGGCAATCTGTATTTGTCCGATGAAAACACCCACCGCGTCAGCCGATTCACCGCCAAGGGCGAGTTCATCACCTGCTGGGGTGAGTTCGGCAGCGATCCCGGTCAGCTGAACCGACCCTCCGGCTTGGCTTTCGCGCCGGACGGGACGCTGCTGGTCGCGGATTCATTGAATCATCGGATCCAGCGGTTCACTCCCGATGGCGCCCTCCGCGCGTTTTGGGGAGCAATGGGTGCTGGCCCGGGCCAGTTCGATATGCCTTGGGGCGTGGCCGTTGACGCAACCGGGCATGTGTACGTTTCCGATTGGCGTAACGACCGAATACAGAAGTTTGACGCCGCCGGCGCCCACATCGCCACCTTTGATGGCAAAGACCGCGGCGACGGGTTCTCTCGTCCCAACGGATTGGCGGTGGACCGCGGCGGGCGGATCTACGTTTGCGATTGGTGGAATGACCGCGTGCAGGTACTGGAACAGACCGGGCGCGTGATCGATACCCTTATCGGGCATTCCGGCACCTCAAAATGGGCGCGCACCTTCCTGGACGCCAATCCCGACATCGAGGAAAAGTTGAACTTGGCGACCCGGAATATCGAACTCAAACGCCGTTTCTACCGCCCCACAGCGGTGACCGTGAGCGATGACGGTCTGGTCTTTGTGGCCGATTGCTACCGCCATCGCGTGCAAATATACCGCCGATTGTAAATTTGCTACCATCGGGGCAGAGAGACTGGTAATAGGAGCGAACGGTATGATTACTCTAAAGTTACCGAGTGAGGTTGAACTTGCTTGGCCTACTGTCGTGGCGCTACGCGATTTGGGTGGTTCTGGAAGGAATGCTCAGATTACCGAAACAGTTGCGGAATCGGAAGGTTTTACCGAAGAGCAACTATCAATCCTGGACAAAAGGAAGAGGCCGTACATCCATTATCGCATTGCTTGGGCGCGCACAGTCCTCAAGCGTATCGGTGTGTTGGAAAACTCTACAAGAGGCGTCTGGTCCTTAACACAGTTGGGATGGAATCTCACCGAAGACGAGTGCTTAGATAAATACCAGCAAGAACGACTTAAAATACGGGTAGGGGGAAGAAAAGCGACCACCGGGAAAGAGCATTGGAATAAAACTGCGGAATCTAACGTCGGATCGGTTTCACTCGACATCTCTCACGACATTGACGATGATGTTTCTGATGATTTTTATGACTGGAAATCTGAGTTGCTTGAACACCTGACCGAAATGCCTCCTACTGCTTTTGAGAAACTATCACGACTGTTGCTACTCGAGGCCGGTTTTCAGAACGTTCAAGTTACTGGTCGTCCCGGAGACGGCGGCATTGACGGCGTAGGTGTGTACCGGGTTTCACTGGTGTCTTTCCCGGTCTATTTCCAGTGCAAACGGTATAGCGGAACGGTGCCGGCAAGTGCCATCCGGGATTTTCGCGGCGCGCTGGCCGGACGAGGCTAGAAAGGCCTGCTGATTACCACCGGCGAGTTTGGCAAGGGAGCGCGGGATGAAGCAGTCCGGGCCGGGGCTACACCTATTGACCTGGTGGACGGCGAGCGGCTGTGCGAACTGCTCAAGCAGTACGAATTGGGAGTAAAGGTAGCGACCCGTACTGTCGAGGATGTAGTGATCGTCTCTGACTTCTTTAACCGGTTCTGACCGCGAAAATGTCCAAACGGGGGTTATGATGGAGCGCAGAAACATCACGCCGGAAGGAGCAAAGATTATGACCAGCAACAACGGCCACCAGGCCAATCAGCAAGTCGGAACCACCGTCCTCATCGTGATGATGGAGGTTGACGAGGCCGACGACGCAGTGTTCAACAAGTGGTACAACGAGGAGCATCTGCCGGAACGCATGTCTATTCCCGGCTACATCAGCGCCCGCCGGTTCATGCTGGATCCAGCAGACGCATCGGCCAACGGGGTGCTGCGCTACCTGTGCATCTGGGAATTGGAGAACGACAGTCCGCTCCAATCTCAACTGTACAAGGACCAGAACGCCAAGCCCACGCCGACCAAAGAAGCCGCCGGCGCCGTAGTCAAACAGCGTGCGAGGGGCCTGTACCGCCAGATATTCCCGGCCAGTGGCGGGTTCGACGACCGGGCCGGCTACACGTACCCGGACGGCGCACGAATCGGCGCCTAGCGTCAGAACTCGGCGTTGCGCGGAGTGCGGGGGAACGCGATGACATCGCGGATGTTCTGCATTCCGGTAGCAAACTGTACGGTGCGCTCGAAACCCAGGCCAAAGCCAGCGTGCGGCGTGGTGCCGTAACGCCGCAGGTCCAGATACCACCAATACGGCGCGTCATCCAACCCGGCCTCCGCCAGGCGCGTCTGGAGCACGTCCAGGCGTTCTTCGCGCTGGCTACCGCCAATAATTTCGCCGATCCGAGGCACCAGCACATCCATGGCGCGCACGGTCTCACCGCCATCGTTCAGGCGCATGTAAAAAGCCTTGATGCTGCTGGGGTAGTCGGTAACGATCACCGGCCGGCCCACCTTGCGCTCGGTCAAGTAGCGCTCGTGCTCTGATTGCAGATCGGAACCCCACTCTACCGGGTACTCGAAACTCTCCCCCGATCCCTGGAGGGCGGCGACGGCCTCCGTATAGGTCATGCGCTCAAAGTCGGAATTGACTATATCTTCCAGCGTGGTGATGAGTTCCTTGTCGTAGAACCGGTTGAAGAACGCCATATCCTCCGGGCAGTTTTCCAGGACGTGGGCAAAGATGTAACGCAGAAAATCCTCCGCCAACTGCGCCAAATCGTCGAGGTCGCAGAAGGCGACTTCGGGCTCCACCATCCAGAACTCGGCGAGATGCCGCGAGGTGTTGGAGTTTTCGGCCCGGAAAGTGGGGCCGAAGGTGTACACGTCGGACATGGACTGGGCGAAAATTTCCGCTTCCAACTGGCCGCTGACGGTAAGGTACGCCGGCCTCCCGAAGAAATCCGCGTTGTTGTCCACCGGCCCCCCGGCCGTGGCAAGATTATCCAGGTCCAGGGTGGTGGCTCGGAACATCGCCCCGGCGCCCTCAGCATCGCTGGTTGTAATGATGGGCGTCTGAACGTAGAGGAACCCGCGCTGCTGGAAGAATTGGTGGATGCCGAAGGCCATGGCGTTGCGGACCCGCGCCACCGCGCCAAACGTATTGGTGCGGGGTCTCAGGTGGGCCAGCTCCCGAAGGAACTCCAACGTGTGCCGCTTCTTTTGCAGCGGGTACTCTTCCGGGTCGGCCCCGCCGAGCAACTCCAAAGTATCGGCAACGATTTCGTACCGCTGACCTCGCCCGGGCGATTCCTGCAACGCTCCATAGGCGCTCACGCTGCAACCGGTCGTCAGGCCACTTACCAAACCGTAATCCGGACAGCTGGCATCGACGACGACCTGAAGGTCGGCCAACGAGGAGCCATCGTTGATTTGAACGAAGGCTACGCCGCCGGAAGAGCGAACCGTCTTCACCCACCCTTTTACGTTGACGGGATTGGGAGCGTCCTCGACGGTCGCGGCGGCGAGAAGGTCTCTAATGCGGGTGCGTTGAGCAGGCATGGCGGGCCTCCGAAGAGCCGGGCTGATATGCCGATTTTAGCACAGCGCGCCGGCCGCTAGGCCGTGTCACAAACTGCGTCATTCCCGCTATATCTCCGGACGCTCCTGATGCCATGTCGTTGCCTGCTGGTAGGCGTGAGCCGTGTTCAGCAGTCTGCCTTCCGACAGGTGGGGGCCGATCAGTTGCAATCCCACCGGCATCCCGTTGCTGAACCCGCACGGGAGCGACATGGCCGGCAGCCCGGCCACGTTCACCGGGAGGGTGTAGATATCCACCAGGTACATCCGCACCGGGTCATCCGTTAGCTCCCCGATGGGGAACGCAACCACCGGCGAGACTGGGGCCGCCAATACATCCACTTCCCCGAAGACGCGGGCAAAATCCTGCCGGATCAGTGTTCTCACCTGCTGCGCCTTGTGGTAGTAGGCGTCGTAATATCCTGAGGACAGGGCGAACGCGCCCAGCATGATGCGCCGCTTCACCTCCATCCCAAAGCCATCCTGTCGGGTCCGCTCCATGGCGGCCCACATATCGCCGTCTCCCTGGTGGGAATATCCGTACTTCACCCCGTCATAGCGAGCGAGGTTAGCGGAACATTCCGAGGGCGCGATAATGTAATAACAGGCCAGCGCATACCCGGTCGTGGGCAGGGAAACTTCGCGGATTTCCGCCCCGAGGGCAGACAGCTGGTCCAGGGCAGCAGAAACCGCTTCCCGGACTCCCGCATCCATCCCTTCCGCGAAGTATTCCCGGGGGACGCCCAGGCGCAAACCGGAAATATCACCCGTCAGGGCGGCGGAGTAATCGGGTACGCGGTCGGGCAGCGATGTGGCATCGCGCGGGTCGTGACCCGCGATGGCCTGGAGCGCCAGGGCGCAGTCGGCAGCGTCCCGGGCCAATGGCCCAACTTGGTCCAACGACGAGGCGTACGCCACCAACCCGTAGCGGCTCACCCGCCCGTAGGTAGGTTTAAGGCCGGTGATGCCACAGAACGACGCCGGCTGCCGGATGCTGCCCCCGGTGTCCGTGCCCAGGGCGAAGGAAGCCGCGCCGGCCGCCACCGCTGCCGCTGAACCGCCGCTGCTCCCACCCGGTACACAGTCTATGTTCCAGGGGTTCCGTGTCGGGAAGAACGCCGAATTCTCGGTGGACGACCCCATGCCGAACTCGTCCATGTTGCCTTTGCCCAGGAGCACCGCTCCCTGCTCACGCAGGCGCGCCACCGCGGTGGCATCGTACACCGGAACGTACTCGGCCAGCATTCGGGAGGCGCAAGTGGTGGCAACGCCTTTGGTGCAAAGCAGATCCTTAATCTGCATTGGTACGCCGGTGAGGGAAGTACCCGCTCCCGATGCGATGCGCCGGTCGGCATCGGCCGCCTGCCGTCGGGCGACATCGGCAGTCACGGTTATGTACGCGGACAGTCGCCCATCCACCGCCGCAATGCGTTCCAGAAACGCTTCGGTGAGTTCCGCGCTACTGATTTCTCCGTCTGCCAGCAGACGGGAAGCCTCGGATACGGTGAGTCGCCAGAGTTCGGGCACAGCTTTACTCATCCAACACGGCGCGCACTTGGAAAAAGTCGCCCCGACGTTGCGGAGCGTTGAGCAGGGAATCAGCAGATTCCAGGCTGCCCGCCGGTTCATCTTCTCGCAACACCGTATCCAACCCGACCACATGGGAGGTCGGCAACACGCCATCGGTATCCAGCGATTGCAGCGCCTCAAACTGGTTCAGAATGTCGGAGAGCTGCCGGGCGAAAACCTCCGTTTCGGCTTCCGTTAGCGAAATGCGCGCCAGGGCGGCAATCTGCTCCACTTGGTTCCTGTCGATTGGCATAGGGATCTCAATAGTAGGTGATGCTCGAATATCCTTCGGCCGCGCCCACGCTTAGCTCATCTCCGAGCCGCCGGATACGCTGATGCTCAGGCCGGTCATGTAGTCCGATTCGGCGGAGGACAGGAAGGCCGCCATGCGGGCGATGTCGTCGCCCTGGGCGATGCGGCCCATGGGCACGCGTATCTCCCGCTCTCGCACCATCAGGGCGCGGTGCTCCTCGCCGGAGGTTCCTTCCGGAGCCAGGGCGGCGGCGATAAAGTCAACGCGCTCGGTATCCACCAAGCCGGGGCAAATGGCGTTCACGTTGACCCGGTAGGGCGCCATCTCATGGGCCAACGACTGCGTAAAGCCGATGACGGCGAACTTGCTGGCGCAGTAGGCCCCGTAGCGGGCGATACCGCGCTTGCCGGCCCCTGACGATATGTTGATGACCTTGCCGGGGCCGCCCCGTCCCACCATGTGGCGGCACACGGCCCGGCTGACCAGGTAGGTTCCCCGGACGTTGACGCGCATAACATCGTCAAATGCGTCTTCTTCCAGCTCGACGATGAGCACCCGGTCCCGGCCCGGACGCGAGCCCGCGTTGTTGACCAGAATATCGATCTGGCCGAACTCATTGAGGGTGTCGGCCACCATCGAATCAACCTGCGCGCTGTCCGAAACGTCGTAGTACAGGCCCAGACTGCGGCGGCCCATCTCCCTAATTTCCTCCACCACGCTGGGCAAGCCGCGCCAGCCATCCAGACGGTCTTCGGTACGGATGGCGTCAAGAGATGCTTCCACGTCGGTCACCACCACGTCCGCGCCTTCCGACGCCAGGCGGGTTGCGATGGCGCGGCCAATGCCGTGGCGTCCGCCAGCGCCGGTAACAAGGGCGGTTTTTCCGTTCAGGTCGTACATGCCAGTGCGCTCCTGTGGTGTGAACGTGGCTCGGGCCCGGCGTTGCAGCGCCCAGCCTTTCTGCCTGGAGGTTTGATTCGAGGTTTCCCGTCTCCCAACGCAAAATAGCGACTAACGGGCACCCGGCCAATTCACCTGGTGGTCGTGATGGTGCAAAGCGTAGGCGCCGCCGGCGGCGTGAACCACCAATTGATGTCCGAAAGCATCGGCCAAAACAGACTCCAGAAGCACTTCATCCGGCGGGCCGTAAGCTATCAGGCGGCCATTGATCACGGCCACGTCGCTGGCTCTGGTCGAAACGCAAGTCAGGTTGTGTGTACACATAATAACCGTGGTTCCCTTGTCTCGCAGCCGGTCAACGATATCAAGGAAACGATGCTGAGCGGTCGGGTCTAATCCGGCCATCGGCTCATCGAGCAACAGAATTGCCGGTTCGGAGGCAATGGCGCGAGCCAGCAGGACTCTGCGACGCTGACCGCCGGATAACTCCCCGATACCGCGCCGCCTCAGGTCGGCCAGGTCCACGGTAGCCAGCGCTTCGGCGGCGGCTTCGCGGTTCGCCCGACTGTGGGCTTTGAACAAGCCCCGTTGCGGCGTCAAACCCATCATCGCCACATCCCAAACTGAAACCGGAAAATCCCAGTCCACCTGCTCCGATTGCGGCACGAACCCAATGCGCTTCAGCATCTCCTGGCTGGGATGGCCGAGGACGGTGACCTTGCCGTGGTTCGGCTCCACAAGACCCACCACCGACTTCAGCAATGAGGACTTGCCTCCCCCATTGGGACCTATAATGCCTGACAGACTGCCCCTTGCGATTGAGAAGCAGACATTATCCAACGCCACCACGGACCCGTAACTCACGCTCAAGTTCTCGAATGCCAACGCTTGCGGGGTAGCGCCGTCGTGGGTGTGGCTCTGGCCGTTGCGCAAATGGGTGTGACCGTGTCCAGCGTGGTCACGCGGAGCATTGTGATTGATCATGGTTTCTACCGGAACCAGTCGTCGCCGGCCGGGGGCCAGGGGTTTTCGGCGTCCAAGACCTGCGAGAGTTGGACGAACGCGCCTCGGAAAGTGGCCGGATGCAACCAAATGCTATTGAAGCCGAGATTGGTGTAGTTATCCGTGCGGCGCGACGTGGTGAACCGAATGTCCTGAGTTTGGAGATGCGCGTCAGTTGCCAGCGAATCGGCGATTTCGTATATGGTCAGATATATGCCCTCTCCGTAGCGAGCCAAGAAGCGTCCCGATGGAGAATCTGGGCTGGTCGGCTGCGCCAGTTCGATGAAAGTATCGCCGCCGGTCAGCGGAAGAACCGCGATCTCCAGGTCGGTGAAGCTGATTTCGAACCTGCGGGTGGGTTGCAACCCGAACATTCGGCTCCAGTGAGCAATGGCCGCGTCCAGATCGTTGACGATTACGGCCATTTGGCGCAGCTGAAGCGTGCCGGCCTGGTGATCAAAAGCCGACCAGTCGGGACCGGCGGCCGGCCACGGATTGTCCGGGTCGGTCACTTCGATTATTTCCAGGAAGGCGCCGTTGCAGGATGCCGGATGCAGGAATGCGGAACGGCTCCCGTCGTGTTGCGTTTCGCCGGTGATGCGGACGCCGAGGTCGCGCAAGTGGGGGATGAGACGATCGTACTCCGTGGTCTCAAAGATCATCAGGTACGGGGCCTCGCCGCGACGTTGGAGGAAACGGGCTCCGGCAGAAGTTTCGTCTATGGGAGCCAGCAGTTCCACGAACGTGCCGTTGCCGGCCGGCAACACCGCGTTGTTCAAACCGAACTGCGGGAGAGCGCCGGTCCGAGACGGACTCATTCCCAGAATGCGACCGTAGAGGTCCACAGCTTCGGGCAGGTCATTGACCATCATCGCGATTTGTCGAAGTTTGTGCAGCATAATATGCGAAAGCGCCGGTTGGCCATCAGGCCACAAGGGTCTCCTTCGGCAACGGTGGACCGGCGAAACCTGCCAACCGAAGGATTAATAGCGCGATGATTAATGGCGCGAGGGCAAATCCAGCCGGGCGGTGCCGATTACGTAAGGTCGGTCAGGAACCGGGCCGGTCATCGTGATGTCGCACTGAACGTGGTTGCCAGCAGCGTCCTGGTCGGTGTCGCTGATCTGGATGCCCACATGCAATGGCTGATTGTGCGGAACGGTGCCCCGGAAAACCAGGTCCAGATCGGCTACCGCGCCGACCCCCGCCCAATCGGTCAGTACCCGGGATATCAGCGCCATGGTCATGATGCCGGGGACGATCGGGGCGTCCAGTCCAACCTTTTCCGCCTCCGCCTGGTCGGTGAATCGGTTGGGCGCCGGGTTGCCCCACAGCGAGCAAAAGTCCACGACTTGATCGCCGGCGACGGAGAGGATAGCCGGACCTATTTCGTCGCCCAATTCCACGTCTTCAAAATACAATTTGGCAGATTGCGACATTATGGGCGTCACTCCCTCACCACTTGAGACCGCTGCACATCAGCCACCACTACGCCGTCCTGATTGCTGAAGGTGGTTTCCCAAACGACGTGAACCATCGTGCCGGAGCGCCCGGTCTTGGTGTACACATCCTTGAGATGTGACGACGCCGTCAGGCGGTCGCCCACCACGATGGGAGCCCGGGGTTCCACGCGCTGACCGCCATGGAATTGGCGACGACCGAATTTGAGCTTGATGTCAGGCAATTCGCCGCGCTCGAAGAGCGCGCAAAGTGTGGGAGGAGCGACCTGGTTTGCGTACCCGGCGGCGCGAGCGGAATCGGGATCAATAAAGACGGGGTTGTCTTCACCCACGCTGCGGACGTAGGTGTCGATAATCTCTCTGGTTACATCAAAGGGGCCGGACTCGTGCTCAACGCCGTAAAGGGAATGGTCGTATTCGTACTCAATCTCGGTGGGCATGGATGCGCTCCTGAATCGATCAGTGGGTCAGCCGACGGACACGGCGGCGGTTTCCTGGATGTACCTGGGCCGGAAATCCCCGGACACGAGGGCTTCGACAAGTTCCGGTTCGCTGCGGATGTTGGCGCTGAACTCGGTCACGGCCCGACCGATGTGGCTGGCGAGGTGGGCGTCGCTGCCACCGGTGCCTAGATACCCCGTGCGCTGACAAAGCGCCTCGGCCCGCTCGTTCTCCTCGGGCTTGCTGCCCGCGTTGACGCGCTCAACTATGGATACCCCGTCGAAGGTCTCCCCCTGCTCCAGGTATTCCACCAGGCCGATGCCAAAACGACCCGGATGAGCCGGGACCACGTAGCCGCCATGGTGGCGGGCGGCTTTGATGAGCTCCCGTCCGTCCATTTTTACGTCGCCGAAGTCAATATCGCGGGCCAGGCCGGCGGTAATGTTATAGACCAGCATATGCCCGAAGCGCGTGTCCAACTCGGCTCCCTTGAGCACAATGACTCCATACTCGGTGGCCAACTGCGAGTAGTCAGCGTCGAAATCAAACATCCGGTGTTCGGTGAGAACGATGCCGTCGATGGTGAAACCACGCTTGCGGAGCACCTGAATAAATTTGAGATACTGCTCAACAGTGGCGCGGGAGTCGTCGGATGCCACCGAATGGCAGTGCAGGTCTAAATACGTGGTCAAAATCAGGGCCTCCGGGCAACCAAATGGTCCGCCGCAGGCAGACCGCCGACTCGCGATTATATGGTGCAGCGCTGGGGGATGCAACCGGAAGATACCATCTCGGCACTAGGCTCCATTTCGGCCTTGCCGGGGTTGTGTTCAACGGAAACGGAGAATGCCGGACGGCCTGTAAGCCGGGTTCTGTATCCCGCTCCGTATCAAAACGGAGCTGGGATGGTGACCATCTATCTAGCCCCGCATCGGGTTGAGCCGATGCGCCCCGGAACCGGCGGGCCGGTATCAGGGCAACGTTGCCGCTGGGGTCAAGCGGCCAACCCAGGGACGGGCCGGACTCCCATGGTCCCTCTATTTGGCCTTGCTCCAAGTGGGGTTTGGCCACCGGCGCGTCGCCGCGCTCGGCCGGACGCTCTTACCGCCCGATTTCACCCTTGCCGCGGCCCTAAAGCTTACGGCGGTATGTTTCTGTGCCACTTTCCGTCTCCAGCGCTGCATAGCTACGCTGGAGCCTGGGCGTTACCCAGCACCCTGTCCGGAGGAGCCCGGACTTTCCTCCACGAAGCGATTCAAGCCTCGCGGCGGCCACCCGGCCAGCCCGGCTTTCTCCTCTTATAATGCTACCACAGGCCCAAATAAGGGTCAAGAAAAAGTGTGTCCGCCAATTGTTCAGCTCGTTCCGCCGAAGGCGCATGACCGCCCGCTGCCGCCACCGCGGTGTTGGGAGAAGTACGAGTATGTATAATGCCGGATGACGCACCAAGTCCCGCAAAGAGGTAACGAAAATGGCTACAGAACCGGTCAACATTTTTGAATACGAAGCGATTGCCAGAGAGCGGATCGAGCAAGGTCATTACGATTTCATCGCCGGCGGAGCGACCGATGAAATCACCATCCGCCGCACGCGGGCCGTTTTTGACTCCATAATGCTCCGACCAAGAATGCTGGTGGACGTGGACCAACGGAGCCTGGCCACCACGGTGCTGGGGCAGGAGATCGCGCTGCCCGTGATGCTGGACCCCGCCGGCAATCACAGTGCGGCGCATCCCGAAGCTGAAATCGCCACCGTCAAGGCGGCCGGAGCCGCCGGCACGCTAATGGTGCTGAGCTCCCATGCCTCGCGCACCCTGGAGGACGTGGCGGCGTCAGCATCCGGGCCGTTGTGGTTCCAACAGTACTTCTTCAAAGACCGGGGGTTGACGCTGGAGATGGCCGCCAGGGCCGAAGAGGCCGGGTATTCGGCCATCTGCATGACGTTGGACGCCAAGATCAAGCCCAAGCGGGAACGCAATATCCGCAACGATTACGTGGGAGGGGACTCGCCAAACTACGCACAGCTGGATCTGGGAACCCACACCTGGAAGTTCGCCGCTGACGCTCCGGCCGGACCTAGCGACATCCGCGACGTCGCCGCGACGTGGGATGACCTGGACTGGTTCGCATCCAATACACGCTTGCCGGTGGTGGTCAAGGGGATTATGGCCGGCGAAGACGGCCGGCGGTCCGCGGAAAACGGGGCCAAAGGCGTCATTGTCTCCAACCACGGCGGGCGCTACCTGGACACCACTCCCGCCACCATCGAAGTTCTGCCGGAAGTGGTTCGGGCTGTGAACGGCAACGCGGAGGTGTACCTGGACGGCGGCATCCGGAGGGGAACCGACATATTCAAGGCTCTAGCTTTGGGCGCCCGTTCCGTGTTAATGGGCCGGCCCTTGTTCTGGGGCCTTGCAGTGGACGGCCAGGCTGGGGTTAAAGCGGTGCTGGATCTGCTGCGGGACGAACTGGATGCCACCATGGGGATGTGCGGCTGTCCCGACCTTGGCAGCATCAATTCGGCCCTGATAGATCCGGTGTCGCCGCTATTGGCGGCCTTCCCGGCCCCGGCTGATTTTCGCTGACGGAAATTTCCGGCGCTGGACTTCGGCCCAGCTTCGGCGCAAGCGCGACGGCGCGCCGTGTTGACCACCGGCGCGCCGATTGGTATGATTCCCCCCGCTAATGAGCAGCGCAGGCGCCGGCTTCACTTGACGACTTCGCCGACCACTCCGGGTTGAGTGGTGGGCGGGTGCGCTCTGCGCCAACCGACCGGTATTTTAGCCGTCATCCGCGCTCGCGTTCTCCGTCTTTCCCCTGCTTCATCTTCTGACGTGTTCCACGTCAACCCGAATACGAGGGAGACGAGATATGCTTACCAGTTCCCTGCGCCGCGTCGGTATCGCGGCCTTCCTGGCCCTCGCCCTGCTTGCGTTGGCCGCCTGTAGCGGCGGGGACGCAAAGCCCACCCTGTATATCGGCGGCATTCCCGACCAGGACGTAGCCATCCTGGAAACCCGTTTCAAGCTGCTGGCCGAGCGCCTCGCCGCCGAAACGGGGGGCGATGTCCAATACTTGCCCTCGCAATCCTATTCGGCGCTGGTCACCGGGTGGCAGAACGACAACGTGCAGTTGGCCTGGTACGGTGGTCTCACCGGCGTCCAGGCGCGTCTGGCCGTTCCCGGCTCCAACGCGGTCGCCCAACGCACGTCGGACGAAAAATTCACCTCGGTCTTCGTGGCGTCTCCAGATTCAGGCATCAAGACCCTGGCCGACCTGCACGGGCGCACCTTCACCTTCGGCAGCGAGAACTCAACATCCGGCAATTTGATGCCCCGCCACTTCCTGAGCGAAGCGGGCATTGTGCCCGAAAACCACTTCAAAAGCGTAGCCTACAGCGGGTCCCATGACGCCACCTGGAAGCAGGTGGAGGCCGGCGCGGTGGAGGCCGGCGCCCTGAACGCCAACGTATGGCAAACCCGGCTGGAAAAGGGCGAGGTTGACACCACACGGGTGGACGCCTTCTTCACCACCCCGGGCTACGTCGATTACCACTGGGTTGTTCGACCCGGTTTAGATGAAAAGTTCGGCGACGGTTTTACCGATAAAATCGTGAACGCGCTCCTGAAGCTGAACGCGGCCAACGGCGGCCAGGACAAGGAAATCATGGACGCCTTCCAGGCGGACCGTTTCATACCGACCAGCAATGAAAACTACCACGCAATCGAATCCATTGCCCGCGACCTCGATCTCATCAGAGAACAGTAAGCCGCCCGCGGTCCTGGTTGACCGGGTCAGCAAGGCCTACGGCGACGTGGTGGCGGTACAACCCCTTTCCCTGGGTATCGAGACCGGCGAGCGGGTCGCCCTGCTCGGCCCCAGCGGCAGTGGCAAGACCACGCTGTTGGCGATGATTGCCGGGGAGCTGGAACCCTCGGAAGGTTCCATCGAGCTTCGGGGCAAAGACCTGGCCCGGCTGCGGCCCGGACGCGAACTCTGCGCAGAAATCGGGATGATCCACCAGCAATATGACCTGGTGCCTAACCTTTCCGCTTTGCAAAACGTCCTGGCGGGACGGCTGGGGCAATGGAGCCTCTTCAAGTCAATGGTGTCGCTGGTCTGGCCGCGCGACCGGCAAGTGGGTCTGGCTGCTCTGGAGCGGGTCGGGGTGTCGGAACGCGCCCGGGTACGGGCGGCATTCCTGTCGGGCGGCGAGCAGCAGCGGGTCGCGGTGGCGCGCCTGCTG
Source organism: Dehalococcoidia bacterium (assembly GCA_963692995.1). GTDB lineage: Bacteria > Chloroflexota > Dehalococcoidia > Lucifugimonadales > UBA3495 > Bin87. The sequence goes on from OY843611.1 coordinate 1,818,950, forward strand.
GTGCAAAACCCGGCCATCATCGTCGCCGATGAGCCGGTATCGTCGTTGGACCCGGCCCGCGCCGAAGAGGTGATGGGCATATTGGCGGAATCGGCGCGCGCGGCCGGGAAAACCCTGGTGGCCACTGTGCATTCCGTGTCCGTGGCGCGCGCTTTCTTCGACCGTCTCATCGGACTGCGCAACGGCGCACGGCAATTCGACTTGCCGGCACGAGAGGTAACAAACGCCCAACTGGATCTCCTGTACGCCCTGGAAGGCCTGAGGGATGAATGAACCGGTAAGCGAGCGGTTTCTCGGAGGAAAAGGGGCGCTCACGGCAATACTGCTGATCGCCTTCGCCGTCAGCCTGGCCGGGATCGGTTGGGAAGATGGCGTTTTCAACACCGGCGGACTGCGCGCTATCGGTCAAATTGTCGCCGCCGCTTTCCGGCCCGAATTGACCCCGGAGACGCTGGGCATTGGCGCACGCTCCACCTGGACCACCGTTGCCTACGCCTGGGCCGGTATGACCGTCGCCCTGGTCATCGGGCTGCCCCTCGGCGTGCTCGGGTCCGGCACAGTGGTCCGGTCTGACTGGGCGCGGCGCTGCAACGTCCTTTGCTCCCGGTTCGCGCTGGCGACGCTGCGCGCCATTCACGAACTGGTGTGGGCGTGGCTATTCGTTGCCGCTCTCGGGTTATCTCCCATCGCCGGAGTGCTTGCGCTGGGGTTGCCTTACGCTGGCATCCTGGGCCGTATCTACGCGGAGTTGTTGCAAGACGTGCCGGCGGCCCCGCTGCGCGCGTTGCGCGGAACCGGGGCGTCGGAATGGCGGGTATTCTGTTTCGGTCGATTGCCCATGGCCTTGCCCGACATGTTGAGCTACACGTTTTACCGCTTGGAGTGCGGGATCAGGTCCGCGGCGGTGTTGAGTTTTGTGGGGCTGGGCGGCCTCGGCCACCACATCCAAATCTCGTTGCAGGACATTGACTACAGCCGCATGTGGACCTTCATTTATTTCCTCGTCGCCCTGGTGGTTATCGTGGACGTTTGGAGTTCGATGGTCCGCCACCGCGTAGCGATTGAGCAGGGATAGCCTCCGTGGCCTTGGGATACAGCAGAGGTGAACCCGTGGCCCAGGGCCGAGCCGCCGCGACCGGCGACCCCCGACGGCGCGTGCGCTTTCTGGCCGGTTCGGCGCTGGCGGCGGCGGCGCTGGCCATCGCGTCCTGGGCGACGATTTTCGCCAACGATCTTTTCTCCCCTGGAGACTTCTTTTCCGGCAGGACGCTGGCGCGCGGGGCCGATTTCGCCGCGGCGCTGCTCGGGTTCCACTCACCAGTGGCTCCCGCGTTTGTCGATCCCGCCCAGTGGGCGCACAAGGGGCGGTTGGCCGCAGAAACGCTGGGGATGAGCGTGGCGGCGGCCGGACTGGCGGCCGCCGGCGCGTTAGCGACGTTCATGTTCGGCGCTCGCAACATCATGGTGGGCAGCTTGGCTCCTCACGACTCCCGGTTGCGGAGGTCGCCCTTCTTCCTGATTCGGGCCTTATTCACCGTGAGCCGCGCCGTGCCCGAGTTGGTTTGGGCAATGATTCTGGTGTTCGTATTCACTCAGGGAACGTTGCCGGGAATAATCGCGCTGGCGATCCACAACGGCGGGATATTGGGCAAACTTGGGTCGGAAATCGTGGAGGGTTTGGACACCCGCCCCATCCGGGCTTTGCGTTCCACCGGCGCCAGCTGGATGCAAGTGCTGCTTTACGGAGTGCTGCCCGAGGCCCTGCCCAAGTTCATCACGTTCCTGTTCTACCGATGGGAGGTTATCATCCGAACCACCATCATCGTCGGCTTTGTGGCTGCCGGCGGCCTGGGAACCGAGTTTCGTCTGGCGATGAGCCACTTCAAGTTCACCGAGGTCACGCTGATATTGTTCTGGTATCTGGCGTTGGTGCTGTTTGTGGATGTCACAGCAGCGCGGCTGCGGAAGTTGGCCCAATAGGGGCGAGTACGGCCTGCTTTACGTCGGGTTGCACGACCATTATTGAGACAAGTGGGCGAGTTCTTCCTCGACCAGCCGCACTACCAGGTCGTCCAACTGTTCTACCGTGTACTGCCCCACTTCGTGGGGTGTGGTTAGTCCACCCTTGCCGTCGGCGTAGAGGAGGAAAATGAACCGGCCCATGGTGTGCTGGGCAATTTGCCGGAAAATGTACTCACCCTGTCTGCTCAGGTCACTGGAGGCGACGGCGAAAATTTTGATGCCACGCTCGAGAGCTATCGCCATTTCTTTAGCGTAATCATAGTCTTGCGAGTAGTCCAGATGGGGCGGCGCATCCGCTACCAGAAAAACCAGCCGAACCGCGTCGTCACGCCGCCATTCCGGGGCGTGAATTGCCATATGCAGCGCTTCGTTGAGCGATTCCGGATCGTCTCCGCCGCCTTCCGCCGCTACGCTCTTGATGGCATCGGTAAATTTCTGAACGTCGGGCTCGAAATGATAAACGCGAGTGACAAACTCGTCCTCCCGGTCGCGGTACGTGACCATTCCAAAGCGCAGGTCCGGGTTAGCCGGCAGGGCGTTGATCCGCTCCGATATGGACACCAGCGTGCGTTTAATCTGATTGATCTCATCGGCCATGCTCCCCGTCGCGTCCAGCAGGAAAAGGACATCCAACGGAACGGCGTCTCCGTAGGACGGTTCGGCATCCAGGTTCACTGTCCATTCCGTCCCCTGACCGCGCTCCATATCGTGAGCTTTGCTTACCCCCTCTTTCTCAGCGTACAGGCGGAAGGCCCCAACATTGGCGACGTCGGGGAATGCTCTGGGAAAGAAGAGCGTCCGCCCATCGGCATAGGTACGGCCTTCAAAGATCGGGTTCCCGTCGTCGGAGGAAACACGGACCAGGGCATCGGGAACGCTCCGTCCGGCAACATCTCGCACCGAGATAACGTAGCGCTCCGAAACATCGACGTCATGAACCGCCGGGCCAAAGTATTCGCTGCGATAGCGTAGATATTCGTCCCAACGCTGATTGTCGTCTATTTCGCCGGCCTTAATGGATTGTACTTGCGCCTGATCCGCTCCGACGGAGGGTTCAGCCCCATGGGTTTCAGCGTCAGCCGCCGGAGCTGCTGCCGCCGGCTCGCCGGCTGACGCTCCGCTGGAAGCCGGAACGGGAGCCGCCGGCGATTCAACCGCCGCGCCGCAAGCCATCAGGATAAACGCGAACAGGAACAGACTCGATGCAGCGACCGCGCGAAAGAATGAAACGGGCATGATTCCTCCGGTGCAAAGGATACAATGCCCATCCTTACGAACCTTCACTCGGTTTGGATTTGCAGACGGCCGGAAACGACGTTCTTCCGAACTGCGGTGGATCGCAATTGTCGATCGGAGAATGAGCCGCCGCTATTCGGCGTCCGGGTGGGTAGTGATAAAGCGGGCGGCGCGTTCCGGGTCAACGTGGGGCGCGCGGACGGTCACGCCGGACTGCTCTTCCTGCAATCGTACCGTGCTGCTGCTGTCGGCGTCGCCCCAGCCCCGGTTCATAGCCTGTAGCGAGATTTGCTGGGCCAGCGTGGACATGGGCATAGGCACGTCGTACTCGCGGGCCAGCTCCGTCGCCAGCGAAATGTCCTTATGGGCCAGGTTCAGGGCGAAGCTGGCCGGCTCAAACTCCCCGCGGAACATCGTGCGCGCCAGCCCCTCGTGAAGGAAGGACATCCTTCCCAGCGCCCCGCGACGGATGCACTCCCAGAGGGGTTCCGGATCCACGCCGGCCTTAACGCCCAGGGTCAGACCCTCCGCGATGGCCTGCCGCACGCTGTGGCCGATCATATTGTGCACCAGTTTCGCCACGCTGCCCGCGCCGATCTCCCCGGCATAGAACACCTTGTCGCCGAAAGAATCCAGCGCCGGCTTCACTCGCTCGAACACCTCCCGGTCGCCGCCCACCATCACCGCCAGGTTCCCCGACGCCGCCCCGGTCTTGCCGCCGCTCACCGGCGCGTCCAGCACATGGCAGCCCTTGGCCCGGAACTTGGGCTCGATCTCCCGGATCAGCGTGGGCCGGCTGGATGACAGATCGATGTACACGCTGCCCGGTCGGATGCCCTCCAGCACGCCGTCGGCGCCCGTGGCTACCGTCTCCACCTCGTAGGGTCCGGGCAGCGAGGTGAAGGTGATGTCGCTGGCGGCGGCCACTTCAGCCGGAGAGTTGGCCAGACGCGCGCCGCCTTCCAGCAGGGGCCGGGCCGCCTCCTCGCGCAGGTCATAGACAATCATGGGGTAGCCGGCTCTTTGGATGTTGGCGGACATGCCGCCGCCCATGTTGCCCAGGCCGATGAATCCTACGGTTTCCATAATGCTCACTCGCTCCGTCAGTTGGGATGGTTCGCATCCCAGTATAACCCAGGCGAAAGAGGGGAAATCCGAGCGCTATTCCGAGTGCTATAATGGAGGCAGATGCCCCGTGGTGTAGCGGTAGCACGTCAGCCTTTGGAGTTGTAAGCCCTGGTTCGAACCCAGGCGGGGCAGCCAATCCGGTCGGGCCGTGTTCCGGCCCGTTTTCCTTTGCCCCGATGGACAGCCGGCGGCCTGTCCTGCCGTCTTAAGCCGGCATTGCGCCGTCACCCGATTAGCCCTTTTCGGCGCTGAACGGTTCACGGGCGAACACCCGACGCGCCATGGGCTCGAAAAACTCCAGCGGCAACGACTCGTAGTCCGGATCGAAGGAAGCCTGGTCCCATTTGTGGCAGAAGTCCACCGCGTCCTGGTAATAGGGATGGTCAATATACCGATCGCGGGCGTTGCGGTCGCCCCCCACGTGGTGGGCGTAGTAGTAAGTCTGAAACAATCCATGCTGCCTGACGACCCAATACGTGCGTTCCGATACGTAGGGACGTAGTACGGCAGCCGCCATTTCACTGTGGTTGTGCGGCGCCAGCAGGTCTCCAATATCATGGAGCAGCGCGGCCACCACCATTTCTTCGTCGGCATTGTCGCGATAGGCGCGGGTAGCGGATTGCAGCGAGTGTTCCAGCCGGTCCACCCGGTATCCGGCCAGCGACCCGGCCAGTCTCCGCAGCTGTCCCAGCACGCGGTCCGCGGTGCTGGCCGCGAATTCCGCTTCCAGCCTCTCCAGCAACTCGTAGTCTTTCCTAGTGCCGGCTGCCATGCTGGTGAAGGAAACCGTTGGCGCGGCGGATTGCGCATTGGTCATGGGCTCGCTCCCGTGGTGTAGTATGTGGCGGAATTGTACCACCGCGATGATAATGCGCGGCGTCAGTGGGAGGCTCCAGGTGTCTGACGAGAAACGACTGCAAGGGAAAACGGCGTTGATCACCGGAGGAGGCCGGGGCATCGGGCAGGCCATGGCCCGCGCCTACGCCGCCGATGGGGCGCGACTGGCGCTGGCGGCCCGAACCGATGCCGAGTTGCAGGAGACCGCCAGCGCCATCAGGGATGAATTTGACGCACCAGTCGTTACGGTCATCGCCGACGTTACAGACCGGGCCCAGGTGGACAACGCCGTGCTGCGGACAATCGAGCAATATGGCTGCATCGACATCCTGGTGAACAATGCCGGCAACCTCGGCCCCATCGGTCGATTATGGGAGAACGACCCCGATGACTGGGACCGCACCATCGCAATCCATCTGCTGGGCACGTTCTACGGGTGCCGGGCGGCGATTCCGGCCATGCTAGCCCAGGGGGCCGGCCGTATCGTCAATATGTCCGGCGTCGGCGGGCCGAACAGCGCCGCCTACGACGCCGCCAAGACCGCCATTGTCAACCTCACCGAGAACCTGGCCCTTGAGCTGGCCGATACTCCCATCACCGTCAACGCTATCAGCCCCGGCTCCATCCACACCCGGATGTGGGAGGAAATGCGGGACTTGTCGCGGGAAATTGGCGACACTGCGATGTACCGGCGCGGTGTGCAGGTTACGTCCGGGCAAGGCGCGTCCATTGAGCGGGCCGCCGAGTTGGCGGTGTTTCTGGGTAGCGACGACTGTGGCAGATTGTCCGGTCGGCTGGTTCGCGCTTTCGCCGACAAGTTTGAGGAACTTCCTCGGCAGGTTGACCGGATTATGGCGTCGGATGCCTACCAGTTGCGGCGGGTGGACCCGGAGCAGCCCTTTCCCACCTCGCCGTCTTACCCCGATTTGCCGATAGACTAATCAGCGGCGGCCAGCGCTGCGCCCGCTGCCGGGTGGCGCGGCGGGCGCGCCAGGAGCAGGGCCGCTGCGGTCAACGCCCCCAGAGCTGCGTAAACCACAAAAGCCCACCCGTAACCGCCAGCGAACTCAAACACCAATCCCGACGCCACCGCTCCGATGGCCTGTCCCAACGATGTGAACGGTTCCGTTACGCCGCGTATGGCGCCCAACGATTGCCGTCCGAAGAAGTTGGCATAGGCCACCGCCGGCACCACCAGAATCCCGGCCACGGCCACGCCGAACAGGCCGGCCGCCAAAAACGCCGTCGCTACTGTGTCCGCGACTACGAACAGTCCGCACGCCAACGCCATCACCAAAGCGACGATTGCGTAGGTATATGACACCCGCGTCTTTTCCACGACCCTACCCCACAGCAAGCTCCCGATACCGGTACCTGCCGCGTTGACCACGATGCTGAGCTGCGATAGCGACAGGTCGATGCCCCGCGATCTCAGCAAGTCCGCCTGGTACACATTGGTGCCCGACTGCAACAGGAACAGAAAACCCGTCCCGATGGCCAAAACCCACAGCGCCGGCGTACGCATTGCCTGCCGGGCGGTCCATTCCAGGTCGGCTGGATCGCTGCTGCCCGCCGCGGCGGCGGCCGTCGCATCGGGTTCATCCGGAGTATCGCCGTCGGGCAACAAGCCCACGTCCTCCGGCCTTTGCGCCACCAGCAAGGCAGCCGGCGCCAACGCAATGACATACACCATCAGGCCCAGCACGATCCACGCCGTCTGCCATCCATAAGCCACGCTTACCCAGGTGGCAACCAAGGGAAACGTCACCATCCCGCCGGAGTGGGACAGGAACAGCAGCCCAGTGGCTCGACCCCGCTGTCGCACGAACCAGCGGCCTACCACAGTTGCCGCGCCCATGTTCAGCGGACTGCTGAACATAATGCGCCCTACCGCCAATGCCGCGTAGAAAATTGCAATATGGACCGACAGCCACGCCATCGCGATAGTGCTCAGCCCGATGATGATCAGCGACAGCACCAGCGCCAACCGCGCGCCGTAGCGGTCGATGGCCCACCCAACCGGCGGGGACGCCCCGGTCGCCAGCAGCCCGCCCACCGCCGCGGCTCCTCCAATCAGCGCTCGGCTCCATCCCGTCTCGTCAGCGATCAGCGGTACGAACACCGCGAAGGTAAGGCTGCCCGCCGCGTTGCGGACGAACATGCTGCTGCCGGCCGTGCCGAGAACTATCCACCCGTAGTAAAAGGGAACCCGTTGGGATATGTACGCGATGAGGATGTGCATGAGGGGTAAACGCCTGACGCTGATTAGTTTAGGTTAGGGCTGCCACTCTTCCGTGGTTGATCTGGTAAGCATGATTGTCCTCGTCAGCGATAGACGCGCCGGAGGTTTCCGCAATTTTAGGGCCTGTCGTAAGTTTAAGTTGCCAACGTCAAACTACTCTATTTCCGTCATTCCGCCCCAAGTCCGTCATTCCGCCCCAAGTCCGTCATTCCGCCCCAAGTCCGTCATTCCCGCGAAAGCGGGAATCCAGAATCGCCGGCTGTCGCAGAACGATCTGGTTATGGAAACGCCTGGATTCCCGCTTGCGCAGGAATGACGGGGTAATTTGACGACACGCCCTGGTACGCGCTATCGCTACGGCTGTTGTGCCATCTCGCACGCGAACCACAGGGCCAGGCTCCCGGTGCGGTCGTCGTGGCCGTTGACGGCGATTCGATCCAAATAGGCGCGCGCATCGGGCATCACACCGGTGCTGATACACCCGTCCACCACGTTGGCGTCGTCGTCGATCCGCTCTGACAGCGCTCGCCAGCAGGCATCCAATCCGGCGCGATAGCCAGCAGTTTCGCCGTCGGGCAGCCAGCCCATCCGCAGGCCGCGCGCCAGTGCGTATCCCACCATGCCGGTGGAAGTGAGTTCTCCCCACGCGCCGGGCACGTCCACCAATTCGCCGAATGTGCCCCCGGATTGCTGAACGCGCAACAACGCATCAAGATGCCGGCGGTGACGGTGCAGGAGAATGTCGCGCGCCGGGTGGTCGGACGGCAAATAAGTTAGGGCTTCGGCGTATCCCAAGGCCGCGAAACCGTTGCCCCGGCTCCAATACCATGGCGCCGAGCGGGCGTGCTTGAACAGCCCGTTAGCGTCCTGGACGTCGCCGCCATCCAACAAAAACCGGGCCAGCAGGTTAGAGTACCTGGCGTCGCCGGAGATCCGGTAAGCGCGGCCCAGCATCGCGCCGCACATGAACATATCCTCCACGCGGAAATCGGGATCACACGGCGTCGGAGCTTGCCCGGCTCCCTGCGCCGCAAAACGATCCGCCGCGTAAAAGAACAAACGGCGATATTTTTCGTCGCCGGTATAGTCGGCCAGGCGGGCTGCCCAAACCACGCCGGCCAGCGCCGCCCCGCCTGCGCCGGACAAATGCCGGCCCGGGTCCCCCGCGATCGGGGCGGTCAATTCTACGATGTGGGGAGTCGGATTCCGGTACGTATCATCCAGAGCGGCCAGACGCAAGCGACCGCTGATGCCTACTCCTTGCGTATAGTTCACCGGATCCAGAGCGTGACCGTAATGCGCGGCGAGAATCCGGGCAAGTTCTAACGGGGAACGTCCCCGTCGGGCCTGCAACGCCACGCGGGCCGCAGATGCCGGAACATTACTGCCTTTTCCCGTCAGCGCCCACACCGACGCCAGGGCATCGGTCAACCCGCTCCAATGGACGGTGAGGCGCAACGCCGGGATGGCGCCGGGGGCGTCCCCAGCCGGCCGACCCAACGCCGCCACCAACGAATCGTCATCGGCAGCGCCGGCGGCGCCCAGAACATTGGCGACGGTGTTTCCCGCAGCAACCCCATTAGCCTCCCACAAAACGGGCTGATCGGCGGCGTCGGAAAGGGACACCTCGATCAGCAGATCAGGAGCCTGGTAGCAAATCCAACGCCACAAGTAACGCCGTTCCGGGGCCGTTTCGTCGAAATAGAACCCGCCATCCGGGGGATAACCTTCGCCGAGGTCCGCGTGTTGCCGCGCCGTCGGCTCCCAGTCGCCCCCGGCCAACGCATCCGGATTAGCGGCAACGATGGCAGATAATGCGACGCCCGAGGCTCCCGCGGCGGACGAGCGGGCGAAAAGGTCCAAGGCCGCCAGAATGCGCGGCGTGTCGGTGGTCTGCCCGCGCAGCCCCGCCACCAGCATCACGTGCGGGCGATGTTCTTCTGCTGAAATCGGCTGCGTGCGGGCATCCACCAACCCCAGAACGGGACGCAGGTTTGGCGTCAGGCCGATGGCGACGGTCTGCCACCATGGCGGGTTCCGCTTTCGGGTCAGGTTGATCAATGCGGCGTTGATGTCGGTGGGGTGCATGGTGCTCATCGGGTGTCTCTCAACGGGTGTCTCTCAGCGGATGGCGGGATTGGCCATCAATATTATAGCCGCCCGGATTACAGCCGCCCGGTTTTTCGATAATGCCTTTTGACATGGTCGGAAGCCGGCGATACATTGGCTATCCTACGGCCACTGGCCGCAAGCATCCCAGTGCGGAGTTGGCGCGAATGCCTCGGTTCGACGACTATACGGGCGAGCATCTGATACCCCCCTACCGGATCCTGGATCTTACCGACCGGCGGGCCGCCTTCTGCGGTCGTTTGCTGGCCGACTACGGGGCGGACGTGGTGAAGGTCGAACCTCCGGGCGGCGACCCTTCCCGACGCCTGGGGCCCTTCCCTGACGACACGCCGGATGCTGAGCGTAGCCTGGACTTCATGTTCTATAACACCAACAAGCGATCCATAACCCTTGAACTTGAAAGCGCCGAAGGGCGTGCCTTATTTCGCCGATTGGTTGCCGACGCCGATGTGGTCATCGAAAGCTATAACCGTCACTACCTCAATGCGCTGGGCATCGGCTATGACGACCTCCGGGCGCAAAACCCGGGCTTGATCGTCGCGTCGGTCACGCCCTTCGGCGGCTCAGGCGAATGGGCCGACTACCAGGGGGATGACTTGGTGGTGATGGCAGCCAGCGGTTACATGCAGATTACCGGCGAACCCGACGAACCTCCCGTCCGCCAGGGCAACGAGCACAGCCATTATCCGGCCGCCCAATACGCCGCGGTAGGGATACTGGCCGCCTTGTATTATCGGGATTTCGCGGGTGGCGGCGTGGGACAACATATTGATGTGTCGTCCCAGGAAGCGCTCATCACCTATTACACCGACGCCCATCCCGCGTTGCTGTGGCGCAAATTGGGTCAGAACGTAACTCGGGTGGGCACAAACTCCACCCTCGTCATTCCGTTGGGGGCGTATCCCTGCAAGGATGGCTGGATCGCCGCCGGCGTAATCACGCCCCGGGAATGGGATACCCTCGCCGAATGGATCCACGAGGTGACGGGCAATGACGAGGCGCTCAACGAAGCATATCGGGGCGGCAACCAGGACCGGGCGGAGCATATTGACATCATCACCGCCTTATTCTTGGAGTTCGCCGAGAACTTCACCGTCCAGGAATTGTTCCACGAGGGCCAGCGGCGGAATTTGGTGTTCCTGCCCGTCAACGAGGTGGCAGACCTGCTCGCCGACCCCCAATTGGCTGAATCGGGATTCTGGTACGACATCGATCACCAAGACGCAGCAGTTGGCGCACTGCAATATCCACTTGGGATATTCCATAGTGAGGAGGTTTCGGCGCGAAGCCGGCCGGCGCCAACCCTGGGAGTCGATAACACCGCGGTGTATGGGGGTGAGTTGGGATTGTCAGCGGATGAAATGTCCCGGCTGCGTTCCAACGGTGTTATCTGAACCCGTGTTTTCTGAACCCGTGTTTTCTGAACTATGGGGGGCGCTGCCCAAGCCGGACCAAGGAGCCTGGTTATGACCACAGATGCTACCAACACGCCCTCCGCCTTGCCGGGAATCCGCGTCGTGGAGTTTGGCCCATACGTGGCCCTACCGCTCACCGGCCGCATCCTGGGCTCCCTGGGCGCCGAGGTCATCAAGGTGGAGACCAACAAGGTACTCGATGAGATGGCCTTCATACCCGCCTGGTCCCGGGGCGCGGGTCAGCCGGAATACCAGCGCGCCAAACGCCGCGTTACTCTCGACGTTCGTACCGAAGCCGGGCGTGACCTCATGCTGGAGCTCGTGCGGATCAGTGACGTCTTCATGACCAATTTCCGACGCAACGTGCTGGATCGGTGGGGCATCGACTTCCCCGCGATCCGCCGGCAACGACCCGATGCCATCATCATGTGGCAAACCGGACTGGGCGGGCACGGACCCTACTACACCTATAAATCCTTCGGTATCCTGGTGCAGCACCTCTCCGGCGTATCTCTTATGACCGGCCTGCCCGACGACCCGCCCGGCGTGGTGAACACATCGTACTCCGATTACCATACCGGCGTTTTCCAGCCGGCGGGCATCATTGCGGCATTGATGCGGCGGCGGCTGACCGGCAAAACCGCCAGCCTGGAATCGTCGATTTTCAAATCCGGTGTCGCCACCGGCGGGCCGGCTCTGCTGGACTACCAGGTGAACGGGCGCGGCCCGCAGCGCCGGGGCAACCGCGACCCTTGGGCGGCACCCCATGGAGTCTATGCCTGCGCGGGCCACGACCGATACATCGCCATCGCCGTCGCGGACGACGCGCAATGGCAGCGGTTCCGCCAGGCCATGGGCAATCCGGCTTGGGCCGCCTCGCCCGAGTTTGAAACGCGCCTCGGCCGCCGGCGCAACGAGGACGCCCTCAACAGCGCCATCGCGGACTGGACCAAAGATCAAGACTCGAACCTTCTCATGAGTCTGCTACAGAGTAACGGCGTACCCGCCGGTATAGTTGCCCAGGGCGAAGACCTGCACGACAGCAAGCATCTGCAATCACGCAGTTTCTACCAGGAAACTCGCTATTGGGAGGCGCAACGGGGCGTCAAAGCCACCGAATGGGCCGAGGGCGAAAGCGTGTCCTGGTCGATACCGGCACGAATGTCTGAAACGCCGATCTCCTTTGGCAAATACCGCAATATCGGCGACGACAACCTCTACGTGTTTGGAGAACTGCTGGGGATGCCGCGAGGGGAAATCGAGCAGCTTGAAGCGGCCGGCGTCATATACTGACCCGCGCTGTCGGCATCCTTACCACCACCCGCCATGGCAACTGCCCAAATCTGGAGTGAACTAATGGAGAAGATAAGAAACAGCCATCCGGAAATCGCCCCTTCCGGCGCCACCTTCAGCCGCAGCGTTCGGGTCGGCAACCTGCTGTTCATCGCCGGTTGCACCGCCAGGGGCGCCAACGCTCAAGGCGGAAGTATGCTGGAACAGCTGGAAATAACCTTGGACCGGATAATGCGCATCGTCGCGGCGGAGGGCGGCGCTCCGGCGGATATCGTGAAGATAACCACCTTCGTAACCAGCATTCCAGCCTGGCAGGAAAATCGCTCCGAACAGGAAGCAATGTTCGCCCGTTACTTCCAGGGCGAATATCCGGCCAACACCCTGGTCGAGATTACAGGCTTGGCTGAAGACGGATTGGACGTAGAGATCGAAGCGATCGCTGAATTGTCATAATCCTTAACGCAGGGTAGGCGCTCATGCGTGTTTTGGTAGTCGGGGCCAGCGGATTCATTGGACGGCATCTGATGCGTCACCTTGCCGGCGCTCAACACAGCGTCGTCGCCGGCACCTTTCGTTCGCGGGTTCCCGCCAATGATGGCAATTCATGGCATCGGGTTGAGCTAACTGACCCGACAGGACTGGAGCGCGTTTTTGACGCGGTGCGGCCTGAGGTTGTGGTGCACCTGGCTGCCCTGGCTGACGTTGGAAAGGCGGAGCGAGAACCCCAATGCGCGACGGCGGTGAACGTCGGCGGAACGACTTCCGTAGCCGGTTTGACCGAACAGCATCGCGCCAAGTTGGTTTACGTCTCAACAGAGTACGTATTCCCGGGTGCAACTGGTTACTACCCGGAGGATGCGGCCCCCCATCCCACCACTCAATACGGCAGCACCAAATTGCAGGCTGAACGGGAGGTTGCCGGACATTGTTCTCACTGGAGCGTTTTACGCACCAGCATCGTGTACGGATGGCCCGAGCCAGGGCAACGAAATTTCGGGTCGTGGCTGTTGGAAACCTTGCAAAACGGGAATGCTTACCACGCTCGCACCGACGTTTATCGGACTCCGATTTATGTGGAACACCTCGTCGAAGGCATTGCGGCTTTGGCGGCAGGAGACCGCCACGGTACATTCCACCTCGCCGGCCGGGACTGGGTCAGCATGTATGAATTCGCCCGCGCAATCACCCACCAGTTCAACCTGGACACCAATCTGATTGTACCGACAAGAACTGATGCACGGAGAACGCAAGCCGCAAGTTCGGAGCAGCTGGAGCGCCACCGCGAACAAGATCTGCTTGGGTTGAACTCTACCCATACAATAAATGTGTTGGGCCTGCCACATTTCGGCCTGGTGGACGGCATCCGCGCTTTTCAAGCTGCCGCCTTCCGGAATTAAAACGACCTTTCTTTTCATTGGTAATGCGCGAGACGACCCCGCGCCTCTGGCTTCACGTCATGTTGACGCATAATGTAGATTGCCCGAATATGCTGACTAGATGAGCGCCTGCAACCTACAGGCAAGGAGTTGCGAAATGCCCTCGACCACAATCTACGTTGGACTGCACGACGGGGTCTGCGCGGTGTCCACCGCCGACGGCGGCCAAACTTGGACACAAGGCCCGCTAACCCCTCTGGCGCACGCGGCCGCGCGGCTGACCGCCAGTACGCCGAACCCGGGAAGAGCCTACCTGGCGGCGTATGAAGCCGGCGTCTATCGGTCCGATGACCGCGGGCTGACCTGGCAACATCTGGGAGAGTATCCCACTCCCTACGCCCACAGCGTCCTGGCCCATCCCACCGAAGCGGAAACCGTATATGTCGGCAGTGAACCGGCCGCGGTTTACCGCTCGGAAGACGGCGGCCAGACATGGGAAGAATGTCGAGGACTCCAGGACCTGCCTGAATCGAGCGAGTGGGGGTTCCATGCGCCCACCCGAGACTCCCATGTGCGCGACCTTCGGGCTGCTCCGGACGATCACAATCGTTTGTACGCCGGTATCGAAGTCGGTGGAATGGTGCGGTCCGGCGACGGCGGCGCGACTTGGCAACAGTTGCCCGGACTAAACGACGACATTCACTGTGTAAGCATCAGCGCCCAGCGACCCCAAAGCATCTACGTCGCCACGGCCCGCGCTCCTTATCGATCCGATAATTGCGGAGATGATTGGGAACTTATCAACGCCGGGATACCGCGAAGGTACACTCTGCACATATCGGCGGCCCCCGACGACGCCAATCTGGTGCTGGTCACCGTATCCGAAAACGCCCGCCGCAGCAATCCACAGTTCTATCGGTCTATTGACGCCGGCCGGAGTTGGCAGTTGGTGGATGGTTTAGGGGAAGGAGAGAACCCGCAAGACATGGTCGTCGCTTTCGAATGGGATCCTGGGGAAACCAACACGGTGTACGCCGGCGCCGACGGGGGCTCCCTCTACTGTAGCAAAGATCGCGGCGTCACCTGGCGGAAGTTGCCGGTGGAATTGGGAACGGTGGCGGTTGGCGCCATGGCCATTGCCAGCGGATAGCGCCTCGCCAAGGCAATCCCAAAGGCTTGCAGCATGCGATGGTGGCGCCCTTGGCCCTCTCTTGGCTATTCCGGCAACGACAGTGCTATTCCAGCAACGACAGCTTCTCCCGGAACAGCGCAACCGCCCGCTGTTCCGGAACCCCCATGAAGAACCGCATCCCCTGGACATATTCCAGCACCTCCCGGGACAGCATCAGCAGGTCGTTGCGCGGGCTGGTGTCCTTGTAGAGGTTGTTCATCCAGTCCTCTTGCCCAACGAAAAGCGCGTCCTGCACTATCAGGAAGTCCTGTCGATCCATGTCCCTGCGGGCCATCCAGCGGCTGAACACGAATGGCAGACCGGTCCAGCTCTGCCACTCTTCACCCAGGTCGTAACGATGGGAAAATCCGCGCTCTGCCCGGCGTCCCCGCAATGCCCGATTGCCCGTTAGCAACAAAGCATCGTGTTCGGATGCACGGTCAACGATCGCTGGATCGCCTATCCCGTGCTTCTGGGCAAATAAAAGCCGGAGCAATTGTAAGGACGTTGGGTCCGGCTCGCTGACGGCGACGCTGCGGCCGCCTAAGTCTGAGATGGGTACATTGGAGAGCAGCACGGACGAGATCGCCCGGTTAACGGAAGCTACGCAGAATCCGGTAATCAACTCTGCCTGCGGGGCCAGCCGGTCAATATCCAATAGGGACACCGGGCCGGCGTCTATATCTCCCTGCTTCAGCGCACCAGCGACGGCGTTGGGTTCCATGTCCAGGAGGGCGATGCCGCGTCTCTCCATGTCGTAATAGAATGCTTCACATTCCAGGTTGGGTATTCGGGCTACACTGGCGGGCATGGCGAGGACCGACTCCTGTCACCGAAACGGATTACGTTACTTCCTCATACCACATGGGAAAGCCCCCGTCCAATCCGTTTTGGAACGGTTGCGGACGGAGGCTTTGGCGTGCCGCTTTGTCGTCAACGACTACAAGCGAGGCCCCATGAAGGTGAGGGCCTGCTTTTGGAACACCTGGATGCGGTTGCGCGGGCCTTCACAAACGAACACCCGGTTGGCGTCGTCCACTGCGACGCCGGTAGGCGCCCAGAAGTCACGCTCGCGTTCCAGGCCGGGAGCGCGATCGCGCTCCCCCCACATCTCGGGGTTGGCGTCCAGCTTATCCTTGCCCCATTTAGAGACGGTGGCTTCCCCGGTCTTCAAGCCGCAGAAGTTGCCGTCCGGGTCAAAATACTGTAGCCGGTTGTTCAGCCAGTCGGCCACGTAGATGATGCCGTCCCGGTCCACCGCCACATCGGCCGGCCGATTGAACTCGCCCTCTCCGTCGCCGGAGGAGCCGAATTTCATCAGGAAGTCGCCGGATGGAGTGAACTTCTGAACCCGGTCATTCCGCCAGTCGGCGATGTAGATATTCCCTTGGCTGTCAATGTCGATGCCCCAAGGGCTATCCAACTCGCCCTCCCCCTGGCCGTAGCTCCCGAATTTCATCAGGAACTGGCCGTCGGGAGTGAACTTCTGGACGCGGTGGTTATTGCCGTCCACGACCCAAACGTTATCGTCAGCGTCGATGGCCAGGCCCGACGGCCGATCCAACTCGCCGTCGCCGCTGCCCACCTTCTCCGCCCACTTCCCGATGTATTCACCGTCTCTGGTGAACATGGAGATGCGATGGAGCCATTCGTCCGACACGTACACGTCGCCGTTGCTGGCGATGGCCACATTAACGGGCCATACCAGGGAACCATCCTCGAAATTATATTCGTGGGGACCTTGTTGGGGAACGCCGCGGGCAAAGGCGTTGACATATTCCTCGTCAACGGTGCACACCGCGACGCGGGTTCCCTCGGGCCGGTACTCGGAAGACCGGCAAAGGACGTACATCAGATTGTCTTCGCCCCGCGCCAGGTGGATCGGGTAGGTAAAACCCGGCCCAAATTGCTCACCACGTCCGATGGTGTGGCTGTATTGGAGCTGGACGTGGGATATTCTGGTTGCTGTAACCATAATCGCCTCCTTGTGTCGGGCTAAATGAAGTCCATCTGCTCGAAGGAGCCGTTCACGATGGGCTGGGCATCCAGACCCATCCACTTCTCCAGAAGGGTGGAATAGAGACCGCGGAAATCGTTGTTGAAGTGCAGGTCGCCCTCAAGCAGCTTGTTCTCCTCCAGGGAGGGGTACTCGCCGTAGAGGCCGCCCTTGACACTCTCGCCCACCACGAAGGCAACGCCGCCTGAACCGTGGTCGGTGCCGGAGCCGTTGTCGTGCACCCGGCGCCCGAACTCGGTGAAGACCAGCAGGATCACATCGTCGCCGGCGTTGTGTTCCTTCAGGTCATCGTAGAAGTCGGCGACGGCGTGAGAGGTCTCGGTCCACAGGCGGGTGTGGTTGGCCAACTCGCCGGCGTGGGTATCAAAACTGTTGTACGGCGCGGTAGTGTAGAGCACGCGAGTGCCGAACCCGGCCAGGTGCGTCTGCGCGATATTGCGCATGTACTGGGCCACGGTGTCATTGCCGTACTCCACCGAGGAAGAGTACATGGCGGGAGCGGTGCTCAGGACGTCCGCGCCTTCCAGCGCATCCAGGCCGGTCTGGGCGAAGTAGTCCAGCACCGGGCCCTGGCCCAGCATCGGCGAGTAAACACGCGAGAAGACGTCCAACGCCTTGGTGCGCTGTTCCTCAACCTCGATGCCCGTGAGTACGCCGTAGGTCTCCAGGTTGCCCACGGAGGCAACCGGAACGCCCGGGGCAACCAGCGATCTGGGAAGACCGCGGCCAAAGTTCACGCCGGTCAGAACGTTTTCCTTCTTCGGGTCCAGGTCGCGCACGGCCCGGCCCAGCCAACCCTCGTCTCCCACCTTGTCCGGCTCACAGGTGTGCCAGATGTCCATGGATCGGAAGTGCGAGCGGCTGGGACTGGGGTAGCCCACGCCTTGAATGACGGCAACCTTGCCCTCATCGTACAGGCGCTTCATCGGCCCCATAGCCGGGTTGAAGCCAATTTGGTCATTGATGGGCAAGACCTGGTCAATAGGTATTCGGACATTGGGCCGGTTGTCCAGGTACAGGGGGTCGCCATAGGGAATGATGGTGTTCAGCGCATCATTGCCCCCCGACAACTGGAGGACCACCAGCACCGGATCTTTCTTGGTGGCTGTCATATCTTTCGCCTCCTTGGTTACTCGAACAGGGGTTACTCGAACAGGTACTCGGTGGTGGCCACGATGGATTGCAGCATCTGGCCCACGCGCTGGCCGAACTCGTCGGCGCCGGTGCGGAGCTCGCCTTCACTGTCGGCAAGGGCGATCAACTCGTTGCGCGTGACCTGGGCCAGTTCGTAATGGCCGAGCAACTGCAAGCAGCCGTCCACCAACCGCTCGGACGAAATCGTCGCGCCCTCGGAACCCAGACGGTTGATGATGGCCTGGACGCCGCGATGGGAGGTGTTGCCCACCGCGTCGGCAGTGAAGTTAATGCGTTCCACCAGGGTGCCGCTGTCAATCCACTCTCGGCCGGTGTGCCAGCCTTCAACGGTCGGCGGGTTCAGCAGGTCCTGGCCCATGTAGCGGATGGTCAGCGTCATGGCGTTCATGCCCGGCCTGGGCATGTCGAAGTCGCCGACGAGCCGCATGGTGCCCACCACGGTTTCGGTCGGGCTCTTCACCTTCTCGAAGCGGGCATTCTTGAAGAAGTCGGAGTTGAACAGCACGCGCAGCATCGAGCGGATGTCGTAGTTGGATCGGAAGTACTCGTCCTCCAGCATCTTGACGGCTTCAGGGTCCCGCGGCGGCGTGTTCTGCCAGGCTGGCACCTGGGGCTCGTCGGCGACAAAGAAGTTGTACATGTGCCGGGCGACGAACCGGGCCGCTGCCGGCTGGCGGGCGACAATCTTCACGATGTCTTCGCCGTTCCAGTTCCCGGTTTCCCCCAGGAAGGTCTTTTCGCCGTAGTCGTGGTCGGACGGATCATAGATGAACGCCGCCTCGTACTTCCCGTAAGGATAGCGAGGAACCGAGTTGGTGACCGTCCATCCGGTGAAAGCGCGCGCGGCTTCCTTGACGTCATCCTCCGAGTAATTGGCCCCGCCGTCCATGCCGACACCGAGGGAGAACAGCTCCAAAAGCTCCCGTCCCCAGTTTTCGTTGATGGCGTCCTTGTGGCTCATGCAGTTGTCCAGATAGAACATCATGGCCGGGTCGGTGGACAGACCCATAAGCAGCTGCTCGAAGTTGCCGAACCCCATGGTGCGGAACATATCGAGCTCGATCTGCTGCTGCTTGGGATATTCGCACTTGGCGTGGCCGGTGCAGAAGATGTGGTGCCAGAACAGGCCCATTTTCTCTTCCAGCGGACGCTTGGTGTTGATCATCCGGAAGGTCCATTCTTCCTGCTGGCCTTCCAATCCCGCCTTGGACACCCACTGCGGCTGATAGCGCATCAGGATGTCTTCCTGGATCGCCGGCTGGCTCTCCGGATGCAGCAGTTCCTCAACAGTCTCCTCGTAGCCCTTGGCGGCGCGAGCTTCCAGTTCTTCATACGTCGCTCCGAACCCGGCGCGCCGCATCAAGTGGGCCATTAAGGCAATATCCTTTTCTGCCATGTCTTATACCTCCTGATTACCTGTCCTTGGCCTTGAACGACTAGACCATATCAGTTGCGGTTCGCAATGGCTATCGTCCGGACCGAGATGGGATACGCCGATTCCCTCGGTTCACTGCCCAAAAACGACAGCAATCCGCCGGGTGGTTGCCACGCAATCGTATTCCTAACGGTGATGATAGTCAACCCGATGTACTCTCAACTGTACCGAACCCAGGCAGAGCGTAAGTTCAAGGCTCAGTATTACAACCGTCACGGACCGGGCCCGTTTAGGGGCGCCAACTCCAGCAGGCGCATCCCCCTTTCCACTTGCTGCCCCGATTGGACGGCGACCCTCCGCACGACGCCATCCCGGGGCGCCGTGATCACCAGCTCCATTTTCATGGACTCCATAATTGCGACGGTTTGGTTCCGTTCCACGCGGTCACCCTCCTCGACCAGTATCTCCAGTACAGAGCCGGGCATAGGCGCCAGCACGTCTCCCGTGGCTTCATTGGCGGCCGCGCTGCCCCGACGCCGTCCTGATCTGGTCGAAAGGTCCGCCCGTTGGAAAACAAACAGGTCGCCATCCAGCCACAGGTGCAACTCCCGGCCGACCCATTCCCACGCGAAAGCGTACGCCCTTCCCGATGCTGTCCGGCACAAGCCTTCCCCGTTTTGGCCGGAATCGACACTGAAAGGGCCGCCCGAACCGAACGCTTCCCCTTCGCCGAACGCTTCCCCTTCTAGATCAAACGTGAAAGAATCTGCCGACCCCGTTAGACGATAGCGAAAAGCCACGCCATCCCATGGGTGCATCTCCCGCATCTCGCCCCGGCTCGTCGTCACGGAAGCCGCCGCTCACCGTCAGACTGCCAGGGATCAGCCCCCGCCCGGTCCGTCGCCGCTACCGCCGGGGCCTGAGCCGCTATTGGCTGACCCGACGCCCACGCCGCCAGCGCACGCGCCACGGTTCGGGTCGCATCATCGATCCCCGCGCTGGTAACCGCCGGGTTCCACTGGAGAAAACCGGTATCGTAATCACCTCTTTGAAACTGAGCGTGTCCTAACACTGCCCGCAACAAAGGGATGTTCGTTACCACCCCGAGGACCAGGAACTGTGCCAGCGCGACCTCCATCCGGCGCAGGCTGACGCCGCGCTCCGGTCCCCATGCGATCAACTTCGCCAGCATCGGGTCGTAATAGATGGAAACTTCCTGACCCTGCGCCACGCCACTGTCCAACCGAAGCCCGGGGCCGCTGGGAGGCCGCCAGCGCAACAGGTTCCCGGTGGACGGCACAAAATCCCGATACGGATCCTCAGCATAGATGCGACATTCGATGGCATGCCCCCGGGGTTGGATATCATCCTGCTGTAGAGTCAGGGGTTCCCCGGCAGCGATACGGACCTGCCACTCCACCAGGTCCAACCCCAAGACGGCTTCGGTAATCGGATGCTCCACCTGGAGCCGCGCATTCATTTCAAGGAAGTAAAACTCGCCGCTTTTCGGGTCCAGCAAAAACTCCACTGTCCCGGCGTTGCAATACCCTGCGCCCTCAGCAACGGCGACGGCGGCTTCTCCCATTTGCCTTCGCAAATCCGGCGTTAGCGCCGGTGACGGGGTCTCTTCAATTATCTTTTGGTGACGGCGTTGTATGCTGCATTCCCTCTCGCCAAGATTGACGGTATGCCCGCAACCATCGGCCAGGATCTGTACCTCCACATGTCGGGGATTCGAAACGTAACTTTCCAAAAACACCCGGCCATCGCCAAAAGCGGCCTGGGCTTCCCGGCTGGCCGTAGCAATTTCGCCGTCCAATTCCCGTCGCTCGCTGACCTGACGCATACCCCGGCCACCCCCGCCGGCGGCGGCCTTAACCATCAGAGGGAATCCCACCTGCTGCGCGAACTGCTCGACAGCGGCGTCCCCGGGAAGGCATACCGGGGAGCTGGGAAGCACCGGCGCCCCGGCGGCAAGCGCGATGTCCTTGGAGCGAAGCTTATCCCCCAGGGCCGCCATGCTCTGCGGGCTTGGGCCGATGAAGGTTATGCCGGCTTCCCGGCACGCCCTCGCGAACTCCGGGTTCTCCGACAAAAAACCGTAACCCGGGTGTATGGCGTCAACCCCCGAGTCCTGCGCTGCCCGCACGATCCTGGGAATGCTCAAGTAGGTCTCTTCAGCGGTATTGCCCGGTAGCGCCAACGACCGCTCCGCTGAGGTTACGTGGGGAGCGCCCGCGTCTGACTCTGAGTAGATCGCGACGGGAGCAATCCCCATGGCGCGGAGGGTCTGGTTGATCCGGACCGCGATCTCCCCTCGATTAGCTACCAGCACTGTGGAGAACATCGGCTATTTCCAGCTCAGGTTGGCGCGCATCCAATCAGCGGCTGCGCTCTGACGGAAGGCGATTGTGCTCCGGGCCCATCAGGAATTCTGCCGGCGGAGCTGCTCTTCCAGTTCGCGGATGCGGGCTTCGGCTTCGGCACGGGCCTCCCTGGCGGCGTCGGCGCGGGCTTCGGCTTCGGCGCGGGCCTCCCTTGCGGCGTCGGCGCGGGCTTCGGCCTCGGCGCGGGCCTCCCTTTCATCCTCAAGGGTAATGATGGGACGGCTCGTGGCCGGGTCGTAAAACACCAACTCACCATCTACCCACCGCAGATACAAACCCAGCGCCGCGCTGTATCCCTGCAAACTCTCGTTGGGCAGCTCCGCGATGTCGAGGGCAACGTACTCCCCCTCCGCCAGCCGATCCCCGGCCAGCCGTGTCCCATGATGTCGGCCCGTCGCCGTCTCGTCAAAGCGCCAGTACTCCGGGATGCCTAAAGCGGCATAGTCCCGCCGCTTGTCTGTAACGTCAACCCGTCCGGTGCTCCGCGACGCTATCTCCAGTACGAAGTCCGGCGGCTTGCCCTGCTCTGATATGACGTAAGCGTTGCTGACCTTGTAGGCCGCCGGGTCCGCGTCAAAAGCCACCAGCAGGTCGGGATACCTCACTCCGGCCAGGCTCCGGGTGGGTGCCAAGGCCAGGTAATGCTCCCCGGCCACCAGGGTGGTTTCCGGGTTCCCCAGATGCTGAATGAGATGATAGACGTTGCCGGTGGCAGCCAGACGGTCGAAGCTGGTCATCTTGTCTTCCGGATCTTCCGGCGGGTCCGGGAACACAAAGGGCTGCCGGACCAGGGAAGTCCTGGCGATAGCGTTGGGCGTGCTCATATTGCACCTGGCGATTGGCGGCAGAGCCGTGTTGGCGGTGGCATTATACCAGCGCCGCGTCATACCAGCGCGGCGTCGCGGCCCAGCTTCACATGTCGAGGCCGGTCTTCACATTCGGAAAACGCCCCGCTTCCGGTCCGGGAAAGGGGCGTTAATGGCGGCGGCGATGCCGAGGCCGACGACGGTTCGCGTGTCCACCGGGTCGATGATGCCGTCGTCCCACAGGCGGGCGGTGCTGTAGTACGGGTCGCCCTCCCGATCGTACTTTTCCAGGATAGGGCCTTGCAATTCGTCTCGCTCCTCCTGCTCCATGGTTCGGCTCTGTCGCTCCAATTGTTGCAGTCGTATAGTGAGCAGAACCTCCGCCGCCTGCGGTCCGCCCATCACCGAAATGCGGGCGTTGGGCCACGTCCACAGGAAACGGGGCTGGTAGGCCCGCCCGCACATGCCGTAGTTGCCCGCCCCAAAAGAACTGCCAATGATCACCGTGAACTTCGGCACGGCGGCGTTGGACACCGCCATGACCATCTTGGCGCCATCCTTGGCGATTCCTCCGGCTTCGTACTGGCGACCCACCATGAAGCCGGTGATATTTTGCAGGAACAACAGGGGAATACCCCGCTGGCTGCACAACTCGATGAAGTGGGTGCCTTTCAGCGCGCTTTCGGAGAAAAGAACCCCGTTGTTGGCGACCACTCCCACCGGATACCCGAAAACTCGGGCGAAGCCACAAACCAGGGTTTCCCCGTACTCAGACTTGAACTCGTGAAAACGGCTTCCATCAACCAGTCGGGCGATCACCTCGCGCACGTTGTATTGCCGTCGGTTATCCGGAGACACGATGCCATATAGCTCGCCCGGATCGTAGGCCGGCGGTTCGGATCTCGTGACCTCAAACGGCGGGGCGCGCCTTTGCACAAAATTCTCCACAATGTCCCGCGTAATGGCCAGCGCATCCGCATCGTCCGCTGCCTGGTGGTCTGCCACGCCGGATATCCTGGTATGCACGTCCGCGCCGCCCAGGGTTTCCGGATCCACCTCTTCCCCGGTGGCCGCCCGCACCAACGGCGGGCCGCCCAGAAAGATCGTGCCCTGGCGCCGCACCATCACCACCTCGTCGCTCATGGCCGGAATATACGCTCCTCCTGCGGTGCACGAACCCATGACCACCGCTACTTGGGGAATACCCAGCGCCGACATTTGGGCCTGGTTGTAAAAAATTCGTCCGAAGTGGTCCCGATCAGGAAACACCTCCGCTTGCAACGGCAAAAACGCTCCGCCCGAGTCCACCAGGTAAATACACGGCAGGTGATTTTCCAGGGCGATTTCCTGGGCGCGCAGGTGCTTTTTGACCGTGATCGGGTAGTAGGCGCCGCCCTTTACCGTCGCGTCGTTGGCGACCACCACAACCTCTTTCCCGTGGACCAATCCGACGCCGGTAACGATGCCGGCAGATGCTTCGTCCCCGTCATACATATCCCATGCCGCCAGGGGGCTAAGCTCGAGGAAGCGCGCGCCGGCATCCACCAGCCCGTCAATCCGCTCCCGGGCCAGCAGCTTGCCACGGCTGCGGTGCAACTCCACCGCCCGCTGCCCCCCTCCGGCGCGAGCTTGCTTCAGACACTCTTTCAGGTCCTTCACCAAAGCTTCCATGCGCGCCCGGTTATCCTGAAAATCCGGGTCGGCGGCGCGCAGGTTAGAGCCGATTACTTCCATGTCATTCCTGGATCACATCCGTCAGGTAAGGGGATGATAACACGGCCCAGGCGCCGGGCCCCCTGCTCCGGCGCCCGCCGGCAGCCCTTTTCACGCTGCGAGTGATCGCCGTCGTTGTAATGCCAGGCGCCGTCTAGTACAATTTACGCGCCCCAACCCGCGTTCCCGG
This sequence comes from Dehalococcoidia bacterium, assembly GCA_963692995.1. Lineage (GTDB taxonomy): Bacteria > Chloroflexota > Dehalococcoidia > Lucifugimonadales > UBA3495 > Bin87. Next base: position 1,843,443 of record OY843611.1, read on the forward strand.
CCAAGTGCCGGTTCGCATACCCACCGTGTGATACCCGCTGCGGAGAGGTGGCCGAGTGGTTGAAGGCGCCGGTCTCGAAAACCGGTATGCGCCTCTGGCGCATCGCGGGTTCGAATCCCGCCCTCTCCGCCATCCTGCATCGTTAATTCAACTACCTAAATCCCAATATCCAACTGCGTAAATCCCATGGCCTTGCAGTCCCAATTTTCCGAGCGTTCGCCGCGCCAGGATGAGCCGGCGTCTTCCCCTTATTGGGAAGAGCCACTCTCCTCGCCCTTTTGGGACGCGCCCGAGTTGGCAGATTACGCTGCCCGCGGCACGGCTTTTGAGGAACCGAATGCTTCCCGCGCCGCAGTTTTGCAGGGGCTCAACGAGGCGCAGCAGCAGGCGGTGGTCACTACCGAGGGCCCTCTGCTCATCGTCGCCGGTCCAGGTTCCGGCAAAACTCGCGTCATCACCCACCGCATCGCTTATTTGGTAGGGGATTGCGGCGTACACCCCTGGCAAATACTGGCGGTCACCTTCACCAACAAAGCCGCCCGGGAGATGCGAGAACGCCTCGACCGGCTGTTGCTCAGCCGCAGCCAGGCCGTCACCATGGGCACTTTCCACGCCCTCTGCGCCCGCATTCTGCGCCGACATGGTGAACGCATCGGCCTCGATAGAAACTTCACCATTTATGACCAGGATGACCAGTTGGACGCCCTCAAGTCCGCCATGCAGCTGGCAGACGTGGATAGCAAGCGATATACCCCCAGAGCCGTTCTCGCGCGCATTTCCGCCTCCAAAAGCAGCCTCCAGGACGCCCGCCGCATGGCCGAAACCGCCTATGACGCCGAGGACGAATACGGCGCTCACTGGGTGGAAACCTGCTCCCGCGTCTATCGTTACTACGAGGAAGCGCTGGCGCGACAGAACGCCCTGGATTTCGACGACCTCCTAATGCGGACTGCGCAACTCCTGGAAAATACCCCCGACGTTCAGGATCAGTACCACACCCGCTACCGCTACCTGCTCATCGACGAGTTTCAGGACACCAACGTAGCACAGTATCGTCTGGCCCGGCTGCTGACCGGCCAACACCGGAACCTGTGCGTGGTCGGCGACCCGGACCAGAGCATCTATTCGTGGCGTAACGCCGACATCCGAAACATCCTGAGCTTTCAGACCGATTTCCCCGACGCCATACTCATCAGCCTGGGCGAGAACTACCGTTCAACCCGGAACATCCTCAACGCCGCCGCCAGCGTCATCTCCACCAACACGGAACGGATTGAACGACCGCTATTTACGCAAAACCCGGCGGGGCGACCCGTCACGCTGCACGAAGCCTTCAGCGAAGAAGACGAAGCCCTCTGGGCGGTGGACGAGGTGAGCCGCCTTACCCGAACCGGCGAGTACCAGTCCGGCGACTGCGCCATCATGTACCGCATCAACGCCCAAAGCCGCGCCTTTGAAGATCAATGCATGCGCCAGGGAATACCCTACCGGCTGGTGGGTGGCGTGCGTTTCTACCACCGCAAGGAAATCAAGGATGCAGTTGGCTACCTGCGGGTGATTTTCAACCCCGATGACGAGGTCAGCCTGCGGCGCATCATCAACCAGCCGCCTCGGGGCATTGGCGCCAAATCCGTACAGCAACTGACCAACTTCGCGGCCCAACGCGGAGCCACCATGCGACAAGCGATGCGGGTAATCGCGGCGGCCCGGGCAGACGGATCGCCATGCCCCCTTACGGCAACGGCGCGAGCAGCTCGGTCAATCGCCGATTTGTCCGTTGCCCTGGACCGCCTCACTGACGCCTCGCGCGAGCTGGGTGTCCCGGATCTCCTTGATCGCACGTTGGATCTGACCGGGTTAGCCAAACAAATCAATGCCCAGGATGACGGCGATGAGCGATGGGAAAACATCCTCGAGCTGCGCGCTTTGGCAGAAGACTACGGTCCTCCCGGAGACGGTTCCGCCGACGGGTTGAGCGCGTTTCTGGAGCGGGTTTCTCTAGTCTCCGACGTGGACGCCTACCAACAGGCCGATGATGCGCTTACCTTGATCACCCTGCATCAGGCTAAGGGGCTGGAGTTCCCGGTGGTGATGATGGCCGGAATGGAAGAAGGGCTGCTGCCCCACACCCGGTCCATGGATACCCTGGCCGAGATCGAAGAGGAGCGTCGCCTGTGCTACGTGGGCATGACCCGGGCTAAAGAGCGCCTTTATCTGCTGCGCGCTTTCCGGAGGCGTTATCCGTCGTCGGGCGGAGTATCGCTGCCGTCGCGTTTCCTCGAAGACCTCCCGGAGGATGCGCTGGCCTCGCCGGCCGTGGACCGACCTCCCGGCTCCCGCGCCGCATCCCATGGATTGAACGCATCACGTCCGTCGCGGAACGCCGACGCGGTGCCCGGCGGCTCCTTCGGACCGTCCCGGCGCGCCTCGCCCACGCGGCTGGGTGACGGATCCGGCGCCGGAGGCGACGCGACACGAGGCCGACTCCGGGGCAATATCGATGAACGTCTTACCGAATGGACTCCCAACCGGCCCCAGCCTTCGGGTAGCGCGCCGGAGCGTATGCCCCTGACGGTGGGCGAAATCGTCCGCCATCCCACTTTCGGAGAGGGCGTGGTTCAAGAAGTCGATGGCGTCGGCGACACCGAACAGGCCACCGTGCATTTTGCCAGCGCCGGCCTGAAACGATTACTGGTGGGCCTGGCGCGCTTGGAACGGAGTTAGCTGCGGGCTGCCCTCGGATCCTTGCGCTGTCCAACGGCCCTGCCGGCGAAAACGCCCGGCAATCCGATATGCGCTCACCGACGTAACCGGGACATCCTTGCTATACTGGCCTAGTGTAGCCCGCTTCCGTAGCGAAGGGGCCGGGTGAGGCATTATCATGGTTTCCTTCCTGAAAAAAATTGTCGGAGATACGCCGGAACGGGCGGCCGAAAAACTTCACAGTCAGCTGGTGCCCCAAGTCAACCGGCTAGAGAACAACATTCAAAGCCTCAGCGATGATGGCCTTAAAGCCAAGACCGTTGCATTCCGACGCCGCCTGGACGATGGGGCATCTTTAGACGACCTGTTGCCCGAGGCTTTCGCCGTCGTGCGCGAGGCGGCCCGGCGTACCCTCGGTCAACGCCACTACGACGTGCAGATCATCGGCGGCGCAGTCCTGCACCAGGGGAAAATCGCCGAAATGAAGACCGGCGAAGGAAAAACGCTGGTCGCCACCCTGCCCGCATATTTGAACGCCCTCACCGGCGGCGTGCATATCGTTACCGTCAACGACTACCTGGCCCGGCGCGATCCCGTCTGGATGGGGCCGGTGTTCCACCTTCTCGGCCTCACCGTCGGGTGTCTCCAGCACGACGCGGCCTACATCTACGACCCCACCATGGACGACCCGGGAAAGGGCGGTTATCGCCATCTGACGCCGGTATCCCGTGCCGAAGCCTATCGTGCTGACGTGTTATACGGCACCAACAACGAGTTCGGATTCGACTATCTCCGCGACAACATGGCTGTAACCTCCGACCTGCAAGTCCAGTCTCGTGACGCGGGCCGGCCTCGCCACAGTTTCGCCATCGTGGACGAAGTTGACAACATCCTCATCGACGAGGCCCGCACGCCTCTGATCATCAGCGGCCCGGCGCCGCAACCGGTAGAGCACTACTCCAACTGCGCCCGGTTGGCTCCCCGTCTGCGCGCTTACGAGGATTACACAATAGACGAGCGCACTCAGGCCATTTCATTGACCGAAGATGGCATCGGAAAAGCCGAACGGCACCTGCGCGTTGACAATCTGTACGACCCGGAAAATTTCCATCTGGTGCAGTACGTTGAAAATGCCGTCGTCGCCCAAGTGCAAAAGGTCAAAGACAAGGATTACGTCGTCGCCGACGGCGAAGTGGTCATCGTTGACGAGTTCACCGGTCGCCTACAGTACGGGCGACGCTGGGCCGACGGCCTCCACCAGGCAGTGGAAGCGAAAGAAGGCCTGAAGGTCCAGCGCGCCAGCGTCACTTACGCCACCATCACCCTGCAAAACTACTTCCGGATGTACGGCAAATTGGCCGGCATGACCGGAACCGCGGTCACTGAGGCCGACGAATTCTACAAAATCTATGGTCTTGAAGTCGTCGCCGTACCTACCAACCTCCCAATGATACGCGAAGACAGCGGCGATCTGATTTTCCCTACTGAAGAGGGTAAGTGGCGCGCCGTGGTAGCGGCTATCATCGATCGTTCTACATCGGGACAACCCGTGCTGGTGGGAACCACTTCCATCGAAACCTCCGAAGCCTTGAGCGACCGGCTCCGCAAGCGCGGCGTCGATCATCAAGTGCTCAACGCGCGCAACCACGAACAGGAAGCGTCAATCGTAGCCCAGGCCGGACGCTCCGGAGCGGTTACCGTGTCCACCAATATGGCCGGCCGCGGCACCGACATCGTGCTGGGTGGCGCCGACACCGACCGCGACGATTGGCGGCAGGAGCACGACCGGGTGATCTCCCTGGGCGGCCTCCATGTCATCGGCACCGAGCACCATGAAGCGCGTCGTGTGGACAACCAGCTGCGTGGCCGCGCCGGACGCCAGGGCGACCCCGGCAGCAGCCAGTTTTTCATCGCCCTTGAAGACGAACTGATGCAGCGCTTCGGCGGCGACCGCATCAAGAACGTGATGAATTGGACCGGCCTCAACGACGATGAACCCTTGGAAAACAAACTGATCACCAAGTCCATCACCGGCGCGCAGGTAAAAGTTGAAGGCCACCATTTTGATATGCGCAAGCACCTCCTCAATTTTGACGACGTGCTCAATCAACAACGGTCGGTGATCTACGACCAGCGTTCCAGTATCCTGACCAACCAGGGACTTCGCGAGCGGGTTATGGACATGCTGGGCGCCGAGTTCGACCGATTGATCGACGCGCACCTGCGGTCGCGCCACGCGGACGACTGGGACATCGACGGATTTTTGTCCGCTCTGCGTCAAATCTGCCCACCCCCTGACGAACTGGACAATGCGGATAAGGTGTCGCAACTCCGTCGCGAGCGCATTGCGGACATCCTGGAGGAGTACTCGGAAACCCTGTACCAATCCAAAGAGCAGTCCATGGGCGCCGATAACATGGAGACGCTGGTGCGGCTGCTGCTGCTAAAGTCCATCGACACCCATTGGGTCAACCACCTCACCCACATGGAAAACCTGCGCACCGGTGTGGGCCTGCAAGCCGTCGGGCAGCGGGACCCCCTCGCCGTGTACCGGTCCGAGGGTCAACGGGCTTTCGCCGAGTTGACGCGACAGATGCAGCGGGACGTCACCCACACCCTATTCCACGTCACTCTGGCGCCGGAAGCGCCGCCGGCTCGTCCTTCCCCAAATGACGACGCGCCCACCATCGGGAACCGACGCAATTCCCGCGCTCCGGTCAGTCCCATGGCGGCGGTTTCGCCGGCGCGAAACGCGGCCGCCCCGCGCGCCGGCCGCAAAATCGGACGCAATTCCCAATGTCCTTGCGGCAGCGGTAAAAAATACAAGCGCTGCTGCGCCGCCGCCTAGTTCTCGGCTTGCGAACCACGCACCAGTCGCCGGGGCGGGTTTCAAACCCGCCCCTACCCGTTGCCCGCTATAACCGCTGCCTTATTTCCCGCGCCGGAACAGCCGCCGCGCTATGGTCAGCGGTTGAGGCTGCGGTTCCGCCATGGCTATGGGTTTGTTACGTCCCGACGCCCATCCTGCCGGGTCACGCTCAAAGGCGATCCGGCAGCCCGGCGCACAGAAATAGTAGGTCTGCCCTTCGTATGCGCTGGCGCCGCCATTGGGGTTGTCCATGTCCACTTGCATCAAGCAAATGGGATCGGTTGCTGTTGCCATGATTGTTTCCCAACCTCTAGCGATGGTGTACGACGATTGTAACAGAGCCGGATCTAACAGAGCCGGACGAGGTTAGGGCTGCCAAAGTTCCCGTTGCCCATTAGCCGATTTTGGCGCGGCGCAACCGCAATGAGTTGCTCACCACGCTCACCGAGCTGAAAGCCATGGCCAACGCCGCCAGAATCGGATTCAGAAAGCCCGCGTCACCGAAGAAAAAGGTCAGACTGTTCGGGACGCCGCCCAAAGCGGCAAACACCGGGTAAAGAACGCCCGCCGCTACCGGGATCAGCATGGTGTTGTAAAAGAACGCCCAGAAGAGATTTTGCCGGATGGCGCGCATCGTCGCCCGCGACATTTGCAGCGAGGTGGCAACGCCCGCCAAGTCGTCACGCATCAGCGTAATGTCGGCCGATTCCCTTGCGATGTCCGAACCGGCGCCCATGGCGATCCCCACATCGGCCAACGCCAGCGCCGGGGCGTCGTTGATGCCGTCGCCCACCATCGCAACCACGTGCCCGTCAGCCTGCAATTTGGTTATGGCATCCGCTTTGTCGCCCGGCAGCATCTCCGCATGCCATTCATCCACGCCGCAAATGGATGCCACCGCGGAAGCCACTTCGGGTCGGTCTCCGGAAAGCATGATGGTGCGGACGCCCATGCCGCGCAGCGCAGCCACTGCCTGCCGAGCTCCCGGTTTTGCGGTGTCCATCACCGCAATGACGCCCAGCACGCTATCCCCACGGGCGACGAACATGGGGGTGTTGCCCTGTCGCGCCAACCCATTCGCCGTCCTTGACATTTCATCGCGCACCGGAATTCCCATTTCTCCCAGCAACGCCGCGTTGCCCACTGCGATTGGTTCACCGTCGAGCACGGCGCTTACGCCGAATCCCCGGTGCGCCACAAACTCGGTAGCTCCGGTAAGCGTTAGCCCGGCTTGTTCTGCACGGCGACGCACCGCCGCTCCTATGGGGTGCTCGGACAACAACTCAACCGAAGCCGCGGCGCTCAGAACCAGATCCTCCGCGATTCCCGACGCCGGAACGATGTCCGTTACCCGGAGCCGGCCCGTGGTCAGGGTTCCGGTCTTGTCCAGCGCGACCGCGCTTACGCGGTGGGCGGTTTCCAACGCCGTCGCGCTGCGCAGCAATATGCCCCACTCGGCCGCCCGCCCGACCCCAACGATAATAGCCGTTGGCGTGGCAAGGCCCAGCGCACAGGGACAGGCGATGATGAAAACCGCCACCAAAGTCAGCATGGCATAAAGTATCGACGGGTCGGGGCCCAGGAATAGCCAGAGGGCCGCCGCCGCCAGCGCGATCAACCCCACCGAAGGCACAAACCAGGCTGCGACCCGATCGGCGAGACGCTGCACCGGAGCCGCCGAGCCTTGCGCTTCCTCCACCAACCGGATCACCTGCGCCAATGTCGTATCCGCGCCCACACGGGTAGTGCGCATCAGAAAAGCGCCGGTTCCATTCATCGTTCCGGCGAATACGGAATCGCCCGGGGACTTTTCCGACGGCATACTTTCGCCGGTCAAAGCCGACTGGTCCACGGTGGTGATGCCGCTGGTGACTGCTCCGTCCACCGGGATCTGTTCGCCGGGACGCACCGCCAAAGTAACGCCGACGTCAACCCGGTCCACGGGAACGTCCACCACGGAACCGTCGTCACCGATCAGGTGAGCGGTTTGGGGACGCAGATCCAGCAGCTTGCCGATGGCGTCTGACGTCCGCGACAAGGCCCGCGCCTCCAGCCATCTGCCCAGCAGGATCAGGGCGATTATGATCGCCGCCATGTCAAAATGCAGCTGATGACCCATCCCTCCCGTCATTCCGGCCTCTCCCGTCATTCCGGCGAAAGCCGGAATCCACGACATCAGCACCACCACCGCACTGTACCCATAGGCGACGGAAGTTCCCAGAGCAATGAGGGTGTGCATATTGGGTTTCAATCGTCTCAGCCCGGCCCAGCCGGCTGTGTAAAAAGGCCATCCGGCCCACAGCTGTACCGGCGTCGCCGCCGCCCACAACAGCGCTGGATACCACCAGCCCAGTGAGGACAAACCGGCCACCCAGGGCAGAGCCGGAAAACTGACCAGCAGCAGCCCAATGCCCACCGGCAACGCCACCGCCAATCGCGTTCGCAGCCTTCGCACCTCTCGCCCTCGTGGCGTATCTGCGTCTGCGTCGGACGCGCCGTCAGATGCCGGGATCGTATCCATGCGGTAACCGGCGTCGCCAACGGCTTTGGCCAGAGCTTCAACATCTGGAACTGCGGCGCCGTCGGCGGCGGACAGGCTGATGGTGGCCCGCTCCGTCGCCAGATTAACGCTCACATCGGACACGCCCGGGACGGAGCGCAACGCTTCGCTGACGTGGTACACGCATGCCGCACAGGTCATGCCGCCCACGGGGAAGATTAGGGTTTCAGGTCTCTGTTGCGACATGGTTGCAGACACCCTGGAGCAATGACCGGATTACGTAGCGAACCGGCTACATTATAGCAGTGGATAATAATGAGGCGGCCCTTTCCTTGACATGCCGTTTACATTGGGAGCATACTCCCCGGCTCAGGGAGAGTACTATGGCCGCAGTTAATTTCAAGCCCGCGGAGTTTGCTATCGCCGGGCGCCACATCCATTATGCTTGGGTGATCGTCTTCATCACGGCATTGATGAGACTGGTGTCGTCGTCGTTCCGCATGTCTTTTCCGGCGCTGGTTCCCATCATTTCCGAGGTGTTTGGCTGGAGTCCCGGCCTAATCCTGTTCGCATTCTCCCTGCAATGGGTAGTGTCCGGCATGTTCGGCCCGCCCTCGGGATGGCTCGGTGATCGATACGGAGCTCGCTTTACGCTAACCCTGGGCGCGTCTCTGTACATCGTTAGCATGATGCTGGCGGGGTTCATGACCGAGCTGTGGCATCTCTACCTTTTCTTCGGCGTGATGCTTAGCGCCTCCATGGGGATTTTCCAGGTGCCGCTGACGGTGTCTGTAACCTCCTGGTTCCGGCGCCACCTGGGATTGGGCATGGGGTTGCTCCAGTCGTCCCAGGGAATCGGGCCGGTGATAGTCCCGACCATTATGCTGGGTTTGGTAGCCTTCTTCTCACTCGGGCCAGGCGAGCCGTGGGCTGAAGCCTTCCCCGTATTCAGCGCCGACAGCATTGGCATCCGGATGGCTTTCTGGCTTCCCGGCATTGTGGGCGGCGCCATCCTCCTGCTGCTGACCCGCCTCTTTCACAATTCGCCGGAAGACGTGGGAATGCGACAGTTGGGCGCTGACCCCAATGAACCGATACGCGCCGCGCCCACCACCGGGAGGGGCGCCAAAGAGCGGGCCCGGGTGTTTCTGCGTCAGGCGCGCAAAACTTCCACCTTCTGGAACCTGGTCGGAATCCATTACTGGGGATGTGCCGGCCACGCCATCATCATCATGTTCCTCCAAGTTATGGTGGTGGACCTATTGGCGCCGGAAGGCGGCTATCAGGGGGTGGACAAAGACCTGCTTGGAGCCACGGGCATCGGCATCACCATCGCGGGCACCATGCACCTCACCAGCACCATAACCCGCTTTGGCGCTCCCATCGCGGCTGACCTGCTGGGCAGTAAATGGGTAATGGCCGCCTGCTTTGCCCTCCAATTCGCGCCGGTTCTGATCCTTCTGTTCGCTAACGAACTGTGGATGTTCTACGTGTTCGCCGTATTGTTCGGCATCGGCTTCGGCGGCGAGATGTCCGCCTTCCCCATCATCAACCGTCAATACTACGGCAGGGCTCCCATCGGCAGCGCCTACGGTTTCCAAATGATGGGAGCCGGCGCGGGCATGGCCAGTGGAGCGCTGTTGGGCAGCGGGCTGTACATCGGCGTAACCGAGCTGGGTTTCCCGGTTATTCTCGACAACCCCTACTGCTGGACTATCCTGCTGTCCTTCTTCATGAGCCTGGGCGGCGTCATCGCCATCTTGTGCCTGCCGAACACCCACCAGCATCAGCTACCCGACTGGGAGGAGCAACTGCCCCCCGAGTTCCGCACCGGCGCGGAGCCGGCGGCGCCGGCGCAACCCGCTCCCGCTCCGGCCAGCGGTTCCCCAGCCCCGGCTCCCGGTTCCGGCGACGGCAACTGATTCGGCATCGCCAACAACGGCGCATCAGCGGGGACGGCTTATTCGGCCGTCCCCGCTAGCATTGTTCGGGTCTCTGGCGTTATTATGGAGCCTAATATACTGTATCCGTAACGTGCGCCCATTCCCGAAACCTGAGGAGCGGGCGCGAGCAAGGAGGTTTTACCATGGCAGACGGAATCACCATCCTCGTCGGCACCGCCGGGCAAGGCGTGATGCGCAGTACCGACAGCGGCCAATCCTGGCGGCGCGTCGGCATCACGCAGGGCATCCACTCCGATGCGGTCGTGCGATGCCTCACTCCCATCCCGGGCAGCGAGTCCGGCGTCCTCGCCGGTTGTGACCGGGGTATCATCCGCAGCGATGACAACGGCGATACCTGGCGTTCCACTAACACGCCGATGAACGGCGTCGCAGTGTGGGCCATCGCCTTTGACCCGAACAATCCACAGGTCGGTTTTGCCGGAACCGGCACTCCTGACCCGTGCCAAATCTATCGCACCCGCGACGGCGGCGCCACGTGGGAACTCCGCCCCTGCGCGGTTGTCGCCGAGTGCCCCGCCGTGGGCGTACCCCGCGTCACCGGCATCGCCGTGGACCCCACCAATAGCAGCAGCGTGTGGGTCGGTATCGAGGTGGACGGCTTGCGCCACAGCTCCGACGGCGGCGACACTTGGGAAACCGTCCCTCATCAGGACATCCCCAACCTGGACATCCACAACGTTACCGTGACCTCCGGCCCGCCCCATCGGGTGGTGGTGATGGTCAACGATGACGTGTTCCTGACCGAGGACGACGGCGGCACCTGGCGCAACCTGAACGTGCGCCAGAATTTCCCGTTGGGTTACCCCCGCGGCATCAAGGTGAAGGCCGATGACCCCCAAACCATCTTCACCACCTTCGGAGATACCACACCCGGCTCCACCGGTGTCGTGATGCGCTCCACCGATGCCGGCGCAACCTGGAACAGCCTGCCCCTTCCGGTGGAACCCAACACCGCCATGTGGGTAGTCAACTCCCAACCACAGAACCCCGACTTCCTGTTGGCCGGCAGTCGCTACGGGTACCTGTACCAGTCCGACGACGCCGGCGCCTCCTGGAACAAGTTCGACCGAGAGTTCAGCGAAATCTCCTCGGTGATGTGGTTCCCCAACTAGCATATGAGTTGGGGCGGATATTTATTCGCCCCAACTCATTCCCCCGTCCGACGGGGCCGACTTATCCCGGCGCGGGGTTGCCGGGCCGATATACGGTAATGACTGCCCCGGTTCCAAATACCGAATCAGAGCCAAACGCTATCGACCTTGGGATAATTCGCGCCATGGCCGCAGCCATTGGCAACGACTTGGCCGCGAGTTGCGTCATCCTCTTCGGCTCCCGCGCCCGGGGCGACCACCGGACGCACAGCGATGTTGACCTGGCAGTTATCGTAGAACAAACCGCACTTGACGCGCCGGCGCGCTATGACCTCCGCGAACAGGCTGTAGCCTCCGCCGCCCAGATTGCCGATGGCCGCTTCCGCCGCATCGACATCCTCATCTGGACCGAACCCGAATACCGGACTAAAAAACGCTCCATCAACAACGTTGCTGGCCGCGCTTGGCGGGAAGGGAAAATCCTCTACGGAGCGCACCAGGACTTGCCCGGTGAAGAAATCGTGTCGGAGTTGGATAACACCAATAGCCTGATCAGAATAGCCCGCCGACAAATCAATACGATGACCTTATTGCTGGACGAACAACTTTCCAGTGAGGAAGACTTCGGGTTTCATGCGGAACGCGCTACCGAAGTAGCCCTGAAAGCGTGGATTGCGCTCACCGGGGAACAATACCCGCTGCCTCATAATCTGGCAGAACTGTTTGCGCTGTTGCAGCAAGCTAACGCCGCCGATACCGGGCAGTATCACCACCTGGTCAGCCTGACCAACTACGCTGTCAAGTATCAATACGACGAGATTGCCCATCCTACAATGGACCGAGCGTTTATAACGCAAGAGGTGCGCGCCCTCGTTGACCACGTGTCACATTTGCTGACCCAGAACGCGGCGGACTCCCCTGACAACAACGACTAGCTCGGTTTTGCGCTATACTGCCACCATTCAACCGGCCATCGCCAGCCTTCCCGCCGGCTTGGGCCCAACACTGTTTAATCGTCATTCCCGCGAAAACGGGAATCCAGTTACGGAGGGGAACTCATCATGCTGGACTTGATAATTCGCGGTGGACAGGTGGTCACGCCCTGGGGCGTGGGCGACTGGGACGTCTGCATCCTGGGCGAGAAAATTGTTGCCATTACCGCGCCCAACACTATGACCGACGATGTTGGCCAAATCATCGACGCCACCGGCAAGATCGTGGCGCCAGGCGGTATCGAACCCCATGCTCACATCGACGCGCCCATCATGGGGCCGGGCAACCTGCGCACCGCTCCGCCGGAGCAAGTCAGCCGCGCCGCCCTGTTCGGCGGCACCACCACCCTGCTGGACTTCGCCATCCACCATCCCGGCAACACCATCGAAGAGGCCATCCAGGAACGCAACATCTCCTGGCGCGGCAACTCCTACGCCGACTACGCCCATCACCTGATGCTGCTGGGCGAGATACCCCAGCGTACCCTGGAATCGCTGCACGAATACATCGAGAGCGGCTGGTCCAGCGTCAAGATTTTCACCACCAACATCCGCCCGCCGGAAATGTCCGGCGAACCGCGCAAGGTCGGCATGGGCCACCTCCACGACCTGATGGAAGTAATCCAGCGCAACGACGCCATGCTCCTCGTCCACTCCGAGGACGATGACATGGTGCAGTACATGTACGAAAAGCTCCAGCGCGAGGAGCGCAACGAGTGGTGGAACATGCCCCTCGTCCATAGCAACGAGTCCGAGGACGTGTCCTTCCGCCGCGTGCTGCGCGTCGCCGAATGGACCGGCGCGCCGGTGTATTTCGTCCACGTCAGCGCCCGAGAGGGCATCAACGCCATCGGCGAAGCTCGCAACCGGGGAGTTCCCGCTTATGGCGAAACCCTCCACAACTACGCCTGCTTCAACGCCAACAACTACAAGGAAGAGAACGGGATGCAGTACCACACCTACCCGTCTCTCAAGTCGCCCGAAGACGCCGCCATGCTCTGGAAGGGCATCGCCTGGGGCGGCCTGCACACCATGGCCACCGACGAGTACTGTACCGACTGGAACCTCAAGATCCAGGGCAAGTCGGTACGCGACGTCACCGGCGGACATAACGGCGCCGAAACCCGCGTCGGCATCACCTACAGCGAGGGCGTCTCCAAACGCGGAATGTCCCTGCAACGCTTCGTTGACGTAACGTCCGCTAACGCCGCCCGCATCATGGGCCTCTATCCGCGCAAGGGCGCCCTGGCCCCCGGCAGCGACGCCGACATCACCCTCATCGACCCTTCCATCAAAAAGCGCCTCACCATGGACGACTTCCACATCAGCGACTACAGCATCTGGGAAGGATTCGAGATCGAGGGCTGGCCTGTCATGACCATCATGCGTGGCACGGTAGCCGTAGCGGACGGTCAGCTAACCGCCCCGGCCGGCTTCGGCCAGTGGATCCCGCGCAAGGTGGACCGGGAGGTGACCAACCGGCCGATTGGGTAGCCGACCGTCCCATCACTCAAAAACGACGGAGCGAATGCTAAATTCGCTCCGTCTTCATCTACATGTCAGCCACAATAAAGCAGCTTTGGCTTTTCGGAGGGCCTAGAGAAGGGCTGCAAAACAAGGACGATGCTCTCCTGAGGCAGCAGCAGTTCCAGCATCGCCAAGGGATTTAGCCATTTCAAGGCCGGCCGGCTTCTGACGGCTCCGTAATAAAGATTCAAGCCGTCAATGTACGCGACTGTGCCTGGCATGGATAACCGTTAAATGCGCAACCGCCCACTGGGGGCGGTTCGCTGCCCATCCGTCGAAACAGGATGGGGGGGTCTCTACGATGGTACTCCTACCCGCATTTGCTGTCAACCGGCCAACCCATTGCCCGAGATATCAGCATAGTATTGCCGCCGGCCTTGTCCCTTTTGCGACCAGCCGTTGCCGGCATGGCGGGGCAGCCCTTAATTGCTGACGCAGCGGCCCCGGTGCCAGCGGCTGCTAACGTCCAAACGGCCACCACCATTTGCGTCCCCCTCCGGCGCTGGCAGCCTGCCGGGCCGCCGGCGGAGTCCTCATTACCAGGGGCCGTTCGCTGAGTGCGTCAAGTTGACCGACCACCACGTCAAAACGCGGCACGTCGATCGGTTTTCGACAGAACCGTGACGGCGGAATGCTGTACGAAAAGAGCAAGCTCTGCTCCGCGGCTGTTCCGGTCAAGATCATCACCGGAATGTTCCTCAAATTAGCGTCTGCGTTCATTTCGGCCAAAACCTCCTGCCCACTCTTTCTGGGCAGGTTCAGATCCAAAAGTACCAGATCCGGCCGGGCGGTGTACGCATACTCGCCCTGACGGCGGAGGTACGTCAGGGCGACCTCTCCGTCTTCCACTACCGAAAGGTTCACGGCGTACTCCGAGTCTTTCAGTATCTCTTCCGTCAGTCTGGCATCGGCGGGGTTATCCTCGACCAGCAGTACCTCGATGGGATTTTCCGAAGAGCGTACAGTCATGGCAATCTACCTCCTTCATGGTAGCTCGGAACCCGCACGTCGCAGACGCCGACCGGAGCCGAACCGTCAAACGGAACGGGCACTCATCCGCACTCAGTCCGATCGCGCACTCAGTCCGGCGGAAGCTTTACGACGGTGAGCCAAAACCCCTCAATTTTGGTGACAACGTCGATGAAGCAGTCCAAGTCCACCGGCTTGGTGATATAAGCATTCGCGTGGTGGTAGTACGAATTGAGGATATCCCCTTCGGCTTCCGATGTGGTCATCACCACAATGGGGATGGAAAGCAGATTCGGATCGGCTTTCACCTCTTCCAGCACCTCGCGTCCGCTTTTGCGGGGCAAATTGAGGTCCAGCAGAATGATGTCGGGACGTGGGGCGGCGGAGTAATCACTCTCCCGCCTGAGGAACGCCATGGCTTCTTCCCCGTCTCCAACCACCGACAGGCGGTTGTTGATCTGCGTGTCCGCAAAAGCCTCGCGCGTCAGCCGCACGTCCCCCGGGTTATCCTCAACTAGAAGGATCTCTACCGGCCGGCGTCGTTGTCGTGTCGTCATCTGTTTCACCTCCTGCTCCGCGCTGTTAGGAATTGGTCGTGATGCGCCGGCCAGTGCGCGCTGGCGGAATTTTGGTCTTGGCCTCGTGCGCTGACCCTAACCGGAAACTGCGGCAAGATGAGCTGGGATTGTGAAGTAAAAAGTCGCGCCGGCGCCTTCCTCAGACTCTACCCAGATCTGACCCTGGTGCCGTTCCGCAATTTTTTTGCAAACCGCGAGACCAATGCCCGTTCCCTGGTACTTGCCGATCCCGTGCAAGCGTTGGAACACCTGGAAGATACGCTCACCGTGCCGGGGGTCAATGCCTATACCGTTGTCCCGAACTGAAAACAACCAGTCCTCGTCACGCCGTTCTGCTCCGACCTGGATACGCGGGGGGCTATCTCCTCTGAACTTGATCGCGTTCCCAATCAGATTCTGTAGCAATTGCGACAACTGGGAAGCGTCAACCGCTATGTTGGGCAGCGCCTCGCAACTGATCTCCGCTCCACTTTCCTCGATTGCCACCTCCAGATTCGTCAAAACCCGACCCAGCACCTCGTCACAATCCGTAGGCTCAAAAGCAACTCCACGGGTTCCGACGCGGGAATAGGTCAACAAATCCTGGATCAGCGTCTGCATCCGGGACGCGCCGTCAACCGCGAACCCAATGAACTCTCCCGCATCTTGATCCAGCTTTTCTTTGTAGCGTCGTTCCAGGAGCTGTAGATAGCTGGTGACCATCCGCAACGGCTCCTGAAGGTCGTGCGACGCCACGTAGGCGAACTGCTCAAGCTCGGCGTTGGAACGTTGCAGTTCCAGCGTGGCTTGCCGCAACGAAGCGGCTTGCCGTTGCAAATCATCGTTGACATATTGGAGCTCAAAGATCGGCGCGTACAAAGTGGCCAGTTTTACCAGTTGCTCCTGGTCATCTTCCGTGAATTCCCCTTCGATCTTGTCGCTCAGCTGGATCACCCCCAGGAGTTCGCCGCCCTTGCGCAGCACCGGCACCGCCAGCCACCCCGGCATCGGGGGGTGTTCCAGACCTTCGGCGGTTTTGAGGCCGCTGAAATGCTTGAACTGCGGATGGGCATAGAGGGCTTCCTCGGTCATCCGAGCCGGCCGGTGATTCTTGACGACGATACCCCAGACGCCTTCCCCCGTTGGCATGACGTTATAGTCCCGGTATTTCGCGTACTTGTCAGACAAAGACGCGATATGGATGGCCGCCTTGAAATCGCCGTTGGGGACGTAACTGATGGCCGACTGATGCGCCCCCAGCATCTGACGCGCCCGAAAGCCCATCACGCGCAGGGTGTCCTCGAACGTTTCCGCCGCGTGAACGCTGAACACCTCCTGATTTTCCAGGCGAACAACCGGCGGCCGATCCGCGCTCATGTCCAAATTAGCCTGGTCTCGCAGCTGCAACAGCTCATTGTCGCGTTGGAATAGCTCAGCGTTAAGACGATCCACTTCCTGCTGCAATTCCTGCTCTCTGCTCATCAGCTGTGTCTCCCACCGGCTAATCCCGGCGCCAAGCTTATCCATTTCAAGCCATCCAGATATTTCGGATACAAAATATTCCGAACATCTATAATTGTCAACGACTTCACGCTCCTTGCGCCGTGGCCGGCAACAGTCCTATACTGCCCCAATCTCACCCTATTGATAATCCTGAGGATCCGGGCCCATGCCGCGGCCAGACCGGTCAACGCCGTCCCCTGATACTGTGCCCTCCGCCCCATTGGAGGGCATCCGTGTGATTGAATGGGGCGAAGTGATTTCCGCCCCCTTCTGCGCCAAGTTGCTCGCGGAGCTTGGCGCCGACGTCATCAAGATTGAAGCTCCAGCCGGCGACCGCGCGCGCGAAATCGGCCCCTTTCCCGGGAATGCGCCGCACCCGGAGCGGAGCGGTCTGTTCCTCTTCGCCAACCTGGGGAAACGCGGGGTCACGCTGGACACCACCGCCAAAGCCGGCATTGCACAGCTCCACAGTTTGTTGCAAGACGCGGACATTTTCGTCGAGAATCAGCCCTACGCCGGGCTTTTCGATGCGGGAATCACCGAAGCGGAACTGCGGCGACGGCATCCTCACCTGATTGCCGTTTCAATTTCACCGTACGGAAGAACCGGAGATTACTGCGAATACGCCGGTTACGACCTACAGGTCAACGCGCTCAGCGGCCTGAGTTTCGGCACTGGCCATACCCACCGGGAACCCTTGACCACACCCGGTCGGCAAGCGTCGTACCTGGCCGGCTTGGGGGGAGCATTTGCAGCGGTGGTCGGGTTGCTGGCCCGAGAATCGGCCAGCGCAACGGGACAGGGGCAATATATCGACGTCTCCGATTCAGGGATCATCGCCACCCTGCTTACCGGCTACCATTTGCCCACGTTCATTTATCGGGGCATTGCGGGTTACCGCTCCGGCAACCGTATGCGGCTCGGCCTATTTCCCAACTGCGTCCTGCCCTGCCGCGATGGATACGTCTGCATCGACGCGCCGCAGCTGGAACAGTACCAACGCTTCCTGAACCTGCTGGGCGATCCGGACTGGATCGACAATCCCCGCTATCGCGACCGCCGGGCGATGAGCGACCGCTACCCCGAAGAGGCCGAAAATCTCATCGCGCCCTGGTTCATGGAGCACGACAAAGCCGAGATCCTGCAACTGTGCCTGGAAAACCGCATCCCCTGCGCCCCCGTGCTGACCATTGACGAGATGCTGGAAACCCCGCAATTGCGAGAACGGGCCTGGTTCCGCGACCACGACCATCCCCAGGCTGGTCAGTTCCGTTACCCCGGGGAGGCCGTCCGGCTTAACGGCTCCCCGTGCCGCATCGTGCGACCCGCTCCAATGCTGGGTCAGCACAATCACGAGGTGTTCGGGACGCCGCGTTCCGCATCGGTTCCGCGTTGATGACTCCGCTCCCGCTGCGCAGTGTTCGGGTGGTTGATCTCGGCAGCGCTTGGGCCGGCCCCATGGCCGGGCAACTCCTCGCCGATATGGGCGCGGAGGTCATCAAGGTGGAAAGCCGCGCCCGCCTGGACGGTATGCGCTTGGGGCGGCCCATGATACCCGTTGCCAATCACGGCGATGACCTCGCCGGCGGCGACCGGGGCTTGTGGCCCGAATTGCAGCCCGTATTCCACGGCCTCAACCGCAACAAGTTGAGCGTAACTCTCAACCTCCGTACCAACGCGGGCCGCGACATCCTTACGAGGTTGGCCGCCGCAAGCGACGTGGTGCTGTCCAATTTCTCGCCCGGCGTTTTGCAACGTCTGGGCATGGACTACGAAACTCTTCGCGCCGTCAAGCCCGACATCATCGTCGCTGCCATGCCCGCCTTTGGAGACGCTGGCCCGCTGCGCGACATGGTCGCTTACGCCCCGATAATCCAGGCCATGTCGGGCATGATGAGCCTGGTCGGCTATCCGCCCGAGGCGGGCGAGCCTTTGGTCGGCGAATTGCAGGCCGCCTGGAGCGACACCGTGGCCGCCTTGTGCGCCGCCCTGGGAGTCGTCGCCGCGCTCCGGCGCCGCAACCGGACCGGCGCCGGTCAGTACGTTGAAGCGGCGCATTTGGAGGGGACTACCGCGCTATTGGGCGTCCCCATGCTCCAATACCAAATGACCGGCATTGTTCCTGCCCCGACGGGCAACGATGATCCCGAATTTGCCCCCCACAACAACTATCCGTGCTCCGGAGAAGACGCCTGGGTCGCCATTGCCGTGCGGACTGATGCTGAATGGAAAGCCCTCACCCAAGTCATCGATGACGACGCGCTATCCGGAGATCTCCGGTTCGCAAACCCCTTGTCCCGTTGGGAAAACCGCCGCTCCCTGGACGAAATTATCTCCTCCTGGACTCGCGCGCTGACCCCGCGGCAGGTGATGGAACGTCTGCAAAGCGTCGGCGTTGCCGCCATGCCCGTCATGAATATCGCTGACCAGTTCGCCGACCCCCACCTCAACGCTCGCGAAACTTACGCCGAAATCGACCACCCCCACGTCGGAGCCGAGCTGCTCTACGGCGTGCCCTGGCGTTTCAGCGACACTCCCGGCGGCATCCGCACCCCCGCGCCACTCCTGGGACAGCACAACCGCTATGTTCTCAATGAATTGCTGGGCATCGACACCGACGAGCTGAGCCGATTATCCGACGAGCAAGTCGTTCACTGATTGCGCCGCGCATCCATCGACTGCGCTAGAGTGCCTCCCGCATGGCCAACCTGGATGCGGCGAACCTGAAGATTCCCTACAATTGCGATGGCGACGATGCTGAAGCTTGCGCGCGCCGTCATCGCGCCGCAAGTCCCGGGGCCGGAAAATGCTATGATGGTACGTACCCAGCATCCCAACGGAGCGCCCATACCCATGGCCACCATCAAACCCTTCCGCGGCTGCCGTTTCGACCCGAATGCCGTAGGCAGCCTCTCCTCGGTAATCTGCCCGCCCTACGATATGATCGGAGCCGAACTCAAGGCCGACCTGCAACGCCGCAGTCCGTATAACGCGGTACACCTCGAAGGCGGCGAGCAACCCGATCCGGTTGACCCCCATACCGGTTACCGACAGGCGGCTGCATTGTTCAACGGCTGGCTGGCCGATGGCATCCTGACCCGGGACGAATCTCCCTCCTTCTACCTGATGCGCCACACCTATGATTTCGGAGGACGGCATTACCAACACCTGGGGTTGTTTGCCAACGTGTTGGTAGAGGATTACGACGCCGGAGCCGTTTTCCCCCACGAGTTCACCAGGGAACCGGCCGTGTTGGACCGAGTGGCATTGCTTGATGCCTGCCAGGCTCAATTCAGCCCGATAATGTCGCTGTATCGTGACTCGGAAGGCGCCTTGCAAAACATCTTTGACCGCATCAGTTCCGATCCTCCCGACGCTGCCGCCCAAACCCCGGCAGGGGGCGACGCCCGGCTGTGGCGCATCGCTGATCCCGCTGTCCAGGCCAAAATCAACCAGGCCTTCGCCAACCGACCCGTCTTCCTGGCCGACGGACACCACCGCTATGAAGCCGCGCTACGCTACCGGCGCGGGCAATCCTCACGCGCTCAGGCGGACCTCCAGGCCGCCGCCAACTACGTGATGATGACCCTTATCGAGTTTGACGATCCGGGACTGCTGCTGCTGCCGTATCACCGGGTCCTCCGGGAATTGTCCCCGGAACAGTTGTCCGCAGTGCGTCTCAACATGGACGACATATTTGACGCGCACCCATTAAATCCCGACATCACCCCGTCGGCCGCAGTGCAAGAAGTCACCCGAATCGGTGAAAGCGGCCATTGTTTCGCCGTTTTTTGGGCAGACGCGCCCCCCACCCTCCACACCTTGCGCCCGGAGGCCGACTTGGGTTCCTGGGGTTCCTTGGCGGTTTCGGAGGCTTGGGTGTTGCAGGAGCGCGTCCTCTCGCCGGTTTTGGGCGAAGCCTTGACCCGGCACGTCGACTACAGCCCCGACCATGAAACCATTGCCCAGAACGTCGCCGCCGGAGCGCACCAGGCGGCCATTCTCCTCAAGCCCTTCCCACTGGAACCTTTCCGGCAAATCGTCAGCGCCGGAAACCGCCTCCCGCCCAAATCCACGTTCTTTTATCCCAAACTGCCCACAGGACTCGTGATCAACCAACTGGCGGGGGACATGTAGCCGGGCTGCGCTTTTGTCGGCGGCATTTGTACCGCAAACGCTGGCGTTTCCCGCGAATTGGGCAACCTGCTCAAACGAAGACCTGCGCCGGATTTCGTTGACTCCCGACAGATTTCGTAATCTGCTGGTATAATATCGTGCGTTGTGTCAACATCCGTCACCCAAGTTAGTATTCCTCCAGGAGCTTCCCCGATGACCTTGACCAAAATTGAACCCCAGAACCTGCGTACCCCCGGCCCCACACCTATCCCCGACGACATCGTCGAGGAAATGTCGTTGCCCATGATCAACCACCGGGGACCCGAGTTCAAGGAACTGATCGAGGCCACCACCGCCGGATTGAAACAGGTCTTCATGACCACCAACGACCTCTATATCCTGACCTCCAGCGGCACTGGCGCTTTGGAAGCGGCGGTAGTCAACACCCTTTCTCCCGGCGACAAAGTTATCGCTGCCACCGCCGGTTCCTTCGGCGACCGTTTCGTGCAGATCGCCGAAAGTTACGGCGCGGACGTCACCCGCATGGATTTTGAGTGGGGCGACGCCATCGATCCGGACGCCATCCGATCCGAGCTACGGAAAGACCCGGCCGTCAAAGCCGTCCTGGTGACGCATAACGAGACCTCCACCGGCGTCACCCACGACCTGGAGTCAATCGCGCGGGTGGTAAAGAGCGAATTCGACAAGCTGCTGCTGGTGGACGCGGTCAGCAGCCTCGGCTGCATCCCCCTCCCCGTTGACGGCTGGAGCTGCGACCTGGTGGCCACCGGCTCCCAAAAGGGCTTTATGATCCCGCCGGGCCTGGCCTTCATCAGTATCAGCGCCCGTGGCTGGCAAGCCTACCAGGACGCCAAAATACCCCGGTTCTATTTCGACTTGATGGCCGCCGAGCGTTCTTTGGCCCGCGGTCAAACCCCCTGGACTCCCAACGTGGCCTTGCTCTACGGCCTGCGCTTGGGTCTCGATCGCATTATGAACGAGGGGCTTGAAACGGTGTACGAGCGTCACGCCGCCGTCGCCGAGTATTGCCGCGCCGGCGTCAAGGCGTTGGGTCTTCAACTCCTCGCCAACGACGAAACCCGCGCCTCCAATACCGTCACCGGCGTAAAGATGCCCGCGGAGATCGACGGCGGCAGGTTCATGGCTATGATGCGAGAGGAGGAGGGCGTGGTGCTGGCCGGCGGACAGGGCAAGCTCACCGGCCAATGCTTCCGCATCGGACACCTCGGTTGGGTCACCAAAGAAGATATCGCCGCGGTTCTGAACGCCCTTGAGCGGGTGCTGCCCAAGGTCGGTTTCAAGGGTTAGACCCACAACGTCAGGACAATCCAGGGGCGAATGAGCATTCGCCCCTACACTTGTATCGAGCCATGTCAACGAACTCGCAATTGCAGCAGGCCATGGCGGCTTTGCGCCTGTCGCTGGCCGAAATTCGCCATAAAGAAGAGCAATTTGACGCCGCCATTAACCAGTTCCGCACCCAACTGCGGCGATTGCCGAGACAGACCATTTATGGCCGCGCTCCACTGGATATGGCGCTGTCTGCAATGGGCGAAATCGAGGAACGCTTACGGGACGCTGAAGACAACCGCCGACGTTTGCTCACCGTCAAAAAGGCGGCGTTGGACGAACTGGCAGCGCTAGAGTCGGTGCAACAAGTTGACGCGGCCCGCAAGGCGTTGACGCAACTGAGACAGCAATTCGGGCGTCAGCCGGCAGCCGCGGAAGCCGCCGCCGAAATCCGCCGCCTGGAGCAATTCATCGCCCAGCACAGCCGGCGCGCGGAACAAACCATCACCGCCAACTTCGAGGAGCGGCGCAACCAGAATTGACCTCCGCGCCGGTTGACCCCACCCGGCTAACCGGCATCCTGCCGGGCCTCTCGGCGTTGCGTCCTATGGTATATTGATTCGGCATTCCCACGCCAATCAAGGTCAGCAGGAGCTCCCATACCATGCCCGGCAGCACAGCTATTGTCCCGATCCCCAACGGTACCATCACCTCCCCCCAGGGTTTTTCCGCCGGCGGCGTTTTCATTGGCCTGAAAACCCGAGGCGAGGATAAGCTGGACCTCGCTATGCTGGTGTCCGACGCCCCCTGCTCGATTGGCGGCGTATTCACTACATCGGCCATCCGATCCGCGACGGTTGACCTGGATCGAGAGCGGGTGGCCCGTGGCCAAGCCTCCGCGCTCATCGTCAACGCCGGCATTGCCAACACCTGTGTCGGCGCCCAGGGGTACAAGGACGCCGAGGAAATGACCCGCCTCGCTGCCGACCGGCTTGACCTTGCCAAGGAGGATGTGCTGGTTTGCAGCACCGGCGTCATTGGTGTCGAATTGCCCATGTCGCTGATCCGTTCGGGCGTTACCCAGATCGAACTGAACCCCGACGGCGGCAACCAACTAGCCCGCGCCATGATGACCACCGATACCCATCCCAAGGAAACCGCCGTATCCTTCACCGCTTCCACGGGTCAGACCATTACCATCGGCGGCGTTGCCAAGGGTTCGGGCATGATCCACCCCAACATGGCGACCATGCTGTCTTTCGCGGCCACCGACGCCGCCGTTGACCCCGGTTTCTTGCAATCCACCGTCAAAGCCGTGGCCGACGAAACCTACAATATGCTGACCGTGGACGGCGACAGCAGCACTAACGACACGTTCCTGGCCTTCGCTAACGGCCGGGCCGGCAATCCGATCATCGACGATCGCTCCCCTGATGCCGACTCCTTCCGGCGCGCCCTGCATCATGTTTGCTCGAACCTGACCCGTATGCTGGCCCGGGACGGCGAAGGCGCGACGCGCTTGATCACGGTGGAAGTCGATGGCGCCCGCAGCGACACCGACGCCCGGAAAGCCGCTCTGACCGTCGCCGGCAGCAACCTTGTCAAATCGGCGGTGTACGGCGCTGATCCCAACTGGGGACGCCTGATGATGGCGCTGGGCCGCAGCGGCGCCGAGGCCGTCGAGGAGCAAGTAGATCTCTTCGTCAACGGTGTCTGCATCATGGAAGCCGGAACCCCCATCCCGTTCCATCGGGACGCCGTAGTCGCGCTGATGTCCGGAGAGCAGGTGGATTTTCGGATAAGCCTGAACCTTTCCGACGGCGCAGCCACCGCTTACGGGTGCGACCTCACCGAGCAGTACGTCATCATCAACAGCGCTTACACCACCTAGCCTGGCGCCCAGATTGACTATGGCAGGGGCGATTGATCCTTCTCCCCGGCGCAGGCCAACCGTCGAGAGGAACCTCGCCGTGTCCCAAGTCATTTCCGAACCGCCCATCGTAGTTAAAATCGGCGGCAGCACGCTGGGCGGAAACGATACGTCCCTACAGGATCTAGTTGCCCTCCACGCTGCCGGGAAACCCGTTGTGATCGTACATGGCGGCGGCAACGTTATCAGCGAATGGATGCAGCGGCAGAATCTTGCGCCTAACTTCGTTAACGGCTTGCGAGTCACCGACGCGCCGTCTCTGGACATTGTGGTGGCGGTGCTGGGAGGACTGGTCAACAAGGAACTTACCGCTCAGCTGCAACGCTTGGGGGCTCCCACCATCGGCATCAGCGGCCTGGACGGTTGCCTGCTGCAAGCCAGAGTCGCAAATCCGGACCTGGGCTATGTCGGTGAGGTGACCGCCGTGGACCCTGCGCCGGTTAACGCCATCCTATCCGCCGGCTTCATCCCCATGATATCCCCCATCGCGGTGGATGTAACCGTTGCCAGCCACCACGCCGGACAACCCCTCAACGTCAACGGAGACACCGCCGCCGGCGCCCTGGCCCACGCCCTGAATGCCGCGCGCATCATCTTCCTCACCGACGTGGCCGGCGTGATGGA
Organism: Dehalococcoidia bacterium; assembly: GCA_963692995.1. Classification (GTDB taxonomy): domain Bacteria; phylum Chloroflexota; class Dehalococcoidia; order Lucifugimonadales; family UBA3495; genus Bin87. The sequence continues at coordinate 1,868,099 of OY843611.1, forward strand.
CAACGGCGGTCGGGTGATACCCCGCCTGGATGCGCGGGGCGCGGAGGCGCTGCGCAGTTCCGGCGTCGCCCGTGGCGGTATGCTGCCGAAACTGGCCGCCTGTCTTGATGCCCTGGCCGACCGGGCCGTACCCAGCGCCCACATCATTGACGGACGGGAGCCCGGCGCATTGATGGATTGTGTGGAAGGGAAACCCATCGGCACGCGCATCACTTCGTAACCTCTCGGTCGGCCCAAAATATCGGGGCGGGTTTGAAACCCGCCCCGATACGCCCATGGAAAAGCCCAAGCCGAACCATCAGGCAGCAATCAGGTCTTTCGCCTTCGCTTCGGATATCAAGTCGCCTTCACTCTCCAGGTGTGCGACGATAGCGTCGCTTGCAGCCTGAAGCAGCTCCGTGTCCAAATTGGCGGCCGCTTCGGGATAACCGGCCTCCGCCAGGTAATCACCGGTCTGCTCGCGCAGAACTGCCAGCGAAAACTCCATTTGCGCGGCGCTCTCCATCACCCCTTCGGGGTAATCGACGTGGGAGCCGCCGGCCCCCAGCTTGTCATAACCGCCCTTGTGCCAGTGCCCGCGCGCGCCATGCGGGTCAAAGCGGATGATTTCAACGCCCTTAACATCCACTCCAAACGTGGGCCCGCCAAACTTGGCCTTTAGACAGCGCAACGGCCACAGGTACATCGTAACGTCGCCCGACTTGCTCAACGGGCGCACCATCACCCGACCCAAGTAAGACTCACCGTCAATCATAGTAGCCATCTCAAATTCCTCCCTCACTCATTTGGCAACCCGAACACTTAAACCGCCGGACCTGCCTCAACGTATAGTAGCATATAACATCGTCATACTGCCGGATGCTCTTTATCCCGCCTGATGCCCCTTCCCCTTTGCCGGGCAATCTCACCATCACCGGGCAATCTCACCATGACCGTCATTCCCGCGAAAGCGGGAATCCAGTGATCGCATTCGCTAATAATGTTTCCGTTTCCGGCTTATTACGACCTCCGCACTCCTCCTTTCGCGGGAGCGACCGGTGTGCTGTCCGTGAAGCAACTGCCCGATTCCCTTTCGCCTTCAACGCATAGTCCATGGCCGGTCGGGTTATACTGCCGCTACGCGAACCGGAAGTGAGTAACGCCATGATCTTTTCTACCAAACGCGCTGTCGCGCTGTTCGCGCTGATCCTCGGATTGTATCTGGCGACCGCAATTGCCGCGTGCGGGCCGAGCGCAGCGCCGGCCGCCCCGCCGATCGATGCCGCGCCCACGATGCCGCCGCCCGCCGCCTCGCAAACCGGCGGTCCCGCTCCCGAAGCGACCGGCGCGACCTCGGACTTCACGACGCCCACGACCGCAGCAACGGAGCCTATCGCGTTGTCCGCGACTTCCCAGCCGGCTACCGATGCGGAGATTGCGCAGCGGGCGAGAACCCTCGTCAATATCGAGCGCATCCCCCATGTGGACGGGATCGACGCCTGGCTGAATACGGACATGGATCTTTCCATCGCCGATCTGGTCAGCGAAGGCAATGTCGTCCTCGTCGATTTCTGGACCTATACCTGCGTCAACTGCATCCGCACCCTCCCCTTCCTGCGCGACTGGTGGGCGCGATATGAGGACGACGGGCTGGTGATCCTGGGCATCCACACCCCTGAGTTTGAGTTCGAGAAAGACTATGACAACGTGGCAGAAGCCCTGGGCGCCTACGACATCGGGTGGCCCGTGGCTCAGGACAACCGCCGGGTAACGTGGCGCAATTTCGAAAATCGCTACTGGCCGGCCAAGTACCTGTTCAATAGCCGCGGCGAGCTGATCTATTCGCATTTCGGGGAAGGCAAATACGGCGAAACAGAGCAGCAAATCCGCAACGCCCTGGTGGAAGCCGGCGCCAACCTCAGTGACGACCCCCTCGACCTTCCCGAGGACCAGGTCCGCGACCCCGCTTTCCAGTCGGCGCGGATCATGGGCCATGCCCAGGTTACACCTGAGTTATACGCGGGTTGGGAACGCAACTTGGGCGTGGCCCGCGCCGGTCGCCAGCCTTACGTCGCCCAGTACGAAGAATATTTCGACTCCATCCCCTTCGGCGTAGCGAACGCCACCGGAGTGATTAACGCGGTGATCCCGGAGGAACTCCGGTCGCACCTGCTCTACTTCCAGGGCCAATGGTCGGTGGAGCCCGAGCGGATACGCCACGCCCGTAACACCGAGAACCTTGAGGACTATCTCGCCCTCAACTACGCGGCCAAAAGTGTCAACGCAGTTCTCACCTCCGACTCCGGGCAGCCCTACCAGGTAATTGTCACGGTGGACGGCGCGATGCTGACGCCTGATAATGCCGGCGCTGACATCCAATGGGACGAAAACGGCTATTCCTACCTGCTGGTGGATGAACCCAGAATGTACGGTATCGTGGACAATCCACAATACTTCCCCCAATCGGTCCTCACAATGCGCTCCAACTCAGCGGATTTCGGACTGTTCGCCTTCACCTTTGGCGTCTATGCGGAGGGGCCTTAGATGACGCGCCCTTTGCTATTGGCGATCGGGCTCGCCGTTGCCCTGTTGGCGGCGGTTGCCGGGTGTTCTGAACCCGCGGTAGAACCGTCTCCCGCTGCCGCCCCGGCAATCCAATCACACCCGGCGATCCAATCACACTTGGCTACCAAAGTGCTGGAGGTGGGCAATCAGCGCGTTGCCTTTCTATTGAACACTCCAAAGGCTTTGATTGACGCTCCCCAGGTGCAAATCTCCGTTGCCCGCGCCGGAACCGTAGAGCCCATCGCCCAGGTTACGGCCGATTACAACCCGTGGCCCTACGGCGTGCGCGGTTCATATGCCGGGTCAATTGAGTTTCCAACTGCTGGCAACTATCAATTGACGGCAGAGCCCATCGGCGGCGCGGTTTCCGGCCAGGCGCTGATCGACGTTACAGTCCTCGCGGAGTCGCCGGTCCCAACCATCGGCGACACCCCTCCCCGCAGCGCGACCAAAACGCTGGCCCACGGCGTCGCCGTATTCGACCTCACCACGGACTTTGAGCCCGACGAGGAACTTTACCAAATGACCGTGGCCGACGCCATCCGGTTGCCCCAGCCCACGGTCATTGTTTTCGCCACCCCCGCCTTCTGCACCAGCCCAACTTGCGGGCCCCAGGTGGACACCCTCTCTGAACTTCGCGCCGCGCATCCCGACAAGGCCAACTACATCCACGTAGAACTGTACGACAACCCGGATGAGATCCAGGGCGACTTGAGCCGCGCCCAATTGGTGCCGGCCGCCGCTGAATGGGGCTTCACCCAAATACCGGGATGGACCAACGAGTCCTGGGTGTACATCCTGAACAGCGCGGGCGCCGTCCACCAGCGGTTTGAGGGCTATGCGACGCTGACCGAACTGGAAGAAGCACTGTTTGAAGCGCGTCGGGGCGAATAAGCATTCCCCCCGGCGTTTTTCGCCCCAGGCCACCCGGGCTTACAGGACGTGATAAAGCATCCGATGATCCCGTAGCACATCCTGAGCGAAGTCGTTTTCCACCTCGCGCCACACCGAGTGGATGTGGTTAGCCTCGTTCTGGGTGTTGTCGAACTCCACGATAAACTGCCCGCCGTGGATGCGGTAATAGTGGTCCCGGCTGCGGTCCAGTCCACCGGCCCACACCAGTCGGAAGTCGTCAAGGCCCGACTCCCGGATCGCCGCCAGCCGCTGTTCCGCCACCGGAGGCGGGGCGCCGTTGACGTACTCCGCAATGAGCGTCATGAGGATTTCCTGCTGGGTTCCGTTCATGTCGCGGGCGGCCAGGCCCTCGTCGTCGTGGATCGCCTGCTTGCTGGAGTTATACCCCAGAATGTCCCAGGGAGCCTTGTCGTGGATTACCGCCTTGGCGCGCTGTCCCACGTCAAGAGACCCGATCAGCTCAATGGCCAGATCCTCGCGCCGACCCAGAATACGCAAGCCCGCTTTGGAACCTTTGCGCACCTCGGCCGGGTTTGCTCCCAGGAAGAACGGCGTCACCGCAATAACTTGGTCGCCCCAGACGCTGTAGTGTACCGACAAGTGGTGCCCTTCCACGCGCCAACCCCAGGGATCCCCTCGGCCGGGGTCGCCGAAGACCGTCCAGTAGTACAGCTCCGGATCTCGCGCGAATGTAATCTGTCCCCATTCCTCTTCCAGCGGGCCCAGAACATCCTCATGCTTGATGATCAGCCGGGCTTGGCGATTGGAATCTTCCGTCAGCCCGGTCGCCAGCAACTCCATCGCCAGGTTGCGCTGGGGTTGAGCCATGTCGCGCAGCGGCAGGCCATGACGGTTCAGCGGCGGGTAGTACCAGAAGATACGCTCGCCGTCCATATAATGGTAGGTAGCCTTCGCCCGCTGCTCGGCGTCCAGGCTCGCCAACCAGCGTCGGGCTGAGTCCACCATCGCAGCGGATACGCGGGCGTGAGGATGCGTGTACCGACCCCTTGCCATCTCGGATGACCTCCTGCCAAAACTGTGCAATCCCTTTGGCGGCAGTGTAGGCAAGCCTGGCGAGGAGTGTCAAGGACGCTCGCGACGACCCGACCGCGCGCGGTGGCAGCGCGTAGTCCTGCCGGTCTATAATCTACTCGTATTCAAGCGTCCGGATAATTTCATATGCCTACCTTCGCTCAACGCCTTCTCAGTGCCAGCAAAACCGCTCAAAGCCTCCTGTGCATTGGTTTGGACATCGACCCAAAGCAAATGCCCGTCGCCGACCCCAAAGAGTTCAACCGGGCCATCGTCAACTCCACAGCAGACTTAGTGTGCGCCTACAAGCCTAACCTGGCTTTTTACGAAGCGCTGGGCATACCGGGCATGCGCATTCTGGAGGCCACCCTCACCCATATCCGCGACACCGCTCCCCACTGCCTAATCATCGCCGACTGCAAGCGGGGCGACATCGACAACGTGGCGCGCGCTTATGCCAGCGCCATGTTTGATGTTTGGGGCTTTGACGCTGTTACCGTCAACCCCTGGGGCGGCATGGACACGGTGGAACCGTGGCTGACCTGCTCCGAGCGAGGCGCGTTCATCTGGTGTCGAGGTTCTAATCCGGGCGCGGCGGACTTGCAAGAACTTACCGTCGGCGACAACAACGGCGAGCCGGCCTATCTGAGGTTGGCGCGCCAGCTTCAGCCGGCAGCCGCACGGGGCAACCTGGGCCTGGTCGTCGGCGCAACCGCGCCGGAACAGCTTGCCGCGGTGCGGCAGGTCTGCCCCGACGCCCCGCTGCTCATCCCCGGCGTCGGCGCCCAGGGCGGAGATTTGGCCGCCAGCGTCCGGCATGGCGTGGACGCCCAGGGCCGTATGGCGATCATCAACTCGTCCCGTGGCATCATCTACGCCTCTTCCGGCGATGATTACGCCGCCGCCGCGCGCCAGGCCGCCGGCAGCCTGCGGGACAACATCAACCATGTTTTGTACGACATGGATTTCGGATGGCATTAGAAATCAATCCATCCGATCTGAAGCCCGGCGACCTGGTCCGGCTCAAAAAACCCCATCCCTGCGGCGGCTACCAGTGGCGCGTCAACCGGGTGGGCGGTGACATCGGCCTGCGCTGCCAAACCTGCGGACATAATATCATGGCACCTCGGTTCCGTATCATCCGGCGCATCCGGGAAATTACCCGTCCGGACTACTCCCCTTCGGAACGGCTCCCCCAGTGAGAACAGTGTCCTGGCGGTCCTTCCTGGGCCGGCAGAGCCCCTATCGCGGGGTGTCTCTACTGTGTCTTATCGTTGCCCTTAACAGCTTGGGCATGGGCATCATCTCCCCGGTTCTGCCGCTGTTCCTGGAGCAGCAATATGGCGTGACCGCCGCCCAGGTCGGTATCGCCGTCGGCTTGTTTGGCGTGGGCCGCCTGGTCACCAGCGTACCGGCCGGATACCTGGCGCAACGGTACGGCCGACGGCGCGTCTTGGCCTTGGGCGCTGCCATCAATACGGCCGGAGCAGCCATGGTGGCGCTGTCGTTCAGCTACGTATGGCTAACCGGTTGGCGGTTCGTTTCGGGGTTCGGCGGCAGCATTTTCCTCACCGTCGCCACCATCTACCTCCGGGACGAGGCCGACCCTGAAACCCGCGGCCGCCTGCTGAGCCTGCAAGAACTGAGCATATTGGCAGGACAGACTTTGGGGCCGCTGCTGGGCGGCTTTGCGGCCAGCATTTTCGGGCTGCGCATCCCCCTGTTCGGCCAGGTCATATTGATGGCAGCCTCCTTGGCCGTCATCCTGACGGCCCTTCCCGAATCGCGTCGTCAAGCCGAACCGCCCCGGCGACGATTGGCCGGCCGAAGCGCGGCGGCAACGCTCACCGACCCGGCGCCGGATGATGCCCCTCCCCGGGAACGCAATGCTCTGTGGCGCCTTATCTTCAGTCCGGCATTCATCTTCGTGGGCCTCTTCGCGCTCATGATCGTGGCCAACCGACAGGGCGCCCGCTTCAGCATAATGCCGCTGTTTGGCCGTCAGAAAGGGTTCGGACCCGAAAACCTGGGACTTTGGCTCAGCGTAACTCATTTCCCTCAGTTCTTCACCACGCTGGCCTCAGGTTATCTGTCGGATCGTTTCGGACGCAAAACGCCCATCCTGCCGTCCATTGCTCTACTCTGCCTGGGCATCGCCGCCTTCGTGTGGGCCGGCAATCTATGGCAACTGTTGTTATCGGGGGTTCTGCTCGGTCTGGGCGAAGGTTTGGGTAGCCCGGCCGGCACGGTGTTTTTCGCGGACATCGCTCCCCCCGGTTTGGAGGGCGTGACAATCGGGCTGCTGCGAACCTTCGGCGCAGTCGGCACCATCATCGGAGCCATGTCGCTGGGCGCCATCGCCGACGCCACCGGTTTTGCCTGGTCCCTCTGGGTGGACGCGATTATCTTGGCGGCGTCAGGTATCGGGTTGTTGCTGTTTGTCCGTGAAACTTATCGACGGCGGCCGTCGTAAGCGAGCGCCTCACCGCCCGCCACCTTCATTACCCTTACTGGCGGTCAAGAATTTCCGGTAACGCTGGCCGGTTCCACCAACTTGGCGGGGTGTTCAACCCTTACCTTGAGCAGAAGTGAACCGCCGATGATAAACAGCAATGCGCTGGCGCCCAATAGCGCGGTGTATCCGAACCCCGGCCCGAACCATACCGCGACCAGATCGGGTAGAGGACCAATAGCTTTGGCGCCGGCAGCGCCGAACAGAGTGCCCAGATTGACCACTCCCATGTGCTGCGCCTCCCGGCCCGTGGTTCCCAGGTCATTAGCCATGGCCCAGTGAGTTGTCAGGATGATCCCCACCGCCCCGCCGATCACGCTCGCAACAACCACCGCCAGCAAATAGGTGCTGACCCACATCATCGCGATGGTGGACAACATCGCTGCGACTGTTCCGAAGGCTAGAATCGGCTTCCGACCAATGCGGTCCGACAGCCACCCCGACGGATAGGTCGTCAAAACGAGCATTCCACCGATCCCGACTATGGCCACGCCCAGGGCTTGGGCCGGATTCTCCACCTGAACCTTGTCCCGGAGAAAAAACAGGCCATACGTGGTGAAGATAACGATGGCTCCGATGAAAGCGCTGCGGGAAGCCACGAACCAGGGCAAGTCGGCGTGCAGACGGGCCAGGTTAGCCGTTTCGGGGAACGCCATGGCGGCGCGGTGAAACGCGGCCGCCGTCACCCTGCCGTTGTCGTGTATACGCTTGTATATGGTAGCGGAGCTCACACTTGTCGTCGCGATTATCGCCGCGCCGAACAACGCCAGCGTGAACCAAAGCCACTGGGCGCCGTCAGGCCGTGAATAGTGACCTACCATCAGCGCAGTCAGGCACAGAATGCTGGCTCCGCCCAGCGCCTCCAGCAAAGTTTTTATCGATGCCGCAATACCCACGCGGTCAGCCGGCACTAACTCCCGTATGCTCGCCAGGTAGGGCGAATACGCAATCCCGGAGTTAGTCTGGATGAAGAGCCACACCACCAACAGGCTGGTGTAGGTCAACGGCAAGGCGAGCGCGCCCAGAGCGACCGTGATGCAGACGCTGCCCCACAGCATATAAGGCAATCGCCGGCCCAGGCGCGACCGGGTCCGATCACTGGCCCAACCCACCGGCACCTGAACTAGCGCTGCCGCCAGCAGCCCGACCAAACCAACCACTCCCAGCAGGGTGTTCTTTGCCGCCTCCGGAGCGACCTCCAGCACCAGGATCGGCAACACGGCAGTATCCATCGCCAGCACGAAGCCGGCCAGGCCAAAGCTGTAGGCGTTCAGACGCGCCAGGGCCAACTTCCCCCAAATACGCCCGGGCGCTTCCGGTCGCGGAGCTAAATTGTACCCGTGAGCGTTCATGGCAGCCCGGTTCGAAATCCGCGTGTCTAACGTGTCTAAATCATTATCTCCGCATATGCTACAATGCGCCGGCCAGACTATCAATCCAACGGCATTGGACTAACGGCATTGGAAACCGCGGTGCGCATTTGTTCGCTCCTCCCCAGCGGAACCGAGCTGCTGTTCGCCTTAGGGCTGGGCGAGCAGATCATCGGAGTAACCGACCTTTGTGACTACCCTCCGGCCGCAAAGAATATTCGGATCGTCTGCCGGAGCCGTATCGACCCCTCGGTAATGTCCAGTGAGGAAGTAGAGGCGGAGATGCGCCGCATCCTCTCGGCCGGCGAAAGCCCGTATGACCTGGATGTTGCTTGGCTCAACCAGATGGCGCCCGCCTTGGTCCTTACCCAGGACCTGTGTTATTTCTGCGAGGTTGACACCGCGACCGTCCGCAAGGCGGTGGATCCGATACCGGACCCGCCTCAAGTCTTGACCTTGAACCCTCGCACCCTGGACGAAATCCTGGATAGTTTCCTTGAAGTCGGCGAAGCCTGCCGAGTGTCGCCCCGCGCCGTCGCGCTGGTATCCCATTTGCGCCAACGCATCGACGCCGTGGAACGCAAAGTCCGGCAATCGCGGACCCGACCATCGGTCTTCTCCCTGGAAGGGGTGAACCCGCTTGTAATCGGGGGCCACTGGGTCACCGACCTGTTGACCAGAGCCGGGGGCATCCTGCCGGAGCGCTTCCGCCCCGGATGCCCGGCGGAGCGTATCCGGTGGAGCGCCGTGGTAGCCGCGCAACCGGAGAAACTCTTCATCGACTTGTGCTCCTCCGACCTGGCCCGCAGCCTCCGGGAAATCCCCTGGTTGGCATCACAACCGGGATGGGAGAGCCTGCCAGCAGTCCGCGCCGGGGAAGTATATCTCATCGATCACAGCACGCTTAGCCGTCCCGGTCCCCGGGTTGTGAGCGGGCTGGAAATGTTGGCTCAACTTACTCATCCCGACCTTTTTTCCGGACATATCCCCTTCGGGGCCGTGCTCAAGTTAGATCCGACCGTCGCGGCAAGTCTGGAACCGGAACACATCGGCGACGCCTTCCGACCTTGGCCACCGTCCGAAATTGAGCGGCGCACCAACGGATCCGCCCCAATACCCGCCACGGTTGGCATTAGTGATACTGGCCGGGTATAATCATCACCAACTTCTCGGGGGTAAGTGCGCAGTGGTCAGTTCAGATGATTTTCGTCATGCCATGGCAAGGTTCGCAACTGGCGTTACGGTAATTACCACGTTGGATCCGTCGGGAAATCCCCACGCGATGACGGCCAACGCTTTTACGTCAGTCTGCCTGGACCCGCCCACACTTCTAGTATGCGTCGCCCACAATACCATCACCTACGGGTACGTGGAGGAGCAGAAGCGGATCGGCGTGAACGTCCTGGGTGAAGCGCAGGAAGAATTGGGGATGTACTTCGCCCGGCGGCCGGAGCAACGAGAGGGCAACCCGGAGTATTCTTACACCATGGGCGAACACGACGTGCCCGAACTCGATGGCTCCATGGTCTTTTTCAACTGCGACATCGTGGGTTCCCACGTGTACGGCGATCACACCATCTATGTGGGAGAGGTCAGGCAGATGAAGCAAAGCGGAGACGACGCCAATCCTCTGATGTTCTACGACAGCCACTGGTATCACCCGGCCCACAAATAATACCAACCGGTGATGGGCAGGTTGCCCAGCGCATTGGTCGGGCGCGCCCCCGTCTCAGCCTGGCGCGAGAATTAACACCCCGTCCCACTGGTGCGGCAACGACCAATCGTCGCCAACCTTACCGCGGTTGTCAGCGCCGCCGGCCTCTGGCACAATAGCAAGCCACGTTGCTGATCAGAGCCTTGCGCTGTGGTCCGGCAGCAAGCCATCAAACCACACCCACGGAGGTACTTTCCGGTGGCGTTTGTCAAAGGATTGAAGTGTCGGGAATGCGGCCGGGAATACCCGGGCGAACCCTTGAACGTCTGCGACTTCTGTTTCGGCCCCCTGGAAGTCATTTACGACTACGTGACTATCTCTGAGGTCATCGACCATCAGCGTATCGCCGACGGCCCCCTGAGCATCTGGCGTTACCAGGATCTGCTGCCCGCCAACGCAGATGATCCGGTGGACATCATGGCCGGCTATACCCCGCTGCTCAAAGCCAAAAACTTGGGCAAACTACTTGGTTTGAACAACCTGTACATCAAAAACGACAGCGTAAATCCGTCTTTCTCCTTCAAAGACCGCGTGGTATCCGTGGCAGCCACCAAAGCGGTCGAGTTTGGCTACGACACCCTGGCATGCGCCAGCACCGGTAATCTGGCGTGCAGCGTAGCCGCTCACGCCGCTCGGGCCGGCATCGACGCGGTGGTGTTCATTCCCGCCGATCTCGAGCGGGGCAAAGTCATCGGCGCGGCGGTGTACCACCCCACCTTGGTCGCGGTGGAAGGCACTTACGACGAGGTCAACCGCCTGTGCAGCGAGATCAGCGACAACTACCATTGGGCCTTCGTCAACATCAACATGCGGCCCTACTACGCCGAGGGCAGCAAGACCCTGGGCTACGAGGTTGCCGAGCAACTAGGCTGGCGGGTTCCCGATCACGTGATTGTGCCCTCCGCGTCCGGAGCCATGTTCACCAAAATTTGGAAAGGGTTTAACGAATTGGCCTGTCTCGGGCTGCTGGACCACGTTGCCCCCATCCCCTTCGGCGCCGACCAAAACACGGTGCATCATCCCGCAGTCACCACACGGATGCACATGGCGCAGGCCGCCGGTTGCTGTCCCATCATAACCGCGTGGGAGAATCACCAGAACCAGATCAGGCCGGTTCGACCCGACAGCATCGCCAAGTCCCTCGCCATCGGTAACCCCGCCGATGGAATCTACGCCCTCCGGGTGATCCGGGAGTCCGGTGGCAGCGGCTACGCCGTGCCGGAGCATCAGGTGGTGGAAGGCATCAAACTTTTGGCCGAAACGGAAGGAATTTTCACCGAAACCGCCGGCGGCGTGACTGTCTCTACACTGAAATACCTGGCCGAAACCGGCGTGATCGGCGCCGACGAACTTGCCGTGGCCTACATCACGGGTAACGGTCTCAAGACCCAGGAAGCCGTGGAGGAAGTGGTCAACCCCCTGTTGGTGAAACCGATGATGGGCTCCTTCGAGGCCGCGTTGGAAAACCGCTTGGCCGCCCGCGCTTAACCAAACATGGCTAAGCAACGCGTGCGATTCACTTTTTCATCAGACTTGGTGAAGGAACCGATCATCTACCGATTGGGCCGCGATTTCGACGTGGTCACCAACATCCGCCGCGCCGACGTGCGCACCGACGTCGGTTGGGTGGCCCTCGAGCTGGAAGGCGCTGAAGAAGACATCCAGCGTGGGCTGGCCTGGGTGAGCGACCTCGGAGTCCGCGTCGACCCCATAGCCGGCGACGTCATCGAAGGTTAACGCCGGCCAGGAATCTAAATCACATCGCCTCCCGAAATTATTCCTTTGCCCGCCGAGCGCGGCAATCCAGTATCTCGAAGAGGAGTTTCCCTATGGGCGTTACGGTACGCATCCCCACACCGCTGCGACGCATGACCGGCGGAGCCGACAAGGTCGAACTGGACGTGGCCGACCTGTCCCAGATGATTGACCAACTGGAGAACGACTATCCCGGGTTCAAAGAGCGTCTGCTGGACGAAGCAGGCGAACTGCGCTACTTCGTCAACATCTACGTCAACGGAGAAGACATCCGTTTCGACCAGGGACTGCGTACCGCCATCAAATCCGGCGACGAAGTCAGCATCGTGCCGGCCGTAGCCGGCGGCTGACGCGACCCCAGAACCGTCGGCCTACGCCGGCTCGCCCCGCCCGTTTCCGGGGCGGGGCCTCCCGTCAGTACAAGTGGCAGGCTACCTGGTGAACCGGCGACAATTGCCGTGTCTCCGGGTCCATTGTTGAGCATTGATCCATTACCATGGGGCAACGCGGGTGGAAATGGCATCCGCTGGGTGGGTTTAGCGGCGAGGGTACTTCACCGGAAATCACCATCTCCTCCCGTTCCATGTCGGGATGCGAGGGCAATGAAGCGGCGATCAATGCCTTAGTGTAGGGATGACTCGGGTTGGCGAACAGCTCCCGCGTTGGCGCCTCTTCCACCATTCGACCAAGGTACATCACGCCCACCTGGTGGCTCATATAACGAACCGTCGCCAAGTTGTGCGCGATGAGAAGATAGCTCACGCCATATTGGTTCTGCAACTCCCGGAGCAGGTTCATAATCTGGGCGCGGATCGACACGTCCAACGCCGACACCGGCTCATCCAGCACGATGAGCTTGGGGCGCAGGGACAATGCCCGGGCAATGGCGATCCGTTGGCGCTGTCCCCCACTGAACTCGTGCGGAAAGTAATCGCCCTGGGCCTGGCGCAAACCCACGTCGCGCAACAGCCTTTCCAGTTGCTCTTGGGCTTCGTGCTTGCCCATCGGATGGTTGGTCAGCAGCGGTTCCATGATGATGGAACCGACGCGCATCCTGGGGTTCAGTGAGCTCCAGGGATCCTGAAACACCGCTTGCACCGAAGCTCGATACTCCCGACGGTCTGCGCTGGTGAACTGCCGGGTATCCTTGCCGTTGAACTTCATCACGCCTTCGGTCGGCGTTTCTACCTGTAGCACCATGCGCGCCGTCGTGGTTTTTCCGCAACCGGACTCGCCAACCAGACTGTACGTCTCACCCTCTCGGACGCGGAAAGAAACACCGTCCACCGCTTTTACATGACCCATGGCGCGACGCATGACGACACCCTTGGTGATAGGAAAATACTTGCGGATATTCTCCAGCTTGATAATGCCGTCGTCGCTGTTGGCCGCGGCCTCGGCGCCGGGTCGGGTTGCTGCCTGGGTCATCAGCGGGCCTCCTCAATCAGGCGCCAGCAGGTCGCCATGTGTCTCGATCCCACCGCGACGATCGGGGGGAACTCCTCCCGACACCGCTCGAAGACGTATGGGCAACGGTCGGCAAAGGTGCAACCCGGCGGCAAATCGTCCAAAGCCGGCGGTTGCCCTTCTATGGAGTACAGAAAATCCACGTCCTCGTCCACGTTGGGCACCGAGCGCATCAGGGCTTCGGTGTAAGGATGTTGGGGATTGTTGAACAACTCCCGCACGTCCGCAATTTCGGCCATGCGTCCCGCGTACATTACCGCCACCCGGTCGCACATTTTGGCGACGATGCCAAAGTCGTGCGTAATGAAGATGATGGCCATGCCCGTTTCTTCCTGCAATTCTTTCAGCAAGGCCAGATATTGGTATTGGATGGTCGCGTCCAGTGACGTGGTCGCCTCGTCGGCGATCAAAACCTTGGGCGCTCCGGCTACCGCGATGGCTCCCACCACCCGTTGGCGCATCCCGCCGGACATCTGGTGCGGGAAGTTGGAGAAACGCGAATCCGCCGCCGGAATTTTCACCTTTTCCAGCAACTCAATCGCGCGAGCCCGCAGGCCGGAACTGCGGCTTTCGTCACTCTGCCTCAGCGTCTCAATTACCTGATTCCCAACGGTGTACACGGGATTCAACGAAGTCATCGGATCCTGTAGGATCATGCAGATTTGCTTGCCCCGTATCGCCCGCATTTCCGCCGCGGATTTCTGCAACAAATCCTCGCCGTTATATAGGATTTGTCCGCCTACAGTCCTGCCCGCCGGGCCCGGCACCAAACCCATGATGGACAGCGCCGTCATGCTCTTGCCCGAACCGGATTCGCCCACGACCCCGAGCGTCTCGCCTGGATACAGCTCGAAGCTTACGCCGTCCACCGCCTTAACGGTTCCGGTACGGGTGAAAAAATACGTCTGGAGGTCTTTTACCTCCAATATGGGACTTGTCGCGGCGGCGGTAGTCAAAATGCCATCTCCTCCCCTTTGCTGCGGCGACAAGGTTAGCGCATGGGTGGCAGAGTGGCAAGGGCGCCACGCTGCGCTAGGCAGTTGCCAAAGTTGCCACCGCCGCATCATGCTGTTCGTCAGCATGATATGAAGAGCGTACCAACGGGCCGGACGCCACGTGTTTAAAGCCCATGCCCTCGCCGACCTGGCGCAATTCGTCAAACTCGGCGGGCGTGTAAAAACGGTCAATGCGGATGTGCTTGATGGACGGACGCAGGTACTGACCGATAGTAAGCAGATCGCAACCGGCCGCGCGCAAGTCGGCCATAGTCTGGCGCACCTCGTCAACGGTCTCGCCCATGCCCACGATGATGCCCGACTTGGTGGGCATTGCCGGGTCAATTTCCTTAACCCGCCGCAGCAGCTCCAGCGACTGACGATAATCGCCCTTGGGACGGACGCTCCGGAACACGCGCTCCACCGATTCAATATTGTGGTTGAGCGCCTGGGGTTGGGCAGCCACCACTTTCGCCAGCGCATCCCAATTGCCGTCAAAATCGGGTATCAGCACTTCCACTCGGCAACCGGGAACAGCCGCCCGCACCTGTTTAATGCACGCGGCAAAGATACCGGCTCCGCCATCGGGCAGGTCATCGCGGTTGACCGAAGTGATTACGCAGTATTTCAAGCCCATCCGCTTCACGGTGGACGCCAGACGAAACGGTTCCCCAACGTCCAGCGCGCCGGGGCGCCCTGTGGTCACCGCGCAGTACGCGCAGGCGCGAGTGCAGATGTCACCCAAGATCATGAACGTGGCCGCCGAGCGTTCCCAACACTCTCCGATGTTGGGACAATGGGCTTCCTCGCAAACGGTATGTAACTGGCTGTCGCGCATGAGCTGTTTCAGCTCAATATAGCGGGGGCCCCCCGGCATACGGACTTTCAACCAGTCCGGCAGACGAGGACGCAATGGGGCTTCGGTGGTGGTCATATCGGCTCCTGGAATTCCGACTTTCAGCGTTGCCAATGGCAATCAGAGAAACTGCACTAACCTGGGTTCAACTCGACACTTTTCCGCAGCGATGATGGCATCAACCTCGCGCACCGCAGCTTCCAACTCTCCATCCCGGTTAACCACCCGGTAATCGAATTCGCCGATGCGCGCCAATTCGGCGGATGCTTCGTCCAAACGGCGCCGCATTGCATTTTCGTCTTCGGTTCCCCGGCCGGCAAGTCGGCGGCGCAATTCATCCACGCTGCCGGGCATCACGAAAATGGTGAGCGCCTCCGGCGCTATTTGGCGTATGGTAGCCGCGCCCTGCACATCAATCTCCAGTATCACGTCCTTGCCGGCGATCAGGGGATCGCGCACCTGCCGGCGGGGAACACCGTACCAACGGTCATAAACCTGGGCCGATTCCAGCAACTCATCCCGCTCCCTCATCCGCAGGAAGGTTTGCAAGTCCAGGAAAATGTAATCTTTGCCGTCTTCCTCTCCGGCCCGCATGGGGCGCGTGGTTGCCGTAACCGCGAAATGCCACGGACGATCCAGTTCCCGCAGCCCGGCCAGCACCGAACCCTTGCCTGATGCTGAAGGGCCGGAGACCACGACCAGCAACGGAGGAGCGGCGCTGGCCGACGGCAACTCGGTATTCACCGACATCGTCAGAAATCAGCTGCCGTCGCCAATCTCGCCACCGATAGCAGCCAAATGCTCCCAGAAGGTGGGATACGACACCGACGCATCCTCAGCGTCGTGAATTACCGTCGTGCCGGAAGCCGCCAGGCCAGCCACGGCCATGGCCATGGCCAAACGGTGGTCGCCGTGGCTCTCTACCTCGGCCCCGGACAGTTTCCCCACGCCTTGGATTACCATGCCATCCTCCCGAGGCTCCAGAGCGCCGCCCAGGCGCGTCAGTTCCGCTACGGTAGTGGCGATGCGGTCGGACTCCTTAACGCGAAGCTCGGCGGCGTCTCGTATCACGGTAGCGCCTTCAGCGAAGCAGGCAGCCACCGCCAGCACGGGAAGCTCGTCAATCATGATCGGGATGATGTCTCCGCCCAGGTCAATCCCCTTGAGGCTGCCGCCCGAGCCCCGGACCGATGACGCCACCACGTCCGCCACCGGCTCGCCGCCCTCAACACGCTCGTTTTCAAGAAGCAGCGCGTCTCCGGCGCCCATCATCTGCAATGCGTCGATGATCCCGGCCCGGCTGGGGTTCAGGCCCACGCCGGTAATGGTAACCCGCGCGTTGGGATGAATCAGGCCGGCCACCATCCAGAACGCTGCCGACGAAATGTCTCCGGGCACCGCCACGTCCACCGCATCCAATTGCGTCGGATGGAGGGTGAGCGCCAAACCGTCGCTTTCCACCCGTGCCCCCATGGCAGTCATCATGCGTTCCGTGTGGTCGCGGGACAACGCCGGCTGATGCAGAACCGTCGGGCCGGCGGCGGAAAGACCCGCCAACATCAGGCAGGATTTAACCTGGGCGCTGGCAACCGGCATGTCATACTCGATGGATCGCAGGTTCCCGCCCCGTATCGCCAACGGCGCCAGGGTATTCCCGTGGCGGCCCATGATGGACGCCCCCATCTGCTGAAGCGGTTGAACGATGCGACCCATAGGCCGAGACCGCAACGACCCATCACCCGTAAGCACGGAGAGGAAGCCCTGTCCGGCCAGCAGTCCGGAAAGCAATCGCATGGAAGTTCCACTGTTGCCCGCATCCAGCATATCCACCGGCTCGTCCAGGCTCGCCCCCGGCCCGGCGATCCGAAAACTGCCGGGTTCATCCAGTGGCTCTATTGCCACGCCCATGGCCCGGAGGCAAGCCGCCGTGGAACGCACATCAGCGCCGTCGGAAAGCCCCCTAACGGTGGCCTCGCCTCGAGCGATGGCGTTGAGGATCAAGGATCGATGCGAAACCGACTTGTCTCCCGGAACGGCCAGAGAGCCGACCAGGCGTTCGGGGCTGCGGACAGTTTGCTCCATCTGGTTTCTCCCAATCCGCCCCAACCGGATCAGCGACCGCTCCGCTGGTTGCCATCGCGGCCGCCGCGATCATTCGGCGGGGCGCCCGTCATCATGCGCCGGGCGCGATCCGCCCAACCGCCGAGGAACATTTGACCCATGGATTGGCTGAACGTCGGGTATTCCGGCGTGTTCTCCATTTCCCGCGCCTTCGGGTTCACCTCACCGGCCAGCCATTTGTTGCGCGCCAGGCGGGCGTCCTCAAACATTTTACCGACGGCATCGGTATCGGGGGGAACGCCATCGGTGTCCAGCGCTTTGCGGTATTCGTAGAGTTCCCGTATAAACGCATCGATCCAGGCGACGATTGGTTGCGCGTTGCTGATGCAAATGTCCCGGTGCATGATGGGATCCCCGGAAGCCAGCCGGGTGATGTCCCGGTACCCGGAAGACGCCAATTGGCCGATGTCGGCCCAGTTGGCTGACTTGCTGGTGCAGCCAACCAGGGCAGTGGACAGGACGAAGGGCAGATGACTTACCGCCGCAACGAAACTATCGTGTTCGTCAACGCTGATGAAATACGGGACCCCTCCCACTGCCTCGGCCAGGGTAGAAATTTCCCCCACCGCCCGTTGGTCCGCCCGGGGGCTGGGTATTACACAATAGGGCTTGCCGGCAAACAGTTGGGCATCGGCATTATCGGGCCCGGGCGTTTCGCGCCCTGCCATCGGATGCCCGCCCACGAAGTCAACGGATTCGGGCAGCAATTCGTCCGCCCATTGCAACACTTGGGTTTTGGCGCTTCCCACGTCGGTGACGACGCAGCCCTCCGGCAGGTAGGGCGCCATACCCTCCATCAATTCACGCATTGCCAATACCGGAGTAGCCAGCACGATGATGTCCGCCTCCGCGATGGCATTGCCAAGGCGCGCTTCCACCCGGTCAAAGGCTTGGCGTCGCTGGGCGCCCGAACGGGCGGCAGAATCCGCATCGGTTCCAACCACCGTCAGGTTGCGCAGCGCGGAGCCACGCAACGCCAACCCCAGCGAGGTGCCGATGAGCCCGGTTCCAATTACGGTAACTTGCGCCACTGGTAGATCCGTCAAGTACGAGGTTGTGCCTAGTGTACAACATCCGCAGCCGCTGGTAAAACGACCCCGGCAAGCCGGCAGGGCCTTTCCGTTTTCAGAACCCCCGCCATCCCACTAACCCCCATCCCGCCATCCCATCATCCCACTAACCCCCCATACCCCACCCCCCAATCCGTCATTCCCGCGAAAGCGGGAATCCAGAAACCCCTGCGCTTAAGGAACGTTGCAGTAAGGAACGTTGCAGTTTTGAAACGCTTAATGGCAGAAATAATCGAAAGACCCCGGGCAAGAAGGACGCCAGGGTTGACAAACCATTGCCGCCACTCTACGGTGATTCGGACGCTGTTTTATGCCGTCGCCCGCTACCCGCTCTGGCAGAGGTAATAGTCATGACTGCCGCTGACGATATCCCAACCGCTATCAGCGATCCGGAACAGAACGAAGCCGCCCCCTATATCCAGGTGAGTTCCGTCTGGAAAGTGTTCGGAAAAAACCCCGACCGCGTTCTGGCCCCTCAATACGTCGGCCAGGATAAAGCGTTCTTCCAGGTCCAATTTGGGAATGTCATCGGACTCCACGACGTCTCCTTCGACGTAGATCGCGGTGAAACCTTCGTCATAATGGGACTGTCCGGCAGCGGCAAGTCCACCATGGTGCGTTGTCTGATCCGCCTCATTGAACCCACTGCCGGCGCAATCATCATCGCCGGAGAAAACATCACTGAGATGTCGGACAAGGAGCTGATCGAGTTCCGTCGCAAGAGAATCGCCATGGTCTTCCAGCATTATGGCCTCATGCCCCACCGAAACGTGATGGAAAACGCCGGCTGGGGCCTTGAAGTTCAAGGCGTAAAGAAACCCGAACGGGACGCCCGTACCCGCGAAGTTCTGACCTTGGTCGGCTTGGCCGGGTGGGAAGACGCTTACCCACGCCAGCTTTCGGGCGGCATGCAGCAACGTGTCGGCCTGGCGCGCGCCTTGGCCGTGGACCCTGACATCCTCCTGATGGACGAACCCTTCAGCGGGCTGGACCCGTTGATCCGGCGCCAGATGCAGGATGAACTGCTGCGGCTGCAAACGGAATTGCACAAAACTATCATCTTCATCACCCACGACCTCAACGAAGCTTTGAAGCTAGGCGACCGCATCGCCATCATGCACGACGGCAAGGTCGCGCAAATCGGGTCTCCCGAAGACATCGTACTGCGACCCGAAGACGAGTACGTAGGCGACTTCACCCAGGACGTGCGCCTGGAGACAATCCTCACGGCAGCAAAGGTCATGGTCAGCCCCAAGGCCACCGTGATGGGCCACCAGGGCCCTCGGGCCGCCCTGCACACCATCGGCAGCAGCGACGGCGACGCCGCCTGGGTTGTGGACCTGCGAGAACACTATATCGGCTTGCTGTCCATCACCAACGCCGAGCGCGCCTTGCGCGCCGGCGTCCGACGCTTCGACGAGGCTTGGGATTATGTGGACCGGGAACATGCTCCCGTTGCGCCCACAACCTCATTTGACGAACTGATCCCGCTGGCCATGGCCAGCGACTATCCAATCCCGGTCACCGACGACCGGAACTTGCTGGTCGGAGAGGTGCATCGCAGCGCACTCGCTGAAGCGATAGCGGAAACCTCCGCTGCCGACCAGGATTACGAAGCCAACGCCGCAGCGAATGCGGCCCTTGCTGCGGAGTCCTCTCCAACATCTTGATCGCTCCATTGGGCCGGGCTTCCCTACCCTCTGCCGCATTGCCCCAATCTTGATAAGGGTCCGAAAAACCGACGATGTCCATCCGTTACGGCGTGAGCCTGCTCACGGATCCCGATTTTACCGCCAGAGCCTACCGGGCGCGGCAGCTGATCTGCGGCCAATACGCGTGTTGGGCCGCCGAAATGCACATGGTTCATCTGCCAATGTCGGACTATTTCCCCTTCGACGGCGCGGACGACGCCGACGCCGAAACCCGGCTGGCGTCGGAGTTGGCGCAACTAGCCGACCGCTACCGCCGGGTGTCGCCCCGCTTTCCCATCTTCAACCGCGGCATCACCACGACCCGACCATCGGATTCTGACGGAAATATCTGGCTGGACTTTTCCCCGGAGGTCGTCAACGAATCCCTTTATCGATTGCAGTCAATGGTCGCAGACCTGTTGCAACGCAGTGACGGCGCAGGCGGTCCCAGGCGCGTGTTCAGCCCGGATTTTCCGCCTCAGCTGCCCCTGCTCTCACACGCGAACCTGTCCGACTCGGTCTTCGACAGCGCCCTGGAGTTCGCCCGCGCGGTCACGGACGAGCTCAAAGTGTCGCAAATCACCCGTGCCTGGCGCCTGGCCTTGACCAGATTTGCCTCCGACGCCGCCGGCGACGACTGGTCCGGTGGGCGCTGGGCTCCCGACTTGCAGTGGCGGGTGGTCGGCAGCTTCGGCTTGTAAAACGCCTCTTGTAAAACACCCGGGGCGTTATATCGGAAAAGCCCGATCCAAAGACTGCCGTTGTTCCGCTGTCAAATGCCAGCCCGAGGCCGCGCAGTTCTCCTCGGTGCGCCGCACGCTATTGGATTTGGGAATGGCGATAATTCCGGCCTGGTCTGACACCCAGTTGAGGGCGATCTGAGCCACCGAATTGCCGGTTTCCCGCGCCACCCTTTCCAGCGCTTCCTTTCCCCGGTTCATCCCCAAAGCGCGACGCAGGCCCCCACCGCCGCCCGCCAAGGCGCCCTCATGCAAGGGCGAATAAGCGATGACTGTTATATCGTGCCGGCGGCAGTAGGGTATAACATCGCGCTCCCCACCACGCCGGCGCAGGTTGTACAGAATCTGGTTGGACACTATGGGCGCGTTGGGCAGGGCCGCCTGCGCTTCCCGCATTTCGTCCACGGAAAAGTTACTCACGCCGACGTAATCGACCAGCCCGTCGGACACCAGCTGCTGCATCGCCCGCATCGTCTCGGCAATGGGAACCCTCGGGTTGGGCCAGTGGATTTGATACAGGTCAATCTTGTCCACCGCCAGCAACCGGAGGCTTCGGTCGGCGGCCCGCAGCGCCTCGTCATAGCCCAGGTTGCTGCCCAGCACTTTCGTTGCGACGAACACTTTCTCTCGGATCCCGGCAATTGCCTCCCCCACCGCTCCCTCCGTGCGGTACATCTCAGCCGTATCAATCAGGTTGGCTCCCAGCTCGATACCCCGGCGCAGCGGCTCCGATCCGCCCGTGTAACGCCACGTGCCCAACCCAATTTCCGGTATCATCACGCCCGTCGCGCCCAGCTGCTTCGACTCCATAACCCCCGTCCCTTCGGCCAAAACCCTTTGCGTCTTTGCGTCTCGTCGCCCTTGCGTTAAACCCACGCTACGGTTTCAGCAGCCGTTCCCGCCGGCAGATCCGGGGGCCGACGTACCGTATGCCGACGCCATTTCCGCCCGTTCCATCGCGCTGGCGCGCATCAGAGTTGCGGGAACGATTGCCAGCACGGCGATGATGCCGGCGGCGCGGAAGAAACTGTGAAAGAGTTCCAGGCTGGCGTTGCTGACCACTGCCTGCCGCTCGGCGGCCGGCAGCGCCACCGTCTCATCAAAGATGGTTAGCAGTTCGTTCACGCCCCACGCCGACAACGCCGCCATACCCAGCGTCATCCCCAGCATCCGCGCCACCACAATCATCGACGCCGACACCGCCCGGTAATCCAACGGCGCCGACAGAATCGCCCGGTGCATCAGCGGCGCAATGACCAGCCCGAACCCCACGCCGGCGATTACCATGTCAATAGTCAATTTCGGGTCGCTGATTTCAAGCTGCCAGCCGGGCAGTCCCAGCAACGGCCAGCCACCGACCTGGAACATCCCCATGGCAATTAGCGCCAGCCCCGGTACGGTGACCCAGCGCGCGTCGATCCAGCGCAGCAGCAAGCCGCCGATTACCGAGAAGATGGGAATCGTCCCCGTCATCCGCAGCAGCCACAGCGCCGCGGTCAGCGAGTCCACCGGACGCTCCGGCACGTCCATCACCGTGTTCGCCATGATTACCATGGCGGCCATGGCGACGATGAGGGCAATGCCCACCAACAGTTGGGCAATATTAGCCATCAAGAAAGCCCAGGCCCGGAACAGCGCGCCGGACAGCAGCGGCTGCACCGTCCGCCGTTGCAGCAGCGCCAGCGCTCCGGTGCTGACCAGAAAGCCCACCAGCAGCCAGTAGGGCGTCCAGGACGACAGCCGGAACAGACCCTCGTGGGCTACCGCCAGCGAGAGCAGCACCAACGTGATAGTCAGCACGATTGCGCCGCGATAGTCCATGCGGGCGTCGGCGAACCGCTGGTTGGGCAGGAACAGCAGGGCTACGGCGATGACGGCGGCCTGAGGCACGTTAAGCCAAAATATGCCTCGCCAGCTCCAGATTTCAATGATTACGCCGCCGTAGGCCGGCCCCAGCATACTGCCCGCCTCGGCAGCGCCGGCAACAATGCCCAGGGCCAGCCCACGCTTCTCCGGCGACACCATCGCAGCCGCGATGGCCAGACTGATCGGCACCGTGCCGCCACCGCCGATAGCCTGCACCACCCGCGCGATTACAATCTGATCCAGCGGGTCAACCTGATCGTTCAGCCAACTCCATTCCCCCGACAGCGCAACCAGCGTCGTCCCTATGCAGAACACCAGGAGGGAGTACTGGTAAATGCGCGTGTAGCCATAAACGTCGGCCAGCCGGCCCAGCAGCGGCATCGCCACCGTATAGCCCAGCAGGTAAGCCGTAACTACCCAGATGACCGCATCCAGCCGGGCCAGCTGGATTTTGAGGTCCGACATTACCGCTGGCAGCGCCGTTACCACCACCGTCTGGTCCAGGGCAGTTATGAACGTTCCCGTGGCGATGGCGGCAACCATCACCCAAGGCGGGAGGCCGCGGCGTTGCAGGCGGTTCAGCATTGGCTATGTCTTTATTGCTGAATTTGGCTCAGGTCAAGAAAATCGCTGGGCGGTTCCACGCTGACCGATCCATTGATGTCGGTCAGCGTTATCTGGCGCACCGTGTTCGGATCATCGTGCTCGCCGACCGGCCCGGTCAGTCGGGCCTGGCGCATCAGTTTCTGTTCGGTATCCGACCAGATTTCCACGTCAACGTATTGCCCCTCTACCCCGGTGAGCAGCAGCCACTCCAGCACGGTGGCGGGGGCCCGGCCGGTAATGCGGTAGGCTTCCGCGCCGTCCACCATTTCCTGCCCGACCAGTTCCGGGTTCTCAACGACTTCCAGCATATCTCCCATAATGTCGGCAATCCGGTCGATGGGCACCGCCAGGCTGTCCAGGGGGCGCTTGGTCCAGGCGCCCGACAGCGGGTCGGTGATGAAATAGCTGTCCGGCGTCACCAGCATATTCAGTTCCACGTAGGTTCCCGTCTCCGGAGCGGCCTCCGCGCCGGCAACCAAATAGGCGTCAATGGTAATATCCGCGCCTTGAACCGCGTGCCAGGCGCCGCGGGCTTCGGTAGCTTTGGCGCTGACCGTGCCGACAAAGATGCTGCCGATTTCGTGGGTAACCGCAAAGCGCATTGATTGCAGCATCCGCATGTTGGCTGCCGTTTCTGCCAGCAGAGCCGCCGGGTCCGGCGGCGGCGTGGGAGTGGGCGTAAGCTGTTCAGCGGCCGGCTGGGGAGCGGCGGCGGCCGGCTCCCCGGGCGGAGCCGCATCGGAACCGCTGCCGCAGGCCAGCGCCAACGCTCCAAGCGCCAGCAGAACCACTGCGCCCAGTCCGCTGCGTACCAGTTTTGAACCGGATGCCGGTAATATTGACATCAATCTGTACTCCCGAATGGGTAGACATTAGAGTAAGGAAAATGGGCCGTTGCTGCCGATTACCGGGTTGACCAAACGGCAATGCCGCCTCCGGCGATGTCCTGCAACCCCCCGCCGATGGCGGTCTCCGCAACGTACACCCGGGCCCCGCCGGCGCCGCTCCCGTTTCGTCTCTCGGACAGATATTGTTGCGTACCCGATACTACCAGCGCTGATCCGTCGGGCGCCCACGGCGAATGGCTCCGGGAATACTGATCGAAAAAGGCCAGCATCAAAAAGGTCTCCCCGCTGGGAGAAAAGCGCAATCCCCCTACTGCCTCGCCGCCGTCGCCGGGAATCGAACCACCGTCGCTACCCTTGGCAAGACGCCATTCCATCGTCCGATCTTCCTCGTTCAGCGCAACCCAGGCCAGCCGCGTCCCCTTCGGTTCCCAAAAAAAGCCCAGCACCCAGTCGTCTTCTTTGACCACGCTCTCCACGCTCCCGTCGGCAGACACCACCCGCAGCCTCCGATAGGCGGGCGAGCCCTCCACCTGCCGGTCGGCAACGGCTATGGTTTGGCCGTCATTAGACCACAAGAACGCGCACGTACCCTCCACTTCGGCCAACCGCAATGGAGCGTAGTCCGGTTCGGCCGGTCGGCCTACCCAAAGGGCTTCGCTGTCCCCGCCCGGGGCCGACCAAACCAAGCGCGACCCGTCCGGCGACCAGGCCGGGGTTCGGAAAGACCGCGAGTTACTCACGGCCTGCACGGTCACGGCGCCAGGAGCATCATCCAAGCGGAAAACCGATACCTCCTCGCCACTGTGGACCGCCAACGCCGCGCCATCCGGAGACCAGTCGAAGTACAACGGCGCGCCGCGCTGCACCAGCAGCGGCTCAGCCGGCCCCGCAGCGCCGGCCCCTGGTACGGCATCTACTACAAACAGCGTCAGTCCTTCCGGCGTTGCGGCGGTCACGCCCAGCCGTCCGCCGTCGGGAGACCACTGAACATAATGCGGCGTGCCGTCGGCAATGGTCAACGGAGCATCGTTAACGAATACCGCCCCGCCTAATCCGGTTGAAGCCTCCAGCGATTGCACGCTGATTTCCGCGTCGCTGGGCGAGGTGCCCGTGATCAACGACACCGCAATCCGCTCGCCATCCGGCGACCACACCGGCCAGCTGTAAATCCGGTCTCTGCGCTCGGGTTGCGCCAATATGCCGGACGCCCGGGCCACCGTGCCCGATGTCAACAAACGACGGTCGGTCCCGTCGGGATTGACCGTCAACAATTGGCCGTCGGAATCGATGTAGGCGATGCGGTTGACCGGCATGGTTAATACAGTTCCCGTAAGTTCCGCCGAACCCGACGCGCACGCTAGGGCCGCCCAGAATACCGCCGCCATCGCCAGGAACGTAAGGTCCCGAAGCCGGGCCGTGATCAGTGCGCACCTTGCCGACTGCGCCGCCGGCAACGGTGTTTCCAGCGTGTGCATTGGGCTAACGGTAGCATCCCCCAACCCAATTATCAATCGCCAGCAAACCAACTCCCGTCCTGATCTATACGCGGAATTACCGGGCAATTGTGTTTCCGTCCCGGTAAACGGAGCATCTTCTCGGGACGCCCGACCAAGTTCCCGGAGTTTATTTGTGGTTTAATGTCGGGAGATAACCAATTTTATGACGACGGGGGACCAGCGTGATCCGGGAGAGAACCAACACAGACGCGGAACGCGCCACCGCCGGCCGGGTGCTGATGGTACAAGGCACGGCGTCCCATGTCGGCAAGAGCGTGCTCGTGTCGGCTTTGTGCCGGATGCTGCGACAAGACGGCCTCCGCGTCGCGCCTTTCAAGGCGCAGAATATGTCCAACAATTCCTACGTCACTCCCGACGGCGGGGAGATTGGCCGCGCTCAAGCCGTTCAGGCCGAAGCCGCCGGGGTGGACCCCCGTGTGGAGATGAATCCGGTATTGCTCAAGCCCGAAGCGGACAGTCACGCCCAGGTAGTCCTCATGGGTCGCCCCCTCACCTCCGCCCGCGCCCGTGATTATTTCGACCTCAAGTCCACCCTCTGGACATCGGTAACCAAATCCCTCGATACCTTGCGCAGCGAATATGACGTAGTGGTTATCGAAGGCGCTGGCAGCCCCGCGGAAATCAACCTGAAAGCCACCGAGATCGTCAACATGCGCGTCGCCTTATACTCGGGCGCGCCGGTGCTCCTCTGTGGTGACATCGATCGCGGCGGCGTATTCGCTTCCCTTGTCGGAACCTTGCAACTGCTTGACGACGCGGAACGGGACGCCGTAAAAGGTCTGCTCATCAACAAGTTCCGCGGGGACGTTTCCCTGCTGCACGACGGGTTGACCTGGCTGGAAGATTACACCGGGAAGCCCGTGGTAGGAGTGGTGCATCACTTCCGGGACATCCACATCCCGGAAGAAGACTCGGTGGCTCTGGACATTACTCCGCCTCATTCCCCCGCCCCGGACGTACTGGACGTCGCCGTGGTGCAAGTGCCGCACATTTCCAACTTCGACGACTTCGACCCCCTGGCCCGCGAGCCGGGGATAGGCCTTCGCTACGTGCAGCACGGCGACCGGCTGGGAGACCCCGACCTGGTGATACTCCCCGGCAGCAAGACCACCATTCCCGACCTCCTGTGGATGGAGCGGCAAGGGTTGTCCCATGCCGTAACAACCGCATTCGCCCGCGGCGCCGCCATCATAGGCATCTGCGGGGGATACCAGATGCTGGGCCGGACACTGTTGGACCCGGATCGAATTGAATCAACCATCGGCGCGGCGGACGGGCTTGGCTTGCTCCCATTGGTGACCACCTTTGCGGGAACTAAAGAAACCCACCGGGTTCAAGCCACCGTAAGGAACGAGGCTGCGGCGGCCGGCGGCCTGCTAGCCGGCGCGGCCGGCGAAACGGTAGTCGGTTACGAGATCCACATGGGCCGCACCCTTGGGGAAGACATCGTGCCTCCCTTCGCGGTGTTCGATCGCGCTGATGCCGCCGTCACCCCCGAAACCGCGCTGGACGGCGCCTTGGCAACCACCGGGCGCGTCTTGGGAACCTACATCCACGGCTTGTTTCACAACGCCGGCGTCCGCCGCGCCCTTCTGCGCGAGCTGGCCCGCCGGAAAGGCGTGACTTTGCCCGCCGGCGTGGACGTCGCCCGTGATCGGGAGTACGACCGCTTGGCCAACTGGGTACGCTCCAGTCTCCGTATGGAGCTGGTGTACGATATGATCGGGATGACGCCGGATCCATGAGCGTTATCCATTTTGTTCTGGGCGGTATCCGATCCGGCAAGAGCGCTTATGCTGAGCAACTGGCGGGGCAATTGGCCGGCAAACGCGGCGTGACCTACCTGGCTACCGGCGTAGCAACCGATCCGGCAATGGAAGAGCGCATTCGCCAGCATCAGGAACGGCGACCGGATCAATGGCAAACCCTGGAGGCGCCGCTCAACCCGGTGGGTGATTTGCAGAAATCGCGCGGCAGCGCCGGCGACCAGTCCGTATTGTTATTGGATTCGTTAGACGGATGGGTCGCCAACCTGCTCATTGAACACGAAGCAACCCCCGCCGCCGAACTCACCGCGCGGACCGTTGGCGCAGTACGTCGCTTTGTAGCATTCGTGCGTGAGATCGACTCGGATGCCGTGATTGTGAGCAGCGAGGTAGGGCACTCCCTGGTCGCCACGTCATCGCTGGGCCGGCAGTTTCAGGATCTGCTGGGCGCGGTCAATCAAGCGGTGGCGACGGCGGCGGATTCCGTCACGCTGGTGGTGGCCGGTATCCCCGTGCCTATCAAATCCCTCTCCCTTGACCGGAGGGGGTAATGAGTGAGGGTGGAGACTGTTGAGCGAATTCATCGGCGCCGCCACCGCGCTGGCTCCCGGCACCTGTGGCGAACTCGTGCAGGGCATGATCGGTGATGTTGACTTTCTGGTCACCTGCCCCATCAACCAATTCTCTCGCGTCACGGTTGCCCTGAGCCCTCAGGCGGCAGCAGTGGCGGACCGGATACGCGGCGTTGACCATCTCCCCAAAACCCGGCAGGCCGTGGCGCAGACGTTGTCTCGACTGGAACGATGCGCCGGCATGACCATGTTATCTGCCCAGGTGACCGTGGCAAATCCAATCCCGGTCGGCAAAGGCATGGGCAGCAGCAGCGCTGACATCACCGCAGCGGTGTGGGCTACTGGGCGCGCCGCCGGTATGAACCTGCCCCCCGCAACCATCGCCGACATCGCGCTTGCCGTGGAACCCACCGACGGCCTGATGTTCCCGGGCGTCGCGCTCTTCGACCACCGCAAGGGGCGCATCGCCGAACCCTTGGGCCCGCCGCCGCCTCTGGAAGTCATCGTAGTTGATCGCGGGGGACATCTGGACACCCTGGAATTCAACCAAACCGACCGCACCGAACATTGGCGTTCGTTGTCCGCTTCCACCGAGGAAGCGCTACAGCTGGTTCGGGAGGGTATCCGACGTTGCGATCCCGGGCTGGTGGGACGGGGCGCCACCATCAGCGCCCAAGCCGGACGACCCGCCGACTCCGGCCCACTGGTAGAACGTGCGGCAGAGTTTGCCCGGGAAATCGGCGCCGTCGGAGTCAACGCAGCCCACAGCGGCACCGTGGTGGGCATACTCCTGGACGCCCGCCAGCGGCAGAGCAAGCCGGCCCTGCGCCGGGCCCGCGAGGCTTTCCCCGACGCCGCCGACCTCCAGCATTTCCGGGTAATCGGCGGCGGCGTGCGGGAGCGGTAGCCCGAAGCGCCGCATGGCATTGACGGCCTCACCGAAATTGCGCGCCGCCGCGCCGGACTGTCCGCTTCCCGGCATTCTCGCTTGCCTGCAAATGCCGGGAAATGTCAACGGAACCTAGAACGGACAGTCGATGCCCAGCTCTCCGCAGGTGTCGTGGAACCAGTCCACCACTTCCTGGTGCAGCGGAATGCCGGCCACCCGGCGGATCTCCTCCATCTCGGCCTCCGGTTGCCCGGCGACCAGGACCCGTTCCTCACCGGGAGCCGGGCGCGTTGACTTCATCATTTGCAGCCACTCGTCCATCTGATCCTTGAAGTGATCCGGGTCGTCGAATCCGGCAACGTTGTATGCAGCGACATAGTGCCCAAAATTGGGCCGTCCGGGGACGGCGCCGTATCCGAACCCAGTGAGGACGCCGGCCAAAATGTCCACCATGCACGACAGCCCGTAGCCCTTATGGGAGCCGAGCTCACGGGTGCTGCCCAGCGTCAGTAGGGTGTAATTGTCCGGCGCGTCGGCCTCTTCCATGATGGGGTTGCCCGCGGCGTCGGCCAGCCAGCCGGGTTCCAGCTTCACGCCAAGGCGACGGGCTATGCCAACCTTGTTGCCGGCTACGGTGCTGGTAGCCGCGTCGAATACGAAGGGCGCCTCGTTGCGGGAAGGCACGGCTATGGCGATGGGGTTGGTGCCCAAACGCGGTTCCGCTCCGAAAGTCGGCACCACCGAAGGCGGGCAGCTTGTCATGCAGACGCCGATCATGTCGTGCTCCAGGGCCATCATGGCATGGTACGACGCCATCCCCAGGTGCCGGGCGTTGCCGATGGTCACCATACCCACTCCCACATCCGACGCCTTGCGAATGGCCATCTCCATCGCCTTGGGCGTGGTGATAATTCCCAGGCCCCGGTCGGAGTCGATGCTCGCAGTGCTCGGAGTTTCGCGCACGACGCGAACGTTTGGCATGGGGTTGATCTGGCCGCTGGTATAGCCGTTCACGTAGCTGCGCAGCATATTCGAGACCCCATGCGAGTCGACCCCCCGTAAGTCCGCCAGCACCAGCACGTCCGCTCCCAGTTGCGCGTCCTCCGGCGGCACTCCCATCTTCTCGAACACCGCGGCCACGGTGGACTTCAGATCGTCCCCCGGAACCATCGTAGCCTCGTCCAGACTAACGCGAAACTTGGGCAGCACGGCTCACCTCCCCACCGCCCGGCCAGGGCGGCTGTGCAGTGTCTATAATACGGACGGCAGTATAGCACCCCAACACCTTCCCGGTTTGCCCATCCGTCCCTTGCAATGGCACAATGGGGCCAACCCAATCACCGGGGCCAACCCAATCAATTGACGGCGGGAGATCTGCTCCCCGGTTTCACGGCTCCGGTATGGAGCCTATTCCGCTGGCAGAAATAATGCAGGGCTTGATTGCTATGAACACCAACAAACTCGACGGCAACAAACTCGACTACAACGGTCGGGCGCTAAACTTTCTGGCCCGCTTGGGCGCGCAGCCGGCCGTAGCCTTCCACGAGAACGGGGTGGCAGCCGCCGTGCGCACTGCGCTAACTGAGATCGGCGTTTCCTGGCGCACGGACGATTTCGGCAACATCATCGCCCGCATCGCCGGCGCGGACTCCGCAAAGCTCCCGCCCATCGCCTTCATGGCCCACATGGACCACCCTGGTTTCGAGATAGTGGGCCGCGACGGCGACTACCTCGTTGGACAGGCCCTGGGCGGCGTCCCTGCGGGGTCCTTCGTCGCCGGAGTCCCCTTGCACCTAATCCTGCCCGGCGGCCGGCGTGTCCCTGCCGAAACCGTCGGGCCCCACGGCGGCGAGCGAGAACGACAAGCAACGATCCAGGTTTCCGGCGCTCCGGACGCAAACATCCCGATACCCTCCGCCGCCGTTTTTGACCTCCCCGATTTCAGCATCGAAGATGACCGCATCGTGATGCGGGCCGCCGACGATCTGGCCGGCTGCGGTTGCATCCTGACCGCCCTGTCGGCCCTGCGCGACGATCCGCCGGCCGGCGACGTGTACGGCGTGTTCACCCGCGCTGAGGAAGTCGGACTAGTCGGAGCCCGCCTGCTCGCCGAGGCCGGAACCCTGCCCGCCGATACGCTGGTCGTGTCTCTGGAATCCTCCCGAACTTTGCCCGGCGCGGAAATCGGCGGCGGCCCGGTCATACGGGTGGGCGACGCCGGCAGCACCTTCGATTCCGACGCCGAGTCCGCCCTGATCCGGGCCCGCGAGATACTGACCGCGCAAAACCCTGATTTCCGATGTCAGCGTCAGTTGATGAGTGGAGGCGTCTGCGAGGCCAGCGCATTCCTGGCCTACGGCTATCGCTCCACCGGCGTCGCCTTTCCCCTGGGCAACTATCACAATGGCGCCCCGGACGGCTCCATCGCCGCCGAGTATATTCACCACGACGATTACCTGAACGGAGCCGCTCTGATCACCGCTGCCGCCCAGCAGGTTCCCAACCGCTGGGATACCGCGTTCAGCCGCCGGATCCGGCAAGTGCCCGACGGCATGCGCGCCCGGCTGGGCGGGTGAGAACCGAGTCTGCTGACACCGCTGATCGTTAACGATACCCGGAGTTAAACCGGAGGTACGCCAATGCCTGATTTCAACACTGGAGCCGTCAACGCAAACGGAATCAACTTTCATTACCTGGAAATGGGCGAGGGCCCGTTGGCCCTTTGTCTCCACGGGTTTCCCGACCATGCTTATTCCTTCCGCCACCTTCTGCCCGACCTGGCCGCTGCCGGCTTTCGGGCCGTCGCCCCTTTCATGCGTGGCTACGCCCCCACCGCGGCTCCGGCCGACGGACGCTACCACTCCGCCCTGATGGCTCGCGATGCCGTGGAACTAATCGGCGCATTGGGAGCGGATCGGGCTTACCTCATCGGCAACGACTGGGGCGCCGGCGCTGTCGTCGGCGCTACCGCCTTGGCCCCCGAAAAGGTCATCAAACTGGTGACCATTGCTTCCGGACGGGTTGACCGCGAGCTGTCCCGGAACTTCCAGTACCTCCAGGGCACCTGGCACGGTTTCTTCTTCCAGCTCCCCTCCGCCGAAGAAGTGGTTGCCCACAACGATTACGCCTTCGTCGAGGAGTGGTGGCGTTGGGCCTCGCCGGAGTGGGACATCCCGGCGGAAGCCCTGGAGAGCATCCGGTCAACCTTCCGCCAGCCCGGCGTGGTCCAGGCCGCCTTGGGTTACTACCGCGCCCGCTACGACCCTTCGCAAGTGGATGACCAGGTCCGGGCCGACCAGGCCGTCATCTCCGCCGGCCCGATACGAGTGCCTACCCTCGCCCTGCACGGCACGCGCGACCGACCCAAACGGCTGGAGTCCTTCCTGAGTTCCGGCATGTACTCCTACTTCGCCGGCGGACTGGAAAAGGTCATCATTCCCGGCGCCGGCCATTTCATGCACCAGGAGCGTCCCGAACTGGTCAACCCGAAAATCCTGAAGTTCCTGCAACGCTAGGGCCGGCCGTCAAGCCGGTCGCCGGGGCGGGTTTCAAGCCCGCCCCGGTTGGATCCCGGCTTCCGCCGGAATAGCGACGCCAGAATAGCGACGCCGTATTTAGCCCCGGAAAGGCCGGAAAAACTCCCTGATCTCGTGGGCCAGCAGTTCCGGTTCTTCCAGCGCAGCGAAGTGTCCGCCCCGGGGCATCTCCTCCCAGCGGCGCACGTCCCAAGACCGCTCGGCCCATTCACGAGGCGGTTTGGCGATCTCTTGGGGGAACAAAGCCATGCCCGCCGGCGTGGGCACTTTTTCCCCTTCCGCCATTTCCCACAGCGTACTCTGGTTCTCCTTGTACATTCGCACCGACGAACCGATTGTCCCGGTAATCCAGTAAATGGTGATGTTGGTCAGCAGCTCATCCTTGGTGTACCGGCTCTCCACGTCACCGTCGCAATCGCTCCAGGTACGATACTTTTCCACGATCCAGGCCGCCAGCCCGGCCGGTGAATCGTTAAGTCCGTAGGACAGCGTTTGCGGCTTGGTTCCCTGGATGTGGCTGTATCCGCCCTCCGCCTGCTGCCAGCGCTCCCGCTGGTTCGAGTGGGCCTGCTCAGCGTCCGTAAGCGGACGCGAACCGGGCCCAAGATACGGCGTAGGGCGCGTAATCGACGTCAAATGGACTCCGATCATCTTGTCAGCATGGGCGTAACCCAGGCGCGAGGTTACGCCGGCCCCGATGTCGCCGCCGTGCGCGGCAAACTTGGGATAGCCCAAATTCTCCGTCATCATTTTCGCCCACAGGTCGGCCACCTTCTGCACCTGCATCCCCGGTTCCTGGGACGCCTGCGAAAAGCCGAAACCGGGCAGAGACGGCGCCACCACATCAAAGGAGTCTGCCGGGTCGGCGCCGTGGCCGCCCGGATCAGCCAGCAGCGGGATGATCTTGGTCATCTCAAAGATGCTGCTAGGCCAACCGTGGGTGATCACTAGCGGCATCGGGTTGGGCCCAGCGCCGTTTTCCCGAATAAAGTGTATGTTCAAGCCATCCACTTCAGACTTGAAATGGTGGAAGCCGTTGAGCTTCCGTTCCTGCTCCCGCCAGTCGAAATCGTTGGCCCAATATGTGACCAGTTCCTTGATGTAATCCAGGTTAGAGCCGTATTCCCAGCCGGTCCCCGGCATCTCGTCGGGCCATCGGGTATGGCGCAGCCGTTGGCGCAGGTCGTCCAGCGCATCGTCGCTTATGGCTATTGCAAAGGGTTCCATAAGACGCTCCTTGATCATCAGAGGGTGAGACAGCGCAGCAGTCGTGCAAATTACAGAACTGCGAGCAGAGTTTAAGACAGCGCGCCAATCACCGGCAAGCCTTTGACCGGCAGTTGCTCCGTGTCTATGGCAGCCGCCGCTGGGCAGCCGGGGTCACGCATCCCTGGCGAAAACACGCCAATATCAGCGCGTCAACACAACCCAGGGGACAAGCAGTTCAAAACCGTTGGCGCTGGGCTATATTGACACTCCCCGTCATTCCATTAACGCTCCACGTCATTCCCGCGAAAGCGGGAATCCAGTAAGTACAAAGTAAGGCCAGCGTCCCAGTCCTATAAGCTTTTCTCGGCTCCTGCTTTTGCAGTAACAACGACATGACCATCAAAATGTCCACACTGCCTGGTTAGTGCCAGATCACGAATTGAGCAATGGAGCGTATGATTACCCTGCGGCGCCGAATCGCCGGCGCGCCATACCCCCGTCGTGGTAAGATTGGCGCGCACTACAGGAGAAACTATGAAGGCATCTTACCTGGGCGCCATGGGGTACTCCCGCCGCCGCGATTTCCCGCCCACCTGGCCAACTCCGCCGAGTTTCAGCGATCCGGAGACCTCCGTGCAGAGCTACCAGGACGGCATCGAAGAGTGCGCGCTCGCCGAAGAGCTGGGCTTCGAGTGGGTCAGTTTCTCCGAGCACCACTATTCGGGCCGCATCGCCACCGGAACCCCGGCTGTGATGGCCGCCGCCGTTGCCCAACGCTGCAAATCAGTTAAGATCGCCCTGCTCGGCCCCCTCCTGCCTTTGAACAACCCGGTACGCGCCGCCGAAGAACTCACCCTCTTGGACAACTTGACCAACGGGCGCCTCGTCATGGGCTTCCTGCGGGGCACTCCCAACGAGGATCAGGTGTACGGCGTCAACCCCGCCGAGGGCCGGGGCCGAATGCTGGAAGGCATGGACCTCATCCTCAAAGCGATGACGGAACCCGAACCCTTTGCCTGGGAAGGCCGCTACTACCAGTTCCGCACCGTGGCCGTATGGCCCCGTCCGGTCCAGCAACCCTTCCCGGCCGCGCTGGTTGCCACCCGCAGCGACGACGCCGTGCAGTACGCAGCGCAGCGCCACCTGGGCTTGGGCGTGTCCTTCATCCCGGCAGACCAAATGGGCAGCATCACCGATAAATATTTCCAGTGGTGCGATCAGGCCGGTTGGCATCCCCACCCCGATCAGCTGGTGTTTCGCGGCAGCATCTACCTGGCCGAAACCGACCGGCAGGCCCGTGATTGGTTCAACCAACAAACCGACCAGGGCCGCGCCCCGGGCATGGCGCTGCGTTCATCGGTGTCCCAGGTAATACAGACCACCCGGGCCGGCGGTACGGTGGACTACCGCAACGTCTTCACCGGCAGCGCCAGCGGCGACATCGTGGGCGGCGCGCCCGGCCTCACCTTTGTCGGCGGCCCGGACACCGTCTTTGAGCAGATCAAAGCCTACCACGACCGTTGCGGCGCCGGCGTGATCGACCTGTTTTTCCAGCAGCCCAGCCTCACCCACCGCGACATCATGGCCGAAATAGACCTGTTCGGTCGCGAAGTCCTGCCGCGCCTCAAGGAACTGTAACCAGTGGATCCGGCCCAATTACGCGACACGGTAGTGGTCATCAACGGGCTGCCGGGCGGCTCGAGCCTATTGCGCGACGGGTTGTCCCACCGGTGGGTCGTACTGGAACCGGAGCCGGTCGGATCCGGCATTGGCGCCGGCCACCAGTTGCCGGCTGCCGTACCAGATCTGGCTGCGGAAAGCTACGGCGTGATCGGCATCTCATCCGGCGCCGGGTTAGCGGTCCGTCACGCGCTCCGCGCTTCGGAACGGGTCGCCGTGCTGATCCTGATCTCCCCGTCGCTAATTCGGCCAAACGCCGCCGGTGAAGACGCCCAGTTGCCGAGCCAAATCGCCCAAATCCGGTGCCCTACCCTGGCCGTGTTCGGGCAGGAAGACCCGCTGGCCGCGTCCGCCAGCGTTTACCGGGAACGCATACCGAATTGCAACATCGCTTTCGTGTACGATTCCGGTCACGACATCCCGGCGGAACGCCCGCAAGCCTTGCTCAACCTGGTGGCAGACTACCTCCAGCGCCGGGAGACGTTCATCGTCCAGAACCGCAGCGGCCTGATCAGCCCTTAATCGCCGGCTAACGCCCGGCGCTGCCGGCCTGCTGCTCCTCCTGTAACTCGTCAATCTCCTCCCGGGTGCGTCCGTATATTTGCGGCACGTCCCATCCCTGGAGGCCAGCGTAAGTATCAATCTGTGATCGGTGATGCACCTCGTGTTCCACCAGCATCATCAGCACCCGCCAGCCGCTTAGCGTCCCATCCGTGTCGATCAGCCGGATGCGCCGGCTGAGCCACTCCGCCGGCGTGCCCGCCAGCCGCCGCCGGAACTCCGCTGCCGATTCTTCCAGCGCCGGAACCCAGTTGCTTTGCGACGCTGTGCTCGGAACCGGCCAATCGTAGATCCAGCCCTCGTTTCGATAGGCCCGGGCGAAGTACATCCGCGATTCGCAGATGTGGTGAACGATTTGCGCGATGCCCCAGGCATTTTCCCCCTCGCCGACTGAAGGTTCCCAGAATTCCGCCGGCGGCGGCAGCGCCGCGATGTCCCGGGCCGTCCGGCGGTGAATGGAGTCGAAATACCTCAAGAACTCCTGCGGATCATTCAGCATAGTCATCGCCCTCCATAAACTTCCATTTTCGGATCTTGCCGGTTTTTGGATCTTGCCGGTAGTGTAAAATCGCGAATGTCAAACTGCAAGCGAGGATGCAATTATGAAGTACGACGTAATCGTAGTGGGCGGCGGCTCCGCCGGTTCGGTGGTGGCCAGCCGGCTGTCCGAAGATCCCAACCGCTCGGTGCTGCTGCTGGAAGCCGGACCCGACTATCCCGACCCGGAACATCTGCCCGAGGTCGTGCGCAACGGCTACTCCAACGCAGGAGAGCAGCCCGGATCGCCGGTGTCCTGGTCCCTCCGGGGCGTCATCAACGACCAGCAAGGCGAGATCAACATCGCCCAGGGCAAGGTAATCGGCGGCTCCGGCTCGATCAACGGCCAAGTCTATCTGCGAGGTCTTCCCGAAGATTTTGAACGGTGGGCCTCCTTCGGCAACGACGAATGGACCTACCTCAAAGTGCTGCCCTTCTTCCGGAAGGCCGAAACCGACCTCGACATACAAGACGACTTTCACGGCACTGAAGGTCCCATACCCATTGTGCGACGGGAAAACCAAACCTGGCCCGACGTGCAGAAAGCCTTCCACGCGGCTGCTTTGGAGCGCGGATACCCGGTGAACCCCGACCTGAACGGCCCGGAGTCTGCCGGCATCGGCGCTATCCCCATGAACAATCAGGCCGGCGTGCGGATGAGCGCCGCTATCACGCATTTGAACCCGGTACGCCATCGGCTCAATCTGACCGTCAAGGGCAACGTCTTCGTCCGCCGCGTTCTTTTCGATGGCGACCGGGTTTCCGGAGTCGAGGCCGAGAGTGGCGGCGAAATCTTCATCCTGGCGGCCCGCCACGTGGCGCTGAGCGCCGGCGCGCTGAAATCACCCCATATTCTGATGCTCTCGGGCATTGGCCCCCGCGACCAGCTGGATGCCTTCCGAATACCGGTCATCCATGAGTCGCCCGGCGTAGGTCAAAACCTGTTCAATCATCCCATGGGCAGCGTTAGCTTCCAGGTCAAAGACCAAGTTCAGCTCCACGCCAATGCCGGCGCGCTGCGCTTCGGCCTGCGCGTCACTTCCGCGCCGCCGTCCTATCCCAACGACGTAATGCTGCATACCTTGGGCGTATTCAACGTGATGACCGGTGAGCGTCTGCCCGACCGCACCGCTCGTATCGCCTGCGCCCTGGAACTTCCCGACGGCTCCGGTTGGGTCCGCCTGGCCTCCGCAGACCCGACGGTCCAGCCGGAGATCAACTACCGTTATTTTCACAACGAGAACGATATGCGCCGGATGCGCGACGCCGTTCGCCTGGCCGCCGACATGCTAGGATCCGAATCCTACCAGGACGTTATGGAGCGCCGCACCGCTCCAACCGATGCGGTCTTGGCCGATGACGACGCGCTCGACGCCTGGATCCGACAGACCGTCGGCACCTCCCGCCACGTATCCGGCACTTGCCGAATCGGCCCAGACTCCGACCCCATGGCCGTAACCGATCAGCAGTGCCGAGTGCGCGGCGTCCGGGGGCTATGGGTCGCCGACTCCTCGATCATGCCTCAGGTAACCCGGGCCAACACCAATGCCACTGCCATCATGATCGGCGAACGGGTCGCCGACTGGATCGCCACGAATTGACCAAGACGCGTCGTCAAATCAAGTTGCCAAGCGCCATTCCCGCCATTCCGCCCAATTCCCGTCATTCCGCCCCATTCCCGCCATTTCGCCCCATTCCCGCCATTCCCGTCATTCCCGCGAAAGCGGGAATCCAGAAACCACCCGCTGTACCAGCGCGATTCTCCTCTAACTCGCCGGCTGCACCAATTCAATAAGCACGTCGTCCGGTCCTTCGATATAGGACAACCGGGATCCGGTGGGCGTGTCCGTGATGGGCAATACGACGCGAATTCCCGCGGCGGTCAACCGTTCCATCTCCGCCTCCAGGTCCTCCACATCAAAGCCAAAATGCTCCAGACCCAACCGGTTCAGTTCGGCAGCGCTTCGCTCATCCGAAGAGCCCGGCGGTTTGGACGATACGTTCAGCCGGCACGGCCCGCCCATCTCCATTCCGATGGTAATAGTGTTGGGCATCACCGTTCGTTCCGAGACGATACGGGCATTGAAAAACTTTTCGTACCACGCCGCCGTAGCGTGCGGGTCCGCGGCGCGGATGTGCACGTGGTTGATCCGGTATTCCATCGTAAGTCTCCTCCACAGGTTTCAAGGCATACTGGTTTCAAAGGCTATCGGTTTCAAGGCATACGGGAGCCGATCTCCATTCCGCCGCAACAACGCCTCACGCTAACCGTGTTCCCCCTCCGCCAGCTGGAAATAGATGCCGTGAGAACTGCTCGTGTCAATGCTGGCCGTCTGGTAGCCAAAGGGACTGGTGGACGGCCCGTCTCCCCGCATCGCGTTGCCTTTGGATTGCAGGTCGGCGAACAGCTGATCGATGCCGTCCACGCCCCAGGCCACGTGCATGACGCCGGGGCCGCTTTCGCGGAGTTGTTGGGCCATTGCAGTGTCGTCCCGCAGCGGTTCAAAGAAGTCCACCAGCGTATCCCCGACCTGGTAGAGAATGGATTTGAAACCCCGCTCGGTGAATTCGTCGGTGCGGATCGGCGTGAGCGCGAAATTGCTCTCCAGATATGCGGCCATGTCGCTGACGCTTTCCACAACGTAGGTCACGTGATGCACCTTGTTCAGCATGATCAACCTCCACGCTGTTAGACTTGGTGCGAGCCTAATTGTTTTCGCCTTCGCGTTCAACCCTCAGGAGCCTCCAAGATGCCCGAACACCAGATCTTCGAACTGGGCGACGTTGACCTACAGTGCGGCCTCCGCTTGCGCAACGCCCGCCTGGCGTACCAGACCTACGGGGAGTTGAATAACCGCCGGGACAATGCCATCGTGTTCCCCACTTTCTTCGGCGCTCAGCATCCGGCCAACGAGCCGCTGATCGGGCCGGGCATGGCCTTGGATCCGGCTCGGTACTTCATCATCATCCCCAATCTATTCGGCAACGGATTGTCGTCGTCGCCCAGCAACACTCCGGCGCCGTATGACCGTGCCAGATTTCCCCGGATCACTTACTACGACAACATCCGGTTCCAGCGCCGCTTGTTGACCGAGCAATTCGGCATCGAGCGCATCGCCCTGGTCTGCGGCTTTTCCATGGCCGCCCAGCAGGCTTTCCATTGGGGCGCGCTGTATCCCGACCTGGTGGAACGCATCGCGCCATGGTGCGGTTCAGCCCGCACGTCACGGCACAATTTCGTCTTCCTGGAGGGGGTTAAAGCCGCCCTCTGCGCCGACCGGGCCTGGAACAACGGCTGGTACGACATTCAACCCTGGCAGGGCCTCCGGGCCATGGCTCGGGTGTACGCCGGTTGGGCCCCGTCCCAGGCGTTCTACCGGGAGCAGGTCTATCTCGACCTCGGACACTCCTCGCTGGAAGATTACCTCATAACCTCCTGGGAGGGCCGGTATCTTCAGCAGGACGCTAATAACATCCTGTCCATGATCGCCACCTGGCAGGCCGGCGACATCAGCGACAACCCCCTTTACGGAGGCGATTTCGAGCAAGCCCTGGGCGCGATCAAGGCCCGCGCTTTCGTCATGCCATCCCAAACCGACCAATACTTCCCGCCCCAGGACAACGAGATCGAGGTATCTCTGATGCCCAACGCCCACCTCCGCGTCATCCCCACCATCTGGGGACATACCGGCGGCGGGCCCGGACGCAACCCCGTTGATACCGGGTTTATCGATGCCCAGTTGAAGGAGCTGCTGGCCAGCTGATTGGCGGGTGCGTCAAACGCCGCTAACGTAGTCGGTCCCAACGTGACCGGCCGCCTCAAAAGCGGCGTACTCTTCACTGGTGTAACCCAGCAATTCCCGATACACGTACTCGTTGTCTTGCCCAAACATCACCGGGCCACGGCGTATGCTCAACGGGGTTTCCGACATTTTGTACAGCGGACCGGGGTAGAGGTGAGTTCCGCAATCCTCCTGGAACGCCTCTTGAAAAAAGCCTCGGTCACGAATGTGCGGATCGGCGAATGCGTCAGCCT
This sequence comes from Dehalococcoidia bacterium, assembly GCA_963692995.1. Classification (GTDB taxonomy): domain Bacteria; phylum Chloroflexota; class Dehalococcoidia; order Lucifugimonadales; family UBA3495; genus Bin87. Next base: position 1,908,504 of record OY843611.1, read on the forward strand.
GGTTCAACACCGCGCCGGCCGGGACGCCGCGCTGTTGCAGGATGTTCATAGCCTCTTGCGGACTTCGGGTGCGCGTCCAGGCGGCGATGGCCGCGTCGATTTCAGGCTGACGACTGCGGCGAGCGGCGGCGTCCGCCAACTCCGGGTCGGCGCCAAGGCCCTCGGCCCCAATGACGTCGCACAAGGCATGCCACTGGTCATCGTCATATACCGTTATTACGACCCAGCGGTCATCATTGTCCGGCGCCGGCGCGCAGGGGTAACAGTTTTGCAGCGCGACAGGATGGCGATTTCCCAAAGATGCGTGCGTGCGCCCGTTCATCCGATAGTCCAGATAGTATTCGCCCAGGAACGGAAACACATTTTCCGCCTGGCCCAACTCCACCAGCTGACCCTCGCCGGTCCGTTTGCGGTGACGCAGCGCCGCCAGTACGGCAAAGGCCCCCTGGGCGCCGGCCGCAGCGTCGGACATCAGGACGGTGGTGTTGTAGGACGGGTCGGTATCCTCGTAACCTCTCAGCATAGTGTGACCAACCACGCCCTCGATGTGTACGCCGTGGGCGCGGTAGTCCCGGTAAGGTCCGGTACTGCCATAGGCCGGCATCCGCAGCATGATGATGTCGTCCTTCACCCCTTTCAAGGACTCGTAAGATACACCCAGTTTCTCCATCGTCTCGGTGGGGTTGTTTTCAATCAGCACGTCGCTGACGGACACTAAGCGGTCAAAAATCTCCCGACCTCCCGGATCCAGCAGATTGACCGTCATACTGCGTTTGTTGCGAGCGTGGGAGTTGAACATCGGCGAGCGGTTGAAGGGGCGCGACCCTGGCACACGGCCAGGAGTCCCCCCCGAATACAGTGGCAAGTTGTCAATCTCGCTTTGCGTCAAGCGCGGCGCCGCGCCCCGCGTCAGCGGAACAAAAGCTTTGGTCGATTCAACCCGAATCACCTCGGCTCCCAGATCGGCCAAAAAAGACCCGCAGTAAGGGCCGGCCCAAACCACCGTGATCTCCAAAACCCGCAAGCCTTCCAACGGCCGGCGAGACCTCCTAGAAGAGCCTGTCGACATTTTCCGTCATTCCCGCATTACTGCCGTCATTCCCGCCTTCGCCCTCGTCATTCCCGCCTTACCCCCGTCATTCCCGCTTTCGCGGGAATCCAGATCCGGGCCGAACAACATCGCCAGCAATAAAAGCCGCAATTTCCGATTCCGCATATCCCAACTCGCCCAGAACCTCCGCCGTGTGCTGGCCCAATAACGGCGCGGTACGTCGGAGCTGCCACGGGGACTTTGCCATCATGAACGGCCGGCCGGGGTAGCGCAACTTGCCCGCCGCCGGGTGGTCCTTTTCCGCGAAAACTCCCCGGGAGTTGAACGAAGGATCAACGTCCAGGTCCGCCATCGTATTGATCGGGCCGGACAACACCCGATTTTCCTGAGCGGCTTGCCAGGCCTCGGCCCGGTTGCGTTCCAGAATCCACGGCAGAAAGTGTTCCGACTCGAACTCGTCCCGCATCGCCGGGTCGCCTTGCGCGGCCGGGTCCTGCCAGCGTGGTTCGCACAGCTCCGGCGGATGACCCAGCAACGCCACGGCGCGGGGAAAGTACATTCGGCTCCCGTTGATTTGCAAATAGCCATCGTCGCACGGATACACGGCGTTGGGATACCCGCCCGAACCGCCCGATGCGGGCCGTCGACTCAATTCGCCCGTGTATTGATGCGCCAGCAGCGCGCTTTGGCGGCGATCCACCGAACCAAGTTGCGTTTCCAGGATAGACACGTCGATGTGCTGCCCCGCCGGCAAGTTCTCGTCGTCCCCCGGCCGGAACGAACCCGCCAGAACCGCGCCCATGGTCCCAACGGCTGCCACCGCCCCCGCTTGGTACAAACCCACGTTGCCGCCTAACTTCAGCGGCTCGCGGTCTGCCAGGCCGGTGGAGTGCATTTCGCCGCCCATTCCGTAGAAAACAATCTCGGACCCACGATAGTCCCGGTACGGCCCGGTCTGTCCAAAGTTGGAGATGCTGGTGTAGATAAGCGCCGGGTTTATGCTGGCGATCTGGTCGAAACCAACGCCGAGACGGTCCGCAACGCCGGGGCGGAAGTTTTCCACGATAACTTCCGCCCACGACGCCAGCCGGTTCACGATGTCGCGGGCGTCGCCCTGCTTAAGATCAATCACAACACTGCGCTTGTTGGTGTTGAGGTGCAGGAAGAGCCCGCTCTTTTCCGGATGCGGCGCATCGCCCGGAAACGGCCCGATCTGCCGCGCCTGGTCGCCATCCGGCGGTCGCTCGACCTTGATAACGTCCGCGCCAAAGTCGGCCAGCAACTTGGTGCAGTACGGTCCGGAGACATAATGCGTGAAATCAAGAACTTTGAGGCCCGCCAACGCCCCGTCGGGCATAGTCATAATCGTGCCGTCCGCTTCAACCGTTCAACCGTGTGCGCTACAATTGCACAAATTCCGCCCATGGTCAACTTGGCAAACCCTGTCCCCCGCGGTTCATAATATTAAGCATGGCTGTCTTTGAATATTCTAAAATCCTGTCCTGCCCGCCGGACGAGACTTGGACGGCGGTGGTCGATTTTCCGTCGCGGAAACTGCACGGAAAACGCTACCGTCGCGCCGATTTGCCCGACGGCCCCCTGCCGGAACCGGGTCATCGCATTGAGTTTCAAATCGGTCGCGACCGATTTACCAGCCTGATCACGGTTGTACAGCCGGGCGAAACGCTATCGCATCGGACCTCGGGACCGGGTTTCTGGGCGGGCTATTCTTATCGCATACGTGAATGCGGCGACGGCGACGAAGGATACACCTCCGATGACCAGGGCCACACCTACGTAACTATCGAAGCCGAGTATGGCGGTTGGTTGGGGTCCATCATCGCAAGATTGCGCCCCGGCGCTTGCCGGCGCTACCTCATCGACGAGATGGCCGCCATATCCGCCACCACAGAATCGATCAAAGCGGAACCGGTGGCCGCCTGACGCTACCGGTTCCCGGAAATCCCTCCCGCCTTATCTCAACCACCTCTTACCTTTTACCTTATCTCAACCACCATGTCTGCCGCTGCCGCCATCCCCCCCAGCGCTCCCCAGCGCCCGCACGTGTCGACCATTCACGGCGTCACCCGGGTCGATCCCTGGCGCTGGCTGCGTAATCAGGACGACCCGGCCACCATGGCATATCTCCATGCCGAAAACGCCCACACCGAATCGTTCCTGGCTCCGTTGCAGCCGTTGCAAGAAGCCATCTACGCTGAAATACGTGGCCGCATCAAAGAGGACGACAACACCGTTCCTGAAAAGGAAGACGATTTCTACTACTACGCGCGCTACGAGGAGGGCGGTCAATACCCCATCTATTGCCGAAGGCAGGGCAGCGCAGACGGCCCGGAAACGGTGCTGCTGGACGTGAACCAACTTGCCCAGGGCCACGACTACACCCGCGTTGGCACATTTGAAAACAGCCCCGACCACAAACTGATCGCCTACGGCGTGGATCTCGACGGTTCGGAGCAGTTCACCATTCGGATCCTCGACTTGGAAACCGGGGAGAACCTGGCCGACACCATTCCGAATACCTACTACAGCCTGGAATGGGCCAACGACAGCCGCACGTTCTACTACTCAGTGCTGGACGAGCGCCACCGCCCGGTGAGCATCTACCGCCATACTCTCGGAACCGACCCTGCCGACGACGAACTGGTCTATCACGAAGCGGACCCGCGTTTCTTCGTCGGCGCCGGCAAATCCATCAGCGGACGTTTCATTTACATCGTAGCTGGCGGCAACAATATGGCCGAGTGGCGGTTCCTGGACGCCGACGACCCCGGCGCCGCTCCGACATTGATCGAACCGCGACACACCGATTTCGAGTACGACGTGGTTGACCACGGCGACCGATTTTTCATCCGGCACAACGGCAACGGCGCCCGGGATTTCATGCTGTCCACCGCTCCCGTAACCGCCCCGGCATGGGAAAACTGGACCGAATTCATGGCTCACCAACCGGGAAGGCCCTTGTTGGGCGTTGACGCCTACCGGGAGCATCTGGTGGTCGCCTGCCGTCAAGACGGGCTCCCCCAGGTTATGGTCATCAGGCTGGGCGATGGCGACATCCATCTTATCGCCGGAGTGGCTGAAGACGACTTCGCCATGTCGCCCCGGAGTGGCCGGGAGTTTGACACCAATTCCCTGCGGTTTGGCTACACTTCCTTGAAAACTCCCGCCGCAGTGTACGACTACGACATGGAAACCCGGGAGCGAGTCCTGCGCAAGCAGCAGGAAATTCCCTCCGGTTACGACGGAGATCAGTACGAAACCCGGCGCGTCTGGGCCACCGCGCGGGACGGCACGCCGGTTCCGATCAGCCTGCTGATGCCGGCCGGAACTTCCCGCGACGGCGCCGCCCCGCTCTATCTCTATGGCTACGGCAGTTACGGATTGACCATGGAGGCCAATTTCAGCATTTCGGCGCTGAGCTTGGTCAACCGGGGTTTCATTTACGCCATCGCCCACATTCGCGGCGGCATGGAAATGGGTTGGGACTGGTATGAAAACGGCAAGCTCCTGAACAAGCGCAACACCTTCAACGACTACATCGACTGTGCCGAGCATCTCGTCGCCCAAGGCTACACCTCAGCCGGCCGCATCGCCGCCGTCGGAGGCAGCGCCGGCGGAATGCTCATGGGCGCGGTGGTCAATGAGCGCCCCGACCTGTTCGGCTGCGTGGTGGCTCACGTGCCCTTTGTGGACGTCCTCAACACCATGCTGGATGACACGCTGCCCCTGACCACCATGGAGTACAACGAGTGGGGCAATCCCAACGACGCTGAATACTACCACTACATGCGCGCTTATTCCCCCTACGACAACGTCCGCGCGCAAGACTATCCGCCCCTGTTCGTCACCGGCGGAATCAGCGACCCGCGCGTAACCTATTGGGAACCGGCCAAGTGGGTGGCCAAGCTCCGCTCGTTGCGGACCAACAACAACCCCCTGCTGCTCAAGATCCACATGGATTCCGGCCACGCCGGCGCGTCGGGCCGGTTCGAGCGCATCCGGGAAATTGCCGAGGAATACGCCTTCTTGCTAAACGCTTTCGGCTTGGCCAATGGTTCGACAACCTCGCCATAAGCGCATCCATTCCCCCCGCTCATCCGGCGCCTGCCGCAAGATGCTTTACAGTCCAATAAACCGCCGCGCGTTTTCGCCCAGAATGCCCTCAACCTGCTCGGAAGACAAGGGCAGCGACGCCAGGTATTCCGACTCGGCGCCCATATCAACCAGCGGATAGTCCGTGCCGAAGCAGACCTTGTGCGCTCCGTGCTTGCCGATAATCGCGGTCAGTGTGTCGGCAGTCAGTTCCCGTATCGACGGCGGCCAGGTAGTGTCCACCAGCACGTTCTCCCAACCCAGCAAGACGCGCTCCGCCTCATCCAGCATATAGAACCCGCCCAGGTGCAGGGCAATCACCTTCAGTTTGGGGAACCGCCGAACCACATTGGCAATTCGTTCCGGCGCAGCATACTGCGGCGCAGCCGCCCCTTGGTGCGGCAGCCGCCCAGCGTGAATCGCCAGCGTCATATCGTCGCCCAACTCCTCATATACCGGAAACCACTGCGGATCGTCGGGATAGAAACCGTTGATGACCGGGTGCATCTTGATGCCCTTGACCCCATGCTCCCGCAGGTAGCGTATCTCGCCGGCCTTGTCCGCCAGATCGGGATGCACCGCGCCAAAGGGAATCAGATTATCGTCAGCTATGGAAATGAGCCAGTCATTGGCTCGCCGCACCTGGTCGGCCCGCGCCGCCATCCCCAGCACCACGGACTTATCCACGCCGGCCGCCGCCATGTGCGCCTTGATGCCGCTCACCGTATTGGCGGCAATCGGCGTAAAGCCCAGATCAGCCTCCATATTTTCGGCCACGGCGCCGGCGATACGGTCGGGCCAAACGTGGGTGTGAACGTCAATTCGCATTGGGTATCCTCCCTTCTGGGTATCCTCGCTTCCAGCATGCCGGCTCTCGAACCGCCGACCGTGCTATTATATTCGCCGAGATTTTACCCGAACTGCGGTGTCTGATGATCCGTGAAGCCATATCATCGGCAACAGCCGGCCAATCCCTCTCCATGACCGACGCCATCGCAGTCATGCGCGAGGTTATGGAGGGCGAAGCCACCCCTGCCCAGTTGGGGGCATACCTGACCGCCTTATCGTTGAAAGGCGAAACACCGGAGGAAATCGCCGGTTTTGCCACCGTGATGCGGGAAAAATCCCTGCGGGTCAACGTGGACGGCCAGGCAATCGACACCTGCGGCACCGGCGGCGACCGCAGGGGAACCTTCAACATCTCCACCGCCGCCGCCTTCGTAGTTGCCGGCGCCGGCCTCACCGTGGCCAAGCACGGTAATCGGGCCGCCTCGGGAGACTGCGGCAGCGCCGACGTGCTGGAAGCCCTCGGTGTCCGTATCGAGCTGCCGCCGGCAGCCGTCGAACGCTGCCTGCGGGAAATCGGCATCGGGTTCATGTTCGCCCCGGCTTATCATCCCGCCATGCGCTACGCCGCGCCGGTGCGCCGGGAAATCGGCATTCGCACCGTTTTCAACGTGCTCGGCCCCATCACCAACCCCGCCGGCGTCTCCTGTCAACTCATCGGCGTCGGCTACCCGGAAGTGGGCGAAAAGATCGCCCAAGCCCTGCGCTTGTTCGGCGCTCACCACGCCATAATCGTGCACAGCGACGATGGTATGGACGAGTTATCCTTGGGCCGCGACACTCCCGGTTGGGAAGTCCTGGACGGGGAGATCAGGCCTTATCTGGTTCAACCCCGCCACTTGGGTCTGCCCCACGCCACTCCCGATGACCTGCGCGGCGGCGACCCGGCAGCCAACGCGGACACCATGCGCAGCATCCTGTCCGGCGCCACCGGCCCCGTGCGCGATGCCGTGGTCCTCAACAGCGGCGCGGCGCTGGTGGCCGGCGACCGCGCCGCCACCCTTTCCGAAGGCATCGAGATGGCCGCGTCATCCATTGCCGACGGCCGGGCCGCCCAAAAGCTGCGCGCCATGGTCGCGCTGACACAGCAATTGGCCCCCGATGAACGCCGGTAGGCGCGCCCAATCATTCGCCCCCCTGCACGCCGCCTGGAGGATCGAGGAGATGCCAAGCATTCTGGACCAGATCGTCGCCAAAAAGCGCGAAGAACTGGCCGCGTCAGTAGCCAATACCCCGCTGTCCGCGCTCCAGGACTCAATAGCGTCCCGGCCGCCGGCGCTCGACTTTGCCGGAGCCTTGCGCGGGGAAAGCATCAGCCTGATCGCCGAGGTCAAAAAAGCGTCGCCTTCCAAGGGGCTGCTCCGCGAGAATTTTCAGCCCACCCAACTGGCCGCCACCTACTACGGCAACGGGGCCGCCGCCATTTCAGTCATCACCGACCGCCACTTCCTGGGCGAGCCGGCCCATCTCACGGCGGTCAAGGAGAGCGGTTCCTCCGGCAATGCGCCGGTGCTCCGCAAAGACTTTCTCTTCCAGCCCTACCAGATCTACGAAGCCCGCGCTATCGGCGCTGATACCTACCTCCTTATTGTGGACATCCTGTCGCCGTCCCAACTGGCCGAACTCATAGATTTAGGACGGACACTGGGCATGACCCCCCTGGTGGAAACCCACGACGCCGCAGAGATCGCAACGGCGGTCGATGCCGGCGCCGAGATCATCGGCATCAACAACCGCGATCTGCACACCTTCATCACCGATCTGGCGACCACCGAATCGCTGGCTCCGCTCATACCCCCCGGCAAAATCATCGTCAGCGAGAGCGGAATCAGCACACCCGAAGATCTCGCGCGACTGGAACCCCTGGGCGTCAACGCCGTCCTGGTGGGCGAAGCGCTGGTCACCGCCGACGACACGGCGGGAAAAGTGCGCTCCCTGACCGGCCGGCCGGCGCCTTTGGCAAGTTAGTCCCGTGTCCCGTACCACCGTCAAAATCTGCGGTGTCCGCCGCGCCGAAAACGCGCTGGTCGCCGCCGCCGCCGGTGCCGACTACATCGGCATCGTTTTCGTGCCCGGACGCCGCCGCCGCGTCGAACCTTCCGCCGCCCGCCTGATCACCGACCGGTTGCGCGCCCTTGGGCCGGCAGCTCCTCCCTCCGTAGGTCTGTTCGGCGATCAACCCCTGGCCGAAGTGTTGGACACCATCGCCGTCGCCGGCCTGGATGTTGCCCAACTCTGCGGAGCGGAATCGCTGGAATACTGCCGCGCCGTGGGAGACCATGCCCGCGTGATCAAGGTACTGCACGTTGCAAACGACGCCGCTATCGCCGACCTAAGCAATCTTATCGACGCCTATGCCGCTGCCGGGTGCATGGTGACGCTGGACAGTCAGGTCGCCGGACTGCACGGCGGCACCGGGGCATCCTTCGACTGGAGCATCGCCGCGCAGTTAGCCGCCTCGGGCCGGAAATTCATCCTGGCCGGCGGTCTGACCCCGGACAACGTAGGGCCGGCCCTATCCCTGGTAAAGCCCTGGGGGATGGACGTGTCCAGCGGCGTGGAAACCGACGGCGAACAAGACGCAGACAAAATCCGGCGTTTCGTCGCCAATGCCCGGCTTTTAGATTAACCCCGGAGAGGCTGATTGACCATGGTATCTACCGCGCAAACTAACCTCCCTGACGAGCGGGGACGCTTTGGCGATTTCGGCGGCAAGTTCGTTCCCGAAACGGTAATGGCTGCCCTCACCGAACTGGAGGATTCCTACCGCGCCGTCCAGGATGACGCGAGTTTCGCCGCGCAACTGGATCATCTGCTGCGAAACTACGCCGGCCGTCCCACCGCGCTGTACTACGCGGAGAACCTCACCCGGCGCTGCGGCGGCGCGCGCATCTACCTGAAGCGCGAGGATCTGGCCCATACCGGCGCTCACAAAATCAACAACGCCCTCGGCCAGTGCCTGCTCGCGCAGCGGATGGGCAAGCAGCGCATCATCGCCGAAACCGGCGCCGGACAGCACGGCGTCGCCACTGCTACCGTCTGCGCCATGCTCGGGTTGCAGTGCATCGTTTATATGGGCGCCGAGGACACGATGCGCCAGGCCCTCAACGTGTACCGGATGCGCCTGCTGGGCGCCGAAGTCATCGCCGTGGCATCTGGCACCCAAACTCTCAAAGACGCCATCAACGAGGCGATCCGGGACTGGGTGACCAACGTGGAGACCACCCACTACCTCATCGGCAGCGTCGTGGGGCCCCACCCCTATCCCATGCTGGTGCGCGACTTCCAGTCGGTCATCGGCCGGGAAGCCCGCCAGCAAATCCGCGACGCCGCAGGTCGCCTGCCCGACGTGGTTTCCGCCTGCGTCGGCGGCGGCAGCAACGCCATCGGCGCTTTCTACGAATTTATTGGCGACGCCAGCGTCAGGCTGGTGGGAGTCGAGGCCGCCGGCGAAGGGATCGCAACGGGACGCCACTCCGCAACCCTCTCCGCCGGACGACCCGGCGTCCTGCACGGTTCTATGTCCTACTTGTTGCAGGACGAGCACGGTCAAATCCAGGAAGCGCATAGTATCTCAGCCGGGTTGGACTATCCCGGTGTCGGCCCGGAACACAGTTGGCTAAAGGCCACCGGCCGCGCCGAATACCTGGCCGTAACCGACGATGAGGCTTTGGAAGGATTCCGCCTCCTTTGCCGAACCGAAGGCATCATCCCCGCTCTTGAATCCGCTCACGCCATTTACCACGTCAGCCGAATGGCTGCCGCTATGCCCTCCGACAGCATCATCCTCGCTTGTCTCAGCGGTCGCGGCGACAAGGACGTGCCGTCTATCGCCGAGCGCGAAGGCATTGGAGTTTAGCAGCATTGCAGCTCCGTATTGTGGTCGCTATGGTGGCCCTGGCCGCCGCCTTTGCCCTGCCGGCCTGTGATGCCGGAGTTGGCGATACGCTCGAAACAGCGCAGGAATTCGCCGGCGAACTGGCTACCCGCAACGTAATCGATGCGACGCAAATCGAACCAACTCCGCCACCGCCGTCTCTGCCGGCTGACGTTCAATCCGTGCTCACCACCCTGGCCCAACTGGTTGTAGCCCAACGCGGCAGCCCTGTCGAATACAGCCGCAAGGACTGGCGACACTGGGTTGACGCCGACCGGGATTGCCAGGACGCGCGCGCTGAGGTATTGATCGAAGAAAGCCGATCCCCCGTGTCCTTCGCAACCGATCAGGGATGTCGAGTCGTCGGCGGCGAATGGCGCGGCCCCTGGAGCGGCGAGCTCTTCACCGATGCGTCGGACGTTGACATCGATCACCACGTACCCTTGGGGCACGCCCACGAATCGGGCGGCTGGCAATGGGATGCCGACCGCAAGCGGCAGTATGCCAACGACTTGAGCAACCCCGCCAGCCTACAGGCCACCAAAGCCTCCGTGAACCGCTCCAAGGGCAAGCAGCCGCCCGACGCCTGGCGCCCCCCCAATCCCGCCGGTTGGTGCCGCTACGCCGCTGATTGGATTGACGTGAAGGCCCGCTGGCGGCTGACCGTTACTCAGGCGGAAGTTTCCGCGCTGCAAGATCTGCTCCACAACTGCAACAACGCTGACTCCTGGGGCTTGTCCGGAGATCGGGCAATCGCGCCATCCCCGTCATCCCAGCCATCCCCGTCATCCCACCAGTCATTCCCGCCATCCCACCAGTCATCCCCGTCATTCCCGCGAAAGCGGGAATCCAGCGACCGAATTCGTTGATCATGTTTCCGCTTCCTGAATATGTAGTCTATGAAGCGATTGCCCAGCGTCCGGAGGCTCGCATCAGTAAGAAATCGTCGCGGCTATGCTATAATCACCGGCGGCTATAGACATAATTTGCAGCCCGAAACATTCACGGCGGTTTTCGGGTCGGCGCCCGCAAGGAGGCTTACGATGGAACTGGGACTGGACGGCAAGGTAGCAATTGTAACCGGAGGCAGCGACGGCATCGGCAAAGCCGCCGCCTTGCGAATGGCCGGCGAGGGAGCCAACGTCATCATCATGGCGCGTCGGCAGGAATTGCTGGACGCGGCAGCAGCTGAAATCCGTACTGCCACCGAAGGCGAAGTACTTCCCATATCCGCCGACGTCACCGACCCGGGCACGGCGGCCCTCGCGGTCAACACCGCAGTGGAACGCTACGGGCGTGTTGACATCCTGGTCAACAACGCCGGCACGTCCATGGCCAAAGGGTTCGAGGATGTGAGCGACGACGATTGGGAGTTCGACTTCGAGCTGAAGGTCTGGGGCGCCATACGATTAATTAGGGCCTCCATTCCCGAAATGCGCAAGGTCGGCGGCGGGCGCATCATCAACGTCACCAACCTGGGCGGGCGTACCCCCGGCGCCAATTCCATGCCCACGTCGATCTCCCGCGCCGCCGGCATCGCCATCACCAAGGGCCTGTCCAAAGACCTGGCCCCCGACAATATCCTGGTCAACACCGTGTGCATCGGTCTGATCAAGAGCGGCCAGCACCAACGCCGCTACGATGCCCGCATCGGCAACGACCCGGATCTAGACCTTAACGATTTCTACGAGCAGTTGGCCGCCGGGCGGAGCGTACCCTTGGGCCGTGTCGGTGAAGGCGCCGAAGCCGGCGACGTCATCGCCTTCCTGGCTTCTGAACGAGCCAGCTACCTCACTGGAGTCGCCATCAACATCGACGGCGGCGCATCGGCGGTGGTCTAACCCCTCGGACGACTGAAAACAGGCCAAACCATTCCAGGCCAAAACATTCAAGGGTGAACATCGTGATCGAATCATACCGAGACGAATTTGAAGCGCCGAACCGCTTGTTGCTGGGCGCGGGACCTTGCACCGTGCATCCCCGCGTGCTGCGTGCGATGACACAGCCGGTCGTGGGCCATCTCGACCCCGTCTTCTTCCAGGTGATGGACGAAGTATGCGAAATGCTGCGCCAGGTCTTCCACACCGACAACCGCGTCACCATGCCAATCTCCGCCACCGGAACCGGCGCAATGGAAACCGCTTGCGTCAACGTGCTGGAGCGCGGCGACACCGCTATCATTTGTCGCAACGGGTACTTCGGAGTTCGTCTCGCCGACATCGCCCAACGCTGCGGGGCCAACACGATCACGGTCGATTCCCCCTGGGGCCAACCCGCTGACCTGAACGCCCTGGAGGACGCGCTCAACGCCAACCCCGGCACGAAAATGGTCGGCCTGGTGCACGCCGAAACTTCCACCGGCGCCATCACCCCCTTGCAAGATGCCATCGACCTGGCCCATCGGCACGGCGCGCTGGTCGTAGCTGATGCCGTAACATCCCTGGGCAGTCACGAAGTACAGGTGGACGACTGGGACATCGACGTTTGCTACAGCGCCAGCCAAAAGTGCCTGGGCGCCCCTCCGGGCCTCGCTCCCATCACCTTCGGCGAACGGGCTATGAGCGCAATCGACAAACGCGGCACTGCCGTGGCCAGCTTCTACTTCAACTTGCAGGGCGTCGCCGAGTACTGGAACGAGACCCAGCGAGTCTATCACCACACTAGCCCGATCACCATGATCTACGCCATGCGCGAATCACTGCGGATGATGATGGAAGAGGGCATCAAAGGACGCCACGACCGCCACGCCAGGGTTGCCGCCGGCCTCCGTGCCGGGCTCACCGCAATGGGTTTGAACCTTGCCACCGACCCCGGCTATCAGCTCAATCCCATCACCGTGGTCAATGCCCCCGCCGGCATCGACGAGGCGGTGGTCCGCTCCCGCTTGCTAAACGAGTTCGACATCGAGGTCAGCGGCGGCCTCGGCGAGTTCCGAAGCAAGGTTTGGCGCATCGGCATGATGGGCGAAGGCGCCCGCGAAGGCAGCGTCCTGTCCATCCTCTCTGCCCTGGAAGTGATCCTGGGCGACCTCGGCTATGAGGTTGCCTACGGCGCCAGCGTGGCAGCCGCGCAGCGGAGCTTCGCCGCCCCTAGCAGCCAAGCCTGAAACCCGGCCGGACGAGCAATTTGGCTGGCCCCGGCGGACGGTGGGGCAGTTTCCGCAACGGGGCCGCCACCACCGGCTACACCATCACCGCCCTGATGCCGGGCGCGTGGTACAGCATCCAGCTCCGGGCGGTGAACGGCCCCATTCCCGCCATCCCGTCCCATTTTCCGTCATTCCCGCGAAAGCGGGAACCCACAAGCGCTCTATACCGCAGAATAGTTGGCTTACCGAAACACAGCCTAGTCTCCAAAACGATACTCGAGACTGCGCTACTCCCGTTGATACGCCGCGTCCAGTATCTCCACCACGTGCCGCACTCGCACGTCGGCCCCGGCATCGCGCAAACCCTGCTCCAGTTGCGCCATGCAGCCGGGATTCGCGGAAGCGATGATCTCGGCTCCGGTGTCAAGAGCATTGCCAACCTTGCGCCGCTGCAACCGTTGCGACATCTCCGGTTGTATCAGAGAGTAAAACCCCGCTGACCCGCAGCACAGGGACGATTCCGCCATCTCGGTCAGCCGTAGTCCGGGGATGCTGCGGAGCACCTGCCGCGGCGCGTCGGTGATGCGTTGCGCGTGGGCCAGGTGGCATGGGTCCTGCATAGTCACTCCCCACGGCAGATCAGCCTGCGGCGGCTCCAGGGGCCGGCCGGCCAGAAACTCCGTAATGTCCCGGGTGTTGTCTCCAAACTCGCGGGCAGCGTCGGCATAATCCGGGTCGTCACGAAGCAGCTCCCCGTATTCTTTCATGGATGAACCGCAACCCGCCGAAGCCGTCACCACAACGTCAACCCCTGCGTCACGAAAAGCGTCGATATTTCGCCGGGCCATCCGGCGGCTCACCTCCAGGTCGCCGGCGTGCTGGTTCAACGCGCCGCAGCAGCCTTGCGTCGGCGGCACGGCCACGTCGCAGCCATTGCGTTGCAACACCCGCACCGCCGCCCTCATCGCTTCTCCCTGCATCATCGGCATCACGCAGCCGGACAGCAGGCCAACGGTCGCGCGCCGCTCGCCTGTCGCGGGAAAGACCCGTTGACGCGGGCTAAAAAACCGTCCGCCCATCACCGGCATCTGCGCCTCCATGGCAGCCAGGCCGCCGGGCAGGAACCGGAGCAGTCCCGACCGCCTCACCAACCCCTGCAACCCGGAATGCTGATACAGACGCATCAAGCGGCCGGCGACCTTCAGCCTCCGGTTATGCGGCAGCGCCGCCCGCAGGAAAAGGCGCGACAGTCGGCTCAATTCCGGGCTTGCCAGGCCGTTTTCCTGAACCTGCGCCCTCGTGTGTTCCATCAACCGGCCGTAGGGCACGCCGGAGGGACACACCGCCTCGCAGGCCCGGCATTGCAGACACAGTTCCCAGTGAGACACCAAACGGTCGCTGATGCCCGTCCGTCCCTCGTGAACCGCTTTCATCAGCGCAATGCGCCCCCGCGGCGATTCGGTTTCCAGCCGCGTCTCCACATAGGTCGGGCAAGCGCTCAGGCATAGGCCGCAGTGCACGCAGCGGTACAGGTCGGCCTCCGCAGGAGCATCCGCTCCCTCAAACCCCGGCCCGTCATTCAGAGATCCGTCGAAGGGCGCGCCGTACGGAAAACCGTGTCCCGCGTCTATCCCGCCGCCAGCGTGGAAAGGAGTCTCCCTCTGTTGCTCGGTTCCCTCTATCATCACAATCCCCCGACGAAACGACCTGGGTTCAGCACGTTTTCCGGGTCAAACTGCTCCTTGATGCGACGCATTATAGCCATCCCCGACCGCTGGCCCCCCCATGCGTCGATATATTCTTTGACCGCCGGCGGACAACATTCCAGTACCGCATCGCCTCCCAACGCCGCCGCCGTGGATTGAATTTCGCCTAGCGCTCCGGCTGCCTCCACTGGATCGACGCCCCCCCAATCTTCCCACCACATCAGCCTCCCTCCGCCAAATCCCACGTCAGCCACGATAGCCGGCGGCGCGCCTCCCACCAATCCCCGACCGGAGAAGGCCAGCAGATCGTCTAAAGCCGATGGCGGCGCATTGACTCGAACGCACATCGTCGCTGGATACGTTGGGTCCGCGGGCAAATCCGTCAGGTTCTCAACCAGGTTCACTGCTTCCTGCCCCCGCACCGTTTTAACCTCATCGGCGACACCTCCCCAAAGCGCCGTAGTATCGCCAACCCTCCGGTTCACCGAGGCCGCTCTTCCGCCAACCACCGCTATGGCAACCACTTTGGACCCGTCGCCAGCAAAGGTCGAGACCAGGTGAGAAGCCGCTTTGCCCGTGAGCAGTTGCAGCCCAAGGGGGGCATAGTATTGGGATTGCAAGTCCTGACCGGCGCGTGCCGCTGCAACGGCGTTGGAAAATGCTGCGACCACAACCGCCCAATCACCCGGCGCCGGCGCCAACTTGAACGTCGCCTCGGTTATCACCGCCAACGTGCCCAGCGAGCCCGTGTACAGCCGATTGAGGTCGTATCCGGTCACATTTTTAACTACCTTGCCGCCCGCCTTGGTCGGTGTGCCGTCCGGGCCCACCACGTTGATCCCGATTAGCCAGTCCCGCGGCAGCCCATACGCCGCCCGCAACGGGCCGCTAACCCCCGTCGCCAGCGTCCCTCCTACCGTGGCCCGGTCGGCCTGCGGCGCACTGATCGGAACGTGCTTTCCATCCTGCGCCAGCGTCTCATCCAATGTGGCGATAGTCATGCCCGCCTCCACGCTGACCGTAAGGTCCGCCGGCTGAAAATCCACCAGCCGGTTCAATCCCGTCAGATCCAGCGCAATGCCGGGTCGAGCCGGCGCGTTGCCCATTTGCAGCAGCGTCCGCCCGCCCGACGGATAAACCGCCATCCCGACCCGATGCGCCCAGGCTAAAACGTCGGCCACACCTCCGGCATCAACCGGCCGCGCAACGGCTGCCGGGATGAACCGGCCAATGGCGTAATCAAGCAGAACGTCGCCCGACAGAACCGAGTCTGCGCCGATTATCGCGGCGAGTTGAGTAGCTATCCCGCTCATAAAATATCAGCGTCGCGCCGCGAAAATGCGTTGCAGCGGGTTCCTCGGTTTCAAAGAGCCGCCCAGAAAATCCTCCAACTCCCGGCGCTTCAGCGTCAGCAGACCCGCAACGCTGCTGGTCTCGTCCAGAATCCAGTCCGGTATGTCGGTGCGCAGGCTGCGCAGTTCCTGGGCGCCGGCGTTGACGACCACCTGGTTCTCCCGCAATGCCCAGCATGATTCCGGCGGCGTGCGGCGTTTGCTGTATCGCTCTTTGGAAATCAGGTTTTCCAGAAGCAGCCTGGGACGCTCAAAAGCCCGCTGCTGGTATTCGATATGCGAAATTCGCTGACACCACTGGGGCAACGGAGCGCCCTCCGGTTTCGCTTCGTCTATCAGAAGGTTGCGGAGCTCACACAACAGGGGCGAGAAGTAGAACCAGCTCATAAACGTAAAGTAATCTCGTTGCAGGCGAGACACGTCGCCGGCGAATCCCCTGTCCCATTGCGGCGGCGCGGCGGCATATCAGGCGTAAAGTCCGACGGTATGCGCCGCCGGATGCGCCGCCGGCCGCCAGTAACTCCCGTCGGGAAAGATCTTGCCCGGATTCAGGCGATTCTGGGGCGCGAAAGCCTCCCGCACCCGCTGCATCGCGGCCATGTCCGCATCGGTGTACACCAGCGGCATGAACTCTTTCTTCTCCAACCCGATCCCGTGTTCACCGCTCAGAGTGCCGCCCAGCAGCGCGCACTCCTCCATCAGCTCGGCGGCCGCCGCCATCGCGTTCTCCATCACCCCGGCTTCCCGGGCGTCGAACAGCATGCAGGGATGCAGGTTGCCGTCGCCGGCGTGGAACACATTGGCTATGGTGATGCCATATCGCTCGCTCACCTCACTTACTTTGCGCAGCATCCGCGTCAAGCGTGTGCGCGGCACCACTCCGTCCACCAAATAGTAGTTGGGCGCAATAGCGCCAAAGGCGCCAAAGGCCGTTTTGCGTCCCACCCACAGGCGCTCCCGCTCAGCGTCGTCCTCCGCCACGCGGACGTCAGCGGCCCCCGTATCCCACAGCGCCGCTTCCACCGCGCCGTGCTGCTCATCCACCTCTTCGTTCAGGCCCTCCAGTTCGATGAGCAGCACGGCTCCCGCGTCATTAGGATAACCGGCATCGGTAACGTTCTGTACCGCCTTAATGCTAAGGGCGTCGATCATCTCCAACGCTGCCGGGACGATGCCGTGGCCAATCACCGCGGATACGGCGGTACACGCCGCATCGATGTCCGGGAAAATTCCCAGGAACGTGCGCACCGCTTCCGGCAGGGGCAACAACCGCACCAGAATCTTGGTGGCGATGCCGAAAGTCCCTTCTGAACCGACGAAAACGCCACGCAGATCATAGCCGGCCGCTTCCCGCGCCATGCTGCCCAAATGCGCCACCTCGCCGTCTTCCAGAACCACCTCCATGCCGATGACATGGTTAGTAGTCGCGCCGTAGGCCAGGCAGTGCGGACCGCCGGCATTCTCAGCGATGTTCCCGCCCAGGCTGCACGCCCGTTGGCTGGACGGGTCAGGAGCATAGCGCATCCCGAACTTCCGCGCGTGGTTGTCCAAATCCAGGTTGATGACCCCGGGCTCCACCAGCGCAGTGCGGTTCACCGTATCCACCTCCAGGATGCGGTTCATGCGGGGGAAGGCCATTTGCAACCCCTCCGGCGGCGTGATCGCGCCGCCGCTGAGCCCGGTGCCGCTCCCTCTGCCCACCACCGTAATGCCGGCCTCAAAGGCCAGCGCCATAACGCGGCTAACTTCATCCGTATTAGCCGGCAGAACCACCGCCCGAGGCATCGAGCGGTCAACGGAGCCGTCATATTCATAGACCAGCAGGTCTTCCCGGTGATCGATTACATAATCGTCCCCGACGACGGCCCGGATTTGCTCTAGCAGGTCAACCTTCGCCAACGTCCGGTCAGTCCTTCCGCCGTTGGTACACTTGAATACGGTGCCGGTTGGCCTCCACCACGAACAGCCTTTCCTCCGGGTCCAGCCGCAACGACACCGGGCCCCAGAAGTAGGGCTCCGATTGCGCCGAGATGAGATACGGGGTGTCAAGATGATCGGGCAGGTCGGGGGTCAGGTTTGCCATCTGCCGGGTGTTGTATTCGTCCGGATTCACCGACATGAAATCCTGCGCCCATTTCGACAAGGTAGCCTGTCCTCGTAGCGACTGGACAAACTTTCCTGCCGGATCTAGCAGTTGGACGCGCTCATTGCCCCAGTCGGACACGTAGATATACCCGCCGGAATCGACACAAACCGCCGAAGGACGGCTGAACTCCCCCTCGCCCGCGCCGGAAGAACCAAACGTCGCCAGATGCTGGCCGTCCGCGGTGAACTTCTGCACCCGGTCGTTACGCCAGTCGGCAACGTAAACGTTTCCATCCGCGTCCAGACCAACGCCCCAGGGCATATTGAACTGCCCCGGCCCGTCGCCCAGTTCCCCCCAGCGGGTTACGGGTTCGCCGTCGGAGGTAAATACTTGCACCCGGTGGTTATACTGCTCCGCCACGTACACGTTGCCGCTTGCCGCCACCGCGACGCCGGCCGGCCCGTTGAGCTGCCCGGCTCCGTCACCCTTCTCGCCCCAGAGCCGGATAAACTCCCCTCGGGTGTCGAAGGCGGTCACCCGGTGCAGATGTTCGTCGGTTACGTAGAGCCGCTGGTCGGCGCTGATCGCCATGCCGATGGGCAGCATCCACTGGCCCTCGCCGCGACCCGTACCCTTGCTGAACTCGCCCAGATATTCCTCATCCCAATTCAGCGCACCAATGCGGATCAGGGCGGCGCGGGCGGCGTCGGCATGGTTCAGCACCAGAATGCGCCCGTCATTGGTGAAGGCGCAATCGTAAGGGTTGATGAAACCCCGCCCGCTCTGGTTAGTGGTGATGCCGATGGTCTTGACGTACTCTATCGGACCGGCGCTAACCGCCGTCGCGGTAGTCATGGCAACCTCCTTCTTTTCGTCGTAGGGGCGAATGATTATTCGCCCCTACAAATCGCTGTTTGGTGTGCGCGGCGCTGTTACGCCAATTGATACTCCCGCGTCGCCGTCAACAACCTGAGCAAGTTAGCGATGCGCTGCTCGTCCGCCTCGGTGCGGGAACCCTCCCGCAAATCCGCGTTGCCCTGCTGCTCGGCGAACGCATGCAGCGACGCGCTCGTTGCCTCCGAAATTTCCAGCGGGCCGATCAGGTCCACGCAACCCGCCACCTGCTCATCGGGAGACAGCGCCCCGTCGCTTTGGCGGGCCAGCCGGTCGATGATGGCCTTGACGCCGGGGTTCGCCGGGTCGCCCAGTTCCTTGCCTACGAAGTTGACCCGTTCCACCAGCGCGCCGCTGTCGATCCACTCGGCGCCCTCGTGCCAACCCTCCACGCTGGGCGGCTGGAAAATGCCCTGGCCCATGTACATCGTCTGGCGGGCCAACTGATCGGCTCCGAAGGTCGGTTCCTGGTAAGTGCCGGCCATTCGCACTGCCCCTACCACCAATTCTACCGGCCCCTTCACCCGGGCGAACCGGGCGTCTGCCGACTTGAAATAGTCGGAGTTGAAAAGCGTCCGCAGCACTGAACGTATTTCGCAATCGGAGGACACGAAAGACTCCATCATGTCGCTGATCACAGCCTCGCCGCCTTCATCCACTTCGTCGGCGGCGAAGTACTGAAACAGACGAGTGCAAACGAAACGGGCCGTCGCTTCCTGCCGCACGATGATGTCGATGATGTCCTCACCGTTGAAGTTCCCGGTGTGACCCAGGAAAGTCTTTTCCCCATCGTCATGGTCATAGTCGCGGTAGTTAAAGTGCCAGTTGATGCGGCTGTACGGCCAGATGGAGTCCCGGCTGGCCCGGGTGGACATGTACTCAGCGTTGCCCAGCGTCCAGCCGGTGAAGGCCCGGGCGCATTCCTTGATGTCATCCTCGGTATAGTTGCCCACGCCCATGGAGAACAGCTCAAGCAGCTCGCGCCCGTAGTTCTCGTTAATGCTGTCCTTGTGGTTGTCGTGGTTGTCCAGCCAGATAATCATGGCCGGGTCCCTGGACAGCTCCACCAGCATCGTGCGGAAGGAGCCCAGGGAGTGACGGCGAAACGTGGTTATCTGGTTCACCAGCGCGTTGGCCTGGTTCAGCTTGGAGTAACCTGTGGCAAAAAGGCCATGCCAGAACAACGCCAGCTTCTCTTCCAACTGGTTCCGGGTGGTTACCATCCGGTACATCCAATATGCCCCGGCGCTGTTGAGTTCGCGCATTTCGGACATTTCCGAGTGGTAGCGGCGGATAACGTCATCGGGAATGACGTTGGCCTCGCCCGGGTTCAACAAGTCTTCGACCACATTCTCATACCCTTGCTCCACCAGCCGCTCCAGTTCGTCGCGGTTGGCGCCGAAACCGGCCCGGCGCATCAGGTGAGCCATCAGGGCAATGTCGGCATCGCTCATAACTGCCTCCCTAGTTCTGATTTCTATTGCCATTCCCACGTCATTCCCGTCAGGGCGGCAACCCGGATTGCCCACGTCATTCCCGTCAGGGCGGCAACCCGGATTGCCCGCATCATTCCCGCGCAAGCGGGAACCCGGATCTCCCACGTCATCATTCCCGCGCAAGCGGGAATCCAGGGCGGGCTAGTTGCGGACGAAATCCCACTGCTCGAACCGGCCGTTGACGATGCCTACCGGGTCCAAGCCCAGCCACTGCTCCGCAATGGTTGAGTAGGTGGACCTGAAGTCGTTGTTCCAGTGCAGGTCGCCGTCCAGGTGGTCCCGCTCGGCCAGCGACGGGTACTCGCCGTAGAAGCCACCGTTGACCTGGTTGCCGAGGATGAACGCAGTCCCCCCCGAACCGTGGTCGGTGCCGGAGCCGTTGTCCTTAATGCGGCGGCCGAATTCCGTCCAGATCAGCACGATGGCATCGTCGCCCTTGCCGTGCTCTTCCAGGTCGGCCATAAAGTCGCTGACGGCGCCGGATACCTGAGTCCACAGACCGCCGTGCACCTTCACCTCATCGCCGTGCGTGTCAAAACTGCCGTGCTGGGTGTAATAAATGCGGGTGCCGAGATCGGCCGTCATCACCTGGGCCACGTTCTTCAGGGCCTGGGCAATCGGGTTGTCGGCGTACTCCACCGAAGAGGAATACTTCTCCGGCGCGGTGCGCAGGATGTCGGCGCCTTTCAGCGCGTCCCGTCCGGTCTGCCCCAGATAGTCCATCACCGCGTCCTGCACCGCTCCGCCGTACATCGAACCAAAGGCATCCAGGCACAGCCCCCGCACGCGCTCTTCCTCAACATCCGGGAACAGCCCGTACGTTTCCAGGTTGCCCACCGACGCCACCGGAACGCCCGGCGCTCCCATGGAACGCGGCAGCCCGCGCCCGAAGTTCACGCCGGTAATCACGTTCTGACCGTTAGGGTCCAGGTCGCGAATCACCCGGCCCAGCCAGCCTTCCGTGGCAATCTTTTCCGGCTCGCAGGTGTGCCAAATGTCCATGCTGCGGAAGTGGGAGCGCGTGGGGTTGTTGTAGCCGATGCCGTTGATGACGGCCACCTTGCCCTCGTCCCACAGCGACTTGATGGGCGCCATATTGGGATTGAAAGCGAACCGCCCGTCAATAGGAATGACCTGATCCGTGGGAATGCCCACGTTGGGCCGAAAGTCGTAATACCGGCCGTCAGTGTACGGAATCACCGTGTTCAGCGGATCATTAGCGCCGGCCAGCTGAATGATGACCAGATTCCGGCTGCTGTTGGTGGTTGTCATCTCGAAAGGGCCTCCTTATTCAGGCGCGACAACGCGCGCCAGCACAAATCTGGCTGATGCTGGCAGTGTAAAGTTTGCGCTCCGGCGTGTCAACGCGCCGGTCGCCCAGCGGCCCGTTTGATACCCCAAACTCCATAGGCTATACTACCCGCCGCCCCAACGTTGGCCCTGGCCCCCAACCCTCGGCCTTGCGCGACCCCCATCCAAATCTGACGACCCCCATCCAAATCGGAGCTGCTGGCAAAATGGACTTCACTATCGCCGTACTCGCAGGAGACGGCATCGGCCCTGAGGTCACCGCCGAAGGCGTCAAAGCCCTGGCGGCCGTCGGAAGAGCTTTCGGGCACAATTTCGCCCTCGAATACGGCGACGTCGGCGGCATCTCCATCGACCGGCACGGCGCCCCCCTGACCGAAAGCGTTCGCGACTTGGCCACATCCGCCGATGCCGTCCTGTTCGGAGCCGTCGGCGGCCCCAAGTGGGACGATCCCGCCGCCCCCACCCGTCCCGAGGACGGCCTGCTCGCCCTTCGCGCCCATCTCAACGTCTTCGCCAACATCCGTCCCGTCAAGGTCTATCCCGAACTGACCGGTTCCAGCGTGCTGAAACCCCACGTCC
This sequence comes from Dehalococcoidia bacterium, assembly GCA_963692995.1. GTDB lineage: Bacteria > Chloroflexota > Dehalococcoidia > Lucifugimonadales > UBA3495 > Bin87. Next base: position 1,930,903 of record OY843611.1, read on the forward strand.
TGCAAGGCGTCGATATGGTCGTGGTCCGGGAACTCACCGGCGGCCTGTATTACGCTCAGCCCAAGGGACGGACCGCAACGCCCCAGGGCATCGTCGGCGTGGACACCATGCGCTACTCCGAATCCGAGATCGAGCGGGTCCTTCGTGTGGGGTTTGAACTGGCTCGCGGACGCCGGAGCAAACTTACCTCCGTGGACAAGGCCAACGTGCTGGAAACTTCCCGCCTCTGGCGCGCCACCGCCACCCGGCTCGCCGACGAATACCCCGACGTCACGCTGGAGCACGCTTTGGTTGACGCCTGCGCCATGCAGATCGTCCTCCGGCCGGCATCCTACGACGTAATCGTCGCTGAAAACACCTTTGGCGACATCCTCACCGACGAGGCCGCCATCCTGGCCGCCTCCATGGGGCTGCTGCCCTCCGCCAGCCTGTCCGGCGTCCCCCAGGCCGGCTCCCGAACCCCGGGATTCTACGAACCAATCCACGGCACCGCCCCCGACATCGCCGGACAGGGCATCGCCAATCCTTGCGGTTCCATTCTCAGCGCTGCCATGATGCTCCGTTACTCCCTGGGACTGACCGAGGCGGCCGCCGCCGTCGAGCGCGCCGTGCAAACGGTATTGGAATCGGGTTACCGCACCGCTGATATCGCTACCGCCGCTGATACCGCAACCGGCACGGTCCAAATGGGCGACCTGATCGCCAACGCCATCGGCTAGGACGGTTCCAATCTCGTGCTGAACCTTCTATCCGGCGTCGGCTTTGCCTTCGCCGTTGTCGTTTTCTTAGCCAGCGGTGTGGCCGTAGTATTTTTGGGCGCCTATCTCGCCAGATACGGCGACGCCCTGGCGTCTCTCACCGGATGGGGCCGACTCTTCGTTGGCAGCATTCTCGTCGCCTTCGCTACTTCCCTGCCCGAGGTGTCCAACAACATCACCGCCGTGCGCATCGACAACCCGCAGTTGGCCCTGGGTGACATCCTCGGCTCCAACATGATCAACATGCTCACCCTGGGCATGGTCGCCCTGCTGTTTGGCGGGAAACGATTTCTGCAAAACGTCGCCCCCGAGCAGGGCTATCTCATCGTTTTGGCAGCTGCCCTGACCGCCCTGGCGGTGCTTTTCTCAATATTCAAGAGCGGCGTAAGCGTGTGGCAAGTTGGCATCTCCTCCATCATCGTCATCGTCGTCTATTTGATCGGGATGTGGTTCGTCTACAACCGCCGACCCTCTACTGACGAAGCAGCCAGCCCGGAAGACGCGGGTATCACCCTACGCCGCGCCTGGATAATGTTCATCCTGGTGTCGGTAGGCGTCATCATTTCCGGAGTGCTCCTTGCCCAGAGCGTCGACCGCATCGCCCACCTTACTGGGGTATCTTCCGGTGTGCTGGGGATATTGGCCGTTGCCCTGGTCACCAGCATGCCGGAAATATCGGCAACTTTGGCCGCAGCGCGCCTGGGCGCGGCCGATCTGGGCTTCGCCGGCGTGTACGGCAGTTGCGTATTCAACATAACCATCCTGGCCTATGCCGACTTCTTCTATCGCAAAGGCGTGGTGGTCAACAGCGCGGACACCGAGCATTACATTGCCGGAGTCATCGCACTGGGGTTAATCCTCTGGGGAGGATTGATGCTCTGGGGGAAAAAACGCTTTCCCCAGCCGGCCATCGTTTCCGGACTCGTGCTCATGCTCGGAGTCACCGTTGCCGGTGCAATTTGGGTGGCGCTGTTGGGAGCTCCCTCACACTAAAGGCGTGTCTCCAACCGGATAATCCGACGACACCCTCTAGATCCCCGCGCCGCTAAACCTTGCCAGTTCCACGAACCCGCCGGCTTCATCACTCCAATCGAAAAGGGCCGCTTCCACCACCCGCTCGGCGTCTATGCCCACCACCAGTTGCTGCGCCGGGTAAGCCGGCCCTTCTCCCCAAGGGCTGGTGGCAATGGCGCGATCGGTATCCGAAAGGTATGCCCGGCCATTGGGGTGCGAATGGTAAATGATGCGGGCCGGGGTATCCGAATCCAGGCTCCCGTTCAATTCCAGCAGGTCGGCCGAGTTGAATACGTAGGCTCTCTCGGCAGTTCGCTCCGCAGCCGTCGGATGCCCGCCGCTGCTCTGATCATTCACCGCCGGCCGAACTGCGTCCACTCCCCCGCCCTGCGCCGGGCCCGTTAGCCACCCGCAACACTCCCACGGAAACGCTGCCCGCGCCTCCCGATACACCGCCTCCAGAACCGCCAGTGGAATTTCCAAAGGTCCCTCGAAATCCGCCATACAACCCCCTTGTTACGAAAAACGTAACCTGATATGCTGTTTCCAACGCTGTTCACGGAATTGCCGCAATGCTTCGGTAATGTGATGGCTGTAAAATGCAAACCGTACCCGGCCAGTGCCGTCTATAGGGTGAAAAAATGCCAATCCAGACTCGCAAGTCCCTGAAACTCAAAGCATGCCCTCGCTGCGGCGGCGACGTCTGCCGCATGCGGGACACCTTCGGAGTGTATCACCAGTGCGCCCAATGCGGACGCGAAATCCGGCGAGTGTCCCCCAGCGCCACTCCGGCTACCACCATCGCCGCCGCGACCGTCACCCCGAATCCAACCCACGACCGCGAAAAGTTGCTTGTCTGACCAACAAGCCGAGCACAAGGAACCGCAGGCAACGGCCTCGGACTTGGCTCCGAGGCCGTTGCAATTTAAGCCCTTGACCCCACTCCAGCAGCGACCAACTCCGATCCAAATCCACGACTGCCATATCAAGACCATCAGCGACGCCCAACCCACGCGATGCTTCACGCCGTCAGTTGCGGCAAAGGAGATCGGATCATGGAAAGGATGGAAAGGAAGGTAAACCGCGAACGGCCTGTCCTCGGCGCCCGGCGCCGGAAGATGCACCTGGGGGCTTGCTCCCACTGCGGTGGCGACGTGTGCCGGGTCAAGGACATTTACGGCGCCTATCTCCGGTGCATCCAGTGCAGCCGGGAGATTGCCCCGGATCACCTAAAGGCTGTCAGCAGCGTGGCCGACACCGCACCGGCCCCCCATCCGCAGGAATTGCTAGTTGCGTAACCGCGCGGCGGCCACGCCCCGGATCCCCTGGTCCGATCTGCTTCCGGGATCCGGGGCCCGGCCCGGGCCCCTACCCCTTCGCCCCTTACCTGTAACGGCGCGGCGCCTTGTCGTTCCGATCCTTCACAAAGGCCGCGTACTCCCGTATCCCATCTTCCTGCTTCGCCGTTTGGATCGATCCGGGGCGCAACTGCCGGATATAGGCAATGGCTTCGTCAGCGTCCCATCCGGTATTGACCAGATACGACGCCAGGATGGTGCCGGTCCGACCGATACCGGCCGCGCACGTAACCACCGTAGGCCGTTCCCATATCTCAACCTGCTGTTCCACAAAGTTCACGATCCCGTCGATTTGCTCCAGCGTCGGCGCCTCAAAATCCCCCACCCGCTCGTACAACTCTTCAAACCCCCAAGGCGCCGCTGAAATGGTCTGCTCCTCCATCCGCACGATAGCCATAATATCGTTCCGTTCAAAGTGAATCAGGTGCCGCCGCTCCGTGGGGCCCATAGCTCCTGCCAGCGCTCCGGGCAAGATCCAACTGAAATTGCGAAAACTGTCTTGCATCGAGAAGCTCCGATTGTTGGATAGTGAGTCTGGTATAGTATGTAATCGTACCCGGCCGGTGGCGCCGTCAACGTAGGAGTGCGAAGTAGGAGTCCGAATGGAGTATAGCAACATTACTCTGTCTAGGGGAGACCGCGTGGCGACCATCCGCCTCAACCGGCCCGATGCCCTCAACGCCTTAAATCCCGAATTGCTCTCAGAGTTTTCCCACGCCGTGGCCGCCGCTAGCGCCGACGATGCCATCAAAGCCTTGGTCGTCAGAGGCGAGGGCCGGGGGTTCTGCGCCGGAGCCGACCTCCTCTACTTCGATCGGGTTTTTGACGACCTCTCACTCTTGCCCGACTACGTCCGCCACTTGAACCACGCACTATGCGCCTTGGAAGCCGCGCCCATCCCGACCATCGCTTTAGTGCATGGTTACGCCCTGGCTGGCGGCTTAGAGTTGATGATGGCTTGCGATATGGCCATCGTCGCCGCAGACGCCCGCATCGGTGACCAACACGCCAATTTCGGCCTGATACCCGGCGGCGGGTCAACCCAAAGGCTCCCCCGCCGCGTCGGCCTGCCTCGGGCCATGGAACTGCTGACCACCGGCCGCTGGCTCTCCGGCGCCGAAGCGGTGGATTGGGGGCTCGCGCTGCGCTCCGTGCCGGTCGAGGAGCTGGAGGCAGAACTGGAATCCCTGCTCCAAGGAGTTCGAAACAAAAGCCGGGTGGGATTGAGCCTCATGAAATCCCTGGCCCTCAGCAGCCAGGACTTGCCTTTGCGAGACGGCATCGCCCTGGAAGGCGCCACCTTCACCCACCTTTTTGCTACCTCTCCTCATCCACGAGCCGGTATCACCGCCTTCAAAGAGCGGCGCCAACCCAGCTTTTAACCGCTCCATCTCGATTCGCCCGGCAGCTGCCGGCATCCGGGCCTTCCGAGCCAACTGGCAGGATTGACGGTTTGAAAATTAAAAACATCATATCCCAGCAACGTACCATTTCCTTCGAGTTTTTCCCGCCCCGGGAAGCCGACGGAGTGCCCGGCGTAATTGACGTGGTGAACCGACTTCGCCCCTACGCGCCCGATTTCGTGTCCGTAACCTACGGAGCCGGCGGCGGCACGCGAGCCTTCACCGAAGAAATCACCATGCGACTGCGGCGCGAAACCGACTTGGTTGTCATGGCCCACCTCACCTGCGTGGCCCAGAGCCGTTCCGACGTGCACCTCGTACTCCGGCGACTCGACGCCGCCGGCATTGAGAACGTCATCGCGCTGCGGGGAGATCGACCACAGAACAGCGACCCGGTCGCTCCTGGTGCGGACGAATTTGCCCACGCTACGGATTTGATCCAACATATCCACAGCAACTTTGACTTCGGAGTCGCCGGAGCCTGTTACCCGGAAGGGCACGCCGAATCGCCAAACTTGGAAACCGACATCTCCTACGCGCGAATGAAGCAAGACCTGGGCGCCGAATTCCTGATTACACAACTGTTCTACGACAACGCCTATTTTTACGACTTCGTTGACCGCGCTCGCGCCGCCGGCATCACGCTACCCATCATCCCGGGCGTGCTGCCCATCCTCAACGCCTCTCAGATTCGGCGCTTCACCTCCTTGTGCGGCGCGTCAATCCCTCCCCAGCTGGACGCGCGGCTCGAACGCCACGCCGACGACCACCGCGCCGTCCGCGAAATCGGCATCGAATACGCCACCATGCAGGCTGAAGACCTATGGGCCAACGGTGTTCCCGGCATCCATTTCTACGTCTTAAACCGTTCCTACTCCGTATCCCACATCCTCCGCAATCTGAACATCACGGGTCACCACGGCGCATGATGAGTCCGCCAGCGGTTCTATATGATCAGCACCGGGGTTGACTTCATCGAGATTGACCGGGTATCCGGGATGCTGGATCGCTACGGAGCGCGTTTCCTGCGGCGGGTGTTCACTCCCGGGGAAATCGCGTATTGTCGTGGACGCGCGCCCAACCTGGCCGCTCGTTTCGCGGCCAAAGAAGCCGTAATGAAATCCCTGGGCACCGGCTTTCGCGGCGTCGGTTGGCGCGACATCGAAGTGGTTCGCTCCCCCAGTGGCGCTCCCAGCCCACGATTGCACGGACGCGCCAAACGTCGCGCCGAACGGTTAGGTGTAACCGAAATCGCCATCAGCCTGTCCCATTCCCGCGGTTTCGCCATGGTCGTGGCCGTGGCAATGCGCCCCGACACCGCGCAATCCCTCCAGGCCGCCGCAGCCACCCTGTGGGGCAACCCCGTCGCGCCTCAAACCGATTAGCCGGCCATGACCATCAACGTAGTAACCGTGGCCGAAATGCAGGCTTTGGAAGCCGCATCGGAAGCCGCCGGCGTCAGCGCGGATACCTTAATGGAGAACGCCGGCCTGGCCTGCGCCCGTCGCATCCGGGAGCGTCTGGGCGGAGCCGCCGGCCGGCTGGCGCTAGTTCTCATCGGCCCCGGCAACAACGGAGCCGATGGCCTGGTAATCGCCAGACACCTGCGCCGCTGGGGCGCCGAAGTCTGCTGCTACGTGGTCACAAGCCGACAACCCGTTGACCCGAAAATGGCCGACGCTCAAGCCGGCGGTGTCACTGTGACCGATGACGCCGACGACGCCGGGCTGCCAACGCTGAACCGAATGTTGGCCCGCTGCGACGCGGTCGTTGATGCCATTCTGGGGGCCGGTCGCTATCGCTCTCTGGAAGGCGCCGTTGCCGACACCGCCGCCGCCGTCAACCGCGCCCGGCGGGCCCGCCCGGCGGTGCCCGTAATCGCCGTGGACCTCCCCACCGGCGTCAACCCGGACACCGGCGAGACCGACGACAACACCATTCGGGCCGACGAGACCCTGGCGCTGTGTTTTCCCAAGTACGGGATCGCCAACTTCCCCGGCGCTGAATACGCCGGACGCATCAGCGTCCTGAACATCGGACTTCCCTCCTCCGTGACCGCCAACGCTGCGTTGTCCACCGAATGGATGACCGAAGAGTCGGCCCGATCCCTCCTGCCGCCTCGTCCGCTCAACTCCCATAAAGGCGTCTTCGGCCATCTGCTGCTGGTAGCGGGTTCACGCAATTTCGTCGGAGCCGCCTACCTGGCCGCCCAGGGCGCGCATCGAGTTGGCGCCGGATTGGTAACACTAGCGACACCGGAATCGGTGTATCCCATCGCAGCAGCCAAGCTCACCGAAACCATCCATCTTCCCCTGCCCGAAGACGCCAATGGGCGGATTGACCCTGTTGCCGCGGATGTCATCAGGGAGCGTATCGGCAATTATTCAGCGTTAGCCATCGGATGCGGCCTCGGTTGGTCCCACGGAACCGCCGCCTTCGTGGAACGGCTGTTGCTGCCGCCATCCCAGCACTCCCCATCCCAGCACTCCACATCTCCATCCCACCACTCCCCATCTCCATCCCGTCATTCCCGCGAAAGCGGGAATCCAGCGCCGCCTGTAGTAATCGACGCCGACGGGTTAAACAGCCTCTCCCATCGCGCCGATTGGCCCGACCACCTCGGCGTCCCGGCGGTGCTAACTCCCCATCCCGGCGAAATGGCAACACTCACCGGCCAATCCACCGGCCAGCTGCAAGCGAACCGCCTGGGCGCCGCTACCCAATGGGCGGCCCAGTGGCGGCAAACCCTCCTGTTGAAAGGCGCCCACAGTGTAATCGCATCTCCCGAAGGGCAGCGTTGCGTGCTGCCCTTCGCCAACCCGGCATTGGCCGCCGGCGGCGCCGGCGACGTACTCACTGGGATCATCGGCGGCCTGCTTGCACAAGGAACTGCTCCTTACGATGCCGCCAGGTTGGGCGGCTTTCTGCACGGCGCGGCGGCCGAACAGGCCCGCCACCGCTACGGCGACGCCGGCCTGGTCGCCAGCGACCTCTTAGACCTGATCCCGCCCCTAATGGCCAGCCTCCGGGAATCGGGGGCCTGATGATCCATCTGACTCCCGAACAAACCTCCCATTTGTCCAACGCTCCGGTGGGCCGTCTGGCAACGGCGGATGCCTCCGGCCGGCCCCATGTAATCCCGGTCTGTTTTGCTTACGATGGCGAATACCTTTATTCTCTCCTCGACGCCAAACCAAAACGCGGCAGCCTCACCAGCCTGCGCCGCGTCCGCAACATACTCGCGAACCCCCAGGTTTCGCTGGTAATTGACCATTATGACGAAGACTGGTCCAGCCTCTGGTATTTGCTGGTGCATGGTCGCGCCGAATTGGTCGAAGACCCCGCGACAACCGGCCCGGCAATAGCATTGCTCCGTTCCAAGTATCCGCAATACCGACCCATGGCAGTTGACGGCAATCCCGTCATCAGGATCACGCCGGAGCGCGCGACCGGTTGGACTGGCAGCTGAACACGGGCCGTCTCTTCCTTGACCCTGTTGCCGGCGCCCCCTAGAATGCCCGCATTCGGACTCGCCGGCCGGCCCCGCACGTAGGTGTCTATGACGCAAATGGTATTCATCCATGGCCCCGGCGCCGGCGGTTGCGCCGATTCCTACCTCCATCAGCTGTCCCATTACCCCGGCAGTTTGGCCCCCCATCTGCCTGGACATCTTCACGGAGCCCCGTGTAGCAGCGTCGAACGCTACACCGACTGGCTGCGGGGCTGGCTCCACGCCCAGGGACTCGACCGCGACCTGATTCTCAGCGGGTTCACCCTGGGCGCCTGCATCGCCCTCCAATACGCTTTGGATTATCCAGACGAAGTCCAGGGCCTGGCCCTAATGACCATCGCCATGCGCCCCAAGCAGCGCCGGCCCGGCGACTTGCAGTTCCGCCTCGACGCCGCCGCCAACCCTCAGATTTACGAAAAGTGGCTCGGCGCAATGGACGGCGCAATGCACTTTATCCAACCGCACTTGCGCGCCAAACTGCTGCAACGACACCGCGAGGTCGGCCCGGTCGCGCAATACCATGATCTGCTGGTCATTGACCGTTTCGACGTGCGAGACCGCATCCACACCTTGAAGGCCCCCCTGCTGCTAATCCAAGGCGTGGACGACCCTCTGGCCACCGGCGACTACGAAGCGGAGATCCACCGCGCCGTCCCCGGCTCCCGGCTCATCAAGATGCCGGACGCCGGCCATTTCCCCATGGTGGAAAAGCCGGCGGAAGTGAACGCCGCCATCGACGCCTTTCTGGCCGAGATCAACTGAGTTCCGACACCAAATCAATTGCCAATCGACCTTGATTGCCAACCGACCCTGGAGGAAACAAACCGTGGACGGAGTTACCGCAGTAGCCAACGTATTGAAAATGGAAGGCGTCGATTGGATCGCCGTCATGCCTTCTAACCCCCTTATCGAAGCGGCGGCCATCGCCGGAATCCGTCCCGTCGTCTGCCGCCAGGAACGAACCGGCGTCCATATGGCCGACGGTTTCTCCCGCGTCAGCAACGGCAACAAAATCGGCATCTTCCTGGCTCAAAACGGCCCCGGCGCGGAAAACGCCTTTGGCGGAGTGGCCCAGGCCTACGCCGACTCCGTGCCCATTCTGGTCCTTCCCGCCGGCGTCGCGCGCAACCGCTTGGGCGTCGAACCAAACTTCCATCCGGTCCAGGCTTACGCCCCCATCACCAAGTGGGCCGGCCATGTCAATTTCGCCGACCGGGTTCCCGAACTGTTCCGCCAGGCCTTCACCAAGCTCCGGTCCGGCAAACCCGGCCCCGTCCTGCTGGAAATCCCCTCCGACCTGGTGTCCGACCAAATCAGCGAAGAAAACTTCGATTACATCCCCCCGGCAAAAATGCGCGTCGCCGCCGACCCGGCCGCCATCACCCGGGGCGTGCGCGCCCTGCTCTCCGCCCAGCGTCCGGTGATCCATGCCGGTCAGGGCATAATGTACGCCGAGGCCACCGACGAACTCCTGGAGCTGGCCGACTTCCTCCAGATCCCCGTCATGACCACCCTCGAAGGCAAGAGCGCCTTCCCCGAAAATCACCCCCTTTCCCTCGGCGTCGGTGGTTCCAGTCAAACCGGACCGGTACATCGCTTCCTCACCAACGCCGACGTCATTTTCGGCGTCGGCGTCAGCTTCACCAAGAGCGGTTTCACCGTCCCCATTCCCGCCGGCAAGACCCTCATCCACCTTACCAACGGCGATGCCGACGTGAACAAAGACTATCATACCCCGTACCCCATACTTGGCGACGCCAAACTCGCCTTGCGCCAGTTCATCGACGAGCTCAAAGCCCAGGGCGTGCAGCAGCGCCCCCCCAACCAGGCCCTCGCCGACGAAATCACCGCCAGCCGAGACGCCTGGATGGCCCAGTGGCTGCCCCGCCTCACCAGCGACGAGGTTCCCCTCAACCCCTATCGCGTCGTTTGGGACATCATGCACACCGTCGATCTCGACAACACCATCGTTACCCACGAATCGGGCAGTCCCCGCGAGCAGGTCTCCCCCTTCTGGGAAGCCCGGGCCCCGCGCAGCTTCATCGGCTGGGGCAAGTCAACCCAGCTCGGATACAGCCTCGGCCTCGCCATGGGCGCCAAGATGGCCGCCCCCGAAAAGATGGTCATCAACTTCATGGGCGACGCCGCCTTCGGCATGGTCGGCCTCGACGTTGAAACCGCCGTCCGCGCCAACATCCCCATCACCACGGTCGTGATGAACAACTCCACCATGGCAATCTACCCCGACAGTCGCATCCCCACCGCAGTGGAACGCTACGGCCTCAAAGACCTCAGCGGCGACTTCTACCAAGTCGCCCTCGCCCTGGGCGCCTACGCCGAACAGATCCACACCCCCGACGAAATCAAGCCGGCCATGCAGCGCGCCATGGCGGCCAACTCTAACGGCCGCCCGGCTCTGCTGGAGTTCATCACCAAGGAAGAAGGCACCTTCTCCAAATTCCGATTCGATTAGTTGCCGCTTTGCCCTAACCACCGGCTAACCTAGGGGCGAATAGTTATTCGCCCCTACTCATCCCAGCAAAAAATCCCTACCTGCGCCGGGCATACCCCATGGCCGCCCAACTTCCCATACCTGAAAACCACCATGCCATAACCCCCGGCTGGATGCAGCAAGCGCTGACCGCCGGCGGTAAATCCGATTTGCCGGCAATTCGGCAGGTCGCTGTTGAAGATGTTGGCCAAGGGTTCGGCATGGTGGGGAAAATCCTGCGCTGCCATCTCACCTATCACCATAGCGCCCCCGGCGCCCCCGCTTCCGTCATCCTCAAACTGCCTGGCTCGCATCCGGAAACACTGCGAGCCGCCCGAACTCTGCGACTCTACCAGCGCGAATACACCTACTACCGTCAGGTCGCCGCGCACGTCCCCATCCGCTCGCCGGCCCTGCTGTACGGCAACTTCGACGACGCCAGCCACCGCTTTGTCCTGGCGCTGGAAGACCTGCGCAGCATGACAGCCGTAGATCAAATTGACGGGGCCAGCATAGCGCAGGCGCAAACCGCCATCCGGTCTGTCGCTCAGATCCACGGGCTATTTTGGGACAACGTGAACCAACCCCCGGTGTCCGATTTCTGCGACTCCGCGAATCCGGCGCGCCGACCGCTGGTTCAGAGCCTATATCAGGCCAGCCTGGCCTCGGCCCTCAACCGCTTCGGCCACATCTTTCCGGCCCCGATGCGCCGGCTTGCCGCAGAATACGGACCGCAGGTCGCCGCTCACCTGGGTGACCTTGCCGCCGGCCCGCAAACTTTCATCCACGGCGATTTCCGGCTGGATAATATGTTCTTCAGCGACGCCGACCCCGAGAGTTTCGCAGTGATTGACTGGCAGCTCTGCGGCATTGCCAGCGGCCTGTACGACGTAGCCTACTTCCTGTCATCCAGCGTTACATCCGATGTGCGTCGGGAGATCGAGCGCGACCTCCTCACCGAGTACCACCACATTGTCCGCGCCTCGGGCGTGGCCGACTTTACCCTCGAGGACTGTTGGCGCAGTTACCGCCGGAACATGCTCAGCTGTTTCCGCACCCCCATCATCGCCGGCGGACAACTGGACTTCACCAGCCACCGCAGCCGCCAACTGGCCGAGGTGTTTCTGCAACGAACCCTCACCGCTATTGATGATTTGGACGCCGTCGAGTTTCTGCCGGGCCGTCCACTTCCCTCCTAGTCTAGAGCCTGTCGTCAAATTAAGTTGCCAAGCGTCATCCCGCGCCGCCCCCGTCATTCCGCGCCATCCCCATCATTCCGCGCCGCACCCGTCATTCCGCGCCATCCCCATCATTCCGCGCCGCACCCGTCATTCCGCGCCGCCCCCGTCATTCCGCGCCACCCCCGTCATTCCGCGCCACCCCCGTCATTCCGCGCCACCCCCGTCATTCCGCGCCACCCCCGTCATTCCGCGCCACCCCCGTCATTCCGCGCCACCCCCGTCATTCCGCGCCGCCCCCGTCATTCCGCGCCACTCCCGTCATTCCGCGCCGCACCCGTCATTCCGCGCCGCACCCGTCATTCCCGCGAAAGCGGGAATCCAGAAATCGCCTGCTTTCGCAGAACGATGGGATTTTAGAAACGCCCGGATTCCTGCCTTCTCAGCAAAGCGGGTACCCCTGCGTGACACCCGCCCCTTGCGTATCCGTACATCCGTTCCTTATACTGTACCTACGCGCTAGGCAGCCGGCCAAAGGCCACGGCCCCACTGCCGAAATCACATCTGAATATCGGGTTCTCACAGGTTCAGGCAACACGGTCAACCGCTGTCCCCGCCGCAGTCGTAGGTGCGCCTGCGGCGGGCCGACGGCACGTCGGGTTTTTTGCACCGCTGGCTATCGCTTACAGGCCGGTTCATTCCCCGGTACCGCATAGACCAGTACGGCGGGTGTCACCACCGCTGCGCGAGGGTCATACTCACGCTCTCCCAACCCGCCCCGTGCTCGACACGGGGTCATTCCCGCCAACGCGGGAATCCAGGCGGGGTCGGGCGTGAGCCGGTCAGCACGCGCAACCTTAGGACTTCAATTCGCAAACACGCTCTCTGACCGTAGCGCCGACCGCCTGAACCTCCGAACCCGAAACCACCCAGCCAATGACCAGTTTCTCCATCGTCCCAGTTTTCTCCATCGTCAAGGAGGAAAAACCTGAACAACCGCCTAACCGCCGCGCCGGAACAACCCCACCGACGCCCCGGTTCTACTGCATTGCTGACAGCCGGCCATAGCGATACTCGCCCCGGTCGGTTTAAACTGATCAGCGACACCACTTTACCACGGGAGTGAACGATGGTTATCGCCGGGTCGCCAGCCGAATTAGCCGTCCTCGAGGCTTTTCGCGCCGAACTGGACCAAATCATCAGCGCAACCCCATCCACCGTTGACAACCCGACGGAGGAAAGCGAACGGTGCGACGAAACTCGCCCCGTTTCAAAGCCCGCCAATCGGGCCGCGGTTTCGTACCAACCCACCTTACGCGAGCTGCCCGTTGGCGAGCGACCCCGGGAACGATTGCGGGCGCACGGGCCTCGTTACTTGAACAATGCCGAGCTAATCGCCATATTGCTGCGAACCGGCATCGCTGGCGAAAACGCCATCAGCGTCGCAACCCGCGTCTTGGCCGAATTCGAAGGGTTGGGAGGTTTCGCCCGCGCCGGTTACGCTGAACTTTGCGGCCAGCGCGGTTTGAGCGACGCCAAAACTTGCGAGATCATGGCCGCGCTAGAGTTGGGCCGCCGTATCGCCTCGTTGGCCCCGGAAGAGCGGGCCGAGATTTCCTGTCCGCAAGACGCCGCTAATTTAGTATCGGCAGAGATGGTACTGCTGCCCCAGGAGCATCTGGTCATCCTGCTCCTCAACACCAGAAACCAGGTCGTTGGGAAACGCACCATCTACATCGGCACCGTCAACAGCAGCGCGGTGCGTCCCGCCGAAGTCCTCCGCCCCGCCATCCGAGAAAATGCGCCGTCCATCATCGTCATCCACAACCATCCCTCCGGCGACCCCACGCCCAGCCCCGAAGACATAGCCATAACTCGAGATCTGGCAGCCGCCGGAAAGCTCATGGACATTGAACTGCTCGACCACCTCATCATCGGACACGGCGGGCGGTTCGTCAGCCTCAAGCAAAAAGAATTGGGCTTCGACCGAGCCTAATCCCTTTACCCATCCTGATCCTTTTACCGTTATTCCGGCGAAAACGGGAATGACACGAAGTGTCAACACAATCTAACGTCGGGGCAACCCTTGTGATTGCCCAGGTCGCCACGGTCGCCTTAACTGCCGAAATACTCCGCCACGGCCAGCACCAGGTTCCCCATGTGCGGGTGGTCGGGTTCCACGTCCACGCGAATGTCCTGCTCCAGCAGCTTCCGGGTGCAAACCGGCCCCACGGATGCCACGGCCACTGCGTTAGACAGGCTCCGCCTGAGGCTGCCTTCCCGGCCAGCATCGGCAGCTATCGCCAGCAGGTTGGGAACCTGCGGCCGGCTGGTGAAAGCAAGCGCGTCCACCTCGCCTCCCTCCATCCGATCAATCAAGTCCACCGCCGGGCCGGTATCATCCGGCAGTCCCCAGTCGTACAGCGTAAGTTCCCGATAGTCGGCCCCCTGTTCCCGCAAGTAGGCGGGCAGTTCCGAGTCGGGACCACCGTAGCGTTGAAACACCACCCGCTTGCCTTCGAGCGCCAGGCCGCCCATTGCCGCCGTCAAATCCGACGATGTATAAGGCTCCGCCGGCATAACCGTGATTGGGATTTTGTGGCGACGCAAAATACGCCCCGGCTTTGGACTGCGCGCCACCACGGTAACGTTGCGCAGCGCGTCCTCGAACTCGGCCAACCGTCCCATGGCCTCCGCAATCCCCATCATTGCGCTGGCGCCAACCCCGGTCAGGAAAATGGCCGTGTCAACCCGTCCTCCGCAGACGTCGTCAATCGCCCCGCGAACTTCCGGGCTGTCGCTCCGGTAGTGCTCCTGCAACACCGGAGCGCCCAAAGGCACCCCCCCGTGGCGACGGATGAGGCCAGCCATCTCGTCGGGCATCCGCGCCTCGACGAAGGCCAGCACTCTTCCGTTCAGAGCCGCCGTGGCCATAACGCCGCCAACCCGCCGCTAAACGGCGCACTCGCCTTCGCCACGCTCCAGCACATACTGATCCGTGCGCTCCCAGTCGAAGTACATCTCCCCTCCGCCCTCAGCCTCGTGCCCCACTTCTTGCGCCCGCGCCGCCACCGTCGTCAGTTCATCCAGCCCCACCCGGTCCAGGAAGTCATTGAACCGTTCCTCGTCGCCGGCCCGATTGTCCTTGTAATACGTTACGATCTCTTTAAGTACCCCAGGGACCAACTTGGCCGGCACCTTCACCTTAGGGACGCGGGTTCCGATGCGGGAATCCTCCACCCGATTGTCGCCGTAGTTGCCACCCAGGAACAACTCGTAGGACGGAATCTGTCGCCCTTCCACGCCCTTCACCGCAGCCCCGTGGAAGCCGATGTTGGCGATATGATGCAACCCGCACCCATTGGGGCAGCCGCTCATCTTGATGCGGATGTCGCCCACCCCCGCGTCGTCGGCAAGGCCGTTCCAGTCCGACATCTCTTCGCGCAGGGCTTTGGCCAACCCCATGGAAGCGGTGATGCCCAGCTTGCAGCTGTCCGTGCCCGGACACGAAACCACGTTGCTGATGCGGCCATGACCAACCTCCGCCAGGTCTAACCCTTGCAGAGCGTCCCACACGTCGTGCAGGCGCCCAGTCGGAACCCAGCGCAGGACGATGTTCTGCTCCTGGGTGGTGCGCGCCTTGCCACCGCTATAGTTGCGAACGATCTCAGCAAGGCCGCGGAACTGCGCCGGATTCAAGTCGCCACGCTCCACCTTGACATAAACGACGTGATACCCTTCCTGCCGCTGCGCTTCAACGTTAGACTTCAGCCATCCTTGGTACTCCGGATTACTGTCGTCGCCGTTGGCGAAAGCCGGTTGTGCCGGCGGATTTTCCCGCTGTATTTCCTCCGCAACCATCAAGGAACGGAAGTCAATCGGGCCGATATTCGCCAGTTCAGCGTCCACCATGTCGCGGAATTCGTCCAACCCAATGCGGTCGATCAAAACCTTGAGACGGGCCATCATCCGGTTTTTGCGCAGCATATCGGCGTTGTTGAATACCGTCCATATCGCCAGGGCCACGCGCAGGTAGTCATCCTCCGAAACCCACTCGTACAGCGGCTTCGCCAACCGGGGCATTATGGAAGTGCCGCCGCCGCAATACACCTTGAACCCCTTACGCCGGTTCCCGTCGATTTCTTTGTACTGGGAAACAAAAGTAAGGTCCTGGATCGCCGCCGCCACCTCGTCGCGCTGGTCGTTGCCGGTGAACGCCGACTTGAACTTGCGCGGAAAGTTTTGCGTAATAGGATGCCTCACTCCAAAACGCACGTAGGCAGTGAGGTACGGCGTTGGATCGAACACTTCTTCCGGGCTGACGCCGGCCGTCGGCGGTCCAACCACGTTGCGCACCGTATTCCCGCAAGCCTCCCGGGTAGACAAACCGACCGCGCCCAACCGCCGCAACACCTCAGCGGTCTGTTCCAGCGGGATATGATGCAGTTGGATGTTCTCCCGCGTGGTAATGTGGCCCCTCTGCAACGGAGCGTAGCGTTCCGCTATATCGCCAAAGCAGTCGAGCATCTCCGCCGATATGATACCGCCGGGCAGCTTGACCCGTATCATCTGCACGTCGGGTTGCCGTTGCCCGTACACCCCCTGGCGGAGCCGGAACGGCGTGAACACCGTATTGTCCAGTTCGCCGGCGCTGAAGCGGTCAACCTCAGCGTCGAAGCGCTGGATCTCATCCTCCATGAACGGAATAATTGCCGGCGCGTCTGGCGCCAGCCGCATACTGGACTGGTGGATATCTTCCAGGCCGGGTTGTTGCGCTTGGCTGGTCAAAGTGTCCTCCTCGGGTGCTGAAAAAGCAAAAGCCCACCGTTGCCGCTAGGCAAAATCGGTGGGCGCAGGCGCGAACCTGAAGGGTCAGGTCGGGGTCATCCTGCCCCCGATTTCGGGGGACAAGAACATGTGCAGGAGCAGTTGGTTTTGCAATTACTTTGCATTTGCGAAAACTATACTGCCGAGGTCGGGAATTGTCAACGGTACGGGAATCATCAACGGTAGCAGTTTCGGTTTACACCGAACCTCTCCCGCCGTCATGAGCGTGCGCGTCGCCCCGACGTTAGCGCAACGAGCGCTCACTCTTCAAATCCCCGGTGCCCACGGTGCGACCCAGGATCAGCCACAGCACGCGCTCCGAGATGTTGGTAGCCCGGTCGGCGATACGCTCCAGGTCGTGGGCAACCCACAGCAGGTATGTGGCGCGTTCGATGCTACGCGGGTCTTGAAGCATATACGTCAGCAGCTCACGGTAAATCTGATCGTACAGGTCATCGACCACGTCGTCGTCCCGACAGATTTTACGGGCGAGCCATTCGTCCCGGTTGGCGTAGGCTTGCAGGCTGTCACTCAGCATCTTCAGGGCGAGATCCGCCATTCTGGGAATGTCAATCAACGGTTTCAGCAGCGGTTGATCGCCGATACGCAGGCAGATTTTGGCGATGCCCTCCGCGTAGTCGCCCATCCTTTCCAGTTCCACCGCTATATGCACCGCCGACATCACCATTCGCAGATCAATAGCGGTGGGCTGTTGGGTCGCCAACAAGCCAATACACTTGCTTTCCAAGGCGTCCTGTAGGCTATCAATTTCGTCATCATCGTCGATAACCCGTTGTGCCAAGCCCAAATCCTGTTGCTCCAGCGCCGTTAGCGCGGATCGGGTCGCCGCGTCCACTTGCTGGCCCATAACGACCAGGTCATCTTGCAGGCTGTACAGGTCGCGGTCGTAGTCGGACCTCAGCATGTGCAACACCTCCGTGCATTGGCGGTAGGCCGGCCCGGCTTTCGCAAAGCTAACCGAACCGGCCGGTGATATACGCTTCCGTACGTTCGTCGTTGGGGTTGGTGAACATCGTCCGGGTGTCACCGAACTCGATCAGGTGGGCCACCCGGTTCTCATCGGGCATCAAGAACGCCGTCTTGTCCGAAACGCGTCCGGCCTGCTGCATATTATGCGTGACTATGACGATGCTGTAGCGCTTTTTGAGTTCCTGCATCAGCTCTTCAATCGCCAGCGTGGCGATAGGATCCAGGGCTGAACAGGGCTCGTCCATCAGGATCACGCTGGGTTCCACCGCCAATGCCCGGGCGATGCAAAGCCGTTGCTGCTGCCCCCCCGAAAGCGACAACGCGGATTCCTTCAATCGGTCCTTCACTTCCTCCCACAGCGCGGCGCCCTGCAAAGATTGCTCCACAATGTCGTCCATACTGCCTTGGAACCCGTTGATCCGGGGACCGAACGCAATATTGTCGTAAATGGACTTGGGGAACGGGTTGGGTCGCTGGAAAACCATCCCGATCCGATAGCGGATCTGCGTAGGATCGGAACCGGGCGCGTATAAGTTGAAGTCCCCGAACCACATTTCCCCTTCCATGCGGAAGACTTCGATAAGATCGTTCATGCGGTTGATGCAGCGCAGCAGTGTACTCTTGCCAGCGCCGCTGGGCCCGATGATAGCGGTGATCTCGTTCTCCGGCATATCCATGCTCACGCCTTCAATCACCTTGTTGGAGCCGTAATAAACCCCGACGTCGATGGCGCGAACCGCCGGACGAATCGCAGCTGTTGCAGCAGCCATATTGCACTACCCCTGTTGGTTCTTTTGCAGTCGGTTCCGAAGCAGGATTGCGCAAGCGTTCATCCCCAGCAGCATCACCAGCAACACGATGATGCCGGCCGCCGCCAGGTGGTGAAACTCTTCCTGAGGCTTGGAGATCCAGACGTAAATCTGGATGGGCAGCACGGTGAAGCGGTCAAGGGGATGCGCCGGAGCGAATGGCACGAACGACAAGGCCCCCATAATTACCAGCGGAGCCGCCTCCCCCATGGCCCGGCTCACCGCCAGAATAATGCCGGTCAGGACGCCCGGCATGGCCTGTGGCAGCACCAGCCTCCAGATCACCTGCCACTTGGTTCCGCCCAGGGCATAGCCACCCTCCCGTATTGACGAAGGCACGGCGCGAATGGCCTCCTGGGACGACACGATCACCACCGGCATGATGAGCAGCGCCAAAGTCAAACCGGCGGCAGTCACGTTTTTCCCATCGGTTTCCGGGGCCAGCCACACGAAGAAAGCGACGAATGTGGACAGGCCCAGGATCCCGTACACGATGGACGGTACTGCGGCCAGATTCTGGATGTTCGTCTGGATCAATTCGGCTATACGACTGCCGCCGGAGTACTCCTCCAGGTAAATTGCCGCCGATACGCCCACCGTAAAAGATGCGGAAATGCAGATCACCATCACCCAAAGCGTGCCCACGATGGCCGGCAATAGGCCGGAGTTGACCGCCTTGCTGGACGGAATGTCCGTCAGCAGCGTCATTATGGACGTCCCATCCAGGTTGAACCAGGCGATGGCCTCGGAAATGATACTGTACAGGAGCGCCACCAGCATCACGAGAGCCAGGATTACCGCCGCCACGCACACCCCATAGAAGATGGACGCGTTGCGCTTGCGATTCGCCAGCCTTTGGCGATAGTTGTCCTGCCTTCCAATTGCCATTATTCGTACACCTCGCGGAACTTGGCTACAATGAACTGGCTAGCCAAGTTCATCAGCAACGTGATGATGAACAAAGTGATGCCCACGGCGAACAGGGCTTGGAACTGGGCGGTGCCGGGTATGGCGTTGTCGCTGAAATTGGTGGTGGCCATGAATCCGGTCATCGTGTTCACCGGATCAAGGGGATTGAATGTAAGCTTCTCGTTCTGGCCGGCAGCGATAAAGACGATCATCGTTTCCCCGATAGCTCGCGACATCGCCAAGATGCAGGCCGCAACAATCCCTGACAGAGCTGCTGGAACCACCACTTTGATCGCCACCTCAACCTTGGTGGCGCCCAGGGCGTAGGCCCCCTCACGCAGTGCGTTGGGCACGGCGCGCATGGCGTCCTCGCTGAGGCTGGAAACCATGGGTATGATCATGACGCCCATCACTATGGCGGCAGACAGCGCGTTGAAGATCCCTACGTCGTCGTTCATACCCCGCAGGATCGGCGTGATGAAGAACAGGGCGAAGAACCCGTACACCACCGTGGGAATGCCGGCCAGGACCTCCAGGATGGGCTTGGTGATGGCCCGCACCCGGGGATGGGCGTATTCGCTGAGGAAAATAGCGCTCAGCAGCCCCAGGGGCACGGCCACGATCATCGCCAGCATCGCGATTATCGTGGTGCCCACCAGAAGGGGCCAGATGCCGTAGGAACGGGGCACCAAAAGGGTTCGCCATTTGGTGTCGGTCAGGAAGCGGTGCCACTTGACCGATTCCGGTACGCTGAAAGAGCCGGTCTGTAGCGCCACCCCTTTACTGAGACCGGAGAGCGCGACGACCGTAACCTTGTGTGAGCGCCCGGGCGCCGCATCCGCGATCACGCAGGATGTTCGATCCGGCCCGAGATTCCGACAGTCCGACAGATCTGCTTCAAGAATCGGTAGCGCCGAGACTTGGTAGTCCGTAGGCGGTTGCCCCAACGTCGGTTTGTCCCAATCGACATAGATCAGCGAATCGGTGGTGGCCCGGACCCTGATTTCAGGGATGATGCCGGGCGCCAGCGAATCCGGGATTGCTCCGCCAAGACCTTCCGTTTCACTGGTAGCCACCCGCTCCACCGGGTTGTTTTCGTAGAAGTCCGTCGTGAAAAAGCGCACACCCTCGAAAAGCAGCACCGACACGATACCTACCGTGGTCAGGACTGACACCGAGGCCAAAAGAAAAAGTACCCACTTGACAATGCGCTCAAGTAGGTACTTGTTGCCGCTTCCGGTAAGCGGTTTGCCGACCGTCGGCACGTCCGGTGCGGTCGGTTTGGCGCCTGTCATCTTACCGAAAAGCAAAGCGGTTCACCTGCTTTTGCGCCACGCGGCTTGTACTGCCTGGACCGCTGGCGCGGTTTTCAGACGCTGACTATCCCTTTGCGGACAATATAATAATGTCCGCCGGCCCGTTCCCGCAACTGGGAATCTGGTGATAAATTAAATGCCGTCAACAGATACGGCAAAGAGTCAAATCGGGACGATCTCGCCAATAGGGGGAGAAGAATTGAGCCAAAATTTGCAACTAAGCGTGGTTGACCAGTCGCCGATGCGGGAGGGGAGCAGCGCCGGCGTAGCCCTGCGCGAAACCATCCAATTAGCCATAGCCACGGAGCGTCTCGGGTATCAGCGTTATTGGGTGGCAGAGCACCACAACCTGCCCAACTTCGCGGGTACCGCTCCGGAGGTGATGGTGGGCCAGATCGCCGCGCACACCACGAGCATAAGAGTGGGATCCGGCGGCGTCATGCTGCCTCACTACAGCTCCTTGAAGGTGGCTGAAACCTTCCGCATCTTGGACTCCCTGTACCCCGGAAGGATCGATCTGGGCATCGGTCGCGCTCCCGGAAGCGACCAAATCACGGCGGCGGCGTTAGCCTACCCGAGCATGCCCAAGGAAATCCGCCATTTCCCCCAGCAAGTCCGGGACGTCATCAACTACCTGGGCGACACTCAACCGGACGATCACCCCTTCCACGAGGTGTTGGCCGCGCCCGAGACCTCGGAAACCAAGCCTGACCTATGGCTGTTGGGATCCCGCTACGAATCCGCGTTTATGGCTGCCAAGATGGGCTTGCCCTTCGCTTACGCCCACTTTTTCGGCCTGGGCGCCGCCGATGGACCGCAGATTGTCGAATCCTACCGCCAGAACTTCGAGCCATCGGAACACCTGTCGGAGCCGCTGGTCAACGTGGGAGTGCAGGTGATGTGCGCCGATACTGAAGCAGAAGCGCACCGCATTGCATCAAGCCGAAACTTGGGACGGCTCCGCTCCGTCACCGGTCGCGCCAGGGGCATCCCGTCCCCCGAGGTCGCCGCCGGTTACAAATACCTCGCCAACGAATGGCAGTTCATCCAACAATACCTGAAGAATTGCGTGGACGGGAACCCGGAACAGGTGAAGGAGGGCCTCGAAAAAGTAGCGGAAGACTATCAAACCCCGGACCTCAGCGTGGTCACCATTTGCTACCACTACGCAGACCGCGTCCGTTCCTACGAGCTGGTAGCGGACGCCTGCGGCCTGCAACCGCTGAAAACGTAGCGGCGAATGATTATTCGCCACTACGTTTCATGGCTAACGCGGGGCAGGAACTTACGCTCCCAGCTTCGCGGCCAGATCCATGAAACTGTCCGCCACTACGTTGAAAGACGGATCCGGCGTTGGATCAGGAGTGCGGTCCGGGCCATGCTCGCGGGGCCTCGGCACGAACCCGGTTCGCAGGCCCACCTGGGCAGAGGCCAGCAGGTCGCCCTGATGCGCCGCCACCATCATCACTTGCTCGGGCTGCAAGCCCAGTAGAGTGACCGCCGTCCCGTAGCTCTCCGGGTCGGGCTTGTAGTGTTGGGCCACTTCCGCGCCCAGGATACAGTCCCAGGGCATCCCACCGTTCTTCGCCATGTTGGTCATCAGGGCGATATTGCCGTTGGACATCGGGGCGATGACAAACCGGTTCTTCAGGCGGTAGAGGCCCGGCACGCTGTCCGACCAGGGGCGGAGGTTGTGCCAAAAGAAGGTGACCTCCATCTTTTCTTCCTCGCTCAGGCCGCTGATCTCAAACTCGTCAAGCGCCTCGTCCAGGGACATCCGGTGCAACCCGTCCAGATTGGTCCAGGGCAACTCCCCGTTGCGCACCTTGTCCATATACGGACGATACTTGCCGCGCCAGGTATCGGCAAACGCGCCCCAGTCCCGGTCAATACCCTTGATACGGCCCATGGTGGCGCACTGTTCAGTGATGCTCGAACGCCAATCTACCACCGTGCCGAAAACGTCAAAAATGCAGGCCCTGATGTCAAGACCAAGCGGAGTGATCGCCATAACCCATTGCTCCTTTCAATTCAACGGCAGCTCCGCGCTGCCTAGTCCGGCGCTATGCTAGCACATCGCCGGTTTCTCAGTGGTTGCCGCCGACGCCGAGCAGGATCGAAGCCAGTTCCACGGGGGCGGTCACCATCGGGTCATGTCCGGTGTCGATGTGGTGAACTCCCCACCCGGACGCCGCGGCGCGTTCCGCCACCAGCTCAAAACCCGACTCCCTGCACAGCACAAATTCTCGCCCCAACGACTCGGCCGCCGGGTTCCCCGTTTTTACCCGTTGAGAGAAGGTCAAGGTCGGTTGGGGCGACAACCGCGGCAGCATGAACGCTTGGTCGGCAGGGTCAGTTATGGCCCACCGTTGCGCAATTTCCGCGACGGTAGTTGGCGCGGGTAAAAATAGCTCACCGTCAACGATGCGCCGGCGGACATTGGCAACGAATTCGGGGCCGCGTACCGCTTCCAGTTGATCGACCATCGCCTCACCGTCGGAGGGAGCAACCCCGTTGACATAAACCAGCGCCGCAATACGCTCCGGAGCAAACTCCGCCACTCCGGTGATCACCATGCCGGCGTAGGCGTGACCCACCAGGATTACATCCCTGAGGTCATTGGAGGCCAGCGTTTCGGTGACGTCACGTATGTGCAAATCCAGATTCAACACTGCCGGCGGCATCAGGCGCGCGAGATGCTCCCGGTCACCCAGCCCGGTCAGGCTCGGCGTCAACACCGAGCTCCCTGCTTGTCGCAACAGCGGCGCGGTCTTCCACCAACTCCAACCGCCGTGCCAGGCTCCATGAATGAGCACAAACGTTGCCATTGCGCTACTCCGACATCACCACTACCGACCGCAAAACTTCCCCGCGCTCCATACTGGCAAAAGCTTCCTCCACGTCGCCGATGCCGATGCGCTCGCTGACGAACGCATCCAGATCCAACCGACCCTGTAGATACAGGTCAATGAACATAGGAAAATCCCGGGTCGGCAAGCAGTCTCCGTACCAGGAAGATTTCAGGGAACCTCCACGTCCGAAGACCTCAATCAAGGGCAGCTCAATCTTCATCGTAGGGTCCGGCACACCCACCAACACTACTGTGCCGGCCAGGTCCCTCGCGTAGAAAGCCTGTGCGTAGGTGGTGGGATTGCCCACCGCTTCAATCGCAACGTTGACGCCATTTCCTTCGGTTAAGGCGCGGATCGCTTCAACCGCATCCGTCTGTGTTGAGTTGATGGTATGTGTTGCCCCGAAACCTTTGGCCCACTCTAATTTGCGGTCGTCAATATCCACGGCGATGATCGTGTGGGCTCCGGCCAGTCGCGACCCCGCTACCGCTGCGTTGCCCACGCCTCCGCAACCAATGACCGCCACCGAATCGCCCCGGCTGACGCCTCCGGTGTTGATGGCGGCCCCCAACCCGGCCATCACGCCGCAGCCGATAAGTCCCGCTGCCTGAGGGTTCGCCGCCGGGCCCACTTTGACGGCTTGTAGCGCGTCCACCAGCGTCAGCTCGCAAAATGCGCCAATCCCCAGGGCCGGGGACAGCGGTGTACCGTCGGTCAGGGTCATTTTCTGCTGGGCGTTGCGGCTGGCGAAGCAGTACCACGGCCTACCGCGCCGGCAGGAACGGCAGTTGCCGCAGGGAGCGCGCCAGGCCAGGATTACGAAATCGCCCGGTTGCACGTTGGTCACGTCGGGCCCAACCTTTTCGACAATGCCGGCCGCCTCGTGCCCTAACAGAAACGGAAACTCGTCGTTGATGGCGCCCCCACGGTAATGCAGGTCCGTGTGGCACACGCCGCACGCCTGTACTCGAACCAATGCTTCACCTTCACCCGGGTCAGGTACTACGATGGGGATCAGCTCTACGGGCGCTCCTTTGGCCCGTGATACAACCCCCTGAACTTCGTTCACCGGCATTAATCTCCCTCCGTCATAACCGCATTAACGCGGTCTGCAATCCAACCGGTATAATGCCTCAACCCATGCCAGCCGTCAAAACCCCAACCCGTCATTCCGGCGAAAGCCGAAATCCAGTAGATGTTAGTCGATACAATGCCCAAGCGAGTAATAATCGACACCGACCCCGGCGTGGACGACTGCGCGGCGATCTTGCTTGCGTTAGCCAGCCCGGAGCTGCAAGTCGAAGCGCTCACCGTGATCTACGGAAACGGCTCCATGCCCCAGTGCGCCGCCAACGCTCGCCGCATACTTGCCGCGGCCGGACGTACCGACGTACCGGTTTATCCGGGTGCAACAAGGCCGCTGCTGCGCTCGCCAAACGAAGGCTGGGCAGCCCACATCCACGGCGACGACGCTCTCGGCGGCGCCAACGAAGCTGACAACGCTGGCCCGTATGCCGTTGAAGTTGCCAACAGTTGGGCGGCGGTCGAAATCGCCCGGCGTGCGCTCGCGTCGCCGGGCGAGATTACGGTTCTGGCGCTGGGTCGAATGACTAACTTGGCTTTGGCGCTGCGCCTTTCCCCGGAGATCGCGGACGCGCTGGCCGGCGTGGTGGTTATGGGCGGCGCAGTACGGGTGCCGGGCAACGTGTCACCGGTCGCGACGGCCAATCTATACGAGGACCCGGAAGCCGCGGCGATTTTGTACGACTCCGGCGCTCCCATCGTGCAGGTGGGTTTGGACGTTTGTGACCATTGTGGCCTTTCGGAGGCACAGTTCCAACGGTTGCGCGATTGCCCTGCGCCGGCGGTTCAGCTGCTGGTTTCCGCCTCCACATACACGCGGACGGCATATCGTCGCCTGGGACGGTTGGCGAACGGCGAGGCAGTCAGATACAACGACGTGCCCACCGTAGCCGCCGCCATCGAGCCGACCCTAATGACAATGGAGCGGTTGCCGGTGGCAATTGATACGGAAAGCCATCTGACCCGAGGTCAGACGGTGGTGGACTGGCACCGAATGACCGGGCGGGAGGCCAATGTCAATGTGTGCCTGAACGTGGACGCGCAACGGTTGACCGAAATGCTGGTTGATCGCCTCGTCAAATACCCTTGGCCCATTGCGCAAAGCCATCGGGGCGAATAATCATTCGCCCCGATCCCATTGAAGATTACGTTCGGCCGGCGCGATTAACCCAGAGCAGCCACGGCGCCCCGAACCTCCTCATAGTCGGGTTCCACGCCAGGCGACTCTGAAACCCAGTGGTAGCGGACGATACCCTCGCCGTCCACGATGGTCACGGCGCGCTTGGCGGCGACGTATCCCGGCATGCCGGCCAACCCGGGCAACGCCACATCGTAGGCGTTCACTACCTCCCGGTTGTAGTCGCTAAGGAACGTGTACTCCACGTTGTTGGCCGCTTTCCACGCCGCCTGCGCGAATGGCGGGTCAACCGTGATCCCAATAACCTCGGCGTTCATCGAAGCGAACTGGTCGATCCGGTCCCGCAAAGCGCACATTTCAGTGGTGCACACGCCGGTGAACGCTCCGGGGAAGAAAGCGATAACGACGTTTTTGCCGCGATAATCGCTCAGGCTCCGCTGTTGCTGCGGCGTTTCATGAAGGGTGAAGTCGGGCGCGGATTGCCCTACGGTGATGGACATTAAGGAACCTCCTGGCTGCTGACACTTCGGGATTTTCAACGCGCCGCCGGGCAATCCCGACGCGGCTGTTGTTGATTTACGACGCTGGTATCTTACCATAACGATACCCGGTGCGCCGAAATCGGGCGGCGTGCTAAACTCACTCATACACTGAGCCAGATTGGAGCCGTTCCCATGTTTTTCAACTCCCGCCGTTCCACCGTCCACGCCACTCATGGCATGGTTGCCACCAGCCAACCGCTGGCGGCCATGGCCGGCCTGCGCGTCCTCATGGACGGAGGCAACGCTGTGGACGCCGCGGTTGCGACTGCGGCTACGCTCAACGTCGTAGAGCCTATGTCCACGGGCGTCGGTGGCGACGTGTTCGCCCTCATCTGGAAAGCGGCGGATAAACAGGTTGTGGCCCTCAACGGCAGCGGCAGGGCCCCCACGGCTGCCACCATCGAAGACCTGCAAGCCAAGGGCCATCGGCGAATGCCGGCCTTCGGTCCCTTGTCCGTCTCCGTCCCCGGCACCGTCCACGGTTGGGAAGTCCTGCTCGAAAGCGAAGGAACCATGACTCTGACCGACGTTTTGGCGCCGGCGATTGACTACGCTGAGAATGGCTTCCCGGTCAGCGACATCATCGGCTTTCAATGGAAGCAGCAGGAAGACAAACTGGCCGCACTGCCGTCGGGCCAGGAAATGCTGGTCAACGGTCGGGCCCCCAAGGAGGGCGATTTGATGCGCCTTCCCACGCTGGCCCAAACGCTTCGCGCAGTGGCGGAAGGAGGTAGCGAGGCGTTCTACACCGGTCCGATCGCCACCGCGATGGCTGACTTCGTGCAGGAACAGGGCGGCTGGCTGTCCGAACAGGATCTGGCGGCTCATCATTCCGATTGGGATGAACCGATCAGCGCCGACTATCGGGGCGTGACATGCTGGGAGTGTCCGCCCAACGGCCAGGGCATCATTGCGCTGGAAGCGCTGAACATCGTAGAAGGTTTCGACGTCGCCGGAATGGGGCCGCAGAGCGTTGACCGCTATCACCATCTTATCGAGGCGACACGCTTGGGATTCGCGGACGCCTTCGAGTACCTGGCTGACCCGCGTTGCGCCGAAGTGCCCGCCGATACTTGGGTTTCCAAAGAGTACGCCAGACGGCGACGTACTTTAATCGACCCGAAACGCGCCATGGCTACCGCCCCCTACGGGAGAATGGTACCGGGAAGCGATACAGTCTATATCAGCGTGATCGATGGCGCCGGCAATGCTTGCTCCCTGATCAATAGCGTGTTCGCCAATTTCGGGTCTGGCCTGGTCGCGCCGGGCACCGGCATCGTACTGCACAACCGGGCGTCGCTTTTCAGCGCAACGCCCGGGCACCCCAACGCCCTGGCGGGAGGCAAAAGGCCCTTCCACACCATTATTCCGGCCATGGCCACGCGGGACGGCGAGTTGTGGCTCAGCTACGGTGTCATGGGCGGGTTCATGCAGCCTCAGGGCCATCTACAGATCATCACCAACATGGTGGACTTCGGAATGGATGCTCAGGAAGCCTTGAACACCTTGCGCTTCCAGGTTGCCGGCGACGCCGTTTGGCTCGAGGGCGATGTTGATCAGGATGTCGTAACCGGATTGCACCGCCGCGGCCACCGCGTCAACGTAATGCACGGCCCCCAGCGCGGCGGCGCCGGCGGCATGGGTGGCGGGCAGGTAATCAGCCGCGACCCGGACCGCGGCGTACTGAGCGGCGGCAGCGAACCCCGCAAGGACGGCGCCGCAGTCGGCTGGTGATTATTTCGACAGCCAGCGCCGAAAACGTTGCCAGCCGGTCTGCGGCTCAGCTTCCACCGGCCGGCCGCGCCAGTATTGCCGTTGCTGGGAACCCCACCGCTGATAGAACATCCACACCGCGGCCGCAATCATGATCACCATGCCGACCATCGAAAGCCAGACGAAATGCGCCACCAGAAGACCGAGCAGAGCCACCACCCCTCCGACCATCGCCAATTTGGCGGGGGAAATCAGCCTCGTCTGTTGCTTTGGACGAGGCGTGAAAGGAGATGGTTGGTCGTCCAGCGGCGACGTGGTCTTCGGAGGCGTTGTGTCCGGAGCGCCGGTTTCAGATTCCAACTCGCTCAGCAGTTGCTCGATTTCTTGTTCGTAGCGTTCTTTCATCGTCGCACTACCCGTGAGAAAGATCCTCAATCGTCCATCTTGCAGCGATTATAACCCGACGACGCGCCATGCGTAACCGCCAAAATGAACTTTCAATCCCATCTGAGGACCGAATACGCAACCGCTGTCTGATTTTCACACCGGGTTCGTTCGCTCGATAGCGATCGACCGGACTGCGGCGCATAGGAATTTTGAGACATCGCTTCGCCTGGTGTGAGCGGTTCGAAGACCTCAGAGTTTCTTGACGCAAATCGGGTTTAGCAGTACCATAAATCTTCATCGGAGTTAAACAATGCCGAAACGCACTTATCAGCCCAAAAAGCGCCGCCGTGCCCGGGTGCATGGCTTTCGCTCTCGTTCCCGCACCTCCGATGGTCGCGCTGTTCTGCGCCGTCGCCGGTTCAAGGGTCGGCATCGGCTGGCCGTCTAATCTTTTGGCGCGTGTCAATTCGCAAGGCGCCATAGACGGCTACGTGTGCGTGATGCAGAAACGACACCGGCTCGGTAGTCAAAAGCGAATTTCCGAAATCCATCGCCGGGGGCGAAGTGCGGCCAATGGCCTGTTGGTGATTCGCCTGTTGCCGAACAATCTTGACCACAATCGATATTGTTTCGTAGCCGGCAAACGGGTCGGCAAAGCCGTAGTGCGAAACAAAGTGAAACGCCGGCTGCGCGAAACGATCCGCAACGCCGACACAGCCCCCGGATGGGATACCATACTCATCGCTCGACGTGGGGCTGGCGAAGCAGACTTCAATCGATTGCGAACCGCCACGCACAACCTGATACGGCGTACCTCGCTGGGTGGGCTTCGCGCCGACTCTTCCCGGAAACCTTTCCACCCGGACAGTACTGCATGAGACACCTAGCCATCGGCTCAATCCGCCTGTACCAGCTGGTATTGTCCCCTTATTGGCCGGGGCTGTGTCGCTACCAACCCAGTTGCTCGCAGTACACCGTCGATGCCATAACCCGCTATGGGTTCGTAAGAGGGAGTTGGATCGGGTTTCGCCGGATCTTACGCTGCCGACCCATGGGTGGCGCGGGACACGACCCGGTTACCTAAACTTTGAACATGTCATACCTTTTCCCGCCCTCCCGCAACCCCGCGGTCAAGCCGTGCCACCGAAACACCTCCTCACTTTGGCGATTTTTGGCGTTTTTGGCGTTGGCCGGGCTTTTGTGTCTGGCCGCTACCGGATGCGCGAGGGACTTAGGGGCATCGACCCGTGGTTGGGGTTCGGTGGCCGCCACCAACGACGTGGTGTACGCGACGACGCTGCAAGGTCAACTCTACGCCCTGAACGACTTGGGGCCTGACGGCGTCAGCACCCGCTGGATCTCAACAATCGGGGCGGACAAAGGGTTCCACGGAGCCTATAACCCTCCCGCGGTGGGTCGTTATCTGTACGTCGCCGGCATCGACGGGTTCCTGTACGCTTTCGACCCGCCGGCCGCGGGCGGCCCGGTAGAGGTGGCCTGGCGTAAGCCAAACATAGAGGCCGAGGACATGACGCCCTTGGTTGGAAGTCCCGGGCTGGACGAAGCCGGCGGTATCGTCGCGGTAGGTTCTGAAGACGGCGGCCTGTATGCTTACAACGCTCTGACCGGAGAAGAGTTGCGCTGGTCACCTTTCCGGACCGAGCCGAGCGGCGAGATCTGGTCCACCCCGGTTCTACGCAATGGAGTGGCCTACTTCGGATCGCAAAACGGAACCGTTTACGCCGTGGACTTGACCACCGGTGCGGAAAAATGGCGGTATGAAACCGGTGGCGCCATCACCGCCACGCCGCTGATCTTCAATAATTTGTTGATCGTTGGCTCTTTCGACCGGCAACTTTATGCCTTGGGGCTCAATGACGGCCAACCCCGCTGGCAACACGAAGCTGCCAATTGGTGGTGGGCAACCCCGGTCGCTTCCGAGCGCGCCATTTTCGCCCCGTCCATGGATGGAAAGGTGTATGCGCTCGACGCCAACGGAACACTGCTCTGGGCGTACGATGTGGGGGCCCCCATTGTTGCCAGCCCAATACTCCTTGAACGGGGCCTGGTGGTGGGCACGGTGGAGGGCAAGCTAGCGGTGCTCCGCGCCTCCGTATCGGATCACGGCCCAGCGCAGGAGATTGCATCCCTAACCGTGGGCGACGCCGAAATTAAAGCGCCGTTGATCATCGCCAACAGCCTGTCCGCCGGGATTACCGATCCGCCCGATTCGGTGTACATCGGATCGGACGACGGCAAGGTCCGCCGGGTTCAGGTGCGATCCGGCATCAATATCATGTGGTGCTACGACACCGGCGAAAACACCCGGTGTAACTGACGCTTCCGTCCACCGCAGCCCAACGCCGAAACCGGGGAATTAATCTGCGTACCGGAAGCCCGCTCAACCGACTAATCGCGCAATGACGACATAGGTCAACATCAGTGGAATTTTTCTCCATATTCGTTCTGCTGTGGAACGAGATCATCATTCGGCCCATGCTCAACACCCTGCTGGTGTTGTACGCCGTCTGCTTCTCGCAGATGGGCGTGGCTATCATCGTCTTCACAGCGCTGGTTCGGGTGGCCACCATCCCGTTGACAGTGCGCCAACTGCGCCAGATGCGCGCCATGACCGCGATGCAACCCCGGGTGCGCGAGATCCAGGAGCGTTACGCCGGCGATCGGCAGCGCACATCCCAAGAAACCATGCGGCTTTATCGGGAAAGCGGCGTCAACCCGATCGGGTGCCTGGGACCGTTGATCGTCCAAATGCCCATCTTGATCGGACTGTTCCGCGTCCTGATCCTGACGCTGTTCAACAATCCCGAAGACCTGGTGAACCTGTCGGACAAGTTGTATCCGTGGATCACCTTTGTACCCATTCATGCTGCTGTACCGGTCAACAACGGCTTTTTGTGGCTGGACTTGAGCCAGCCCGATCCGTCCCCCATCGTGATGCCCATATTGGTGGCGGTAACTACTTGGGTGCAGCAGAAGATGACCCAGATGCCGTCACCCGATCCCCGTCAGCAATCAACGCAAACGATGCTGTTGTGGATGATGCCCATTTTCCTGGGCGCCTTTTCCCTGGGTTGGCCCAGTGGACTGCCCCTCTACTGGGTGGTCTCCAACATCATCGGCATCAGTATCCAGTACTTTATCACCGGTTGGGGGCCGCTATTCCCGCTGTTCCCGCGTCGTGGCGGAGAAACCGAAGAAGTCGCGCCGGTGACGCCGGCTCCCGAATCGCAGGAGAATAGACCTGATGGATCAGATAGTGCAAACCGGGAGAACCGTAGAAGAGGCCGAAGAACTGGCGCTCGCAGCTCTAGGCGCCGACCGCAGCGAGGTAGAGGTCGAAATACTAAATAGGGGCCGTCAAGGTTTCCTGGGGATTGGCGGAGAGCCGGCCGAGGTTCGAGTTACCCGTATCGCCAGCGACTCACCGGAAGACGACACTGACTACGACTATGATGCCGAGGGCGAGCTCGAAGCGGAAACCCCGGCAATCGGCGCCCCACCTGAAGCGCCACCTCACCCACCTCACCCGCCTCGCCCCACCGCGGAAACGCCGGCCGGTCTCGCAATCCAATCAGTCGAGCGTATCCTGAACATCGTCGGGGCAGAAGTTGACGTTAACCTCCGCTCTGAACACGATGAACTGGCCGGAGGGCCTATCATCGACATTCAGGGGCCCGATTCCGGGCTGCTTATCGGGCGTAGAGGCAACACCTTGCAGTCGTTGCAATTTATCGTGCAGAGCATCGTGCGCCAGCAGTTCGATCAGGACATCCGGGTCGCGCTGGATGTTGAACAATACCGGAGCCGCCGGGAGGACTCCCTTCGGGAAATGGCGGACCGCGTCGCCAATCGAGTCGTCCAAACGGGTCGCAGCATCACTCTGGAACCCATGACCCCATCGGATCGCCGGGTAATACACCTCTATTTGGGCGAGCGAGGCGGCATCCGTACCGAAAGTGTCGGCTACGGCGAGAGCCGCAAGGTCCAGATCATCCCCGAACGCGACTGAGCGCTTCGGTATTCGCGTCACCGTGCGTAACGGCCTGCAATTGAATGCCTTTGCCGTTGACCTGGTTGGAGCCGGCCAATAGAATGCGACCATGAGCTGGTGCATCATTAATGGATCGCAGTCCGATGCCTTCGACCACCCGCGCGAGGAGTGCGGGATAGTGGGCATATACCGGGAGCGCAGCCACAGCGCAGCCTTGGCGGCAGTGGGCTTGTTTGCCTTGCAGCACCGCGGCCAGGAGTCGGCGGGAGTGGCGGCGGTGGACGCGGGAAAGATCCAAGTCCACACCGGGATGGGCTTGGTGTCCGAAGCTTTTCACGATGGCGACATTGACCGCCTCACCGGGGAAATGGCCATCGGGCACACTCGCTATTCCACCACCGGCGCCAGCCGATACTCCAACGCGCAGCCGCTGCTGGTTAGTGGACTTAACGGTCAGCTGGCCGTGGCCCACAATGGAAACATCATCAACTCGTTACAGTTGCGCGATCTGCTCCAGACGCGCTGGGGATGTCATTTCGAAACGAGTACCGACAGTGAGGCGATTGCGCATCTCCTCGCCAATGCGCCCGGCGCAACTTGGACCGATCGCATTTTCTACGGCATGCGCCTGATGCAGGGAGCGTTTTCCCTGGCGTTGTTGACCCCCGATGCCGTCATCGCGGCCCGCGACCCCTTGGGCATTCGCCCGTTGTGTCTGGGCCGCCTGCCCGACGGTTGGGTGACCGCCTCTGAAACTTGCGCTTTGGATCATATGCAG
Source organism: Dehalococcoidia bacterium (assembly GCA_963692995.1). Lineage (GTDB taxonomy): Bacteria > Chloroflexota > Dehalococcoidia > Lucifugimonadales > UBA3495 > Bin87. Next base: position 1,963,972 of record OY843611.1, read on the forward strand.
GCCGAGTTCGTCCGCGAACTGAAACCCGGCGAGGTAGTGGTAGTGGATCGGAACGGTGTTCGCTCCGAGATTTACGAAGGCGCGTCCGGTCGCAATCGGGCTTTGTGCGTTTTCGAATGGATTTACTTCGCCCGACCGGACAGTGTGATGGACGGCCGGCTAATGCACCAGGTCCGTGAGGAAATGGGCGCGCAACTCGCTCGCGAATATCCCGCTGAAGCCGACTTGGTGATCGGCATTCCGGATTCTTCCACTTCCGCCGCCGTGGGCTACGCCCGGGAATCCGGCATTCCTTTCGCCAACGGACTGGTGCGAAACCGTTACGTCGGACGCACCTTCATAGAACCGGAGCAGCAGCGTCGCGACCGTGGTGTACGACAAAAATTCAATCCCATGCCAGCGGTGATCCGTGGCAAGCGCCTGGTGGTGGTTGATGACAGCATCGTGCGCGGCACAACGACGCCTCATGTGGTGGAGCTGTTGCGTCGGGCCGGCGCAGCCGAGATCCACCTCCGCGTGTGCGCGCCTCCTATCAAGCATCCTTGCTACCTCGGCGTGAACATGGCAACACGCCAGGAGCTAATCGCCGCCACCAAGACCATTCCCGAAATTCGTGACGCGACCGGAGCAGATACTTTGGGCTATCTCAGCGTGGGGGGATTGATGGGATTGGTCCGGGGCCCGCAGGGCGGGTTCTGCGACGCCTGCTTCACGGGCAATTATCCGGTCCCGGTGCAGTTGGAATTGACCAAGCAAGCATTGGAACCGATTACGGCGTGACGACGGCGGGAGAACCACGCTTGGCTAACCCCGGATTGTCCTCGTATGAAGCCGCCGGTGTTTCCCTGGAGGCCATGGACGGCCTGAAGGACCGCATCAGGGCCTTTGCCGCCATGACCCACGGGCCTGAGGTACTGGACGCTAGCGGTGGCTTCGCCGGACTGTTCGCATTATCCGGCTACAACGACCCGGTGCTCGTGGCCAGTGCCGACGGAGTCGGCACCAAACTCAAGATCGCCGCTCAACTGGGGCATTTCGAGGGCGTCGGTCAGGATCTCGTCACGCTCAACGTCAACGACATACTGACCAAAGGCGCTCGACCACTGTTCTTTCTCGACTATGTTTCCTTTAGCGCACTTGACGAGCATCGGCTGGAAATGCTGATGCGGGGGATCGCTTGGGGTTGTCGGGAGGCCGGATGCGCCCTCATCGGCGGGGAAACGGCCCAACTGCCGGGCGTGTACTCTGAAACCGACTTCGATTTGGCCGGCTTCGTGGTCGGGGTTGCCGAGCGTAACCTCCTGTTGGGCTCCAACCACATTGTCCCGGGCGACCGTCTGATTGGAATACCATCCAGCGGTGTGCATACCAACGGGTTTTCGTTGGTTCGACAGGTATTCAGCCTCGACGACGACCCGGCGGCATTGTACCGCCCTTGGCCCGGTTTGGCGCGCAACCTGGGCGACGAGCTGATGGTGCGCCACCGCGCGTATCATCCTCTCCTCACCCCGCATCTCACTCACGTCAAATCGCTGAGTCATATCACCGGCGGCGGGCTGCCCGGCAAGATGCCGGCTTCTCTGCCTGACGACGCTACCGCCGAGTTCCGGGTGGGTTCATGGCCCATACCGCCAGTATTTGGCGCTATCCAACAAGCGGGGGACATCGACGACACTGAGATGTATCGTGTGTTCAACATGGGCCTGGGCATGGTCGCCGTGTGCGACGACGCCGGCGCGCGGGCACTGCTGGCAGGTATTCCTGACGCCTTAGAAGTCGGCTGTATTGTGGAACGCGAAGGTCATTCGCAAACGAACCTCACCAACCTTTAGCGCTGTCACCGGGAGGAACCGCATCATGGGTGTGAAGAAACTGTTCCGCCGCCGCGGTGCCGGCTCGCAACCTGACGTTGTTGACGTTCCCGCCGGGATGAGGCCCTGGTGGACGTGGGGCCCGCTCGGTCTGGTGTGGTTTGCCGGACGCGGACACGACTCCAGCACGAACACTGACCCCGGATACCCGCCTCATCATGGAGACGCTGGAAACCTCCATCACCCGAGTGACCCGGGCGGTGGATTCGGCGGTTTTGACGGAGGCGGTGGGGCTATCTAACGGCCTGTCAGAAAACTGAAAAGGAGATTTCCAGCAACTTGAAAGCGTTACTCAGCGTATTCGATAAAACCGGTATTGAAGATTTGGGCGCGCGACTGGTCAGCGCCGGCTACGAGTTGATCAGTACCGGAGGCACCCACCGCAGCCTGACTGACGCCGGTGTGCCCGTGCGCCAGGTGTCGGACCTCACCGGCTCACCGGAAATCTTGGAGGGCCGGGTCAAAACCCTGCACCCGGTTATCCACGGCGGCCTGCTCGCCAGGCGGGATTCTACGGCCCATATGGATGAACTCAGCCGACACGGCATCGACGCTATCGATATGGTGGTGGTGAACCTCTATCCCTTCGTGGACACCATCAGCAAAGCTGGTGTTACGCTGGATGACGCGCTGGAAAACATCGATATCGGCGGGCCTACCATGTTGCGGGCAGCGGCCAAGAACTTCCCAGCGGTGGCCGTTGTAGTTGATCCTGACGACTACAGTTGGGTAGCCGACGCCTTGGCCGGTGACGGTCTCGACACGCGACAACGGCGCAATTTGGCCGCCAAAGCCTTCCAACACGTCGCGGTTTACGATGCAGCTGTGGCCCAATACCTCGCCGCTGACACCAGTGTCGATGACGAAATGCCCCGACAGGTGACTATCGGCCTCACCCGCGTTTCCAGCCTGCGCTACGGCGAAAATCCCCACCAGCGGGGTGCGCTCTACGTTCCTGCCGTGGGCGGAGCCGGCGGCTTGGCAAGGGGTAACCAGTTGCATGGCCGGGAACTGTCCTTCAACAACCTTATGGACGCCGATGCAGCCTGGCGCACGGTCAGCGATTACGCAGAGCCCTCCGTGTGCGTAATCAAACACGCCAACCCCTGTGGCCTTGCATCCCGCGACGACGTTGCCGAGGCTTATCAACTCGCGTACGAAGGCGATCCGGTTTCCGCTTTCGGTGGCATCGTCGGCTTCAACCGCACGGTGACCGCCGCCGCCGCCGCGGCCATGGATCCCGTGTTCTACGAAGTTGTGGTAGCCCCGGCCTACGCCGGCGACGCGTTGGAGATTCTCCGGCGCAAACGGAATCTCCGGATCCTGGAGGTTGAGCCAGCGCAGGATACTCTCGGGACCGCCACCTATGATGTGCGCCCACTCAGCGGTGGCGTGTTGGTGCAGACCCCCGACGCCATCGAGGAAGATCCCCACACGTGGGCCACAGCGACCGAGCGCGCGCCCACCACTGCTGAATTGGCCGACCTTGCATTCGCCTGGCAAGCTGTCAAGCACATCAAATCCAACGCCATCGCCTTCGTGAAGGACCGGACTTTGATGGGCATGGGGGCCGGCCAGCCCAACCGCGTGGTCAGCGTCCATCTGTCCCAGCGGGCGGCCGGGGAGAAAGCGGCCGGCTGTGTGCTGGCTTCCGACGCCTTCTTCCCGTTCCCCGATAACATCGAACTGGCCGCCGAAGCCGGCATCACCGCCATAATTCAACCCGGCGGCTCGATCCGCGACGACGAGGTTATCGCCGCCGCCAACCAGGCCGGCATCGCCATGGTGTTCACCGGAGTGCGACACTTCCGCCACTGATCACCCCATTGGACGCCTATCTGGACATCGAAACCACCGGGTTCATTGGCGGCAATTCCTACCCCACTGTGGTCGGCATCGCCGTGGACTTCCCGGGCGACTGGTCAATAGAGCAGCTGGTCGGGGACGACATTACCGCCGACGCCGTCCTGCATGTCTTGGAAGGCGTAACGTCCCTATACACCTTTAACGGGGCCGGCTTCGACCTCCCGTTTTTGGCGTGGCGGCCCGGCGTGGACCTGCGCCGCCGCTTTGAGCATCACGATCTGATGCGATCTTCCCGTCGCGCCGGCTTGCGCGGCGGCCTCAAGGCCATCGAAAAGGCTCTGGGTATAGCACGCAATCTGCCCGATCTATATGGTCGGGACGCTATAACCCTCTGGCACAAATACCGCCAGGAAAATAGCCGGGGCGCACTCGATATGCTGCTCGAGTATAACCGAGAGGACGTAGTAAATCTGCGCGTTCTCCGGGCCATATTGGAGGAAGAAAATTGGAACTTGGATTGAAGGGCAAGAACGTGGTTGTAACCGGCGGCGGCAATAACATCGGCCGGGCCATCGTGCTGGCTTTCGCCGCTGAAGGTTGCAATATCGCCATCGCCGAACTCAATCGCGCCGCCGGTGAACGTGTAGTCGCCGAAGTTGACGCTTTAGGCACTGGCGCCTCCACCATCGTTGTTGATGCCGACGTGACCGACCAGGCCCGGACCGATTTTATGATGGGCGAAGTCATCCATCGCCTGGGCAGCGTGGACGTGCTAGTGAACAACGTGGGCTGGACCATCGACCGGCTGTTCATGGACAAGTCCCGGGACGAGCACGTCAAGGAAGTGGACGTAAACCTATGGGGCGCCATCAACTGCATCCACGCGGCGCTACCTCACATGATTGAACGGCAACAAGGCTCCATCGTCAGCATCAGCAGCGACGCCGGAAGGATGGGCGAATACCGGGAAGCCGTCTATTCGGCGTGCAAGGCCGGCGTCATCGCCCTCAGCAAATCGTTGGCCCGCGAAACCGGACGCTACGGCCTGCGCATGAATATGGTCTGTCCCGGCCTGGTGGCGCCGCCGCAGGAAGAAGTGATCGGTTCCGAGAGCATGTGGCGGCAGGGGATGGAGCAGCTTTTCACCGAGGAAACGCTAGAACGGGTCAAGCGCGCCTACGCCTTGCGGCGTATGGGAACGGCGCAGGAAGTCGCCAACGCCGTGGTGTTCCTGGCCTCCGACGCCGCCAGTTTTATCACCGGGCAAACACTCAGCGTATCCGGCGGCTACACCATGATGTAATCGCAATCGAGGTTTGTTAAACGCGTAGGGGCGACGCATGCGTCGCCCCTACTGATTGGATTCGTGGATGAACGATTACTGCTGGTTCGTCCCAACCAACGCCCAAGCCTTCTCCTCCATCGAGGGGACGACGGCCTGCACCAGGTCGTTGTCCACGTTGGCGGCTACGGTGGGGTAGCCGGCGCGGTCAATCATGGTGGCCAGATTGCCGGACTTGAACTGGTCCAGGGTCCAAGCCAAGGTATTGCCGCTGGTGGTCACGTCCCAGTAGATCCGGACGTCCTGGTTCCGAGGGCCATAGTGATAGTGCGGCGCGATCTCGAAGCAGTCGAAAGCCAGCAGCTCGAACTCCTGCCCCAGATGGTCGGTCAGCACGTGGATGGCCACGCCCCGGTCGTTGGCGGCGCCGATGTTCGAGCGGAACTCAACGCCGAAGCGGATGTTGCCGGCCTCGTAGATGTGATCGCCGCGGAAGTGGGTGACCGTGCGCCGCTCGTCGCGGGCCTTGCCCAGCGCGCAAGCTTCTACCTCGTCCATCTTGTTCTGGTCGATGCCGTTGGCATCGACAGCCGCTGCCAGGTCGTCGTAGCCAGCGCGTCGTACCATGGCAGGCAGGTTGGTGCGAATATTCTTCAGCGTCCAGCCCAGCGGGGTGCCAACGGTGGTCTTATCCATGTGCAGCCGGATGTTCATGTTCTCCGGCCCGTAGTGGTAGTGGGGATCCTGATCGAAGCAGTCGAACCGCAGAATCTCGGTATCGTGACCGTCAACGTCGCCATAGACCTGGACCATCAGGCCCTGATCCGGCATGATCTCTTTCCGGTATGACAGAGTTACGTCCACCGGCCCAATGTTGATAACGGTATCTCCCTTTTCCATGAGCTCGCCTCCTCGTGGAATTCGGACTGAATTCAGCGGCCGCATTATTGCAACCGACACTGTTTTGCGATTATAGCATCGCGGGCGATAATGGCAAGAACGCTTTTCAAAAGTTCGCCCAAATACCGGGCCGTCCCCGAATTGCTACGGTATCATTGACGCCTGCGGAGCACGCTATGACCCAGCGCAAAAACGGTTCTATCACGGCTGATTTCCCCGGGGCCGCCTATCCCGTCGCCAGCGTCGTGAAATTTCGTGGCGCCGGCCGACACGAACGGAGTGGCAAGGTCGCGTGCCTTCGCCTGCGGCACGCGGACGTAGTTACCGAGGATGGAAACGAATGGGCTGTGCCTTACTCTACCATCCTCATGGTGGAACGCCGGCCAAACGTCCAGTGTTCCCTGGAAGAAGTAGCGCGCATGGGGGAACGCCTATTGCTCCTCCATGGTCGGCGCGCCGAACCGGGCGCGCCGTGGTCCTTCGGGTTCGACTTGGCCACGACACGGGCCGGCGTTTGTCGCTACCGCGAACGGCGCATTGACCTGGCGGTGAGCTATTGCCTGGCCGCTTCCCGCGCCGAAATTGAGGACACTATCCTGCACGAAATAGCCCACGCCATCGTTGGCCCGGGACATAATCACGACGCGGTCTGGAAAGACCAGGCCCGTGAAATCGGCTGCCGGGGCGAAAGGTGTCACCGGGTACAGCAGTCCCTGCCCAAATGGGTCGGTGAGTGCGGCTGTGGACAGCAATGGTTCCGCCAAGTTTTGCAACAGCGGATGATCGGCAACCGGGTCTGCGCCAAATGCCGGGGCGCCATAACCTGGCGCAGGAACACGGTCGCGCCGTGGTAAGGTTTGCTCTGACGACCCCAAGCGTCCCGATACGAACGAGGTATGCACAGCAAACATCGGGTTGAGGCCGCTCCGGCTACGGGTGCGCGTTCAACCCGCCGTCGATATAAACGGGCTGGCCGCTGGGGTAGTCGCAGTGGGGCGAGCAGAAATAGACCAGCATGGCGGCCAGGTCGCGGGGGTGGCCCTTGCGACGCATGGGAGTATAGCGAACCAGTAATTCCTCACGCTGGGTTTCCAGGGGGATATCTTCGGCGGTTGACCAACCGGAACCGATGGCGTTGACGCGGATTTCGCTACGGCCCCATTCCACCGCCAGCGAGCGCGTGAGGGACAGGACGGCGGCCTGGGTCGCGCTGTACGCTGAACAATTAATGTTGCCGCGCTCGGCCAAATTTGAGATCACGTTGACGATCCGTCCGTACCGCTGGCCTAGCATACGTTGACCCACCGCCTGGCTCAGCATGAAGGTGGCGCGGACGTTGCGGGCGTGGAGTTCGTCCCATTCGAGCAGGGTAATCTCGGTGGCCGGTTGCGCGAAAAAACTGCGCGTATCGTTGACCAGTATGTCAGCGCGGGGATGGGCTGCGCTAAAAGCGTTCAGTACGGCGGCGGCTCCTTCCGGGGTGTCCCATCGGCCGGCGTAACTATGAATGTCCTTTCCGGTTGCGGCGGTTACGGCGGCGCCAATGGCGTCCGCTGCGCCGGCATGGCGGGCTACGGCGAATACGGCGGAGCCGGCCTCGGCAAGGGCCGCGGCGAGATGTGGGGCCTCGTCGCCGCCGGCAGAGGCCACAATGGCGGTGTGTCCGGCAAGGCTGTATTCAGCGGGTAATATCATGGAGGCTGACCTACGGTTCCAATTGAGCAACTGGGGCGTAGCCGGTGGGCGCAATGCCGGCGGCCAGGCCCGCTCCGTCCAGAATTAACATCTCACCCGTCATGTAATCCGATGCGTCGGAGGCGAGGAAGACGGCTAGCGGTCCCAAGTCCTCCGGTTTGCCCAATTTGCCGGTGGGCAGAAAATCGCCAGATTGCGGCAACGTCCGGTTGATCTCCGCGCCGGGGTCTATGGTCGGGATGAAGCCGGGAACGATGCTGTTGGCGGTAATGCCGTAGCGGGCCAGGCTAAAGGACAGGACGCGGGTCAGTTGGATCACGCCGCCCTTGGAGCTACAGTACATATAGATGTCGCGGCCCCCGCGCAGCCCAAACCCGGAAGCCACGTTGATGATCTTCCCCTTGCCAGCGTCGGCCATGGGCTTGGCGGCAGCGCGAGCGCAATAGAAGGCGCCGGAGAGATTGACCGACATCGCGGATTCCCACTCGTCGTCAGTGATTTCCCAAATGGGCTTGAGCACATTTTCCGCCACCATTGCGGCGTTGTTGATTAGCGCATCCACGCGCCCGAAGTGCGACATGGTGGCGTCAATCAGCGCATTGGCATCGCTGGAGCTGGAGACGTCGGTGGGTAGGGAGATCGCGTCCTGCCCGGCGGCCAAAACCTCGTCGCGAGCGGCTTCGATGGGACCGGGACGCCGGCCGGCTATGGCCAAGTTCGCCCCGGAACGGGTTAGGGCGCGGACCATTTCCAAGCCCAGCCCCGTACCGCCGCCGGTGATAATGACGACTTTGCCGTCAAGATAAAGGTTTTCAAGCATTAGGGACCGATTCTCCTGGGACTGCTCGAAGGGTAATGTCTCCGGCGGTGAGGGTCAACAGCTCGCCATCATCGGCGCGGAGCAGCAGGTTGCCGTGGTCATCGATGCCTTCGGCCAAGCCGCTACTGAACACTCCGTGATGCGTAACGGTCACACGCTGGCCCAGAGTATCCAGCCACCTGCGCCACTCCGGTATGGGTGACCGGCCCCGCCGCAGGTCCAGGTACAACCCATCCATATGCTGCAAAATACGACGGAGCAGTTCGGGGCGGTCGATTTCCCATTGCGCCAACGCGTTCAGGCTGGCGGCGGTGGCCGCGATTTCCGGGTCGGCGGATACATCAAGAGCCACGTTGACGCCGATGCCCACGATGGCGTGTTCAATGCTGTTGCCGGATAGGGCGCTTTCGGCCAGAATGCCGGCCACCTTGCGGTCGTCGATCATAATGTCGTTGGGCCACTTGATGCGCGGATACAGCCCGGCGGTTTGGCGGATGGCGCGCGCCACCGCAACGCCCGACAACGGGCTGAGCAACGGCAGAGCGTCCCCTGGCGGGCGGAACAGCACGGAGAAATACAGGTTGCCGGCATCCGATACCCAGCGACGTCCCAAGCGGCCCCGGCTGGCGGTCTGCGTTTCGGCGACGACCACCGCGCCTTCATCCGCCCCGGCCCGGGCCCATTCTGCCGCATCGTCCATGGTGGAGCCGGTGGACTGGAAATAACGCACCCTCCGCCCGATTATGGCCGTGTAGAGGCCAGCGTGCAGCATCTGTCCCACGAAGGAAGCCGGCATGTGCGCCCCCGAGCAAGGTCCTACCAACCGTGATCATAACGGTCTTGCAGCACGTCCAACAGGCGGCTGATGGGGATGCGCTGCTGGGTCATGGTGTCGCGGTCGCGGATGGTTACGGCATGGTCATCCAGGGTGTCGAAGTCCACGGTTACGCAGTAGGGCGTACCTATCTCGTCCTGCCGGCGGTAGCGGCGTCCGATGCTTTGGGCGTCGTCGAACTGGCTGCGGAACCGGCGGCGCACCAAGTCATACACGCTGCGGGCGGTTGGCGCCAGGCGCGCATTCCGACTGAGCGGCAGCACCGCGACGGTTACCGGCGCCAATTCCCGATGGAAGTGCAGAACGGTGCGGGTGTCCTTGCCGTCGGGTTCGTCGTCGTAGCTGTCCAGCCAGAAGGCCAAGGTGGCGCGGTCAACTCCGCCGGAGGGTTCAATAACGTAAGGCAGGTAACGTTCGTGAAGCTCGTCGTCGAAGTAGGTAAGATCCTCGCCGCTGTATGCCTTGTGGCGGCCCAGGTCGAAGTCCGTGCGGTTGGCGATGCCTTCCAGTTCCCCCCAGCCCCAGGGGAAGCGGTATTCGATGTCGTAGGTAGCCTTGGCGTAGTGGGCCAGCTCGTCTCCGGCGTGCTGGCGCAGGCGCAAGTTATCGGGACGGATGCCGTATCGAACGTACCAGTCGAAACGAGCCTGCACCCAGTTCTGTAACCACTCGTCGTCGGTGCCGGGCTTGACGAAGAATTCAATCTCCATCTGCTCAAACTCGCGGGTGCGAAAGGTGAAGTTGCCCGGGGTGATCTCGTTGCGGAAGGCTTTGCCGATTTGGGCAATGCCGAAGGGCAACTTCTTGCGAGTGGCGGTCTGCACGTTCTGGAAGTTAACGAAGATGCCCTGGGCGGTTTCGGGGCGCAGGAAAACCTCGTTGCCGGTGTCCTCGACCGGGCCCATGAAAGTGCGGAACATCAGGTTGAAGCGACGAGGTTCGGTGAAGTCGCCGCCGCACTCCGGGCAGTTGTCGGTCTCCAGTTGGTCCTCGCGGAAGCGACGGTGGCATTGGCGGCACTCCACCAGCGGATCGCTGAAGTTCTCAACGTGCCCGCTGGCCTCCCAGACCCGGGGGTGCATCAGGATGGCCGCGTCCAGGCCCACCACGTCATCACGCTCGGAGACCACGGCCCGCCACCAGACTTCCTTGACGTTGCGCTTTAGTTCGACCCCCAAAGGGCCGTAGTCCCAGGTTGATCCGAGGCCGCCGTACACCTCGCTGGACTGAAAGACGAAACCCCGTCGCTTGGACAGGGACAGTATCTTATCCATATCGGCGTATGGCATGGTGCGCGGCATGGTGAACCTCGCGGTCAAAATGGGATCGTAATCATGTTACCACAGCGGCCTCACCGGCTGGTCCGGGCAGTTGTTGGCGCACTGCGTCGGCGAGGCTTTGGGCAGCCAGGTCGTCCAGCTTGATGTAACGGGCCGACATGGCGTCGGCGACGTTCTTGGCCAGTTCCAGCTTGATGAAGTCCTGCTCGGTATCTACCACTACTGCGGGAATTTTCGCGGCAGCCACGGTCTCGCCCAGGTGTTTTACCTCGTCAGGCAGAGCGAGGACGTTGGACGATTGTTCTCCGGCCAGCGTCACGTTGGCCCGGCCGTCGGAGAGCAGCACCAGCAGGGGCAAAACATCACGGTCCTTGAGCCGCTCGGTTTCCAGGGTCTCCATGGCCAGATAGATGGCTCGGGACAACGGGGTGCGCCCGCCCGTGGGCATTTCCTGGAGGCGCCATTGCGCCATTTCGACGCTGCCCGTGGGCGGCAGCAGCAGTTCAGCGCCAATGCCCCGGAAAGCGATCAAGCCCACGCGGTCGCGGCGCTGGTAGGCGTCGAGGAGCAAGGACATCACGGCGCCCTTGACGGCGACCATGCGACGTTGAGCGCCCATGGAGCCGCTGGCATCCACGACAAACAGGATCAGAGAGCCGGTGTGGGTTTCCCTGACCTTCTCGCGCACGTCCCACGGCTCGAGGAGGAGGGCGGCGGCACGGTCTCCGGGGCCGGCGGCTTGGCGGGTCGGTTGGTATGGCGCAGCGGCGCGCAACGTGGCATCCAGAGCCAAATCGGACGGCGTTCCCTGGGGCACGCGGGCCGCAACGTAGCGGCCGGCCGAGGTGTCGCTGACGGTGGTGGCGCGGCGGCCGGATGAGCGGCGCGCTCGGCGGTCGGGCGGCTGGACTTGCAAGTTCTGGACGGCGTAGGGATCGCCGATTTCAAACAATTCGTCGTCCAGGGCGGCACCGGCGGGTTCTTCCGCTTCAGGTTCCGGCGGGTCGGGTTCTCTATCGCTATCAGCGTCGCCGGGATCTTGATCACCGGGATCTTGATCAGAGGAGGTGTCCTGATTGGATGGTTCGCGGTCGCGCTGCCGGTTCTGGAAATCATCCAGCATATTGTCCAGCTGTTCGGTGACCAGATGGGGCTGCTGGAAGGGCTGGCGACGCTGGCGGTGGAGCAAGGCCATCAGGGCGGCTTCGCGCACGTCCTCCACATCCACCACTGCCCGGCCCTCGTAGGCCGCGATGGTGCTGGCAGTCTTGTACATCACGATGTCGCCGCGCAAACCGTCAACTTGGTACTCGGCGCATATGTCGGTGATGAGCTCCAGGATTTTGTCTGGCACCACTACGTCAGCGAGGCGCTGCTGACTGCTGATCAGCCTCTCCCGCTCAGCCTGTTCGGCGTTGGCCCAGGCGTCCATGAAATCGAACGGGCTGGCCTCGAAAGACATTCGACGACGGACCACCTCGCGACGTTCTTCGGATTGGAACACGCCGTCAACCTCTACCGCCAAGCCGAAGCGGTCGAGCAATTGCGGTCGCAAGTCGCCCTCTTCAGGGTTCATCGTGCCCACCAGCATGAACTCGGCTTCGTGGCTGACGGAGATGCCCTCCCGCTCCACGTAGTTGCGGCCCATGGCGGCGGCATCCAGCAGCACATCCACCAAATGATCGTTGAGGAGGTTCACCTCGTCGATGTAGAGGATGCCCCGGTGAGCGGCAGCGATAAGCCCCGGCTCAAAGTTCTTCTCACCGGACTTAATCGCCTGTTCAATATCGAGGGAACCCACCAAGCGGTCTTCGGTAGCTCCCACCGGCAGGTCAACGATGCGGACCTGGCGATCAGAAGGGCCGCTGACCCGGCCGGTCTGCTGGCACCACTGGCATACTTCCTGGGGCGCGCCGGGCTGGCAGCTGTAGGGGCAACCGGGGACGACCGGGACTTGGGGAAGCAGGGCAGCCAGAGAGCGGACGGCGGTACTCTTGGCGGTGCCTTTCTTGCCTCGCACCAGCACACCGCCGATGCGGGGGTTGATGGCATTTAGCAACAACGCCCGTTTCATCGGCGTCTGGCCGACGATGGCGGTGAAGGGGAAGCGCGGCTCTCGCCCGGCGGTCGGTTGCGTCACAGGAACATCCGGTTAATGGGGTCGGGACACGTCAACTCGTGGCGGCGGGGGCCGCGCCGGACGACCGGGGATAGGCGTGAACATCCCGCTCGCGATAGTAACGATATCCCACGGTGGCAAGGGCGATCCCCATCCAGAGGAGGAAATGGCCGGTGGCGGTAAAGGTACGGAACATTATCGTTAGCTCGGGCGGCAACCAGTCCGGCGCGGCGTCTCTTACGCCTGGCACGGCGAACGCCAGGAGCAGCGCCACCACCGCATAGGCCAGGCCGATGCCAGCGTAGCGAACCCAACGGCCCGAAGCCGCTGAAGTGCGGTTGACCATGCCGACACCGTAGATCACCAAGGCTACGGACGCGGCGGATACTGCGATGAACAAGAACTGGAAGCCCTGACGCGCCAGCAGGGTGCCTTCACTGCCGATGCCCGGAGGATTGAGCGGAAACTTGATCTGGGTGTACATCGACACGCCCCAGAAGCCGAGAAGACCTGCGGAGACGGCCCAGGCCCACGCATTCCAGCCCGGAGTTGCCATACGCATCAGATGATACAGGCCCGTGAAGATCGCGGCGTACAGTACGCCGATAACTGCCAACCCCACGCTCATGCCTATGCGTTGACCGCCCAAGGTAGTTGCGAACGAAAGCGGAAGGGGAGTCTCGTCTTCAGCAGAAGCCAACCGCTCGGCGCATCCGGCCCGGTCGATATCGCAACCTTCCAAGGCTATAGCCCACTCTATCACGGGAACATTGAAGATGTTCATGTAGGCGGCGACAAGGAAACCTACAATCACACCCATTACAAGGGCGGTGGGAAGAATGCGCGTCATGATGCACCTCCGATGACTTTCTGGCTGAACAGGTTTATCGTCTGGCCCTTTAGCCCTTTGACGCTTTGGATAAACCAATCAGGCAGAATCACGGCGCACTCCTCCTGACGCTCAGACGAACGTCCGCGCGGCGAAACTTGCCCATGTGGGTTCTGGCGCAAGCCGAGATTTTGCAGAACCGGCCCGGCGCAAACTCGACGCCGGGCCGTGAAGTTGCCTAGTGGCACATAAAGGCGACGTGGCGCGCGTGGTGGAAGAACTCATGCACCGTGCTCAGGATGCCAGGTGCGCCCACCGCGGCAGCGTGAACTCCGCCATCAACGTAACCGACCAAGTAGAGGGCCATGGCGCCGAGGACAAGCCACGGAGCCCAAGCGGCGGTGTCGGTAGCGGACAGGAAGCGGTTGATCATACCCATGTTTTCACTCCTCTTGGTCGGATGAACGTTTTGCGTCTCATCAACGGTGGCATTTTAGTACCCCGCCGCCGGATTCACAATACCGGCAGGCAGACGATATTTACTATTGCGCGAATCAGCGTTCCACGAAGACCAGGTCGTCCTCCTTGCCAACCCAGCGGTCGCGGGCCTCTGCAAAGGCGCGCAGTTTTTCCGGTTGCAGCTCGGTGCGCTTTTCATCGTCGTCCAAGTAGGGATTCGGGAAGTAGCATCGCACCAAAGTCTCATCCCAATCGTGGGAGAACCGAACATAGTAGGATTTGAGATCGCCGTGGCTGGCGGCTTCAACGAACTGTATGCCGTCGATCCGTTCCATCTGGAGGTGAAAGTGCCAGTTGTCGGCCTCGATGGTGGCCCAACCGTTATGCACTTCCGGCTCCTTGATGCCATGGGCGTGGTTTTCGCTGACTACGGAACCGCCACCGACGACCCACATCATCTTGGGGTCCTGGGCCAGTTCTTTGAGCAAATCCAAAGCGTGTTCCATCTGCCGCTTCCTCCTGCTCACGGGGTGGTTGAGGGGCTGGAGCGGGCGCCGGCTTCCTGCCGGGCCTCAATGTCAGTCTCCAATTCGAGGTACATCTGCCGCAGTTGGTCCAGCATATCCGGGGGCGGGTTTTCCCACAAGCCCCGCTGGATCGCTTCCAACAGCCTTTCGACGATACCGCGCAGCGCCCAAGGGTTGCTCTGTCGGAAGAACTCCTGCATTTCAGGGTTCAGGACGTACTCTTCAGTGACGTCCTCATACATCCAGTCTTCGATGACCTGGGCGGTGGCGTCGTAGCCGAACATGTAGTCAACGGTGGCGGCGAGCTCAAATGCGCCTTTGTAGCCGTGACGCTGCATGGACTGCATCCACTTGGGGTTGACCACCCGGCTCCGGAACACGCGCCGGGCTTCGTCCTGCAAGTCCCGGACGCGAGCGCGGGACGGGTCGCTGCTGTCGCCAAAGAACTGCCGGGGGTTGCGGCCGGTGAGCGAGCGCACGGTGGCGATCATGCCGCCGTGATACTGCATATAGTCATCGCTGTCGAAGAGGTCGTGCTCCCGGTTGTCCTGGTTCTTGGCGGCGATGACGATCTGTCCGAAACGGGCTCGAAATTCGTTCCGGGCTGCAACCCCGAAATCCTGGCGCGAGTAGGCATAGCCGCCCCACGATGTGTACACCTCGGCGAGGTCGTGGACGGTCTCCCAATTGCGTTCGTCCAGGACACCCAGGATGCCGGCTCCGTAAGCTCCGGGCTTGCTGCCGAAGACCCGGAACAGGGATGGGTCGCCGGCGCTTTCCGTGGCTGTGTCATCCGACGCAACGGCGCGGCGTTCTGCGTCTTCGCGGACGTGTTTGACGATATAGTTGTCCTCGGGTGATTCACTTTGGGCGGCGGCCAGGGCAACGGCCTGGTCAATAAGATAGATGAGGTTGGGGAAGGCATCCCGAAAAAAGCCGCTGATGCGGACGGTCACGTCGATCCGCGGCCGGCCCAGCTCGGCGACCGGGATCAACTCCAGACCGCTGACTCGACGGCTTTCCGCCTGCCAGACCGGTTTCACTCCAAGCAGATAGAGTATCTGGGCGATGTCATCGCCATGGGTCCGCATGGCGGAGGTGCCCCAGACCACTACGCCCACCATTTCCGGGTAGCCGCCTTCTTCGTCCAGGTACTTCTGCAACAGGGCGTCGCCCAGCGACTTGCCCACATCCCATGCGGTTGGCGACGGCAACGCCCGAGGATCGACGGAATAGAAGTTGCGCCCGGTAGGCAGGACGTTAACCATACCGCGCGTGGGCGCGCCCGACGGCCCCGGCGGTACAAACCGGCCTTCCAGACCCCGCAGCAGGTTGTCAATCTCGTCGGTGGTGCGGAGCAGCGACGGGTAGATATGCTGGGCCACGTAGGACAGGACGCTTTCGGTGCGGGGATCGGGTTTCCCCAAGGTGTCTGCGACGACCCCGGGTATGAGATGGGCCGCAAACCCTTCCTCGCAAAGACGCTGGTACGCCGACCGGCACAGGTATTCAAGGGCTTCGATGACGTCGCCGGCGTTGCGAATGCCCGAACCGTTTTCCCCGTCGCGCAGCGCCGAAGGGGCGGAACCGTTCACGGCGGCGGCGGGATCTTCCAGCAGGGCGTAGTAATCATAACCCAACGCTTCGGCCAGAGCGCGCCGCAGGCTGGAGACGGCGCCGTTGTCCAGGCGCGTCAAAGCGCACAACAGGCCCACCATCTGCTCGGATGTAGGAGGCTCGCCCAAAGTGTGCAGGCCGTCTTTAATCTGGGCGTCCTTGATTTCGCAGAGATACCCGTCGATTTCCAGCATGAACTCACCGAAATCATCCGGCTGCTCGTCCACCCCCAGGTCGCGATGCAATTCCGCCTGCTGGACCATTTCCCAGATTTGCGCCTCCAGGGTGGGCAACTTGGCCGGGTCCAGGGTCTGGCACTGGTAATGTTCATCCATAAGCTGCTCCAACTTGGCGATGTCGCCGTAGGAGTCAGCGGTGGTCATGGGCGGAATCAGATGGTCTATGATGGTGGCGTGAGTGCGGCGCTTGGCCTGGGTCCCCTCGCCGGGATTGTTCACGATGAAGGGATAAAACAGGGGAATGTCGTCCAGGGCCACCTCCGGATAACACGCCTCCGACAGACCCACGCCTTTGCCGGGCAACCATTCCAACGTGCCGTGCTTGCCGATGTGAATCATCGCGTCAGCCTGGAAAACGTCACGGATCCACCGGTAATAGGCGATATAGTGGTGCGTGGGCGTAAGGTCAGGGTTGTGATAGACGGAGATGGGATTTTCGCCGAACCCCCGGGGCGGCTGAAGGCCCACGAAAACATTGCCCATAGGAACGCCGGCGATAGCTAGCCGATCACCCGTCCGGTACACGTTACCCGGAGGATCACCCCAGGCGTCCAGCAACTCGGCCCGCACCGATTCGGGAAAACCTGCGTACCATCGGGCGTAGTCGCGACGCTCGACGTGGCCGGCGGCACGCTGGAGCTGCTCTTCGGTCAGCATGTCGGTATCGTTGCTGCACCGTTCGATGATGCGTCGGACCAGTTCATCGCCATCGGCGGGGATGTCTTCCACCTGATACCCGGCGTTTTTCAGTGCGTTCAGCAAGTTGATAGCCGACGCCGGGGTGTCCAGCCCAACGGCGTTTCCGATGCGAGCGTCCTTGGTGGGATAGTTGCTGAGTATGATGGCGATACGCTTTTCCCCGTTGGCCTTGCGGCGCAGGGCAGCATGGCGAGCCGCCAGGCGCGCCAGGTAGTCCATGCGGTCGGGCTGCGCGACATAACGCTGCATCCGGCCCCCTGACAATCCGTTGGCGGCGGCCTCAGTTTCCTCTTTGAAGGACACCGGCACCGTGATGATGCGTCCGTCGAATTCGGGGAAAGCCACATTCATCGCCGTATCGATGGGCCCCAGACCCAGCGAGCTTTCCGCCCATTCCGAGCGGCTGCCAGTACTGACAATGCCTTGGATGATGGGCACGTCCAGTTTGCACAGCAGATCCTGGGACCAACCCGTAGCGACGGTGGCTCCGGAGCCGCCCTGCTGGTGGTCCAGGTCGCTCATGGCCAAGCCCATGGTGTTGACGATGCAATCCACCCTGGGCGCTCCATCAGAACTAACCATGTAATCGGTGAGCGTGTGTCCGCCGTCGCCGTCATCGTCTTCCGGTTGGTGCTTGAGGCTGTAGGAGAACACCGGCAGCACGTTGACATCTTGCCGTTCCAGGCGCGCGATCAGATCGTCAACGAAGGCCAAATTCCCGCTCATCCAGTGGGCACGGTAGAAAAGCACGCCGACGGAGGAGCGGCCTGGGATGAAGCGACCGGCGATGTAATCGGCTACGCCGGTTCCTTCCGCTACCTCCGGGTGATAGACCCCTTGCCAGGGCATCGGAGCCGGGGCCTCGTGGCCGTAGTCGCCCCCGAGATAGGTATCGGCCAGGAAAAGGAACAAATTGCGGAAATTGAGCACACCGCCACGCATGAGATACGAAAAGACGGTTTCCACCTCGGCCACCGGAGCGGTGCAAGCGGTTACCAGGTCTTCGTCCCATTCCTGATGCCCCGGACAGGCAATCAGCGGAATACGGTTGGCAAGGCAGGTCTCAACCAGCGGGTCGAATAGATCCCCCAAAGCGCGCTTTCCGCCCAGCAGGCGCAGGACAACCGTTCCCGCTCTTTCCACTGTCGCCAGCAGTTCATCCCGGGCGCGGGCGGCCGCGGCGCTTTCCCCCTCCAACGCCACCGGATTGCAGGCATACACGTTGACCGAATCGCCCCAAGGCATATTCGAGAGCGCCCGCTCGGCGGTTAGAATATCGGTATCCGCCGTCGTCACCAGTACGATGGTGGCTTGGCTGGTTGTCGTCGGTATTGTCATCGCCTCTGCCTTATCGCGTCAACTACCGAACCAATTATTGCTCCCATCGATGCGCCCACCAACCATGCGGATATCGTCGCCAATTGGCCCAAAAGGTATCCATAGACGTGTCCGTTGAACTCCGGCGCCAGAGCGCATCCCACGGCCGCGCCCATAAGAGACGCCATGGCCGCGAAGAGAATGGTGAAGGACATCCGCCGTCATCCCCTTCAATTCCCTTCGGCTGTAGTTTGGGGGAAAACCATGATCGAGAGGTCGCTGAACTCATCGGGCAATTCGGCGCATTGGGACAGCGTCCCATCCCACCGTGATTCGTCAGGGAGCGTCAGGCGTTGTAATACGATAACCGGGTGTTGCGGGTCTGCTCCGTCGTCTATCGCGTTGGCGGCGATGGCCGGCGGCATGAAGTCAAAGGGACGCGGCAGCAGAATCACGTTGCGACGGCCTTGCTTCAGGGTATCTACTAATTCGCCCAGCTCCGAACCCCGATCCCAGCGCTGGTGCAGGGTCAGGAACAGCGACTCCTCCAGGGAAATGCCGGCGCGAGCGCAGGCGATCTGGATGCTGCTAACGCCCGGAACCAGTTCCACCGTGTCAGCGCGCCGCCGGACACGGTTCAGCAGCTCCTTGGCGGAAACGTTTAAGTCCCCCCAAACGCAGACAACACAGTTCTTTCCCAACTCGGCTTGTTCTCGCGCATAATCGAGCACCGCTTCCTGGTCTCGGTAGGCCATCGGACGAACCTCTGCGGACCCGGTGCGGCCGACGACAACGTCCAGCACGGTCTTGAAACCGACCACCAGGTCGGCGCCTTCCAACGCCTCACGACCTTTGAGGGTAAGCAGGTCAGGATCGCCGGGGCCGATGCCCACGACGGTCATTTTGGTACTTGCGGATTGTAACGGCATTTGTTGTGACGGCATTTGTAATGAGAGGTTTGAAACAATTAGCCCCGGCGTATCGCTCCGCCAGGGCTAATGTTGTCTTTCACGAGCATGACCGCCAACCGTCCTGCAATGGACGGCTAGCGCGTTGAAGGAACAACCCTGTTGGGCGCAGAGCGGGTTTCCAAAAGCACATCAGGCAGGTCTCCTGGCTTGCGGCTCAATGCGCCTCCGATGCCTTCCCGCCGTCCAAATCCCTTACGGAAGGCAGTGGCCAGATCATCGGCGGGCTCCCCGCTTACAGTGGCGCAACCGCGGCGGATTCGCACCGCCTTCCCAATTAAGCCTAGTTGGGTTTTGTAGCGCCCGATGTCCCGGTTTCGAGTGTTAATTCGGCGGTCCAACCGCCTCGAACAATGTAGCGATGCAACCGCCAAATGTCAACGTGCGGCGTGGTTCTCCGCGCCGGCCGGCCGAATACCTAAGCGTTCTCCGCTGCGCTGCGCCGGACACACGCTATCGCCGGTGGTTTTGCAGGCGCACCCGGGATACCAGAAACACCTCATCACCTTCCCCCCGCAAACCGAATTCGGTGAATTCCGGCGCTACCGACAGGTGCTCGCCGATGGTGTAAAGCATCCGCTCCCGCAACACTGACAACTCAGGCGCGGCCACTTCCATCCGGTCCCGCCGGATCGCCGACTGGACCCGTTCCTTCGCCACTTGACGGGGGGTGTTGTCGCGCCGGCTGCGATTTCTGATCAACCGGTCAAACATGAGCCGACGTTCTCCGGTTGATGCCCATCAGGTTGCGAACCTTGTCCATTAGCGATGTGGGCGGTTCCTCGACCGGGGCAATTATCGGTATGTGATCCCCGTCTATCCGCGCCGCTATGCGGACGAATTCCCGGCCGGACGGCGACGTTGGGTCATACACCACCGGCGTCCCGTTATTGGTGGCGGTGATAACCCGGTCGTCGGACGGCACCAGGCCAATCGCATCAACCGCCAGCGTCTCCAGCACATCCGAAGCGTCCATCATGTTGCCCTGGCGCACCATCTCCGGCTTGATGCGGTTGATGATGAGCTTGGCTTCCCGAACACTGCTCGCGTACAGTAGCCCGATCACTCGGTCGGCGTCCCGGATGGCCGATACTTCCGGGGTGGTGACCACCAGGGCTTCCTGAGCGGCGGAAATGGCGTTCTTGAAACCCTGCTCGATCCCGGCCGGGCAATCCACAATAACGTAATCGAAATCGTCCTCCAACCGGCGACAGAGGCCGATCAGCTGTTTCCCGGTGATGCAGTCTTTGTCCCGGGTCTGAGCAGCCGCGATGAGGTACAGTTCGCCCGCATGCTTATCCTTGATCAGGGCCTGCTCGATTCGGCAGTGGCCCTCCACCACGTCCACCAAGTCATACACTATCCGGTTTTCCAACCCCATCACCACGTCCAGATTACGTAGCCCTATGTCCGTGTCCACAACCGCGACGCGATTGGATCGCAAGGCGAGAGCGGCGCCCACGTTGGCGGTGGCCGTAGTCTTGCCCACGCCCCCTTTGCCGGACGTCACGACTATGGTCTTACCGCTCATGGGGGTTTCCTCCGTGGTCCAGTGCATAATTTTTGCGATACGGCGCCAAGTGGACCGAACCGTTCCTGACTCGGGCGATAACGGCGATATCGCGGTCCGGGCCACGATGCCCAAAGTTAGGCGGTGATTCGTCGTCGCGCCGCGCATACCCTGCTATTCGCAGGCGGGGGTGGGTTGTGGACATCGCTATGATAGTGGCAGTGGCATCGCCTGATGCTCCTGCGTGAGCGTGACCCCGGAGTTCCCCAAACACCAGAATGTCGCCCCCGGCGCTGACCTGCGCTCCGGGGTTGACGTTCCCTAATATCACCAGGTTCCCGGCAACATCGATCACCTCGCCGGCCCGGCACGTCCCCCGCACAATCAGCCCCGGCGACCCGTACCGTTCGCCACCGGGCACGATGCCGCCAACGAGGACCTCATTGACGGTTGGGCGGCCATCGCCGACGGATTGCGTTTCCTCAGCGTCCTCCACGTTGCCGCCGGGAGCCGCTCCGTTGCTAACCGGTCGGTGAGCGGCATGCTGCGCTTCAAGCAAATCGGTGATGCGCTGCCTTTCCTGTTCCAGGATATCCGGTTCGCACCGGAATTGCTTCACGGTAAGGCCCGATTTTGATTCGATTACCTGTCTGATTTCGGCCCGGTGGTCTTCGCGCAGCACACGCCGGCCGATGTCAACCACCACCTCACCGCTGGAGTAGAGGTTTTTGTTCCGGTTCAGATGCTCCAGCAAGGCCTGGCAAGCCGTATCTACCGGCACGCCATCGTCAATTTTGAAATTGACCCGCGTGCCGCGGCCTGCAACCTGCACCAGTGCCTGGGTTTCGGTAACGTTTGTCGGCATCGCAGGTAGTTATAACAATGCCGTTCGTTTTGTCGCCTATACTACCGGCTGCGAGTTTGGGCAATTTCAAAACATTGGGCGGCCCCAACGGACCGCCCCGAAAGTGGCAGCTACACCGTGGGCGGGTAATCAGTCGGGCCTCCCGAACACCGCCACGGAGCAGGTGAACGAGCCGGGCCGTCCACCCAAGTTGTGAGTAATCCCCAGGTCGGCTTTCTCCAATTGGCGACCGCCGGCCTTGCCCTGCATCTGCTTGTACACCTCGTAAATCATCCGGATTCCGCTTGCTCCGATGGGGTGCCCGAAGCATTTGAGGCCGCCGTCGGTGTTGACCGGCAGGTCCCCCTCCAGGGAGAATGCGCCGTCGGCAACATCGGCGCTGGCCTGCCCCCGCGGGCTGAAACCCAAGTCTTCCATGATGATCAACTCGGTGATCGTGAAGCAGTCATGCACCATCGCCAGGTCGATCTCGGCGCGCGGGTCGGAGATGTCGGCCTCTTCATAGGCGGCCTGGCTGGCGCGCACCGTTTCCGGGAAATAGGTGAAATCCCAGTCGTTGCGAAGTACGCCAAAAGCGCCTACGGCCAGCCCCAACCCTTTGACCAGGATGTAGTCATCTCGCAAAGTGCGCGCAATCTCCGGCGTAGTGATGATAGCCGCCGCTGCCCCGTCGCTGACCCCGCAACAGTCGTACAGCCCCAGGGGCCAGGCAATCATCGGCGCGTTGATGATCTGGTCCTCACTCACTTCCCGCTGGAAGTGGGCTTTGGAATTCAACGTGCCGTTGTGGTGGTTCTTGGACGCAATCTGCGCCAGGGTCCGTTTGCCATCGTCGTAAGCAATGCCGTAATGATGGAAATAGCGGGTCGCCGCCATGGCGAATTGCGACGGCGGCGGTGTGGGCGGCTCCACGTCGGAACCCGGACCGGCGGCGATGGCCAGGCCGGAAAAGCCGCTGTCCTTCAATTTCTCCACGCCCATGGCCAGCACGATGTCATAAACGCCGGCCGCCACCGCGTAGCAAGCGTTGCGGAAGGCGTCGGTGGCGGTGGCGCAGGCATTCTCCACCCGGGTGATGGGAATGTAGTCCAGCTTCAACGCTTCAGCCAGGGGCTGGCCGGTGCGGAAGCTGCTCACGGTGCCCAGCCAGGCCGCCTGGATGTCGTTGCTGTCCAACCCGGCATCCGCGTAGGCTTCATAGGCCGCCTCCACCATGAGGTCGGCGGCCGAAGCGTCCCAACGCTCGCCAAAGCGGGTACAACCCATCCCGACGACGGCAACCCGGTCTCGTATTCCACTCATAGCGACACTCCTTACGGATCAAGCGACCAACAGCTCAAGCGACAACTGCCCCGGGCGCCGGCGTCCGCCTGGGTACGGCTTTCCAATAATAGTTGTGGATACCGTTGACGACGCGCAGCTTGCGGAAGCTCATCTCCACGGGCATCCCCACGCGCACTTCGTCCACCTCCCGGTCGGTCATCATGCACAAGATGCGACCGCCGCCCGCAAAATCCACCACCGCGACCACCAGCGGCGTATCCACCGTGCCGGCGATGTAATCCATTGAATAAGTGAAGACCTCCGCCGGCCTTTCGCTCAGCCGCACCGGCTCGCTGTCGTCAAGGCGGCGGCATTCTACGCACACTCGTTGGGCCGGATATTGCACGTAGCCACAAGTCCGGCAACGCCCGGCGTATAACCTCACGTTCTTGTCGCCTTCGCGCCACAGCGCGGACACCGAGGGCGAAGCGGGAGCCGGTCGGCGCGACGCATCGTCAAGCGTCCAAACTTGGCGCCAACGCGCGTAGGTTTCGTAGCTCTCCAGTACCCTTTTCGCCGCCATCCATCCGGACACGCCCATCGCCGGCTTCGCTGCGGCAGCCATGGCCGGGGTGCCCCGAAAACCGAGCACGTCGCTGCCGTCGCCATAGGACACTCCCAGCAGCAAATCCCCCGGGGCAGCCGTTTCCAGCGCGGCCGCCAGCAGCATCGGAACAAAAGCCGCTCCCGTATTTCCGACGGCGCCAAACAACGGTTCCTGAACCTGATCTTCCGCGAAACCCAAATGCCGAGCCAACCGGGCGTGCCGCCTGGCATCGGGAGCGTACAACGCAATTTTGGACACGTCGGTCGGGCTAATGCTTGCCCGTTGACAATAGGCGCTCAACGCCTCAGGTACGATGCGCTCGATCCCTTCTTCGGTTACGAAACGGTCTTCCCACGTTCGTACAAATGTGTCCCCAGCCGTCCGCCACATATCCAGCATATTGTCGGTGACGGAGTGGCTGCCGACGTGCTCTGCGATAACGTCCCGGTCCGCAATGACAAAAGCCGCTGCTCCATCCCCCGACGCGCGTTCCGTTTCACCTCTGGGAGGCCCTTGCCGGCTGTCTGCGACGACCACCAGCGTCTGGCTGGCTCGCCCGGCCGCCACGGCATCCAGCCCCGCCTGTACCGCGCTGGTGCCCGCCCGCAGTACGTTTGAGACGTCGACGGCGAAAATGTCCTGCCGCAAACCCAAGGCCGCGGCAACGATGGCCGCGCATTGCTTTTCTGCGTAGGGAGGAGTAGTGCTCGCGAAGATTATTCCGTCGATTGCGCTGCGGTCGCGTCCCGTGAGGCAATCCGCTCCGGCGGCCACCGCCATGGTGACGCTGTCCTCGTCAAAATTAGCCACCGCCCGCTCTTGGCGGGAGTTCCAGCCCGCGGTCTCCGCCCCGAGACGGTAGCGAGGCACGTAAGCTCCATAGGCAGCGATTCCGGCCAATTTCACGTTCTCCCGACCTGCGACACGATGGGTTCAAGGATGCTATCAGCGCCCGCGATGGAGTGTCAACGCAGACCCCGTGCTACGAGGAAATTGCGAAACTCGGTTCGCGGTGAGGCGGTGGCCGATGGCGTGCCGAATCGTGACGAAGTCCGTCACCGGGCATCCGGCCGACCGTCGGCCCGAAACCGAACTGCCGGAGTGGGCGCGATACTGCCAGACTAGCAATCTTTAGCAACCTGATTTACGCAGTTGACTACACAAAAAAGGGCCGGGAGATACATCTCCCGGCCCTTTTTTGTTATGCGGAAGATGCAATTACTGACACTTTCCGGTTGCAAGCCTCATATGTATCTGATACACTTACGGCAACAATCAAAGTAAAGAAGAAGCCGCCAATGTTTTCGAGGCTTTGGCGGCTTCCACCACGAGGAAAGGGTACTTCCAAGTGGCGTGTGCCAATAGTACATGCGCGACACGCAAAGGTCAAGACCCGGCCAGCGGCTACGGCTTCTTGCAGGCCGCTCTAGACGGCGTGGACGCCAGCCCTCTTTTGGAACGGCTGGCCCAGTACCGCAAGACCGGACGCCGAGGTTTCTCCCTGCAAAGTATGTTCCGCGCCTATCTGGCGCGGTTTTTGCTGGGGATGCGCTACGCCAACGCCTTCTTGGAGCGGCTGGCCGCCGACCCGCGACTGCGCGCTATCTGCGGCTTGGGCGACGCCGTTCCCAGCGCGAGCGCCTTCAGCCGGTTCATCACACGGCTGTCCTTGCATCAGGACCTGGTGGATCAAGCCATCGCCAGCGTCGCCGGCCAGCTGCCTGCTGAGCTGGAGCGGCTGCGGCGGGACGGCGCCCTTCCCGCCGATGCGCCGGCTTTGGGCGAGATTGTCGCCATCGACTCCACCGACCTCCAGGCTTACGCCAATCCCGACCGCGCTCACGTCCGCGATCCCGACGCCCGCTGGGGCCGACGCACCGCCAAAGCCGGCGGCCCGACCCGCGACCAGGGCAAGACCGAACCGTTCTTCGGCTACAAGCATCACCTGCTGGCCGACGCCTACTACGGCCTGCCCCTGGGCGGCATCACGTTGCCGGCCAACGCCGCCGACTCGCCCCAATTGCCCGGCGCGCTGGCCCACGCCCAGGCGTTGCATCCCTGGCTGCATGCCAAGTGCCTGCTGGCCGACAAAGGGTATGACGCGCTGTCCAACTTCCGGCTGCTGGCCGATCAGGGCATCACGCCGGTGATTGCCGTCCGCAAGCCGGTCAACGAACAGTTGTACCAGGGCATCTACACCGCGGCCGGCTTGCCCACCTGCGCCGGATCGGTCGCCATGGAGTACGCCGGGTCCGACCCGGCGTTGGGCCATCGGTTCCGCTGTCCGCCCCAGGGCTGCCGGCTCAAAGGTCGGATACACTTCTCCCGTTACTGCGACGCCGAGCATTGGGAACGGCCGGAGGGCAAACTGCTGCGGATCATCGGCATTCTGCCCCGGTTCACCGCCGAATGGCAGCGGCTCTATCGGATGCGGGGTTCCATCGAGCGGCATTTCGGCAGCGCCAAGCACTCCCGGCTGCTGAACCGGCACCAGCATCGGGGCCTCGGCAAGGTCAGTTTGCACGCGCGTATGGCGACGCTGGCCTGCCTGACCACAGCGCTGGCCCGGCTGAAAGCCGACGACTACGCCGGAATGCGGCGCATGAGCATACGGATGCCCTGGCAGCGGGGCGACGGCGGTGGCAAGAATCCGGGGTTGGCCAGCTCGTCGTCGGACTGGGACGGCGCAGAGCGGCGGGTTGCCTGAGATTACGGCGCGGTTATCGGCCCGATCTCGCCAACGTTATGACAAATGAGTGCCGGATGCCCTTGTCTTTATTCGCTATTGTGATAGAATGGCGGCAGTCACCAAAAAAGCCTCGGTTTGCACACCGAGGCGGCGACGGCGGGGCGACAGCAAATCTCCCTAGTCGCTGGCTATTGTAGCCAGCGATGCGGCCTTTGTAAAGCCCCGGCGGAGCCGATTTTTGCTCCGCCGGGGCTTTTTGGTGGTTGCCCCCGTCGAACCGGGGCCCCCAAAGGCTTAGCCACAAGCCGCTGGCATTGTGCCAACGGCGGCCTCCGGGGTCAAGCAAGGCGCGGTCAATCGCCGCCCGGGTCGGCGAGACTACTCAATAAGGAGGTCTCGTCATGGCAAAGCGGCCAATCGGGCGCACCAGCGCCCAGCAGGTACGGGACCGCTTCCGTGTGCCGAAACCCTTCGTGTACTACCGGGATGCGGCGACGCCCAAGCCGGTCAAATCCAGGAAATGAATAACCGGCCCGGAGCGCGGAGACCTCGGCTTCGCTGCTCTGGGCCGGTTGCGGCTTACCTGTCCGCTCCACCCGTCTATCCGGCAAAGTCCTCGCTATGCAGAGAGAACCGCTGGATTTGCGGGTTGGAGCCGGCTAACCCACACCTTCAAACCCGTACGGAGGAACCATGTTATCCGTCTTTTATGCCACCAAGCGCCGAATGGCGCGGTATGCCACTGTTGCCATGCTCATGGGGTTGATGCTGACCTTACTAGTCGTCGCTCCGCCCGCCATGGCCCAATCAGCGCCAACTCCGGCCGCTCCCACCAACTTGAAAGCTAAACTTACCGCTACCCAGGGTCAAGTTCACTGGAACTGGAATGCCGTAGCTGGCGCTACCAAATACCGTGCCTGCGACAGGGCGGTGCGACAGGGCGCCAAATGGGATTGCGACGACACCACGACCCTTGGCATGTACTCAAGCAACCTCACGGTGGGCGTCACCTACGAATTTGCCGTAGCGTCGGTCAAAGATGGAGTCTACTCTCGGTGGGCCAAGACCAGATTGCTGATCGAGGACGCGATTCCTCACCTCTGCCCGATTACCGGAATGCCGATACCGGCGGGCGGGTATAAGTCGGTAGGCGACACGGTGCGCGCCAACGGCGTTTCCGTTACAGTGACCGGCGCGAGTTTTCCGGCCGATACGGATCGTCAGCTAACCAACGACCGTCGCTTTATCAAGATCTGCGCCACTGTGTCCAAGGGTGAAAGCTCCTATTACAACGGCAACCTGGACACGGATGCCGGCCTGTCCATGCAATGGAACTCCCTCGACAACTGCGCTCGGTACGACATCCCGGCCAATGCCACCGTCGCCATCTTCGCGGTGCGACCGTGGCGTGATAATGCGTCATCAGTGGACGGGCATCCTTTCCTCTACCGGTTTAACGTGCCGGCGAACTGACCGGAGAAGTCCATCCCCCTGGGCAACGGCGCCGCCAAGTCAAACTCGGCGGCGCCGTTGCAGTACAAGAGACAGGTTGCCCTAACTGCTTACGAACGTCGGTCAGTGAGCGAATACCGCTGATACCGTTCCTGACGATATTCGTTGCTGCTATGACGAAACTCGTCGGCCCTCACAACCGCCAGCCAGTTTCGCAATTTCCTCCGTGCTACAATGCGCTCCATGACCGACCGACCGATAGCATCCCGTGTCCTGCTGCTGATCTTCGCCTTATTCATATTACCGGTTTTTGCCGGCTGCGAACGAGTCAACGCCGGCACAACCGAACCAATCCCGGCCGGCGACCAGCTCCCGACCGAGTTGAAAACCGTAGCCGAAGCTTATCGCATCCTGATGGATGAGCACGTTGACCACCGCACGCTGGAATCACAGCAGCTGTCGGAGGGAGCCATTCGCGGACTACTGGCTGCCTTGGCAGACCCCCACGCTTCGTACCTCAGCTCAGAACAATACGAACGGGAGCAGGAGGGATACCGGGGATATTTTGAAGGTATCGGCGCCCAAGTAAGCATGACCGAGGCGGGTCTCACCGTGATCGCCCCCATTCCTGGCGCTCCGGCGGAAGCCGCTGGCATCAGGGCTGGTGACCTGATTCTGGAAGTGGACGGAGACAGCATCAGTAACTTGACGCTGATCGAAGCCGTCAACCTGATCCGAGGTCCGGATGGATCTGCGGTGACGCTTCTGGTAAGGCACGCCGGTTCAGATCAAAACGAAAGCATCACGGTCACACGCGGTCGCATACCAATCGAAAGTTCCGACTTCCGCATGGTTGAGAACGGCGTTGGGCACCTCTGGATTTACAGTTTTTCCAACACCACCGAGGACGAAGTGCGCCGTGCCCTGGACGAATTCGACGACGCCCAGGGCCGTGGGCTGGTAGTGGATTTGAGAAACAACCCTGGCGGACTGCTCAATGCGGTAGTTGACGTTACAGAGCTTTTCCTGGATGGCGGTCCCATTTTTTATGAAATCGACGCCCAGGGGAACCGGAACGACTACGACGCCGACCGAAAGGGTCCGGGCGTGGATATTCCGATGGTGGTGTTGGTCAACGAGTTTTCCGCCAGCGCAAGCGAAATCATGGCCGGAGCCATCAAGACCAACGAGCGCGCGCCGGTGGTTGGCGAAACCACCTTCGGCAAAGGCAGCGTCAATCTCACGCGGGAATTGTCCGACGGCTCGGCGATCTATTTCACCATCCGGCGTTGGTACTTGCCCGACGATACTCAGATCGAAGGACAGGGAGTAACCCCCAATATCGAAATCGAGGCAGAAGCACAATCCCTTCCCGCAAACTATCCTGAAGACAGCGCTTTGCAGCAGGCGGTCAAAATCCTCAACGAGCAAATCCCGGCGCGGTAGCGGCGGATTTCCCAATATGCGGTAGCGGCGGATTTCACATATAATGAAAACCGCGAGCCTCCAATAACCGGCTTTAGATCCGGCTCCGGGGCGAAGACGGGCGCCGGAGGAGTGCCAACGATGCCACGCAAAAATCGCAACAGCAAGAAAAAGAATAAAGCGGCGGCCGCCGGCGGCAATAATCGCCAAGTCGCAGTGAACCGTAAGGCGCTGTACGACTATGAGATATTGGATCGCGTTGAAGCCGGCCTCGTTCTAACCGGCACTGAAATCAAATCCATACGAGCCGGGAAAGTGGACTTGCGCGACGCCTATGCCCGGATGCAGGACGGAGAGCTCTGGCTCCACGGCGCCCACATTGCGCCTTACGACTCCGGCAGCTACATGAACCATGAACCGAAACGACCACGGAAACTGCTGGTTCATCGCAATGAAATCAACGATCTGGGCGCGCAAACTGCCGAAAAGGGCCTGACGCTGGCCGCTCTTCGTCTTTATCTGAAAAACCACCACGCCAAGGTTGAGTTGGGCCTAGCCCGGGGAAAGCGGCAGTACGATAAAAGGCGGACTATCATCGAACGCGAGCGGGAGCGGCAGGCCCGGCAAGCCGTGAAGGAATGGCGAGATTGACCCAGTTCAGCCTGTTCATACTGCTGTTCCTGGGGTTGCCCAACATCCATCAGCTCTACCGGGTGCACCTCATCGGGAACGAGATTCGCGATGCCGTCAGTCCGGCCATTGTGTCATATACGATATAATCTATCCTCGGAAACCGCGCCCCGGCTCTCTGCGCCGGCGGCGCATAATATTGTGAGGCAAGTATCTTGATTCGCAGCCTACGGGGTATTGAACCCAAAGTCGCGCCTACCGCTTGGGTCAGCGAGGCCGCCTACGTGGTTGGAAACGTGATCATCGGCGAATACGCTTCGGTTTGGCCCGGGGTGACGATCAGGG
Source organism: Dehalococcoidia bacterium (assembly GCA_963692995.1). GTDB lineage: Bacteria > Chloroflexota > Dehalococcoidia > Lucifugimonadales > UBA3495 > Bin87. Next base: position 1,994,021 of record OY843611.1, read on the forward strand.
GCGACGGAGACGTGATAACCATAGGAAACCGGGTCAATATACAGGAAGGTTCGGTGGTCCACGGCGACGGATTGGTGATTGAGGACGACGTGTCCATCGGCCACTGTGTTGTGGTTCACGGCGACCGGATCGGCTCCGGCAGCCTGCTGGGAAATAACTGCACCTTCTTAACCGAATCCACCATCGGCAAGGAATGCCTCATCGCGTCCAACGCCGTGGTGCTGTCCAACGTGGACGTGCCGGACCGCAGTTTCGTCGCCGGCGTCCCCGGTTCCATAAAACGCCAGGTCACCCCAGACCAGATTGAGCAGATGCGTATGACCGCCGAGCACTTGGTGGAGCGGGCCGGCTGGTTCAAGGAAAGCGGCCTGTGAACCCGGCAACACCGGTCACTGGCGCGGGGCGACACAGTGCATCGCCCCGACATATTCCCTGAGCGACCCGCGCCTATCCGAGTCGTTCCGCCACCGGCAGCACGTGTTCCGCCAGATGCTCCATAACCTGGATGCACGGGCCGATGCCGTCAACGCGAAAGTCGAAAGTGAGTTGGTCGATGCCCAGCTCGTTGCAGTAGTGGACATCGTCGATGACCGCCTGGGTGGTGTTGATCAACGCCCCGCCGGAACGGACTCCCACGCCCTCCTCGGCTCCGTCCATATCAGCAAAATGCAGGCTGCGCTTCAGGGATATGGTGATGTCGGCGGGATCACGGCCAGCCCGTTCCGTCTGCTCACGCAGGTAAGGCAAGTTCTGAGCAACGAAATCCGGAGTTTGCCTGGTGGTGTGCCAGCAATCCCCATATTTGGCCGTCCGCCGCAGGGCTCGCCGGGTGTGCCCGCCCACCCAAATGGGAATGCGGGGGCGTTGCAGAGGTTTCGGCTCAAAGAAGATACCGTCAATCTGGTAGTACTTGCCCTGGTGCTCGGGCATCTCCTCAGTCCACAGGGCGTTGAATATCTCCAGAAACTCGTCCGTCATGGGTCCCCGGTCGGCGTAAGGCACGCCCAGGATGTCAAATTCCTTTTCCAACCACCCCACGCCGACTCCGCAAATCATACGTCCGCCGGAAAGCACGTCCAGCGAAGCAAACATTTTCGCCTGCACCACCGGGTTGCGGTAAGGCAGAATCAGGACGGTGCTGCCCAGACGAATTTCGTTGGTGCAGGCCGCCATGAAACCCAACATGGTCATGGTTTCCAGGAACGGCTCGTCCGAGGGCCGCTGAAACGCCCCAGTGGGGGTATAAGGGTACTGGTTGGTGCCACCCACCGGCAATACGATATGGTCGCCGGCCATGACCGACTCAAAGCCCAACCTTTCTGCGCGTTGGCAAAACTCGCGAATTCCCTCCGCATCAGGGAGGCGGGGAATGCTGACACCTATTTTCATTGCGGCAACTCCTGGAGACGGTTGGATCGGCGCGATGGCGGCCATCCGCATGAGCCAATGGACGCCTGATTATAGCACCGTCGATCTGATGGGCGCTTCCGGCTGATGGGGCGCTTCCGGCAAAGACGCTTCCGGCAAGGACACTTTCCCGTTGACGAGGTGTGTGACCGTCTCGTTTCGGTAGGTGGTACAATATCTGCCGATGATTGTCCCCGTCGTTGCTGCTCATCCCGCCCCAGTCCGTCTTCTGCCGGGCATGCGTGACTCGTCACCTGCTGCCTGTTTGCGAAAACGGGACGTGGAACGTCGCCTTGCCGATTTCATTGCTCGCTTCGGTTACGCGCCGCTGGAAGTGCCCATTCTTGAGGCAACCGAGCTGTTCCTTCGCAAATCCGGAGGCGACTTGGCCGCCCGCATGTATTCCTTCACGGACCCGGGATCCAATGCGGTGAGCCTGCGCCCGGAATTCACTTCCGCTATCATGCGCCACTACCTGGAGCGCAATCCTGATGTCGGTCATCCTTCGGTAGCCCGTTGGCAGTACTCCGGCCCGGTCTTTCGCTACGACCCCGGCAGCGCCGCCGGAAGCGGTCAATTTACCCAGGTGGGCGCCGAACTCGTTGGCGCCAACTCCATCTTGGCCGACGCCGAATTGCTTGCCTTGGCCTCCGGCATCTCCGGTGAACTTGGCATCACCGACTACCGACTGCGGCTGGCCGACTTGGACGTGCTGGACAGTGTGCTCGACACCGTGGGGCTTTCCGACCGCGCCAGGGCATTCATCGTATCCAATATGAACCGCATCGGCGATGGGGCGGACAGCCTGTCCGGTATCTTGAGTCGCGCCGCCGAACTGCGCATCGTGTCCGGTATCGGCTTGCCCGACGAAGAAACCCACTTGGCCGCCGCCGTCTCCGGAATGCCCGACGATATCGCCCTTACGGTGCTCTCCGGCTTCATGCGCTGGAATTCTTCGGCGGACGCGCCCCTTGGCCGGCGTTCACCCGACGAGATTGTTGATCGTCTGCTCCGCAAGCTCCGGGGAGGCGACGACGCAGACGCCATCGAACGCGGTATCGCATTGGCCGGTCAACTGGCCTCGGTGCGCGGAGAACCCTCCGTCGCCCTTCCTCAGGCCCAGTCAATCGTGGCCGCGTCGGGAGCTGATCCCGCCGCTGTCGAGCGGCTAACCGATCTTGCCTCATTGGTTGGCGATGAACCGTCAATCGCAGGCCGGTTGACCATAGACTTCTCATTGGCCCGGGGCATCGCCTATTACAATGGCATCATATTCGATATAGTGCGGATCGACGGGGAGGAACCATTGGGCGGTGGCGGACGATACGACGCCCTCGCTCGCGCCCTCGGCGGCGCCGGCCCCGTACCGGCTCTGGGTTTCGCCTTCACGCTGGAGTCTCTGCTGGCGGCGATGCCAACCAACGGGCCGGCGGCCGGCGCCGATACCGAGGCCGTGCTTGTCGCTCCTGCAGATCCCGCCAACCCGGCCGCCGCGTTGCGAACCGCCGCGCAATTGCGCCGGGAAGGTCGTACCGCCGTTCTTGATGTCGGCGGGCATCCCGGAGCTGTAGAATATCCGCACACCATCACCGCGTAACCTTGGGGTGGCGTTTTGAGACTGGTTATACCGAGCGACGGCGAGTTGGGGGAACCAACCATGAGTTTCCTGGCGTCCTGCGGCGTCAAGGTGAGCCGACCCAACGCCCGCCGCTACACCGGTTCCATCCCGTCTTTGCCCGGCATCGACGTCCTGTTCCAGCGCACCGCCGACATCACCGCCAAAGTAGAGGAAGGCAGCGCTGAAATGGGAATTACCGGTCTGGATCGCCTCATGGAGTACCGCCACGACGATAACGCCGTGGCGCCCGTGATGGACGACCTGGGGTTCGGAGGATGCGACTACGTCCTCGCTGTGCCGGATTCCTGGCTTGACGTAACCTCTGTCGATGACCTCGCCGACCTGGCGTTGGAGTTCCACGAAAATGGCCGCCAACTGCGTATCGCCACCAAGTACCCTCGTCTGCTGCGCCGCTACTTGTTTAAACGGGGCATCAACTTCTTCACCCTCGTCCCGGCCAGCGGCACCTTGGAGGCTGCTCCCATCGCCGGTTATGCCGACCTCATCGCCGACCTGACCGCTACCGGCGCCACCCTTCGCGAGAACCGCCTCAAGACCCTGGAAGGCGGCACCATCCTCACGTCTCAGGCGTGCCTTATCGCCAACCCGGCTTCTCTGGCCGAGTGCCCAACCGACCTGCGGCTGGCCCAATCCTTTACCGAGATGTTGGAAGCGCGGTTGCGCGCCGAACCCTATTATCGCATCACCGCCAACGTCCAGGGGCGTTCCGCCGAGGATGTCAGCGCAATGATCCTGGCCCGTCCAGAAATCGCCGGCATCCAGGGACCAACCGTAGCCCGCGTGTTCAGCGTCGAAGAGGATGACTGGTATGCCGTATCCCTGTTGATACGCAAGAACAGACTGCTCGATGCCGTCTCGCACCTGCGCGAATGCGGCGGAGTGGACATTGCCGCTGCCCAGTTGTCATATCTTTTCAAAGGCCAATCGCAAACGTTCCGAGGCTTTTTAGACCGCATCGCGGCTATCAAAGGAGGTTACGAAGCCGATGCCTAACCTCCCCATGCACATCTATCTGTGCCAACAGGTCGCTACTGAACTGGACTGGGGTTACGCCCACGACCATTCCGGCGCCGCATATTTGGGATCTACGACGCCGGACATCCGGGCCATGACCAAATGGGACCGGGCGCGCACTCATTTTTCCGATCTGTCCGTGACCCACGTCGGTACGGGCGTTCAGCGAATGTTCGAGAGACACCCCCATCTTGCCGGCTCCGACAACGGCCTGGCGCCCCAGACCCGAGCCTTCCTCCTCGGTTACGTCAGCCACCTGGTCGCCGATGAAGTCTGGATCACCACCATGTTCCGTCCTCACTTCGGTTCCGAAAACCGGGTCACCGACACCGAAATCGAAGCGCACATTTGGGATCGCGCTCTGCAACTCGATATGGACCGCGCGGTGCTGGAAAATAACGAACGTCTCATTGTCGAAAACGACGCCATCGCCGCCGTGGACCTGATGCCGGCGCTGGCATTCCTCCAGGACGAACTGATTGACGAGTGGCGCGGTTGGGTGGCCCGCCTGCTCGGTTGGGATTTCACCTGGGAAAGGCTGAAACGCGCGCTCAACCGCATGTACCGCGACAACGCCGACGTCCAGTTGGTGGTGGACGGATTCCTCGAACAGATGCCACAGAGCCTGGAGCGGGTGTACCAACGGATCCCCCGCGAACTCATCGATGCCTACCGCCAGCGCGTCATCGACGAAACCAAGGTCCAGGCCAGGGAGTACCTCAGTGCGACTTAAGCAGGTGCGCGGGTTGGCCGCCGCCGAAGCGGTCCTGACCCGCATCGACCCCCTCGATCTGTCCTCCCTGCCGGACGAAACGCTCCGGCGCACCCGCGCGTTGTTCGGCCCCGACGCCACACCCGAATCCTCCGTCCTACGGATGCTCCGCGACGTCCGGGCCGAAGGCGACAATGCCGTCCGTCGCTACGCCAAGCTGCTCGACGGAGCGGATCTGGACAGCCTGGAAGTCCCAACTGCCGAGCTTGACACGGCGTGGAAGGCCACTCCCGATGACTTGAAGCGGGCCTTGCAGCTCGCCGCCGAGCGGATCACTGCGTTCCACGAAGCGACGTTGCCGCGCGATTGGGTGGACCTCGGCGGCGGCTTGGGTGAGCTGGTACGCCCCTTGGAGCGGGTCGGCCTCTACGCCCCCGGCGGCACCGCCGCTTACCCTTCCACCGTCCTGATGACCGCCATACCGGCCCGCGTTGCCGGGGTTCGCGAAGTGGCGCTGGCGACACCCCGCCGTGGCGCAGAACCCCTCAATGCCACCGTGCTGGCCGCCGCCCGCATCGCCGGCGTGGACACCGTGTACCAAGTCGGAGGCGTTCCCGCCATCGGCGCCTTGGCCTACGGTACCGAGAGTATCCGTAAAGTGGACAAAATTTGCGGCCCCGGCAACGTCTTCGTGGCATACGCCAAGCGCATGGTGCAGGGCCAGGTGGACATCGACGGCGTTTTCGGCCCCACCGAAACCATCGTCCTCGCCGACCACTCCGCCAATCCGGTCTTTTGCGCCGCCGACCTCATTGCCCAAGCCGAACATGACCCCATGGCCTCGGCAATACTAGTCACCAACTCCGAAACCCTGGTTAACGCCATCGAATCCGAGTTGGACGACCAGATCGCCGGCAACCCCCGCGCCGAAACCATCCGCCACTCATTGGAACGACAAGGATGCGTGGTGCTGGTGGACCAATTCTCCGATGCCATTGCAGTGGCCAATCACATCGCGCCGGAGCATCTGTGCCTCATGGTGGCCGACCCCTGGGCCTGGGCCGGTGAGGTGCGCAACGCCGGCGGCCTGTTCCTCGGCGAGTTTTCCCCGGAGGTAATGGGCGACTACATTGCCGGCCCGTCTCACGTCATGCCCACCGGCGGCACCGCTCGTTTCAGTTCCGCTTTGAGCGTCCACCACTTTATACGCACCATGCCGGTGGTCGGCCTCAGCCCCCGGCGTTTCGCCGATCTCGGAGCGGCCGCCGTCCGCATCGCTGAAGCCGAAGGCTTGCCGGGCCACGCCGGCGCCGTCCAGGCGCGCCTCGACTACATCGCCGCCCGGCCCCAACCGTAGGGGCAACCACGAGGGTTGCCCAGCCCCGCCGTCAGGACATGCTCCTATGCCTACCATAGAAGACCTGTTGCTCCCCCACATCAGCCGCCTCAAGACCTATCAGGGCGTCTCCCCCAGCGAAACGCTGGCCGAAGAGGCCGGCATTCCCCTGGAGCAGGTTATCCGGCTCAACGGCAACGAGAATCCCTACGGCCCTTCGCCCCAGGTTGCCGAGGCGCTGGGAAATTTCCGCGACTATAACCATTATCCGGACCCCGCCCAACGTCGCCTGCGGAGCGCTCTTTCCGAGTATCTGGGCGTGCCGGAAGACAACATTGTCGCCGGCAACGGCAGCGATGAAATCATCGACCTCCTCATGCGCATGTTCCTGGCGCCCGGCGATGAAATCATCATACCGGTACCCACTTTCGGTATGTACTCCTTTTCCGCAGACGTGGCCGGCGCCCGCGCCGTCGCAGTATCGCGGGACGACAATTTCGACATTGACATCGAGGCCATTCAAGGCGCAATCAACCCGCGCACCAAGGCCATATTCTTTCCCAGTCCCAACAATCCGACGGGCAACCTGGTCACCGAATCCCAGGCGCGCGCCCTGCTCGACACCGGCCTGCTGGTGGTGGCCGACGAAGCCTACTACGATTTCTGCGGCCAGACGCTGATGCCCTTGCTTCCGGAATATCGCAACCTCGTGGTCTTGAGAACCTTCAGCAAGTGGGCCGGATTGGCCGGCCTCCGCATCGGCGCCGGGGCCATGGACTCCGAGCTGGCCGCCACCATGATGGGCGTGAAACCTCCCTACAACGTCAACCTGGCCGCCGAAGTAGCCTTGCTCGCTTCCCTGGCAGACACCTCCAACCTCCTGGAACGCGTCGATGCCATGGTCCAGGAGCGTGGTCGCATGTACCGTCTCCTGTGCGACATCCCCGGCATCACGGTCTGGCCCTCCCAGGCTAACTTCATCCTTTGCAAAATGCCCGAAGGCCGGGGTCGCGAGGTGTACGAGGCCATGTGTCGCCGGGGCGTGTTCCTGCGTTATTTCGATAACGAATTGCTCCGGGATTACATCCGCTCCAGCGTGGGCAAACCCGAAGAAACCGACGCGGTCATAGCCGGCTTCCGCGCCGTCCTGGGGGTGGACGCATAATGGCCGCCCTTGACATTCCCGCCCGCGTCGCCGCCCTGGAACGGGCCACCGGCGAAACCCAAATCGCCATCAGCGTCAATCTGGACGGCCAGGGCCGATACGACGTCGATACCGGCAACGGCTTCCTGGATCACATGATCGGCCAGATCGCGCGCCACGGCCTTTTTGACATCGACTTGAAAGCGCGCGGCGATACCCATGTCGGTTGGCATCACTTAGTTGAAGATACCGCCATCATGCTGGGCCGCGCTTTCGGTCAAGCCCTTGGCGAACCCCGGGGCATCCGCCGCATGGGCCATGCCATCGTCCCGTTGGACGAGACCCTGGTGATGGTCGCCGTGGATTGGAGTGGTCGCCCTTATGCTTCCGTGGAAACCACGCTGAACGACACCATGGTCGAAACCCTGTCCGGCGACCTCATCGCGCACTTCCTGGAATCCTTCGCCATCGAAGCCCGGATCAACCTCCACGCCAAGGTCATCGCCGGTGTCAGCCCGCACCATAAAGCCGAAGCCTTGTGCAAAGCCCTCGCCCGGGCCCTCCGCGATGCCGTCGAACCCGACCCCCGGGCTTCCGGCCAGATCCCCAGCACCAAGGGCGTCCTGGACGCATCAGCGTGACTGCCCCCATCACTCTCGCCTAATTTCTCCGATTGCTTGATAGCGTATAATGAGCGTACAGCGCGTCCCAGCCAATCAGGGAGGGAAGGGAAATGCCCATCGTAAATAAGAGCGTTGACCGCGTTAACCGTTTGCTGGAGAGCCTCTTGGACAAGCCACTGGCCGCCAGGGTCGTGTCCCCGTTTCAGCCCATCGCCAACACGTTGACCACCCGATACCTGCACTATGCCATTCCCAGCGGAGGCGTTGCGGCCCCCGCGCCGGTGGCCTACACCGTTATCGATGCCGAGGGCAAAACCGCCTGGCAGGGCGATACCAAACAGCTCGCCAAGCACCCGGAATACCGGCGCAACCAGGCAGAGTGACGCCGCCCGCAACCACCGCGCAAGCAGGCCCAACTCCATTGCGGAGTTGGGCCTTAAAATTTGCGATTATCGTTACTGCGCCCCTCTAACCGGCCGGCCCCGCCGCGCCAGGAAGTCCGGGAATGCTTCTTCGGCCAGGGTTCCCCGCAAGACTTCCGAGGTGAAATGCTTCTCGTTAGCCCATTGTTGCTCCAAGTCTTCGCCCATGTGTTGCAGCAGCAATCGCTTGATGCCGATCACCGACGGGATGTCGTTGGTAGCGATCTCTGTTGCAACCTCCATCGTCTTCTGCCGCAGCCGATAAGCCGGCACCAGGTGGTTCAGCAACCCGATGCGATAGGCTTCTTCCGCCTCGACTATCCGCGCCGTGAACAGCAATTCCTTGGCCTGGGGCCATCCCACCTGATTGGTTAGCGTCCAAGTGCTGTTGATACGACCGTAGGCAGCGGCCAGGAACCGGAAACGCGCCGCGTCGGATCCAATCCGAATGTCCAGCGACGACGACAACACAGCGCCGCCTCCGTACGCCAACCCGTTGATCATCCCAATCACGGGCTTGTCCGAAGCGCTCAGTTCATAACCGCCCCGTTGCCGACGCACTGCACGCTCGTCCATGCCTTCCCGGGTCAACGTGCCGGAGTTCAAAGCGGCCTGGTCCTCTCGTTGCTCGTGGATGTCACCACCGGCCGAGAAAGCCGGAACCCGTGGATGCGTATCTGCGCCCGTGATCACAATGCAACCAATTTCCGCGTCATCATTGGCTTGCCGCACCGCGTCATGCAACTCTTCCGTGAGCTGTCGATTCATGGCATTCAGCACTTCCGGACGGTTCATGGTCAGAAACGCAACGTGCCCCACTTTCTCCCGCCGCCGTTCACCACTCCCTTCAAACCGGGATACGCGTTCTTTCTCGAACAAAATATACTGGTAGTCCATAGAGGTCGTTGCTCCTGTCACTCTTTTCAAGTGGCAGCATTGTATTGGCACCCGCCGCGCCTAGTCAAACCGCCCAATTGACATACCGCGCGCACGGTACGATGGTATAAGATAGGGGACATCCAATGAATACGACGCCGGGGAGTGTTTCACCGCGACGACGCTTGGTGAGGCGGCGCGCGACCCAGCTGGTCTGGGTCCTTTTCATCTGCCTGGGACTCTTGGGCCTTGGCGTGAGCCACCATTCCGCCAGTGCCCAGTTACCGGACGTCTTGCGCGTGAGAATTGATGACACCATTAGCCCGGTCGTAGTCCGTGTCATCGACCGGTCGGTCAACCGCGCCGAGGAAACCGGCGCCCAACTCCTGGTCATTCAGTTGGATACGCCGGGCGGCCTTTACGACAGTACCCGCAAGATAGTGGAAATCCTGCTGGAATCCTCCGTACCCGTGGCGGTGTTCGTATCGCCCCGGGGCGCCCAGGCCGGTTCCGCCGGCACTTTTATCACCGCCGCCGCCCACATCGCGGCAATGACCCCCGGCTCCAACATCGGCGCCGCCACTCCGGTCTCCAGCAGCGGTGAAGAGATCAACGAAACCCTGGCCAACAAGGTGACTAATGATGCCGCTGCGCTCATCCGGTCCGTAGCCGAGGAGCGCGGGCGCAACGCCGATGCCCTGGAGCAAACCGTCCGCTCCGCCGCCTCCTACAGCGCCAGCGAAGCTCGGGAACTCAACATAATCGACGTATTGGCCGACGATCTGGACGACTTGCTGGCGGCTGTCGATGGTCGCGCCGTGGTCACCGTCGCCGGCGAGCAGACCTTGCAGGTCGCCGACGCTGAAATCGGCGAAATAAAAATGCAGTGGCGCGAGCGTTTTGTTGACTTTATCTCCAACCCGAACATCGCCTTCCTGCTGCTGACGCTGGGCAGCCTGGGGCTGGTGTTCGAAATGCTTACGCCGGGCGCCATCGGGCCGGGCGTCGCCGGCATCATCTGCCTGGGCCTGGGTTTCCTGGCGTTGGGCAACCTGCCCTTCAACTGGGCGGGCGTGGCGTTCATCATCCTTGCCATCGTACTGGCGGCCCTGGAAATTTTTGTATCCGGCTTCGGCGCCCTGGGTATCGGCGCTGCCGTCAGCCTGGTCGTCGGCGGGCTCTTGCTGTTCGGCGACTTTGGCGGCGGAAAAATCGCGCCTCCCGGCTTCCCTCAGGTATCGGTGAGTCGCTGGGTACTGGTCGGCGTCGGTGGCGGCGTGTTGATCGCGGCCAGCTATCTAGCCTATGAAACGATACTCTCTCGGATGGGCCGGCGTCGCATCGGCGCCGCTTCAGGGGGAACCGGCAGTGACGGCCACAGTTCGCCAGGCCATCTGATTGGGCAAACCGGCATGGTCACGTCGGCCCTGCAACCCAGGGGAGTCGTGGCCCTTGCCGACGAAACCTGGTCCGGCGTAAGCAACGACGGCTTGACTATTCCGGCCGGCCACCGCGTTCGGGTGGTCGCGGTGTCCGGTCTGGTGCTCACCGTAGAGGTTGTCGGCGGTCCCGCAACCATTGAAGGACAAGAATGACAATGATGCTAGAATGCTCTTGATCCCGCAGTACCTACCGATGCGAACAAGGAGGTTACATCATGGCCGCAGGTCTCATCGTCGTACAGCAATACCAGCGCATGGTCGTTCAGCGCTTCGGAACCTACGTCGGCACCAGCGGTCCCGGCCTGCGTTTCCTCATCCCCATCCTGTACCACGGCACCAAGGTTGACCTCCGCGAGCGCGTCACCCGCGTTCCCACCCAGAAGTACATCACCGCTGACAATGTGGTGGTGGACATGGACTTCGTCATCTACTACCGGGTGATGGAAGACCACGTTGACCGGGCCGTGCTGGAAGTCCAGAACTTCGAGGCCGCGGTCATCAACCTTGCCTTCGCCACCCTCCGCTCGGTCATCGGGTCGCTGGATTTGGCAACCACCCTGTCGGAGCGGGAGCGCATTCGTGACGACGTACAGATACGGATGGACGAAGTCACCATCCGTTGGGGCGTCAAGGTGTCCCAAGTCGAAATCAACGAGGTTGACCCGCCGCCCGGCGTCAAGGCCGCAATGGAGCGTCAGAAGTCCGCCGACGCCATCCGCACCGCCGAAATTACCGAATCCGAAGGGCAACGCCAAGCTCAAATCAACCTGGCCGAAGGCGAAAAACAGTCGGCCATACTGCGCGCCGAGGGTCAGCGCCAATCCGAAATCCTGCAAGCGGAAGGCGACCAGCAGGCCACCGTCCTACGCGCCGAGGGCTTCAGCACCGCCCTGGACCGCATCTACAGCGTAGCCAGCACCGTTGACGCCCGCACCATGAGCCTCCAGTACTTCGAAACCCTCAAATCTCTGGGCTCCAGCCCTTCCACCAAGTTCATCTTCCCCATGGAGTTCACCTCCATGCTCTCCCCCTTCCTCGGTATGGGCGGCATGAACCCACCGGACGGCGGCGGAAACGGCAGCAACCGCGCCAACACCAACACCGGCTCCAGCGCCGACGGGGATACCCGTAATTAACCCTCCAAACCTGAAACGGTAGCAAGACGGGGCAACCACCGGCGTTGCCTCAATTATTTTATTTGGCCTGGATTTGCCGTGGCCGCTGGCGTCAAAATTTATTTGCCGCCGCCAAAACGAGCTAGTTCTTCGTCATCGCGCAGCAACCCCATCGCCGCTCCATACGGTTCTGCCGTTCTACCTGCGATTCGATCCAATAGACCGCTCAATGCGGCGTCTTTGGTCATTCGTTGGGTGATCCTTCGATAGATCTCTTCTTGCACCGTCTCCAGGAACTCGGAGCGCCGTCGCTCAATACGACGCTTTTCCAGTCCGCCGGTGTCCGTCAAAAAATCGCGATGCCCCTTGATCCCATCCCAAAGCTCCGCAATGCCCACGTTCGCATACGCCTGCGTCAGCAAAACCGGCGGGTACCACTCGTCGCCCAGATCCGCCATCTGCAACATCGCCGTGATCGCCGCCGCCAGTTGATTGGCTCCGTCCCGGTCGGCTTTGTTGATTACATAAAGGTCGGCGATCTCCATCACGCCGGCCTTCAGCGTTTGTATTGAATCACCCGACTCCGGCGTCATCGCCACTACCACCGAATCGGCTACTCCCATTATGCCCAGCTCCGTCTGACCCACCCCAACGGTCTCCACCAGCGTAATGTCCTTCCCGGCGGCGTCCAACGCCCGCACCATGCTCTTCACAATACGCGGCAATCCTCCGGCCTGCCCTCGTGTTGCCACGCTTCGTATGAAAACCCCGTCGTCCAGGTAATGCCGCTGCATCCTGATCCGATCCCCCAACAGCGCCCCGCCGGTAAAAGGGCTGGTCGGATCAACCGCTAAAATCCCAACGGTCAGGCCCAACCCGCGCAGGTGCTCGGCCAGCCGGTCCACCAATGTGCTTTTGCCCACGCCCGGCGGCCCGGTGATACCCACGGCGTAACCGTTTCCCGTTCGGGGATCGAGTTGCTCCATGGCCTCAGCCGCCGCCGGATCATTCCGCTCCAGCAGGGTTAATACCCGCGAAAGCGCACGCAGTTCCCCGTCCAGGACACGTTGGGCCAGCTCACTCATCAAGAAACCTTGCGACGAAAATCGTAATATTTGATACGAAACACGGCGGTCAATGTAGCACTGCGGATTCGCGGGGTCAAGGACAACAGCGGCGCACCCTTAACAACCCACGCCGCAGGGGTTATCATCTTGCCCGCCAATACCCGACCAACCCACGAGGAGAACGCCATGACTACCCGCTCCGACACCTTGCAGGGCCGCGTCGCCATCGTCACCGGGGCCGCCAGTCCCATCGGCATGGGACGATCGATTACCACCGCCCTCGTTCGCGCCGGCGCTCGCGTCGCCATGCTGGACATCAACGAAGAATGGCTCGACCAGACCGCCAACGACATGCGCGAGATTGGCGGCGACGAATGCGTCCTGCCCATCATCGCCGACGTGACCGACCCGGCATCAGTCCAAACCGCGGTGGGTCGCGCCATCAACGAAATGGGCGGCCTGCACATCCTCGTCAACAACGCCGGCATCAACCCGCGCACCGCCGGCTTCGGCGGCAGCGCCTCCGGCAGCCGGAATGACTTCTGGGGCATCGTACCCGACGCCTGGTTGCGCGTCATCGCCGTCAACCTGAGCGGCCCCTTCCTCATGGCCAACGCCGTCGCCGGTCACATGATCGAGCAGGGCTTCGGGCGCATCATCGGCGTCACCACCAGCATGGACACTATGTGGCGCAAGGGCGGCGCGCCCTACGGCCCTTCCAAGGCCGGACATGAGGCCCTGGTCGCCATCATGGCCCAAGACCTGGAGGATACCGGCGTCACCGCCAACGTCCTCACCCCCGGCGGCGCCACCGCCACCAATATGGTACTCCCGCCCGAAGGCGCCACTGCCGACGCCCTCATCCAGCCTGAGGTAATGCAGGCCCCAATCGTCTGGATCGCCTCCGACGCCGCCAGCGAATGGAACGGCCGCCGCATCATCGCCTACCACTGGGACGAATCCCTACCCTTAGCAGAACGCCTGGAGAAGTGCGGAGCGCCCGCCGCCTGGCCTCAGCTCGGCCTCCAGGCCGTCCACCCCGAGTGGTTCGGGCGCGGATAGCGACAAAACACCCCGTCATTCCCGCGAAAGCGGGAACTTACAGTCCACTGCTAAAAGTCGCGGGGCGGCTTTCAAACCCGCCCCGTGTTCGCTGTACCGATGAGCTTTCGGGCGTTTATCAGTTGGAAAGAGCCTCCGCATCGGCGATATAGGCGTCGGTTTCTCTAATGCGGCGCTCGGTGTGCCGATTGCAGGCGCCAGTATAAAAACAAGCGCCGTGCAACTGGCTGAGGCGGCTATAGTATCGTCCCTGTAGGGAGTTGGGCGCTCGACCTGATGCTACCAAGTCGTCCAGACAGTTGCTGGTAAAGCCGGTCGGCCCAAGCCCTTCGCCGGTGAGCGCGAGAATAAGGGCGTCAGTGGCCCGTTTGGTAGCGCACCAAGCCTTTTCTGCGGCGTCGCGGATGTCGCCCTGTTCCAGTTGTTCAACAGCTTGGGTGTGCATCTGTCGAGCATCCGCAAAAATTTCTTCAACTTGGTACTGGATTGAAGCAGCGCTCATATATGATATGCCAACTCTTCTTTTATTCCTATAATCTCACTCCGATCACTACACACATTGCCCTATCCCGTCAGTGCCGGAACCCGGTATCAAACCCCTGCGCGTTGGGGTTAATTAGCAGGTCGGGCCGGTTGCCCCACCGCTTCAGGAACCGCCCGAAGTTCTTCCGGCTCAGCTCGTCGCGCTGGTTTTCCTCCAACTCCTCCCATTGCCGGTGCTCGTGCCGCACCAGCGGCATCCCACTGTCGCACACAACCCGGTAACCGGCGTTCTTGAACTGGAAGCAGTAGTCGATATCCAGGTTCCGATAGAACCGGAACGATTCGTGCATCAACCCAACCGTCCGCAGATCGGCCCGCCGGAAGGCCATGCAATACGCCTGCATCGCGTCCGCGTCACCCCGGTCCACTTCCTCGTGGAAGTGCTGCATATCGTCGGTGGTGAGTCCATAGGGCCCAAATATCCCGATGCTGCTGTCGGACAGTTGCTCTGCCACCGGCGCCAGTATGTCTCCGATCACCTCGGTTGAGGCGTCCATAACCACGACATACCGTCCCTGCGCTTGCTTCAACCCGATGTTCTTGCCGGCCGCGTCTCCCAAGACATGGTCGCAGTGGATGACCCGCATGTTGGCGTATTCGGCTTGCGCGCCTTCCAGGTAGTCTCCCGTCCCGTCGGTAGAACCGTTATCCACCACGATGACCTCAACCGACGCTCCGCCTGAATGCCGCAATATCGCCTCGACGCAGCGGCGCACGTCATCAACGTAGTCGTACGCGTTGATCACGAAGGAAAAATCGTAAACGTCAGGTTCGTCCAACAATGACGGAACTTCTCGCGAAGCGGAAACCGACGACCACTTGGCTTCCTGCAACTCTAACGGGGTCTGTGGGCGGACCCGCGTGACGATCCCGGCATCTTCCACCATCATGCCGCTGGCTATAACTTCTTCCCGCATCAGATCCGCGTCAGCGTAGGCGGCCTGCTCCCGAAGAGCGGCGCGGCGCGCGATGACCGCGCTGTTCGCCGACCCGATTTCATACCGCTCCGGCACCTGGCTTAAATCAAGCCCGAACACGCGGTCGAAGTCCAGCAAAAGTTCCAGTTTGTCCGACGGCGGCAATGCGGAGCGAACCATGTCCCAGGTTACCGCGAGGGCGGTGGGCAGATCCAAGTCATTGTGTATCGCATCCCAAAACTTACCACGCCAGGTCTCACCATCGCCGGTCAGAGCGTGGTGGCCGGATCCTTTGCCTACCATATTTCGCCACACCCAGATCCGGTTCCGCAATCCGGTCAACGCCTTCTCCGCCGCCCGCAGGGACGTGAACGTGAAGTTCATCCGGTGCCGGTACCGCACCGTCATGCAGAGGTAACGGAACGCCAGCGGGTCAAACCCCCTGGACGCAAGGTCTTCAATGAGGAAAACATTGCCCGCCGACTTGGCCATCTTGGCTCCATCCGCGAGCAGGTGCTGCCCGTGCACCCAGTAGTTCACGTGCTGCCCGCCAAAGGCCCCCTCGCTCTGGGCAATCTCGTCTTCGTGATGCGGGAACACGTTGTCCACCCCGCCCGTGTGGATGTCGAACCGTTCACCCAAGTACTTGTGCGCCATGGCCGAACACTCGATGTGCCAGCCGGGAAACCCCTCACCCCACGGGCTGTCCCACTTCACGTCCCGTCCCGGCTCGGCCGCTTTCCACAGCGTGAAATCCCGGGGGTCGCGCTTCAGCGGGTCCGCTTCGGCCCGCACCCCTTCCAGCAGGTCGCCGCCAAAGTTCCGCGACAGCTTGCCGTACTCGGGATAACTGTTCACGTCAAAGTAGATGTTTCCGCCGGCTTCGTAGGCTGCGCCGTTGTTCATCAACGTCCCGACCATCTCCAGCATTTCGGGAATGTGGTGGGACGCCCACGGGAACACGTGAGCCGGCAGTATGTTGACCCGTTCCTCGTCCTGCCAGAACACGTCCGCGTAAAATTCGCCGATCTCCTGGAGAGATTTCCCTTCGGCGAGGGCCGCCATGATCATTTTGTCGCCGCCGGCCTCTGCCAGTTCCTGCCGCATGTGTCCCACGTCGGTGATGTTCTTGACGTGGTACACCTCGTTCCCATCGGCTATCAGAATCCGTCGTATCCAGTCCGCCATCAGATAGGTGCGGAGGTTTCCAATGTGGGCATACCGGTACACCGTCGGCCCGCACGTGTACATCGACACTTTTCCAGGCGTGATGGAGCGAATTTCCTCGACGTTCTTCGTCAGGGTGTTATAAACGCGCAACATACCGCTACCTCCAGCGGGAGCAGATACCGCAAGTTTAGCACGGGCGGCTATCGTTTGCATCCACGCCGGCGCGCCATATCGGACGCCCGGCCGCTCCGCTGTCCGGAATGCCAGCGCGCCAAAATCACTCCGCCGCCGATAACCCCTAGTCCCACACACCAGGCCATAGTCTGCCGATACGAAATCAGGCCATCAAATGGATTTCCCCTCGCCACCGGCGCAAGGGGCTCCATGTGGGAATGTGTTGGCGCATCCAGCAGGACATGGCCCCATGCGCCGATAAAGGCCGACATAATGGCCACCAACGGCGAAACCTGCGGTTCCATGTACCAGATGCTCCCGGCTTGCGCTCCCGTCAGACGGTTCCACAATCGTGCTCCGGGTCGAAGGGCCGGGCGCAGCAGCGCCAAAGCCAAGATGGCCGCCGCCGTTCCACCTCCAACGGTGTGCATCACCTGGTGAAACGACAAATCTCTGCGGAACGGAAAACCTGCCAGCACTTCAACGTCTATCGCCACCTGCGTGAATCCGTACACCGGGATGCTGAAATGGCGGCCCAATACGGCTTTTGCGGCTACGGCCGGCCCCATGTGAAACGGTGTGAACGGCACTTGGCTTCTCTCCTCTTTTGGGAACCGCTGCTTATGCGAGCGCTGGAGTCCAACGGCCGGCGATGGATTGAGGCGCCTATAGGGGCGAATGATTATTCGCCCCTATGCAAACTGCGCTGTTCCCGGAAGTCCGATTGTTTAAGGACTCGGCATAACCGCCGCTCCGGACGCTTTCAACGCCTCAATCTCCACCGGCGAATATCCCGCTTCCGCCAGAATCTCAGCGGTGTGTTGGCCGAAATAAGGCGCGGGCGGACCCAAACGCGGCGGCGTAGCCGACAGTCGCGCCGTCGTGCCGGAGTGGTCCACGCTGCCCCAAACCATGTGGTCCCGTGTCTGGATGAACCCCGCGTTCCGCACCACTGGGTCGTTCCGGTAATCTTCCATGGTCAGATTCGGCGTGACCGATACGCCGCGAGGGCGCAGCCGCTGCATCCAGCTTTCGATGGTGTCGCCGGATATGGCCGACGCGACCATATCCGTATCAGCGTGTTCCGGGTCGATGCCCACTTCAACCAACATCGCGCCGAAGCTTGTGTCGTCCGGGCAATGCAGGTACAGCCACCCGTCCGAGGCCTGGTACAGTCGCGAGCGGTTGGAGTAACCACGGGCGTCCAGACCCTCGATATCCGACCTCCGGTATCCCTCGTAGTCAAGGAAATAGGGCGATTGCAGTATTCCCGCCGTCAGCGCCAACCCGCTGTCCACCGATTGCCCCTTGCCCGTCCGGTTCCGCTCGTGCAGAGCCAGCGCGACCGCATAGGCCCCCATCAGGCCCGTGCCATAATCATTCACCGCATAGGGCGCCAGCATCGGCTTCCCGTCCCGACCGCCACGCCGCACCTGCATCCCGCTGGTTCCTTGCGCCAGCTGCTCCCAGCCGGCCCGCTCCGACCAGGGGCCATCATATCCAAAGGCGTTTAGCGACGCATAAACGATATCGGGCTTGACCTTACGCACTTCTTCATACCCAAGTCCCAGCCGTTCCACTGCCGATTTGCGGTTGTTTTCCACTATCACATCGGCGTTCTCAACCAACTTCCAAAAAACGTCGCGCCCTTCCTGGGTCTTGAGGTTCAGCATGATGCTGCGCTTGCCCCGGTTCACGTCGATGTAGCCCACCGGGTCCAGGATGCGGGTCGGGTCGTCAATCTTGATGACATCCGCGCCGAACTCGCCCAGCGTCCGCCCGCAGGTGGGCCCGGCGAGGATGATGCACAGGTCAAGAACGCGAACGCCCTGCAAAGCCGACATGATGTCGCCATGACCGTTGTCGGTGGTGGGCCGCGCCGGCGCGGATGCCAGCTCCGCCAGCACTTCGTCGGTATGCTCACCCAATCGCGGCGCAGATCCCGTTATCTTTCCCGGCGTCCCGCGCAACCTCACCTGCACCCCTGGTTGCTTCATCCGTCCGCGTTCCGCGTCTTCAACTTCCTCTACCATCTTGCTGGAAACGGCGTGTTCATGAACCAGCCATTCGTCAACCGTCTTGCAGACGGTGCAGGCGCCCCCCTGGGCGTTGATGTCCGCTTCCCATTGCCACGCCGTCCGTTCCTTGAACATCTCGGCGAACCGTTCTTGCCACAGAGCCAACGTGTCCGGATCAACCGGCCGGCCGAACAGGGGCGCTACCTCGTCGATCCATTCCGTTCGCCCCGCAGCCGTCAACGTCTGCCGCGCAAACCGCTCGAACATCCCGTGGTGGTACACCCACCGTCCGTCGGCGCACTCATACGGGTGAGACATCACAGAGCGCGGAAAATCGAACTGGTCAACGTACTCGTAGTTGTTGAACTTGATGATTCGGCTGCCCATGGCGGTGAACATCGCCGAGTGCAACGGCACTTCGATACGTTGTCCCTTCCCCGTCTTGTCCCGCGCATTAATCGCCATGGCAACAGAAACTGATCCCAACAACGCCGCAAAAGTACTGGCGATGGGTAGGGGGGTGAACAAGGGATCACCGCCGCTTTCTCCGGTTTCGGGATAAAAACCCGTCTCTGCGCTAATGACCGGATCCCACCCTGGCTCGTTTCGGCTGGGATGTTCCTCTCCGTAACCCGGCAACGAGCAGTAAATCAGACCGGGATGGTCAGCCGAAAGGTCGCCGTAACCAATGCCCAAACGTTCCGCCACGCCGGGCCGGAAATTCTCAATCACCACGTCAGCTCGGGAAACCAACTGACGGGCGTTCTCCCGTCCCGCGTAGGTCTTCAGGTCCAGCCTCACCGACCGCTTACCCCGGTTCCAGGTGGCAAACGCCGGTTCCGACCGGGCCGGGTCACCTTCGGGTCGCTCCACCTTTACAACGCGCGCGCCCTGGTCGGCCAGCAGCATTCCCAGCATTGGGCCGGGCACATACTGCCCGAACTCCACCACATGAATATCGCGCAGCGCGCCCGATGTGCCGTTAGTCGTCATGATTTTTACTCCTGCGTTGGATACTCTCCGTTGAGACTGGGCGGAGGCTCGTCAAACGGCAAGCCGTTCGCTTCGGCCTGCCGTTGTCGCTCAAGCCATTGCAGCCAGCGCTCCTGCTGCTCATGCCGGCCTTCCGTGCGGCCTTCCGTGCGGCCTTCCGTGCGGCCTTCCGCGCGGCCTTCCGTACGGCCTTTCGTACGGCCCTCGGCTAGCCCCTCGTTACGTGCCCTTTCCTGAGTGCGCTGCCGGTACCATGCTCCAAACACCATGTCAATTGCCTCCGTCAAGATGTACGCGATTGGCAGGGCAAAGCCGATGTTGGGGGCGCCGGCGGTGATTATCGCGATGGCCTGCCCGTCCCAGCTCATCCCAGCGTGGGTGTTGACGCTGTAGTAGCTGCTTATGGCAGTAAGTATAAGCCAAACCATGGTGAAGATGCTGGAAAACCAGCGGATCAACCTGGTCGGTATGTTGAGAATGCCAGTGCGATTTTCCCAAGGGTCGCGGTTATCGTTCAGCGTTGCCATCGCTTACCCGAAGGCGGTCCTGCTCACCAGGATCAGCTGCCGAACCGCTCCGGCTCGCATCCTTTCAAACTGATCTCCGTATTGCCAGAGGCAATAATTTCTGCAATCCCCTTCCCCATGGCCGGCCCCAGAAGAATGCCTTTCTTCTGTCCGCCCGTGCAGATGTACACGTTCTCCCAACCCGGCGCCTGTCCTACGATAGGCAGCCAATCCGGCGTGACCGGACGCAGGCACGCAGTATGCAGTACCTCCTCCGCATCGGACAGGGAGGGCATCAGTCGTACCGCCCTCTGCATGATGCTCGCCCGCGCCGCTTCGGTTAGCGACAAGTCGAACCCAACGTCTTCTTCAGTGGAACCGCACCAGATTAGACCGTCAGTCTTGTCATACATGGAGCTCCCGCCGCCAATGAGTTCGTAGGTCAAACCGGGGCCGTTGGGTTTCACCCGGATGATTTGCCCTTTCAAAGGGTCAACGGGAATTGCGATATCCAACCACTGCTCGGCGATACGGCACCACGGGCCGGCGGCGATCAACAAAGCTCCACACAGTATCTCACCATCGCTGGTAACCACCGACTCAACACCCGCTTCGCCCACGCGCAATCCCACCGCGCTTCCCGTGACGAATTGCGCTCCCCCTTTTTCGGCGGCGGCGGCCAGCGCCTGTGTAAATTCCATCCCGTCCAAAGCGCCGTTTCCCACGGCCCGGACGCCGGCAATCACTTCGCCGGTCAATCGCGGCTCAAGAGCCAGCACATCCTCTCGCTCCAGCCACTCGGCCCAAAAGCCGGGATCCGGAGCGTTGTTGAAAACCTCCAGCGTCTCCCGCAGTTCGGACAATTCCTCTTCGTCCAGCGCCACCTTGAGAATGGAGGTGGTCCTCCCGTGATATTCAATTCCGGTCTTCGCGGGCAACGACTCCCATAGCTCCCGGTGCAACCGGAAGGACTGTAATGCCATCGGTTGCAGCGGCTCTGGCCAACCATGCCCTTCCAACGGGTTCAATCCGCCGGCGTTGTACCCCGACGCGGCTTGCGCGACGCCGTCCCTCTCTATGATAGTCGCCTTGACCCCGTTTTCGGCCAAATAGTAAGCAGCAGCGCAACCCGCCGCCCCGCCGCCAATTATCACGACATCCGCAACTTGATCGCTCATTCTTCCTTTCCTGCCTGTCCTTAACGCCCAGTGTAAAATCGCGTTAGGATATAATTCCCGGTAGGAGGTGTCTATGCCAATCTACGAGTACCGTTGCGCATCCTGTGGTAATGAATTCGAATCCATCCGTCCCGTGTCCCGCGCCGACGATCCTATCGATTGCAAATCGTGTGGCCAGCCGGCCACGCGGCAGATTTCCAACTTTTCGTTCAAGTCGGACACCTTCACTTCGCCCAAGCTTCGCAACCAACCTGGCGAAACTTTCCGTGGCAGTCAACCCGCCAACGAAATTAGCGAGACCGACGCCGGACAACCGGCGAATTAGGGCTGGCCAGCCCGCGCCTCGTTGCAGGCTATACAGGTGCAGGCCGCCCGCAACGCTCGGTAGGTGTAGATCCCGGTGTAGTGCGCGTCGCTCCAAAGGAACTGTAGCGCGTACTGCCCTACCGCCATCTGATCCAGCGCCCGTACATCCTGGGGCACGCTGTCCGGGTTCAGCAGCGCCCGCCCGGTCATCTCCTCAACGCACGACGCGCATGGGCATCGCAGCCTCAACATCCGGTGCGAGTAGATACCGCGATGCCCATCGTCCCAGTTGATGACTATCGCGTTGCCTGAAATGTCAACGTCCAACGGCTTAATGGTGTCATATGTCGCCATAACCGCTACCCCGCAGATCCGGGCGACTGCACTTCGGCCAAGCGCGCCGGCCTGGGCATCTCATCCGGATCGGTGGGTATCTCAATGATGCTGGGCCCATCCGCGGCAAGCGCCTGGGCAAAAGCATCGGCAATGTCTTCGGGCCGGTCAACATAAAACCCGGTCCCGCCGAACAGCTGGGCATATTTGTCGAACCGGGGGTTCACCGTATCCGCCCCCACGTAACGCTCATTGAAAGCGTACTTCTGGTAGGCCTTCTCCGAACCCCAGCAGTCGTTGTTCATCACGACCGAAATGTTCTTCAGCCCGTACCGCACCGCCGTCTCAAACTCTTGAGCGTTGAACAGGAACCCACCGTCGCCGTTGAAGTTCACCACGGGCCGGGCCGGAGCCGCGAAATTGGCCCCGATGGACGCCGGGAAGCTGAACCCCAAACCGCCCAGATCCAACGCCATGATCAGGCTGCGCGGCTGATAGTAATTCAGGCGATCCTGCCCAAAATTCGGCGCTAACCCGGCATCCAGCGCTATGATGGCGTCCCGAGGCATCACCTTCCGTAACTCGGCGTACACCCTTTGCGGCTTGATATAGTCGCCGGTCAAGTCGGCCTCCGCCGCCAGACGTGTTGCCCGCGCGGCGTTCCACGCCGCCACGCGGCTGGCCCACTCCGGATCCGGTCGCAACTCCGCCTCCGCTACAATTCCGTTGATCTCTTCCACCACCGCCCCAACGTCGCCTTCTACGCCCACCGCTATGGGGTAAATCCGACCGATCTCCCTGGGGTCAATCTCAATATGCACGATCCGAGCATCGGCGGGAATGAAGCGGTGGTCGAAGAACGTGGTTGACTGCCCCAACCGCGTCCCGGCAGCCACAATCACGTCGGCGTTGCGCACGGCGTCAATGGCTTCCGGCGCACCCAGCCGGCCCAGATGTCCCAGATAGTTGGGGTGATCGTTGGGCACGGCGTCGGCCCGACCGTAAGAAGTGACGATGGGCGCTCCCGTCAGTTCGGCCAGCCGCGTTACCGGAGCGTCCGCCAGGCTCCATTCCACGCCGCCACCCGCGAGGATCACCGGCCGCTGCGCCGAAAGAATCTCCCGCGCCGCCGCCGCCACCTGCTCCCGGTCGCCCCTGGACCTTCCTTGCCCGGTGCGATAGGCGTCGGGCGACAGCAGCTCCAGGTCAACCTCCGCGCCAGGCAGCAAGTCCCGCGGAATATCCACCAGCACCGGCCCCATCTTGCCCGACGTAGCGATGCGGAACGCCTGTCGCAAGGCATCGGGCAATCGCTCAATCTTGTTGATGGCAAAACTCGCCTTGGTAATGGGCTCGAACAAAGCTACCTGGTCAAACTCCTGCGTCGAGTCGAGGTGCTGATGGTCCCGCGACGCAGAAGGAGCCAGCACAACCACCGGAGAGTGCGCAACATACGCCGACCCAATCCCGTAGGTCAGGTTCAACACCCCCGGCCCGTTGGTGACCAGGCACACCGATGGCGCGCCGGCAATCCGGCTGTACCCATCCGCCATCAGCGCCGCGCCTTGCTCGTGCCGCACCCCCACAAACTCCATGTCATCCTGATCATACAGAGGATCCAGCACGTCCAGGAAAGACGAGCCGACAATGCCGAAAATCTTGCTCACCCCTTCCTGCCGCAGCAGTTCGATCACCGCCTCCCCTGCCTTCATTCGTTGGGCCATCTGAACGCGCTCCTTGCTATTGGCGAGTCGTCGGGAAGTGTATCACGATTGACCGTCAGCCTCTATTGACCGTCAGCCTCTCCGTCAGCTTCTAATGATGGTGGTGAGCGCAACGCCCCACCTCACGCCCGTGCTATAATGCGGCATCAAGCACCGAGGAGGCCTCCCCAAAATGAGCACTGTGGCAGTGGAGGTGGTGTACCGGGGGATTTTTCAGAAAACCCTGGCCCGGAACATCGTCCGCACCATCGTTTTTGCCGCCCGAAAAGAGGGCAAGATTGGCACCGCTTTCGGGCGGTACGGCGATTCCCCTGAACGTAACGGGATCCCGGCCAAACAGTTCGCTATCGTTTCAGACTCTCCCGAGGAACTGGAAGAAAACCTGGCCGTATACGAAGCCCGTGAGGTTGACGTAACGATCAACGTTGACGACACCATGTGCAAGGGTGTTGAGTCTTGGGCTTGGTACGGTCTGCAACCCATCAACGCCCTGACCAAGCCCGGCGGCACCTTGATCGTAACATCCCGGCAAGAACCCGGCGCCTTGATCGAGGACATCCACCAGAAGGATACCGCCTACAACCTCGCCATCGTGCCGGCCTCCACCAGCTTTTCCGGCCTCTGGGTGTACAAGGACGACCACACCGATGTCCGCATCCTCGGCGCCCTCGCCAAGGTATGCCCCGAGTTGGTAAGCCTCGACTCAATGGTCGCTGCTCTGGACGACCAGGGTTGGGGCGGCTTGAAGCTCACTTCAGCTCGCAACTCTTTCGACCGCACCGTCCAGCGCCCGGTCGAACCCGGAGAAGGCAACGACGACACGCCCTTCAGTTTCGATCTGCCCGGCTGGCGCTCCATGGAAGAGGGTTTGGTCATACGCGGCATAGAAGGCGGCGAGGGGTTCCGGGGCGGCTCCCTGGGAGAAAGCTATGATCCCATCACCTCACCCGCGGACGGTGGGGAGCAGGGCTACCAACCCACCCGCAACTCGGTGTTCAAGAAGTTCAGCACCCGTTCCATGCGGCCGGTTATCAACTTCGACACTTGCATCAAGTGCACCCTCTGCTGGCTCCAGTGCCCCGACACCTGCTTCGACGTTACTCCTGATGGTCTTTACGACGCCAACATGGAAGCGTGCTGCGGTTGCGCCGTCTGCGAAGCCGTTTGCCCAGTTCCCGACTGCATCACCATGGTTAACGAGGCCGAGTTCAACGATAACAACAGCCAGTACGAACACTGGACCAAGGACAAGGACGGTTATCACAAGTGGATGGCCGACCTCCTCGAGATCCAGAAAACCAGTGATGCCGAGCGGAGTCACGGCTACCACAGCCCGGGCAAGTACGAAGCAGAATCCGAAGTTGCCCTGACCGGAGACGACGACTAATGGCCACCCAGACCCTCTACCAAACTGAGCGCGAAGAGCTCATCAGCGGCAGCGAAGCCATCGCCATCGCCTGCGCGATGGCGGACGTGGATGTAATCACCGCGTACCCCATTCGGCCCTACGACACGGTCATGCAGTACGTGTCCAAGCTCAAGGCCGACGGCGCTTTCGATTGCGACTTCATTGTCGCCGAAAGCGAGCACTCCCAATTTGAAATCGTGAAACACGCCTCCGCGGTGGGCGCGCGCACCTTCTGCGGCTCCAGCGGCGTGGGCTGGTTCTACGCCTTCGAGGCCATCACCGTAACCGCTGGCCTTCGCCTGCCCGTCGTTGCCATGGTTGGCAACCGAGCCCTGGACGACCCGGGGGCCTTCGGCGTGGAACACAACGACGCCATGGCCGTTCGCGACCTCGGCTGGATGCTCTACTGGGTGGGCACCGCACAGGAAGCTTTCGACACCGCCATTTTGGCATGGCGCGTCGCGGAAGATCCCCGGGTGTTCCTGCCCGCCGCCATCTCCTGCGACGGTTCCTTCCTCACGCACTCCCAAGCCATCGTCAACGTGCCGACCCAGGAGCAGGTGGACCGGTTCCTTCCCCGATACGACCGGGGACGCCTCCTCCTCCACCCGGACAATCCCATCACCGTCGCGCCGCAGGTCAACGAGGACTGGCTTATGGAAATCCGTCGTCAGACCGACGACGCCATGCGCCGCACCAGCGACGTCATCAAGGAAGCCTACGACGAGTTCA
This sequence comes from Dehalococcoidia bacterium, assembly GCA_963692995.1. Lineage (GTDB taxonomy): Bacteria > Chloroflexota > Dehalococcoidia > Lucifugimonadales > UBA3495 > Bin87. The sequence continues at coordinate 2,019,882 of OY843611.1, forward strand.
AACAGGTCTTCGGTCGCGGCGACCCCAGCCCCTTCATCGAAGAATATATGACCGAAGACGCCGACATCGTGCTGGTTGGCATGGGCACGCTGGCCATGCCCGTCCGCGTTGCCGTCCGTCGGATGCGCGAGCAGGGCAAAAAGGTCGGGTTCCTTCGCGTCAAGTTCTTCAGGCCCTTCGCCACCGACGAGATCCGCGAAGCCCTCGGCCATTGCAAAGCCGTCGGCGTCATCGACCGGGACTACTCCTACGGCTCGCCCTCCTACGGCGGCGTGCTGTTCAACGAAATCCGTTCCGCCCTTTACAACCTCGACCAGCGCCCGCTGGTGCAAAGTTTCATCGCCGGCTTGGGAGGCCGCGAAGTTCTGGTGCGCGATGTGGAAGAAATGACCAACATGGTCCAGAACTCCATCGACTCCGGTCAGGTTACGCAAGAAAACACCTGGATAGGTGTCCGGGAATAGGAGAGCCGCTATGACTACCATGACCCAAGAGCTCCCCCAGGTTAGGGGCGTCAAGCAAATCCCGGTGTACGAGGGCTTTACCTCCGGGCACCGCACCTGCCAGGGCTGCGAGTCCGCACTGGTCATGCGCCTCATGATCAAGGCCGCCGGCCCTCGCAGCATAGTTGTCGGCAGCACCGGCTGTATGTACGTTGCCAACACGACCTACTACAGCACGCCCTGGACCGTGCCGTGGATGCACACCCAGCTCGGCTCCAGCGGCTCCGCCGCCACCGGCACCGCCGCCGGCCTGGCGTCCCTGATGCGTAAGGGCAAGATGACGGAAGAGCCCATCAACGTCATCGCCTTCTGCGGCGACGGCGGGGGTGTGGACATGGGCCTCTCGGCCATTTCCGCCGCCCTCCAGCACGATGAGTACAACCTGCTCATCCTCTGCTACGACAACGAGTCCTACGCTAACACTGACATCCAGGTCTCCGGTTCCAGCCCCTGGGGCGCCAACTCCACGTTCTCGCCTCCCGGCAAGGTTCACCGCATCATGAACCGTCGCTGGAAGAAGAACACCGTGCCCATGCTGGCCGCCGGGCACCCGGACGTCCGCTACGTCGCCACCGCCTGCGGTTCCTACGGCCCTGACTTCACCAACAAGATCCGCCGCGCGCTCACCATCGGCGGCCCCACTTTCATCCACAGCATCGACCCCTGCCCCAAGGGCTGGGACTACGACCCCAAATATTCCCACGAGTTGGGTATGTTGGCTGTGGAAACCGGCATCTGGGTCCAGTACGAGATCGTTGACGGCGAATTGATCCTCAACGGCCCGTCCCGCGCCATCTCACGCGGTATCCGCCGGCGGAAGCCCGTCACCGAATACCTCCAGCGCCAGGGCCGCTTTGCCCACTTGACCGAAGAGGACCTCAAGTTCTTCCAGGAAAAGATCGACGATAGTTGGGAAAAGTGGTGGATCCCCGGCATTGTGCCCTTCCGTCCCCACGACGAAGGTGAATAAACCAAACTACTAAAACCACAATCCGTCGTTTTCGGGGCAGGTTTCACACCCTGCCCCTTTTGGGTTAATTACATGCTTGGTAATCCAATTATTACTAGACCAAATCGTTGACCGCATTTATTAATCTGATACACTTCTATGCCAATCGACACCAGCGAGGTAACACGATGGTAAAGGTCGCGCTGACGGTTGAAGGCGAAGCCAATGAAGTTATTGCCGCCCTCCGACAACTGGCAATCGGCGACGTGGCGCCGTCTTCCCCGGCAGTCATAACTGTTGCCGAAGACAGCATGGCAGGACCGGCAGAGCAACCCAGCGCCCTGTCGCAAGAGCCCGCGCCGATCCCGGTCTCGGAAGGCCGGTGGACCATCGACCATGCACGTACCTTCTGGGGTTTCTTGGCGCCGGATGCTCGGGAGATCTACCAAAGAGTCGCCCAAAGCGCCGGCTACGTCTTATCTCGAAGAACGTTGTTGGATGAAATGCACCTCACCGTCCGCCAGCTTTCGGGCCGCCTTTCTTCTCAAGGTCATGCTGTTCGACGGATCCGTCGCGCCCACAACGTAGCATTGCCGCATCCCATGTCCTTTGACTCTCAGGCCGACGAGTATAGAATGTTGCCTGACGTCGCTGATGCTATTGTTCGCCTAAATCTCTGACGATGGCGATACTGTTGGCGCGGCTATTTCAACCTCTCAATTGTTCCAAAGGAGACACTTTCTATGAGAATGGATCCCATCAACCTCTACGATTATGAGGCACGAGCCAAGCAGGTGTTGCCCCACAACAACTGGGAGTTTATCGAAGCCGGTTCCATGGACGAAATTACAACCGCCAGGAACCGTTCGGCTTTTGAGGCCCTCACCTTGCGGCCCCGTTTCATGCGCGACACCACCGAGCGAAAAATCGCCACCACCGTCCTGGGAACCGACATCAGCTTCCCGGTTATGATCGCCCCCACCGGTGGTCACGGCAATGCCCACCCTGAGGCCGAATGCGCTACCGCTCGCGGCGCGGGTATGTCCAACACTCTGATGATGTGCAGCACCTCCTCCAATTGCAGTATGGAAGAGATCGCTGACGCCGCCACCGGCCCCCTGTGGTTCCAACTATATCACCGGGGCTACGACCTGACTGAAAATCTGGTCAAACGCGCCGAAGCCGCCGGGTTCCGCGCCGTCGTACTCACCGTCGATACTCCCGTCCCCAGCCCTAAAGAGCGCGACGTCCGCAACCGTTACGCGCGGCCCGGCGACCTTGGCAACTTCCACGAGCAGCAAGACCGCCTTGCTGAAGTGAGCGGCACCGATGAATCCCCACAATGGGAAATGCCCCAGTCTCCGTCTTTGACCTGGCAAGAAATCGAATGGTTGCGCAGCCTCACTGATCTCCCCCTCGTGCTGAAAGGCGTCCGTGTCGCCGAAGATGCCCGCATGGCGGTGGAACACGGCGTCGACGGCATCCTGGTCTCCACCCATGGCGGCCGTCAGTTGGACAGCACCATGTCCAGCATTGAGATGGTGCCGGAAATCGTCGCAGCTACGGGCGGACGGGCCGAGATTTACGTCGACTCTGGCGTCCGCCGCGGCAGCGATGTCCTGAAAGCCCTTGCCTTGGGCGCCACCGCCGTCGCCGTGGGGCGTCCCCTCTACTGGGGCCTCGCCGTCAACGGCGCCGAAGGAGTCCATCACATGCTGGAATTGTTGCGCGAAGAGTTCAACCGCGCCATGGCCTACTGCGGCCAGAACAGCGTGGATGACCTGGAAGATCGCCTGCTGAATATTCCCCGCGAATGGGGGCCGTTCCGTACCGAGAACGACATTGCCGAGCATCTTCCTTTCTAGCTTGTCCCGTTTGCACCTGACAGAGCATGGGCGCTTGGCCCCCGGTGTAGAGCAGGTATTTTTATGCGGTCGGATCCCATAAATCTCTTCGACTATGAAGCGCGCGCCAAGCCTTTGCTCTCCCACAACAATTGGGAGTTTATCGAAGCCGGCGCCATGGACGAAATTACCACTGCTCGTAATCGCTCCGCCTTCGAAGCCGTCACCCTGCGGCCGCGTTTCCTGATCGACGCCACCGAAGGCAAAATCGCCACCACCGTGCTTGGTGAGGCCATCAGCTTTCCCGTGATGATCTCACCCACCGACGGTCACGGCTTGGCCCACCCTGAAGCCGAGTGCGCTACCGCTCGCGGGGCCGGGATGTCCGAAACACTGATGATGTGCAGCACTTCCTCCCACCGCAGCTTGGAGGAAATCGCCGCAGCGGCCACCGGCCCGCTGTGGTTCCAACTCTCCCATCGCGGTTATGGCCCCACCGAGAAGCTCGTCCGGCGAGCCGAGGCCGCCGGCTACCAGGCTATCGTCCTCACTGTTGACGCCCCAATTCCCACGCCCAAAGAGCGTGATATACGCAACCGCTTTGTGCGTCCCGGGAAAATGGGCAACTTCCGTGAGTTACTGAAACAGACCATCGACACGGGCGACGACATGGATTCCCCCAATTGGGAGATGCCGTCGGCGCCGCCGTTGACGTGGCAAGAGCTGGAGTGGCTGCGTGGCTTGACTAAGCTGCCAATTGTACTCAAGGGTGTTCGCGTCGCTGAAGACGCTCTGCTGGCGGTGGAACACGGCGCCAACGGCATTATGGTATCCACCCACGGCGGTCGGCGGATGGACACCACGATGTCTAGTATCGAGGCTTTGCCCGAAATCGTCGCAGCGACCGGCGGACGGGCCGAGATCTACGTTGACTCCGGCGTTCGCCGGGGCAGCGACGTTCTCAAGGCCCTTGCCTTGGGCGCCACCGCCGTGGCCGTGGGTCGTCCCCTCTATTGGGGCCTCGCCGTCAACGGCGCCGAAGGTGTCCATCACATGCTTGAACTGCTGCGCGAGGAGTTCAACCGCGCCATGGCCTACTGCGGCCAGCACAGCGTGGATGCGCTGGACCATCGCCTGCTGAATATCCCCCGCGAATGGGGCCCGGTACGCACTGAAAATGACATCGCTGAACACTTGCCCTTCTGACACTGCCTTTGGACACGATTGAGGGCAGGCCCGTTGACCTGCCCTCTTTCTTTTGCCACGGCTTAGGCCGCTAATCGTCCGCCGCGATTCCCACGGCGCCCACGCCGATCTCGCCCAGGAACCCCGCCAGCAGACGGTTAAACACTCGTGGCTGCTCGAAATGCGTCGAATGCGCCGCCCCCGGCACTACCTCAAGCCGGCTCCCCGGCACCAGGCGATGCGCCGCCTCGATTACGCGCACCGGGAAGATCAAATCCTCTTCGCCCACGACGAACAACGTGGGAACGTCCAGCTTGGCCAGATCCGCGGCCTGCGGCCCGGCCGGGTTCCTGAACAACCCGGACACTGCGCTTAGGGGCATCACCGGATTGACGCGGCCTATCGACCCGAACAGAAAGGTCAATTCCGGCTGCCCTTCTATGAACCCGTCGCTCAGCGCCCGACGCAGCGGATCCTGAGGCGGATGCACCTCCTCCAGCAACGACACTACCGAGGCGTCCCCGATGCCGCCGGTCGTATCCCCCAGGGCCAAACCCGCCACCCGTTCCGGATGCTCCAGAGCGAACCCCAGGCACGTGACCCCGCCCATGGACTGCGCCACCAGCGCCGCCCGGCCAACCTCCAGATGGTCCAGCAGAGCCTCCAGGTCGGCCACAAACGTCGCCGGCTCGGGCGGCCCGCCCGTTCCCGCCGTAAGGCCCCAACCGCGATGGTCGAAGGTGATGCAACGGTAGTCTCTCTGGAAAGCAGCCACCTGCTGCCACCAGCTCAGATGATTCCCGCCCCGCCCGTGGGCAAACACAATGGCAGGTCCATCGCCATGGCTCTCGTAGAACATCTGCGTTCCATTGATCTCCGCATAAAGCATTTCCCGACTCCTCCGATTAGTTTGGGCGCGGCAAGGTCGGGGCAGGTTTGAAACCAGCCCCGACCCGAGTTCCCGGTCTTTATACCGGCCAAGCCTCCCGTCGGTATGCAGCGTCCCAGAACATATACTCGTACCTGCTGCTGGCGACGAAGGCGTACCGCATTGCCTCCCGTTCCTGCGCCCCAACCCGCTGCGCCATCTGGTCCACGAACCCCGTCCAGGCATCAACGCTGGACTGCAAGAAGCCCTCCACGTAAAACCGAGTCCATTGGCCATAGAGAGGGTGCTCCGATTGCCCCACCTCGTCTTTCAACAGGTGATACGTCCACGGGCAGGGCAACAACGCCGCTGCCGTCGGCCCCAGGCCATACATTGCCGCCGTGGTCAGCATGTGATTGACATAAGCCGTATTCGTCGGCGACCTGGGGGCCTTTTCGACATCGTCCATTGTCAACCCCGCCGCCTCAATCAACCGATGGTGCAATGGGCGTTCCACCGGTGTCATCACCCGATGCGCCAGTTCCTGAAGCAACTCCGTATCCGGAGCTTTGGCCAGCGCCAGCGCCACGCCGCGTCCGAAACCTTCCAGGTAGTGGTAGTCCTGCCCCAGGTAGTATTGAAACGTTTCCAGCGGCAACGTCCCATCTTTGATTTCCTTCAAGAAGGGATGGGCAAAAATCGCCTTCCAGATCGGTTCCGCTTCCTGTCGCAGTTGCTCGCTGAAACCCGCCATTTTCCTCTCCGTATTCGCATTCACTGCCGTCATTCCGGCGAAGGAACGTCATCCCGTACCTGATACGAGGCCGGCATCCACACCCTGCTCTAGAATGCTTCGTTGATGAGCACCAACTCCGCGTAAGAGGCGTATCGGCACCCAAAGGCCGCGCCCGCCTCCCGGGCATGTGCGGTTAGAAACTCAAAGGGGCTGTTGCCCACGTCGCCCAAATTCTCCAGATAGACTTTGTGCTCGCGCAGCGAAGCCAACCCAGTTTCCCAGTGTTCCGAAACATCCACAACGTGCGTCGGTGTCGTGGAGCCGAACACTGCCGCGAAACGCACTTCGTTCCAGGTTTCGAGACCTTCCTCCAACAATTCCGGGAAAATCCACCGATTCCCGGCGTCCCGCGCCGCATCGAACACGGCCAGTCCCACCCAGCGATGGTCCGCCATGTTCAGATGCCCACTAAAAAACTGTAGGTGATGATTGATAGTTATGACTACGTCCGGACGATGTCGCCGTATGGCCCGGCTCAAATCCCGCCGTAGCCTCAGCCCATACTCAATCACCCCGTCCGCGTGGTCCAAGAACTCCACTGTTTCCACGCCCACTACCCGGGCTGCGTTGATCTCTTCCTGTGATCTTAACCGTCCGACCTCCGCTGGCGCCATTCCGTCTATCCCGGCCTCTCCCTTGCTTACCATCACGTAGTTGATCTTTTTCCCCTGTGCCGTCCACTTGGCGATAGCCGCCGCTGCTCCATACTCCAAATCGTCGGGATGCGCTACGATGGCCAGTCCCGTCCGCCAATTCTCGGGCATGACTTCCCTAGGCGCCGCGGGTTGCTGCATGTGTTCCTCCAAGTATCGTTGTATCGTAGGGCATGGTATCAGAGCCGGCGCGCGCTCGGTGTTGTGACGGTCGCATCGCCCAATATGACGGAGCGGTTGAGTTGGTTAAGCACATTGATCCTTAGCTGCCAGGCCACCGCTCCGGATCTGGCGTCGCGCCAGGTGACCAACGCTTCGCCTGTAATGACTTCTCCCGCGTTCACCGGGCGACGGAGCCGCGCCGACAGCTGCCCGCCCCACCGAAAATCATCCCCAAACCACCGGCCGATGCCGGCTTCCAGCCAACCAAAGACCACGGGCGCCAAATCGTTTCCGCTGTCGTTCAAGTCCAGCCCGGCCAGTTCGTTTCCCAGCTGTTGGCCACACGTTAGAGTGTTTCCCTCCGGCAGAACCAGCGTCCCGAGCCCCAGCGTGTCGCCAACACTCACGCCGGCCAAGCCGTCGTGCCGGGCCGGTGGCTTCCCTGAAATCACCGGGTGGTTCGTCAGTGGCGCACTGCCGGCTATCAAGGATGGAGGACGCTCCCGGATGCGAAATACCGCTGCCGAACGCATTATCTCAGTGCCGATCTCGTCCACCGCAAAGGCGGCAACTCGGAGCCGGGGCATGGTATCCAAATCACTTATCTCGCGCAGCCACCCACCCACCTGTACCCGCCGCCCGGGGATCGGCGGACGCAGGAACTCCAGGCCGCGCCAAGACGTGGTCAACGGCAGCGGCCCGCACCGTTGCAACAGCAAAGCCCGGCAATCGTCGGCCAGCAAATTGGGGAAATATCCGCCGCTGCCCACGAACGCTCGGTATCCCGCCTGCGTCGCCTCTTCGACCACATATTCCAGATGACCAAGTTGGTCGCCGACCTGTAAGCCGATCAGGCGCGCCGAGTCGATCATGGTACAGAACCGCCACTGCGCCGAGCGAACTCCGCCAAATCCGCCGCCGCCGCTGGCTCATCACCCAGCGCCCGGTTCGCCAAACCTCGACCCGCGTAAGCGTCGGCAAGATTGTCGTTCAATTCCAGCGCCCTGGTAAAAGCCGCGACGGCTTCCGGGTAGTTTTCCAAAAACGCCTGCGAGTTCCCCACCGACAACCAGATGCCCGCCAGGGCCTCATCCCGTTGCAGCGCCTGTTCGTACTCCGCCATGGCCGCTTCGTGATCGCCCAGATCCGCCTTGGCCGCGCCACGATTATGGTACAAGGTTGCCGTGTCCATTCCGCAGAACTGCGCGGCGTCAAAGTCAGCTATGGCGTCACGCGGTTCGCCCCGATTGCGCTTGGCTATGCCGCGGTTATACAAAGCGTTGGCAAACGTCGGCGCCAGTGCGATTGCCGCGTCATAGTCGGCAATGGCGGCATCGTATTCCCGCCGGTCGCTGTAAAGGTTCCCTCTGGCGTAACGATAATCCGGCTCCGCCGGGCGCAGCTCGATTGCGGTGTTGTAGTAGCCTAGCGCCGTATCCCGGTCCCCGGTATCCCGGTACGCGATGCCCAAGTTGTACTGCGCGTTGGCATGTTCCGGGTTTATGCGGGTGCAGGCCAGAAAATCAGCGATGGCTTCGTCATACCTGCCCAGCGATATTCGAGCCACTCCCCTAGCATAATAGTAGTCCGCATCGTCGGGCTCCAGCTCGATTGCCGACGTATAATCGGCGATAGCATCCTCGTAGAACCCCAGGTGGCGGCGCACCACGCCCCGGGCGTAATAGGGCACCGGATATTGCGGATCCGCGACAATGGCCCGGGTGTAGTCGGCAATCGCCCGATTCAGATCGCCCCCGTTCCGAAAGGCCAACCCCCGATAGTAATAGGCCGGCGCGAACTCATCGTTAATCCGCAGCGCATTGTTGAAGTCATCGATGGCCGCGTTCAACTGTCCGGCCCGCAACGCTAATTGCCCTCGCGCCGTATAGTGAAACTCGGTCGGTAAATCGCCGCCGGTGGTCATGGCCTGCGCTCGTCAAAACTCGGTTTCGTACAGGTCATATTCCGAGTGACTCATCCCCAGGGCCTCGTAGGTCCGCTTGGCCACCCGGTTCTCTCGCATCACGTACAGCCGCATCCCGCGAACGTCTCCCCGCTCTTCGGACATCTCCAATAATCGACCGTAAAGCCGGCGATATACTCCTTGCCGGCGCCGCTCCGGAACCACGTACACCGACTGTATCCACCAGATCCACCCATTCCGCCAGTCGCTCCACTCGGTGGTCACCATCAATTGGCCCACGGGACGGTCGGCGACTTCGGCCAGCAGGTAAAACGCCTTCGCTACATCGGCCAGCGCCGCGGCGACGCCGGTCCGCAATATCGTCTCATCCAGCGCTATGCCTTCCGATTCCAGCGCCATTGCCACGTTGAAATCGGCAATGGTCGCCCCGTCCGACGGTACAGCAGCGCGTATGTGTATTTCATCGCTCATTCAGTGATGATTCTAATTGCCTGCGCTATAATAGGCAACCGAACCGTTGCCCAACCACCGAGGTGCTTCCATGCCCAACCAGGAAAGATTGATCAACGATTTCTGCGACTTGGTACGTATCGACAGCCCCTCCGGCGAGGAATGGGATGTCGCCCTCCAGGTGTCCGACCGCCTTGCCAACCTCGGTTTTCAGGTTGCCCGCGACGACCACGGCAACGTCATCGCCCGCGAGGACGGCGACCGGCCGCTCCTGCTCTCCGCCCACATGGACACCGTTGACCCCGGCCGCAGCATTAGGCCCCAAGTTACCGGCGACCGCATCACCTCCGACCGCAACACCATCCTCGGCGGCGACTGTAAAGCCGGCGTGGCCGCCATCCTGGAGGCTCTTGAAACCGTCCGCGAGGAGGGACGCCCGCGCCGTCCGGTTCAGGTAGTGTTCACTCGCGGCGAGGAAATCGGGCTGGTGGGCGCATCCAACCTTGACTTCTCCATGATTGGCGCCACTGAGGCGGTCGTCTTTGACGGGAACGGCCCCGTCAACACCATCACCGGCGGCAGCCCTACTTACATGGCCTTCGACATAAACATTCGCGGCCGGGGAGCCCACGCCGGCGTCGAACCGGAAAAAGGCCTTTCCGCCATCCAAATCGCCAGCGACATCATCTCCGACCTGCCCCAGGGCCGCATCGACGAGGAAACCACCTTCAACGTCGCCACGATTACCGGCGGCACTGTCCGCAACGCCGTCCCTTCGGAAGCGTCCATCACCGGCGAATTCCGCAGCATGAACGTAGAGTCCCTGGAACTGCTCCGAATGCAGCTTCTCAACTCCATCGGCAAGATCCGCGGCCGCTATACTGAGGCCGAAATCACCGAAAGCCTGGAGATGATGTTCCAGATGTACCGTCTGGACCCCAACGAGGCCACTGCCCAGCTCGTTACCCGCGTCATGCGCGACATGGGCCTGGAACCCAACATCCAGCCTTCCGGCGGCGGCACCGATGGCAACGTCTTCCGCCTCAACGGCATTGAAAGCGTAGTGGTCGGTATGTCCACCAACCTCATGCACACCATCGACGAATACGTCGTAATCCCCGACCTGATGAACACCGCGCGCTTCTGCGAGCAGCTGATGGCCTACGGCGCCTGATTGACTATCGGGCCGGACGCGCCGGCATCGGCCGGGCGCACCTGCCTCATTAACTGCGTCAGCCCTTCGCCAAACTCCCTCCGTTGCCATCGCCTCACCTCCCCCTCGCCGCCGGCCAACTCCCGGTCCAAGTCTCCGGGGCGTATCGCAATCCGTTCCAGGCTGGCCGACGGCCAGATATGGCTCACCGCCAGATTCAATTCCTGCGCCAGTCTCCCCCGCCACTGCTTCAACGCCTTTAACCGCTCCCGGCGCTCCGGCGTCCAAACGCCATGGTTGGATTCAGGCCGCGACGGCCGGGCCAGTTCCGGCTTACGCATCCCCCTCTCGACCGCCTCCATCAACTCCCCAAAACACCGAGAGGCCAGCATCCCGCCCACGCCGCGCGGCGGATGCGGGCCACTCTGCGCCAGGGTCAGCAGGTCATTGTTGCTGGCAGCCAGCGTCGGCGGCAGGTCCCAGACGCAAGCTTTGCCATCCCGAAAAGCATAGAGTTCTTGCAGTACCGTCACCTGTCGCAGGCTCAACCCCTCCCAACCCTTCACCCGTCGGAACGCGGTCTCCAACGGCTCGTACGGAGGACGCCGCAACGCTTCAATGCGCGAACACTCCTCCCCTACCCACTCAACCCGACCCAGCTTGTCCAGTTGATATTTCAGTTCGTCCGCCAGCGGCAGCAGGTGTCGCACGTCGCTCGCCGCGTAATCCAGCGCCGGCCCGGACAGCGGGCGCAACCCCCAGTGTGACATCTGGAGCCGAGCGTCTTTAGTGATGACAACGCCGCAAAACTCTTCCAACACCGCCCCCAAGTTGGGTCGTCCCACGCCCAAAAACCGCGCCGCCAGCCCCGTGTCGAAAAGATTGCTCACCGTGAAACCGAAGTCCCGATCAAAAAACCGGATATCTTCTTCACATCCGTGCAGGACCTTGACTACCGCGTCGTCGGCTAGCATCGCGCCCAGCGCCGAAAGATCATTTACTGCTAAAGGATCCAGCAGGCAGGTGTCCCGCCCGTCTGATATTTGGATGAGACAGATGCGTTCCTGATACGCAAAACGCCCGTTGCGTTCCGTATCCAGGGCCAACCGGCTGGCGCGACGCAGATCCTGCGCCACTGCTTCCCAGTCGTCCTGCTCGTTAATATAGCGGTACTGATTTCGCAATAGCCTTTCCCGGCGACTACCCGGATTCCCCATCAGCTAATCATCTTGGCCGGCGTTAGTTTAGCACAGCCCAGGTCGCACGGTTTCCCGGACAATGCAGCTCGAGCGCGCTCACTTAGAGTTCCCGACAACTCCACCGTGCTATACTCGCTGCACCATCCCCTCAAGGAGCGATTCTCACATGAGCGGCGCAGACCTCAAGGATACCCTTAGACAGGGCGGCCGGATCTTCGGCACCATGATCAGCATCAACCGCAGCCCACGCTGGATACCCATACTGGACGGTGTGGGTCTGGATTACGTCATCATTGACACCGAGCACAGCCCACGCAGCCGGGGCGAGTTGGGCGATTACCTGACCATGTTCAGCACCATCAGCGTCGTGCCAATCGTGCGCATTCCCATACCCGACTCTCACTACGTGACCATGGCTATCGACGCCGGCGCCCAGGGCATTCTGGCCCCCTATTGCGAGACTGTTGAGCAGGTGCGCGAAGTGGTCAAAGCCGCCAAGTTCCGGCCTCTCAAAGGAGCCGCTGCGGAGCAGGCCCTGGCCAACGGAGAGTTCCCCAGCGGCGCCAGCGAGGAGTACCTTGCCGCTCGCAACCGCGACAATATCTGCATCATCGGCATCGAGAGTCAAGCCGCCGTGGCTAACCTGGACGCGATCCTCGACGTTCCCCACATCGACGCCATCTTCGTCGGCCCCAACGATATGAGCATCTCGCTGGGCGTGCCTGACGACTATGCCCAGGAAATCTACAAGACCACCGTGAAAAGCATCATCGACAATTGCGAAGCCCGGGGCCTGCCCACCCTGGTCCACCATCAGACCCCGGAGCTGTCCGAATACTGGATCGAGCAGGGCGCCCGCTTCGTCCTCCACGGCACCGATCGCCGCGCCCTGGCCGAAGGGTTCCGCACCGAGTTCACCCGCCTCCGCGACAAAGCTACCTCACTCTAACGCCGCCAACACATTATCGTCATCCCCGCCTCGCCCCCGTCCTTCACGCGAAAGCGGGGATGCGGCATTCCCTACGGCCTTCACGTTCTGGATTCCTGATTAGGCTGGCCTGATTGTGCCGGAACGAAGGCAATCTGCAATCTCCTTCAATTCCGCGAACTGCCTTCCCACCTCTCGCGTAGCGACGCGATATAGACCTTGTCGTATTCCCCGTGGTGACCATTGGCCGGGTCGTCGGCCAACCGCTCTGCCCACATATACTCCACGTCGGCCCATACAATGGGGAATTTGGGCTGGTCAAAGAACGCCGCCACCGCGTCGAAAGGCGAGACGCCCTCCATGTAACCCAGCATCTGAAAGTTGTCATACAGGTTCCCCTGCTCCGACATAAACCGCCCCTTCATCGCCGCCATAATCAGATAATTGGCCATCACCACCCGCCAAGCCGCTCCCGGTGAGCTTGTCGAACCATCGACCCTAGCGCGTCAGGATATGCACCGTGGTGACGTCCCCGGCGCCGGAGCATTGCGCCACCCCCACCCGCGCGTTTTCCACCTGGCGCAGCCCGGCTTCGCCCCGCAATTGCAGCACCGTTTCATGAACCATTCGGATACCGGAGGCTCCGAAAGGATGGCCCATGGCCAGCAGCCCTCCGTCCGTATTCACCGGAATATCGCCGCCCAACGCCGTCCGGCCTTCTATGGTGGCCTGCCACGCCTCACCAAAGGGCGTTAGATGCAGCGCCTCAATCTGCTGTAGCTCCCCGATCGTCGCCGCATCATGCACCTGCGCCAAATCCACATCCTCCGGCCCGATGCCGGCCATCTCATAAGCCTGCAACGCCGCCGGCTCGGTGCGATACGGGCTGAAAGCTGAATGGTCGCTGCCCCGACCGTTGTAGTTCCCAGACGTCAAGGCCGCCGCCACCACCCGAATGGCCCGACTCCGGTCGATGCCATAGGTATCCAGCGCATCCGCCGCGCAAAGCACTGCCGCTGCTCCGCCTTCGCTGGTAGGACAACACTGGTACAGCGTTAGCGGGTCGGCGATCAACCGTGAGTTCAGGACGTCCTCCACCGAGTAGGTTTCCTTTCGGTGCGCGTAGGGGTTCAGGGATGCGTTCTGCCGCGCCTTCACCGACACCTGCGCCAGGGCCGACGCCGGCGCGCCCGTCTCTTCCATATAGCGTTTCATGCGCAACGCATAGCCGGCCATCATGTGATCGCCGCCGATGTACCGCGCGGGGCTGTTCTCCGCCGTAACCGTTACCGGGCCGCCGGGCACCTTCTCGGCGCCGAACGCCAGAGCCAGGTCAAAAACTCCAGACGTTATACCCCAGTACGCTTGCCAGAACGCCGTCGAACCGCTGGAGCACGCGTTCTCTACGTTGATGATGGGAACTCCGGTCAATCCCAGCTGCGCCAGCGTAGTTTCCCCGATCGACATGCCGTGATAATAGACGTGCCCAAAGTACGCCACCGGGATCGCCCGCCACGGCGCCCCGGCATCCTGTAGAGCGTCAACCACCGCGTCCCGGGCCAGATCCGACAGGCTTTGCTCCGGAAACCGCCCAAACGAGTGCAGCCCCACACCTACCACCATAACCTCACGACCGGGGCGAAACTGCGTCATAAATCCCCCTTGTCATTGCGAGCGCAGTGTAGCAAGCTCATCGCCCCTACACTGGCCGCCACTTATACACGACGCGATCAGAACCCTCTACGCCGTCCATCGCCACTGTCCGCAATGCCAGCGCCACCGGCATTCCGACTTTGAGGTCACCGTGCGAGCAGTCCACCACCTCCGCCAGCACATGGGGGCCTTCCGGCAACTCCACCTCGCCCAGCACGTAGGGAACCGGGCCAGGCCAACCCGCCGGAGGCACCCGCACGATGGTGTAGCTGTACAGCGTCCCTTCCAGCCCCAGTTCGACCGCCTCGAGATCCGGGGATGTGCAGGATTGGCAAAAAGTAGCCGGCCCGAAAACGCACACTCCACAGTGCGGGCACCGCATCCCCAGCAGCACGCCCCGCTCACCGCTGTCGTCGGTCAGCCGCAAACATCTGTCATCTACCGAAACGGCCATATCTCATCCGCAAAAAAAGTTGCCGGAAGCGGCTCCTTCAAGAACAAGCCACTGGCAGTCTAAAACTCCCCAAAATCACTGTCAATTGAACCGCCTTGGTCGAGGAAATTGCGAAACTCGGTTCGCGGTGAGGCGGTGGCCGATGGCGTGCCGAATCGTGACGAAGTCCGTCACCGGGCATCCGGCCGACCGTCGGCCCGAAACCGAACTGCCGGAGTGGGCGCGATACTGCCAGACTAGCAATCTTTAGCAACCTGATTTACGCAGTTGACTACACAAAAAAGGGCCGGGAGATACATCTCCCGGCCCTTTTTTGTTATGCGGAAGATGCAATTACTGACACTTTCCGGTTGCAAGCCTCATATGTATCTGATACACTTACGGCAACAATCAAAGTAAAGAAGAAGCCGCCAATGTTTTCGAGGCTTTGGCGGCTTCCACCACGAGGAAAGGGTACTTCCAAGTGGCGTGTGCCAATAGTACATGCGCGACACGCAAAGGTCAAGACCCGGCCAGCGGCTACGGCTTCTTGCAGGCCGCTCTAGACGGCGTGGACGCCAGCCCTCTTTTGGAACGGCTGGCCCAGTACCGCAAGACCGGACGCCGAGGTTTCTCCCTGCAAAGTATGTTCCGCGCCTATCTGGCGCGGTTTTTGCTGGGGATGCGCTACGCCAACGCCTTCTTGGAGCGGCTGGCCGCCGACCCGCGACTGCGCGCTATCTGCGGCTTGGGCGACGCCGTTCCCAGCGCGAGCGCCTTCAGCCGGTTCATCACACGGCTGTCCTTGCATCAGGACCTGGTGGATCAAGCCATCGCCAGCGTCGCCGGCCAGCTGCCTGCTGAGCTGGAGCGGCTGCGGCGGGACGGCGCCCTTCCCGCCGATGCGCCGGCTTTGGGCGAGATTGTCGCCATCGACTCCACCGACCTCCAGGCTTACGCCAATCCCGACCGCGCTCACGTCCGCGATCCCGACGCCCGCTGGGGCCGACGCACCGCCAAAGCCGGCGGCCCGACCCGCGACCAGGGCAAGACCGAACCGTTCTTCGGCTACAAGCATCACCTGCTGGCCGACGCCTACTACGGCCTGCCCCTGGGCGGCATCACGTTGCCGGCCAACGCCGCCGACTCGCCCCAATTGCCCGGCGCGCTGGCCCACGCCCAGGCGTTGCATCCCTGGCTGCATGCCAAGTGCCTGCTGGCCGACAAAGGGTATGACGCGCTGTCCAACTTCCGGCTGCTGGCCGATCAGGGCATCACGCCGGTGATTGCCGTCCGCAAGCCGGTCAACGAACAGTTGTACCAGGGCATCTACACCGCGGCCGGCTTGCCCACCTGCGCCGGATCGGTCGCCATGGAGTACGCCGGGTCCGACCCGGCGTTGGGCCATCGGTTCCGCTGTCCGCCCCAGGGCTGCCGGCTCAAAGGTCGGATACACTTCTCCCGTTACTGCGACGCCGAGCATTGGGAACGGCCGGAGGGCAAACTGCTGCGGATCATCGGCATTCTGCCCCGGTTCACCGCCGAATGGCAGCGGCTCTATCGGATGCGGGGTTCCATCGAGCGGCATTTCGGCAGCGCCAAGCACTCCCGGCTGCTGAACCGGCACCAGCATCGGGGCCTCGGCAAGGTCAGTTTGCACGCGCGTATGGCGACGCTGGCCTGCCTGACCACAGCGCTGGCCCGGCTGAAAGCCGACGACTACGCCGGAATGCGGCGCATGAGCATACGGATGCCCTGGCAGCGGGGCGACGGCGGTGGCAAGAATCCGGGGTTGGCCAGCTCGTCGTCGGACTGGGACGGCGCAGAGCGGCGGGTTGCCTGAGATTACGGCGCGGTTATCGGCCCGATCTCGCCAACGTTATGACAAATGAGTGCCGGATGCCCTTGTCTTTATTCGCTATTGTGATAGAATGGCGGCAGTCACCAAAAAAGCCTCGGTTTGCACACCGAGGCGGCGACGGCGGGGCGACAGCAAATCTCCCTAGTCGCTGGCTATTGTAGCCAGCGATGCGGCCTTTGTAAAGCCCCGGCGGAGCCGATTTTTGCTCCGCCGGGGCTTTTTGGTGGTTGCCCCCGTCGAACCGGGGCCCCCAAAGGCTTAGCCACAAGCCGCTGGCATTGTGCCAACGGCGGCCTCCGGGGTCAAGCAAGGCGCGGTCAATCGCCGCCCGGGTCGGCGAGACTACTCAATAAGGAGGTCTCGTCATGGCAAAGCGGCCAATCGGGCGCACCAGCGCCCAGCAGGTACGGGACCGCTTCCGTGTGCCGAAACCCTTCGTGTACTACCGGGATGCGGCGACGCCCAAGCCGGTCAAATCCAGGAAATGAATAACCGGCCCGGAGCGCGGAGACCTCGGCTTCGCTGCTCTGGGCCGGTTGCGGCTTACCTGTCCGCTCCACCCGTCTATCCGGCAAAGTCCTCGCTATGCAGAGAGAACCGCTGGATTTGCGGGTTGGAGCCGGCTAACCCACACCTTCAAACCCGTACGGAGGAACCATGTTATCCGTCTTTTATGCCACCAAGCGCCGAATGGCGCGGTATGCCACTGTTGCCATGCTCATGGGGTTGATGCTGACCTTACTAGTCGTCGCTCCGCCCGCCATGGCCCAATCAGCGCCAACTCCGGCCGCTCCCACCAACTTGAAAGCTAAACTTACCGCTACCCAGGGTCAAGTTCACTGGAACTGGAATGCCGTAGCTGGCGCTACCAAATACCGTGCCTGCGACAGGGCGGTGCGACAGGGCGCCAAATGGGATTGCGACGACACCACGACCCTTGGCATGTACTCAAGCAACCTCACGGTGGGCGTCACCTACGAATTTGCCGTAGCGTCGGTCAAAGATGGAGTCTACTCTCGGTGGGCCAAGACCAGATTGCTGATCGAGGACGCGATTCCTCACCTCTGCCCGATTACCGGAATGCCGATACCGGCGGGCGGGTATAAGTCGGTAGGCGACACGGTGCGCGCCAACGGCGTTTCCGTTACAGTGACCGGCGCGAGTTTTCCGGCCGATACGGATCGTCAGCTAACCAACGACCGTCGCTTTATCAAGATCTGCGCCACTGTGTCCAAGGGTGAAAGCTCCTATTACAACGGCAACCTGGACACGGATGCCGGCCTGTCCATGCAATGGAACTCCCTCGACAACTGCGCTCGGTACGACATCCCGGCCAATGCCACCGTCGCCATCTTCGCGGTGCGACCGTGGCGTGATAATGCGTCATCAGTGGACGGGCATCCTTTCCTCTACCGGTTTAACGTGCCGGCGAACTGACCGGAGAAGTCCATCCCCCTGGGCAACGGCGCCGCCAAGTCAAACTCGGCGGCGCCGTTGCAGTACAAGAGACAGGTTGCCCTAACTGCTTACGAACGTCGGTCAGTGAGCGAATACCGCTGATACCGTTCCTGACGATATTCGTTGCTGCTATGACGAAACTCGTCGGCCCTCACAACCGCCAGCCAGTTTCGCAATTTCCTCCTTGGTCCGAGGAAATTGCGGAACTCCCCAAATAGCCCCTCCCTTGGGTCGTGAAATTATCCCGTCATTCCCGCTTTCGCGGGAATCCAGGCGTTTTCATAACCAAATCGTTCTGCTACAGCAGGCGATTCTGGCTTCCCGCTTTCGCGGGAATGACGGGAATGGGACGGTTTGACGGTTGGCAACTTGATTTGACGAAAGGCCCTACCTGGTCGGGTCGCGTCCCAATTCCGCTCAACTTGCCGCCCCCAAGCCGCAACGCTATAATGCCACAATCATCGCGCAAGCCCCTCCGTAGCGGGTCAGCCCTGTCCCAGGGCCGGTGGATTGCGCCAAACCAAACTTCGCGGACTGGGCAGATAGATGACGACCAATTCGGAGTATGACGTAGCGATAATTGGCGGCGGACCCGGCGGCTATGTTGCGGGCATCAGGGCCGGCCAACTGGGTCTGAAATCTTGCGTCATCGAGCGCGAGGCCCTCGGCGGGGTATGCCTCAACTGGGGCTGTATCCCTTCCAAGGCTCTTCTGAAAAACGCCGAGATCGTCTCCTACCTGCACCGGGCCGATCAGTTTGGCCTGGTCTTCGACAACTTCCACGCCGATTACTCGGTAGCCATGAAACGCAGTCGTCAGGTCGTGGACCGGATGACCCGTGGTGTGGACTTTCTCCTCCGCAAGAACAACGTTGACCACATCGCCGGCGTTGGCCGGCTGGCCAACGCCAACGCCATTGACCTCACCACCCCCGACGGCCAGACCGCTCGGATCAACGCCCGCAACATCATCATCGCCACCGGGGCCCGGCCGCGCAGTATCCCGCCCCTTCCGGTGGATGGCGAACGCATAATCACCAGCCGGGAAAGCATCGTCGCCGACGACGTTCCCGGCTCCATCGCCATAATCGGCGGCGGCGCCATCGGCGTGGAATTCGCCTACATCTACAAGATGTACGGTTCCGACGTTACAATTATCGAATTGCTGCCTCACCTGGTACCCAACGAAGATGAAGAAATCAGCCAGCAGTTGGAGCGCGCCTTCAATCGCCACGGCATCAAACTCCAAATGGGCGCCGGCGTGACCAACGCCCAGGCCGACGCCAACGGCGTCACCCTCACCGTTGATAAGGATGGCGTCAACGAAACCGCCCGCTACGACAAAGTTCTGGTGGCCATCGGCGTGCTGCCCAACACCGAAGACTTGGGCTTGGAAACCGTGGGCGTCGCCACCGAGCGCGGCTACATCACCATTGACGACCGCATGGCTACCAATGTTTCCGGCATCTACGCCGTCGGTGACGTAACCGGAAAGCTGGCTCTTGCGCATGTCGCCTCCGCCCAGGGCGTGACCGCCGTCGAAGCCATCGCCGGCGAGGAGACCCAGCCGCTGAACTACGCATACATGCCCCGCGCCACTTACTGCCATCCCCAGGTAGCGTCTTTCGGCCTCACCGAAGACCAGGCCCGCGAACAGGGCTACGACGTGAAAATCGGCCGTTTCAGCGTCCAGGCCAGCGGCAAGGCCGTGGCCATGGGCGAAATGGACGGCATGGTCAAGCTGATCATCGATGCCAACTACGGTGAAATCCTGGGCGGCCACATGTGCGGGCCTGAAGTAACGGAACTCTTGGCCGAACTCCAGATGACCCATCTTCTGGAGGGAACCACTCTGGAATTAGGCTGGGCCGTCCACGCCCACCCCAGCGTCGCCGAGATGGTCCACGAAGCCGCCCTCGACGCCGAAGGTCGCGCTCTCCACATGTAACCACGGCCGGCCCCGTCGGTCGGCTGCAACACACCGCCTGCGAGGAAGGGACATGCTCAAAGCGGACGTTCCCGATCTGACCAAATCCGACCTGCTGGGCTTCTACCGGCAGATGAAACTCATTCGCGAATTCGAACGAGAGTCGGAACGTCAGTACACTCGAGGCAACATCAAGGGCTTTCTACACGTCTATAACGGCGAGGAAGCCATCGCCGTCGGCGCGATCAACACCCTGCGGCCTGACGATTACATCGTCACTCACTACCGTGACCACGGCCAGGCCCTCGCCCGGGGCATGAGCAGCAACGAAGTCATGGCCGAACTCATGGGCAAAGCCACCGGTTGCAGCAGGGGCAAAGGCGGCTCCATGCACCTGTTTAGCTCCAAGCTCAACTTCATGGGCGGCTATGCCATCGTGGGTGGCCAGCTCTGCATCGCCGCCGGCATCGGTCTCGCCATCCAATACCGCGAAGCTGACCAGGTCGTCCTCTGCTTTTTCGGCGACGGCGCAGTCAACGAAGGCGAGTTCCACGAAGCGATGAACCTGGCCGCCATCTGGCAACTCCCCGTGATCTTCTTCTGTGAACACAACCTCTACGGCATGGGAGCCTCGTCAAAAGAAACCCTTGTAATGTGGGACTCCCTGCATGAGATGGCGGCTGCCTATGGAATGTCCCGCTATGAGGTGGACGGTAACGACGTGCTGGAAGTTCGCGCCCTCATGCAGAAAATCAACGCCGAAGTCCGCGCCGGCAAAGGTCCCGCCTTCGTCGTAGCCCGAACCTACCGTCTCCGGGGCCACTCGGTCGCCGACCCAGCCAACTATCGCGCCGAAGACGAAGTCCGGTACTGGACTGGCCAGGACCCGATCCCCCGGTTCCGCGACTGGCTCACCGACGAAGGCATTGCCACCGTCGAGGACTTCGACGAGATCGACGCCGGCGTAGATGAGGAAATCGTCGTTGCCGCTGAATTCGGTGAATCATCCCCCTGGCCGCAGCCTGAAGACCTCTACTACGGTGTCTACACCGACCGACCGACCGAAGGTATCCCCGTTTAGCGCACTCAACCCGCCGCGAGAGGTATCATCATGTCGGTCATGACGTATCGTGACGCCGTTGCATCCGCCTTGCGCGAAGCCTTGGACCAGGACGAGCGCGTATTCCTCATGGGCGAGGACATCGGCCCTTACGGTGGGGCCTTCGCCGTAACCAAGGGCTTCACCGAACAGTACGGGAAAAAGCGCATCAAGGACTCCCCGTTGGCGGAGTCCGTCATCGTTGGCGCTGGCGTCGGCGCCGCCATGGCCGGCCTGCGCCCCGTCGTGGAGTTAATGACCATTAACTTCAGCCTCCTGGCCATGGACCAGATCGTGAACCACGCCGCCAAGATCCGGTACATGTCCGGCGGCCAGTTCTCGATCCCTCTCATGATTCGCACCGTTACCGGCGGCGGCGCGTCCGTAGGCGCAACCCACTCCTCATCCTTCGAAGGCTGGTACGCCTCCGTGCCCGGCTTGACCGTCGTAACGCCTTCTACACCCCGTGACGTTATCGGCCTCTTTCGCTCCTGCCGCGAACTCAACGATCCGGTTTTATTCGTTGAGCATATCCTCCTCTACGGCACGCGCGGCGAGGCCCCAGACAACAGCGATTTCCGGGTACCCATCGGACGGGCCGACGTCCGCCGCGAGGGCACAGACATCACCCTTTGCGGTTACTCCCGGATGGCTCTCATCGCCGAGCAGGCCGCCGAAATCCTCGCCCGCGAAGGTATCGACGCCGACGTTATCGACCTCCGCACCCTCCGTCCCCTGGATATGGAAACCGTTTTCGCCTCGGTCAAAAAGACCCACCGCGCCCTGATGGTCGAAGAAACCACCCGCCTCGGCGGTTTCGCCGGCGAACTCGCCGCCCAGATCCAGGAAGAAACCTTCGACTATCTCGATGCTCCCGTCGGCCGCGTCGCCGGCGCCGAAGTCCCCATGCCCTATTCCTTTCCCCTCGAACAGCTGGCAATACCCAACGCCCAGACCGTAGCCAACGCCGCCCGCAAGATCGTCAACAAACTATAAGGTGGCAGTTTCGGCACAGTTCTAGCAAAGCGGATGCCTGGATTCCCGCTTTCGCGGGAATCCAGGCATCCAAAGTCGAAATACCCTATTTATCCCGTCCATCCCCAGCACCACAGGAGAGAACCGTGGCTACCAATGTCGTCATGCCCCAGATGGGTTACGATATGCGCGAGGGCACCGTCGTCCGCTGGTACAAGCAGGAAGGCGACACGGTGGACCGCGGCGAAGTCATCGCCGATATTGAAACCGACAAAGCCACCGTAGAGTTCGAGGCCTACACCGGCGGCGTCCTCGGGCGCATTGTCGCTGAAGCCGGCAGCGCCATCCCGGTAGGCGAACTCATTGCCATCATCACCGAACCCGGCGAAGCCGTCCCGGAAGCAACCGTTGCCCCGGCCGCTTCCACCGCTGCCCCAGCGCCAGCCGCTGCTCCGTCTCCCGAGCCGGCCCCAGCGCCGGCCACCTCGGTTCCTGCGGCCGACGGGGAGGTGCGCGCATCTCCCATTGCTCGCCGTCTCGCCCGTGAACGCGGCATAGACCTCGCCCTGGTGACGGGAACCGGCCCCAACGGGCGCATTACCGAGCGCGACGTCGAAAGCTACGAACCGCCGGCCGCGGCTCCCGCGCCAGCTGCGGCAGCCGAACCTGCCGCGGCCCCGGCCGACGCCCGCATTGAACTCAGCCGGATGCGCCAGACCATCGCCCGCGTAACCTCCGACAGCAAATCCTCCGCACCGCACTTCTACGTCACCGCCGAAATCGACATGGGCAAGGCCATGCAGTTGCGCCGCGATGTCAACGACGTCTCCGATCCCGAAAACCGCGTTAGCGTCAACGACCTCATGGTCAAAGCCGGCGCGTTGGCCCTCGTCAACCATCCCAAGTTCAACTCCTTCTACCGGGGAGACCATCTCGAAGTCCACGGCGCAATGAACATCGGCATCGCCATCGCCCTGGAATCCGGTCTCATCCTGCCCGGGGTCAGCAACTGCGAGAGCAAGAGCTTGCTGCAAATCGCCGCCGCTACCAAGGACCTCATCGCCCGCGCCAACAGCGGCGCCCTCCGCAACGATGAATACAGCAGCACCACCTTCAGCATCAGCAACATGGGAATGTTCGACGTGGAGAGTTTCACCGCCATCATCTACCCGCCCCACGCAGCGATCCTGGCGGTGGGCAGCGTCAAAGAGCAGCCCGTCGTCCGCGAAGGTCAGCTCGCCGTCGGCCAGATGATGAAGGCCACCCTATCTACCGACCACCGCGTCGCCGACGGCGCCGAAGCCGCCCAGTTCCTCATGGAAATCAAGCGCGTCCTCGAAAACCCCATCAGCCTGTTGCTCTAGAAGGGGATGCAACGATGCCTTCTGTCGAAACACGGCCGCCGGCCGACGTGCTGGCGACGCTTGCCGTCGCAAGGGTATCCCAGCATATCTTTGTGTGGGGGTTCCGAAGATTGGGATGACGAAACCGGCTGGCTGAATGTCCTTGCCATCGTACAGTCCGCCTCCGAAGAACAAAAACGGCAAGCGCTGAATTTTTTGACTGACTATTTCCAAGCCGGCAATAGTACACACTAGGAGCCCACCATGCCCCAGATGACCGGCGGCCAGGCTGTAGTCGCCTCCCTGCACGCCCAGGGCGTCGATACCGTTTTCGGCATCATATCAGTCCACACCCTCGATCTCTTTGACGCCCTCTTCGACCGGCAGGACGACGTCCGCTTCATCGGCGGACGTCTCGAGTTGGGTTGCGGCTACATGGCCGACGGTTACTCCCGCGCCACTGGAAAGCCCGGCGTCATCCTCACCAGCACCGGCCCCGGCGCCGCCGACTCGGTCGGAGCCATGGGCGAGGCGTACTTCTCCGCGTCCTCCATTCTCCAGGTTACCACCAACGTCGAAGCCGAATTCATCGGCAGCGGCAAGATGGCTACCCACGAAACCAAGGACCAGCTGGGCATGTTCGCCGCCGTCACCGATTGGAACGCCCGCATCGACCAGATCGAATCCATCCCCGATCATTTCGTCGAAGCTTTCGTCCGTTTCCGCGAACGCCGGCCTCGGCCCATCGAGCTGGAAGTCCCCACCGACCTCCTCGGCCAAAATGCCGAGGTAGAAGTCCTGCGCCCCCGCGAACCCGATGTACCTCAGGGCGACCCCGTCCAGGTGGAACGCGCCTGGAACCTGCTCCGCAACGCCAAGCGTCCGGTAATCTTCCTTGGCGAGGAGATCCACACCACCGGCGGCGCGAATGACATAATCCAACTCGCCGAACGTCTCGGCGCACCCGTCGTCACCGGAGACGGGGCCAAGGGCGCCTTCCCCGAAAACCACCCTCTCTCCCTCGGCATGGCTCTCGGAAATCGCATCTGGGGTCAGAACCCGGTCCTGGACTGGATGGGCGATTGCGACGTTGCCCTCATCCTGGGCAGTAACCTTCCCTATCGCTCCACCGCCGGCGTCGGCCTCAAGTTGCCCGAACAGGTCGTTCACGTCATGCTGGACGGCGACTATATCGGCAAAAACTACAAAACCGAAGTCGGCATCGCTGCCAACAGCGGCGCCGTGGTACGTCAATTCCTCCACGCCGCCGGCGAGGCCGACATCAGCGCTACCGACGACTACCACCGGGAGGTTGCCCATCTCCGGACCAATATCTACGCCAGCTTACAGGAACAGTGGGGACCCGAACTCAAAGCTTGGGAGTCCATTCGAGCCGTCATCCCCGATGACACCATATTCTCCCTTGACGCCACCGTGCCTGCCAACCGCGCCGTCCGCTGCCTCCAGATGAACCAGCCCCGCAGCTATATGTACCCCCACGGTTGGGCTGGCCTCGGTTTCGCCTTCCCTGCTGCCATGGGCGCCAAGGTAGGCCAGCCACAACGCCCCGTGATTTGCGTATCGGGGGACGGCGGCTTCCAGTACAATGCCCAGGAACTCGGCACCGCCGTCCAGTACGGCATCAACCCCATCGTGATGGTGTTCAACGACAACGCTTGGGGCGTCCTCAAGGGCTATCAACGAGATCGCGGTAGCCGCCAAATGGCCACGGATCTCGTAAATCCCGATTTCGTAAAACTCTTCGACTCCTACGGCATCGGCGGTACGCGCGTCCACAACGTCGCCGAAATGACCCGCGCCGTCCAGGACGCCGTAGCCGCCGACCGCATCCACCTCATCGAAGTCGTCATGCCCAACGGCTTCCCCGCCTTTTGCCGCAACTAACGGGCGACCGCCCATCGACTGTCATTCCAGCTCCCAACCGTCATTCCGCCCGCTCCACCGTCATTCCGGTGAGCGTTATTCCGGCGAAAGCCGGAACCCAGGCCCTAGCCTTTTACAGGCCGGCTTTTTAGAATCGGGCTATCCCGCGCCAGCTCAAATAGTGCGACATCACGGTATTAGCCCGATGCACCAAACGCCACCGGCGTCAGTAAACACCCGGCGCATCTACCCATTATCTCCCCGCGACCTGTCTGAGGAGCAAATCGCGGTCACCTTCGCGATGACCTCCCGCCGGCCCGAACCCTTCGATGAAATCGCCCAGCGGGTCAGCGCGGAACGCGCCGCCGATTTTCACGAACGTTGGGTCGTCGGCTACGGACACGCCTCCGTCGCCGAACACGCCATCCTTCACCTCGCCGTCGAAAACGTCTCCCGCCTCGCCGGCGATGCCCTGGAAGACAACCGCCTCGCTTCCTACACCGAAAAGTCGTCGCGCTATCAGGTCATCGATCCCGAAAGTTTCTACATCCCTCAGGAACTGGACGACCAACCCGTTCTCCGGCGAGAGTACATATCCGTCTGCCGGTCCCTGTTCACCACCTACGCCGAGCTCCTCGAAAGCGTCACAACCCACCTGAAACGCCAACGGCCCCAGCGGGCCGAGGAAGGCGACGGCGCTTACGCCCTCCGCCTGCGCCGCCCGGCCACCGACGCCTGCCGGGCAATCTTGCCCGCCGCCACCCTCACCAACATCGGCCTGACCGCCAACGCCCGTACCCTGGAACACGCCATCAGCAAACTAATGTCATCTCCCTTGGCGGAAGAACGTGAAATAGGCACAGAACTCCGCAAGCAGGGCCGCACCATTACTCCCACCCTCGTCAAATACGCCGACCAAAATTCATATTTGGCTCAAAATCAAGACATCCCGGAAACCAACGCCTTTCCCCCGGCGCCGGTCTCAAATGCGGCGGTTCGCCTGGTTGATTATGACCCCGACGCATCCCGCAACCTCGCCGCAGCGCTCCTGTACCGGCGGGGCGGCGCGTATGCTGACGCCCTCGACCAGTCCAGCTCCATGTCTGAAGATCAGCGGCGGGACGTCATCAGCGCCGCCGTTTGCAGTATCGGCCCCCATGACCCAGCCCCCAGGGAGTTCGAACTGGTGGGATACACCTTCGAGTTCACCATGGACTACGGCGCGTTACGCGAATTCCGACGCCACCGCATGCAAACCTACTTGTCACAACCTCTGACTATCGCCAACGGGTTCGCTATCCCCCCGCTGATCGGCGAGTCCGGCATGGAGGGTGTTTTCAGTCGGGCAACATCCCAAGCCGACGCGCTGTACCGCAAGCTGGGTGATCACTCCCCCGTCTTCGCCCAGTACGCCGTCACCCACACCCACCTCCAGCGCGTCCTGTCGCGAATGAGTCTCCGCGAATGCTACCATCTGTTCAAATTGCGGACTTCTCGCCAGGCCCACGAATCCATCCGCCGACCTGTGATCGAGGCCATGCGCCTCGCCGTCAACGTCCAACCCGAGCTATTTCGCCACCTGCCCCTCCGCAACGCGCCCCCATGGTGGCCCTTTTAAAACGTAGGGGCAATCCTCCTGGTTGCCCTCTGCGCCACCTAAGGATCCGAGCAATCTCTCGTAAACCCGCAATTGCGGCAGATGATCTTGCAACCCCGCTCGTGCATCCGAAAGCCGCAAATCTCGCAATCCAGGCCATCATCCCTTCCTGGCTGAGGCAGCTTTGGCGTAACAGTTCCAGGCGTCGGCATTGCATCACCTCCCCCGATGCAGGGGCGGTGGCATAGGAGGCCCCGTGATGATACGAGCGGTCAGGAACTTCTCCCCGGTAGGATTGCTGGGCCCATGCCGTTCATCGGGCATCAAAGCCACTTCCTGGAATCCGAAGACCGATTCGTCCAGTTCAAACTGCTTAACGCCGCTCCCGTCGTCTTCATTCACCACGATTCGGTCAACCAACATCCGCTTGTCGTCCCGTACCAGCCAAATCTGGTAGGAATCGGCCGGCATCCCGGCAACCATCAACACTCCTTGTCGGCCGCTCGGATCGATCATCAATACTCCTTGGGCCTCCGGCTCCGTACCCATCGGCGAATTCATTGGCAGTTTCTCCGTCTCCGGCTGAGCCAATCTCACCATGGCCTCCGCCATGTCCGCCACCTCTTGCTTCACTTGGTCCACCGCCTCGGCGTCGGGTATCTCCGACTCTTCCGTCGCGGCCATGCTCACGGCGGCTCCCGTGTCTCGTGTCAGATTGAGGCTGCCCGCCGCTGGCGCCACCGGAATGACTTGCGACTGCGACGCCGATATTGGCTTGGTCGGCGCCACAACGACGGCTGGCGCGTTGGCAGACGCTCCGCTGGCCGGCTCAACTGGGTCTGGGTCATTCGGCTGGGATGCCACTGCTATCGCCGACAAGTGCATTTGCGTCGCGGCCTCATTAGCGGCGGTCAATTGATTAATTTCGCGCTGCTGCAACACCATGAAGCCGATGGACGCCGCCAGCAAAATGCTCAACGTCCCAACGGACACCGGAGCCAGCCATTTGCGTAACCGCCGCGCCGACCAACGAGCGTCCGGCGGCGGCAAAACCGGAGTGCGCTCAGAGGCTCCCTCGGAAACGGCGCCAGTGGCGGCAGCCAGAACCCGCCCCTTCAACCCGGCCGGCAAATCTACCTCCGGCGCGGCCTCCGTCAGCCGAGCCGCCGCCTCGCGAAAACCGAACAGGACCTCCTGGCAATGCGGGCAACGGACAACGTGATGGAACACCGCCTGGAACTCGGCGTCGTCCAGCGCATTCAACGCAAACGCCGCCAGCTCTTCCTCTGGGTGTTCACCACCGAATTGAGGTTCGCTCAAGTTTTCAGGCCACATACTCTTCCAATGCCGCCTTCAGCTTCTGCATCCCCAGACGCATCCGCGTTTTTACGGTGCCCAGCGGGATGTCCAGCATTTTCGCAATCTCGGATTGACTGTACCCATGCCACGCCGAAAGATACAACGGTCGGCTCTGTTCTTTCGGAAGTTCCAAGAGCGCGGCGCGTACCATTCGTGCGTTGAATCCTCGCTCCACCTCCTGTTCCACGCTCAATTTCCGGTCGGGAATACGGTGCAAAGTCTCAATCTCAGGATGCACCGTATGGTCCGCCGTCCGCCGCTTCGAGCGATACAGATCCACCACCTTGTGGTGGGCTACTGACATTACCCAAGTCCCCGGCGCAGACATCTCCGGCCTATAGCTGCCCGCCTTCCGCCAGATGTTGCTGAACACTTCCTGCACCGCGTCTTCGGCCAGGCTTTCATCCTTCAGCACCGACACTGCCAAAGAGTATATCCGCTGCGCGTAGCGGTCATACACCGCCTCCAACGCTCGCTCGTCGCCAGCGCCAATATCGACAATGCGCTGTACATCCTCGTTGTATTGATTATCTGACACGGCCCCTCCTCAATTATCCGGGGCTCCGGCATCACCGGTTTGCGTCTTTATACGATACCGTCGGCATATCGGATTGGCCAATTGCACAGTCTAATCGACAACGTTCCGCTTTAGGTGGTTAGGCACAGAGGCCACCGCAAGGGTTGCCCTTGCCGAGCAGGTGCGTCCATCATTACGGGAGTTAAACCACCACACTGTCGAAAATATCCCGCAGGTTCGGCAGGTTTTCCAGGGACCAGATCAACTCCAGGGCCTGCTCGCACTGCTGCTCCGTGATCGTCGGACACGCCAACCGGCGAAACTTGGCGTCCACGTCCGAGTCGCTCAACGGATTCTTCCCGTGGCCCTTGGGATAACTCGTCGCCGCCACCTCGGTCTGCCCGTTGTTCTTGATCACCTCAATGTGGCAGTTGTATTCGGCGGGATACCGCTTCGTGAAATCCGTATTTTCCTCAATCCGCATCTTGTTGATGATCGTCCGCAATCCGGTATCGGCAATCCGGTCCGGCGCAAACGTCGCCGGCGTAACCGCTCCGTCCCGCAGTCCCACCGCCGTCAGGAACGGTATGCTGTGGTCGGCCGTTTCCCGCGTCTTGGGATCCCATTTTTCGGGTTCCGTCGATGCGCTACTCACCGCCGAATGGTAAGACTGGATCTTTATGGACGCTACCTCGTCTAACCGTACCCGCTCGTGCAGTTGAATGGCCAAGTCAATCGGCGCCTGCGTGTGAATTTGCGACGGATAGAATTTGAAAATGGTATTCAAAATGCGAAACGGCTCGTTGCCGCCGCCCATCGCCGCAATGTCCACCGGATACCCGATGGCCTGATCCCACAGACCCAATCGTCCCTCGAAAGGCTCAAACGGCCCGGTCATACCTTCAGCCGCCAGCTGGGCGGCGAAAACCCCCGAGCGCGTCGCCGCCGCCGCCGCGCAACCCTTCCACATCGACAGCTCCCCCATCCGCGTCACGCGCAGCGGCACGTTGGGCACCACCGCCAGCGAAATCGCATGACCCATCTGTTCTTCGTCCAACCCCAGTACCTTGCCCGCCGCGCACGCCGCGCCGATCACGCTAAGCACACCTTGGTCCCATTGGTTATCCGGCACCTGGTCAGCAATCCGGCAGAACACCTCGTAGGCCAGCGCGATCGCCGTGATAACCGTCCGCCCGTCCGCATCGATACTGTCCGCCAGGGCCAGCGCCGCCGGGATCATGTCGCTAGGATGCCCGCCGCCCGGCGAAAAATAAGAATCATTGCAGTCCAGGTACCGCACCATCACACCATTGGCGAACCCCGCCAGGTCCAGCGACGAATAGTCGTTTGTCCCCAGGATGCGCGACGGCGTTCCGCTGGTAACGTCGCCAGCTAGCTTCCGGGCCACCTTGGCCGGCTCGCTCAAATAGCCGCCAACGGCGCAGCCCAGCGTATCGGCAACGGTCCGTTTCACCTGATGCACCACCTCCGGGGGCAGATCCTCATAGGTGAGGTTGCAAGCGTAAGAACTCAGCAATTCCGTGGTGCGGTCCATAAATCCCGTTACCTCTCATCCGTGTTGCGAAACAAGCGCGAGGGCGACCCTCGTGGTCGCCCCCACATTGTATCGCCAAACCGCGGGGGTAAATAATCATTCCCCTTGCGCCTTTCCCGTATTGCGGATTAGCGAATCACCGCCTCCGCCATCCGTTCCAGTTGCGCCCCCATCTGCTCTTCCGTCTCACAATGCTCCGGCCGCACCACCACCCGGTCCGCTCCGGCGTTGAGAAAGTCTTGCACCAACTGCCCGTCCGGAGCCTGCCCATAAACCGAGATAGTCAACGATTTCGGATCCCGACCCCGGGCCTCGGCCAACTCGTCCAACCGTTTCCGGCTCTCTTCCAGCTCAGCCGGCATGATCCGGTTCGGCAACCAGCCGTCGCCCCAGGTGGCCACGCGCTGCAACACCCGTCGAGCCAGCCCGCCCAGGATCACCGGCGGATGGGGCTGCTGTACCGGCTTTGGGTTCGACTTTACCGGCGGAAAGTCGTAGTAAGTTCCGTGAAATTCGGCTTCGTCCTTCGTCCAAAGCTCCTTCATCACCGCCACCGCCTCCCGCGTCTGCGTCCAACGATGGTCAAAGTCCCCGCCGAAAATCTCCGTTTCCTCCCGGTTCCAGCCGGCCCCGATGCCGAAAAGGAACCGCCCACCGCTGATTCGGTCCAGCGTCGCGATCTCCTTGGCCAGCATCAGCGGGTTCCGCTCCGGCACCAGCGTAATTCCGGTACCCAGTTTGATCGTCGTCGTAGCCCCGGAAGCCCGCGCCAGCGCGATGTAGGGGTCGGCAAAGTGGGCGTATGTCCACGGAATTTCACCCCCGGACGGAAACTGGCTCGCGCTCTGCACCGGCAAAATCGGATGCTCCGCATACCAGATCGACTCAAAACCCAACGACTCGGCCTTGCTGGCCATAAACGCCGGGTCAACGGTGTAAGCCGGCAACGGAAGGGAAGTGCCAACGGACATAATGATTGCTCCTCAGATCAGTGAATTTTCATCGCAACGCTTGATAGGGAACATGCACAAATGGCTGGACTGCGGATGCGTTATCGAAGACTTCAATCCGTCAGTTATCCGCAGCCACCGCCTCTCGCACCTCCACGATGGCGTCGTACACTTCCCCGCCCTGGCCCACCACCACGTCCACATCCTCCGCCAGCATATAACCCGCTCCCACCAACACCTCGGCAGACTCCCGCACCCGCGCCAGGTATTCCTCCCGCGACCCGTACCGTTCCTCAATCGACGGCCTGGGATCTCCCGAGGCCAGCCGTTGGGCCCGCGTCACCGCAAAGGGGATCGCTCCGCCCACCACCGTACCGCCCGGCGCCAGCGTCTGTCCCGCGCCGCCGATGTCAGAATGCCGCACGTTCCAGCCCGTATATGCCGCCAGCGGCACCACAATGGCCGGCAGTCGCACGCCTCCCACCTCGTTGCCGTCCGCGTCCACCGCCGAAACCAGCGGTGGGTATTCGTCCCCCACCTCCGGCGGGATCACTGTGGGCGCCGCCCGGTCCGGTCCGAAGTTCAACGCCCGCATTACCTTCTGATACGTCGGAAACTCTACCCCCGGCAAAGCCTCGAACCATTCCCGCAGGCTATCGGCAGGAACAATCGTCTCATCCGCATGATTGGGATACCCATTCGCCGGAGGTTCTTCATTATGGGTAACCCATCGGTCCAGACAGTACAGCGCCGCCCGCATCAGGGGGCGGTAGTCAACGTAATTCAATGCCTGAACGCCCCGCGCCCCGGTGTCCGGGTTGGTGTCCGAAATGGGCAGGTTCGCCGGCGCGTGTTGCGTCCCGCAGAACAGCCACGACCGCACGTTTCCCGGCAAAGTCACGTCTGCCTTGCCGTCCGGCGTAACGTGGGCCAACGCGCCATGCCCGCCCCAGTATTCCGACGACGTGTTGGTGTAAATTACCTTGGGCGCAACGCTACGCCGCGTTACCTCGGCAAGCACTCCATCTTCACCGTCCGGTTCAATATCCAGGAACGGCGGCAGGTTGTTCACGCTCCGGTTGGACAGACTGGAAGGCTGTCCGAAACGCACGTTGAACTCACCCATCTTCCCTCCCGCCACGTTGGGCAGCATCCCCTCGAACACGATGCGGCCATTTTCGTCCCGGTTCAGTCCCAGGTGCAGCAGCTGCCTCAGGAACCGCCCGCTCTGGCTGCGCCCGTAGGCGTAAGCTCGCCCCAGCGCGCCGGCCAGCGGATTGGCCGTGCCCACGTCGTCGGCAGCAGCGTACCGCAGCCACGCCACAATATCCCGCGTCGCAAGCAGTCCCAAACCCACCACCGGAGCGTGGGAGGTTTCATACACGACCCGATAAACCTTCCCAGCCTCGAACCCGCCATCCATCGTGACGTGTGCCGCATCCGGCACCTTGCGCCCATCCACCAAACGGGCGAAAGCCCATTGCCGCCTCGGTATCACCGTTTCGGGCCCGTCCTCGTAGTCTTGTACCGTCAGTACGGAGTCCCAACTTTCCAGGTGATTGGCCGGATATGGCGCGTGGTCCCGGTCCGACAGAAACTGCGTGTCAGTCGCGACCGTCG
This sequence comes from Dehalococcoidia bacterium, assembly GCA_963692995.1. GTDB lineage: Bacteria > Chloroflexota > Dehalococcoidia > Lucifugimonadales > UBA3495 > Bin87. The sequence goes on from OY843611.1 coordinate 2,052,726, forward strand.
GTTGGAACGAAACCACGATGCGCCCCGACACCGGCGATCCGTCCGCGTTCCGCGCATTGGGCACATTGCAACGGAACAGACCCGGCGCCTCGGGAACGTCATGCTGCCAGCCGCACCACACCAGGCTGTAGCCCAATCGCATCAGGAACCCGTTGCCCGGATGCGGGGCCGCGTCCGGCGGCACGTCCGGCGAGCTGTTGAGATTCTTCAGCGCCAGTTCCTTCCCGCGGTTCAGCACATCCAGCAGCAGCCGCCCGTTGCCATGGTCATTGTCCACGGGTTTGATGATCCGGAAATCCGACGAAAACTCCACTAACCCGTCGCCATTCCGCGGCGCCAATCCGATGTCTGCTATTACCGCATTGTCCCGGTGCGCCGGGTCAACGGCGAAGTATGCCACGCCGTCAATCCGCTCATACCGCCCTACGTCGCCAAAAGCCGGCCCGTCCGCAAATTCCGTCCGCGTACTGATCTCCAACCTGATAAGCGCCATTTCAGTTCACCTCATCACAAAGTCTCGCTCAGGTCCACATCCAGGTCTCCCGGGGGTTCTGCCCCGGTGTTGTCCCGCCACCATTGTGCAAACGGCTCCTCTCCCATGCGGTCCCGCAACCGAGCCAGGTGCGCCTTTACCTGCACCAGAATCGGCAATTGATAGTCGTTGACCAATTGGAACGTTCGGGCCACCCACTCCAGTGCATCCGGCAAGTTCCCCCTTTCTTCCTCCACCATCCCCAATTGTCCGTAGGTGCGCGCGGCGCGCAGCACGTCCTGGGCGCTCTCAAAGGCAACCCGCGCCTGGTTGTACCATTCGTACGCCTGATCCAAATCCCCCTGCTCGTGATGCACCACCCCGATTTGGCGCGCCTCTACACCCACTCCCCCGATGTCTCCTCGTCGCTCTCGGTATTCCATGGCGACCCGCAGCCATTCCTCCGCTTCAGCCGGAATCCCCCGCGCCTGCGCCAGCACGCCCAAGTGATGAAATTCCACAACCATTTGGTCCGTCATCCCCATTCGGTCGCACAGCCCCAATGCCTGCTGATACCACGACTGCGCCTCTTCAAAAAGATATTCGGAGTGATCAACCGTCCCCAGCGCGTGGAAAATGTGAACGGCAGTCTCTTCGTCCCGGTTCTCTTCCACCATTTCCCGCGCCCGGTGGTACCAGCTCCGCGCTTCGTCGTACTCAAACCGCATATGACACGCCGAGCCCAGGGCGCGAAAGTCGTTGACCATCTCCTCGTAGTCGGGCAGCCGCTGGTGAATGTCCAGCGCTCGCATGTACCACTCTTTGGCCGCCCCGTACTGCCGTTGGTGATGCCTCACCTGCCCAATGGCGAAACAGGCGTCGGCAATTGACTCCTGGTCATCGCCGCCGTCGATTATCTCCAGCCCATTCTCCAGCCACTCCGAAGCATTTTCGTACTGTCCCCGTCTGGTCGCGATCAGCCCATTCTGATGATACACCGCAGCCGTTCGCGGGTCGGTCTCCCCGTCCGGCTGCTCCAGCAGGTAGTCCAGCAGCTGCCGGTTGAACATATCGGCCCGGTCCAAGTCCAGCAGTTCCACTGATTCCATCGAGTCAGTACCCAGAAGGTACTGCCAGAATTCAACTGCCCCGTTGCCCTCGGCCTCCGATGCCGTATGCCCGATGACATCCAGCAACTGCCCGCGCAGCCGCCGCAGCTCCGGGAACCGCTTCTGCATCCGGTACACCTGCGCCAGCGGCTGTATCAACAACTGCGCGTTGTCCCACTGCCGGTATTCCAGCGCCAGGCCCAACGCCTGCGTCAAGTTGCCTTCCTCGGCCAACACCGCCGTAACGCCGGCATCCTGGTTCTCGTACAGGCTCTCCATGAAATAGTCCGCGGTGTCCGCATACACCCGCACAAATTCCTGCTCCAGCCGCCGAATGCCGTCACTGGATACCTGCCGTCCCAGCTTGCGTCCCAGGAACCACGGCAACGCCGGATTGATCTGATACACGCTGGGCGAAACCGGTTCCAGCAAACCCGCCGCCTGAGCCGTTCGCAGCAACGTCCGGCAGGCGGCATAGGATCTCCCGGTGGACTGTACCCCGCCCTCGGGTGTCAGGAGCGACCGCGAGGCGCCCGCGGTCAAATCGTCTCCCATCACCTGCGCGTACACCCGTTCCTCGGTGAGGTGCGAAAGCACGTCCAGCATCACCCTCCGCTGGAATAACGACACGAACGGCAGGTGCGTCCGGTTCCGATGCGACAGCCGCGAAAACCCGTATTCCAGCGTTGCCGTCAAAACGGCGCTCCGGCCCGGTTCGCCACCCTCCGGTTGCTGCGCCATCAGGCTCCGCAATTCCCCGGCGACCACGGATGCTGGAACGTCCTTCACCGTCGGTATGGCGATCTGCATCGCCAGCGGATGCCCTCCCAGGAGCTCCATCAGCTCCCCAAAATCTGCTCCCGCCCGGGTTGGGGGAACTCCCGCTTTGTCCATGACAAATCCCGCAAACGCCAGCCGATCCGCCTCGGTAAGGCCCTCCAACGTGAGCGAAGCATGCGGAACCGTCACCCATTCCTCTTCCGAGCGCCGACTCAGCAGCAGCGCGCCCGTCCCCACCGGACCCGTAGTAACCTCTCCCAGGAACGCCGCCAAGTCCGGCAATTCTGCCTCGTTCAGCAGACCCGGCGCTCCATCGGGGAACCCGGCCACATTCTCCAGGTTATCCCAAACCAGCAACGACGGGTTCTGCTGCAAATAGACCGTCACCCATCGCCGCTGCTGCTCCGCCGGCATATCGGCGAAATCCAAACCGGCCACTGCTGTGCCGATCTCATGCACCACTCGCTCGATGCCGGCCGGATGCGACGCCTCAAATGCCGTGTAAAATACCCCGCCCGGATATGCCACCCGCGCCGGCTTCAGGAACCACCGGGAAATCCCCAGCGCCAACTCCGTCTTGCCCACTCCTGTATCACCGGACAACAGCGCCACGGAGTGCGCCTGCAACGCGCGTTCCAGTTGCCGCAATTCCCCGGCACGCCCCACCAACCCGTACTGACCTGCCATCGGAATCTGCAACGCATCCGCCGGCGCTTCTTCCGGTTGGATCACCGGCGGCGCCAACGGATCGGGCTGGCGCTGTTCGATCTCGGCCGGCAGATATCGCCGGGACTGGTACACGGCCGGCGTATGCCAATCCCAAAACACCCGTTTCCCGTGTATCGTCACCCGTTCCGGCGTGTCCATCAAACCACGCCGCACCGACGCAATCGCTCCCCCAACGCTGTTCCCCTGGGCCAGCCGCGCATAAAATGCGCGGGCCGATCCCTCGGCCATGTCTGAGTGTAGCGGCACCGGCAAAAGCGCTACTTGGGCCACACCGGCGTCTGCCACCGCCAGCGCCGCCGCCGACCATTTTGCTGCGGTCCCTTCATCTGCCGGCGCCCCCGCCGAAATTAGCGCCACCCGCACGCCCCCGTCGGCCAGGACCGCGCCAAGCTCCGCTGGCGCAACCGCTTCCGCTCCGCCATCGTCCCGCTCAAGCAGTAACGCTCCCCCGGCGTCCAACGTCGCCCCGTCTATATGCGCGATGTCGTAGTGATCCGGGTTGCGTTCCAGCAAGGCGCGCAGCGCGTCCAGGGTAGCCGGCCGGGGATTATCCAGCGACACTTCCACATTCAACCCCTCAAGGGCCGCTACTGTTGCCGTTGCAAGGTTTCCTCCCGCCACCACTGATCTTTCGAGCAGCGCTCCACCCAACGGAGTTTCCCCGTTCAGCGGCGTCACCGACAGCATTGCCACGTGCAGCACGCCCTTGGTTCGTTCCCCAGCTGCATCGTGAGGTATCGACCCGGTTGACTGCCGCAAGACCCCCACCAATCCGTTGACGAAATAACCCAAACTCGGATCATTCATCAGCTCCCAGGGCAGCGACAAAAACTCCGGCCGGGACGATACTATCGTCAACTCCGCCCGGTCATCTCTGCCCATCACGTCATCCAAAAGCGCGCGGCCGCCGCTGTTCGTCCCGAAGGTGATCTCAAACAGCAGCCTTCCCAGGTTCCGCATCGCCCCTTCCACCGCCTCAATTTGTGCCAGACCACCCAACGTTGGACGCCGGTACTCCGCGTGGTATCGGTTCAGCGTCGCCCTTTCGTCGTCCGACAATTTCACCCCAAACGCCGACGGCGCAACCCGTTGGCAGGCTCCCCCTGATTCGACCAGGCGAACTTCTATCTGCCCGGTATCGGGCAGGTCGTGAATTTCCAGACTTGTGGTCATGTCAAACTACCTCGGTGTAACACCATTCTGCTACATAGTAACGACTGCCAGGCAACAAATGCAGTGATGCTGACGTTCTCGGCAAACCATGCGGTTTATTTACATAACTATTAGTTGCTCGGCATCAAATCGCCAATCCTATAGAAGGCTGTTGCTAGATAATTTGCTTTGGCTTATAATCGGCGGAGAGTGAAGAAGAAGCATCGTATTAATTGAGGAAGTAGGTTTCCTCGGAACCCTACACTAGTCTCAACCAGACGGCATTATACAACATGATGCTCCGGAAAATGCGGAGCGCCGGTGGAAAGGGATGTCATGCCTGCTTTGGACAAAATTCGACGTTCCTGGCTACTGTTGCCGGTGTCCCGGCCCAGTCGCATCGCCGCGGCCTCAGCCATGGACGCGGATGTGGCGGTACTGGACTTGGCCGAGTTTGTCGTTGAACCGGACAAACCGGCGGCGCGAGAGGCATTGCGCGAAAACCTGTTATCCGCTAAAGGCGCCGGAGCCGAAGTATTCGTTCAAATTGACCCCGAACTCATGCTCGCCGACCTGCGCGCCGCAGTCTGGCCCGGCCTCGATGGCATTGTCATCAGCCGCACGGAATCCGCCAAACAGGTCGCCGACGCCGACGCGATCATTTCCTCCCTCGAGAGCGAACGGGGCATGTTGCCCGGCAGTGTTGAACTGGCCGCGTCTCTGGAAACGGCGGTAGGCAACCACAATGGCTTCGAGATCGCCAACGCCAGCCCCCGCATCTGGGGCCTAACTCTGGGCCGCGTCGATCTGATCATGGATCTTCGCCCCGAACCCTCCGGCGAAATCCACCTAATGCCCTATCTGATGCAACGTCTTATTATCCTCGCCGCTGCTGCCGGCAAAGTCCCCCTCGGCGCTTGGTGGCGTTTCCCGGACCGTGGCCTGTTGGCGACTCCGGAGAACACCCTGGCGGCCGCTCAACGGGGCCGGGCCATCGGATTCAAAGGCTCATTTTGCGTCCTGGACAACCAGGTCGGCCCTCTCAACGACGGCTTTACCCCAACGGCGGCGGAAGTCGAGGCTGCCCAAACCTTGCACCAATCCTACGCCGCAGCCACCGAATCCGGCGCCTCCACCGTCGTCTCAATCGATAACGGGCGCGCCTTGACCCCCGACATCGCCCTTCAAACCGCTAACGCGCTGGCGCTGGCCGACGCCTGCGCTGCGCGGGAACGCCTCAAGGCCGCCGCCGTCGCGGGCCGGCCCATCCCGGTACACTAGGAGACTTCCCAATGGCCAATCCGCACCGGCGGCTGAAACGCTCCGGCCTGACGATGCCCATTGTTACCGAGCGTTTCATCAACAACGCCTGGCATCGCGGGTGCGATTTCATCAATATGGACCTCGAAGACTCGGTCCCGCCCCGCCTCAAAGATGTCGCCCGCAATCTGGTGAAACAGAGCATCCCCGTCGTGAACAAGGGCGGCGCCGACGCGGTCTGCCGCATCAATCACGACTTGATGGAGGCTGACCTCAACGCCGTGATCTGGCCGGGTCTTGTGATGGTCAACTACCCCAAGACCGAGTACGGCCACGAAATCCGGCGCATGGACGAAATCATCACGCGTCTCGAGGCCGAGCGCGGCATCCGCCCCGGCGCAGTGGAAATCGGCGCCAACATCGAGACCGCCGTTGGCGTGGCCAACGCCTACGAAATCGTCACCGCCAGCCCCAGAGTTCGAGATTTCGGCGGCGCGTCCGGTTACGATATGTCCCGCGACCTCGGCGTCGAAATGTTCGTAGGATTTGACCAGTTCGTGTACGGAAAGGGCGAGGTCGAGCTGGCCGCCCGCGCCGCCGGCCGCGAACCTCGCGCCGCCCCCTTCACTCCCAACACCACCGGCAGCGTCAGCGATCCCGACCGCGCCTTCGCCGAAGCCGACGCCTCCCGCAAGTGCGGTTTCCGCATCGGCGGCGGTCTGCACCCCAACGTGGTGGAACCCCAGAACCGCGGCTTTTCTCCCTCTGACGAGGAAATTTCCGATGCACTGTGGGTCATGCAGGAATACCGCAAACTGGCCCATTCCAGTGAAACCTGGTTCCAGGTTGACATCCTAACCGTTAGCGCACAGCAAAATCCCCGGCCCCTCCCCACGGATTCCTATCTCGGCCGCTTCCGCGTCATCGACCGCTACGAAGCCGCTCGCGCCGAGGAACTGCTCAAATGGCATCAGCTTTGCCAGGAGCGCGACCGCGAAAAAAGCGAAGCCGTCGCCCGCGTCCGCGCTGCCGAGGAACCTGCGTAGGGGAAGCCTTTGTGGTTGCCCTCCGTAACCTGGAGCCACCTGATATGTCCATCCTCATCCGGCGTTCCAACCTGATCATTCCCGCCAACCAACTGCGCATGATCCGTTGGGGTTGGAAGCGCAACGCCGACGCCGTCACCATCGACCTCCAAGACGGGGTGCCTACTAACGAGGTCCAATTAGCCCGCAAAATGCTGCGTAATTCCGTCGATCAGGTAGGTAAGGGTGGAGCCCAGGTGTTTGTTCGCGTTAACGCCAATTCGGTGTACGCCGACTGCGCGGCGGCCGTCTCTTCAAATCTTACCGGCATCATCCTCCCGGGCGTCGAATCGGCGGACCAAGTGGCCGAAGCAGACGCCATCCTTTCCGAGCTGGAGCGTCAGCGTGGCGTGAACCCGGGCGCTACCGAGTTGGCCCCGGCCATCGAAACCGCTGCCGGCGTGTGGCATATCCGCGACATCATCACCGCTTCACCGCGCATCAGGCAGGCCGGCATCGACGAAGCTGCCTTGGCTGCATCATTGGGCATCACCCAAACCGCCGAACCGGACCCGTTCGTGTACGCCCGCGGCCGCCTGTGCATCGAAACCATCGCGGCCGGCATTCAACCCGTCGCGGTCACCGACCCAATGGGTTTGGGCGTTGACCATCTGAGCCACGAAGCGATGGTCAAGATCGCCAACAATGCCCGTAATCTAGGTTTCAAAGGCATGGTGTGCGGACACCCCCGCTGGGTCGAAGCTATCAACGAGGCATTTACCCCCACCGCAACGCTCGTCGAATACTACACCCAAGTTCGCGAGGTTTTCGCCCAGGCCCTTGCCGCCGGCACCGCCGCCGCTCCCTTCGCCGGCCGTATGATCGACGTCCCGGTGGACGAATGGGCCAAAGACGTCCTTGCCATGAGCGCCGCCTGCGCGGCTCGCGATGCGGAAAAGCAAGCCGCTCGCAACGCCGCCGACGCCTGGTCCAACCTCCCTGTCCCCACGATGGACTAGGGCGTATTCACATTCCCCTTCATTCCCGTATTCGCTGGAATACAGCAAGTGCCAAACAGGGCCAACGTTCCGGTCGCAACGGCTTTTCCGGGTTCCGGCCTTCGCAGGAATAGTGGTATGGTTTCTCACATGTAAAACTGCCCCCATCGGCCCGCACTGCCTGGAGCCCTTTATGATTTACATTGATGACGACCTCCGCCACCGCATCGACAACGCCCTAGCCGACCGTTGCCCCATGTTCATTGCCACCGTTTCTCCGGATGGCGAACCCCAGATCAGCATGAGGGGCAGCGTCCTCGTTTTTGACCGGGAAACCCTCGCCTATTGGGAACGCGGCTGGCGCAATTCCGCGGCCAACATCGAAAACGGCTCCAAAGTCGTCCTCTTCTACCGCCATCCCACCGACCGCGTCAACCTACGCTTCTACGGCACCGCCACCATGTACCGCGAGGGAGCCATCCGCGACAACGTAATGTCCCGCACCGTCCAGGGAGAGCTAGACCGCGACCCGGAACGCGCCGGCGCCGCCGTCCTTGTGCGCCTTTACCGTATCAACCAACTCTCCGGTGAAGTCCTCCAGGAAGGCTAGAGCGTGTCGTCAAATTATCCCGTCATTCCTGCGAAAGCTGGAATCCAGACGTTTCCATAACCAAATCGTTCTGCAAAAGCAGGCGATTTTGGATTCCCGCTTTCGCGGGAATGACAGAGATGGAGCGGTTTGACGGAGATGGAACGGCGATGTCGGAAACGGAATGGCAATGTCGGAGATGGAACGGCAATGACGTTTGGAAGCTCAATTTGACGACGCGCCTTAAGAGTGTGTTGACTAAATAAGGTGTGATTTTCAATATCCGGCCGAGGCTACAACACTCGGAGCAATTCTCTCAGTAACAGAGATATGCTCCCCACCACGGTCACCGCCACCACTGCGTAGCGAAAAACGCGCCGGCTGATCTTACGGGCTACCACTGCGGCCGCTGCGGATCCCACCAGTACAGCCAGGACGAGGGCCCCGACGTTTTGCACCGTGGTGACGCTGACCAGACCCGAAAGAGTGAAAAGGGCCAACGCCAGGGTCGCCGCCAGCAGGAAATATAAACCCAACGTGGCCCGTATCGTATCCCGGGACCAGTCCTGTTCAATCGCGTAAAGCCCCACCAATGGCGCGCCCACCGCCAGCGTTGTAACCAGTAAGGTGGTCGCGGTCCCACACAGCAGCGCCATCCACGGCCTTCGGGCTCCCGGCAGGCGAATACTGAAAAGGCTCATGATGGCCAACGTCAGGATTATAGCCACGATTGCCAACCTCAACGCCACCGGATTGAACCCGTGGAGCAAGATCACGCCGATGGGAACCGGCGGCAATCCGGATAAAAGGAAAGGCCACGTTTCCCGTAATCTCAGGTGCCGCCAAGTTTGGATAACTGTTAACCCTGTGGAGGGGATGATCATGGCGTTGACGATGACCACTGCCTCCTGAGGATGCAGGACCAGCAACAGGAAAGGCATTGCCACCGTCCCCAACCCGAAGCTGATTATTCCCAGCACCATCGCGCCAGAGAACACCGCCGCCAACCCGAGGACCAGCTCCCAGCCTATTAACATCGGTTCAAGCGCTGCGAAATGGGCTGGATGCGCCGGCGTGGATTTATCGCATGGGGCAAACGATCTTGCCACCTGCGCCGGTATCGAAAACCTTAAAGATACCCTTGCATAGGTATCCCCAAGCCTCGGATTGTGCTACTTCATCCCCACCACCAGAGCATCCACCGCCTTCACCCCCTGTCCTTGCGGCAAGACCAGCAGCGGGTTGATGTCCAGCTCGCCCAGGGAACCCTCCAGTTGTACCGCCATCCCGGAGACCCGAACCAAAGTATCCGCCAGGGCATCCACATCCGCCGCCGGCATCCCTCGGAACCCGCGCAGCAGCCGCGCCCCCTTTACTTCGTCGATCATTTCCAGCGCGTCAGCTCGCGTGATCGGGCAAAGGCGCAGCGCCACGTCCTCGTACACCTCCACCATCACACCGCCGGTCCCAAACAGCAGGAACGGCCCCAACTGCTCGTCATAAGACACTCCTACAATCGTCTCCACGCCGCCGGAAACCATCTCTTGCACCACAACACCATCAACCCGCGCACTGGCGTCATAAGTCCTGACGTTGGTCGTAACCTCGTCGAAAGCCGCCCTTACCGCGTCGGGGCTATCCAGTCCCAGCCGGATCGCCCCGGCCTCGGTCTTGTGCAATATATCCGCTGAGTCCGCCTTTATCGCCACCGGATAGCCAATCCGTTCCGCTGCCTCAACTGCCGCCTCCGCATCCGCCGCAAGTTCTTCCCGGGTAGTCTGCACCCCGAACGCCGCGATCAAACCCTTGCTTTCATACTCCGAAAGCGCCTCGCCCTTAGCCAGAGCGCTTGCCGAAGCAGCCTGCGCCGCGGTCAAATCCTCGGCGGTGGCGAAACCCCGCCTCAGCCTTTCCTCTCGCCAGTCGTGGTAATCATTCAGATAACGCACCCCAGCTGCCAGCTTATCCGGAACGTAGAACACCGGTATGCCTTCCCGCCGTAGCATCGGCAGCCCAGACTCCGCCCCTCGCGTACCCGTCCAAAGGAAGGCCACCGGCTTGTCGCTCCCATCCCGCTGTGCGATCACCTGAGTCGCCTGCGCGTCCGCCCCCGCTGACGCCACCACCAGCGTCCCCACCCCTGGGTCGTCGGCCATGAATGACATAATCGCCGGAAAGTCGTCGCTGTTCGCATAACCCGTCACGTCCGACGGATTGGCTGCCCAGCCAAATCCCTTCAAAATCCCGTTGATCCCGTCCCGCGCCCGTTCTGAAAGCAGCGGCAGATCCAACCCGGCGTGCCCGAACATATCCGCGGTCAAACTGCTGATCCCGCCCGAGTGCGAAACCACGGCCACTCCCCGATGCGGCGGCCTGGGACACCGCGCCAGCAGGTTAGACACCTGCAACAGGTCGTCATAGTCCTGCACCCGGATCACTCCGTACTGCGCGAAAACCGCATCATAGCGCGCGTCCACCCCGGTCAGAGCTGCCGTATGCGATCCGGCCGCCCGCGAACCCAAGTCCGATCGCCCAATCTTGATCAGCACAATCGGCTTCCCTTGTTCCGCAGCCAGCCGCGCCACCTCCACAAACTTCCGCCCATCCTTGAACCCCTCAATGAACCCGGCGATCACCCGTGTATCGTCATCATCCAGTAGATACCGCGCAAAGTCGCAGAAATCCAGATCCGCCTCGTTCCCCGTGGAAACGATGTAGGTGAAACCAATACCTTCATCCACGGCCCGCGTCAAAAACGGCCCGAACGCCGACGCCCCGCTCTGGCACACCAACCCAATCGGCCCGCTCAGCCCGGCGGCGCCCCGCGACGAAGCGCTGGCCCAAATGTCGTTCTTCAGATTGGCTAATCCCAGGCAGTTTGGCCCGCTCACCCGCATCCCCGACTCCTGCGCAAAACGCCCTAGCTCGGCCTGCAACCCCTGCCTATCCTCCACGCCCCGCTCGGCAAACCCTGCCGAAATCACAATCGCCGACTTTGCCCCCTTCTCGTAGCTCTCCTTCAACGTATCCAGCACCGCATGGTACGGCACTACCACGCCCACCACGTCGGGCGCCTCCGGCAGCTCCGTGACCGAAGGATAGCACCGCATCCCCTGCACTTCCTCATACCGGGGATTCACCGGATACACGTTCACCCCATGCCCCGACGCCCCCATTGCTGCCGCCAAAAACCGCCCCCCGTACTGCATACGAGGCGTAGCCCCCACCACCGCGATCGACCGCGGGTTCAGCATCCGGTCAATAGAAGCCAACTGTTCGTCAGTCCAGAACCCCATGACATAACCCTCTCATCGCCGGGGCGACCCATGGGTCGCCCGTCCGTCCTAAACGTAGGGGCGAATGATTATTCGCCCCTACTCAAATATCGCTTATTTTGTCATTGCGAACGAAGCGTGGCAATCGCGTCGTGGGTCTCGCCATGTCATTACGATCCGGCGCTCGATGCAAGAGTGGCAGTCTCGTCGCCTCCACCCCGCTCGTGGTGAACCTGCCGAACCATGCTCTTAAGTCTCCCCCGCCGTCCGCAGATCCGCCCGCCAGTCATCGGGGCTCGGCCCCCGGTCAATCAGCACGTCCACCACCGCCGGCAGTCCCGATGCCCGCGCATCCTGCAATGCCCCGGCCAGGTCCCGCGAGTCCGCCACCTGCACTCCGAAGCACCCGAACCCTCGCGCCACCGCCGCGTTGTCCGTCTCCGCGAACTCCGACGCAATGTACTGCCCCGGCGCCTGGTGGTGCCGCACCATCCCCAGCGCGCCATCGTTGAACACCACGCACACGATGGGCAGCCCGTACTGCATCGCCGTTGAAAGCGCGTTCACCGTCATCATGTACCCGCCGTCCCCGGTAACGCCCACCGCCTGCCGGTCGGGATAGGCAATCTGTAATCCCACCGACGCCGGCAGTCCCCAGCCCATCCCGGCCGTGCCGCCCGGGCAGAAGAACGTATGCGCCTGCTGCGACTGGAACAGGTGCGCCATCCACGTCCGGTTGTTTCCCGCGTCCAGCGCGTACACCGCATCCTTCGGCATCGTCTCTTGCAAAACCCGCACCAGCCGCTGCGGCAGCACCGGCGACGAGTCGGTATGCAGCCCCGCGTCCTCGTAGAACCCGTCGTTCTGCTTCCGCCCGGCCAACGCCCCGGCCCACTCGTTCCGGTTCCCCACCGTGGATGCCGACGCATCCGCCGACGCCTCCACCAGCTGGCCCAGGATACTCCCCGCGTCGCCAATCAGTCCCAACTCCACCGGGAACGTCCACCCGGCGTTGCGGTCGTCAATGTCAATCTGGATGATCCGCTGCCCCCGGGGGTTGAACACCGTGGGCTGCTCCCGCACCGTGTCCTGCGGGCTCAGCTTTGCCCCCACGATGACCACCGTGTCGGCGTCGCCCACCGCCCGGTTCGCCGCCTCCTGCCCGTAGATGCCCACCATGCCCAGCGCCAGCGGATGGGTCTCCGCGATGGCCGACTTCCCCTTGTAGCTGGTGGCGACCGGCGCGTTCCACTGCTCAGCCAGCTGCTCCAAGGCGCCGTGCGCGCCGGCCATGTGTACGCCGTTCCCCGCCACGATCACCGGACGCCGCGACTGCGACAGTATCTCCACCGCCTTTTCGATGTCCGCCGGCGCCGCCTGGGGCTTGGACGTATTGAGATACCCCGCCGTGTCGTGGATGAACGGCGGCGACTCCAGGTCAACCTCGCCTCCAATCGACGCTGTCCGCATCAGCAGGCACGTCGGCCCCGGCCGGCCGCTCATCGCGTGCTTGATGGCCAGCTGCGCTCCCAGCGCCGCCTCTTTCGGCGAAGTCGCCAGCGTCGTGTACTTGGTCATCGATCGGAAAATACTGTGCAGGTCGATGCTCCCGTACTCGCCGGCCCCCGACTGGTTGGCAGGATGCTGACCTACGCCGCCGTCGGAAGTGTCGGTCAGCACCAGCATCGGGCTGCTGCTCAACATGGCCTCCATGATCCCGAAGGATGCGTTGGAACCCATGAACAGCCCCTGGCCCATGATCACCGCCGGCTTCCCCGTCGCCCGCGCGTAGGCATCGGCCATGATCGCGGCCGTCTGCTCGTGCCGCGTCAGGTACGTGTTGATGGCCGGCTCCTTGCCGACTAGCTGCGTGAAAATCTGCCCCGTCCCGCCCCCGGGTATCCCAAACACCGCATCAATACCAGCTTCCCCCAAAAACTGCACAATCAACTCATTAGCCTGTGGCATAAACATTCTCCTTGTACCGGCGGGGCAGCAACTGGCTTCGGCCCGACATAACGCCGGCGATGATACCTGTGGTACGGAAAAGGGTCAACCGAATATGATTTCCTGGCACACAGATCAGGCAAGCCAACGCCCGGGTCGGAAACTAAATCCAGCGCTTCGCAATTTCCTCGGTTCACACCCCGCCACTTGCCAATGGTATCGGCAACCGTGTAGCATGCTTAACTGTCCCGTCTTCCGACGTGACTTAACAGTGGGGCCGTACCGTAATTAATTTTTCCGGTTTTCGAACTTGAGATCGAAAGCTGTGACTGCGATGGTAAATAAATTATGGAAGCAGGAGAGAATGTCTCTGGCGCCATGTCCACTGCCCTCCCCCACTTACCTACGGTGTCAGTGGTCATTCCCGCTCGCGATGCAGAGGCGACCATTGGAAGCGCCCTGGATTCTGTGCTGGCCCAGGATTATGAGGGTTCGATAGAGATAATAGTCGCTGATGGCTCTACGAACCGGCGCACGTCCGATGTGGTGAGAAACCGTTACCCTTCGGTACGATTGTTGCCCAATCCCAAGCAGTATATCGGGTACGGAAACAACATAGGAATTGAAGCGTCGTCCAGCGACATCATTGTGCGCTGCGATGCCCACAACGTATTGCCGCCCGGATACGTGAGCCGGGCGGTGGCGACGTTGCAGCGCACCAACGCTGTCAACGTCGGCGGTCGTCAAAACCCGGTAGGAACCACATTCTTTGAGCGGGCGGTGGCCCTGGGCATGGGCACGCTGCTGGGAGCCGGGGACGCCAGATACCGGCTGGGTGGCCCCGAAGGACCGGTAGAAACGGTTTTTCTGGGCTCATTCCGACGTGATGCTCTGGTGGAGGTGGGGGGGTATGACGGCACTATGACGCGCGGTGATGATATTGACCTCAATTCCCGGCTCCGCAAAAATGGCGGGGTTGTATGGTTTGACCCGGAGCTGGTGGTTGATTACCGGCCTCGCAGTTCCCTGCGCTCCCTTGCCGCACAGTTTTTCGACTATGGCCGCTGGAAGCGGGTGGTGTTATTGCGCCATCCAACCTCGACGCGGCTTCGCCACGTGGCCGGCGCGCTGTTGCTGGTAACCTTGGTACTTTCAGGATGCCTGGTTGCGCTCAGCCCTTTCTTGGACAACGCTTCCTGGATGGCAGGGGCGGCGGCATTCCCCCTGGCCTACTGCCTTGCTCTATTACTCGGCTCGCTGGCGGTAGGAATTCGCCGGCGTGAGACCGCAGCGGTGATCCTCCCCATCGTGCTGGCCACAATGCATTTAAGTTGGGGCAGTGGCTTTTTCTTTCCGACTTCCAGCCAGGGCGTCTAGCGTCGCCACCGATGGCTGATCATGACAATCGCGGATAGCGCAAAAAGTTCGCCCACTACCGGCGGGCAGGATGTGATCATATCGCTTGCGACCCGACTGGGGTTGGCTGCCGGAAGCCTGCTGGTTCAGGCTATGCTGGCATACATGCTGCTCCCCGAAGGTAGAGGAGCCTATGCCGTTTGTCTGGTATTCGGAACATTACTAGGCTTGGTCTTCACTCCCGGGGCCTTGCAGGGCGCGCAGCATTTCGTGATCACACGGCAAGCCAGCGTTTCGCAGGCGGTGTCAGCGGCCTTTCTGATCAGCATTGCCGGCGGGGGATTGGCCGTTGCCCTGGCCCTCCCGATGATTCACAGCGCCATCCCGTTCTTTCAAAAGGCCGACACACACACCTTCCATCTGGCGCTGGCCTTAATTCCGATCACGATTTTCTCGGCGGCTGTCGAGCATCAGTTGCCGGCGCTGCGGCGTTTCGCCCGTTTGGGGATATTTTCCATGCTGCGGGTGGCGACAAACGTGCTTCTACTCATGCTTCTAGTATGGGGGCTGGGCTGGGGAGTTGACGGAGCGGTCCTGTCCCTTGCCGCCGGTCATCTGGTGATGATTGCCCTCTGTCTCTGGGATTTGTGGCGGCATTGCGGGCTGGCGCCGGAGTTTCCGTTACGTTCCAGGCTTACCCTCATTCTTGGCTACGGCTTGCGCTACCATGCTGCGGGTATCGGCAACGCCGTTGAATCGCACATCAGCGTTCTGCTGTTGGGGCTGATCGCGAGCCAGGCCGAAATTGGACTGTTCGCCGCCGCCAGTATGCTGATGTTAGGATTTCTGGTAATCTCCAACGCAGTTGGCAACGCGCTTTTGCCTCGCATCACCGGCCAGGAACGTCCCGAGCTGGCTGCCCGTTGCATGCGACTGGTTAGCCTGGCCACAGCGTCTGTGATGCTTTGCTTCCTTGCGCTCAGTACGCCGCTGGTTCGTATCGTCCTTTCGGAGGCGTTCTCGCCGGCGGTTCCACTCCTTTGGGTCCTTGCGCCCGGTATCTTCGCCTATGCAACTGCCGGTATCCTGATGACCTACTTCAAAGCGGTTAACCGACCCGCCGCCTGCTCATGGGCGGTTGCCCTGGGCCTGGGCATGAACCTCGTCCTCCTCCCCCTGCTTTACCCTTCTCTGGGCATAGCCGCAGCGGCGTGGGCCACGACCATCGGCATGATTTGCCGTTGTGTCTTTCTGGTAGTCCTGTTCAAGAAAATCACCGGATTCGCCTGGTATGCCGTCTGGCTGCCGGAACGCGCCGACGCGGTATTCCTGTGGGAAGCCGGCCAGGCGGCCTTCCGTCGCCGATCTGCAACCGTAGAGAGGACAACCGCACTATGACCAAAAGCGAGCCACACTCGTCGCAAACCTTTCTCTGGCGGCCTCCGGGGTCGCCGGCAAGTTCACTGAAGCCAATACTATCGACGGCAGCAATATGTACACAGTAGCTATCGTAGGCACCGGATTTATCGCAGCCAAGAAGCACCTTCCCGCCTGGCGCCGCTTGCGTCGCCGGGTGAGGATAGTTGCGGTCTGCGACATCGACCGTTCGCGGGCTGAGGCGGCGAGCCGCGAATTCGGGGTACCAGCGGCCTATGACAACGTTCAGGAGATGCTGGATACGGAACGTCCGGACTTTGTTGATGTATGCACGCCTCCGACAACCCATGCCGACGTAGCAGTGGCAGCGCTGGGGGCGAACGCCAATGTCCTGGTGGAGAAGCCTCTGGCGGCGAGCATAGCGGATTGCGAAAGAATCGTGGCAGCCGAAGGGGAGTCTCAAGGTCAAGCGAGCGTAGTGCACACTGAGCTGTTTCATCAGTGCATTATTGATGCCCGCCAGCGCATCGAGCGTGGCGACATTGGGGATTTCACGGGGATGAACGTCCTCTACTGCACGCCCATCGATCTTTATATGGGAGATCCGGAGCATTTCGTGCACCGGCTGCCCGGGGGGTCTATGGGTGAGACGGGACCTCATGTGGTGTACCTGGCCCGGCCATTCATTGGGCCAATCCGAGATGTTTGGGTGCAAGGGCGCAAACTCTTACCGGAGTACCCGTGGTCGCCCTTTGAGGATTATCGGCTGGAGTTGATGGGGGAGCGCACCGTGTGCACTGCGGTTCTGACGTTCACCTCCAAACATTCGGGCTTTTTGATTGAACTATGGGGCACGGACGGAATACTGAAAATTGATATGCAGAGCAAGGTGCTGGTTAACTACACTAGACCGAACCGTTCCCCCATCGGGATCGGCGCTTCTGCAATGCGGGAGGCCGCGCAGATTGCGTCGGGCGTCTTCGCCAACGGGTTCAGCTATGTTTCAGGACACTTCCTGAACACCCACGACCGACTGATCAGGGACTTTTTCGAGCGAAGCGTCAACGGCCTGGCCCCGGCAGTGACCGCTGAAGACGGCTTGGAAACAGTACGAGTAATGAGCGATATCACCGGTCGTCTTGAAGCAGATTAAGCAGGTACGCCGGCCAGGGCGTGAAATGTCAGATTCAAATTGCGGATACATCAAGCGCTAGTATGGAACGGAAGAAAAAAGCCGGCGCCCCCCGCCCCGGCATCCTTCTGATCGCTCCGGTGGGCAGTGGCCGGTCCTCCACCAACGCGGTGGGCGGCAATAAGGTGATGGCCGATGAGCAGACGAAGCAGTTCACTGAGCGCGGTTTTGGCGTGGCTGCCATCGATACGTCCGGGGGCGTGACCAACCTGCCGCGGTGGAGAATTCTCGCCAACCGCCTGGGGCGCTTCCTGCGGGTAATCCGGGGAACGGCTTGGAGAGTGTGGCGGGCCGATGTAGTGTTTCTCATCATCAGACCCCATTCAGCCAATGGCCTGGCGTCATTCCTATGGGTTATATCCACGCTGGCCGGCAAGCCCTTTGTGCTGCGCCTCACCGGATCAGGACTGTTGCCGTGTTATCGGGGGTACGGCCGCCTTGGACGATGGCTGGCTGACCGCACCTGGATGCGCGCCGCGCTGGTGTACGTGGAGACAGAGGCATTGTGGCAACACTTCAACAGCCGGGGGAACTATCGCTGGTTTCCTAATACGCGGGACGTTGAGCCATGGGCTGCTGACCGGCGCAATACCCATAGCGTGAAGAGACTGATTTTCGCCTCTCGTCTGGAAATGAGCAAAGGGCTGGCCGAGGCTATCGCCGCCTGCCAGAATTTGCCGGAAGATTTGCACCTTGACGTCTTCGGACCCGGCACGTCAGACACAGATTTTTCGCTTTTCGACAACAACGTCCGGGCGACCTATCGGGGAACTGTAGAACCCGGGGAGGTGCCCAAGGCTTTTATTGAGCACGACCTGTTGCTGCATCCCAGCTATTGCCGAAACGAAGGCTATCCTGGCGTCATCTTGGAAGCCTTTCAGTGCGGGCTTCCCGTGGTGGCCGCTGACTGGGGCGCCGTGGCCGAGTTGGTGCAGCATGAAGAAAGCGGACTTATCGTGGAACCGCGTTCCGCAACGGCGGTAGAGTCCGCCATTCGACGTTTGCTGGATGACCCTGAACTGTACCGGCAGCTATGCCAGGGCGCCCAAAGACGCGGGGAACAATTCCGCAGCTCGAACTGGTATGACGATGTGGCATCTGAGCTGCACGACTTGTGCCGGAAATAGGCCACCCATTCGACGGCGGCCTCACCCTCTACGCATTGCACGGGGTTAGACCATGCTGATGTTTATACCACCGCTACGCCAGCGATTGGAGGTCGTGGCCTTCCCCTGTATAGCCGGCTCTTTCTGGATACTGGCCGTTCTGGTGCACATAAAGATTCAGGAACCGCTGATAGAGTGGCCCGTTCTGGGGACGATGCTCTTGTGCTGTCTGGTGCTGGTGGCTTTCATAAGCGTCCACAGCTGGCGAAAGTACCTGGGCGCTCCCGGGATATTGATCCTCGCCACAATAACATCGTATCTGGTCATCAGCTCGGTCGTTTCTCTGCTTGGCGAGGCCGAATTACAGGTCAAGGACGTGCTGCGACAAGCCTTTTTCTTGCTTGTCACGCTGGCGGCTATCCTTGGCGGTCGCCAACTGCTGGAGCGAGTTGGCGTTGACGCGCTGCTGAAGTGGATGCTCCTGGTCCTGACGGTAAGTTGCGCAGTTATCACGGCCTCGCCGCTCCTGCGCGCTGTTGGAGCGCTGCCGGAGTACCGGATAGCCCGCGCTACCGGCACGTTCAGCGATCCCAACGACGCGAGCTTCATAGTTTGCCTGACGGTGGTGCTGGCGCTTGCATTGCTGTTACGAAGCCGCTGGTGGCCGGCGTACCCGGCACTGGTCCTGGGATACTTTACGGCAGTTTCGACACTTTCCAATACGGCAGCGATTGTCCTGATCGCTGTTTCAGTGGTTTTCTTTCTGTTGAATATTCGCCGCCTGAGGCAAACCCTGCTGCCGATCAGCCTGTCTGCCGTCGGCGCGTTAGTCATGCTAGCGTACTCAGTCTTGAACTTGGCAGTGTTACCGTCATTACTACAGCAGGAAGAGTGCTGCCCGGACTCTACGCCCCCGCCGGCCGAGACCTCCGTAGTTGCCGACCCGACACCCACACTCGCCGACCCGACACCCACACTCGCCGACCCGACACCCACACTCGCCGACCCGACACCCACACTCGCCGACCCGACACCCACACTCGCCGACCCAACGCCCACACTCGCCGACCCGACCACGACTGACCTTCGGTTTGACGATGTGGACAGGCCAACACCCCCACTCGACGAGCCGACACCCGCACTCGCCGACCCAACACCCGCACTCGCCGACCCAACACCCGCGCTCGCCGACCCGACACCCGCGCTCGCCGACCCGACACCCACAGTTGCCAGCCCGGTCTCCGTGCAACTGCAACAGGCAGCGGCGACTGTAGGAGGTATCAGAGGACAATCCAGTAAGAACGCTCACGTTCTGTCCCAGCGCATCGGACTGTGGCAAATGGGCGCCGAAAAAGCCCTGGCATCGCCCTTATTCGGCAACGGCCTGTACCAACTCAATCGCATGGAGGACGCTGAGGGGAATCATGAGGGCATACCGGAGGGCGTCCACAACGCGTACCTGATGCTGATTGGCGAAGCCGGCGTTATCCCGTTGGCGTTGTTCATTTTGACGCTGTTCTTGTTGATACGGACGCTCTGGGCCAGGCCAATATCCCTGACCCGAGATGTAATCGTCGTATGGACGATTGTGATGGCTATGTTCGCGTTCTCATTCCATCATGTCTTCGTCATGGGGTCGTACAACTTCTTTATTGGTTTGGCCTGCGCTATGGCAAGTTTCCTATCCGCGAGAGCGCTCCAAAACGACGTGGCGTCGGATAGCGCGCCGCCGAACCCGGAAGAGTAAAATTCGTGGATGGCGCGACAATAGCGTTAGACCGGGCGTAGCCATTTACCCAATCTACCGGGCAGATCCCACATTGCCCGGTTGACCCGGTCACCCCGCTGTCCTATCATCCCGGCTATCTGGGAGCGGGATAACCGCTCCACCCGGTCTTGCACAAGAAAAGGAGAGGTGCCCTATGCGTGGAGCCGAAGCCGTTGTCAAAGCCCTGGAGCAAGAAGGAATACGTTACATAACCGGGTTCTCCGGCGGCGGTCTGGCTCCCCTCTGGGGCCCGCTCCGCGGCTCCGGCATCCGGCCCTTTGCCGCCCGCCACGAACGCCTCGGCGTTGAGATCGCCGACGGCTACGCTCGCGCCACCGGCGAGGTCGGCGTCGCCATGACCGGCACCGGCCCCGGCGCAACCAACTGTCTCACCGCCATCGCCGGCTGCTACGCTGATAACATTCCCGTGCTGCTCCTCATGGGCCAGCACCCGGCGCGCAATCTCGGGCAGGAATGGCAGCAGGAAGTCTCGGCCAGTATCTTCGACGGCCTCTGCAAATGGCGCGGCTCCTTCACCCGCGTCCAGGACATCCCTCAGGTCATGCGCCGCGCCTTCACCGCCCTCCGCTCCGGTTCACCGGGCCCGGTAGTGCTCGAGATGCACCAGGACGTCCTCACCGCCGAGGCCGACGACGCCGTCCTTGCTTACACCCCGGTGGGCAACCCCGGCAAGGCCGGCCCCTCCGATGCGGACGTGCAGCGCGCCGCTGATATGCTGGTCAACGCTCGTTTGCCAATCCTCAATGTCGGCGGCGGAGCCATGAGCGCCGGCGCTGCCGACGAAGTGAAGGAACTAGCCGAACTCCTCTCAATGCCCGTCGCCACCACCATAATGGGCAAAGGAATTTTCCCGGAGAATCACCCGCTGTCGCTGGGGGGCGGCGTTTATCCCCGCAGCCGCTACGCCTCCGGCGCCGCGCTGCAAATCAACCGCAAGGCCGACGTGGCGCTGGCGGTAGGGAACTCCTTCCGCCAGCCCAACGGCACTGACGGCCGGCCCATCCCCGAGGGAGTCCAGATCATCCACGTCAACGCCGACCCCGCCGACCTCAACAAGACCTACCAGGTTGACCTCCCCATGCTGGCCGACGCCAAGCTGGCCCTGCGGGCCATCATCGACGCGGTCCGCCAGCGTCTTGGACCCAACGGCGGCGGCATTAAGCAGGAAATCGTGGACGAGATTCGCGCCTGCCACGAAAAGCATGAGATGGAGTGGATGCCCCGCTTCAACGACCCGGAAACCCCCACCAACGGCTACCGCGTCGTCCACGAACTCCAGCAGCTCATCGATCCCGATCGCACTATCGCCCTCCACGATGCCGGCGGCAGCCGCGGCTACGTGGTTCCCTTCTGGCAGACCACCAAGCCGCGCAACTTCGTGGCCATGGGCGGCATGGCGGCCATGGGTTGGTCCGTCGGAGCAGCCATCGGCGCCAAGCTCGGCCGCCCCGACCATCTCGTTGTCCACGTCCTCGGCGACGCCTCCTTCGGCATGACCGGCATGGAAATCGAGACCGCCGCCCGCATGGGTCTCCCCATCCTCACCGTAGTCATCAACAACGGCGGCATCGGCGGCGGCATGATGGGTATGGAAGACCCCAACGGCACGCCCCCGGAAATGGCCGTCCTCGGCGGCAATTTCAGTGTCGTCGCCGACGGCCTCGGCTGCCACGCCGAGCGCGTCGAGCACCCCGAGGACATCCGCACCGCCTTCCAGCGCGCCATCCGCGCCAACGAGCAGGGTCAGTCCGCCCTCGTCGAGGTCATGATCCGCCCGCTGCCCACCCCCGAACTCCCCGACGACTGGTCGCTATAAACCGCAGACCATCCTGGCAGGGGCGAATGATTAGTATTCGCCCCTGCGGCCCACTTTGCTTATGACAGCCGGCAATAACGACGGAACGACGCCATGAACGTTGTCATCCCAAACCAAAATCGCCACATTATGAATGAACCACAGCCTCCGGGCTCTGCCGACTATCAAACCGGGTTGCATGACCCGAGCGAGACCCGCCGTTCAATAGCGCCCGGTCAGCAATTTACAGTTGTATGCGACGATGCTCTCGCATTCACCAAGAGCCTTACCGACGAGCAGATGCGCCTGGTTGTCACCTCCCCTCCTTACAACCTCGGCAAAGCATACGAATCCAAAACATCCCTCGAGGCCTACCTCGCCAGCCAGCGGCGCGTCATCGCCGAGTGCGTGCGTGTTCTGCACCCCCAGGGCTCAATCTGCTGGCAAGTCGGCAACTATGTTGACCGCGGCGAAATTGTCCCTCTGGATTCCCTCCTCTACCCCATATTCAAGGATTTGGGGCTGAAACTGCGCAATCGCATCGTATGGCATTTCGGCCACGGATTGCATAGCTCCAGACGACTATCTGGCCGCTACGAAACCATCAACTGGTGGACGAAAAGCGATAACTACACGTGGAATCTGGACCCCATACGTGTACCGTCCAAGTATCCCAATAAGCGGTACTTCAAAGGCCCGAATATCGGTAGGCTCTCCGGAAACCCCAAGGGCAAAAATCCCAGCGACGTTTGGGAATTCCCCAACGTCAAGAACAACCATCCTGAGAAAACTGCCCATCCTTGCCAATTCCCCGTTGAGCTGGTTGAGCGCCTCGTCTTATCAATGACCAACCCCGGCGATGCAGTATTCGACCCATATATGGGGGTAGGTTCGTCCATTGTCGCCGCCCTCATACACGACCGGGCAGGTTATGGCTGCGACAATGTCCAGGAATACGTGGACATTGCCGCCTACCGCATTCGAATGTGGCAACAGGGGACCCTTCGTACCCGCCCTATGGGAAAACCAATCTACGACCCCGCTAAACCCAACGGCGGCCACTAATGAAGATTAAAGCCCTCTATTCCCACTTGAACGGGCACGAGTATCTCCTCGTTCACCGCAAGCAGCTTTGGGACGAAGTAGAGGGCGTGATTAAAAATGTCGATGCCGAAGCTTGCCGAACTAAGGTCTCCCGAGAAAAGGCCATGCGGGGGCGGCTTTTGTACTCACCGGCGGATATGAACAACGCCTTCAAAGCCGGGTTCCACGATAACGGCTGGAGCGAAAGCCGGAATACTTTCTGGGTAGCCCCTGATGAAAAACTGCTGCGCGGCACTTATAGCTTGCCTGATCGCACCCAGAAGGAGCGGATAGAGCAGGCTGGTCATACCCCCATAAAGTCCTATAACCAAACCGATTTTGTAAAAGATCGCGTGGCCGTCGAAGTGCAGTTCGGGAAATACGCCTTCGTCGCCCACGACCTGTTTGTGAAGCATCTAAGTTTTTACATATCCGAAATCATCGACGTGGGCATCGAAATTCTGCCTATGAAAGAGCTGGAACGCGAAATGTCGTCCAGTGTCCCTTATTATGAACGCGACTTGATGAATGTCGTCCGTCAAGGGCGCGGCGTCCCGGCTGTCCCTCTGGTACTCATCGGCGTAGCTCCGTAGCACATTCCCAACCTACGTCGATTTAACGAACTCAGTAGCCAGGCCAAATCCCTCATCAGACAACATAACCTGGGCTCATACATCCTGCTTCCACCGACGCGAATGTCGCCTAATCAGGAGACCCCCCATGCAAACTGTCACCATCGACCGCGCCAAACGCCTAAAAGCGGAACCCCACCTCGGCCACAACCGCTGGCACCCGGACATCCCGCCCATTGTTGAGGTTGACCCCGGGGAAGAAGTGGTACTGGAAACCCGTGACGCCTCCGATTCCCAAATCCAGCCCGGCATGACCACCGCCGATCTGGGCGGCCTCGATGCCAAAGTGGCGCACCCGCTAACCGGCCCGGTGTACGTCAAAGGCGCCGAGCCGGGCGACCTGCTGGAGATTGAGTATCTAGACATAATCGCCCAACCTCAGGGCTGGACCCGCAGCCGTCCTGGTGCTGGCTTCCTCCGCGACGTGTTCACCGACCCCTACCTGGTCCACTGGAACATCGCCGACGGCTGGGCCACCTCGGCGCAGATACCGGGCGTCCGCATCCCCGACGGTTCCTTCATGGGCACCGCCGGCCTGGCCCCGTCCCACACTCAGGTGGCGGCCTGGGCGGCCCGCGAAGCCGATTGGGTCAGCCGTGGCGGCCAGGCCGCGCCCCCGGACCCGGAGGACGCGGTGCCCACCGGCGGACAAATCGCCAACGAGGGCCTGCGCACTCTCCCGCCCCGCGAAAATTGCGGCAACGTTGACGCCAAACAGCTCACCAGCGGTTCCCGCCTCTTCATTCCGGTGTCTGTGCCCGGCGGCCTCTATTCCGCCGGCGACGGACACTTCGCCCAGGGCGACGGCGAGGTTTGCATCACCGCCATCGAGATGGGCGCCACCTGTGCCATCCGCTTCGCCATCCACAAAGGCGAGGCCGCCCGGCATAACATAACCTTCCCACGCTACTCCCATCCCGGCTACTTCCTGCCGCCCGAATGGGCCGCCCCGCGCAACTTCACCGCCACCGTCGGATATCCCATTCGTTCCGACGGATCTCAGGAAGGCGAAGATAGCCTCTCCCTGGCCGCGCGTAACGCCCTACTCAACATGATCTCCCTTCTCCAGGAACGAGGCTGGACGGCGGAGCAAGCCTACATAATCTGTAGCGTGGCCGTGGACCTACGTGTCAGCAACATCGTGGACTTGCCCAACGTCACCGTCTCCGCCTTTCTCCCAGAAGGCATCTTTCAAGTCTGACCGCTTGAAGCGTCAAGTAATCAATCAATCTTGGAATGGACTGGGGCGTTGTCGGTGAAGTTCTGCGCCCGGGCCTAAAGCCTCAGTACGGCAACGGCGTTTGACTTCCTCCCCGACGAAGCGCCAGATTGGCGAAAAGGCCGTCCACCTGCTCTCGCGCCGCGGCACAGGTTCCCAAGCACAGATTACCGTAACTTCCTGGTGTACCCAACCCCAGATGGCCTCGTCGGGGTTGCAGTCTGGACCGTAACTGGTTCACCAGGCTCAGTTCAGGTCGGGAGCGGCTCAGCCTCAGGCTAAAGTGTTCCGCTACCTACTGCCGCACTACCGCTCCCGTTCCTGGGGCGGCGGCGCTCGGTAGATCCGTCGTCGCGCCTCAGCCGCGTCCATGCGCCTTGGCGCAAGCAGCAGTGGCGCATCCCCAAGGCCGACGGCGAATTCGACGCGGCCATGCTGGGGGACGAGCCGCACCGGTACGCCGAGCCCTGCGACCCCAGTTCGTCCGGTGGTGTGCCGCGACGCAACCTCCACCCAGTTGCTGGCGGACGGGCGGCGGTGGCCGCCCGGGGCATCGTGAAACGCCCGGAGTTCCACCACACCCCCAAACACGCCAGTTGGCTCACATGGTGGAGATAGATTCAGCGCGCTGACCCGAGACTGCCTGCGGGGCCGCCATGGCGATCAAGGGGCATTGGCCGGCGCCAAGACCACCATTGATTGGCGTTTCAGGCGCCCCGGATGCCCGCTCCAAACTCCATCGCCTATATCCCTGCAATTCCTGGCTTGATCCGGTACTAGGTATTACCGTACCGTCGCCCGGATAACCGGGCCCTGCGGCTGTCTGCCCCCAGCCTGCCAGAGTCCGATGACTTGATCTACTTCAGCAAGGACGACCTTTATCCCACCACTTGACAGGGTGTGACCAAGAAAATCCGTACTGCTTCGTGCCCAATGAACGCTTAGACACCATAGCGACGCATACCGCGCTACTGGGAGCCACCGGTCAGCCGGCCGGATGCGGGAATGACCCTTATCATGATCGACCCGTCGGATCTGGGTCAGGGACGCGACGGTTTGTTCGACGCAGCCTGCTACGGGTGACGAGGTCTGTCCCGGCTCAGTTGGGCTTTCATCACAGTGAAGCTGGATCCTTGTCAAAAGCGGGAGGAAGGGCTCTTCGTGGGTTGGCGGTCACGGCACTGGCCCGCTAACGTTGCATGCTTACATAACATTATCTTCGTGTGCCGCCAAGGGGTAAGGCACAGCGGCGACGCTGAATGCAACGTCCCGGCCATTTGCCACCGGCCGGGACGTTACTGCGTCCGTAGCATCCGCCACGGACTGACGCCTCGGCATGCCAGCTCGCCATGGGCCTGCCTGGGCGCCGTACTAGCCGGGAATGGCGAAATGCTATTCCCGGCTTAGTTTCGATTAGTTGGGATAGTCGGTCCGCTTGACCTCCAGCACTTCGCCGGGCGCGATGGCTACGCGCCGCATGTTGATACCCATCTTCAACATCCAGTAGCCCAACGTCGCCTTGCTCACTCCCAAGGTGTCCGCAGTGGCTGTCATGCCCTGGTCGTTAACCAACTCGGGTAAGAGACGTTCCAGCGGGCTATTGAATTCCCTTTCTACGCGCAACATCAACTTGGTCTTGCGTGCCAAAATGCACCTCCAAGATGTACCGGATTGCCGTACACCACAATGTAGCTAAAATCAAACGCCACGGTGTACGTTGCAGGGCAGACCTACGCTACACTAACCCCGGTTTTTATGATTGTCAATTACAACCAACAACAGTCCTAAAATATTTTTATATTCTTTTAGAACTACCCTAGTTGCGTGCTTATTCTGCCATATCAGCCGAACATCCTCTAGGGGAGCCAATACCGATTCCGGGAGATTTTCAACGATTTGGGGCCGTCGGGTCCCGTGCTCAATTTTCAGGGCTTGGTGGCGCCTGGGCCGTCATACTATCCGCGGAGATTCCCGGCTTGAGCTGACGGAAATCTTCTGGCCGCTGTAGCGATAATTTGCTACATTAGCGAGTGTACTGCGCAGGGCGCCCATATTCAGCCCCCACACGCACGATACTGAAGCCCAGATTTGCATTACACGCCCCTACATCCACTAGACAATGTCCAAAGGCCCGATTCGCAGTGTGCAAAATGTAGCACCGTTACTTGCCATTCAGCACACATTAATTTAGTGTACCGCTGATTACGCTCACATACGGCGCATGCTGACTCCCAGGCGCGCCGGCGCAGTCCATTCACGGTAAGGCGCAATTGCCTTATTACACTTTCGTGCATCCGGCAGCGTCAGCGTGTACTACATTTTCTGTAGTGACGCTCCAATGCTGGGGCAGCGTAAACGGGGCCGTGATCTTTTTGCCCAGCGCAGCGGAACCGCGTTCTCCAACGTGGCATACTCCAACGCGGCATGAATGCCGCAAAACCCACGTGCCCGATCCAGTTGACAGTGCGAGTCCCCTTGCCTAACCTTTCCAGCACTCCTAATCTACTTCCACCCAGGGTCTATCCCGGAGCTTAGCCTTGAACATGCCCACTCTGCGCGACGTTTATCACGCTCGCGCCACCATCAGCCCTTACGTCCAGCGCAGCCCGCTAACTTACTCAGCAGGCTTGAGCGCGGCGCTCGACGCCGAGATTTACCTCAAGCACGAAGAACATTTGCCGCTGGGAGCGTTCAAGGCCCGCGTGGGCCTCAACCTATTAGCCAACATGCCTCAACAGGATCGAGACCGCGGCGTAATCACCGCCAGCAGCGGGAATCACGGCCAGTCCATTGCCAGCGCGTGTCAGACCTTCGGAGCCCGTGCCATAATCGGACTGCCCGTCGATGCGAACCCCAACAAAGTCGCTGCAATGGAAGCGCTGGGCGCCGAATTGATTTTCCACGGCGCAAACTTCGACGAAGCCCGACGCTATTGCGAGGGCCTCGCCGCGGAGGAAGGCTACCGCTACGTCCATCCCGTCAACGAACCGGAACTCATCGCCGGGGTTGCCACCGCCAGCCTGGAAATCATCGAGGACCTGCCCGATGTGGAGGTCATGCTGCTTCCCCTCGGCGGTGGGAGCGGCGTAGCGGGAGCTTGTATCGTCGCCCGAGCCCTAAACCCGGAAATAAAGGTGGTTGCGGTGCAATCCGAGGCCGCCCCGGCTGCTTATCACTCATGGGAACAGGGACAACTAGTACAAGCGCCGATGCGAACCTGGGTGGAAGGCATCGCCACCGCCGAAGGTTACGAACTACCGCAGCAAATCATGCGCCACCGGCTGCACGATTTCGTCCTGGTCAGCGATGACGACGTGCGGCGCGGGGTGGCTATGCTGGTGGAAAAAGCCCACACCTTGGCGGAAGGGGCCGGCGCTACCGCATTAGCGGGCGCCGTCCGCCATCCGGACCTGGTCCGTGGCAAAAAAGTGTCAATCACCGTATCAGGAGGCAACATAACGTTGGCCCAGCTACGTGATTGCATTAGCCTCTATCTGGATACCTGATCCTGGTCTTCGAGGAAACGGGCCAATTCGTCGCGGCGGAATTCCGGCAAGTCCCGTTCGCCGCTTCGGTCAATCATCCACAGACCGTCTTCTTGCTCCATCATCTGACCTATTTCCCATCCATTGACGCCGATGCGGTCCAAAGCCCGCAATGCGTCTGGAGCCGCCGAAGCCGGGAGCGTGGCAATCAACGCGCCGGAACCCAAAAGCCCCAACGGGTCGATGGCCAAAGCCCGGCAGATCACGGCGCATTCCGGCAGCAGCGGTACGCTCTCTGCTTCCACCACCAAGCCCAACTTTGATGCTGTGGCGACCTCCCGCAACGCCGTTATCAACCCTCCCTCGGTCACATCGTGCAGGCTGTGTACAGCCCCCGTGGCGCAGAGCGCTTGCGCCGCTGCAACTACGCTGATCCCTGGGTCATCCAGGTACCGAGCCGCCCGAGTGATAAGATCCAGGTCCACGCCGGCATAGCTTAGGGAATCGCCATATTCCCTGGCGAGGATAGCGGTTCCCTCGATGGCAATGCCGGAGGCAACGATGATGCTATCCCCGTCTTGGGCACCCCCGGTGACCACCATCTGCTGACGATTCTCCAGTTCTCCCAGCATCGTCCCGGCCACGACCGGTCGGGGCAAATGATCCGTAACTTCGGTGTGGCCTCCGATAACGGTGACGCCCAGTCCCCGGCAGGCAGCCGCGATGTCTTGGAAAATGGCTCGGACGCCTTCGGGCGTGGCGCTTGGCGGCATCAGGATAGTGGGCAAAAACCAACGGGGAGCAGCCCCAGAGCACGCTATATCATTTGCGTTAACCTGCACGGAGTACCAACCAATGCGGTCGGTAGCGAAGGTGATGGGGTCCGATTTGGCGACCAGCAACCGGTCGCGCATGTCGATTACAGCACAGTCTTCTCCGATCCCTGGTCCCAGCACCACACGCGGGTCGACGGTAGGCAAGCCCGCCAGCAATTCAGAGAGCAACTGTGGCGGCAATTTTCCAGTTTCCAACTGCGTCATCCTTAATCAAGCTGGTGCGCGCCAGTTTAGCAAAACCGGCAGGCGATCATCCGAGAAACGAAACGGGCGCGGGCAGTTCTCCAATAGGTCCAACGTAGAGAACGTAGATGCAGTGTAGAAAACTAATGCACGGGCACGCAAGAGCCGGTGGTCACTGGAGACGATAGCAAAACCTCTGCTCCCCCGGTGGGAGGGGAGACCCGGGGCTTGCAGAGGTTTTCACCCTGACCCGGCATCCAGAAAATCCTGGCCCTACTTACGTTTGCTGATGGCGCGGGTCTCTGGATTCCCGCTTTCGCGGGAATGACGGAGGTGGAGCGGGAATGACGGTTCCTAGGCAAAGCCGCGCCTCGATTCCGAACGATTATGAGCCGACAATCCGGGTTGCAAGGCGCGTCGCATCTGCTATAATTTCGCGTGCGGATCGTAGGATCCGGTCGAGCAACTGGCGCATTCGTCTAGCGGCCCAGGACACCGCCCTCTCAAGGCGGAGATCAGGGGTTCGAATCCCCTATGCGCCACCAAAAATTTACGCCGACGTCACTCTGAATGCCGTCGGCGGTTTTTATTTTTCAGCTCCTTCGGAGCATTACCCATGCCGGAACCGACGACACTGCTGGCGTTGGTGCTGGTGCTGGCATCCACCCTGGTTCATGCCACCTGGAATTTGCTTTTGAAGCAAGCCCAGCGCCAGGAAGTGTTCGTGTGGTGGATGTCGGCCTTTGCCGCAATTGGCGCGGCTCCCATCGCCGTCGTAATGGCGTTGCAGGCCACGTTTGAGCCGGTTGGACTTTGGTACATTGTCGCTTCGGCTCTGGTTCACATCTGCTACTTTCTGTTTCTGGGGCGGAGCCTGGCGCGCGCCGATCTTTCGCTGGCCTATCCCATTGCTCGTGGGTTTGGCCCCGGACTAGTTCCCATTCTGGCCGTGTTCACGCTGGGGGAATCGGTGAGCGCCCCGGCGTGGGTCGGCATTGGGGCAATGGTGGTCGGCATCTACACAATGGCTTGGTGGGGTCAGCTCCGTCAGCTGGCGGGCGCCGGGTTCGCCGCCAGCAGAAGCGGCATTGCTTATGCCCTGCTCACCGGCGCATGCATTGCGTTGTACACGCTGGTTGACAAGCAGGGAGTTGCCTATGTTAGCCCATTTCTGTACCTGCATCTGATGACCTGCGGCGTGGCGGTGGGAATGCTACCCTACATAACGCGGAATTACGGGGTGAGCGCAGTGGTTCAGGAATGGCGCGCCGGCGCCCGGCCGATTATGGCGGCGTCCGCGTTAATGTTCGTGGCTTACGGGTTGGTACTCACGGCCATGCGCGTCGCCGACGTCAGCTACGTCGCGCCGGCCCGGGAGGTCGGCCTGTTTTTTGCCCTGGCCTTAGGCGCCATCGTGCTGAAAGAGCGCGTAACCGGAGGCCGGGTAATCGGTGCGGCGCTGATCGTGGCCGGCTTGGTCATTATCACCATCTTCCGGTGAGGCCAGCTGATATTGCGGCTATAATGAACGCCATTATGCGGCAGGCGCGGCACTGACTGGAGGATAACCGCTATGACCAACCGGATTGACCTCTTCGACGCAATTTACAGCCAGCGACAAATTACCCGCTATAAACCGGACGCGGTTCCCCAAGCAGCTTTGCAGCAGATGATCGATGCCGCCGTGCGCGCCCCCAACGGAGGCAACACCCAACCGTGGGAGTTCGTGGTGGTCAACGATCCGGACACCGTGCGTTCCTTGGGCGAGCTTTACAAAAACACCTGGTTGGATGCTATGGGTTGGGAACCGTCGCCAACGGAGACCAGAGTGTATCGCCACGCCCGTTATCTGGCTCACCACATGCCTGAAGTTCCTGCGATGATCGTGGTGTGCGCCGACCACTCGCGAGGCAGCGGTTATCAGTCCGGCCGGCCCATCGAAAGGGGCCGTCACGCGGCGTCGATCTGGCCAGCCGTGCAAAACCTTTTCCTGGCGGGCCGCGCCTTGGGACTGGGTACGCGCATCACGACCGTTCTGAACCGCAAAGAGGAAGAGGTTCGGGAGATACTGGCCTTACCTGAATTCGCTGAGCTGATTTGCCTCACTCCTGTGGGATACCCCCGGGGCAACTTTGGTCCAACCAACAGGCGCCCGTCCGGGGAGGTCACCTCATTCAATCGTTGGGGATTCCGCGATTGGGCCGACTGACGACAGGCCGGCACCCCGATACCCCTCACCCCCGGCCCTCTCCCACAAAGGGAGAGGGAGTTTGGAGCTACAATGCCGGAAGACACCCTGAAAATAGACGGCGCGCGCTACATCGTCACCATGGACTCGGAGAGACGCATCATCGCCGACGGCGCGGTACTGGTTGCCGATAACCGCATCGTGCGAGTCGGAAAAGCGGCGGACATGGCTGGAGTGTCCGCCGATACGGTCATCGATGGCAGCGGCATGGTCGTGACGCCCGGTTTCGTCAACGGCCATATGCACCTAAGCTACGCCCACGCCGCGCGGGGGTTGTTCCCCGATGACCTGGGCGCTCAATATCTGCCCAACGTTTTCCGCCTACAGGGCGCGATGACGGATAGCGACGAGTACGCCACTTCTTTGCTGGCCATCACGGAACTGCTCAAATACGGCACCACCACATTCCTGGACCCGGGCAGCACGACCCACTTGGACGTCTGTATGGAAGCCTATCGCCAATCGGGGTGTCGGATCATCGTCGGACGCAGCGTGCTTGACCGGTCTAACCCGCTGAATCTCCCGATGCACGATACCGACGCCGCAATCCGGTTGACGGAAGAAACGATAGCGGAATTTGACGGGGCGCTGGAAGGGATGGTTTCGGCATGGGCGATGCCCTTTTCGCCGGAGTTTTGCTCAACCGAATTGCTATCGTCCAGCCATGCCATCGCCCAAGCAGCCGGAACGCGTTCGACTCTGCATTTCAGCAATGGGCCCCGTTGGATTGAGGAATGCCGGCGCAGCTACGGCGGCACGCCGACCGAGTACCTGGACCGTTGCGGGGTTCTCACTGCCGAAATGACCTTGGCGCATTGCCTGGGGATTTCCGAATTGGAGGCCAGTCTCATCGCGGAACGAAATACGGCCGTGGTGATGTGTCCGACCGCGGCGATAAAGGGTGGCGCCGGGATGACTCGACACGCGTTGCTGCCGGAGTTACTGGAGGGCGGCGCCCGGGTGGGTCTGGGCACCGATGCCGGCAACAATTCCAACTTATTGGAGACACTGCGGTCGGTCTATTTGGCGGCGGTACTGTACAAGGACGGAAGGCAGGATGTGTCGATGATACCAGCGGAGACGGCTCTGGAGCTGGGAACTATCGGCGGGGCGGCAGCGTTGGGCATGGATGACATAATCGGCTCAATTGAACCGGGCAAATTCGCCGACTTGGCGCTATTCGATACCCGCCGCGCGGAGTGGGCTGCGCTGCACAATCCGGTCAACAACCTGGTGTACAACGCCGACGGGCGCAGCGTGCACACCGTGATCGTGAACGGCAAGATAGTGGTGGCAAACCATAAACCCCAGTTTGTGGACGAACCGGAGCTGGCGGCTAAAGTGCAGGATTTGGGAGAAGCCTTAATAAAAAGGACTGGCGTGGATTACTCACCACGCTGGCCCGTGATTTGAGGGATGCGCGGTGCGGATGCGGATCAGGTTTCCTGGCCCGGCTCGGCGATGTCCCGCAGGATATTTTCCAGGGCTCCCTCCAGGGCCGGATCAAGATTCACCGGCTCGACGTAAGGGGTGTACTGGTAGTCGAGGCGGACCTGATCGATGATCTGCTTGGCCTCGCTGTTGGTGCGGCCGAGCCGCTCAAGGTTGTCCAGCAACTCTTGGGATTCGCGGTTTCCCATCTGTTCAAGCTCAGAGAGATCCATTTCGAGCTTGAACAGGGAGCGCAAGCGACGCAGGATGTCGTAGTAGGCGCGGTGATCCTGGGTAATTCCCAGTTGGTTGTTGTTGCTGGTCATAAAGGGATACATGGGGGCCATGGCTCCCAGGCGAAACATCCGGATGTCGGGGTATTCGTAGTGAGCCACGGAGACCAAGGCCATGCCGATGGTGGGGCCTTGCCGTCCACGGCTGCCGTAGCTGGAGAACTGCACGCCGTGGCGTTCCAGCTGCTCGCGCATTTCGGGTTGGGAGTACACGCAGGTGATGCGCCTTTCCAGGTCCGGGGGAGCGGGTCCATTGACGCCTTCAACCGCCACGGTCTGCTGGATGCCCAGCTCTCTGACCGCGTTGAAAAACGCCTCGGTGTAGATGTCGAGGCGATACCAAGGTTCCTCACCGAGAAAGACCAGCAATCCGCTGCCGATTTCATAGAATGCGTTTTGGCGCGACATGGCAGTGTTGGGGAGGCCCTCCTGGAAGGAGGCGGCCGGGCGGAAAGCGTCGTGGGTTCCGGCCACCTGGAAGGGGTAGCACATCCGGTTGACGTACTCGGTCATTTGGCCGATTTGCCGCCCGCCGTTTTTCTCGATGAGATAGCGTGGCAAGCCGCTGGAGATGCGCCCGCCATTGGACCATTGGCGCCGCCAGCCGGCGACCAAGTAGTTGGCCTGGGGCTTGTCGGTGAAGGTGAAGAGTTCCTCGGGCATAATGGATCGCCTCCCTGCCGGGATGGCACGCTGAGGTTTAGGCTAATATACCACATCTGCCGCCGCCCTACCCCCCAGCGCACCGGGTTCCCGCTTTTGCGGGAATGACGGGGTGAGGCGGGAATGACGGGGTGGGAATGCGGGGACGGGAGGCAGGGGTTAGTTGCGGGAGAAGCCCAAACCACCGCCATGACCACCCGTTTGCTCATTCACCAGGAAGGTCGCAGTGTCGCGTCCAAATGCGGTTTCCAACTCGACGTCGAAACGCTGGCCGCCGAACTCGCCCAACATTTCGAATCGTCGCTGGGTGAACACCCTTCCTTCGTATGCAGCGCTTTGGACGTTGCGTTCATCCTCGCCGGCCAAGTACATTTCGACTGCGACGGTCATGAGATGCTCACGGTCCTCGCCGCCGAGGAAATTGGGGGCGCGCAAGAAAACGTAACCCCAACGGATGCCATGGTGTTCCATCATTGCAGAGAGGATCGGGCGCCAGGGGGATCCAGATGCGGGCTTGGCTGATGGTGGGCGGTGAGGGACTCGAACCCCCGGCCTTCTGCGTGTAAAGCAGACGCTCTAACCATCTGAGCTAACCGCCCGTAGTTGACCGGTGAAGCGGGCAAAGGAATGGCGCGCTTGGCGAGATTCGAACTCACGACCTCTGCCTCCGCAGGGCAGCGCTCTATCCACTGAGCTACAAGCGCGCGATGGAAAAGGGATGGTGCCGAGGGAGGGATTTGAACCCACACGTCCTTAAAGGACACTGCGCCCTGAACGCAGCGCGTCTGCCGTTTCGCCACCTCGGCAAGGTGGTTTTCCAATGTTAATTGTCGGTCGCCGTGGCGGGAGTGGTGGGCGATGGAGGATTTGAACCTCCGACCTCCTCGGTGTGAACGAGGCGCTCTAACCGCTGAGCTAACCGCCCCAGCGCGACTTAACGTAGATCATTATAGCCCGGCTCGTGGTGTACGGCAACCGGAAATTGTCGCACGCGGCAGGGTTCCGTTTATTGCTGCGAAGGCAGTAATGACAGGGGGTTCTGGATTCCCGCTTTCGCGGGAATGACGGAGATGGGGCGGATTGACGGAGATGGGATGGGATACCTCTTGGGGGCTGATTGACCTTTGAGGAGGACGTTATGTCAAAAGGCAGGGGAATTTACGCTTGTCGTGTACATAACCTGCATTGTGTGAACCAATTGGGCCGGGGGTAGGGGCAACCTCTTGAGCCGTGAGCAAGGGCAACCACGGAGGTTGCCCACGCGGGTTTGGGGATCGGGCTGGGTATCAGGCTGTTGCCGGTTCGCCGATGGCGCCGGTTTTCTTGAGGTTGGCGAGCTCTTCGGCGCCGTAGCCCAGTTCGGCCAGAACTTCGGCGTTGTGCTCGCCTAGAAGCGGGGGGGCTTTGCGGAGCTGGGCCGGGGTGCCCCGCAGCTTCAAGGGGGAGTTGGGCACACGCAGATTCGGGATGCTGGGATGGTTGATTTCCAGGAACATCTCGCGGGCATTGACCTGTTCGTCGGCCACTACGTCGGAGGTCTTGTTGATGGGCCCGACCGGGACGCCGGCCTCGTCGATTACCTTGACCCAATGGGCGAGGGTGTTGTCGGCGAAGATGCTGTTGAGATGGTCCACCAATTCCTGGCGGTGGGCTACCCGGTCAGGATTGGTGGCATACTTGGGATCGTCTTTGAGTTCCGGGTGCCCGATAGCGTTGCAGAAACGTTCCCACAAGTTGGGGTTGGCGACGCCCAGGATGAAGAAGCCGTCGGCGGCCTGAAAGCTCTGGTAGGGGACCAGACTGGGGTGGCCGGAACCGAGGCGGTGGGGTTCGACGCCGGTGCCGATGTATCCGGTGGCGTGGTAGCTCATGGCGGCGACCTGGCCGTCCAGGAGGGAGGTGTCGATGAGTTGTCCCTGGCCGGTTTTGTCGCGGTGGTAGAGGGCGGTGACGATGGAGCCGAAGGCCATCATGCCGGTGAAAAGGTCCACCAGGGAGAAGCCGACTCGTTGGGGAGGGCCGTCGGGTTCGCCGGTGAGGTGCATTAACCCGCTGTAAGCCTGGATGATGAGGTCGTAGCCGGGCTTGTTGGCCATGGGGCCGGTGCGGCCATAGCCGGAGATGGTGCAATAAACGATGTCGGGGTTGATTTCCTTGATGTCATCATAGCCCAGGCCCAGGCGCGCCAACGCGCCGGCGCGGAAGCTTTCGATCATTACGTCGGCGTCTTTAGCCAGTTTCTTCACGATGGTCAAGCCTTCTTCCGACTTCAGGTTTACGGAGAGGCTACGTTTGTTGCGGTTGAAGGACATGAACTGGGTGCTCTCGCCATTCCAGATGGGGGGCCACTTGCGGGTTTCGTCGCCGTCGTTGGGTTCCTCAATCTTGACGACGTCGGCCCCCATGTCGGCTAGGTTTTGAGTGCAAAACGGCCCCGCCAGGGTGCGGGTAAGGTCCACGACCTTGATATTGTCCAGAGGCTGAGACATCGTTCGTGTCCTCGCTTTTTCAAGTTTTGCCGGATTATAGCATGGGGTCATGGGACGGGATTGCCAGGTGGTTGGACAGGCGCGCAGCGGGGGGGAGTGGTCGGGCGCGCAGCGACAAGGGGTTGGGGAGTTTGATCCAGAAGGTTTTTTCGAGGGCGCGACGCCATAGAGGAGACAGAATGATTACGCTGTCGTCCTCCGGGAGACGCCAGAGTTTCCGGTGGCAAGGACAAGGACGCGGCGTCATCCCGTAGCGATACCAGCCGTGGGGATCGGGACTGGCGGCAAGGGGAACGTTAGAGAGATTGAAACGGCGCTTGATGTCGTCGAGATTGGGGAGGGAAAGGATGTCTTGGGCAGTTGCGAAGGCGTCGGGCACGCGGAGGTTAGGGTCGCGCAGCCGGCGCTTGTGATGCCGGACCGGTTTGGGTTGTCCGGCGATGGCGGCGGCGCAGTCAACGATGCAAGATTTGACGCGGCGACGCATGCGCCGGAGGGGGACGGCGGGATCGCCGGATCGGTGGGCCGAGGCAAGGTGATCGGCTATGGAATGGACCTGCCGGAAGGTTTTGAGGTGGTCGCGCTTGAGGCGTTGCCGAAATATATTGGAATACATCACCTGCTCGAGCTGGCGACGGGAGTTGTGGTTGCAGCCGTCGTGGACGGCGAGGGCGGTGAGGGCATGGGTAAGCGCCCGTCGGAGGGCCACGGCGGCCCGGATGGGGTCGAGATCGGCGATGGCGTGGTCGGCGCGTTGGAGGAATTCGACGGCTTTGTCCTGGTGGAACTCGACGGTTGCCATTTGCTGAGGATAGGCTCCTTGAAGAGGGGATGCTCCTTGAAATCGGGGCGATTGGTTGGCTGGTGGGTGATTTGCTTTTGGAAACGGGTTTGGGGTCAGCTTGTCGGCGCTACGGCCAGAGAGCGTGGTTGCGAATTGAAGTCCTAAGATTGCGCGTGCTGACCGCCCTACGCCCCACCCCGCCTGGATTCCCGCTTTCGCGGGAATGACAAGTCGCGGTCCTGGATTCCCACGTTGGCGGGAATGACAAGTCGCGGTCCTGGATTCCCGCTTTCGGGGGAATGACCCCGTGTCAAGCAGGGAGCCGGTTGGGGGACGTGAGGGCGACCCTCGCGCAGCGGTGGTGACACCCGCCGTACTGGTCTATGCGGTACCGGGGAATGAACCGGCCTGTAAGCGATAGCCAGCGGTGCAGAAGGTCCGACGTTGCCGTCCGCACGCCGCAGGGGCGGCGCGGATAGCGGGAGGCCGTGATAGCTGACCCGTGAAAACCCGTATTCTGATGTTGGCGTCGGGCGATGGGCGGTGGCCACGGGCTTGCTGCTCGACTTGAAGTACAGTTTAGCGAACATATGTTCCGATACGCAAGGAGCAGGTGTCAGTGATTAGCGGCTATCGACTGCTATTGGCCGGGTCTTCTGGATTCCCGCTTTCGCGGGAATGACGGGGGGTGGCGGGCGTGCGGCGGGGTGGCGGGCGTGATGGGGGCGCCGGCGTGACGGGGGGCGGCGGGCGTGATGGGGGGCGCGGGCATGACGGGGGCGCCGGCGTGACGGAGGGCGGCGTGATGGGGGGGGGCGTGATGGGGTAAGGCGAGAGTTACTGGATTCCCGCTTTCGCGGGAATGACGGGGGGTGGCGGGCGTGCGGCGGGGTGACGGGCGGCGGGTTGAGGTGTTTGGCGTTGACGGGGGCATAGACCGGTGTTAGCGTGAGGCGGCGTTTTCGTTATGTCGCGTGGTTACCCCGATGCCCGAAAAGAATGAAAGGCCCCTCATCGTGTCGCTGGGCGGCATAAATATGGACTTGGTCACCTTCGCAGACCGTCTGCCCGCTGACGGGGAAACTGTGGTGGGAAACCGTTTTCTCACTTATGCCGGAGGAAAGGGAGCGAATCAGGCCGTGGCGTTGGCGCGCATGGGCGCTCGCTCCATGATGGTGGGGCGGGTAGGCGACGATATGTTTGGCCCACAATTGATTGATCTTTTACAGTCGGCCGGAGTCGAGACGGACGCCGTGGGGGTGACGTCGGGAGTGAGTTCGGGCATTGCCGTAATCAGTGTAGGAGAGGGCGGGCAAAATCGGATCGTGCAGGTTCTGGGCGCCAATGATACCTGCGGAGAGAGCGAGTACAATGCGATAGTCGATCTGGCAGATCAGATGTCTGGGCTGCTCCTTCAGCTGGAGGTCTCGATTGAGTTGTCGCTGCGGGCAGCGGCAGCAGCGGCGTCCTACGGCGTGAGGGTAATACTGGATCCGGGGCCGGTTCGACCGATTCCGTTGGACTTATACCGGCACATTTCGGTAATTACACCGAACGAAACCGAGGCTGAAGCGCTGGTGGGCTACCGGATAACGACGCCGGAAACCGCCAGAACCGCGGCCCGGGAACTGGTGAACCGGGGCGCCGGCGCGGCAGTCATCAAGTTGGGCGCGCAAGGGGCGTGTTGGGACGATGGCGTGGAGCGGGGATATGTGCCGGCATTTCGGGTGGACGCGGTAGATACGGTGGCCGCCGGGGACGCCTGCAACGGGGCGATGGCCGTAGCGCTGTCGGAGGGTCGCGCGCTGGATGAAGCGGTACGCTGGGGCTGCGCCGCCGGCGCGCTGGCCGTGGCCGAAGTGGGGGCGCAGGATTCTATGCCGAGGCGCGAGGCGGTGTTGGCTCTGCTGGGCGCGCCATCGTGAGAAGCGGGATTTGCCAGATGAAAAGGATGGACCGGACGGTATGACGAATACTGACAAGTTTTGCGCCGGATGCGGGGCGCGGCTCACGCTCCGGGAGCACGAGGGTCAGCGGCGTCCGGTTTGCCCGCAATGCGGCCGGGTCGTCTATTATGACCCCAAGCTGGCGGCGGCGTGCGTCGTTGAGCGCGACGGCAAGACGCTGATGGTACGGCGGGCGGTGCAAACGGGCTACGGGTTGTGGAGTATGCCGGGCGGTTATGTTGACCGGGGCGAAATCGTGGAGGATGCCGCGGCGCGGGAGGTTTGGGAAGAGGCGGGGTTGCTGGTGGAGGTCGGAGCGCTGATTGGCCTTTTCTCGGATGCCGGCAATCCGGTGGTGGTGGCCGCCTATGCCGCTACTGAGACCGGCGGCGTCCTGGAGGCCGGGCCGGAATCGCTGGAGGTGGGATTTTTTCCGCCTGAAGAGCTACCGCCCTTAGCGTTTCCCCGGGACGAACAGATTATTCGGCGCTGGCGGGAAATCCGCGACGGCCAAGGGTAGCCGGCGGCAGTGTACCGGTTCAATTCAATGGACTGGTTCAACGGACTGGCTCGGCTACGGGATATGGCGGGGCCGGCCGGACGGACGGTGCTGGATACGCTGTATCCGCTGGAATGCGTCGGGTGCGGTAGGTCGGGCCGGGTGATTTGCGAGGCTTGCGCGGCGGACCTGCCCGAGCTGACTTCCCCGTTCTGTGGGATTTGCGCTACCCCCGGCGATTTTGCCCGCTGCCCGCGTTGCGCCGCGGGCGGGCGCCAATTTGACGGCATTCGCGCTCCTTACCACTATGCCGGGGCAGTTCGCCAGGCCATTTTGGCCCTCAAGTACGGTGGGATCAAGGCCGCTGCGGCGCAGCTGGGCGATCTGCTGGCGGGCTATTTGAACGACAACCCGCTGCCCGGCGACGTATTGACCGCCGTTCCCATGCACTCGCGACGCCGGCGGGAGCGGGGATACAATCAGGCTGAGCTGCTGGCGGTTCGCGTCGCCCGGGCCGGCAACCTGGGCTACGACGCCGGATTGCTGACGCGCACCCGCCCGGTGGAGCCGCAGGCCGGCATGGACAGCGCCGACCGGCGGGCGGTGAACGTGGCCGACAGCGTGGCGGTATCGCCCGGCAAGGATCTGAACGGCGCCGCAATCATCCTGGTGGATGACGTGGCGACTACCGGCAGCACGCTGGAAAGCTGCGCCACGGCCCTGAAACAGGCCGGAGCGGCATCGGTATGGTGTTTGACGCTGGCGGTGGCCGGGGGACAACCGCTCCGGGAATGACCACGTTTGACATCCAGCGTTATGTCTGCTGAAATGACGGCACAGGCCACAGGATCGACACGAAAAGCGAGGAGGCAGCAAAATGGCAAGCAACACTATGGTTTACGTTGGCGCTGAAGCCAGCGGACTCTACCGGAAGGCGGCCGGCGATGCCCACTGGGACTTGCTCACGGACGGACTGGCGCCGGCAACCCAGGCGAGGGCCATCGCCATACACCCCAACGACCCTCGGACGATTTTCTGCGGGACGCAGCGGGGCATCTACCGAAGCACCGACGGCGGCGACCACTGGCAGCGGATGAACATGAGCGAGGGCCGGGTGGTGTGGTCCATCCGGTTCCACCCCAACGACCCGAGGATCATGTTCCTGGGAACGGAAGGGGCCGAGGTGTACAAGAGCGAGGACGGCGGGGAGAACTGGAGCCACATTGCGACGGTATCGAACCCGGCGCAGGTGCAGATGGCCTTTGCCATGCGCATTCTGGGCATCGACATTGAGGCGAGCAACCCCAACAACATGTACGCGGCGCTGGAAGTTGGCGGCGCAGCCAGCAGCACGGACGGGGGGCAGACCTGGACCATCCGCAACAGCGAGTTCGCCGGCGACGTTGACCTTCTGGACCTGCACGGCGTGGCCGTGGGCGGCGGCGACTCCGGCTCGGTGCTGATATCGAACCGCACGGGGGTGTGGCGCAGCACGGACCGGGGAGCGTCGTGGCAGGACTGCAACTTTGACCAGTTCTCCGACATTAAGTACTCGCGCGGTGTGGTGCGCGACCCCGGCGATCCGAACACCCTGTACGCATGCGTCGGCATGAACTTCGGCAGCGAGCAAGGCGGGGTGATGCGAACCAGCAACTTGGGCGAGACTTGGGAGCGGTTCGACCAGGGTGTCAATCCCAGCAGCACCACCTTCGGCGTGGCGGTGAACCGGCAGGATCCGGCACAGGTGTATTTCTGCACGCGGCGGGGGCAGGTGTTCGGGACGCACGACGGCGGGGCGAGTTGGTCCAGTGATCAGCTGCCGGAGATGGCGCAGAACGTGATCAGCGTGGCGTGCGCGTCGGCATAGGCGACACGGTCACTACGACCTGTTGACAAACCCGTCGTTCCGGCGCAAGCCCGAATCCAGTGAGTACAAAATCAGGCCAACTTTCTGCTGGCGGTGATTTTCCTGGGTTCCCGCTGACGCGGGAACGACGGGGGCTCTCAGTATCAGGCCAACTTTCAATGAAGTCGGGGCGGGTTTGAAACCCGCCCCGACGGTTTGTTGGCTTACTGGAA
Source organism: Dehalococcoidia bacterium (assembly GCA_963692995.1). Classification (GTDB taxonomy): domain Bacteria; phylum Chloroflexota; class Dehalococcoidia; order Lucifugimonadales; family UBA3495; genus Bin87. The sequence goes on from OY843611.1 coordinate 2,094,547, forward strand.
CGGCTAGCGGTCGGCTTTGGGCAGCCAGTCCTGGTTCCAGGGGAATTCGTTGGGGGCTTCGCCGAAGGCTGGGAGGCCCTGGTCAATGCGGTCGCGGTAGGGGCTGGTGACGGGCTCGCGGTAGGGGTAGAGGCCGCCTTGGTACATCTGCTCGCCTTTCTTGAAGTGGGTGGCCTGTTCCAAGGTTTCCACGAAAGGCATGTTGATGTCGTAGAGGTTGCCGGCGCCGGCGCGGGGACGGGGGCCGGCTTTGGAGACGTGGCCGTAGAGTTCGCGGCCGATGATGCGCTCGGCGGCCCAAACACAATCGATGAGCTTGTCGATATCGACGCCGGTGGGGATACCCATGTCTTCCATCATGTGGAGCAGGTCTTCGGTGGGAGCCATGCCGGTGGCGCGCCCGTTGCCGCAGTAGGGGCAACCGCCAAATCCGCCGATGGTGCCGTCGAGTTCAAGGGTATCCTCGGGGCCGAGAACGCGCATGGCGGCATAGGCGGATGCGATGGCCATATTGCGACCGTTGTGCAGGTGGAGGCGGAAGTGGTTGATTTCCGGCCAGCGCTCCTTGACGCGGACGATGCTCTCCTCAACCTTGTCCGGAGTGCAGTGGCTCATGGGGTCGCCCATGGAGCAGCTGCGGACGTTGATGCCGGCTTCGTCCCAAAGGCCGTGCTGGTATTCCAGCAGGGTGATCAGGCTTGCGACGGGGAACTCGCCGAGGAAGTTGGAACCCCAGGAGGCGTTGCAGCCGATGCCAGCCTCGGTGATGCCCATTTCTTGAGCCTGGGCGATAATGGCGGGCCAGCGTTCCATTTCCTGCATCTGAGTGCGGTTGGTATTGCGCCGGGCGAAGACGTCGCAGAGGTGGCAGGAAAGTCGGGGGTAGGTGTCGCGCTCGATGGTGAGGGGTGGCGAGTAGGCGCGGGCGCGCTCGACGCCGCGGGCGTTGAGCGCGAGGGCGGTGTAGGTTACGCCGGCCCTGGGGGTGAACTTCTGAACGATTTCGTCGATACGCTCCATCTGGGGCGTCCAGCGGGGACTGACAAAGGAACCGACGACGATGCTGTTGAGGCCGGTTTCGGACAGCATATCGAGGAGCTCAACTTTGTCGTCAACGGAGATGTTGGCGTCCTCAATCTGCATGCCCTCCCGCATCCCTTCTTCTTTGTAGTGAACGGTGGGCCATTGGTCAGGCATGGGGATCTCCTTGCGCCGGCGGCGCGACGGTAGTGGTTCTGACGAGGGCGCAAGGGCGCGCCGGATGCCGGGATTTTAGGGTTGGGCAGTTCGGGTTGTCAAGAAACGCTATATCGGGAGCGCTGAAGCTGGCAATAACAGGGAAACGTAAAATCATGGTATGAATGGTATGATAGGATAAGCTCTCGATAAAGGGGCCGCAGATGAACGGCATTACGAGTTTTTTGCTGGTTTTCTTCCTGGCCTGCTGGATATTTGTTATCGGGCACCAGGCGGGCTGGGATCCGTTAGACCCGGCACGGTACCCGGTGATGAGAAGTACGCTCATCATTGCTTACACTGGGGCTATTATATCGGCCGGTGTTCTCGCCGTAGCCGTGGTAGCAGTTTTCAAAAAATGAGAGCGCGATTCCGTTTCGTGTTGCAGAAAGTTCACAACTTCTTGAGGCCGGGGAGTAAAGATGTAGGCACAGTGAGTTTCGGAGCATCGGCTATTTTACTGTCCCGTGCCTTTCCGTCCTTTGCATGCGGGGCATGCCTGGAACTTGACGTTGCTATGCTGATTGCCAGCGGCGGATTTTTGGCCATGGGCATGGCGCTGCGGTATCTTTCCCAAGTGGATAACAACGAGTAAGCCCTGACCGAGTTAAAGCAGCACGGGCGAGAGCGGGTCAAACCGCAGCGTAAGCGATTATTTTGTACACCAGCTTTGCCGCCGTATAGGCATGGGCCGGCAAGCCTTCATTGGGCGCCAATTCGCATACATCGAACCCCACGATGCGCCGTTCCTGGGATACATGGCGCAAAAGGGCGAGCAGCTCCAGCCAGCGCATACCGCCCGGCTCCGGCGTGCCCACCGCCGCCATCTCCGACGGGTCCAGAACATCCAGGTCAACGCTCACGTACACCTCGGCGCTCAACCCGCTGACTATGTCCGCGATGTAATTAGCGTTTCGGGGCGGCCAATAGCAGGCCGGAATATTCGCAGCGTTGATGTAGTCCCGCTCTGCCAAGGCCAGGGTACGGACTCCGGCCAGCGCAATCGGACAGCGCTCGGCGATGCGCCGGGCGGTAGAGCCGTGGCCCCATGCCGTACCCTGGTATTCGTCGCGTAAATCGGCGTGGGCGTCGATGTAGAGCACGGAGAGTTGGGGGTGGCGTTCTAAATGGGCCAGCGCGGAGCCGATGGCGGCAGAGTGGTCGCCGCCGATTACGCCGGTGAGTTTGCCGGAGCCGACATTCGCGTAATGAGACACCGTCAGCCGCACACGCTCCGCCATTTGTCGGGGGTCGCCGACGTGGGGTTCCAGTGGCGGCGCAGTGTGGATGCCCAGTTCGGCTACGTCGATGCCCAGCTCCAGGTCGTAGTCTTCCAGGGCGGCGGAGGCGGCGACGATGGCGGCCGGGCCATAGCGCGCGCCGCTGCGAAAGGACGTGGTACTGTCGATGGGGACGGGAACCAGAACTGCCGTCGCCGTGGCCAAGTCTGCCTGTTCGGGGGGCAGGGACAGGAAATTAGCCGGCGTCCAGGGGACCGGGGGGGTTGAGGTTTGTGTAATAGGAGGTTCCTGGGTTCCGGCGTGCGCCGGAATGAGGGGAGGGCTAACGGAGTGAGGAGAGAGACGCCGGAATGACGGGGAGCTGTTGCGGAGGTTTACGTGGCCGGGCCGACGGCTTGCAGCGCGGTGCGCTGGAGCCGGGTTTCGTAAGCTCCCTGGCTGGCATCAAGCCATTCGAGGCCGCGGTCCAGCAACCATGTTTTCACCCGGCTCAGGTTGAACAGGGAGCGGGCGTCGGCCAGGGCCTGCTCGTGGTCGAAGGGCTTGCAGGAAAAGACGTCGATGTTCACGTAGTCGCGATGGGGAAAGGTGTGGACGCTGATGTGGCTTTCGGCGATGATGACGAAGCCCGATATACCACCGTCGGCAGGGTTGGGGCCGCGGTATTCCAGGACCTCGGGTTCGGTGATTTTGGTCATTCCGAGGTTGGCCGGGTATTCGTCGAGGAACTGCCGCAACCGGGCGGTATCCCACATCATGCTGGCGTCGCCGCCAAATCCGTCTATGATTAGATGCATCGTGCCGTCTGGCTCCCGCCGATGAAATAAGCCCCGCAGGGACGAGGCCGCACCGTCTTGTGAAAATGCGACGCATAGAATATCATAGCCGCCACGCCAATTCAAAGGGCGAAAATCGAGTAGTGAAACACCGCCGGCGCCGGGGTCGCCAATCCATTGACCCGGTGCTGGCGTATGCCAGTCAAGGAAACTTGGCGGTCATTAAGACCTTGCGCTAAAACTTGGATCTGCCATGGCAATAGAAGCAGGAAATCGTTCGGGAACCGACCCGGAACACGGCATTGTCACGGATGCGCGTGAAGCGGACGCGATGATAGAGGTTCGCGACCTCACCCACTACTACGGGCCGATGCCGGCGGTAGAGAACGTGAACTTCACGGTCCGACGAGGCGAGGTGCTGGGTTTCCTGGGGCCGAACGGGGCCGGCAAGACCACGACCATGCGTATTCTAACCGGGTTCATGCCACCGACTCGGGGGACGGTCACTTTGGGCGGCTACGATGTGGTGGAGAAATCCCTGGAAGTGCGCAAGCGGGTGGGCTACCTGCCGGAATCGGTCCCGCTGCACACGGAAATGACGGTGACCAGCTACCTGAAATACATGGGGACCCTGCGGGGAATGAGCGGGCGGCGGGTCAAGTGGCGCATTGACGACGTGATTGACGTTTGCCGTTTGCAGGATTACAGCAAGACGCTGATTGGCAAACTTTCCAAAGGCTTCCGGCAACGAGTGGGAATTGCGCAGGCCATCCTGCACGAGCCGGAAGTGCTGGTGCTGGACGAACCTACCATTGGCATTGACCCGATACAGGTGGTGGAAACGCGGAGCCTGATACAGGAATTAGGGCAAGAGCAGACGGTGGTGCTAAGCAGCCATATTCTGCCGGAAGTCAGCATGATCTGCGAGCGGGTGCTGATCATCCACGAGGGGCACATCGTGGCCGCGGACACGCCGAACAACCTGGCGCAACACCTGCGGGGAGTGGCGCAACTGGAAGTGGAGATAGGCGGGCCGCCGGCGGAGGTGCTGCCGGTGTTGCGGGGCATTGATGGGGCTACTGAAGTAACGCACCATCCGCGTCCTGGCATCAACGCCTATCGGGTCAAGTTCCGGGAAGGTCGGGACTTGCGAGATGAGATATCGCGAACCGTGGTCAGCAACGGATGGAGCCTGCTTAGCATGCAAATGAGCGGGATGAGCCTGGAGGAGATCTTCCTGCGGGTTACTACATCGGAAGACGACACGGATTGGTCGGACTAAAAAGCCATGCGAACCATCCGCGCGGTGGCGTTCAAGGAAATTCAGATCTATTTCAGCAGCCCGGTGGCCTACATCGTGGCGCTTATCTTTATGGCGCTGAGCGGGTTTTTCTTCGTTCGCGATCTGGGGAATCCGTTTCCCGAAGCGTCGCTGAGCAATTTTTTCCAAGGGGCGACGTTCCTGCTGATACCGCTGGCGCCGGCGCTGACAATGCGGCTGCTGGCCGAAGAGCAGAAGCTGGGGACAATCGAATTGTTGTTGACGTCCCCGGTCCGGGACTGGGAGGTCATCCTGGGGAAATACCTGGCGAGTTTCGTGTTCCTGATATTTCTGCTGGCGTTGACTTCATATTATGTTGTGTTGCTCCTGGTGTTTGCGACGCCGGATCCGGGGCCGATTTACTCCGGCTACCTGGGATTGGTGCTGTACGGAATGGCAGCGCTGGCGGTGGGCATTCTCACCTCTACCCTAACGAGCAACCAGATTATCGCCGCCGTAGTGGGCACGGGCCTGCTGGTGGTGCTGTACGCAACTTCGTTCATCGGCGATGTGGTTACGGGGGTATGGGCGACGGTGTTTAACCAGTTGGGGTTCACCAGTCACTTCAACGATTTCGACCGGGGGATCGTGGATTCGGCCCACATCGTGTATTTTCTAACGGTGACCGCATTGTTTCTGTTTCTGTCGATAAGGGCGCTGGAGTCGCGCCGCTGGAGGTAGGATGAGCCAGCAGCGCACTGACGAAGCACCTCGAGACTGGCGTCGGCAGCGGAGCCGGGGCCGGCAAGGCGGAGCAGCGGATCAAACGGCCGGCGGCGCCGACGCTCCGGCGCTGGAAGAGCGGTCCCGGACACTGTTTTCCTTCATTGAGCCGGCGTTCGACTTCGTAACGATTTTTTACGCGCCCATCCTGATCGCAGGGGTGGTGGGGTTGATCGTGGGAGCGGTGCTGCTGGCGTTCATCGGATCGCTGAAGCTGTATGGCGGCATCGTGCTGGGCATTGGCGCGGCGCTGGTTCTGCTGGTGGGGATTTCGTATTTCAGCCAGGTGCTGGCGGCGTTTTTCAGCCGAACCGGGCGATACGGCGTGAACACGGTGATTATGACGGCGGCGTTCATCGGGCTGGTAGCGCTGGCGAACTACGTGGGGTTCGAGAATCATATCCGCGCCGACACGACGGCGACCAACCAGTTTTCGCTGGCGGAGCGCACGCGGGACTTGCTGGACGGGCTGGAGCGGCCCATCAACGTGATAGCTTATTATCCGGACGAGGTTCGGGATATTGACATGCTGACGCGGTTGGGGAAGGTTGAGACCACGTTGAGCGAATTCAGCCGCCGGAGTTCCAATCTGAACTACCAGTTTGTTGACCCCCAGCGGGAGGCCGACCTGGCGCGCAGCCAAGGCGTGACCGCGTATGAAACTTTGGCCGTGTCGGCGGTTGGAACGGACCTCATTGACCTGGTGCAACCGACAGACGCGGGGTACAGCCGGTTGGAACAGGACCTTTACACTGCGCTGTTGGTGGCGACGGAGACGGAACAGAAGAAGGTTTATTTTCTCAACGGACATGGCGAACGCAGTGTTGACCGAGACACCGAGGACGGTTATCGGAAGATTCGACAGGGTTTGGAAGTGGACAACTACGCGGTGGAAACCCTGATCTGGTTGCCGACGGATGAAGATGTAACGGTGCCTGATGATGCGGCGCTGCTGGTCATTGCCGGCCCGACCGGGGAGTTGCCGGTGGCTCACGCCGACGCGCTGAACTACTACATGGCCGGGCGCGAGCCGGACGGGGCGCCGAGGCGGGAGGGAGCGCGGCTGATCTTTCTGGCTGAACCGAGCACGCACGATACATTCCGGGCGTTCCTGGCGCTGTGGGGCGTGATAGTGCGGGAGGGTTACATCCGGGACATCGAAGGGTCGCAGCCCAACGCTCCGCGCACCCTGCGGGTGGGACGGTACTACCCGCAAGCTCCGCCGGAGATCATCACGCCTCGGGGGCAGCCGCTGAGCGTGGCGTTCATGCCAGGGGCGGCGGCGCTGGATCCGATTATCGAGGAGACCAACACGCGGTTCCCGGTGCCGATCGCGTTTTCCACACCGTCGGCGCGGCTGATCGATGATATCGAGCGTATCGACCCGGTTGACCCGGCGGAAGGGGTTAACCCCGAGGATGTGGATCCGCAGGGGATTTTCTTCCCGGCGGTGTATCTGGATATTTTGGGTCCCGTGGGATCGGCCGCGCCGGATACCCGACCACCGGATAACCAATTCGCGAAGATGACGGTGTTCGGGGATTCCGATTTTGTTTCCAATCAGAACGTCGATCGGGGTTCCAGCGCGGCATTATTCCTCAACACGGCGAACTACCTGATGGGGGACTATTCCCTGGTGTCGATACGGGACCGGGAGTTTGTGTACAGGGAGTGGAACCTGGACGAGAACGAGTTCAACTTCGTGCGGTTCTCAACGTGGCTGCTGCTTCCCGGGTTGATGGGCATTATGGCTGTTGTGGTGTGGTGGGTTCGCCGGTAACGCAAAGCGCGCGGATTCCGGCTTGCGCCGGAATGACGAGAGAGTTGCCGGAATGACGAGAGAGTTGCCGGAACGACGAGAGAGCTGCCGGAATGACGGGGTAACGATCAGGATATGAACATCCGGTTGACGATTTTGCTGGTCTTTGTGCTGGCGCTTTTCGGTGCGCTGGCGCTTTGGTTTAAACCGTGGGAACAGGACACAGCCCCGGAAGAGGAACCCTGGGCCTGGCGGATCGATGACGACGCCATCGTGCAGGTGGAAGTCACCCACCGGGGACAGGCCGGGGAAACGATCGAGTGTTCGGATGAGCGGATCGCGTTCACCGGGGAGGAGCGGTCGATCTCATACGACAAAGACCTGGGGCGCGGAAAGTGGTATATCGTAAAGGATGCAGAACGCGAGGAGGTGCATCACCCCAAATGGGCGGGCACCCCGCTGTTGCTGAGCGGTCCTAAAGTCAACCGGGTCTTGGGGACGACGATAGAAAACCCGGCGCAGTATGGCCTAGAGCCGGCAGAAAGCGTGATCAAGATCACCGAGGAAACCGGGTTGTCCTATGAATTCCGGCTGGGCAACAAAACGCCGGACGAGGGTTACAACTACATGACGGTGGCCGGCTCCACCCAGTTGTTCACGGTGCCGGAAGTTTGGGCCCGGGTGGTCAACTGTCTGGTGGTCAGTCCGCCATTCGTGCCGCCGCCGATTGAGTTAGGCTATTTTTATGAAGAGGATTTTCGAGACATCACGGGTTTTGAGATTACCCATAATGGGGTAACGGTATCCTATTCTCCGGAACCTGGGGTGCGCACCTGGTACGTTACGGCCGGCGATGATCGTTCAGCGGTGGCGCCGCCGGAGTGGTGGACATCGCAACTGCAATGGCTTGCCCAGCCGGGGAAACCGGGGGGGCCGGATGCTCCCGGGGGTTGGCACGTTGACGAAAGCGGCGCCGGCGACCCGAAGTACGGTTTGAATCCGGCGGACACTACGGTGCGTATTTCCACCCAGGAAAAAACCCACGAGTTCTATATTGGAGGCGGGTACATCGAGGTGGACCGAGAGGGTCAACCCATCCTGGACGATGCCGGCAACACCCAGATTCTGGTGCGTTACGCCGGATTGCCGGACGATCCGATGGTGTACGTGGTGAACAAAGTTCGAGCGGAACGGACCATCTGCCTGGTCACCAATCCGCCGATTGATAAACCTTACGACTGCCCCCCGTAGAGAAATTTTCACCCTCATCCCTGCCCTCTCGCTTGATGGGAGAGGGAAATAGAGGAGGCTACCGTGAAAGCAGAGATTATCTCCATTGGCACCGAGTTGTTAATGGGCGAGTTGACTGACACCAACGCCAGTTGGATCGCCGGCCGGCTGCCGGCGCTGGGGATTGAGGTGCAGTGGGTGAGCATCGTAGGGGATGATCTGGCCAAGCTCACCGAAGCTTTGCAGCGGGGTTGGGAACGCTCGGACATCATCTTCACGACGGGGGGCCTGGGGCCGACGCAGGATGATCTGACCCGGGAAGCCGTGGCGGCCGCGTTGGGGGAAACGCCCACGGTGCAGGAGGCGGAAATCGAAAACCTGCGGCAATGGTTCCGCAATCGGGGTCAGGATATGCCGGCCCATAACGTGAAGCAGGCCCACCTGATCCCCTCGGCACAGTTCATCACGAACCGCAACGGCACAGCGCCGGGTTGGTGGGCTCGGCGAAATGGCCGGCACATCATCTGCATGCCCGGGCCTCCCGGCGAAAACCGCGCCATGTGGCAGGAGGAGATTGACGGGAAGCTGAAAGACCTCATCGACACGGAAGTGACCATCACGCGCAATATCAAGACGCTGGGGTTGGGAGAAGCTTCGGTGGACGAGATTATGTCGGAGCACTTTGGGCTGGAAAACCCGTATCTGGGCATATATTCCAAGGCCGACGGCATCCACCTACGCATTATCGCCCGCGCCGCAGACGAGGCCGCCGCCCGGGAAATGATCGCTCCGGTGGAGCAGGCCATCCACGCCCGGCTGGCTCCCTACATTTGGGGGTACGACGACGAAACACCGGAGCTGTCGGTGGGCGCGGCGCTGGTTGAACAAGGGATGACGCTGGCTACCATGGAGTCCGTCAGTGGCGGGTTCCTGGCGAATACCATCACCGAAGCGCCCAACAGCAGCCAGTGGTACCGAGGCGGCAACGTAGCGTTCACCGCCGAGGCGATGGTTGCGGCCGGCGTGTCTTCCGACGTGCTGGAAACTCATGGAGTAGTGAGCCAGGAGACGGCGAATGCGATGGCGTTGGCGGCGCAAGGGTCAACGGCTGCGGACTACGGCATCGGTCTGACGGGCGTGCTGGGGCCTCAGGAAGTGGAAGGGCGCCGTCCCGGCACAATTCATATCGCCATCGCCCACGGCGACGATGTTCGGGAGTTTCCGCTGCGGACGCCGCCGCGCCGCCTGGTGATAAAGCGGCGGTCCTGCAATACGGCGCTGACGGAACTGCGGAAGTTGATTACGGAAGTTGCTTCGTAACCTTGCCGGGCAGGTGTCCCGTCCTTTGACAAGCTCAGGACGAGGGGGACGGGAAACAAAGGATAAGGGCGGGTTTGAAACCCGCCCTTGCGTTTTGGTACGGTCGCCGCGGTTACTTTGGGGTGGCCGCGGTTACATGGTTAGCGTACGGTAGAGCATGGGCAGGCGTTCCGGCAATGACCAGATGTCGTCGAGGACTTCGTAGTTCAGGTCGCCGCACATGGTCTTGAGGTAGTCGTGCCCGGCTTTGTCCACGGTGAGGCAGAAGGGGTTGATTTCCTTCCGCTTGGCCTCGAGCAAGGCTTGGTGGGTGTCGTGGACGGCGTACTCCTTCTCCACTCCCTCGCGGCTGTAGCCCCGATCCTGGGGGCGACCGTCGCTGATGAGGAAGAGGATCTTGGTGGCCGCGTCCTGGTTTTCCAGCTTGGTGATGGCGTGCCGGATGGCGGAGCCCATGCGGGTAGCGTGCAGTGGGGTGACTTTGTCGATGCGCCGCTTGATCTTGTCGTTGAAGGGCTCGTCGATGTCCTTGATGACGTAGAACTCTACGTTCTCGCGCCCGTAGCCGGAGAAGCCGTAGATGCCGTAGGTATCGCCGATGGATTCCAAGGCGCTGATGAGCAGAGTGCAGCCTTCGCGTTCCAGGTCGATGATGCGCTTGTAGTGGCGGCGGACCAGCCCCTCGCGGCGGCGGCGGAGCCAGACCATGTATTCCACCGGGTCATCGGGAGCGTCCCGGTCGTCAACCGAATGACGGCCCTCGTCGATAGCCTCAGCGGTGGAGGCGGACATATCCAGCAAGAACACCACTGCGACGTCGCGCTCAACGCGGTTACGGCGCCAGTAGATCTTTTCGTCGGGCGGCACGTTCATGCGGAGGTCCGCCCAGGCTTCCAGGGCGGAGTTGAGGTCGATGTCTTCGCCGTCGATGAGCCGGTAAGTCTTGCGCCAGGTTTCGGGCATGATCAACTCGAACTGACGTTTGATGTGGGCCAGCAAGGAAGCGTAGTTGCGCAGGGAGTCGTTATAGAAATTGGGATCGCCTTCGTCGAGGATTTTCTCCTTGACGATGCACCAGCGGGGTTTGTAATCGTTGGCGCGGAAGTCCCATTCGTCGTAAACGAAGGTCTTGGGTTCCAGGGCTTCCAGCTCGCCGCCGGCGTCATCATCGTGAAGGATCGGGCCGTATCCCTTGCCGGGGTCGTTTGACGGCGGAGGGACGCCGGCTTCCTTCATGATGTTCTGGGCGAACATGGCCATGCTCTGGTCAACGTCGCCTTCCTGGGCGTCGAGTTCCAGTTCGGCGCTGTCCTGAAGCAGTTGTTCCAGCTCTTCCTGGGTCATCGGCTCAGCGTCGCCCATTTGGCTCTGGTCCATTTGGAGCTTGGTGAGGAGCTGCACCATTTCGGGCTTGAAGTCGCCGCGGTATTCGACGGGTTCCGGGGATTCGTAAGGGTCGCCCTCGCCCGGTTCGCCCTGCTGCTCGTTCATATCGGCCTGCAACTTGTCCAGCAGGGCCTGGTATTCCTCTTCGGAGAATTCGCCGGGATCGTCCAGGTCTTCGGGTTGGAACTCATCCTCGGGCTGCTGCTGGTTTTGGAGGCGGGAGATGATTTCATAGGCTCGGAGCGCGGCTTCGGCGGTGTCCTCGATGGAGGACCGGACGGTGCGCAGGCGGTGCATGATACGTGCCAGCATGCGGGCTTCATCGCGGTAGTCCTGGGGCACCGGCAGTTCTTCGAAGCGGTCCAGGCTCATGTGGATGAGCAATTCGATGAGGGCTTCTTGCAACGGGAGCTCTTCGATCCGGGGACGCAGGGACAGCGCATCGCCCTGGACGTCCAACGCGGGCCGTCGGATGCCGGGGTATTCGGTCTTGATGCGATAGTCAAGCCGGCAGTCTTCCAAGACGCTGAAAAGGTCGAAGGCCATGCGGCGGTCTTCAAACAGGGCGAGAAAGCGGCCGATGTCGGTATAGACTCGCGTCGTCCCGCCCGGGCCATCGCCCAGGTCCGTGACGGGGGAGACGTCGGCGTCCTGCAATTGGAATTGTTCGACGGCGGCGGTGCGTATGGCTTGCATACGGGCCTGGATCGCTTCTTCCATGGGGAAGCGACGGTCTTCAAATACGTTGGCCGGCGTGGTGAAGTCAAACCGGAAGCTGCCGAACTCCAGATGGGAGACCTGATGGGTTGCAACCACTTTGAACCAAGCGAAGTTTTGCGCCTTGTCGTTGTAGTTGTCGATCATCGGCGGGAGGTACACCTTGGTGCCGTCGGTGGAGGCGGTGTCCTGGTCAAGCCATCCGATCTGGCGGCGCACCAGTTCCTCGGTGCTGAACACTTCGATGTTCTCGCCGGACAAGGCGCGGGTGTAGAGGCGCATGATGCCTTTGACGCGCTCGAGATCCAGGCTGGAGGAGAGGGTTTCCAGCATGGCTTCTGAGGTGTTGGACTCGATCTTGAAGAAGGCGATACCGCTTTCGGGGTTTTCGCTCAGCAAGCCCACGCCGTGCTGATACCATTGGTCCAGCTGGGCGAGGGTGATTCGGTTCAGCACCGGGTCCAAGCTCTTCAGGAAGGGCGGGACCGCGTCGGGGACGCTGGCGAGCAGACCTTCGCAGAGGTCGAGGATGTGGCCCTGGGAGCCGGCGGAGACGTGGGATAGCGCCTGGGCGCCGTCGTAGAGGAACCGCGAGGTGTCGCGGAGGCCCATCTTGGCCAGTTTTTCACCGAGCCGGAGGAATCTTCCGGTCTGCCCTTCCTCAACGTGCTGCAAGGCGCGGGGAGCCATTTCGAGGCACGCTTTTACCTCGCGCCAGCTGCTGTCGGTAAGGGCGCGGGACATGGACAGGAAAGCTTCACGCTCTCGCCCCATGGCCGGGAGGACGTCTCTGCCCAAGACCAGGCACTCGGCGGCCACGTCGTAAGACTTGTAGGACAACGCCTCAATTAAGGAGGCGAAGACTTCCACGTCCCAGAAGGGGAGGTTACGCACCAGGTCCGGGCTGACCTCAAAAAACCGAGCCGCCAAGGTGCTGGATTTCCAGGTACCTTTGTAAAGGGAGCGGCCCAGGCCGGCCCAGCGGGGGATGTATTGTGGTCGCAGGTTGGTGACGATGGAGGGGCTGGCCTTGAAAAAGGCGACGGCCAAGGTGGGTGAATCCTGGGAAAGGTAAGTGCCGCACCGTGCCCACTGCATAAAGGACGCGAAGGCCAACGAGCGCGCCACTTCCGGGCTGACTCGGTAGTATTCGACGGCTGATTCCCACGAGCGGACAGTCTGGGCGCCAATGGCTACCCCTTCTCTGGCCCACAGCGCCGTTTCCTCATCGCTGAAGGACTCGGTCATTGCGTCGGCGACGGCCGCGTAGGCCTCGGATACGGCCGGCGGCAGTTTGCCCAGTTCGGTCAACAGGTCGCCAGTTGCGGAATTAGTCAAGGCTCGTGTCCTCCTTTGTCAGCCCTTCCTCGATGATGTCGAGGAACTGGTCAAGGATTTTAGCGGTGGCGCCGTACACCAGGTGGCGCTGGTAACCATAAGAGCGCACGGCCACTCGTTGGCCATCTTCAATTCGGGAGTCCCAACGGATTGTAGCGCGGTCGCGGAGTACGCTCAGGGGTATTTCTACCACTTCGGCGATTTCGTGGGAACTCGGATTGAATTCATAGGGGTACGGGATGGTCCCCACGAAGACTTTTACGAGGAAGTTGGAACGGGTTACGTTATCGTCCAGGCGGCCCAGGATGGTTATGTCATTCCGGGCGATACCCATTTCTTCTTCAGTCTCGCGTCGGGCGGTGTCTTCAAAATCAGCGTCTTCGGGATCCCTGGCGCCTCCGGGGAAAGACATTTCTCCCTTGTGGTGCTCGACAGTCATGGAGCGCCGGTTCAGCAGGACGCAGAACTCGCCGTCTTTGGGATACAGCAATAGCATAACTGCCGCCGGCATCAATCCTTCAGCGGCGGCAGCAACCCTTTCGCGGTGGGTCAAGGTATGCTTGATCAGGTCAAGGGTGAGCTCAACCATGCAGTCTCCCTGCTAATCAAAGGGCGTGGCTACTCAAAGATCGAGTAGACGACCTCTTCGATACTGCGCTGTAGTTCGGTCTCGTCGCTGAGGGTCCAGACGATGGCTACCTGGCAGGCCCGACGAGCCGCTATGCCTTGTCGCATCAAACGGCCGGCGTAGATGAGCAGCCTGGTGCTGGCGCCTTCGGCGAGGCCATGCTCGCGGAGATTGCGGATTTTGTCGCCCAAGCGGGCTAGGGCATGGGCTTCGTCTTCGGAGCAACCGCTTTCCTTAGCTACGATTTCCGCTTCGACATCCACCGGCGGGTAGTCGAACTCGATGGAAATGAACCGCTGGCGGGTGCTGTGTTTCAGGTCTTTGAGCGCGCTCTGGTAGTGGGGGTTGTAGGAGATGCAGAGCAGGAAACGGTCATCGGCCTCGATGATGTTGCCGGTTTTTTCGACCGGGAGGATCCTGCGGTGGTCGGTGAGGGGGTGAATGAGGACGGTAGTGTCCTTGCGGGCTTCGACCACTTCGTCAAGGTACAGGATAGCCCCGGCTTTGACGGCGCGGGTCATGGGGCCGTCAATCCAGCGGGTGCCTTGGGCGTCCAAGAGGTAACGTCCCACCAGGTCACTGGCGGTGAGGTCTTCGTGGCAGGCAATGGTTACCAAGGGGACGCGGACTTCGCCTTCGCCTATTTCCTGGGCGCCGCCTTCGTTGCGCACAGTGGTAATGGGACGGCCGAGTTTCCAAGCCATGTACTCGACGAACCGGGTTTTGCCGCAACCGGTCGGGCCTTTGAGGAGGACTGGGATGTGTTGTTCATAGGCGGCCTCGAACAACTCAAGCTCGTCCCCGACGGCGCGGTAGTAGGGTTCGCTACGGACCAGGAATTCTTCGATGGCGAACTCTTTGAAACTGGGTTCGTCTTCCAGCATTTCGATGTTTGCTTCAACCATTGCCTTGATTTACCTTTCCTTTGACTCGATTCTCCCACAAAGTCTTGACCTGGCGCCGTAGAGTGTCCAGGTCGGACGCGTTTTCGATCACCACGTCGGAGCGTCGGATTCGGTCCTGTGACGGCATCTGTGAATTGATGCGTTTAGTGGACTCCTGGGCGCTGAGGCCGCTGCGTTGCCGGAGGCGTTCAATTACGGCATCATCCGGAGCAACGGTGGTCCAGACCTCGTCGACTAAAGTTTCCCAACCGGCTTCGAAAAGTACGGCGGCTTCGACTACTGCGACGGCAACGCCTGCTTCGGACAACTGGAGTTTTCGCTGCTGTAGCATGCCGGCCATCAGGGGGTGCATGATGGCGTTCAGTCGCTGGAGCTGGGCCGGGTCGGAGAAGACGATAGCTCCCAATTTTCGCCGGTCTATCTCTCCTTCCGCGGTGAGTATGGCTTCTCCAAAGGCGGCGATAACCTGGCGCCAAGCTTCGGAGTTTGGAGTGTACGCCTGGTGGCCCAGTCGGTCGGCGTCAATTATTGTTGCCCCCTGTTGTCGCAACAGGTCGGCGACGACGCTTTTGCCGCTGCCGATACCGCCCGTGAGTCCGATGGTAAGCATAGCCGCCCAGAAGATAAGACTGACGGGCATTCTAACAAGGCGTATTGCATTGGTCAACCGACGCAGCGCCGGGCGTCGGCCGGCTACAGTTCAATTTGCACCGCGCCGTATCGTTCCAGGAAACGTTCCTGGAGGGTCTGGAATTTTTCCCGGTAGGGCCCGGCGTGTATCGGGTCGGTAGTCATTATGACGGCGTCTTCCCGGTTATCGGCGTAATAGTTTTTTCGGATGCCGGCTTCGTTGAAGCCGTATTTGTCGTACAACCGCTGGGCCACGAAGTTGGAAACCCGGGCTTCTAAAGTAACTTCGGCCAGCCCCTGCTCGTAGGCGACGCGCAAGGTTCCGATAACCAGCAGTTCGCCGATGCCTTGACCGCGCAGCGTCTGCCGCACGGCTATTTCGGTAATGTGAGCTTGATCTCCTTGCAGCCAGATGCCCACGTATCCGGCCAAGTTGTCGTCGGCGGGGGCGACGGCGGCCCGGCCTAATGCCGATTTAACGCCGGTCAGCATCCTGGCCCAGAGGGGGGCGTCCGGAGGAGGCGAACGCAGTTCCTCCGTTGAGGGCGCGGGCGTTGAGGGCGCGGGCGTTGAGGGCGCGGGCGTTGAGGGTGCGGCGTCATCGATGACGGCAGTGCGATAAGCGACCAGGAAGCGACAGTAGCGACTGTTCAACTCGCGGCGAAAGGGCGTTCCCACCCAGCCGGTGGAGAATGCCTCTTTCTCGATTTCGATGACCTGCGGGATGTCGCCGGCCCGCATCCGGCGCAACGCAACTTCCATGTCTGCTCGACCAGTGGATTTTCGCGCCATTTTAGCAAACTAGCCAAGAGCGCGACAGGAGCATAATCGGTGGCATAGGTTCGCCGGCGGATCAATCACGAGGCAGAGACAGCGAACCATATTGGCCGTCGTATCCGGGGGATATGGACACCTGCCCATGTCGAGATTGCAGGATGGCCTGGGCGATTGGTTCACCCGCGGCGGCCAGCAGGTCGTCAGCGGCGGCCCACAGCAGGGCGTTCAGTTCGCTGCCCAGGCGGTCGGTAATGGAAGTATATTGCCGGGACACGGCGCGTGTATTGACGCCAATTCCCCGGACAGCGGCGATGATCTCCGGCAGGGGTATGAGACGGGCGAAAGGCGGATAAGGGCCATCAATGCTGACAAAGCCGGTATCGTCCGGTTCCAGGTTGTGCCGCAATGGGCGGCCGGAAAGCCTGGTTACGCGATGGAGGACGCCCAGGGTCAGCGATTTACCGCAAACCGGGCACAGTATGCCTTGCTGTTCCAATTCTACCGAACCAAGGGCAATGCCGCATTTTCGATGTCCGCTGTAGTGATATTTTCCCTCTTCAGGATAGAACTCAATGGTGTAAGCAACTGAACCGTCGCGCAGCGCATTGGAAACGCCTGGCCAGGTCAAAGGGCCGGCCAGGGCGGTAGCTTCGCGGCCCAGGCGTCCTGGCGAGTGGGCATCGGAGAATGAGACGACGGCGCGGTGGTCGAGTTCGCTGACGGCGCGGTTCATTGCCGGGTCGGAGGACAGGCCACTCTCAACGGCGGTGATATTGGGAGACAGGTCGCCGAAACATTCATCGAGGCTGTCGAAGCCGCCTTTGGAGCCATAGAGTCCATACCAAGGCGTCCAAACGTGGGCCGGAATCACGCACGCTTCCGGGGTTATGTCCAGGGCAAGGGCCGTGAGGTCGCGGGCCGACAGACGCACGGCGGGGCGTCCGTCGTTTTCCAGTTTGCCGTGTCGATTCAGTTGTTGGCTGAAGATATCCGCCGCGTCCAAAGTGGGCAGCAACACCAGCATATGCACCCGGCGAACCCGACCGTCCTGCCGATACACGCAACTGATCTCGGCACCTGGCACAAACCTGGTATCACCGTAACGGTACAGTCCGTCCTGGTCTGCGACGAGGCTGGACCGGAGGTTGGCGCGCCAAGCCGGATGGGTGAAATCGCCGGTGGCCAGCAGATCGATGCCTTTACGCTGGGCCCAGGCGGACAGATTGTCCAGGGTCAGATGTTTGCTGCACGCGAAGGCGTAAGGGGAATGGATGTGCAGATCAGCGACGAAAGAGGCGGCGGTCATGGGCCGGGTTTCACGTTGCGAGGAGCATTTGGGCCAGTTCGCGCGGGCGCTGCACGGCGACCTGGTGCGCGGCGTCCAGTTCAACTACGGTGGCGTCGGGGATGCGCGCGGCCATTTCACGCTGGCGCGAAGGGGTGATGAGGCGGTCGTTGTCCAGAACTACATAGGTGACCGGGCACGGCAGGTTAGCCAAGTCCAGCGAAACCGGTTGCGTCAACATTCGCAACGGCAAAGGTCCGAAGTGGCCAATTGTTTGCGCCTGCTGCATATTGTCCAATCCGCGGCACCAGTATCGGTTGATTACGCCGAGGGGCACCGGTATGTCCTGGGCCGACAAGGCGCTGAGGGTACGGCAGAAACGGATCAATGCCCCGACGGAAGGGGGATAGGCCGCGGCCGGCGGGCGGCCGTTGCCGGGGACGATGCCGCTCACCAGGACGATGCGCCGGGGTTTTACCGACATTTGCGGGGCCGCCAACAATGCTACGGTGCCGCCCAGTTCGTGTCCGACCAGGGTGAAATTACGGAAGTCTTCCTGTTCCGCGAGGCGAACAACGGTCTGGACGCTTTCGGACATATCGACCATGGCGGCGTCCCTGGCCGCGTCGGCGCCGTGTCCCGGCAGATCAAGGGCGCGGACGCGAAGCGCTTGCCGGGCCAGAAACAAACGCGGGGGATGCTCGTCGGGAGCGGTCATGTGCCCCCAGACTTTGCCCCAACTCCAAGCGCCTTGACCCGCACCGTGTATCAGCAGGAAGTCCGACACGCTAAACCTCAATATTTATTTCGCTGTGGTTCGGTTTTTGGTCACGACTTCGGTTTTTGGTCACGACAAGGAAGCCGCGATGGCTCGCAATACGGTCTCGTCCTGGTCGGGCAGAACGGTTCTGGGGTCCAGCCGCACGGTGTCTTCCACAATGCGGGCGATGACCGGGGTGGGCTGGCTGCGCAGGGCGGCCAGGAGCGATTCCGGGGCGGCGCCGTTTTGGGGAACTAGGGATAGCGTCCACGACGGCAGGGTTTCGCCGGGGAGGCTGCCACCGCCAACGGCAGCGCGCGACGGCAGCACGGAAGTTTTGGCGCCGGTGGCCCCGGCGACTGCGCTACTCCAGGTCAAAGCCCGGGCCTGAACGGAATCGGGATGAGCGGCGATCATGCGCCAGACCGGTATTTCGGTTTCGGCGTCGCCGCGCACATAGTGGGCCAGGGTAGCGGCGAGGCTGGCCAAGCTCATCTTGTCAATACGCACCGCCCGGGCCAACGGGTGCCGTTCCAGGCGCTGCACCAAATCGCGTTTGCCCACCACGATCCCGGCTTGCGGTCCACCGAGCAGTTTATCGCCGGAAAAGAACACCAAACCGACACCGGAAGCGATGCTCTCCTGGGGCATGGGTTCGTGGGCCAAGCCGTAACGCTCGGTGGGCAGCAAGGCTCCGCTGCCGATGTCGTGGAGCACGGGTATTCCGGCGCCAGCGCCGAGGTCGGCCAAATCGCGTTCGTTCACCTCGGCGGTGAACCCTTCAACCCGGAAATTGCTGGGGTGGGCTTTGAGGAATGCTGCCGTGCTATCGGAGATGGCATCGGCGTAGTCGCGCAGGTAGGTGCGGTTGGTGGCGCCGACATCGACCAGGACGCAGCCACTTTGCCGCAACACATCGGGTA
The DNA here is from genome assembly GCA_963692995.1 of Dehalococcoidia bacterium. Classification (GTDB taxonomy): domain Bacteria; phylum Chloroflexota; class Dehalococcoidia; order Lucifugimonadales; family UBA3495; genus Bin87. Next base: position 2,113,502 of record OY843611.1, read on the forward strand.
TGCGGAATCCGCCACCGATTTCCACGGCCTCGCCCCGAGCGACGACCACCTCGCGGCCCACTACCAAGGCCGAGAGACCCAACAGCAATGCGGAAGCGTTGTTGTTAACCGCCAAAGCAGCCTCAGCGCCGGTTATCCGGCACAGGAGGGATTGCAGATGGCCTTGCCGCGAGCCGCGGCGACCGGTCTCCAGGTCAATTTCCAGGTCGGAATAGCCATAGGCGGCGGCCTGAGCGGCCCGCATGGCCGCGGCGCTCAAGGGCGCGCGACCCAAGTTGGTGTGGATGATGACGCCGGTGGCGTTGATCACCGGGCGCGGCGAAGGAGCGGAGAGTTCGCCGACGAGCTGCAACACCTGATGGGCGACGTCCTCGGCGGTGGGCGCGGCTTCTCCCGACATTACCTTGCGGCGGGCAGCGATCAGCGCTTCTCGGGTCAGGGCTACTACACCATCTCGGCCGATGGATTGAACCGCGGGCTCCAGGGCGACGCGGTGCAGCACCCGCTCCACGCTGGGAAGGTTTCGTAGTTCAAGCATGCTCATAAACGGCCCGTCGATCTCCCCGGATTTGCGAGCATTCCCGGGCGGTTTGCCTAATGCGGCATTTTGGGTATTCTAACACCTCGCGGCATGGGTTGGCGCGCCTTCGCGTCGGTCGATGCGTAGTGTGTCAACCCATTATGTACCAACCCGTAGTGTGCAAACGATCCGTAGCCTATGTTATAAAATGATGGCCCGTCGGATGATAAAGACAATAACCGGGACGGGATTGCCGCGATATGAAAAGGAAAACCATCGGCATTGGCATCCTGGTCGTGTTGGCAGCGGCCATGGTGTTCGGGACGGTGGGTTCATTGATGGAAGTCATCGAAGCGGCCTCGGCGCACCAGCCGGCCGGAGAAGGGGAATACGTGGCTCGACGCGCCGCCTCCACCGACGACAACCCGAGCCTGGCGGCCCTGAAGTACGTTTGTCCCTTCCATTAGTTTGGTGGAGAAAGCATGACCCAGGAAACAGGATTGGCTCCGGAACTGGATGCCCTGAAGAACACCGTGCGCCAAATTGTGCGCGACGAGTGTGTTCCGCTGGAACCGGAATACCTGGCGCATCCCCCACAGGAGGGAGAGCCGGATAATGGAGCGCCCCGCGGTGTTTTGGAAACAGTCCCGGGGGTTCTGGGCACGCTTTCCCCGGAGCAATGGGGACGGCTGAACCATATCTCCCAGCAGACGGGCATTTACACTTCCTTCGTGCCGGCAGAATATGGCGGCGGCGGAATGGGAGCGCTGGGTCATCTGGTGTTGGAAGAGGAGGTGCATCGGAGCATTGTGCACCTACCGACTTCGCCGGTTCCGATGTTCATGATTGGCGCCTGCACGCCGGAACAGGAGGAGAAATACCTATACCCGGCCATCAACGGCGATTTGTACTACTCTTTCGGCCAAACCGAACCGCAAGCCGGCTCCGATCCCGGCGGGATGATGCAGACCAGGGCGGTCCGGGACGGCGACGACTGGGTGTTGAACGGGACCAAGATGTTCATATCGGGCGCGGCGTCCGCCGACTTCCTGTTAGTGCAGGCGGTCACGGACCCGGAGAAGATGCAGCGCGGCGGCATCACGATGTTCATCATCGACAACCCGACGCCCGGGGTATCATTCGAGCCCATACGGGTGTGGGTCGTGCCGACGAAGGCGCAACAGCACTACATTCACCTGGACAACGTTAGGGTGCCGCAAACCCAGGTATTGGGAGAAGTCGGCGGCGGGTTCACGTTGGGCCAACAGTGGCTGGTGCATCACGACCGGCTGCTGCGCGGGGCGATGGCGTTGGGCATACTGACCCGCGCTCTGGAAATGGCGATTGAGTGGTCGCAGCAGCGTGTGACCTACGGACGGCCCATCGCAGATCGGCAGGCGATCCAGTGGATGCTGACTGACGTATATATAGACATCATCGCGTTGCGGTCGGTGGCTCGGGAGACCGCGGCCAGGGCCGACGCCGGTGAAGACGTACGGGTTGAAGCGTCCATGGTGAAATACGCTGCCGGCGAGTGGGGCTGGCGCAGCATCGACAAGATCATGCAGGTGTTTGGCGGCCTGGGGGAGACCTTAGACTTGCCCATAGCTCATTGGTACCATATGCTCCGCCACGCCCGGATTGGCGGCGGCACGTCGGAAATCCACAAATTCGTTATGGCGCGGGCGCTGCTGGGCGGCCGGGTTAGCTTTCAAGGATAAGTTCGCTTCCAAGGATAAAAGGACGCCGGAATGATCAAAGGCAAGAATATGCTCCGCTCCGCGCTTCTGCTGGCTGGCGCGGGGATCCTGATGTTGATGGTGGCTTGCGATTTTCAGCAGGTGCCGGCCGCGTCGCTGACCGGCGGCAACGCCCTCGGCGGCGCGTCGCAGCCGGCGGGGCAGTTTGCGGGCTATCCCTATGACGTGATCCAGGTTAGCGGGTTCGGCACGGTCAAGGGAGCGCCGGATGTAGCGACGCTTTCGCTGGGAGTGTCGGTTACTGCCGAAACGGTGGCCGAAGCCAGGAACGCTGCGGCGGAGTCAATGGAAAAGGTGATGAGCGCCGTGCGGGGAAATGGCATTGCCGCGGCGGATATTGCCACCAGGCATTTTCGAATCCACCCGGAGTATGATTACGGCATGGACCGGCTGGAGCGGGTAGGGTTCACCGTCAGCAACGGACTGATGGTGACGGTGCGGAATGTGGATACGGCGGGCGCAGTCATCGACGCCGCGGTCGCTGCCGGAGGCGATCACCTGGTATTTGATGGCCTGAACTTTGCCTTTTCGGATACTGCCGCGATGGAACGGCAGGCGCGCCAGGCCGCTGTGGAGAATATGCGGGGAAAAGCTTCGCAAATGGCGGAATTCAGCGGCCGGGCTCTGGGAGACCTAAAGGTAATTTCCGAAACCTCGGCCGGTGACGGAGGCCTAAACCGACTGTTCGCTGCCGCTGAAGCCGGGGCCTATGGCAGGGGCACCCCGATAACGCCGGGTGAGGGTGAGATCAGCGTTATCGTGTTCGGCGTCTATGAGCTTCAATAACCGTCATGGTACTTAGCGACGGCGCGATCCGGCGTCAAATCGCCGGGGGACGCATTGTGGTGCGTCCCATTGACTTGGAGGACATTCAGCCGGCCAGCATCGACCTGCGCCTGGACCGCCGGTTTTTGGTGTTCTCCAATGCGCGCCAGCCTTATATTGATGTGCGGGGGCCGCTGGACAATCTGACCGAGGAAGTTTGCATCGAGGATGACCGCCCATTTATGCTGCATCCGGGGGAATTCGCGCTGGGAAGCACCATAGAGCATATCGAACTGCCCGAAGACCTGGTGGCGCGACTGGAGGGGAAAAGCAGCCTGGGGCGGCTTGGGCTGCTGATTCACAGCACGGCCGGATACGTCGATCCCGGATGGAAGGGGCACCTGACTCTGGAATTGAGCAACGTGGCGAGGTTGCCCATTGCGCTGTACTACGGGATGAAAATTGGTCAGATTTCTTTTTTGCAGCTGACCGCCCCGGCGGAACGTCTTTATGGGTCGCCGGAACTGGGCAGCCGATATCAGGGACAGACCGGCCCCACCGCCAGCCGTTTGCATCAGGATTTTACGCGAAGGGATCGGCTTGACGTGAGCGGCGGCGTTGACCCAATGCAGCGCGCATTAGCTCTGGCGCGGATGGCGCTGGGTTCCACCAGTCCCAATCCGGCGGTGGGGGCGATGGTTGAGCGCGACGGAAGCATCGTTGGGGAGGGGTACACGCTACCGCCCGGCCAACGTCACGCCGAGATCGGAGCTCTACAGCAAGCCGGCGACCGGGCCAAAGGGGCTACCCTGTACAGCACGCTGGAACCCTGCTGCCACTACGGTCGGACGCCGCCCTGCACCGACGCCATTATCGCCGCCGGGATTAGTCGCGTGATTTACGCAGCGGAAGATCCCAACCCCCGGGTGGCAGGCGGGGGCGGCGCGGCCCTGCGGGCGGCCGGTCTGGAGGTTGAACCGCGACCTAATCGGGCAGCTGACGAACTTTACGAAGCCTTTGCCAAGCACGTGACCAGCGGGCTGCCCTACGTTGTGGCGAAGTTCGCCATGAGCCTGGACGGGAAGATCGCCACCCGGACCGGAGACTCGCAATGGATAACCGGGCCGGACGCCCGCGCTCGGGTACAGCGGATGCGAAAGGAAGTGGACGGCATAATGGTGGGTATCGGCACGGCGCTGGCGGATGACCCGCAGCTAACCGCTCGCGACGAGTCTGGGGAAGCCCTTGCGGTCAACCTCCAACCCCTTCGGGTAGTGGTGGACAGCAAGGCCCGCGTGCCGGCCGACGCGCGCGTGTTTTCCCAACCGGGGCGAACTTTAGTGGCCGTAAGCGAAAATGCCAACGCGTCGCGGATCGCGGCTTTGGAAGATGTGGGCGCAACGGTACAGGTTTTTCCGGGGACTGACGGGAGGGTAAATCTGCCGGCGCTGCTGGAATACCTTGGCGCGGCAGGCGTGGTCAGTTTGCTTGTGGAAGGAGGCGGAGGAGTGCTGGGATCCCTGCTGGACGCACGGCTGATCGACAAGCTGCACGTGTTCCTGGGGCCGGCGCTGATCGGCGGGGCCGGCGCTCGATCCCCTATCGAAGGCGAGGGAGCTGCCCTGATGGCCGATGCCTGGCGCCTGGAGAAGGCCAACATGGAAACCATTGGCGAAGATTGGCTCATCACCGGCTATCCAATTCAGGGAGACGGATAAATGTTCACCGGAATTGTGGAAGAAGTTGGACGGGTGTTCTCCCGGGACGGCTACAAGTTGAAGATTAATGCCGGTCGGGTTCTGGAGGACGTGAAACTGGGCGACAGCATTGCCGTCAACGGCGCGTGCCTGACGGTGGTGGAGTTTGGAACCGACGGTTTCGCCGTGGATCTGGCGCCGGAGACGCTCCGGCGAACTTCCCTGGAGCAGGCGGACACTGGCAGCGCGGTGAATCTGGAGCGGGCGTTGGCCGCCCACGACCGCATGGGCGGTCACATCGTGCAGGGCCACGTGGATGCCACCGGAATGATTACCGGTTTCACACCCGAGGCGGACTGCTACATCGTGGAAGTGGAAGTTCCGGAGTCCCTCGCGCCATACATAGTGGAGAAGGGGTTTATCGCGGTTGACGGGATCAGCCTGACGGTGGTACAAAGGTTGGAGCGCCGATTCACGATTTCGGTAATCCCCTTCACGATGCAGAATACCAACCTGCACGAACGGGAAATCGGTGACCGGGTGAACTTGGAAGCGGATATTCTGGCTAAATACGTGGAGAGCCTGTTGAGCGCCAGATTCAGCTAATTTGGAGCGCGCTAGAACCACCGGGTGCAGAGTGCAGATGCAGTTAATTAGCATCGAAAAGGGTCTTGAAGACCTGAAAGCCGGCAAGTTCCTCATTGTGGTGGACGACGAGGACCGGGAAAACGAGGGCGATTTGGTAATGCCGGCGCAGCACGTCACGCCGGACGCCATCAATTTCATGGTGACGCACGCCCGTGGGCAGCTATGCATGCCTATGCTGGCGGAACGATTGGCCGAGTTGGACATCCCCATGTTGCCCAGCCGCCACTCTGATGCGGCGATGCCGACAGCATTCACTATGCCAGTGGACTACGCCATAGACACTACGACGGGCATATCCGCCTACGACCGAGCGGCTACCATACGGGCGCTGATCGATCCGGCGGCTCAGGCGACCGATTTCATCCAGCCGGGTCATCTTTTCCCCCTGCGCTATCATATGGGGGGAGTGCTAGTTCGGCCTGGTCACACCGAGGCGATTATCGATCTCTGTCGTTTGGCGGGGCTTTATCCGGCCGGCGTTGTTTGCGAGATCATGAAAGATGACGGAAGCATGGCGCGGCTGCCCGACCTGATCCCCATGGCAAAGCGGCACACCCTGAACATTCTGTCAATTGCTGATCTGATTGAATACCGGAGCCAGCACGACCCGATTGGTCAAGGAAGCGAATAATGCCCCTATGCAGCCTTGAAGAGGCGCTCGAAGACTTGGCCTCCGGCAAATTCGTGATCGTCGTTGATGACGAGGGGCGCGAGAACGAGGGAGACCTCTTCCTGTTTGCGGAGCACGCCACGCCCGAAGCCGTTACCTTTATGGCAAGTCAAGCTCGAGGGCTGGTGTGCGTCCCCATGCTGGGTGAACGGCTTGATGAGTTGCAAATCCCCATGCTGCGGAGCCGCCACGCTCGTTCCGAGCAGCCCACGGCGTTCACTACGTCGGTGGACTACAAGCGAAGCACTTCCACCGGCATATCGGCCTACGACCGCAGCGCCACCATACGGGCGCTGATTGACCCCGCCGCGCGACCGTCGGATTTCATTCACCCCGGGCACATGTTCCCGCTTCGGGCGGACCCGGGAGGCGTGTTGAAACGCGCCGGGCATACCGAGGCTATTCTGGACTTGTGCCGAGCGGGAGGGGCTTATCCCGCCGGCGTAATTTGTGAAATCATGAACGAAGACGGCACCATGGCGCGACGGCCTGAGCTGGAGCGGTTTGCCGTTAAGCACGACCTGAAGATTTTCAGCATCGCCCAGTTGATTGCCCATCGGAGGATGACGGAAGACCTGATCACCCGGGTTGCGGAAGCGGAGTTGCCCACGCAATATGGCGTGGCTCGCCTGATTGGATACCGCAGCGCCGTGGACAGCGGGGAACATGCCGCGCTGACGGTGGGCGAATGGAATGCGGATGATGAGGTGCTGGTGCGGGTGCACAGCGAATGCCTGACCGGGGACGCTTTCGGCAGCCTCAAGTGTGACTGCGGGCAACAGTTGGACATGGCAATACGAATGCTGTTTGAGCACGGCTCGGGCGCGTTGCTGTATTTGCGCCAAGAGGGTCGCGGGATTGGGCTGCACAACAAGATCAAGGCCTATGCCTTGCAGGACCAGGGGATGGACACCATTGAGGCCAACGTAGCGTTGGGTTTCCAGCCCGATGAGCGGAAATACGATCTGGCGGTGCAGATCATGCGCGACCTCAACATTATCCGCGCGCGGCTGGTCACCAATAACCCCCACAAAATAGCGGGCATCAGCAGCTTGGGGCTAGAGGTGACGGACCGGGTCGGGCTGACGGTTGAGCCCAACGAATCGAATGAGCATTACCTGCGCACCAAGCGGGAGAGCATGGGACACCTCATGTCCGTAATGCAGCCGGATTTCTCCGGGACCGGGGATTAGCCGCGGCGCAGTGCGGGTCGGGGGTGGATTCGAGACCCACTCCGGGACTTTTGGCGCAGGGAGCCGGAGAAACTAGCCGGCTTCGCCCAGGCGGCTAACCAGCCAGGCTTCGATGAAATCGTCGATATTGCCGGCCAGCACGGAGTCGGTATTTCCGGTTTGATGATCCGTCCGGTGGTCTTTAACCGATCGGTAGGGGTGGAGGACATAGCTGCGTATCTGATTGCCCCACTCGGCTGAGACCCGTTCGCCGCGCAGGGAAGACAGTTCTTTTTCGCGCTCTTCCTCGTGTCGGGCGAGCAACCTGGCCTTGAGGATCCGCATGGCGTAGTCGCGGTTTTGATGCTGGGATCGCTCGGTTTGGCATGACACCACAATACCGGAGGGAAGGTGGGTAAGTCGCACCGCCGACGCGACTTTTTGCACGTTCTGACCGCCGGGGCCGCTGGAGCGGAAAAAGTCCATCTTCAGGTCCTCGGTCCTTATTTCCGCCTCCGTGTCACCGTCGAGAACGGCCGGAAGGACCTCAACCCGGGCAAAGGAAGTCTGACGCCGGCGGGCCGGGTCAAAGGGAGACATTCGCACCAGCCGGTGTACGCCAACCTCGGCGTTCAGGTATCCGAAGGCGTGCTCGCCGCCGATTTCCATTGTGCTGGCGCGGAGACCGGCTTCATCGCCGTAGGCGATGTTCAGGACCTGTAAGGGTCTTTTGCCGGCGGTGGCCCAACCGGCGTACATGGCGGTCAGCATCTCGACCCAATCGTGGGAGTCGGTGCCGCCGGCGCCGGAGTGGATGGTCAAGATAGCCGGACGGTCGTCATATGGCCCGGACAGGGTAAGCGCCATCTCGGCGCGGGCCAGCTCGGCGGTGACGGCAGTGGTCTCTGCGGTCAGGTCGTCGGCGAAGCTGTCGTCAGCGGTCTCGATGGCGAGTTCAGCCAGTTCCAGCAGGTCGGCCACCCGGGACTGCAAGCCGTGCCATAATTCTAGCGATTGTTGCAGTCGCCCCAATTCCTGCATCTTGCGTTGGGCGCGAGCCGGGTCGTCCCAGAAACCGGGAGCCGCCGCCGCGCTTTCCAGTTCGGCGATGGATTTTTCGCGGTCGGCGAGGTCAAAGACGCTCCACGACGGCATCCAGCTTGACGGACAGGTCGGTGAGTTGCTGGCGTAGTTCTTCCATTGAGGGAAATGCCTCCTCGATCATCGCTTATCGTTAGGATAATATTTTACAAGCAATTGACCCGGTTGACCTATGCCAGTTTCGCAAAAAACGCCTCAATATATCCAGGCAGTCTTCCAGTGGAATTAACGCCGCTCAATGCGTCCTGAATGTCGCAGCAAGTAAGTTCGTCAAACAACGCCGGCGCAGGGACATACGCTTCGTTCGCGTCGTTAGGCTCAAATTTGCCTAGAGAGTTGCCATATACGCGCATTGACCGGGCCATGATTTTCCGGCCGGCTTGCGAGAGGAAGTACGCGAACAGATGATCAATATAGTGTTGTCCGTAGAGGTTAGGCCGGAATCCGTGAAAACAGGTTAAGCTAACGGCAGTGCTTTGATTACGAATTATCTTGTAGTCTCCGCGAGCGAAAACGCCCAGGAACAGTGGGGCAGGGTCCCGGTTCTCCGTTTTGTACCAAGGGGTTCGGTTACGGGTGATAAACCGTCGGTGATATCCTTTGGCCTCGCCGAATTCGATATAGTCTTCCGCTTGCGATGAAAGGACGCCGCTGGCAGAAAACAACAGCACTGGAGCATCATCTCTAAACAGGCGCTGGTAATCCACTGCTGCGAAAATCGGTTTTCTGATCAACGAGCTGCGGGAGACGCAAGGAATACACTCGGTCTCTTTCAGTCCCCAGCGTCGAGCTTCGGAAGGACGAAGCGCAAAAAATTGGTTGGCCCCAGTAGCGATACCTCGACTAAAATGTCCGTAGTAACTCAGGCTAACCATAGCATAAGCATGCTCACGGTGGGCGGTGGGCGCGAAATAAGAGAGCCATTTAGAATCAGGATCCAAGTCGGCAAGGGAGACTCTGGCAACCGGCGGCGCGGCTAGAACATCCGGCAGCGCGTCAAGCGACGCGACTGAGTGAAAATCCACTGCGTCGCAACTTACGCCCGCGTCGTAAAGAATGATGCCCACCGAGGTTATAGCGTCGGGTACAACGTCCTTCTCGCAATCAAGGCTGATGATTGCGACCAGATGACCGCCATCCATCAATTTCGTCTTCACCAGTTTGCCGTAACCCGTATTCAGGAACTCCAGGGGCATTATGTAAGCCAGCCGGCCACCGCCGCCAATTTCGGAAAGCGACTTGAGCAGGAAGGCTGAGGCGGTGTTGATGTAACCAGATAGTCGCAAGCCAAGATTCGCGGAAAACGCATTGAGGACGGCATCGCGGTTAGGAAATTTCTGAAACCGCATATAGGGAGGATTGCATACGATATTCTCGTGTTGTCGCCCCCAGGAAAGCAGATAGTCCTCGTTAGCGATAAAAGAGGCGTCCTGATTGGCAGCATTGGACCAGAAGCGCAGGATCGTCGGATCAACTTCACTGGCCGTGAAATTGATCAGGCTGTCGCTGGCAACCGGCTGCCAGAACGCCCCCAAGCCGAAACAGGGATCGTACAGCGCGGCGCCACCCGCTCCCAAAGCCCAATGGGCCATAAAGCCGGCTACGGCGTGATGGGTGAAAAACTGACCGAATCGCTTACGATGCTCCAACCCGACCTGATCCAGATAGGCAGTGCTATCCGGGGTTGGCAATCTCGTCGAGAAAGGTTGCGTGGTCAAGGTAGCCGGCACCTCCGTGAAAAGTTACGTAGAACAAAAGACGGCCACGGTCTAACTCCTTCAAGGCCGAACGGTGTTGCGGCATATCGATGCGGCCCAAAATTTCCCGGCAAATTCGGATGTCAATTTTAATGGTGGGCTTACGCTGATTTTTCGTATCGAGTTCTATGGAAAATATCTGTCCTTCATTCTGGGGGTCGGAAGCGATTTCAAGGATACGCTGGAATGGGATGCTGTACGCTTTGTCGAAAAACACTTGCAAATAGTGATGCCGTACGCCGAAATTCTGAATCCAGCGGTTGACCAGCGCCAAATCTTCCAGCTTCGGCGTGATGCTGAGATAGTCTCGCTTGTGCAAGATTTTAATTTGCTCTTTGAGTGATTTAAGCCAGTCGGTCACTTGCCGCAGTTCGATGGTACTGGACCAGCTGGGCCGTCTAAAGTCCAGCTCGCGGAAAGTTTCCGCTGTTGCGTTGAGTATCAGTTGATAGATGGGAGGATTTCGTTTTGAGAGCAGTTCTCCATAAGGTGGCTCGAGCAGTCGTCGCTGTAGAATCGCGCACTCCCGTTCCGCATCACGGTTCCTTGCTTCCATAAACGCGGAATACCTTTGGGATAAAAAACTGCTGGAGCGTACTTCAATAGCGGCTATCGCACGGCTGATGAAATCGGCGTTTTCCAGGTCATAATCACCATTTTCGGGCAAATCCTCCCGGCGGTAGATGAGGATATCGGGTTTCTTGCCAATGGTGTTCAGTTCTTCCTGATAGGCGGCGAAAAAATCGGCAAACCCTGGGTCGCCGGCCGACAGGCTATCAGCCCTGCCGTAACGCATTGCCCGGTATTCATTGGAGTGTCCATTGATGGCATTAAATACTATCTGCTCGGCCCAATCGCCCTGCTCCTTGTTCGTAAGGAACTCGGAGTTGGCCAGAGTAGGCAGGCGACCACTGACGACGATTTCAGTGTCAATGTCAAAGGGGGCATCCTGTATCAGGCGCAGGATTCGATCTTTATAGTTTTCGGTACTCATTCTCGTTCACCTCCAGCAGCGAACAGCTGTAGAGGTCCAAGGCGACGATATTATCAAAGCCGAGCCTTACTGCAAAGCGGCGGATAATCGAGCGTCTGCGTTAAGTGTGCAAGTATAATGGTAGGCGAACTCTCTCTCAGGCAGGTAACCGCCATGCTGGACCACGGAACCCCGGAACACGCCGTTGACAACCCCGCCGCGGATTTGCGGCACCGAATGCGCCACTCTGCGGCCCACGTGATGGCCGACGCCGTTCTGCAACTGTTTCCGGAGGCTAAGGTGGGCATCGGCCCGCCGACCGCCGACGGTTTCTACTATGACTTTGAGGTGGACCGGCCTTTCACCCCGGAGGACCTGGAACGGATCGAGGCATTGATGCGGGACACCATCAAGTCCGATACCGCTTTTCTGCGGGAGGAATTGAGCCGCGAATCCGCCAAGTCAATGTTCGCCGACCAGCCTTACAAGCAGGAGATCATCGACGATCTGCCTGACGAGACTACGCTCAGCATCTACCGTCACGGCGGGTTTGCCGACCTTTGCCAGGGGCCGCACGTCGCCAGCGCCGGCGACATCACCGCCGTTAAGTTGCTGCACACTGCGGGCGCATACTGGCGGGGGGACGAAAACCGTCCCATGCTCCAGCGCATTTATGGAACGGCCTTTGAATCGAAAGAAGAACTGGAAGCCCACCTGGAACGCCTCGCCGAGGCGGAACGCCGCGACCATCGCACCCTGGGGCGACAGCTCAATCTGTTCACCGTCCACGAAGAGATTGGGCCGGGGCTTATTGTCTGGCATCCCAAAGGCGGCATAATGCGCTCGCTGATTGAGGATTACTGGCGGGATATTCACTACCGCCGGGGTTACAGCATCGTCTATTCGCCGCACATCGGGCGAGCGCGGCTGTGGCAGACCAGCGGGCACCTGGATTTCTACCGAGACAGTATGTACGCGCCCATGGAGATTGACGAGCAGGAATATTTTCTGAGGCCGATGAACTGCCCGTTCCACATCCAGATTTACCGTTCCGCGCTACGCAGCTACCGTGAACTGCCGCTGCGCATCGCCGAGTTGGGCACGGTGTACCGCTACGAACGGAGCGGCGTGCTGCACGGGTTAATGCGAGTGCGGGGGTTCACGCAGGACGACGCGCATATTTTCTGCCTGCCCGATCAGGTGGCCGACGAAGTGGGCGACGTGCTGGACCTTACCTTTGAGATCATGGCGGCCTTTGGGTTCGAGGACTACGACATTATGTTGTCCACCCGGCCGGAGAAATACGTGGGCGAACCGGAAACGTGGGAACACGCCACCGAGTCCCTGCGGCAGGCCCTGGCGTCGCGGGGCCTGTCTTACGAGGTTGACGCGGGCGGCGGAGCATTCTATGGCCCCAAGATCGATATCAAGATTACCGATGCGCTGGGGCGGGCCTGGCAATGCACAACGGTGCAATTTGATTTCAACCTGCCGGAACGCTTTGACCTGGTGTTCCAGGACGACCAGGGCAACCGCTCGCGGCCTTATATGGTGCACCGGGCGATCCTGGGCTCGCTGGAACGCTTTTTCGGCGTGCTGGTGGAGCATTACGCCGGGGCGTTCCCGTTGTGGTTGGCGCCGGTACAGGCAGTGGTCATCCCCATCGCTGACCGACACAACGAATACGCGGAACAAGTGGCCGTCAAGTTGCGCGATGGCGGTTTTCGCGTGGAAGTTGACGATCGCAGTGAACGGATGAACCAGAAGATTCGCCAGGCCCAGCTCCAGAAAACTCCTTACATGCTGGTGGTGGGCGACCGGGAGGCGGAAGCCGGGGCGGTTGCCGTGCGGACCAGAGATGGCGAGAATCGGGGAGCGATGCAGCAGGCGGAGTTCCTGGAATTGCTGACGCAGGAGCGGATGCGATAAAGACCTACCTTTTTGAGGTGGGCATTGAGCAAGCAGAGGCGGTCAAATTATTCCGTCATTCCTGCTTTCGCTGGAATCCAGGCGTTTCCAGCGCTGGGCGGGGTATCCGGCGTCAACGACGCTGGCGGGACTATTGTCATCAAGCCGGGAGTTGCAGGTCCATCATGCGCCGGTCTTTTCCCTGTTGGACCTGCTGATGAGTGGGCGCCGCATCCGGGTCGGCGGTTAGCTGAGTGAAATGGGGCGACCACTGGTCGGCGGTTCCCATGAGTTGCCGGTGGTAGATGATTCCGTCGGCGTTGACCACCATCATGGCCATCTGCCGGGTAATTTCCAAGTCCGCCAACATTTCGCCGACGGGTTGCGCAGCGATAAGGTCGGTGTAACCCTGCTGCTCAATATAGTCTTCAACCGCTTGGGCGGATTCGTTATAGGCGACGACGTAGAAATCGATCGCATCGAATTCAGTGGCAATCGGGTTCAGCAACTGTAACTCAGCGCGGCATTCCGGTCACCAGGTGGCGAACCAGAAGAGATGCGCCGGTTGATCCGCTTCCGCCAAGGCGTGGGATGTAACCTGAGAACCGTCGGACAAGGTCAGCGCGAAGGGCGGGGTGGCTTTCCCGATCTCCAGGCCGGCAGTACCGGCGGCGGGAGCGCAGGCGGTCAAGGCCAGCGTCGCGGCGCAAAGCAGGACGGCGAACAGAGTTGCGGTTATGAATCGGGTTCTCATGGAACACTAATGACGCGCGATTTCATCTGGTATGCTGGCAAAAGTCGCCAGCTAATTGTAGCCGAACCAGCCGCAATTTGACATACGCCGCGCTACGCTTTCGGACCTACGACGAGGAGTGAAGTGATGCCCAACCGCCTGATTGACGAAACCAGCCCTTATCTATTGCAACACGCCGAGAATCCGGTGGACTGGTATCCCTGGGGCGCTGAGGCGCTGAATCGGGCGCGGGAAGCGGATCGGCCCATTCTGCTGAGCATCGGATACTCGGCGTGCCACTGGTGCCACGTGATGGAACGGGAGTCCTTTGAGAACGCGGACATCGCCGGCCTGATGAACGAGCATTTCGTCAACATCAAGGTGGATCGCGAAGAACGCCCCGACCTGGACGCGGTGTACATGGAAGCGGTGCAGATGATGACGGGAAGCGGGGGTTGGCCGATGACGGTGTTCCTGACACCGGAAGGCCGGCCGTACTACGGCGGCACGTATTTTCCTCCCGAGGACCGAATGGGTATGCCCGGTTTCCCCCGGTTGCTGGCGGCGGCCAGCCAGGCGTATCACACCAACAAAGGCGAAATCGAGCGAGTCACTCGGCAACTGGCGGAGCAGATGGGTCGCACCAGTCAGGTGTCCCGCGGCTTCACGCCATTGACCACCGAGGTGATGCACAACGCTTACTCGCAGCTGGCGACGCAGTTTGACCACCTGAACGGCGGGTTCGGCAACGCCCCCAAGTTTCCCCAGCCGATGACCCCGGAGTTTCTGCTTCGCTACCACCGACACGGGTTCAACGAGCGCGCCCTGGAGATGGTGGAACTTACGTTGCAAAAAATGGCTTACGGAGGGATGTACGACCAGGTGGGAGGCGGGTTTCATCGGTATTCGACCGATGCGTACTGGCTGGTGCCCCACTTTGAGAAGATGCTGTATGACAACGCGCTGCTGGCGCGGTTATACCTGCACGCCTGGCAAGTCACCGGCAACACGCTGTATCGACGTATAACGGAGGAAACGCTGGATTATGCGCTGCGGGAAATGACGGACCCGTCGGGCGGGTTTTATTCGGCCCAGGATGCGGACAGCGAGGGCGTGGAAGGGAAGTTCTTCGTTTGGACGCCGGAGGAACTACGACCGCTGTTGGGCGACGACGCCGCGCTGGTAATGGGTTACTACGGCGTCACGGAGGGGGGCAATTTTGAAGGAGCGAATATCCTGAACATCGCTCGTCCCGCGGGCCAATATGCCGGTGAACGGGGGGTGTCGGAAGATGCGCTGTCGGCTGCTATCGCCCGGGCGCGTTCCATACTGCTCGCGACGCGCGAGCAGCGGATTCACCCTCTGCTGGACGACAAGGTACTGACGTCATGGAACGGCCTGATGTTGCGCTCCTTCGCCGAAGCGGGCGCGGCGCTGGGGCGAAGGGACTACCTGGATGCCGCCCGGCGCAATGCCGGCTTCCTGCTGGACAATATGCGAGACGCCGACGGCCGGCTGTTGCGAACGTGGCGCAACGGGCAGGCGAAACTGCTGGGATACCTGGAGGACTATTCGTGTCTGGCCGACGGGCTTTTGTCGCTCCACGAAGCGACTCTGGAACCCAGGTGGCTGCAAGAGGCGGTAGCCGCCGCCGATGGGATGATCGCACTCTTCTGGGATGACCAGGCCGGCGGCTTTTACGATACCGGCAGCGACCACGAAACGCTGGTCGTCAGGCCCCGGGACGTATTCGACAACGCGCAGCCGTGCGGCGGCTCGGTGGCAACGGACGTGCTGCTGCGGCTGGCGGTTGCCACGGGCAATGATGATTACTCGGCCAAGGGGGCGACGCCGTTGCGGGCGTTGCAGCAGTTACTGGGCCGGGCGCCGGGCGCCACCGGGCACTGGCTTGGCGCCCTTGATTTCTACGTCTCGCTGCCCAAGGAGATCGTGATCGTGGGCCAGATCGAGCACCCGAGCACCGCAGCAATGCTGGCCGAGGTGGGATCCCGATACCTGCCGAACCGGGTGATCGTCGGGGTGAGCGATCCGGCAGCGCCTCCACTGCAAGATTCGCCGCTGCTCGAACAAAGGGGGATGCCGGACGGGACGCCCACGGCCTACGTGTGCGAGCATTACGTCTGCCAGCTGCCGGTTACCCAGGCCGCCGCGCTGGCCGCGCAATTGGACGCCTAGGGACTGTTGGCAAATCGGACATCACACCGTTGTTCCCGCTTGCGCGGGAATGACGGAGACGGCGTGGCGTAGCGGGCGTGCTCACGGGCGCGCCGGGAACAGGCCGGCCGCCTCTATGGTTTGAGCGTTCACGGTATCCGGCAAACGATAGCGGGACCACCGGGCAAGTCCCAAGAGGACCAGGCCGCCGGCCATTACCGGAGCCAGGCGGATGCCAAGGGGGTCATCCGAGGAGTCGCCGAGTTCCAGGATCCAGCTCAAGAGCAGGGGCGGGAGGGCATAGGTCAATTTTTCGAAGAAGTTCTGGGTCGAATAGAACATGGCTTCTCTGCGCTCGCCTCTCAACAGAGCATCGTAGTCGGCGATGTCGGCGGTCAGTCCTTTGGGCAACATGAAGACGGCGGCCATGGGCATGCCGGCGATGAACACCATGATCAGTCCCTGTAGTACCAGATGTTCCGCGATCCACAGGCCGACCAATCCCAGGAGCGGGAACACGAGCCCGCAAGCGACGATACAGATTCCGTAGATCCGGCGTTTGCTGACCCAGCCGGCCGAGAAGAATATCCAGATCACCAAGCCGAACAGGACCGCGCCGCCAATAACGCCGGTGGACAGCCAACTTGAGGCTCGGCCTTCGTGTTCCGTCAGCAGGACGCCCACGGCAAAAAATGGGATCCAGCCTTGCAGCACCCCCACGCCGGTGGTGAACATCACGAAGGTTGGCAGAAAGGCCAGGAATTGCGGATTGCGCAGTGTGTCCTTGAACCCTCGCCAGAAAGGCACCTGAGCCGGGATGACGTCCCGCTGCGCGTAGCGCCAAATTGCCGACAGCGCTATCAAACGAAACACGAAAGCCGCCACGGCGAATATGGCGCCGGCAACCTGGAATCCAAAAGCGTCCTTGATGTAACCACCCATGACTAACCCCAAGCCGGCCCCGCCAACCGCGAACAGGAATATGAAACTTACGACCTGCATGCGATCTCTGGCGGTTCTGGTCAGTTCGGGGACCAGGGCTTCCATGGCTCCGGTGGACATGGTGGACGCCGTGAAGAACAGTTCCAGCATCACCACCAGGTAGAGAACATTCCACCAACTGCTGCCCTCACTGGGAAGGAACCAGATCAGCGCCCCAAAAAGCGCGTAGAACGGGGCGCCAAAGAGGATGAAGGGAATGCGACGCCCCCAGGGGCTGCGGGTTCGGTCGCTCCACCACCCGATTAAAGGGTCGGTAAAAGCGTCAACGAATCGCCCGGCGAAGATCAGGAAACCGGCCAGAACCCGCGCGCTGATATTGTAAGTCAGTATCGAAATGTCAGGGTCGGGGACGCGGGTGACTCCTTCAAAGGCCGGCGGAGCCAGAAAAAACACGACCCAGCCCTGCCGGAAATAGCCGATGGCCTGCAATCCGATATGGTCGGCCGAGAACAAGAGCTTGTTCAGCAAAGGCAGACGCGGCGCGGGCTGTGCTGGGTCGATCATTCCACCTCGGAAGGGGCAAAACTACCGGGGCAATTTAGCACACTCTGAGGAGTCGGTACCTGATTTGTCTGGCCTGACCGGGCAATCGCTGCATAGACTACACACCCGTCACTCCGGCGAATGACGATGGCGAGGCTAACGAATGGGGTTCCTGGTTTCCCGCTTTCGCGGGAATGACGGTGATGGTGGGGAATGACGGTGATGATCGAGAATGACGGTGATGGTGGGGAATGATGATGATGGCGGGGCGGATATATTGATGGTGGGCTGAAATGTTCCGTCATGTTTTTGCGGCAGGAGTCAATCTTGTCGGATTTGCGTCGCTCTGATAACCTGTCGGCGTCGCTGTAGGGGAGATTTGGATTGAGCTTGTCCCAGCCCATCCGGGCTTCTTTGTTTGTTACCTGCATAATCGACCAACTGTACCCCGAAGTTGGGGTTAGTGTGGTGCGCGTTTTGAGGCGGAGCGGTGTGGAGGTGGACTTTCCGGCCGGCCAGACCTGCTGCGGTCAACCTCTGTACAATTCCGGCTTTACGCAGGAGGCCAAGAAGTTGGCCCGGCGGACGCTTGAGGCGATGGAGAGCAGCGATTATGTGGTGGCGCCGTCCGGCTCATGTGGGGCGATGCTGAGAGTTTTCTATTTGGATCTTTTCGCGGACGACGCCGAAATGCGGGCGCGGGCGCAGGACCTGAGCGCTCGCGTTTACGAGTTCACCGAGTTCCTGACGGAAGTGGTCGGGGTGGAGCGGCGTTCCGTTGCGGAGTCGTCTCAGGGCGGGAAGGTTGCGTATCATCCGTCCTGCCATTTGCTGCGGGAGATGGGCGTGAAAGAAGCGCCGGCGCAACTTTTGCAAGGGCTTGACGGGGTATCGCCCGTTTCGCTACCCAACGCCGAACAGTGCTGCGGGTTTGGCGGAACGTTTGCGGTGAAATACCCGCACATTTCGCAGGAGATGCTGGGGGACAAGATCGACGCCATCATTGCCAGCGGAGCGGAGATGGTTACGGCCTGCGACATGGGCTGCTTGATGCACATCGGAGGCGGGTTGAGTCGCCGTCAATCGTCGGTCAAAGCGCGCCACATCGCACAGGTGCTGGACGGGTCGGCGGGCTGACATGGCTGAAGTGGCGACGCGGGATTTCGTAGCGGCCTCGCGGGCAGCGGTGCAGGATCAACAGTTGCGCCAGGCGCTGCGCCGCGCCGGCAGCGGGTTCGATGGGGCGCGGCAAGAAGCCATCGACGAGATTACTCCGGAGGTGTGGGAGGACTGGCGGCAGCAAGCCCGGCGGGTGAAAGAACACACCATCGCGCATCTGGACTATTACCTGGCCCTGCTGGAACGGAACGTTATCGCCGCCGGGGGACAGGTGCATTTCGCCGCTGACGCGACGCAGGCCAACGCTATCGTGTTGGAAATTGCCCGGGCCGGTGGTGTCTCCACAGTCACGAAAAGCAAGTCCATGGTGTCGGAGGAATTGGGGCTGAACCACGTATTGGAGGCCGGGGGGATCGAGGTTTTTGAGACCGATCTGGGGGAGTACATCATCCAGCTGGCCGAGGAGACGCCGTCGCACCTGGTGGCGCCGGCTCTGCACAAGACCCGGGGGCAAGTGGCCCGGTTGTTCGCCGACAAACTGGGGGCGCCTTACTCCGACGACATCGAGGAGATGGCGCGGGTCGCGCGAGTGGCGCTGCGGCAGAAATTCCTGGACGCCGACATGGGAGTGAGCGGGGCCAACTTCCTGGTGGCCGAAACCGGCAGCCTGGTCATCATCACCAACGAGGGAAACGGAAGGCTCTGCACCTCGGCGCCACGGATCCACGTCGGGTTGGCCGGGATGGAAAAGGTGATACCGTCGCTGGAAGACCTGGCGGTGTTCCTGCGGCTTTTGCCGCGTTCTGCCACGGGGCAGCGGATCTCGTCCTACGTGAGCATGGTAACCGGGCCGCGCCGGGCCGACGACGAGGACGGGCCCGAGGAGTTTCACCTGGTCATCGTGGATAATGGGCGGAGCCGGCTGCTGCGGGACCCGGCGCTGCGGGAGTCGCTGTACTGCATCCGGTGCGGCGCGTGCCTGAACGTATGCCCCATTTACCAGCGAGTGGGCGGGCATGCCTACGGTTGGGTATATCCCGGCCCCATTGGCTCAATCGTCACTCCGGGACTGGTGGGGGTGGCGCAGGCCAAGGACCTGCCCAACGCATCAACGCTTTGCGGAGCGTGCCGTGACGCTTGCCCGGTGCAGATAAACATACCCAGGATGCTGCTGCATCTGCGTCACAATCTGGCAGAAGGCGCGGATTCCGAGGAGGGGATCGCCTCCGATACCGCGGCGCTGGCCGCGCGGGGATTTGCGTCGGTGATGAGCAGCCCGCTTTTGCTGAACCTGGGGCGCAAAGTGGGACGGACGTTGCTGAAGCCCCTGGCGAAAGGCGGCATGGTCGGGCGTACCAAGTTGCCGTTTCTTTCGCGCTGGACTGAGGCGCGGGATCTGCCGGTTCCGCCGCCCCGCACCTTCCAAGACATCTGGCGCGATGAACTGGCGGATGGAGGCGGAGGCAATACCCGGGCGTGATTTATGAGTATCCCTGGCAAGCGTACAGCCGGATCAAACGGCGGCTCTATGGGTATCCCATCGGCCCAATTTCTGGGGTTGGTTCGGGAGGCTTTGGGGCGCGAGGAAGGGCCGCCGGCGGAGCCTTACGCTGCGTTGCGTGATGGGTTCCCCGAGCTGGAATTGCGGGCGGCGGCGGTTCGGGAGGAGATTGCCGGGAAGCTGCCGGCCTTGCTGGACAAGATGGCGGATACCGCCGCATTGCGCGGCTGGAACGTGGTGAGGTGCGACGGAGGGGAGGATGCGCTGGATTACGTTGTGTCGCTGGTGCGACGGCTGGGCGTAACGTCGGCGGCGCGGTCGGAGCAGCCCGTGTTCGACGCGGTTCCGGTGGACGCGGCGTTGGCGGGAGCCGGGGCACTGGTGTGGCCGGCGGTGTACGAAGACGACGCGAGCCGGCCGGCGCTGCGACGCCGGCTGGCCGAGTGCGGCATGGGGATAACCGGAGCGGATTACGCCATTGCGGAAACCGGATCCGTGATCGTGCTTCCGAAGCGGGGGCTGAGCCGGCTGGTTTCGGTGGTGCCGCCGGTTCACGTGGCTATCGTAAGGCCGTCGGAGGTGATCGGCACGCTGGACGATCTGTTCGCGTTGCGGCGGTTGGAGTACCACCGCGACGGCGGTGATATGGGGAGCTATCTGAACTTCATCAGCGGGCCGAGCCGGACGGCGGACATCGAGCAAACTATCGTGGTGGGCGTACACGGGCCGCGGGAAGTCCACCTGGTAATGCTGGAACGGGAGTAAAATCATGCCGATGCGAGTAGGATTCATCCAGTTCAGGAAGCAGATGATGGAGCAGCAGCTGGCCGAAATGATGGACGTGTTTCCGACGCTGGGCATCGAAAAGGCCATCCTCATCGGCGACATGGTGAGCGGCGATTATTCGCCGGCCAGCACCATTGATTTCGTGTTCGTGCACGATACCGACCGGCCCTTTGGACGCCGGGCAGACTTCTTTTCCTATCACATCGGCTCGCAAGTAGGAATGAGGGCGCAGGTTTATACTCCGGCGGAGTTTGAGGAACTACGGGATAGGCTGCCCGCGTTGTACCAGGTTTGCAAGCAAGGAAGGGTGGTTTTTGATGCCTGATTTCGCTGCGGAAGGGGCGCGCTGGTTTCGCCAGGCGGAGCAAGACCTTGAGGACGCCGGATATAACCGCCAGGGCGGCCGCTACAACGTGGCGTGTTTCCTGTGCCAGCAGGCTGCCGAGAAGGCGGTGAAAGCGTACCTGTACAAGCGGGGGGCGGAGGACGTGTGGGGCAACTCGCTGATCGACCTGTGCGAGGATGCCAAGATTTTCGAGATGTTCTTCGACACGATCAAGGCGGACGCCCGCCAGCTGGACAAGTACTATGACATCACTCGTTATCCGGGTTATCTGCCCAGCGGGATACCGTCTGAAGCGTTCGACGACGTTGATGCGGAGCGGGCGATGGAGCTGGCCGGGATCGTAGTGAATTTCGTGGGACAGCGGATACCCTAGGGTCTGTTGTCAAATTGAGTTGCCAAGCGTCAAGCCGCTCCACTTCCGTCATTCCCGCTTTCGCGGGAATCCAGAATCGGTTGCCGTCGCAGAACGATGGGCTTATTGAAACCCCTGGATTCCTGCTTTCGCAGGAATGACGGCATAACTTGACGATACGCTCTAGCCTCCGAAAATCTCGGTGAGGCGTTCCTGGCGGTAGGCGAAGATGCGCCGCAGGTCCCGGCGCACGAGGAGGCGGTCGGCCAGCCACCAGCCCAGCATAGCGTATTCCACTTGGTCACGGACCAGCGTTCCGCCGTCGCGGGGGGTGAAGGTGTGCCGGTGCGTCCAGCGCAGGTAGGGGCCTTTGACCTGCTCATCGGTGAAACTATGGGGCGGGTCCCAGGCCGTGATGCGGCTGCGCCAGGACAGGGGTACGCCTTTCAGGCGGAGCCGATACTCTATTTCTACGCCGGACCGCATGATGATGGGGGGCGGGGTGACGACGTGGAAGCGCAACCAGGGGGGCGTCAGGCGTTCAAGGTTGCAGGCGTCGGCGTAGAAGTCGAAGATTTCCCCGGGTTGGCGAGGGAGCCAGTGGGCCGTATCGAGGTTGAAGGGCATCAGGCGCGCCGGCCCAGGCTATAAAGGCGCATGGCGCGGTCGGCGGCGCGGTCTAGCAGTTCGGCGCCCCGTTGGAGGCTGTCGGCGAGTTCGGTGGGTTCCTCGGCAATAGATACGACAGCGTTGATGCCGTGGTCGTACAACAGATCGTAACCGGGGCCAAGGCTGCCGGCGAGCAAGATGGTGGGGACACCGAATGATTGGGCGCGGCGGGCGATGCCGACCGGGGCTTTGTCGAAGGCGGTGGAGCGGTCGGCGCGGCCTTCGCCGGTGATTATCAGGTCAGCGGCGGCGGCGTGTCGGTCGAAGTCCAGCGCGTCGCATACCATATCAATGCCGGAACGCAGTTCGGCGCCGGCAAATGCGATGAGGCCGGCGCCCAGGCCGCCGGCGGCTCCCGACCCGGGGGTGTCAAGCACGTCGCTGCCCAGGTCGGATTGCACCACGGCGGCGAAATTGGACAGGCCGGCATCCAGCTCGGCGACCATTGGGGGCGTTGCGCCCTTCTGGGGGCCGAAGATGGCGGACGCTCCGGTGTCGCCGCACAGTGGGTTGGTAACGTCGGTGGCGCCGATGATGGTGGCGTCGGCAAGAGCGGGATGGCAGCCTGAAACGTCAATACGGGCCAGGTTGGCGAGGGCGGCCCCACCGGGAGGCAGGTCGTTGCCGGAGGCATCCAAGAAGCGGACGCCCAGGGCCGCGGCCATGCCGGCGCCGCCGTCGTTAGTGGCGCTGCCGCCGAGACCGACGATGATGCTGGTGTGGCCGGCATCCAAAGCGTCGTGCATCAACTGGCCGACGCCGTAGGTGGTGGCCCGGCGTGGGTCCCGGCGGTCGTCGGGTATCAGCGCGAGGCCGGATGCCAGCGCCATTTCGATGACGGCGGTTTGACCATCGCCCATGACGCCCCACTGGGCTGCCACCGGCTCGCCAAGAGGGCCGGTTACGGCGGCCTGGCGAAATTGCCCGGCGGTGGTGTCAATTAGGGCCGCCAGCGTGCCATCGCCGCCGTCGGCCACCGGGATCAGGATGGTTTCGGCATCAGGGATGGCGCGAAGCACGCCGCGCCGGATGGCCAGGGCTGCGGCACGGGCGCCGATGCTTTGCTTGAACGCTTGGGGAGCGATGACGATACGGAGGGGCATAGATCGATTATAACGCAGGAAGGTAAGCGTACCCGCACGGATCCATAAATTATCGGTACTGGATTCCCCTCGCATCAAGTACGGGGCGTCCCGGTGTCAGGCGCGGGGCCGGCGGTTCTTTCGCGGGAATGACGAGTGTGTGGATTTGGAATGCGATTGCGCTGACCGAGTGATGACATTAGCCCCTTGCGGATTTTGCCGGCTACCTGCGACAATTCCGCCATGACTGGCGAAAGGTTGTTGACGGACGATGTGCGCCGGCTGGCTCGGAGCTGGCTACAGGAATGGATGCCGGCAACGGAGGGATGGAGCCTGTCGCTGGGATTGCCGGAGTGGGACGACCGGCTG
Organism: Dehalococcoidia bacterium; assembly: GCA_963692995.1. Classification (GTDB taxonomy): domain Bacteria; phylum Chloroflexota; class Dehalococcoidia; order Lucifugimonadales; family UBA3495; genus Bin87. The sequence continues at coordinate 2,137,090 of OY843611.1, forward strand.
GCTCTCTGGCGGGTGGTGCTGGTGTCGGAAGCGGTTCCCGGACATTCCGTCGGTGAAATCCGGGTTGACGCCGGCGGCGCGATTTGCCGCGCGCCGGCTCCGACCATGGTGTCGGAGCGGTTGCGGCAATTGCAGCGAAACCGCCGGCCGCGCCGCGCCGGGGGAAAGGCTCGGATTGTCTTTCCGCCCGTTCCCAACAAGGCGATATTGGGCGACTGCCGGGTGGCGCTGGCGGAGTTTCCGCCGGACAGCGCGCAACTGGTGTTCACCTCGCCGCCATACTTCAACGCCAAGCCGGAATGCGCCGAGTATGTCGATTACCCGTCGTACCTGGAGTTTCTGGGGGAGGCTTTTGCGGCGTGCCACGCCGCGCTGGCGGAAGGACGGTTTCTGGCGGTCAACGTGTCGCCGGTGCTGGTGCGACGCACTTCCCGTAGCACGGCCAGCAAGCGGCTGCCCATCCCCTTTGACCTGCATCCCATCCTGGACCGGATTGGCTTTGAGTTCATCGACGACATCATCTGGCGCAAGCCGGAGGGGGCCGGCTGGCACCTGGGCCGGGGGCGACGGTTTGCCGCCGACCGGCAGCCGTTGCAGTACAAGCCGGTGACCGTAACCGAGTACGTGCTGGTTTATCGCAAGAGAACCGACCGCCTGATTGACTGGAACCTGCGGAACCACCCCGATCCGCAGGCGGTGGAGCGTTCCTTGATCCTGGGCGATTATGACAAGACCAACGTGTGGGATATAACTCCGTCAAATCACAAGGCGCATCCGGCCGTATTCCCTGATGAGCTGGTTAGCCGGGTCATCCGATATTATTCGTTTGAGGGGGATTGCGTGCTTGATCCCTTTGCCGGCGCCGGCACCGTGGGGCGGGTGGCTGCCGCCATGGGGCGGCGGTTCGTGCTGGTGGAAAAGCGCCCCGATTACTTCGAGACGATACGGCGGGAGTTGCGGCAGCCCGGCTCTGATATTACAGTAGATTTCGACGATCTCCAGTATTGGTGGAGCGCGGAACATGACGCCGAACCTGTATGATCTCAATTCTGCCGAAGGAGTGCGGCAGATAGTGGCGGCGCTGTTCCAGGGCTATAACTATCGGCTGTACACGGAAGGGCAGACCCGCAATCAGCTGCTGGACGCTTACCGGCAATTGTCGGCCATCAAGCAGCGATTGCCGGCAAATGCCGGTCATGCCCAATGGATGGACGCGATACAAGTGGAGTTTGACACCGCCGGAAACGATTTAGCCTGGTGGCTGCTTGGCCTGACCACTAAAACTGCGCAAAATTTGGGCCTCCGCCGGGGTGATCGTCTTGATTACCTTGATGAGATGGGCCATCACATCAGGGAAGCCGTTACCAATTCCCCTGATGGTTCGTTTGACGATGCGATGCTGATGCTATGGGCCGGCGCCGCTACATTGACGATACGGGGCTCGCGAAAATCCACCGCCGGCAAAACGCTGGAAAGAGCGTTCCGGCGCGCCGGCCTGACCATATTGGGCCTGGAGGAAGCAACCGATTTCTGGCTGAATATGCAGCGGGATACGGAAGTACCCCGGGAAGTTGATGTGGAAATCGCCAGTCGGCGCGGGCGTATCCGAGTGGAAATGGGACTGATTGAACGCGGCAATCAGGAACAATCGTCCTTTGACTGAAATGCGCGACTTTCTGAATGAACGGGTCGGTAAAACGCTGACGGAACCGCCGGCCGACGCGGATAGCATTACGGCAGCGGTGAACTCGCTACCGGATGAGCTGTTCGTATCGGGGTTGCTGCCGGAGTAGATAGGCAGGGGCGATGCGCTATGTTAGTATCGGCGGGCGGCTGCTTCGGGCTGGCCGCATAGATCGCGCCGGAGGGTCGCAGCAATGCCTACCAAAGAAGAGTTGAAGGATCGCGCGTTTGCCGAAATTGAGGGGCGGGCCGATGAATTGATCGGTTTGTCCCAGCATATTTTGGCTAACCCGGAGCCGGGGTTCCGGGAGTTCAAGACGGCGGCTCTGGTTGGCGAGAAGTTTGCCCAGATGGGCGTGCCCTTTCGCTCCGGACTGGGAATGACGGGGGTTCGCGGCGAAATCATCGGGGGCAGCGAAGGGCCGACGATGGCGATCATCGGGGAGCTGGACAGCCTGATTGTCAACGAGCATCCGTACGCCGATGGGAGCACCGGCGCGGCCCATGCCTGCGGTCATCATTGCCAGATCGCCATGATGCTGGGGGCGATCATGGCGTTGCAACGAGACGACGTGCTGCCGCACCTGAGCGGCCGGGTGGTTGCAATGGCGGCGCCGGCCGAGGAATACATCGAGATCGAGTTTCGGGACCAACTGCGTCGGGAGGGGAAGATTGAGTTCCTGGGCGGCAAGCCTGAATTCATCCGGTTGGGGGAATTTGACGACGTGCATCTGGCGATGATGATGCACACCACCAGCGCCCCGCATGAGAAGCAACTGTGCCTGACCGGAACGAACAATGGGACGCTGGCCAAGCGGATACGGTTCGTGGGCAAGGGAGCCCACGCCGGAGGCTCGCCACACCTGGGCATCAACGCGCTTAACGCGGCGACGCTGGCGATGTCGGCGATCCATTTTAACCGCGAGACGTTCCTCGATACCGACACGGTGCGGGTGCATCCCATCATCACCAAAGGGGGAGAGGCGGTCAGCGCGGTGCCGGCGGACGTGCGGATGGAGACTTTTGTACGGGGCAAGACACTGGACGCCATCATGGATGCTAACCGGAAGGTGGACCGGGCGTTGCGGGCCGGGGCAATGGCCGTGGGCGCAACGGTGAACATCCAGACGATCCCCGGCTACTTACCCATGCTGCAAAACGACCGGATGCAGGCGATTTTCCGCGCCAATGCTGAAAAACTGGTGGGCGCCGACAATATTGGAAGGACCGAGCACCGGACGGGCAGCACGGACATGGGCGACGTGAGCGCGATCATGCCGGTGGTGCATCCCTACGTGGGCGGCGCTACGGGCATTGGCCACGGCGCGGATTACGTGGTTCAGGATTACCGGCTGGCGGTGATTACCGGAGCGAAAGCCATGGTGGCTACGGTGATCGACCTGATGGGTGACGGGGCGGCCCAGGCAAACCAGGTGGTGGCTAACCACCGTCCCGATATGACGTCCCGGGAGTATCTGAATTTCATGCGGACGCTAGCGGCGGAAGAAACGTACACGGATGCGTAGGGTGCGGTTTGGACGGGGGACTGGATTCCCGCTTTCGCGGGAATGACGGGATAACGCGGATGATGCGGAGATGATGCGGGGATGACGGGGATAATACGAGAATGACGGTGTGACATTTATGGCGACTCGTGAAGAACTGAAGCAGGCGGCTTGCGCTGCCATTGACCGGCGTAGCGAAGATTTGATCGCAGTGTCCCGGGATATTCTGGAGCATCCGGAACCGGGGTACAGCGAGTACCGGACGGCGCGGGTGGTGGCGGAGCAGTTTGCCAAATTGGGGATCAAGTTCCGCGCCGGATTGGCCCTGACCGGGCTGAAGGGAGAGGTGCCAGGTGGGGCCGGCAGCGGGCCCCGAGTGGCGATCATCGGCGAACTGGACAGCCTGATCGTGAACGGGCACCCCCACGCCGCGGTTGACACCAGCGCCGCCCATGCGTGCGGCCATCATTGCCAGATCGGGATGATGCTGGGCGCGGTATTGGGTCTGGCACAACCGGAGGTTCTGTCGGAGCTAAGCGGGGAGATTGTGCCCTTTGCGGTGCCGGCCGAGGAGTTCATCGAAGTGGCGCGGCGCCTGGAACTTCGCGAGTCAGGCAAGATCGAGTTCTTGGGCGGGAAGCAGGAGTTGATACGGTTGGGCGAGTTTGACGATGTGGACATCGCGATGATGTGCCACACGGCCAGCGATATGGGGGCGCACTCTTTCGCCATGGGAGGGACCAGCAACGGGCATGTGGTGAAGTATGTTCGGTTCATGGGGCGAGGGGCCCACGCCGGCTCGGCGCCGCATCTGGGCATCAACGCGCTAAACGCCGCTAATTTCGCGCTACAAGCCATCAATGCCAACCGGGAGCTGTACCGGGAACAGGATACGGTACGCATCCACGGGATCATGACCAAGGGCGGCGAAGCGGTCAGCGCGGTGCCGGCGGACGTGCGCCTGGAGTGGCGGGTGCGGTCGGGAACCCCGGAGGCGGTAGTGCGCAACTCCGACATAGTGGACCGTTGTTTCCGGGCGGGAGCGATGGCGGTGGGAGCGGCAGTGTCCATCACGAATATTCCCGGTTATCTGCCGATGCGACACGATCAAAACCTGCTGGAGGTTTTCCGGGAGAACGCCACCGGCTTGCTTAACGAGCCGAAAGTGTTGCTGATGCCGTCGTCGCGCAACCGGGGCGGTTCCACCGATATGGGCGACTTGAGCCACATCTTGCCGGCCATCCATCCCTATACGGGAGGGGCGGCAGGAGCCGGCCACAGCTCGGAGTACCTGATCACCGACTACCAGCAGGCGGTGGTAAATCCGGCCAAGATCATGGCGATGTCGGTGATTGACCTCCTCGCGGATAACGCGGTCAAGGCCCGGCAGGTGACGTCGTCTTTCCGGCCGGCGATGTCGCGCTCGGCTTACCTGAGTTTCCAGCGGCAACGCGCTGAGGTGCTGGAATTCGACGGGGCAGACGTTTAGATGTAGCAAGCACCAGGGTTGCCCCTACAGCAATGCGTTGGCCAGCGTCATAACCGCGCCGGCAATCAGGGGGATGGTCAGGTTGTCGTCCGCGGGCAGCGGCGCCAACTCCACGGTTGCGGCAACTGCCGCGGCGATCACCACCGCCCAGGTCCAGGAGCCGAACCCAAGGGCGGACAGGATTGCCCATGCCCCCAGGGAAACGGCTACAAAGGCCACCGCGCCGGCCGGCGATTTGTTCCAAAGGCGCGGGCCGGGGGAATTGGCCCCAACCAGGGCAGCAGCGGGGTCGCCGACCGCGACGAACATCAGGACGGGTATGGCGACCGGCGGGCCGAAGAAATAGAAGGTAAAGAACGCGGCGACCAAAAACCAGGTCGCTCCAGTGATCTCAGTGGTTTCGGACTGTTTCAGGATGGGCCGGAAGATGCTCAGGAACAGGCCGTTGAGGACGCTCAGCCGGGGACGACTGCAATCTAAAACCAGGCCGAGGAGGGCGCCGCCTCCGATGAGCAGCATATAGGCTCGCTCGGGCATGACCAGCGCGAGCAGCGTGACAGCGGACGCGGCTATGAGGTGGAAGATGCGCCGGCCCACCGGGATGGGCGCCGGGCCGGGGGATTCGTTCATCAGCGAGTACGGCGTAGCGCCAGGAATGACTGGGTTCCCGCCCCGTATCAAGTACGGGGGACGCTCTGGCGCGGGGTACGACGGGGGACGTTCTGGCGCGGGAATGACGGGTATGAGATTCCGGTTCGGAATCGGCTAGAAATCAATGGTTACGGTATCGCCGGCGCCCCAGCGGAAAGACCGGAATTGGGTGTCTTTGGGGGCTTCAAAGACCAACCACCCGTCCAAGCCGGTGCCTTTAGGCAACTCTTGGGCGCGTAACGCTCCGCCCGCGTCAATGCCATTCCAGAGGAATTTGACGCAATCAGTCGGCATATCGGGGTTGACGGGGACGTTGCAACGGTCGGAAGGGTTTTCCGGAACCTCCGCTTTCTGGGCGTGGGCGCTCACATCGATGGGAAAGTAGCGGCCTTGCAGAAAATCGCGGAGCTGGGCGGATTCGTGATCAACATTGACGATTGCGCTGGTGGCAGTGTGGTTCTCGACCTTGACCCGCAGCAGGATTAGTTCGTTCTCGCCGGATTTCGGCGCAAGGCGATAGAGGGGATCATCCACGACGCCTTGGGCCGGATAGCGCGTAGAGGTTGTCCAGCGCAGCTCGTCGGTGCGCTCTATGTCGGCGACGCTGATGTGAAGGACGCGGCCTTTGTAATACTTCCCGATGTTGGGAGACTGGGACGAACAGGCTAATGCAACGGTGAGCAGTATTATTGCCAACGCCGCAAACGCCGACCAGTACCGGAGAATAGGAGGACGTGGATTCCCGCTGGCGCGGGAATGACGGTGGTGAGGGCCCGAAGGACCATGGTGGGGACCCGAAGGACCATGGTGGGGACCGGAAGGAACGCGCCGTTGGAATAGCGAGCTACTCATCGGCAACCCCGCTTAAGGTGGGCAGTTGTCGGAGGTCGGCAATCAGGCCGGTCAACACGGCCAGGAGCCGGTCAACTTGGGCATCGGTGTTATGCTTGCCCAAGGTGATGCGGAGGGAGCCGCGGGCGGTGTCCGCCGTCTGACCCAGCGCCAGCAAAACGTGGGAGGGTTCCAGGGAGCCGCTGCTACAGGCGCTGCCGCTGCTGGCGGCGATGCCCTGTAGATCCAAACCCAGCAGGATGGATTCGCCTTCGACGGCGTCGAAGGAAAAGTTGACGTTGTTGGGCAGCCGTTCCGTGGGATGTCCGTTGAGGATGCTGTCGGGTATCCGGCGGGTGATCTCGGCGATGATGCGGTCGCGGAGGGCGCGGCAGTAGTCGCTCGTCGCGCCGCGCTCGGCATCGGCCAGTTCCAGAGCTACGGACAGTCCGATGATGCCGGCGACGTTCTCGGTGCCGGAGCGACGTTCGCGTTCCTGTCCGCCTCCGGTGATGAGGGGGAGGAAGGGGACGCCACGCCGGATAAACAGCACGCCGACGCCCTTGGGTCCGTAGAATTTGTGCCCGGACAGGCTCATCATATCGACACCCAAGCGACGAACGTCGAGGTCGAGAAAGCCGGCGGCCTGGACCGCGTCGGTGTGCATGACGATGGTGCGGTCGAGTTCTTGGGAACGGCGGCGGACGGCGGCGGAGATTTCAGGGATGGGGTTGATGGCGCCAATCTCGTTGTTGGCGTACATCACGGATACCGCGGTGGTGCGGTGGGTGATGGCGTTGTACACCCGGTCGGGTTCGACCCGGCCGTAGTCGTCAACGGGAAGATACGTAACGTCCCAGCCACGGTTTTCGAGCTGTTGGCAGGCGTGGAGGACGGCGTGGTGCTCGGCGGCGGCGGTGATGACGTGTTTGCCCGTTTCCTCCAGGGCGTAGGCGGCGCCGCGGATGGCCGAGTTGTCGGACTCGGTGCCGCCACTAGTGAAAACCACCTCGCGGTTCCGGCAGTTGAGGACGCGGGCGACGCGCTCGCGGGCCGCGTCCAAGGCGTAACGGGCCTCTTGGCCTACGGTGTGGACGCTGGAGGCGTTGCCGTAGAGCTGGGTAAAGTAGGGCAGCATGGCCTGCAGGACGCGCTCGTCCATGGGCGTGGTGCCGGCGTGGTCGAAGTAGATGTGGTTCTGGGTGGTCATGAGTGCGTCCGCCCTTTGTGACAATTTTAGCATACGGCCTGTCGGGATGCGGACGGGTCGGGCAACGTCGTTTGTCAACGTGCTTTCCGTTTGAGGTTTGGGCGATATTGACTATTGCAGCCTGGCAGCGCGCGCCGTGTCTCCAGCCCTCGTTCTTGCCAGTGACCCGGCTAGTGGCTATATTGGGGCGCAATTGCGATTTTCGCTGGGGGTTGAGCGATGGCTTTCGCGGAGATTAACGGCTACCGGATGCACTACTCGGTATTTGGCGCGGACGCTGCGCCGGCGATGGCGCTGATTCACGGCGGGCTGGGCGGCGGCGACGGGAGCCGGGACACCATCAACCGGCAGTCGGCCGCGTTGTCGGCGGGGTATCGCTGCGTGTTTTACGACCGGCGGGCCTGTGGTCAGTCGGAGGCGCCGGCCGGCGGGTATGACATTCCCAACTGCGCGCGGGATTTGCGGATGCTGCTGGAGCATTTAGGCATAGGCAAGGCGCACATCCTGGGATCATCGGCCGGCGGGCCAATCGCGACGCAGTTTGCGCTGGATTACCCGGAAGCCACGGCATCGCTGTTGCTGATCAACACCATGTCGTACTCGCAGGAAGCGCAGCGGGAGGTGCGCCGGCAGGAACTGCGTCGGTTGCAGGAACGGGTCGCGGCGGTGGGGCAACAGGCGGCCGTCGAGCAGGCGATAGCGGAGCGGTTCCCGCAGTTGGCAGCGGAGGACCCGGAGCGGTTCGCCCGCATCGCGGCCGAGAACCAGGGGCGCATCGACGGCATTGCGGCTACTCACCAGGCTTATGTGGACATTGGGGATTCGCTGGAGTCCCGGCTGGCTGAGTTGAAAATGCCGACGCTGGTGGCCCATGGGGACGCCGACAGCCGCATTCCCGCGGCGTGCGGACGTAGCCTGGCGGCCGGCATTGACCAGGCGGAACTGCATATCATCGCCGGCGCGGAGCATGGGTTGATGACCAACGAGGCGGCCGGGGATACTCAACGCATCATCCTGGACTTCCTGCGCCGGGCGGCAACGGAGGGGGAAGCGGCGGGTAAGGTACGGTGATGGGATGAGGTGATGGGATGAACGGAAGCGCCGGAAAAGTCGGACAAACATGAAGCAAGAAGCAGAAGGAGGCAGCCTGATGTCCACCGTTGGAATCGACCACATCGCGATGCCCACCGCCGACGCGGAGCGGCTGATGACGTTTTACAAGAAACTCGGCTTTCTCATCAATGATGAGGATGAATGGCGGGCCGGCACGGCCAACATTTTCTCCATCCAGATTGGCGACTCCAAGATTAACGTGCACCCGGAGGGGTATCTGGCCGATTACCGGGGGCCTACCGCCGTGCCGGGGTGTACGGACATCTGCTTTGTCTGGGATGGCGGCGTGGAGGCGTGTCAGCAGATGCTGGCGGACGCCGGGGTTGAAGTGGTGCGGGGGCCCGGGCCGCGCAAGGGCGCCCGCCAGCGCGGGGCGCTGCCGGCAATAAGCCTGTACGCGCGAGACCCGGATAATAACCTGCTGGAGTGGATGATTTACCAGTAGGGCGGCAGGGTTGCCAGTGTCAGGGCCCCCCACTAGGGGCGCCCCGGCGAATGACCGAACACGAAACTGAGGAGCAAGATTATGGCGCGGATGCTTGGCAAACATGCTCTGGCTGAGATGCTGGTGGCTGAGGGGGTCGAATATATCTTCGGCAACCCCGGCACCAGCGAAACGCCGTTCCTGGACGGACTCCAGGATTACCCGCAACTGCAATACATTCAAGCGTTGCAGGAAGGGACGGCGGTGGGCATGGCCGACGGGTATGCGCGGGCCACGGGAAAGCCGGCGTTCGCCAACATCCACATCGCCGGCGGGCTGGCCAACGGCATCAGCGGGTTGTACAACGCTTTTCGGGGCGGGACGCCCCTGGTGCTGACGGCGGGGAACTCGGACACGCGGATGCTGATCAGCGAGCCGGTGCTGTCGGGCGACCTGGTAGAGATGACGGAGCAGTACACCAAGTGGAGCGTAGAAGTTCGCCACGCCTCGGATATTCCGGTAGCGATACGGCGCGCGTTCAAGGAAGCCAAGACGCCTCCGACGGGACCGGTGTTCGTATCTTTTCCCTGGGACACGCTGGATGAGGAGGTTGACTTTGCGGCGGTGGCGTCGTCGGAAGGGTTCTTCCGCATTCGGCCCGACGCGGCAGCGGTGGACCGAGCTACGGAGCTGCTGGCGGGAGCGGAGAACCCGGTGATCGTGGTTGGCGACCGGGTGGCGCAGGCCGGCGCGGTTGAGCAGGTGGTGCGAGTTGCGGAGCAGACCGGAGCGCGGGTGGTGGCTACGTCATACTCCGAGGTGAACTTCCCGACTGCCCATCCACAGTGGGGCGGAATGCTGAACCTGAACAGTCCGACCACCGCGCGACAATTCGCCAATGCCGACGTGGCGCTGGCCGTGGGAACGGACGTGTTCGCGTCGTTCCTGTACGTTGACGTCCCGTTCCTGCAACCGGGTACGAAGCTGATCCACCTGGACAGCAACTACTGGGAGATTGAGAAAAGCTACCCGACGGAAGTGGGCATCATGGCCGACCCGGCGGCAGGGATGGCGGATTTGGCTGCCGCGTTGGAGTCTGGGATGACGGGCGGCCAGCGGGAGGCGGCAGCGACACGGGCCGCCACGCTGGCGGCGGCGCGGGAGCGGGACGCTGCGCGCTACCAAGAACGCATCAAGCCGACTTGGGACAACCGACCGATGCCGGTGGAGCGGATGATGCACGAACTGGCGGCTGCCGCGCCGCCGGACACCATCGTTGCCGACGAGGCGGTTACATCGCGGCCGGCGTTGAACCGGGCCTTTGATTTTGAGAAGCCCGGGGATATATACGGCATTCGGGGCGGGGCCTTGGGCTGGGCCATGCCCGGGGCTTTGGGGGTGAAGCTGGCCCATCCCGACCGGCCGGTGCTGGCGGTGGTGGGCGACGGGGCCTCAATGTACACGGTGCAAGCGCTGTGGACGGCCAGCCGATACAATATTCCGGTGGTGTATGCCATCTGCAACAACCAGGCTTACCGCATCCTGAAGGTGAATATGGAGGTGTACCTGCGGGGTATGCTGGAGGACCGGGAGCGGGACAGCGATTACGTTGGCATGGACTTCGCCAACCGGCTGGATCTGGCGATGATGGCCCAGGCCATGGGGGTGCACGGGGAGCGGGTGGACGACCCAAGCGAGATCGGGCCGGCGGTGCGGCGGGCGTTCGAGAGCGGGCGGCCGGCTTTGCTGGATATTACGATCAGCGGGGCGTTGTAGGCGCCGAAAAGCGGGTTGTGCGAGATTTCAGGGGCGGGTTAGAAACCCGCCCCTACTGGTTGGTCAGGATCCCGGTTGGTCAGGATTCCGGCCGTTCCGCCATGGCCAGCACTTCTGCCCATTGTTCCGCCGTTACCGGTTGGATGGAGAGGCGCTGACCGCGCTTGATTACCGGCATATCGGCCAGGGCGGGGTTGGCTTTCAGTTCGTTGAGGCTGATGAAGCGGGGGAGGCGACGCTCGGCTTTGATTTCCACCATCAGCCAGGTGGGGTTGGTCGGGTCCGATTTGGGATCGTAGTAGCGGGAGTCGGGGTTCCAGGCGGTGTCGTCGGGGTAGGCTTCGCGGACGATACGGGCGGCGCCGATCACGCCGGGAGGCTTGGCGTTGCTGTGGTAGAAGAGGACGTGGTCGCCGACGCGCATATCGTCGCGCATGAAGTTGCGGGCCTGGTAGTTGCGGACGCCATCCCATTCGGCGGTCTGATCGTCCTCCGACTCCAAATCGTCGTAAGAGTAGGAGGAGGGTTCGGACTTGAACAGCCAGTAGCGTGGTTCGGGCACGGGGTTAGCTCCGGTAGCGGCGTTTGGCGCCCCATAGTATAGAAGGCGTTGGATTTCCGGCTAGCGGCTGGATTCCCGCTTTCGCGGGAATGACGGGGGCGGGGCGGGAAGCGCCCGGCGGGGCGGGAAACAAACGGCGAGGCCGGAATGACCGCGGGGCCTGGGCAAGGGTAGCTGCCGGTTTAAACGGCGTCGGGACCGTGTTCGCCAGTGCGGATGCGGATAGCGTCGCCGACCGGGTAGATGAATATTTTGCCGTCGCCGGGGGCGCCGGTGATGGCGTTGGTGCGGATGACATTCACGGCTTTGTCGGCGTCGGAGTCGTTGACGACTACTTCCAGTTTGACCTTGGGAAGCATCTCCAGCCGGTAGGTGCCGAGGCCGCGGGCGGCGGTTACTTCGACGCCGCCCTGCACACCCCGTCCGCTTACTTGCGTGACGGTGAGGCCGACGATGCCGGCGTCGCTGAGGGCGTCTTTGACGCTGTTGAGACGCTCGGGTCGGAAAATGGCTTCAATTTTGATCATAGGAAATACCCCTGGTGGTCAACACTCATTATCTCCTGATCCGGATACCGGCGGCCTCGCGGTCGAAACAGCCGGAGATCAGGTCATCCCGCTCCTGGCGCAGAACGTCCTTTCTAACGCGGAGACTGGGGGTACGAGGCAATTCATCTCGGATTTCGATATAACGGGGGACTTTGAAGTAGGCCAAACGGTCGGCGCACCAGTAGATCACGTCCGCCGGCTGAGGCGACGCGCCGGGCCGGGGAGTGATGTAGGCTTTGACTTCGTCCTCCCCAAGTTCAGATGGGACGGCGATGATGGCGCAATCCAAAACGCTTTCGTGGGCTTTGATTACGTCTTCTACTTCTTGGGAAGAGATGTTCTCGCCGCGACGCCGGATCACGTCCTTCTTGCGGTCAACAAAGTATAGGTAATCGTCGTCGTCAAGCCAGCCAAGGTCGCCGGTAAAGAGCCAACCGTCGCGCAGGGAGGCGTTGGTTTCGGCCTCGTTGCGCCAATAGCCGGCCATGGTGGCGGGGTTTCGGATGGTGATTTCGCCGGGCTGCCCGTTGGAGACCGGGTTGCCATCGTCATCCACGATGCGGACGGTGTTCTCAAAGGCCGGGTCAGGATGACGGCGCGGTTGGCCGGAGGAATTGGGACGGCGTTGGCCCCGGATGGTTTCGATGGCGCCGTAACAGGTTTCGGTCATGCCGAACCCGACGATGATGTCCGTTCCGAAGCGCTGTTCAAAATCGGCCAGGAAGTCCGGCGAGAACGCTGGCGAGCCGTAGAACAGGCGCACGGTATTGTCCGCGTCATCAGGTTGCGGGTCATTTTTGGCCAATACGGGCATCATCATTCCGATGAAGTTGACGACCGTGGCGCGGGCGTCCCGGACCTGTTGCCAGAAACGGGAAGCGCTGAAGCGATCCTGCACCACCAGGGTCGCGCCAGCGGCCAATGTGCCCATGGTGCTGTAGTACTGGGCGTTGGCGTGGAAGTAGGGGAGGCAGGTGAAGAAACGGTCATCGGAAGTCGCCTGCGTCCACAGGGCGAAACCCTGCCCGGCGGACACGTACATCTGATGAGTAACCTGGACGCCTTTGGGATTGCCGGTGGTGCCGGAGGTGTATTGAAGCATCGATATGTCGGTGGGGGCTACTTCGGGGAGTGCGGTCAGTTCCGGAGAGCTGGCAAGCATCGAGCCGTAGTCTCGCCAACCGTTGGCGGCAGGGTTATCTCCGACGACTAAACGATGCCGGACGCAAGGAGCGATGTCGGCGGCCTGGGTTGCTACGTCGATCAAACTTTCGTGGGCAACCAGGGCGCTGGCCTCAGCATTGTTCAGGATGAAGGCCATCTCATCCCGGCGGTAGGCGGTGTTGATGGTCACCGTGATGCCGCCGATAAGAGCAAGGCCGAACCAGGTATAGAGCACCTCGGGCACGTTGGGCAGGAACACACAAACACGGTCGCCGCGTCCGATGCCCAAGCTTTGAAACATAGCTGCCGCCGAGCGGCAACGCCGGTAAAATTCGGCGTAGGTGATCTGCCGTCCGGCGATCTCGACGAATACCTTGTCAGGATTGGCCTTGACGACGATGTCGAGGAATTCGCCGAGGGATTTCTCCCAAGAGTGACGGTGGGGCAGGGGATCCAGGGCGAGAATACTGTTCATTGGTAAGACCAAATGTACGGCTTCGGGGGATTTTCGCTGAAAATGGGCTGATTATCCACGCTATCACGCAACTCCGAGTGGGGTCAATAGCAGGACGCAGAATGGTATTGGGCGGCCGGATGCAGTTGGAATCAAGTATTGTTGGCGGTAGAATGAAAGGCAGGCCGATGTAGCTCAGCCGGAAGAGCAGCGGTTTCGTAAACCGCAGGTCAAGGGTTCGAGTCCCTTCATCGGCTCCATTCTTGGATAGGTCACGCTTGGATAGGTCACGAGAGACTTGCCGGCAGTCCGGTGTACATTGATTCGTAAGCTTTGAGCACGAGGGCCAGGTCCGCTATTCCGGCATTGCCGGTCATCGCCGGTTCCCGGTTTTCGACGATGCTGCGGTGGAACTCACGAACCATGGGCGCCACTCCGTTGGAGTCCGCCTCCAAGTCCAGGATCGTTTCGCTATCCCCGACCAGGAGCCGCAGCCAAGGCTGACCGGGCTCGGAATAGAGATAACCCGCGGCGCCGGATACGGCGAACCACGAATGGGGAGTTGGCGGCGCCACCGACCAGGAGTGGTTGATGAGGCCGACGACCCCGTCATCAGTCCTCGTAAGCACCACCACGCCGTCTTCGGCATCCAGTCGCGGCTGTCCCGGCAGGATCTTCTGGGCGAAAACCTGTTTGGGGCGCCCGGCGAGGTAAGTCAGCGCGCTGAATTTGTGAATTCCCCCGTCGATGAGTACGCCGCCACCGTTGAGTTGGCGCCGGTTGCGCCAACCCGAAGGTCGAAACGGGTATTGCTCCTGGAATTGAATCAGCCTGATTTGGCCCAGCAGTCCCTGATCCGCCAATTTTTTAGCTTCCTGCACGGAGGGCAAGAAGCGATAGTTTTCCGCCACCATGAGATTGACGCCGGCTGACGCGGCCTGCTCGACCATGGCTTCGGCGTCGGCCATGGTTCCGGCGATAGGCTTTTCAACCAGGACGTGTTTGCCGTGGCCAGTCGCCAGAGCGACATGCGCACGGTGCAGGTGGTGGGGAGTGCAGACGTAAATTGCATCTACCCTGGGGTCGGCAGCGGCAGCGGCGTAGCCACCGAAGGCGTCCACTCCGTTAAACCGGCTGGCGTATTCCCGGGCTCTGGCCAGATCCCGGCTAGCGAAGAAGAGGTCAATTTCGCCGACGGACCCACTGACGGCCTGGGCGAATACCCTGGCGAAGGAACCGCAACCGAGGACGCATAGACCGAGGCGCAATTTGACACCCCCGAATGAGGATTCTAGTCCAACCGGGCTTTGGGAAGGGGACTAATCAGGTAGGATAAATCAGAAACGCGGGGGAATCCAGCGGGAAGATATGCCTGGCGGGGCGCCAAGACCCGGTAGTGCATTCAAGCAGCGTCTGCTAGAATGTTGGCATCAACTTGGAGTTGTTGCGGTAATGCGAATTGCTGGTTTCGGTTTGACCGAAATTTTGATTATCTTGTTGGTCGTGCTGTTTATTTTCGGGGCGACCCGGTTGCCGGGCATCGGCTCGGCATTGGGCAAGGGGATCCGGTCGTTCAAGACGTCGGTGACCGGGGAAGACGAGAAACCCGCGCGCGAGGCCGGCTCCGAAGAGCAACGGTCGTAATGGGTGATGAGCTAACGGTTTCGCTGAGGCGCGCCGGGGGGCGCGCCCTTTGCGTTGTGGGATCTATTCACCGGCTGGCTCCGCGTTCAACTGGGCCTGGGCGCGATTTCGCCATCCGGCCAAGCGGGCGAGGAGAATACCCACTTCGTAAAGCACGATCAACGGGCCGGCCACGATGGCCTGGTTCAGCGGGTCTATGGTGGGCGTAATGGCGGCAGCAATGACAAATGCGGCGACCAACCAGAAACGGCGGAATCGCGCCAACCGCTGCGCCGATACAATTCCCAATACCGCCAGCAGGTACATGACCAATGGGGTCTCGAAGGACAACCCGAGCCAAAACAGCAGCCGTATCATTATGTTGACTAGATTGCTGATGCGGATGAAGGGGTCGGCGACCTCGCTGCCGAACCCAATAAGGAAGCTGAGGGCCGGCGGTATCATCACGAAATAGCCGAAAGCCATCCCGCCCACGAAGGCCACCAGCGCGGCGGGCAGGAAGGAAAAGAGGATTTTTCGCTCCCGGGGGGTCAATCCCGGCGCGACGAAGCGGATGACGTTGTAAAGGATTACCGGAAGCGCAAGTACGAAACCGCCGAGGAGCGACACTTTTACGGTGATGCTCAAAAACTCGGTGATTTCGGTGCGTACCGGCTTGAAATTGCCCGCTCCGGCAGCGTCCTGGGCCGGGCGCAAGAGAATGGCGTAGATCTCCTCGTAGAAATAGAATGCGGCCGCCGTGCCAATGAGCAGGGCAATCAGGCAGATGAACACCCGGGAGCGCAGCTCCCGAAAGTGCTCGCGCAATGGCATCGGCTGACTCATCCAGCGTCCGGGGGATGCCGCGTTGCGGATGTCGGTGGGTCGGAGACGGCTGGGTCGGAGATGTCGGAAGGCGCTCGAGCTTGATCCGCGAGGTGGGAGGGGCTGGAAATAGGGTCACTCGGCGGAACCGTGTTGCGCGGAGCGGATTCCGGGTCGCGGCGGTTTGGCGTGGGCTCGACGGGGTTGGCCGCGTCCATAATCTCGGTGAAAGTTCGGCGGGCTTCGCGGGCCATTCGGCCCATGGTGCGGGCAACCTCGACAGTTTTGCCAGGGCCCAGCGCGACGAAGGCGACCAGAAAGATCACCAAAAGCTCCAGAGTGCCGATGCCGAAGAAATTCACCGGTCAACTCTCCGGAGACCCGATAGCCGGACACTCGACAGCCGGACGCCGGTTCAAGGAACAGGCGATGGTGCAGCCGTCGGGTACGGTCATGGCGCTACGGTGCGGCAATGGAGCGCCTAATTCGGCCAAAATTTCCGCCACTCGACACGCGGGCAGGCCCATGACGTTGGAATAGCAACCGTGTTGCAAAGACGCCGGGCGAAACGCATCGTCCTGGATGGCGTAGGCGCCGGCTTTGTCCATCGGGACGCCGCTGGCGATGGACTGCTCCATCTCGACGTCGGAGAAGTTGCGCATCAAGACGTCGGCCGCCGTGGCGTCGGTGATGCCGCGGCCCGTGGCGGCATCGTAGATGGTGACTCCGGTGATTACCTGATGGGCCGTGCCGCGAAGCCGAGTGAGCATGGCCCGGGCGTCGGCGGCGTCGGCGGGTTTGGCGATGGACTGGCCATGGAGTACCACCGTACTGTCGGCGGCAATGAAGTAACCGGAATGGGCGTTTTCCGACCGGGCGACGGCCAGGGCTTTCGCTCTGGAGAGGCGGCGCACCATTTGATCCGGCGTCTCTTCCGGTTCGGGGTCTTCGGGAATGTTGGACGGGGCGACGCGGAAATCGATACCCATAGCGCTCAGGAGTTCCCGGCGCCGGGGCGATGCTGACGCCAATACGATCTCAGCGTCCGCAGGTTTCAGGGAGAGTATCGCCACGCATTCAACGTGGTGGGTCTGTGGAAACATATCCACGGGTTGCAGCGACTGCACGCGATAACGGCGGCACAGCGTCCGCAAATCGCGGGCCAGGGTTTCGGGATTGCAGGAGACGTAAGCAATACGGTCCGGCGCTAATGCCAAGAGGGCGTCGAGGACTGCGGGCTGGCAACCGGAGCGGGAGGGGTCCAATATGACGGCATCGGGGGCAGCGTCCAGGGCGGGCAAGATTTCCTCCACCTTGCCGATGACCAACTCCACGTTGGGGAAATCAGCGGCGTTGCACTGGGCGTCGGCGACGGCGGCAACGGACTCCTCAACGGCAATCACGCGCCCGGCGGAGGAAGCGAGCAACACCGAAAATGACCCCACGCCGGCGTAAGCGTCCAGTACGGTTTCCGTCCCGGTAAGGCATAACCCCTCTTTTACCAGTTCGGCAAGTTTGGCCGCCTGATGGACATTCACCTGGAAAAACGACGGCGACGCCACGCGAAATTCCGTTCCGGACAACATTTCCCGGTAGTGTTTTTGTCCAGTGGGGATGGCAACATCCGGATTTTTCAAGGCGGGTTGCACGAGGTAGTCTCCGGTCTCCGGCGAGGAGCGGATGGCGAGTTGCGAGGTTTCGCGACAGCGATCCTGGAGTTGAGCCAGCAGGTTGTTGATGCCCTCGTGCATGAGCAGGCAACGGTCGATGCGGACGAACCGGCGTCGCTCGCGGTGGGTGAAGCCCAAGGTTCCGGTTTCGCGCCAGATGTTGAAGCGGGCGTGGTTGCGATAGTGGAAAGGCCGGGGAGAGGCCAACGTGGGATGGACGGGGGAATCAATGAAGCCGCCAACCCGTTCCAGAGCATCGGTGACGATAGCGCGCTTAGCAGCCAGCTGGGCATCGTAACGCAGGTGCTGCCACTGGCATCCGGTGCACTGGCCGAAGTATTCGCAGGGAGGGTCAACTCGTTGCGGAGAGGGAGTGATGACGCGGGTGACCTGTGCTGCGATGTATTTTCGTCGAATTGCGACTATTTCGGCCTGTACCCGCTCGCCCGGTATGCCGCCGAACACGAACACGGCGTCGCCATCGTGGGTGGCCATGGCTTCGCCAAGGCGGCCCCACGAATGGAGGTCCAGCGCTAGGATGTCGCCGCGCTGCAATTTTGGCGCCGCCGAGGTGGGTTCGGTCTGGGTCATGGTGAATATAGTACCACCGAATGGTGAGGCCCGAATCGGTTGGGCGACGGGAAGGCAGCGCGGCATCGTTGGACGCCGCGCGTCGGTTGACCGGGCATGGGGCCGGGTATAATATTACTCGTACCCCAGCAGAATGCAGCGCGTACAACGCTGCGCAGCATCGCCGCGCGAGCGGTCTCACCCGGAGGAATTGAAATGCCCGAACCTATGGAAGTGAACGGAGAGAATTGGCAAAGCAGCGTGGTGGACTCGGAACTGCCGGTGATGGTGGACTTCTGGGCGGAATGGTGCGGGCCTTGCAAGATGATCGCGCCGGCGGTACATGATCTGGCGCTGGAGTACGAAGGGAAGCTCAACGTAGCCAAGCTGGATGTGGACAGCGCCCCGGACATCGCCGCGCGCTATGGCATCAGGAGCATACCGGCGCTGATTTTCTTCAAGGACGGTCAGCCGGTGGATCAGGTGGTCGGAGCGCAACCCAAACCGGCGCTGAAGCGGAAGATCGAAGCCGTACTGGAGAGTTAGCGGGACCGCACACGGGAGTGGATGGGGCCCGGTGGCCCCTGCGGACTTCAAATCCGTTATGCCTTGTGACGAGCGGGGTAGGTGGGTTCGACTCCCTCGCACTCCCGCCAAGCTCCAAATTAGTTCGGATCAACCTATTAGGCGCATTGCGCTTGGAAAACCCTCGACGCCGCGGTGCCGGGGGTTTTTCCGGGCGAGATCAGAGCGGGGTTGCCGGATCTTCAGCGCCCGAAGCGGGACCGGCCGGCTCAGACATTTGGCGTTGCAATTGCTCGGACCAGTTTTGCGCCCAGCGGCGAAACTCGTCCAAAGCCGGGGGCGCGATGTAGATAACCTCGATCCGGCTCGGAAATTGGGCCTGGTGCCGCTCATTGATCAGGAGCAGTCCGGCTTCGTCTTCGCCCAGGGAAGCATCTATGGAGCTTGAGATGAAATCGTAGCGGCGGCGGTTGGCGTCGGCGAACCACTCCTGGAGGCGGTTCGCCACTTGGGAGCTCAGCAAAGGCTGCATCAGGCATCTTTGGAGGTCGAGGGCTTCAGCCATGATATCCATGGACTCAGTAGCTTCCAAAGTCGCTCCCGCCTCCAGCAGCCGGCCGACCAACCGGTAGGTATCCTGATTGACCGCCCCGAGGTAGCCCAAGCCGTCGTCCCCGCCCTCCGGCAGGTTTTCGTGGTAAACGTGGGTGATGGTTCCCAGCGCGTTCTGGAGGGCGCGGATTTGGACATCCACCTGCTCCCAATAGCGGGCGACTATTTCCGCGCCCTCGGACGGAATGGCGTCGGGCGGCGCGGCCAAATGAACCAGGGGAGCAAGCAATAGTTTGCGTTTGCCTTGATAGTTGGCGGTAGCGGGGCGACTGATCCTGCCCAGTTCCTCTACCATATTTACCGGTCTCCACTAGAGCGTGTGATGAAGTTATCCCTGGATTCCTGCTTGCGGCGTACGGTTCATCCAATGGTATCACCTCTCAAACCGGGAGAGAATGGAGACGGTTGCGCATCGGCAAGGATAGATGGGGTACCATTGGCCGAGAATCGGGTGTATCATTTCTTCGGTTTATCCTAGGGTGGGCGCATTGCGCTTACCCCTACTTCCGGGCCTATAGCCGAACCATCCTTGGCAAACCGAGGCGGCCCGTGGAACCTGCTTGCTAAGGAGAAGATCATGCCTGAAGCTGCCAAGATCATCTACACCGAAACTGACGAGGCTCCGTACCTCGCCACGCATTCCCTGCTGCCGATTCTCCAGGCTTTCACCAAGAGTTCGGGCATTGAGTTGGAGACGTGGGATATTTCGCTGTCCGGCCGTACCATCGCCAATTTTCCGGACAATTTGACGGAAGCGCAGAGAATTCCCGATTATCTGCGTATGTGCGGAGAATTGTGCCTGGAGCCTTCGGCGAACCTGATCAAGCTGCCTAACATCAGCGCGTCGATCCCCCAGCTGAAAGGGGCAATTGCGGAATTGCAGAGCAAGGGGTACGACATTCCCGACTATCCCGACCAGCCGGCGAACGACGAGGAACGTGAAATCCAGGCTCGTTATTCCCGGGTGGTGGGCAGCGCGGTGAACCCGGTGATTCGCGAAGGGAACTCTGACCGCCGTTCCTCGAATGCGGTCAAGGAGCATGGCCTGCGCAATCCCCATCGAATGATGCAGGATTGGCCGGAAGTCTCCAAGACCCGCGTCGGCCACATGACCGAGGGGGACTTCTTCGGCAGCGAGGTAGCCATTACCACCACCGAGGCTGGATCGGCGACCATCGAGTTCGTCGCCGGCGACGGGAGCGTAACGGAGCTCAAATCCGGCATTGCACTGCAAGCCGGCGAGATCATCGACTGCGCGGTTATGAACATCAACGCTTTGCGCCGTTTCTATATCGAACAGATCGACCAGGCTAAAGCGGACGACCTTCTGCTGGGCCTCCACGTCAAGACCACCATGATGCGCGTGTCCGATCCCATCATCTTCGGGCATCTGGTGTCGGTTTTCTTCCAGGACGTGTTCCAAAAGCACGCCGACGCGCTGGCTCAAGTGGCGGTGGATCCGGACAACGGCGTCGCCGAGCTGCTGACGAAGATCCAGGACCTGCCGGAAGACCAACGAGCCGAGATCGAAGCCGATATTCAGGCATGCTACGACAGCCGGCCGGGTCTGATGATGGTGAACTCCTACCGGGGCATCACCAACCTGCACGTGCCCAGCGACACCATCATCGACGCCTCCATGCCCGTGGTGATCCGCGACGGCGGGCGGACCTGGGGGCCGGACAACGAGCTGCACGACACCCTGGCCCTGATCCCCGACCGCTCGTACGCCACCATATACCAGACGGTGGTAGAGGACGGCCAAGAATACGGAGCCCTGGATCCGGCGACTCTGGGCAGCGTTGCCAACGTCGGCCTGATGGCCCAGGCCGCGGAAGAGTACGGATCCCACGACAAGACCTTCAAAGCGCCGGGCAACGGGACGATCCGCGTCGTCGATGCCTCAGGCGCAACTTTGATGGAGCAGAGCGCGGAGACGGGCGACATCTTCCGGATGTGCCAGACCAAGGACATTCCGGTCCAGGATTGGGTCAAGCTGGGCGTGAGCCGCTCCAGGCTCACCGGACAGGCCGCCATCTTCTGGCTGGATGCTAACCGCGCCCACGACGCCGAGCTGATTAAGAAGGTAGAAAAATACCTGCCCGAACATGACACTACCGGGCTTGAAATCAGCATCATGCCACCAGTGGCAGCCATGACGGCTACCATGGCCCGCAGCCGGGCCGGCCAGGACACCATCGCGGTAACCGGAAACGTGCTGCGGGACTATTTGACAGACCTCTTCCCCATCCTGGAACTGGGCACCAGCGCGAAGATGCTCTCGGTGGTCCCGCTCCTCAACGGCGGCGGCATGTTCGAGACCGGCGCCGGCGGGTCGGCCCCCCGGCACGTGCAGCAGTTCGTTGAGGAGGGGCACTTGCGCTGGGACTCGCTGGGCGAGTTCTGCGCCCTGGTGGCGTCCTTCGAGCATTTCGGCGAGGTGTACGACAACGACGGCGCCCGGCTGCTCGCGGAGACGCTGGACCAAGCCATCGGGGTTCACCTGGAGAACCGGCGAAACCCTTCCCGCCGGGTGAACGAACTGGACACCCGGGGCAGCCATTTCTATCTGGCGCTCTACTGGGCGCAAGCGCTGGCCAAGCAAGACAAAGACCCGGAGCTGAAGTCTCGCTTCGCCGCCGTGGCCAAACAGATGACCGAAAACGAGGAAAAGATCGTTCAGGAGCTGATGGATTGCCAGGGGCAATCCGTGGATATCGGCGGGTACTACCGTCCCGATAGCGACCGGGCGGCGAAGGCGATGCGGCCTAGCGCCACTTTGAATGCCATCATCGATGCAATCTAGCGGCTACGGCGGCGCACGGTCCGGCGGAACGCGCTTGCCGGAAACGCAGGGGCGACGCATACGTCGCCCCTGCAAAACCTAATACCTATTCGGAGGCTTTCCCCAATGCGAAGCAAAGTAACCGTAGTCGGCGCCGGAAACGTGGGCGCCACCACCGCCCAGCGCATCCACCAACTCGGCTACGCCGACGTGGTACTGGTTGACGTGGTTGAGGATCTGCCCCAGGGCAAGGGTCTGGATATGCTGGAATCGGGTCCGGTAATCGGTTCCGATGCGCTGATAACCGGCTCTAACGGCTACGAGGAAACCGCCGGTTCGGACGTGGTGGTGATTACGGCCGGCATTGCCCGGCGTCCGGGAATGAGCCGGGACGACCTGCTGCTGACCAACATGCGGATCACTGCGGCAGTGACCGAGGAAGTGGTTCGCTATTCTCCGGATTGCATCATCCTGGCGGTGACCAACCCGCTGGACGCAATGGTGCAGAACGTGTACCAGACGTCGGGCTTCCCGCGGAACCGGGTTTTCGGAATGGCCGGCGTGCTGGACACCGCCCGTTACCGGACGTTCATCGCCCGGGAACTTGACGTGTCGGTGGAAGACGTTCAGGCGCTGGTGCTGGGCGGCCACGGCGACGACATGGCGCCCCTGGTGCGGTACACCACCGTTGGCTGCATTCCGGTTACGGAACTGCTGTCGCAAGACCGCATCGACTCCATCGTGCAGCGCACGCGGGACGGCGGCGGTGAGATCGTCGCGTTGTTGAAACAGGGTTCGGCGTTCTACGCGCCGTCGGCGGCGATCACGCAGATGGTGGAAGCGATCCTGCTGGATCGCAAGCGCATCCTCCCCGGTTGCGCTTACCTGGAAGGGGAATACGGGATCAACGGCCTTTGCGTCGGTGTACCAGTGAAGATCGGCGCCGGAGGAATGGAGCAGGTTATCGAAATCAGCCTGACTGACGAAGAGCAGACTGCGCTGCAATCGTCCGCCGCGTCGGTGCAGGAACTGGTGGACGTGATGGCCAAGGCCAAGGCTGAGACGGGATAGCCCGGCGAATTCAGGCGCGGCCATCGGGATTGGATCGGGGCGGGTTTGAAACCCGCCCCGGCTTTTTGCCGTACTCTGTATAATAAGCAAAGATCCAATCACAACGGGAGGCCAGCCAGCATGAGCCAGCGCACGCCACTGGAACGGGAGCTACTGGGAAAAGCGGCCAGATATATGCCCGGAAGCGGCAATGGCAACACTAACTACCCGGACCGGCTGGATTTCCTGGCTAAAGAAGGCCGGGGAGGGCGCATCTGGGACGTATCGGGCAACGAGTACGTTGACTGGCTAATGGGTTCGGGGCCAATGATTTTGGGCCACGCTCACCCGGCGGTTACCGACGCGGTTCTGTCTGCGGTCAGTCGCGGCTCCACGTTTTTCGCCAACAACGACCAGGCGGTGCTGCTGGCTGAGGAGTTGGTGAACGCGGTGCCTTGCGCCGAGAAGGTGCGGTTCACCACCAGCGGGACGGACGCCTGTTTCCAGGCCATGCGGGCCGCTCGGGCTTACACTGGCAAGGAAAAGATTCTCAAGTTTGAGGGTGGCTATCACGGCAGCAGCGATTATGCGATGATGTCGGTGTTCGCCTCTAGCGCGGTCGAGTTTCCCCAGGCGGAAGCCAACACCGCCGGCATTCCGGACGCGCTGAGCGACCTCATGCTGATATCCCAGTTCAACGACCTGGACACCACCGCTGCCATCGTTGCCGCGCACCAGGATGAAATCGCGGCGATCATAACGGAACCGCTACAGCGCACCATTGCCCCCGAACCCGGTTTCCTGGAGGGCCTTCGCAAAATCACATCGGACGCGGGGATCCTGCTGATATTCGATGAGATAGTCACCGGATTCCGGCTGGCTTACGGCGGCGCGCAGGAATACTACGGCGTGACGCCGGACTTGTGCACGGTGGGCAAGATTATGGGTGGCGGTTATCCCCTGGCCGCGCTGATGGGCGCCGCCGAGGTTATGTCGGTGTACGACCGGGGAGCCGTGGCGTCGGAAAGTTATGTTGACCAGATTGGGACTCTGAATGGCAACCCAATCGCGTGCGCCGCCGGCCTGGCGACGCTGTCGGAGTTGCGGAAAGACGGGATGTACGAGCGGCTGCATGAAGTGGGCGGCAGCATTCGCCGGGCGCTGGCCGACTCTTGCCAGGAGCAAGGCTTTACGGTCCAGAGCGTGGGCGAGGACGGGATTTTTGACATCTTCTTCGCCGACCACCCGGTTCGGAACTACCGCGACGGGTTGACCGCGGACCGTGAACCGCTGGGTAAGCTGAATGCCGGGCTGCTGGAACGTGGGGTGCTCAAATCCTGGCCTCAAAAGTTCTATCCGTCCGTTGTCCATACGGATGAGGACATCGACCGCACCATCGCGGCTATCCGCGCGGTGGCTCCAACGCTGCGTGGCTGAATCCGGTTGCTTCGGAGCAGGACCAAAGCGGAGCGGGACTAAGTAGGGGCGGGTTTGAAACTCCGCCCCTACTGTCGATAGCCGATAGGATTACGTTCAGCGCCGCGCTCCAACCTTTACTTCCAATGGGCCGGCGCTGACGATGTGCTTGCGCATGCCTAGCTCGACCGGGGTCATGCCCATGGCCAACCCAATGAGCTGGGGCATGTGCAGGATCGGCAAGTCAATAGAGCGCCGGGCCTGGGACGCCGCTTTGGGCTGGAAGCCGTCGAGGTTGAGGTGGCAGAGCGGGCAGGGAGTCACCATGGCGTCGGCGCCCAAGTCCTTGACTTCGGAAGTGTGCTTGCCCACCATGGCCATGGAGTTGCGTTCGTTGATGGTGAGGATAGGGAAACCGCAACAGCGGGTTTTACCTTCAAAATCCACCAGAGTCGCGCCCAAGGTTTCGATGAGCATCTCCAGGGATTGCTGGCGCTCCGGATGGTCGGCGATGTCCAACGCTTCCGTGGGGCGTACGATGTAGCAACCGTAGAACGGGGCGATCTTCACATCGGTGAGTTGGCGGGTAACGTAGCCGCCAAGCCGGTCCAGGCCATAGTCTTCAATCAGGATCCATAGCAGGTGTTTGGGTTCAGCATTGCCGCTGTATTCCAGACCTTCCTCGGACAGGTAGGAGTTGATTTCGGCCAAGTATTCCGGGTTTTGCATCCGATGGTTCGCCTGGGACATCACGCCCTGGCAAGTGCTACAGATGGTCATGATTGGCAAGCCCATCTGCTCGGCTTTGGCGAAGTTACGGGCGTTCAGGGTGTCGCCAAAGAGCTGGTTCTTTTCCTGGATGACACCGGCGCCGGTGCAGGTCCAGCCGCGGATTTCCTCCAGTTCGAGGCCCAACCGCTGGCAGACCATGCGGGCGGCGGGGTAGAGTTCGGGCGCGCCACCCTGGGATACGCAGCCCGGAAAGAAAGCGTACTTCACTGGTTGCTCCTCTATTATTCACAGCAATGAACAGTATGAACGGGATTATTCGCTGGCCGGCCCAGATTCCCGCGAAGGCGGGAATGACGGGTCTAGGGCGAGTTAGCCGAAGGGGGAGTTGATGCTGACCCGGGGAGCCGGAGGTTCCGGTTCCGTCCGCTGGAAAATACGCCGTACCGCCTCCACGTTTTCCACGTTCTTGTGGGCAATGGGCGGCATTTTACCGCGTCGCATGGCGCGGAAGGCTACGGGCATATAGCTCATCAGAGCGGGCATGTTGGCGAAACCGCCGACCGATTTGATGGGCAAGCGCAGCTCGTCGAGGCGTCCGCTATGCCCCACCGATTCGGTGAAAGCGTCGGTGTGGCGAGCGCCGTTATTGTTATCGTAACCCTGCTGGATCGCTTGATCGCGCATTGCCATGATGCGATCCATAGGCGCTACGCCTTTAGGACAGACCTGGACGCATTCGTTGCAGCGGGTGCAGTCCCAGATGCCGGTGGGTTCGCTGAGCCCCCACAGCCGCTCCATGGACACGCCGTCGCCGTCGCCGTCGCGGGGGTCGGCGGTGAAGCGATACGCCTTGGCCAACGCGGCGGGGCCCAGGAAGGTGGGATCAACCTCCAGGACGGTGCAGTCGGAGACACAAGCGCCGCACATGATGCAGGCGGTGACGCCGGAAAGGTGCAGCATGGCTTCGTTGGAAACGATGTACTCGCCCTCAGGTTCCTGGCCCGCGTGCTTGAGATATGGATCGACTGCCTCGATCTTTTCCCAGAACAAATCGAAGTTGACGACCAGGTCTTTGACAACGGGCATGACACCGGCGGGCTCCACCGTTATGACGCCGTCCTGCACCATCGTATTGGCGATGGTTTTACAGGCCAAACCGGCGTGCCCGTTGATTCGCATGGCACAGGAACCGCAGATGGAACTGCGGCATGAGCAACGCAGGGACAGGGTCCCGTCGTCGTCCTCTCGGATCTGAATCAGCGCGTCGAGGACGGTGGCGTTGTCCGCAATGGTGATCGGATAATCCTGCCAGTAAGGCATCCGGCCCTCGCCGGTGGGAGCCTCCGGGTCCTGTCGCTTTACCCTGATGGTGACGTCCATAGCCTAGTACTTCCTCTCCTCGGGCGTCCATTGAGTGATGGTAACGGGCAGCTCGGAAATCGCCGGCCCGGCATCGCCTTTGGTCAAGACGATGTGATGGAGCCATTCTTCGTCGTTGCGGTCGGGGTAATCGGTGCGGAACTGGGCGCCGCGGCTTTCCCGGCGTTCGAGAGCGCCCACGGCGATAGTGTCGGCGCAGTCGAGCATATAGCCCAGCTCAAGGGCGAATACCAAGTCGGTGTTGAAGGTCTTGCCTTTGTTGTGGACGGGGACATTTTCATAGCGACGGCGGAGGTCGTGGAGGTCGCTGATGGTTTCCTCGATACCCTCCTCGTTGCGGAAAACGGCCACGTTGCGGTTCATGGATTCACCCATATCACGGCGGATTGCCGACCAGCGGTCGCCGTTTTCGGGCCGGTCCATCATCTCCTGGATGCGGCGACGTTCCCTGGCGAGGGTTGCGGCAACATCGAACTCCATAAAATCCATGGCGCGGGTAGCGTCGGAGGCGTGATTGCCGGCGCGCTCTCCGAAAACGATGGTGTCGAGGAGGGAGTTGGCGCCCAGGCGGTTGCCGCCGTGAACGCTGACATTGGCGCACTCGCCGGCGGCATAGACGCCGCCGATGTTGGTCAGGCCGTCGATGTTGGTCTTGATGCCGCCCATTATGTAATGCATTCCGGGGCGGATGGGAATTGGCTCCCGGATCATATCGGCGCCGGCAAGGTCGATGCCGATTTCCCTGATCTGACTGAGTTTCTCCATGATCAGGGCTTGGCCCAAGTGGGTACAGTCCAGGAGGACGCAGCCGTCGATGCCGTTGCCGGCGTTGATTTCGGTCTGCTCGGCCCGAGACACTACGTCGCGGGAGGCCAGCTCCATCATGTTGGGAGCGTATTTTTCCATGAACCGATGGCCGTTTTTGTCGCGCAGGTATGCGCCTTCGCCGCGCGCCGCTTCGGAGATCAGCACGCCGCTTCCGGCCAGGGTGGTGGGATGGTACTGGACCATTTCCATGTCCATGAGCTGACCACCGGCGTTGTACACGAGGCCCATACCGTCGCCGGTGACGATGAGAGCGTTGGTGCTGGGTTCGAAGAGGCGGCCACAACCCCCGGTGCAGAAGATCACGGACTTGGCGCGTATGAGGTGGAGTTCGCCGGTTCGAATTTCCAGGGCCGTGACGCCGGCGACTTGGCCGTCCTCCATGATCAGCGAGGTAACGAACCACTCCTCGTAACGGCGCACGCCGGACTTGATGAGCTGCTCGAACATAACGTGGAGCAGAGCCTGTCCGGTGAAGTCGCCCACGAAGAAGGTGCGGGCCCGCCGCTGACCGCCAAAGGCGCGCGTTCCCAACCGTCCGTCGTCGTCCCGGTTGAAGGTGACGCCCATGTGTTCCATGTCGATGAGCGAGGCGCCAGCCTGGCGACACATCACCTCAATGGCGTCCTGATCGCCCAGGAAGTCGCTGCCCTTGATGGTATCGTAGGCGTGGTCTTCCCAGTCGTCGCCCCGGTCCAGCAGCGCGGCGTTGATGCCGCCCTGGGCAGCGTTGGAATGGCTGCGCACGGGGTGGACCTTGCTGATGATGGCGGTGTTGGCTCCGCTGGCGCGGGCGGCGATGGCGGCGCGCATCCCGGCCAGGCCGGCGCCCACCACCAGGACGTCGTGTTGCAAATCCTCTGGCATTTGTGTCTTCCTCCGACCGGACTGAATAGCGCCCGCATGATTATGGCGCAGGAGCGGCGCGCCCGATAGCGGCGACTAATTATCGCCTAAAAGACGCATCGCAAGCAACAGCGACGCCACGCTCTTGGCATCCTGAATCGAACCGCGGGCAATCTCATCGGGTATGCTGTTCAGCGGAACCCGGACTACTTCAATGAATTCGTCGTCGTCGGAATCCAGGGTTGCCGGGGTCAATTCGGTGGCCAGGAAGGCGTACATATACTCGGTGCACCACCCCGGGGCGAGCCAGAAGGCGGTGAGGGGAACCAGATTGGGGGCAGCGTGTCCGATTTCTTCCTGCAACTCGCGCCGCGCCGCCGCCGCCGGCTCTTCACCAGGTTCGATTCCGCCGGCCGGCACCTCCAGGAGGAAGCGGTCAGCGGATTTGCGGTACTGACGGACCATGAGGACGTTGCCGTCGGCGTCCACCGGCACGACGCAGATGGAAGGGGCGTGTTCCACAATCTCGCGGGCGCTCTCGCGTCCGTTTTGCAGGCGAACCGTGTCAACGCGCACGTCGATGATGCGGCCCTGGAAGATTGACCGTGAGGAGATGGTTGGCTCGTTATCGGGGTAGGAGGTCATGGTATGGGTTACGGTTCTCCCGTGGGGGGCCTGGATTCCCGCTTTCGCGGGAATGACGGTAAGGGGCGGCGATCACGGTAAGCAGGGGGGATCACGGTAAGGCGACGGTAATGACGGTAAGGCGGCGGGGATCAGCGGCCTTGCAAACTGAAACCCAGGCGACGGGTGAGGGTGGCCCAGAAGTAGTTGTGATCGTTGGCGCGGAGGAAGCGGGCGCGGTATGGGCTGTGGGTTATTCGCACCCAGTCGCCTGGTTCGATGGGGTGGTTTTCAAAACCGTCCACGCTGATGATGGCTTCCTGGGAGCCTTCCAGGTGAAAGTCCACGCTGCTGGTGGGGCGCAGCACCAGCGGGGTGGTGAGGCCAACGTGAGACGCCAGAGGGGTTAGCACCACGTCGCCGGACAAGGGGTCCACGATGGGGCCGCCGGCAGCGAAGCTGTAGCCGGTGCTGCCGGTGGCGGTGGCGAGGATTACGCCGTCGGCGCGGAAAGTGGATACGTCGGCGCCGTCGATGGACGCTCGAACGGTGATGACGCGGGAGACGCGGCTGCGGGAGAGGACGACGTCGTTCAGCGCATGATAGGGGCCTTCGGGCGCGGCGGCGCTGCCGCGGCGATGTACGGTAGCCATGAGCATGCTGTGTTCGGAAACGCGCATCCCGTCCTGGAGATAGCGCGGCAATTGTTCCATAACGCCGGGCACGGTCAACTCGGTCATAAAACCCAGGCGGCCCATGTTGATGCCCACCAGCGGGATGCCCTGGGGCGCAATGGCCCGGTTCACGCGGAGGATGGTGCCGTCGCCGCCGATGGAGATTACGAGGTCGGTATTCCGCGCCCGTTGGCTCAGATCGTCAGCATCTTCGGCGCGCAGGATCCAGGTGTCGGGGCCCAGGTCGAGTTCGCCGACGATGGCGTGGGCCAAGTCCAGCGCCTCGGGGATCAGGTCGTTGTAGGCGATGCCGACGGTTTTCATGGCAAGTTCGCTAGCGGAGTCCTCAGCCGCCGGCCACGAGGACGACCACGGCGCGCTCGGCGGCGTCCAGAACGGCGCCCGGAGCGACACCCAACCACAACATGCACAACGCCGCGACGCCGAGGGCTACGTTGACCGGCCACGACGCGCGCAATCGCTCAGTGTGGATCGCAGGCTGGAGGAACATCACCCGGATGACGCGCAGGTAGTAGTAAGCGGAAATCACGCTGTTGACAACGCCGATAATCACCAACCAGGTCATCAACGATTCTCCGGTATTGATGGCGGCAGCGAAGATGTGGATTTTGGCGATGAACACGCCGGTAGGCGGCAAGCCGATGAGAGCGATGAGGGCCAGGGCCAGGGCAATCGCCGGGAAGGGCGCGCGACGGAGCATACCCGCATAGTCTGCAATCTCGGAGCTATTGATTCGGGTCTCAATGCAGGTAATGGCGAAAAAGGCGGTCAAGTTCGCCGCAGTGTACGCAGTCAGGTAGAACAGTACGCTGCTGGGGCCGAATCCAGCCTCTTCACCGCCCGCCGTGGCAATAGCGGCAACACCTACCAAAAGGTAGCCGGCATGGGCAATGGTGCTGTACCCAAACAGCCGGTTGATATTCCTTTGGGAGATGGCAACCAAGTTGCCGATGGTCATGGAAAGGGCGGCGAGTCCGGCGAGCAGCACCCACCAGTCTCCGCCCAGGGCGTCGAAGCCGATGTAGAACACCCGGAGCACCAGGGCGAAGGCCGCCGCTTTGCTGGCTACGGACAGGAAAGCGACCATGGGCGTCGGGGCGCCTTGGTACACGTCGGGCACCCACATCTGAAATGGCGCCGCGGACATCTTGAAGCCGAAGCCGGCTAACAGCAGGACCACGGCCAACAGCGCCGCCATGCTGCCAAAGGGGATAAGTCCTGACGAGGAACCGGCGGCCAAGGCCACGGCGATTTCTTCCAGGCGGGTGCTGCCGGTTAATCCGTAGATGAGGGCCATGCCGTACAGCATCAGCGCGCTGCTGATGGCGCCGATGATGAGGAACTTCATGCCCGCTTCGCTGGAGCGGCCGTTAGGCAGGAAGGCCGCCAGCGCCGCCAAGGGAAGCGTGGTCAATTCCAGGGCGATGTACATGGTGATCAGTTCGTCCGCTGCCACCATCAGCATCATTCCCGTTGCCGACAGGAGCATCAATCCAAAGTATTCGCCCTGCAAACGTTCTATGCGGCGCACATAGTCGTTGGAAACCAACACCACCAGCCCGACGGCGGCGAGGATGAGGAAGTTGAAAAACAGCGCGAATCGGTCGATGGAGAGCGTGTAGAGAACCACCGATCCCTCGGCCATCAGCTCGCTCTGGCCACTACCGGAAAGGGACACCAACTGCCAGACGCTCAACGCGGCCGGAGCCGCCAGTCCCACAAAGGAGACCCCGACCAGCAATCCGGTGCGGCGGGTCAGCAAATCCACCACAATGACCAGCATGGCCAACGCGGCCAGGGCCAGAAGGGGGGAAATTAGAAACAGGTCGTAAGCGGTCATGGGGTTTGATCTCTGCTCTAGCGTCCCACTCCGGCAATGCCGGCGTTATAGCCGTTCACTATGGGCTCAAGTCCGTCGCGAAAAACATCGGTCAGCCAGGCGGGGTACACCCCCACGGCCACGATGCTCACCACAAGCAGGACCACGGGCACCAGCTCAACCGGCGAGGCGTCGGAAAGGTCATCCCACCGCGATGGGCGCGGCCCGAACAAGGTTCGTTGCAACATCCACAGGATGTAACCGGCGGCCAGTATAATGCCCAGAACAGCCAGGATGGTCAGCGCCGGAAAGGCGCGGAATCCTCCGAAGAAAACCAGGAGTTCCGATACGAAACCACTGAGGGCGGGCAGTCCCAAAGAGGCCGCGCCGGCCACCAGGAAGGCCGTGGCCACCACGGGCATCCGGTTGGCGAGTCCGCCCAGATCGGGAATATGGCGGGTATGGGTCTTTTCGTAAAGGATGCCCACCGCGACGAACAGCAGGCCGGTGATGGTGCCGTGGGTAAAAAGCTGCATGGCCGCGCCGGTCAGTCCGGCGTCGCTCAGCGCGCCGCCCACGGCGGCCACGGAACCGAGACCCAGCAACACCAGCCCCATATGGCTGACGCTGGAGTAGGCAATGAGGCGTTTGAGGTCGGTTTGGCGCAGCGTTACGACTGCGCCATACAGGACGCTGATAACACCCAGGGCCACCACAGGCAGCGCGTAGGTCTGCAACTGCTCCGGGAACATTGATGCGTTGACGCGAAGCAAGCCATAGCCTCCCATCTTCAGCATGACACCGGCCAGCATGACGCTGCCGGCGGTTGGCGCGTCGGTGTGGGCGTCGGGAAGCCAGGTATGCACCGGCCACGTGGGGAGCTTGACGGCGAAGGCGATGAAGAACAGCCAGAAGAGAAGGCCCATGGGCAACGCGGCCCGGGTTGCGTCCAGCGCGCCGCCGGGTTCAAGGAGGCTCGTCATGTTGAAGCTGTCCACGCCGGAGCTGACGAACACGGCCAGGATGGCCACCAGCATGAAGGCCGAGCCCAGGATGGTGAAGATCAGGAACTTCATCGCCGAGTATTCGCGCCGGCCGGCGCCCCAGGTGGAGATGAGCAGGTACATGGGCACCAACTCGATTTCCCAGAACAGGAAGAACAGCAGGAAGTCCAGGGCCGTGAACACTCCCAGCACGGCGGTCTGCAACACGAAGAGCCAGATGAAGTATTCCCGCACGCGGTGGGAGATGTGGAAGGATACAAAGACGGCGCACAGGCCCAGCAGGCCCGTCAGCATCACCAACGGGGCGCTGATACCGTCCACGCCGAGGAGATAACTGGCGTGCATCGTTTCGACGCTAATCCAGTCGAAACGGTCAACCAGCTGGAACTGATCGCCGCCGGGCCGGAAGGAGACGAACACGATCACGGAGAGGACGAGGTCTGCGGCGGCCACCACCGCCGCGAACCAGCGGATATTGCGGTCGCCCCGTACCGCGCCCACCCCCAACAGCAGGGCGGCCACGGCCGGCAGGAAGACGGTTACGGTGAGCAGTCCGGTGAATCCGGTAGCCATGGTTCTCTATCCCAGCGCCAGATACAGGATGATGATGACCAACCCGCCGACGGCGGCGACGAGAGGGTAGGTCTGCACCTGGCCGTTTTGGGCCAGGGCGATCAGGCTGCCAACGTTGCGGGAAATCCAGCCGGTCAATCCGACCAGACCGTCAATGATGTTGCGATCCACCCAGTCGGTGATGCCGACGACGCTACGGTAGAACAGCCGGCCCACGACGACGTCCTCGTAGAAGTGATCCATAAAGTAACGCTGGGCGAGGAGAGTGTGGAGCGGGCCCCCGCCGGAGAGGGGATCCCGGGACACGAAGGGACGCGGCCACGCATAAACCAGCGCGGCCAGGCCAATGCCCGCAAAGGCTATGACGTTGGATATGACGGCGATGCCGATGCTGAAGGGTGGGGCATGGTGGCCGTCGTGAAGTCCCGAGGCGAAGTACTCGGTGAGCCAATGGGATGGTATCAGCCCGAATACGCTGGTAACGCCGATAGGGTTCGCGATCCAGCCGGCTACTATGGCGCAGAAACCAAGGATGCCCATGGGCGCCACCATGACAGCCGGGGATTCGCCGAGATGGACGTGATGGGTGGCGCCCGTCGGGGCTGGCACACCGGCGGCGGTGGCGGCGTGGAGTTCCCTTTCGCCGCCGCCGCGAAACTCGCCATGGAAGGTGAGATGCACCATCCGGTAGGTGTAGAAGGCGGTGAGCAACACGCCCACCAGCAGCAGGACGAACACCAGCAGGCTGATGGAAGCCGGTACCGGACCGCCGGCCAGCCAGGATTCCAGCAGTATCTCGTCCTTGCTCCAGAAACCGGCCAGGGGGAAGATGCCGACCAAGCTCAAGGATCCGATCACGGTGAGCCAGTAGGTCCACGGCATCGCCTTGCGCAGACCGCCCATGTACATCATGTTGAAGGTGCCGGCGGCGTGGTTGACGCTGCCGGCCCCCAGGAAGAGCAGGGCTTTGAAGAATGCGTGGGTGAACAGGTGGAACAGAGCCGCGTTGTATGCGCCGACGCCCAGGGCTGCCATCATGTAACCGAGCTGGCTCACTGTGGAGTAGGCCATGACCCGCTTGATGTCGTTGGCGGCGAGGCCCATGGTGGCGGCGAATACGGCGGTGAAGGCGCCGATGAGGGCGACCACCATCATGGCCGCCTGGGACTCGGCGAAGACGGGGAAGAAGCGTCCCACCAGGAAAACGCCGGCCGCGACCATGGTGGCGGCGTGGATGAGCGCGCTTACCGGGGTTGGGCCTTCCATGGCGTCCGGGAGCCAGGTGTGGAGCGGGAACTGGCCGCTTTTGCCCGCTGCGCCGGCGAACAGGCCGAGGCACAGCCAGAGCAGCGCTCCACCGGCTACTATGCCGGCGCCGCCAGCCGCAATCGGAGCGGCCGCTTCCCAGATATGCGGGATGTGCAGCGCGTTGAGGCCGTGGGAGGCAAATTCCTCGGCGTGGAAAAACAGGTAGATGATCGCCAGAAGAAATCCCACATCGCCAATACGCGTAATGATGAACGCTTTTTTCGCCGCCGCCGCCGCTGAAGGCCGGTTGTGCCAGAACCCGATCAGAAGGTATGACGACAATCCGACCAGCTCCCAAAACACGTACATCTGGACGATGTTGACGGCCAGCACCAGGCCAATCATTGACGCGCTGAACAGCGACATATAGGCGTAATAGCGCGCGAAGCCCTCGTCGCCATCCATGTAGCCCAGGGAATAGATCTGCACCATGAGGCTGACGCCGGTGACCACAACCAGCATGACGTTGGTGAGCGGATCGAGCAGCAGACCCATTTCGATGGAAGCGCCGCCGAGATCAAGCCACAGGTGCGGAGCAAATTCGTACACCGTATGGTGGTAGGCCGAGGAGCGCAAGAGCCAAAGGGACAGAATGAACCCGACGCCCAGGGCAGCGATGGTGAGGTAGCCGGCAACTTTGGCGAAGCTCGCGCCCATCGGCCTTATGACAAGCCCGATGAGCAAGAACGAAGCCACCGGCAACAGGAAAATGGCCCACACCAGGGGTTCAGCGATCATGCGGTGCCCATCCTCATAGCTTCCGTACTATCTCTTCCGCCACGTGTTCCCGGCCCTTGGGGACGTAGATCCGGAAGGGGACGCGCTCGCTCCAATTCCGAATGTCGCCCTCCGGCAGGATGCGGCTGGGCAGGCCCTCGGCCTCCAGAACTTCCTTCCAGATTTCGGCGGCCATCAGGTTGGGCGCGCGTTTGAATTCTACCCACATGGTTTTGATGTCTCTCCGACCGTGACTCCCGCTTTCGCGGGAGTCACGGTGATTCTACCAGCCAGTGATGATGTTGTACCGGAACTTCCTGGATTCCCGCTTGCGCGGGAATGACGGTGTGGGGCGGGATTGACGGTGTGGGGCGGGATTGAAATAACAGTACGGTAGGGGTTGGAATGGGGGTCAGTGGCGGAGGGAGGCGGCGTCGGTGAGGTCCACGCTTTCGTTGGAGCGGAATATGGCAAAAACGATGCCGAGGCCCAGCGCGATCTCGGCGGCGGCTACCGTGATGACGAAGACGGCGAACACCTGCCCGGTGAGCACGGCCGAAAGCTGTTCCTGCACGGCGTAGGGCGCCAACCACCGTCCCATGGCTACCAAGGTCAGGTTGACGCCGTTGAACATCAACTCGATGGACATGAGGACGGCTATGAAGTTGCGCTGCGCCAACGCGCCGTAGAGACCGACGCAAAAGATGACCGACGCGACGATGAGCATTGATTCGAGCGACAATGCCTATCTCCCTCGCCCGCGCGCCAAGGCTAGCCCGCCGATGGCGGCGGCCAGCAAAAGCAGGGAAACCGCTTCAAAGGGCAGCACGAAGTCTCCGATGAGGAGGTCCGCCAACCCGCCACTGCGGACGTTCTCCACCTCAGCGGCGGTCAAGCCGGCGCCGGCCAGCTCCGCTGCGTCGGGGATGCCGACCGCCTGGGTCTGCGCGATTTGGCCTTTGCTTTCCAGCCCGGCTCCGGCCAACGTGGTCCAGTCGGTGGTAACTGCGGTAGCGATCATAGCCGCCAGCAGCAGCGTCGCGACCAGAGCCGCCGGGATCTGCAAGCGGTTTGGCATGTTGCCCTGCTGCACGTTCCGGGTCAACATGACGGCGAAAATGAACAGCACGGCGATGGCGCCGACATAGATCAAGATTTGCACTACGGCCAGGAACTCGGCGTTCATCAACACGAACAGACCGCCGACGGCGACGAACACCATGGACAGCAAGAGGGCCGAGCGGAACAGGTCGCGGACCAGCACGACTCCCAAGGCGCCGGCGATGGCAGCCACCGAAAGAATCCAGAAGACCAGCGACTCGAACCACATCTAGGCGTCATCCCGGCTATCTTGGCCGTTGTTGTCGAGGCGCATTCCAGCCTTTTCGTGCTGATGCCACCGCCACTTCTCGCGGCCCACTTCGCGCCAGCCGAGGGGGCGGCTGGCGCCGGGCCGGTAATCCATGCCCTCCAGTTGCGGGCGGAACCAGGTGCTGGGGTTTTTCTCGGCCTGTCGAAGGCGGTCGATGGTGATTACCAGGTCGGTCCGCCGGTATTGGCCTTCCTCGAAGCCGCTGCCCATGAAAAGGGCATCGTAAGGGCAGGCTTCCACGCAGAGGCCGCAGAACATGCAGCGTTGGAGCTCGATATCAAAGGTTTCGAGACGATACTTGTCGCCCTGGAGCGGCGCCGTTTCGCTGGGACTGGTGACGATTTTGATGATGCCCAGAGGGCAATACTTGGCGCAGGAGGCGCAGCCGGTGCAGCGTTCCTCGTACCAGGTGAACTCTTCGCCCCGGAACCGGGGGTGCTGCCGGAGGCGTTGCTCGGGATATGAGGTGGTGAAAGGTTTACGCACCAGGTTGGATAGCGTAACCATCAAGCCTTTTGCCATTTCCAGTCCGTACACGTGGGTCCTCCCCGGGCGTTAGTTCGCTTCGCCGGGCGTTAGTTCGCTTGGATGGTGGTCACGCCGCGCGCCAGCGGCTGGGAAGCGGGAGCGACCGGCAGGCCGGCGCGGACCTTCTCCCGGATCAATCGCCCGAAAAACGCGATGGAGACGGCGGCCAGCACGGTGTTGATACCGGCCATTATCCACAGATCTGCGGTGGTGAGGATACCGTTAGCGTCTCTCAGGAAAAATACCTCCAACACCACCGCCGCCAGGTTGATCATGCTCAGGGGCATGAGGAACTTCCAGCAGACCGCCATGATTTGGTCCAGGCGCAAGCGCGGGTAGGTGGAACGGATCCACACGAAAAGGAAGATGCCGATGAAGGTCTTGATGAGGAACCACAACCAGCCCAACCAGCCGGCGACCGGGCCGGCCCAACCGGCGAGGAACAGGGTGGCGATCAGGCCGGATACTACCAACACGCCGCCGAACTCGGCCGCCTGGATCAGCGCGAATTTGATGCCGCTATATTCGGTGTGGTAGCCGGCGATGATTTCCGACTCTGCTTCCGCCACGTCGAAGGGGGTGCGGTTCAGTTCGGCGGACATTCCCGCGACGAAGACGAAGAAGGCCAGCGGCTGCACCAGGAAGAAGGGGACGGCCTGCGCCGTAACGATGTCGCCCAGGGACATGGAGCCGGCCACCAACACTACGCCTAACAACGACAAGACCACCGGGACTTCGTAGCTGAGCAGCACGGCCACTGCACGGCCGGCCCCGAATAAGGCGTAGCGGTTGTTGGAGGCCCAGCCGGCGGTGAAAATGGCGATTGAGGTCAGCGAACTGACCGCCAGGACGAAGAGGACGCCGACGTTCAGATCGACCAGGGCCACGTCCTTGGCAAAGGGCAGGACCGCCGTGGCCAACAGGGCCGCAGCGACCATGATGACCGGCACCGCGGTAAAGGCCAATCGGTCTGCGCCGTAGGGGATGATGTCTTCCTTGGTAATCAGCTTGACCAAGTCGGCGATGGGCTGCAATGCTCCGAAGGGTCCCCAACGGTTGGGGCCGATGCGGTTCTGGAATCGCCCCAGCAACCGCCGTTCTCCCCAGCTGACTATCGCCGCGCCCAGCAACACCGCGTTGATCAGAATGAGCATGATGACGAGGCCGGCCACAATGTGGGACAGCCAGCAGGGCAGAACGTGGGCCGCTGCGTTATAGATGAAGGCGAAGAGCGGATTGCCGCCCAGGGCGCCGTCGGGGTTGAGGAGGCAGCCGTTCATCGGTCAACCTCGCCCATGTTGATGTCGATGCTGCCCAGGGAAACGATCATATCGGCCAGTTTCCAGCCAATCAGCAGGTGCTCGGTAATGGTGAGATTAATCAGGGAAGGGGAGCGGATTTTGCAGCGGTATGGCGACACTCCTCCGTCGCTGATCAGGAAGAAACCAAGTTCGCCCTTGGACGCTTCGACGCGACCGTAAGCCTCGGCGCCGGGTTCGGCGCGGAGCACCAAGGGCAGCTCGAGACGGGCCGGGCCGGGTTCGATCTGAGCTACGCATTGCCGGACGATTCGCAGGCTCTGGTGAACTTCCTGCATACGCACCCAGAAGCGATCGTAGTTGTCGCCGTTGCGCCCGATGGGGACTTCAAACTCAACCTCGTCGTAGGCGTCGTAGGGCGCCATTTTGCGCCAATCCCAGTTGATCCCGCTGGCTCGCAGCACCGGGCCGCTTACGGAGCAGTTGACGGCAACGTCCGCCGGGAGGGGGCTCACGCCACGAGTGCGGGCCAGGAGGATTTCGTTGTTGAGCAGCAAATTTTCCAGCTCTGCCAGCTCCGGCTCGAAGTCCTCCAGGAACTGCTCCAGGGCCGGCCAGAAGTCGGCCGGGGCATCGGCGAAAACCCCGCCCGGGCGCATATAGCTTACGGTGACGCGGGCGCCGCACAGCATTTCAAACAGGTCGAGGATACGCTCGCGGCTGCGGAAGGTGTACATCAGCGGGGTGCCGAAAGCGCCTAATTCCTGAACAAAGAAGCCCACCGCAATCAGATGGCTGGCGATGCGCTGGAGTTCGGCGGCCAGGGTACGCAGGTATTTCCCCCGCCGAGGAGGTTCGATGCCCAGGAGCTGCTCGACGGCGAGGCAGTAAGCCTGGTTGTTGATCATAGAAGAGGTGTAGTCCAGGCGGTCGGTGAGGGTAACTATCTGGACATAGTTGCGCTCCTCAGCCAGTTTTTCGGTGCCTCGATGCAGATAGCCCAGCACCGGCTCCACTTCCACGATGTCCTCGCCGTCAAAGGTGATGCGCACCCGAAACACGCCGTGGGTGCTGGGGTGCTGGGGCCCCACGTTGACCGTCATCGGTTCGGTGCGGATCGTCATAGCTTGAGGGCTCGAAGAATTCCGTCAGGGCCGGGCTTACAGGAAATCCTTGCGTAGGGGATGGCCGTCGAAGCCCTCCCACAGCATGATGCGCTTCATGTTGGGGTGGCCGTTGAAGCACACGCCCATCAGGTCCCAGATTTCCCTTTCCTGGAAGTCGGCGCCTTTCCAGACGCCCACCACGGAAGCGGCGACGGGTTCCGCGCGGCCATAAATCCGGCTGCGCACAACCCCGGTGTGGAGTTTTGCAAAGGAGGTCAGATGATAGACGAGTTCGAAATACTCGACGAAGTCGATGGCACTGATGGCGTTGAGAAACTGGAAGTCCAGATCGGGGTCATCGCGCAACGCGGCGCCGGCGGACGCCAACGTGGCGGCTTCTACCCAGACTGCCGCATCATCCCAGCTTAAAACCACACCTGGAGCGGCTTGCTGCAAGCGCTGGGCCAACGTTTCGCCGGACAGGGCTGTAAGCGTCACGGCTTGAAGCTCTCCGCGCCCAAGTTGCGGTATCTCTTTATTTTTTCGTGGAGTTCCATGATGCCGTACAGCAGGGCGTCGGGCCGGGGCGGGCAACCCGGCACGTAAACATCGACCGGGATGACGTGGTCCACGCCGGGAACCACGCTGTAAGAACCGAAGTATGGGCCGCCGCTGGTGGCGCATACTCCCATGGAGATCACCCACCGGGGTTCGGCCATCTGCTCGTAGATGCGTTTGATGGGCGGGGCCATCTTCCACGTTACGGTGCCGGCGACGATCATCAGGTCAGCCTGTCGAGGCGAGGCGCGGAAGACTTCCATCCCGAATCGGGATATATCAAACCGGCCCATGGCAGTAGCCATCATTTCAAACGCGCAGCAGGCCAGACCGAAGGACACCGGCCACAGCGCCGACTTGCGGCTCCAGTTAACCAGGGCGTCCACGGAGGTGACCATCAGGTTCCGCTTCAGGTCCTCCGGCACTGAGATGGCCGGAACCTCAATGGGGGATTGGGACGCGGCGATGAGATCGTTGACCATTTGCCCTTCCGAGCGGTCGATGTCCCAGGTGCGATTGTGCAGGGGCCCGCCGACGGTGGGCAGGGTGAAATGGGTCGGTTCAACCATTGCGCCTATCCTTGCCACTCCAGATCCCGCTTGCGCCAGGCATAGGCCCAGGCGAGCAGCAAGATCCCCACGAATACGGCCATTTCAATCAATGCGAACAATTCCAGGGTCAGGAACTTGGTTGCCCACGGGTATAGAAAAACTACCTCAACGTCAAAAATGACGAACAGGATGGCGAACATGTAGTAGCGGAACTGGAAGCGGTTCCAGGTGCCGCCGATGGTCTGCACGCCGCACTCGTAGGTGTCATGTTTTACCGGGTCGGGGCGAGCCGGGCGAAGGCCGAACTTGGACAGGCCGAAAGAGGCCAGCAACATGCTGCACGGCACTGCAATGGACAGCGCCAGGAAGATGGCGATGAGACCGTACTGGCC
The DNA here is from genome assembly GCA_963692995.1 of Dehalococcoidia bacterium. Lineage (GTDB taxonomy): Bacteria > Chloroflexota > Dehalococcoidia > Lucifugimonadales > UBA3495 > Bin87. Next base: position 2,177,865 of record OY843611.1, read on the forward strand.
GAAATAATCTTCAAGCATGATTGCGTCGCAACCTACAGACGTTGCGGGGTGGGCTTCTTGGTTCAGGAAATGTCCGGCAGGAAATGTCCGGCTAAATTGGCGGCGGCATTATAGCACAACCATCCTGCGGAGACACCTGCAATTTTGCTCGGGCCGCGCCCAGGTCAAGCGGTTGGGCCGGGAAGAACCGGGCGCGCGGATCAAGTCGGCTGTTTGCCGGATCGATGATGATTAACTATGATGTTGGTGACTTACATCATAGCGGATTTTCGTATCGCGGATTTTCGTCGCTGCGGTCGCCGCAGCGGCTTGATAAGCAATTAGCGGGGAATCGTCTTGCCATGCCCTCCATTTCCGGCGACTGGACCAGCCATTACATCCACTCCAACGGCATCCGTCACCACTATCTGGAGTGGGGCGATGCGGGCAACCCGCCGCTGCTGATGCTGCACGCCACCGGCCTGTGCGCCGGGCCCTGGAAACCCCTGGCACGACGCCTGGCCCAGCGTTACCGAGTGCTGGCTTTCGACCAACGGGGACACGGGGACACCGACAGATCGGACAAGGGATACCGCTTTGAGTACGCTGGCGAAGATCTGGCAGCCATCGTAAAGTCGATGGGGCTGCGGCAGCCGAGAGTGGTGGGCCACTCGTCGGGCGGATTGGCGGCCATTATCGCCGCCACTATCCTGCCGGATGGGTTTGGCCCGGTGGTGTTGGTGGAAACGCGGGTCAGCAACGATGCTCCCACTGCGGCTACCCAGGACCTCAATCTACGCGCCGAGCGCACCCGCATGAAACGCTCGATCTGGGAATCCCGGGAAGCGATGTTCGACGCCTATCGCACCAGAGCCGCTTTCAAAGATTGGGAGGAAGAGCCTTTCAAAGAATTCATTGCCGGCGGCGCCAAAATGCTGCCTGATGGTCGCGCGGAGTTGAAATGCCACCCGGAAACGGAAGCCACGTTCTACGGAATGCGCGACGATTTGCCGGTTGAGGATTACCTGCGCGGATTGGCGGGCAAATGGCTGCTGCTGTTGGCGGATTATCCTGGATGCCAACGGCTGGACGATGCTGGCGTCAGACGATTTCAGGAGCTGGTGGCCGGTTCGCGGGTGAAAGCGCTGGGGAAAGGCAGCCACTTCCTGCCCATGGAATACCCGGAGGATGTCCTCTCGGCCGCGTTGTCCTGGTTTGACGCCGGCGGAGCGGAGACGTAATATCGCGCTGGCGTCGTGGTCAACAAACGCCGGCGCGTGGACTGCTATGGTGAACTCCCCGGAAAACTTCGCCGGCCCGCTGGCCGGTCTGCGGGTGCTGGATCTGTCCATCATTGTTGCCGGCGGCACCGCATCGTCATTGATGGCCGACTTCGGGGCGGAAGTGGTCAAGGTGGAGCGGCCCGGCGTCGGTGATCCACTGCGCAACTGGGGGCCGTTCTACAACGGTGTTTCACTGTGGTGGAAAGTCCATTCTCGCAACAAGCAGTCGATCACGCTGAACCTGGCCGACCCTCGGGGACAGCGCTTGCTCAAGGACCTGGCGCGGTCGGCGGATGTGCTGATCGAGGGCTTTCGCCCCGGCACGCTGGAACGCTGGGGGTTGGGACCCGCAGACCTGCACGGTTCGGACGTTAACCCGGGGCTGGTCATCCTGCGCTTCTCCGGGTTCGGGCAGACCGGGCCGTACCGGGACCGTCCCGGATTCGGCACCATCGCCGAGTGCATGAGCGGGTACATCGGAATGACCGGCTTTCCGGATACTCCGCCGAACCTGCCTCCGGTGCCGCTGGCCGACGAGATCGCCGGGGTGTTCGGGGCGATGGCCGGGATGATGGCGATTTACCGGCGGGACGCTGACCGGCGGGAGGGTCAACCCGGGAAGGGTCAGGTGGTTGACCTCAGCCTCTTTGAGCCGCTGTTCCGGCTCTGTATTCCCCATCTCACCATCTACGACCGTTTGGGAGAAATCCGGGAACGGGTGGGCAACGATTTCCCCGACGCCGCGCCGCGCAGCCTGTTTCGCACCGGCGATGAGCGCTGGTTGGGGCTCTCCGCCACGTCGCAGAACACGTGGGAGGGACTGGCGCAGGCTATGGGCCTCGGCGACCTGCTGGATGATCCCCGCTTCACCAACAACGCCGCCCGCCTGCAACACAAAGACGCGCTCAACGAAATCTTGCAAGAGTGGCTGGGCAGTCGCAACACCGACACGGCGCTGGACGAGCTCATACCCGCCGGCGGCGTGGTCGGCCCGGTTTATAACAGCGCCGATATTATCGCCGATCCGCACTATCAATCTCGCGAAGACATCGTCGAGATGGACGATCCTGAGTTGGGACGGACCAAGATGCTGGGGCTGGCGCCGAAATTCAGCGACACACCGGGCGAGTTGCGGCACATGGGGCCCACGGTGGGCCAGCACAACGCCGCAATCTACGGCGGTTGGCTCGGCCTGAACAACAGCGACCTGGCAACTCTGGCAACGGAGGGGGTGATTTAGTTATGTCCGGTCCGGTTCTACTGGTGGCTACGCGAAACCCCGGCAAGATGCGTGAATACCGGCAACTGCTTGCCGACTGGCCCGGGTCCTTGATTTCTCTGGACGACGCCGGCGTGGCTGATGAGGTTGCGGAGACCGGGGATACGTTTCTCGCCAACGCGCGCCTTAAGGCCAGCGAGTACGCCCGACTGTCGGGTTGCCTGACAATCTCGGACGATTCGGGGCTTGAGGTTGACGCGCTGGGCGGCGCTCCGGGAGTGCATTCGGCCCGTTACGGCGGCGCGGCTTGCGCGTCGGATGGAGACCGGGTAGAGCTGCTCCTGAGCAACCTGGCGGGCGTGCCCTGGGAGCGACGGAGCGCCCGGTTCCGCTGTTGCACCGCCATTGCCGGGCCCGGCGGCCCGGCGCTGTCCACCGTCGTCGGCTCGATTGCGGGGATGATACAATACGAACCGATGGGCGAGCACGGGTTCGGTTATGATCCGGTGTTCTACCTGCCGTCCTACTCCAGGACTATTGCGGAACTACCGCCGGAAGACAAGAACCGCATCAGCCACCGCGCCGACGCGGCTCGAAAAGCCCGGCGAATTCTCAACCGATTGGTCGTCACTGGGGTGAAAGCCGGAGTCCAGTAGCATTTTCCGGCTTGCGCCGGAACGACCGGGCAGTAGCGATGATTACCGACGTATTTGGCCGACCGTTGCGGGACTTGCGAATCTCGGTCACCGACCGTTGCAATTTTCGGTGTCCTTACTGCATGCCGGCCGAAATATTCGGCGAGGCGTATGAGTTCTTGCCCAAGGACCAGATTCTGACTTTCGAGGAAATCGCGCGTCTTGCCGGATTATTCGTCACCGCCGGAGTGAATAAACTCCGAATCACCGGCGGGGAGCCGTTACTGCGGGTTGATCTTCCCAACCTGATCAACCAGCTCTCGGAGATTCCCGGCGCTGACGACATTACCCTGACTACCAATGGCTATCTGCTGGCTCAGCAAGCGAGCCAACTGGCGGAAGCCGGCCTGCGCCGCATCACCGTCAGTCTGGATTCGCTGGACGACACGGTGTTCAAGCAGATGAACGGGCGCGGTTTCGGCACGCGCCGGGTGCTGGACGGCATCAACCGGGCCGCCGCCGCCGGTTTGTCGCCGGTCAAAATCAACGCTGTAGTTCAGAAGGGCGTGAACGACCACACCATCGTCGAGCTGGCTCGTCATTTCAAAGGCACCGGACACATTGTTCGGTTCATCGAATACATGGACGTGGGCAATCGCAACGGTTGGAAACTGGATCAGGTGGTATCCGCCGCTGAAATCGTTAGCCTGATCGACACGGAGCTAGGCCTGGAGCCGGCCGAACCCAATTACGTTGGCGAGGTGGCAAATCGCTGGCGGTACCGGGATGGGGAAGGCGAGATCGGTGTAATCGCCTCGGTTACGCAACCGTTCTGCGCCGACTGCACGCGCGCCAGACTCGCCACGGACGGCAAGCTCTACACCTGTCTGTTCGCGGCGGATGGGGTTGACCTGCGCGGTCCGCTGCGGGACGGAGCGGACGACCCGGAATTGAGCGATATCATCGCCAAGGCGTGGAGGGTTCGCCGGGACCGTTATTCCGAAGAGCGGACTGCCCACACCGTGTCGCAAGACTCCGCCCGACGCAAAGTCGAAATGTACCACATTGGCGGTTAGCGGGAGGCCGGCATGACCACAGACAACGCGAACAAACCGGCCAACCGCCTGACCCACCTGGCCGAGGACGGCAGCGCCCGCATGGTTGACGTGGGCCGGAAACCGATTACCGACCGGTTCGCTCAGGCCGCCGGTTACGTGGCGATGCGACCGGAAACCCTGGCCCTCATCCGCGACGGGTTGATGAAGAAGGGGGACGCGCTCACCATTGCCCAACTGGCCGGCATAATGGGCGCGAAACGGACGGCGGAACTGATTCCGCTGTGCCATCCGCTCCCTTTGAACAAGGTGGATGTGGAGTTGACGCTGGATGAACCGGAGAGCCGGGTCTGCATCACGGCCACGGCGACTACCTCGGGCAAGACCGGCGTGGAAATGGAAGCGCTAACCGCAGTATCGGTGGCGGCGCTGACGGTTTACGATATGTGCAAGGCGGTGGATCGAGGAATACGCATTGATGGGATCCGGCTGCTGCGCAAGACCGGCGGGCAGTCCGGCGACGTGGATCTCACCAATGGCTAATCGGCGCGCCGGCCCAGTTCGGTTGCCAGGACCCGGATGGCTTCGGTGAGATAAACCAGGTATTCGCGGGCAGTCAGATCAAGGGGCGTGAACTGCTCCACCTGGTCAACTTCCAGGACACCCACGATCCCCGGGATGGCGGTCACGTCCAGTTCGGCTATAGCGCCGTCCGGCGTAAGGACGACGCATCCCAGGTTGGGGTTGGGCGCCGGTATGGGGTCAAGCTCTATCGCCTGGATGGTAGCCATGCCAAGGAACGCCGGGAACGGATCCAACTGGCGGCACAGGCGGACTACCAAAGACTCCATTTGAGCGGCGGCATCCGTGAGCGCGACTTGGGTATCCTGATCGTCGGAAGCAGCCATTATCCGATTGACAACCCGATGGTAGGCCCCTTACCATATTCATGAGCGCGGTAGCGTCGGCGTCTGGCCGTGGCTGCGCGGTGGGCGACGTAGCTCAGTGGCAGAGCGGGCGCTTCATAAGCGCTAGGTCGTTGGTTCGAATCCATCCGTCGCCACCATAATCGGGTTTGAGGGCTAAATAAAGCCGGGTCATGCGACCCGGCTTTATGCGTTTGCCGGGGGGCGGGTTCTATTCCTCGCGTTGGCCGAATTCCTCGCCCAGTTCGCTGAGGAACTGTTCGATCTCCGGGGACAAGGCGACGGCATCCACCGTGTCCTCGCTGTTCTCATCAGCAACCGACGCTTCTGCTTCGTTGGTATCGTAGTAATCTTCCATCTGCCGGATCAGACCCTGGAGGTCGGAATTGCGTTCGACCGCTGCATTCAGCTCCCGGTATTGCCTTTGACCGCGTCGCGTCGGCGCCAGGTCTGCGGGAATCTCCGAGTACACCGATGAGAGCACTTCGATCATCCGGGCGGTGCCGTTGTAGTCTTCATCCAACTGGACGTATTGGGGGAGGTGAACCATGAAGTTGATGGCTTCAATCTCCATGCGCTCAATGCCGTCGGACACCAGGTTCATGATCGTGGTTGGCCCCTGGTAGGTGCTGCCCCGGAGCTTCAGGTTGGGGACGGCCCGGAGCTGGGGCACGGCTCCCAAAGAACCGGTGACGAGCAACGGGCGAGTGTGGGGTACTGCGTCGTACATTGCCCCCAGGCGGCAATACCGTTTGACGTTGAAAGATTGGACCACCTGCAAGATGGATTCCGTGTAAGTTTCGCTGTTGGCGTGGGGTTCGCGCAGGTGGAGGAAGAGGTAATCCGGGCCGTTTTCGGTGGTGGCGTACCGGATGATGCTGTTGGGGATACGAACCCGGCGTTCGTTTTCTACCAGGCGCATACTGGGCCGGTAGCGGGTAAAATCGAAGAACTCGCCGGGCCGGCGAAGCCGGCCCAGTTCTCTTGAGCCGAGATAGCGTTCCAACCGATTGAGGGTCAGGGTGCCTACGCTGCCCACGTCCACCCAAGGGCGGATCATGGCGAACACATGGGGTTCCCGCAACTCAGGCAAGGGTTCCTGTAGTTCAAATGCGCCAATCATCATAGTAGGGTAATCTTGCCAGAGACGGGCCGGATTTTCAAGGAGCGCAACAGCCTCAGCCGGGCCTTTCCAAAAGCCCCGGATGGCGGCCTTTCACCCCGACCGTCATTCCGGCGAAAGCCAGAATCCGGAGTCCGCAGTTAATGAGGAAGGCTCATAACAACAGCGCGGCGGAGGCAGGAGAGGCTTTCGTCCTGTGATACCCTAATCCAATCGCCAATCCAGCACTGCGAGGGGTATTGAAAATGTTGATAAAGACAATCGGGGTGATCGCCGCCGTGCTGGTCATCGCCTTAATCGCCGTTAGCGCGGCAATGTATTTCAGGTTCATCCCGATTCCGGGGCCAATCCTGGCCCTGTTGGTCGGGGCTAAACCGCCTGAATACTCGGCGCGCTATTACCCGCCCAACACGTTAGCCTATGGCTGGCTGACACTGGTTCCAGGCCAAGGGCAGTTGCAGGATTCGGAAAATATTTGGGAGCGATTTAACGAATTTTCAGCCTTCCGCGACTTGATGGACCTGGCAAAGGAAGAGTTTGAAGACGAAACCGGCATCGACTTTGAAACCGGTGTAATGCCCTGGGCTGGCCCGGAGCTTTCGGTGGGGCTGTTGAACTATGACGCCGCGACCGACATTCCCACGGCAGTTGTCCTCATCGGCGTGCGCGACCAGAAAGCCGCCGCGGACTTCATGCAAAAGTGGGCGCCCTACATTGAGGGCGCGATGGATACCTCCCTGGAGACCGGCTCGTACCAGGGCTTTGATACTTGGGTGAATGAGGATAACCTGCAAGCCTACACGCTGACTGGCGACTGGCTGGTCTTCGCTACTCATAAAAACGCGCTGGAAGACGTTATTGATCGCATTGCCGGCAACCGCGACGACTCGCTGTACGAATCCGAGAACTTTACGGCGGCGCGGTCAGCATTGCCGGAACGCCGGTTCAATTCGACGTACGTCAATGCCCAGCTCAGTCTGGAAATATTAGAACACATGGCTATCCCGGAACTTGCGTTGATGGGGGCTGGATCTTTTGACCAGCAGGCTCCGGAGTGGCTGGCAATGTCGGCGGGCTGGGTTGACCGGGGGATTGTCGTCGATATGGTATCGCCGACGGTAAGGGCTTTCGGGTTTGAAGTGGCTGACCTGGCAGACCCGGCTCCCCTGTTGCCAGACGACACGCTGGGATTCATCGCAGCCACTTTTGACCCGGATATTGACCACTGGCGGACCGCGTTGAGCGAATACCAACTGGTGGACGTGCTGCCCGATCCCGAGCTGCTGGCTGAAGTGAGCGCCGGTCTGGGACAGATGGGCCCCGGCGGTGAGCGGGAATTGGCGGAGGATGCCACATTGGCGGACGTTCTCGATTTGGGATTCGGCCTGGCCAAAGATTTTACCCGCATTGACTTGGAAACGGAGTTATTCAACCACCTGGCCGGCGAGGTAATCCTGGCGGTCAGCGAGTTTGACTTCGACACCTTAGGTGATGACTCGGAAAACAATCCGGTTGACGCCGTCGCCATGTTGGCTTATCGCGAGGAAGGGGCAGAAGAACTGCGTGATACGATGGACAAGGTGAACGAACTGATCGCAGAGTATTTGGGCTTATTCATCCAGAGCGATACGGCAGACTTGGGCGGCGACAACGACGCGACAGTGTTCCGCATTGACGGGACCGGTTACGCGCCGGGTTATGTGATGCACGACGGCTACCTGACGCTAGGCAGCCGGGAAGCTGCGTTGGAAGCCATTGTCAGCCGGCAGAATGGTACCGGCGCCACCTTGTCGTCGGATGCCGAGTATGTCCGGGCGCTGGGACACTTGCCCGACAGTCGCCAATTTCTGGCCTACATTGACATCCCTCGGATTGTTCGGCAAACGGAACCGCAAGACTTTGACCTGGAGGCAGACCAGCACCGGATACTGGCCGAAGGGTTGGGTGTGTTAGCGCTGGCCGGCGCTAACGACGCCGATTACGGTCGCGCCAAGCTGGCGCTAATGCTATTCCCGGAATAACCGCGAGGCTGCCGGCCGGCGCGGATTATCCGCCGCCGATGGCCGGCAGAAAGTGCATTTCGCTGTCCTCGCTCACCCGTTCCAGCAAACCCAACTGGCTCACGTCGCCATCCACGATTACCGCCAGACCCGGCGTGATGTCGTCCAGTTCTGCGTCGTAAAGCAGTTCCTTCATGCCCGGATGGATCCGCTCCAGGTTGTTGATTACCTGGCGCACGGTGGCGCCGTCAACCTGAACCCGGTCCGGAGCGCCGGTGATGCGCTGCATTTGCGGGGGTATCCAAACGTCTGCCATTTCAGCCCCCTTGCGAGATAAAGAAAAGAGTCGTAGGGGCGGGTTAAAATCCGCCCCTACCCGTTTTAGCGGCCGTTTTTCTCCCACAGCGCTTCCAAGACGTTGCCCGGGTTCATGGGCAGAACGGTCATGCGGACGCCGATGGCATCGTAGATGGCATTGGCGATGGCGGCCATGGGAGGGACAATGGGCACTTCGCCCACGCCACGCACGCCGTAAGGATGGTTCGGGTTGTCCACCTCGACGATACAGGTGTCGATCATAGGCAGGTCCAGGCTCGTGGGCATGCGGTAATCGAGGAAGCTGGAATTGAGCATATGGCCCTGATCGCTGATATAGTATTCCTCGTTAAGGGCCCAGCCAATCCCCTGGACGGCGCCACCCTGGATCTGCCCCTCTACGTAGGAGGGATGAATGGCCTTGCCGGCGTCCTGAACGGCGGTGTAGCGCACGACGTCCACCTTGCCGGTATCCTCGTCCACTGCCACGTCAACGATGTGGACGCCGATGCAGGGGCCGGCGCCGCCGGGGTTCACGCCGCCGCGCCCGACTATGGGGCCGCCGGTGGGAACCTGGCGAGCCGCCAGTTGCTGGAAGGTCATCCGTAGCTGGTCGTCGGAGCGGTGCTTGAGGACGCCGTCCTCGTAGAGCACGTCGGCGGCCTCCACTTCCCAGATGCGGGCGGCGCGGGCGATCATCTGCTGCTTCACGTCCTGGGCCGCGGTGTATGCCGCGAAACCGGTCTTGAAGGTGACGCTGCTGCCGCCGGTGTTGGAGGTGAAACCGATGCTGTCGGTATCGCCGATCTGGGGATGCACGTCCTCGGCGGCGATGCCCAGTACCTCGGCAAACTGCTGGGACACCGAGGCGCGGGTGCCGCCGATGTCGGGGGAACCTTCCGTCAACGTTACCGTGCCGTCCGGGTTGACCAGGGCGACGGCGGCGGCGGGGCCAGTGTTGTTGCCCCAGAATCCGGCGGCGACACCGCGTCCCACGCGCTTGCCGTTTTTGGGAGCCGCGTAATGGGGGTGCGACTTGGTTGCCTCCAGGGTCTCGATATAGCCGACCTTGGGGGTGAGCGGACCGGTGGGCCGACGGGTGCCTTCCCTGGCGCTGTTGATCACGCGGAGGTCGATGGGGTCGATGCCCAGCTTTTCGGCCAGTTCGTCCAGGGCGACTTCGACGCAGTAAGCGGCGGCGGGCGAACCGGGAGCGCGATAGGCCGCCGTCTTGGGCCGGTTGACCACGATGTCGTAGCCTTCGATGTAGGTGTTGGCAATGTCGTAGGCGGCCAATACGCAGTTGGCGGCGCCGGCCACCGGCGAGCCGGGGAAGGCTCCGGCCTCGAAGACGAGGTGAACTTCGGCGGCGGTAATCTTTCCGTCGTTGGTCGCGCCGATTTTGCAGGAGATTGTCGTTCCCGAGGTGGGGCCGGTGGCCTCGAATACTTCGGTGCGGCTCATTGCAACCTTGACGGGAGCGTGGGCCTTTTGGGCTAGCAAGGCGGCCAGGGGTTCCATATAAACGGCGAGTTTCGCGCCGAAGCCGCCTCCGATTTCCATGGGAATGGCCTTGACTTTGGAGACGGGGATGCCGACCAGTCGCGCCGTATGTTCACGGACGGTGAAGTGGCCCTGGCTGCTGGACCAAATGGTCAGGTTGCCGTCCTGGTGCCACATGGCCGTGCCGCTGTGGGGTTCAATGTAGCCCTGGTGGACGGCGGAAGTGGCGACGCTGCGTTCCACGACCACATCGGCTTCTCCGAACCCGGTGTCCAGATCGCCCATGCGGAATTCAAAACGGTTGGCAATATTAGTGCCGGTGGAGCCGTCGTCGTCGTCCAGGATGCCGCCGGCCCGAGTGGCCGCGCTATTTAACGCAGCCAGGCGCTCGTGCACCAGGGTGGCGCCCTCGGCCATGGCGTCCCGGGCGTGCATCACCGGGGGAAGTACCTCGTAGTCAACGTCGATCAAGGCGAGGGCTTCCTCCGCCACATGGGAGTTGGTGGCGGCTACGGCGGCAAGGGCATGGCCCTTGTAAAGCGCTTTGTCCTGAGCCATGATGTTGTTGCTCAGGAACTTGAAGTTGATCATCGCGCCTTCGGCAAGGTCGGAGGCCCGGCCGGTTGGCTCCATGATGTCGGCGCCGGTGATGACGGCGCGGACGCCGGGCAGGGCCGCGGCCTTGCCGGTGTCGATGGACCTGATGCGCGCATGGGAGTGCGGGCTGCGGAGCACCTTTCCATACAGCATCCCCGGCAGGTTCAGATCGGCGCTATAGCGCGCGATGCCGGTCACTTTGTCCGCGCCGTCATGACGCACCGGGCGAGTGCCGACAACCTTGTATTCCTTGTCGCTGGTAAGGACCATATTGGGGGTGTAGTCCGGCATTGGCTCTTCCTCCGAAAGTTATCTGAGTGCAGGTTGAGCGCGGGCAACTGACGCGGCAGCCCGGCGTAAGCGGTATGATAGCATAGCAGGCGAAACGACAGGGCGAGCGGCGGCTTGCCGCCGGTTAATTCTCGGTGAACAAATTAATTCTCGGTGAACGAACCGGATTTCGGCTTGCGCCGGAATGACGGTGTGGTTGCGCCAGCGAGATTGCCACCTCCGTATCAGGTACGGGGCGCAATGACACCGGTGAACAAAGGCGGACGAGTATGGACACCATCATTATAAAGGGATGCTTGAACGGGAGCCGAGGGCGCGAGGACAACCCCAATGTCCCGTGGGCGCCGGAGGAAGTGGCCCAGGAGGCGGTGCGATGTTACGAGGCCGGCGCGTCCATTGTGCATATCCACGCACGGACGCCCAACGGCGGCATTAGCTACGACCCGGCGTGGTATGCCCAAACCGACGCCATGATCCGCGCGCAGTGCGATCTGGCGCTGAACCACACCACGGCGCGGCAGGCTCACGTGCCGGTGGAGGCGGTGACGCGCTATTTGCTGGAAACGCCGCAGCCGGTGGAGATGGTGTCGCTGAACCTGGGCTCCGGGACCCGGTGGGCCCGGGACGCGGATACCGGGCAACGGCGCACGGTGACCAGTCCCAACTCTTTTGAGGACATCGTGGCTACGCTGGACGCCTGCTACCAGCGGGGGACTTTTCCCGAACCGGCGGTGCATGACGTGGGGAACGTCAACGCCGCCATTACGCTGATGCGGGAAGGCTATATCCGGGACTCTCGCTACTTTCTGGTAGAGCCCGGCGCCCATTGGGGCGACGGTCGGCTCAACATGGTCGGCTCGCCGCGCAACTATATGCTCATCGCCGACACCATCCGCGAACACTATCCGGAAGCCACTTGGCTGGCGCACAGCAGCCTGAGCCAGACCTTCCCGCTGTGCGCCATCGCCATCGCCACGGGGGCGCATATCCGCGTCGGCATGGAAGATAGCCCCTTCCTGCCCAACAACCCGCAGCCCACATCCAACGCCCAGTACATCGAGTGGGCGGTGACCATGGCCCGGCTGCACGGGAGGGAGCCGGCCACGCCGCAGCAGGCGCGGGAAATGCTGGGATTGATACCCTTCCCGGAGGCTTAGGGAGCAACTAGACCCTAGGTATCCGAATGCGACGCCGCCAGCCGGAACGGGCCGGCGGCGTCATCCTATTCAGGTAACGCCATCAATCGATTCTGCGACCCCGCCAGTACTGGGGCGGCCGCTGGTATCCGCCGCCGTTGCCCCATTCCCCGGCCGGCCCGGAAGGGCGGCGGGAGAATGCCTTGTACACCAGGCCGACGGCGCCCCCTACCACGAAGCCTCCGATGTGGGCGAAGAAGGCGGTGCTAACCTGGTCGCTGACGCCGATGGAGAGAAGACCCTGGATGGTTTGCAAGGCGATCCAGATCAGAAGCAGCCACATCGCCCGTAACTCGATTACGGTGATGAGGATGTAGATGATGAGGGTGCGGATGCGGTTGCGCGGGTAGAGCACCAGGTAGGCGCCCATTACGCCGGAGATTGCGCCGCTGGCCCCCACCAACGGGGTTTGCGAGGCTGGGTCGATGGCGAAGTGGGCCAGGGTGGCCAGGACGCCGGAGATGAGGTAGAAAATCAGGTAGCGGACGTGTCCGAAGGTGTCCTCAATGTTATCGCCGAAAACCCACAGGAACAGCATATTGCCGATGAAGTGCATCAGCCCGCCATGAATGAACATGGACGTTAGCATCGTCGCCCAAGTTGGTATGGGAGAGGCGATGCTGACGGCGGCGGCCCGTCCCAATCCGAGGCTCTCGAAAGCCTGTCCCGACGTCAGCTCCGCCGGTATGAAGCCGAACTTGAGGAAGAAGACGTAGATGCCGAGGCTGCTGCCACCGAAGAGAAAGCCGAACCCTCCGACGCCAATCTCGTAGAGAAAGACGAGGGTGTTCAGGCCGATGAGAACGACGTTGACGTAGGGGAAGGTTCCCCAAGGCCGTCCGCCGTCGGATATGGGCAGCACGGCTAGGCGGCGGTGGCTGCGGTGATGTCTTCGGCGGCGTGGGCGATAATCTCGGCGGCGGTGATCTGGGAGATCCGCCCGATGTTCAGCATCAGATGGAACTTGGTGGGGTCGTTGGGGTTGACCCGGAAGAACTTGCGATAGAAGGTAACTCGGGCGTTTTCCAGTTCTTCGGCGTAGGATCTGGCCTCGTCGGGCGTAAATAACTCCCGCTTTGCCATGGTGTCAACGCGAACGTCCATGGGGGCGAGGAGGCCCACATGCACAACTCCGGGAGCCTCAGCGAGTATCATGTTGCTGCCGCGCCCGATGATCACTACGTCGCCACCGCCGGCCAGTTCTTTGATTACCGAAGTGGTGGCCTCGATGAAAGCGCGATCGTGTACGGTGGAAGCCGAAGCCGCGTCGGAGACCAGTTCGGTATATGCCTCGGCAGGAAGCATTTCGATGCCGCGCCCGAAGTATGGTTCGGCGCCGGCGCCGGCTACCGCGGAGCGTTCCAACACGGTTTGCATGAAGCGGGCGACCTTCTCTCGGAACGGGACCACACGCTGTTCTTTTTCGATAAGCTGGCTCACCGGAGAACCGACCAGCCGAGCCGCTTCGGAAAAGATGTAGCGGTCAACGTAGTTGAGACCCATGTTCTGGGCCACGAGGTGTCCGATTTCCAGCGTCCCGCTGCCGATGACGCCGTTGATGGTGATGACTGGCATGATGATGCCCCTCTGGATTCCGGCCCCGTATCAAGTACGGGGTGACGTTCTTTCGTACGGGGTGAGGCTCTTTCGTATGGAGTGACGTTCTTTCGCCGGAAAGACGCGATTCGCCGGAAAGACGCGGTTAGATGGATAAGGCGCGGTTAGATGGGTAAGGCGCCGGTTAGCCGGCGTATTGCGCCAGCACCCGAGTGCGGCGACGATGGTATTCATCGACCAGGAGGCCCATAGCAAAGGAATCGTACCAGTTGCCATCCTTGCGGTGGGTGCGGCGCAGATGTCCCTCCAGCACGAATCCCAAGTGACGGAACATCTGCAAGGCGTGTTCGTTATACTCGGGAACGTCCACCCAGACTCGGTGCAATTCCAGGTTGTCGAAAGCCTCATCCAGCAGGGAAACCAGGGCCGCGGTGCCGTAATGATGGTGCCAGAGGTCTTTGCGACCAATCAGGATGAAGAGCTGGGCTTCTTCCAGGGGCCACTCGACGAGCAATTGTCCCTCGCCGATATGGGCTTCATCGGTGGAGTAAATGGAGTAAATTCGCCGCTCGTCCTGGCTGAACACCTGGCTCCACTCGGTATCGTCGGCGTTCTGGATGCTCTCGGGAGAGTACCCGATGTGGAGGGCGTGACCATCGGCATCGTCGGCGCCGTACCATAGTGAACTGACTTCGGGATCGCGCAGCCAATCGCGCACTCGCGAAACGTCGTCTCGGGAAATCTCGTTAGTCAGGCTAATTTGGGGGAACATATTCCGGCCTCCTCAAACTGCAACGGCGGTTGGTGCGGGGACGCCCGGTTGCGCCGGTTCATGTCACGCGTTCCCGCCGATTATAGCACGATAAAAATGAGTCGGAACGGGTTGGCAGCCCGTTCCGACCGGCGGTAAGAACGCTTGCAAAGATACGGCGGTCAGTCAGCCGGGGCGGCCGGCGCTCAGCCCAACCGGTCGTAGGCCCAATCCAGCAGCTCTACCGTTTCATCCCAACCGATGCAGGAGTCGGTGATGGAGACGCCGTACTCCAGTTCGTCGGGGTTCGGGCCGAGCTTCTGGGCGCCGGCGTTGATATTGCTCTCCAGCATGACACCGATCAGGTCCGGGTTGCCCTCCAGTCGCTGGGTCAGGACGTCGCGCAAGGCGATGTGCTGGCGGGTGTGATCTTTGTTGGAATTGCCGTGGCTGCAATCGACGACGATGGGAGTGGGAGCGTTGGCCTTGCGCAGGACGGCGGCGGCGGCGGAAATGGAACGGGCGTCGAAGTTGGTCCCGCTGCGCCCGCCGCGCATTACCAGGTGGCAATACTCGTTGCCGCGCGTCTCGACGATGGCGGCTTGTCCGTCGTGGTCGATGCCCAGGAATGCCTGGGGGGTACGCGCGGCAACGAGGGCGTCCACGGCGGTTTGCGGATCGCCGTCGGTGCCGTTCTTGAAGCCAACGGGCATGGACAGGCCGGAGGCCATCTGGCGGTGGATCTGGCTCTCGGTGGTCCGCGCACCGATAGCGGCCCAGGTGACCAGATCGGCTACGTACTGCGGCACGATGGGATCCAAAAATTCCGTGGCGGAATACAGACCGGCTTCGGAAAGGTCCATCAGGAGCTGGCGGGCCCGGTGGAGGCCGTCTTCGATCTGATAGGTGTCGTTCAGATTAGGGTCGTAGATCAGGCCCTTCCAGCCGACGGTGGTGCGGGGCTTCTCGAAGTACACGCGCATCACCAGCATGATCCGGTCGCTGAGGCGGTCGGCCAGGGGCTTGAGCCGCGCGGCGTAATCCAGCGCCCCGGACTGGTCGTGGATGGAGCAGGGGCCCACGATGACGGCGAAACGCTCGTCTTCGCCGCTCAGGACGGCCTCAAGTTGTCGTCGTCCTTCGAGGACGGTGGCTTCAGCGGTGGAGCTGAGGGGAATGCGGTCTTCCAGTTCCGACGGTCGGATCAAAGCGTTGTTGCTCATTACGTTCACATCTTTTGCCGGTGAGGTTGCCATCTTTTTCATCCTCCGTTGTGGAAAGGTTCGCCGCTGGCGCCGGTGAGTGCAGGCTGTTTTCCAACGAAAAGGACTTCAGCCTGCATCCGGCTGAAGTCCTGCCAAAGTGGTTGTCACCAAGTTTAACGGGTTTCCCACGCCGAATGTTCGCTTGCCGGGCGGCGGTAAGCGTAAAACCGGAAGGGGCGGTAATAACCGTATGAGGTTTGTCGGCAGGTGATACTCATTGCACGGAAATCGTAACCCCACCAGGGGGAGTTGTCAACGGATTCGGCGTCCTGATTTTCTGTTTCGCTCGACACGTGAGCGCCGGCGTCCGCGACTCGATTTTCATCTTTCAGCGGCCGCCAATTTTCAGCGGCCCGCCAATTCGGCCACCACCTGTGCGCCGCGTTCCGCCGCGCCGTCAGCGGAGCCGTCGCCCAGAGCGCGGACGAGGGCGCTTCCAACCACGGCGGCATCTGCCCGCTTGCCCACCTCGAGAACGTGCTCCCGGCGGGAAATGCCGAAGCCGATGGCGATGGGCAAGTCGGTGTGTTGTCTTACGCGGTCAACGAGGTCCAGGCCGCGCTCGGATACCTCGGAGCGCGCTCCGGTGATGCCCGTCACGCTGGTGCAATAAACGAACCCTCCGCCGATGCTGACCGAGCGAGCGATGCTCGCATCGGCGCTGGTCGGGGCGAGCAGGGGGATCAGGTGGACGCCGTGCGGAGCGAGTTGGGCGACCAGGGCATGGGCCTCTGAGCTGGGAAGATCAACGATGATGAGGCCGTCAACGGTGGCGGCGGCGCAGTCGGCGGCGAAACGTTCCAAGCCATACGTCAGGAAGGTGTTGTAGTATCCCATCAAAATCAACGGAGTGTCGCCGATGCGCGGGCGGAGGCCGCTCGCCGTATCCAGGCAATCGCGAAGGGTTATCCCGTTCTGCAACGCCGCGTAGCTGGATTGCTGGATAACCGGCCCCTCCCCGATGGGATCACTGAAGGGGACGCCCAGCTCGATAGCGTCGGCGCCGGCGGCCACCAGGCGCGGCACGACCTCCAGAGCGGCTTCCCGATACGGGTGGCCCACGGTTACGAAAACGACCAGGCCGGGCCGGCCTTCGGACTTGATGGACGCGAACTTAGCGGCGATGCGGTCGGTGGCAGCAGCAGGTTGGGTCGCCATGTAAAACCCCGATGTTGGTTGCGTTGTCGGACGATTTATCTTACCACTCAGTTGGCTTGGGGATTTTCTACAGTTCGAGCATTATCACGAGCACTGCCGCCAAATTTTGGGCGGCGTGGACGGCGACCGAGGGCCACAAGGACCCGGTGCGCCAATAGAGCGCCCCCAACAGCAAGCCGGTGACGAACACCGGCAGGAGCACCCCCGGCGAGAAATGCAGTCCCGAAAACACGGCGGCCGATACGATCAATCCCGGAACCGGCCCCCATCGATTGACCAAACCGCGCTGGACGAAGCCGCGGAAGAAAATCTCCTCGGCAATGGGCGTGACCACCGCCAGGGCCAAGACGCTCAGCAGCGCGGCGGCGCCGGGCAGCAACAAATTCGACGGCAATTCGGGCGGAGACAGGATTTGCCAGCCCAAGGCGGTAACGGCCATTGTGTACAGTTGCGCGAAGACCAGGCTGCATATGATCGCGGCCAACGCCAAGAGGGTTGCCTTGACGAGGGAACCGTCGGGACGCTTCAAGCCCAGCGCGGGCAATGACGGCGGCCAGGTTCGCATCGTGAGCAGCCACACCAACACAATCTCGAGGAAGCCCAACAAAGCCGCCGCCGCGACGGTTGCCACCGGCAAGGGGATCAACTCGACGAGAACGACTACCAAGAGAGCGGCCGGGATCAGGGCGATAACGCCAAGGGCAACCTGCCCTAACCCCCAACCGGCCGAATTTGCCGAGCCCGGCCCGGCAGTTAGGCCAGCAGGTTCAGGACTGCAAACAGCGCACGCCGTCGATTGGAACGGCAACGCCGCTCCGCATTTGGTGCAGTAGGAGATCATGGTGAAGGGATCTGGGATAACCTGTCGGCGTTTTGCGCCCGTTGATAAGTATAGCCACGTCAGCGTCGTCATTTGCCAATGGGGACGGGTTGCGCCATAATGCAGCAATCGCGCTGGGACGGCAATGAATCCCTTCCCACCGAGCGAGCGAGGAGATATGTCCACAGATCGGGAAGCTCCGCTTTCTGAAACGGGTTTTTTGAGAGTGGCCGAAGCGGTCGGCCTGGATACTTCCGACACGGAAGCGACGGAGGACTTGCGGCGGCGCGTGAACCTCATGCGGGAAGGGTTGTCCCGTCTCTATGAGATCGACGTTTCCGGCGCGGAATCGCCATCGGTATTCGTGCCGGTTCGCCGATAGCAGCCAACTGCTCTCAAGAGGTAATAATGGCGGGATCCGAACTCTACTATATGTCGGCCTGGGAGCTGTCGGGGCTGATACGGGACCGGCAGGTTTCTCCGGTTGAAGTGATTGACGCCTGCCTGTCGCGGATTGAATCCACCGAACTCGCGCTCAACTCGTTCATCACCGTTCTGGCGGAACCGGCGCGGGCGGCGGCCCGTCGCGCCGAAGAGGAGATTGGCCGGGGCAACTATCGTGGCCCGCTGCACGGCATTCCGGTGGGCCTGAAGGACCTGTTCAATACGGCCGGCGTGCGCACCACGTCGGGCACGCGGATCTATGACACCTACACTCCGACTGAAGACTGCACGGTGGCGACCCGCTTCAGCCAAGCCGGCGCCATACTGCTGGGGAAGCTCAATATGCACCCGCTGGCCTTTGGCCCGACGGGGGAGAACGCCGACTACGGACACATGCACAACCCCTGGAACCCCGAGCGGATAACCGGCGGGTCCAGCGGAGGCAGCGGATCGGCGGCCGCCGCCGGGCAATGCGCCATTACCATGGGAAGCGATACCGGCGGCAGCGTAAGAATCCCGGCGGCTCTGTGCGGGATCGTTGGCCTGAAACCGACCTACGGGCGGGTGAGCCGGGCCGGTCTGACGCCGCTGTCGTGGTGCCTGGACCATCCGGGGCCGATGACGCGGACGGTGGAGGACGCGGCGTTGGCGATGAATGCCATCGCCGGGGTCGATGCCCGGGATCACGCGACGGTGGATGCGCCGACGCCCGACTACACCGTCGCCCTTACCGGAGACGTGCGCGGCCTGCGCGTCGGCGTAGTTCGGGAATACTTCGAGACGGAGATCGACGCGGAAGTGGCCGAACTGACCCGGCGCGCCATCGGCGTACTCGGCGAACTGGGCGCCGAGATCGTGGACGTCTCTCTGCCGCTGTACGAGTATGCGCAGCCCATCAGCAATGCAATTCTCAGTGCGGAAGCCACGGCGGCCCACCGAGATCTGCTGCTGAGCGACGGGGATAAGCTGTATCCGCAGGTGCGAGAACGCCTGGAAGAAGGGCTGTTCATTTCGGCGGCCGAATACCTGCGGGCGCAACAGGCGCGACAGGTCTTCTGCGGGCAGGTGGCCGGGCTTCTGAACAGCGTTGATCTACTGGCCGGCCCGGTGGAACCGGTCACGGCGCCGCCGCTGCTGGAACGACGCATCGACATCGCGGGCCAGTCGCTGCCGACGGTGCCGTCGTTGACCAAGTACACCCGGGTGTACAACATCACCGGGTCGCCGGCCATATCGGTGCCGTGCGGGTTTGCCTCCGACGGTTTGCCGGTGGGTTTGCACCTGGCCGGCCGCAACTTTGACGAACCCACGGTGTTGCGGGCGGCTTACGCGTACCAGCAAGCTAACGATTGGCACACCAGGCGCCCGCCGCTCTAAGCTGCGGCGGGCGCTCCAAAGGTATCGGATATTTTCGTGGCTGACATCACTGCCGTCACCTTCGATCTCTGGCAAACGCTCATCCTGGACAACCGGGAACTTGGGTTGCAACGGGCGCAAGTGCGGCTGGACGGCGCTCGCGATCTGCTGGCCGGGCAGGGCGCCGATTTCGACCCGGACCACATTCGGGAGGCGTACCGAGGCTGCTATCGGGCCTGTCGCGCGGTGCGCAATACCAACAAGGATGTGAGTTTTCGCACCCAGGTGGAGATTTTCATCAACCTGGTTGAGGAGGGGCTGGCGGCGCGTTTGCCGGAACCCACCATCGCCGAAATCGAGCGCATCTACGCCGAATCCTTTTTCGACTACCCGCCCCGTTTCCACGAAGCCACCCGCGACACTCTGGTGTCGGTTCACAATCTGGGGCTTAAGATCGGGCTGATTTCCAACACCGGCATGACTCCGGGTTACACCTTTCGAGAGTTTCTGCGGATGCACAGCCTGCTGGGTTTCTTTGATACGCTGACTTTTTCCGACGAGGTTTTGCTGGCGAAACCGTCTGACGAAATTTTTATGATGACGATGAGTTCGCTGGGTTCCACACCGCAAGGGACAATCCACGTCGGTGACCACGTGGCTAACGACGTAGTTGGAGCGAACCGGGTGGGG
The DNA here is from genome assembly GCA_963692995.1 of Dehalococcoidia bacterium. GTDB lineage: Bacteria > Chloroflexota > Dehalococcoidia > Lucifugimonadales > UBA3495 > Bin87. The sequence goes on from OY843611.1 coordinate 2,198,028, forward strand.
ATGAAATCAATCTGGATTCGCGGGTTTTACGAACCGGAAGATCCGGACGATCCCGACAGCCGGGCGGATGCGGCGGTGGACGACCTTTCGGGCGTCGCCGGGGCCGTGCGTCGCCTAGTTGACGCCTGATCCATCGTCGGACACGAAATTGCCGGGTCGAGCTGGCGACAACGGTGCGCGCTTACGCGCAGGGAGCACAGCTTTGTTCCAGGAACTCAGCGGTGGACCGCTACCCAATGGGCGGTATCCGGAAATCATTCTGGCGATCTTTCCCCATCTGCGAGAGTTTATGGTGGTGGACACCCGTGGCGCGACCCCGTCGGTGAGGATGCTCACCACGGAAGATGTGTTCACCGATGACTACTACCGGACGGTGGAGAACGAGTTCGCCAGCGTGCTGCGGGAAGGGGGCGAGAGGCCCTTTTTGCATCTGATGCACTTGCCCAATCAGGTTGATGACCTGGTGCGTGGTGTGGCGATGCACTATATCCTGGAGCGCCTGGAAGTTGACGTCCACGACGAGGAAAACCTGCCCGAAGTGGTGGTTTTCGTCATCTCCGGTCCGACGCTGGCTATTCCCTCCGAGCAGGTGGTTTCCGGTTTTTCGGACATGCTTGCCGGCAAGCTGGACGCCATTGACGTTGAGCGCTGGACCAAGGAACTAGGCAAACTGATCGAATTGGAGACCAGGGCTTTCCCGGTCGCCGGCGAGGCATTGGGTGAAACGATGACCGACGAATCGCTGGATCCTTACTACATCTGGCAAAATCGCAACTGAGGACGTTCACTTTATTTACTATGGAACGCATTGCATTGACCTTCAGCAGCCGGGACAACAACGACGACTCCGATCTGATTGCGGTGGCCCAGGCGGCGGATCGGCTGGGCTACGAATCCTTTTGGACCGGAGAATCGTGGGGACGGGACGCCTTTACCGTTCTGACGATGCTGGCGTGCCATACCGAGCGCATCGGTCTGGGCACCGGCATCGTGACCGTGTACAGCCGGACGCCGGGGTTGGTCGCGCAGAGTATTGCGTCGTTGGATCAGATCAGCGGCGGCCGGGCGATTCTGGGCTTGGGAAGCAGCGGTCGCATCGTCATTGAAGACTGGCATGGCGTGAAGTTTGACCACCCGGTGGGCCGCACGGCGGAGTACATTGACATCATCAGGTTGGCGCTGGCCGGCGATCGGGTGAATTATGCGGGCCGGTTTTACAACCTGAAAGGCTTCCGAATGGGCGCGCGCCCGGTGCAGGAGCGCATTCCCATCTACGTCGCGTCGCTGGGGCCGCGGAATTTGGAATTGACCGGACGCGCGGCCGACGGATGGCTGCCGATCTGGACGCACTGCGCGAAACTGCCTCTGGTGAAAGAGCCGCTGACGAAGGCGGCGGATGCAGCCGGGCGTTCTGCGTCGGACATTACCACTGCGCCGCAAATCCTGTGCTGCGCCAGCGACGACGGAGCAACCGTTGCGGCGGCGGGGCAGCAGGCCAAGGCGCACATGGCCTTTTACATCGGCGGAATGGGGCAGTATTATTATGATCTGTTCTGCCGGTATGGCTATCAAGACGAATGCGACGCGCTGCGCCGGGCGTGGGGCGAAGGAAACCGGGGCAAAGCGGCGGAAGCCGTGACCGACGAAATGGTGGATAACATCACCGTAATCGGCACGCCGGCCGAATGCCGCGAGAAAATGGCCCGGTTTCGGGACAACGGGGTGGACCTGCCTTTGGTAGCGTTTCCCCACGGCTCCGACCGCGAAACCATGCTGGGGACGCTGGAGTCGCTGGCTCCGCAGGACTGATCGATCGCCGTGAAGATCGGCCTCATTTCGGACACGCACTCGGCCGGCAGCGGATGGGACCTGCCCGCGGCGGTTCTGGACGCGCTAGGCGACTGCGACCTGCTGTTGCACTGCGGCGACCTGGAATGCCTGGGGGTTCTGGACTGCCTGGAACAGGTGGCGCCGGCGCTGGCGGTGCGCGGGTACGAAGACCCGCGCGAGCCGGGTGAGCGTCTGGCTGACGTCTCGCGTATTGTGGAGGTCCTTGGCGTCCGTATCGGGATGGTCCATGACATCCAGTGGCCGCCGCCGCCCATAGCAACCACGCCAGACGGGACCGGGTTGGTTTATCCCGACACCGGGCTGCGCGAGTTATTGCGGCGAAAGTTTGGCGGCGCGGTGGACGTTGTCGCCTTCGGCGACACGCACGAAGAGCTGGCGGAATGGCGCGAAGGCGTGCTTTTCATCAACCCGGGAAGCCCGACCTACCCCGGTCGTCGCCACGCCCCGGGTTCGTTGGGCACGGTGGGCATTTTGGAGATACGGGACAGCGCAATCACTGCCCAAATCCTGGATTTGGCAGGGAAATGATGGCCGGCTGGTCTATTGACCCCTAAAAGGGCGTGTGCTGGTTTCGTAATATTTATCGGAATTTGTAACCGGAAAACGGAGAGAAAGGGATGGAATCAATAATTGTGGCCCTGGCAGCAGGGGTAATCGCCCTGGTGTTTGCGGCGTTGATGGCCTTCCGAGTTATCGGGGCAGACCAGGGCAACGAGCGCATGAGGGAGATCGGCGACGCCATACGCAGCGGAGCATCGGCCTTTTTGCGCCGGGAGTACATGTCGCTGCTGCCGTTCGTCATCGTGGTGGCGGTGGTCCTGGGCGTGCTCGACTATACGGTGTTCACCCACGGCCTGAGCGTGCCGGCCACGGCAATCTCGTACCTGGTAGGCACCATCTGCTCCGGCCTGGCCGGGTTCGTGGGAATGAATGTGGCGGTTCGGGCCAACGTGCGAACCGCCGCCGCCGCCATGCGGGGCCTCAACCCCGCGCTGCGCGTGGCCTTCTCCAGCGGCACCGTGATGGGTGTGACCGTGGTGGGCATCGGCCTGTTGGGGGTGACAACACTCTACATGATCTTCCAGGACATCAGCGCGGTGGCGGGTTTCGGCTTCGGAGCCAGCTCCATAGCCCTGTTCGCCCGCGTGGGCGGCGGGATCTTCACCAAGGCCGCCGACGTTGGATCCGACCTGGTGGGCAAGATTGAAGCGGGCATTCCCGAAGACGATCCGCGCAACCCCGGCGTCATCGCCGACAACGTGGGGGACAACGTGGGCGACGTTGCCGGCATGGGAGCCGATCTGTTCGAGTCCTACGTGGGCAGCATCATTTCCGCCGTTGCGCTGGCCGCGGCGAGCGCAACGGCCTTTGCCGTGTTCGGCGACAATGCGGTGTTCCCGATGCTGCTGGCCGGCGCCGGCATTATCGCCGCCATCCTGGGAACATTCGTGGTGCGGAGCGGCGAGCAGGCCGATTTCGAGCGACTGCTCTGGGCGTTGCGGTACGGCATCTTTGCCGCCGGCGGTCTGCTGATTATTTTCGCCGCCATTCTGACGCTAACCGTTACCGGCAATTGGTGGTGGTTTGGCTGCGTGGTTGCCGGCCTGGTGGCGGGAACCATAATCGGTTTGGCGACGGAATACTACACTTCGTACAGCTACAAGCCGACCCAGCGGGTTTCGGAGGCCTCGCAGACCGGCGCGGCCACGGTCATAATCAGCGGCATCGCTACGGGGATGATGAGCACTCTGATCCCCGTCATCTGCGTTTCGGCGGCCATTCTGCTGGCCTACTGGTTCGCCGGGTTCTACGGTGTCGCGTTGGCTGGCGTGGGGTTGCTGTCCACGCTGGGCATCACACTGGCGACCGACGCCTACGGGCCGGTGGCCGACAATGCCGGCGGCATCGCCGAGCAGGCGGAACTGGAGCCCGAAGTCCGCGAACGGACCGACGCGCTGGACGCCTTGGGAAACACTACCGCCGCCACCGGCAAGGGGTTCGCCATCGGCTCCGCTGCGTTGACGGCGCTGGCGCTGCTGGCGGCGTATTCGGTGAGCGCTGGGCTGATTACTCTGGGCTCCGATGGCCGGTTGGCGGCCGGCGGCACCGGCATCAACCTGCTACAGCCGCAGATCCTCGTTGGGTTGGTAATCGGCGCCATGCTGCCCTTCATCTTCTCGGCTCTCACCATGCAGGCGGTGGGTCGCGCCGCGCAAGGCATCGTTGACGAGGTGCGCCGCCAGTTCCGCGAGATACCGGGGCTGATGGAAGGGACGGCCCGGCCCGACTCGGCCCGGTGCGTTGACATCAGCACCAGAGGGGCGTTGCGGGAGATGATCCTCCCCGGAGTGATGGCGGTTATCGCGCCGATCGCCACCGGCTTCATCCTGGGCGAGGCCGCGCTGGGCGGACTGCTCATCGGGTCAGTATCGGCCGGGTTTATGCTGGCCATTATGATGGCTTCGGCCGGCGGCACGTGGGACAACGCCAAGAAGTACGTCGAGTTGGGCAACTACGGCGGCAAGGGATCGGATGCTCACAAGGCGGCAGTGGAAGGAGACGTGGTCGGCGACCCGTTCAAGGACACCTCCGGCCCCAGCCTGAACATCCTGCTCAAGCTGATGGCGATTGTTTCGCTGGTGTTTGCCCCCGCCTTCGTGGCCGTGCCGGCGCTGATCAACTTGTAAAGTTTCCGTCAAGATGCGGCGCACGCCGGGGCGGGTTTGAAACCCGCCCCGGCGTGTTGATGTGATACATTGGCCGAAAACGCGCGACGGCAGAAAATGCACGACAGGGGATGATCACGATGACCAGTAGCAACGGCAATCTGTTTGACCTCACCGGGCGGGTGGCCCTGATTACCGGCGGCAACGGCGGCCTGGGCTTGGGGATGGCGCTGGGGTTAGCCAACGCCGGAGCGGACATCGCCATCGCCGCGCGGAACCCTGAGAAGAACGCCGCCGCCGTTGCCGAGATTGCGGCCACCGGACGGCGGGCTTTTGCCATCCCCACGGACGTGACCAGTGATTCCGACATCGACGATATGGTATCGCGAGCCGTGGCGCATTTCGGCCACGTTGACATCCTCATCAACAACGCCGGCGCTACCGTGCGCAAAGCTCCGGAGGACATCACCGCCGCTGAGTGGGACAACGTGCTGGACGTGAACCTGCGGGCGGCCTTTCTGTCGTGCCGGGCGGTCTATCCCCACTTCAAAGCCCAGGGCAGCGGCAAGATCATCAGCATCGGCAGCATGTTCAGCATCTTCGGAGGTGGGGGCAGTGGCGTACCCTATTCGTCCAGCAAGGGCGGCATCGTCCAGCTGGCAAAGAGCTTCGCCGTGGCCTGGGCCGGGGACAACATCCAGTCCAACACAATATTGCCCGGCTGGTTTATGACCGAGCTGACACAGGCGATACCGGAGACGCAGCCGGAACGCTACGACCTTATCAACCGGCGCATTCCCATGGGACGGTGGGGCGAGGCCGCCGAGCTACAGGGGACAGTGGTGTTCCTGGCCAGCCGGGCGTCGGATTATGTAACCGGGGCGGTGATTGCGGTGGATGGCGGGTATTCGGTAGCTTAGAGCAGACGCGACGGGACGGGCGCGCGCCGGAGGGCATCCGGGTCGGTCTTACTGCCTGGCGACGGGTTCTACAACTGTGCCAAAGCGTGCCGGGAGAGCATCATCTTGACCGGGCTGATGGGGCGGAAGGTGCGGGAAACGCGCACGTCGCCGGCCAGGCTGCACAGCGTGTAGGCGTCGTAGGGCGGCATTCCCTTTTCGGTGACGAGGAAGTCCACCATCTCGCGGACGGCCTGTTTCAGGGCCGGGCCGAGGTCTTCGCCGTGGGACAGGATGACGTAGTGCTCCGGCGTGATGGCGCGAGGGCCGGAGATGTTCATGCCCTTTTCCACCGTAACGCGGATGTGGGTGTCGGCGGAACACTCGGCGCCGGTGCCGGCCACTGCGCCGTCACCGACCACGGCGTGGCAGTCGCCCATGGCGAGCAGGGCGCCGGAGACGAACACGGGCAGATACAAAATGCTGGTGGCCACCAGCTCTTTCATATCGATGTCGCCGCCATAAGGGCCGCTGTCGCTGGCCGTTTCCTGCGGATAAGTTGGCGTGGTGGCCACCAGGCCCATGGATGGGTTCAGTGGCAGGCGGACGCCGTTGGGGAGAGCCAGATCGTCGCCGTCAATGCTCATCACGGTGGGATAACCTTCGGTGAACTCGGCTTCGAGGAAACCCCGGCCAGGCATCACCATGTGGGCCGGGCTCTCCTTGGGTTTGATGCTGACAAACTCGATGCGCAGGGCATCGCCAGGCTCGGCGCCGTTGACGTAGATGGGGCCGGTAGCCGGGCCTTTCAGCGACTTCTCCTGAAGGACGCCGGGGTCGCGAATGCCCTCGAAAGCGTCCCAGGTTTCCACCATCAGATCATCCCCGGAGTCGATGGTGATGGCCGGCTCGTTTTCGGGACGCAGAACGTAGATACGCTTTTCACGAGAGAGGGATTGCATCGCTCATTCTCCTTGGAATTATGGGCCGGGGAATTATGGGCCGGGGAATTATGGGCCGGCAGAACGGCAGGCTATCGCCGGGAACATTCACGGCACCGCGCTCTGTCATGCGACTATCGGCAGCTGGGCCTGGGCTACGGTGACTGCGGTCGCCGCCTGCGGGTCAAGATCGACTACATTCACCGCCACATGCCCCCGCGCGCTGGCGGCTCCCAACGGCGAGCCGGAATAGAACGCCGGCACACCGCCCTGTGAAACGTTCTCAAATCGTTCCCAGTGCCCCAGGGCGATGTAGTCGCACGCTGCCCCGGCAATCTCGCGAGGCCGGATCGGCGACGACCGCTCATCCGTGTCGTCGGGGTAGTGAAAGTGGCCGTGGGCCATGGCGACGCGCCAGTGGCCGTTGCGCTGGGTTGGCATCCCGGCCAGCGGGCGGAAAGCCGGGGTGTGGCAGTCCATGGCGCGGCCCCAGATGTCCAGGGTCAGGTGCGGGAAGGACAGGGTTTCACCGCGAGCGCCGGTGATGATGTGCAGGTTTGCGGTGGCAGAGGCGAAGGGCGCGCGCCGGTACAGGCTGTCGGCATCGTAGAGGTCGTGGTTGCCGGGGAGGGCGATGGCAGGCGCTTGGGCGCGGGCCATCTCGCTGACGAAGAACTCCAGCACGGCGTTGGAGATTCGGGCGTTGTCGAAGACATCTCCGGCGATCAGCAGGGCGTCGGCGTGGAACAGGTGGACAGCGTCAACCACGGCGGACAGGGCCCGCTGGGCGGCGTCGGGATCCCAGTCGTCGCCCAGGTGGGTGTCGGAGGTGTGGATCAGGCGGATTCTACAGCGGTTTGCCATTGGGGCACGGTATCTCCAACTTGACTCCGGATCGTCTCCAGCAGCCCGGACAGGTTCCAGCCTTTCGCGGCAGATACGAAAACACGACCGCCCACGGCAGGCGAGTCGGCGCCGGAGATCACGGACAGGTCGATCCGGTCGAAGGTTGCAACGTCGGTTGGGTCATCGGTGAGCAAGTCCATCTTGTTGATGACCAGCAGGCGGGGTTTGCCGCCCAGGTCGAGGTCGGCCAGGGTCTGCTCCACGACTTCGGCCTGCTCCGGCGCTTTGGGGTGGGTTATGTCGATAACGTGGAGCAGCAAGTCGGCTTCGCTCAATTCGGCCAGCGTGGCGCGGAAAGCGGCGACGACGGTGGGCGACAGTTTCTGGATGAAACCTACCGTGTCGCTGAGCAGCAGTTCGCCGCCGTCGGGCAGGCGCAGTCGGCGAGTGACCGGATCCAGGGTGTTGAAAAGCTGGTCCTCGGCGGGAACGCCGGCGTTGCACAGGGCGTTGAATAGAGTGCTTTTGCCAGCGTTGGTATAACCGACCAGGGTGGCCATGGGAGTGGCCGAGCGGCGGCGGCGTTCCAGGTACTGGCTGCGCCGCTGGCGCACGGTATCCAGCTCCGACTCGATTTTCTGGATGCGCCGCCGGATGATGCGCCGGTCGGTTTCCAGTTGGGTTTCGCCGGGGCCACGAGTGCCGATGCCTCCGCCAAGACGCTCCAGGTGCGACCATTGCCCGATGAGGCGCGGCAACAGATACTGGTGCTGGGCCAGTTCGACTTGCATCTGGCCTTCGCGAGTCCGGGCGTGGCGGCCAAACACATCCAGAATGAGGGCGGTGCGGTCGATAACCTTGATCTGAAGGGCGGCCTCGAGATTGCGCTGCTGGGTAGGCGTCAGCTCGTCGTCGCATATCACGACGTCGGGGCGTTCTTCGGCGAGAACGTCCTGCAACTCTTGAAGCTTACCCTTGCCCAGGTAGGTGGGAGTGATTCGGTCGGCGCGCTGGGAAACCGTCGCGATCACCTCGGCGCCGGCGGAGCGGGTCAGATAGTCCAGTTCTACCAGCGTATCGTGGAGGCTCCAAAGTTGTTCGCCACGCTTCTTCGCTTCGACGGCCACCAGGACAGCCCGCTCGGTTTGCGGGCCGGTGGGTTTGAGTTGTCGGGATTTGGGCATAGTTTTCGCTATCACTTACCTTTGCCGGCGGAACAGCCGCCAGACTTCTATACAGAATCCTGGCAGCAGCTCCGCGCCGTCCAGGATGTCATCCTCACCCAGAATGACCGGCGACAGTCCCGGGCGGTAGCAGGTTACGGTGGTATCCTCCGGGTTGAGCACCCAAACCTCCCGCGCTCCGAAATTCAGCCACATCTGCGCCTTGCCCGACAGCAGCCGGTCGGGGCGGGAATTGCTGGGCGATGCTACCTCAATACACAGGTCGGGAGTAAGGCCGGGGAAGCCGCTGGTTCCGGGCGGGATGCGTCCGGGGGCGAACCAAGCAATATCGGGGGCGCGTACCGTATCCGGATTCCGCTCCAAACGATAGCCGGGCTCACCGGAAAGGACTTCGCCGTAATGGGTGGCTTCAGTGTACTGAAACAACGGGCTGGCTGCTCGAACTACGGTTACTGAATGGGGGTGTCCGGTGGGCACATCTTTCTCCGTAAGGACGCCGCGTATCAGTTCGTAGCGCTTGCCGGGAACTCGCTCCATAGCCAGAAACTCGTCGGCGGTAACCAGTCGGGATGGCGCACTTGAGGTAGTCATCGCTCGCCTCTCTGCAATACGCTTGCGGGCCGGTTACGTCCGCGGCGCGGGGATGGTCCAGTTTTCCAGACGCTGGCAGCCCGTTTCCACCCGCTCGTCGGGGGTGGTGAGAGACAGGCGAATGTAACCCTCGCCGTATTGACCGTATGAGGAACCGGGGGTGACCACGATGTCGATCTCTTCCAGCAGGCGAGCGGCGAAATCTGCGGAGGTGAAGCCTTCGGGAACGGGCGCCCAGACGTACAGGCTGGCGCGGGGAGTTTCCACATTGAGGCCCAGGCGGGTTAACGCCTGAAGCACCCGGTCACGGCGCCACTGGTAGATGGCGACATTGTCGTCAATGCAGTCCTGCGGGCCGGTCAGCGCCGCCATAGACATTTCCTGGATGGCTTGCGGGATGCCGGAGTCCAGGTTGGCTTTGATTTGAAACAGCGCCTTGATCATGTCGGCGTTGCCCACGGCCATACCCATTCGCCAGCCGGTCATGTTGTAGGTCTTGGACAGGGAGTGGAACTCCAGGCCAACCTCTTTCGCCCCGTCCAGCTGCATCATGCTGCCGGCGCGGTAGCCGTCGTAGCCTATTTCAGAGTAGGCGGCGTCGTGGAGCATGGCGATGTCGTGCTCCCGGCAGTAGCGCAGGGCCGATTCCAGGTCTTCCTGAGACGCGACGGCGCTGGTGGGATTGTTAGGGTAGTTGAGCCACATTATCTTGGCGGCGCGGGCCACGTCATCCGGGATGGCGTCGTACTCCGGGAGCCAGGCGTTGCGCTGGTAGAGGGGCATAACGCAACTCTCCGCGCCGGCGAACATGGCGCCCACCGCATAGACCGGATAAGCGGGATCGGGAACCAGGGCGATGTCGCCGGGGTCCAGGAAGCAGAATGCCGCGTGGCCGATGCCCTCTTTCGCCCCAATGAGGGGAAGCACCTCGGTGTCCGGGTTCAGGTCAACGTCGAAGCGCTGCTTGTACCAGTGGGCAATGGCGCGGCGCAGCTCGGGCAGGCCATCGGTCTCCGGGTAGCGATGGTTGGGCGGGTCCTGGGAGGCCGTGAGCAGCCGGTCGATGATGGGCGGAGGCGTCGGGATGTCCGGATCGCCAATGCCGAAGGTGACTACGTCGGCGCCGGCGGCGCGCTTTTCGGCGATGATGCGGGAGATCTCGACAAAGGGATAGGGGGCGAGTTTGCCGAGGCGATTAGAGAAGGCGGGCATTTTTGCTCCTTGGCCCAGGGGATGTCAGCAGCGCAATCAGCGAGATGGCGACCGAGGTGATCCGTAGCATACAGGCTCCGCGCAGCGGGAGTGACAAGCAACCCGGCGGGCGAGGGCCCCTGGAAATGGGCGCTAGACCGCCACCGCACTCCCTTCCTGATATACCAACCCCCGCTCCAGCGTGAGCCGGTTGTATTCGTCGATGAACTTGGCCAGGCTGAACGGCGGGTTGATGTCCAGGCTTGCGGACAGGTGGCCGGCCGGGTCGCCAATCCCGTGCTGGCTGCGGGCGTCGGCGGTGATCGACAGGGCCCCCATGCGCATTATGGTGAGGAACTGGGAATAGGTGGCGCCGTTGGGCTGGTCGTTAGGGAAATAGGCGCTGCGTATCTCGTCGTTCCACGCTACGAACAGGGCCGGGTTGAGCAGGGACAGCAACAGCGATGCCGTTGCCGGTCCGACGCCGTCGGCCGCGGCGATGCTGTCGTATGCTCGCTCGATGATGTCCAGGGTGGCGCAGCGCAGATCGTCGAACTCCAGGGCGGACCCGGACAACGGCATAAGGTGCGGGGCGGCCTGAGCGATAGCCGAGGCGACGCCGGGCGCCTTGTCGTACGGGACGCGCAAGCCCCGCTTGCTGACGAAACGCAGCAGCCGCTCCACGCTGTCGGCGTCCTGCTTTTCGAGCAGGGCCCGGCGAAATTCGGACGTGTGCAGGGGGATGTAGTCTGCATCGTCGTTGGTCTCGCCGCGGAACGCCGCCGCTGACCAGCGGAGCTGCTCAAAAGTGGTCGGGCCGGTTACGTAGTTGCTCATTCTGTCCACACTCCGCTAAAGACTTCGGCTGCCGGGCCTTCCAGATAAACTTCGCTTTCGCCGTCCCATTCGATATTCAGCCTTCCGCCCGGCAGGTTGACGGCTACCCGGTCGCCGGTGTGGCCCAGCAGGCGGGAGGCTACGCCGATGGCGCAGGCGCCGGTGCCGCAGGCCATGGTCTCGCCGGAACCGCGCTCCCAGACGCGGGCGTCCAGGTTGCCGTCGTCGCGCAGGTTGACTATCTCAAAATTGACGCGACGGGGGAAGATGGGATGTCGTTCCACCAGGGGGCCAATGTTGTGCAGGGGGAATTCCTCCACCGGCTGGTCGATGAAAGTTACCGCATGGGGGTTGCCCATTGATACGAAGGTGAGAGACAGGCGGAAGTCGCCCGGATGGATGGCGTAGTTGACGATAGGCCCCAGCCGGTTGCTGATGGCCGGGTCGAGATCTACGGGGATCTCCGCCGGGGCAAACCGGGGCGCGCCCATGCTGACGCGGGCAGCGTCCACCAGCGTTCCGGCATAATGGGGGACGATGGTGCGGACGCCGGCCAGCGTGTCCACCGTGACTGCTGCGACGGAGGGAGACACTATCCCGCGCTCGATGGCGTACTTGGCGAAACAGCGTATGCCGTTGCCGCACATCTCCCCTTCGGAACCGTCGGCGTTGAACATACGCATCTGCAAATCGGCAATAGCGGAGTCCAGCACCAAGATGAGGCCGTCTCCACCCACACCAAAATGACGGTCGCTGATGGCGCGGGACAGGCTGCCCCAATCGCGCTCCGGCATTGTTCGAGCGTCGATATACACGTAGTCGTTGCCAGCGCCGTGCATTTTGGTAAATTCCATCGCGGGACTCCTGCGCCGAATTAGTTCGCGCCCTGTGGCCCGGAATTGTACCACACCAGTTTCAGGGCGCCAGGAAGCGTTCCAAGGGGCGGGTGGCTTCGGCAATCGGCAGTTCATGCGTGGCGTCCAGCCACTTGATACGTCGGTCGGACGGCTTGAACCACGTGTATTGGCGACGCACCAGACGGTGCGTCCGGCTCTTGGAGAGGGCAATCGCTTCATCCAGCGCGATTTCACCGGCAAGGTATTGCCCCAATTGAGTGTAGCCGACGCCGGACCGCGGGCCGCAGCCCAGCTCATAACCGGCCGCCGCCAATTGACGAGCTTCGTCCAACAGGCCTTGCGACATCATCATGTCGAACCTGTCGTCAGCCCGCCGGTAAAGATGCGCGCGTTCAGCGGTCAAGCCAATGATGCGGGCACGGTAGGGCGGCTCCGCGCTCCGCCGAGCGGCCCTTGCCGGTTCTCCGGTGGCGTGAAGGATCTCCAGAGCGCGGATGATGCGGCGGGTGTTGTGCGGCCCGATGGAAACAGCGCGCTGGGGATCGACGGCGTGCAATTCGTTCCAGAGAACGCGCGTTCCTTCGGCGGCGGCGCGAAGCTCGAGCTGAGCGCGGAAAGCAGCGTCGGGCGGTATAGCGGGCACATCCCAACCTTCCAGCATCGCCCAGACGTACTGGCCCGTGCCGCCGCATATGACGGGGAGCTTTCCCCGCGTGAAAATATCTTCCACGCATTCTCGGGCCAACGGCAGGTACTCCCCCAAGCTGAGCGGAGTATCGGGCTTGCGAATGTCGATGAGATGGTGTCGGGCAGCGCGGAGTTCGTCCGTCGTTGGCTTGGCGGTTCCGATGTCCATGCCGATATAAACCTGCCGGCTGTCGGCGTTGACGATTTCGCCGCCAAAACGCCGGGCGAGTTGAATGGCCAACGCCGTCTTCCCCACCGCGGTGGGGCCTACGATAGCGATAAGCGTAACAGGGGCCGACATATACCGGCCGGGGCGCCGGCCTAGCGTGGCGCGGCGAAGGCGGCGGCCACCGCCAGGAAGGACTCCGCATCCAGGCTCGCCCCGCCCACCAGGGCGCCGTTGATGCCGGCCGCCGCCGCGAAGTCGGCAGCGTTGCCCGGATTAACGCTGCCTCCGTAGAGCAACGGTGTCGCGGCTGCGACAGCGGCGCCCAGGGAAGCCGCGACGGTGGGCCGGATTGCCCCGCCCATCACGTCGTCAGCGATTTCCGGAGTGGCCGCGCGTCCGGTGCCGATAGCCCAGACGGGTTCATAGGCAATCGCGAGTTTGCCTTGGGCGCTTTCCGGGTCCAGGTCGGTAAGCGCTGCCACCACCTGCCGGCGGATGATCTCGGCAGCCCGGCCGGATTCCCGCTCGTCAAGGGTCTCGCCGACGCAGACGATGGGACGCAGACCGTGGCCCAGGGCGGCGGCGGTTTTACGGCCTACGGAATCGTCATTTTCTCCGAAGAACTGGCGCCGCTCGGAGTGTCCGATGATTACGTAGTCGCAGAGGCCGATGAGCATGGGCGGCGCGATTTCGCCGGTGAAGGCGCCACTGTCGTCGGCGTGCATGTTCTGAGCGGCCACGGCGACGCCGCTGCCGGCCACGGCATCTCTCACAGCGGCCAGCGACACGAATGGCGGCGCCAGGATCAGGCCGACTCGGCTCAACCCCGCCGCGCCGGCGGCGATTGCCGAAGCTAACTCCACGCCGGACGAGATGTCGGTGTTCATCTTCCAGTTGCCGGCGACGATGTTGGGGATGTCAGGCATCGATTACTCCCAGTAGCAGGGGTTGGAACTAGGGGCCGTACTTGGCCAGCTTGCCGGAGTGCGACAAGGCTAACAGCATGATGGTTTCCGCCGGGAGGCGGCCCAGGGAGCCGCCGGCGCAGGCGCGCTCGTTGAAGCCGTCCACCCCTTCGCCCAAGGTCAGACGGGAATGGAGCATGAAAGGAACCGGGTGCCAGCTGTGGGACGCCATAATGGCTGGCGTCGCATGGTCGCCGGCCACCATCAGCACGTCGGGCCGGAGGTCCAATATGCGCGGGAGGTGAACGTCCAACTCCTCCAGCCGCTTTACCTTGCCGTCGAAATCGCCGTCTTCGCCGGCGGCGTCGGCCGGCTTGTAGTGGATGAAGAAGAAATCGTGGTCGTCCCAGCTGGCCTGGAGGGTGTCCACCTCCTCTCCGAACGTCATGCCGGTGGGGATGATCTGCATATTGGCGACGGAGGCCAGGCCACGATACATGGGATAGGCGGCGATGGCAGCCGGGTTGAGCTGATAGACCTGCCCGAAGTCGGGGAGGTTGGGCAGCTGGGCCCAGCCGCGCAGCAAAACCATGTTGGCCGGCTGTTCTTCGGAGAGGATGCGCCCGGCCTGGGCGACGAATTGCTGCACGATGTCGGCGGTGCGCGCGGCTTCGGGAGCCAATGCGCCAGCCGGACGCGGCGCCACGCCCTCGCGCTGCGGGTCGGTCTCTTCGACCGCCTCGGAAAGGCCCGCGCCGCGAAGCCGCAGCACGAAACGGTAATCCTGTACCGGGAACACGTCCACCTGGACGCCGGGGATTGCGATGCGGTCCAAACGCTCGCACAGTGGGGCGCTCAACTCGGTGGCGATGCGTCCGGCCCGGCGGTCGGTGAGCAGTCCCGCATCGTCAACGGTGCAGAAGTTGCCCCGCGCCGCCACGTCGCCGGGCAGCAGGTCGATACCGATGCCCAAAGCTTCCAGCACCCCTCTGCCGATAAAGTACTTCAGGGGGTTGTAGCCGAAGAGGGCCAGGTGTCCGGGGCCGCTGCCTGGGGCAATGCCGACTTCCACCGGCGTGGTCAAGCCGCAGGCGCTGCGCTGGGCCAGGGCGTCCAAGTTGGGGATGTGAGCGGTTTCCAGTTCCGACTTGCGCGTGTCGGGATGGGGCAACCCACCCAGTCCGTCGGCCACCAGCATGACAATCTTTGACGGCGTGCTGGCGATGCTGTCGCGAATCTGTTCCAGGTCGATCATGTTAGCTCCGGGTGCAGCGAAATATCAAGCGTCGGGGATGGCGGCTATACCGGGCAGGGTGCGGCCTTCCAGGAACTCCAGGGAGGCGCCTCCGCCGGTGGAAACGTGGGTCATCTTGTCCATCAAACCCAGGGCCTCGACCGCTTCCGCAGTGGAACCGCCGCCCACCACGGTGGTGGCGCCGGGAAGTTCCGCGATGCCGCTGGCCACGGTGCGGGTGCCGGCGCTGAACTGCTCCATCTCGAACACGCCCATGGGCCCGTTCCAAAGAATGGTCTGGCAGCCGGACAATTCGGCGGCGTAACGGCTGGCAGTGTCCGGGCCGATGTCCATGATGTGCCAGCCGTCCGGGACGTTGTCTGAGGAAACGGCGCTAACGGATGCGGGTTGGGGCGAGAACTCGTTGGCGGCAACCACATCGGCGGGAAGATGGACGATTGTACCGCCGGCGTCGGCGCGGCGCATCACATCCCGGGCGAAGTCCAGGCGATCCTCCTCTACGACGGATGCGCCCACCGGCTTGCCGGCCGCCGCGAGGAACGTCACGGCCATTCCGCCGCCGATGAACAGGTGATCCAAGCCTTCCAGCAGGTTTTCCAGAACCAGGATTTTGTCGCTGACCTTGGCTCCGCCCAGCAGCGCGGCCAGGGGTCGGTCCGGCTCAGCCAATGCCAGGCCCAGGGACTCGACCTCGCGCTGCGTGAGCAGTCCCATCGCGGTCGGCAGGTGTCGGGGGATCCCAACGGTTGAGGCGTGGGCGCGGTGGGCCACGGCGAAAGCGTCCATGACGAAGCAGTCCGCCAAGGTGGCTAACTGGGCGGCGAAGGCCGCGTCGTCGCTCTCCTCGCCGGCGTGGAAACGCAGGTTTTCCAGCAGGCATATGTCGCCGGCGGACATGCCGGCGACGCGCTGGGTCACGGCTTCACCCACGCAGTCGCGGAGGGAGGCTACCGGGCGGCCCAGGAGCGCCGCCAGCCGGTCGCCCACCGGCTTCAAGCGCAATCCATCATCGACTTTGCCGCGGGGACGACCCAAGTGAGAACACAGCACGGTGCGGCACTGTCTTTCCACCAGGTACTGGATGGTGGGCAAGGTGGCGCGGAGGCGCTGGTCGTAATTGGCGATGGCCTCTACTCCCTGCTCGATGGGTACGTTGAAGTCAACACGCACCAAGACCGTCTTGCCCGCCACGTCCAGTTGGGAAAGAGTACGCTTGCTCATTTGATTACCCTCTGAAGGCCAGGAACGGGCTGAAGATCAGGAACGGGGCCGACCGATAACCCATTGCGCCGCCCATTGCAATGCTCCGGGACGCTGCAATTCGCAGTCGTCCGTCGCAAGGGCCGCGTCGGCTTCGCGCAGCAGCTGCGCCACCTTGTCCTCTGCGTACTGACGGGAGCCGGCGTCATCCAGAATGGCGACAATGCGGGGCGGGTCGTCGGGTTCGAGGACACGTTTCATGTAGATGCCGCCCAATGTGCGCTTATCAGCGGTGGGGGCATGCTGCAACGCATGGATAAGGGGCAGGCTTTTCTTTTTATTCAGGACATTGGCCGGAGTTAACCCGTCGCCGCCGGCGCCCCACAGGTCGTCGATATCTTCGTGGATTTGCCGGGCCATTCCCAACAGCTCTCCCCACTGGCGCAGGGCTGCGGCGGTGGCCTCATCGCCGCCTGCCGCCAACGCTCCCAACCGGGCGGAGCAGCCGACCAGGGATCCGGATTTGCGCCCCACCATATCAAGATAATCCGGCTCCGACACCATCAACTGGTCCTGGTAAGTCAGGTCCATGTATTGCCCTTCGCACAGCGTAAGACACGCTTGATCAAGACTGCGCAGGGCGGTCAACACGGTGGCAGCCGGCGTTCCGGCCTCGGACAATCGCATCAAAACGGCGCGGGCCAGGGCGTGCAGACCGTCGCCGGCGTTGATGGCCTGGGACGGCCCCCAAACCCACCAGATGCTAGGACGGTCGGAAGATTGGTCAATTCGGCCGGCTTGAACGTCGTTGTGGACAAGGACGAAGTTGTAGGCCAGCTCAACGGCAGCGGCGGCGGATACGGCCGGACCACAATCGCCGGAGACGGCGTCGGCCGCGGCTAAAGCAAGGACGCCGCAGTGGTGCAAAGGCGTTAGCGCCGCGGCCGGGTTGCCGCGCTCATCCACCCAGCCCAGATGATAGCGAAGCAGGTCGTAGAGCATTCCCTGCCGGCCGTCAAATGCGTCGCGCAGTTCTGCGTCCACAACGGCGCGATAGCGGTGGTATGTGTCGTTTGCCAGGATTGGGCCTCACTAACCGCGCGCTTCCGCCATGCCAAGGCGGTCCAGTATTTCACGATAGGGCAACGCTCCTTCCCGGAGCAGGTCGGCGCCCTGTGGGGACACGGATATGATGGTGCTGGCGGTTCCCTCCGGGGCCGGGCCGGACGTAATGATACCATCAACTCGCGGCCCGATGATCGTCCGCAATTCATCCACGTCGGTGATGTCCGGTTCGCCGCTGCGATTGGCGCTGGTTCCGGTGATGGGATGACCCAGGGCTTCCGCCAACGCCAGCGGCGCCGGATGGTCGGGCATCCGCACCGCGATGGTGTCACGGCCGGCGGTGAGGCGCTTCGGGAGTCCCGGCGCGGCAGGGAGCACCATGGTCAGGCTGCCGGGCCAGTATGCCGCGGCAAGCTTTTGGACTACCGACAAAGTGTCGGCCGGAATAGCCGCCACCTGCATCACCTGTTCCCATCCGGACACCAGCACCGGCAGGGGCATATCGGCCGGACGGCCTTTGGCAACGTACACCCCCTCTACGGCGTCGGGATTGAGGGCGTCTGCCGCCAGGCCATAAAGGGTGTCGGTAGGGATGGCGACCACGCCGCCGGAGGCAATGATCCCGGCGGCCCGGTCGATTTCGGTTTGGTAGTCCATGCCGGGGATGATTGTACCACCCGGCGGGGATTTTCCGTATCTGAATTATCGGTTGCCGAAAAGCGCTAACCTCGAATAGTATGGATATAGGGCTGGGATGGATACACGATACGGAGCAAGTGCGGCGTTCGCCGGGAAGAGATTATGACAACTCCAAATATGAGACAGGAGCTCCTGCGGCTACTAGACACCGACGAGGAGTTCAGGAACGAAGTTCGCCGGCGCGTGCTTACCGACGAGTTGCTTGACCTTCCCCAAAGGTTCGCTGAATTCGCGGACTGGACGCAGCAGAACTTTGAAATGACCAATGCGGCTATTGCCACCATGCAGGAGACCATGGCCACCATGCAGGCGGCTATTGCCACCATGCAGGAAACCATGGCCACCATGCAGGCGGCCATCAAAGAATTACAGAAGGCAGTGCTTGCGGTTCAGGATGCGACCCGCGCCATGCAAGACCAAATCAGCACCATGCAAGGCCGCCTCGGCAACCTGATTGGCCGAGAATACGAACGCCGGCTGGGGCTGCGCATCATTCCCAAACTCAGCGGGATGCTGCAAACACGCGGCAAAAGGGTGCTCAAAAACCCGGAGGGCTTCAACCTCGATTTTGAAGACCTGATTACTGACGCTCTGGACCGCAGCTTTATCACTGAGAATGACTACATCGAAATTCTGCTCGCCGATTTCATCATCGGAGCGCGGGATTTCACGACGCACCGCGAAACCCTGGTAGCGGAAGCCTCCGTCACGGTGGACACCGACGACGTAAGGCGGGCGCGGCGGCGGGCCAACATCGTGGCCCAAGCCATGCAGGCGCCGACGCTGGCCGCGGTAGTTGGCCAAAGCATCAACCCGGCCGCCAAGGCCATGGCGGACAGTCAGTCGGTGCTGTTCCTGGATATACCGGAAGGATAGAGAAATTATGCGGTCCACCCAGGGCTTGGAGAAATCGGCCGGCTCCGATGACAGTTACAGATCCGCAACGATGTCGCAGCCGAGAAACCTCCGACCGGCCTGGCGCGCGGCGGTCATTGTCGAATAGCTGCCGGCCGCCGGATCCAGCACTACGGCGTCGGGGTCCGTCACCGCTTCAATCAGCGCCGCCTGCAACTCTACCGGCTTGGGGTGGACGTTGCCGAGGCGCTCCACTTGCTCCGTCCACACGTCGGGGATGTCGTGCCGGCGCCAAACGCCCTTGGCGCGCTTGGGCGGTTTTTGCAGGATCAGCATATATTCGCCATAGCGGCGGGTGCGGTATCCCATTCCCATGCGGCCCTTGTTCCAAGTTATCAGGTCAACTACTTCCAGCCCCCACTCGTTCACCCACGAACCAACCCCGGTACACAAATGATACTTGTCCACCCACAGAAACAGGTGGCCGGACGGGATCAGCGCATTCGCAATTCCGGCAACGAATTTGGCAATGGTTTCCTCGCTCATCTGGGGCAGCGCTGACCGGGCGCGGCCCCGACTGACGCCCTCATTGCCGTACTGCATCTTGTCCAGAATGCCCCGGTACTGGGGGTCGAATATGCACAAGGGCACTGATGCCGGCTCCAGCGCGGCCAGCAAGTCAAGTCCGTCGCACCGATTGCGCTGGTTCAGCGGCAAGGGCCACTGGCGCGCAATATGCTGGTCCGGGCGCGGTTCTCTGGTCGTAGCAAAAACCGTCATCGTCGCATCCTGTGGTCCGGTCGGCGCACGTATTCTATCAAGGATGGCGATACCGGGTAACGGCGCGGGATGAACGCCTTCCGGCATTATGCTACTATTACTGCCGCAACCGCATTGCCCGGCAGGGATTTTATGAGCAGCGTAGCCCAGCCCGACGCCATCGTAGTCATCGACTTCGGCTCTCAGTACACCCACCTGATTGCCCGCCGCGTCAGAGAGTTGCAGGTGTATTCGGAAATTATTCCGGCCACGGCCAAGGCGGGGGCGATTGCCCATCTGAACGCGCGGGGCATTATCCTGTCCGGCGGCCCGGCCAGCGTGTACGATGCCGACGCGCCGGTCATTCCCGATTGGGCGCTGGAATGCGGCCTGCCGACGCTGGGCATCTGCTACGGGATGCAGGCGCTGGTGCATCAGCTGGGCGGCGTGGTAACGCCGGGAAATGCGCGGGAGTACGGACACGCCGACTTGACGATCGGCAATGCCTCGGACGCCCTTCTGGCGGGCATCGAGAACACAATCCCGGTCTGGATGAGCCACGGCGACCGAGTGGAAGGGCTGCCGGAAGGCATGGCCGCGTTGGGGCGCACCGCAAACACCGAGTGCGCCGCCGTTTCCGACGGCCAGCGCCGGTACGGCCTCCAGTTCCATCCGGAAGTGCAGCACACCCCGGATGGCCTGACCATCCTGCGGAACTTTGTTCGTGAGATCTGCGGATGCGTCGGAGCATGGACGCCCGGCAATTTCGTGGCCGACACCGTGGCGCGGGTGCGGGCGCAGGTAGGCGAAGACCGCGTTATCTGCGGGTTGAGCGGCGGCGTGGATTCGTCGGTGGCGGCGGCGCTGCTGCACCGGGCCATCGGGCCGCAACTGACCTGCATATTCGTGAACAATGGTCTGCTGCGTCATGGGGAATCGGATCAGGTGCAGGAAACCTTTCACCAAAACCTGGGCCTGGACCTGCGCTACGTTGACGCCTCGAACCGGTTCCTGAACGGCTTGGCCGGCGTGACGGACCCGGAGACCAAGCGCAAGACCATCGGCGGCGAGTTCATCCGCGTCTTTGAAGACGCCGCCGCTGAAATTGAAAACGTAAAGTGGCTGGCTCAAGGCACCCTATATCCCGACGTAATTGAGAGCGAAACTCCGGAAAACCGGGCCTCAGCCCGCATCAAGACCCACCACAACGTAGGCGGACTGCCCGAGCGCATGGACTTCGGGCTGGTGGAGCCGCTGCGCTACCTTTTCAAGGATGAGGTGCGAGCGGTGGGGCTGGAATTGGGCCTGCCGGAGGAGATCATCTATCGTCAGCCCTTTCCCGGGCCCGGATTGGCCATCCGCATCATTGGGGAGGTAACGCCGGAGCGGGTGGAATTGCTGCGGAACTGCGACCGCGTCGTGCTGGAAGAGATTGCCGACGCCGGATTGTACCGGGACATCTGGCAGAGCTTTGCCGTCCTCACGGACAACCGCACGGTGGGTGTTATGGGCGATTACCGCACCTACGGCTACGCCTGCGCCATTCGTGCCGTGAACTCCGAAGACGCGATGACCGCCGACTGGGTTCGTTTGCCTTACGACGTGCTGGCGCGCATCAGCAACCGCATCGTCAACGAGGTGGACGGAGTGAACCGGGTCGTCTATGACATTACCAGCAAGCCTCCCGGCACCATTGAGTGGGAGTAATTGTGGGAGTGGGAGTCGCCGTGGTTCGACAGGCGCGCTACGGGCCAAGGATTGCCGCTCACCAGGCGCGGGCAGTGAGGTAATGCCGTGCGCATCCTGGTAGTGGGTTCCGGAGGGCGCGAACACGCGCTGGCGTGGCGGCTGCGCCGCTCGGATGCCGTGACTGAACTTTTCGTCGCGCCGGGCAACTCCGGCACCGCTGGGCTGGGAACGAATTTGCCCGTAGCCGATACCGACGTTGACGGAATAGTTGCCGCCGCCGCCGAGCACGCCATCGACCTGGTGGTGATAGGCCCGGAGACGCCGTTGGCGCTGGGTCTGTCCGACCGTCTTGCGGCCGCCGGGATCCCGGCATTCGGCCCGAGCCGCGCCGCGGCCCGACTGGAATCGAGCAAGAGCTTCGCCCGCAGCGTGCAGGACGCCGCCAGCGTGCCCGGCCCGAACTACCGGGTTTTCCAGACCCTTTCCGGGGCGCTGAGTTATGTTGACTATCACGACCGCCCGGTGGTGGTGAAGGCCGACGGCCTGGCCGCCGGCAAGGGCGTCGCCATGTGCGCCACCCGAGAAGACGCCAAGATCGCCATTCGCGCGTGTATGGAGGATCGCATATTCGGTACGTCCGGCGAGACCGTGGTCATTGAGGATTGGCTGCACGGGATCGAAGTGAGCGTATTCGGTTTCACCGACGGCGCGAATCTATCTGAGTTGGCGGCCGCGATCGATTACAAGCGCGTGGGCGAGGGTGACGTTGGCCCTAACACCGGCGGAATGGGCAGCTTTGGGCCGCCTGACTTCTGGAACGCCGAGCTCGCCCATGAAATCCGCCAACGTTTCATGTTGCCCGTCATCGGGGAACTGGCGGAAAGGGGCAGCCCCTATCGCGGGGCCTTGTACTGCGGGTTGATGCTGACGCGGGAAGGTCTGCGTGTGCTGGAATTCAACTGCCGCTTTGGCGACCCGGAAACCCAGGTCATCATGCCCCGGTTGTTGAGCGACCCCGCGGCGGCGATGTTGGCCTGCGCCAACGGAAACCTGGATGATGCCGGCCCGGTGGAGTGGTCCGAACGCCCCGCAGTCGCCGTGGTGCTGGTCTCGGGAGGCTATCCGGGGCATTACCGGACCGGATACGCCATACACGGCCTGGATGACGACGCCGGTGATGCGGACAGCATTGTTTTTCACGCCGGCGCGCAACCGGCGGAGGACGACAGCGGCAAGGCGCTGACGGCCGGCGGCCGGGTGCTGGCGACGGTGGGGCTGGGCGACCACGTCGCTGAAGCGCGGGCGCGGGCCTATCGCCGGGTGCAGCGCATCTCGTTCACTGACGCCTATTACCGACGGGACATTGCCGCGACGCCGGCTATCGATCCCGTTTCAGCCTAACCAGGCCCGGCCCATGATCGCCGCCCGCAGCGCCGTTACGGAACCCGATTGGCCGGCTCTTGCGGAGGTATATCACGCCGCCGCCGTGTCGGCGGAACTGGACGCATTCCGCCAACGTCGCTGGATCCGGGCGGATGAGTGGCAAGCCTGGCTGGAGCAAGACGCGCTGCTCGAGTTGACCGAAGATCAAGCCGTTGCCCTTTACCGGGGCGCCGGCGGCCGGCAGGTTGCAAAGTTCCGCGCCAATCCAATTGAGGATATCCGCGAGACGGTGGATTTTCTGCTTTACGACGCCATCAAGTTGGAAAATCGTTTTGAAGAGTGCGCCGTGGCAACCGGCGGTTTTGGATTGATCGGCGCCGGCAAAGAATGGCCTTCGTACCTGCTGACGTTGCGAGATCCGACGCTGTTCGCTCCCTGGAGTCCCCACACGGAGCGGGCGCTGCGGCGGCTGGGAATGTTGCCGGCCGGGTTCAGCCGGGGGCATCCCGGATTGTGCTACATTGATCTCCTGGACATTCTGGGCAATTTGGCTCGCCGGCTGCGCCTTCCTGACTTTCGCCGCGTTGATGAGTTCTGCTACCTTAACGGACGCAATCGGAAACCCCGTGCGCGGTAAAATTACGCCCGTCGATACCGGAGGAAGTACCAATGCCCTGGCTGGATGAATTGAATCGACTGCGCGTGCGCGTGGACAACGAGGGTTATGGCCGCCGCATAACCGACATTGCGGAGAGGCGCAGCTTGCTGGAGCGGTTCGCCGAACGATTGGCAGTGGACGGATTGCTTAACCAGATGAATGACGCGCTGCTGGATGGCGGCGCCCGATTGGTTATCAATCGTTCCTGGCATTATGAATTTGATGAGGAAGATTTGTCGGAAGAAGAGGACGTGGACGAAATCGTTTATGTGCTCTTCTGGCACGACGGTGAGCCGGTGGAAATTGAGGTGCGAGTCGGCATCGATGAAGCTGATTCCGGGTACGTGGTCGTAGAGGACGAAGAGGTCGATGATGACGCTGAATCCATACAGTCCGCCCTCCTGGAGGCGTTCCGAGACATCGCGGACCTGGCGGAGGGCTGACCGTCGTTATCCAAAGCCCCCGTGGTGTATAGTGCGATGTATATAGTGCGGCGCGACGCCCGGCAGCAGCAACGGTAAAAGATTGAAAGGAGAACGGTTTTGCCACTGGTAGGAGTAGTTATGGGCAGCGCTTCCGACGAGGAGGCGGTCCAACCAACCATTAATACGCTGGAATCCCTGGGCATCGACTACGAGGTCCGGGTGATGTCTGCCCACCGTACGCCGGAGCGCGTTCACGAGTATGCGTCCACCGCCCGCGAGCGCGGCCTTGAGGTGCTCATCGCCGCGGCCGGCGGATCAGCCGCCCTGGGCGGCGCGCTGGCGGCGCAGACCACGCTGCCGGTGATCGGAATACCGCTGACTTCAAGCGAGCTCAACGGCTGGGATGCCTTGTTGTCAACGGCGCAGATGCCCCCCGGCATCCCAGTGGCCGCCATGGCCGTGGGCGGTTGGGGAGCGCGCAACGCCGCCTACTACGCCGCCCAGATCCTGGGGATCAAGCACGACAGCATCCGCCAGGCCGTCGAGCAATACCGGCAGTCGCTCCGTGAGCGATAATCCCGGCCAAGCCAACCGCCGGCAGCCGGTGGTTCTGACCGATTTTGACGACACCGCCGCGGCTCAGAACGTGGCCGAGTTGCTGCTGCGCCAGTTCGGCCATCCTTCCTGGACCGAGGTGCGTGGCCGTTTTCGCGACGGAGAACTGACGCTCAAAGAGTACCAGGAGATAACCTTCCTGGGGATGGGCGCCAAGAAGGACGCGATGCAGGCATATGTCCGGGAAAACGCTGGCTTCCGCCCTTATTTCGACGAGCTATGGCAGTTCTGCCGGGAGAACGACTTCCCCATGTGCATCATCAGCCAGGGTTTGGACTTTTACATCCAGGCTTTGCTGGACGGCAGGGGCCACTCGGACATGCCGGTGTACGCGGTGGTCACCCGGTTCGACGACAACGGGCGGGTCCGGGGATACCGCTACGACTTTCCGTATCCCGAGGCGCCGGAACTTGGCAACAGCAAGGCGTTGATTGTGCAACGGTTCCGGGAGCAGGGCCGACACGTCTTCTACATAGGCGACGGTCGATCCGATTTTGAGGCCGGCGAGGTCGCCGACACCGTTTTCGCCCACCGGCAGATGGCCGCAATGTGCGAGGAGGCCGGCATCCCGTTCACGCTGTTCACCGATTTTGGCCCGGTGCTGGAAGCGGTCCGCGAGTATTCGCGTGGCATAGGCTGACGACCCTTTGGGCTATGATAAAATTAGTCTCGTCTTCATAACTCAGGGGAGGCGAAACCTTGATTGACCGCTATTCCAGGGCCCAGATGAAACGGGTCTGGTCTGACGAGAACAAGTACCGGATGTGGCTGGACGTGGAGCTGGCCGTGTGCGAGGCGTGGACCGAAGCCGGCGTCATACCTCCGGGAGATCTGGAGGGACTGCGCGGGGCGACGTACAACCATCAGCGGATGATGGAGATTTTCGAAACCACTCGCCACGACGTCACCGCGTTCCTGCGCTCCATCACGGAGACCCTTGGCCCGGAAGGGCGCTGGCTGCACTTGGGCATGACCTCCTCCGACATGCTGGACACGGGCCAGGCGCTGCAACTGGTGACTGCCGCCGACCTGCTCCTCGGGGAGATTGACGCTGCCGTCGCCGCCGTCAAGGAACAGGCCATCCGGCACAAGGACACCCTGATGATGGGGCGTACCCACGGGGTCCATGCCGAACCAATGACCTTCGGGTTGAAACTGGCCTTGTGGTGGGACGAATTGCGCCGGCAGCGAGAACGCATGGCGGCGGCCCGCGAGTCAGTCCGAGTGGGGAAAATATCGGGCGCGGTAGGCACCCATGCCACCATTCCGCCGCACATCGAGGAGCGGGTTTGCCACTACTTGGGGCTGAAGGTGGAACCGGTGTCCAACCAGGTGGTGCAACGGGATCGCTACGCCCACTTCATCACGACGTGCGCTCTGGTCGCCGCTTCGCTGGAGAAGTTCGCCACCGAGATCCGGGGGATGCAACGCACTGAGGTTCACGAAGTGGAGGAGCCCTTCGGCGCGGGGCAGACCGGCTCGTCTTCCATGCCCCACAAGCGCAACCCGGAGCTTACGGAACGCATCTGCGGCCTGGCGCGCACTATCCGCGGCAACGCCATGCCCGCTTTGGAAAATGTGGCCCTGTGGGGGGAACGCGACATTAGCCATTCTTCGTCCGAGCGCATCATCCTGCCTGATACCTGCCTGATGCTGGATTACATCCTGAGCATCTTCACCCACGTGGTCGGCGGCTGGCGGGTGGACCCGGACCGGATGTGGCAAAACCTGGAGAGCAGCCGTGGGTTGATTTTCAGCCAACGGGTCTTGCTGGCGCTGGTTGAAGAGAAAGGTCTGTCGCGGGAGGCCGCTTACGACATCGTCCAGCGCAACGCCATGCGCGCCTGGGACGACGCCCAGGACTTTCGGCATCTGCTCAAAGCAGATCCACAGGCTACCGAACACCTCACCGCCGCTGAGCTGGAAGCCTTGTTCGATTACGGCTACTACACTCGCTACGTGGACGATAACTTTCAGCGAATCGGGCTGCTGCCGGCCCCGGCCCTTGTGTGAACCGGATCTGCAAAACTCGACCAACATCGTCATTCTGGCGGGCGCCGGAATCCGGAAAACGCCGCTGGGCTCCGGTTTTCGCCGGAGTGACGGTTGGGAAGGAAATCTGAATTGCCATGATTATTGAAACGCGAATCCCCGACCGAATGCACCGAGGCAAGGTGCGCGACACCTATCAGCTCACCGACGAACTGTTGCTGATGGTGGCGACGGACCGGATCTCCGCCTTCGACGTGGTGCTGCCCAACGGAATCCCCGACAAAGGGGCGGCGCTCAACGGCATGTCCGCTTTCTGGTTCCGCTTGACCGAACACATTGTGCCCAATCACCTGGTGGCGTTGGCCGATTCGCCGGAGGCCGCGGCCTACGCGGACAATCCGGTGATCACCCATCCCGCCTACGCCGAAGACAATGTGGGCCGGCAGGCTATGGTGGTCAAAAAGGCGGAGCGCATCGACATCGAGTGCATCGTGCGCGGCTACATCACCGGTTCGGCCTGGGGCGAATATCGGCGACAAGGCACCGTTTCGGGCAAACCGATGCCGGAAGGCCTGGTTGAAGGCGATCGCTTCCCGGAACCGCTGTTCACCCCGACCACCAAAGCCGAAGAAGGCCACGACGAGAACATGACTGACGAAGCGGTGGTGGACCTGGTCGGGGCGGAAACGGCGCAACGGCTGGCCGATGTCAGCAAGGCCGTTTATCGGCACGCCCATGACTACGCGCGGGGGCGTGGCATCGTACTGGCCGATACCAAGATGGAGTTCGGCTTCCTTGACGGCGAGCTCATTCTTATCGACGAGCTGCTGACCCCCGACTCCAGCCGCTTCTGGGATGCCGAGGGGTACTCTCCGGGCAAGTCCCAGCCCAGTTATGACAAGCAGTATGTTAGAGACTGGTTGACGGCCCAGGGTTGGAACCAGGAACCGCCAGCGCCGGAACTGCCGGAAGATGTGGCGCAGCGGACGGCGGAATTGTATCGACAGGCGTACCAGCGTCTCACCGGCGCGACGCTCTAATACGCGGATCGCCAGCCACGGCGCACGAGCAACAACTATGCCACCATCCAGACATCGCCGGCGTCGGGCGGCCCGACGCTCCCAGCGGCGCACTCCCCCCATTTCTTCCGGCGGCGGTTTCCGCAGTCGCTGGCTACTGTTCGCCTTTGGCGCCATCGCCCTGTTGTTCATCATTGCGCTGTTGGCTCCGGTCGTCCTCCCGGTGAACTTCGGGGGCGGCAGCCAGCAGGGCGAGGCCAGCGGGTACGTGGATGGCATCGGAACCCAGGCGGATGCCCCCGAGGATCGGACCCATTTCGCCGACAGTTTCACCATTTACGACGTAACCAACCAGGAAGGTTACTTGACAACGCCACCCACCTCCGGTCGGCACTGGAACGGTTGGGCGCAATGCGGATGGTACACCGAGGCCCTGCCCGACGAGCGCATAGTGCACAACATGGAGCACGGCAACATTATCCTCAGTTACAACCTGACGGATCAGGCTCAAATCGACGAGTTGAAGGACGCCTATGAGTCCACCGGTCTGACCAGTCGCTGGGGTGTAGCGCGACCTTACAACCCGCCGCCGGACGCTGCGGGGAACGACCGTTTTCCGGAAGGAACCATCGCTCTCACAACTTGGGGCGTGATAGACAAGTGGCACGTGGCTGACCCTGGCGCGGACGGTAACACGG
Source organism: Dehalococcoidia bacterium (assembly GCA_963692995.1). GTDB lineage: Bacteria > Chloroflexota > Dehalococcoidia > Lucifugimonadales > UBA3495 > Bin87. The sequence continues at coordinate 2,225,964 of OY843611.1, forward strand.
TAGGCGTCGGAAAAGACCGCATTGAGGAGTTTTTCCGCGCCTACTCCGGCACGTTGAGCCCGGAATTTCCCGCCATTGAGGGTAGGCCGGCCGGGGCGGACTGCACTCGCGGCGGCGTGATAAACCCCTAGGCCCTTCCACCATGAAACGGACCGTTCTCCTGGGGCCAGCGGTATTGTGGCTGTTAGCGCTGACGCTGGCGGCCTGCCAAGATGACCTTGCGCCACCGCCTGGCGCGCAACCAACCCCAACGAACCCGAGTGTGGTCACACCAACTCCCACCGTCGTTCTGACGCCCACTCCTACGCTACTCCTCATCCCGGCAAGCGCGACCGTAACCGCCGCGCCATCACCCACACCTACCCTAACTTCGTCTGCAACACCAATGCCTACGCCTTCCGGCCCGACGTTGGGACAGGTGCCGCCTACCGATGGAGCAGTTCGAGTTGAGCCGATGCCGAGCCGAAACCATTTCCCGAAAACGATGCGCATCAGCGACGTGGCGCCGGGCGGATACAGTACTGTGCCTCCCACGTCGGGCGAGCATTGGGGAGAGTGGAGCTACTGCGGTTTCTATTACCATCCATTGCCCGACGAAATGCTGGTGCATAACCTTGAGCATGGCAACATCGTCATCAGCTACAACCTGCCCGATGACGCCGACATCGCGGCATTGCGGGTCGCGGTTGAAGCCGTCCCGTTAGCCAAAGAGTTCGCCATCGTCCGACGCTACTATGAGATACCGGAGGGCATGGTAGCGATTACCACCTGGGGTGTTTTGGACCGAATGATGGGCGTGGATCCGGAGCGCATTGCCCGTTTCTTTGCCGACTATCCTGGCAACACCGGGCCTGAGTTCGCCAATGGCCTGCCCTGCACCACGGGCATCGATATGAGCGAATCCTCGAGCGGATAACGCCACTTCACCCGGAGAGGCATTGCAAGCGTCATGTTCCTGGCTCGCATCTACGTAACCCTCAAGACTGCCGTCAACGACCCGCAGGGTTTGACGATAATGGGCGGACTGCACAGCCTGGGCTACGCAGCCGTAGCAGACGTGCGGGTCGGCAAGTACCTGGAGATCCGCATCGCCGGGGACGACGCGACACAAACGGAGACAGCAGTGGCCGAGATGTGCGACCAACTGCTGTCAAATCCCGTGATTGAGGAATATCGGTTCACCCTGGAACCGGTTGACGGCTAGTGCAGATGCCGCTCCAGAATGCCCAGTAGTTCATCGACGGTGGCTTTCTGCCACTCGTTGGCCTTGGCGGTGGTGCGGGCGCGCCGTTGCCGGCCGAAGTCCTGATCGGAGATATCCGGCTGCTCGGCCCGGATGGCGCTCTCGATCTCGCCTTGCTCACGGTTAGCCGTTTCCGAACGCTCGATCCAATGGCAAATGTAGCCGTGTTCCTTGTCGTAGAACACCGCCACCGGTATGGACATGTAAAGCCCCTCTTTGAGGAACTCGTTTATGATGTCGTGATTCTCGTCCCGGGGGAAAATGCGGAGTTCGAAACCCGCCGCTTCCGCGATGCGGGCCAAAACCGGCAGTTCCCGGACCACGTCGCCGCACCAGTCTTCGCCGATCACCATCATGTGGTTCGGACCGCCCTCGGTGGCGGCCAATTCGCGCAACTTCGCTGCCTGCCCAGGTTCCAGTTTGATGCTGGCGTAGTACTCCTCGAAACGGGCCTTGTTGACCTTGATGCTGTCCATGTACTCGTCGTAGGTCATGCCCTGGCCGTAGCGCTCGGGGGTTACTACGCTGGTTTCCTGCACCATGTTTGCACCTCTCTTTTTGAGTTCAAATCGTCATTCCTGCGCAAGCGGGGATCCGGTATCCGGAGCGTCTTTGTCGCGCCGGATGCCCGTTTGCACGGGAACGACGGGTATCTGCGGGCCGCCGGCCCGTCAGCCGATCTCTCAACCGCGCTGACCGCGGAAGCCCATCTCGACCTTGCCGTCGGGCCACACGATGATGGGCACGACGTCGCCGTAGTCCAGGGCTTCGTCCAGCGTGTCCTGGCTCTGGTCAACGCGGCGTTCCTCATATTCCACGCCTTCCCGACGCCAGGCCGCGCGCAGCGAATCGCACGCGGGACAAACGGTCAGGGTGTACACGATGGGAATGTCTGCCATAATTGCCTCCCGGTCGCAGGCCGATTATGACCGGCATTCTACAACTTTGGGGCAGTCACTGCTATAATGCGGCAGAAATCGACTGAGGCGACTGGGCTCCGGCTTGCGCCGGAATGACGGCTGATTTTTGAAATGGCGTCCGACTTTTTGCAAGGAGATGAGGATGATTGCGCTGATTGTTGAAATCAACATCAAGCCTGGCTTCAAGGACCAATTCATGGCGTCCATGCTGGGCGACGCCCGGGGTTCCAACAACGACGAACCGGGCTGCCTCCGTTTTGACGTGCTACAGGACAACGAGGACGAGAACCGGATACACCTTTTTGAGGTTTATGAGGACGAGGCGGCGGTGGATGCCCACCGCAACGCGCCTCACTTCATCAAGTGGCGGGAGGAATGCGCCGACTGGTTCGCCACCGAGAACATCCGCAAGATCGCAACGCCGGTGTACCCCGCGCCGGAGCAGTGGGAAAAGCGGCCTCCTGTGGACTGATCTTCGGGAACGTGGTTGCGTCGTAGGGGCCGGTTTGAAACCGGCCCCGGTGCGCGGGCGGCTTAATCCGGTCGCTAGACTTGCCGCTGTAGCACGCGACGGAAGCCGCGCACGAAGGCGTCGATCTCCACTTCGCCCAAGCACGTTGACAGGGCGCCGACGAGGTTGGGAGCCAGGAGGAAGCCTTCGTTGAGCATCCCCATGAAGACGCGGCCGGCCAGATCTTTATCGGTTAGGGCGATGTCGCGGTAGTTGCGAAGGGGACCTTCGGTGAAGTGGATGCCAAACAACGAGCCCGCGCCGGTTACCAGCACGGGTTGCTCCAGCTCAGAACACACCCGCCGAATACCCTGGCGCAGCATCTCGGTGAGCTCCGCCAGGCGTCGATAAACCGTCGGGGTCAGTTCGTTCAGCGTGGCCGCGCCGGCGGCCATGGTGATGGGGTTGGCGTTGAAGGTGCCGCCGTGGGCGATGGCGGCGCCCTTGGCCGGACTGTACAGGCTCATCACGTCGGAACGCCCTCCGAAGACGCCCACCGGTAAGCCACCGCCGACAATCTTCCCCAACGCGGTCAGGTCCGGCGTAACACCGTAGTATTCCTGCGCGCCGCCGGGGGCGATGCGAAAGCTGATAACCTCGTCGAAGATGAGCAGCGCCCCGCTGTTGCTGGCGAAATCGCGCAGCATGGTCAGGTAGGCCGTTTCGGCCGGCAGCATCCCGACTGAGCCCAGCACCGGCTCGACGATCACTGCGGCCAACTCATCGCGTTGTTCTTCCAGAATCCGCCGGGCCGTCGCCACGTCGTTATACGGGATGATGACGGCCTGGCGCAACGTGCCGTCCGCCAAGCCTCCGCTGGAGGGAACCGGCTGCGGGTTGTCGTAGTCGCCGCCGGTTTCCGGGTCGATGCGCAGGCTAACCAGCACCGCGTCATGGGTTCCGTGGTAGCCGCCTTCCACTTTGGCGAACTTGCTGCGTCCGGTGAAGGCTCGCGCCGCCCGGAGGGCGTTCAGGGTGGCCTCGGTGCCGGAGTTGGTGAAACGCACCTGTTGAAACGAAGGTACGCGTTCGCACAGTAGGCGGGCAAGTTCAACCTGATGCCGGTTAGGGGAATTGTAAGCCAGGCCCAGTTCCATCTGCTGGCGGGCGGCCTCCAAAACCGGGGCCGGCCCGTGGCCCAGGATCATGGTGGTCATCGTGTTGATGAAGTCCAGGCGCTCCACGCCATCGGCATCCGTAACCACCGAGCCCTTGGCGGACTCCGTGAAGATCGGATAGGGATTCCAGAAGATGGAGTGGCGGCTGTCGCCATCGGGCAAATAACGGCAGGCTTCATCCCAAATCGCGCGGGATTGTGGGGTGGTTTCCAGGTAGCGGGCTACTTCGTTGTTTGGCAACTCAGAACTCCGGTGGTGCTGAAGGGATTGGGATCGTTCAGTTATCTGCGCCGGCGGGGCTGGCTGCGGCGGCCACCGGCCGGGCTTCGCCGCGGAAGTATATTCCACGCCAGAAGCCGCTGCCAATTATTGTACCAACCACCACGATGGTGAACGCCGCGCCGGCAATCGCCATGACGTTGCCGGCCGACCAGAAGTCGGCCAAACGTCCATACAGCAAATTGGCGAAGGCCATGCTGCCGCCCACGTGCATGGAATACACGGCGGAAACGCGCCCCCGTATTTCATCCGGCACCACCGACTGGATGATGGTGTGGGTGATGGTCATGAACCCGGAGGTGCCCAAGCCCATGAGGATCGCGGCGATCATGGAAATGCCCGTCTGGGCAGACAGCCCCAGCCCGATGGGGGTCAGGCTGCTGGTGAAACCCAGCAACAAGAAAACCCGGCCTCGAGTCATGTGGCTAACGATGCCGCCCACGAAGATCGAAGAGAACAGGGCCCCGATACCCAGGGCGGACATCAACGCGTACACATCGTTCTCATTGAAGGTTATCCCGTCGGGGGACAATTTCTCCAGGGCCAAAGGCGGCAGCATCGACTCGAAGGACATGACCAGCACGCAATGCGCGAGGGCCATGAGGATGATGCCGAATACCAGGGGAGTTTTGTACGAGTAGGCGAAGCCGGCGGCCGTGTTGGCCCAGAAACTCCGGCGCCGGTCGATGACGCCGGAAGAGACGGTACGAATGGAGAGCGCGGATAGCAGCGCGATCAGGTAGAAAGCGGCGCAAGCCCAGAATACGATTGCCGAGGTGCCGATGGTCAGCGCCAGGTTCTGGATGCTGAACGATGCTCCGGTGGCGCCGAACAAGGCGCTGCTGCTCACGGAGGCGGAAACCGCCAGCAGGATCGCCGGCCCCACGGCGCGGGAGCCCTGCTGCATGGCCTCGTTTAACGCCACGGCATTGGGGAGCCGCTCCCGGGGCACCAGGTTGGGCGTCAAGGCCTGGGCGGCGGTTTGCTGGGTTGCCCGCAGAGTGCCGTTCACGATGGCCAGCAGCAGCACGTACCACGGGTTATCAACGCCAATCATCACCAGGATTGCCATGATCGTGGCCTGGGTCAGCTGTAGGGCATACACCCATTGCAGCAGCGTTTTACGGGTCATCTTGTCCGCAAGATACCCAATAAAAGGAGTGGCGAAAAACCGCGGGGACATGGCGGCGAAGGTGATCAAACCCACCCAGAGGCCCCAGCTGCCCTGTAGTTCGGGGATGCTGTACACCCAGGCGCCCCGGGCCACGATGAGAGCCCACGCGCCGCTGCCGCTGGAAAGCGATGCCAGGGCCAGAAAACGGAAGTCGCGGAACACCAGGGCGGCGAGGAATCGGTGGGCTTTTTGAGCGAAGAAGTTGCGCTGCGGTGCGGGAGCCGCGGCCATATCGTTACTCCTGCTGGGCGCCAAACCGAAAGGCAACGGCGGGCCGTAAGCGTAACCGGCCCGCCAAACCGCTGTGGATACTAGCGAGCCGTACCGAAACCGTCGTAACCTGCGGTTTACGTTAGGATAATTTTCGCATTATAACTTACCCTACCGAAGGGTCAACTTGCGCACAGCGTAAGTAACCGGACGGTTGCGATGAGGCGTCAGCGGTTGAATGGCTGCGCGCGTTACCCTAAAATGCCTGTAACTCGCCGTGCCTGGCCTCGGCCCACCCCCATCAGACGGAATATGCCTGCACTCCCGGAGGAATTCGATGATTACCACATTTGACAGCCTTTACGCCGGCCACGTTGACATGGAGAATGTCGGCTATGCGGGCGATGCGGTCAACGACCGCGCGTATTCGGACGAATACCTGGCCACCGCCTTCGACAAGGGCGTGGCCATCGCGCAAACCCTGGACAAGTACGGGTATGACACCTTCTGGATGGCCGAGCATCACTTTCAGCCCGAGGGTTACGAGTGCATCCCGAACCTGCTGATGTTCATCGTGCACCTGGCCCACGTCACGGAGCGGCTGCGTTTCGGCTGCGGCTTCAACATCGCGCCGATGTGGCACCCGCTGCGCCTGGCCGAGGACTTCGCCATGGCCGACTGGATGACCAACGGGCGAGTGACTTTCGGCGTGGGACGTGGCTACCACACCCGCGAAGTGGAATCCCTCGGCTCCCCGCTAATGGACCAGCCGGCCAACCGCGAACTCTTCGAGGAACAGGTGGAGGTTATCTTCAAGGCGTTCCACGAGCGTTCGTTCTCCCACCAGGGCAAGCACTATAATTTCCCGCCCCAAGGAGTGCCCTATCGCGGTTACGCTCTGGAGGAAATTACGCTGGTGCCGCGCCCCAAGACCCTGCCGGTGGAATGCTGGCAGCCCATCCAGGGCGGCACCGGCCATGCGCTGGAATTCATGGCCCAGATGGGCATCAAAGGCGTCATCGGCGGTGGTTCCTCCGAAGGCGGCGCAATGGACGGCATCATGCACGCATACCGGGATGCCCTGCGGCGCAACGGCAAGCCCGACGCCGAATTGGGCGAGGACTTGGCCGTCGGCTTCCACTTCCACATTGCTCCCACGGTGGAAGAAGCCGCCAGCATCGGCGCCCGGTACTACGAGGAAAACCTCAAGATGTTCGGCCCGCTGCGCCTGACCCGAGGTTTGACTGAGCAGCAGATCCGGGACATCAGCGACCCGCGCGTCGCGCCCAACGCCGGCCTGCCGACCATCGAGGACGCCATCGAGAGCGGCAGCGTGCTGGCCGGGCCGCCGGAGCGGATCATCGAGCAGCTGAAGGGCGTGGAAGAGCGCTACCCCGGCCTGCGGCGCATCCAGGTGGGCCAGCCCGTCGGCACGCCGCAGAGCATCATCCTGGACCAGCTCCAGTGGTTCGCCGAAGCAGTGATGCCGGCGTTCAAGGACACCAAGGTTGAGGTCGCCGTGCCGGCCGATAACTGAGCCGACCGGGCAAAGCGTATCAAAATCAAGGCCGGGGCGAATGATTATTCGCCCCGGCCTTTTTATGGTTGGCATTGGCTGAAATTGATGACAGCCTGCCGGGGAAGGTTGCCTGGCCTATCTGATATGCTGTTTGGGCATAAAACTGCGGAGGCAATACCATGCCAGAGATAACCCAGTATCCCCCCGGCTCCCCTTCCTGGGCCGACCTGCTTTCCCACAACGGCCAGATGGCGAAAGATTTTTACACCGGCCTTTTCGGCTGGACCTACGACGACCATCCGGCCGGGCCGGACCTGGTGTACACGATGTACTCGCACCACGGCATGGCGGCCTGCGCGTCCGCCGAGGCCGGCCCGGGCCAGGAAAGCCTGCCGGCCCACTGGAGCGTGTACGTAACCGTCGATGACCTGGAGGCCGCGGTGGAGCGAGCCAAGGCTGCCGGAGGAACCGTCGTTTTCGGACCCATGGACGTTACGCCTACGGAAGGGACAACGGTAGGCCGAATGGCGGTTATCCAGGACCGGGAAGGCGCCTATCTGCGGCTGTGGTATCCGCTGGCCCACGCCGGCGCCAGCGTGATGATGGAACCGGGCGCGCTGTGCTGGTTTGAGCTGGCCACCACCGACCCGGAGTCGGCCAGAGATTTTTACCAGACTGTGCTTGGCAGCGAAATCAAGCTCGACGAAAACGCTACAGAGTTCCCTTATTGGGTAATGTGGGTCGGCGATCAGATGGTCGGCGGGATCATCCGGATTGGCGATGATTGGGGCCCGGTTCCCCCTAACTGGGGAGTCTATTTCGGAGTCAATGACGTTGACGCTACTGCCGCCAAAGCCCAAGAACTGGGCGGTGGCGTTGTCGTCGAACCCAGAGACCTGATGGACTTTGCCCGCTTTTCCGTGCTCCGAGACGCGGAAGGCGCCGTTTTCACGGTCATCCGGATGAACGAGTGGTAGTGGTAGTCGACATATTACCGGCGGCGCATCCTTGACCTAGTGGCGGGTTTGAAACCCGCCACTACCGCCCGCGACTACAATGCGCCCGGCGGGTAATTTTCGCGCCACCAGCGGGCGATTTCGTCGCGCCGGGCGAACCAGACTCCCGGATGGCTGCGGGCGTAGCGCAGGAAGCGGTCCAGCGCGCGGGAGCGGGCCGGCCGGCCGGCGATCCGGCAGTGCAAGCCGACAGACATCATTTTGGGATGGGCGCGACCTTCTTCATACAGGACATCGAAGGTGTCCTTCAGGTACTCGTAGAAGTCGCCCACGCTGTTGAGGCCACCACGCCAGAAACGAGCGTCGTTGGTCTCAAAACTGTACGGCAGCACCAGCCAGGGAGCGCCGTTCACGTCGGTGTAATAGGGCAAATCGTCGTTAAACACGCCGCTGTCGTAGATGAAACCGCCTTCGTTCACCACCAGCTCCCGCGTGTTGACGCTGGGGCCGTAGCGGGTGAACCAACCAACGGGCCGTACGCCGGTGGTGGCGGTGAGCGATTCAATCGTCATGCGGATGGCTGCGGCCTCTTCGTCCCGGGTCTTGTTGTGATATTCCTCCCAGCGGTAGCCGTGACCGCAGATTTCGTGGCCGCGCTCCACGACGGCGCGGGCTGCCTCCGGGTTGCGCTCCATGGCGACGGCGCAGCAGAAGAACGTGCTCTTCACGTTGTGCGCGTCCAGCAGGTTCAGAATGCGCCAGACCCCGACCCGGCTGCCGTACTCGAAAAAGGACTCGTTGAACAGGTCGCGCTGGCCGGCCGGCACCGGCGACGGTACCTCGTTGTTGGTTTCGTGATAAGCGTCGCCGTCCAGCAGGGACGCCTCGCTGCCCTCCTCGTAGTTCACCACCACGGAAATGGCGATGCGGGCGTTGTTGGGCCACCGGATAACCGGCGGGTTGGCGCCGTAGCCGATGAAATCGCGGGGTATTTTAGACATGATGCGTTTCCTTTTTAGCGGACGCCCACCGGCTCAACTAGCTCGATGCTGATGGTGGCGTTGTAGCCCACAATCCGGGAACCCGGATGCGCGCTGGCGTATTCCACTAGGACGGCAGGAAGGCGTAGATCCGGGTCAGTGGACTCATTCACGGCAACGCCAGGGAGTTGCGCTACTTGGAACGATGCCGGCGAGGCTGCATCAGTACGGCCAAGTGTGGGCAATCATAGCATGCCATGCGCAAAGGCCGGCAGAACCTTACCGGATAACGGCAGCGCAAATGTCGCCCGAACCGCGAAGACGGCGTGATGCGTCATGGCAAACACCGCGCCTTCGTGCTACGCTTGTATCCGCCGCCGAGTTTGGGTAAAATCACCTACGGCTATTCCCGCCAAGCATCTCGCATGTGCTTTGGTTTCGGACGTGGGACGGCGCAATCCATACGGAGGAAAGGGTGATTGGATGTACTAGGCACTCACGTGTTGCTGGAACTCAGAGACTGTGACCCCGAACTGCTTGACGACCTGTCCCACATACGGCAGGAACTGCTGCGCGCCGCGTCTGCGGTTGACGCGCACGTGGTAGGAGAGTCGTTCCACCGGTTCACGCCTCAGGGCGTGACCGGCATTTTGTCCATCGCCGAATCGCACATCTCCATCCATACCTGGCCGGAGCATCGTTACGCGGCGGCGGACGTATTTACCTGCGGCGATCGCACCATGCCAGAGCGGGCCGCCGCACTGATCATAGACGCCTTGCGTTGCCGAGACCCCCAGATCACGCAGATCCGCCGGGGGCTTAATGGCGCTCGCGTGGCCGAACCCCCGGCAGCGACAACCTGAACCGTTGACCGACTCATGGTGGCGGTTTGGCCTGCCGGGCTTCGAGTTGCCCCTTACCCTGACCAAACTCCGACCCGAAAGGTGTTCAAGTGGCCAGCTATCCCATGGAAGAGATCACCGGAAAGTGGGTGATCGAAACCGTAATGCCCGACCTGGCGATCATGCTGAAGGTTGACAACGTCCTCTACTCCGGTCATACGGGATTTCAACGGGTGGAGGTAGTTCACTCCGATGTGTACGGGCGCAGCCTTCTGCTGGACGGCAAAACCCAATCCACCGAGCGGGACGAGCACATCTACCATGAAACTCTGACGCATCCGGCGTTGCTGTCGCATCCGAACCCCCGCGATGTGTTCATCGGAGGCGGAGGCGAAGGCGGCACCTTGCGCGAGACGTTGGCTCACCGCACCGTCGAAAACGCGGTGATGGTCGATTTGGATCGCCAGGTCGTTGACCTGTGCCGCCAGCATCTGCCGCAGCATCACCAAGGCGCCTTCGACGACCCGCGCACAACGCTGGTATTCGACGACGCCCGCAACTATCTGGCATCCAGCAACCAACAATTTGACGTGATGATAATGGATTTGGTGGACCCGCTGGAGGGTGGCCCGGCGTACCTACTCTACACCGAAGAGTATTACAACATCGCCCGGGCCCGATTGAAACCGGGAGGCATTCTGGTGACACAGTCCGGGCCGGCGGGGTTTCTGAGCCTCCATGAGTGCTTCACCACTATCTACAAGACGCTGGAGAGCATCTTTGCCCACACGCTGCCGTACCACACCCACGTACCTTCGTTCATCACCACTTGGGGTTTCACCGCAGCATCCGACGCCCCGTTGCCGCAGTTGGCGCCGGCAGAGCTAGACCTACGCATTAAGGAACGCCTGGCTCGTCCCCTTCGCCACTACGACGGCGAAACCCACGCCGGAATGTTCGCGCTGCCCCGACACATCCGCGACGGCATCGCCGGAGAAACGCGAATCAATCGGGACGACGCGCCGGTGTTCATGGTCTAGCACCGGCGTCCGTCCCGTCCTTCGACAAGCTCATGGCAAGCGGCGCAGCCCCGCTCATGGCGAGCCTGTCGAACCATCCGCTTGCGCCGCCGCCAGTTCCGGGAAAGCGTCCAACGGCAAGACTTCACCGTCTTCTTCCCAGCGTCCCGCCAGCGCTCGTATGGCATCGGGAACCCGGCGCGTTCCACCGGTGTCGGCGTAGAAGCCCACGTACACGGCTTCAATAGTGGTCAATGCTGCCGACTCGGGATCATCGCCATCCGGGAATATCCCCACCTCCAGGATCAAGCTGGTGTTGCCGATGCGCGCTACCCGGGCCCGCAGGTCCAGCATCTCGTCAACCCGTACCGGCGCTTTATACTCAATGGTAATTCTGGCGACCGCGCTGTCGAAATAGCCGGCTGCGGCAACACGGTAGATGCTGAACCCCAAGTTGCGGAAATATTCGGCCTGGGCCACCTCCAGCCAGCCCAGGTAACTGCCGTTAAACGCGATGCCCTGGGCGTCGCATTCCTGCCAGCGTACCCGCACCGGCGCGCTGAATCGGTAGTCTCCGCGCCGGGCTGTCATGCTATGGGCCATCACAGGGCCAACCCAAACCGGCCAGGAAAACCCGGTCCGAATTGGTTAGGGGAGCGCTTGCCAGCAAATCGGGGCGCAGACGCAGCGTCCGTTCCAGGGATTGCCGGCGTCGCCACCGCTTGATCTCCGCGTGGTTGCCGGAGCGCAGGACTTCGGGCGCCGGCATTCCCCGGAACTCAGCCGGCCGGGTGTACAGCGGGTGCTGGAGCAGCCCGGATGTGATGCTGTCGTCGCGGACATTCTCCTCCGAGCCTACGACCTCCGGCACGAATCGGGCAACGGCGTCGATGATCACCATGGCGGCCAGCTCGCCACCGGTCAGAACATAGTCGCCAATGGACACTTCGTGGGTAACCAACCCCTGACGGATACGTTCGTCCACACCGGCGTAGTGTCCGCAGATGATGACCAGACCCGGGGCGGCGGCGAACTCGTAGATCATCTTCTGATTCAGCGTCCGACCCTGTGGCGAAGTTAGCACGACAGGCGTGCGCTCCCGTTCGTTGGCCGGCAGGGGCTTCAGGGCAGTGTCCACCGCGGCGAATACCGGCTCCGGTTTCATTACCATCCCAGGCCCCCCGCCGAACTGATAGTCGTCGGCGGTGCCGTGCCGGTCCGTCGCAAATTGCCTGATATCGGTAGCAGTTACGGACAGCAGACCGCGCCGGATCGCCCTCCCGAGGACGCTGTAATCGGCGATGCCGCGGAAAGCATCCGGGAACAGGGTCAGAACGTGAAAGCGCATTTGACAATCCGGCCGGGGCGAAAGATTATTCGCCCCGGCCTCTTGAGCCGATGCGGTGTACCCGTCACGCCGGCTCCCGTTCCAGAACGGGGAGGCGGTTGCGGTACGCCTCGCCGCCTTTCATGATCATAAGCAGCCGCGCCCGGTCTCGCAGGACGGATATGTTGCGTAGCGGGTCGCCGTCCACCACCAGGATGTCGGCCAGCTTGCCGGGCGCGATGACGCCCACGTCCTTGCCGAGGCCGCAACATTCTGCCGCGTAGCCGGTGGCGGACTGAATGGCGAGCATATTGCTCATGCCCTTTTCCACCATCAATTCCAGCTCGCGGGCGTTGTCGCCGTGAACGAACCCGCCGGCGTCGGTGCCGGCTACGATGCGGACGCCTTCCTTGATAGCCAGTTCCACGCTCTCGATGTGTATGTCCATCAGGGCCTGGGCGCGGACCTTGATGTGCGGCGCGCTGACGGTGCTGTGGAAGTCGTACACCTCGAAGGTGGGCGTGAAGAAGGCCCCCTGATCGGCCATCATCTTGAGCATATCGGGGTCGGTGGCAAGGTAGCAGCCGTGCTCGATGGAGCCGGCGCCGGCGCGGATCGCGATGGGCAGGCCGGTCCCGCCCACGGCGTGGCACAAGGTGCTGCGACCCAGGGCGGCGGCTTCGTCCACCAGGGCTTTGGCCTCGTCCAGGGCATAGGCTTGATCCAGCGGTCCGTTGCCCGGGCGACCGGAGGCTCCGCCGGTGGTGGCGAACTTGATCTGGTCGGCCCCGCAGCGAACCAACTCCCGCACCTTGGCGCGTACTCCCTCCACACCATCGGCGACGCCGTCCGGCGACAGCGGGTCGTGGCCGAGCAGCGCTTTGCGGTGGCCGCTGCCGCTGACCTTGTCTTCAATGCCGCCGGTGGGGGACATTATGTTCACTGAGATGATGAGCCGGGGGCCTTTGATAAGGCCCGCTTCGACGGCCATTTTGAACCCGGCGTCCAGGCCACCGGCATCCCGGACGGTGGTGTAGCCGGCAGCGAGGGTGTCCTCGATAACCTGAGCCGTCTTTATGTTGGCAAGGGACAGCGGCTCGTCCATTCCCCAGCGACCGCTGAGGTTGTAACCGCCGGACGCCAGGTGGTCATGCACATCGATCAGGCCGGGCATGATGGTATGCCCGGTGGCGTCGCGGACCTCCGCGCCTTCCGGGATGGGGACCGAGGCCCTGGGGCCCGCCTCGATGATGCGCTCGCCAGCGATGAGCACGGCAGCGTTCTCCACCACCGCCCCACCGGAGCCGTCAATCAAGTTCCCTCCGACAATCGCCAGCATAGCGTACCTCTCGTCAAGCCCGAAATTCAGTCCTCGTGGGGTTAGATGGCATGGCGCCTCGAACCGGTGTTGCGATGCTAAATTGGCGGCCGGCCCTTGTCAAGGCAAGAACACGACCGGAGACATCCCGGAGCGAATTCGCGTTGGGCGGTTCCTCGTTCTAACCGGACGTTACCAGTACCGGTTCGCCGCTCTTCACTCTCAAAAAATGCGCGGCATTGCCGTTGACGACCACGATCTCCAGTCGCCCGCGGCTCCCCACTAATGCGCGGAGACCATCGCCCGGCGGGTGATGGAAGGTCCGGGAAAGGCCGGCGATGGCGCGTCCCGCTATGCGCACCGTGACCGACGGATCTTCTGACGATACGCCCAGGCCGCGCAGCGCATCTTCCGTGATGTCGGTGATCAAGTTGCCGAAGGCGTCCGCGAAAATCACTTGTCCGCGCACCGTGTTGCCTTCAGGCCGTGGCCCGGTCAGCGGCAGCGCGACGATGGCATCCGCCGGCTCTCCCAGCGAATCGGGCGGCACTCCCCGGGACAGGTAAGCGGCAACCGGGGCGAACACGTCGCGCCCGTGAAAGGTGTCGCTCAGCGGGTGTTGCCAGTAGGCCGGATTAGTCAGTCGCCAGGCGCGGCAAAGGCGGGGGAGGGCGGCGGGGCGGGAAGCCTCACCCGCTCCAAAACTGGGGGCATACTCCCTACAAACCAGTGTCAGCAGTCCGTTGTCCGGCGCCAGATAGCGGCCATCGGGGGTATCCAGGAGGACGGCGGCTCGGTCGGTTCCCACTCCGGGGTCAACGACGGCGACGAAAATGCTATGCCGGGGAAAGTAACGGTGTGAGACGGCCAGTTCGACGGCGCCGTGGCGCACGTCCTGGGGGCCGATACCGTGGGTCAGGTCGATTACCGGGACACCGGGGCTGATACCGGCAATTACTCCGCGCATCATGCCGACGTAGGCGTCGGCAAGACCGAAATCGGTGAGGAGCACGATCGGCGGGTCGGGCACGGGCCGCACCTTTGACGCTGTAGCGGACCAGAGGCCCGCGCGCCTCTGCTATGCTCCGGTGAACCGGGCGCTCAAGAGGGACACCAGCAGGAAGACGACGATGAGCGCGATGGTCAGCTGGAACATGGTGCGTTCCAAACCCCGACGGGTGCGGATGGTGCTCTGGGCGCTGCCAAACATTCCGCTGCCAGCCTCCCGCACCTGGGACAAGATGATGAGGACCAACACTATTGAGATTACGATTTGGGCGACGTTGAGCAGGCTCATCCGAATACTCCACGTTTATTGTACCACGTCAGGGCTTCCGCGCTGCGAGGGCTTCAAGCACGAAACGCAACGCCAATTCGGGTTGGGCCTGGCCCTTGGTGATTCGCATGACCTGCCCCATGAGGAAACGGGCCGCGGTTTCCTTGCCGCTGCGGTAGTCGGCAACCGCTTTGGGGTTGGCGGAGACGGCTTCTGCTACGGCGGCCTCGATGACGCCGGTATCGCTGATCTGAGCCAGGCCGCGCTGGCGCGCTATAGCGGCGGGGGCGCCGCCGGTGGAGTACATTTCTTCCAGCACGGTTTTGGCTAACGATGTTGACAGCGTGCCGTCGTCAATCAGGCCCAGCAGGTCGGACAGCGCCGCCGGCGTAACCGGAGAGGCCGAAATGTCGCAATGAGCCTGGTTCAGCAGATAGGTCAAGTCTCCGATGATCCAGTTGGCAGTCTCTGTGGCGGCATCTTGACCAGCAACGTCGGATGCGTCGCGCCAGGATACGGTTTCCTCAAAGTAGTCGGCCATGGCGCGGGAGGCGGTCAACTGGCCAGCGTTGTACTCGGACAGGCCATAGGCCGCCCGGAACCGGGCTTTGCGTTGGGGGGCCAGCTCAGGCAGCGCTGCTTCCAAGTCGGCCACCCACTCTGGGCCAATGTTGAGCGGCGGCAGGTCGGGTTCCGGGAAATAACGATAGTCGTGGGCGTATTCCTTGCTGCGCTGGGAAACCGTTACGCTACGCTCCTCCACCCAACCCCGGGTTTCCTGAACTACTGCTCCGCCGTCTTCGATCACTTTCCGCTGTCGCTCCACCTCATATTCCAGAGCCTGATAGACGGCGCGAAAGCTGTTCATGTTCTTGACTTCAGTGCGGACGCCGAAGGTATCGCTGCCCAGAGGCCGGATACTGACGTTGGCGTCACAGCGGAAGTTGCCGTCCTGCATATTGGCGGTGGAAACGCCCAAATACTGCACCATGGAGTGGAGAGCCATGAGGTACTGCCGCGCTTCTTCCGGCGAGCGGAGGTCGGGTTTGCTGACGATCTCCATGAGGGGGACGCCGGAACGGTTAACGTCCACCAGAGAGTAGCCGATCAGAGAGTAGCCGGCTCCCCCGTCGCCGTCAGGGAAGTGCTGCATTTTGGCGACGTCCTCCTCCAGATGAACGCGCTCCACGCCGATCCGGCGGGGAGCCGAGGCGGTCGCGGGGTCGCCGTCGATGTCCAGATACCCGTTCACGGCTAAGGGAAGGTCATACTGGGAAATCTGGTAGCCTTTCATCAGGTCTGGGTAGGGGTAATTCTTCCGGTCAAATTTGGTGAACTCGGGAATACGGCAGCCCAAGGCCAGGCCGGTCATCACGGTGTACTCCACAGCTCGACGGTTGATCACCGGCAGCGCGCCCGGCAAGCCCAGACAAACCGGGCAGGTGCGAGTGTTGGGTTCCGCAGTTTGGTAGTCGGCGGCGCACGCGCAAAACATTTTGCTGCGGGTGTCCAACTGGACGTGCGCTTCCAGGCCGATGACGGTTTCGTACTGCATGGTGGTCGTTCCCGATTGCCTCTGAGATCGACGATAGTATAGCAGGGACAAAGTTGCGCGCGTTTGCGAGACCGCCGGAATTCCCACAACTACGCCGGGATGCGGCGCATGAGCATACGAAGGCCGGAACAGCCGGCCGTTGGTGTCGACAGAAATCCGGAGTTGGCCCTCGCGTCGTTGGGTTTGAATGGAACGGAACTACGCGTTGCCTGGGGCCGGACGCCGGAATTCGCAATAATGCGCCTGATCTCGCCAACATTATGACGAAGGCAACCGGACGCCCTTGCCTTCATCCGCTACCGTCATAGAATGACGGCAGCCGCCGAAAAAGCCTCGGTTTGCAAACCGAGGCGGCGACGGCAGGGCAAGTACCGAATCTCCCTAGTCGCCAGCTCTTGTACGCCCGCGATGCGGCCTTTGTAAAGCCCGGCCGGAGCCGATTTTTGCTCCGCCGGGGTTTTTTTGGTCGCTATCCCCGCTGAACCGGGGCCACCAGAGGCTAGGGAGAACCAGCCGTAGGCATCGTGCCAACGACAGCCTCTGGAGGCAAATCGGGCGCGGTCAACGTCGCCCGGTTCGGCGAGACTAAACCGGAAGGTGCGGTAGGATCCCCTACTCGGCTGCCCACGTAACAGCCGTGTTCCGGCGGTAAAAGCCGCCGCAAAGTGGCTCAGGTTGCCTCGGCTGCCCGGGCCGCAATCACAATGACCGCCACAAGGAGTTCCATGTTCCGCAACAAATTCGGCAATATTGCCGTCAAACGTCATCCAATCTTCGCGGTGGCCATCGCGCTGGCCCTGGTGATGTTCGTCGCCACCGACGGAGTAGTCAGCGCGGCCTCCAAGCCGCCCAAGGCGCCCGAGAACTTCACTGCCTCGGCCACTAGAGTAGCTGGCGAGATTCTGGTGCGATGGGACCCCGAACCCGGCGCTACCGCCTATGAACTCTGCATCGAGTCAGACAACGATGAAAAAGTTTGTGACGTCATCGATCCCTCCGTTACGGGGAGGTTTTATGGAAATCTGGATGTGGGCGTACGTTATTGGTTCGCCATCCGGAGTTACCGGGACCCCTGGGCTTCCATGTGGTTCTTCACCGAGCGCATCCGCGCCGGCACCGAGAACTTCTGCCCGATTACCGGATTTCCGATGCCGGCGGGCGGGTACAAGTCGATAGGCGAACCGGCGCGCGGCGTCAGCGGCGCTTTCAGTACTGTGGACAGCGTGAGTTTTCCGGACGATACGGGTAAACCAATAACCAACACCGGCCTTCGCTCTATCAAAATCTGCACCACACTTGCGGCCGGAGATGACAACGACTGGTATGCCCAAGCAAACTTGGGCACGGATGCAGGCTTGTCAATGGAGTGGCAAAGCTCCAGAAACGGGTGCTGGCTGCACGGCATCCCAGCTAACGCCACCGTCGCCGTCTTCGCGTTGACCACGTGGAACGATACAGAAGGGCGTACTCTGCTCTACCGGTTTGACGTGCCGGCGGACTGACCGGCGAAGTCCCTCCCCCTGGGCAACGGCGCCGCCAAGTTTGACTCAGCGGCGCCTTTTCAGTCCAAAAAGCCGGTTGCTCAACCGATGCGTCGGTACACTGATTTTTAGTTGTCCCAACCGCTTGCGATCTTCCGTCAGTAAGCGAATACCGCCGAATACGTCGCTGACGATATTCGTCGCCGTAATGACGAAACCCTCCGGCAGTTGTGTGGGCCAGCAACTTTCGCAACTTCCTCGAGGCTGAGCGCGATGTTGACAACCCGGCGGATTTTGGTGTATCAATTTACCATTGTGTGCGACCGCCAATTTCAGGATTGGTAGCCCTGCCAACGGAGGAGGAGACTATGCCCGACATTTACTACGCCAGGCCCAGCAATTTCCTGTCCGACCCCCGCGACCGCACCGTCGTAACCGGGTCGTCTGAAGACGACGTTCTTCAAAAAATGTACGAGTACCTGAGCAGCCCTGAAGCTCAGGCTCGCTACCCAGGTGTGGAGGATCCCACCGAGCTGGAGAACAACATCCGCAAGTGCATCTTCAAGAAGGGCACCAAGGCCATCCACAACCGGCCTCCGGATGCTGAACACGCGCATTAAGCCCGCTCCGATAGCGTAAAGCAATCGCCCCCGTTCCTGTCGGCAACGGGGGCGATTGCTTTACGCCTCAGCCCGTCTCCGGAGACGCCGGCGCGCGGGCGACTTCGCGGGGCAACAGGACGCCGGCCAACAGCGCGGTCCAACTCATGGCCCAGCAGACGAGAAAGGCCAGCAAAAAGGAGCCCGAAATATCGCGGAACGCTCCCGCCAGAATTGGCGACACGAACATGGCGATTCCGGAAAAGGTCATGATCGAGCCATAGATTACCGCCAAGTTTTGGGGAGTGATGTCGCTCATACGGAGGGGCAAGGTAAGCAACATCGGCACATAGAACCAGGAGCCGAACCCGAGTACCGCCGCAGCGACGTATATCCCGACGGTTCCAGGGAACAGAAAAGTGCCGATGCCGCCCAATACGGCGGCAACGCCCGAAATCAGGAAGATGGGGCGGGCGGAACCGAAGCGCAGTGGCAACGCGCCGCCAAGCAAAACGGCGAATACCCCAATGAAGGGGAGCACACCGGTTACCAAACCCGCTTCGGCAAGGGACATACCGCGTTGCTCGTTGAAAAAGGTGGGAAGCCAGCCCGTCAACGCGGTGTATTGCACGAGGATACCGGCATCGGTCAGAATCAACAGGACCACCGTGCGGCCACGCAACACTCCCCAGGTTTGACGCAACGTAATCGGCGCCGGGCGCGAACCGCCGAAAGGCGCGTCCCGCCCCGCAACGGCCCACGCTACGGCTCCGGCCACGCCCAATACGCCGAAAAGGCTCAGCGCAGTTTTCCAGTCCGTCAGGGCGGCCAAGGGCGCCGCGCCGGCCACTGAGATAGCTACACCCAGGCTTACCAGCGCCGTGTTGAGGGCATTCATCACGAGCACTTCTTTCTGCGAGAACCAGCCCATGAGCAGCGGACCCGTGGCCGTGACGATCATTGCCAACCCGACTCCGTAGGCGAGACGGAGAGACAGCAGGGCCGGGAAGCTCGGGGCCAGGAAAGCTAACCCCAGGACCGCCATAGCGACCCAACCCACGAGGTTCGCACGCCGCACACCGATGGCGGACACCAGCATCCCACCCGGTATTCCCAGAATTGCCCCGACCAGCATGGGTAACGAGATCAGCATTCCGGCCGATACCCGGCTGATTTGATAGTCCTCAATGATGAGCGGCAGCAGCGGGGAAATGCCGAAAAGGTTCAGCCCCAGGACCAAATGCGCGGTAAGCGACAGAGCGGCCATCACCCAGCGGTAATTGCCGGCGATGGGCTGGGCCGCGGCAGAGCGCATCAGGCGCCGGACCGGGGAGCCTAATCCAAACGTGGGGCGGGTTTGGAACCCGCCCCGGAATTGGTCGATTGGCCCAAATCGTTAATCCGTCACAATGCCTTCGGCGCGACGCAAGGATGCTACGTCCAAGGGTATATCCTGATCCTCGCCATTCAACGCAGCCAGTACTCGCTCGCCGGACAGCGGCAGTTCCTTCACGCGCACGCCCACGGCGTCGTACACGGCGTTAGCGATAGCGGCGGGCGGCCCGAAGCCGGGCGGTTCCGCCACTGCCCGGGCTCCAAAGGGGCCGTCGGGCGCCGGCACGTTCACCAGCACGATTTCCATCTCGGGAAGGTCAATGGCCAGTGGCATCAGATACGACGCGAAGGACGGGTTCCGCACCGCGCCCGTGTCCGGGTCGAATTGCTGATCTTCGGTCAACGCTCGTCCGATGCCCTGTACCACGCCGCCGTCCAGCTGTCCTTCTACCGCCATGGGATTGATGGCTACCCCTACGTCCTGCGCCTGTACGTACCGCAGTACCTTCACCTGCCCAGTACCCCGGTCCACCTTGACCTCCGCCGCCTGGGCGGCGAAAACCGGAGTGTAGGGCATGCTGGAGAGCGACGCCGTGCCGATGATGGGCCCGCCGCGCGACGTGATACTGGCCGCCGCCAACTGGGCGAAGGTTAGTCCCTGGGGCTCGTTGTCCAGGACGTAAATTCGTCCATCCTCGCAGCCCAGGGCATCCTCCGGCACTCCCAGCCGCTCGGAGGCCAAGGCCGTCAGTTTCTGCGCCGTGTCCTCGGCCGCGCGGAGCACCGCCGTACCCTGGCTGTACACGACGCGGCTGCCGCCCGACTGCCCGGTGTAGGGAGCCAGGTCAGTATCGCGCTTGGCGACGATGACGCTGGCCATGGGGATTCCCAAGGCTTCAGCGGCGATGGCAGCCAAGGACGTGTCGCTGCCGGATATGTCGGTTGATCCGGTCAACAGGCTCACGGAGCCGTCGTCGTTGACGCTGATAGCGGCGGTGGAGGGGCCGCTGCCGCTGCGCCATTCGCACAGCGCCAGGCCCAGGCCGTGGCCGTCCTCCAGGTCGCGGGGCCAGTCCATCTTTTCCCGGATGGCCGCCAGGGTTTCCATGAGTCCGTTGGCGGGCACCACGGCGCCGCTCACCGACACGTCGCCTTCGCGCAGGGCGTTATGCACCCGCAGGTCGAAGGGGTCAATCCCCAACTCGTGGGCGATGTGATCCATGTGGGATTCCACGGCAAAGGTCATGTCCGCCACGCCGGACGCACGGTAGGATCCCACGTAAATCTTGTTGGTATAGACGCCATAGGAGCGCAGGCGGAAGTTGGGCACGCGGTATGCGCCGATGCCGTGGCCGATGCCGGAGTTAGGCCCGGCGCCCAGGTACGCGCCGACGTCGAAAATAGTGTACGCCTCCCGGGCCGTGATGGTGCCGTCCCGCATCACGCCGGAGCGGATGTAGTTGGTAACCGGCAGGCGCGGGCCGTTCATGGTAAACACTTCTTCCCGGGTGTTGACCAGCTTGACCGGGCGGCCCGTCTGCATCGCCAGCAACGCCGGGAACGCCTCGAATGCCAGCCGGAGCTTGGCGCCGAACCCGCCACCCAGCTCCATGGCCACAACCCGGATGCGCGACACCGGAATCTCCAGCACCGCCGCCAGGCCGGCCCGTATCTGGTACGGACCCTGGGTGGAGGCGTAGATCACCAAGCGGCCATTAGGCTCGACATCGGCGACGCAGGCCATGGGTTCCAGGAAGCCCTGGTTGATGCCCTGGGAACGGTACACGTCCTCCACGACGACGTCGGCATCCTGGAACGCCTGCTCCACGTCGCCCCGGTCGGCGTCCAGCAGCGTGCTCACGTTGTGGCCCAAGGTGAAGCCATAGCCCTCGTAGTTCTCCAGTTCGGGATGGACGGTGGCGGCCTGCTCGCCCATGGCGGCCAGCGGGTTCACCACCGACGGCAGGTCTTCGTACTCCACCTCAATCAGCTCGATGGCTTCCTCTGCGGTCGCTTCGTCGTCGGCAGCCACCGCCGCGATGGGTTCGCCGACGAAGTTCACCACCTCGCGGGGCATCACGTAGCGGTCCCGCAAGGCGCCTGAGCCGTAACGGATGTCGGGAAAGTCCGTTCCGGTTATGATGCGCCGCACGCCCGGCAGCGCCGCGGCCTTGCTAATATCCAGCCGCGTGATGCGCGCGTGGTTGCGCGTGCTGGGCAGCAACTTGCAAGCCAGCATTCCCGGCAAGTACACGTCGGACGCATAGGCGGCCCGCCCGGTCACCTTGTCGTGGGCATCCACGCGGGGATGGTTTCTCTCCAGGACTTTGAACTGAGTCGTAGTCATACAATGCCTCCATCGCGCCGGGGTGACCCGATCAGCCAGCGTTTCGCATGTCTTGGGCGGCGGCCATGATCGCCTCCACCACCCGCGCGTATCCCGTGCAGCGGCACAGGTTGCCGCCGATGGCGAAGCGCACTTCTTCCTCAGTAGGGTTAGGGTTCTCCCGCAAAAACCCGGTAGCCGACATGATCAGCCCGGGTATGCAGAAGCCACATTGCAGGCCACCGCGCTCCACAAACGCCTTTTGCACCGGGCTGAGGCCGTCAACCCCGGCAAGGCCCTCTATAGTGGCAATCTGCGCGTCGTGGGCGCTGTGGGCCAGCACCAGGCACGACGTGACGGGCTTGCCGTCCATCAGGACGGTGCAGGCTCCGCAGTCGCCTTCGTCGCAACCCTTTTTGGTTCCCGTAAGCTGCGCTTCATCGCGCAGGCAGTCCAGCAACGAATAGAACGGCTCCACCAGCATCTGCCGGTTTTCGCCGTTGATCGACAGGATCAGCGGCTGTTTCATTGCTACTCCCTCCAAATCTTCTTTACCACGCGGTCTGCACGGCCAGGCGGCGGATGTCCTCGAACGCCGGTGCCGCGCCGGCGGTGGCAACGGCGTAGCGCAGGGTGCGTTCCGTCAAAACCTGCGCGATTTCCCGGCGATATTCGGCGCCGCTGCGTACGTCGGCGATGGGTCGGGATGCCTGGCCCGCGATGCGCGCCGCTTCCGCGATGTTGGCAGCGTCGGGTTGCCGGCCGACCAAGTGGCCCTCGGCGTCGTTGGCGCGCATCGGTGTCGGCGCAACGGCGCCCAGAGCGATACGCGCCCTGGCGCAGGTTCCGTCGCCGGCCAGGGTCACCACCGATGCGACGCCCACCGCCGAAATGTCCATGGCTCCCCGGGGGCTGTGTTTGATGTACAGTCCACCGGTGTTGGGCGCCGGAGTGGGGAGGCGAAGTTCGGTCATAATTTCGCCGGCGGCCAGCGCCGTTTGCCCCGGCCCAACGAAGACTTCATCCAGCGGCAGCCGTCTTTCGCCGCCCGGACCAACGATGCGGCACTGCGTCTCATAGGCCAGCAGCGCCGGCAGCGTGTCGCCGGCCGGAGAAGCGTTGCAGATGTTCCCGACTACGGTAGCCAGATTGCGAACCTGCACGCCGGCGAAAGAGGTTGCGCCGGCGGCCAGCGCGGGGTACACGTTACGTATAACGTCGCTCCCCTCGATGTCTTCCACGGTCACTAAAGCGCCCAGGATGAGGCCATCGTCGTCGTTGAAAGCGATGTCGCCCAAGCCCGGCACGTGCTGCATACACACTACGGTCTCGGGACGCCACACGCCGGTGCGCCAACGCACCAGGAAGTCGGTGCTGCCAGCCACCAGACGCGCCCGGTCGCCATGCTCGGCCAACATCGCCAGCGCCTCGTCAAGGGAGTGCGGCTCCAGGTAATCGAAACGAGCCATTCCAGCCCTCCAATGCCGGCCACAACTCCGGCGATTCCCTTCAACAGCCGCCGTGACCGGTTCGCTGGCGATTATATGGCCGGCCGGATAGCCGGTCAACGCAACCGGCGCCGTTGTTGGCGCTGCCCAACGGCGCAAAACCGGCCGGGGCGGGTTTCAGACCCGCCCCGGCGACGTACTCGGATCCCGGAGGATTAGTGATTGCCGTTGCCGTATGGCTGGATGAGGACGCGCAACGTGCCGTTGTCTTCCTTGCGCTGGGTCAACAGACGGTGGCCGGCCTGTTCCGCCCAGTAGATGACGTCGTATATGTTGAGCGCGTCGTGAAGGATGGCTTCGATGAACGACGTGCGGTCGTATTCCATTTGGCGGCTCAGCGCGGCAATGACGCCGGCGCAGTTTTTGCCGCGGCCATCGATCACGGTCCAGCCCGTGTTGCCATTGCCGTTGCTGTGGCCGTTTCCGTAGCCATTTTCGCCGGGGGTTACGCCCACCGGGGCGCGCACATCGATTACGCCGCTCTTGCGTAGGTCCAACTGCTCCTTGAAGTAGGCCACGGCTTCCCAAGCCACCGTGCGGTCCCGTTCGCCGCTGGAGCAAACCGCTCCGCGCACACCCACGATGTCGGGGTTGATGCGGGCCAGTTCGTCCAGGTTCTCCAGCTTGAGGTGGCCGCTGAGGGCAGTGCTCAGGCCGGCTTGCTTGGCCTCCATCACCATGTCCCGCAGGACGGGTTCGGGCATGAAGTCGAACAGGTTGCGGCCATCCTTGGTCAGCGTGTCGATGAGGAAACCGTCGCATTCGCCATCCGCGGCCAACTGCACCATCAGGTGCGGGTCCAGGCCGCCGTCAAACAACAGGTTGTCGGCGAAGAGGGATCCGATGAGCTTGGTTTCGGCGTTGCCGATGGCGTCGCGGGATTCCCGCAAGACCTCCACTGCCGTTTCGTAATCGGCGACCTGGAAGCCCACCTTGACGGAGGTGGCATCCATCATTGCCGCCGCGTGAACCGCCATGGCCACCGTGCCTGGCTGGTTCGGCACCACGCCCAGGGTTACGCTCACGTGCTTGTGGGCCGGGATGATCTCCCGGACTTCCCGGACCAGATTGGGATGGGCCGAGCCCACCAGCGCTTCCTGCAAGTTTTTCAGGTCGATGATGTCGGCGCCACCCCGGTCGGCTTCCGTGGCCTCGGCCTTATTCTGGGCGCTGACCAGCAGCATCATGCCCGATTCGTTGAGGCCGCTGCGCCCGTCGCGGACGGCGCTGCCGTTGAGCCGGGGCGCCGGGGCGCGGCCGGCCCCGGACGCCGCCGCTACCGCATTGAGCCGCGGCGCATGGGGGCGGCCGTTGCTGACTTCGCGAACCGGTTGAGCCGCCGCCGCCTGGGGCAGCAGGGGTTCAAGCTCACTCCACAGCTCGGCCTTTTCCTCGGGGGTGAAGTCAACCAGCGGTGCGCGGACGCTGCCGCCAGCCATGCCCATCATCTCGCCCCAGGCTTTGCACATGGCGACGGGCAGCGCGCCGCCCATCTTCTTCATGGCGCCGCCCCACCACTTGTCGGATAGCGCTTTGAGGTCCTTCAGGTGGTGGTTGTAGAACTCCATGTCATGGTCACCGGCGGTGGCCCGGTCGATGAACTGGGTATAGTAGTTGTGTCGCGGAACATCGAAACGCCAGTCTGAGGTGTTGGCGAACATTACCTGTTGGTGGAATCCCAACTCCTGCGCCTTATGGAAGATCCATTCGTCCGGCGTGCTGATGATGGCGTTCCGTCCCACCAGGAGATGGGTTTCGATGGAGATCTGCCGGTTGAAACTCGCTTCCTTGACCCCCACCACGTTGGGGATGGCGCAGAGTCGCTGCAAGCCCTGGGGGCTGATGGTGATGCCGAACTGGGGGGAGTTGTAGAACATGATCGCCAGGTCAGTGTTGTCGGCGACCTGCCGGACAAAATCGACAACTTGGTCCTCGGTGCGGGTGACCATGTAGGACGGGGCGATAATGAGCAGGTCAAAGCCGCGCTGCTCCGCATGGTTGGCCAAAGCGATGCTCTCGTTCAGCGAGGTATGCGTCACGTGGGCGCCGATCAACCAGTGTCCGGCGGCCTCATCGGCCACAGTGTCCATCACCAGACGGCGCTCCGACTCGGTGAGGCTCCAGAATTCGCCCATGTTCCAGGTACAGCCGCCGCCGCGCACGCCCAGGCTCTGCACGTGGCGAATGTTGCGGCGCAATCCCTCGGTGTCCACCCGGTCGTCCGGCGTGAACGGAGTTACCAAGGTAGTCCATTGCCCTTTCAGCGTTTGCCAGGCCCATTCTTGCGCCTCGTGCTTGCGGTAATCGGCCATAATAGAAAGCCTCCAACGCGATTGATCAGAGATCGTATCGTTACAACTTCTATGCCATTTGCAGGGCGGGCCGGCTCGAAATGACCGGCGGAGACGACCGCTTGGCTAAGGATAGTGTACGGGCCGGCCGGGGCTCAGTCAACGCCGCCCGGCCAATCCGGGCATTTGCGACAGTATGAGTTCCGCCTATACTATGCCGGTCTATCGACGTCGGCAGACCTTACTACGCCTCGGGTGATTCCGTTGCAGCAAACTGAAACCGCAATGCCCGTTGACCGCTCCCACCTCCCCCTGGGCGGACGCACAATCATGCCGGGCCTGGCCGTCGGTCACGTGGTTTTTCACTGGGTGGTGCAGAGCTTCGTCGTTGCGCTTCCCGAGATCCAGGCCGCTTTCGGCCTGTCGGCGGTGGGAGTGGGCGGGTTATTGTCGGCGCGAGAGGTGGCGGCCGGCATCGTCGCCCTGCCCGGCGGTGTAGCGGTGGACATCATTCGGCGATACTGGGGACTGCTGTTGGCGGGAATGCTGGGCGCTTGCGCGCTGGGGTCTCTGGTCATCGGGGTGTCGCCGTTTTACATTCTGCTGATGTTCGGGATAGCAATAGTCGCGGCGTCTCATTCCATCTGGCACCTGTCAGCGTCGTCGTCGCTTTCCTACCATTTTGAGCAGCGGCGCGGGACGGCTCTATCGATCCACGGCGTGGGCGGAAGTATCGGAGACGTTGCGGGGCCGGTGGCAACCGGGACGCTGCTGCTATTCCTCACCTGGCGCGAGATGCTGAGCATCTATGCCGCCGTACCGCTGTTCCTGGCCCTGATGGCGGTCTGGGCATTGCGGAATATTGGCCGGGTCTCGGAAGAGGAAACGGCTACTGTTGACCTGGCGGGCCGGATCAAGGTGACGAAACGGATGCTCCAAAGTCCGGCGCTCTGGGGCTTCATGCTGGTACGGGGGCTGCGGCAGATGGCTCTGGTGGCGCTGGTCACCATTTTACCCCTCTATCTGGACGCCGATCTGGGGTTTAGCGAGTGGAACCGGGGCTTCCACATCGGCTTGCTCATTGCCGTTGGCCTGGTCGCCAAAACCGGGGCGGGATATTTGTCGGATCGTTGGGGACGAAAGCAGGTGCTGGTGCCGGGATTGATCTGGTCCTGCGCGATGGTCCTGGCCTTGGTGATTTTCGACACCGGCATCCTGCTCACGGTCACCATTGTGCTTTTGGGACTGTTCCTCTACCCCGACCAACCCATACTTACGGCGGCCCTTCTGGAGCACGTGGGGCGGGAGGTGGCTTCCACCGGATTGGGAGTGGTGGCCTTTGCCGCCTTCCTGATGGCCGCCGTTTCCCCGGTGATCGCCGGAGCCCTGTATGAAGCGCAGGGCTTTGCGGCCGCCATGTACTACGTCGCCGCGCTGTTCGTGGCAGCCGCCGCAGTATTTTCGGTGTTGCCAATATCCAAACGAGACGCGGCCCAAGGGGCTAGGTGACATCTTTCGGCTGACACGCCGGGCAATGCCACGAACTTCTGCCGCGTACCCGTATCATGGCCACGGTCGTTCCGCATCGCGGACACCCGGCTCCGGCGGCCCGGGGCACCGTCCACGGCGCCAAAGCCGTCGGCGGGTCGGGCCACTCGGCATCCCGGGCGGCGGCGTAAGCGGCGACGGAGCGGGTCAGAGCGGTTACGATAGCTTGGTGGAGAACGGGCAGTTCTCCATCGGATAGTTGGCTGGCCACGCGCTCCGGGTGGATCCCGGACAGGTACAGGGCCTCGTCCGCGTAGAGGTTGCCCAGGCCGGCGATGACCGATTGCTCCAGCAGCAGGGCTTTCACCGGCGCTTGGCGGCCGGCCAACGCCGTCGCCAGCGCCGCCGCCGTAAATGAGTGTTCCAGCGGCTCCGGCCCCATTTGGGCCATGGCGTTGGCCGGGTCGGCCAGCAGCCAGAGATGCCCAAACTTGCGCGGGTCAATGAAACGCATTTCCCGGCCATCATCCAAGGGGAACGTGTGCCGCAGCATTGGCGGCGGTTCCAGCCCGGCGTCGTGGATCCGCAGGCTGCCGGTCATGCCCAGGTGCAGAACCAGGAATTGCCCGTCGTCCAGCGGCGCGATGAGATACTTGCCCCGACGCCGCACATCGGTCACGGTCCGCCCGGCGATACCTTCGATGAACTCTCCCACTGACGGGTCGCGGACGGTTTTCGCCCATGTGATGGCGGGGGCGCCCAAGCGTCGCCCCGCCAGTCCCGAACGGAGCAGGTACTGGCGAGTGTTCTCGACCTCCGGCAGTTCGGGCATGGCCGCTTATCCCGGCAGCGCCAGTCGTACCCCCAAGGTTACCTCCCGGCCATCCACCCGGGCAGTTTCGGACTTGGCGACGTCCTCGGGGAGCGACGTAAGCAAAGCGTCGCTCAGCGTTTCTTCCTTGATGTAATTACCGTGAACATTCATCACACGAGCCACGTCATCGGGGCCCTCGTAGTAAGTCACGATGCGGTCGGCAATCTCGAACCCGGCGCCCTTCCGCAGGTTCTGGATGCGGTGAGCCAGCTCTCGGGCCATTCCCTCATCAGCCAGTTCCGGGGTAAGCTGGGCGTCCACCGCCACCATGTAGCCGGCTTCCAGCGCAGCCGAATAGCCGTGTACGGACACCACGGCGTCCCCATCGTCGCCGGCGGCCGTCCGGGCGTCGGCGTAAAGGCCGGATTCAGCATCCGCCACCCGCAATTCCTTGATATTCAACTCTTCAAGCACCTGCGGGCGCACCTCCGCAAGGTATTGCTGTTCCGCCGGCGTGCGCGTTTTCACCACTACTTCGGCCAGCGGTTGCCGCACCTTAAGGCCGGCTTTGCTGCGCGCCGCGCGGCCCAGGCTGGAAACGCGGATCGCCAGTCCAGTGGCGTCCATAATCTCCCGGTCAATGAGCGCGGCGTCGGCCACCGGGTAGTCGGCCAGATGCACGCTGTCCGGCCCATCGGGGTTGTAACGCAACTCCAGGTTACGGTACATCTGCTCGGAGACGAAGGGGGCTAACGGGGCCATCAGCTTCGCCAGCGTGGTGAGGCAACGGTACAGCGTCGCATAAGCTCCGATCTTGTCGGCGTCGTTTTCCGACTTCCAGAAACGGCGGCGGGACCGGCGGACGTACCAGTTGGAGAGGGCGTCGATGAATTCGGCGATGCGCCGCCCCGCGTCGGTGGGATTGTAGTTGTCCAGATGATCGTCAACCACCTGCACCAGCCGGTTCAACTCGGCCAGCGCCCACCGATCCAATTCGGCCTCCGGCCTCCAGTCATCGGGGATTTGCTCCGGCTCGAACTCATCGATGTTGGCGTAGTTGGTAAAGAAGGAATACACGTTCCATAGGGTCAGGAGCACCTGGCGCAGCGTCTGCTGGACGAGGCGGTCGGAAAACCGGCGCGGCTCGCCGGGATGGGACGCCGTGAAGAGATACCAGCGCAGCGCGTCGGCGCCATGGGAGTTCAGGATGGTGTCCGGCTCAACGATGTTGCCCAGACGCTTGCTCATCTTGCGGCCGCGTCCGTCCAGGATGAGGCCGAGGCAGATGACGTTCCGGTAGGCCAGATCATCCTGCAACAGGGTGGACAGGGCGTGGAGGCTGTAGAACCAGCCGCGAGTCTGGTCAACGGCCTCGCAGATGTAGTCCGCCGGCAGCCGTCCGTCAGATGCGATGCCCGGATTCTCAAAAGGATAGTGCCATTGGGCGAAAGGCATCATGCCCGAATCGAACCAGCAGTCCATCACCTCCGGGATGCGTTTCATTGTCCCGGAGCAGCCCGGTTTGTCGCAGAGCCAAGTGATTTCATCCACATAGGGGCGATGGAGGTCAAGGGGGCTATCCCCACGTTTGCGGGGGGAATCAGCATTCCCGGGAGATGGCTCAGTCCACGTTTGGCCTATCGCCGTGTTGTCGGAGGAGGGGGCTGATTTTTCCGACAATTCGGCTATGCTGCCCACACAGTCCATTTCGCCGCAGTCGTCGCAACGCCAGATTGGAATGGGTGTGCCCCAGTAACGTTCCCGGGAGATGGCCCAGTCCTGATTTTGGCGCAGCCATTCGCCGAACCGACCCTCGCGGATGTGTCCGGGATACCAATTGATGCCGCTATTGATGTCCACCAGGCGATCCTTGACCGCCGTGGTGCGGATGTACCACGAGGTCTTGGCGTAGTAGAGCAACGGGGTGTCGCACCGCCAGCAGAAGGGATAGGTATGCCGGTACACGCCCTGATGATAGAGCAGTCCCCGGGCGTCCAGGTCGGCGGCAATCTCAGGATCAGCGTCCTTGACAAACTTGCCGGCGAAGGGGTAGTCGCCGGTAATGACACCCTGGAGGTCAACCTGCTGGACGAAGGCCAGTTGCTTTTCGCGGCCCAGGGCGAGGTCTTCGTCTCCGAAGGCCGGCGCGATATGGACAATGCCGGTTCCGTCGTCCATGCTGACGAAGTCGGCGGCCACTACTCGGGGAGCGTAGGCATTCGCTTCTTCCAAGGAGGTCTGCCCGTCGGGGCCGCGGACGAATTGCCGGATGGGACTGCCGTACTCGGTGGCGTCGTACAAGGGACGGTAGGGGAGGTCAACCAGTTCGCGTCCCGGCAGTGTCTTGACCACCGAATACTCGTCCTGGATCACGTTGAGGAGGGCGGTGGCGAGTATCAGTCGGCGCCCGTCGGTTTCGATCACGGAATATTCGGCGTCGGCGTCCACTGCCAATGCCGTATTGCCGGGCAAGGTCCACGGCGTTGTGGTCCACGCGAGAAAGAAGGTGGGGGCGTCGTCAGACCAGCCGAGGGCTTCGAACTTGATGAAAACGCTGGGGTCGGGCGTGTTCTCCCGATAGCCCAGCGCAACCTCGTGGGATGACAGGCTGGAGACGCAACGCGGACAATGGGGCGTTCCCCTGCGGTCTTCGTACAGCAACCCACGATCCCACAATTGCTTCAGTATCCACCAGCCGGTCTCGATGTAATCGGTCTCCAGCGTAACGTAGGGATCGTCCATATCGACCCAGTAGCCGATGCGGTCGGTCATCACCTCCCAGTCCTTCACGTACCGGAACACGCTTTCCCGGCAACGCCGGTTGAATTCGGCGATGCCATACTCCTCGATATCGCGTTTTGACGAAAGGCCCAACTCCTGCTCAACGGCCATTTCCACCGGCAGACCGTGGGTATCCCAGCCGCCCTTGCGGATGACCCGGCAGCCCTTCATGGTGCGGTAACGCGAGATCACGTCTTTGAATACCCGCGCCAATACGTGATGGATGCCGGGACTGCCGTTAGCCGTGGGCGGCCCTTCGTACATCATGAACAGGGGAGCGTCCGGTCGTTCGTCCATCGAACGCCGGAATACGTCCCGTTCTTTCCAATAATCAAGAATCTCGGCGTCCAGGTCAGGAAAGCTGACCCGGCTGGAAACCACGTCAAAACCCGCCATGGCAGCAGACACCTCTACTCAGCGTGTGGGTCGGAGAAACGGCGAGCGTCAAGCCCCATCACGTCCCCGCAATAGGATTATAACGCAGGCGAATCTCACCAGAAAGCGTGGAAATGGTGCAACGGTCCGTGGCCCTGTCCGATTGGATAAGACGCCCGTATTGCGGCGGTAACGTATTCCTTGGCCTGGCCCACCGCGTCGGGCGGTTCCAGCCCGTGGGCCAAACCGGCGGCCACGGCTGAGGCGAAGGTGCATCCGGTGCCGTGGGTGTTGGTGGAAGGGATGCGTTCCGTGGTGAATTCCCGGAACCGCGCACCGTCATAGAACACATCCGTCGGTGGGCCATCGCGATGTCCGCCCTTAATGACCACGGTCCGGGCGCCCATGGCGATTATGCTCATCGCAGCCTGCCGGACATCGTCGTCAGTGCGGATGGTTAGCCCAGTCAGGTCTTCGGCTTCGGGAATGTTGGGCGTCACCACCGCCGCCAGAGGGAAGAGGGAGTCGCAGATTGCGGCGATGGCTTCCTCGCGGAGCAAGCGGTCGCCGCTCTTGGCCACCATGACCGGGTCCACTACAAGATTGGCGATGCCGTGCCGTCGGATCGAGTCGGAAACCGTTTCAACAATGGCGCTGGACGAGAGCATACCGGTCTTGACCGCATCGGCGCCGATATCGGTGATGACGGCGTCGATCTGGGCTGAGATCACCGCGGTAGGCACTTCGTGCACCGCGGTGACTCCCAGGGTGTTCTGCGCCGTTATGGCCGTGAGTGCTGACGTGCCGAACACGCCCAGCGCCGAGAAGGTTTTGAGGTCGGCCTGAATGCCGGCGCCGCCACCGGAATCGGAGCCGGCGATGGTCATAACGGTGGGCGGGCGCGAACCGGTCATGGCAGCTCCATTAATTAATGCGGCGAGACGATCCGGTGTTTTAGTCGGGTTCGTCTTAATCGGGTTCGTCCGGCAGGCGCCACTCGTCGCCGCCCGCGCTTTGCTCCGGCACATTGGGAAGCGTAAGGGCCACCGCAGCATCCCGCAGCATGCTGATGTGCTCTTCATCGGACAGGACGCCGATGGGCATTGCGGGCAGAGTTTCGATATTCAGGCCGGCGCGCACTCCCATTTCCAGCGAAAGCCGGACCGCGGTGTCGTTGTCCGCTGCCTCCGTGATGATCACAAAGTCGTGCTGGCCAAGGACTGCGTATTGCGTAAGGACTTTGCTGGTAGGCGTCTCAACTTGGGCAGCGGCTTCGCTCAGCAGGTCGGGATTCTGGCGGTTCATGCGCCGGCCGCGGCCGGTAAGATTGGCAAGCATTATGTACAGTGGCATCTTAAGAATCCTCGATGGCGACTCCGGGATAATTGCGGCGCGGGAGCCGTTGCAAGTATAACATCACCAATCGGCTGGCCTGCATAGACCGCCGGCCGGCTCCGTGCTATTATCCCGAACAGATTGGAGCAGTAATTTTGCGTCGCCAGGCGGAGGCTCGTATGGACATCGGCTTGAACATGTCAATCTCCACCAACTCAATCGACGTGGCCGACATCGCGGCCAAAGCGGAGGCCATGGGGTTCGAGTCCATCTGGTTGCCGGAGCATCCGGTGATGCCGGTTAACCCGGCCTCAAAATATCCCGGGTCGCCCGACGGTTCCATACCCGACTACATGAGCGACATGGCCGACCCTTACATTGGTCTGGCCCGGGCCTCCGCGGTGACCACGAATATCAAACTGGGCACGGGGATCACCCTGATACCCGAGCGCAATCCGCTGGTACTGGCGGGCGCGATCTCGAGCCTGGACCGTTTCTCCGGAGGGCGGTTCATCCTGGGCATCGGCGCCGGCTGGCTGCGCGAAGAGACCGAAATCATGGGCGGCAACTTCGACCATCGCTGGACCCAGACCCGGGAGGCCATCGAGGTGATGCGGGCCCTGTGGACCCAGGACACGGCTGAGTACCACGGTCGTTACTACGACTTCCCGCCGATCCAGTGCAACCCCAAGCCGGCACAGGCGGGCGGCCCGTCGGTGATCCTGGGCGGCAACGCGCGCAATGTGTTCCGCCGGGTGGTCCGTTGGGGCGACGGCTGGATGCCCACCGCCGCCAGCCCGGAACAGATTGCCGCCGGCCGCGCCGCCATCGACGAGCTGGCCGAGGCGGCGGGCCGCGACCCGTCAACCATCGACATCACGGTATTCGGCCAGCCGGCGGACCGTGAACTGATTGGCCGCTTCGAGGAAGCGGGCGCTAATCGCGTCATCATCCGCCTGCCCGATACTACCAGTTCCGGGGCGTTGGACGAGGTTGAGCGCATCGCCGGCGCCGTTTTCTGAACCCGTAATTTCCGACGGTGCGCTGAGTGGCCGCACGAATCGCGCGGCCACTTGCGTATCAAAAATGCCGATATATTACGGCGCAGAATATTGGATATTTGTCGTATTGGCGTAAGGCTATTCCTAAATCGTCAATTAGAATGAGCTAGGCAACTAAATTCCGTAAATAAAAGATGGTTAAAGGCTAACATATCCTCATATGCTACGGTATTCGTAAATCAGGCGCGGAACCTTTCGATTTGACTATGCTAACGATGTTGCCTATATTGCCCCCGCTAACGTTATAGTCGAGACTGCGCGAAACCTGCGTGCAGTTATTCTTGACGCCCTGAGTCTCACCCTGGAGGGGCCATATGGATTACGGACGGTTCTTGAAATTGCCAGTAGTTGCCTTCCTGGCGGCATTGACCACCACGGTGGTTATCGCCGCCTGCGGGGGCGCTGCGGAAGATGCGGCGCCGGCGCCGGCACAACCCACCGCGGCCGCCGCGCCGGCCCAACCCGCTCCCGCCACCGAGGCGCCGTTGTCCGCCACCAATACTCCGGTGCCGCAAGGCGCCACGCTGGCGCCGACGCCGACACAGCGAGCGTCGGTGTTGCAGGCTACGCCCAGGCCCACGCTGCCGCCGCAAACGGAAGGCGCCCTGACCACCAACCGCCTGATCGCAGTCTTGGACCCGCCATCGCTGGAGTCGATGCTCGACTGCGAAGTCACCGGCGCCGGGGTAGTGAACTACCGGATGTCCGCCGAGTTCATGGTGGATGCGGGCCGGCTCGACGGGTCTTACGAACCGATGCTCGCCACCAATTGGGCCATCACGCCCGACGGTCGCACCTGGAACTTTAAGCTGCGGCAGGGCGTGCGTTGGCATGACGATTGGGGCGAATTCACCGCGCGCGACGTGAAACATTCGCTGGGGTACTACAGTAACCCGGAGTGCCGGGCGTCCTACTCCGACTATTTCCGGAGCGACCCGGGCAGTGAAGTGGAAATCGTAAATGATTACGAGGTCAATATCCACATGCAGCGTCGGCCGGCGGTTGACTTCCTGTACTGGTTCTCCGGATACCGAGGTGTCCCCATCAGCAGCAAGCAGCAGTGGGACCAGGCTTGCCCCAATGGCGAGGCGGACTACGGAGAGGCGGGCTACTGCGCCGCCAGCCGGGACCTGGTGTATGCCAAGTCGGCGCGCACCGGGCCTTACGAATTCGAGAGCTTTGAAGAAGGCGTCGGCTGGGAATGGATGCTAGTGGACTATGAGCACTGGCGGGTGCAGCCCGATTTCGCCGAGATCGAGATCAAGGATGTGCGGGAACCGGCCACGCGGCTGGCCATCATGCAGGCCAGAGAAGGCCACATCGCGGCCATCAACCGGGCATTGTTGCAGGACGCGATTGACGACGGGTTGGAAGTGTTCGACAGCTCGGTTACGGCTCAAACCTCCTTCGCCATATTCGGCGGCATGTACTTCGCCACCGGGGCCAAGGGTGTGCCCACTGACTTGCCCGCCGCTGAGCAGGCGGAAATCAGGGAGAGTTACGATATTGCTGCCGCGCGCGACGAAAAAATGCCCTGGAACGAACCCGGGGAAAATGGCCGTCTGGTTCGCATGGCGATGAACAAAGCGCTGGACCGCGACCAGATTAATGATGCCATCTTCAAGGGCGCCGGAGGCCAGCAATGGGTTGCTACCTTGGTGCCGGATTTCCCGGCCGGATTCAACGAGAAATGGGAAGCCGATTGGGAAGAACTGTATGGGTATGATCCGAACAAGGCACGCGAGCTGCTGGCCGAAGCCGGTTATCCCGAAGGGTTTTCGTTCCGCATTCCGGTGTTTCCCCTGTCCGGGGTTCCGGAGCAGCCCGACCTGATGGAAGCGATGGCGAAGTTCTGGACCGAGATTGGCCTGGAGCCGCAGCTTGACCCCATTGAATTTTCCAACTGGCGGAATGAGTATCGGGGTCTCAATACGGACTGCTGCATTTACCCGTTCCGCGGCCCGGCGGCTCCGATTGACACCCGCGTTCACTTCTACTTCAGCGCCGAACGGTTCTTCCGAGCGCACACCACCGATGATATCCAGGAGTGGAAGAACCAGGCGCTGCGAGCATTGAACGAGGATGACGCCACCGACACCTGGCAGAAAGTGTCCGACCAGATTTTCTACGATGTCGCTACCATTCCGGGATGGACGCTGCCGGTAAGCGCCACCGTTGACCCGGATGTAGTCGCAGAGTACATCTTCCTGGGCCCCAACAACGGCAACTACGTCTATCTCGAGTACGTCAAGGGCGTACGCGAATAAGTAACCGCTTCATCGCGAGAGGTTGCCAATCTGAACTTCCCCTGGCGCTCATGACCGCGTCGGAGCGCCAGGGGATCATACCGGACACTTGGCGCTGCGAAGCGCTTTATGGACTTCGATATCAGCCAATACGCTTCAGTCATGCACCTGTAATTGAGGCCAGACATCATGCAGCGATTCATCATCCTGAGAATTTTACAGGGATTGATGGCAGTGTTTGTCATCAGCTTGATTGTGTTCTCCTTGTCCCGAGTAGCCGGCGACCCACTGGCAGCCATCTTGGATGACGAAGCCGGCAAGGAGCAGATCGAGCGGCTGCGCGAGAGTTGGGGTCTCAACGAACCGCTCCATATGCAGTACTTCACTTACATGCGGCGCCTGCTGACCGGCGACTTGGGCACTTCATTCAAGTGGGACCGACCAGTGGTGGAACTGATTGCAGAACGTATGCCAGCTACCCTGCAACTGTCTGCGTTCGCTCTGATTGTTACCGGCATAATTGCCTTTCCGATTGGCGTACTTTCCGCAGTGAAGAAAGACTCGATATTTGACGTGAGCGGAAAAATGTTCGCCATACTGGGTCAATCAGCTCCTACCTTTGCGGTTGGCCTAGTATTGATGTGGCTATTCGCGGTTCAATTGGGCTGGCTGCCCACATCCGGCAAAGGCAGCATCAAGCATATGTTGCTCCCCGGGTTCGCGTTGGGCTACTACAACGTGGCCGCGATAATGCGGCTGACACGTTCCTCAATGCTGGATGTTCTGGATACGGAATACGTCAAACTGGCTCGTATTAAGGGCATTCCGGAATGGAAGATTGTTTGGAAGCATTGCTTCCGCAACGCCCTGATCGGCCCGCTCACCTATTTCAGTCTGATTTTTGCGGTGCTAATCACCGGATCGGTAGTCATCGAAACCGTTTTCGCCTGGCCGGGACTGGGGCTGATGGTAATTGAGGCCATCAACTCCAAAGACCACATCGTCGTTCAGGCGGTGGTGATGCTCTTCGCCCTGTTCTACGTCGGAATCAACATCGCTACCGACATTATCTACGCTTACGTCGATCCCCGAATCCGCTATGGCTAGAACGCATAGTGACGTTGGCCCGCGTCCCATCATCAACCGTGCGGTTCTAAAATAATCGGAGGACATGCAATGGCTGTGCAGACAAGCGCTCCGGGTGGGCCGGCTGAAACATTGGCCGGGGCTTCGCCGGTTGCTCAAGGGTCTTCCCTGGGCCGGGCCTGGCGGGGATTCCGGAGCTTTCCGGTACTGCCTCTGTTCGTTCTGGTTTTCCTACTGGTTATCCCGGCCATTTTCGCCGACGTGCTCGCCCCGCATCACCATCTGATTGGAGACTTGAGCCGCGACCTGGAGCCGCCGGGATGGGTGGCACATCGGGAAAAACACCAAACGGTTGTTCAGCGAGTTAAAGACAATAACCGAGAAGTAAGCATCAGCAATGCCCGTCGCAATCTGGACAGCGGGGTGGCTACGCTAAACGACGCCAACGGAAACGGCGTAGCCGACATTGGTGAAACGGTAGTCCGGATTGAACCGGGCGGCAGCTGGGAATACCCCTTCGGCACTGACAAACATGGGCGGGATGTGCTGAGCCGGCTAATGCACGGCGCCCGCATCTCGCTGGCGGTTTCCTGCCTGGCCATCTTGGTGGGAGGCTTTCTGGGCACTACGCTGGGGATGCTGGCCGCATTCCGCGGCGGCCTTCTTGACGCCTTTCTAATGCGCATCGTGGACATCAAACTGGCGTTCCCGTCGATTCTGCTGGCGTTGACCCTGGTGGTTGCTATCGGTTCCGGTTTCAGCACCGTCGTCATCGTCATCGCGCTGTTGCTCTGGGCACGTTATGCGCGGGTGGTGCGCGGAGAAGCTCTGGCCATCCGGGAGCGGGACTTTATTGACCGCGCCCGGGTCGCCGGCGCATCGAATTCCCGGATCATGCTGCGGCACATATTCCCCAACGTCTTTAACACCGTAATCGTGTTGGCTACTTTGGAGGTGGGCCATGTCATTATCCTGGAAGCAACTTTGAGCTTCCTCGGGGCCGGCATACCAAGGCCCAACCCCGCCTGGGGGCTCATGGCCGCCGACGGCCGGGAGGTAATCACCAGTTCCTGGTGGATCTTCATGTTCCCCTGCCTGGCCATCGTGCTTACGGTGCTCTCCATGAACCTGCTGGGCGACTGGCTCCGCGACCGGCTTGACCCCAAGCTGAGAAACGTCTAGCCGGGAGATCCACCTGCCTATTGGTAAAAGCTACATTCATCTCAACTCCGGAGGCTTGTATGACCCGCCATATCAAAATCCGATCAGCGACGATCGTGACCTCGGTGGCGCTGGTGGCGGCGCTAGTCGCGGTGGCCTGCGGCGGAGCCGGAGAAGCTCCCGCGCCGGCTGACACCACGGCTGCCACGGCGGCGGCGCCACAGCCGACGGCAGCCACCGATGCGCCGGCAGCCGCAACTCAGGCGCCGCCACCGGCCACGTCGGCTCCCACCAGACCGTCTTTCGTGGGATCCACGCCGGTGTCCGAAGCGACGCCGACGCCGGAAGCGGAAGCCCGCACCGGCGAGCTCAGAACCAAGGACCTAGTCTTCCTGTTCTCCCAGCAGACCCGCCAGGGCATCATGGACTGCGACGTTACCGGCAGCGCGACCAGCCAGCACCGGCCATCCCACGAGTTCATGCTGGACGCCGACCGTTACACCGGCGCGCTGGTGCCGCAACTGGCCACCGACTGGAGCGTTAGCGACGACGGACGGACCTGGAATTTCAAGCTTCGCGAAGGCGTCGATTTCCACTTTGGCTACGGCGAGTTCACCGCCCACGACGTTGTCAATTCACTGAACTACTACACTAACCCGACCTGTGGCGCGTCCTACTCCGACTACTTCCGCACCAACCCACAAGCGATACCGGAAGCCATCAGTGACCACGAAATCAATATCAACATGGGCGCGCGCCCCGAGTTGATCTTCGACTACTGGATTTCCGGCTACCGCGGCCTCCCCATCACCAGCAAGTCCCAGTGGGACACCGGGTGTCCCAACGGCGCGGCCGACTACGAAACATTCGACGTGGCCGCCCACCTGGAAGGCTTTTGCTCGGACGGCGAGCAGACCCTGCTGGACGAGGGGCCGGCGCGTCTCGGCCCTTACCAATTCGCCAACTTTGAGAAGGGCATTGGCTGGCTGTGGGAACGGGCTCCTGGCGACCACTACCGGGTTGAGCCGGACTGGGACAGCATTGAAATCAAGATCATCGAAGAAGCTTCCACCCGCCTGGCCGCGATGTTGGCGCGTGAAGCGCACCTGGCCACCATCGACCGCGCGCTAGTGGGTCAAGCCCTGGACGACGGCCTGGACATCGCCGAAAGCCAAGTAGTGGCCGTGAACAGCATGATGGTGTTTGGCGGCCTCTACTACGCGACCAAAGAAGGACCGGCCTTTGATCCATACTCCGCCGCATCCTACGATTCCACCGTTCCCTGGGCCGCGCCCGGCGAGACCGGCAAACTGGTTCGTCAGGCCATGAACAAGGCCATCGACCGGGACGCCATCCGCGAGAATATCTTTGATGGACAGGGGGCCGAAGGTCGCGTGGCCGGCCTGATTCCCAGCGCGGAAGCCTTCGGCGGTGAATACGCCGGCTATAACCCCGATTGGGAAAACAGTTGGGAAGAACTCTACGGCTACGACCCCGCAGCGGCCCGGGAACTGCTGACCGAAGCCGGTTATCCCAACGGGTTTCACGTGCCGCTCATCAGCTACACGATGAGCGGTCTGCCTGAAATGAAGGACTACGTAGTGGCCATCGCCGCGATGTGGGAGAACATCGGGCTGGAGACGGAGATCCGGGAGATGGAGTTTTCCGCCTGGCGACAGGAATACCGGGGCGCCACCACCAACTGTTGCGTGTACCCCTTCCGGGGCTATGCCGAACCGCCGCATCCGACCGTACACTTCGCGTATAGCCCAGAGCGGTTCATGCGTTTTTACGTCAGCGACACGGCTTGGCAAAATACCTACAATGCGCTGAACTCCCTCAACTTCGAGGAGCAGTTGGGCCACTGGCACGCCGTATCCGACGAACTGTTCTACGAAGTGGCGTCCATTCCACTGCATACACTGTCGGTTCAAGTGGTGATCGACCCCGAAGTGGTGGAGGAATATATCTACCTGGGGCCCTACGGCGGCCAGTTCACCGACCTCGAGCACATCAAGGGCGCGCGTTACTGACATTCGCAGGATTTCCCGAGTTGACGGCTCCGGCTTGGTCATCCTTCGGCATCGTTGCAGTCCCAGAACAATGCCGGAGGATGCTCGGTCAATTCAATAGCTAAACCGACGAGGTCAGTAGCTAAACCGGAGAAGGTTGATGCAACGATACATCCTCAAGCGGATCGCCCAGGGCGTACTGGCGATTTTCGTCATCAGCACCGTCACCTTTGCGCTGGCCCGTGTGTCCGGCGACCCGCTCAACGTGCTTTTGCCGGAAGAAGCCTCTGAAGAACAGATTCAGCTGACCAAAGAAGAATGGGGGCTGGATAAACCGATCCATATGCAGTATCTGCTGTACTTGGGCAAATTGTTCCAAGGCGACATGGGAGAAGCCCTGGCGTGGCCGAATGCCACCGCCGTCGAGCTGATCATGGAACGTCTCCCCAACACTATCATACTGTCGGCTTTGGCCCTGGTGGTGAGCGGGGCAATCGCCTTCCCCATTGGGGTTCTGGTAGCAATCAAGAAGGATACTCCTTTCGACTACGGCGGAAAGCTGTTCGCCATCCTGGGACAATCGGCGCCATCTTTCGCGGTGGGGCTGATCCTGATGTGGATCTTCGCGGTGCAGCTGAACGTATTCCCCACCTCCGGTAGCGGCGGTATAGAGTACATGATCCTGCCGGCGGTGGCCCTGGGCTATTACAACGTAGCGGCGTTAATGCGCCTGACCAGATCGTCGATGCTGGAGGTTTTGGATACCGAATACGTCAAACTGGCGCGTATCAAAGGCGTGGCCGAGTGGAAAGTTATCTGGAAACATTGCTTTCGCAACGCCCTGATAGTGCCGTTGACCTATTTCGGGTTGATCGGGGCGGTCCTGATCACCGGCTCGGTGGTGATTGAAACCGTCTTCGCCTGGCCCGGCTTGGGAGCGTTGGTGATTGACGCGATCCTGTTCCGCGACTACGTGGTGGTGCAGGCGGTGGTATTGCTGTTCGCAACGGCGTTCGTAATCATCAACATCATGGTGGACGTGCTCTACGCATACATTGATCCGCGTATCAGATATTCCTGATTTCGTCGCCGGGACATAATCGCGGCAGTATCGAAGCAAGGACTGAGGTATCAAATGGCAGCGGCAACAACACCGAACCTCGCAGCGCCGGCAACCCCGCGTCCCTCTGGCCGAATCGGCGCCGGCTTCCGAGCGATACGCCAGCTTCCGCTCATACCGATCGCGGTTTTGGTCGCGTTGCTGGTGATGCCGGCAATATTCGCCAACCAGTTGGCTCCACACAGCCACCGCATCG
The DNA here is from genome assembly GCA_963692995.1 of Dehalococcoidia bacterium. Lineage (GTDB taxonomy): Bacteria > Chloroflexota > Dehalococcoidia > Lucifugimonadales > UBA3495 > Bin87. The sequence continues at coordinate 2,267,426 of OY843611.1, forward strand.
GATCGTTGAACGACGCAAAACTGCCGCCTTTCTGGATTTCCGAGAGCTATGAGGAAAGAACGGTGGTGCAGCGCGCTGATCGCAGTCGCCTGGACGTTGAAATCGGCCTGACCAACGCACGGCGGAAGATTGACCGGGGAGAAGCGACCTTCCTCACCGGCGGGGAAGACGGCGCGGTCAATGCCGGCGACACGATTCGCTTTCAAGCCCAGCAAGGCGGTTCAATGAACTATCCATTGGGCACCGACAAACAGGGGCGGGACATCCTGAGCCGGATCATGCACGGCGCCCGGGTTTCGCTGTTGGTATCCGGCCTTGCCATCCTGCTGGGAGGAGGGCTAGGGACGCTGCTGGGCATGCTTGCCGCGTATCGCGGCGGCAAAACGGACTCCGTCATCATGCGCATCGTTGACATCAAGCTGGCCTTTCCGACCATCCTGTTGGCGCTGGTGCTGGTCGCCGCCATCGGCGCCGGTTTCACGACGGTGATCGTGGTGATCGCAGTACTATTGTGGGCCAGGTACGCCCGCGTCGTCCGCGGCGAGGCTTTAGCCATCAAGCAGCAAGACTTTATTGACCGGGCCCGGGTATCCGGCGCGTCCAATGCGCGGATCATGATGCGCCACATTTTTCCCAATTTGGTCAATACAGTGGTAGTATTAGCCACGTTGGAGGTGGGACACGTTATAATCCTGGAGTCGACCCTGAGTTTCCTGGGAGCCGGCATACCCGCGCCGACCCCGGCTTGGGGCGTTATGGTGGCAGATGGCAGAGACCTGATTACCACGGCATGGTGGATATTCCTGTTCCCCTGTCTGGCGATTGTGCTCACCGTACTGTCCATGAACCTGCTGGGCGACTGGCTGAGAGACCGACTCGACCCGAAACTGAGGAACATTTAGGCCATGACAGCTGCACAGACCGCAACCGACACCATTCTCGAGGTTAAAGACCTCAAAACCTACATTTTCACCCGCGCCGCCGTAGTGAAAGCTGTTGACGGCATATCCTTCAACCTGAAGAAAGGCGAGACGCTGGGTATCGTGGGCGAATCGGGTTGTGGCAAGACCATGACCGCTCTGTCGCTGCTGCGCCTGGTGCCCAAACCGGCCGGCCGTATCGTGGAGGGCGCGATCGTTCTCAACGGCCAGGACATCCTGCAAAAGAGCGAAGACGAAATGCGGGACGTGCGCGGCCGTCAGATCTCCATGATCTTGCAGGACCCGCAAACCTCCCTCAACCCGGTGTTCACCATCGGGAACCAATTGCGGGAGGCGCTGGGCATCGCCCACAAGGAAAACAAGAGCTCGATGCTAGGTCGCGCCGTTGACGCTTTGCGCAAGGTCAACGTGGCCGCTCCCGAACGTCGCCTGGACGACTACCCACACCAGATGTCCGGCGGCATGAAGCAGCGCGTCGTCGGAGCCATCGCCATGTCCTGCGAGCCGGGGGTCATCATCGCCGATGAGCCAACCACCGCGCTGGACGTCACCATTCAACTACAGTACCTGCGCCTCCTGAAGGAAATCCAGGCGGAGACCGGACTGGCCATCATTTTCATCACCCACGACTTTGGCGTGGTCGCCCGCATGTGCGACCGCGTGGCGGTGATGTACGCTGGACGAATCATTGAGCAGGGTGACGTGCGCGACATCTTCAGCCGCCCGGAGCATCCCTACACCCAGGCATTGATCAACTCGGTACCCAAACTGGAGCAGAGCGTGGACCGGCTCTATTCCATTGAAGGACAGCCGCCGTTGCTTTCCAATCTTCCCGAAGGCTGCCGGTTCGCCCCCAGGTGCGAGTATGCCACCGACAAGTGCCTCAACGTCTATCCGTCGTCTGTCCAGTTGAATGAAAGGCACTACGCCGACTGTTGGGCCCTGGGTTCCGACTGGGAGGGGACGCCCATCGCCGAGTTCATAGCTCCCACCGGCACCAGCGGCTAAGGGCGTTCCAGCTACTTCGACTTTGAAACCAGATAGAGGAGGTCGCGTCGATCATGGCAGTCGCCACCAACGATACGTTGCTCGAGGTCAGCGGGCTGAAAAAGTATTTCCCGGTCACCAAGGGCCTCATAATGATGAAGACCATCGGCTACGTGCAGGCGGTGGACGGGATCTCTTTCTCCATTAAACAGGGCGAGACCCTGGGCCTGGTGGGGGAATCGGGCTGCGGAAAAACGACAACCAGCAAGCTCTTGCTGCGCCTGGAACGTCCGACTGAAGGTGAAATCCGGCTTGAGGGCCAGGACATCAACACCTTCCGCGGCGCCCAACTCCAGGAGTATCGAACTACTGTCCAGGCCGTTTTCCAGGACCCGTGGTCCTCGCTCAGCCCGCGCATGAGGGTCAGGGATATCGTTTCGGAACCTCTGGTGGTGAACCGAAACGTCACCACTCAGGAGAAAAATGACCGGGTGGCGGAAGTGCTGGCCCAGGTCGGTCTGCATTCGCAGCAGGCCAACAACTACCCTCACGAGTTCAGCGGCGGGCAGCGCCAGCGCATTGCGGTGGCTTCGGCCTTGGTGTCGTATCCCAAGTTGATTGTGCTCGACGAGCCGGTTTCCGCCCTGGACGTGTCGATTCGCGCCCAGGTGATGAACCTGCTGAAAGACCTGCAAGAGCAGTACAACGTCAGCTACCTGCTAATCGCTCACAACTTGGCGACGGTCCGCTACATGGCCCATCAGACGGCGGTTATGTACCTCGGGCAGATCGTTGAGTTTGCCGAGACCGAGGAGCTGTACAACAACGCGCTGCACCCCTATACCAAAGCGCTGTTCTCGGCGGCTTTGCCATCGCACCCCGACCTGATCCGCGAAGACATCGTGCTCCAGGGCGAGGTGCCGTCGCCCATCAACCCGCCGACGGGATGCCGCTTCCACCCCCGTTGTCCCTTCGCAATGCCCCAGTGTTCCGAAGAAGCGCCGGTGGACAAAGAGGTCTCGCCCGGCCACCGGGTGGCGTGCCACCTCTACTGACGGAGCCGGTTCCGGTCTTACTCGCGGCACACAGAGATTTTACGGAGCGGCTTCGCGGTTCGGCGAAGCCGCTACCCGACTTTGCGGCGCGTTTCAGCCGGCTATGCGGCCGGCTCCTGCGCCCGCAGGAAGTCGCGCACCTGGTTGATCGTCTGGGCTTTTATCTCCGGATCTTCCTTCCAGGGATAGACGGTCGCTTGGGCATTGGGCGCGATTTCGGCCAATTCTATTGCCGCTTCGAGGGAGTGCGAGGGCGTATCATCGGGCATGACCAGCAACGGGGTCTGGCACGCGCGCGCGAAGTCCCGGGACACGCTGTACACAAAGTCCGGCTGGACTCGGTAGAGGTTGTGGAGATATTGCTCTACGACTTCCGTGGTTAGATCCGGACGGCCGGCAATCAACGCGGGACCCCAGACGTCGCGGCCGGAATCGTACATAGCGTCCGGGGTTTGCCTGGCGTGTCCAACCGGCTGACAGAGCACGGCGGCGACAACTCGACCGGGCGCGCGTTTAATGAGCGTCATGGCGAAAGGCCCGCCGATGCAGAACCCGATAAAACCGAACTTGTCAATTCCCAGGTGATCCATCAACCCCAGCTGGTCATCGGCGAAAGCGCCCCAGGGATCTTCCACCTGAACCGGGCCGGTGGACTGTCCGCCGTTGGCGTTGCGCTGGTCCATGGTGATGCAGCGAAAGTCGTCCTTGAACTCCTCCATGGCGTTGAAGACTTGTCCCGGCCAACCGCTCATTACGGAATTCAGTCCCCCGCCCGGGGTCGCCAGCAGGGGAAACCCTGACCCGACATCCTCATAGTGAATGGTGACGTCGCCTCTAGTATAGAACGGCATGACAATTTCTCCTTTGTCTGATTTCAATGGAGTATCCTCTTTCAATAGGGCATCCGCCGGCAATTGTAAGTTAGGCCACCGGGTTGTCAAGGCGTGAGCCAAGCTTGAAGCAGCGCCGCGCTAAAACCCGCGCGCCTGGCAGATGTCTCCGTTGTCGGCAACGATCGCTGCACCGCGCATTAAGGAAATGCTGCCGAATGAGGCAACCACCAGACGCGCCAGCAGGCTTGGAGTTTTACAGTGATGTTAGCCTCCTCAGGAGCGGATCCGTCGGTATAATAGGAATTGTCGTTCCACCAGCCCCGAACCGATACGTCCCCCGCCGGTCTGCGTGAGTGATGCGGATTGGAGGCAAACATGACTACATACACTGTACCCCAGCCGCCCAAGCCCGTGGTTGACCGCGCCACCCTGCCGCCCGGTCCATCCGAATTGCCTATCGTGGGGCAGTCGTTCCAGTACGTGTTCAACTTGCTGGGTTTCCTTCACGGGGCCGCCGCTTACGGCGATCTGGTCACGCTGTCGGTGAAACCGACCCTCGTGTACCTGGTCAACCACCCGGAACTGGTGCAGGAACTTTTCGTTGCCAACCACCGGAGAGTGGGTCGAGGACGAGCCATTGAGAGCCTGCAATACCTGATGGGCAATGGGTTGGTCACATCGGATGGCCCGCTGCACTTGCGCCAGCGTCGCCTGATGCAGCCCCAGTTCCACCACCGTCGCATCGCCGCCCATGCCAAGACAATGACCGATTTCGCCCAGCGGCATGCGGCGAACTGGCGCGACGGCGACCGGGTTGATCTGGCCGGGGAGATGAGCGAACTGACTTTGCACATCGTCGTCAAGACGCTGTTCGGCCTGGAACTGGCCGACACGGTGCGACGCATCGGCGCCGCTTTCGCACTCAGCAACGATTATATAAAGGCGCGGGACAATCAGCCGCCGGCGCTGCGTCGATTGTTCCACCGGCTGCCGCTACCGTTCACGCGCCGTTTCAAGCGGGGGTTGGCCTACCTGGACGAAACGACCTATGGTCTTATCGAGGAGCGCCGCCGATCCGGGCTGGAGGGCAACGATCTGTTGTCCATGTTGCTGAACGTGCGGGATGAAGAAGCCGATAACCCGGCCGACGCCGTGATGACCGATCGGCAGGTCCGGGACGAGGCAATCACCCTCTTTGCCGCCGGCCACGAAACCACCGCCGTAGCGCTGACCTGGACCTGTTATCTCCTGGCTACCCATCCCGATATACAGGCACGCTTCCACGCCGAACTGGATGACGTATTGGGAAGCCGACCGCCGACGCTCGACGACTTGCCCAAGTTGGCCTTTACCGAACAGGCGCTCACCGAGTCGATGCGGCTGTACCCGCCCATCTGGTCCACGGGCCGGATGACCTTTGAACCCATCACGCTCGGCGGATACCACATTCCAGCCGGCGAGTCCCTGGTCGCGCCCCAGCTGATTGCTCAGAGGGATCCGCGATGGTACGACGATCCGCTGGAGTTTTGTCCCGACCGGTGGACGCCCCAGTTCCGCGAACGCCTGCCCCGATTCGCCTACTACCCCTTCGGAGGCGGCCCGCGACTCTGTATCGGGGAAGGGTTCGCGTGGATGGAGGCCATGCTGGTATTGGCGACTCTGGGGCAAAAGTGGGCGATGCGGCACGACCCAAGCCATCGGATCGAATTGGTGCCGCTGGTTTCGCTGCGTCCCAAAGGCGGGATGCCCATGTTCCTGAAGCGGCGGGAAGGAACTCAAAATCGCGCGCCCGATTTTTGACAGTACCGACGGTTCGGGGTAGCATGCTTGCCGTGTAGCGCACCTCGAACCTAACGTCGTTGGCCTCTGACCGGAGCGTCCCGATGCCGTTCCTCGTCGCAGTTATGTCGCTGATTGTTATGTTGAATAGGTGATCTGGTACGCGGCGGTAGCCAGCCCGAACCGCCGCGCTCATTTTACCCAGCCATGGGGAGAGATACATTGACTAGCCCTGTCTCCAAACCCGCCGGCCAGCCCGAAGCCACGTCGCCGCTGCTCGGCCCCGAAATCATCCCCGACTTTGAAACGGCGCTGACCCGGCTCTGTGCCATTGCACGGGAAGGACAAAGGGCGGACAGCCCGCTGTACAACCCATCGGAAGAGTGGATAGTGGGAAAGATGCCCATTTTCCAGGATCTTCCGTCCGGGCGGCAGTCCGAACTGTTGGCCGAAGCCGCGGCTCTGGAAGCCACAGCCGTCGAAGCCAACGCTGCCGGCCGCGCCGCCAGTAGGGTATGGCCGGAAACCGTGTTTCGTCTGGACAACGGCGGCCTGGCATTTTTCAGCCAACTGGGAGTGGTGCGGCGACCGGACTTGACGCAATATTTCGTGGAAGGGTTCACCCGCAACCGAGACGCTTTAGCCTTTTCTGAGGATAATCAGCGACTGTTCACCGAAATCTTTCATCGAGTCTGCGACAAGATGGAGACCGGCTTCGCTGCCGGCGAGGATATAGTACAAACCGACCGGCAGATTTGCGATGCGCCCGGTCGGTCTTTTCACGCGCGGCAGCTGCTTTTCGGCACGCGGTATATGCAGGCCCCTTACATGTGGCGCCGGCTCACTTTCGACCTGCCGCCGGGGCAATGGCAGGAACCGCCGGATATTCTTGAGGTGTCAGTTCCGCACTGGATGGACGACTTGGACCTTGACGAGGGTTTGAAGACGCAGTTGCGCGACGCCGGCATTACCCAGCTGGTTTTCAAAGCGCCGACGCGAGGTCTCTCGCTCCATTTCGGCTTCGACTACGTGGGCGAACACAAGATGGGCCCGCTCTCCATCGCCATGCACCAAGTGAAGCAGAAAAATGGGCTGGCGGTGCAGGCCGCATTAAGCATGGCTCGGGTTAGGAAGCTCGATGGGGAACTCGCCAACACCGCTCTGGTCACGGTGGGCCCGTCGCTTCACGGGAAAAGCACGCTAACCATCATGGTTGAGTTGGCGAACAGCGAGTTGGCCGGCGTGTTGAATCTGCCCGCCGACCCCGAAGAAGGGGTCTATCCGATGAACGATGACATCGTGTTGCTGCAACCCCTGGAAGACCCCGTTGCGAGCAACCGGGGCGGGCGGCGCGCGATGGTTTCCCACGCTATCGACGGCACGGAGAACAACTTCTATGCTGTTCCGTTCGGATTGACTCGGGAGGACGATCCGATCACTTACGACGTCCTGCGGGGCGCTCCCGGCATCACGTCTCCCGACGAAACCCTGGAAAATGTTCCGGTTCACGTGGATAGTCAGGAACCCAACTACCTGGAAAATCCGGTCCGCAATATGCGGATGATATTGTCGCGGCGCGGCTTATTGCAGCGAAAGGGGGCCGCGGGACTGATTTCCAAAATCACCGAGGGACGCCTCACCGATTCGGTTCACGTGCCGATGGAGAGCACAGACCGCGTATTCTGGCAAGAGGTGATGCGCCAGAACACCGTTATACCTCCCCTGCGCCGCCTGAGCCTGGAGCAATACATCCGCGTGCTGATGTACGGTGAAGCGGTCCAGATGGGAGCGGCGATCGGCGCCATTGGCCGTCCCTACGTCGAGTATTTCTCCGATCCGTTTATCATCGGCCTTGAGGATGAGAACGCCAACCTGCTCTACCATGTGCTCCAACAATTGGCGTGGGGCGGGATGCCGCAAGAGTACTACGCCTTCAATACCGGCGGAGTAGGCGCCGACAGCAACGAAGAAGCTTCAGGTTCGCGGTATTTGAATATACCCCGTGAATTGACGATGATGCTACAGGAGGCATTGCTCCGTAACGCGGTCAATTTCGAATACGATGGAGTACTCCGCTCGGAAGTGGCGGTAGCGATTCTGGACGCAGATGGCAACGAGGTAGTTGACCTGCGCGAGAAGTGGCTGCCGGTCAACATCTATGGGGAGGAAGGCTACGCCGACCGAGTAGCCGAATTGATGCACCGTCGTTATTACGGTCGGGACCAGCAGGATAAAGCCGGAATTCTGCGGTACACCAAAGTGGTCAACACCATCCTGGATATCAGCGATGTGCCGTCGCCTAGCAACGAGCGGGAACTTTCCTGGCTCCTGTCGTTCTACTGGTCACTGGACCAGGCTTACGAAACATTGGATGAAACGGCGGCTCACCGCGCCGAAGGGATGCGACCGGTTTCTTCCCAGCTGCACGAACTTCAACGCAAGTACCGGAAGGGCATGGGGCAGGGCTTGGCCATCACCGAATCGGGTCGGAAGAGCTTGGCGGATCTCGCATTGCGCGCCGGGTAGCGCTCTAACTTTCAAACACGCCAACATCTGATCCTGTTGGGCCCGCAGACCCGCTCGATGCCAGCGAGGGATGCCTGGCCCCGGGATAAAGCGGCCGCCGTAAGGAAATGCGTACCCCCGAAACTTGGCAAACCAGGGTTCGGCAAACCAGGATAGGCAGACATGGCAAAAAACAACATTCAGATCCTCGGCGCGGTTCCCAGTCGGTACGGCGCTATCCTCACGGACGGCGCGTTGGAATTCGTCGCTGATTTGCATCGCAATTTTGAGGCCACACGGCGGCGGTTGATGCAGGCGCGAGTTCGCCGCCAGGCTGAGATCGATGCCGGCGCTACGCCGGATTTCCGGTCCGAAACTCGTAGCGTTCGGGAAGGCGACTGGCGAGTACGCCCAGCCCCGGACGACCTGACCAACCGACGGGTAGAGATTACCGGCCCGTCGTCAAACCGCCGCATGGTGATTAACGCATTGAATTGCGGCGCGCAGGTCTATATGACCGATTTCGAAGACGCCCATTCGCCGGCCTGGTTGCCTACCCTGGACGGACAACTGAACGTGCGGGACGCGTACCGGCGCACGATCAGCGACGAAGCCGCTGACGGCCGACAATACCAGCTGAACGAAAGCCTGGCCACTCTGTGCGTCCGGCCCCGCGGGTTGCACCTGATGGAGCGTCACCTCCTGATTGACGGGGAACCCGTGGCCGGCAGTTTCTTCGATTTCGGTCTGACGGTTTTTCACAACCACGTCGCCCAGCAGAGTAACGGCACCGGCCCCTATTACTACCTGCCGAAGTTGCAGTCTCACTTGGAAGCCCGTTTGTGGAACGACGTTTTCGGATATGCCGAGGAACGTCTGGGTATTCCCCCGGGAACGATCAGCCCGACCGTCCTGATTGAGCACATCCTGGCCGCTTTTGAGATGGAGGAGATCCTGTATGAGCTGCGGGAACGGCCGGCCGGATTGAACCTGGGGCGATGGGACTATATATTCAGTGTCATCAAGGTATTCAACCAGCGGGGCGACATGGTGTTCCCCGACCGGGCACAGGTTACGATGGCGACGCACTTCCTGACCTCTGCCGCGCAACTGCTGGTGAATACCTGCCATCGCCGCGGCGCGCACGCTTTGGGCGGTATGTCCGCATTCATTCCACGCCGGGACGACCCGGCGGCCAACGACGCCGCCTTCGCCCAAGTTCGCGCCGACAAACAGCGCGAGGCGGATCAAGGCTTTGATGGAGCCTGGATTGCCCACCCCGGTCTCGTGGAGCCGGTGTTGGATGTGTTCCAGTCCGCGTTTTTCACCGACAACCAGCTATCGGTCATACCGGAAGTCCGCATCGCGCCCGATGATCTGCTGGCCGTGCCTGAGGGCCAAATTACCGAGGCCGGGCTCCGCAACAACGTCAGCGTGGCGTTGCAATACATCGACGCCTGGACCCGTGGCAACGGCGCCGTTGCCATCTACGGATTGATGGAAGACGCGGCCACCGCCGAAATATCTCGGTCTCAACTTTGGCAGTGGATCAACCACGGATCCCACCTGGACGACGGGCGCCCAATCACCGCTGAACTGTACCGACAGGCGCGCGCGGAGGAAGCGGCCGCTCTGGTCGAGCAGCGGGGCCAGGACAATCCCGGCGCGCTGGACAAGGCGGTGGAGCTGCTGGACGAAATCGTGCTGTCGGACGATTTCGTCGAGTTCCTGACGTTGCCGGGATACCGCTACCTGGATTAGGCGAGATGACCGCGATGGCTACCGCTGCTACCGTCAATGATACCGACTTTTCAGCATACGATGACGGTCTTTATTTCGACCTGCCGCATCCGCTGTGGGTGAACATCCGGCCCATCCTGGAATCGGTGGCCGGCAAGCTCACCGAAGATGACATCGACCAGTGGTTTGTCGGATTCCACGAGCTCAACCAAGGGCGCGGTTTTTACTTGGAATTGACCGCAGAGGGAGAGCTAGTAATCAACCCAATGGTGAACAGAAAAGGCTCATATGCCGAGCTGGAACTAGGCATAGACCTAGGTATTTGGAACAGGGAGCATGGCGGGGAGGCGCATGGGGCCAACGCCAATCTGCGCCTCCCCGACGGGTCGCGGATACGGCCCGACGCCCTATGGCTGTCGCCGGAGCAAGTAGCCGGCCTGCCTCCGGTAGCCGAAGACAGACCCATAACCGTCTGCCCGGCATTTGTCGTCGAGATAATGTCCGGCACCGACCGGCTGCCGCCCCTGCGGCGCAAGATGGAACGCTACATCGCCAACGGGGCGCGGCTGGGCTGGCTGATTGACCCCTACCGCCGGCGGGTGTACGTCTATCGTCCCGATACGGAGGTTGCGGTACTGGAAGATCCGGAGACCATCAGCGGCGATCCGGTGATGCCAGGTTTCGTGTTCGAGGTGCGCCGGCGGATTTTCGCGTTGCACGAAGCCGCTGCGGGATAGACGCCATGACAACCGATGTTGGTCTCAAAGATGCCGTCTCTATTGCAGCGGAGGATGGTTTCTATTTCGACCTGCCGCATCCGCTGTGGGTCAACATCCGGCCCATCCTGGAATCGGTAGCCGGCAAGCTCACCGAGGAAGAGATTGACCAGTGGTTTGTCGGATTCCACGAGATCAACCAAGAGCGCGGTTTTACCCTGGAACTGACGGCAGAAGGAGAATTGGTGATCAGTCCTATGGTGAATCGCGGCGGCCTTAGAGCTGAGTTTCGACTGGCGGGCGCGTTGCATAACTGGGAAGACGAACACGGTGGCGAAGCGGGCGGACCCGACGCCAATATGCGTCTGCCCGACGGCTCTCGGATACGGCCCGACGCCCTGTGGCTGTCGCCGGAGCAAGTAGCCGGCCTGCCTCCGGTAGCCGAAGACAGGCCCATAACCGTCTGCCCGGCATTTGTCGCCGAGATAATGTCCGGCACCGGCACGTTGCCGCCCCTGCGGCGCAAGATGGAACGCTACATCGCCAACGGGGCGCGGCTGGGCTGGCTGATTGACCCCTATCGCCGGCGGGTGTACGTCTATCGTCCCGATACGGAAGCTGCGGTACTGGAAGATCCGGAGACCATCAGCGGCGATCCGGTGATGCCAGGTTTCGTGTTTGAGGTGCGCCGCCGCATCTTCGCTTTGCACGAAGCCGCTGCGGGATAGACGCCATGGCAACCGATGTTGGTCTCAAAGATGCCGTCTCTATTGCTGAGGAGGCTGGTTTCTACTTTGACCTGCCGCATCCGCTGTGGGTCAACATCCGGCCCATCCTGGAATCGGTGGCCGGCAAGCTCAATGAGGAAGAGATTGACCAGTGGTTTGTCGGATTCCACGAGCTCAACCAAGGGCGCGGTTTTACCCTGGAACTGACGGCAGAAGGCGAATTGGTGATCAGCCCTATGGTGAATCGAGGCGGAGGTAGAGCCGAATTTCGGTTGGCCATAGCATTGGGAAATTGGGAAGAGGAACACGGGGGCGAAGCCTACGGACCCGACGCCAATATGCGCTTGCCCGACGGGTCGCGGATACGGCCCGACGCCCTGTGGCTGTCGCCGGAACAAGTAGCCGCCCTGCCTCCCGTAGCCGAAGACAGGCCCATAACCGTCTGCCCGGCATTTGTCGCCGAGATAATGTCCGGCACCGACCGGCTGCCGCCCCTGCGGCGCAAGATGGAACGCTACATCGCCAACGGGGCGCGGCTGGGCTGGCTGATTGACCCATATCGCCGGCGGGTGTACGTCTATCGTCCCGATACGGAAGTTGCGGTACTGGAAGATCCGGAGACCATCAGCGGCGATCCGGTGATGCCAGGTTTCGTGTTCGAGGTGCGCCGCCGCATCTTCGCTTTGCACGAAGCCGCCGGCCAGTAAGCGTAGCCTCCCGCTATGAAAATTCACCTGGTTGACGGCACTTTCGAGCTGTTCCGCGCTCACTACTCACCTCGCCCGAACCGTTCCACCCCGGATGGGCGAGACATCAAGGCCACCCACGGCCTGGCCCAATCTCTTATCGCTCTGCTGGGGCAACCCGAGGTATCCCATGTGGCCGTTGCATTCGACACGGTAATCCGTTCTTTCCGCAACGACCTGTTCGACGGGTACAAGACGGGTGACGGCGTGGAACCGGCGCTGCTGGCGCAATTTCCTCTGGCGGAACGGATCGCCTCGGCCCTTGGCCTCACCGTTTGGTCGATGGTCGAATTCGAGGCCGACGACGCCATTGCCGCCGCCGCCGTTCGTTTCGCCGGTGCATCGTCGGTTGAGCAAGTCGTGATGTGCTCTCCGGACAAGGATTTGGCGCAGGTGGTGTCAGGCGATCAGGTGGTGATGCTGGACCGACGCAAGCGGGAAGTTATCGACGAGGCCGGTGTGACGGCAAAGTTCGGCGTCTCACCGCCATCCATACCCGACTACCTTGCGTTGGTGGGCGATGCCGCAGATGGCATCCCCGGCATCAAAGGCTGGGGCGCGAAAACCACTGCCGCCGTGCTCACCCGCTACGGACATATCGACCAAATCCCAACGGACGCTGGCGATTGGAATCTGAGCGTGCGGGGAGCCGCCAACCTGGTCAAAACCATGATGCAGCAGTGGGACAACGTCCAACTCTACCGCCGGCTGGCGACGCTCCGGCTGGATGTTCCCCTGCCGGAAGCCGCACCGGATCAACTGCGCTGGCTGGGCGTCCGGCAGCCGGATTTCGCAGAGCTGTGCCAGTCCCTCGGCTTGGAATCTCTGCTCAACCGGCTGCCGGAACCTGCGCTCGTTTAGCCGCAGTCAAACGGCTCCGCCAGTCGCCGGAGCTCGGCAGCGGCTTGATCAGCCGTGGGCGCCCAGGCGGCCCTCGCTTGGCCCAGCAAGCGGCGCGACGCCTCCGGGTCACCTTGCGCCGCCTCGGCTTCGAGACGCCCCATCCAGTAGGTGTCTCGCACCGACGACCGCCTTGACAGCCGCTCATTCAGCATTGCTTTGGCTTCGTCGTACCGGCCGGCCCGGATGTAGGTTTCCAGCAGCGTGTCCTCGAACACCTCCCGCTGGGCGTGGCTCCCGCCGATGCGCGCCAGCATGGGATAGGTCGGGCCGATCAGGTTGGCGGCCTCATCATAGTCGCCGGCGACGAAAGCCGCCGCGCCCAACGCGATGGGAAGGGACATCTCGCGGGACAGGTCGTCCCCCTTTTCGCCCTGCGCGGTGAGACGGTCCACCAACTGGCCGGTGGCTTCCGCGTCGCCGGCGCCCGCGAAGGCGAGAGCGGCGTGGCAGTCGCGGAACGCCGCTCCCGGCCCGCTGGCCGCCGGCAACGCCAGATCCCGCACCTCGTCCCAAGGCTTGCCCGGCTCTTCTCCTGAATAAACCTGCAAGCGCCACATCAGCGAAGCGGCGTCCTGCAAGTTCGCCAGGTTGCGCGCCTGCACCCCGGGCCGGATATGGGTTTCGTACAAGTCGAGGGCCTGGCTGTACCGCCCTTGCGCCAGCTCGAACAACGCCAGGTGCCATGACAGGTGGGTGTTGTAGGAGGCCCTTCGATCAAAGCCGTCCAGCCAATCCGCAAGCCACCGCCCGCCGTTCCGGGCGTCGCCTTGCTCGAAGTACGAGTGCGTAACCGAGTGGCAGGCCACCGCGTTCAATGGGTTGCCTTCCAACGAGCGCGTGGCCAGATCCATTGCCGGCTCGGGCTGATTGGTTTCGTGGTGGGCAAAGGCGTACTGGCCCAGAAACGCCCAATCTTCTCCGTTGGCAGGAGCCACCTTGCGCATCATCGCCATCAGGTGGTTGGGGAAATCGGGGACGCCGGCGCCGAAACAGCCCAGCATGTAAAGGCGTTGAGCGACCCGCATCGCCAGCGTATCGGTGGGGAAGTCGTTCAGATGCTCGTGGATCAGGCCAATGGCTTCGGTCCCCTTGCCGTGGGTGAAACAGTGCATGATGCTGGCGATCTGCGTTTCTTCCCGTGAGCAGCCGGCCGCAAGCGCGACTCCGCGCTCCGCCATTTCCCGAGCGGCGGGCACGTTCATCTGCAAGTGCAGGACGTAGGCCAGCGTAACATGGGCCATGGCAAAGCCATCGTCAGCGGCTATCGCCGCTCGGAGCTTCTCTTCCGGCCCGTAGTTTTGGGACAGCACTAAGTCCAAGCCCTCATGGTACGCGTCGGCGGCAGTTGGCGAGGAAGTCGTGACCGTGAGTCCGCTTCGATTTTTCACCATGGCACACATCGGGATGCCCTCCTGAAATGACGAGTATGTACCCGCAGGTTACCACAACACCGACACGGATTGCAGAGGCTACCCAACCCCGGCGCAGGACAACGCGCCTGCGCCATTCAACCGATTGCGAAAGCTGAACGCGCCGGCGGAACCGCGTCGTCGGACACGCGCTTCCGCTTACATAGCAGGTCGATGCGTATAGATAATTTTGAATATCCAGGTTTTTTCGCAAGATTGTGTTCTATTCTGAGCGAAGTCGGAATATAATAACGGCACGTTCGACAGAGGAACTTGGCATAAGTTCCTGGTGCCGCGTCCTGCCCTTGGCGCTTTCCGTACGCGCCCCCAAATAACCCGCGCAAGATGCCAACCGGCAGCGTACAGTAGTAGTCAACCGACAACTGATCGCACGACCCGCGTGCCATCAGCAGCGATGGCAGGGAATGAGGTCGGCCGAGGACTGGTGGATCCCGTAGCAGCTTGAACGTTGCGGAAAACGCGCCTTTCTTGCAACGCGCCTTTCTTTCCAGGAGGCAATCCGCGAGTTTTGCTTGTTCCGACTAGATCCGCCGGCTCTATAACGCGCGCAATCGCGCACTGGTTCCGTCGGCTGGAGATGCGCATGAGCGACATTTACCTGGACTATAACGCCACTACGCCAATCGATCCTTTGGTCGCCGAGGCCATGTTGCCGTACATTCACGGATTGTTCGGGAACCCGTCAAGCAGTCATTCTTTCGGGCAAGGCGCCCGCGAAGGCGTCAACTGGGCCCGCCGTGAGGTTGCCAATCTGCTTGGATGCGGCGCGGACGACCTGATATTTACCAGCGGAGGGACCGAGGCCAACAACCATGCCATCAAGGGAGTAGCCTGGGCCAACCGCCATCGTGGCAATCACATCATCACCTCTGCCGTCGAACATCCCGCCGTGACGGAGGTTTGCGACTATCTGGCGGGACAGGGCTTCCGCGTCACTTACCTGCCGGTGGACGAGTGCGGCATGGTCCATCCTCAACAGGTTCAAGAGGCGATCACGCCGGCGACTCTGCTCGTTACGGTGATGCACGCCAACAACGAGGTCGGCACCATTCAGCCCATTGCCGAGATTGGGGAGATCGCCCACCGCTACGGCGCACTGATGCACAGCGACTGCGCCCAATCGGTCGGCAAGATTCCGGTAAAGGTGGACGACCTGGGCGTTGATCTGCTCTCCGTGGCCGGCCACAAGCTCTACGCGCCCAAGGGTATCGGCGTCTTGTACATTCGCCCCGGCGTCCGGCTGGAAAAACTGATGCACGGCGCCAACCACGAGCAAAACCGCCGCGCCGGAACGGAAAACGTAATCCAAATGGTCGGCCTGGCCAAAGCCTGCCAGCTAATCCAAGATAACTTGACCGACTACGCTTGGCACATGGCTGCAATGCGGAACCGACTTGAAAAAGGGATTATGGAATCGGGGGTTGCCCCTCGCGTGAACGGCCATCTTGAAAAAAGGCTGCCAAACACTTCCAGCATAGCCTTTCGCGGGTTGGAAGCCGACCGGATCCTGGAGAACCTGCCTACCGTCGCAGCCTCGGCCGGGGCCGCCTGTCACAGCGACCGGGTGGACGTATCGCACGTGCTGCGAGCAATGAACCTGCCCATCGAATACGCCATGGGAACCCTCCGCTTGACCGTGGGTCGTTTCACTACAGAAGACGAAATCGACCGAGCATCGGCTGAGATCAACGCAGTCATCAAGACCCTATCCGTTGTCTAGGAACTGTTTTAAAAACTGGCAATCACACGGACCAGCCGGCGAACTAAACGCAAGAACCCGGGAGATAAAGCATGACAACCCAGACCAATCCAGGCGCTCTGAACGCCGAAACCGTCGCCGGTTTCCAGAATGCCTTCACAGCTCAACCCAACCACCAGCTGATGCAGAACGTGGTCACTCAGCACGATGTGAACGATGTGGCGCTGAACCGCAACATTGTTGCCGAGGCTACCCACTCCTTTTCCACCGTCCTGGACGACTGGGGCGTCACCAATCAGGCTCGTTCCGGCCGCTGCTGGATGTTCGCCGGCCTTAACCTCTTTCGGTCGGAAAGCCGGAACCTGCTCAACGTCAAAGAGTTCGAGTTCAGCCAGAGCTACGTGATGTTTTGGGACAAGATGGAAAGGGCCAACTACATCCTGGAGGCGGTGATTGAGACCGCCGACCGGCCCATCGACGACCGGGTGGTGGCCTGGCTGCTGCACCAGCCCCTGGGCGACGGCGGCCAATGGGATATGTTCGTCAGCCTGGTGCGCAAGCACGGCGTGGTTCCAAAGAGCGCCATGCCCGAAACGGAGAGTTCCGGCAACTCAATGCGGATGAACGCCGGCCTCAACTACCAGGTCCGCCAGGGGGCGCGGAATATCCGGCGCATCTACGGCGCGGAAGGCGGACTGGACGCCATGCGGGAGGCCAAGCAGGAGGCTCTCCAGTCCATCTACCGGATTTTGCGCATCCACCTGGGCAACCCGCCGGCGGAGTTCGACTGGCAATGGAAGGACAAAGAAGGCGAGTTCCACCGCGACGGCCAGATGACGCCGCTAAAGTTTGCCGAAAAGTATATTGCCACTCCCATGGAGGAGTACGTCTGCCTGGTCCACGACCCGCGCCAGTCCAGCCCGCCGGGACGCACCTACACCGTGCAATACCTGGGCAACGTGGTGGACGGCGCCCGCATCAAATACCTCAACGTGGACATCAATCTGATGAAGGACATCACGATGCGGATGCTGCTGGACGGCAAGCCGGTCTGGATGGGCTGCGACACCGGCAAGCAGATGCACCGGGACAAGGGAATGTGGGACGCCGAGCTTTTCGACTACGGCAGCGTCTATAACGCCGATTTTGACCTGGACAAGGCGGAGCGGCTGGAGTATCACCAGACCGCGATGACCCACGCTATGCTGTTCACCGGTGTTGACGTGGTGGACGGGAAACCCCGTCGCTGGCGCGTGGAAAACAGCTGGGACGACAAGGTGGGCGAGAAGGGATTCTTCTTGATGAATGACTCCTGGTTCGCCGAGTACATGTTCGAGATCGCGGCCCCGAAGAGCTACCTGCCCGCCGAATTGCAGCAAGCGCTGGACCTGGAACCCATCGTGCTGCCGGCCTGGGACCCGATGGGTTCGCTAGCCGGCTAATCGCGTCCCGTCCGCTTGGTCAGCCGCATGGGGGTTGGTTCCGAAGAACCAGCCCCCCACGCGCTTCCGGGAGTTCGGCGGTTTTATTCTTTGAACCGCCCGGTCACCGGCTGGTGGCCGGCGTTCTCTTCGTAAGGTTCCTCGCGGTAAAGGGCCAGATCTTTCAGCGCCGGGATGTCCTGAATAGAGAACAGAATCGCGCCTTCCGAGGCGTCATTGGCGTGCTCGTGCCAGACCCAGGGCGGCACCACGAAGAAGTCTCCTTCGCTCCAGTCGAACCGCTGCCCGTCAATAACGCTGTAGCCCTCCCCCTTGTGGACCTGGTACACGGCGCAGCTGGTCTGGCGGTGCGCCCGCGTGCGAATGCCCGGGCGGATCATCTGGACCCAGCAGGTCATGGTGCGCAGCACCGGGCCGCCGGTCGCCGGGTCGCTGAACTCCATCGCAACATCGTCGAAGGGGCTGGCGTCCACCTCGGCCAGACGTTGCAGGGCCTCGTAGGTCTTGTCCCACTTGTAATGCCACAGCGGGGAATAGGGAAGGCTGGTGTCCTCCCAGGCTGGCCGCAGGGAGCCGGCGGCAAACTTGCGCTCGGACTCGGCCACGCCGACGATGGGCTGCTGGTCTTCGGGATATGCCTCGTAGAAGTTGGCGCGGAGATACCGAACCAGCGGCACATCCAAACCGTCCAGCCAGATCATCGGCTCGTCGCCCTCGTTGTTGTGATCGTGCCAGGTCCAGGACGGCGTGAGAACCAGGTCGCCCGGCTCCATGTAGCACTTGTCGCCTTCCACGGTGGTGTACGCCCCGGCGCCCTTCAGCACCCAGCGGATGGCGGTGGGGGTGTGCCGATGGGCCGGCGCGTTTTCGCCGGGCAGGAGCAGCTGCAACGCCGCCGTGATGGTGTGCGTAGTGCCGCGGTCCAGGCCCGGTGTCGCCAATCGCAGCGTGCGCCGCTCCACGTCCCGGTCGGGCGTGACCAGTTCGCCGCTTTGCAGCACCAGAGGCTCCACTTCGGCCCACCGCCAGAGGTAGGGTTCCAGGCGCGGCAGGGGTTGGCCTTCGCCTTGCAGCCAACCCGGTTTGAGTTGAATGCGGTCGGTGACCTCGAAATACCGTCGTTCTTCGTCGGTGCGTATGGTGTCGGGAATCGACATCGCGTTACCTCCTGGCGACGAATCAATCTGGCGACAAATCAATTGCCGCTATGCCGCGATTGTAGTCTCATTCCCGCTGAATGTCATGCCAGCGCAATTGCGGCGAAAGCAACGTACTGAGCCAAACGCACTGAGCCATACGATGCTACAATCGCCGCCAGGCGGCGGCTTGCGTCGCCGGCCGGTCACGTTTGAACAACCGAGGTGCATGATGGCACGACTACCTATTGTTACCCGAGATATGGTGCCTGAAGAGTTTCGTGAAGCCTTTGACGAGCTGACCAGGGACACCGGCGGAACCATTGCCGGCGGGCCATATTCCATCGCGATCAACAGCCCGGAGATGGCGCGACGCCGCAGCAATCTGACCAACTACCTGCGTTTCGAGAGCGCCTTCCCCAAGCGGATCCAGGAGTTGGCGATCCTGGCCACCGCTCGGGCCTTCGACTGCCCCTACATCTGGAACGCCCATGCTCCGGCGGCGCGGCGCGAAGGCGTCAGCGACGCGCTGGTGGACGCCATCCGCGACGGGAAACCGTTGCCGGACCTGGCCGACGATGAACGAGCCGTCATCAACTTTTGCAACGAATTCTACAACCGCCACCGAATCTCGGCGTCAACCTTTCAGAGTGCGCTGGAGCAGTTTGGCGCGCAACACCTGGTGGAGATCACCGCGCTCATGGGCAACTACGCCCAGACCGCGTTCTTCCTGAACGCTTTCGAGGTTGAACTTCCCGCAGAGCGAACCGAGCCGGTCTTGCCGGTAGAGTAGAATAGTCAAGCGGCGGGGTTGGCCCCTGGCTCTGCTACTATCCGGTCGCGCGCCGCGTCCCATGGATTAACACCCGGCTTCCAACGCCGATTGATTAGCCAGGGGACGCCGGCTATAATGAAGCTGACTACTCTTGGAAAATATGGAGGAGGCGCTGCGATGGTTGCAGAAGTCCTAACCGGCACATTCACCGTGAAATCCGGCCATGCCCAGATGCTGAAGGGCGGCGTCATTATGGACGTTGTCACGGCGGAGCAGGCCCGCATCGCGCAGGAAGCCGGCGCCGTGGCGGTCATGGCGCTGGAACGGGTGCCGGCTGACATCCGCGCCGATGGCGGCGTGGCGCGCATGAGCGACCCTTCCATGATCTGCGAAATCATCGACGCGGTTTCCATTCCGGTGATGGCCAAGTGCCGCATCGGCCACTTCGTGGAGGCCCAGATCCTACAGGCGCTCGGCGTGGACTACGTTGACGAATCGGAAGTGCTGACGCCGGCCGACGAAATGCACCACGTCTGGAAGCACGATTTCACGGTGCCCTTCGTGTGCGGGTGCCGGGACTTGGGCGAGGCGCTGCGTCGGGTCTCCGAAGGCGCGGCCATGATACGCACGAAGGGAGAAGCCGGCACCGGCGACGTGGTGGAAGCGGTGCGGCATATGCGCGCCGTCCAGGACGCCATTCGCAAGTTGCAGAACATGCCCGAGGACGAGTTGGTGGTGGAAGCCCGCGATCTTCGCGTCAGCCTTAATTTGCTCCAGCAGACCCGCGAGGAAGGCCGGATGCCCGTGGTCAATTTCGCGGCCGGCGGCGTTGCCACTCCTGCCGACGCGGCGCTGATGATGCAGCTGGGCGCGGACGGCGTTTTCGTCGGCTCCGGCATCTTCAAGTCCGGAGATCCGGCGCGCCGAGGCCATGCCATCGTCCAGGCGGTTACCCATTACAACGATCCACAGATCCTGGCCGACGTTTCCAAGGACCTTGGCGAACCGATGGTGGGCCGAAGCGTGCGGGAACTCAGCGAGCAGGAGCTGCTGGCCACGCGCAGCGTCTGAGGCGGTGGGCGGAAATCAGAGCGCATCAACCCGGTGCGCGTATTGGGGTGGTTACTTAGTTGAACATCGGCGTTTTGGCGGTACAGGGCGACTTCGCGGAGCATTGCCATGTGCTGCGCAGCATTGGCGTCGCTGCTATCGAAGTAAGGCTGCCCGAACAACTGGACCGGCTTGACGGGTTGATTATTCCGGGCGGCGAAAGCACCACGCTGAGCCGCCTGATGTCTCTGTACGGACTGCGCGAACCCGTCGCGGAAATGGCTTCCGGCGGCAAAGCCGTGTGGGGGACGTGCGCCGGCATGATCATGCTGGCCGCCGAGATCACCGAACAGGACCCCGTTCCCCTGAGCTTGATGGACGTGGGGGTTCAGCGCAATGCCTTTGGTCGCCAGGTCGACTCCTTTGAACAGGATTTACCCATCAAAGGCTTGGGAGACGCCGCATATCATGCCATCTTTATCCGCGCGCCGGTCATTGTCCGGGTCGGAGAAGACGTCGAAGTTCTGGCCGCCCTGCCCGATGGACGGCCGGTGGCAGTGCGGCAAGACCAGCTGATGGCGACGTCCTTTCACCCGGAATTAACCGACGACGCCCGCCTACATCGCTACTTTGTCGCACTGGCCGGCGGGCCTCCCCTTGACACTTCCGCTCCGCCCATTGCAGCGCCGCGCGTGCGGTAGCCCGCGACGTTGATTGCGCCATAACGTCATTGCGACTCCGTCACCCCGGCCGGCGCCGGGATCAAATACGGGAGGTTGTAGTTGGTAACGGTCGAGCAACTGGCCCACGATGAACTGGAGCAACTGCTGTCGGCGCTGCCGCCCCGGGTGACCGGGAGGCTCCGCGAGCGGGAAGATCTGAACGACCTTCTGGAGATCATCCTCGATTTGGGTCGCCTGCCGGAGGCGCGCTTCTCCTACGGAGATGTGATGCTCGGCGACGAACCGGTGAGCCGCGAAGATTTGCTGCACGTAGTATCCGGCATCGGGGAGTTCGGAGACGACAACCGAGCCGGAATGGAGCGCACCCTGCACCGGATTTCCGCCATTCGCAACCGTTCCGGCAACGTTGTCGGGATCACCTGCCGGGTGGGACGCGCCGTATTCGGCACGATCAAGATGATTGAGGACCTGACTTACAGCGGGCAGAACATCCTGCTGATGGGTCGGCCCGGCGTGGGTAAAACCACCATGCTGCGGGAAGTGGCGCGTGTCCTGGCGGACGAGGCGCGCAAGCGCGTGATAATCGTTGACACCTCCAACGAAATCGCCGGCGACGGCGACATACCCCATCCCGCAATTGGCCGCTCCCGCCGAATGCAGGTGCCCACGCCCACCGAGCAGCATGGCGTGATGATCGAGGCGGTGGAAAACCATATGCCCCAGGTCATCATCATCGATGAAATGGGCTCCACCGAGGAGGCCGCCGCCGCCCGCACCATCGCCGAGCGCGGGGTGCAGCTGGTCGCCACCGCCCACGGCAACACTATGGATAACCTCATCATGAACCCCACCCTGTCCGACCTGGTGGGCGGAGTGCAGACGGTGACCCTGGGCGACCAGGAAGCCCGATTCCGCGGGACGCAGAAAACCGTGCTGGAGCGAAAAGCCCCGCCAACCTTTGACGTGGTGGTGGAAATCCAGGACTGGGATGAGGTGTACGTCCACGAAGATGTCGCCCAAGTGGTTGACCAATGGCTGCGCGGTTATCCCGTTGAGCCGGAAGTGCGCCGCATGGACGCCGACGGCAACGTGTCCCGCACCGCGGCGCCCCGGCCCAGCGCGGTTGGACAAACTCCCTGGTCGGCCAACGACATCCGGGGACGAAAGGGACGGAAGCGTTCCGACGGGCCAGCGACGGAGTACGACCGCTATCCGCCCGAAACCTTCCGCGACGATGCCGACGCCAATGGGCCGGCCCCGCGCCGGCTGGACGCTCGCATCTTCCTCTTCGGCGTCAGCCGCGACAAGGTGGAAACCGCCCTGGCGGAACGGGAAGCCAGCGCAGAGATAGTGGGCGAACTGCGCCGGGCCAGCTTGCTCCTCACGACCAAGAATCACTATCGCCGGGGAAGTCAGTTGGTGCGGATCGCCGAGAGCAACAATGTGCCGGTGTACGTGCTGCGCAAAAACACCGTTCCGCAAGTTTCCGAGTTCCTGACGTCGCTAGCCCGGGACCAGGGCGTTGACCTGCCCCTGCCGGCCGGCCGGTTCAGTGGATCAGACCGCGACGCGGCAGATGCCGATACCGTCGCTGCCGCGCGCGCCGAGGTAGAGGCGGCTGCCCACCGGGTGAGGTCCGGGGAGTTCAGTGTCCAATTGGAACCCCAGCGGCCTTACATTCGCCGTTTGCAGCACATGCTTGCCGAACAGTTCAATTTGGCTTCCACCAGCCGGGGGCGGGATCCCCAGCGCGGCGTGCTCGTTTACCGGCCCTGAACGCTTTGCCACAAATGCGGGGCGGCCTCACGCATAAATCCTGCCCCGCATCTGCTACCCTGAACCGGTTACATCGACAGGCAAGCGGGGGATCAGCGATGTCGGGCGTGTTCATAGCGTTTGAGGGCGGCGAGGGCGCGGGCAAGTCCACGCAAGCCAGCTTGCTGTGCGACACGCTGCGCCGCAATGACTGTCGCGCTGTGCTGGTGCACGAGCCGGGATCTACCTCTCTGGGCGACTATCTGCGACGGTATCTGATTGGCAACAAACCTGCTGCGCCGTTGGCGGAGTTGCTCCTGTTTGAGGCATCGCGCGCTCAACTGATGGCGGAATGTATTCGCCCGGAAATGGCCGCCGGAGCGGTTATCATCGCCGACCGTTTCGCCGGTTCCACGATTGCCTATCAGGGATATGGACGCGGCGTCGATCTGGAGCGCATTGCCTGGCTGAACGATTTGGCCACCGGCGGTTGCTATCCTGACCTGACCATACTGCTGGACGTTGACCCGGTGGTGGGGTTGGAGCGGGTCCACAGCCGGCAGGTGCAACTTACGTTGCCGATTGGCGACGCGCCGGACCGTTTCGAGGACGAAATATTGTCCTTCCATGACACGGTGCGCCGGGGATTTCTCAAACAGATCGACGCCGGATCCAGCCGCTGGCGCCGCGTCAACGGCAATGGGTCGGTAGATGACGTAGCCGACCAGGTTTGGGCCGCGGTGCGCCCGTTGCTTATCGAACGGGACCTGCTTCGGCTGGCATAAAAAACCGCCGCCCTTGGCAAGAGGGCGGCGGTCAAATCTTCCCGGTACGCGCCGAGCTAGTTGTCGGCAGCCACTGCCAGGTCAACCTGGGCGATCTTGGCCGAGATGTCTTCCTTCATCTTACGGACCCGACTCAAGTCGGGGTAGATGTTGCCTTCAGCCTTCTTGTCGAAGATCTTTTCGCCATCGGCGAAAACTTCCATGATGCCCTGGCCCCGCGGCGAAATGGTAATGGCAGCGTCGCCGCCGTAGGCCCGGAAAAATTCGTTCGCCATCCACGTGGCGGTAGCATGGTGCTGTCAAGGCACGCAGTAGGTAATCTCAATCTGAACTTTGCCTTCCATCGTTTCCTCCGATTGGGAGATGTTTATAGGCTCCTGCCTTTGCGGATTTTATCACAAAGTTGGACCGCTTCCAACATCGCCTGGGGCGAAACATCAAACTACTGCCAAATATCGTCCGCTCGCACCTAACGGCTATTTATCCAACAGCGGTGTCAGTATGCGTCAAAAAACATTGACCGGAAATCGCGTCGTTGCTAGAATGCGCAAAATCATGTTGGTAAAGTGCCAGCCAGCTTCCAGCCGGCGGTTTCAGTTCGCCTTGAAAAGTCATCGGGAGGGACTTTATGGTTACCACTTTCAATGAAAACCTGTTCTCGCCTGAGGTCATCCAGGACCCCTACAGCTACTTCGGGCGGATGCGGGAAGAAGACCCGGTCCACTGGAACGACCCGTACAAACTGTGGGTTATAACCAAGTACAAAGACTTGGTTTGGGTCACCCGGCGTCCGGAGGCTTTCTCGTCCGAGGTGTTCCATCGGGATCCGTTGCCTCCGTACCCCTCGATCGACGAATCCGATATGGGCCTCTACGAGGATGTGCGGCGGTTCTTCAGCCAGTGGTTCATCCAGACCGACCGCCGAGCCGTCAGCACCCACGAAGAAATCCGCGAGCACGGCGGGCCCGATCATACCGATATGCGCAAGGTCATCCACGGCTACTTCACCCCGAAGGCTATGGAACTCTGGCGCCCGCTGGTGCAGTCGGCCATTAAGCAGTTGCTGGATGAGGCCGAAGATCGCGGGAACATGGACGTGATGCGCGACTACGCGACGCCACTGCCGTTGCTGGTCATCGCCGCCATGATGGGTATTGAGACCTACGACCGGCAGTTCATCCGCTCGCTGGCCGAGAAGTTGTTGTACATCGGGCGCGGCAGCGCCGACCGGATGCAACCGTTGGCCGAGGGCATCACCGAGTTGCAGGATTATCTCCGGCCCATGGTCAAAGCGCGGCTCAAGAATTCCAACGGCGACCTGCTGGATAAGATGGCCGACGCGGCCCGGATGACCAACGCCGCCGGCAAGCCAATTATGGATGAAGAGCAGGTCGTGGCCAACGCCATCCTGCTGTTGCTGGCCGGTCATGAGACCACCATCAACCTCATCTGCAACGGCACCCGCGCATTTATGACGCATCCCGACCAATGGGAGCTGTACAAGACCGACCCGGCCGCCAAGACCGTCCGCGCCACCGAGGAATGCCTGCGGTTCGACGCGCCGGTCAAGTCCATCACGCGCATCGCCGGCGAGGACGTGGAACTGGGCGGCAAGCTGATCCAGAAGGACGAGCGCATGCGCTGGTTCGTAACTTCAGCCAACCGCGACCCCGAGGTCTTCGACCGGCCCGACGACTTCGACATTGAGCGCTATCCCAACCCTCACGTTGCCTTCGGCTCCGGCATCCACCACTGCCTCGGCGCCACGTTGGCCCGGTTGGAGGGACAGGAAGCCTTCAAGGCCCTCGCCGAGCGGTTCCCCAACCTGAACATGGACTGCAACCCCGCGGATCTGAACTACACCTCCAGCATCACCTTCCGCACGTTGGAGACGCTGCCGGTGAATCTGTCCTAACCGCCGTCCGGAAAACCCGAGCTGTCGGCCGCGGGGAAATCCGCGGCCGATTTTCATTTCGGATTCCGGCGTGCCGATCTTCCTCTTTGTTGACATGATGCAACCCGGTAAGTACGATGCAGCTAATTTCGTAAGCATGCTGCTTGACGGCGGCGGCAACGCATCTTAGTGTCAGAACGCATCTCAGTGTCGGAAGGAAGGACGCTATGGTTACCACGCTGACCGACGACCTCTTCTCCCCGGAAGTGGTCCAGGATCCGTACACCTATTTCGCGCGGATGCGGGAAGAGGACCCGGTGCACTGGAACGCTCCCTACAAGCTATGGGTGATCTCCAAGTACAAGGATCTGGTATGGGTCACGCGGCGCCCGGAACTGTTCTCGTCTGAGGTGTTCCACCGGGACCCCCTGCCGCCGTACCCCGACATCGACGAGTCCGATATGGGACTCTACGAGTATGTGAAGCAGTTCTTCGCCCAGTGGTTCATCCAGCATGACCGCCGCGCGGTGAGCGCCTACGAATCGATACGCGAGCACGGCGGTCCCGACCATACCGATATGCGGAAGGTCATTCACGGCTACTTCAACCCCAAGGCTATGGAGCTGTGGCGTCCACTGGTTCAGTCGGCTATCAACCAGCTCCTGGACGAGGCGGAAGAGCGCGGCCACATGGACGTAATGCGCGACTACGCCACCCCACTGCCTTTGCTGGTCATCGCCGCTATGATGGGCATCGAAACCTCCGACCGGCAGTTCATCCGCTCGCTGGCCGAAAAACTGCTCTTCCTGGGCCGCGGCAACACCGACCGGATGCAACCCTTGACCGAAGGCATCATGGGCTTGCAGGAATACCTGCGCCCCATGGTTGCGGAGCGCATCAAGAATTCCAACGGCGACCTGCTGGACCGCATGACCGATGCCTACCGGGTTGGCGCGATGGACGAGGAGCAAGTGGTCGCCAACGCCATCCTGCTGCTGCTGGCCGGCCACGAGACCACCATCAACCTGATCTGCAACGGCACCCGAGCCTTTATGACCCACCCCGACCAGTGGGAACTGATGAAGGCTGATCCCGAAGGGCGCATGATTCGCGCCACCGAGGAGTGCCTGCGCTACGACCCGCCGGTCAAATCCATTCAGCGCATATCCGGCGAGGCTCTCGAATTTGGCGGCAAGCAGATCGAAGTGAACCAGCGGATGCGGTGGTTCATCACCGGCGCCAACCGCGACCCCGAGGTCTTTGACCGGCCCGACGACTTCGACATCGAGCGCTACCCCAACCCCCACGTCGCCTTCGGCAGCGGCATCCACCACTGCCTGGGCGCCACACTGGCTCGGTTGGAGGGGCAGGAAGCCTTCAAGACGCTGGCTCAGCGCTTCCCTAACCTCAATCTGGGTTGCGACCCGGACGACCTCACCTACACGTCCAGCATCGCCTTCCGCACACTGGAGCAGTTGCCGGTGCACCTGCGCTGACCGAACATCGGACCATTCGCGCCGACTATGCCCGGAGGGCCTCCCTCCGGGCATTCTTTTTCGCTTGCGGTAAGCGGTGTACTCACCTATAATCGAGCCATCAAAGCTCGATACCGACGTATTTCGTCGTTAAACGCGCCAGTCGAAACGGAGGTTGCACAAAATGGTCAGCACCATCAACGACAACCCCTTCTCTGCGGAGGCGATGTACCAGCCTTACGAATTCTTCGCGCGGCTGCGCGAGTGGGAGCCGGTGCATTACAACGAACAGTATGAGGTCTGGATGGTAACCGACTGGGAGCACCTGGTCTGGGTCACCCGCCATCCGGAGGTTTTCTCGTCCAGCGTCTTCGCCCGGGACGTTCGCCCGCCGAACCCACCCATCGACGAAGACGACCTGGAAATCTACAATTACATCAAGAATTGGCAGGTTTCCCGGTTCATCCAGCACGACCAACGGCGTTATAACCCGGAAGTAACCGGCCCCGACCACGTTGATATGCGTCGGGTGATGCACGGGTACTTCACGCCCAAGTCCATGGAGATGTGGCGCCCCCTGGTGCAAGCGTCCATCACCGAGTTGCTGGACGACGTGGCGGAAAAGGGCCGCATGGACGTAATGGCCGACCTGGCCACGCCGTTGCCCTTGCTGGTCATCGCCCGGATGCTGGGGATACCGGACAGCGACCGGCCCATCATGCGCCGGCTGGCCAAGGACTTGCGTCATCTGAATCGCACCGGTCCCGACCGCATGGGGCCGCTGGCAGAGTCGGTGCAGAACCTGCAAGACTACCTGGGCCCACTGGTGGCGGAACGCGTCGCCAATCCCCAGGATGACCTCATTTCCGTGGTAGCCGAAGGCGAGCGCAAGGGCATTTTCAATCGCGACATGGTGGTCAACAACGTGATGCTGCTGCTGTCAGCCGGCCATGAAACCACCATCAACCTAATCTGCAACGGCACGCTGGCCTTCACGCAGCGCCCGGATCAGTGGGCCAGCCTGAAATCCGATCCCGAAGGCAAGACGGTGCGGGCCACCGAAGAGTGCCTCCGGTACGATTCCCCGGTGAAGTCCATCCAGCGCATCGCCACGGCGGACCTGGAACTCAACGGCCAGGAGATCAAGAAGAATGACCGAGTACGGTGGTTCATCTCCGGCGCCAACCGCGACCCCAAGGTCTTTGACCGGGCCGACGATTTTGACATCGAGCGATACCCCAACACGCACGTAGCCTTCGGCAGCGGGGTGCATCACTGTCTCGGCGCAACGCTGGCCCGACTGGAGGGGCAGGAAATCTTCCGCAACCTGGCCAACCGCTTCGACAGCCTGGAGCTTGAAGTGCCTGTGGAGCAGCTGGAGTACGACCAACTGATTGGCCTGCGAGCGTTGGAAAGCCTGCCGGTTACGGTGACCGGCGCGCGCTAATCGCGTTCCGCTATTCGTCACGATCTTGCGGGGGCGGGTTTGCAATCCGCCCCTACTGCATATGTGGGGGAAATCGGTTATAATCGGCGCATCTGAGGCGGCCGGGTCCCTTGCCGGCCCATGGGCAAACACGTTCCACCGGAGGTTGCAACCAATGGTCAGCACTTTCAACGATAACCCCTTTTCGCTGGAAGCGATTTACCAGCCCTACGATTTCTACAATCGGCTGCGCGATTTCCAGCCGGTGTACTACAACGAGGAATTCGAGGTCTGGATGGTGACCTCATGGGAACACATCGTCTGGGTAACGCGGCACCCGGAGGCGTTCTCCTCCAGCGTGTACGCCCGCGACGTGCGGCCGCCAAACCCGCCTATTGATGAAGATGACCTGGAACTGTACAACTTCATCAAGAAGTGGCAGGTTTCCCGGTTCATCCAGCACGACCAGCGGCGGCACCATCCGGATCTGTCCGGCCCCGACCATGTGGATATGCGCCGGGTCATGCACGGCTACTTCACTCCCAAGTCCATCGAGATGTGGCGGCCCTTGGTGCAGTCGGCCATTGACGAACTGCTGGACGCCGTAGCAGAGCAAGGGCGAATGGACGTAATGGCCGACTTGGCCACCCCCCTGCCCCTGCTGGTAATTGCCCGCATGCTCGGCATCCCCGACAGCGAGCGGCCCCGGCTGCGCGAACTGGCCAAGGACCTGCGCTTCCTCAACCGCGAGGGGCCCGACCGCATGAAGCCGCTGAGCCAGGCGGTGCAGAACCTACAGGACTTCATCGCGCCCATGGTCGAAGACCGGGTGAACCACCCCGAGAAGTTCGACTCCCTGGACCTGATGATGGTGGTGTCCGAGGGCGAGCGCCAGGGCATATTCACGCGGGACCAAACCATCAACAACGTGATGCTGCTGCTGTCGGCCGGACACGAGACCACCATCAACCTCATCTGCAACGGTACGCTGGCCTTCACCCAGCACCCGGACCAGTGGGCCATCCTCAAGTCGGACCCCGAAGGGAAGACGGTGCGCGCCACCGAAGAGTGCCTGCGCTACGACTCCCCGGTTCGGTCCATCCAGCGGATCGCCACGGACGACATCGAACTGAACGATCAGATAATCAAGAAGAATGATCGGGTGCGGTGGTTCATCCCCGGCGCCAACCGGGACCCCAAGGTCTTCGACCGCGCGGACGACTTTGACATCGAGCGGTATCCCAATCCCCACGTCGCCTTCGGCAGCGGGGTTCACCACTGCCTGGGCGCCACGCTGGCCCGCCTGGAGGGGCAGGAGATCTTCCGCAACCTGGCCAATCGGTTCGATAACATCGAACTGGAAATCCCGGTGGAACAGGTCGCGTACGACCGTGTCCTCACCTTCCGCGCCGTGGAAAGCCTGCCGGTCACAGTAACCGGCGCACGTTAGTTTCCGTAGTCCGCAAACGCGCCCCAGACGGAGCCGGCAGCCGCGCGCGCGACTGCCGGCATTATCTTTTCGGTTGGGGACGGTTTGAATTGTTACACTGCTTATGATAGTTTTGACTGTGAATCGGCCCGCCGCCGGAGGAGTTCAGCTATGTCTGCCAACATCCACGATGATCTGTTCGCGCCGGAGGCCATCCAGGATCCTTACGCCTATTTCGGCGCGCTCCGCTCCGAAGCGCCGGTTCATTGGAACGAGCAGTACCGGATGTGGGTTGTGACCAGCTACGAGCGGCTGGTCTGGACGGCGCGCCATCCCGAGTACTTCTCTTCGGAAGTTGCGCTGCGTGATACCAGGCCGCCGTCCCCGTCCATACCGGAAGAGGACATGGAGCTATTCGGCGCGGTTCGCAACTGGATGGCCGCTCGCTTCACCCAGAACGACGGGGCGAAACACAAAGAGAAACGCAAAGTGGTTCATGGGTACTTCACGCCCAAGGCTATGGAAACCTGGCGCCCCCTGGTGCGGCAGACGGTGAACGATCTGCTGGATGACCTGCAAGGGGCGGGGCGCATGGACGTGATGCGCGACTTCGCCACGCCGCTGACGTATAGCATCATCGCCGGCCTGATGGACCTACCGCCCAGCGACCGGGCCTTCGTCAAGGAACTATGCGGGAGGATGTGCGGGTTTGACGGCAACCAGCCTGACCGCATCCGCAGGTTCGCCGCGGGCGTGCAAGCCGTGACCGATTACCTGGCGCCCATCGTGGCCGAGCGGGTGCGGGATCCCGGCGATGACCTGCTGTCCGTCATCTGCACCGGCGAAATAATGGGCGCCTACACCCGAGATGAGGTGCTGGCCAACGCTCTGCTGCTTCTGGTAGCCGGTCACGAGACCACCAACGACCTGATCGCCAACGGTGTACTGGCATTTGCACAACATTCCGACCAGTTCAGCCTGCTTAGAACCGATCCGGACGCCCATATCGTCAACGCCGTGGAAGAGGTCCTGCGCTACGACTCGCCGCTGAAGTCCGTGCAGCGCATTGCCACCCAGGACGTTGACCTGGGAAGTGGACAACGGGTCGGCAAGGACGACCGGGTTCGCTGGGTCATATCGTCAGCGAACCGGGACCCGGAGGTTTTCGAGAACCCGGACAACCTGGACATCACCCGCAACCCTAACCCTCACGTTTCCTTTGGCAGCGGCGTCCACCACTGCCTCGGCGCAACGCTGGCCAGGCTGGAGGGGCAAGAAGCCTTCGCCGAGTTGGCCCGCCGGTTTGAAGGATTCGAGCTGGAAACCGCTCCCGAGGAACTGGAATACCTGCCCAGCGTAGGCCAGCGCACTCTGCTCAACCTGCCGGTCGCAACCCGCTAGCCACCGGCCGCCGCTTTCATTACTCGCAACACGCTACATTCGTCTGACCACCACGAGGAGGTTACCCAATGGCCCGACAGTTGAAGATTACCGTGGACTATAACGTGTGCGTGGGCAACGCCATGTGCGAAACCTTCGCGGTCAACACCTTCGGCCTCAACGAAGACCGTCAGTCCTACGTCAAGGATCCGGCCGGCGACCCTGAAGAAACTATCTTGGAAGCCGCCGAAAATTGCCCGGTGACCGCCATCACAGTGGAAGACGCCGAGACCGGAGAGATCCTCTTCCCCTAGCCGCAATCGAAATCGGGCGGCTAATCGAAATCGGATTATCGTAGGGGCGAATGATGATTCGCCCCTACATTTTGGCAATCACGTCCTCGCCAAAACGCTGGATTATGTCGCCCGGGTCATGGCTGATAGCGGTGATTTGCAGCACATCAACCCCGGCGCAACCGATCTGCGCTACCTTGGCGCGACATTCCTCGGGCGTGCCGACCACGGCGAAACGGTCGGCCAGGTAATCGGTGACGCCGAACTCGTCGGTTATGGCGGCGTTGCGGGTGTCGCCCACCTGCTCATGTTCGGCGGGCACGTATTCGCCCTGAATAGCCATCATGGCCTCGCGCAGCTCTTCGGGCACGTGCTTGCCTTCCAGGGTGAAACGAAAGGCGTGGTGCGCGCTGGCGGCCAGGGCCATCTTGATTTCAGCAATGGCCGCATCGTGGTCGGCGGCGATGTTGCATTTGGCGAAAGCCCAAATCTCCGTTGCTCCCCGGGGCTTGCCCGCGTTCCATTCGCCGGCCCGAACGTGGGCCACCGTGTCCTGGAGAATCTCCGGCGTCAGGCCGGTGTGAATCATGGCGCGGTCGGCGATTTCGCCGGCGATGCGCAGGGTGCGCGGCCCTTCGGCGGACATCATAATGGGCGCCGGGCCGCCGCTCCATCGCACATGGCCCTCTCGCCCCAAGTATTCGGCGGTTTCGCCGGACATGAAGGAGCGCACCGCGCCGATGTACTCACGCAACGCGGCGAGCCGAGCCGGTCGCAAGCCCACGTTCAGGATGGCCGAGTCTCCGGTGCCGATGCCGAGGAACGCCCGGCCATCGGAAAGCTCCTGCAACGACGCGATGGCGGAGGCCGTAACCGCCGGGTGACGGGTCAGCGGGTTGGTGACCGATGGCCCCAGGTGGACCCGCCCGGTTTCCATTGCGGCCACCGTCAGGGAGACGAACAACTCGCGGAAAAGCGATTGGGAATCGGCGACACCGATGTAATCAAAACCGACGGATTCCGCCAGACGCACGTGGCGGCGGAAAGATTCGTAGGACGCTGGTAGAAGAGTTACGCCGTACTTCATATCGTGTTCATACCGAGCATGTTGTGTTCGCAGATTGCGTATCCTGTAGTCAATCCGGCTGCATTATACTACGGTCATCCTATGATTTTCCGCCGGCGCTATGGAGACCAAGCCATGACCACTGCACGGAAGCTGCTCACCGCCGACGACTTGCTGGCGATGCCTGACGATGGCAACCGATACGAACTCGCTCGGGGGGAGCTGCTAATAATGCCGCGGCCAGGAATTATGCACACTGTGGTTACCGGCCAACTCGGAGGCCACATCTGGCATTTCATCCAGGAAAACAACCTGGATTTCATCAGCGGCCCAGAAGCGGCGGCCTACATAGAGCAAAACCCGGATACTGTACGCGCCGCCGACTACGCTATCATTCCGTACCGGCGCGGCGTCGAACCTCTGCCGGACCAAGGTTATATTCCGGGTCTGGTTCCTGACTTGGTGGTCGAAGTAATCTCGCCGGGCTACCGTTCGGCCGCTGGCATCGCTGAGCGAGTGAGAATGTGGCGGGACGCCGGGGTAAGGCTGGTTGTGGTCGCCCACATCGCCATCCGCAAAATCGTAACCCACGACACAGCAGGCACGGTGCGCCGTTTTGCCACGGGGGGCACGCTGACCCTGGAGCCGGTGCTGCCCGGTTTCGCCTGCTCGGTGCGCGACATTTTCGCCGTCTAACCCTCGCCGGGTTAGGTCTGTATCCATCGGACCCGGCGTTTATCAAATCAGACCAACTCTAGCCGCCACCCGTCCAGGTCTGGGTGCGGGCCATGTCAATGGTAGTTTGTACCGTCAGGTTGTGGCCGGACTGATTCTCGGATCGGGCCAACTCGCGCCGGCGCCGCGTCTGCTCCGTGTCAATGTGCAGCCCACCGTCCGGTGAACGTCTCCTGCCGAACCCGCGAGGGCCCAACCAACGCAAAATCGCCGCAAGCAGCCGCATCGCGCCTTCGCCCCTTCAGCTGTAACGCAGCCGCGGCCCCACGGTAGCCTGGTAGCCGTCGTAGTTGCGTTTGGTTTCGGGGATGCTGTCACCGCCGAATTTCTCCATGAAGGCGTCGGCCAGCACCAGGGCCACCATGGCTTCGCCGATGACGCCGGCCGGGGGGGCCTGGCACACGTCGCTGCGCTCGAAGTGGGCCTGTACCGGCTCGCCCGTGTCCAGGTCAACGGAAGGGAGCGGGTTATGGAGGGTGGCGATGGGCTTGATGACGAAACGGGCCACCAGGGGCGGGCCGCTGGTCATGCCGCCCTCGGTGCCGCCGGCCCGGTTGGTCTTGCGCTGCCAGGGACGGTCGGGGTCGGTAACCGGTTCAATCACGTCCTGGAACTCGGAACCCCAGCGGTCCAGCAGCTCCCAGCCGGGGCCGATGCTGACGGCTTTCACGGCGTTGATGCTCATGAGCGCCTGGGCCACCTTGGCATCGATCTTGCGGTCCCAATGAACATGGGAACCCAGACCGATGGGGACGTTTTCTGCAATCACTTCGACGCTGCCGCCCACCGTATCCCCGGCTTCCCTGGCGGCGTCCACCTCGGCCATCATCAACTCGGCAGCGTCGGGGTCGGCGCAATGGACCGGCGATGCTTCGACCGTGTCCCAGTCGATGTCAGCGGGATCGGGCGGGTTCGCCAGCACGCGGCCAATGGATATGACATGGCTGTGCAGGACGATGCCGAACTCTTCCAGCAGCCGCATGGCCACAGCGCCGGCAGCGACTCGTCCGGCCGTTTCTCGCGCCGATGCCCGCTCCAGGGAGTTGCGGACGTCGTGAAAGCCGTATTTCATCGCGCCGGGCAGATCGGCGTGTCCGGGGCGGATACGGGTGACGCGGCGGTTGCGTCCCTCCTGGGAGGGGTTCTCCACGTATTCCACCGCCATGGCGTCCTGCCAGTTGACCCAATCACGGTTTTCAATGAGCATCCCGATGGGGCTGCCCAGGGTATAGCCATGGCGCACGCCGGTCTGGATGTGGGCGTGGTCGCGCTCGATCTGCTGACGACCGCCCCGTCCGTATCCGCGCTGGCGGCGACCCAGGTGGCGCGCGATGTATTCCTCATCCAGCGGCAGGTAGGCCGGCACGCCTTCCACAATGACCATCAGGCCCTGCCCATGGGACTCTCCTGCCGTGAACCAGCGTATCATTGTGGAATTGCCTCCTGTATTCGGTTGCTAGGGGCCGGGGCAACCACCAGGGGCGCCCCTACAACGCTCGCATCGCCGTTATCGCCGCGTCCATCATCACGGAAACCGGAGCCGGGCATTCCAGCCACAGCTCAAAAGCCGCCGCTCCCTGGTACACGAGCATGGATATGCCGCCGAGGGTTGCCGCTCCGGCCTGCTCTGCCGCATCCAGCAGGGGCGTCTGCATGGGATTATACACCAGGTCATAGACCAGGGCGGTGGCCGGTATCTGGGCAGCAGTCAAAGGCGCGGCGGCTTCGTCTGGGCCGTGGCGCATACCCAGCGAAGTGCAGTTGACAATTAGCTCAGCGGACGCGGCGGCGGCGGAAAGGCCGTCGGGTTCGAGGGGGAGAGAGCGCGCCGGCACGCTCCGGTCGGTAGCGAGTTGGGCCAGGGACGCGGCGCGGGCCAGGGTGCGATTGGCGATGTCCAGCCTACCCACGCCAGCGCGGATGAGGGCTTGCGCCACGCCGCGGGCCGACCCGCCGGCCCCCAGGATGAGGACGCGCCGGCCGGCGGGATCCAGCCCCCCGGACTCCCGCAAGGCCCGCAGAAACCCATAGCCGTCGGTGTTGTAGCCGGTGAGCCGGCCGTCCCGATTGACGATGGTATTGACGGCGCCGGCTTCCGCCGCCCAATCGTCAATGTCGTCAAGAAACGGTATGACGGCTTCCTTGTGGGGTACGGTTACGTTGATGCCAAGGATACCGGCAGAACGTAACGAGGCGACGAATTCGCCCACCGCATCGGGTGGAACATGGTAAGCGAGGTACTCGCAACCCACGGCAAGGTGGTCCAACGCCGCCTGCTGGAAGCGGGGCGAAATGGAGTGTCCGATGGGGCAGCCGATGATGCCCAAGGCGGATTGGATAGTCATATCAGCGCCGTCGGCTAACCGATGGGGGAGCGATTGGAGAGATGCTACATTGTAGCGGAGAATCCGGCCCCGGAGCGTCGTTGGCGCTCTGGGGCCGCCGAAAGGGTCTTCCGATGTTTTGGCTACGGGATGTCCAGGTTTCTGATCTCCCGGCAACCCCGGGAGGTCCGCGGGGTGTCCACGCCGGAATCCGAGGCCCGCACGAATATATCAAACACCTCACCGGAATACTCGATCTCCAGTTGATACTGGCCCTTAGTATTGGTCCGGTCTTCTGCTACCACGGTACCGTCGGAATTCTGGCTGACGGCAAACACCGGAGTCCCCGCCGGGGGAATATCTCCGCCAATTTTGACGACGCCGGCGACGATGCACGGGGGACCGTCAAAGCGCTGGCGCGCCGGGACGGGGGTAGGCGCCGGCGTGTTGGTAGGCGGGGGCGGCGTCGGCGTGGCCGTGGGCATAGCGGCGCGGGTCTGCGCGATGCTGGCATCGATGGTAGCCTGCAAGTTGGGCGTAGGCGCCGGCGTGTTAGTTGGCGGCACCGGCGTGTCGGTAGGCGGCACCGGCGTGTCAGTAGGCGGAACCGAAGTGGGGGTGGGCGCCGGGGTATCCGTAGGCGCCGCGTCGCCGACCGCCGCGGCGATGGTGGCCGCCAGGTCAGGCGTCCCAGTGGGTTCCGGTTCCTCTTCCCCCCCGAAAAAACAGCCGGTCACCGTGGCCAGCGTCAAGGCGGCGACCAGACCAACAATGGATAAACGGATAATCCCCTGCGTCATTAAAGGCACTCCTGTCAAACGGCGCACGTGGTGCTGCCGGAATATTTTGCCATCATGGGACCGGATCCGCTTTGACTGCGACATACCGATTATGGCAACTTTGGCGTCATCGGCTCAGTTGAGCCACGATTTCCTCGATACGTTCTCGTTGCTCGGTGAGCCTTTGCAGACGTTGACGTTCTTTTTCCACCACTTCGGGCCGGGCTTTTGCCACGAAGTTTGGGTTATCCAACAACTGTCTCACCCGTTCCTGGTTGCGGCGCGTTTCGCCCAGTTCCTTGTCCAACCTTTCGGTTTCGGCCTCCAGATCAACAACCCCCGCCAGGGGAAGACGCACCACCAATGGGTTGACGACCAAACTCACACCGGACGTCGCTCCAGAGTCTCCTGCGTCCAGGACGCGCAACGGTTCCACGCGAGCCAAAGCGCTGATGACATCCTTTTCCTCCGATACGACGGACATCATCCCATTGGTTTCAATTGCGGCCTCCAATTTTTGCCCGGCCGGTATTCTCAGTTGCGCGCGCATATTACGGACGGCGCGGATGGTTTGCATCACAACTTCCACTTCGGATTCCGCGTCAGGCGCCGGGCGGGGAGAATCGACTCGGGGATAGGGCGCGATCATTATGGAGGAGGCCACCCCGCCAGCGGGCCCGGGCGCCTGTGTCATGAGATTTTGCCAGATTTCTTCGGTGACGAAGGGCATGAACGGATGGAGCAGGCGCAATGAACGCTCCAGCACATGAACGAGGGTTGCAGCCGCCTCGCCGGGTTGTTCGCTGCGCAGGCGGACCTTCGCCATTTCTATGTACCAGTCGCAGAAGTCGTTCCAGATGAAATCATAAAGTCTCTGCTGGGCCTCGCCCAGTTCGAACTGGGCCAAATTTTCGTTGGCGGTTTCCGTTAGAGCATCCAGACGGCTTACGATCCAGCGGTCTTCCCGGTGCCGGGGAGCCGGCAATTCGTACCAATCGGACAGATCATCGCGGCCTTCGATGGCATTAATGACGAAACGGGCGGCGTTCCAGATCTTGTTGGCGAAGTTGCGCGCCGACTCCAGCTTGTCGTCGCTGAGGCGAAGGTTATTGCCCGGAGCAGTCCCCGTGGTCAGAGCGAACCGCAACGCATCAGTGCCGTACTGCTCCAGCAAATCCAGGGGATCCAGCGTGTTCCCACGGGTCTTGCTCATCTTCTGCCCCTGGGAGTCCAACACCATGCCGTGCAGATAGACGGAGCGGAAGGGGACGTCCCCGGTATTTTCGATGCCCAGCATGATCATGCGGGCCACCCAGAAGAACAGGATGTCATAGCCTGTCTCCAATACGGTGTTGGGGTAGAAATAATCCAGATCTGCGGAGCCGGTGTCCGGCCACCCCAGCGTCGAATGGGGCCACAACCCGCTACTGAACCAGGTATCCAGAACGTCGCTTTCCTGCTCGATGGCAGCGCTGCCGCAGTCCGGGCAGGCGTCCGGGTCTGCAACGTGAGCGCTCTGGCTGCCGCACGATGCGCAGTACCAAACCGGGATGCGATGCCCCCACCAGAGTTGGCGGCTGATACACCAGTCGCGAATATTCTCAAGCCAGTTCAAATAAACCCGGGCGAAGCGCTCCGGCAGTATTTCAATGTCACCATTGACCACGGCGGCATAAGCGTTGCCGGCGATGGTGCCCGGCTGGTCGTGCTTACCGACGTTGAGGAACCATTGGAGGCTGATCAAGGGTTCCACCACTTCGCTACACCGTTGGCAGTGGCCAACGGAGTGGTGGTAATCCTCAACTTTCTCCAACGCGCCGGTGGCCGCCAGCTCGTCCACCACAGCGGAGCGGGCGGCGAAGCGTTCCATGCCGGAATATTTGGAGCCGGCCGCGTCGGTCAGGCAGCCGTCGAATCCGATGACGGTAAGCATGGGCAGGTTGTGACGCTCGCCGATTTCAAAGTCCACCAGGTCGTGTCCCGGCGTAACCTTCAGGGCTCCGGTTCCGAAGTCCATCTCAATGGCGGTGTCGCCAACCACCGGAATGGGCCGCCCCATGATGGGAAGCAACACCGTCTTGCCGACCTTGGCCGCATAACGGTCATCCTCGGGATGAACGGCAACGCCGGTATCGCCCAGCATGGATTCGGGGCGGGTAGTGGCAACGGTTATGAAATCAGCAGGGTCGTCGGCCAAGGGGTAGCGGATGTAGTAGAGCTTGCCATCCCGCTCCTCGTAGTCCACTTCCAGGTCGGACAACGCAGTGGCGCAGCGCGGACACCAGTTGATGATCCGCTCGTGGCGGTAGATCAGTCCCTTGTTGTAGAGGTTGACGAAAGTGGTGCGGACGGCCCGGACGGGACCCGGATCCAAGGTGAACCGGAGACGAGACCAGTCGCACGACGCGCCGAGTCGCCGATGCTGTTCGTCGATGGTGTTGCCGTAGAGGGCCACCCAATCCCAGACCCGTTCCTCGAATTTCTCGCGGCCCAGCTCATGGCGGTTGGTGCCTTCGGCGGCCAGGGCGCGCTCAACCACCCATTGGGTGGCGATGCCGGCGTGGTCTTTTCCCGGGAGCCAAAGGGTGGGATCGCCGCACATTCGGTGCCAGCGGGTGAGGGAGTCCTGAAGGCTGGCAGTGAGCGCGTGTCCCAGGTGCAGCTCACCCGTCACGTTGGGCGGCGGCATTATCACGCAGAAGGGCGGTCGGTCAGTGTTCACCTGCGGTGCGAAATAACCCGAATCCCACCAGTTCTGATAAATGCGTTGTTCGACGGATGCGGCATCATAGGCAGGTGGCATCGCAATGGCAGGCTGAGTCATCGTACCGTTCCAACAGCCCCCATCAAAAGACGGCGCCGAAAGATGGCGCGGAGTGAAGAATGCCCGGTGGGTTGGCTGTATTTGATTTTAT
Organism: Dehalococcoidia bacterium; assembly: GCA_963692995.1. Lineage (GTDB taxonomy): Bacteria > Chloroflexota > Dehalococcoidia > Lucifugimonadales > UBA3495 > Bin87. Next base: position 2,306,830 of record OY843611.1, read on the forward strand.
TCTCAAAAATGGTACATCCTGCCCGTTGGCTTGTCCACATGAAGACACGCTCAAGTGCGCGTCGAGGCCAGGATACGCGCGGGGGCGCGCAAGGGGGCCGGTAGGGCTGGTAGAGGAACCGGGAAGCCGCCAGATCTCAGATTCGGATCGGGCATACATTGCAGTTGCAATTTGTGTCCGGTATAAGTATTATTAGTCAGGCGTATTGTGGGGAAAGAGCTTCGCGCTAGAAACCGAGTACCTGCTCGACGTATGCGGTCGCTCTAAGATCGACCGTCAGAAAGAGTAAGGAGCAGCTGAACTGATGGTAGCCCAGGACCCGAATGTAGTTGATATCACCGATATGTCCCAACTCCCCGAGTCGGCGTTTTCGCCCCGGGAGTACCGCAGGGGCGACTTGGTGACTGGGGAAATAGTACGCATTGATGACGAAGGAATGGTCATCAGCGCCGGCCTTAAAACCGAGGGCATTGTCCCGCCGCAAGAAATGCGCACGTTAACCTCAGAGAAGCGGGAGCAAATGCAGCCTGGCGCGAGCGTGATAGTTATTCACCTGAACAACCGCGGGCCGGGGGGTATGGCCGTATTTTCCTACGACCAGGCGCAGGAAAAACAGGTCTGGGAAGACCTTATCGCATTGCACCGCAACGATTCCGAACTGGCGGCCCAGGTGGTTCAACACAATAAGGGCGGTCTGGTGGTTGACTGGAACGGTGTCCGGGGGTTCGTGCCCTTTTCCCAGATGGCTCCGGTTCCCAAAGAAGGTCGGGTTGAGCATCTGGATGCGCGGATCGGCGAAGATGCGCGCTTCAACATCCTGGAGCTGGACGCCCAGCGGGAGAAGCTGGTGCTGACGGAACGCCGCATCTGGCGGCAATTGCGGAATGCCGCCAAAGAGCGGCTCCTTGAGGAACTGCAAGAAGGCCAGATCGTCCAGGGCACCGTGCGATCCATGCGCGGTTTTGGCGCTTTCGTTGATCTTGGCGACGCGGAAGGTCTGGTTCCCATCTCAGAACTATCCTGGGCGATGGTCAAATCTCCCGAAGAAGTGGTCAGCATCGGCGACAACCTGACGCTGAAAGTCCTCCGGGTTGACCGGGAAAACAGCAAGATTTCACTGAGCCTAAAGCGCACTCAACCGGAACCCTGGGACACGGTGCCGGAACGGTACCACGTCGGCGACATCGTCGATGGAACGGTCACTCGGCTGATGGACTTTGGCGCTTTCGTGAAGCTGGAAGACTGGGTCGAGGGCCTGGTGCATATCTCGGAGCTCTCGGCGCGCCGGATGGAACACCCCAAAGAGATCGTCTATCAGGGGCAGCAGATCAAGGTGCAGATACTGAGCATCGACATCGAGCGCAAGCGGATGAGCCTGAGCTACCGCAGAGTCTATGGGTTGTAATCGAACATTTTTCCGAAGCTGACTCCACGCGAAACCGGGGCGACTTAAACGGTCGCCCCGGTTTCGTTTACCCGTCAACTCCCTTTACCGACGGCGGCCGCCGGACAGCAGAAGCGGAGCCGCAGCATCGGGGACGCACCAAGCGCCGGCCGCGTCTTCCGGCCCGCCCTGACGCAATTCGTTCAACCGGTCCAGTCCCCGACGGGTATCGCTGGCGACGCGGGCGGGGTGCCACATCCGGACGCGCCGTTTGAACGACCAGTAGGTGAACTCATACCAGCCGGCCAGCGACATAGCTTCCGGATCATCGCCCCATTTCCCGACCGTCTCTGTCAGGAATTGTCCCGCAAGTTCGGGGCGGCTCGCGCCATACAGATGCTGGCAAGCTTCCTCAACCACCTTTTCGCTGTCTCCGTAGCAAAGGGCGATGCGGCTCTTCCGGATGCTTTCTTCTACCGCCAGTTGCAGGGCTTCTTCCACCACCACTCCATACCAGAAGTTGAGGTGGGCGGTGTATCGGTACGGGCCGACCAAGCAGCGGAATTGATCAGCGCTGAGGTTGCCGGGCAGCCGGCCAAGAAAGAGCAGCGTCTCCAGTTCTTCAGCAGGGATAACATCGGGGATGGCCAAGCACAGCCGTTGGGCCAGCGTAAGCCAATCCAGAGCCTCGCCGCCGATTATGTAATGCCAGTGGCGTCCGGACACTACTTCCCCCGGCAACTCCCATTCGCCGATGGCGCGCAGCACCGCCATGTGCCAGGGCTCAACCCGCCCGGCGCGGGCTTGCAGACGTTCAATTGCATCTTGGGCGGCGGGAAGCTGATCCGCAGCGTCGGATCCGGTGAAAACCAACGCCGCGCCGCATTGATCACCGACGCTACTCATGAACCTGATTCCGCAACCCGGGACGCAACCATGGCGTCAAAGCGGAGCGTCCGCCGGGCTTTGGGAGACTGGAGCCAGGCCAGGAACTCGGCAGCCGGATACGTGTTGAGGACATGCTCCGGGCCGCACCGGGCCCGCCGCGCCACGGCGACGCCGAAGCGTCGATTGGTCAGGCTGTCAATATGGTGCGAGTCGGTGTTGATCACCAGGGGCACTCCCAGCTCACGCGCGCGAGCGGCGTTGGTATCTTTCAAATCCAACCGTTCCGGAGCGGCGTTGATTTCCATGGCCGTTCCGGTGTCACGGGCGGTTTGGAGCAGGGCTTCGATATCGAAATCCACCGGGTCGCGGCGACCCAGCAGTCGGCTTGAAGCGTGGCCGATGGCGGTGACGTGAGGGTTCTCCATAGCGCGGATGATGCGCCGGGTCATCGTGTCCCGGTCCTGGCTCATGGCGTTATGCACCGAGGCGATCACCCAGTCCAGCATGGACAGCACCGCATCGGGGAAGTCCATCGCTCCGTCGGCCCGGATGTCCACCTCGGAACCGCAGAGGATGAGCATGTCATAGCGGTCTTGCAGGCTCCGGAGGACTTCGATTTGCCGCGCGAGCCGATCCTGTGTCAAACCGTTGGCAACTCCCAGGCCCTGCGAGTGATCCGTCAGCGCCATGTATTGGTATCCCATATCGGCGACGGCGGCGACCATTTCTGCCAAGGGGAACTTTCCGTCGCTCCAGTCACTGTGGAGGTGCAGGTCACCCTTCAGATCGGATTCGGTCACCAGGTGGGGCAGATTGCCGGAGCGTGCCAGGTCCAGTTCGTCGGCGCCCCACCGCAACTCCGGCGGAATCCAGGGCAGTCCCAAGCGGGCGTAGAAAGACACTTCGTCGGGGAACCGTTCAACCTCGCCGCTTTCCATTACGCTGATACCGTACTCGTTCAAGGACAGCCCCTGGCGGTTGGCGTAGTCGCGCAGACGGATGTTGTGCTGCTGACTGCCGGTGAAATACTGGAGCATTGCGCCCAGGCGGTCGGGTTCTCCGGCGCGGAGGTCGATCTGGATACCCGGGTCAACAACTACGGAGGTTTTGGCGTCGCCCTGCGCCAACACCTCGCGCACGGCCGGCAGGGCAGCCAAGGCCGGCCCGGTTTCGGAAGGGTTGTCGGAGATCGCTATCAGGTCCAGATCGCCGATGGTTTCCTCCCACCGGCGGAGAGAACCGGCCGGGGTCAAGCTCACCAAGCCGGGGCAGGCATCAAACAACTGGGCCGACACCGCGGCGCACGTCTCAGATGCAATTCCCAGTGGAGTCCGGTCAGACCGCATCCGTTGGGCGCGTATGTGGCGCAGAATGTTTGCGGCGGAACGTTGGCCCATCCGGGGCAGTTGGGCCAATCGTCCGTCCAGCGCCGCCTGTTCCAACTCGGCCACCGATCCGATGCCCAATTCACCCACAGCGGCCTTGACCGTTTTCGGACCCATCCCCGGAACTTCCAGCAAATCGAGGACGTTGGGCGGCAGTTCCTCGGCGAGGCGGTCGTAGGCGGCGACCTGGCCAGTGGCTGCGTATTCCCGCACTTTTTCGCTGATGGCCTTGCCCACGCCCGGTATCTTGCGCAGGTCGTCCCCTGCCGCCGCGGCAGCGGCCAGTGACCAACTCAACTGTTCTATCGTATTGGCGGCACGCTGGTAGGCGCGGATCTTGAACGCCGAATCGCCTTTGATCTCCAGCATTGCGGCCATGTTGTTGAACAGCCGGACAACTTCATCGTTGCTAATTGGGGTAGTCATACTCCACACGATACCACCGGCCTCACGGGACGGGCAAGATGAAAGTATCTCCCATTGAGAGCGTATAACGCCAGCCACCGGCCACGGGGCGGGCAAGACAGTACCAGGAGGGAATTGCGAAACTCAGTTGGCGGTGCGGCGCTGCCGAATCTCGCCCCGGATGGTGACGACTTTCGTTTTAGCGCAACTCGCCAGCCAACGAGCACTCTCGGCTGCTGAACCGGCGCCAGCATCGGAGCCTCGCCAGGGCCAGCTGGCACGCGCGGATGGCGACGCTGGCCTGGCTGGTCTCCGCGCTGGCCCGGCTGAGAAAGCCGACAACTACGCCGGGATGCGGCGCATGAGCATACGAAGGCCGGAACAGCCGGCCGTTGGTGTCGACAGAAATCCGGGGTTGGCCCTCGCGTCGTTGGGTTTGAATGGAGCGGAACTACGCGTCGCCTGAGGCCGGACGCCGGAATTCACGATAATGCGCCTGATCTCGCCAACATTATGACGAAGGCAACCGGACGCCCTTGCCTTCATCCGCTACCGTCATAGAATGACGGCAGCCGCCGAAAAAGCCTCGGTTTGCAAACCGAGGCGGCGACGGAACGACAACCTCTGGAGGCAAGTCGGGCGCGGTCAACGTCGCCCGGTTCGGCGAGACTAAACCGGAAGGTGCGCTATGATTGCTCCCTTGTATGATTGCTCCCTTGGACGGTAAACCAAAGCCTACTGTGCGGTTCATCCCCCAGTGCCACTCGCACGGACCGGCATTCGGTAGGATCCGCTACTCGGCTGCCCACGTAACAGCCGTGTTCCGGCGATAAAAGCCGCCGCAAAGTGGCCCAGGTTGCCTCGGCTGCCCGGGCCGCAATCACAATGACCGCCACAAGGAGTTCCATGTTCCGCAACAAATTCGGCAATATTGCCGTCAAACGTCATCCAATCTTCGCGGTGGCCATCGCGCTGGCCCTGGTGATGTTCGTCGCCACCGACGGAGTAGTCAGCGCGGCCTCCAAGCCGCCCAAGGCGCCCGAGAACTTCACTGCCTCGGCCACTAGAGTAGCTGGCGAGATTCTGGTGCGATGGGACCCCGAACCCGGCGCTACCGCCTATGAACTCTGCATCGAGTCAGACAACGATGAAAAAGTTTGTGACGTCATCAATCCCTCCGTTACGGGGAGGTTTTATGGAAATCTGGATGTGGGCGTACGTTATTGGTTCGCCATCCGGAGTTACCGGGACCCCTGGGCTTCCATGTGGTTCTTCACCGAGCGCATCCGCGCCGGCACCGAGAACTTCTGCCCGATTACCGGATTTCCGATGCCGGCGGGTGGGTACAATTCGATAGGCGACACGGTGCGCGCCAACGGCGTTTCCGTTACTGTAGACAGCGTGAGTTTTCCGGCCGATACGGATAAACAACTAGCCAATGACCGTCGCTTTATCAAAATCTGCGTTACTGTGCACGGACGTAACCGCCCCTCTATCACCCCAAACCTGGACACGGACGCCGGACTGTCAACGCGGTGGTATAACCAAGGCATATGCGGCTCGTACGACATACCGGCTAATGCCACCGTCGCCGTATTCACGGTGCTCCCGTGGAATAAGAAATCAAGAGAAGGGCCTCCTTTCCTCTATCGGTTTGACGTGCCGGCGGACTGACCGGAGAAGTCCCTCCCCCTGGGCAACGGCGCCGCCAAGTTTGACTCGGCGGCGCCCTTTCAGTCCAAAAAGCCGGTTACTCAACCGATGCGTCGGTACACTGATTTTTAGTTGTCCCAACCGCTTGCGAACTTCCGTCAGTAAGCGAATGCCGCCGAATACGTCGCTGACGATATTCGTCGCCGTAATGACGAAACCCTCCGGCAGTTGTGTGGGCCAGCAACTTTCGCAATTTCCTCGTACCAGCGGCCGGTTTGACGTTGCGGGGCGCGCCCGATACGATGTAGAGGCTATGGGCAACCCCTCCGCTCTGATCGCCGTCTCCACCCCCACGCTGCCCGGCACGTTGGCTGACCTGATTTTGCCGGGTTCGGCCGGCGCGCGACGCGTCGTCCGCGACGTGGCGCTCATCGTCGCGGGAAGTTTGGTGGTGGCGCTTTTTGCGCAAATTAAGATTCCTCTGGGCTTTACGCCGGTTCCCATCACCGGACAGACCTTCGCCGTTCTGCTGGTGGGAGCTTTGCTGGGCGGTTGGCGCGGTGGCCTGGCGTTGGCCCTCTATGCGATAGAAGGCGCGTTCCTGCCCTTTTTCGCCGCAGGCGCTACGGGATGGTTCTGGCTGCTGCCCTCGGGTGGTTACATCGTGGGATTTATTCCGGCGGCGGCGCTGGTGGGCTGGCTTTGCCAGATGGGATGGAACCGGCGCCCCTGGATACTGGCCGCGATGTTAGCGGGCAATGCTCTCCTCTACGTGCCGGGGCTGCTGCAACTCAATCTGTTTTTGCCCGCCAATGCCGTTGCGGCCTGGGGATGCGCCGACGTGTGGCAATGTGGCCTGCTGCCTTTCATAGCCGGTGATCTGGCGAAACTGGTAGCGGCAAGCCTGGCCTTACCGGGCATATGGGCGCTGCTGGACCGCTTCGCGGTAAATCCCCCCCCGCCGGAGAAGGGACGGTAGCCGGCAATGGACATCTACTGGTTGGGACACGCCTGTTTCCGGCTCCGGTCGGCCACCTCCGGCCTCTCCATTCTCACCGACCCCTATCCCTCCGGTATCGGCGGACTGGGCGTGCGCATGGACCCGAGGCAGCTAGTGGACATGGCCGCGGCTACCATCAGCCGCGACGCCCTCCTGCACAACGGCGTCGGCGACCTGGATGGCCGACCCCGCGTTTTCGATGCTCCCGGCGAGTATGAGTTTCAGGGCATCACCATCCGGGCAGTGATGACGCCCCTGTCAGAAGGCATGCCCCGCAGCCAGCGTAACGTGGCCTACGCCATAACTATCGACGGCATCTGCATCTGTCACTTGGGCAACATCAGTCAGCCATTGACCGCCCAGCAGATCGATCTGATCGGCCCAGCGGATGTCGTACTGGCCCCGGCCGGCGGTTCCGACCACAATTTGCTGCCGTATCGGGCCATCAACCGGACGGCGCAACAGCTGGATGCCCGTTGGCTGATCCCCATGCACTACCGCGGCCCGGACGAGCCTTCTGCCGTGGAGCCGGACGGCGCCGCCGCCTTCCTGCGCGAGTTGGGCGTGGCCGACGGAACCTTGCAACCACAAGGCCGGATGCAGGTCACGCGGAACAATCTTCCGCCAACGCTGCAAATCGGATTGTTGACGCCACAATACCGCACGCAGTAACGGGGCCGCACGCAGTACAGAACCGCAACTCCAACGCCGGAGGCTCGGTGTATAATGCCTCTACCGGGAGGTGCGCCATGCCAGACCAGATGGGGCCATACTCTGCAATCCGCAATGAATTCAACCGGCCCGTAACGATGCGCGACGGCGTCACTCTGTATGCCGACGTATATCGACCTGACGTAGCGGAAGCTTTCCCGACGCTGCTCCAGCGCACGCCCTACGACAAATCCCAAGGGCGGACCGGAAGCCTGGACGCCATACGCGCGGCTTCACACGGATATGCCGTGGTGATCCAGGACACCCGAGGACGCTACACCTCCGAGGGCGAGTTCTATCCGTTCCTGGACGAGGCTGACGACGGCTACGATACGGTGGCCTGGTGCGCCGAGCAACCCTGGAGCTCGGGCAAGGTAGGAATGTTCGGGCGTTCGTACGTGGGAGCGACCCAGTGGCTATGCGCTATCACCAATCCTCCGGCCTTGACGTGCATCGCTCCCGGCATCACGGCCTCGGATTATTACGAGGGCTGGACCTATCAAGGCGGCGCGCTGGCGTGGGGCTTTGCTCTGTCCTGGACAATGCGGCAACTCACCATGGCCAACCTGGACGCCATCGGCCGCCGCCATGAAGTTCCCGACGGGACCCGTGAAGCGCTGCTGGCCGCGTTCAACGAACTGGACTGTATCTTCCGGCGCCGGCCCATTGTGGACTTGCCGCATCTCAAGGAGCCCCTGGCCGGCTATCTTTATGACTGGATTCGCCATTCGTACAGCGATGACTATTGGAAACGCTGGCGCATCGAAGAGCATTATCCGCACATCACCACGCCGGCGTTGCACCTGGGCGGCTGGCACGACATCTTCCTGCTGGGAACCCTGCGAAACTTCGTCGGTATGCGCGCCCAGGCGGAGGACGCCACGGCGCGAGACGGGCAGCGGCTTATCGTCGGCCCCTGGCATCACGGGCCTTTTGGAGAAACTTCCGGCCAATTCTTTTTCGGGCTGGGCGCCGCCGGCGCCGCCATTGACACCGACGGCATCCAGTTGCGCTGGTTTGACCATTGGCTGAAGGAGCAGCAAAACGGCGCGGACCCGGAAAAGATCGGGCCGCCGGTGCGTATTTTCGTGATGGGCGCCAACCAGTGGCGCGATGAGCAGGAATGGCCCCTGGCTCGAGCACAGTACACCGACTACTACCTGCACAGCGGCGGGAAGGCCAACACTTCATCCGGGGACGGGTCTCTGTCCGTCGCTGCGCCGCAAGATGAAGCGCCGGACGTGTTCCTCTACGATCCGCGTGATCCGGTACCCACCAGGGGAGGGCCCCTCTGCTGCGGCCCGGTTTTTGTGCCGGGCGGCGCATACGACCAGCAGGAAATAGAAACCCGCCGCGACGTGCTCTGCTACACCACGCCCGCCCTGTCTGATGACCTGGAAGTTACCGGGCCAGTTACGGTTACTTTGTTTGCATGCACCACAGCCGCTGATACGGACTTCACGGCCAAACTGGTGGACGTGGAACCCTGTGGAGCGGCCCGCAGCCTTTCCGACGGGATCATCCGGGGCCGTTACCGACTGGGCGCCGACGCGGCTCGACCGGCAAACGCGGGAGAAGTCGTAGAGTACACCATCGACCTGGTGGCCACCAGCAACGTGTTTAAGGCGGGCCATCGTATCCGGTTGGAAATCAGCAGCAGCAACTTCCCTCGTTTCGACCGCAACTTCAACACCGCCGCCCACCCGTGGGCGACAACCGAGTGCATTCCTGCCATCCAGACCATCCACCACGATGGGCAATATTCTTCACGAGTACGTTTGCCCGTCATCCCGGCTTAGCCGTGGCCCGGTACGGCTGCCTGGCGCTGGCGATAATCGTCGCCACAGCGCTGCTGTTTTTTATCGTGTACCTGTGGTCGGGTTGGCTGAACCGTCCCGTGGGTCACCACCCGCCGGTGGCGGCCCACGGCGTGGCAGTCCCGCGCGTGCCCGGTTTGGTGGCGTGGGATGGTGAAGCGGCGGTCGGGTGGGGCCGGAGTGGCTAGGTAGCAGAGGCAGTATCGGAACGGAGCAGGGCAGTTCCGCTCAAAGTGGGTGCACGTGAGCGCAGTTGTCGAGTTGCGCTTTGACAAACCGATTGCTAGAATAGTAGAACACACCGGCGTGGTGTAATGGTAACGCATCGGTCTCCAAAACCGAAAATGTGGGTTCGATCCCTGCCGCCGGTGCCACTCCATCCCTAGCGTGAGCAGGGATTTTTGGGCATTCCGTCAGGACCGCGCTCTTGCCCGCCGCATGCAGAAACGCCTCCCGGCTCCAGACCAGGTCACAGCAGGCCCCGGGATATTTATGATCCGCGCATCCGTCCCCAGCGACACCCCATCGGCCATGGTCCTGTACCGACTTCCGCCACCGGGTTTGCCGAGTTGATCAGTTATCCGGCGAAGTCGCGTAGTTTCGGGCAGAACGATGTATAGTATCGGACAGCAGGAAGGGCAGCCGGGCCGCCACTGGTAGCGTACCCGCATGACGGAGGACAGCAGGCAATGAGTTTGGAGGACATCGAACGCAGGCTCCGCGCCCTGGAAGACGTTGAAGAGATCAAGCGGCTCAAAGCACGTTACTGCACCTACTGCGACGACAACTACGACGCCGAAAAGATCGCCAGCCTGTTTGTTACGGACGCGGTTTGGGACGGCGGCATACGGGGCCGGGCAGAAGGACGCGACGGCATCCGCGAGTTTTTCGTCAACGCTCCGAACCGGCTGCCCTTCGCCATTCACATGGTCATGAACCCCATCATCGAGGTTGACGGGGACAACGCCACCGGCATCTGGTACCTGTTCCAAGCCTGTACTTACGCCGACGGCGACCGGGCGGTTTGGGGTTCGGCGCGGTACGACGAAGAGTACGTCAGGGTAAATGGCGTCTGGATGTTCAAGCGCCTGAAATTGACGTCCCATTTCTGGACCCCCTTTGATGAAGGGTGGGCCAAAGCGCAGTTCGTGTAGGATGGAGTCGGACCAGGTTATCTTGCGGACGGTGAAGTATGCGTACCGGGGCTGACTATAAAGCGAGTTTGCGCGATGGGCGCGACGTGTGGGCGCTGGGCGAGGGCGCCGTGGCGGACGTAACGACGCACCCGGCCACCTCGGGCATGGTGAGGGAGTACGTGGCATGGTACGACCGCCACTTCGACGCCGCTTGGCAGGATATTCTCCTGACCGATCCGGATGACAGCGGCGAACGGCATCCCTGGGCGCTCACTCCTCCCAAAACGCCCGCTGAACTGATACGCCTGGGGAAAGAGATCAGCGCCGTCCATTTCGTGACCGGCGGCAACATGACCCACACCCCGGGTTACGGCGCATTCATCGCTCTGGGGTTGTTGAATGTCATGAAGCGTCTGGATCACTCCTCTGAAGACATTCGGAAGGCCGAGGAGTACCGGGACTATATATCCCGGAGCGGCCGGTTTCTCACCTATGCCGGAGGCGGCCCGCTGATCGGCACGCGGCTCCGACCGGACGAGAGCGAGCGGGTGGCGCTCCGTCTGGTTAGCGAAACCGCCGACGGCATCGTGATAAGCGGCAAAATCCAAATGCACACCAGCACGCCTTTCGCAGAAGATCTGCTGATCAGCACCCGGAATGATATGCCGCCCGGCAGCGGGCGGCACTTGTGGTTTGTAGTTCCCGTGAACGCGCCCGGCCTCCGCGTAGTGTCGCGCCGAATGGCGGCGCGACACCATAATTCGTTCCTGTCGCCACTGAGCAGCCGTTTTGATGAACTGGATTCCATGGTATGGATGGAAGACGTTTTCATTCCCCGCTCTCGCGTTTTCACCGGGGAACCCCCGGAACGAAACCGGCGCCAATCACTGGTGTGCTGGATGCTCTGGCATCACTGCTACGGCTGGCTGGCCAAAGCCGAATTGAGTTTGGGTATCGCCCTGGCCCTGGCTGAAATCATGGGCCTCAAGTCCAATCCTCAAACTGTTGAGCAGTTATCCGAGATGACCGTCAACGTCCAGACCACGCGCACTTGCCTGACGGCGGCGGAACTGGATCCGGAGCCGACGGCCAGCGGCTATATCCTGCCCAATCAGCTCCACGTGGCGGCGGCTGGGGTGAATATCCTCCGGGTGCGGCAGCGTATGACCGAGTTGTTGCGGAGCCTTCCCGGTTCCTCCTTGATCAACGCGCCGGCCGATACCGACTTCGCCGACCCCAAAATGGCTGCCGAGCTGGAAGATTCCTTTGGTGGCGGCGGCTACACGGCGCTGCAACGGGCGGCGCTGCTGCAACTGGCCTGGGACCAGGTTTCGTCGGGTTTGGACGGGAGAGAGGCAGCCTTTGAGATGCACGCCAGCGGCGGTTTGGACGCCTGGCGCAGCCAAGTGGCGTCCTGGTTCGACCGCTATAACGAGTTGGCAAATGGCGCCAGCCGGTTTGTTCGGACGGACCTACCGCCCATGGACTTCTCCGGCTTGCAAGAGGCGGCGGGACCACCGCGTCGAATCCCGCAAGTCAACGCCCAAACACTCAACCCCCAAGCGGCAAATTAACGGCACGGCTGTTTCGGGCCGGCACGTGGCATATGGGTCAGATGGACGGAACGGTCGCAATTGACTGTGACGCCGGCAATAAAACGGGCTGGAACCGGATCCGGTTCCAGCCTCTCGTGGGGTGTAGTTGGAGCGGAAGACGGGATTCGAACCCGCGACCTTCTCCTTGGCAAGGAGACGCTCTACCACTGAGCCACTTCCGCAAGGGACTGCCGTGCAGTTAGGCTAACACAAACGGTGGCGCCCTGTAAAGAATACCCGCGGGGCCGGCGCCGCGCCGTCGGTTGCACGTCCGGGGCCAGCGCCGCGCCGTCGGTTGCACGTCCGGGGCCAGCGCCGCGCCGTCGGTTGCACGTCCGGGGCCAGCGCCGCGCCGTCGGTTGCACGTCCGGGGCCAGCGCCGCGCCGTCGGTTGCACGTCCGGGGCCAGCGCCGCGCCGTCGGTTGCACGTCCGGGGCCAGCGCCGCGCCGTCGGTTGCACGTCCGGGGCCAGCGCCGCGCCGTCGGTTGCACGTCCGGGGCCAGCGCCGCGCCGTCGGTTGCACGTCCGGGGCCAGCGCCGCGCCGTCGGTTGCACGTCCGGGGCCAGCGCCGCGCCGTCGGTTGCACGTCCGGGGCCAGCGCGGCGTCGGCCGCCGGCACCGGCGCGGGCCCCGATTTTACTCCATGGCCAAGATGTCGGCCCCCTCGGTCACCTGCGCCGGAACCCGGGGCAGCCGGAACCCGGGGCAGGTCGATGACCTTCCGATTGGGGATGACCTTCCGATTGGGCCGGATCACCTCACCAAGTCGGAACAGTTGCATTGTGAGGGCAGCGTGGCGAATCGTATTGGCGATGGAGTAAAATCGGGCAACACGTTGATTTAAATATGAGGTGCGGGATATGCCCAGGGAAAGCAATCGGGTCGTGCACCCGCCGGAGGGGTGGACGAATTCTCTGACCGCCGAGTACGTCGGGCCGGACCGTTTCGGTAACGGGGAAGTCTTTGACGCGGGGTTGGGCGGTGAGCCTCTGGTACAGCTGATCTTCGACCAGAGGGACGATGAGATTACGGTGCGTTGCCTGAGGTGCGCGGAGCAATCCCAGGCGTTTGGCCGATTTATGGCCCATCCGATGATCGGTATTGTCAGCATCAACGCCACTGCGTTGCTGGTGCCAATGAACACCCCGCGCATCATGAAGCACTTGGCTGATGTCCATGAAGAAAGTCTCAACGACATGGACGACCTGGACTTTTTCAACTGCTTGCTTGATAGCGTCGGTTTATAGCGGAGCTAATGCCGACGCATCGCAACGCTCCGCTAAAAAGGGGATGATACGTTGAATTACGATTATATAATCGTCGGCGGTGGCTCCGCCGGCTGCACGCTGGCGGCGCGGCTGACCGAAGACCCCAATGTATCAGCGCTGCTGCTGGAGGCTGGGCCGGATTATCCCGACTTCGAGCATCTGCCCATCGATTTGAAGAATGGCAACAACGTTTGGCGTTCCGCGTACGGGCCACACAGTTGGGGTTACACGGCCCGGGGTACGCCGCAACAGGAGGAACCCATCATCATCCCGCGCGGCAAGGCCATGGGCGGCTCCAGCAGCATTAACGGACAGGTGCTGTTCCGCGGGGTGCCCGAAGACTATGACAACTGGGCGGTGTGGGGCAACGACGAATGGTCCTTCAGCAAGGTGCTGCCGTATTTCCGTCGGCTGGAGAACGACCTGGACTTCGGAGGGGACGACTTTCACGGCAATTCAGGTCCCATTCCGGTCAGGCGTTACAAGCGGGCGGAATGGCTGCCGGTGGCCGAGGCTTTTTACGACACCTGCCGCGCCCTGGGTTTCCCCGAAGACGCCGACCAGAACCATCCCGATTCCAATGGCATCGCGGCGCGGCCTCTGAACAGCATCGACGGCGTGCGGATGAGCGCATCGTTAACTTACCTGTCCATGTCCCGACACCGGCTTAACCTGACGGTGCGGGGCAACGTGGTGACCCGCCGGGTGCTCTTTGACGACAAGACCGCCATCGGCGTTGCGGCGGAAAGCGGCGGCGCGGTTTTTGAGGCATACGGGAACCAGATTATCCTCAGCGCCGGAGCCATTGCCTCGCCGCAGCTACTGATGCTGTCCGGAGTAGGGCCGGCCGACCACCTCCGGGAGATGGGGATTCCAGTGATCCACGACCTCTCCGGCGTGGGCGAGAACCTGCGGGATCATCCGGCGGTATTCAGCCTGTTTCGCGGCATCGGCGAGCCACCGGAACTGGATGCGCCGAGCATCCAGGTGGGCCTGCGCTATAGCCCGGAGGGAACCGGGACGAGAGGGGACATTCAGCTGTCGCCAATCCTTATGACCAGCGAGCACCGCCCGGCCAGCGTCAACATCGAGTCTGCTGATTTTCACTTCGGGTTCAGCGCGGCGTTGCAGAATGCGGCCACCGCCGGACGCCTCCGGCTGGCCTCCACGGACCCCCACGAGCAGCCTGACCTGTTTTACAACTACCTCGCCGACCCGGTGGACCGGCAGCGGATGCGCTCGGCGGTTCGCTTGGGCTTGCAGATAGCGGAGCAGCCGACTTTCCGGCAATTCGTGGCAGAGCGATTGTCTCCCACCGATGCAGACCTGGTCTCCACGGCAGCATTGGATCAGTGGATGCTGCGGAACGCCTACACCCAGCACCATTCTTCCGGCACCTGCAAGATGGGGCCGGGTTCGGATTGGGACGCGGTTGTGGATCAGTATTGCCGGATCTACGGGATGCGAAACATCCGAGTGGTGGACGCCTCGGTGATGCCCGACGTGATCCGCGCCAACACCAACGCCACAACGATCATGATTGCCGAGCGGGTGGCGGACTTCATCAAAGAGGGCAAGTAAAGGCGATTGCCGGCTAATCAGTCAAGCACACAGAGGATGACGCCAGACAATGACTACTTCTGCAACACGTATCGAACGCGACTCCATGGGAGAAATGGAGGTGCCGGCCGACGCGCTCTACGGCGCGTCCACCATGCGGGCAGTGCTCAACTTCCCCATCAGCGACCTGCGCTTTCCACGACAGTTCATCCGCGCTTTGGGTCTCATCAAATTGGCGGCGGCGCGGACTAATATGGATCTGGGAGCCCTTGACCCCACGGTGGGAGAAGCCATCGTGCAGGCGGCCCAGGAGGTGGCGAACGGCGAGTACGACGCTCACTTTGTGCTGGACATCTTCCAGACCGGTTCCGGCACATCGACGAACACCAACGCCAACGAGGTAATTGCCAACCGGGCCTCGCAGATCCTGGGCGGCGACTTGGGATCCCGTCTGGTACACCCCAACGACAACGTTAACCTGGGGCAGTCGTCCAACGACGTGATCCCCACCGCCATTCATCTGGCGGCCCTGCTGGGTATGGAGGAGGATTTGATACCAGCCCTGGAAGCTCTCCGGGGATCCTTGCAGGCTAAAGCCGACGAGTTCTGGCCAATTGTCAAAACCGGGCGGACGCACTTGCAGGACGCCACGCCGGTCCGGCTGGGCCAGGAGTTCAGCGGCTACGCCGGGCAGGCGGAATACAGCATCGCTCGGGTGCGTCGCGCCCAGGAGGCGTTGGCCGAGGTTGCTCTGGGCGGCACGGCGGTAGGCACCGGGGTCAATACCCACCCGGAGTCCTCCCAGCGCACCTGCGCCCGTTTGCAGGAAATGACCGGGGTGAGCATCCGGGAAACCGGCAACCATTTCCAGGCTCAGTCGGCCCTGGACGGCATCGTAGAGGCCAGTGGGCAACTGAAGACGGTGGCCATCAGCCTGCACAAGATTGCCAATGACATTCGTTTCCTGGGCTGCGGCCCCCGGGCCGGCCTGGGCGAGATAAACGTCCCGGAGGTGCAGCCCGGCAGCAGCATCATGCCGGGCAAGGTGAACCCGGTGATCTCGGAGTCGGTGATCCAGGTAGCGGCTCACGTGGTGGGCAACGATGCTGCGGTGGCGCTAGCTGGCGCCGGAGGCTACTTCGAGCTGAACACCATGATGCCGCTGGCGGCCTACAACCTGTTGCAGTCGGTGTCGCTGCTGGCCGCGTCGGCGCAGAACTTCGCGGAGCAATGCGTAGTGGGCATCACGGCCACCGACACCGGGCCGGCAATGGTGGAAAAAGGCTTGATGCTGGGTACGGCATTGGCGCCGTCCATCGGGTATGACGCGGCCGCCGGTATCGCCAAAAAGGCGGCGGAAACCGGGATGACCATCCGCGAAATCGCGCGGATTGACACTTCACTCAGTGAGGCCGAACTGGACGCTCTGCTCAACCCGGAGGAGATGACCAAGCCCAGCCTGGAAGTTCGCGGCGGCGGCGGTTAAGCGCAAAAAGCGCGTGTTCCCGGCGGCCGCCTCCGTTGACAAAACGGCGGTATTCCGTGTAGGCTGGATGCGTCCATAATGTACAGAAATCCGACGGCTACGACTTTTCCGAACTTCGCCTGACCTCTCAGCGCTGACTAATCCTACGATTCGGCTTGCCCATTGCTGGCGGGCCGAATCTGTGTATCTATTGGCGCACCGCTGTGGGGCAGGTCAAACGCCGTTTAAAGAACCGCGAACCGCCGCGCACCCACCAGGAGGGTCGATTTATGGTTCTGACCCGCAAGCGTTCCGGCCGAAACAATCGTGGCTTGGCCGCCCGTGATGTGAAAACCTACTCCGAATCCAGCATCGCGAATGTCTTGGACGTACCCAACCTGATACGCAGCCAAATCGAGTCTTTCGAATGGTTCAAGACCAGAGGGCTCGCCGAAACATTCCGGGATTGCTCGCCTATTGTCGCCGGCATCACCAGGCGCTTCGCCAATGGAGAGGCGGCGCGCCGGGCGGAGCGGTTCGAGTTGTATTTCCTTGACCACTGGTTTGATGACCCTCAGTTCAGCCCGGAAGAATGCCGCGAGCGGGAGATTACCTACTCGCAACCCCTATACGTGAAAGCGCAACTCCGGGATCAGGAAACCGGAGAGGTGACCGAGTCCGACATCTTCTTCGGCGATGTCCCGATGATGACCGACACCGGCACGTTCGTCATTAACGGCGCCGAGCGCGTGCTAGTGAGTCAGTTGCAACGCGCCCCCAGCGTGTATTACGAACGCGAATCCTCCCAGGACCCGGCATGTCCCGAGTGCGGAAAACCGGAGAACTGGTACTACAAGGCGCGCATTTCGGCCAGCCGGGGAGCGCGCATCGAACTGTCCACGTGGACGCACTACTACGCCCGCCGGCGCAATCTGCCCGAAACCATCACTGTCAGCGTGGATCGCCGTCGCCGGATGGGTATTTCCACATTCCTGCATGCCCTGGGCATCGTCAGCGCCGAGGAAATGCGAGGGCTGTTTGCCGAGGCGGACTCCAACGAGTGCCGTCCCTTCGTGGCCGGCGTCGCTCCGGCGGAGGACCGGGACTACAACCCGCGGGAAGAGGAACTCAGGTCGCTCTGGGACCGGATGCACCCGGATCGTGATTTCAACTACGAACAGGCGCACCGCATTGGCCTGGCCCAACGGAACTTGTACAAATGGTTGCGCCCGGGCGAACCGGCGGTGCAGGTGGACGCCGCATGCACCTTCGTGATCAACCACTTCTTTGACGGCCGGCGCTTTGATCTCGGCGAAGTCGGGCGCATTAAAGTTGACCAGCGCCTTGGTCGCGCCAGCGCGCAAATTCTGACCGAAGCCCAAAAAACCATACTGGCCTTCGTTCAAGAACAGCATGAACTAACGGGCCAGGGAAGCGTCGCCTCCGAGATTTTCACCGCCTCCGGGCGGGAGCAGCGAGTCCTCGCAGAACGGGATGTCGAGGCCCTCATCACCTTTGGTTATCTGGCGCGTCAGGCGGACCGCCGGATTGAGCCGGTGGACCTTTTCGCCGGCGCTCCGGACGAAGCGGCGGAAGTCCGGGTGATGAGCCTGGATGCCGCGAATACCGGAACATTACTATCGCTCGTTGAAACGCGCGAGGAGGGCACCCAGGTCGTCAGCGTCCAACGGCAAGTTGCCGACACCCTGGGCGACCCGGTGGCGATCTCCGCCCAGCCAATATTTGGCGGCACGGAATCTGCTGAAGCGATTTCCTGCGGCGAAATTGCCATCCTGAAGAATCGCTTTCTGGCCGGGGACAGCATCGTCGAGCCTGGACAGCTGATCTACGCCGAAAAGGTCAGCCAGGGCCCGCTGCAAAACTGGCGCCTAACCCCCATCAGGGCGCGCGCTTCGCGCATCGTGGGCGTAGTCACCGATGTCAACTGCGGGCCCAACGCCAATATGCACCAGGTGCGCTTCAACCTCCCGGGCATTCAGTTGGACGAGCGTCGGGTCCTGAATCTGAACGACATAATTGATACCCTGCAAGGGCTGATCCAGCAGCACGCCAGCAACACGGAGCCCCGGGACAACATTGACCACCTGGGCAACCGGCGGGTGCGTGTCGCCGGAGAGTTGATGCGCGACCAGGTGAGGATCGGATTGCTGCGGATGCACCGAATGTTCCAGGATCGGGTGGGACGCCTGGAAAAGCCTGAGGATGCGGTTCCGGCCAAGCTGGTCAATGTACGCCCGGTTACCGGAGCGATTCGCGAGTTCTTCGGCGGCGACAAGCTGTCGCAGTTCATGGATCAAACCAACCCGCTGGCGGAACTGACGCACAAGCGGCGACTTTCCGCCTTGGGGCGGGGCGGCCTGACCCGTGAACGGGCCGGTTTCGACGTGCGCGACGTTCACGCCTCGCACTACGGACGCATCTGCCCGATCGAGACGCCGGAAGGCGCAAACATCGGGTTGCTCAGCAGCCTGGCCGCCTATGCCCGTATCGACCGGCTGGGCTTCATCGAGACCCCTTACTGGCCGGTGATCAAAGAGCTTTGGTTGGGCGACTGTCGCTCCCCCGGTCTGCCCGGCTATTTCAACCCCATTGGACACCTGGTGACGAATGACGTGAAGACGCGCAAAGGCGAGGTGATAATTGCCGCCGGGGAGACCATCACCGAAAGCCAATGGCGTCGTCTGCGCCGATTGTCCGCCGACCTGGTGATCGACGTGGCTCCCTTTGTGGACACCCGTACGGAAAGCGTCCAATACTTGACCGCAGACTCGGAGGAACGATACCGAATTGCCCAGGCCAACTCCGGCTTCGACGAACTTTACCAATTCATGGACGAGTTGGTGGAAGTGCGCGAAGGGGATAACTATCGGCTGGCTTCCCCCGAGTTTGTCGAATACGCCGACGTGTCGCCCCTGCAAATCATGAGTGTGTCGGCCGCGTTGATCCCCTTTCTTGAACACGACGACGCCAACCGCGCCCTCATGGGCTGCAATATGCAGCGGCAGGCGGTTCCCTTGCTACAGCCCCAGGCGCCCATCGTCGGCACCGGCATCGAGAGCCGAGTGGCTCGGGACAGCGGGCAGGTGCTGTTGGCCCGTGTTCAGGGTTCGGTGGCATCGGTGGACGGCAACAACATAATCGTAGTGGACGACGCGGGCACGGACCACTACCACCGTCTGACCAAGTTTGCCCGTACCAATCAGGGCACGTGTCTGAACCAGCGTCCGGTGGTGCAGAAGGGCGATCACGTCAACTTGGGCGACACCCTGGCCGACAGTTCCTCCACCGACGGCGGCGAGCTGGCCCTGGGCCAGAATGTTCTGGTGGCGTTCATGTCCTGGGAAGGTTACAACTACGAGGACGCCATCATCATCAGCGAACGCCTGGTGAAAGATGACCAGTTCACCTCCGTGCACATTGAGAAATATGAGGTCGAAAGTCGCTTCACCAAGTTGGGCGACGAAGACATCACCCGTGACATTCCCAACGTCGGCGAGAGCAATCTGCGGGACTTAGACGAGCGGGGCATTATCCGTATCGGCGCCGACGTGGGGCCGGGAGACATCCTGGTAGGCAAAGTTACCCCCAAGGGCGAAACTGAAATGACCGCTGAGGAACGCCTGTTGCGGGCGATCTTTGGCGAGAAGTCCAAAGACGTCCGCGATACCTCCCTCCGGGTTCCGCATGGTCAGCGCGGCAAAGTCATCGGCGTCAAGGCCTTGAGCCGGGACAATAAGGACGACCTGCCCCCCGACGTGAACGACGCCGTCAGAGTGTGGGTCGCTCAAACGCGCAAAATTTCCGTTGGCGACAAGATGGCCGGCCGGCACGGCAACAAAGGCGTGGTCTCCCGGATACTCCCTGAAGAAGACATGCCCTTCCTGTCCGACGGGACTCCGGTGGACATCATCCTCAATCCCATCGGCGTGCCCTCCCGCATGAATCTGGGCCAAGTTTTGGAGAGCCACTTGGGATGGGCCGCGCGAAATCTGAACTTCCAGGCGCTGACCCCGGTGTTTGAGGGCGCCGACGACGACAATATCGAGGATTCCCTGGCCCGTTGGTGGTTTGGCCAGCAGGTCGGCACCGCCGAAAACGGGATCGATTCCGACGGCGCTGTTGACCTGGACGGGGTGTACAACTGGTTGAGGGAGCAAGGTTTCGACCCCACGATCATCTACGACGAAGCGCAGCATGGCAAGGCTCGAGAGGCTTGTCTGTACCTGTGGCTGCGCGACGTGGCCGGCGAAAACGTCGGAGAATTTGGCGATATTACGCTGACGGAAATGCACCAGCGCGCGCTGGCTGTCCATCGCCAAAAGTTGATCTCACCCCCCACTTTCGCCAAATTCCAGCTTTACGACGGACGCTCCGGAGAACCTTTCGACCAGCCGGTGGCCGTGGGCAGCATCTATATGCTCAAACTGATCCACCTGGTGGAGGACAAAATCCACGCCCGGTCAACCGGCCCGTACTCGATGATCACGCAACAGCCCCTGGGCGGCAAAGCCCAATTCGGCGGCCAACGGTTCGGGGAGATGGAAGTCTGGGCCTTGGAAGCCTACTCCGCCGCCCACAACCTTCAGGAGGTCCTGACCATCAAGTCCGACGACGTGACGGGTCGGGTCAACACCTACGAATCCATCGTCAAGGGCAATCCCATCAGCCAGCCAGGCATCCCCGAATCCTTCAACGTTTTGCTCAAAGAGCTCCAGAGCCTTGGGCTGAACGTGCGACTGGAGGACGAGGAGGAGCAGGATGACGCCAGCCTGGGTCTGCCCGGCGAAGACGATTTTCTCTTTACCGCGGAGGTCAACTAAACATGGTCAGGATGCTGGACAACCGGGAATCCACCTCCTCCGATTTCAACGCCATCCGCATTTCCATCGCCTCACCCGAGCAGATCACCGGCTGGTCCTCCGGCGAGGTACAGAAGGGCGAAACTATCAACTACCGCACGCAGCGGCCCGAAAAGGACGGGCTGTTCTGCGAGAAGATCTTTGGCCCCACCAAGGACTGGGAATGCCAGTGTGGCAAGTACAAACGCCAAAAGTATAAGGGCGTGGTGTGCGATCGGTGCGGAGTTGAAGTGACCCGGGCCAACGTACGTCGGCAGCGGCTGGGACACATTGCGCTCGCGGCCCCGGTGGCGAACATATGGTTCGTCAAAAATACCCCCAGCGTGATGAGCCTGGTGTTGGACCTCAAGTTGTCGGACCTTACCCGGGTGCTTTACTACTCGGCCTACGTCATCAACCAAGTTGACATCGACCTGATGCGCGAGCAACTGGAGCGCCATACTAGTGAAGTGAGCGAACTCCGGGGCGCGCCGATCGCGGCCGCCGAAGCCGCCTTGCAGCGCATCGCCGATTGCGTGGCCGGCTGGGAGCTGGAGGGCCGGATACACGAGGCCTCCTTCATCATCAGCCAGTCTCCGGCCGCGTATTCCCGGGCGCTCCGTGAGGCTCACACGTCGCTGGCTCGCCTCAGCGACGTCCCGGCGGCCGCCCAGGGAGATTTCACCGGAGAAATCGCGAGCCTGACCGCCCTGGCGCCGGCCGGCGCGGCGGCGGAGCGGGCCGCCCGTGAGGTGGGCCGATTGCTGCTGGCTGCGGGAGTGGCCGACTCCGCCGACAACCTGGCCCTCGCCGCCATTGAGGGCGATCCGGTAGCCGCCGCTATTTCCCGGCTCCACCACGGTAGCCGGCACGTGGGTGACGCCCTGGACGAGCAGCAACGCCATGCTCAAGCGATGGTTGCCGCCTTCAACGCTTGGCGCGATGATCCCAGCGAAGAGCGCGAGGACGACCTGGCGGACGCCGCGGAGCAATTGCAGGCTGACCTTACCGCGGTTCATGATGAGTTGATCGCGCCGGCGCTGAACGCTTTGGCCGAGGCTATTGCCCGCATTGCGCCACAATCCTTTGATTCCGCGGCGCAGCAACGACTGTCCAACGACCTGACGGGAATACACCATTCCCTGGCTTCCGTGGAGCAGGCGGTACGCGGTTGGAACTACCGTCGGTCCGAAGAGAATCCGGAAGGCCGGGGCTGGAATGTACCGGCCTTCACCGCCTTGCTGGAACGTTTGCAGGCCGATAGCGATGAAATAAAAGCCGTTTCCACTTTGGAATCACGCACCGCTTCCATCGCCGGCATCACTACTCCCAAGGAACGTCAGGAGACCATCAACAGTTGTCGGCAGCAGTTGCAGATTATCCGTGACCTGATCGCCAGTGTTGACAGTTATCTGCTTCGCGCCATTGCGGAGCGACGCCGCGAAGCCGTGGATCTCATCCAGGCGATGCGGTGGCTGCGGTGGGACCCGACCCAGCGTCCGCGGACGGCCGACATCGACTGGCTCTGGGAGGACTTGAAACTGCCGGCGTCGGCGCAAAACGATGAGGAGCTGCCTGATGAGTTCTACATCGCCCGCAGTGGTTCTGCCGGCCTCCACCTGACCACCCTGTCCACCAATCGCTACGATCGGCTCAAGCCGTTCTGGGGAGAGGCATTCGACGCCGATATGGGAGCGGAACCGGTTCTGGATTTCCTTAAGTTGCTGGACTTGGATTTGAACCAGGAACGGTACTACACCGAACTTGAGATGCGCGCCACGTCTTCTCAAATTCGCACCAAAGCCGGCAAGCGGATGCGCCTGCTGGAGACCTTCCGACGCAGTGAAAACCGCATGCAGGACATGATCATGACCGTCCTGCCGGTGCTGCCTCCCGAGCTGCGCCCCATGGTTCAGCTGGACGGCGGACGATTCGCCACCAGTGACCTGAATGACCTGTATCGCCGAGTGCTGTCGCGCAACCACCGGCTCAAGCGTTTTGCCAGCATGCGGGCGCCGGGCCTGATGATCCGCAACGAAAAGCGAATGCTGCAAGAGGCCGTGGATTCGCTAATCGACAACGGACGGCAGGGCAAGGCGGTGAAGGGCAAACGTGACCACGCGCTGAAATCTCTCAGCGACCTGCTCAAGGGTAAACAAGGCCGTTTCCGCCAAAACCTGCTGGGCAAGCGAGTGGACTACTCGGGCCGGTCGGTGATCGTAGTTGGTCCCGAGTTGAAGATGGACCAGTGCGGACTGCCCAAGCGCATGGCGCTGGAACTGTTCAAGCCCTTCGTGATGCACCGGCTGGTGCTCAATGCGCTGGCGCCCAACATCAAGGCGGCCAAGCGAATGGTTGAACGTTCCTCACCCGAAGTCTGGCCCATACTGGAAAGCGTCATCAAGGAACGCCCGGTAATGCTCAACCGCGCCCCCACGTTGCACCGGCTGGGGATCCAGGCTTTTTGGCCGGTGCTGGTTGAGGACAGCGCCATTCAGTTGCACCCGCTGGTGTGCTCCGCGTTCAACGCCGACTTCGACGGCGACCAGATGGCGGTTCACGTGCCGCTGTCCGCCATGGCGGTGAACGAAACGGGCTCGGTGATGTTGAGCATCAACAACATGCTGTCCCCGGCGTCGGGCGACCCCCTGGTGGCGCCAACCCTGGATATGGTGATGGGCTGCTATTACCTCACCGAAGAAGCCCCCAATGCCCAGGGCGCCGGCGGCGTGTTCTACGACATCCACGAGGCTCGCATCGCTTACTCCGACGGTCAGATCAACCTGCGCGCTCCGGTCACGGTGCTGAGCGTGCCGGGAGTTGACGGCAAGATCGAGACGACCATGGGACGCCTCATTTTCAACGAGGCCATCCCCGAATCCCTGGGGTTCAAGAACGAACTGATGGACCGGGGCGCGATCAAAGATCTTACTTCTGAGCTTTACCGGAACCTCAGCAATGCGGATACGGCTCGGGCGTTGGACCGGATCAAAGAGATCGGCTTCTACTATGCCACCAAATCCGGTATCACCATTGCCATCAACGATATCCAGGTGTCGGAGCGCAAGCACGACATCCTCGAATCGGCCGGCCAGAAAGTGGCTGAGCACGAAGACAACTTCATGATGGGGATGATGACGGAAGAGGAAAAGTACGAGCGCATCATCGATACCTGGACCCAGGCGTCGGACGATATGCAGCACATCGTAGAGACCGAAATGTCCAACTACGGCGGCGTCGCCGTTATGGCAAAATCCGGCGCCAAAGGAAATATCTCGCAGATCAAGCAGATGGCCGGCATGCGCGGCCTGATGAGCGACCCCGAAGGCCGCATCATCGAGCGACCGGTAAAATCCAGCTTCCGCGAGGGTCTGACGGCGCTGGAGTACTTTATCTCCACCCACGGCGCCCGCAAGGGCCTGACCGACACGGCGCTCAGAACCGCCGACAGCGGCTACCTGACACGCCGTCTGGTGGATGTTTCCCAGGAAGTGATCGTCCAGGAAGCCGACTGCGAATTCGCTGAACCCTTCTACGTTGAGCCCCGGCCCAACGACGAGACGCTGACCAACCTCCCCGAGCGGGTCCTGGGGCGCATGGCCGGCGACGTGATCGCGCACCCGGAGAGTGGCGAAATCATCGTTGACCGCAACGAGCTGATTGACGAGGAGATTGCTGATGCCATCAGGGACGCTGGGATCGACCGTGTTCCCGTCCGTTCGCCCCTGACCTGCCAGACTCGGCGAGGCATCTGCCAGATGTGCTACGGACGATTGCCGGCTACGGGCCAGGTGGTGGAGATCGGACAGGCAGTCGGCGTAATCGCCGCGCAAAGCATCGGCGAGCCGGGCACCCAGCTCACCATGCGCACCTTCCACACGGGAGGCATCGCCGGCTCCGACATCACCACAGGCTTGCCCCGCGTGCAGGAACTGTTCGAGGTGCGCCCGCCCAAGGGTGTGGGTGTGCTGACCCACATCGACGGCACTGTTTCGATAGAAGAAGATCCCAACGGTTCGCGCCGCATCCGGGTCATCTACGATGAAGAGGAGCGCCACGACTATGCCCTTCCCCCGGGCGCAATCCGCCTGGTGGAGCTGGGAGAGCCGGTTTCGGAAGGGAAATTGTTGGCCGTCGTTCTCAATACGGATGCCTCCGGCAGCAGCGAGGCCGACCCGGGCAATGCCTTGGTCAACACCAATGTTGTGCATGAGATACGCTCGGATTTCCTGGGTGAGGCGGAAGTTTCCTCCGATGGCATAACGGTCGTCTGGCGCGAAGAGGAATCCCGAGCGTACGATGTCAGCGGACAGATGACGCTCAAGGTCAGTGATGGACAGCAGGTCATGGCAGGCGACGCCCTGGTGGACGGCCCGCTGGATCTGCGGGAGTTGCTGGACGTGCGGGGCCTGGAGGGTCTCCAGCATTACCTGGTGGACGAAGTGCAGGAAGTGTATCGCTCCCAGGGGGTCAGCATCCACGACAAGCACATCGAGGTGATCCTGCGGCAGATGCTGCGCCGTGTCCAGGTGGAAACGGCTGGCGACACCGAGTTCATCCCCGGCGACGTGGTGGACAAATTCCGTTTCCAGGATCAGAACGCCCAGATGCTGGCCGAGGGCGGGGAACCGGCCACCGCAAAGACCCTGCTGCTGGGAGTATCCAAAGCAGCATTGACCACTGACAGCTTCCTATCCAAAGCCTCTTTCCAGGAAACCACCAAAGTCCTGACCATGGCTGCTGTGGCGAGCGATCGCGACTGGCTGAGGGGCCTCAAAGAAAACGTCATCATTGGCCGCCTGATTCCGGCGCGGTTGAAATCGTTGGTCGATGCAGAGAACGCTTTCGCCCAGCGGGAAGCCCTGGAAGATTACGAACGGGAGATGATGCCCCCGTGGCTCTCCGGCGACGTACCGCCGGAAGGCTTGGGCGGACCGCTGGATCTGGCGCAAGGCATCGTTGACGATGAGATCATCTCCGGCCCGCCGGCAACGCCTTTGGGCGAGGGGGGCGGCTTCGGCGACGCGGGCTTCCAAATCCGCACTGCTGAGGAAGAGGATGAGTTGTTGCGGCGGACCCAGTCTCTTACCGACAATGATTCCGAAATAGACCGGGAAGTCGAGTTGACGGCGTCGCGGGTCTTCCTGCCCTTCGATGAGGAGGACGAAGACATCCCGCAATTGTGAGGTCCTTCGCGACAAACCGTCATCAACCGCAGGGGCGAATAATTATTCGCCCCTTAAATCAACGATCACAACGGAGATTGACGCCACAATGAACCTGTCGGTGGATCTGGCGCCCGGAAGGAAACCAGGGTTGCTGTTGAACAATCCAGTGCTGATCGCCTCGGGAGCCTTCGGCTACGACGGTTACGGGAGCGGGATCGACGGGGATGCTCCCCTGGCCGCGTTGGGCGCGGTGCTGCCCAAAACGTTCACCCGCCACGCCAAGCGCGGCAACCCGGAACCCCGCTGGTTTCCCGCTTCGTTCCGCGAAGGATTGGCCGCTGGAGAAACCACCCTGCTAAACTCCATTGGACTGACCAATCCGGGGATCGAGGCCGCCATGACCGACCTGGCTCCGCATTGGGCGACGATGGATGCCAACATCGTCATGAGCATGGCCGGGGACAGTTCTGAACAATGGGAAGAGATGTCCGCGATGACACGCGGAGTGGAAGGATTTAGCGCCATTGAACTGAACCTGAGTTGCCCTAATATTGACGACGGCGCGATGTTCAGTCACCATCCACTCCTCACCGAAGCCGCGGTCGCCGGCGTTCGTCGCCAGACCGACCGGCCGATCTGGGCCAAGCTGTCGCCCAACGTACCCGATATAACGGAGATAGCCCACGCCGCAGTGGACGCGGGGGCCGACGCCCTGACCATATCCAACACCGTCCCGGCGATGCGCATCGACGTGGCAACCGGTCGGGCCACCCTGGGCACGGGCTACGGGGGCCTCTCCGGGCCAGCCCTGCGCCCCATCGCCGTCGCCCTGGTGCACCGGGCCGCCCAGGCGGTGGACGTGCCCATCATCGGCGTGGGCGGCGTGATGACCGGGCGCGACGCCGCCGAGTTCCTGATGGCGGGAGCTACGGCAGTTCAGATCGGCAGCGCGAACCTGGCGGATCTGAACGCCCCCTTCCGCATTCTCGCCGAATTGAAAGCGCTGCTGGCGACGTGGGAGATAGACGCCGTGTCAAAGATCATCGGAACCGCCAGCATCGGAGAATAGGCGGCGTTGACGTTCAGACGTTCAATCGTCATTCTCGCTTTCGCGGGAATCCAGTAAGCGCGAATCCGGGCCAATTTTACGGTGGCAGTGATTTTCCGGGTTCCCGCTTGCGCAGGAATTACGGAGTAGTTTTGTAAGTGTCACCACGCCGACCGGAGCACCGCTTCGAGTTCCGCTGCTCCGTTCACGGGTCGGACGTTGCGATGCAGGCCGAAATCGGTCAAGGCATCCTCGGCGATGGCGGGTATGCCCGCTTCGGACACCCCTACGTCGCGCAGCCTGACCGGCAGGCCGATGGCCTCGAAAAAGGCGGTCACGGCGTCGGCTGCCGCATCGGCCGCCTCGATGTCGGACGCTCCGGGTTCGCGGACGCCGAGAGCATCAGCGACACGGGCCTGGCCGGCAGCGTTGTGATCCCGGTTGAATCGCATACCCGGCCCGGTGATGATGGAATACGCCGCGCCGTGACTGCAATCAGGGCAGCGCGTATCCAGGCTGTGGGCGAGGGCGCTAACCACCCCCAGGGCGGAACCGCCGGCTCCGGTGTCCCCGGCTCGGTTGTACATGAACGATGCCGCGCATAAGTTGACCCGCGCCGCGCCGTCGTCCGGCGACTTGCGCGCGGCCGGCAGGTTTTCCACCAGCAGACCTAGCGCCCCGAGCAGATCGGCGGTGGCCATGGCATTCAGCCGGGAGGCTTGCAGTGCGCTGATTACGCCGCTGAATAGCGAACCGGCTGCGCTGACGCACAGCTCGGCGGGCGCGGTGAGCAAGGCTTCGGTGTCCCAGATCACTGCCGTCGGCCGTGTTTTCGGATCGAACAGCTCCAGTCGGTGGCCGGTCTCGCCGTCGATGACGGCGGCGCCAGCACGGGTCGCGGCGGTGGTGGGAGTAGTCAATACCAGGATGTTGGGAATTTTGGGGGCCATCAAGCGAGGGCTGATGGGAGGCTGTCCGGGCGGGTATTTCGTAGCGTGGTCATGGGGATCGCCGCCTTCGGCCAGCAGGATGATGATGGCCCGCGCCGTCACTACCGCGCTGCCGCCGCCCACCGCGATGATGAGGTCCGCGTTAGCCTCACGCGCTTTGCGGCAACCGTCCAGCGCCGCCGCCGCCGGCGAGCCGGTACGAACCTCATCAAATATTCCTGCCGGCGGTTCTCCCAACGCCTCCGTCACCCGGTCCAGCAGGTTGGTGCGTTTGGCTACCGACTGGCCACAGACCACAAAGGGCCGCGTCGCGCCGGCGCGCCGGACTGCGGCACGCAGGTTGGCTAGAGCGTCGTCCCCGGCAAAGACGCGGACCGGATAGGCCGTATGACGAAATGGACTGACGGCAGGCATAGATGCACCTTGCAAGCTGGGATTCGGCGAAAGCTGGAATTCGGCTGAACGCCTGAAGCAGTGTACTATCTAGCCGTGTGGCCTGCCACGCGAGTCTGGTAAAATTACGGTGCGATTATGACAGTGCGCCGTTCAAAGCCGAGTGCTTCGTTGCCAAATCGCCTGGCCCGTTATCGCAGCCAGGCGCTGCGGCTGCTGGAATCGGCCCAGGTTTCCATGCGGCGGGGACAGTGGAACCAGGCCGAGGAATTGTTGTGGGGGAGCCTGGTGGCGGCGGCCCGGGGAGTCGCATTGTGGCATGGCGAGCCAACGGACAGCGATGCCGACCTGCGGGATTTCGTGCGTCGTTTGGGACAACAGGAACGGGACCGCTATATCCGGGACGCCTTTGACCATCTGTCGGCGCTAACTGAAGCCGCCGAGCGCGTCCGCGAACGTCGCAGCCGGGTGGACTATCTGTTCATGGCGATGGATGACCTGACAGAGGCCATTGAACGGCTGACGGCCCGGATTCCGGGCGGCGACGCGCCGATGCCCGCTGCGGACCCCGACGATGCTGCGGCGGCCGATGCGGGCCGGTAGGTTGCTATGCCCGGAACCGTCACTATCGAAACGCACGGCTGCAAGCTGAACCAGGCCGACACCGTCCTGCTGGCCCGGCAATTCGCACACGCCGGCTATCGCCTGGTGGACCGCAAACGCGATGCCGACATCATCGTGGTCAACACGTGCACCGTCACGGCAACTGCCGACTCAAAAGCGCGCCAGGCGCTGCGGGCCGCCCGCCGGGCCAATCCCGACGCCGTGGTGGTCGCCGCCGGCTGCTATCCGCAACGGGCTGCCGACGAATTGCGCCGGATGCCGCAGGTTTCGCTGGTCGTGGGCAATCGCGAGAAACCGAAATTGGCAGATCTGGCTATCGCGGAACACAATCGGCTAACGGTCGCCCCACCGAACTCAATCCTCACCTCCCAAGTCGAAATCGGTCCCGGCCTTTTGCGACGCAGCCGGGTCATGGTGAAGATACAAGAGGGCTGCGATCAGGTTTGCGCCTACTGCATCGTGCCCAAAGTCCGGGGCCGCGAGCGGAGCATTGCGCCCGACGAATTAGTAGCCGCGGTGCGTCGCCACGTCGCCAATGGGTTCCGGGAAGTTACGTTAACCGGCACCCAGCTGGGAACCTATGGGTTTGATCTGGAAGGGGTGGGCCTGTCGCTGCTCCTGGGTCGGCTGCTGGCGGAGACGGACGTGCCGCGACTGCGGGTCTCCTCACTCCAGGCTCATGAGATTACTCCCGACATCTTGGAGCGGTGGGAAGATCCCCGTCTCTGCCCCCACTTTCACGTGCCGCTGCAAAGCGGGGCCGACGCCACGCTCAAGGCGATGCGGCGCCGATACGATGCGGATACCTATCGCAAGGCGATCAACACTATCCGAGACACGGTTGACGGGTCATCCATCACCACCGACGTTATAGTCGGCTTCCCCGGTGAAAGCGGCGCCGATCATGACGCTAGCCGGCGCCTGATCGAGGAGGTAAGCTTCGCCGACTGCCACGTGTTTCCCTATTCGCAGCGCCCAGGCACTACCGCCCATTACTTGCCGGAGCAAGTGGACCCGAGGGAGAAACGTCGCCGGGCCGCCGAAATATCCGAGGCGGCCGAGAAGGGATTTCTGGCTTATCGCGAAGGGCTGGCCGGCCAGACGCGCCAGGTACTTTGGGAAACCGCCCGGCCCGCTAACGAGGGATTGCTCACGTGGAGCGGTTTGACCGACAACTACGTTCGGGTATCCACGTGGACCGGTGACGATTTAGCGAATTGCATCACGCCGGCCCGTTTGGCCGGGCTGGACGGCAAGGTAATGCGCGCCGAGCGGCTGCCGGCCTGATGCAATGGCAAACGGTCGGTTAGAAATCAACCGGCCGCAGGTAGCTCACGTTCTGCCGGCGTTCCAGGTAACCGGCCCTGATCTCGTGGCCGTGGGGAAACAGGAATAGCCAACCCTGATTTTCCCCCTGGTCCAGGATGTCGCGTTTCTGACAGAACGTGGTTTCCGGTTCGTAGTCGAAGGACGAGATGACGGTGAGGCCCAGGTGGTGGGGGGTAGGCACCAAATCCCCCAAGTACACGATGCGCTCTCCGCCGTGAGTGAAAATCGCAATCTGATGCCCAAGGCAGTGTCCGTCGGTCACTACAAGGCTCAAACCCGGAAACAACTCGGTGTCTCCGTCCAGTAGTTCCAGTTGTCCCCGTTCCACGATGGGCGCGAAATCTTCGAGACGGAAGGCTCCCGCGTTGCGCAACGAAGGATTCTGGGCGTCTTCCCAGCTGGCCCGCTGCACGTAATACGTGGCTTTGGGAAACGAAGGCACCATGTCGCCCAGCCGGTCCATGCGGGTGGACCCCCCGGCGTGGCTGAAATGGAGGTGGGAAAGCACCACCGCGTCGATATCCCGGGGGCCCAATCCGACGCTCTTGAGGCTACGCATCAAGCGGCTGGGCACTAGCCCGTACAGCTCCTTGTCTTGAGGGTTGCTCTTCGGGCCAATGCCGGTATCCACGAGGATCCGGCGGCCATTAATCTCGAATAGTGGGCAGTTCTGGCCCATGGTCAGTCGGTTCTTACGGTCGGTCGAAACCAGGTTTTCCCACATCATTTTGGGAAAGCTGCCAAAACAGGCCCCTGCGTCAACTTTGAATACGCCGTCACTGATGATCGTTGCGCCACTTGATGTCATGCGCGGTTTCTCCTTGCCAAAACGATAGAATCGGCTATCCGTTCCCTAGCCGCCGCCACCACCCGGTTTGTATGATTTGAACGGTATGGATAAGGCAGTGCTTTCTTGGTATAGCGACGCTGGAAGCCGTCAAAATACTCCAGCCATCGAAAACGCTGGAGCCTACTTTACAACTCTCGATTCGCCGGGCGTCAAGCAGAAAAATCGGCAGATTTTGGTTAAATTTCTAAAATGACGCCAACGCAGCGCTGGAGAGGAGAGACGTCATACCGCCTCAAGCGGTGGGATTAGGCCAGGTCTAATGAGCGAGGTTCCGTCTTCAAACTCCGGCGGGCCGGCGGGCTTGCGGCGACGGGCCTACGCCCTGTTGGAACCCACCGCCGGCGCTGAATTTCGGCACGTCAGTCAGGGATCCGCCAAAGCCTCCCTTCTGGTGGAAGCGATCCTGGTTGCGGTTATTCTCATTAATTCGATGGCTCTCATCCTGTGGACCGTGCCCGACTTGGCCTCGTCTTACGGCTTCTGGTTCCATATCGTCGAGTACTGCACGGTATCCGTTTTTCTGGCTGAGTATGTCCTCAGGCTCTGGATCTCCCCGGAGGCGGCCCCCGACCCGACAACCGCCGGCTGGCGTCAGCGCTGGCGCTACGTCGTCTCTCCCCACGCCCTGGTGGACGCCGCGGCTTTGGCCCCATCGGTCATCGCCGTGGCCATTTTGCTGTTCGGCGCCGGTGGCCCCAGCCTGTCCTTCCTGCTCGCCGCTCGCCTGCTAACCCGCACCGCCAAGCTGGCGCGCTACTTCCCGGCGGCGCGCCGGCTAGGGATGGCTTTACGCGAGAAAAGCGGACAGCTGCTGACCACCGTAGCCGCGCTGCTCGTTGCCTTGGTGATTGCGGCTACCCTGATGTACTTTGCCGAAGGGGAAGCCCAGCCCGAAGTCTTTTCCAGCATTCCGGCGGCGATGTGGTGGAGCGTGGTTACGCTTACGACCGTGGGTTACGGCGACACCGTACCCGTCACCCCAGTTGGCCGCGGGCTAGCTGCCATCATCGCGGTGCTGGGCATCGGCTTGTTCGCCCTGCCGGCTGGGATACTCAGCGCCGGGCTGCTGGAGGCCGATGCTGCGGAAGACTCACCCGGCGCCAGGCGGCCCGCGCCTGCGCCGGCGCCGGGCGGCGACCGGTGCCCCCACTGCGGCCAGCCAATGCCGGGAAACCGGGAACCCGACTAGAGTGCGGCGAGTTTCTCCGCCGCTTCCGATAACCGCCCGAGGACCCGTTCCTGGCCCATCACCTCCATCAGCTCAAAGAGCGGAGGCGTCGCGGCGCGCCCGGTGACGGCGGTGCGGAGGGCGCCAAAGAACTGCCGCCCCGACCAGCCCAATTCGGCTCCGGCGCCCCGCAGCACGGCTTCCAGGTTCTCGTGGTTGAAGTCGGTGACGGCCACGGCGGCCAGATCGGACTCAGCCCGGCGAATTGCGGCCAGCGTGCCGTCGGTGTCCATACCCCGCTGAACCAGGGCCGTCGCGTCATACTCCAGCGTGTCTGCAAAGAAGTAGGAGAGCATACCCGGGGCATCGGCCAGGGTTTTAAGCCGCTCCTGCGCCAGGGGCACGATGCGCAGCAGGTAGTCTCGGTCGATGGGCAACAGGGCATCAGAATAGTCCCGTTCCAAAAACGGGAGTATGCGGTCGGCCAAAGCTTCGGTATCCAGCCGTCTAATGTACACCCCGTTCATCCACTGCAACTTGTCCAGATCGAAAATGGCGGCCGGCTTGCCTACCCGCTCCAGGGTGAAGTTGCTCCGGATGGTGTCTCGCGTCATCACGTCGGTTTCGCCGTCCAGCGACCAGCCCAGCAGGGCCATGAAGTTGATCAGCGCTTCCGGCATAAATCCGTCGTCGCGGTATTCCATCAGCGAAGTCGCGCCGTGCCGCTTGGATAGCTTAGCCCGGTCGGAGCCGAGGATCATGGGCAGGTGGCCGAAGACGGGCATGGGCAAATCGAGGGCCCGAAACAACTGAACGTGGCGCGGCGTGCTGGGCAGCCATTCCTCCGCCCGCAGTATGTGGCTTATCGCCATGGCGTGGTCATCGACCACCACCGCCATGTGATAGGTGGGAAACCCGTCGGACTTCACCAGCACAAAGTCGTCGGTGAGTTCGTTCTGCCATTCCACGTGGCCCCGGATGGCGTCGTCCACGGCGGTCGTGCCCGACTGGGGCATGGCAAAGCGCAGCACCGACGGCATCCTAGCCGCTTCATTGGCGTCGCGTTGGGCATCCGAGAGATACCGGCAGTGGCTGTCGTAACCCTGGCGCTGCTTGTTGCGGGCCTGCTCTTTACGCAGCTCGGCCACGCGCTCCGGCGGGCAGTAGCAGCGATAGGCCTCCCCGGAGGCAATAAGGCGCTGGGCGGCGGCGTGATAACGCTCCAGTCGCTCGGACTGGAAATATGGGCCGTAGGGACCGCCGACCCGGGGGCCTTCGTCCCAATCGATGCCCAGCCATTCCAGCCCGTCCAGAATGTGATCCACCGCCCCTTCGGTGATGCGCCCCTGGTCGGTATCCTCCACCCGCACGACGAACTGCCCGCCGTTGCGGCGAGCGAAGAGCCAGTTGAACATGGCCGTGCGGATGTTGCCGATATGCGGGTTTCCGGTAGGGCTGGGCGCGTAGCGGACGCGGACGGAGCTGAGCATGGCGGGTTATCTCCTCAAATTGCGCGGCGCGCGCCCAGACTGGGGGTTGGGCAACCGGCGCGACGCTGTTTTACTGACGATGTTTCTTGACGCCGGCATCGCCATTGATTATACTGTATGTTAATTGCCCTCCCGGGCGGGTGCCTTGAAAAGGCCCAAAGGGGTTATTTTCTGCCCGAGTCGCGTCCATAGATGAACCAACTATCAAATGCGCTGTCTCGTTCTTCGGCTGAAAATCGTTTCAGCATTTCCCGACAGCCCAACTGCTTCGGCCTCGCGCGGGATTAACAAAACTGACTGGTTCAGAATAGACCGGGCATTTTACGATGGTTGCCTGGACCCTCAGGATTACCGTCCTGCCAAGTGATGCCTTCGCATTGGCATCCGATTACCAAGCCTTCTTGCATCGCGTGGCGCAGAGATTCGGTGGCGCCCAGGTGGTAATAGTGGGAGAAGGTGGCGATTTCGTAGCCGGCGAACCAGTCAAACAGGCGGTCGTTGCGCCGGAACCGATTTTCCACCCACATTGAGTAGAGGAAGCGGCACGGCGCGCCTTTGAGCGCCTGCGTCAGTTCGTACCCGTCAGGTTCGCTCCAGCGGTTGTAGTAGTCAGTGAAGCGTCCCGAATAGGGCGGGTCGGCGTAGATGAAATCCGCCTCGGCAACGTTGCCGATAACCTCACGCCAGTCGGCGCAGACGAACTCCCAATCCCGCTCCCGTATGGCATCGGCGGCCCATTGCACCTGGTTGCATATCTTGGTGATGTAGGCGGGGCGGAACCGCTCCGGCTTTTTACAGAAGGGCGTGTTGAATTGCCCTTTCTGATTAAACCGCATCAGCCCGTTGAAGCAAGCGCGGTTTAGAAACAGGAAATCCAGCGGGTCGCCCTCCAGATTGAAACGTTCCCTGATTTGGTAGTAGCGGTCCCCGCCGTCAACGCGCAGCCGTTCTCCCTCTTGTTGCAGGAAGGCTTGGGCTCGGGCGGCGGTAATCCGTCCGTCTTGCACTGCCCGGTAAAAGTCAATGACCGGAACACAGGAATCGGCCGCCAGCGCCCGCGGCGGCCGGATGTTTAGCAGCACCGCCCCGGAGCCCAGGAACGGCTCTACCCAGCGGCCTCGCCAGTCCCAATCGATGTGGCTGGCGATGAAGGGCGTCAGTTTGGTCTTGATGCCCTGGGTCTTGATGGGCGGCGCTTTGGGTTGCAGCGGCGCGGTAAGCATGGGCCCGATTACCCCTGCCGTTGGCTGATGCGGGCCCAGGTGTCGCGCAGGGTGGTGGTGCGGTTGAACACGGGTGCGCCGGGTTTGGAATCGGGATCGGCGCAGAAATAACCCAGACGCTCGAACTGGTAACGGTCGTCGGGGTTGGCATCGGCCAGAGCGGGTTCGGCCAGGGCCTTTACAACTTCCAGGGAATCGTGGTTGATCAAATCGAGGAAGTCGGCGTCGCTGCTGGCCGGGTAAGGGTCGGTGAAAAGGTTGTCGTACAGACGCGCTTCCGCCGGTACAGCGTGGGCAGCGGATACCCAGTGGATGGTTCCCCGGACCCGCCGGCCGTCGGGAGCGTTGCCGCCCCGGCTATCCGGGTCAAAGGTGCAGTGGACCTCGGTCACGTTGCCGTCGGCGTCTTTCACCACATCCGTGCAAGTGATAAGACAGGCATAGCGCAAACGCACTTCCCGGCCCGGAGCCAGGCGGTAGAACCGGCGCGGCGGGTCTTCCATAAAGTCATCCCGCTCGATGTACAGCTCGCGGCTGAAGGGCACGTTGCGGACGCCCATGGACTGGTCTTCGGGGTTGTTGACGGCAGGAAACTCTTCAGTCTCATCCTCCGGGTAGTTGGTGATCACCACTTTCAGAGGGCGCAGCACCGCCATGCGGCGCGGGGCGCGGACGTTGAGATCCTCCCGCAGGCAGTGTTCCAGCAGGGCCAGTTCGGTCACGCTGTCGCGGCGGGCTACGCCAACGCGCTGGCACATATCGCGGATGGACTCCGGGGTATAGCCGCGGCGGCGCAGGGCGCTCAGGGTGGGCATACGGGGATCGTCCCACCCGTTCACGTGGCCCTCTTCCACCAGTTGCCGCAGTCTCCGCTTGCTCATCACCGTGTGGGTCAGGTTCAGGCGGGCGAACTCGATCTGGCGGCTGCGGTAGATGCCCAGCGCCTCCTGGCACCAGTCGTACAGGGGCCGGTGATCCTCAAACTCCAGGGTGCATAGGGAGTGGGTGATGCCTTCAATGGAGTCGGACAAGGAGTGGGCGTAGTCGTACATGGGATAGATGCGCCAGGCATCGCCGGTGCGGTGGTGGGCGGCGTGGCGGATGCGGTAGAGCACCGGGTCGCGCATATTCACGTTGGGGGACGCCATGTCAATCCGGGCCCGCAGCACGTAGGAGCCATCGGAGAACTCGCCGGCTCGCATGCGTCGGAACAGGTCCAGGCTCTGCTCCGCCGGGCGGTCGCGGTGCGGGCTTTCCCGGCCCGGCTCGGTCAGAGTGCCACGGTACTCGCGCATTTCGTCGGCGGTGAGGCCATCCACGTAGGCATTGCCGTCTCGAATCAGCTGCTCCGCATACTGATAGAGCTCCTCGAAATAATCCGAGGCGTAGTACAGGTGCTCGCCCCAATCGAACCCCAGCCATTTGACGTCGGCCAGTATGGATTCCACGTACTCCATGTCCTCGCGGGTGGGGTTGGTGTCGTCAAAGCGCATATGACAGCGGGCGCCGTGGTACTGCTCGCCCACGCCGAAGTTGAGGCAGATGGACTTGGCATGCCCGATATGCAGGTAGCCGTTTGGCTCGGGCGGGAAGCGGGTCACCACGCGGCCATCATAAGCGCCGGCGGCCTGATCCTCGTTGATGATGGCGCGGATGAAGTCGGAGGGGGAGTCGCTGGTGGTCGGGGTGTGACTGCTGCTCATTTTCGGTGCCCGTTCTCCATAACGCGCCGCTGCGGGGTGGGTGGAGTATAATTATATACTGCCTGGGCCCTATCGAATAAACCGCCTTGCCCTAATGTTCGCCCTGGTGGCGCTGCGCCGGCTGGGCGGTGCGGCGGTTTCCGGGGTAAGGCTCACGGTGAATACGCTGGCCCTCCGGAAGCGTCAACCGGGAAGCGGACGAGGACTACGCAGCGTGACCAGAACGTCCCCCAGATGGTGGGGCAGCGCCGACTCGTGCTCCGACCATTCCCCGGTGGCAGGATGGCGGAAACCCAGCCGGGCGGCGTGGAGGAACTGTCGGTCTAGCAGCGGGCTGGCCTTGCCGTACACCGGGTCCCCCAGCAAGGGATAACCCTGATAAGCCAGATGGACCCGTATCTGATGGGTTCGGCCCGTTTCGAGCCGCAGCCGCAGCAAGGTGTAGCCCGGCATTTCCGCCTCGGTTTCGTAATGGGTGCGCGCCGTGCGGCCGCCGGCGTCCACGGCCATCCGTTGGCGGTGTCGCGGATCCCGCGCGATGGGAGCGTCGATAACGCCGGATGCCGGGGTAACTAATCCCACCGCGACGCCCAGGTACTCTTTGAGCATGGCGCGGTCTTTCAGCTGCTCGGTCAACCGCTGGTGGGCCGGTTGTGTCTTGGCAACCACCATCAGGCCCGAGGTGTCTCGGTCCAGGCGGTGAACAATGCCGGGCCGTCGCTCGCCGCCGATGCCGCGAATATCCGGGCAGCGGGCCAATAGCGCGTTGACTAGCGTGCCGTCGGGATGGCCCGGCCCGGGATGCGCCGGCAGACCGGCGGGCTTGTCAACCACTGCGACGTGGCAGTCCTCATAGACCACCGACAGCGGAATGTCCTGCGGAAGCAGGTCGGCCGGCGTCGCAACCGGGGGAACCTCGACGGTGACGGCGTCGCCAGTACGGATGCGCTGCGCCGGCCGAACCGGGGCGCCGTTGACGGCGATGAATCCTGACACGGCCAAATCGCGCAGCCGGCTACGGGACAGGCCGGTTTCGGCTAGCTCGGGTTGAGCGGCCAACCAGGCGTCCAGGCGGGCCGGGTCCGGGTTTCGGCCTACGGCGAACTCGTGCCGCTCCGCAACCTGTCTCCGCTCTCTTGCCGGTCTCCGCTCTCTTGATGGGGTAGGGTTAGAGCCGGCTCCGTACTTGATACCGGGATGCGGGTGATTTCTTTCGCACACACCCTTACTCCTCAATGGTAAGAACGCGTTCCCGCGCTCCGCAATCGGCGCAGCGGGCCCCGTTGGGCAGTCCAATCATGGGCCCATCGCACAAGGGACAAGCCACATAGCGCATATCGGTGGCGACGTCGGTAGCAGCAACTTCATCGGAATCGTTACGGCGCATCACCAGCAGCCATCCCATCAGGATCAGGCCGATGACAATAGCGGAATCGGCCAGGTTGAACACGGGCCAGGGGCCGATGTCGATGAAGTCGGTTACGTGGCCCTGCACGATGCGGTCGAGCAGGTTGCCCACCGCCCCGCCCAGCATCAATGCGATGCTGGTACGCATCAGCAGGGTGGGCCGTTCCTGACTGCGGTAGATATAGGCCAGCACAACCACGCCGGCCAGCGATACGAATAGCAGCGGCAGGTTATGACCCTGGAAAAGGCCAAAGGCGCTGCCGGTGTTCTGCACGTGGGTGAAGCGAAAAAAGCCGTGGTACGGCCAGGAGTGATGCCATTCCAGGGTTTGACGGACGACGAACTTGGTCAGTTGGTCCAGAGCCAGCGCCAACGCCGCCATTTGCAGCAGGGTCCAGTCGCGATACAGCGGCGTACGACCTTTGGGCGATTCGGGCATGTTTCAGAGGCCGGTGAGGTGGTGGCGGAAGAATGCGACCACCTTTTCGGCCATCTGACGCTCCTGGCCAACCCAGAAATGGTCGGCGCCCGGGATCACGTGATACTCGGCCGATGGGTTGAACTTGGCCAGCTGTTCAGCCACGCCGTCGGAGTTGGCCAGGCGGTCGCGGTCGCCGGTGATGATCAGGCGCGGCGTTTTATCCGACTGCAACGGGCTGTCCGTGATTGCTTCCAGGGATGGCGCCACCAGCGCGATGGCCCGGGGCTTCTGGTAAAGCTGCTGGTGCGAGCAGATGACGCGGGTGCTGAAAGAGTACCCGCCCAGGCCGATGCGGTCATCGTCAACGTCGGGCAGCGCGCCCAGGAACTCCATGCCCATCAGGGTTTCCTCATGTTCCTTATCGCCGTGGGCGTGCTCGCCGGAGCTGTTGCCGACGCCACG
Organism: Dehalococcoidia bacterium; assembly: GCA_963692995.1. Classification (GTDB taxonomy): domain Bacteria; phylum Chloroflexota; class Dehalococcoidia; order Lucifugimonadales; family UBA3495; genus Bin87. The sequence continues at coordinate 2,346,195 of OY843611.1, forward strand.
GAAGTTGAACCGCAGCGATGCGATGCCGGCGTCGGCCAAGCCGAAAGTCACCGCCGTCACCACGTTGTTATCCATGCTGCCGCCGTGGAGTGGATGGGGGTGGCACATGACCACACCCGGAAAGGGACCCTCGCCGTCGGGCAGGGCGATGATGCCCTCGAAGGTCATTCCCTTGGTCAGAAAACTTACCGCGCTCTGCCGCATGACTTCTGCCTCCGAGCAGTAGTGGCGCGGCTCAAGCCGCACGGCTATGATAGCAGGTTCGGACGGGCCACCAACAGGGCAATTGCCCCGAAATCATCTTAACATCGCATCCGGTAGTGCCTCCATCCGGCAAGTGCTAGAATTACCCGCAACCCACCGCCTTACATCAGGTGGATTCCCCGGAGGCACTATGGCTTTGATTGACCTGCGCAGCGATACCGTTACCCACCCCACCGACGAGATGCGCCAGGCTATGGCGGCGGCTGAGGTGGGTGACGACGTGTTCGGCGAAGACCCCACCATCAACGCCTTGCAAGAGCGGGCGGCGGAGTTGATGGGGCAAGAGGCCGGTTTGCTGACGGCCAGCGGCACCATGAGCAACCTCATTGCGGCCCTTACGTGGTGCAGCCGTGGCGACGAGATGATCATGGGCCAAGAGGCCCACATGTTCTGGAACGAGTCGGGCGGCCCAACTGCGCTGTCCGGCGCGCAGGTTCGCCTGGTGCCGAACAACGCCAACGGGCGCATTACGGCGGACCACGTGGCCGCCGCCATCCGCGACAGCTCCAACATTCACGTGCCAGCCACCACGCTGGTCTGCCTGGAAAACACCCACAACCGCTGTAGCGGCGGGGTAATGACCCCCCAGGACACTCGGGAGGTGGTTCAGGTGGCCCATGCCGCCGGCGCTGCCGTGCACCTGGACGGCGCACGCATCTTCAACGCCGCCGTGGCTCTGGAAGTACCCGCCGCCGAGCTGACCAGGGACGTTGACGACGTGAGCTTCTGCCTGTCCAAGGCGCTGTCCTGCCCGGTGGGTTCGGTGCTCTGCGGCTCCGCGGAGTTCATCACCCGCGCCCGCAAGTGGCGGAAGATGGTGGGCGGCGGGATGCGGCAGGCCGGCGTGCTGGCGGCTGCCGGGCTGGTCGCTCTGGACTCGATGACCGAACGGCTGGCCGACGACCACGCCAACGCGCGACGCTTGGCCGCCGGGCTGGCCAATATTGACGGCCTCACCGTGGATCCCGACAGCATCCACACCAACATCGTCATATTCGAGGTTGACCGGGATTTGGTGGGTGAGGCGCGTGAGGTAATCGCCGCCCTGCGTGAAGACGGCGTGCTAGTGAGCCACAGCCGGGATCAGTCTCTGCGGATGGTCACCCACCGGCACATCACGTCCGCCGACGTGGAGGAGGCGTTGTCCCGGGTGAACGACACGGCGCGGCGGCTGGCGGCGGCGGTCTAGCCATCTTTCGGTGTGTGCATTGCCGCCAGCCCAATTCAGTTACGTACCGGAGCGTAACGTTTCCCTGAATCTGTATTGAACTAATCAGATCGCTTTCGCTCAGGCTGATTAGTTCATCTTCCGTTAGTTCGGCTATGCAGCGGTCAACCGTTTGATCCAACAGTTCCGTGGTGCGAGGTTCAAGTACGGCAGCGTCGGTATCCGCTCTGGCGGAGACGACAAACCCCGGTTTCAAGCCCAAGATTTCTGCAATCCCGGCCCGATTCCATTCGGTCTTGGTATCCGCTTCCTGCAAAAGCAGTCGAGACTGGCTTCCGCTTATCCAAGGTTGTGCGCTGATCGAGATCGAGGGTCTCCCGACGTTGCGCAGAACCAGCAATGGCGGCAGAGCCGGCTGCGTATAGATAGCCTGCGTCAACAAATACCGCAATACGAAAACCGGCGGTCAGCATCGTAGTGAGTTGCGGCTGTCAAACGAAATTTTGCCGCCAGTCTCCCCCGCACAGGCACTGCCATTGACAAGAGGTCAAGCCACTTTCTAGGATAGTGTCCAGACTATCGACCGAGGTCCATCATGTCAGACTTCCGCATCAACCGCGCTACCACCGCCCTGCTCATCGCCGACTTCTACGCCGATGCCATGGGCAATCTGCCCCACGCCGTGGATCGGGGCGTGGTCGCCAGAACCGTCGGGCTACAGGCGGCGGCGCGCGAGTTCGGGCTGATGGTCTGCTACTGCGCCACCGTGTTCCGGCCCGGGTATCCTGAAATCAGCGAGCGGAACAAGACCTTCAGCGCCCGCAAGGCTTCGGGTCAGCCGGCGGTTTTCGACCCGGTTTCGCTGATACATCCCGAAGTTCGCCCCCGGGAAGGAGAGGTGGTAGTGGGCAAGCACCGGGTCAACGCGCTGTTTGGCACCGGCCTGGACGTTGCGCTGACCGGCAACAACATCGACACCATCATCTTGCTAGGGTATGCCACCAGCGGGGTGGTTCTGTCCACCACCCGCTATGCGGCCGACCGGGATTACCGCCTGTACATCGTGGCGGACTGTTGCGCCGACAGCGAGGCCGATGTTCATGATTTCCTCATTGGCCGCATCCTGAACCGCCAGGCGGACATCGTAACGGCTGAAGAAGCCATAGCGGCCATCCGCTCGGGTTGACGCTCCACGCAGAAACCAACCGCCAAATCAATTGGCAGCTGCCGCAGGTAATTTCCCCCGGATTTTTGACCACCGGATTTTTGACCAAATGCTGCGCCGCGTTGCAACTCCCGTCGCCGATGTGGCATTGTCCGTCGCCAGTCAACCGCTTTACCCGGGGGATGTGGTCGATGGCGAGGTGATAGTGACGCCGCGCGATTCCTTCGTTGCCGCCCTGGGCCTGGTGCGGCTGTTGCAGACGGAGGTGTTGCGGATCGACTCGGCCCGAGACGCGGTGCCCCAGATGATGGTATCCGGCCGGCGCGGGAGGAGACCTGGTTTCGGTCCGGTGTTTGTGGACCAGGTCTTCGCCGAGAACGCGCCGATGGAAAACGGCGTCGCGCAACGCTACCCCGTCAGCGTGCGCCTCCCCCAGCAGGCTATGCCAACCGTCAAGGGCAAGCATGCTCGCATAACTTGGGAAATCTCCGCCGCTGTGTTGACTGACGCGGACTGGATGCCTTCCGGAAGCCGCGTGCTGTCGAATCTGGCGCGCGGACGGGCCGGAGAATGTACCCAGGAAATCGTCGTGTTCGCACGCCCCGACGGGACTATCTTCGGCGGCGAGCGCTTACCGGACGAACCCCAGGCGACCAAGGAACACCGGAGGGTTATCCTGGATCTGATGTTGTCGTCCAGTAAGGTCGCCAACGGTGGCGCGCTGGAGGGGGGCTTGTCGGTTAAACCGCAACGTTCGTTTGCGGCTCGCGAGTTGCGGGTAGAGCTGATGCGGTGGGAACGCTGCGGCAGCAAACAGGCACGGGTGGTTGAGAGTTTCCAGGTGTTGCAACGTCCGGCCGTTCTTACGGCTGGTGAAGCAACCAACTGGGCCTTTCAACTTCCGGTGCCCGACCGGCTCATGCCTTCGGTTCTGGGGCAGCATACCTTCGTCGGCTGGCAGGTGAGGGCAGTAGTAGCCCGGGCCTTGCTGCCGAACCTCACGGTTTCCCAGCCGGTGCAGGTCTATACTTCCCCGACGACGGCGACTTCAAGCTTCTGAACCGGGACCGTTGTTGCCCCACCAGCGGCGAAGCCGCTCCGCAATAGCCGCCTCGGAACCCTGGTCCGACGGCTCGTAGTAGCGATGGCCGGACAGGTTGGCCGGCAGATACTCCTGCGGCTCGAAGTGGCCCTGGTAGTCGTGGCTGTACTTGTAGCCGGCGCCGTAACCCATGCCACGCATCAGGCCGGTAACGGCGTTGCGGAGATGCAAAGGCACCGGGTCGTGGGGATGACCGCGCACATCATCAAGGGCCCGTTCCAGGGCGATGTAGGCTGCGTTGCTTTTGGGAGATGTTGCCAGGTACACGGCGGCCTCGGCCAGGGGAATCCGTCCCTCCGGCAATCCTATGAAGTGGACGGCCTGCTGGGCCGCCACGGCCACGGGCAGCGCGCCGGGATTGGCCAGTCCGATGTCCTCGGCAGCCAGTATCACCAACCGGCGGGCAATGAAAAGGGGATCCTCGCCGGCCTCCAGCATCCGGGCCAGCCAATACAGCGCCCCGTCCGGCGACGAGCCACGCACCGACTTAATGAACGCCGAAATGGTGTCGTAGTGGCTGTCGCCGGCCTTGTCGTACTGGGGCGCGCGCCGCTGCAAGGCGTCGGAAATCGCCGCGATTGTGATGCGCCGGGCGCCGTCGAGTTCCGGTTCCACGGTCACGGCGGCCATTTCCAGCGCGTTCAGGGCGACTCGGGCGTCGCCGTTGGCGATGTTGACCAGATGGGCCAGGGCATCGTCGGCCAACTCCACCGCCAGTTGTCCCAAACCGCGCAGTTCGTCGGTGAGGGCGCGTGCGATGATGTCCGTTATTGCGTCCTGGTCCAGCGCAAGAAGCGTGAACACGCGGCAGCGGGACAACAACGGCGCGTTAACCTCAAAGGACGGGTTTTCCGTGGTGGCCCCGATGAAAGTGATAGTGCCGTCCTCAACGTGGGGAAGGATCACGTCCTGCTGGGCCTTGTTGAAGCGGTGTATCTCGTCCACGAACAAAATCGTGGGCTGCCGGTGGAAGGACTGACGTTCCCGGGCCTGGGCCACTGCTTTGCGCAGGTCGGCGACGCCGGCCGACACGGCGCTGACCGGCTCGAAATGGGCCCGGGTGACGGTGGCGATCAACCGGGCCAGGGTGGTCTTGCCCGAGCCGGGCGGTCCCCAGAACAAAATCGACGGAACGCGGTCGGCGTCTATGGCGCGTCGCAGCACTCGATCTGCGGCGAGAATGTGCCGCTGCCCCACGAACTCGTCAAAGTTGATCGGGCGCATCCGCTCGGCAAGGGGAGCGGTGTCCCGCAGCAGTCTGCGCCGCCCGTGCTCGAACAGTCCGCCGTTTTCGCTCCCAGTGGACATCACCAATCGCGCAAACGCCGCAGCATCAATCGCGGAAACGCGGCATCACCTCTTCAGCGAAAAGCCGCATGGAACGTCCCACTTCCTCATTGGTGAGAATGCCGCCGATGTTGAACCAGCACATTATTTCCTGGGGCTGGTACAACTCCCGGAACCGGGCCAACCGCTCGGCCACCTGGTCCGGCGTTCCGATCGCTCCCAATTCGTCGTACAGATCGTCATAGCTAATCTGGAACGCGCGCCCGGAACCCCGGGAGTTGTTCTGCATACTGCGGAGGGTGTCAAGGTAGTTGTTGACGGTGGGCGCGAAATCGGCTTTGGCAGATGCGGAGGTCTCTCCGACGTACACGGGCACGTTAACCACCACCTTTACGGAGGAAGGATCGTGGCCGTGCTTCACCAGTGTTTCGCGGTAATTGGCTAACCCGTCGCTGACGCCGGCCACCGTGATGATGAGGGGTGTCACCAGGATGCTGTGTCCCAGGCTTCCCACTAGTGGGAAGGTGTCGGCGCCGTTGGATGCGACGTACACCGGCGGATGGGGCTGCTGGATGGGCTTGGGTTCCAGACGGATGCCTTCGGCCTGGTAGAACTGGCCGTGATAGTCCAGTTCATCTTCCGTCCAGGCCCGCAATGCCAAGTCGAGGCCCTCCACGAACCGGTCGTTGCGCTCCGCAATGGGGATGCCGTAACCGTGGTAGTGGTTGGGGTTGGAACCGCGCCCGACGCCGAATACCGCTCGCCCGCCGGACAGCACGTCCAGCGTGGCCACTTCTTCCGCGATGCGCAGCGGGTGGTGCAGCGGCAACAGGTTCACCGCCGTGCCCAGCATGATGCGGCTCGTGGTTTGGGACAATGCCGATGCCATCAGCAAGGGCGCCGGCATCACCGAGAAGCGGCGGGCAAAGTGCAGTTCGGCCAGCCAGGCCATGTCGTAGCCCAGCTCGTCGGCCAGCCGCACCTGAGCCATCACGTCGGCATAGCGGTCGGCTGGAGTTTGTCGCTCGCCGCAGGGGATTTGGTAAAAAACTCCGAACTCCATGCTGGGATAATTCCTCCGATGAGACGACGATTAACTGCCATCTGCGGGACTAACCGGCGGCGGTTCGTGGAACGGTTCGCCCCGCTCCTCGGCGGCCATGCGGCGACGGTTCCAGGCCAGCCAGAGCTGATTAGCCTCTTGCCGGCCCGGTTCGCGGGCTCGGCGGCGTATTCGGTTTTCCCATATTGCGGCGAGTACCATCCTCATTCCGCTGGGGCGGCACGCTGGGTATGCCAATCCACCCCCTACGCTCGTATTGGTCGCGCGTCATTGTGCCATCATTATAGCGGTATATTACCGTGCTTTTTGGCCGGCAGGGTGTCGCGTTTGTTTTGCAGCATTTCCAGGGCGCGGATGACGGTTGGCCGCGTGGCCGCCGGGTCAATCACGTCGTCCAGATAGCCGCGGTTGGCCGCCACGTAGGGGTTGGTGAAGCGTTCCTGATAGTCGGCGATGAGTTCGGCGCGCCGGGCATCCGGGTCTGCCGCGTTGCTAATCTCCTCGCGGTAGATGATGTTGACCGCGCCGTCGGGACCCATCACGGCGATTTCGGCTGAAGGCCAGGCCAGGTTCACGTCGGAGCGCAAGTGCTTGCTGCTCATCACGATGTAGGCTCCGCCATAAGCCTTGCGCGTGATGATCGCCACCTTGGGCACCGTGGCCTCGGCATAGGCGTAGATGAGCTTGGCGCCATGCCGGATGATTCCGCCGTACTCCTGCTCCGTGCCCGGCATGAACCCCGGCACGTCAACCAGGGTCACCAGAGGCACGTTGAAACAGTCGCAGAAGCGCACGAACCGCGCGGCCTTGGCCGATGCGTTGATGTCCAGCACGCCGGCCAGATAGGCCGGCTGATTGCCCACCAGTCCGATGGTCCGTCCCGCCATGCGTCCGAAACCCACCACTACATTGGGCGCGTAGCCGGCCTGCACTTCCATGAAGTCCTCGTCGTCGATGACGCGGTAGATGATTTCCCGTATGTCGTAAGGCCGGTTCGGTTCCGGCGGGACGATACCGCGAAGGACCTCATCGGCGCGGTCCGTCGGATCTGCGGTGCGGTATCCGGGCGGGTCGTCCAGGTTATTCAGCGGCAGGAATGAAATGAGCCGCCGCAGTTCTTCCAGGCAGTCCGCCTCGGAGTCGTACACGAAGTGCGCCACGCCGCTGCGGGAGGCATGGGCATCCGCTCCGCCCAGTTGCTCGTGGGTAACATCCTCGCCGGTCACCGCGCGCACCACGTCCGGGCCGGTGATGTACATTTGTCCGGTTCCACGCACCATGAAAATGAAGTCGGTGATGGCCGGCGAATAGACCGCCCCGCCGGCGGACGGCCCCATGATCACCGAAATCTGCGGAACCACACCGGAATACATGGTGTTGCGCAGGAAAATGTCGCCGTAGGCAGCCAGGCTGAGCGCTCCTTCCTGAATGCGCGCTCCGCCGGAGTCGCAGATCCCGATCATCGGACAGCCGGTCTTGGCCGCCAGATCCATCACCTTGCAGATTTTCTGGCCGACCACCTCCGACAGGGAACCGCCGAACACCGTGAAGTCCTGGGCATAGGCGAACACCTGGCGGCCATCGATATTGCCGTATCCGGTCACCACGGCATCCCCCAGGAAGGTACGGTCGGCCAGGCCGAAATCGGTCGTGCGGTGGGTTACGAAGCGATCGATTTCCTGAAAGGTGCCGTCATCCATCAAGGCGGTCAAGCGTTCCAGGGCCGTCATCTTGCCCCGCTGACGCTGTTGGTCGATACGGCGTTGACCGCCGCCCAGCTCAGCCTGTTGCGCCAGCCGGAACAGGTTTTCCAGGTTCTGGTCGGTAATGGATTCGCGTTGCGTGGACAAGTAGAGCCTCCGGCGGCGATGCTATCAAAGCGTACCGCAAACCACTGAGTCGCAATTCCGGTGAGTCATAATTCCGGCTTTCGCCGGAATCCGGAAACGCCGGGGTACGGGCGGGTTCGACGCTGCTTTGCATCCCCCGCCGAGCCGTCCGGTATAATAGCATTATTGCCGTCCCCAAGCAGACTAGGCTATCATCTTGCTGACACCCAACGGGAACTCTCCCGGTTGCCGGCCCAACATCGCTGCCGGCGGCGCTCCCCTGGCGTGGGGACGGCGTACTTATGTCATGGGCGTCATCAACCTGACCCCGGACTCCTTTTCCGGAGATGGGTTGGACGGCGATGTGTTGGCCGCAGTTGCCCAGGCGCGGCGCATGGAGGCTGATGGCGCAGACCTTATCGACGTGGGTGCGGAATCGACCCGTCCGGGCAGCGCGCCCGTTACGGCGGAAGAGGAGATCGCCCGCTTGCTCCCGGCATTGGCGGCTATTTGCGAGGCCGTAAGTACCCCGGTCAGCGTGGATACTTATAAAGCCGACGTGGCGCGACAGGCCGTTGCAGTCGGCGCAGCTATGGTCAACGACGTTTGGGGAGCGTTGGCCGATCCCGATATGGCGCGGGTGATCGCAGACGCCGGTGTTCCTGCCATCCTGATGCACAACCGGCGCCGAGCGGAATATGCCGACTTGGTGCCTGACGTAATCAACCGCCTGCGCCGCATTGCCGACAACGCCCGCGTCGCCGGCGTCGCCGAGCATAACATCATCCTCGACCCCGGTTTCGGCTTTGGCAAAACCGCCGACCACAACCTGGAATTACTGCGCCGTCTGCCCGAGCTGCGGTCATTGGGGTATCCGTTGCTGCTGGGGGTGTCGCGCAAATCCACCATCGGCCGAGTGCTCGGCCTGTCGGAGGATGCGCGGCTGGAGGGCACCGCCGCCGCCGTCGCCATGAGCATCGCCGGCGGCGCGGACATCGTCCGCGTTCACGATGTCAAGGCGATGGTGCGGGTGGCCCGTATGACCGACGCCATCGTGCGCGACTGGAGGCCGGACGGTTGGCCGGGCCGGTGATGGCGTATCTGGGTTTGGGCGGCAACCTGGGCGACCGGAAAGCCGCGCTGCGAGCGGCGCTGCGGCTGTTGGACGCCGCGCCGGGTCTGCGGCCGGCGACCCGTTCCTCCGTCTATGAAACCGAGCCGTGGGGCCTAACCGACCAGCCCCATTTCCTCAACCTGGTTGCCGGATTTGAGACGACGCTGCCGCCGGCGGATTTGCTGGCAACTTGCCAGTCAGTCGAGGCAACGGTGGGACGCACGGCAACCTATCGCTGGGGCCCGCGCCTGATCGACGTTGACATACTGCTCTACGGCGGCGCGGTAGTGAGCCTGGCAGCGCCCGACTTGCAGATACCACACCCACGTCTGACCCAACGAGCTTTTGTGCTGGTTCCGCTGGCGGAAATCGCGCCCGAGTTGGGTGTGCCGCCGGATGGTGTGTCAGTCCGGCAGCTGCTGGACGAGGTGGACGGGAAGGACAGCGTGGCACGGTGGGGGGAGGCGCCCTAGGCCTGTCGTCAGATTGAGTTGCCAAGCGCCAAACCCCTCCATTTCCGCCATTCCGCACCATTTCCGTCATTTCCCTACATTTCCGTCATTCCGCCCCATCTCCATCATTCCGCATCATTTCCGTCATTCCCGCGAAAGCGGGAATCCAGAATCGCCGGCCATTGCAGAACGACTGGTTTATGGCAGCCCCTGATATTACTGCGAAATCAGGAATGACCGGATAATTTGACGACACGGCCTAGTCCACTCCGCCGGCGCCCCGTGGCAACCCTGCTCCGGCCAGGAGGTAGGCCACGGCGGATGGCCGCCTTTGCATCGTTATGAACAGAACCGGCAATTAGGCGTGTCCAAAGGCCGGCTGCCCATTTATAATCAGGTGGCCAATCCGCTACCCGGGAGGACGCATTATGTCCATCACCAACCTCACCCGCAGCGCCGTGTACGGCCAGAACGGTATGATTTGTTCCAATTCGCCTCTCGCGGCTTCCGCCGGGCTGCGGGTGTTGCAGGATGGCGGCGCCGCCTTTGACGCCGCGCTGGCCGTGGCCGCAGTGGAAGCCGTGACCATCGTGCCGGCATGCGGACTGGGCGGCGATTCTTTCATCCTGACCTACGAGGCCGCCACGGGAAAAGTTGCCAACATCAACAGTAGCGGCGTCGCGGCCTCCGGCGCTGAGGCCGAATTTTACCGCAACCAGGGATTGGCGCTCATGCCGGTTCATGGGCCGCACTCCGTTTCGGTGCCCGGCGAAGCGGCGGCGTGGGAGGCCATGCACCGTAATTTCTGTACCATGCCCTTCGCCGACCTGCTGGCTCCGGCCATTCGCTATGCCGAGCAGGGTTTCCCGGCGCCGCCGCGCATCGCCCGCGCCTTTGCCGGCAACGCGGAACTGCTGGCCCGCTTTTCCGCCACCGCCGACATCTACCTGGCCCGGGGCGGGCGGCCGCCCCGGGTTGGGGAGGTGTTGGTCAATGGCGACCTGGGGAATACCATCCGCGCCGTGGCCGAAGGGGGCGCCGACGCATTTTATCGCAGCGACCTGACCACGAAACTGGTGGCCGGCCTCAACGGCGCCGGCGGCCGGTTCACCGAGGCCGACTTCGCCGGCCACCACGCCGATGTTTGCGAACCCATCAGCGCGTCGTATCGGGGCCATACGGTATATCAGACCCGCCCGCCGTCCCAGGGTTTCATTCTGCTGGAGATGCTGAATATCGTCAGCGGCCACGACCTGTCGTCGATGATGCCCAACTCGGCCGACTCGATACACCTCCTGGTGGAGGCCAAGAAGATCGCCTACTCCGACCGAAACAGAATGGCCGGCGATCCCAACTTTGTCGATTGGCCCCTGGAGGGCCTCTTGTCCATGGAGTACGCCGATCTGCGCCGGGATCAGATCCATCCCTTCCAGTCCGGCAGCGAAGTGAGACCGCTGATGCCGGTGGACGGGCGCGGCGACACCACCTACTTCTGCGTCGCGGACGCCGCGGGCAACGCAGTGAGCTGGGTCCACAGCCTGTCCAACGGGTTCGGGTCCGGTGTCGTGGCCCCCGGCACCGGCGTGCTGTTCAACAATCGGGCGGGACGCGGGTTCAGCCTGGAACCGGGACATCCCAACGTGATCGAGCCGGGCAAGCGGACGATGCACACCCTGAACTGCTACCTGACCACGGTGGACGGCGAAGCGGCCATCATCGGCGGCACTCCGGGCGGAGACTTCCAGCCGCAGTGCGCCATCCAGATGCTCACCAAGCTGATCGACGGCGGCCTTCAGCCTCAGGATGCGGTGGAGTCACCCCGGTGGTTCAGCTTCCCCGGCACTGACCCGGCCACTCTGAACCGGGCCGGCGAACTGCGGGTGGAAGTTGGAATGCCCGACGATACAATCCGTGACTTGGCGCGCATGGGCCACAATGTGGTGCAAAACCCCCTGGGCTCCTACAACGGCGTGGTGCAACTCATCGTCCGGGATCGTCAGCGCGGCGTCCTGGCCGGAGCATCCGATCCGCGGGGTGACGGCCAGGCGGTGGGGTACTGACGAGCGCCGGCCGGCCGTTGCGCCGGCGCTTCCGTCGTGGTTGGGGCAACGGACTCCGGGCAAGAGGATCTGGCCGGTCGTGACGCTTCGTTAGCCTTCGGGAAAGTAGTAAATCGCTGGCAGGCCACGATACCGCTCGTCAAAATCCATCCCATACCCGACGACGAAGTGATTCGGGATGGTGAAGCCCACGTAATCATACTGCACGTCCACCTGACGCCGCTCCGGCTTGTCCAGCAAGGTGCAGTAACGCAGGGATGCCGGCGCGAAACTATTGATGTATTCCGCAACGGCGGCGCCGGTGTGGCCGGTATCGGCGATATCATCCACGGCCAACACATGGCGGCCGACGATGTGCTGAGCCGGCAGCGCGTCGGCAATGGTCACCTGGCCCGACGACGCGGTTCCGCTCCCGTAGCTGCTGGCGCGGACAAACTCAATGCGATGCACTTCCGCTCGGAGGACGCGCAACAGGTCGGCCGTGAATACCGTAGCGCCTTTCAGAAGGCAGACCAGAACCAATCCGGTAGTAGCATAATCCCGGTCGATCTGCCGGGCCAGCCTGGCAATCCCAGAGCGCAGCTCTGCCTCGGAGATCAACAGGGCGAGCCCGTCGCGGAGCATTACACGTCCAGGTTCTGAACTTGGGTGGCGTGGGTCTGGATGAAACTCTTGCGCGGCCCGACCTGCTCGCCCATGAGCATGGCGAACACGCCGTCGGTATCCGCGATGGAGTCCATGTCATCCAGTTCGTCGAGGGTGACGCGGAGCATCTTGCGGGCGGCCGGGTCCATGGTGGTTTCCCAAAGCTGGTCAGCGTTCATCTCGCCCAAGCCTTTGTAGCGTTGCAGGGTGGGTTCGGATCGCGCCGTTGACATGCGCTTGATGAGCGCGTCCTTTTCATCTTCGCTATATGCGTAAGCGATGTTGCGCCCCCGCTGCACGCGGTAAAGGGGCGGTTGCGCGATGTAGAGGTAGCCGTCCTGGATCAACTGCCGCATCCGTCGGTAGAAGTAGGTCAGGATCAGGGTACGGATGTGCGAGCCGTCCACGTCGGCGTCGGTCATTATGATGATGCGATGATAGCGCAGCCGGGAGATGTCGAAGGCTTCGCCCTCTCCCGCGCCCACCGCGGAGATGATGGCGCGGATTTCCTCGTGGCCCAGGATGCGCTCCACTTTGTCCAGGAATCGCTCCACGTTGAGAATCTTCCCCTTGAGGGGCAAGATGGCCTGGAACTGGCGGTCTCGCCCCATTTTGGCGGAACCGCCGGCGGATTCGCCTTCCACGATATACAACTCGGACTTCGCCGGATCACGCTCGGAACAGTCCGCCAGTTTGCCGGGCAAAGAGGTTCCGTCCAGAGCGTTCTTACGCAGCACCAGGTCGCGGGCCCGGCGGGCGGCCTCGCGGGCGGCGTGGTTGGTCTGGATTTTTTCGATGATCCCCTTCGCCGACGTGGGGCTTTCCTCCAGGAAACGGGTCAGCCCCTCAGACGTCGCAGCCTCAACACGGCTGCGTATCTCGGGATTGCTGAGCTTATTCTTGGTCTGACCTTCAAATTGCGGGTCGCCCAGCTTCACACTGACCACCGCGACTAAACCGCCCCGGGTGTCCTCCCCGCTGAATGAATCCTTGGGGTCTTTCAGGAAGTTCTGCTTGCGCGCATAGTCGTTCAGAACACGGGTCAGCGCCGACCGGAAACCGGCCAAATGCGTTCCGCCTTCCGGTGTGAGGATGCAGTTGGCGAAAGTGCGTTCGTCGGCCGCCAGGTTGTCGTGGCCGTCAGTGTGGTGGTATTGGAAGGACACCTCCACATCCGCGTCCTCGGCGATACGCTGGTAATAGAAGGGATCCGGCATCACCACGTTGCGCTTGCGGTTGATGTTGCGCACCATGCTGGCCACGCCGGTATCGAAGAAGAAGCACCGCTCGATGTCGCCCTGCCGCGCCTCCTCGTGGAACTCGCTGATCAGGCGGATTTCCAGCCCCTTATTCAGGTACGCGGTCTGCCGCAGCTGTGCCACCAGCCGGCCAAAGTCGTAGGTGATCTCGGGAAAGATTTCCGGATCGGCGTAGTAGGTGACCTTGGTCCCCTGCTTTTTCACCCGCTGGTGGCGTACCAGTTCGGTGGTCGGAATCCCCTTGGCGTAGTCCTGGGTATAGCGCGCGCCGTCGCGACAGATCTCGGCGTGGAGTTTAACAGCCAGGGCGTTGACAACGGACGCCCCGACGCCGTGCAGGCCACCGGATACTTTGTAAGCCGCGCTGTCAAACTTGCCCCCGGCGTGCAGGGTGGTCATCACCGTTTCCAAGCCGGACACGCCGGTGTCCGGGTGGCGATCCACCGGGATGCCTCGGCCATTGTCGGAGACGCTTACCGCTCCGTCGGCGCCGACGTGCACGTCGATACGATCACAGTACCCCGCCAACGCCTCGTCAACGGCATTGTCCAGCAACTCCTTTATGAGATGATGCAGGCCATCAACCCCGGTGCTGCCGATATACATTCCCGGCCGGACCCGGACCGCCTCCAATCCCTTTAGAACCTGGATATTGTCTGAAGTATATTCCGAGGATTGTTGGGCGCCAGATAAAATTACTTGTTGAGTCATGCTGTTGCGATGCTCCACACATTAATGGTCTAGTTCCTGAATGGTCTAGTTCCTGCAAAGTAAGCGGTTGATAAAGGTCTCGGCAAGAAAGTATAACGATTATTGCCACTTCGGATTGTACCATATTCTCTACTGTCCTGTCCGGCCGCCCGTGTCACTAATTCGGTGATTTTGCAAAAACGCAACGTCACCGGGGCTAATCCGAAGGGCGACGTAGCCACTGCTCCGGAGCGCCAATCCACTAGCCCCGCAGCCGGACTCCGCGGTCACGAAGCGTAGTACCAGTTCCCTGAAAGTAGGCTGGCAATGGCCCGGCGCATGGGTTCAAATAGCGGTTCCGGCGGCTCTAGCAGGGGAAACCAGCCGCATTCTTCCAGGGTGCCGTCGGCCTGATTGGGAACCGGCTCTTGGTCGCCTATATCGCCGAGGAACTCCACATCGACGTAATGGCGCTCGTAGGCGATGATGTTGCTGAGACACAACACCCGCAGTTCGCCCACGTCCACCCCAAGCTCCTCCCGGGCTTCCCGGCGCGCGCAATCCTCCAGCGATTCGCCGTGCTCCAGGTGCCCCCCGGCCGACGCCCACGTTGCCGCTCCGTGGGAGCCGCGACGCTGCGCCAGAAAAACGCGGCCGTCTCGTATGAACACCACACCCACGCCCACCAATGGCCGATTCTGCTGCTCAGTCACGCTCTGTAGTATAGCAGAGCCGGGGGACTTTGGACGCCGTCCTCGCGCTTGTAGCTGGCCGTCACCCGATGCTAGACTGACTTGTTCCGTAATCCTCAGCCATCCAGGAGACGTACCAATGCCCAATCTGCCCTTCGCTGACGAGTTGCCCCGGTCCAACTCGGGGGACACCGCGTTGTCGGTCTGCGAAACTGCGGCCCGCCGGGCCGGAGCCCTGGTGATGGAGCGGTTTCGCAGCGACGTTGCGGTAAGTCTGAAAGGCCGAGCCAACGTGGTCACGGATGCTGACTTGGCCTCGGAACGGTTGATCCTGGACTATGTGGGCGCGGAGTATCCGGAGTTCGGAATACTGTCCGAAGAATCGGCGCCGGTCGCCGGATCTTCGCCCTACACGTGGGTCGTGGATCCTATCGACGGAACCCGGAACTTCGCCGAAGGCATCCCCCATTTCTGCGTAGTGGTCGCCATCGCTGCGGGCAACGATGTGGTGGCCGGCGTCACCTACGACCCGGTGCGCGATGAGATGTTCGCCGCCCAGCGTGGGCACGGCGCCACCCGCAACGGTGAACCCATGCGGGTATCGGACCGCCAGCAAATTGACGAAGCGGTGCTGGGATTCGACCTGGGCTACAACTTCGATCAGGCCAAGCTGCTGCTGGAAATGGCTGGCGATCTCTGGCCACAGGCATCGGCATACCGGCTGATGGGTTCCAGCGCCCTGAGCCTGGCCTACGCCGCCTGCGGGCGTATCGACCTGTATTTTCACCACAGCCTGTCAGCCTGGGATATCGCCTCGGGTATCCTGCTGGCCCGAGAGGCCGGCGGGCGGGTTCTGGATCGAGCGACGCTGGAGGAGGCTACGCTCTTCTCATCGGGGCTGATCGTCGCCAACCCGACGTTGGTGGACCAATTCTTGACGATGACGGACGGGGCCGCCTGGCGGGGAATATAGCCCGACCCGCAGACAGTGCGACGTCAGCCGGTTGCTGCCGGGTTGAGCCGACAGCGGCCGGTGAACCTCGGCTCCCGCCGTCCCAGGGGCGGACGCTCAAAAACTAAGCGTCGCTGCTCACGGTGGCGAACCGCTCCATCACTTCCCGGGCAAAGAGCGCCAGACTCTCGTTCGGCACAGGGTCGGGAAAAACGACGAAAAAGTACCGGATGCCGCACTCAACATATTCAGCAATACGCTCGCAGATT
The DNA here is from genome assembly GCA_963692995.1 of Dehalococcoidia bacterium. GTDB lineage: Bacteria > Chloroflexota > Dehalococcoidia > Lucifugimonadales > UBA3495 > Bin87. Next base: position 2,362,206 of record OY843611.1, read on the forward strand.
TGCTCCGGAGCGCCGGACCAGGCATTGCTGAGACGCTGGGCGCGGTATGCCAAGGCGCTCATGCCAGCTTGCTTCGCCAGCCGCGCCACCAGCAGATCATACTCGCGTTGCGTGGGAGCAATCACGCAGTCAGCGTTGTGGGTCAACTCAATGCTCGAGGGATCGCGGCCAGCGGCCTCTGCGGCCTGATACATAATCCGGATGTATGCCCGGTGCTGCTCCAGGGTATCATTGGAGCCGGCGTTGCTGATGTCGGCAATGCGCCCGATCATCGGCAGCACGTAACGCGGGCCGTGGCCGCCCACCAGGATGGGAACGGGATTCTGAGTTGGTTTGGGTTGGATGGACGCGCTCGTTGCCTGGTAATATTGCCCGCGAAAATCTACCGAGTCCTCTGCCCAAAGGCGGCGCATCAGCGCGACGGACTCTTCCAGCATTTCGCAGCGTACGCGAGTGGAGGGAAAAGGCCAGCCGGCGGCCCGGGTGTCGCTCCGGCTGCCGCCGGCCCCGATGCCCAGCGTGATTCGCCCGCCGCTGATCACGTCCAGCGTGGCTGCCATCTTGGCGGTTAACACCGGATGTCGGTAGTGGTTGGCCAGCACCATGGGCACGGCTCGGATACGCTCCGTCTGAGCCAGCAGCGCCGTCAATGTTGTCCAGCATTCCAGAGCGTCGGTGGTCAGCAAGTCAAACAGGCTGGCCGAGTAATAGCCCAGCCGGTCGGCCTCTTGCCAGATACGCAACAGGTCGTGGTATTCGTAGCGGTATTGGTTGACGCGGACGTTGAATTTGACCGGAGATCGGGGCGTCATGGCTCACCAACCCAAAGCCGGGGCGAATAATTATTCGCCCCGGCGCGGTTCGGACGATTGGCGTCTCCGCTACTTGGATCCGTTGCCGTTCCGGAAGGCAGGGATGACTTCCTTGCCGAACTTCTCGATGGAACCCATAACCTTCTCGTGGGGGATGGTTTCCGTCTGCATGATCAGCATAACCTGGTCAACGCCGATATCCTCGTACATCTGGCAGGTTTTGATGCAGGACTCGGGACTGCCGGCAATGATCACGCCGCGGTCGGACAGGGTTTTGCCGTCCAGCTGGGCGATGGCGGCGCGAGCGGCGCCCGGCCCGGCGTCAAGGGACAAACCCACATCCTGGGCCAACTGCTGGTGCTCTTCGTCGGACTGGCGGAGCCAGCGGCTGAAGTCCGCCGACAGGTGGTCGGGAACGCCGCCCCAGGCTTGCAGCAATTCTTCATACGCCCCGATGCGGCCGGCGATGTAGGGCTTGTCCGGCCCGAAGAAGGTCTTCATCGACTCGGCGGCCAGCTCCTTGGCGTAATCATCGTCGTCATCGCAGAAGCCGTGGACGTTATTGCCCCAAAACTCGGTGATGAACTCGCCAACGGGTTCGCAGTCCTTCAGGGCGTCGCGGTAAATCTGCACCTTCTCCCTGAGCACTTCGACGGCGTAGGAGGCTGAAGACAACACGCCGATGCCCTTCTGGGCGGCGAGACGGAAGCTGTCTTCGGAAGTGCAGGCCAGGTACAGGCGCGGGTGCGGCTGTTGGTAGGGCTTGGGCAGCACCCGGCGCTTTGGCACGCTCCAGTTCTCGCCCTCGTATTCGTACTCATCCGAGGTCCAGATCTTGGGCAGCATGCTGATCGACTCGTCCCACAGGTTGCGGGTTTCCCGGGGGTCGATGCCCAGTCCGGTCTGCTCGTAAGCGTTGGAGCGGCCGGTGCCGACTTCGATGCGTCCGTCAGTCAGCTGGTCCAGCAGGGCCACGCGCTCGGCAACACGCACGGGATGGTGGTAGGGCAAGATGCAGACGCCGTAACCAATGCGGATCTGCTTGGTGATTCGGCTGAGGGCGCCGAAGATGGCATCCTGTGCCGGCGAACCGGAGAAACCGGTCAGGAAGTGATGCTCAACAAACCAGAGGTTGTCGAATCCCACCTGGTCGGCCAGTTCGCACTGTTCCAATGTCTCCTTGTACAGGGCGTTCCAATCGATCTCCGTGCCCTGAAAAGGGCGTTGACATTCGTAAAGCAGACCGAACTGCATGGTTGATCTCCTTTCCAGGTAGCTGGTTCAAAGTAGCTGGTACTGTCGGACGGATGCGGCAAAGCAGCGGATTTCAGATAATGATGGGACAGGCCCCACGGGAACAGACGCCGGCCTTGGAGGCTTGGCGGCAGTATAGCGCAAACACGCGGTGTTGGGGAGTTATGTTTGCCCCCGCCGCGCTGTGGTACAGTACGGTAACGCCAAACCGCTTCAGGCGACACCAGGTTCAGGTGACACCCGGGCCGGCAAGTTTTCATCGTTCATAGGCGTTGCAGATGAGAAGAGCGGAATATGCCGCGCTCACTTGAGCGAAGAAAAGTCGCCCGGAGAAACCCCGGCCCCTTGCCGGGGACGGCATAACGGGTGATAATCCGGCTGAAAGTGAAACTCCGTAAAAGCCTGTCAGGAGGCGTACCGGAATGAAGTACGACGTAATCATCATCGGCGCGGGCTCGGCCGGCTGCACCATGGCCGCCCGGCTCACCGAAGACCCGGACCGCTCGGTATTGTTGTTGGAAGCCGGGCCGGACTATCCCGATTTCGAGCTGTACCCCGACGACCTGAAATACGGATACGACCAGACCGCCTCCGCAGTGAACGCGCCGCACAACTGGACCTTCTGGGCGCAGAACCCCGGCCAGACCAATCCCATGCCGGTGCCGCGCGGCAAGGTAGTGGGCGGCTCTTCCGCTATCAACGGCCAGGTGCTGCTGCGCGGGGTGCCGGAAGACTACGACGCCTGGGCCGCCCTGGGCAACGATGAATGGAAGTTCACCGATTGCCTGCCGTATTTCCGCAAGATGGAAACGGACATGGACATCTCCGACGACTTCCACGGCAACACCGGGCCCATACCGGTGCGTCGCCACCGGCAGGAAGACTGGCTGCCGGCTCAAGTGGCCTTCTGGAACGCTTGCCGCGACGCCGGCCATCCCCACGACCCGGATATGAACCACCCGGAGTCCGGTGGCGTCGGGCCCGTTCCCATGAACAACCCCAATGGCGTCCGGATGAGCACTTCCATAACCTATCTGCGGGAGGCGCGCCACCGACTTAACCTCACCATCCGCCCCAACGTCTCCTGCCGTCGGATCCGGTTTGAGGGGAAAAAGGCGGTGGGCGTCGAGGTGGAGAGCGGCGGTGAAGTGTTCACCGTGACGGGCGAAGACATCATCCTCAGTTCCGGCGCGATTGCATCGCCGCAGCTGCTGCTCTTGTCGGGCGTGGGCCCCGCTGACCACCTGCGGGAAATGGGCATACCGGTGGTTCACGAGTTGCCCGGCGTGGGCCGGAACCTGCGCGACCATCCCAACATCCGTGTTCCGGTGAAGGTCAAGGACGACTTTCCGCTGGACCCGTCGGCCCCGCGCACTCAGGTCTGCCTGCGCTACACGGCATCCGGCAGCCACCTGCGCAACGACATCCAGATCATGCAGTCTTCCTTCTCGTCGCCCATTGCCGGCGACCCGCTGGACGCCGAGGGCATCCGTTTCACCTGCATTCTGGAGTTGGCGGTGGGCTCCGGCCGTTTGCAGCTGGCCAGCGTCGATCCCCACGAACAGCCGGCGTTGAACTATAATTACTTCCAGGAGGAGTTCGACCTTTCGCGGATGCGCGAAGCGGTGCGACTGTGCGTCAACTTGCTGGACAGCGAACATTATCGGAATGTTGCCGACGGATTGTTGGACCCCTTGCCGGCGGATCTGGAGAGTGACCAGGCGTTGAATGAGTGGATCCGGCGCACGGTGAGCACTTCGCAACACATCTCCGGCACCTGCAAAATTGGCAATGCCGACGACCCCATGGCCGTGGTGGACCAGCATTGCCGGGTTCACGGGCTGGAAAATCTGCACGTGGCCGATGCCTCGGTGATGCCCGACTGCATTCGCGCCAACACTAACTGCACTACCATAATGATTGCCGAGCGCAAGTCCGACTGGTTCCGCGCCGGCGAATAAATGCCACAGGAAGCCGAGGTTACCGACCATGACAACCACGACAAGAGAAGTACACGTCTATACCAACCCTGGTTGATTTAGCTGCCGGACGCTGGAGGAGTTCCTGGCGTCCAACGGTGTTCAGTATGAGCACCACGACTTGCTGACCGACGCAGCGGCCCGGGAAGACCTCAAGGCCCGCGGCGTCCTGTCCGCCCCGGTAACCATCATCGATGGAACCGAGGTCATCATCGGGTACTATCCCAAGAAGCTCATCCCGGCGCTGGGATTGGTCGATGCCCCCATCGACCTCTCGGGCCGCGCCGCGTGGCTGGCCGACAAATACCGCCGCATCCTGGGCGCCGCGGCCCGCGCCACCTGCGAGCTGAGCGCTGAACAGTTGGCTCAGCCGGTGCAATGGCGTCCTGAGCTCCTTCGGGATACGCTGGTGCATATCGTTTCGTTCCCGGAACTGGCTTATACCAGTCGCCACCGCGGGTCCATGAGCGCCGCGGACATGAAGGCGTGCAAGGAGAGCCTGGCGCACCTGCAAAAGCCGGATGACATCGCGGCTTATGCCGAAAAGGTGGCGGACGGCGTTGCGGACTTCCTGAACAGTGCGGACAACGAAGGTTTCGACCGGGTAGTGCCGGCTCACTATGGCGGAGAAGTCACGGTCCTGGAGTTGTTGAACATCATACTGAGCCACAGCACACATCATCTCAAGCAGGTGTATTGGTTCATGGATGAACACTTGGGGCAGCCATGCCGGAACCATGCTACAGAAGAGGATATGGAAGGCATCTTCACGCCAGCCCAGTTGATTTAGGGGCGCGGTGAGGAGGGAATCATGGCCGAGCCGCTGATTGCGCTGGACGAAACTCCGCAGGCCAGGGTGCTTATTGCCGGCTGGCGGCGGCAGTGGTCGGACGGCGGCAACATATCCAGTGGAATGCCACGCTGGCTCATCGATAAACTGTCGGCGCGGCGCATCGGCCGCATGACCGACGAAATCTCACGGATGTGCTTCCCCTTCCAGGTGGCGGGCACCCATGATATGTACCGGCCCCGCGCCGCCTTTGATGACGGTCTGCCCAGCCGACCCCTGCAATGGGATAACGGATTCTGGGACGCTGGCGATGGCGTAGTGATTTTCCTGGGTGTGGAACCCTGGTATCGCATTGACCTGTATAGCGACGCCTTCTTCCAGGCGTCGGCGGCCTTGGGCAACCCGCAAATCGCGGCAGTTGAGGGTTACAACGGCCCGGCGCCACCGGAGCTGGAGCGGCGCGTGTCGTGCGTGTACAGCAAGGCCGCAATGGCCGAGGTCCTGAAACGGCACGGGATGCTCTTCTCAAGCTACGGTTCGCAGCAGCGCCAGGGGCCGACGGTGGGGATGGCGTTGGTGAGCATCGCTCACTACCAGCATCCCGACGTGGAGATGGTGCGGGTCGGCGCCATGGCCCCGATGTTCCCGTTCAGCGGCAGAAGCGGCGGACAGCTGGGGATCACCACCGACCATCGGGCGTTTTATGACATCATGCGCCGGCTGCGGGCGTTATATTCCCTGGATATCGACCTGTCCGATCTGCGGCCCCGCTACGAGGAGGAAGCCAACCGGCTCCTGGAATCCCTGGACCGGGTGGCTCAACGCAATGAGGAAGCCCGGCGTTACATCGACCGGGTGCGTAACGACTACCAATTCCAGCCCTTCGAGGAACCGGTTGAACTCGACCCGACTATCGAAGGCGCCCTGGCCGACATCCTGGGACAGTTCAACCTGCCGGACGACGACAATGACGGCTTGGCCGGGGCGCGCTGACTCGGCTGCCCCGAGCTATCTGGATACCAGCAGGGGCGGGTTCTCAAACCCGCCCCTACGGCTTTTTGCCGGAGTTTTCGGAGCCTAGTCGAGAACCAGCACAGTGTTCTCTCGTCCCTCGCGACGCATTTCGGCAAGCCCTTCCTCAGCGGTATCGAACTTGTCGTAGTAGAACTCGATGCCGTTGCCGTCCGGATCCTCGAAATAGACGCTGCCGGTCATACCGTGATCGGTGGTGCGATCCACCTTGACGTCGTGTTCCAGCAGGGTGTGATAGAGGTCCCGCAGGGAATCGTGGTCCTCGACTTGGACGGCGAAGTGGTTCAGGCCGATGTGGCCCCGACCCACCGTCGGGGAGTCCTCTGAAGCCTGGAACAAGGCCAGGTCGTGGTGGATCTCGCCGCAGGTCAGGAAGGTTGCGGTAGGACGCGAGACGGCGATCTCGAAACCGAGGATCTCAGTGTAAAATTTGGTAGAAGCCGCAACGTCGGAAACGTTGATGACGAGGTGGCCGACTTGCCTGGGTTTGACCATTTCAGTGCTCCTTGTCTAATGAAGATGGGCGTCTGTTGGCGGGTAATATACGATAGTCGGCGTCTATGGGCAAGAGCGCGGGAGTTGCGCGGATCTAATCGGCGGTGGCTTCACGGTCAAATCTCGTTCATCCGCCGCACCATGGGCCGGTACATCCAGCCGGCCGCTGAGATGGCCAGCAGAACCGCCGCTCCGCCGGTGATGGCTACCGACCAACCGTAGATCTGGGCGAGCCAAGTGAGTGGCCATGCGCCCAGGAAATGGAAAACCGGCGCCAACTGCATCATCGCCATCATTCGCCCGCGCATATCGGAAGTGGTGGTCAGCTGCATCAGTGAGCTGGATACCGGCCAAAAACCGCCGATGCTGGTGGAGCCGACCAGCGCCACCAGGGCGCACGCCGCCCAGAACCACTGGGCCCAGCCCATGGCGATAAGCGCGAGGCTGCAAATGATGAGCTGAAGGTACATTAGCAGCCCCTTGTTCTTGGTGTGGCCCCAGCTGGCTACAACCATTGATCCCATAAAGGCTCCGGCGCCCCGGAACACCATGAAGACGCCGGTCTGGAACTCGTTGATCCGGAGGAATTCGGTCGTGAAAGCGGGAACCACCTGCATATAGGCCATGCCAAAAAAGCCGAATGTGGCAGACAAAAAGATCAGCATAGCGGCCAGGGGCGTGCGTATCGCGTGGGTAAGCCCGCCGACAAAATCGCTGATGGGCGATGAACCGCGGCGCGTGGTGACGGTCGGACGGGACATCATGAACAGGAACACGATACCCAGCAGATAACTGACGCCGTTGATCATGATGCCGGCCCAGGTGTCGATGTATTGGATCGCCCAGCCCCCCACCAGCGGGCCTGTCATGTTGCCGATCTGGCCAATCGATGTGTGCAGGGCCACCGCGTTCATCATCTCTTCCCGGGGCACCAGGTCGGCGGCCAGCGCGAACCGGGCCGGCATCTGCACCGCCATCAATCCTCCCAGGATGAAAACGACGGTGTACACGTGCCACATCTGGGCCTGCCCGGTCAATGCCAGAACAGCGAGGCCGATGGTGATGACCGAGTTGCCCAGCACACAGCAGATCAGGAAGAACTTGCGGTCCACCCGGTCGGCGACGACTCCGCCGACAAATGTGAAGAACAGGTTGGAAACGCCAAATAAACTGACGGCAAGGCCCAGCGATGTCTTCTCGCCGGTAAGGTCCAGGATCAGGAATCCGATGCCCAGAAACTGGATGCCCTGCCCGAAGGACTGAACCCCGATGTTCAGGAAGAACAGCCGGAAGTCCCGGTGCCGCAAAGCGGAGAAAGCGCGAAGCCGACGGGCGGTGGCTGCGTCGGCCATGGGTCGGTTGGCGTCCTAAACGTTCTGGGCCGGAGACGACAGCAGGCGGTCGGCCAACTGGTTGAAATCCGCCACCTCAAAATCGGGCAGGTATGGCGATTCCTCGTTGGGCAGGTCGTAACGGTTCACGTAAGCGGCCCGAAAACCGCAAGCCCGCGCCCCGGTGATGTCGAAAGAGTGCGCCGCCACCATCATAATCTCGGCGGGCGCTTTGCCCAGAATCCGCGCAGCGGTACGATACACGGCGGGATGGGGCTTGAATACCCCCGCTTGCTCCACCGAAATTACGTGATCGAATGGGATGCCGATGTTGTTTGCCGCCAGTCGCTCCAGGTACTCTTGCTCACCGTTGGACAGAGCAACGAGACGGAACCGTCCGCTGTCGGACAGGCGACGCAGGCCCGCTACGGCATCGTCGTAGGGACGCAAATGGTCGTACACTTCCATAAAGTCTGCCACGTCGTCGTATTCAAAAGCGACGTTGTTCAGACGGAGGCAGTAGATGAAGGATCGCCGGCAGGTTTCCCGGTACCCGCTATGGCCCAGCATGAACAGGTTGTCCTGATACTGCTCGATACGCTGGCGCCCACGCCAATCGGCCCAAAAATCGTCCCCCGTCACCGTTGAGCCGCGCTCGGCGAGAAACCGGCCCGCCGGCCCGGACAAGCTGCCTCCCAGGTCCAGCACCGTGCCGAAGATGTCAAAGGCCAGGGTATTGACCTGGGCGATGGGGTTGGTGGTCATAGAGCGGCGCTCCGGGTCATTCCACGGGTTTGATGTTGGCGATGTTAGTGTCGTCCACATTGATCTGGCGTTTCACGCTGTCGAAATAGACGATCAGCCACGTAGCCGGGCCGATGGTCCGCTTTTCGCGGACTTCGCCCACGTCACCGGCGGAGATGCTGCGGACGGAAGAACCCACCGGCGAAGCCATGACTTCGCGGACTTCAAAATCGGCGGTTGCCTCCACTTTCATCCCTTTTTCATACAGGTCAAAGCTCATCTGCGGTTACCTCCTTGCGGCGTAGCGATGCGCCGATGAGGCCGGTCGCCACGAACCCAGGAACTAGGCTGGTTCCGCAGTGTACGGGCCGGCGGTGGCAGTGTCAACGAAGGATGCCGCGGGGGGATGCGCCGACCGTCCCGCAGCCCCGACGCCGCAACCCGGCTAGACGACATAAGCGGCACAGGGTATGATTGCATCGGCATTACTACGTGCAAACAACCCCGGAGGTAAGTGATACCCATGAAAGTCGTGAAAATGTCGGCAGTGGAAAGAACCGAAGGAACCGCGCCCCTGTTCACCGGGCCCGTGGGCCGGCAGGCCATCCTGGATCCCGACGACAGCAACAACTTCAACTTCGGCATCGTTCACTTCGGCGCTGGCGTCCGCAACAAGTTCCACACCCACAGCGGCGATCAGATCCTAATCGTCACCGAGGGCGCCGGTATCGTCGCCACCCGCGATGAGGAAGTGGTGGTCGCGGAAGGCGACGTCGCCATCATTCCCGCTGGCGAAGACCACTGGCACGGTTCCCGCGAAACCGCGATGTCCCACATCACCATCACGGTCAAGGGCAGCCAGACGCAGCAGAACGAAGACTAGGACGTGTCGTCAAATTGAGTAGCCAGGCGTCCAACCGCGCCATTTCCGTAATCCCACCCCATATCCGTCCAACTACTCAATTTCCATCATGCCCGCTCAATTTCCGTCCAAGCGCTCAATTTCCGTCATTCCCGCCCCATTTCCGTCATTCCCGCGAAAGCGGGAATCCAGAATCGCCCGCCATTGCAAAACGATTTGGTTATGGAAGTGCGCGGGTTCCTGCTTTCGCAAAAATGACAGGAGAATTTGACGACACTTCTTAACCCCAGCCGAATTCCCTCGGCCACAAAAACAGCAGGGGCGACCGGTCGGTTGCCCCTGCTGTTTTTGTTTCATCCGGGATCAGTGATTCCGGTGGCCGTGATCGTTACGGCGCCCATGCTCGCCGCGCCCCTGATTATCGTGGTGTCCATGTTCACCGTGGCCGTGGTCATCATGGTGGCCGTGATCATCGTGGCCGTGCCCGCCATGGCCGTGATCATCGTGGCCGCGATCATCGTGGTCGTCAAGGGACGCCAGTTGCGGCAGACGCACCACTGCCAGGATGACTGCCGCTGCCAGGTACAGCGCCGCAGTGTAGTAGAAGACGTAGTCAAAGTTGATTTCGTACAGCCAGCCGGCGATGAGTGGCGACGCGGCAGCCAGTATGAACCGGGAGGTTGAAAGCAGTCCCATAGTGGTCGCGGCTGTCCCCTCGCGAACAATGTCCATGGCGGCGGCGGTCAGGATGGGCTGATCGCTGAACAGGAACAATCCCAGGGCAGCGAGCAGTACGATAATCGCCACCCGGTCTTCCGGGCCGTTGACGAGGGGCGCCATCAGGAAGGTTACGATAGCCAGGAAAAGCATTCCCGGAATCAGGACTATCTTCCGTCCGAACCGGTCGGACAAGTAGCCCATGATGGGACTGGCCAGGATCCCCACCAGCACCAGCAATCCGATGAGCGAGCCGCGGATGAAGAGGTTTTCAAAACTGCGGTGTTCGGTGACGGTAAAGCCCAGTTCGTCAACCAGGTACTGGGGCAACACCACCAAGAACCCCAGGTAGGCCATGCCCCGCAGTCCGGCCACCACCGTAATCCCCCAGACCCGAGGATTGCGCACCAGCAATTTGGTTTCGTTAATCTGCATACGCATGGTGCTGACGGCCTGTTCTTCCACCGCCGCTTGCGCCCGCTGTCCAATGTCGCGGAACGCCCAGAACACCAGGAACGCCAGAAAGATGGGCACGACCGCATAGATGGTAATGATTGCCTGCCAAGCCAGGACGGCCAGCAGAGCGCCGGTAAGCACCGGCCCCAGCACGTCCCCGATGTTGCCGCCCACGCCGTGGAAGGACAGCACGGCTCCGCGTCGGTGGGTGAAATGGGACGACAGGGCCGCCATGGCCGGCAGATGCCACACCGACGCCGCGATGGCGACTACGGACATGCCTATTATCAGCAGGGCATAGCCCAGGGGATTGAACGGCGCGGCGGCTCCCGCCGCGACAGCCGACGGTGGCGGCGCTACCCAGGCGCTGCCCGGCACCTGCCACCCGGCAGCCGCCATCAGCAGCCAGCCCACCCCGAACAGCGCCATGCACACCGCCATGACCCAACCCCAATAGCGCCGCAGAACATCAGTCAGCACGCCGCCGGGGAGGGCTACCACCCCGGAGGCGATTTCGCGGGCGGATTGAATGCTGTTCACGGCAATCACGCTCCCGCCCAGGAGCAAGTCGCGAACTTCGGGCAGCACTACAATGAAGCTTTGGGCAATGGAGTGAAAAACGCCGTGCCCGCTGGAAAGCCCGCCTACGATAAAGGCGGCCCCCCTTCGGAATCCGGTTCGGCCCTCGACTACCGAGGGCGCTGCGTGATGGTGTGCATGCGCCATAGTTTCCTCCTGTGGCCTGTGGAAAGTGGAGGTTATTCGAGCGAACCGCGAGGCAACTGTGACAAGCCTCCGGCTTCGACCGGCGCTCGAGTTATGCGTGTGCGGACCTTTGACCACGCCAGCGTCACCACGAACAACGCCGCCGACAGCAGTACAACGCTGGCCCCGGAAGACACGTCAATGAAGTAGCTGATATAGATGCCCAGTACGGCGCACATTATACCTATCCCCACCGACAGCAACGTCATTTTTCCGAAACTGTTGGTGAGCAATCTGGCGATTATGGGCGGGATCACGACGGCTGCGGCAATCATCGTAACCCCAATCACCTGCATGGACACCACGATGGTTCCCGCCAAAAGCAACGAGAACAAGGTATCGACCCATCCGGTCGGCACTCCGTAGAATTGAGCCACATCGGCGTCAAAGGCGGCAAACAGGAAGAGTTTGTACGCGACGAAAAAGACCGTTGCCACGATGCCGGTGACCACCACAATAGCGATAAGGTCATCCCGATCTACCGCCAGGACGCTTCCCCACAGGGATGCTTCAAAATCCCTGGTAAAGCTGCCGAACTGGCTGATGAGGGCGATGCCCAGGGCGAAGCTTCCGGTGGTCACGATGCCAATGGCCGCGTCCGATCCGATGGGGTTTCGCCGGGTCGTCCACGCAATCAGAAGCGCGGACAGAAACCCCCATGCAGTGGCGCCGATGAAGAAGTTTATGGACATAACCCAGCTCACCACTGCGCCGCCGAATATGGCGTGGGCCAGTCCGTGGCCGATGTAGGACATGCCGCGCAGCACGATGTACACGCCCATCAATCCGCACAAACCTCCCACTAGCCCGGCCGCGATGATGGCGCGCACGAAAAAACCGAATTCAAATGGTTCCAGGGGCATGGGCGGTCAAGTCACGGCACAGGGTTGCCGCGGCGATGGATCACGAACCCACATCGTCATTATGGTGGTGGGCCGGCACGTTGTTATGGGACGCATGAACATGGGGAAGCACCGGTTCCCGGTGGCCGTCGTCAGGAACGGTGGACAATGGCTCGCCGCCGTTGCGATCGATCCAGAAATGCGCGCTTTCGGCAACCAGGGTCATGCCATGATATTGGATTACCGGCATTTCCGACCCGTACAACTCCCTCAAAATGTGCGGCGCGATGACGCGATGCGGCGGACCGTCGGCCACTATGGTGCCGTTCAGGCAAACGATCCGGGGCAAATGCACCGCCACGGCATTTATCTCGTGGGTGGAGATGACGATAGTAACTCCGGCGTGGTTGAGATCGTGGAGCAGGTGCATTACGTCGTCGCGCGTTTTGACATCCACTCCGGAGGTAGGTTCATCCAGCAGCAAGAGTTCGGGATTGCTCACCAGGGCCCGGGCCAGGAAGACCCGTTGCTGCTGCCCGCCCGACAGTTGCCGAATGTGCCGTTTTGCCAGGTGGCCGATGCTCAACCGTTCCATCATGTCATAAGCCAGTTCCTTCTCCGGTTTGCGGTACCAGGGAAACAGGCGGTTCGACATGGTTCGGCCCATCAAAACCGCTTCCTCGACGGTTACGGGGAAGTTCCAGTCGATGGTTTCCAATTGGGGAACGTATCCGGCCCGGCTGCCGCGCCGGCCCACGGCTTTGCCGTTCACGCGAACCCGGCCGCTCTGGACACGAACGGCGCCTAATATGGTTCGCAGCAGCGTGGTCTTGCCCGAACCGCTGGGGCCAAGCAGCCCGACGAAATCCCCGGGCAATATTCGCAGGTCAACATCCCGAAGGATTGGCGAGCCGTTATATCCGGCGGTAACGCCCGACAGTTCTACGATGGGCGGTGCGTCCGGGCGGGGGCGGTGCAGGTGTTCTAATTCCGGTGGGTGCAGCATGGTACTTTCGCCGGTAGGCGCGGGCTTGCAACCCGTCCCTACTGCGGATATACGGCGTTACTGTAGATAGCGTTACTGTGGATATACGGCGTTGGATACGCCCTGAAATACCGGGGAAACGTCAACCTGGTCAAGGGCCGACGCATCGCCGCCCAGGGCGGGAATCATAATCCGGAGGTTGGACACCGCTAATCCCAGGTAACTGTGTCCGGGGTCCCCCGGCGCGCCGGGCAGGTCGTCGTCGCTGAGTTCGTCGATATACGCGGCTCCGGACTCGGCGGCGATGGTCTGCATTACGTCACTGGGAAATTCGTCGGAGCCGAAAACGGCCGGGATGCCTTGGTCCTCGATCTGGCGTATCAAACCGGCCACCTCGCGGGCCGACGGCTCGGAAAAGTCGGAAGGCTGTACCGCACCGATAACGGTAAGACCGTAGCGGTCGGCGAAATACGCCCAGGAATCGTGATAAGTCAGCAGCTTGCGATGTTCCGCCGGGATCGTCGCTACGGCGGTCTTGATAGCCTGATCAAGGGCGGAAATCCGGGTCGCGAAGGTATCGTAGTTGGCTGAATAATTGTCCGCGTTGGCGGCGTCCTCGGCCACCAGCGTGTCCCGCACGATTTCGGCGTAGCGCAGGGCCAGTATCGGGTCGGGCCAGAGGTGCGGGTTGGGATGGCCGTCTACTTCCGGGAACGAAAAATCGAACCGCCATTGGTCCCGGGTGATGGTCTGTTCACCCAGGCTTATGATCGAGGCTCCCGGTTTTATGTTAGCTTCCGCCAACTCAAGGGTTGGTTCTTCCAGGAACAATCCGTTGAGAATTACCAAGTCTGCCTCGGCCAGGGTGACGGCTACCGATGGCGCGGGTTCGAAGGTATGGGAGTTGACCCCCTCGGGCACAATCCCCTTGAGATTTATGCGGTCGCCGCCGATGTTTTCCACGATGCTCGTGATGGGCGACACCGTAGCCGCGACATTGAGCCCGGAGCCGGAGGAAGGGGATTGAGGTTCCGACGCCGAGGCGGGCGATGGGACAGCTTCCGGTTCGTTGGCGCAGGCGAATGAGGCCACGATGGCAACAAACGCCGTCAGAAAAGCGATAGCCTTACGCAAGCCGATTAAGCCTCCGTATGAGAGGTTGGTCCGAGATGGATCATCCATCAAGCGACGGCCTCCAGGCACTTGGAGCATTTCCCGCCGATGGTGAGGTTGTCCAGGTCGGGCGTGAATCCAAACTCATGCTCCAGACGATGACTGAATTCAGCCAGGTAGTCCGGGCTGAGGGTTTGCACCGTATCGCACTCCGAGCAGACCATGTGGTTGTGCCGGTTGTGCTGGTCGGCCAGTTCAAAATGGAGTTTGTTGCCAATGACCACCTCGGTCACGACGCCCAGGCGTTTCAGGAGTTGCAGAGTGCGGTAGATGGTCGCCAGGTCAACGTAGGGATGCTGTTCCTTGGCCAGGTTCCAGACCTCGTCGGCGCCGATATGGCCGGTGCGACCGGCGACGATATCCAGCACGGAGAGACGCTGCGGGGTTATTCGATAACCCTGCGAGCGCAAACGGGTAACCGCCGATTCGTGTCCAGCCATAGGCGCTCCACCCTTATTGCAGTAATTTGCGGAAACTAATGATAGCATAATGGAACCCGGTGTCAATAGCGGCTGATTGTGTAGGGTCGTGCAAAACGCGCATTCGCTTAAATCTGTTTTGCACAGTCCTAATTATCTCGTAGATCGGGCTTGAGCGAGTCTGGTATCCTGCGGCGATGTGGATTTTCCTGGCCATCTGCAGCGCGGCCTCGTTGGGCCTGGCGAACATCGCGCACAAGAGGTTGCTGGACAACTATCTTCCCGGTGTGGGAGTCCTGGGCGCCGGTTCCATTCTGACCCGGTTGACCTGCGCCGTCATCGTGCTGGCGGCGGTGGGTTGGCCCACGGAGGCGCCGCCGCAGTCAGTGCTGATAGGGCTGCTGTCCGGCGTCAGCCTCGGCGCCGGGCTGGCGTTGCTGTTCCTGGGGTTGAAGCTGGGGGAGGCTTCCCGCGCGGTCGCGATCAGCCAGACCAACCCAATACTGGTGGCGTTGCTCGCGCTGGCGATCCTGGAAGAAACGGTGTCACCCGGGCAGTGGGCCGCGATCGCGCTGGTAATCTGCGGGGCGGCCCTGGTGTCCATAGAGGGATCGGGGCGGCGACTTTACCGATTGACGCCGGGGCTAACGGCCCTGGTGGGCAGTTCCGTTACCCTGGGCCTGTCGTTCTTCCTGGCCAAGTTCGTGCTGGACGACCTGACGCCGTGGGAGGTTTTCGGCTTGCAGGAGCTGGGCATGATTCCGGTCTTCGCCGTATTCGGTCATCCCGACAACTGGCGACGGCTCCGCGATGGCCTGCGCACCCCGCCGGCGTTGGCGACGTTCCTGGTGGGCGAGGGTCTGTTGCCCCAGTTGGCTATAGCGCTATTCCTCTGGTCCTTCCACTTTGGACCGGTATCGCTGGCAGCCGCCATACTGGCGACGCGCCCCCTTTTCGTTTTCGTGGTGGGTACATTGCTGAGTTGGCGCGCGCTCGGTATGCTCCAGGAATCGATGCGTCCCGCAGCGCTGGCCGGAAAGTTCGCCGCCATCGTGATGATCGTCGCCGGGACGGCGCTGCTGGCCACGACCGGATAACTTTCAGCGTCCGCTCCTGGCAAGGGATCCCTTATCCGGGCGACGCGCCCGCACGCCCCAGAAATGTACGGCTCCCACCGCAATAAAAACGCCCAGGCAGTAGCTGATGGTTCCCCATCCAACCTCGAAAAGCGCCCAGGCCAGCGCTATCGACGCGAGATAAATGAAGGGCAGGGCAATCATCGTGCTTCTAGTGAGCCACAGCAGCGCGACGCAGGGCAGCGCCAATAGCAGCACGGGCACCGGGAGGGCTGCCCCGACGACGCCCACCGCGGTAGCCGCCCCGCGCCCGCCGTGAAACTTCAGCCACACCGGCCAAATTTGCCCGGCCATGGCCGCGCCGCCCGCCAGCATCCCCGCCGGCGCTAAAGCGAAGGCCGAGGACAACAGGCCGGGCAAAGAAAAGTGATTGCCCGACGGCGTGGAACTTACCAGATTGGACAGCAGGTTGAACGTTAATACCGCCACCATGCCTTTGGCGATGTCCACCGCGCCAACCGTGATTGCCCACCAGCGTCCGCAGATGCGGTTGACATTGTTGGCGCCGGCGTTGCCATCGCCGGCCCGGCGGATGTCAACCGCGCCTTCGGTTACCCACCCCACAACCAGGTAGGCCGTGGGAATGCTGCCCAGCAGGTAGCCCAATAGGAGCGCCGCGCCGGACAGCCAGAGCATGGCGCTCCTCCGATGTGACGGTTTCGGCTAGGCCGGCACCAGGCCGGCGGTCTTTACCGGGGTGCACCAGTGGCGGTACTTGGGGTTGTTGCCCACCACGATGTCGAAGTACATCCGTTGCAGTTCGCTGGAAATGGGGCCGGGCTGCCCGTCGGCGATGGGGCGACAGTCCAGCTCAATCACCGGGGTCAGGTGGGCGGCCGTGCCGCTGAGAAATACCTCATCGGCCAGGTACAGCTCACTGCGGTCAATGGTGCGCGTCTCAATCTCCAGGCCCAGCTCGGCGCGCGCTAACTGCATCACGGTGTCGCGGGTAATGCCGCCCAGGGCGTTGTCTTCCAGGCCGGGCGTGTAGATGCGCCCGTCCTTGATCATGAAGAGGTTTTCGCCGGAGCCTTCCGACACGTGACCGTCGTGGTTGAGCAAGATGGCTTCGTCAAACCCGCTGAGCGTCGCTTCGGTCTTGGCGAGAATGCTGTTGACGTAGATGCCGCATGCCTTGATGCGCGCCGGGATCATCGGGTCGTCCACCCGCCGCCAGGACGAAGTGCAGCAGCGCAGCCGGTCGCTGCCCAGGTAGTTGCCGAAGGGTACGGTAATGAGGGTGAAGTCGGACGACAACTCTTGCAGTTTCAGATTGGCGACCAACTCCTCGCTCTTGTAGGCCAGCGGTCGGATGTAGATGTCCGAGTTGTGCCGGTTACGCTCCACCAACTCTACGGTGATGTTGCAGAGGTCGTCGGCGGAGTAGGGAATGTCCATCAGCAGAATGCGGCAACCGTCCAGCAAGCGCTGATAGTGCTCGCGCATCCGGAAGATGTTGATGGCGCCCTGCTCGGCGTTCCAGTTGCCTCGAATCCCCTCAAATACGCCGGTGCCGTAGTGGAGGGCGTGGGTCATTACGCTTACTTTGGCCTCACTTGCCGGTACGAACTGCCCGCGGAAAAACACTTGCAGCTGGTTGGAATCGAAGGAAGCCTGGCCATTGGTAGTCACGTAATGCCCCCTGGAGAAAAGATTTACGCGCATTATACCTTTCAGGAGCGACTGTTGCCAATCGCCGCTTACGCTGCCCCGGGCCATCGCCTCATCGACTACACAGCCGTCCCTCCTGCAAAACAGGATCCCAGACGAAGCAGGATCCCAGAAGTCGTAATCCGAAAAATTCCCCAAATGCGTCAACCCCGCCCTACCCGCCGCCGGCCCGTCCTTTGCTATAAACAGCTAATCCTTGAGGCGGCGGTCTCTCGCCGGTTTGCATTGCATAACTTCCCGCCGCCTCGGGCCATGCTCAAATGCCAACGCTTGGTATGGCCAAGCCCGACAACAGACCACAGAAGCAGGAACGCAAGATGCCCGACGAACATTCTCAGGAACTAGCCCAGCGATTGCGCAAAGCCGAAGAAGCCGCCAATTACATGGAGCGACTGGAAACCCTGGCATTGGAAGCGCCTTCCCTCAGAGAGAAGTTCACGCTGTTGCAACGGCGGGAAGAGCGCGACCGATATCGTCAAGACGCTCTCGAGCACGCCCGGCAGGCCGTGACCGCGGCCGATGATGCCCAACGGAATCTGCCTGACTTGATCGCCACCGCCGCCGACCTCGTGAACCAGTTCGCCCGCGCGCTTCGGGAGGTTGATACCTTTCTTCGCGAGGCCAACACGTCGCTGAGCGTGGTTGATCGCATGGATTACGAGGACGACTTGGACGAGGCGCTGGAACGTGAGAAAGATGGAGACGCTCCCATCCAGCGGGACGCCCAATCCATAAGGATGCTGATCGCCTCTCGTCACGGGACCACCCGGGTTCGTCAGATGATGGACGCAATCTCGCCGGGATTTGACCCATTTGCCGGCTGCAATCTGGACGCGGCGCCCATGCGGCGGGAACTGGTCAACCTCATATTAGCGAAGCTCGCCGCCGAAGCGGAAACCGGCCGGCCGCAACGACGGCGCGCCACCCCGCCGCCGGCTCAGATGGCAGATCAAATTACTCCAACCCCGCAGGACGTTGCCTGAAGACCCCTTCGAACTTGACGGTTGGCGCTGCTGCGGCAACCCGCGCCTTCAACGGGCTTGGGCCTTTCCGCTTTCACCCCCGTCATTCCCGCCAGCCCGTCATTCCCGCGAAAGCGGGAATCCAGAAACTCCTGCGCTCCCAGAAACCCCTGCGTTCAAGGAACGTTGCAGTATAGAGACGGGCCGGGCTGGCCCCGGATAGCGCCATCGCGGCGGACCGCCAGGCTTTGCCCCGTCCTTCCGGGGCGCACAGTATCGAAGCGCCCGGCGGCGTGTCGTTAAACGGTTGCCCAACACATTACGATGTGGCACCATTGCTGTCACACGCCAACGGCGGACGCCATTAGACAGGAGCGCTGCGATGAGCTTGGATATATTTGACGTTTCCGGCCAGAAAGTCCTGCTGGTGGGCGCCGGGCGCGGCATCGGGAAGGGCATCGCGTTGGCCTTTGCCCAAGCTGGCGCTGACGTGGCGGTCACGGGCCTAACTTCCACCGGCGTCAACCAGGTTGCCGAGGAAGTGCGCAGCATCGGCCAGCAGTGTCTGCCCCTGACCGGCGACGCTACCGCTGCCGCTGATACCGACGCCATCGTTGCCCAAACCATTGCCGAGTTCGGCCACATCGATACGCTGGTCAACTGCGTCGGCGACGCTATCCGCAAGCCCGTTGTACAACTGCCCGGCAGCGACATTCCCGGCATGACCGAATCGGAATGGCACAGCATCGTTGACATCAACCTGACCGAAGCTTTCCAGGGTTGCCGCGCCGTGGGGCCGCATCTGCTGGAGCGCGGCCAGGGCAACGTCATCAACATCAGCGGCTGGGCGTCCTTCCGGGGCCGTCCGATGTCCGCCGCTTACGACGCCGCCAAAGCCGGTCTGATGCGCTTCACCGAGTGCGTGGCCCAGGAGTGGGCGCCCTTCGGAATCCGGTGCAACGCCATCGCCCCGGGCTCATTCCCCGACCCGGAGCAAATGCCTGAAACAGCCTTCGCCGCCCGCGACGCGGCCGCCGGAGAAACTATTCCCCTGGCGCGGGTCGGCCGCCTGATCGAAGTTGGCTACCTGGCCGTTTACCTGGCCTCTCCCGCCGCATCCTACGTAACCGGCCAAACCTGGGCCATCGACGGCGGCGTCAGCATCAAGCACCCGTAGCGCGTGGCGCTAAATGCCAATGCCGTCGTTCCGGCGAAAGCAGGAACCCGGAGACTGCACTGCAAGCAGAACGTTGAGCCTATTTTGCACTCGCTGGATTCCCGCTTTCGCGGGAATGACGGTAGAGGAGACCCTGGAACGACGGAGTCAACCCGGCCACGACGGAGTCAACCGTACACTGCTAGGGTAGAACCTGAACCCCAGCAGTGAACCCAGGTACGACGAGAGGGATGCGGGAGTTTTACGATGACGATGCACTACGAACTGCTGGCCCACCGCATCCTGGAACGGGCGGCGACTCAGTTTCCCAATAAGCGCATCATCACCCGCGTGGGCGAAGGCGCTCATCGTTACACCTATGCCGATATGTTCGCCCGCACGGCCCGGTTGGGAAACGCCCTGCGCGAACTGGGTGTTGGCGTAGGCGACCGGGTGGGAACCTTCGCCTGGAACAACTACCGGCACCTGGAAGCCTACTTCGCCCCGCCCACCATTGGCGCCGTGGTCCATACCATCAACATCCGCTTGGCCCCCGACGACATGGCCTACATCATCAACCATGCCGGCGACAAGGCCCTGCTGATCGACCCGGACCTCGTACCGTTGATCGAAGCCATTTACGACCGCCTGACCACCGTGCAGCATTTCGTGATCCTGGCCCATCCGGACGAAGTATCCACCACGCTGCCCAACGCCATCGCCTACGAAACCATCCTGGATGCAGCATCCGCCGAGTACAACCCGGCAAGCGTTGACGAATACGCCACCATGGGTCTTTGCTACACCTCCGCCACCACCGGCCTGCCCAAAGGCGTCGCCTACTCCCACCGGGCGGTGTATCTCCATTCCATGGCTTCCGCCGCCGTGGACGTGCTGGCCCTGTCCGAGCGAGACCGGGTCATGGCCATCGTTCCCATGTTCCACGCCAACTGTTGGGGCCTGCCTTACAGTTCCACCATGGTCGGCGCCGACCAGATTTTTCCCGGCGCTCGTCCCGACCCCAGGGTAATCTGCGAGCTGGTGGAGAGCGAAGGCGTAACCTTCAGCGCCGGCGTACCCACCATCTGGATCGGCGTGCTGGATTACCTGCAACGCGCCGGCGTCGAATACGACCTCTCTTCCCTGAAACAAATTATCAGCGGCGGTTCCGCCGTTCCCCTGGCTATATTGCAAGCGTATCGGGAACAGCTGGGCGTTGAGATAGTACACGCTTACGGCATGACCGAGGCCGCGCCGCTTATTTCGGTGAACCGACGGCGCACCTGGCTGGACGACCTTTCTGATACGGAACAATTGGCCCTTTCCGCCAAACAGGGCGTAATCGCTCCCGGCATCGAGATGAAGCTGGTGGATGAAAACGGCGCCACTGCGCCGTGGGACGGCGAGGAGCGCGGCGAGCTCCGGTTCCGCGGCCCGTGGGTCGCCGACGAATACGTGAACGACGCGCGCAGCGCCGAGACCTTCGTGGACGGCTGGTATCACAGCGGCGACATCGCCTCCATCGATCCTGACGGCTATATCCAAATTGTGGACCGGGTCAAAGACATGGTGAAAAGCGGCGGCGAGTGGATCTCCTCTGTCGATCTGGAGTCCGCGATCATGGCCCACCCCGGCGTGCTGGAAGCCGCCGTAATCGCCATACCACACGCTCAATGGCAGGAACGGCCCCTGGCCTGCGTGGTGCCCCGCGCCAATGCCGCGGCCCCCCTCACCAAGGATGTCATTCTCGATTTCATCCGGCCCGACTTTGCCCGCTGGTGGCTGCCCGACGATGTAGTGTTCATCGACGAAATCCCCAAGACCAGCGTGGGCAAGTTCGACAAAAAGGCGCTGCGCGAGCGGTTCGACAGCCACGGCTGATTCGCCGGCATGAATGTCGCGTCCTCCGGGGTTGCCGCTATTTCCGCCGCCGGGGTTCGCAAGGACTACGGCGACCGGGCGGTGCTTCGCGGGATAGACCTTTCCGTCGGCTGGGGAGAAATTGCCGTGCTCTTCGGCGCCAACGGGGCGGGCAAGACCACTCTGCTGCGCGTGCTGGCCGGCCTGGCCCGCCCGGACTCCGGATCGGTTCACATCGCCGGCCGGCCCATGGGACGCACCGGCGGCGCGGCCCGGCGTCTGGTGGGCTTCGCCGGGCACCAAACCATGCTCTATAACGATCTCACCTGCCGCGAGAACCTGGACTTTTATTGCAAATTGTACGGCGTCGCCGACCACAGCCGTCGGATCAATCAGGCGCTGGAGCAGCTTGACCTATCCGACCGGGCCGACCGGCGCGTCCGCACCCTGTCCCACGGCATGCAAAAACGCCTGTCCATGGCCCGAGCGATCATGCACCAGCCGGCAGTGCTGCTGCTCGACGAGCCGGAAGCCGGCTTGGACACGGCATCCCTGGAAACGCTGGGCGATCTGCTGCGAGACTGGGCGGCGTCTGGGAGGTCCGCGCTGCTCACCACCCACAACGCAGCGGTCGGACTGGCCTGGGCGGGACGGGCGCTGACGCTGGCCGGAGGGCAGGTAGCGCGCGATACGCCGGCAGACGCGGCAGCAGCATCCGAATTGGGGATGCTACAATGAACCTGTCGGACCTCCCCAACGAACTATCGGAACGGGGAATTTGGTGGCAAGTTGGCGGATTCACCATCACGGGCTGCGTCAGCGTAGCCATACTGCAAATCTGGGAAGGCTCCGACTTCTGGGCATACCACAGTTTTAAAATCGCAGCAAAAGACCTTTACTGGCTGTTCATTCTACCGCTGGCCGGGGCAATTGAAGGAGTGCGCAAATTGTTTGAAAAGGCCTCTGCAATCAGAGCGGCGCAACGCGCGAAAATCCGAGAAAGAGGACGTGAAGAAGGACGCAAAGCGGCTCTCGCCGAGGTGCGCGACCGCTTGCATAGCGCCGCAGAGCAATTCCAGCAGAAAGACTTGGCTACCGGAGCCCCTATCCTCACCCCAGAGGTCATCGATTTCTTGCTTGGCGAATCTACCGACTCCAGCGCATAGCGGCTTCCCCGGCTCCTCGCGCTGCGCCTGCTGCCTTTGCAATGGGGTTGCTCCGTGCCACACTCGCCATCGCTTGGAAAGACCTCCGCCTGGAATTCCGGTCTCGCGACACCATTGTCTCCGCCCTGGTGTTCGGGCTGATCGTGGTCGTCGTATTCAACTTCGGCCTGAACCGAACACCCGGAAGCCTGGAACCCGTCGCCCCCGGCTTACTTTGGGTTGCCTACGCCTTCATCGGAGTTCTGGCCATGAACCGGGCCTTTTCCCGCGAGATGGAACAGGGCGGCCTGGACGGATTGCTCGCTGCGCCCATCAGCCGCGACTCCATCTTCCTGGGCAAGGTGTTGAGCAGCGTCGTGTTCATGCTGCTTATCGAGGCCATCCTGCTGCCCATATTTGCCGTTATGCTGGGGCTGCCGGCGTTGTCTCCCGTCTTGGGGCTCGTCATCCTGCTGGCCACCGTCGGGTTCGCCGCCGTCGGGACATTTTTTGCCGGCATGGCCGCGCAGACCCGATCTCGCGAAATCCTGCTGCCGGTGCTCTTCTTCCCGGTCGTCGTGCCCGTCATCATCGCCGCGGTGGAAGCATCCGCGCTGGTTTTGCAGGGCGGTCCGATGCAGCCGGTGTGGACCCGATGGCTGCCGTTGCTGGTGGTGTTCGACGCCCTCTTTTTGGTAATATGTTCCTGGATTTTCGGATTCATTTTCGAGGGATAACCTAGATTGGCGGCGATAGCGAGCCGACCGGAAAACAAAGCATCCTGGCGCGCGGCAGTACGAGACGCGCGCCTTTGGCTGTTGCTTTTGACTGTGGCGCTGACGCTGGTGGACGGCTACCTGATTTTCGTCGTCGCCCCCACTGACGAGGTTCTGGGGCACATTCAACGCATCTTCTACGTCCACGTTCCCATTTCAATACTGTCCTTCCTCGGCTTCCTGATCTGCGCGGTGGCCGGTGTCGGTTACCTTATACGGCGCACCGAGGTCTGGGATCGCCTGGCCCACGCCTCCGCCGAGGTTGGAGTGGTGTTTGTGACCTTGGCGCTGATAACCGGTGTCATCTGGGCCCGCCCGGTTTGGGGGGTGTGGTGGACTTGGGAACCGCGGCTCACCACTACATTGATCCTCTGGTTGATCTATGTTGCCTACCTGATGATTCGCCACTACGCTCCCACCCCGCAACAAGGCCGGTCCTGGTCGGCGGTGGTGGGCATCATTGGCTTCATCGACGTGCCAATCGTGTATTACTCGGTGCAGTGGTGGCGCTCAATCCATCCGGTGCAGGTAATCGGCCCGGAAGCCGCCGACGACGCGCTGGAACCCATCATGGCCCGAATCGTCATTTTCTCCATGCTGGCGCTGCTGGCGCTTTTCACTTACCTGCTGATGGAACGCATGGCGCTGCGGGCCGCCGAGGATACCGTGGCCCAGCTGCGCCGGGACAGTGCAGCTGATTGATATGACCGTGCCACCAAATAACATTCCCTTTCTTTTTGCGGCCTTCGCGGTAATTTGGGCGGTGTTCTTTATCTATGCCGCGTACATGTCGTGGCGCCGCCATTCATTCCAGCGTGAACTACGAGATATTCAGGAGACCGCCGGTTCTGATCGGCCTTCGGCTGCCGCTGATCAGGATGAAGGCCCGGTATAATAGACGCCGCAAATCCTCAAACGAGGTTCCCACTCGAATCATGCAATCCGAATATCCTGTCAATCAACCGGGTGAAGCCGTCGCCTACGTCCCCGATTTGGAGGTGGAGCGCACCGGCTGGCGCAGCCATCGCACCCGGCTCATCATCTTGGCCGGCGTAATCGCCTTGGCCGTCACCTACATGGTGTACGCCGCATTCCCTGGCAACACGCTCTACTTCGTGACGGTCAGCGAATTCCTGGACGACCCCAAGTTGCAGGATGGGCAGACGCTGCGGATTGCCGGGGCCCTTGCGTCCGACACCTTCCGACGCGACACTGGCTCGACCCGGTCCCACTTCGCCCTGGGCGACAAACTGCCCGACGTACCCGGGGTCTCTCCCGGCAGTCCCCGGTTGCCGGCCAGCTACGTCGGCGTCCTGCCGGACCTTTTCTTCAACCCCCACTCCGAGATTATCCTGGAAGGCAACTACGACGCGCAAAGTCAGGTCTTCGCCACCGACAACATCCTGGTCAAATGCCCGTCCAAGTACCAGTCCATGACCGCCGAAAATCCTGAAGCAATCCCTGGCGCAGCCGCGCCAGGTGGCGGGTATTGAACTGATCGAAACTCGACCAACGGAAACGCCCCCCGACTGGATCAGTCGGGGGGCGCATTTTACGCGGGAAGTATCGACCCGGAGCGCCGGGCCATGTTTATAAGCGCTGCCATTCCCGCTTTCGCAGCAATGGCAGGATAAATTGACGACACGCCCTAGAACGTGTAGGCGTCCATCAATTGTTCCATCGTCCGCTCACGGGCCTTTGCGCGGATATTGTTCATGTTGGTTTCCAGAGAGCCTCTGGATTCATCCTTGTAGATGATGCCCACCGGCAGGCCGCCCTGCTGCACCAGGTCGTACGCAGCCTGCTTGCTCGAGTAGTCGTGATCTTCCGGTATGTCCCAGAGGGCCGGCGCAATGCCTTCCTTGGCGTTGCCCTTGATCAGCTGGAAGGTGTCGTTGTAGGTGACGCACGGCGACTGCACGTGGATCATCGACATCCCGTCATGATTCATCCCCTCGCTGATGAGCCGCGCCAGAACCCGGGGCTGACCGGAGAAACCGGACGCAATGAACGAGACGCCCAAGGTGAGGTACAGTTCCAGCGGGTCCAGGTCCTCTTCAATCTTGCCGAAGGGGGTGCTGCTGGTCACCGCGCCCATCTCGGTGGTGGGGGAACTCTGGCCCTTGGTCAGACCGTACACGCCGTTGTCCATGATGACCGCGGTGACGTTGACGTTACGGGCCGCCTGGGGTGCGATGTGCTCGCCGCCGATGCTCAGGAAGTCGCCGTCGCCGGCCACTATGATCACGTTCAGTTCCGGCCGGGCCATCTTGACGCCCATGGCTACCGGCAGCGTCCGTCCGTGGATGCCGTGGATGCCGTAGGGTTGCTCGCCTTCCAGCAGGTGAACGAGGTTGCCGCTGCAACCGATGCCGGCGACCACCACGTTGTTCTCAATGGGCCGGCCGGTTTCCTCCAGCCGGTTGATCATCGCAAATTCCAGCGCGCGGCGCACGCCGAAGTCGCCGCAGCCGGGACACCATTTGAAGTCGTATTCCGGGTTCTTCTTGCTCATACCCGCGCTGCCTCCCTGTGATTGGCTGCAATTTCAGTGATGCGGGACACCAGGTCGCTCACCTTGAACGGGAGCCCGGTGTACTGCGTGATGGCTTTGGCCCTGACCTCCTCGGAGCGCAGGATGCCAGCCCACTGGCCCTGATAGTTCAGCTCCGGCACGATCACCAACTCTTTGGACCGCAGCTCGTCGAGAAGGGCCGGCGGCAACGGGTTGAGAAACATGGAGTAGTACCAGGCCACATCCACCCCGGCTTCCCGAAGCGCGTCAAAGGCTTCTCGAGTCGGCCCCTTGGAACCGCCCCACGTCATTACCGCGATGCTCGCATCGGTATTTTCCGCTTCGTATTTGTCTTCTTCCAGCAGCTTGAGCTTGCTGAACCGGCGCTCCGTCATCTGGATGTGGCGGCTAGCCAAGTGGGTAGTATCGCCCATCTCATCATGCTCGCTGCCGTTGGCCACATACGCGCCCGGGTATCCCGGCAAGGGCATCGGCGAAAGCTCATGTCCGGAGTAACGGTGATACCCATTCCCGCCCTCGTAGGTGAGGCGTTCTTCCACCGCAATCTTGCTGAGGTCGGGCCGGGGGATGTTCTGCACCCGCTCGGCCATAGACATCTCGCTCATCAGGATCACCGGGCCCTGGTAACGCTCGGCCCAGTTGAACGCGTGGGTCGCGGCGTAGAAGCACTCTTCCACCGACCCGGGAGCAATCACCGGCATCCGCACGTCGCCGTGAGCCGGGTACATGCACGCCATAAGGTCCGATTGCTCCGTCTTGGTGGGCAACCCGGTGGCCGGGCCGCCGCGCTGGACGTCCACCACCACCAAAGGTATTTCAGCCATCCAGGCGAGACCCAGCCCTTCGCTCATCAGCGATAGGCCCGGGCCGGCGGTGGCGGTCATTGACTTCTTGCCGGCGTACCCGGCCCCCAGGATCGCCGTGATGGCTTCAATCTCCGAGGAAACCTGGTACGCGAACTTGCCCTCCCCCACCAGGTTGCGCTCCATCCAGAGCAGGATGGTGGTGGCCGGAGAGATGGGGTAACCGGCATAGAAACCTACGCCGGCGTGGGTAGCGCCCAGGGCGATGGCTTCGTTGCCTTTCAGCATCAACTGTTGGTAATCCGGCGGGTTTGGCGGCGCCAGATCACCCAGAACGAACCCGCTCTCCGCGGCGTTCTGGCGGCCCAACCGCATCGCCTGGATATTCGATTCAATAATCTCGTCGTCGTTGGCGCGGCCCCGCCGGAAGCGCGCTTCCACGAAATCCTCCAGGTACTGCTGGGGCATGTGGACCAGTTGCGCCAGGGCGCCGATGACGACCATGTTGGCCGCCCGGTTGTTGCCGGTGGAACGCGCCAGGGAATCGACGGCCAGCCCGAAAGACCTTGGGTCAGTCATCGTGAAGTCGTCGGCGTTGTAAATGATCACGCCGCCTTCCCGCACTTCCTCAGCATGGGCTTCGTAAGCTTCTTCATTAAATGCGACCAGCACGTCCACCTGGTCGCCTGAGCTCAAGATCGGCTCAGTACAAATTCGGGCCTGGGTCCAGGTCGGGCCACCAAGAATCTGAGAAGGAAAAGTTGCGTAGGTCAGCGCGTGGTAACCTACCTGGGTGGAAGCCTGGGCCAGTCCTTCGGCTGAAGTAACGACGCCCTGTCCGCCTTCACCGGCGAACCGGACGACGAAGTCGTTCATCTGCATCTGGAGGTTCCTCCGAACCGGCAGTAATCTGCGAATTGCCCGCTGGCGCTAATCAAATGACGACTGACGAAGGGGGGCGATGTGGCTATAAAAAACACCATCCCACCGGCATGGGGGAAGGTGTTGCTGGTTGCCGTCCTGTGCATCGCGGGTAGAGACACCCCTTCGCGCCGCACTCAATCCAAAGACTGCGAACACGATTGCGCCGAGCGTATAGCAGACGGAATATAGCACCGCATTCTTCGATTTGTCAATTTTGCCAACTCGGCCCTGATATAATCTCACCCTATGCCGCCATCCCTCGACGTAGTAATCCCTTGCCTCAACGAGGAACGCGCCCTCCCGGTAAGCGTGCGTCGTCTCCATGAGTTTATGTCAAATCATCTCGTGGATTACAATTGGGCCATCATTGTCGCTGACAACGGTTCAACCGATGGCACCCTGGCCGCCGCCGATGCCCTGTCCCAAGAGTTCTCCCAGGTACGGCACATCCGCCTGGAGCAGCGCGGTCGGGGACGCGCCCTGCGCCGCGCCTGGACCGAAAGCGCCGCCGACATCGTGGCCTACCTGGACGTTGACCTGTCCACCAACCTGGCCCACCTGCCGCCCATGGTGTCGGCCATCGCTGAAGGCCGCTGCCACATCGCCATCGGCTCCAGACTACTCCCCGATTCCCAGGTGATCGGGCGGACATTGAAGCGGGAAATCACCTCACGCGGCTACAGCCTGCTGTTCCGCGCCATGTTCTTCACATCTTTCCGCGACGCCCAATGCGGCTTCAAAGCGGTGAGCCGTCGCGCCGCCGACGATCTGGCTCCGTTGGTGGAAGACAACGGGTGGTTCTTCGATTCCGAGCTGTTGATCCTGGCCCAGAAATGCGGCTATCCCATCCTGGAGCTGCCGGTTCACTGGACCGATGATCCCGACTCGCGCGTGCGGATCATTCGCACCGCCTGGGAGGACGTGAAGGGTTTGCTGCGGCTGAAGTTCGGCGGCGTCGGGAAAGTACGCCGGCAGTTGCGTTCCGCCGGCAAGCTGTAGGCAGCGCACGTTCCAATACGCTGGCCGGGCTACACTCCGGCTTCCAGCCTGTTGCCCAGATCACGCCCCGACTGGGCCGGTGGCAACGGCTTGCCGTCTAACTGATTCGGGCGCGGTCCTTCATTTTCCGGACTCCTCAATCGCGGCCCTCACGGTACGAACTTGGTCGGTTTTTACGGCACTGGCTGGAGACCGCTTACTAACGGGGAATCACACCGTCGTTCCTGCGAAATCAGGAACCCGGAAAATCACTGCCAGCGGGAAGGTGGCCTTACTTTGCACTCGCTGGATTCCCGCTTTCGCGGGAATGACGGAGTTTGTAGAGACGGCCTAGAGTAACCGATCTCGGATTTTTGGCGGCGATTCCAGCCCCCGTCAAACCCATCAAGCCACGGCCAATGTAAATGGCTGGGGATACAGGATTCGAACCTGTGATACCTGATCCAGAGTCAGGCGTCTTACCACTAGACTAATCCCCAGAGCTACTCCCATTCTATCAGGGCCTGACCAGGATTTTCAACGCGGAACGCTGCCATCCCATAGCATCCCATCCGGACGGCGGATACAATGAGGCGGCAACTTTACCAAAGAGACCCCCCAAGGAGAGCCGCCATGCAACTGGGAGCCATCTTCCCCCAAACCGAAATCGGCGCCGACCCCATCGCCGTCAAAGACTTTGCCCAGGCCGTCGAGGAGCTGGGCTACGAGCACCTGCTGGTGTTCGACCACGTGCTGGGCGCCGACCACACCCAGCGCGCCGAGTGGAACCGGCCTTACAACAAGGACGATATGTTTCACGAACCCTTTGTCATGTTCGGTTACTTGGCCGCCCTCACCGAAAAGATCGAGTTCTGCACCGGCATCATCATCCTGCCCCAGCGTCAGACCGCCCTGGTCGCCAAGCAAACCGCTGAGGTGGACATCCTCACCAACGGACGCCTGCGCCTGGGCATCGGCGTCGGCTGGAACGAGGTTGAGTATGAGGCCCTAAGTGAAAACTGGGAAAACCGGGGCCGCCGCTCCGCCGAGCAGGTTGAAGTCATGCGCCTGCTCTGGACCCAGGAAGTGGTCAACTACGAGGGCCGCTACCACAAGATTACCCATGCCGGCATCAACCCCCGGCCCGTCCAGCAGCCCATTCCCGTCTGGTTCGGCGGCGGCGCGCCCCAGGTCGTCCGTCGCCTCGCCCGCATGGGCGATGGCTGGTTCCCCCAGTTCCAGCCCGACGGCGCCGGCCGGGAGCGCCTGGCCGAAATGCGTGAACTGGCCCGGGGCTACGGACGCGATCCCGCTGCCATTGGCGTCGAAGGCCGCGTCGCCCTGATGGACAGCAACAACCCCGACGACTGGAACAAGCTGGCCGCCGACTGGAACGACGCCGGAGCGACACACCTGTCCGTCAACACCATGCGGGCCGGCCTAAAAGGCCCCGACCAGCATATAGAAGCGATACGCCGGTTCAAAGAGGCCGTGGGCTGACCTGCCGACAAACCGGCGCAGACCTGCCGGCGCAGACCTAGTGGTTGTGCAGCAAAGCGCGTGGGGGCTGAACTCCGTTCTCACGCGCTCTTAGGGCCTGTCGTCAAATTGAGTTGACGAGTATCAAACGGCTCCACTTCCGTCATTCCCGCTCGCGCGGGAATCCAGCATCGCCGCACATCGCAGAACGATACGGACCTACCCGTCATTCCCGCGCAGGCGGGAATCCAGCATCGCAGAACGATCTGGTTATGGGAACGCCTGGATTCCCGCTATGGCGCACGCCGGACGGCAAACTACACCCTTCCCACCAACTCCCGCAGCGCCGCATACGTCCGCGCCCTCGACTCCCCGTCGTCGCCCACGGCAAAGATGTTGGCGATGAAGTCCGTCGCTCCGCCGGCGGCGAAATCCTCCAGCTGACGGCGCAGCGACTCCTCGTTGCCCACCACTGCGACCTCCGACGGCCCCTCCACGCCCTCAATGTCCAGCACGCGGCGGTAGTTCACCAGCTGTCCATACCGCTCGAAGTCCGCCGCCGCCTGGCGTCGGCCCGCTGCTGCGTCGTCGCACACCGCTGTGGGGAGGCCGACGCAGACCCGGGGCGTCTCGCGCCCGCTGGCTTCAGCGGATTGGCTGATGCGCGGCGCAATGTGCTCCCGTATCGTGCGCGGCCCGGCCATCCAGGTAATGGTGCCGTCGGCCCGCTCGCCGGCCAGGCGCAGCATTCGGGGCGCCAGCGCTGAAATCAGCACCGGACAATGCGGGCGGTTGGGAACGTCCAACTCCGCGTTCACGTTGTAGAACTCGCCGGAGAACCGCACCCTCCCTTCTGCCAGCAACGGTCTCAACACCGCCAGGTACTCTCGGGTGTGCAACGCCGGACGGTCGTAGGACATTCCGAAACTGCCCTCGATGCCCGGTCGGTGCGACGGCCCGATGCCCAGCGCGAACCGCCCGCCGCTGGCCGCCGCCGTGGTCAGCGCCTGCTGAGCCAGCGCCGCCGGATGCCGGGGATACGTGGGGACGACGCCGACGCCCAACTCGATACGGCTGGTCTGGAGGCCGGCAAGAGCCAGCACGGTCAGCGCGTCATATCCCCGGGCTGAGATGTGCGGCACCCAAAAGCTGTCGAAGCCGTCGGCTTCAGCCTGCTTGATGCGGCCAATGATCTCGTCCAGGCTCATCAGGTCGGCGCTGGACGCTCCTACAAAAACCCCTATGCGCATGGTTTATCCTCTTCTCCGGGCTGTAGCCGAAATTCACGGTCTCAGCAGCGCTGCCACCCGGTCCAAAATCCGGTGCCCCACCTCGTATTTGGTGAGTAGCGGCAACCGTTCAACTTGCATCTCGCGGTCAATAAGCACAACTCGGTTCGTATCCACCCCGAAGCCGCTGCCCGCTTCGGTTATATCGTTGGCTACTATGAGGTCGAGTTCCTTGCGTCGAACCTTGTCGGCAGCGTTGGCCTCCAGATTCTCGCTCTCGGCGGAAAACCCGACCCGAACAAAATTCCCCCGGGCCGTTGCCAGAATGTCCGTGGTCTTTTCCAAGTCGATGGACATTTCATCGGCGGCGGTCTTTTTGATCTTCCGCTCTGCCGCCACCGCCGGCCGGTAGTCGGCCACCGCGGCGGCCATGATCAGGGCGTCGGCAGTCCGCGTTTCCGCCAGCACGGCGTCGCACATTTCCTGAGCCGAGCGGACCGGCACCATGCGTACCAGCGGCGGATCGGGCAGCGCGTTTGGAGCCACGACCAAAACCGTTTCCGCGCCACGGTCTCGCGCCGCTTCCGCTATCGCGTATCCCATCTTCCCCGAAGAGTGGTTGGTAATCACGCGAACCGGGTCAATGGCTTCCTGGGTGCCTCCGGCGCTTACTACGACGCGACGCCCGGCCAGATCGCCGGGTTTGCCCAGGGCGGCGGCGATATGGCCCAGCAGGTCCGCCGGCTCCACCAGCCGCCCCATGCCCATCAGTCCCGACGCCAGCCGGCCGGGAGCCGGCCCGGCCAGAAAGACGCCCCGGGCGCGAAGCCGCGCAATGTTCTCTCGTGTCGCCGGGTGATCATACATATTGGCGTCCATGGCCGGCGCCACCAGCAGGGGAGCCTCCGTGGCAATCACTGTTGTAGTCAGCGGGTCGTCGGCCAGCCCGGCGGCCAGCTTGGCGATACAATGCACCGTGGCCGGCGCGATCGCCACGATGTCCGCCCAACGCGCCAGCGCAACGTGCTCCACACTATGCTCGGAGCCAGCGTCAAAGGTGTCGGTGACCACCTCCCGATGGGTCAGGCTGCGGAACGCCAGCGGAGTTACAAACCGGGTCGCTCCATAGCTGAGGATGGTTTCAACGTTGGCCCCGGCCTGCACCAGTTTGCTGGCCAAGTCCAGCGCCTTGTAGCAGGCGATACTTCCCGTAACCCCGAGAACGATATTCTTGCCGGCAAGCGCGCTTTCCATCACTCACTTATCCTTTGCTGCAAAGGCGTTCCAGGTTGCCCCTTTCGCGGGGATAGCGAATCGGGCGCGGAAGTGACGGTAAAATGTCAAAAGGCCCTGGCGCCCGGAACGCCGATGGAGTTCATGCGGTAGATTATGTCAAGACCCACCAGTGTTAGTTCCTGGTTGATGTCATCAAAAACCGGAGCGTGGTCCGCGATGACGGTCACTAATCCGCCGGTGCCTAGAACTTTAGCGTCGGACCCGATTTCCGCCTTGAAGCGGTTCACCATGGCGGTCACGAGACCGGCGTAACCGAGCACGAGTCCCGATTGCAACGCGGCGGTGGTATTGCGACCCACCGCTTCGGGCGGCGCGACCAGTTCCACGCGACGGAGCAGGGAGGTATTGTCATATAGGGCGTTGGCGGACAGGTTGATCCCCGGCGCGATGGCTCCGCCGAGGTACTCCCCTTCCCTGGACACGGCGTCAAAAACGGTCGCCGTACCCAAGTCCACTACAATCATCGGCGCGCCATACAACTCCACCGCCGCCACCGCGTCCACGATGCGGTCGGCTCCCACATCCCGGGGGTTGTCGTAACGAATCGGCATCCCCAGGTCAATCTGAGATGTAACCTGTAGCGGAACGACGCCGAAGAACCGGCGGCACAGCTCGTCGAACATTCCGGTGAGCGGCGGCACCACCGAGCAGATGCAGGCCGCGTCGATTTCCTGAATCGGAATGCCTCGGAACTCGAGCAGGTTTTTGAGGAGGATGCCGTACTCGTCGGCCAGGCGCCGCGAATCCGTTGCCAGGCGCAGCGTCGTTGACAGCCGGTTGGCCGGGCTGTTGCCGTTGGAATCTCCGTCGCCATCGACGCTGTGGCGAAATACCCCGATAGTAACGGCCGTATTCCCAATATCAATAGTCAGCAGCATCGCATATCCGACCGAGCTGGAGAGATTGAGCGCCCCAACGCGCCGGCAGCATTATAAGTCGCAATGCCGCTCCGGGCAAACCGCATCGTCAGCTCATCCGCACCCACTTTCCGCAAACTGTCCTAGCCGACAATCCCCGTGGCAATGGCGCCATCACCGTCATTCCCGCTCTGCACCCGTCATTCCCACTCCACCTTCGTCATTCCCGCTCCGCACCCGTCATTCCCGCTCTGCACCTGCCATTCCTGTTCCCCATCCGTCATTCCCGCGAAAGCGGGAATCCAGCGACCGAATGCGTTAATCGTGTTTCCATTTCCTGCATATTTCAACCTCCGAACTCCTGCTTTCGCCGGAGCGACGGTATGCAATCTATGCAGGGATTGCCCAGCCTTCCTTGCCGCCGGTGATTTTATGCTAAAATCGCCGCTGAAACCCTCACGGAGACTGCAACAATGGCCGACATTGAACTGGTCCAAATTGTGAAACGGGGCCGCGACGTGGTGGCAGCCTGGCGCGACGAGCACCCCAATCAAATCATGGATCTCAACGCTTGTTACATGAGCCATGCGCGGATTCCCATGGTGAATCTGCGCGGCGCCGATATGCGGGGCGGAGACTTCATGGGCGCTATGGCGCGCCGCGCGGATCTCTCTAACGGCTATCTTAACGATGCCCATTTCTATCGGGCGGATCTGCGCGAGGCAAACTTCAACCGCGCCATCGCCTCCGGGGCTAACTTCCGCGGCGCTGACCTGCGCAACGCCAACCTGGCT
Source organism: Dehalococcoidia bacterium (assembly GCA_963692995.1). GTDB lineage: Bacteria > Chloroflexota > Dehalococcoidia > Lucifugimonadales > UBA3495 > Bin87. The sequence goes on from OY843611.1 coordinate 2,396,464, forward strand.
GGCGTGAACCTGGACCGGGCCACGTTGTCAGAGGCCAACCTTTCCGGGGCCGACCTCACCAACGCCAACCTGGACCGGGCCAACCTGGACCGGGCCAACTTTACCGGGGCGAACCTTACCGGAGCCAGCTTCAACGGCGCAAACCTTTCTCGGACTAACCTTTCGTCTTGCATCCTCAACGGGGCCGACTTTTACGAAGCCGTCCTCAACGACGTTGGCACTGCGGAGGCTGACTTCAGCAATTGCGTGATCGGTTATACGGTGTTCCAAAATTGCGCTCTGGATGCCGCCACCGGCCTGGACGACATCAGACACGACGCTCCCAGCACGATAGGATTGGACACCTTGCTCCGCTCTCGTGGCGCATTGCCAGAGTCGTTCATTCTGGGATCCGGAGTGCCGGCCATGGTGGTTGGCCTCCAGAATTCCGTAGCGGACACCCCGGTTTCCACCATGGAAGTGCACATCTCGTGCGCCGACGCGGACGTGGACTTCGCCCGCGAGCTGGAAAGCCGCCTGCGCTCTGCCGGCCTCCGCAGTTGGGTGTTTGCCGAGAGCTTTCGGGGCAACCCGCTGGTGGACCGTCGCGCCACTTCGGGGGAAGAAGAGATCGAGCGGTGGGTTCGGCACTACGACCGCCTTGTCGTGGTTTGTACCGGCGCCGGGTTGGACAGCGAAACCGTCCGCAACGACATCACCGCCGCCCACGAGTTTCAAAAGACGTCGGATCGCTGGACCATGTTCCTCGTCGATGCCGATGGCGTCATGGGGTCAGGTCGCACCAGGAGCGCCCGTCTGCTGAAAGAAGAACACCGCGTGTTCGACTTGACGGGCCAAGCCGGCGGCGACGCAGATTATCAGACGGCTTTCGACGACCTCATCACAAATCTTCGCGAAGACCAACCGGCCAGCGCCAGCGCGCCAGCGCGCCGCGAGATTGATCCTCGTACCCTGCAACTCTAAAGGGAACGAGAGCAACCCTCAACCACTTGGAAGGGCGGGCGCGGCGCCGCCGCTGATGGGTCTCCGTTGCCTGCCCCGGTTCAGCGTGCTGGCGGCTGGCCCGGAGACGCCGATATGCTCGGTCAACGCGCCGGTCACTGCCGCATTCTCGCCGCCTGGGTTGCAAACATATAAAATTGGGGGAAGGCATGCACCTTCCCCCAATGGCGTAGTTCCCGAAGAACCGACGGATTTGGTCGGCTACACCGTTTAGATGTAGTCTTCCTCTTCGTACATCATATCGACGTTGTCGGTGCTCTGGTTCAGGCCGCGGACAACCTGAGCCTTGAAGTCCACGAGCATTTCGTCGGAGATTTCGTTGCCGTTGGCGCGGGCGGCGTCCTTCAACTGGTCGAAGGCCCATTCGCCGGTGTCGCCGTGGGGCATATCGAAGAAGCCGGTTTCGAAGACCGGGAGCTCGCCGGGGCCGAAGTAGCCCTTGCCCTCAAGGTTGTAACCTTCGAGGTCGTGGGTGCCCTTGCCCAGCACCTGACCGGTGGCGGCGTAGTGGTCCATGGTGGCCTTCATGCCGTACTTCTGGATGGGGCAGACTTTCATGCAGACGCCACAGCCGAGGTAGCGAGCCATTACAGGACGGCAGCGCTTGAAGTACAGCTTGTTCTTCTCAATTCCGCGCCACCAGATCTTGTCGCGCATCAAGGCGCGGCCCGGGCAGCGGTTCACGCAGACCTGGCACACCTGGCAGAAGGCGTGGATGCCATAGTCCACCGGCTCGTCATGGGTGACCTTGGCGTCGGTGGTGATCATCATGATGCGGCAGCGGGAGCCGACGTGGGGGGTCAGCAGGTAGCCGCAGGCGCCCAGCTGGCCCAAGCCGGCGGAGACGAACATCGGAATGTAGGGGCCGGTGTTGTCGTTGGGGCTGTGAACCTGGGCGCGATAGCCGAGGTTGCGGATGAAGTTGCCGAGCTCCAGACCAGCGGCGCCTTCCGTGCGGTAGGTGCTGGAGTGGACGATCTCAGCGTCGATGCTGGGGATGGTCTGGGTGGGCTCGAAGTCCTGCTCGTAGGCCAAGCAGACAACGTTAGGGAAGCGGACCCAGTCCTTCTTGCTCTGATACACGTAGCGGATGTCGAAAGCGGTGATCCCAACCTCACAGAAACCGAGCTCGCGGGCCTTCTGCTTAATGGCTTCGCTGACATCCTCGCCGGTGGCGTCGGCGGTGGGCTCAAGTTCGCCGGTCAGGCGGGCGGCCATAACCAGGTTGCGATTGAGCTTGTCGTGTTCCTTGCGGATTTCGCGCATTTCGGCGTGCTGGTCGCGCAGGGTATTGGCCCAGTCACGAGAAGCGCGCTCGGTGATGTTCATGGTCTCAACAGGATATTCCCGCGAATACCAGTCAACTTCACGCTGGTTGATTGGGATGCCGGGAACGGTTTCCAATTCCTCAGGCACCGGGATGGTTACAGGCGCGTCGCCCAGATACTTGCCGGGTCGCCGTACCTCATGGCCAATCGTTAGCATACCCTCCTCCTTGGTTGGACTGCGTAGATACGCTTAATCTGGCAAAAGGGTAAATCCCCGGTTTGATGATGTCAATACTCTTCCTCCCGAATAATCGCATTCCTTTATGTGATGATGATTATTGGGCCATTTTCGAAGATTCTGTGCTTCGAGCCGGCATGTCTTCAGCGCCGACCGGCGTGGGTACGTATCGCCGCAGCCAGGCGACGGATGCCCTCGGCCAGTTCGTCAGTTTCATACAGGGAAATGCTGATGCGAAGAGCGTCGGCAAAGGCCCCGGAAGCGGAGAAGGCGGTGCCGGAGCGGTACGAAACGCCGATTTCCCGGGCTGACGGCAGCAGAGCATCGGCGTCGATGCCTTCATTCAGGCTCAACCAGTAGAAGTAACCTCCGCCGGGGGGCGTGAAGCTGACGGTCTCGGACAATTCGGCGCGCAGCAGATCGGCAACGTCGTCATGGCGTTGGCCATATACCCGGCGAAGGGTATTGATGTTCTCCTGGAGCAAACCCATCTCCAGCGTAGCGTGGGTGAGGTTTGCGGCAAAATGGTTCAGGCCGCCGCCGCTGGCAGCCACCCCGGAATCCACGAAACGCCGGATGATTTCGGGCGATGCGTGCACCCATCCCAGGCGCAGACCGGGGGAGAGTATCTTAGAAAATGATCCCAGCGATACCACGCAGCCATCGGGCGAGGCGTCGAGCATGGCCATGGGCGGCGGTGGCGGCGGCCCGTAGTGCAGCAGCTGGTACACCTCGTCCGCAATGATAGTGAAGCCGTGTCGCTGCGCCAGCTCCACCAAGTGGCGGCGCCGGCCCAGGGGCAGGACTGAACCGTTGGGATTTTGGTACGTGGGTATCGTGTAGAGAAGCCGGGGTTTTGGAACATCGCCGGCTTCCAGCATAGCGGCCAGGACATCGGTGTCCAAGCCGTTGGCATCAGTGGGGACGCCGATCACGTTCAGGCCGTGATCCACAAAGATCCGGCCAATAAGATAGTAAGTCGGTTCCTCCACCAAGACGGTATCGCCGGCGGTCGCGAAGAGCGTGGCGGCGAGGTCGATGGCGGCAGAAGCTCCGGCGGTGAGGAACAGCGAGGCCGGACTGACCTGGCCATCGTAAGCCTCCGATCCGGAAAGATACGCGGCCAAGGATTCCAGCATCGGGCCGAACCCCTGAACCGCGCCGTACTGCAACGGGACAGCTGACTGCTTGCCGAGGACGGATTGGGCCGCGGCGGCCAGGGCGTCGGAGGGATGAAGGTGTGGCGATGGGTGTCCCCAACCGAGGTCGATGACACCTTCAGGAATGGAGATCAGAAGGGAAGGAAGGGTGGTCATAAAGCGTTAGGCCCACAAAAAAGACCGGCGGGATTGACCCCGCCGGTCCATTTCGCCGGTTTGGCAAGATGTGGAGTTAGGACTAGATGTAGTCCTGGTCCTCGGCCATCATCTGCAGCACGTCGCCGGACTGCAACTCGATGGCGCGCTGGATCTGCAACTTGAGGTTCTCCAGCATATCTTCAGGGATCACACCGTCGTTATCACGGGCGGCGTCCTTCAGCTCGTCGAAAGCCCACTCGTCGGAGTTGCCGTGGGGCATGTCGAAGAAGTCGCGCTCGAAGACCGGCAGTTCACCGGGGCCGAAGTAGCCCTTACCCTCAAGGTTGTAACCCTCGAGGTCGTGGGTGCCCTTGCCCAGCACCTGGCCGGTGGCGGCATAGTGCTCCATGACGTTCTTGAGGCCATACTTCTGGATGGGGCAGACTTTCATGCAGACGCCACAGCCAAGGTAGCGAGCCATTACGGGACGGCAGCGCTTGAAGTACAGCTTGTTCTTCTCAATTCCGCGCCACCAGATCTTGTCGCGCATCAGGGCGCGGCCCGGGCAGCGGTTCACGCAGACCTGGCACACCTGGCAGAAGGCGTGGATGCCGTAGTCCACCGGCTCGTCATGGGTGACCTTGGCGTCGGTGGTGATCATCATCAGCCGCATGCGGTTGCCGGTGTGCGGGGACAGCAGGTAGCCGCAGGCGCCCAGGGAGCCGAGGCCGGCCGCCACGAACATGGGGATGACCGGGCCAGTGGCGTCACTGGAGTGCACAACGTGGGCCTTGTAGCCCAGATTGCGGATGAAGTTGCCGAGTTCCAAGCCGGCCGCAGCCTGGGTCCGATAGGTGCTGGAGTGCACGATCTCGGCGTCAACGCTGGGGATGGTCTGGGTGGGCTCGAAGTCCTGCTCGTAGCACAGGCAGATAGCGTGAGGAAGGACGGTGAAGCCGCGCTTGCTCTTGTAGTCATACCGGGGGTCATAGGCGGTGATGCCGACTTCCAGGTAACCAAGCTGGCGGGCTTTGTCCTTGATGAGCTGGGAGATGTCTTCGCCGGTGGGCTCAGCAGTGGGATCCATTTCAGCGGTCGCGCGGGCGGCCATGATCAGGTTGCTGTTGAGCTTGTCGTGCTCCTTGCGGATCTCACGCATCTCAGCGTGGAGGTCGCGCAAAGTGTTGGACCAGTCCCGGGATGCCCGCTCGGTGATGTTCATGGTTTCTAGCGGGTACTCGCGGGCGTACCAGTCAACTTCACGTCCGGTCGTCGGAATACCGGGGACCGTTTCCAATTCTTCCGGAACAGGGATCGTAACTTCGGAGTCCCCCCAGTGCCTTCCGGGACGAACTACCTCATGCCCAATGGTTAGCATATTAGCCTCCTCGCTAGTTGGCTTTGCCGCGTAAAGGCGGCGGCATTTGGGGCAATCTATACCGTAGCCGCCGCTTTGTCAACAACCAATCGAAAGTTGCCGAAAGAATTGCGACGACGTTGCAGAACAGACCCCGAACCCGGACTAATTCAGTCGGCAAACGCCCGGTCAACGCCGCCTTCCGAAACCGTCCTCGGAATGTTTCCCGGCAGACCGCGAACCGGAATTACGGTCGGGGCAACATTCCGGGGCGACATTCACCGTCGCCTTGCCGCCGCCTTGCCGCGGGCGGGCGGCTCGCGGGAACCGGCCTCGTGGGAACCGGCCGGCGGATCAACCGCGTTGACGCCCGGCCCGGCGTGGGGCAAAATATTCGTGCCATGAAATTGCACGAGTACCAGGCCAAGGCAATCTTTGCCCGCTACGGCATCCCTATCCCGAATGGCAAACTGGCTAAGTCATCTGAAGAAGCCGCAGAAGCCGCAACATTCTTCGGGGGACGCGCCGCAGTGAAGGCCCAGGTACATGCCGGAGGGCGTGGCTTGGCCGGCGGCGTGAAGGTGGTTGCCTCGGTGGATGACGCACGCAGTTTCGCCGGCGCACTGCTGGGTTCTCGGCTGGTGACCAACCAGACCGCTGCCGGCGGCGTGCCGGTTGACCGCGTGCTGGTGGAAGAACTGGCCGACATTGCCGCCGAAATGTATGTTGCGATCACGATGGATCGCAACCATCGCGCCCCCGTGCTGATCGGCAGCGCGGCCGGCGGAACCTCCATCGAGCAAGTCGCCGCCACCAATCCGGATGCCATCATCACCGAAGCGGTGGAACCGGGCCTCGGACTGATGCCGTTTCAGTGCCGGCGCGTGGCCGCCCGGTTGGGTCTAAACGGCGCCGCGGCGCGACAGGGAGCGGCTATATTCGCCGCGCTGTACCGCATCTTTACCGAAAATGATTGCACCCTGGTCGAGGTTAACCCGCTGATCGTCACGGGCGCCGGCGACGTAATGGCGCTGGACGCAAAGATGGAAGTCGAAGACGACGCGCTGTACCGCCACCCCGATCTGCAACAACTGCGCGACCGCAGCCAAGAAGACGCCTTGGAAGCGGCGGCGGCGGACGAAGATATCGCCTATGTGAGCCTGGACGGCAGCGTGGGCTGCCTGGTCAACGGGGCGGGGCTGGCTATGGCCACGCTGGACGTCGCCAGCGCCGCCGGCGCAGCCCCGGCAAACTTCCTGGATGTTGGGGGCGGCGCATCCGAAGAAAAAGTGGCCGCCGCGATGGGGATAATCCTGTCCGACCCCAAGGTTGACCGGGTGCTGGTCAACATCTTCGGCGGCATCCTGCGCTGCGACGTGGCGGCCCGGGGCATCGTCATGGCCTACGCGGAGCGGCAGGCCACTCAGCCGCTGGTGGTACGGATGCTCGGCACTAACCTGGAGGAAGGGAATGCAATCCTGGCCCAATCCGGTTTGGATGTCACCTTTACCGACACGCTAACCGAAGCGGCCGCGGCCCTGTCATCCCGGGCCGGGGCAGCGGTTCCTTAGCGTCATGGGGATTCTGGTCAACGAGCAATCCCGTATTCTGGTGCAAGGCATTACCGGAAGGGAGGGGAGTTTCCACGCCCGATCCTGCAAGGAATACGGGACGCAGCTGGTTGCCGGCGTGACCCCGGGCCGGGGCGGGCAGCAATTTGACGACGCAGTGCCGGTTTTTGACTCGGTGGGCGCGGCAGTAGCGGCGACCGACGCCAACGTTTCCCTTATCTTTGTTCCGCCGGCCTTTGCGGCCGACGCCATCGCGGAGGCGGTGGACGCCGGCGTGCCGCTGATCACCTGCATCACTGAAGGCATACCGGTACGCGACATGGTGGGGCTGTATCGCTACGCGCGCGCGCATTCCGTTCGCTTAATTGGCCCTAACTGCCCGGGCATGATCAACCCCGGAGCGCGTTGCAAGGTGGGAATCATGCCCGGCAGCATACACATGCCGGGACGGGTCGGCGTAGTTTCGCGCAGCGGTACGCTGACCTATGAAGCCGTTGGGCAGTTGACGAACCTGGGAATCGGCCAATCGTCTTGCGTTGGCATCGGTGGCGATCCCATCATTGGCAGCAACTTCGTCGATATACTGCGGCTATACGACGAAGACCCAAACACCGACATGGTAGTGTTCATCGGGGAAATCGGCGGCACGATGGAACAGGAAGCCGCTGAGTACATCGGGTCATCCGAATTCACCAAGCCCCTTTGCGCGCTGGTAGTTGGCGCCACCGCTCCGTCGGGTAAGCGCATGGGTCATGCCGGAGCGATAATCACGGGAGAATCCGCAACCGCCGCGTCCAAAACCCGGGCGCTGGAACGCGCGGGAGCAGCCATAATACCGACCCCAGCCGATATCGGGACCACCGCACGGGACCTACTCGCGGCAGTCGGGCTGGCCGGCTAATTTGCGCCGACGCCGGCGCAGCGCCGCTGGGCGGAACCCCAACTTTGGGTTATAGTTATACCTAGGCATTCCAAGCGGGCGTAGCTTAGTGGTAAAGCCCCAGCCTTCCAAGCTGGCTACGTGGGTTCGATCCCCATCGCCCGCTCCAGAGCCCGCTCACAGAGACCCCGCCAAAGTTGTGTCCGCGGCTAACGCCGGCGCCTCAGCCATCCTACCGGCGTAGTTGCGCTCGCTCCCTTCTGGAACCGTAAAACCGGTCTCGATCCCACGATTTGAGGCTAATGCGGCGGCCCACCGGCTGACGCCGGCCCGCCGGCCGAGATCTCCGCCTTCAGTAGGGAATCAACCCTTTTGATGGTCGCTTATCGCCGACTGTCCCCGGCTCGCGCCAGCATCGATTACCTGAGCGGGTGTGTGACAATGGGCAAAACGTGCATAGCGGGTTCCTACGGTGAGCTGGAAATAGGTTAAAGCCGGCAACCCGGCTTCCCTTCGACGAAAATTGCGCAACCCGGCACGCCCGGTTGTGGATTTTCGGTAGGCGCCGGCCTATCTTGTTCGGTGGACGCGATCTCCGTAGCCAGTTCGCGCACCGCGGCAGCGGCAGCCTATTGAGAAAGGATAGCAACAAACTATGAAACTGATCAGTAGTTGGAGCCATTACCTGGAATTCCAATGTGACGACTGTGGCGCCATCGCTCACGTGGACGCGGCACGAAACTTTCCCAGCCCGGCGGCGTGCCGATCCGGCAAGTGTCGAACTTCTCCCCAGCAGCTCGAGGCGGCTACGCACGGCGCCCACCTCGTCCAGACCGGAGTAGTGGCAGCCCACCATGGCCCCTGACCATCGAGCCGAGCGACCGCTCTCCTGCCGGTTTCAGCCGGCAGCCCCCGCCAATCAGTCGCTCCACGCGGCGCCGGCTGACGCGCCTCTGACGTATCCCCCCTGGTCATCGAACAGCCGTCTGCCCGCCCCTTCCCTGATTTTGTCCAAGTTCACCATTTCGTCCAGGTTCACCCGGGTGGAACCGGTTTCATGCGGCGACGACGCTATCAACCCGCGCCATGTATCGCCGCCAGGACGCGAACCGCAGCCTGCTGCAAGACGTCGGCATTCAGCGTAGCGCGCAACTCGCCGCCTTCGCCCTGACCGAAACTCTCCTCCACTCGGAACTCGTCGATGAGGGTAGCGACGGCGGTTAGCCGCTCCGAATCGCTGGCGCCGTAAAGGGCGGTGAGGCTGCCATCAGCAATATGACGGTCGATCTCGGCAGTCAGCAACTCTTCCTCCACCACGCGGCGCTGGATCATCCCGATATTCTGAAGGTTGCGGCCCAGATAACAGCCCCCGAACTGCATGATCTCGCACTCACGACCTTCCAAACCGTCGATTTCGGCAAACCATTGATAGCGGGGCTCCAGTTCGCGCTCGGTAAGGTAGTCCCGCACCTGCTGATCCTCCGGAGCCGGGTCGGTCGGGTCGAATACCAGCTTCACGGTGTGCATCATCAATCCGGCGGGCTCAACGGTGATGTACATATTGTGGACTCCTGCGGACCGCGCAATCGATTCCGGATTGCGCCGGAATGACGGACGACGGTGAAATGGCGGATAACAGTGAAACGGCGAACCGTGACTGCTGGCAGGTTAGCCTTCGACGGCGCGGACGATGCGATCCACGTTTTCGGGGCCGGGGCTGATGGTCTTGTTGTCCACCAGGCGCATGGCCTCGACGATGGCGTCGTGGTAAGGCGTAAGAACACCGGTTTCAAGCCCTTTATCGCAGATGAGGCCGTTCATAAAGTCCACTTCCGACTTGCGGCCCTTGTGCACATCCTGGGCCATGGAGGCCAGCCAGTTGACCCGGCCGCCGGCCTCGGACAGCCGGCCGTCCAGTTCCTCGAACACGTCGCCCTGGTCAGCGTTGGCCCAGAATGCGGCGGAGATGCCGTTGATGTCCACCACGTTGAGGCCCTGGGCAAGGCCGACCTGAGCGCCTTCCTTGGCGAGGTTGATGCGGATGCGGCGGATGCGGGTGTCGCCGGCCATTTCCTGGCTGCCCATCTGACTCATGGCCGAGATGGCGTTGCCCATTCCGTTCTGGCACAGCTTGGCCCAGCGTTCTCCCGGCAGGTTGTCGGTGGCGTAGGCAGCATCGATGTTGTCCAGCTTGGCCGCGATGGCCTCGGATCGCGGGGTGACGGCGCCATTGAACTCGCCGACGCGGAACACGGTGTGGCCATGATCCCGCCCGGGCGCGCCGCCCCGGTTGACGTGGGCCGGCTCCCAAAGGGCGACCTCAATATGGGATGCAATACAGCCCAGCTGCCGGTCCGGACCCACTATGGATGCGATGGTCGGGTCGTTCCAGCAGTTCTGGATGGACACAAAGGCGCCATCGTCCTTTACGTACCGCTTGATGAAGTGGGTGGCCCACTCGGTATCGTAGGACTTCACGGTGATGAAGGCGTAGTCGAAGGGCTCGGTAATGTTCTGGGCGTCAGTGAGGTGCATGGCGTTGACCGGGACGGTGAAATCACCCTGGCTGCCGCTGGCGCGCAGGCCCGCGGCGCGCATCTTTTCCACGTGCTCGGGCCACATATCGATAAAGGTGATGTCATCCTCGCCGGCCTGGACGAGAAATGCGCCCACGTAACTGCCCACGGCGCCGGGGCCCATGATAACGATGCGGTCTGCCATGATGTCATCTCCGAGATTATTCGTTGGCTGGTTCGACTGCATTTTTACAGCGACGGACCGATTTTGTCCATTCCGAGGGCGCGGTATTCACAACGAGGCGATTAATCTTTAATGTTGAGGAACCAGCCGGGAGTCGGCTATAATTGGGTTGACCATACTTAATCGCAAGACGACCATGCCCGTTGACTACTACGAGACCCTCGGCGTGGACCGAGGGACGAATGACGAGGAAATCCGCCGAGCTTTCCGCCGGAAGGCTATGGAATTCCATCCCGACCGGAACAAAACTCCCGGCGCCGAGGATCGGTTCAAGGAGATCAACGAAGCCTATCAGGTTCTCAGCGACCCGGAAAAACGGTCCCGTTACGACCGCTTCGGCCACGCCGGCGTGACCGGCGGCGGCGACCGTCCCGCTGACGGATTTGATCCCTTTGGGGGCTTCGGCGATATTTTCGACACATTCTTCGGCGGCGGCGCCAGGACTGCAAACCAGCCGCGGACCGGGGACGACATCAGCCAGCGGGTTACGCTGACCTTTGCCGAGGCGGTCTTTGGCTGCGAACGAGACATCGAGGTGAACCGCGTCGAGCCATGCCACCAATGTTCCGGCGCCGGCAACGAACCGGGGACGCCAATCACCACCTGCAACGTGTGCAACGGCAGCGGCCAGGTTCGCCGCGCCCAACGCAGCGTCTTCGGGCAGTTCGCCGTAACCAGCCCCTGTTCCAGCTGCAACGGGTCGGGCCGCTCCATTGAAACCCCGTGCGGCAACTGCCGCGCTCGTGGCCTTGAACGCCGACGCCGCACCAGAACCATTACCATCCCCGCCGGCATCGACGACGGTATGCAGGTGCGCATCACCGGCGAAGGTGATACGGGATTGAATGGCGGCCCGCCCGGCAACCTGTACGTCCAGGTGAGGGTACAGGAGCACCCTCTTTTCGCCAGGGATGACTCTGACCTGCTGCACCGGCTCACCATCAACATGGCGGACGCGGCGCTGGGCGCGCAGAAATCGGTCCCAACGCTGGATGGCGAGGATGTTGACCTCGACATCCCGGCCGGCACGCAGTCGGGCAGCCAGTTCCGCGTGCGCGGGCGCGGCGTGCCCAGGCTGCGACGAGACGGTCGTTCCACGGACCGCCGGGGTGATATTCGCGTGCTGGTGGACGTGGAAGTGCCGACCAAGCTCAATAAATACCAGCGGAAATTGCTGGAAGACCTGTCCTATTCCTTTGATAACAACGGCAATGCGCCGCCGGCGCCCCAAAAACGCCGAACCTCCAGAAAGAAAAAACCCAGCGCCACCCCAGCGCCGGAGGAACCGGCGACCGTTCCGGAAAACCCGACCCCCGAACCGGCCTCTGACGAGGCGGGCGACGACAAACAGCGCGGGCTCTTTGACCGCATCAAAGACACGCTCTCGCCCAAAGAAGATTGATCCGAAACCGCTTGGGCACGCTGAAGCTCCGCTGACGGAATCCAGGCGACCATATCTAGGCTATAATTTTAGGCTACCATGTCCTGGCACGAACTCTGCATCACCGTTCCTTTCGAGTACGTTGAGCCCGTGTCCTACCTGTTCGAGCGTTACGGCTACGGCCTGAGCGTGGAGACCAGGCCGGGTGAACACGCCGTGCTGCGCTCGTATCTGCCCAGCCTGTCCCGCCAGCGGTTGGCCCACATCGAGGTGGGCATCAAACTCGCTTCCAGCGTGGCCGAGCTTGGCGAGCTGGAAATCCGGCCGTTGGACGACGACGAAGACTGGCGCAACAACTGGAAACAGCACTTCACCTTGCTGCGGGTGGGTCGCAACCTAGTGATCAAGCCGTCCTGGATCGAGTACGAAGCGCAGGATGGGGACGTGGTGGTGGACTTGGATCCGGGGCTGGCTTTCGGCACCGGATACCACCCCACGACTTATTCGTGCCTGGAGGCGTTGGAGGAGTTGGTGCGACCGGGCTGCACCGTGCTGGACGTGGGCGCCGGATCGGGTATTTTGACCATCGCGGCGGCAAAACTGCGGGCCGGACACATCACGGCGGTGGACATCGACGGGCACGCGGTGCGGGCGGCGCGGAGCAATTTCCGGCGCACCGGCATCGCCGAGCAGGTCAACACCGCAACCGGCAGCATCCCCGGCCCGGCGACGCAGGGGCGCGTTTATGACCTGGCCGTGGCCAACATCAGCGCGCGGGGGATTAGAATAGTAGCGCCGGCCATCCCGCAGTTGCTGGCCGATGACGGCGTGTTCATCGCATCGGGCATCATCGTAGAACAGCACGACGAGGCGGCTAACGCCATCACCGGAGCCGGTTTGGTAATTGACGAAATCAGGCAGAAAGAAGACTGGCTGACGATTTTGAGCCGACAGCGTTAGACGCCGTTCACTGAACTATCAACGCTATCTGAACTATGAACGCCATCACGTTGGATCGATTTGAGCTGGTTGGGCCGCTGGGGAGCGGAGCCGATTACGACGTGCGCGCCGCCGTGGACCGGGAGACGGGACAGCCGGTGGTGCTGAAACGGCCCACGCCACAGACGGTTCGGCGACAGATGCACGGGCCGACGGAGGAACGTACCACGCGGGCCCTGGAAGCCTACGAGCGCGCCGGCCAACATTGCTCGGCAGTGTCCCGGGTCATCGGCATAACCGACGCAGCCGTCCACGACGATTACTTCGGCGATGACGTGGGCCAACCCTACCGGGTGCGGGTGGAGGAACGCGCGTCGGGAATCCCGCTGGTGGGTGACCCCATGAGCCGCATCCTGCAGGTTCCCATCGGGTTGGGGCAAAACCTTTTCGCACTGCATCCGTTGGCGTTGCCGGAGGGCGTCGGCTACTGGCCGGTGCAGCGGCAGCTGCTGGAAGCCCAGGAAGTGTATGCGGCGGCCGGATACGCCCTGCTGGACCTGGGACCGCACAACGTCTTCTATTCTCCCGGAACGGGCCGCGTCGCGCTGGTTGACGCCAGCGCGCTGGTGGGCCACGGTATCGACCGCGCTCAAGGGAATCGGGGCCCGCAGGACATCCACGATTTTTACGTCGAGATGCTGAAGTTCTACGTCGCGCCCCTGCTGCCCCCCACCGACCCGGCCAGCTACTACGATCCCTATAACCAGCGGCCCATCATCAGCCTGGAGCAGGAGTGCGACGATTTGAGCCAGGCATTTGCGTCGGCCGGCGACGAATTGCGCGAGGCGACGACATCTTGTGTCGGCAAGGCGCGCCGGCGTGGGTACGGGTCGGTGGCGGAATTTGGGCAGGACTTGCGGGAATGTCTGAGCCTCATTACCATTCGGAACGATCAGATGGCGGAACGGGACGCGGCGACGCTGGCCTGGCAAGGGGCGTTGCATCGCCTGACCGAAAACCACTGGACTCGCTACTTGTTTGACGCGGACGCCGAGCTTGTCGCGGTGTCCGGCTGACCTTTGACACCCAAACCATTGTGCGGATGCAGTAATCATGCTCACCAGTTCGTTGGCAATACTTCACGACAATACCTCTCACGGGGAAGACAGCTACCTGACCCGGGATCTGGGCGATGGCAACTTCCTGGACGCGGTGCTTGACGGCGTAACCGGCCACGGCGGCGACGAAGCCAGCGGGTCGGTGGCCGACGCGCTGAACCAGGCGGCCATCACCGGCCCGGCGGACATCGTTGCCGTCCTCGACGAGCTGAACTCCGAGTTTCACCAGGTTGGCGGCGGACGTTTTCTGCTCACCACCGCCTCGGCAGCCCTGTATCTGAACGGCCGGCTGCACATCGTTTCGGTGGGAGATAGTCCCATATACGTAATCCGCCCGGATGGGTTCGAGCAATACAGTGGCCGCATGGGAGGAATCATCCGTCTGGGTGTATCCAAAGCGGTGGGCGGCGAAGCCAACCTGAAGGTGTTCCAAACCGAGTTGGACCTGACGCCGGCCGACCGTCTGGTGTGTTGCACCGACGGCGTAAGCGACAACCTGCTGGGCGAAGAGCTGATGGACATAGTGCGATCGTCGGGCCACGCCGAAACGGCGTCGGAACGGGTCAAGGCCCTGGTTGACGAACATATTGAACAAGGGCGGGACATCCGGTTCCGCGGAGGCAGGTTCCGCCACGACGACGAGACGGCCATATTCCGGTTCTTCGCTGAAAGCTAATCGCATCGACTCGAACCCAAGCTCTCGTCGCTCCGCGCAAGCCGGAGTCCAGAAATGACGCGATGCAAGAATGCTAACCGCCGTCAGCAGATCCGGGCACTGGATTCCCGCTTTCGCGGGAACGACCCACCGGGACTGCGCCGGGGTAAGGGGCCGACGGACTGGATTACCGCTTTCGCGGGAACGACGCCAGGCGGATAATCTGCCGATTCTGCGCGTATGTTAGACTGTCTGGCAGACTTTTGAACGAGCGGCATCGCGGCCTCCCCTCCCCCCCGACTTTTCCGTGTCGCCAGCCGGGGGCCTTCACTGCCGGGGCCCTTCACTAAGGAGAACTCAATTGGGCAAGATCAAGGTTGCCATTATCGGCGTAGGCAACTGCGCCTCTTCCCTGGTTCAAGGCATTCATAAGTACGTTGAGGCGCCCGACGACGAACCGATCCCCGGCGTGATGCACAACCGAATCGGCGAATATCGCATTGAGGATATCGAGGTGGTCGCCGCCTTTGACGTTGATCGCAACAAGGTGGGCAAAGACCTCTCCCAGGCCATCTTCACCGAGCCCAACAACACCATCAAATTCTCCGATGTGCCGCACCTGGGAGTGACGGTAGAGCGTGGCATGACCCACGATGGCATCGGGCGTTACCTGTCCGACGTGGTGGTGAAGTCGCCCCACAGCACGTCAGACATTTCCGGCATTCTCAAAGAGCGGGAAGTGGACGTGGTCATCAACTACCTGCCGGTGGGCAGCGAGATGGCGACCAAGTGGTACGTGGAACAGATCCTGGAAGCACGCTGCGCGATGATCAACTGCATCCCCGTTTTCATCGCCCGGGAAACCTATTGGCGCAGCCGCTTTGAAGAGCGGGGGGTACCAGTCATCGGCGACGACATCAAATCCCAGGTGGGCGCCACCATCGTCCACCGGGTACTGACCCGCCTGATGGAAGACCGGGGCGCGGAGATCGACAACACCTACCAGTTGAATTTCGGCGGCAACACCGACTTCCTGAATATGCTGGAGCGCGAGCGGTTAATCTCCAAGAAAATCTCGAAGACCGGCTCCGTCACCAGCCAGATGGAAGAGGAACCGGAAGCGGACGCCATTCACATCGGCCCCAGCGACCATGTGCCGTGGCTGCAGGACCGAAAGTGGTGCTACATTCACATCGACGGCAAGGTATTTGGCGGCGCGCCGGTGAAGCTGGAAGTGAAGCTGGAAGTTTGGGACAGCCCCAACTCGGCCGGCGTGGTGGTGGACGCCATCCGTTGCGCCAAACTGGCGCTGGACAATGGGCAGAGCGGCGCAGTTTTCGCCCCGTCAGCCTATTTCATGAAGAGCCCGCCCATCCAGTACACCGACTCCGAAGCCCACGATATGGTGGAGGCGTTCATCGCCGACCCGTCGGTGGCCAGCGTCCAGATCAAGCACCGCGACGGGAGCAGGTAGCCGCGCGCCCGGCAAACACCGCCGGCAAAGGGGCCGAGCCATGAAAATCGCCATGGTCTCGCCTTACGATTTCGCCTGGCCGGGCGGAGTCAACGCTCACGTCGCCCAACTCTCCGCGGAGCTGCGATCTCGAGGCCATTCGGTTCGCATCATCGCGCCGCAAACGCCGGCGCGCCCGCTGACCGCAGGTCTGGCCGAAGAGCATTTCATACCCATGGGGCGCACGGTACCGTTATCCGCCGGCGGTTCTCAAGCGCGCGTCGCGCTCTCCTGGCGGCTCTATCCGCGCGTGCGCGGGATCATGGCCCGCGAGCAGTTTGACATCGTGCACCTGCACGAGCCGCTGGCGCCGCTCCTGCCCTTGCTAGTGCTGCACCACTCCAACGCAGTGAATATCGGCACATTTCACGCCTATTCGGACCGGCAGCGGCTCTACCGGCTGTCGCGGCCGGCGTTGCGGCGGTGGCACCGGCGTCTGCATGGGCGCATCGCGGTGTCGGCGGCGGCCCGCGCCTTCGTGGCTCCCCACTTCCCCCAGTGCGCTTACCAGGTCATACCCAACGGTATCGAATACCCCAGGTTCGCTGGCGCCAAGCCCTTTCCCCACCTCAGAGACGGCCGGAAAAACGTGCTGTTCGTAGGTCGGAAAGACCAACGTAAGGGCCTGCGTTACCTGTTGCAGGCTTTCATCCTGCTCCTGCATCAAAGGGAAAACCTGCGTCTGGTAATCGCGGGGCCCGGCGCCCCCGATCGGGAAAGCGCCGCGTCCCTGGACGAAATCGCCCGCATCGATGACCGAGCGGTGATCAACGCCGGCACGATCACCAACGACGCCCTTCCTCGCTACTATGCCAGCGCCGACGTCTTCTGTAGTCCGGCCACCGGCGGGGAGAGTTTCGGCATCGTGCTCCTGGAGGCCATGGCCGCCGGCGCCCCGGTCGTGGCGTCTGACATCGACGGCTATCGGGACGTGGTCGCTCATGGCGAGACCGGACTGCTGGTTCCGGCGCGGGCGCCCCACGCCATCGCCGGCGCCGTCTCCCGCTTGCTTGATAACCCGGATCTGGCGCTTCGTCTATCCGAAAAGGGACGGCGCGCCGCCCAACAATACCGTTGGCAACGGGTCGCCTCCCAGGTCGAAGCCTATTACCAGCGCTGCACTGAGGAGGCCAATCGAGTTGGCATTGCCCGGTAGAGAAGAGTTTCGAGCCGCCGTTTTGCGCTACCTGGAGATCCCCGGCGCAAAGGCTCTCAATTTCGTGGGACTTACGCCCAACAGCATCACAGTGTTCGGTTTCATCGTATGCGCGGCGGGGGCGGCGCTGGTGGCGCTGGGCTGGCCGCTGTACGGAGGGATCGTCTTTCTGGCCGGCGGGATCCTGGATCTTTTTGATGGCGCGTTGGCGCGGTTGACGGGCAAAGCGTCGCCCTTCGGCGCGTTGCTGGATTCCGTTTTCGACCGGCTGGGCGAGGCCGCACTGTTCGTGGGACTGGGCCTGTACTACCTATGGAGCGACTTGCCGGCGACGCAGTTGCTTTTGAGCATGCTGGCGGTGCTGCTGGGTCTGGTATTCTCCCAGGGCGTTTCGTACCTGCGGGCGCGTGGCGAAGGTTTGGGAGCCTTCACCCGGTCGGGGATTATGACGCGGCCGGAACGGGTGGCAATCTTGGGCGCGGGATTGATTGCGGAAGGGTTATCGCCGGCCCCGGTAATGGTCTGGGTGCTATGGATAATCGCAGGAGTGTCGTGCTTTACGCTGTTCCAGCGGATGTTCACCATTCGAAGTATATTGGAACGGCAAGGAGAGTAACCCCCATGGTTGCAAAGCCAATTGCTGAAACGCCGCAGCTGCTGCTGGAATCGATGTGGGTGGACGGGGAGACGGAAACGTCCCCGCTAGTCTTGGATTTTCGTCCGGCGCTGGATCTGATGGCTCAACTGGAGTACTCAGCGCGGGATATTGACCGTTGGTTCATCGAGTTCAACCACGCCAATAGCAACTTGGTGGGCAAACTGGAACTTGATGCGCAAGGAGCGCTTCTGATAACGCCCATGTTGCGGGAAGCCGGGTCTGGCGACGAAATGGCTACGCTGGTCAGTTTGGCGAATTGGGCCGAAGGCTACGGCGGAGACGCCCATGGTTCTCGATTGGGGATGCGGATGCCCAACGGGCAGATTTATGCGCCTGACGCCGCTTGGATTTCGCCAGAGCAGCAGGCCAACCGTCCACCGCCCTACCCGGCGCCGGATGATTGGCTGCTGCCCTTCTGTCCCGCCTTTGTTGTCGAGGTGCGTTCGCGCAGCGACCGGCTCGCGCCGCTGCAACGGAAAATGGCGGATTATATCGCCAACGGCGCCCGGCTCGGCTGGTTGATCGACCCCTTCCGGAGGCAAGTTCACGTCTATCTACCCGGACGAGAACCTTTGGTTCTGGAGGACCCGGAGGTTGTCAGCGGCGAGCCGGTTTTGCCGGGGTTTGTGTTTGAAGTTCGGCAACGGATTTTTGATCGGGATGGCGTTGAGCGATAGCGACAAATCGCATGGTAACTCTAAATCGCATGGTAACGCCAAATCGCGTGGTAAGATGGCGGGCAGGTTTAGCGTTAGGAGGTTGTCAAGATGGCGTCACATTCCATGGGTCTGTCGCTGCACGACGCGGCGCGACAGATGGGAGTTCCCTTCACGGTGGCAAACGAACCGGCGGACCGCTTTATTGAGGTCAACGGCTTGAAGTTCCACTACCTGGAATGGGGCAAGCCCGAATTGCCAACCATAATGATGCTGCACGGAATTCAGCAGCAGGCGCACAGCTGGGACTTCATCAGCTTGCCGCTGTCGGTGGACTACCGTGTGATCGCCATGGACCAGCGCGGGCACGGCGACAGCGACTGGGCGCCGGATGGCGACTACTCAACCGACGCATACGTCGCAGACGTAGAAGCGGTGGTCGGCGCCTTTGGCCTGAAAGGTTTTCACCTGATCGGCCACTCCATGGGTGGACGCAACAGCCTGGCCTGGGCATCGCGCCGACCCGGAACCTTGAAATCCCTGACCATCGTGGACACCGGCCCGGAAACGCAGCGCCGGGGCTCCAGCCGTATCCAGCAGTTCCGGGAGCTTCCCGACGAATTGGACACGCTGGAAGAGTTCGCCCAGCGCGTTATGGAATACACCGGGCGCAGCCGGGAGCAGACGCTGGGCGCCTTGAAGTACAGCATCCGACAACGGGACGACGGGAAGTGGACTTGGAAATACGATAAGGTGATACGCACTCAGGGCTTTCGGGCGCCGGCCTGGACACCGGAACAACTGTGGGAAGGCTGGCACAAGATAGACTGCCCGGCCCTGGTGGTGCGCGGTGAACGCAGCGACATTTTCGCCGACGCAACGATGCAGCGCATGGCGGAGGAACATCACGACTGCACCACGGTAACGGTCGCCAACGCCGGCCACCTGGTGCAGGGGGACAACCCGCCGGACTTCCTGGCCGCGGTGCAGGGGTTGCTGAAAAGGTTCAAATAACCTGCGTGCCATTTCAAGGCTGCCCGGTTCAAGGCTGCCCGGTTGTTTTCAATATACTTTGGGCGACCACGCCGGTGGCAGTGGGTTGCCGGCGGTTCAGAAGCCTAGCACGCGGGGCAGCAGTTCGCCCAGCGCATAGCCTAACGCGGCGGATGCGGCGCCGATGCCCAGTATCTCCAAGCCCTGGAGGATGGGCGATTTGCGCACCAGGCGGCCTTTGACCAGTCCCAGAGCGAAAAGACCGGTCAATGACAGGCCAACCGACAGACCAATGGCGGCCGAGCCGACGGCCAGAAACAGAAACGGGATTATGGGGATGATGGCCGAAGCGCCGAAGGACACGCACATCACAGCGGCGTCCTTGAGGGGGCTGCCGCCAAAGTCGGGGCTGATGCCCAGCTTCTTTTCCAGCAACGTATTCAGCCACAGCGTTTCGTTGCCGGCGATGTTGTTGGCGAGGTGAACGGCATCGTCGTAAGTGTTCCCCTCGCGCTGGAAGAGGATGACCAGTTCAGCCAGCTCCTCGGCGGGTTTTTCTTCCAGGCCGCGGATCTCGCGGGCAATCATGGCCTCGCGCACGTCTTCTTCGGCGCGAGAGCCCAGGTAGGCGCCGGCGGCCATGCTGATCATGCCGGCAGTCGCAGCAGCCAGCCCGGCCACCAGAACGGTGCCGGTATTGCCCACGGCTATGGCGACCGACGTGGTGAGGGCTACGGTGCTGATGATCCCGTCCTGGGCTCCGAATACCACCTCTCTCAAGCGGCCCAGGTTGGCGACGTGGAACGGCTCCCGGTCCAGCGCTCGCGCCGCAGCCAGGTAGGTTTCCAGGTCAAGGGGCAGCACCGGGGCTTCCCCGGATGTCGTGGCAAGAAAATCCCCCGCGGGCAACGCCGGAGGCTCGTGAGGCGGCCGGATCACCGCTGCCGCGTCACCACCGGAACCGCCCATCTGCATACGGGATAGCGCGTCGGAGAAGGCTATCTGGTGCGCCCTTTCCTGCTCCATTGCCAGCGTGAAGGCCGCCACCGCCTCTTGATGGCCCTCGGCCATGGCGTCGCCGATCATGCGCGGGTAGGTACGGGTGTATTCCCGGGTTTCGCCGGCGATGACGTTTCCCAAGTTAACGGCGGTGTTGTCAATGGAGCCGGCAACAGTCAGGTAGCTGATGCCGTGTAACGTCTCCGCCCGGGCGACTTCCTCAAAAACCTCGGCGACCTCCGGGTGTCCTTCCTCACGGGCCTTTGCAGCGTATGCGGTGTAGGTGAGGTGAGCAATGGCTTCGGCGACGATAGCCTGCCAAAGATTGCGGTCGGTGGCGGACATTGCCGGGGGTGTGGGTGAGGAATCGGACATAAATCCCTCCACTGAGTTATTTGGTGAGATGAGTAGGGGCGACGCCATGGCATCGCCCCTGCGCCGGCGGCCTCAGTCTGGGGGTTTAGCCGCGGGGCGAGGCGTGGTGGGCGATGACCAGCCACTGCGGATCGGAGGCCGGGCCGGTTCGCACGAAAATATTGGTCGCCAGGACGCCAAAGCCCTGGGCCTGGCCTTCAACGACGCTGGTGATGCTTTCTATGCAGGTTACGAAACCGCAATTGCCTTCCACCGCGATATTGACGTAGTGGATGTTGAAGTGCATCAGAGCCGCGCCGTTGAAAATCCCCTGCCAGGAGCGGCGTATATCGCCCCAGCCTACGATGGGCTGCCAGCCTGGGTGAACGCATAGCGCGCGGTCGGATTGCTCCCAAACGGAGTCCATTTGAGCCATATCCAGCGAGCCAAAGGCGTCGTAGAAACGCTGGTTGGCGTCTCGGAGGGAGAGTATGTCGGCGTTTTCGGCAAGCATGATGGGGAGGATTATAACGGCGCAGCAGGTTTCAAATATGGAACATCAGGCCAGCAGTTTGGCGGCGTAACCGTCCAGCTGGCGCAATGCCTGGTCGCGGGGCGCGCTGTCGGCAAAGACCATAGCGCGGGTAGCGCCGGCGTCTTCGTAGGCCTTGAGTACCTCGGGATCGGCCGGCAGACCAAAAACGGATACCTCAATTTCATGGGGGTCGCGACCGGCTTCCAGGGCCAGGCGGACTATTTCCTCCCGGGTCTCGTTCAGTCGCTCCGGCGTGATGCGATTGGGCATCCAGCCATCGCCCCACGCGACCACCCGCCGCGCCACACTGGGCGCGGTGCCGCCGATGAGAACCGGCGGGTGCGGCTGCTGCACCGGTTTAGGCGAGGAGTAGATCGGCGGGAAATCGATATGCCGGCCGTGGAACTCGCCGGCTTCCTTAGTCCACAACTCTTTCATGGCGGCGATGGATTCGCGAGTGTAACTAATGCGCTGGGAGAACTCGACGCCGAACAGCTCCGTTTCTTCCCTAAGCCAGCCGGTGCCGATGCCAAAGAGGAATCGTCCATTGCTGAAATAGTCGAGGGTGGCGATCTCTTTGGCCAGCAGAATGGGGTTGCGCTCCGGCACCAGGCAGATGCCCGTGCCCAGCTTGAGCGTCGTGGTTACTGCCGACGCGCGGCCCAGCGCGACAAAGGGATCAACGCATTCGTAGTACATCTGCGGTATCACGCCGTCGGGCGAACCGGGCCACGGCGTCTTGGGGCCAGCCGGTATAGCCGGATGTTCCGGCGCCCACAGCGATTCGAAACCGTGCGCTTCGCAGGCTTGGGCCAGCTCGGCGATGTCGATGGACGACTGGGTGACGAACATTGCGATACCGATATTCATTGCGTTGACCTCACGACTGGGAGCGGATCGGCGAGTTGCTGCCGTCTGGACTATAACGTAGGGGCGAATGATTATTCGCGCCTACGCTGTTTGTCGGTTCCGCTGGCGTTATGCTTGCGGGGAGAAGCTGGCGGGAACCAGGACTTTGGTCTCTTGGTTGACCAGGAACTCGCGGGTGGGCGGCGGCCAGTGCGGGGTGGCGGACGCCTCGGTTCGGATACGGTCACGCGCGGCCAGGTCCTCGTAGGGCCAGATGTGAACCCACTTGTTCAGCCCGCCAAATTCGCTATACAGGCCGGCGGCCAGTGGTGAGAACTTTTCCCGGTGCTCAATGGCGGCGGACCAGATGTCCAGAACCTTGGGCATGGCGCCATTCTGGTATTCGTAAATCCGCATTTCATAGACGTTGCCCAGTTTCTGGCCGCCGCCCATGGGCCGCATGAAAGGAGCCGGGTGGTAGATCTCGGATTCCATGTGGAGGATAGTACCCTGGCTGTCCGGAGGCCAGTTGGGGTCTTTGCCGGCGACGGCGCGGATCTCCTCGCGTTCGTCCAGGCTCTCGTAAGGCCAGATATGAATGACCTGATTCAGCGGGCCGATTTCGGTGTGGAAGAAGGCGGCCAGCTTGGAATACTTCTCCCGGTGGGGCAGCGCTTTCTCGAAGGCTCCCTCAAAAATCGGTACGCCTCCGGGCTTGAGGTCGTAAGTGCGGACTTCGTAAATCATTGAATGTACCTCCCGGTATGCGGGGCTGTGCGGGCATCCGTTTGCCCATCAGGGGCAATCTATCCGCCGGCGGGAGTCTAGCAGATGGACCTAAACTGCGGCAACCGGAGCCGGTCACGGCGCCAGTATCGTGAATGGATAGACGGGTATGTTACGCAACGTCCAGAACAGGATTATGCCGGCCAGCAGTCCCCAGGCCAGCTGATGCGGAAGAGTGTTGAAATCGGGCAGCAGAACTTTGCCAAAGGCCCGGGCTACCCCGTCAATTCCGGCGACGCTGAGGAAGGGCAGCATTAAGACGGCCAGGGGGTTGTAGCCCAGCGCGCTGCCCACATCGCCGTGCAGCAGCCGGTGCAGCGCGCGTAACGTACCGCATCCGGGACAGTAGCAGCCCGTGAGGAGCAGAAACGGGCAGGCTGGATAGTTGCCCGCAACCCGGGGGTCAACGAAGTACAGGGACCCGGCTGCGGCGGCCGCCAACAGGGTCAGCGACGGCCAGACCAGACGCGGCAAAAAGAACCGGGGCAAGCGCCGCTCCATTTCGTATCAGCCGGTATCAGCTCCCGCCCCCGTTCAGAAGTCACCGTCAAGGAAGGGAAGAGCTGCGATACCCAGCAAGACGAAGAAGAGAATGTAGATGGCGATTATCACCAAACCAAGCGCCATGGAAATCCAATTCAAGATACGCGCGGTCCGGGCCGCCGAGGCAGCGCCGACGTAATCTCCCGCGCCTTCGCGGGACATGCCAATTGCCGCGAATATGATGGCGACAATCCCCAGCGGCGGACAGCAACATAGGGTGGTCAGGATAGCCAGCACCAGGTTAAGCGTATGGTTGGGGCGGGACATGCGCGACTCCATCAAGGCCAATTCGCGTCGGATAGCCTAGCACATCGCGGTGATGTAATCAGCGCGACGGAGATACTGAACTGAAAGGGAGTTTCGCTGCGATGGGCGCAACGGAAATGGTGGCGAAGTGGTCAATGAGTTCGACTAGTCGTCGTCCAACTCGGGCATTAGCACGAACTCGGGGTAAGACTCCATACCCAGTTCGGCGGCGTCCTGACCGATTCGTTCGATGGCCTCGGAGACCCGGACCCCCATGGTCTTCTCTATAGCGAACCAGACGACCCACGACAAACCGAAGACGAATGCGCCGATGGACAAGATGCCGATGATCTGGGTGACCAGGTTGCCGCCGGCGGCGATACACACCGCGATAGTGCCCCAAACCCCGGCGAATAGATGAACCGGCACCGCGCCAACCACGTCGTCAACCTTGACGATCTCCAGCAGTTTAATCCCGCCGGTACAGATTGCGCCGCCGATGATGCCGATTATGACTGCCCAGAAGTGCGGTACGATGTCGGGGCCGGCCGTTATGGAAACCAAACCGGCCAACCCCCCGTTAAGGCCCACCAACAGGTCGATACGCCTAAACACCAGGCGGGACAGGGCAATGGCGGTGATGACGCCGGCCGCTGCTGCCAGATTGGTGTTCACCAGCACAATGCTCATCCCCACCGCGTTGCCGGCCGAGCCCAGGGCCAATTGGGACCCTCCGTTGAAACCGAACCAGCCGAACCACAGGACGAATACGCCCAAGGTCACCAGCACGACGTTGGATGGCGGAGTAGCGCGCACGCCGCCGTCCTGACGGAACTTGCCCAAGCGGGGGCCAACCACGAGCGCTCCGGCCAGGGCGGCCCAGCCGCCGGTGCTGTGGACGATGGTGGAGCCGGCGAAGTCCTGAAAACCCATTTCCGCGAGCCAGCCGCCGCCCCAGGTCCAGGCTCCGATGACGGGGTAGATGAACGCCGTCAGCAGCAGCGTGAAGAGGAAGAATGACCACATATGGACGCGCTCAGCCAACGTGCCGGACACGATTGACGCAGTGGTGGCAACGAAGACCATTTGGAAGAACCAGTTGGACATCACCGAATAACCGTTGCTTATGACCCCCGCCACGGCGGAATCATCTCCGCCGATCAGGGCGATCTCGTCGGCGGATGGGCCGTAGAGCGGCCAGATGACCGTGCCGATGACCGACTGGACGTTGTTGTACATCAGGTTGTACCCGATGAAGTAGAAGGCCAAACCGGCGATGGAGTAGAGGCCGATGTTCTTCAGGCAGATCATGGCGGCATTCTTGGTCCGCACAGAACCGGCCTCCAGCATGGTGAACCCGGCGCACATCCACATAACCAGCGCGCCCCAGACGAGAAAGGCGAATGTATTGAGTATGAATTGCGTTTCGTCGCCGACGCCGGCAGCGTGGGCGGCGTGAGGCCAGACGACGAAGGCCAGCGCCGGCAAGATCAAGGCCGCCGCAATGACGCTAAGTCGATAACGCGAGGTGGGCAGACCCAGCAGCGTTTGCATTTTAAATCTCCGGCCGCGCAATTCGTGTCCCCAATCGCTCCAAAGCATATTGCTCTGCGCTGGTCACCTGGTGAAGCGCCGGCCGGCGCTTCGGCCATCACGCAAGGTACGCCAACCGCTCTTGGACGAGCGGGAGAGTCTGCGTGCGATCCCTTCCCTTACGCTCGGGGAACCGGTTTTACGGTTCCAGCCGGATGGCATCTCCGACCTCGATGTCTCCGCCCTGGAGGACCACGGTCAAGATGCCGCGCTTGCCGAAGATTTCTTCGCGCAAACCGGGGATCAGAGCGTCCATCTTCTGGCACGGCTCGCAGTCGCCGGTAACTTCCAGGGTAACCTGGTTATCCGGGTCGCCGATGAAAAAGACGTGGCCTTGGCGAGCCTCCGACAGATCCATCCCGGTCACCGTGATGTTTTCTTTTATCCGGCCGGGTTCAAGCCCGTAATGATCCAACGTCTCTTTGTCCATAACCAGGACTTGCCGGAGGTTGCGCGGGTTGCGGCTGCGGTCGCCTTCCAGCCCTTCGGCGGAGACGGCGCGGGCCGCTTCCACCGGGTCGGACGGAGCGCCCTTGACGCGGGCAATGTGCAGATTGACTATCGTACCGGATTGCATGGTGTGGCTCCTGGTGGCGGGGCCAACCCGGCCCCGGAAGATGTCTGCATAGAATAGCGAGATTTTAGGGTATGGCCGGGAAGTTGGCAAACCGAACTGGGGCAGAGTTTTTCGCTAATGCCTGTCTAAAAACTGGATAGCACACCGTCGTTCCTGCTTTCGCAGGAACCCGGAAAATCACTGCCCAATGTTGATTTTCTCCCTCACCCCAGCCTCTCCCATCAAGGGAGAAGGGGACTTTAGGCATTTCGCAGTTTTCTGGGAGAGGTAAGGAAATTGCGAACCTCCCAAAGTCTCCTCACACCAGGCCGTGTTTGCAAACTCCGTCATTCCCGCCCCATCGCCGTCATTCCCGCTCCGCTTCCGTCATCGTTGAGAGCCGTCGAGGTTTTTGCCGTTAACTGCCGGGTTGGATAGAATGAGCGGCAATCTACGCTCCGGCGTACCGATGCCGCAGATGCCGGGGTTTTGTGAGGCTATCGCTATGGCTTACGAGTTTATCAAGACTGAGGTGGTGGACGGGGTGCTGGTAATGACCATGCACGACCCGCCGACCCGCAACGCGTTGGGGCCGGACATGGCCGCGGAGATGTTCGAGCGGTTGGACGAGTTTGAGAACAACCCGGCAGAGCGGGTGCTGCTGCTAACCGGCACCGAACCGTCCTTCTGCTCCGGAGCCAATGTGCGCGGGTTCCGCCAGCGCATTGACCAACGGGAGCGCGAAACGGAACCGGAACCGCTGACCTGGGGCAAAATGGAGTACATGAAGGGTCGGCAGCCCAGTAGCGAAAGCGGCCCCCGGGTGAACTTCGTGCCCCTGCGCATCCACGATCTGCAAAAGCCGTCCATCGCCGTGGTCAACGGCCCGGCCGCCGGAGTGGGCTGCGGATTGGCCCTGTCCTGCGACATCCGTGTGGTGGGGGACAGCGGGCGTCTGTCCGAGCGGTTCGTGCTGAACGGACTGATTCCGGGGGACGGCAGCTGCTGGCAGTTGCCCAAGCTGATCGGCACGAGCAACACGCTGCTGTTGCAGTACACCGGCGACTGGATGGGCGGCGCGGACGCGGTGCGCATCGGCCTGGCCAGCCAGTGTTTCCCCGACGACCAGCTGATGGAAGGCGCCATGGCGCTGGCGACCCGCATCGCCGGGGGGCCGACGGTGGCCCACTCGCTGACCAAATACCTGGTGCAGGAGAGCATGGATCTGTCCTTCCGTGAAGCGCTGGAACTAGCGTCGGCAGCCCAGGAACACGTGCGCCGCACCGAGGACCACAAAATCGCGGTGCAGTGGTTTCTGGACAAGAACCGGGGAATGCCGCCCTTCGTGGGGAGATAAAGGGAGCTAAATGAGATTTCTCGCGGACCGGCCGGATCAGGAGAAAAAGCCGGTCAACGGCCCTTGACAGCAGGGAATGACGCCCCTATACTCTCTTTTCACCAACTGACCTCAAAACCGTGTCTGGGATGCGGCAAGCCACCGGCGGAAACGCTGTCGAGGCGGGAAGGTTGGACAGCTTAAAAACTGAATAGGAAATTTGAACTGTAAGAACCGAGTCTAAGGAATTTGAGATTCTTAGCGTGGGTCAAATTATAAAGGGCTTACGGTGGATGCCTTGGGACCAAGGGCCGAAGAAGGACGCGGTAAGGCTGCGATAAGCCTCGATGAGCCGTCTAACAGGCGTAGTCGGGGGTCTCCGAATTGGGTAACCTGTTCCGGCGTTGAGTCGGTCCACCCGCAAATGCGGGAGGTAAGTGGGGGAACTGAAACATCTAAGTACCCCGAGGAAAAGAAATCAACCGAGATTCCCTTAGTAGTGGCGAACGAACGGGGAACAGCCTAAACCGCAGCGACCTAACGGCATGAGGGCCTGTGTCGTTGCGGGGTTACAGGACGTTTCTGGAGCCGCCTCATCAGGCTCCGAGGAGTTACAAACTTCATCTCTAATCGAAGGACCCTGGGAAGGGCCGCCGAAGACGGTGACAGCCCGGTAGATGAAAGGGATGAAGCTCCTGAAGCAGATCCTAAGTACCATGGGGCACGTGAAACCCTGTGGGAAGTCGGGGGGACCACCCTCCAAGGCTAAATACCCTTGGTCACCGATAGCGCACCAGTACCGTGAGGGAAAGGTGAAAAGAACCCCTGGCGGGGAGTGAAATAGACCTGAAACCGTAAGCCTACAGAAGGTCGGAGTCCGTTTTTTACGGATGACGGCGTGCCTATTGAAGAATGATCCGGGGACTTACTGTATGGAGCAAGGTTAAGGAACTGTAGTTCCGGAGCCGCAGCGAAAGCGAGTCTGAATAGGGCGAATAGTTCCATGTAGTAGACCCGAAACCGGGTGAGCTACCCATGGCCAGATTGAAGGTTCGTTAACGCGGACTGAAGGATCGAACTCGTGGCTAGTACAAAAGCTTGGGATGAGCTGTGGGTAGAGGTGAAATGCCAATCGAACCCGGAAATAGCTGGTTCTCCCCGAAATGCATTTAGGTGCAGCCTCGGGAACTAGGAGAACGGAGGTAGGGCACTGAATGGGCTAGGGGGCGTGAGCTTACCAAACTCAATCAAACCACCAATGCCGTTCTACCGATACCCGGGAGTGAGACAGTCACAGATAAGTGCGATTGTCAAAAGGGAAACAGCCCAGACCACCGGCTAAGGCCCCTAAGAGCAGACTAAGTGGGAAACGAGGTGGGGTTCCCAAAACAGCCAGGAGGTTGGCTTAGAAGCAGCCACCCTTTAAAGAGTGCGTAATAGCTCACTGGTCGAGGGATCCTGCGCGGAAAATGTAACGGGGCTTAAGTCTGTCGCCGAAGCCGTGGATGTACAGGTACAGGTCGGATCCAACCGATGTTGAGGTCGGCTCTTCGGAGCTGAATGAGACTGAGGAAGGTGAAAGCCTGGATTACGCCTGGGCATGGTAGGGGAGCGTTCCTCGGGCGATGAAGGCAAGTCGTGAGGCTTGTTGGAGCGCGGGGAAGTGAGAATCCCGGAATGAGTAGCGTAAATCAGGGTGAGAATCCCTGACACCGAAAGCCCAAGGTTTCCTACGCAACGTTGTTCGGCGTAGGGTTAGTCGGTCCTAAGCCGTAGGCAAGCGCCGAAGGCGATGGACAGCAGGTTAATATTCCTGCACCGCCGTTGTTTCGCTTTAAAACCAAGGAGGGGTGCGGGAGGCTAGGTGGGGCGTGCCTATTGGACATGGTGCGTCCTTGCTTGTAGGCGTGCTGGGGCAGGCAAATCCACCCCGGCGTCAAGCTGAGGAGTGAGGAAATCCTAACCTACGGGAAAGGAAATTCCGCTGAGGCCATACCGACAAGAAAAGCTTCGTGGTTATGGAACTGCGGCGACCGTACCGCAAACCGCCACTGGTGGGCTGGGATAAACGTCCCTAGGTGTTCGAGCTAACCTCCGCTAAGGAACTAGACAAAAGGGCCCCGTAACTTCGGGAGAAGGGGCCCCCCGGAAGGTGAAACCACTAGCTGGTGGAGCGTTCTGGGGGCGCAGAGAAGAAGGCCGGGCGACTGTTTAACAAAAACACAGGTCTGTGCTAAGGGGAAACCCTACGTATACAGGCTGACGCCTGCCCAGTGCCGGAAGGTTAAGGGGCGGTGTGCAAGCACCAAACTGAAGCCCCGGTGAACGGCGGCCGTAACTCTAACGGTCCTAAGGTAGCGAAGTCCCTTGTCGGGTAAGTTCCGACCCGCATGAATGGTTGAACGACTTGGCCATTGTCTCGGCGGAGGGCTCGGTGAAATTGCGGTGCCCGTGAAGACGCGGGCGACCCGCGGCAGGACAAAAAGACCCCGTGGAGCTTTACTGTAGCCTGGCATTGGGCTGGGAGCTGTCATGTGTAGGATAGGTGGGAGACTGTGAATCCCCTACGCCAGTAGGGGTGGAGTCGTCGTTGAAATACCACCCTTGGCTGTTTTTG
Organism: Dehalococcoidia bacterium; assembly: GCA_963692995.1. GTDB lineage: Bacteria > Chloroflexota > Dehalococcoidia > Lucifugimonadales > UBA3495 > Bin87. The sequence goes on from OY843611.1 coordinate 2,426,321, forward strand.
GTTCTAACCTCAGCAAAACTGGGGAACAGTGCTTGGTGGGCAGTTTAACTGGGGCGGTTGCCTCCTAAAAAGTAACGGAGGCGCCCAAAGGTCCTCTCAGGACGGATGGAAATCGTCCACAGAACGCATTGGCATAAGAGGGCTTGACTGCGAGACCTACAAGTCGAGCAGGGACGAAAGTCGGGCAAAGTGATCCTACGGCACCGAGTGGAAGGGCCGTGGCTTATCGGATAAAAGCTACCCCGGGGATAACAGGCTTATCTCGCCCAAGAGTTCACATCGACGGCGAGGTTTGGCACCTCGATGTCGCCTCGTCCCATCCTGGGGCTGAAGGAGGTCCCAAGGGTTCGGCTGTTCGCCGATTAAAGGGGTACGTGAGTTGGGTTCAGAACGTCGTGAGACAGTTCGGTCTCTATCCGCCGTGGGCGTAGGAGGCTTGAGGGAACCTTTCCCTAGTACGAGAGGACCGGGAAGGACAAACCTATGGTGTTCCAGTTGTTCCGCCAGGAGCAGCGCTGGGTAGCCATGTTTGGCAGCGATAAGCGCTGAAGGCATCTAAGCGCGAAGCATCCCCCAAGATTAGGCCTCCCTCCCCGATTCAGTTCGGGGGTAAGACTGCAGCGAGACTAGCTGCTTGATAGGCCGGATGTGTAAGGCTGGTAACAGCTTCAGCAAACCGGTACTAACCAGTCGAGTGATTTGACCCACGCTAAGAGTTTCTAATATCTCTTGGCTCGGTTCTAATCGACCCATCAATCATCAATCGAAAACCAGTTTCAAATTTCCTGTTCAGTTACCAGGCGCTAAAGGCGCCGCGTCGCGGGGTGGAGCAGTGGCAGCTCGTCGGGCTCATAACCCGAAGGTCGTTGGTTCGAGTCCAACCCCCGCTACCAATTATAGAAAGCTTGGGCCCCGGTAAATGCCGGGGCCTTCCTCATTTGGCCCGCAAACGGTCACGGTGATAAGGTTTCTGAGGCGGAAGTTAACCAAAGCTTAAACCCGGTCAAAAATCCACCGCGCCACGTCAAAAGTGAAACCCGAGAGAATGTCCTCGCCGGACAGCGTAGCCGGATCTTCCAGCAGTTCCGGCTCGGGCTGGCCGGCCCGGTACAGATAGACGCGGCGGTTGGCCGGATCAATGAGCCAGCCAAGCAGTGCGCCGTTCTGGATATAGAGGCGCATCTTTTCATAGAGCGGGGCCAAGTTGTCGGAGCCCGAGCGGATTTCGACGACGAAATCCGGGCAAACCGGAATTGGCTTCCCCGGAACGGGCGGATGCTCGGCCAATCTCTCCGGCGAGACCCACGCGGCATCAGGCACCAGGACGCCACCGGTGACGGGCATACAGTAAAAGGCGTTTGAGCCGGTGGCCATTCCGCCAAAATCCCGCCTCCAAACATTTAACTCGGTGGCGGTTTCGTTTTCGTGTAGCCCTCCAGGATGATTTACCGGCGGCATCGCAATTATCTCTCCCTCCGGGCTGAGCTCATACTGCCAAACGCTTTGGCTATTCCGGCTGCAAAACTTGGCGAACAGCTTTTCCAGTTCAGCTCCTGTTGCCAGGATGCCCAAATCGCGCAGATCAACGACCAGAGCGTCATCGGGAGCAATGTTGATTTTCGCGGCGGTGGACATGGTTCGTACTCCTCTTCCGGCAACCCTCAGATGACGCCCTTCCCAGCCAGTTCATGGAGAGTCTCCGGCGCTATTCCCAGCAGGTCGCCATAGACCAACTCGTTGTCGTACCCCACGGGGACTGAACCGCGCCAGATCTTGCCCGGCGTTTTAGAAAGCCGGGGGACTATGCCTACCCCTTTCACCAGCCTTCCGAGTTGTTGGTCCTCCCATTCAGCGGGAACTCCCCGGGCACGGTAATGTGAGTTCTCGGCCATTTCCCGGGCGTTCATGATCCGGCTACAGCCGACCTGCGCCTCGTTGAAAATCCGGACCACATCGTCCACCGTGCGATCTTCCACCCAGCCGCGCAGAATGGCGTCGAACTCGATGCCTTCGGGGGAGTTTATCTCGCGTCGGGCCTGGATCCATTTCTCGTCATATGGGTCCAGTTCCAGCACACGACAGACCCTGGCGTACACCGCCGGCCCCACGGCGGCGATGACCACCCAGCCGTCGCTGGCCTGAAACGTGTCCCAGGGTTGCGCGTTGCCCGCCTTGTTGCCGGCCCTCTCACGTACCAGCCCCAGCTCGTGGTAGGCCACCATGGTGCCGGACAGGATGCGGTGCACCGCCTCGAATTGGGCCAGGTCGATAACCTGCCCTTCTCCAGTCCGCTGGGCGTGGATATATGCCGCGAGTGACGACCACAAGCAGAACAGGGCGGTAATGTAATCCGCCGTCCAGGGCACCGCCCGCGTCGGCGGATCCGGCTCGGGGTTGCCCATGAGATTCATCATCCCGCCGAAAGCCTGGGCCGTGAAGTCGTAGGAAGCCCGGCCCACATATTCCGGGTCGCCATCCTGCCCGTATCCGGAGATATGGCAGATGACTATGCTGGGGTTGACGGCCAGCACGGTGGCGTCGTCCAACCCCCACTTGTCGTAGGTTCGGGCCTTGGAACTCTCCATCCAGATGTCGGCCCGTTCTACCAACTTGAGGAAGATACCGCCACCTTCGGTCGTGCTGAAATCCAGGGTGGTGTTGTACATGTTCCGGTGATCTTGGATCCAGGAACTGGCTACCAGATCACCGCTGGGAGTTTCGATAGGAAACTCCGCCACCCGCCAGTCCTCGCCGTTGCCGGGGCGCTCAATATGGATCACCTCGGCGCCCATCTCCGCCGCCATTTCCGCCGCAAAGGGCTCCGCGACGATGGTGCCCGTGGAAAGTATGCGAACTCCCTGCAACGGACCGAATTGTTCGGTCAATAACGTGACCACGCCCTAGTCCGCCGCTGCCGCCGCGCCCGAAGCCTCCAGGCGATGCACCACTTCGTAGGTGTGGAACTCGCCGGGTCCCAGCAGAAAGTCCGGCGGCCCGCCGGCGTGGGCCGAGCGAAAAGCGTCGCTGCGGGTCCAGGTGTGATGATGCTCCTCGGTTTCCCAGTGGGTGACCACCAGAAACTCTTCGTGGCCGGGGGTTTTGTGCATCTTCCACAGCTCAAAGCTGATGAAGCCGGCGTGGTCCTGGACAGAGCCACGGGCCTTGAACATCTGCTCCAGGGTATCGCCGTAGCCGGTCTTAACTTTGATGCGGTTGGTCGCGATGAACATGGTGCCTCCTTGTGGCAACTTTCGCGGTCGGCGACATAGATTTATCGGGCGTGCGCCACCGGCTGCGGGAGCCGAAACCGCCCGGCGGCAGGCTCCCTTGCCATACGCTTCCCAGTGACGCGGCTCCCGTTTTAGAGGGACTGGGCGACTTTGCCCAGCAGGTTGATGGTCTCTTCCATATCGGCGCCCGGATCTCCGCTGGCCGTAACCGGAGTCACCAACAGCTCGGAAACACCCATGTCCAGCATGGCCACCATGCGCTCCCCTACGGTATCGGCGTCGCCGGAGAGCACAGTGGCCTCGATCATGGCGTCGCTCCAAGTCTCCTCGGCCGCCTCCGGGTAGCCGGCCGCCGCCCACATCCGCTGGTAGAAGGGCAGACGCGGATAGTTGGAGAGCTGCTGCTGGACGGCCAGCCTGGTGGCATCCGGGTTGTCGCTGATGCAAACGGGCGCGTGGGCGATGAGGGGCGGCGTCTCCCGCTCGGCCTGGTCGGAACCGCGACGCATGGCCGGAAGGGCCCGGTCCCGCAAAAACACGGCGGGGCTAACCCAACTGATTGCGCCGTCGGCCAACTCGCCGCACAGCTCGTAGGAACCTTCCTGCAAGGCCGCGGCCATAACCGCCACATCCACCGGGCGCGGTATGCTCGCGTGGGCCGTGTATTCCCGGCCCTCAAAATCTACGGAACCCTCATGGAGCAAGGCGCGCAAGATGATCAGGTACTCCCGCAGGTTGGTCAGGGGCGCGCGCAGGTTAAAACCGAACATGGATCGCATCGTGGGCCGGTGGCTAGGGCCGACGCCCAGGCGCAGCCGGCCGGGCGCCAGCTGGTCCAGAACCTGCGCCTGCTGGGCCGCCACGATGGGATGGCGCGGGTAGGTCGGAACGATGGACGTTCCGAAAAGGATCTGGTCGGTCTGCACGGCGGCGGCGGCGAACAGAGTCAGCGCGTCCAGGCCCGTGCCGCCGGTGGTGAGCCACGTGGCCTGGACGCCGGCCGCCTCAGCGCGGCGCATGAGGTCCAGGGATGCTTCAGCGTCGGGAGCGCCGGCGTGAAGACCGATGCGTTTCGTGGGCATGGGAATTACCTCGCGTCGAATGGGTGCGAATTTAGCCTATCGTATCATTGGCCGGCGGCTTTGTAGAGCGCAGAAAAGGCGGTTGTCGTCGCCAAGGGCCGCTAGACCAACCCGAGGCTGCGGCACATCTCAAGCATTGCCTTGGCCGTTTCCTCGTGGGCCACGTCCACCATGTCGCCGGCGTAAGTTACCGCTGCCGTACCCTGTTTCCGGCTTTCTTCCATAGCGTCGAGAAGGCCCTGCCAGAAAGCGATCTCCTCAGGGGCCGGGGTGAATATCTCGTTGACGATGGGCACGTGGGACGGGTGGATCAGGTGCATTCCGGTATAGCCCAGCGCCTTCAGATTGCCGGCCCAATACCGCAGACCGTCGAGGTCGCGGATGTCGAACCAGCCGCCGCTGATGGGCCACCGGATGCCGGCCGCCCGGCTGTCAATCAGGACCTTGCTCCGCAGGTATAGCGTCTCCGCGCCTTCCAGCGTCCAGCGGTAGCCGACGCTGCGGGCGGTGTCGCCGCCCTTGCCGCCGCTGCCGCCCATGTGGGCGACCCGGTCCGAGGCCATGGCGATGTCATAGGCCATGCGGATACCCGAGGCCGTTTCCAACCCCGGGTCAATGCAGACAGTGTTCAAATCCATTCCCGCCTTCCGCTCGAAGTACCGCAGCAGCACGTCCGCCTCCACCACGTCAGCCGGCGATTCGACCTTGGGCAGCAGAATGCCGTAGAGGCCGGGACGGGTAACGGCCTCAAGGTCAAACCCGGTCAGCCCGGTTTCCAGCCGGTTTACGCGCACGAACAACGTCTGACCGCGCTTGGAGAGCTCGTCGATCATTTTTGCGACCAGAGGACGGGCGGCGTCCTTGTCGTATTCGGGCACCGAGTCTTCCAGATCCAGTATCAGCGCGTCCGGCCCATACTGCGGCGCCTTGCGCATCCAGTCTTCCTTGTTGCCGGGGACGAACATCACGGAGCGCAGGGGTTTGGTGGTGATGCGAGGCATTTTCGAGTTACTCCTGGGACAGTGGGCGATTCAATGGGGAGCATTATCCGGGTTAGATCACGCCTTCGGACTTCAGCGCTGCTATTCCCTCGGCATCAATGCCGCAAAGTTGCGACAACACCTCGACGTTGTGCTGACCAAGGCCGGGGGCGCCCGGAACGTCCGGCAGGGGTTCGCCATCGAACAGCGCCGGGAAGCCGGCCACCACCTCGTCCACCTCGCCGTCGTCGGCAGCGTTCCGCATGGGACGGAGCGCGCCTCGGTCGCGGAAGTGCGGGTCGGCAAGAATTTCCGGCACCGTGCGCACCGGCGCGCAGGGCACGTCGCCGGCCGAGAGGCATTCCAGCGCCTCCGCCCTGGTCATCTTCCCGATGCGCTGCTGCACCATGGTACGGGCCGCGGCGGCGTTCTCCGAGCGGACCTGGTAGCGGGCGAACCGCTCGTCCTCAATCAGCTCCGGCGTACCGATGGCGTTGCAGAGGCGACGCCACTGGTCGTCGCTGGCCGCGGTGATGATAATGGTCCCGTCGCTGGCATCGTACTGTCCCGTCGGCCCGCTGCGGCTGTTGTTGCCGGTGCGCAGGGGGATGCCGGCGGCGATGTCTTCCTCCAGATTCTCCATGAGCATCAGCGAGGTGAGCGTGTCCATCATCGAAACGTCCAAATAACAGCCCTGGCCGGTGCGTTCCTTTTCCCGCAGGGCGGCCAGTATGCTGGTGGCGGCGAACAGCGGCGTCACCAGGTCGCCGATGTAGAAACCGACGCGGGTGGGCGGCCCGTCCGGTTCGCCATTTAGGTCCATAAGACCGCTCATACCCTGGATTTGCGGGTCATGGGCCGGCTGGTGGGCATACGGGCCGGTCTGCCCGTAGCCTGAAATGCTGGCGTAGATGACGCCGGGGTTCACCGCCGCCACGTCATCGTAGCCGAGGCCCAAGCGCGTCATGGAGCCGGGGGCCAGGTTTTCGAGAACCACGTCGGACTGTCTCGCCATTTCCAGGAAAAGTTCCCGCCCCTGCGGGGCGCGCAGGTTCAGTGTTACGCTCTTGACGCCCTGGCTGCGCTTGAGAAAGCGGGTGGCGATGTGCTTTTCCGTGAGTTGCTCGGACTGGATGCCGTCCGGCCCGGCAAAGGGGCCGTTGCCGCGCACCGGATCACCCCGCCCCGGTATTTCCACCTTTATAACCTCTGCGCCCAACCGGGCCAGCGTCATGCTCAAAAAGGGGCCGGCCAGAAACACGGTAACGCCCAAAACTCGCAGATCCGAAAGCGGCTGCATATTCATCTCCCGGCTATGCTGGTTGGTGGCCCGGCAGTTGGCTCAGCCAACTTACGCGCACCATCGCCGAGTGTATCACGGCAACGCATCCGGGCGTTCCCAGCAGTGTATTACAACCGTTGTCCCACCGCATCGTAAGGCCGGCAAGAATCCCGACGCATGGCAAGGATCTCGACCCATGACAAATTGTGACCCGGTTCCGGTCAACGACATCCACTCCCAGCTGAACGCGACCAATGTGAGCCGGGTAGTTGCCCCGCGCAACGTCGCGGAAACGCGGGAGGCGATCATCGCAGTTCGTAACGCCGGCGAAAGCCTGAGCATCGCCGGAGGCCGTCATGCCATGGGCGGCCAGCAGTTCGTGTCCGGCGGCGTCCTGCTGGACACCAGGAACTTGAACCGCATCATCAACCTGGACGCCGAGCGCGGCATCGTGACGGTGGAGGCGGGAATTCTGTGGTCAGATCTGGTGTTGGACCTGGGCCGTAGGCAGCGTAACAAACCCGGACGGTGGAGCGTAGTGCAAAAGCAGACCGGCGCAGATCGCCTCAGTATCGGCGGGGCGCTGGCCGCCAACGGCCATGGCCGGGGCCTGACCTACCGCCCCATCGTACAGGACGTGGAATCATTCCAGCTGATCAGCGCCAACGGAAACCTGATGCGATGCAGCCGGGACGAGAACCCGGAGCTGTTCAGGCTCGCCATCGGCGGTTATGGGTTGTTCGGCGTCATTGCCACCGTGAACCTGCGACTTATGCCGGCCCAGCAGATGCAACGCATGGTGGAGCTAACCACGATTGACCGGCTGCCCGCGCGGTTCAACGAGCGCATCGCCGACGGGTTCACTTATGGCGATTTCCAATACCGCACCGACGAAAATTCCGGCGGTTTCCTCCGGGACGGCGTGCTGTCCTGCTATCGCTCGGTTCCAGAGGATAAGCAAAGCGCCCCCAACCCGCCGCATAATCTCCTCACCGAGGCGGATTGGCGGCGTCTGCTTTACTGGTCCCACGCCGACAAAGCGCGGGCCTTTGACGAATACGCCGGTTTCTACCGAACCACGGACGGCCAAATCTACGACAGCGACACCTTCCAGCTCAGCGTGTACATTGACGACTACCATCGGGAATTGGACAACCGCCTGAACGCGGGTGGCACGGGAAGCGAGACAATCACGGAACTCTACGTTCCGCTGGATGAATTGCCCGATTTCATGGATGCGGCCGGCCGGGATTTGCGTCAACGGGAAGCCAACGTGATCTATGGAACCATCAGGCTAATTGAGCACGATGACGAAACCGTCCTGAACTGGGCGCGGCAGCGCTATGCGTGCATTGTGTTCAACCTCCACGTTGACCACACGGCCGCCGGCATCGCACGGGTTGGCGATGCGTTGCGCGGCCTGATTGATCTCGCCACCGAGCGCAACGGCAGTTACTTCCTGACCTACAACAGCTTCGCTGCTGCGGAACAGCTGGCCCGATGCTACCCGCAGTTCGCCGAGTTTCTGGCCTTGAAACGCCGCTTTGATCCGGACGACGTGTTCGCCAGCGACTGGTATCGAAAGTACGCGACGCCGGCGTGAAACGAGCCGGCGACCATCACCCCATAACGTGGTCGTAACGCTCCAGGCAGGACGCAACCACCAAGTCAACGTCTTCGTCCAACAGGTAGCCCGATTGGGCCAAGGCCAGCGCGGCTTCCCTGGCCTGGCGGGCGTAGTCGTCCCGGTTGGCGTACCGTTCCGCTACCGATGGCCTGGGGTCGCCGGCAGAGCTGCGCTGCGCTTCGGTAGCCGGGAACCAGTGCGTTGAACCCTGCATCGACATCAGCTGTTCGGGAGCTCCGGTGTCGGGGTGGCGCAGGTTCCAGCCGGTGTGGGTTCCCACCGGCACGGTGAGGTCGGGGAGACGAATGCCGGCCCGCTCGTTGCCATCGGCATCGACGGCGGATACCAGGCAGGGGTACTCGCGGCCTTCTTTCACCGGATACGCGGCGATACCGACGCTACTTTCCGGCCCCACGTCGATCTCACGGATTCGCCACAGCCGGGATTTGTCCGGTGCGCTCTGACCCGGAATGGGCGGCAGACTGTCCAAGTAATGCGACTGCGGAACAGCGGTGCCGTCGTCAAGTCGCGGATGTTGGCTGGCCGGCGGTTCGACGCCGTCGGTGACCCAGCGGTCCAGGTTGACCAACGCGGCGCGCAGCAGCGGGATGTAATCGACAGCGTTGTAGAGGTGCCAACCCGTGGAGCCGTCGGGACCCGATCCGACCATCAATTCGGGCGCTCCCGGGAGATGCTGGGTGCCGGCAAACAGGTAATGCCGGGTTTCCCGGGCCGGTTCCAGATCCACGCCGCTGATAGTATCAATTTGCGCCAGACAGCCATCGCCGCGCCAATATTCGGCTGATGAGTTGGTGTAGATGATCTTCGGGATCGCGTTCAGCTCGCGCAGGCGTCGGAGCAACCCGTCGTCCTGCTCGGTAAGCGCATCGGTGCGATCATTGTCCGCAAAGGGGAACTGGTGGCCGAAACCGGGGTTGGATTGGCAGGACGGCTGGGCGAAACGGTGGTTGAACTCGCCCATACGCCCGCCGGCGACGTGCGGAAGCAGACCGTCAAAGACGGAACGGCCATCTTCAGCCAAGTTCAGGCCAAGATGGACCATATGGCGCAGGAGACGGCCGCATTGGGAGACGCCATGACCGTAGATCAGCTCGTAGCCACCCGGCGCCTGGCTAAGCTTTCCGGGTTGCCGCAGCCAGGTGGCCGCTTCGCGGATAGCCAGCATCCCGCAGCCCACCACCACGGGGTTGGCTGCCGTGTAGATGGCGTAATAAATCCGCCCCGGCTGAAATCCGCCGGCAAGGCTGATGTGCTCGGCATCCGGGAAATGCCATTGCGACCGGGGAATTACGGTGTCCGGCCCGTCTTCCCAATCGCGGACCAACAGCATAGCGTTTGGGTCATCGAGGTCGGCGACGGGATAGGGCCGGTGTTCGCGATTGGCCAGGAGGCGAGTGGCGTCGTTGGCGTTGGGCCGCATCTCGACGCAGGCTCGACCCGTTACCGGCGAACCGTCAATGCGGATCCCGGGCGCATCCAGTCCGAGCAGAGCGTCGCTGCGATACACGTCCCACTGCCAGCCGATAGAGAGGACGGAATAGCCGTGGCGCAGCAGGAATCCGTCACCCTCGGGAATAGCAGCGGAATCGACGGGGGGCGTCGGCCCCCGGTTGAAAAACGCTATGGTGCGGCGACGGCCCCGGTTCACCGCCTCCACTATCGCGCGTCCGTTGCCGCGGGCCGGGTCTTTGGGAGCCACCAGGGTGAAATCGGACTCGAACCGCACCAGGCCGGCTTCGTCAACCGGCGCATACTGCAAGTCCACGATGGACTGGTTGGCCGCGTTATTGGGGTCAACGGCGTAGGTCAGCACCCCCTCAATGCGTGCGTAATCGCCGGCTTCGGCGAAGGATTTGCCGTCGGCGTATGGTTGGCGGCTCCTGATGTCAACTGCGATAACGGCCATGTTGCATCTCCTGAGAAAATGGCTAATCCGGGAATCTGCCGCGGCTCCACTCTAGCGCAGCGCGCAGTCCTCCCGCGGCGCGGATCCGGGAGAACTCCGCTTGCTCCGGGGTTTCGGCGGTGTCAAACTGCGTCATCAACTCCAGGTTGTGGTTGAGGGCGGCGAGGAACCCGGCCGATTCCAGTGCGCGGTTAATCGATAGCTTGGTGGTCTTGATGCCGATGGCGGAGATGTTCTTGATCTTGGTGGCAACTCGTTCGCACTCGGCGATCAGGTTGTCGTGAGGCGCCACCCGGTTAACCATGCCGATGCGAGCGGCTTCGTAGGCATCCATCATATCGCCGGTGAGCAGCAATTCCTTGGCCATGGCCAGGTTCACCGAATAGGGCGTCATCAGCAGGGGCGCTCCGAACCCCAGGCGGATCTCAGGTTCGCCCAGCATGGCGCGCTCAGATGCGATTTTGACGTCGCAGATCTGCACCAGCTCGCACGCGCCGCCCAGGGCGTAACCGTTGACGGCGGCGATGACCGGCTTGCTCAGGTTCCACACCATCAGGAAAGTATCAATGTTAGCCTTCAGCCGGGACCGGCGACCATCCACCGACAGCGGGCCGCCGTCGGCTTCGCCGGCCTCGGATTCGATGTCAAAGCCGGCGGAGAACGCGCGGCCGGCCCCGGTCAGGATCACCACCCGCACGTCGGGATTAGCCTCGATACCTTCCAGCGCCTCACGAAACTCCGCCATCAGAGTCTGGCTTAGCGCATTCAGCTTCTCGGGACGGTTCAGCGTAAGATAACCAATACCGTCCTGTTCGTCATATAACAGTGTCTGAAAGGCCATTTTCTATCCTTATGCCGATGTCCGTCCGGCGCCGGAGCAATGTTCAACATCCCGGCGCAAGTATAATCCACCGATGGCGGCGATTATAGCAGCCCCGCTTCCGCACGGAGCCGATGGTTTCCGATGCGTGGGTTGCCGTATTGCGTGGGTTGTCCAATTGAGGCCGACCCTTTAAACTTGCGTCGCCATCCTACTTACAGGTTGGCTAGGTCAGGAGGCCGCCATGACACCACGTGAGAAATTCGAGCAGGACCGCGACAAATTGATTGAGGCCGCAATTTACCTGAGCGAGATCTCAGTCGATGACCCTGATTTTGGAATGACCAAATTGGTCAAGCTCCTCTATTACGCCGATTGCGAGTCCTATATGCAGTATGGCAAACCCATCACAGGCACTACCTACCTGCATTTTCCTCACGGCCCCTACCCGGAAAACTGGTATCAGGTGCGTGAACAAATGGAGCGTAACGGCGATGTTGAGATAGTGTACGAGACCACTACCCCCGGCTATCAAAAATACCGGATGTTTCCACTCCGCGCCGCCGACTTGGAACGGCTCAGCCCCGATGACCGAAAGTCCCTTGAGGCGCAGGTAAAGCGCTTCGCCGGTTTCAATGCCGCCGGCATCGAAGAGTATTCACACCAGGAAGTAGGCTGGCTTTCTACTGAAGACGGGCAACCAATACCTTATGCCTTGGCCGGAGTAGTTTCACCGCCGCTGAGCGAGCGAGACATCCGGGCCGGCCGCGCTTCAGCTAAACAGGTCGAATCCGCATAAGCCACACCCTGCCGTCATCTTCGAGAATTTCGTACTGAACCTCTACCTTGCCCTGTTCATAGACGGCGGAGCGCGGAAACCTGATAATTCTGTCGGGTTGGAATGTTGCTCCTTCTAAAACTTCGTATCGTCTATTTCTGTCGGGAAGCATCACAACGGTCTCCGGTTTGTCCCAGCCACATCCACGCTAATAATCTAGCAGGGACGAACGGTTATTCGCCCCGGCCTTTTCGTTCATTCACACTTGTTCCACCCGCAGGAATAGCAGGTGAGGCATCCCTCCTGGTTGACCACGCCGCCGTTGCATTCCGGGCAGCGCCGGGCGAAACCGGCCGGGTAGGCCGAACCGGAGAAGTGGCCGTTGTCGCCCGCGCTTCCGTTGCCGTTGCCTCCCGGGCTTCCGGGCAAGGTCAGTTGCACGCTGTCCGGTACATGGCTGCCGGCGTCGATGCCGCTCATCAGGTTATCCAGCACCAACGCCACCGCGTCGGGGCCAGAGCCGACCAGCACTCCTTCGTCCCAGGCCGGACAGCAGGTGATGCCCCGCAGTTGGCGCGTGACCTCGCCGGTTTCGATGCCGGCTCGCAACGCCAGGGAGACCAGACGCGATACCGCCTCCAGCAGCGCCGCGTCGCAGCCGCCGGCCTTGCCCATAGTGCCGAACACCTCGAAGGGCAAGCCGCCGGGGTCAACGTTGACGGTGACGTACATATTGCCGTGACCGGTCCTGACCCGCTCAGTTATGCCTCGGATCTGGCGAGGCCGTCCCCGGGGCACTCGCGGCCCGGACGCTGCAAGCTCCGCCACGTCGGACTTGCCCGCCGCATGCGCCGGTTCAGTCGTTGCCCCGGTGCTCAACACCTGCTCCGATTTGCTGCCGTCGCGATAGACGGTAAGGCCTTTACAGCCCAGGGCGTAGGCCGCCTGGTACGCCTTGGCCACGTCGTCAACGGTGGCGTCGTGGGGGAAATTGATGGTCTTGGACACCGCGTTATCCGTGTATTCCTGGAACGCCGCCTGCATCCGCACGTGCCAGCGCGGATCTATATCGTGGGACACCCGAAACACGTTCTTTACCCAGCCGGGCACGTCCAGCTCTTCCAGCGAGCCGATGGCGGCCAACTGCTCCATCAGCTCTTCGGAGTAGAACCCCTCACGGCGGGCCACCGCCTCGAAGTACGTATTGCCCTCCACCAGACGGGTGTTATCCATCACATTGCGCACGTAGGACAGGGCGAACAGCGGCTCAATGCCGCTGGACGCTCCGGCGATGATGCTGATGGTGCCGGTGGGGGCGATGGTGACCGGAGCCGAGTTGCGCATCGGGCGAGGGTTCGGGCCTTTGTTGTACGCGCTGCGTTCCCATTCCGGGAACGGGCCGCGAGTTTCCGCCAGTTCGCCGGAGGCCCGATAAGTCTCATCCCGGATGAACCGCATCACCTCCCGGGCCAGCGCCAGCGCCTCATCGCTGTCGTAGCGGATCCCCATTTGGATGAGCAGGTCCGACCACCCCATCACCCCCAGGCCAATGCGCCGGGTGCGCCGGCTCATGTCGGCGATCTCCGGGATCGGATACTCGTTCATATCGATCACGCTGTCCAGCAGATGGACGGCCACAGTGATGACCTCGGCCATCCGCGGCCAGTCAATCGCCACGTCGGCGTCGGCATAGCGCACCATGCGGGCCAGGTTCAGCGAGCCCAGGTTGCAGGATTCGTAAGGCAACAACGGCTGCTCGCCGCACGGATTCGTGGACTCGATATCCCCTAATTGCGGATTCGGATTATCACGGTTGATCCGGTCCAGGAATACGATGCCCGGGTCTCCGGTGCTCCAAGCCAGTTGGGTCATGCGCTCGAATACTTCCCGGGCGTTGAGCTGACCCGACACCTGACCGGTGCGCGGGTTCACCAGGTCGTAATCCTCGCCGGCCGCCACCTTCTCCATGAACTCTTCGGTGACTGCCACCGAAATGTTGAAGTTGTTCAGATGTCGGCCATCCTCCTTAGACTGGATGAACGCCAGGATGTCCGGGTGGGTAACGCGCAGAATGCCCATGTTGGCGCCCCGGCGGGTGCCGCCCTGCTTCACCACGTCGGTGGCGGCGTCAAAGGCGTTGATGAAGCTGACCGGGCCAGAGGCGACACCGCCGGTGGAACCGACCACGTCGCCTTCGGGGCGGAGCCGGGAGAAAGCGAAGCCGGTGCCGCCGCCGCTCTTGTGGATAAGCGCCGTTTCCTTGACCTTGGTGAAGATGGAATCCAGCGAATCCTCAACCGGCAACACGAAACAGGCCGACAGTTGTTGCAGTTCTCGGCCCGCGTTCATCAAAGTCGGCGAGTTGGGCAGGAACTCAAGCCGGCGCATCACTTCGTAGAACCGGTCCTCGGCAGCAATCCGTTCCGCCTCGGTGGCCCCGTATTGCATTTCCGATTGGGACAAGTTGCGCGCCACCCGGCGGAACATTCCTTCCGGGTCTTCCAGAACATTCCCCTCCCGGTCCTTGGCGAGGTAGCGGCGCTGCAACACCACCCGGGCGTTATCGGTCAGCTCGCCAATTCGGTGGTTGTATTCCTCCGCAACGCCCGCCGCCGCCATGGCATCCCGGATGCGCCGCCGCGCCGCACGGGCGGATTCCGGGCCTGGCGTCATATTGATGCTTGTCGCAGTAGCCGTCACGATGGCCTCCGTTTCGCATTACTCATGGATGCGGGTTTCCCGTTGTTCATTGTCTGCTTCTTCGGTATTCCAGTCTAACCCAAGCAACGTGCTGGTAAATTGAGACGTTCCAGTAAATTGAATTGACTGGGTAAATAAACCCGCGGCGGGACGCCGGGTCCAGGCGCCCGCCGCGGCGATGGTTACGCGCTTGCTTCGCTCCTGCCATGCAGCGACTGCAACCGCGCGGACAGGTCCAGGTCAAACCTCAACCCCTTGTAGAAGTAAAGCACTGGGATCTCGCGCGCTGGCCGCAGATCCAACCCGGTGAGCCGGGCCGCGGCGTCCTGAATGCGGTGGACGATGCCGCCCGGATCGGGCCGCTGCCTGGTCACCAGGCGTACCACGCCGGTGGTAATCCGGATCCCCAGGCTGGTCAGGGTTTCGCAAACCATATCGGCAAAATCCTTCAACGCCCCATCCGCAAAGGGCCGGGCGGCAACGAGCCGCATGGTAAGCCCGTGGCGCGTATTTCGGCAGCCCGTAACCGGAAACGCGGTGCGCAACTGCCGGGCAACCCGCGACTCGTATCCTTCCGGACACGGGCCGCAATTGATTTCAACGTTGTACTGAATTGTCTGCTGCATTTGGTCAAGCTCCGGAGCCTCTAGCTCCTCACGGATGGATGGCGGCACTGCCTGGTTATTGCTACGCCGGAGCAACCCGGATAGTTCATGGGGCGACCCGGTTGGTGGGCGCATTCATGCAAACAGGCCATCATCATCCTGCGACGCCGGCAGCGCCGCCCAGCAACTGACCAAACAGGCCCGAGCCTCTCGGTCCAGGTCATCCTGCAATTCGGCAAAGGGGTTGGGGATCCACGAGTCGCCAATGTCCGCGTCGTTGACCTTCCAGTCCGACGGAACCCACATCTTCCGCAGCATATCCTCCATATCGTGGACCCGATTGTTGTGGGTCAACAGCCTGGTAAAGGCGGAGTACTGAACGCTGCTGCTCATAATGGTGTTTAACACCTCCGTATTGAGTTGCGGTTGGCGAGCAGATAGCAATTTTGCCGAATCGGCTTGACCGCGAGCGCCCGGCAATGGTGGCGATGCCGGCGCGCCCAGAGTCTCAGTGTTGTTATGTGACGTCTGCATACGTCGGTGGCAGATGCAGTCAGACGTTGTCACGCCGTAGGCCGGCGTCCCGGCGCCGAGCGGCGAGGCGCGCTCCGGGCGCGGGTGCGGCGGCTGGACGTCATCGCCACGCTAAGCAGGGGTTCCGGCTGGCCCTGCCGCAAGGACTGGGCTTGCCCCTCAAAATCGCCGGCGGCCTGAAAGTCGTAGTACACCGACGCATAGCGCATATACGCCACTTCGTCCATGATACGCAGCCGCTCCAGGACCATCAGCCCCAAGTCCCGGCTTTTGACCATACCGCTGCCCAGGCGCTGCAACTCCGTTTCAATGTCGTCGGCGAGGCGATCAATGTCGCGACGGGAAATCGGTCTCCGGGTACATGCCATGTCAATGCCCGAAACCAGCTTGTCCCGGTTGAAGTCTTGCCGTCGGCCATCCCGTTTGTCCACAAGCAGGACGGGCAGCCTAACCTGCTCATGGGTGGTGAAGCGCCGGCCGCAGGACAGGCATTCGCGCCGGCGGCGTATGCCGTTCTCGGCGTCTCGCGAATCGGTAACTTTGCTTTCACCGGCGTCGCAGTAGGGGCATTTCATAACGTGGCAAACCTTTTGGTCGGTTTTTCAAACAATTCTTGAAAACAGCATATGTTGTGATTCTTCCACGAAAAAGCACAACTTGTAGTGGTCGGATTATAGCGGAGCGCATAGTTTTTGACACTCACGAAGAGCTGCGCATTTGAGGCAATTTCGCCAATTTGGGCGGCTCCGCCAACACGGACGAAAAAATTGCCCCCCTCCTTTTGGGAGGGGGGCAAAAGGTTTCAGAGGGATCTGAGCGTCAGCGATTGAACCCCCGGCGGTTCTGCCGGTGCTGGAGGAACGTGGGCAGCTCGTAATCCCGCCGCTCGGGAACATCCATTTCGCCCAACAGCTTTGCGATTTCGTCCTCCGTTGTCTCCATGATAGCGGGGAAGTCCGCGGCCACCATGGTCATCTTGACCTCATCATCCAGCCGAGCATCCCGGTTGGTGCCGAAGATGATGTTGGCGTTGGGATCGGCCAACTCTTCCACCACCGCCGCCGCTTCCTGCACCTCCTGAAGCGACAGGTTATTGCCGCCGGTGAGAACGAACAGAATGCGGCGCGATCCTTCTAGCGAAATATCCAACAGCGGGCTGGACGTGCACTGTCGCGCCGCCTCCCGGGCCCGTCCTTCGCCGCGACCCCGGCCGATGGAGAGCCACGCCTGACCGGCGCCGGTCAGAATGGTTTTCACGTCGGCGAAGTCAACGTTGATCTCCCCGGGGACCGTAACCACTTCCGCGATGGCGCTGATCCCCTGGTGCAAGACCGAATCGGCCAGTTTCAGCGCGTCTTCCCATGAATACGAATCGGACTGTTCCTCGTTGAGCGCCAGCAGGCGATCGTTAGGAATGACGATCATCGTATCGACATGGTCCTTCAAGCGCTCCAAGCCATCTTCGGCGTTCCTTCGCCGCATCTGAGCTTCAAAGCCGAAGGGCCGGCTAACCACCGCGATGGTCAACGCTCCGCTCTCTTTGGCGATTTGCGCCACGGTGGGAGCAGCGCCGGTGCCGGTGCCGCCGCCCATACCCACGGCCAGGAAAACCATGTCGGCGCCGCGGACGGCTTGCTCGATCTCGGAACGCGACTCTTCCGCCGCCTGCCGACCCAGTTCAGGCTGCGCGCCGGCTCCCAAACCGCGGGTCAGGTTCCGGCCCAAGGCAATCCGATAATGCACGTCGCACCGCGCCAGATGCTGGGCGTCAGTATTGAGCGCATAGTACTCGACCACCGGCAACTTTTCCTTATACATGCGGCTCACCGCGTTGGAGCCGCCGCCGCCGACGCCCAAGACTTTGATCAGCGGCACGCCACGCCCAATATCCGGGATCATGCCGTCAGCCTCGTCGAAGCCACTGGCCGGCTCCCAAGACGCCGAGTTATCCTGAAATATCATGTTCCTCATTCCTCCTGTTAGAGCAGAGCTGTCGGCTGGAGATCCCGGGATTTTGCGCCGTCAATCGCGCTTAGACTGGCGCGAGGCGCCGCGGGCGAAGGGCCGCCGCAACAACGCGCCCGGTGACCAGTTGCGATCCCGCGGTTCCCGGGTGAAACCCGGTTCGGTTCGGTTCCGGTGCTTGACTGACCATTGGAGCGCGCCCAACACCGCGGCATACTCCGGCTGCCGCACGGAATCCGGCAACCCGGCGTACCACAGCGGCATTCCAACCCGGACCTGGGTTCGCAGACCCCGAGCCGTCATTTCCCCGAAACCGGTCATGCGCGCTGCGCCGCCCGTGAGCACGATGCCACCATGGGGCGGGGTAGCCATTCCCCCTTTAACCAATTCTTCGTTAATCAATTTGAGCATCTGCAATGACCGGAGGTACAACGGTTCGCAGAGTTCCCGCCGCCGGACGACCCGCTTGGGCTGAACTTGCGTCGCCGGTATCAGTACCTCTTCGTGTGGGTCCAGGTCATCGGGCAATACGTGACCGTGGCTCAGCTTCAACCCTTCCGCAATCTGGTAGGGAATACGCAAGGCCACTGCCATGTCGCGCGTGAGCTGGTTGCCGCCAATGGGGATGACGGATGAGTAGAACGGCGTCCCTTCCCGGTAGGCCGCAATTTTGATGGTGCCGGCTCCTATGTCCACGATAGCCACACCGATCTCACGCTCATCGGCGGTCAGAACCCCTTCAGCCGATGCCAGCGGATGCGACACCATACCCTCCACGCGGATTTTGCACGCCTGAAGCGCTCGAGCCGTGTTCCCCAAGGGCACGGACATCCCGCGCACCACGTGGGATTCCAGCTCCAGTTCATTGGTGTGCAACCCGGTCGGGTCGCGCACGCCGGCCACTCCGTCCAACCGATAGCGCATGGGAATGATATGCAGCATCTGCTCGGAGCGGTTGTCCATTTGCTGTTGCAAGACGCCGGAGGCGCTGTTAATCAGCGAACGCAGATGCTGCTCGGTCACCGTTAATGTGTCCCCGCCGCTGCCCAGCATTTCCGCTGAATTCGCGCTCACCAGATGGTCGCCGTTCACCACAACAAAGAAGTCCTCGATAGTATTGCGGCCCACGTAACGGAGGCATTCGTCAAGGCTGTTGTGAACGGAATCCTTGACTTCATTGAAATCATCAATAACCCCCTGTCCCACCCCCAGCGACGGGACCGAACCTATGCCCAACGGCTTGAGCTCTCCTTCCGGCCCCAGTCTGGCGACGACCGAGACCACTTTGCTGGTGCCAATATCGATAGCGGCGTAAATCGGTTCCCGTGGCATTTGCAAGTTCCTTGTATGATTTGCCGAGTATGATTTGACGATTGAAAGAAATAAGAGGTGTCCAACCGGACCGCTGCGGTTCAGATGCGTTCGGCCACCCTCAGGCGCGCGCTGCGGCTGCGGGGGTTCGCTTTCCTTTCCGCGTCAGTCGGCCGGACGGTGCGGCGCTGTACCAGGCGCAAGGTTGGCGCCTGATCGCAGACGCACACCGGCAGGTCGGGCGGACATATGCAGGTGGCCGATGCCCGGTCCAGCCAACCTTTGACCAGGCGATCTTCCAGGCTGTGGTAACTGATGACGACCAGCCGGCCGCCGATGCTCAGAAGTTCCTGCGCCTGGTCCAACCCGGTTGCCAGGTGTTCCAACTCCCGATTGACCGCAATCCGAAGGGCTTGAAACGTTCGGGTGGCCGGGTGCTGCCCGGTGCGCCGACCGCCAACGGCCCGCGTCACCAGATCAGCCAATTGGCCGGTGGTGTTGACCGGGCGGGCGTTCACAATGGCCCGAGCGATGGCGCGGCTCCGGCGTTCTTCTCCGTTCTGGAAGATCACATCGGCCAGTTCGCGCTCGTTCAGGGAGTTGACCAGATCTGCGGCGGTCGCCCCCTCGGGGTCGTAACGCATATCCAACGGTTCATCCCGCTGGAATGAAAACCCGTATCCCGGCGAGTCAATCTGGCGCGAAGAGAAACCCAGATCCAACAAAATCCCGGCGGCGGCGGTTATGCCGTTTGCTGCGGCAATGCGCGTCATTGCCGCATAACTCCCGTGGGCCAACCGGACCCGCTGGCCATAACCGCGCAGGCGGCGCGCTGACACCGCCAACGCACGCGGGTCGCGGTCGATGCCCAACACCATTCCGTCAGGCGCCGACGCATCAAGTATGGACTGAGCATGACCGCCTTCACCCAACGTTCCATCCACATAAATGCCTCCGGCTTGCCGAGCCAGAAACCGCAGCGTTTCTTCCGGGAGCACGGGCCGATGCCGGTGTTCCGCGACTTCACCGGAAGCGCGCGCAACAGGCTCGTAAGCAAGCCACGGGAAAGTCAAGCCATACGACTTGAACATCGGGGGGTTTTTTGCTGCCGTCGCCAGCACCGTCAGTGTCCTGGTTGAAATCAGTGTCCTGGTTGAAAATTGAAAACTGCGCGAAATGGCTGCCCCCTGCCGGTCAGCCCGGTTTATCCTCTAATCTTACAAAAGGGTCTGGCCCCGCGCCTGTTGCTGGAAATGCACAATTCGCTGATTTTAGAAAAATAAAATTCCTCCTGAAACATCCCCATGACAGAAGACCCTTGGAGCAGAAGACCCTTGGGTGAGGTCTTGACTCCGCCGCTGGCGGCTACGGCCTATTGCCGGCGCATGACCGTAACGTCCGAGTCCGTAACGACCGAGCCCTTCGCTTTTCGCGAATCGGCTCAGTGTGCTATACTCCCACACACTAGCGGGCCGGCCGGCGGCGACCGCCTTGCCCGCCGTTTTCGCAACAAAGTCAACCCAGAGGAGTGAACCGGCGGTGAAGGTCACCAGGGAAAATTCATCACCCATTGAAGTCACGCTGACGGTGGAATTAGCCACCGAGGACGAGAACCCCTTCATCGACCGGTCCTACCGCCGGGCCGTTTCGCGCCTTAACATCCCGGGCTTTCGCCGTGGCCGCGCCCCTCGTCATATCGTGGAAAGCATGGTGGGACGGGTCGCTCTGTTGCAGGAAGCTCTGGAGTTCATGGTCCCCGAAACCCTGGACAAAGTCCTTCAGGATGAAGCGGTATCGGCCTTCGCCGAACCGAGCATCGAGGTCACTGACCTGGAACCGGTTTCTTTTACGGCCAAGGTTCCCCTGGAGCCCACCGTTGACCTGGGCGACTACCGGTCTATCCGCGTTGAATCGGAAGCCGCAAGCGTTGCCGACGAAGAAATCGAAAACGTGCTCCAGCGATTGCAGGAAGAGCAGGCCCTTTGGGAACCCGTTGCAAGGGCGGCGCAATATGGCGACCGCCTGAACATCAATGTCCACGGAACTATGGACCAAGAGATCGTGGTGGAGGACGAGGACGTAGAGTACGTCCCCAACGAAGAGAACGTGCTGCCATTCCCCGGCTTTGCTCCCAACTTGGTCGGCCTGGCCGAAGATGCCGAAACCGAGTTCAGCATAACGGTGCCGGCGGATTATCCCAGAGAGCAGTACGCCGGACAGGAAATCGATTTCAAGGTATCCGTGCTGTCGGTGAAGGAAAAGAACCTGCCCGAACTGGATGACGAGTTTGCTAAATCCGTGGGCCAGGGCTTCGACGACCTCGCCTCGCTCCGAACCAATGTCCAGGAATCTTTGACCACCCAGGCCGAAGCGACGGCCCGCAACGAACTGGAGCAGAAAAGCCTGGAAGCCCTCTGCGATGCTGCCGTGGTGAACGCCTCGTCAATCCTCTACGAGCGGGAGCTCGACGCGATGGTCGCCGACCGCGAGCGAATGTTGCGACAGCAGGGCTTGGACCTGCCTACCTACCTGCGATTCGTGGGCAAAACCGACGCAGAGTTCATGGATGAAATGCGTCCCACCGCCGAAAGGCGCCTGGTCAGCGGTCTGGTCCTGCGGAAACTGGCTGAAGTCGAGGAAATCGAGATCACCGACGACGACGTGCAATCCGAAGCCGACCGCCTGCTGGGGTTGTCCACCGGCGAAGCAGCGGAAGAGACGACCAACCCGGAAGAGACGGCCAACCCGGAAGAGACGGCCAATCTCGACTCCCTCCGCGAGTTCCTCGGCTCCGAGTCCACGCGAGACAACATCCGCTCCAGCCTGCACAGCCGTCGCGTCATGGAGCGCCTAACCGACATCACCCAGGGCAAAATCGACGCCGACGAACCGCCAGCCGCGGTTGCCGGCGAGGACGATGCCGCGGCGCCGGCCTGATCCCGTCGCCAACAACTCCAGGAGACACTCCCAATGTCGCATTTGCCAGATCCTGCGGGATGCCCGATGCCAGCCAACATCATTCCGGGGATTATCCGACCCACCAAGGAAGGCGAACGCGCCTTCAATCCTTACTCCCTGCTGCTCCAGGCTCGCATCATCTATTTGGGCACGCCGGTGGATGACGATGTTTCCAACGCCATCGTGTCCCAGTTGCTTTACTTGAGTTGGGATAACCCGGATGAAGATATTACCCTGTACATAAACTCCCCCGGCGGCTCCGTCCTGGACGGAATGGCGATTTACGACACCATGCAGTTGATCAAGCCCGACGTAGCCACAATCTGCATCGGCAAGGCCGCCAGCATGGGCGCGGTGCTGCTCTCGGGCGGCGCCAAGGGCAAACGCTACTGCACGCGCAACTCCACCATCCTCATCCACCAGGTGATGGGCGGCATCCAGGGTTCCGCTTCGGACATTGAGATCACCGCCCAGGAGATCCTGCGATTGCGCGAGCGCTTGAATACCATTCTATCGGAAAACTGTAGCCAGCCCTTCGATAAGGTTTCCCGGGATTCCGACCGAGACTATTGGATGGACGCCGAGGCGGGGGTGGAATACGGCATCGTTGACCACGTTATGGATCAACTTCCCGACGCGTTCAACCGCGCCGTCGCCTAGCAACACCCGGCCGGCCTTCCACCCCGAACCACTCCGCCATTCAACAGGAGACCCCAATGGCCGTTCCCTTTGCAGATCCTCCCTTGGAGCCGCCCACCAACATCGTCCCCATGGTCATCGAGACCAGTCCCCGGGGCGAGCGGGCTTTCGACATCTATTCGCTTTTGCTGCGCGAGCGCATCATCTACCTGGGCACGCCCATCACCGACCAGGTGGCCAACGTCATCATCGCGCAACTGCTCTATCTGGAGCGCGAAGACCGGGACCGGGACATCAGCCTGTACATCAATAGCCCCGGCGGCTACATCGCCTCCGGCCTCGCCATCCTGGACACCATGCGGCTGATCAACTCCCCGGTGTCCACGATCTGCGTCGGCACCGCGGCCAGCATGGCCACCGTGCTGCTGGCTAACGGCGAGAAGGGCAAACGCTATTGCCTGACCAACTCCACCGTTCATATGCACCAGCCCAACGTGGGCAGTTTCCAGGGGCAAGCCGCGGACATCGAAATCCAGGCCAAGGAAATTGTCCGCCTCAAAGAACGGCTCAACAAGATACTGTCCGAGGCCACCGGACAAACCATCGAAAAGATCGCCGATGACACCGACCGCGACTTCTTCCTGACCGCCGAAGAAGCCATCGAATACGGGATCATTGACGAGATACTCGGCGCCCCGGAAGCAGCAGTTACCGCCGAAGCGGCCTGATTCCCGGCTCTGCCACACCTCAACTCTCCCTCAGCCTCAGTGCCGCGCCATGACCACCGGTAGCCGCAACGCCAACCGTTGCGTCTTTTGCAGTAGCCCGTCTCCACAGAACCGGCTGATGCGTCCCCCGGGACAGAGCCGGGGCGGCATCTGTTTCGACTGCATACGGGAACTGGCGAACTACGTGGCCGAACGTGGGGGCAAGAAAGGGCGCGGCTCCGGCGATGCCCCGGCGCCTCACGGCAACACCCAAGTTGAGGCCACGGAACCGGCCAGTGTCAAATCCGGCCCTTCCCGCCGCACTGTGGTCCCTCGGGAGATCTGCGCCAGCCTGGACTCCTACGTCATTGGACAGGAAAAGGCCAAAAAGACCCTCGCCGTCGCCGTGTACAACCACTTCAAGCGGATTCGAGACGAAGCCCCCTCCCGGGATGTTGAGGTGCAAAAATCCAACATCCTGCTCATTGGCCCCACCGGGTCGGGCAAAACCCTGCTGGCGGAAACGCTGGCTCGAACCCTGGAAGTCCCCTTCGCCATCTGCGACGCCACTTCGCTCACCGAGTCGGGATACGTGGGCGAGGATGTGGAAAATATCCTGCTCCGACTGATCCAATCTGCCGATTGGGATGTACCGCGAGCCGAACAGGGAATAATCTACATCGACGAACTTGACAAGATCGCTCGTAAAGAAGGGGTCAATCGCTCCATCACCCGCGACGTAGCCGGCGAAGGGGTACAGCAGGAACTCCTCAAAATCATCGAGGGCTGCACTGCCAACGTTCCACCCCAAGGTGGTCGCAAGCACCCGCACCAGGAGATGTTGCAGATCAACACCCGCAACATCCTTTTCATCTGCGGCGGCGCCTTCGACGGCTTGCAGGAGATAATATCAAAGCGCGTCTCTTCCGGTTCCTCCATGGGTTTTCTGGCCCAAAGCCCGGAGCGTCCCAGCAAAGGCGGGAACGGTACGGCAACGCTGGAGCAAGTCACCCCGGAGGACTTGCTCCAGTTCGGCTTTATCCCGGAACTGGTGGGCCGGCTGCCCGTCGTGTCGGCGCTACAACCGCTGGATCGGGACGATCTGGTGCGAGTGCTCGTCGAGCCGAAGAACGCCATCGTCAAGCAATACCAGCGGCTTTTCCAACTGGACAACGTCCGGCTGGAGTTCACCGACGACGCGCTTTTAGCGGCCTCGGAGCGCGCCTTGACCTACCAAACCGGGGCCCGGATCCTGCGTCACATTGTCGAAGACACCCTGCTTGAGGTGATGTACGAACTTCCGTCGCTCGCCGACATTGGCCGGTGCGTCGTCCATGGGGACGCTATCCGCGGCGAAGCATCGCCGCGCCTGTACCGCCGCGAGGGCGGCCGTTACCTGACCCTAAGCTCCGCCATTGCCCGGGCAGCTACGCTGCAAAAGAAGTCCGCTTAAGCGGCGTCTTCAGCGGCAATGGCCGCCTCTATTTCTTCAGTTAGTGGCAGACCACTGGGATACCGCTGCCGCAAATCGTCGCCGCCCGTATCCAACGCTTGCCCCGGCTTGACCATCAAACGACCTTCGGCAACCGCCTGGAGCGTGGCCAGCAGGAGATGGGGTTCCCGACGATAGCCTTCGGCGCGGATGCGCTGGAACAGCGGGTTCTGTTCGCCCTCGACGGCCGGCATGTCGGCCACGTCCCGCCCGGACAGCGCAAGCCAGTCCGCGTCAAAAGCGCCGCCCACGATGGGCACCACGCAATGGGACAGGACGGGCCCCCGGTCAACCTCCTCGGTGGCCAGGTGGATCATTGCCCCGGTTCGGGTGGCCCGCGTCTCAATTAGCTGCCAAATGACCGATTGCCACGTTCCGATGGGGCCGTCCGGCAGCGCGCCGTGCAGGTTCAACAGCGGGTAGCGCCGACACATTGCGCCGCTGCAAATCAGCATATAGCCGGCCAGCACGCAAACGTCGGGCCGGTAATCCCGCAAAAGCTCCATCACGTCGTGGTCAAATCCATCACGGTGCCGAGCCATCCCGCCGCCGCCGTGCTCGCGGCGATAACGGCTCGACGACAGCGTCACCAGGGGTAGGCCGCGAGAACGCACCAACTCGAAAAACGCATCGGAACCCTCCGCTTCACCTGGTTCCCGGTTGCTGAAAACAAACTCAATGTCCGCTTTCAATCGGCCATCAGCGATGGCATTGCAGAAAAAACGCAGCAGGCCGCGCGAACCCTCGCCCCGACCGGTGGAAAACCAGCCTATCCGCAGCACGACATCCCCCTGGTTCGCGCCGAACCCTCAGAATGGCGCGTCATCATCGTCGAAGAGCGACGGATCGTCCGGATCCAGCGGGGGCGGCAGGTCCCATTCGTCGTCATCCGCTGACGCGCCGTCGGTTGACGCCACGTTCCCCCGACCGTCTCCGATTTGAGTGATGCGGAGTTCCGTTTCGTTGAGCAGCTGCTGGCATCGACTGGCCAACTCCATGCCCTGGCGGTACAGCAGTTCCGAGTCGGTCAGCGACAGTTCGCCCTGTTCCAGCCGGGCAACCGTGTCCTCGAGTCGGCGGTAGGCTTCCTCGAACGGTAAGGCGGCCAGCTCGTCAAGCCACTCTGCGGCAGAATCGGTCATGATGCAGGTCTCCCGACCGCCGGATTACAGAAGCGGCCGCATGGCGGGTGGCGGTGTGGCGGACTGCCGGCGCCGCGAGCCGCCGGATCGATCGTTGCGGACGTCGCTGCTATCCCCGCGACTGATCTCGGCGGGCGGGGGTTCGACAGCCGGCGCATTGCCCGCCGCCTTCCGGCCGGCAATTGCATCCAAGGAGCCGCCGGCCAGGGTTATGTCCAGCGCCGCTCCGTCCAAAACCTGATCCGGAGCAGTGAGCACGGAGCTATCTTCGGCGCGACGCACCACCGCGTAACCGCGCCGGAGTGTGGCAGCGGGATCAAGCGCCGCCAGTTTGGCCTCCAGCGTCGCCACATCCCGCTGAAGCCATTCCCGCCTCAGCCGCATGGCGGCGAAACCTCGTTCCGTCAGTTCGTCGATCTGCCGACGCAACAGGCCCAGGTCCGGCGTCCGGCGTTGCAGACGTTGCCGCAGGGATTCCAGCCGGCTGCGCCGCCCGCCTACGCCGGCAGTCGTCGCCGACATCATCTGTTGCCGCGCGCCGAAGATGTTGGCTAACAGTTGGTTCCGATCAGGCGTGGCCAGTTCCGCCGCTGCCGAAGGGGTTGGCGCACGGCGGTCGGCGACGTCGTCGGCAATGGTATAGTCGGTTTCGTGGCCTACGCCGGACACCACGGGGATGCCGGAGGCGAATATGGCCCGAGCCACGCCCTCGGAATTGAAACACCACAGATCTTCCAACGACCCTCCGCCCCGCGCCAGGATGATAACGTCAACCGGCCCGGCATCGTTCAGGTTTGCGATGGCTCTGGCAATCTGTTCGGCGGCCAGGTCGCCCTGAACCGCCGACGGCGACAAACGGAGTTCGGCCAGCGGATACCGCCGGCCCACCACATTCCGGATGTCCTGCCAAACCGCGCCACTGGGGGAGGTCACCACGCCGATAACGCGGGGGAACATCGGCAGCGGACGCTTGCGGGAGGGATCGAACAATCCCTCCGCCTCCAGCTGCTGTCGCAACCGCGCCAGTTCCAGGGTCAGGGCGCCGGCGCCCACCGGTAGCGCCGCCGCCACCTGCATATTGGCCTCGCCGGACGGAGGGTAGAAAGTGAAGTTGCCGCCGGCCAGGATCTCCTGCCCCTCTGCCAGATATTCCTGGCCGGAGCGGCCCCGGAACATGACGCAACGAATGCTGCTGCCATCCTCCCGCAAGCTGAAGTAGGAATGGCCGGAGGCCACGGTTCGCAGGTTGGCGATCTCGCCCTGTACCGTCAGGCGGGACAGCAGCCCGTCCGACTCAAGCCGGTCCTTGAGGTAGATGGCCACCTGGCTGACCGAGTGGACTACCGGCGACAACATGGGCGCTCCACCGCTGCAACGCGCCGAGCGGGGCCTACGAGACCCGTTCCGAATAGGTGCCGTTGCGGGTGTCCACGCGAACGCGGGCGCCTGGGGTGATGAACATGGGTACGGTGATGCGCAGGCCGGTTTCCAGGGTAGCCGGCTTGTTGCCGCCCTGGGCGGTATCGCCCTTGAATGCCGGCGGAGTGTCCACCACTTGCAGATCAACGTGTATGGGCAGGTTCACGTTGATGGGGTTGCCCTTGTAGAACACCAATTCGACCATCATGCTCTCGGTCAAGTAGCCCAAGGCGTCCCCCAGTTGCTCAGGGGTCAATTCGTGCTGGTCAAAGGTTTCCTGGTCCATAAAGTAGTAGTGGGAACCGTCGGTGTAGAGGTACTGGGTTTCCCGGTTGTCCACCGCGGCCACGCTGAACGCCGTGTCGTAGCGCTGGAAGGTGCGCTCGATGACCGTCCCGTTGATGAGGTTGCGCATCTTGATGCGTGTCACCGGAGCGCGTTGCTGCATCTTGTGCCGCTCGTAATCCATCACCTGCCACGGCTGGTTTTCCAGCTCGATGACCATGCCCTTGTTCAAATCGCCAAAGTTGATGCTCATGTTCGTGATCCCCTTGCGGTTCGCCCGCCGCTGCTTTCGCCTGCCGCTACTATTGAGAGTCAGCCGGCCTCGTCAGCGATGATGCCGGCCAGCGCTTCCAGCGCCGCAGTATAGCCTCTCCAACCCAACCCGGCAATTTGACCCAAGGCGGTATCGGCCAGCGCCGACCGCCGCCGCCACTCCTCGCGGGCGTGGATGTTGCTCAGATGCACCTCAACCACCGGAACCCCGGCATCGGTAAGGGCGTCTTTCAGCGACAGTCCGTAGTGGGTCAGGGCGCCGGCGTTCACCACAATGCCGTCAATTTGCCCAGCGCTCTCCTGCAAGCGATCGATGAGCGCCCCCTCGTGATTGGACTGAAAGCAGTCCACGGTGACGCCAAGATGCTCGGCCCGTTCCGCAATCCGCCGGTTGATCTCATCCAGCGTCAACGTGCCGTAGTGATGCCGGTCACGCCGTCCCAGAGCGTTGAGGTTGGGCCCGTGCAGCACCAGGATGGCGGTCATGCGTCCGCGCTCGCAGCAGCGGCCGGCGGCGCGTCGCCCGCCGCGGTCGCCAGCGGATGGAAGTTCAAGTAGGCTCGTCGCGCTTCCTGCTTGGTGATGTGGGTATAGATCTGCGTGGTTGACACGCTGCTGTGTCCCAGCAATTCCTGGATGACCCGCAAATCGGCGTCGCCTTCCAGCATATGACTGGCGAAACTGTGCCGCAGCGTATGGGGGTGGATGCCTTCCTTGAGGCCGGCGCGGGCCGCGTAATCGCTAACGATTTTCTGGATGCTGCGACGGGACAACCGTTTCCCGTAGCGGTTCACGAACAGCGGGGCATCGGTTTCCGAACTGCCGGCGAGCCGCGGGCGGCCGTCGCTGAGATATTGGTCGAGAGCCTCCGCCGCCGCTTCTCCATACAGCGCCCAACGTTCTTTGTCGCCTTTACCCCGCACCAGGATTTCCCGACGCCCGTGATGCACGTCGCCCAGGTTCATCCCGTGAAGTTCGGCCAACCGAACTCCGCAGGCGTACAGCAACTCCATTATGGCGCGGGCGCGCAGTCCTTCGGGCGTCTCATCATCGTCGGCGGCGGCCAGCAACCTTTTTGCCTCGCCTTTTACCAGAAAGGTCGGGAGTGGCCTTTCCACTTTGACTGGGAAAGACCGGGCCGACGGCACCGGCGTTGATTTGAACCAGCCCTCCTGTATCAGGAAGTTGTAGAAGGTGCGCAGGGCGGTCAGCTTGCGTACGATGCTGACCCGGGCGTATCCCGCCGGGCGCGGCCCGTCGGTACGGCCCACCGTAGCCAGGTGAGCCACGTAGGCCCGCAGCAATTGGCGATCCATGTCACGCAGATCATGCCCATGCTGGCGGCAGTAGGACAGAAACGTGTGCAGGTCGTCCAGATAGATCCGCCGGGTATTGTCCGACAGGGCCCGCTGACCGGTCAGGAAAAGGCTGTACCTTTCCAGAAGGTCCGCAGTAGCCGGAAAGCACTCCCGCGCCGGGCGCGGCGCAGCCGCTGTTGCATCAGTCGCCAACGGACGCCAACTCCGCTTCGCCGGGCGCGGCAGCGCCGGCAGGTTCGGGCGGATCGCCCTTCCACTTACAAGCCTTGCAGGACGCCTGCCCCCGCGCCGCGGTGACCAGCATACCTTCGCACTGCGGGCAGGGCATCGTCAGCGGCTCAGTGTTAACGAGGAAATCGCAGTCGGGGTAGTTGGCGCAACCCCAGAAGGGACGGCCCGATTTTCTGGCCCGCCGTTCCACAAGGTCTCCGCCGCACTTGGGGCAAGGCACGTCGCTCTTCTTAACGATGTTGCGCCGGTTGTCGCACGGATTCTCCGGAGCATTGTAGCCGGTGCAGGCCAGGAAGCGCCCGTATCGCCCCGTCCTGATGACCATGGGCCGCTCGCACCTTTCGCAGACCTCCTCGGTCGGCTCGTCCGGCGGGCGCTCGCCGACGTCGCGCAAGTTTCTGGTGTTCTGGCATTCGGGGTAGCCCGAGCAACCCAAGAACCGACCGAAGCGGTTCATTTTCATTTCCATGGGCCGCCCGCACTTTTCGCAACTGGGGGTGAACTCATCCTTCGTATCGGTGACGATCTTGTGGAAGGGCTCATAGAATTCCCGGAGCATGGGCACCCAGTCCTGCTCGCCTTGGGCCACGTCGTCCAGGTCTTCCTCCATTTTCGCCGTGAACTCAAAATCCATGATCTCGGCGAAGCGCTCAGTGAGGAGGTCGGTCACGGTGCAACCCAGTTCCGTGGGCGACAGACGGCGCTGCTCCCGCTCCACATATTCGCGCTCGACCAACGTGGCGATGGTGGGAGCGTAGGTGCTGGGACGGCCAATGCCCTTCTCCTCCATCTCCTTGATGAGGGTGGCTTCCGTGAAACGGGGCGGTGGCTGGGTGAAGTGCTGGTTAGCCTCCAGTTTGTTATTGATCAGGCCATCGCCGGCCGCCAATTCGGGCAGGGCGTTCTCGTCGCCAGCGCCGGCGCCGGCATCGTCCCGGCCTTCCCGGTAAACGGCGCGGAAGCCGGAAAATTTGACCACCGACCCGGTGGCGCGGAAACGGAACACGCTGTCCGAGGGAGCGGCGCAGCGAGCGTCGATTTCCACCGTGGTCGCTTCCAACAGGGCATCCGCCATCTGGCTGGCCAACATCCGCTCCCAGATCAAGGTGTACAAACGGAGCTGGTCCCGATCCAGATAAGGCCCCATGACTTGCGGCGTGCGTGCGATGGAAGTGGGACGGATGGCCTCGTGGGCCTCCTGGGCATTCTTGCTGCGCCGACGGTGCGCCCGGGGCTTGTCCGGCACGTATTCCTTGCCGTAGCGTTGGCGAATATAGTCTCGCGTCTCACGCACCGCAGAGTCGGCGACGTTTACGCTGTCGGTACGCATATATGTAATCAGGCCCACCGCGCCTTCGTTTCCGATATTCAGGCCCTCGTACAGCTGCTGCGCCACCGCCATGGTGCGCTGGGCAGTGAACCGGAGCTTGCGCCCCGCATCCTGCTGCAAGGTGCTAGTAATGAAGGGAGGCGCTGGCCGCTGGCGACGCGGTTTCTTCTCCACGCTGTCCACGGAATACGCGGCGCCCTGCAATTCGGCTTCCAGGTTCCGCGCGGAATTCTCATCGCCGATGGCAAGTTTGCGCGCGCCCTTGCGGGAATGCAGGGTGGCCGTAAACAAGTTGGGCCGATTAGCCGGGCCGGCGTCCTTGTGCAGTTCGGCTTCCAGGGACCACCATTCCTGAGGCACGAACGCGGCGATGGCCCGTTCACGCTCCACGATCATCCGCAAGGCGACGGATTGCACCCGGCCGGCCGACAATCCCAGCTTCACTCTCAGCCAGAGCAACGGGCTAATCTCATACCCCACCAGCCGGTCCAGGATGCGCCGGGCCTGCTGGGCGTTGACCAGCTGCATATCGATTTCGCGCGGATGATCGAAGGCGTCCTCGACGGCCTGCTTGGTAATCTCGTGAAAGACCACGCGCTTGGGCGGACGCTCGAACTTGTCCCAGCCGGCCGCCGCCTGCAAGTGCCAGGAAATGGCTTCGCCCTCCCGGTCCGGGTCGGTGGCCAGGAAGATGTCGGAGGCCTGAGCGCCGGCCTCTTTCAGGCCCTTGACCAAGTCGCGCTTGTCACCCAGCGTCAGATACTTCGGCGCGAACTCTCCTTCGGTATCAACGCCCAACGTTGACTTGGGCAAGTCGCGCACGTGGCCCATAGACGCGGTCACCACGTATTTGCTGCCCAGGATTTGCCCAACAGTGCGGGCTTTGGCCGGAGATTCGACAATCACCAGCCGTTTGCCTCGGGTCGAAGGCAGTCCCATGGCTCGCCGCGCCGCGCTGGAAGCCCGGCTGCCGGTGGATCGGGACTTGGCAGCCCCTTTGGCGCCGCCGGCCTTGGCGGTTCCGCTGGTCCGGCGGGCCGGCGACGAGGATTTCTTAACGGTCTTGTTGGTACCCGTTTTGGGTGGCATCGATCAGGTTTGTCTCCAATTCAGCCGGACAACCGGTAGTGCATTGTGCCCACCTGTTGCACCAGGCCCTTCAATTCCAGCATCGTCAGCCGGCTGCTCACCTGCATAATGGGCAGCTCGCTAACGCGCGCCAGGTCGTCAATATGGATGGGATCGCTCGTGACGTGCTGCAGCAAGTCTGCCTCTTCGGGGTCGGCGCTTTCCACGCTGACCGGTTCCCATTGTACCGGGTTGTCGGACGTGGCAACCGTAGCAAGATCGGACTCATTGCCGGCAATATCGTCGGACGGCACCAGCCGCGATCCGGTTCGATCAAGTTCCAGCGGGATCTGCCGCTCGGTGGCGTCCAGACCGATTTCCACCAGGATGTCGTTGACACTGCTGACCAGCTTGGCGCCCTCACGGATCAGCCGGTTGGTGAGCTTGCTGGTTTCCGAATAGATACTGCCCGGCACACAGAAGATCTCCCGGTTCTGTTCCAGGGCATGATACACCGTCCACCGGGTGCCGCTGGTCTCGCCGGCCTCGATAATCAGCGTCCCCAAAGTCAGGCCACTGATGATGCGATTACGGCGCGGGAAGTTCGACGCCTCGGGCCGAACACCCAGGGCAAACTCGCTGACCACGGCCCCGCCCTCGGCAACGATGCGCTCGGCAAGCCGCAAGTTCTCCCGGGGATACACCGTATCCAGCCCATTGCCCAGCACGGCGACCGTCCTGCCACCGGCGTCGAGGGTGGATTTATGCGCCCGCGAGTCGATGCCCAGAGCCAGCCCGCTGACCACGGTGATGCCTCGACCGGACAGCGCGGCGCACAGGTCTGTAGTAACCCGGCGCCCATAATCGGTGGGCCGCCGGGTGCCCACCACCGCCACCGCCGGCTCATCCCGGACGGGCAAGGCGCCTCGGACGTAGAGCACCGGCGGCGCGTCGGCGATTTCCCGCAATCGCTCAGGGTAGCGGGCGTCAGGCCAGGCCAGCGCCGCTACGCCGGCCGCGGCCAGTCGCTCAAGCTCGCCATGGGGAACTACCGACCGGCGGGCCTCCGCTATTGCCTGGGCTACCGCGCCGCCGATTCCGGCGGCCTTCAGCTCCCGCAAAGGAGCGCCCCAAGCCCGTTCCATGTCCCCGCCAAAATGGGCCTCCAGCATCCGGAAGCGGGCGGCGCCCAGGCGCGGAACCTGGCTCAATGCGATCCAATGTCCCAAAGTATCCGTTGCCACAGTATTCATGGCCGCGATTCTAACATAGGCGCAATTTTTGCAACAACGACCGACCAGTCATCAAAATGCGACCCGGCCCTGCCGCTCGCCGCAGGAACCCGGAAAATCACGGCCCGCGGCAAACCGGCTTTATCTTGTAGGCGAGAAAGTCGCCAGCTACATCCGCGCCGGCGGATAAAGCACGGTAAATTCAACGCTGTAGGGGCGGGTTTGCAACCCGCCCTTAGGTGGGCAACGCCGTCAAATGATGCGGGGCACGGGCACACCGGGGATATTCACGCGCACTCGGCACAACTCGTGGAAGGTTGTGATGTACAGCGTGCGCCAGTCGCCGCCGCCGAAACCGACGTTGGTGGCCCGTCGTCCTTCACCCAGGGCGATGGTGCCCAGGCGCCGTCCGTCGGGCGAGATGATCCATACGCCGCCGGGGCCGGTGCTGTAGAGATTGCCCTCCAGGTCGCACTTCATGCCGTCGGGCACGCCGCCGCGTTCGTCATTCACCACACAGAACAGCCGGCCGTTCTCGATGCCGCCGTCGGGGCGCACGTCCCACGCTTTGATGAGGCCGATACGAGAATCGTTTATGTAAAGGATGCTCTCACCAGGCGAAAAACACAGCCCGTTGGGGCCGACGTAATCATCCATCAGCAGGGTGATGTCGCTGAGGTCCGGTGAAACGCGGTACACGCCGGCGTACCCCAACTCCATCCCGGGATAAGTGTCACGGTAGGGGTCGGTGAAATAGATCGCTCCGTCGGATTTGACGACGAGATCGTTGGGCCGGTTGAGCCGCTTGCCCTGGTAACGGTCCGCCACGACGGTAATGCTGTCGTCGGGTTCGCGGCGGGTGACCCGCCGGGCAGCGTGTTCGCAGGCCAGGAGACGGCCCTGGGGATCGCGGGTCAGCCCGTTGGCTTCGTTGGTCTCCGTGTGGAAAACGGACAAGCCGTCGGCGTCGTTGTAGCGCATCCGGCGGTTCTGCCCGATATCGCTGAACAGCAGGTAGCCGCCCTCCTGCCACCAAACCGGCCCCTCCGCCGGCCACCAGGGGACACCCAACGCCGAGCCGTCGCCTCCGAAGCCGCTGGCCAGCCACTCTACCTCCTGGTCCAGGTCCAAGATTCGCTCCAATCGCGGCGCAATTTGCTCAATCGGCATACTGTTTTCTCCTTAGGCGCTAACGGATGCCCGACAGCGCCCGGTCCAAATTGAACGCGGAACTGATCAGGGCCAGGTGGGTGAAGGCTTGCGGAAAATTGCCCAACCCCTCACCACTGGGGCCGGTTTCTTCCGCGTACAGGCCCAGGTGATTGGCGTAGCCCAACATCTTCTCGAACATCAAGCGCGCCTGATCCAGCCGGCGCTGGTTTCCCCAACCGGCGCGGGTCATCGCCTCCACCAGCCAGAAGGTGCACATATTGAACGTCCCCTCGTGGCCGGTAAGACCATCGGGCGACTGCTCCGGGTTGTAGCGGTACACCAGACTGTCGGACACCAGCCCGCCCTGTTGGGGAGTGCGGTTGATGGCGTCGATAGTGCTCAGCATCCGGGGGTCTGTGGGAGACATGAAGAACACCAGGGGCATGATCAGGTTAGAAGCGTCCAGTGAGTCGCTGCCGTAGTGCTGGACGAAGGCGCCTCGGCCTTCGTTCCAGCCTCTGGCCTGGATTTCTTCATACATCTCATCACGGACATTTACCCACCGTTCCCGTTCGGCTGGGAAAGAGCGCAATTCCGCCAACTTGAGCGCCCGATCCAGCATCACCCAGCACATCAGTTTGGAATAGACAAAGTGCTGCCGGCCGCCTCGGGTTTCCCAGATGCCTTCGTCGGCCAGTCGCCAGTTGTCGCACACCCAGTTGGTCATCTGCCGGAGCTTGGTCCAGAAGTTATAGGAGATGGGCTCGCCGTACCGGTTGAACAGATAGACCGAGTCCATCAACTCGCCGTAGATGTCCAGCTGTAGCTGGTCGAAGGCCGCGTTGCCGATGCGAACCGGTCTGGAACCGCGGTAGCCGTCCAGATGGTCCAGGGTGAATTCGTCAAGCTGCCGGCGGCCATCTATGCCGTAGATGATCTGGATATTGCGCCAGTCATCGTCGAAGGGGTCGATCTGCGCTTCCAGCCAGTGCATGAACCGGCTAGCCTCGTTGGTGAAGCCGATGCGGAGCAGCGCGTAGAGAGTAAATGCGGCGTCGCGAATCCAGGTGTACCGATAGTCCCAGTTCCGCATTCCGCCCAACACTTCCGGCAGACTGCAAGTCGGCGCTGCAATGATCGCTCCGGTGGGTTCGTAGGTCAGCAGCTTCAGGGCCAACGCCGACCGCTCCACCATTTCCCGCCAGCGGCCCGTATAGGTACACTGGGACAGCCAGTTCCGCCAGTACGCTACCGTCTCCTCAAAGAGCGCGTCGCTCTCCGCCTCGGACGGTGGATGATAGTCGGAACTCGCATCGCCCATCACGCCAATGGAGATGGTAGTGGATTCCCCTTCGTTAAGCGCGAAAGCCCCCAATACCCCGTTTTCGTGCTTTTCCAGGAGAACGCCGGTGGATAGCTGCAACCCCAGGTCTTCCGAAATGAACGCCGCGCCGTTCCGGTTGAGCTCAGTGCGGTGGCCGTCCCTGGCGTAATTGAACGCGGGGTAGCACTCCAATATGAACGGCACCACCCCACGGACGCAGTGCACGCGACGGACCAATTCGGTGTGCCGATGGGGATGCTCTGCTGTCCCGACCGGCATGAAGTCGATGACTTCCGCCACGCCGTTTTGGGCCAGGAACCGGGTCACCAATACGTTCGTCGCCGGCCAGTAAACCTGCTTGTACACCGGCTGGCTATCGAGGAGCGGCGCGATTTTGAAATAACCGCCCTTGCGGTCGTCGAGAATGGCGCCGAACACGCTGGGGGAGTCAAAGTCCGGACAACAGAACCAGTCCACCGACCCGTTCATGCCCACCAGCGCGCAGGTCCGCATGTTCCCAACGATGCCGTAGTCTTCTATCGGCAAATATGCCATGATTCAATCCCTCGGACTAGCTTTGCGACGCCGCAAGAGGCGCTACGCTGAATACTACGCGGAACGGGTTGCAGTAAATCACTACGCTTTTGACGTCATCGAGCGAAACGTCCGCCGGAATTTCGTAATTCTGCGACCCTACGTTCCCCTTGAGTTTGCCAAGTTCCACATACCCGGCGTCGGCCAGGTCGGAATGGCCCTCCGGAGTCGCGGCATTGGCCAGCAGCACCCGCAGGTCGGGGCCGTTGGTAACGCGGAACTCATCCAGCCGCAGGACCAGCTGGCCGCCACCGACGTCGTACACGGTGGCGGAACCGGAACCTTGATGGACCCGGTCGGCATCCTGAAACTGCCCGGTCAGCCGAGACTGCGGTTCTTCCTGCGCTGTCGTTGCGGTCATTTCCGGCATGGTTTCCGAAATCGAATGATCCTCCATATCGGCCGCCGCCATCATCACTTCCTCAACTTCCCCTATGGTCATGTTTTCGGGGACGACCGCCCGCGCGGCGAGGGGAAACTCCTCAGACACCTCGGTATCCGCCCACAGCGGGCTGATCAGCCACCAGGACAGCCAGGCCAGGGGGACAATGGCAACTATGCCGACGCCAATAAGCACATAACGAAACATGGCAGCGCCTATGACTGGGGCGGGGAAAATTATCAGGAGAGAGTGCCCCGTAATCGAGACAGGGCGTTGCGCACTGTTTCGATGTCCGCGGCGTTGGGCGCTGCCGCAATGTACGCTGCGAAGTCGTCGGCGGATTGTTGATGGTTGCCGGCCTTCAGGTGAACCACCCCGCGGTCGCGCTGTTCCTCGGGGCGGTCGGGCAAAACCGCCATCAGCGCGCTGATGGCGGTGATGCAGCGTCCAAAATCCTCACGGTCCCAGTAAATGGCCTTCAGGTTGCGCAGGATGCGGGCGAGTATCTCCCGGGGCGTGACCGGGGCCAGGTGGGTTGATTCCAGACGCGCCCCGTCGCCGGCGGCCTCGCGCATCAATGCGCCGCACTCGTCGCGGTTGAGCAGAAGCCCGCCGTTGAAGGCATCCACAAAGAAGTTTTCCTCGCGCCGGTGGCGGATGAGGAAATGCCCCGGCAGGCCGATGCCCAGTACCGGAACGCCGGCCCGGCGGCCCACCTCCATGCAAAGCAAGGACAGTGTTATCGGGATGCCCCGGCGACGCTCCAAAACCTGGTTCAGGTAAGAATTGCGGGGATCGTAGTAGTCGTCGCGGTTGCCGGAGAAACCGATTACGCCAAAGAGCAAGTCGGTAATGGCGTTCAGCTCCTGCAAGGCGTCGGCATGGGCGGGCATCCGAGAACGGGCCGCCTCGGCCATTCGGTCCAGGTTGGCGCTGCTGCCGTCCATATCGACATTGGGATCGTCCGTCGCCGCGATGAGCAATGCCCCCAACGCCAAGTCGAAATCGCCGTCAGCCGAATCGGCGGCGCCGGATCCCGACAATCGCGCCAACTCAAGAATCGCATCGGCCATAAACATATAAGCCACGCCTCGTTTTGTTGCCGGCTACACACTGATGCCGGAGTTCCGGCGCCGCCGAAATTCGACGGAGCTCACGTCGGCCACCGGGGGATTGCCCGGGTAGCTGGCCTGTTCCGCCGCCACCGTTTCCTCGCGCTCCGCGATGTCTCGAACCTCCGGCACATCAGACCCGCAGGCTTCACACCAGGCCAACTCGCTGGTCATCAACCGCATATTGTCCTTCTTCACCGTCATGGCGCCGATTTCGTAGCGGCACTTCGCGCACCGGCGCACTATGGTCACATCGTTGATGGGCATGGCAACGTCCCCCTTCCCTGCCGGTGTGGCGGGATCCCGGTGCGGCGGGATGCAGACCAGGGCATTAGCGTACCGGGGCATCATCGTACCGGGGCCTCAGCGGGCGGTGAAACCGCCGTCCACGACCAGCTCGGCGCCGGTGACGTAGGAAGCGTCGTCGCTGGCCAGGAACAGCACGGCGTTGGCGACCTCCTCCTGACGGCCCTCGCGGCCCATAGGCACCTGATCCTCGATCATCTCGCGGCGGCCTTCGCGCACATCCTCGGTGGATATGTTGCCCATCATGGGCGGCATATAGCCGGGGTGAACCGAGTTGACGCGGATATTCTCCTGGCCGTAGCGCACGGCCATGGCTTTAGTGAAGATGCGCACCGAACCCTTGGAAGCGTTGTAGGCCGGATGCCCGCTGAGCATACCCACCAGGCCGGCGATGGACGAAATGTTGACGATGGACCCGCCCCCGTTCCGCCGCATCTGTGCGATGGCGTGCTTGGTTCCCAGGAACACGCCGGTGGAGTTGATGTCCATGATGCGGGACCAGGCTTCCAGGCTGTCGTCATCGGGAACGGCGCGGCTGCTGATGCCGGCGTTGTTCACCAGGATGTCGAGCCGGCCGAACCGGGCAACCGCTTCCGACACCACGTTGGCCCAGGCGTCCTCGCTGGTCACGTCGGTAGGCACGAAAAGGCTTTCGCCGCCGGCCTCGTTGATTTCCGCCTCCATCCGCCGCCCGTCGTCGTCACGAATATCGGCGATGACCACCCTAGCCCCTTCGCGGGCGAACAGCCGGGCCTCCACCGAGCCCATGCCGTGGGCGCCGCCGCTCACGATGGCAACCTTACCTTCCAGTCGCATACTTCATCTCCAGGATGCCGGCCCTGGTACATTGGACGGCATCCGTCCGGTGGGCATCATCACCAGCATAACCGCACGACGGCATCCGTTCAACCATGCCCGCTCTGGGAGAAAATTGCGAAACTCCCAAAGTCCCCCTCCACCCATCTTCCGTCATTCCCGCGAAAGCGGGAATCCAGGCGTCTCTATAACCACATAGTTCTCCGACAGCAGGCAATTCTGGATTCCCGCTTTCGCGGGAATGACACGATTGTCTGCCGGCGCCGGAGTGTGGCACCATGTCTCCCCATGCCCAGCACGTTGTTCAGCCAGTCTTTCCTGGAAGCCGGTTTGCGGGAGACGGCGGAGTACCAGCAGGTCAGCCCCCAACTCCTCTCGCACTTCGGCCAGGACTTGCGGGGCCCCTATACGTCCTTCGACAGCGCTTTCCAAACCTCCAACGAAGCCCAGATTGAGGACGCTCTGATCCGCCCGGTGCTGAACGCCCTGGGCTGGAGTTATCTCGCGCAACAGCCCATTCCGGGCAGCGGCCAGACCCCCGACTATATGCTGTTCGCGGATGATGACGACCGGGCCGCGTTCACCGGCGACGGCGATATATCCCGGTATCCCCTGGCGCCGGCCGAAGCGAAAGCCTGGGGAACCAATCTGGACCAGCGGGCCGGCCGCCCCCTCAGCCCCAGCGCGCAGATCCAGGAATACCTGCGCCAATTCTGGCAGTCCACCGGCGGGCGCGTGAAGTGGGGCATCCTAACCAACGGCGAAACCTGGCGGCTGTACCGGGCCACCGGGCCGGGGCCGGATGGCCGGTTTCACCAAGCCCAGGACGCCTGGCTTGAACTCAATCTGAAGGAGTGCGTCAGCGACACCGGCAGGGAGCAGCGCCGTCAGTTCCTGCTTTTCTTCCATCGCAACGCCTTTCGCGTCGGGGATGACGGGTATTGTTTCCTCGACCGGGCCTTGGCCGGAGCCGCCGACTACGTTCAGACGGTCGTGGATACGTTGACGGACGCCGTGTTTGAAGAAGTCTATCCACAACTCATCAAAGCGTTTTACCAGGCGGAGCCCGGCGCCAGTCCGGACGACGTGCAGGAGGCGTCGCTCTTCCTGCTCTACCGTCTGCTGTTTCTGATGTACGCCGAAGACCGACGGCTGCTGCCCACCGAGGACCCGGCCTATTCCACCATCAGCCTGCGCGGTTTGCGTCGGGAAGTCCTGGAGCGGCTGGCGTCCAACCCCGTTTTTCTCAACACCTACATTTATTGGCCCCGGCTGCAAGAACTTTTCAGCCGCATTGACACCGGAGAGCCCCTGGCCGGGCTGCCGGCTTACAACGGCGGGCTGTTCAACCCGGCAAAACCGGAACTGCTGGCGCGGGTGCGCCTCGCCGACACCAGTGTGGCCAGCATCATCAACAGCTTGGGCGCCGCCGCGGTCAACGGCTCCGCAGAACGGGAGCCGGTCAACTTCCGCGACCTGGCCGTGGAGCAGTTGGGTACGCTGTACGAACGCCTGTTGGAGCGTCGCCCGGCGCTGCGGGACGGTCAAGTCTCGGCCCAACTCCAACCCTACGCCCGGAAGGACTCCGGCAGTTACTACACCCCGCCCGAACTGGTGCGGCTCATCGTGGAACAGACCCTGGGGCCATTGGTTGCGGAACGCGAGGAACGCTTCCGTCAACTGGCGGCGTTGCTTGGAAGAAAACCCGGGGCGTCGGACCCGCGGGATTTTGATGCGCGCCGCCGCGAGCTGCTGGCCGCCGACCCGGCCGAGGCCGTCTTGCAGCTCAAGGTCCTGGATCCGGCCATGGGCAGCGGTCATTTCCTGGTGGCTGCCCTGAATTATCTGACCGGCGAAATTGACCGGCTGGCCGGCCTGGGCGCTGAGGTCGCCGGCTGGCTGCCCGACGACGCCTCCTATGTATCGCCGCTGGAAACCCGCATCAGCAACATCAGGAACGAGATCCGGCGGCAGTCCGCCCAAGGCGGCTGGGAACTCGGCGCCGATACGCTGACCGACCGGGCCATCATCCGCCGCATGGCGCTCAAACGCTGCATCTACGGCGTTGACCTCAACCCCCTGGCGGTGGAGCTGACCAAGATGTCCCTGTGGCTGCATAGCTTCACCGTGGGCGCGCCCCTGTCCTTCCTGGATCATCACCTGCGCTGCGGCGATTCGCTGGTAGGCGGCTGGCTCTCGGAAACCGACGCCGACATTCGCGCCGCCGGCGACGCCTTTTCCGGCTACATCTTCGCCAGTATGACCGCCGCCGCCGCGGGCAACCACGCCATTGAGCAACTGGGCGACGCTGACATTGCCGAGGTGAAAGAGTCGGAGACCCGGTTCCGCGCTATGCAGGAAAGCGTTGCTCCGGCGCGCCGGATGCTAAACTTCTTCACCGGCCTGCGCTGGTTGGCCGCCGGGAACAGCAACCGCCCGCTGGCCCTGCGCCAATCCCGGCAGCTGCGCCGGCAGATCGGCGATGACCACGCCACCGCCGTCCAGTGGTGGCTGCGGCAAGACTACGCTACCCGGCTGAACCTGCTGCAACACGGCCCCAGCGCCCTTTCCGAGGCCGACCGGCAAACTCCCCACTTCGACTACACCGGGTTCGCCCGTTTCCTGCGGCTGTGGCTGGATATCGAGGAACTGGCACAGGAGCGTCGGACCTTCCATTGGGAGCTGGACTTTCCCGGCGTGTTTGACGACTGGCAGCCCCGGCGCGGCGGCTTCAACGCCATCATCGGCAACCCGCCCTGGGAAGTTGTCAAGCTGCAAGAAGTGGAGTGGTTCGCTCCCGCAACCCGCCGGCCCGCCATCGCCACCGCCGCGCCGGCGTCGCGCCGCCGGAACATGATCGCCCAGCTGGAGACCGACGGCGACCCGCTATATGACGACTACGCCGGAGCGCTCAATCTGGCCAACACCATGCTCCAGTACGGGCGCGCCAGCGGCGACTACCCGCTGCTGGGCGGCGGCGACGCCAACCTCTACCGCCTGTTCGTGGAGCGGGCTACGGCCCTGGCCGACGCCAACGGCATTGTTGGCCTGCTCACGCCCTCCGGCATCTACGGCGACCGCTCGGCGGCCCAATTCTTCGGCGGCATAGCCGGCGAAAAGCGCTTGCTGGCCCTGTACGACTTTGAAAACCGGCGCGGCCCGGACGCGGGCCGCTTCTTCCCCGAAGTACACCCACAGTTCAAGTTCTGCACCATGATAATGGGCGGCCCGGCCCGGACTGCCGATGAACTGCCGGCCGGTTTCCTGCTCCACGACCCGCCGAATGACACCGAACCGGAACGGCTCATCACGCTGCAAGCCGCCGACTTTGCCCTGGTCAACCCCAAAACCGGCACCGCGCCCATCTTCCTCAACCGGCGCGACGCCGACATCGTGCTGAACATCTACCGCAACCATCCCGTCTTTGACGCCGAGAACCGCAGCCTTCCCGGACTCCCCGCTGTCGTTCGTCATGTCGCTTTGGCGCACATGACGAACGACAGCGGAAAATTTTGGACCCGGGAGCAACTGGAAAAGGATGGCTGGTATCCCGTTGCGCTGAACCGTTGGCGCAAAGGCAGCGCCGAGATGCTGCCCCTGTTTCAAGGGCGAATGATCCACCATTTTGACCACCGCTATAACTCGGTTCAGTTCAACCCGGAAAACCTCCATAATCCTTACATCAACGTAGCATCTACTGATGAGCAGCATCGCAATCCGCAGTTTTGCGCCAGTCCCCAATACTGGGTTCACGACGGTTTCGTAAAGGAAAAGTTTGCCGACAATCCACCATACGCCGTCGGGTTCAGGGACATTACCAACGCTACCAATGAGCGGACGATGATAGCGACTGTCGTACCGTGGGCAGGATATGGCAATAACATGCCTATATTGGTCTGCAACGATAAAGATACTATAGACGCCTTTAATGACCTCGCTCCGTTGTGGGCGGCAAACTTCTGCTCGTTTGCGTTCGACTTCGTGGCGCGTCGTAAAATGCAAGGCACGCACATGAATCTGTACATCCTGGAGCAGCTGCCCGTCATCACCCGCGCCGCCTACGACCGGCGGATTGGCGACACCACCGCCGCTGAGCTAGTGCGCGACCACATGCTGCGGCTGTGCTACACGGCCTGGGACTTGCAGCCCTTCGCCCTGGCCCAGGGCTATGACGGCGAACCCTTCGGCTGGGACGTGGAGCAGCGCCGCCACCTGCGGGCCCGCCTCGACGCCCTGTATTTTCTGCTCTACGGCCTGGACCGGGATGACGCCGCCTACGTCATGGACTCCTTCCCAATCACCCGCCGCAACGACGAAGGGCAGCGCCCCGGCGTCTATGCGACCAAGGAGCTGATCCTGGGCTACCTGAGCGCGCTGGCGGCCGGGGACACGGAGACGATCATTGCCAGCTGAGCCGGGCCGGCGGCGCTTAATTGTAATCAGCAGCGCCGGCAAGTTAGAATTGCCAGGGGCTGCTTACAGGCTGAAAATCACACCGTCGTTCCAGCGCAAGCAGGAACCCGGAAGTGCCGATACAACAGGAACGCCGGCCTTGTTTTGTACTTGCTGGATTCCCGCGAAAGCGGGAATGACCGGGTTTGCCAGCGGGAATTACCGGGTTTGCCAACACGCCCTAACCTGCCAAAACAGTAGGAGCAGCCTCAAGTGACCACCCAGCAGTATCAACAGGCCAGCGAGCGTTTTCTGGCGCAGGCCCGACAGGAACTGGCCGCCGGCGATTTGCCCCAAGCCTCCGAAAAGGGATGGGGCGCCACCACCCAGATGCTTAAGGCAATCGCCGAACAGCGCGGCTGGGAACACAACCGGCACCGGCATTACCACCAAGCAGCCAACCGGCTGCGCGCCGAAACCGGCGACGGCGACATCCGCCGCTTGTTCAACTCCGCAAGCGCGCTCCACGAGAACTTTTACGAGAACGATATGGACGCCGATTTGGTGTCCGAAAGTCTCGACGACGTAGCGGCCTTGCTGGACAAGCTCAGCCGGCTGCTGATCCGCCGATAGCCACCCACGCAACAAATCCAACAGGAACGCCGGCCTTGTTTTGCACTTGCTGGATTCCCGCTTTCGCGGGAATGACCGGGTTGGTCAGCGGGAATGACCGGGTTTGCCAGCGGGAATGACCGGGTTTGCCAACACGCCCTAATCTGCCAAAACAGTAGGAGCAGCCTCAAGTGACCACCCAGCAGTATCAGCAGGTCGGCGAGCATTTTCTGGCGCAGGCCCGACAGGAACTGGCCGCCGGCGATTTGCCCCAAGCCTCCGAAAAGGGATGGGGCGCCACCACCCAGATGCTCAAGGCAATCGCCGAACAGCGCGGTTGGGAACACAACCGGCACCGGCATTACCACCAAGCCGCCAACCGGCTGCGCGCCGAAACCGGCGACGGCGACATCCACCGCCTATTTGCCGTCGCCAGCGCGCTCCACGAGAACTTTTACGAGAACGATATGGACGCCGATTTGGTGTCCGAAAGTATCGACGACGTAGCGGCCCTGCTGGACAAGCTCAGCCGGCTGCTGATCCGTCGATAGCCACCCAGGCAACAAATCCAACAGGAACGCCGGCCTTGTTTTGTACTTGCTGGATTCCCGCTTTCGCGGGAATGACGGGGTTGGTCAGCGGGAATGACCGGGTTTGCCAGCGGGAATGACCGGGTTTGTTGACACGGCCTGGCATAATCAGCCGGCAAGTCCCAATCGACAGGAGGCAGCAATGGACACCACTAAGCGTATTGCCGAATACGTCACCGCCACCGATATTGAGGACTTCCCGCCCGACGCCATTGCGGCGGCCCGGGGAGCGATCATGGACTGTCTGGCGTGCATGCTGGCCGGCTCCCGGGAAGCCCTGTCGGACATTCTCTGCCGCTACGTTGCCGGCGAGAGCGCCGCTCCCGTCGCCAGCGTGGTAGGCCGGGGATTCCGGACCTCGGCGGCCCACGCCGCCCTGGTCAACGGGGCCATGGCCCACGCGCTGGACTACGATGACATTACCCAGATTACCAAGACGCACCCCACCGCCGTTCTGCTGCCGGCGGCATTGGCCGTGGCCGAAGAGACCGGCGCTTCCGGCAAAGACCTGCTGCTGGGCTATATGACCGGGTTCGAGGTGGCCTGCGCCGTGGGCGAGGCCCTGAGCGAAGCCTATTACGATGACCTGGGCTGGCATCCTACCGGCCCCCTG
The DNA here is from genome assembly GCA_963692995.1 of Dehalococcoidia bacterium. GTDB lineage: Bacteria > Chloroflexota > Dehalococcoidia > Lucifugimonadales > UBA3495 > Bin87. The sequence goes on from OY843611.1 coordinate 2,471,150, forward strand.
GGCGCCGTCGGATCGGCGGCCGCCGCCAGCCGGATCATGTCGCTGGACCCGGAACAGACGGCCATGGCCATCTCCCTGGCCGCGTCCCAGGCATCGGGGCTGCGCCAGAACTTCGGCACCATGACCAAGCCGTTCCACGCCGGAGACGCCGCCCGGGCCGGCGTCGTATCGGCCAAGTTGGTCCGCGACGGTTTCACGGCCAGCGAAGACGCCCTGGAAGGACGGTTCGGGTTCATCCGGGCTTTCTCCGGCGGCCAGGGTTTCGACAGCCAGCAAGTCGCGGCAAACTTGGGCAACAAGCTATATCTCGTGGAATCCGGCATCGAGATCAAGAAATACCCCTGCTGCGGCAGCGCTCACCTGGCGCTGGATGCCACCTTCGACCTGCTGTCCCAGTCCGCCATTGACCCGGCGGCGGTGGAGCGGATCGACGTAATGGTGGACTTCGATCCACCACGCTCGCTGATCCACGCGCGCCCGGTATCGTCGTTGGAGGGCAAGTTCAGCATGCAGTATTGCCTGGCGGCCGCCTTGCTGGACCGACGGGTCGGGCTACAGTCCTTCACCAACGAGCGGGTGATGCGTCCCGAAGCCCAGGCCATGATCCCGCGCATCGAGATGCGCCGCATCCCGGGCAACGAGGGCCAACCCAGCTGGACCGAAGGCTACCACCAGGTTGACGTCCGGCTGAAGGACGGCAGCATCCTTCGGCAGCAGGCGCGCCGCGCCGATAGCGGAGCCCTGCGTGGCGTGACGATGGAGGATATCCGCGAGAAATTCCGGGACTGCTCCGCCCAGCTGCTGTCGGAAGCGGCGACGGCGGAAGTCCTGTCCCGCCTGGAACTGCTGGAGGAAGGGGAACCGGTCAGCGGCCTGGCCGACCTGCTCCGAACCTGAAAAAGTTTCATGTACCAGGCCGCGGTTTTCATCCACCTGGCTTCGGCGATTATCTGGATTGGCGGGAGCCTGTTTCTGGCGCTGGCGCTGATGCCGGTGATGCGGCGCTTTGCGCCGGCGCCGGGGCAGCCGTCGGTGTTGCCGCCGGATCTGCTGGGCATGGTGGCGCGGCGGTTTCGCGTGATTTCGTGGATCTGCATTGCGCTGCTGGTCGCCAGCGGGCTGTACATCCTGCCCACCCGGTACGGGATCGGGTTCGCGGAATTCTTCAGCCTGGGCGGGCATTTCGTCGCGGTGTTGCAAGTCAAGGTGGCCCTGGTGGTTATCGTGATATGGCTCAGCGCCGTACATGATTTCATCATCGGCCCTTACGTCAGCCGACTCATCGAGGCGATGCGAGCCGGAGCGGAGCCACCGGGCTACCTGCCGGCTTTGCGTCGCGCCGTCGTCTGGATTGCCCGCATCAACGTGCTGCTCACCATTCTGGTGGTGGTCGTGGCAGTAACCATGACCCGGGGCGCCCCCGTCTGAAACCGGAGGAAGATTATGTCTGCAAGCAACCCTGGCCCAATCTACGATACGCTGCCGGTCTTCGACCATCATCACGGCCGGCCCGACCGCTGGCCCGGCCTGCGGGTGGAGGGGATGGTACAGCGTCCTGCCGTATTCACGGCGGAGCAATTGACCGAGCTGACGCGGCAAGCATTGACTGACGATTTCCGTTGCACTGAAGGGTGGACTGTCCTCGATCAAGAATGGGAAGGCGTCCCACTGTCCGCCCTGCTGGACATGGCTGACCCGCTGCCCGGCGCGCGCTACGCCGCCATATCCGCCGCCGATTTCACCGTGGCCATTGCGCTGGACGACGCGGCTGCCGTGCTGCTGGCGACGCGCCTCAACGGAGCCGACCTTCCTGAAGAGCACGGCGGCCCCTGCCGGCTGGTCAGCGCCGGCCAAGCCTGTTACGCCAGCGTCAAGTGGGTGGATTCCATCCGCCTGACCGAACAGCGGCCGGTGGAAACGGCCCGGGCCCTCGCCATGGCGCGCAACGCCGGCGTCAATTCTCCAAATCCTTGAAGCGATAGCCCAGGCCCCGCTCGCTGAGGATGTACTCCGGGTTGCGCGGGTCCCGCTCCAGCTTCTGCCGCAGATAGGTTACGTAGGTACGCACGTACTGGTGCTCGCCGCGATACTCCGGTCCCCACACCCGTTCCAGCAGGATGTCATGGCTGAGCAATTGTCCGGGATTGCTGACCAGTTGGTACAGCAGCCGGTATTCGGTGGGGCGCAGACGCATCTCCTTGCTGCCGGCCACGACGCGACTCTGGTCGAAGTCGATGGTGAGCCAGTCGTCCACCGCGACTTCCTGCAAGCGGGGCGGCTCGGCGGCCTCGAGCGCCGACAAATCCACGCGGCGGAACAACGCCCGGATGCGCGACGCCAATTCCCGCGGACTGAAGGGCTTGGTCAGGTAGTCGTCGGCGCCCAGGTCCAGCCCGGCCACGCGGTCCGCCTCATCGCCGCGCACGGTAACGAAGATCACCGGCACCGATGACTCCGCCCGGATGCGGCGCAGGGTCTCGAAGCCGTCCAGCTCCGGCATCATCACGTCCAGCACTACCAGGTCAATGACATCGCCGGCATCCAGCGCGCGCAGGGCCTCCATACCGTTGCCGGCCGTAACGACGTTGAAACCCTCCACCTCAAGGTTCATGGCAGTGAACCGCACGATGTGCGGCTCGTCGTCCACCACCAGAATGGTGCGCTGATCGGCGGAGGTCATTCCGGCCGCTCCGTTCCGTTGGGCAGCTCCGTTCCGTTGGGGGAATCGGTTCCGTTGGGGAAGGACAGGGTAAAGGCCGAACCTTCTCCCGGCGCGCTGGCCACGGCAATGTCGCCGTGATGGGCCCTCATAATCGCCTCGCAGATGTAGAGGCCCAGCCCCATGCCACGGGAATGGGCCAGGACCGGGTCCTGGGAGCGGTGAAACCGCTCGAAGATGCGACGGGTTTCCCAGCGGGGCACGCCGATCCCAACATCGGTCACGGTCACGGTTACTCTGCCGTCGTCGCGCTGACGCCCGGATACCGTAACCGGGCCGCCACCGGGAGAATACTTCACCGCGTTGTCCACCAGGTTCACCAGGGTTTCTTCAAGCAGCGCCGGGTCTCCGGGCACCGGCGGCAGGTCGTCCGGGAACGCCACCAGGAATTGATGCTTGCCGGAAGTGGTGAGCATACGCCCCACCACCTTGTGCGCCACCGCAGCCAGGTTCACCGGTTCCACATTGATGGGCAGGGCGCCGGTCTCCAATCGGGACGCCAGCAGCAGCCGGTTCATGAGCTGGCTCATGTGGTCGGTTTCTTCCTCAATAGCCTCGAAACTGCGGCGCAGGGTTTCGGCGTCCCATTCCGCGTCGGGGCGGGAAAGGGTGTTAGTGTAGCCCTTGATGATGGCCAGGGGCGTTTGCAATTGGTGGCCCAGCATCGACAGGAAGGTGGAGCGCATCTCCTCCATCTCTCGAACCCGCGTCATGTCCCGGACGTTGACCACAGCATTCAACGGCGCCATTTCCGGCGACCGCACCACCGAGTACACCAGCGCCACTTCGGTACGCCGGCCGATGCGGGAGCGTACCGTGGCGGCCAGCTCCGTCACGTTGCCGGCTCCCGCAACACCATCTCCGGAGGGTGCGGCATTCAGCATGGGACACCGTCCGGGACAAAGCGGCCGGCCGTCCCGGTCGCGCCAATCCAGGGCCACCGCGCAGGGCAATCCCAGCAACTCCTCGCCGGGCCGGCCCAGCAGCCGCTCCATGGCCGGGTTCACGCTGACGATGCGACGCACCGCGTCCACGGTATAAATGCCGTCGGCGCTGCCCTCCAGAATCGACTCTACGCGCTGCTTTTCCTGGCTCAGCAGGTGGGCCAGCCGGGCGGACTGGACGGCGATGGCGGCCTGTTCGGCGAAGGCCGCCAAGACCGGCGGATCCAGTTGGGAGAAGTTGGCGGCATCCGGGGAGCGCAGTACGAAAATCAGGCCCACGTTTTCGTCGGCGGTATGAAGCGGTACCGCCATTACCGGATTCTGCGTATCCCCGGTGGTAAAAACCGGGAGCGCAGACTGCGTCAACAGTGCGGAGAGCAGGGCGAAGGGCTCGCGGCTCAGCGCCAAGTCGGGTATGGCCTCGTTAAGCAGCGGACGGATCCGGGCGATCTGCGCGCTATCCAGCCCGTAGGCTCCGGTGACCACGAAACGGCGCACCGCGTCATCCCAGGTGGCGACCACCGCCGCGCTGCCGCCCAACGCGCGTACCGCGTTGCGCAGTATGTTCTCCAGCTCGGGCTGTAGTTCGACGGTGTCGTCGCCGAAGGGGCCCGAGCCGAAGGGGCCCGATGGGTTTGCGATGGAATAGCGATTGACCATGCCCGACCGCTCCAGCCGAAATGCGCCGGTGGATTTTCAACGCAATTTTAACATTAAGGCCATTGGAAAACGGTCATCGTACGACGAAAATGGATGATAACTTGCCCGGCCAGCAGCCGGCTGACCGACGCCAGGAGGTTCAAATGCCCAGGTACGTCTATCGGTGTACTGACTGCGATCACGAGTATAACCGGCGCCAGAGCTTCGGCGCCGCTTCCGAAGGGGAATGCCCCGAATGCTCGGGCGTCACCCGCCGGGTGTTCCACCCCGTGCCGGTCATCTACAAGGGTTCCGGTTTCTACACCACGGACTACGCCCGCAAAAAGTAATTCCCGCACCGCGGGGAAACTTGGCTAACCAGGCCAGCAACAACCAGGCCAGCAACATCACCACATGCAAGGAGGCATTCAGTGTCCACTTTCACACCACTAGGCGAGCGAATCGTCATCAAGCCCATGGAGCAGGAGACTCAGACCCGGGGCGGCATCCTTTTGCCCGACACGGCGAAAGAGAAGCCCCAGGAAGGCGAGGTCGTCGCCGTTGGGCCGGGACGCACCGCTGACGACGGCAGCCGCATCCCCATGGAGCTCACCATAGGCGACAAGGTCATCTACTCCAAGTACGCCGGCACCGAGTACGAAGACGGCGACGACGAGTACCTGATCATGCGCGAGTCTGACGTGCTCGCCAAGATCGGCTAACCCTACGCCCCCTCCCTCCCAATTACCCGCACACGCTCAACTGAGGAGAACCGCAATGCCTGCAAAGAAATTGACGTACTCCGAAGACGCCCGCAAGTCGCTGCGAAACGGCATCGACATTCTGGCCGACTCGGTAAAGATTACTCTGGGCCCCCGTGGCCGCAACGTGGTGCTGGACAAGAAGTTCGGCCCGCCCCAGGTGTGCTCCGACGGCGTGACCATCGCCAAGGAAATTGAGCTGCCCGACGCCTTTGAGAACATGGGCGCCCAGCTGCTCAAGGAAGCCGCCACCAAGACCAACGACGCCGCCGGCGACGGCACCACCACCAGCATCGTTCTGTCCCAGGCCATCATCAACGAAGGCTTCAAGAACGTCACCGCCGGCGCGAACCCCATGGCCATCAAGCGCGGCATCGAGCGCGCCGTTGGCCAGATCGTCACCGAGTTGCAGTCCATGTCCCAGCCCGTGGAGACCCGCGAGCGCATCGGGCAGGTTGCCTCCCTATCCGCCCATGAAGACGCCATCGGCGAGACCATCGCCGAGGCTATGGAGAAGGTCGGCAAGGACGGCGTCATCACCGTCGAAGAGTCCCGCGGCCTCACCGACGAGATCGAGTACGTGGAAGGCATGCAGGTCGACCGCGGCTACATCTCCCCTTACTTCATTACCAACAGCGACCGCATGGAAGCCGGCATCGACGATTCTTACCTGATCATCACCGACAAGAAGATCTCCGCCGTCGCCGACCTGGTTCCCGCCCTGGAAAAGCTGCTGCAAGTCGGGCAGAAGAACGCCGTCATCGTCGCTGAGGACGTGGACGGCGAGGCTCTGGCCACCCTGGTGGTCAACAAGCTGCGCGGCATCATGAACGTGCTGGCCGTCAAGGCGCCCGGCTTCGGCGACCGGCGCAAGGCCATGCTGGAAGACATCGCCATCCTGACCGGCGGCACCGTCATCAGCGAAGAAACCGGCCGCCGGCTGGACTCTGCCACCCTCGAGGACTTTGGCCGCGCCCGCCGCGTCGCCTCCACCAAGGACGACACCACCATCGTGGAAGGCCACGGCTCCGAGGACGCCATCCAGGCCCGCATCAACCAGATCAAGGCCCAGATCGAAGACACCACCTCCGAGTACGACCGCGAGAAGCTGCAAGAGCGGATGGCCAAGCTGTCCGGCGGCGTGGCCGTAATCAAGGTCGGCGCCGCCACCGAGATTGAACTCAAGGAGCGCAAGGCCCGCGTGGAGGACGCCCTGTCCGCCACCCGTTCCGCCGTGGAAGAGGGCATTGTCCCCGGCGGCGGCGTTGCCCTGGTCCGCGCCCAGCGCGCCCTGGAAGGCGTCGGCGGCCTCACCGGCGACGAAGTGGTCGGCCTCAACATCATTCGCCGCTCCCTCGAGCAGCCCCTGAAAATCATCGTCGAGAACGCCGGCGGCGAAGGCGCGGTCGTCCTCCACGACGTGAAAGACCAGTCCGACGACTACGGCTACGACGCCGAGCTCGGCGAGTTTGGCCCGATGCTCGAGCGCGGCATCATCGACCCGGTGAAGGTGACCCGCTCTGCCCTCCAGAACGCCGCCTCCGTGGCCGCCATGGTCCTCACTACCGAGTCCATGATCACCGAGATTCCCGAACCCATGCCGGCAGCCCCCGCTGCTCCGCCGATGGACTTCTAAATCTCGAGCGCAGATCCCACAGGGTAGCAGCCGGGGCGGTCGCGCGACCGCCCCGGTTTTTGATGTCAACCAGGCGGCTTTATTTGATAGACGATTGGGAGTATATTTGTCACCAGTTGGCTCCAACCCGAATACGCGGCAGTGCGTCGCTTCCTCGGCGCCGGTATCACATCCCACTCGAGGCCGCCCCTGAACCGCCCTCTACTACGCCGCTTGCTGGCTTGGCATCCGCCCACGCCGTTCTTTTACGGCTGGCTGGTGCTGACGATGGGATGCCTGTCCAGCGCCGGCGGCTCCAGTGTCTCCCAAGTGGTTATGGGGACCATCCAGGTATACATCTCGGAAGACGCCGGATGGAGCATTGACAAAATCGCCATTGCGGTGACGGCGGGAACTTGGCTTTCCGGACTGTTCGCTCCGTTGGCGGGATACACGGCTGACCGGTACGGCCCGCGCGTGCTCACCACCCTGGGCCTCGTTATCGTCGGCTGCTGTCTGCTGGTCATATCCTCCACCAACAACAATTCGCTGTGGCAGTTCATCATCCCATACGTGATCGCACGGTCCATCAGCAATCCATTTTTGATCGGGGTGGTGCCACGGGTTGCCACGGTGAATTTCTTTCGCCGCTGGCGCAACATCACCATTTCCATCTCCGGGATGGCCCGGCCGGTGGGCGGCGCTATCAACATACAGATAATTTCGCTGATCGCGTTGAGCCAGAGTTGGCGGGCGGCTTATGGCTACGTTGGAGTGTTTCTGATTTTGCTGGCGGTGCCGGCGTTTCTGACCATGCGCCGCACGCCGGAGGAAATCGGCATGCTGCCGGACGGCGCCAGCCCGGGGCCGGCCGCAGCGGATACGGCGCGGGCCGGCGCCGGTCGGGGAAGGAACGCCCCCGGGCCGGAAGCCGAGTTCAGTTGGACCGCCCGGGAGGCCATGCGGACCAGGGCTTACTGGTGCATCGCCGGCACGGCCGTTTTTGCGATCATTGCCTCCGCCGGTTTGGGCTATATCCTGGTGCCGTACCTGGTGAGCCAGTCCGGACCCGGCTTGTCCAATCCCCAGGCAGTGGGCGTGGGCAGTTTGGGCGCCGTGCTGGCGTTGACCACCCTGGCGTGGGGATTTATGGCCGACAAACTGGGGCCGCGATACTGCATGGTAATTACCATCACCGGGGCCGTGGCTTCGGGAATTTTCCTGATCACCGGCGTTAACTCGGCGCTGACCGCCTACCTGTTCGCCATCATGTGGGGGTTCTTCTCCAACACCGTCGGCACACTGGAGCATATGCTACTGGCCCAGTACTTCGGACGGGGTTCTTTCGGGGCAATCATGGGATCACTGGGGCCGCTGCAAACCACGGCATTAGGGGTGGGGCCGCTGTTCGGGAGCTATCTGCTCACGTTCACTCACAGTTATTCGGTGGTCTTCATGGTGTTGATGGCGATGTATGCTGGCGCCGGGATGCTGATTTTCCTGGCCAAAGCGCCCCGTCTGCCGCCCCGGGCCACGGCAACGCAACCGGACGTCGCCGGAAGCGCGGCGGCAGTATAATCGACCCGAACCAAACAATGGAGGCAACAAGATGGCAAACAGCACCTACCTGAACCCCGGCGGCATCGTGGATCCGTCGCCCTCCGGCTTCACTGCCGTGGTAAAAGCGGGCAACACCGTGTACATCGCCGGCATGGTGGCCCAGGACGAGAACGGCAACGTGGTGGGGGCCGGGGACGCCGAGGCGCAAACCCGGCAGATCTGGCGGAATATCGAAGTGGCGGTTCAGGCCGCCGGCGGCAGCCTGAACGACATCGTAAAAACCACGACTTATGTCACCGGCATTGAGCACGCCGGGGCGGTGCGCGCCGTTCGCGGCGAGTTGTTCCATAGCAACCCGCCCACCAGCACCTTGCTGGTGGTCAGCGAACTGGCCAACCCGGCCTATGTCGTGGAGATCGAGTCCATCGCGGTCGTCGGGTAGCCGCCCAAAAACGGCAAGCCCCCTCCCGGGTAATCGGGAGGGGGCTGATTGGTTCTACCAAATCATCGAACCCTTCATCAACGAGCGCTGCCGGGATGTCGATTAGTTGAAGTAATCCGACTGCTGACGCTGCTGCAAGACCAGCCACATACGATGCCAGACGAAGCGGCGTTCCGGTTCCTCCAGCCGCCGGCCGATGAGTTCGCGAACCGCCAGCACCGCTTGGCCGGCGAAGAAACCCCAGTGGCCCGGCTCATTCCTCAGCCACCCTTCCACCCGGTCCGGATGCGCGTCGGCGACGTCGGCCAGCACTCGGTCCAGCGCCGCATCGCCCGCGTCCTGGCCGGATGCCATCCGGTCAGCCGCCTCCTACGGGGCGAACTATCTCGAGCGCGTCGCCCGGATGCAGCTTGACGTTGCCGAAATCCTCCTTCCGCACCACCTGCCCGTTGTAACCGACGGCGATGAACCGCATGTTCACGTCAATGGTGGCGAGGTAGGACTGGAGGTCCAGCTCATCTTCGATTTCGCGCGGTTTGCCGTTCACCTTCAGGGTAATCATGGCTGCGCTTACCTCCTCTCCATTGCGAAGCGGTCGTTTGCGCCGCTCTCGTTTCGGTTATCGGCGTCATGGGCTATGGCGTCCAGCATGGCCGACTTAAGCCGGCGCGCCGCGGTTTCCGGATCAGCGCTGGCGAGCACGCTGGTAATGACCGCCGCTCCGCTGGCTCCGGCCGCCATCACGCCGGCTATATTATCCGCTGTGATGCCGCCGATGGCCAGCAAAGGGACCGCAACGCCGGCTGCCCGGATGCGCTCCAACAGGCCGGGGCCCGAGGGTTCTTCTCCAGGGTGAGAACGCGTGGCGAACATGGCGCCTACCAGCAGGAAATCGGCTCCCGATGCGGCGGCCGCTTTCGCTCCGTCAACGGAATGCACCGAGCGGCCAATCATCGAGTCGCCGCCCACGATGGCGCGCACCAGTTCCGTGGCCATCGCCGCTTCGCCCAACTGCGCGCCGCCGGCGCCACTGGCCGCGGCAACGTCAGCCCTTTCGTTGACCAGCAGCAGCGCGCGATCCTGCACAACCTCCCGCAACGCCATGGCCTGTTCAAACAGAGCGCCGCCCGGCAGTTCCTTGTCGCGGAGTTGCACCATGTCCACGCCCCCGGCCACGGCGGCGGAGACCCGCCGGGGCAACTCATCGGGCGGACACACCGCCCGGTCGGTCACCAGGCAGAGGCAGGGATAGGGCAAGGACAGCGGCATGGGACGCCCGGTCAGTCGGCCAGCGCCGGCTCGGGCACGTCCGCCGGTGGGCTGCTGGGGACGGCCTCGGTACGAACCGGGATACGCCCGGCGAGATACGCCTGACGGCCCGCCTCCACACCCTTGCGGAAAGCGTCGGCCATGAGCGCGGGGTCTGCGGCCTGGGCAATGGCGGTGTTCACCAGCACGGCGGAGGCTCCCATTTCCAGGGCTTTAGCAGCATCGGAGGGCACCGCCAGGCCAGCATCCACCACCACGGGGACGGTGGCGTTTTCCAGAATGATCCTGACTTCCTCAACAGTGTGAATACCCTGGCCGGAGCCGATGGCCGAACCCAGGGGCATTACCGTGACGCAGCCGACTTCCTCCAGGTTCTTGGCCAGCACCGGGTCCGCGTGGATGTAGGGCAGTACCTTGAACCCTTCATCGGCCAGTTGACGGGCCGCCTCCAGGGTTCCGTTGGGGTCCGGGAACAGATACTTGGCGTCCGGGATGACTTCCAGCTTGACGAAGTCGGTCTGGGCAACCTCGCGGCCCAGACGAGCCACGAACAAAGCTTCTGCCACGGTGCGGCAGCCGGCCGTGTTGGGAAGTATCCGGTACTTGTCAAGGTTAATGTGTTCCAGGATGTTCTGCTCCGGGTTGTCGAGATCCAACCGCCGGATGGCAACAGTCACCATCTCGGCGCCGGAAGCTTCCAGAGAATCGACCATTTCCCGCATACTGCGGTGTCGGCCGGTTCCCACAATCAGCCGGGAATTGAACGTCACGCCCCCAATCACCAGTTCATCGGCCATCGTCGCCACTCTCCTGTGTCGTATCGGGGAAGTTCCATAAACTACGCCCGGAATATGCCAAACGCAAAACCGCCAGGCAAGAACCCGGCGGCAAAGTACAAGCGCTGGCTGCTGTCCCTACGTCGGCATTATCCGAGTCAGGTACATCGGTCGGCGACGAATTGGGCCGCCCTCTCAGCCTGGTTTGCCCAAGCTCCCGCCAGAATCGCGTCAGGCGTTCGATTGTGAACTGAATCTAGCACTATGCGTCGGGCAAGTCAATGTGCCCCATTCCAGGGAGGAAATTGCGAAACTCCCCAAAGTCCCCCTCCACCCATCTTCCGTCATTCCCGCGAAAGCGGGAATCCAGAAACTCCTGCGCCCAAGGAACGTTGCAGTTTGAAGTTTCCTTACAGCGGCGGGGCTCCTGTCATGCCGGGTGTTTCGTCCCGGCTGTGATTTGGGTTAGAATAGCGTCCGTTTTCGCAGGCGAAACCATGGCGTTGAGCAAACTTTACAACAGTCCCGCCGCTGCCGTGTCCGAAATGAGCGACGGTTGCACGGTGTTGATCGGCGGCACGACGCCGGCCAGCGAGCCGACGGGATTACTGGCCGCTTTGGCGAGCGCCGGCGTGCGCAACCTCACCTGCGTGTGCGATTTCAGCGGCGGGAACGCGGCAAACGGCCTGTTCCGTCTGGCCGCGTCCGGGCAGGTTTCCCGGATCATTTCGCCCTCTCCGTTCCCGGTGGACGCAGGGGACCCGATCCAGGATTTGGTTCGGACCGGCGCACTGACGGTGGAAGCGATGCCGCAAGGCACCCTGGCGGAACGGCTGCGGGCCGCCGGCGCCGGCATCGGCGGAGTGTTTGTTCCGGTGGGATTGGGCACCCGGTTTGCCGAGGGCAAAGAAGTGCGGGTGATCAACGGGGTAGAGTGCGTGCTGGAAGCGCCGTTGCGGGCGGACTACGCCCTGTTGCGGGCGCACCGGGCCGACACCATGGGCAACCTGGTATATCGAGGCGCCCAGCGCGGCTGGAACCCGGCCATGGCTACCGCGGCCCGCATCGCAATCGCCGAGGTGGACTACATCGGGGAACCCGGAACCATCGACCCGGAACTGGTGATAACCCCCGGCATTTTTGTGCAGCGTCTGGTGCAAACGCCGGTTTCGGCACCGGAAAGGTAAGGATAAAGGTCGTGCTCCCCAACGGTCTGGATAACCTTGATATTGCCCGTCGCGCCTTGCGGGAAGTTTTGCCCGGCGACGTAGTGGCGCTGGATTCCGGACTGCCCGAGTTGGTGCCGGCGACGGCGCCGGCGGAGTTGGGAGCGTGGTTCCTGCGGCCCAACGGTACGTTTGATAATGGGATCGAGGACGGGCTGCCGTTAAGCGCGGCTGACGCCGGCGCCGTGATCCGGGGCCGACACGCTGACGTGGCAATCATCGGTGTCGGTCAGGCGGATACGGCCGGAAACGCCGCCGGCCGGTTCACCGTGGCCCATGCCGGCGTCGCACCGCCGGGAAACACCGTTGATCTGGCGGCCAACGCCGGTCGGGTGATCGGTGTCCTGTCCGCCATCGGCGCTGACGGAACGTCGAATATCGTCAGCGCGCTAACCTTTCCCGCCGACGTTGCGGGCCGCCTGGATACCTTGATCTCCGACATTGGAGTGTTCCGGGTGAAGGAGGGCCGCTTGACGCTGGCCGAGGTTGCTCCCGGCTGGTCCGCGGGGGATGTAACGGCCCTCATCGGAGTGAGCCTGCCGGTTGATCCGACGCTGCGGGAAATGGAGTTTGCACCGCCTCCGGGCCGACCTCCCAGCAAGGTGTACGCCGACGGGCCAACGGCCATCGCGGATCTGCCCGACCGGGCAACCGTGTTCATCGACGGCTTCGGCGGGCCGGGCGGGATGGCCCATTACCTGCTGGTCTCCCTGCGGGACCGGGGCAGTCGCGAGTTGACGATTGTGAGCAATACGGCGGGCATCGCGCGGGTGGTCAGTTTCGGCACTCCGCCGGGGCGCACTGCCATCGACCACAGCGCGCTCGTTGAAAACGGACAGGTGGCCAAGGCCATCGCATCTTTCCCGGTATCGCCGTCCGTCTCACGTCCCTCGGAATTCGAGCTGGCCTATCGGCGGGGCGAGGTTGACCTGGAATTGGTGCCCCAGGGAACGCTGGCCGAGCGGCTGCGCGCCGGCGGCGCCGGCATACCCGCCTTTTACACGCCAACCGGGGCCGGCACCCTCATCGCCGAGGGGAAGGAATCCCGTCTGATTGACGGGCGGGAATACGTCCTGGAATACGGATTGCAGGCCGACTTCGCGTTGATCCGCGCTCATCAGGCAGATACAAGGGGCAATCTGGTGTACCGGGGAACGTCCCGCAATTTCAACGCGGTGATGGCTCCGGCAGCACGGGTTACAGTGGTAGAGGTGGACGAGATAGTGGCAGCGGGTCAGCTCGATCCGGAGGCCGTGGTGACGCCGGGCGTCTTTGTGCAGCGCATCGTCCGCCGGCCGGCCGGTTTCACCGGATACGAATGAACGCCCCGGAATCGACCGGATTTGCGGCGCCGCGGGCCCATTGACGAGGGCTGATATGACCGACGAAAAGGAACGCCTGGACCGGGCCATTATTGCCATGCGGGTGGCGAAGGAATTGCCGCCGGGAGCCTGCGTCAATCTGGGCATCGGCATTCCCACCCTGGTTTCGATGTTCGTGGACGACGCGAGCGTGGTGTTTTACCACAGCGAAAGCGGGGTGCTGAACTGCGGCCCCCTGGCCGAAGCGGGCGAGGAAGACATCGACCTGATCAACGCCGGAGGGCAGTTCCTGCAACCGGTGCCGGGGATGGCCTATTTTTCGTCGGTGGACGCATTTGCCATGATCCGAGGCGGGCACGTGGACGTTACGGTGCTGGGGGCGCACCAGGTGTCGGCCACCGGCGACTTGGCCAACTGGATGCTGCCCGAGCGCGGCGTGGGCAACATCGGGGGCGCCATGGACCTGGCGGCCGGCGCGGAGAAAGTAATCGTCGCCATGGAACACAACGACCGCAACGGCAACCCCAAAGTGGTGGAGCAATGCGACTTTCCCCTCACCGGCCGGGGTTGCGTGTCCCTGATAGTGACCGACGTGGCGGTGCTGGAACCGACGCCGGAGGGCATGGCCCTGCGGGAAGCGGCGCCGGGCTGGACGGCGGAGGATGTGCAGGCCGTCACGGGGGCGCGGCTCATTATCCCGGATGCAGTGGGGGAGTACGAAGTGTGATGCCTTCTTCCTCAATTGACACGCCGGAACGCGGACTATATCATTGAAGGACGTAGAGCCGAGGTAGCTCAGCCTGGTAGAGCACGGCACTGAAAATGCCGGTGTCGGTGGTTCGAATCCGCCCCTCGGCACCATCTTGTCAGATACGTTACGGTCTGATAGAGGCGGGGCGCAAAATCAAAGCGGGTATTCGCTAAAGGCGTTTTAGCAGGATCTGGCCCGACTTGCCGGACCACATCCCGGCGCGGTCGGTTGCCGACACTTTCCCCCACGCTACCATGCGACATTATCGCGTCCGGATTCTCCGGGCGCGATTGGCTTTTCCGTTGGCCCGCTGTGCGCCAAATCACCGTTTGCCAACGGCGCCAGGCCGCGATCTAAACCGAGTCTGGTACTTGCCGCCGTTCCTGCTCCGGCGCGCGCACGACCGGCGTGGGCGCAAGCGCTGGCTACCCTGTGCCGTTATCATCCGGCTGCGCGACCGCAATCAAGCGGTGAAGGCGACGCGGTTGCGGATGAGATGCACGGAGTTCGCGCCGACTGGACGGGACGCGATTTTTGAGATAGCTTCAAACATAAACCGGAGACACGCAATGACCAATCGTGAGGAACTCAGGCGCAAGGGCAATGAGATACGAGAGCGCCTGCAACACGGCGCCTACCCGCCGCGGGAGCGGCCCCGGGCCACGGCCAGCATCCCTGGCCTGAGCAACTATACCGGGGAGGCTATCTTCGGGGGGGTATGGGCCCGGCCCGGCCTGGACATCCGCTACCGGATGCTGGCGACCCTGTCCGTCCTGACTTCGCTCCAGCGCCTTCCGCAGTTTCAGACCTATGTACACAGCGCGCTGAACTTGGGATTGAGCGCGGAAGAAATCCAGGAAGTGCCAATCCATTGCTCCCTCTACGCCGGGTTCCCCTCCGCGGTAAACTCCCTGGAACTGGTGCACGCGGCTTTCCGTGAGCGAAACATCGCGGCGCCGCAGACGGAAGCGCCTGAGGTTAGCCTGGAGGAGATGGAGGCGCGCGGTCGCCAGCTTCGGGAACAGCTCTTCGGGGCTGAGGGACGGCAAGGTTACGCCACCGCGGTGGAGGATCTGGCGCCGGATCTGCGCACGCTTACCTACCAGTACGCGTTTGGGGAAATTTTCTTCCGCCCGGGTCTGGACCTCCAATCCCGGGTGGTGTGCGCAACGGCTGCGCTCACGGCGCTGCGGGCCGATGGCCAGTTGCGGAACTTCTTGCGCGCCGGGCCTCGGGTGGGCCTCTCCAAAGAAGAGATGGTAGAGGTGCTGATCCAGACCGGAGGATACGCTGGCTATCCGGCGGCGCTGAACGCCATCTCTATAGCGTCCGAGGTTTTGAGTTGAGCCAACGACGGCCTGTCGATGCTATGGTCAGGACCGGCACGACGGTATTATGCAACCCACTACTGCCTTGGGGGAACCGTCATGACTGCCATTGATTACTCCGTGCTGGACAACCCCGAGACGTCGGCCCGCTCGTTTCATCCATTGCGGGGGTGGACCGACACGCCCCCGGGAGCGGTGGACTACGGGGTGACCGTGGCCGACGGAACCACGCTATCCTGCCGGTTTTTCGCGGTGGGGCGAGCAAACCCCACCGTGCTGTTTTTCTACGGCGGCGGCGAGAACGTTGCCCGCTACGACGACATCGCGCCGCATTTCAATGGAATCGGCGCGAACTTTTTTGCCGCCGATTACCGGGGTTTCGGCGCGTCCAGTGGGTCGCCGAGTTTCAGCGCCATTCTGTCGGACACGCGCGCGGTGCTGGACTGGCTGCAAGAGACGCTGCGGGCGTTGCGGTTCACGGGACCGCTGTACGTCATGGGGCGCTCCATGGGTCGTCACTCCGCCGGGGAACTTGCGATTACCGCCGGAGACCGGATCAACGGCGTCATCATCGAGAGTGGACGGCCCAACTTGGGACGGGTAGCCGAGGGACTGGAGCCGGCGGTGGCGCAGGCGCTGGAGGACGACTACCAGGCCAAGTTCTATGCCATCGACATTCCCGCGCTGGTGCTGCACGGGCAGTGGGATGAATCGGCGCCGCTGGCCGAAGCGGTGGACATGTTCAACAAGCTTAAAACCGCCAACAAGCGCCTGGAAATTATTCCGGGGGCGGGGCATAACGACCTGATGTACGTGGGCTTCCGGGAGTATTTCAACGCAATCCGGGGCTTCATGGCGCGGTACGGCGGGCCGATTCCCCACCGCTGCTGACACTTGCTGACACTTGAGGGACGCGCTCCCGCGACGCTGTGTTAAAATTCCTGCCATGCCGCTCGCCGCGTTTCATCCGGTCATTCAACGCTGGTTCCGCAGCCGGTTCGACACTCCTACGGAGGCCCAGGCTGCGGGTTGGCCGGCTATTGCCCAGGGGCGACATACTCTCATCGCCGCTCCCACCGGGTCGGGCAAGACCCTCACCGCCTTCCTGACCTGCATAGATCAACTGGTGCGGGAGGGAATTGCTACGGGGCTGCCCGACGCAACGCAGGTGGTGTACGTTTCGCCGCTGAAGGCCCTGTCCAACGACATCCAGAAAAACCTGGCGACTCCGCTGGAAGAGATCGCAGTCCTGGCCGGGGAGGCCGGGACTCCGCTACCGCGGATAACCACGGCGGTACGCACCGGGGACACCCCGGCGTCGGAGCGGCAGAAGTTGGCCAAGCGGCCGCCGCACATCCTCATCACCACCCCCGAGTCGCTTTATATCCTGCTGACATCGGAGAGCGGGCGACGAGGACTGAAGCACGTCAGGACACTGATCCTGGACGAAATTCACGCCGTGGCCGACGACAAGCGCGGCGCCCACCTGGCCCTTTCGGTGGAGCGCCTGTGCCAACTTTCCCAGGAGACCATCACCCGCATCGGTCTGTCCGCCACCCAGCGTCCCCTGTCGGAAATGGCCCGCTTCCTGGTGGGCAACCGGCACATCGACGCCGCGGGCAATCCGGATTGCGTAGTCGTGGACACGGGCCGCCGCCGGAAGGTTGAGCTGTCCGTGGCGCTGCCGGAGCAGGAGCTCGGCCCCATCGCCACCCATGAAATCTGGGGCGAGACCCTGGACGCCATCGCCGGACTCGCCAATGCCCACGCCACCACCCTGGTCTTCGTCAACACCCGCCGGCTGGTGGAACGGGTGGCCCACCAGCTTTCGGCTCGCCTGGGAGAAGCAGCCGTGGTCGCCCACCACGGCAGCCTGTCCCGGGCCACCCGGTGGGAAGCCGAACAGAAACTGAAATACGGACAGGTCAAGGTCTGCGTCGCCACCGCTTCGCTGGAACTGGGCATAGACATCGGCGAGATCGACCTGGTCTGCCAGATTGGTTCTCCCCGCTCCATCGGGTTGCTGGTGCAGCGGGTGGGCCGGTCGGGACACACCGTTGGCGGCGTGCCGAAGGGCCAGCTGTTCCCGCTGACCAGGGACGAAATGCTGGAATGCGCCGCGCTGTCCCGGGCGCTGCGGCGCGGCAATTTGGACACCTTCACAATTCCGTCGTGGCCGCTGGATGTGATGGCCCAGCAAATGGTGGCCGCCTGCGCCGGTGAAGACTGGGATGAGGATGCGCTGTTCGAGCTGTGCCGCCGGGCCTACCCGTACCGAAACCTGCCCCGAAACAAGTTCGACCAGGTGGTGGAGTCTCTTTCTCAGGGATTCGCTCCCCGGCAGGGACGGGCCGGCGCCCATCTGCACCGGGACGGCATCAACCACCAGGTGAAAGGACGCCGGGGCGCCCGTCTCGCCGCCCTGACCAGCGGCGGGGCGATTCCCGACAACGCCGATTATGACGTGGTGCACGACCCTGATGGTACCTTCGTCGGCACCGTCAATGAGGACTTCGCCATCGAGAGCATGGCCGGCGACATCTTCCTGCTGGGCAACACTCCCTGGAAAATCCGCCGGGTGGAAAGCGGACGGGTTCGCGTCGAAGACGCCCAGGGCAATTTGCCGACCATCCCCTTCTGGCTGGGCGAAGCCCCCGGCCGCACCTGGGAACTCTCCGACGAGATTACGCAACTTCGGGACGGTATTGACCGGCTATTGGATGATCCGCAGAGCGCCGTCGCCTGGCTGGAGTCCGAAGCCGGGGTGTCGCCGGAGGTCGCCCGCCAGTTGGTGGCCTATCTTGTAGAAGGCAAGCGGGTCCTGGGCGTGGTTCCCACCGCCAACCGGGTGGTGGCCGAGCGGTTTTTCGACGAAAGCGGCGGGATGCAGCTGGTGATCCACGCCCCCTTTGGCGCGGCCATCAACCGGGCCTGGGGCATGGCCCTGCGCAAGCGCATCTGCCGCACCTTTGACTTCGAGCTCCAGGCCACGGCCACCGACGACGGCTTGAACTTTTCCCTGGGCCCCAGCATGGCCTTCCCCCTGGCCGACGTGTTCAGCTACCTGTCGCCCAACACAGTGGAAGAAGTGCTGACCCAGGCGGTGTTCCAGGCCCCTTTGTTCGGGACCCGCTGGCGTTGGAACGCTTCCCGCTTTCTGGCCTTGCTGCGGTACAGCGGCGGGAAGAAGGTGCCGGCGCCGCTGCAAAGAATGCGCTCCGACGACCTGCTGGCCGCCGTGTTCCCGGCTCAGGTCCAGTGCCAGGACAACGCCATGCCCGGAGACATCGCGCCGCCGGACCACCCACTGGTGTTCGAGACCATCCGCGACTGCCTTACCGAGGCGATGAGCCTGGCAGGACTGAAGAATATCCTGGCGTCCATCCGCTCCGGCGCAATTGAAGTGTTCGCCCGGGACACGGTGCAGCCTTCGGTGTTCGCCCACCAGATTCTCAACGCCATGCCCTATGCCTTCCTGGACGACGCTCCACTGGAGGAACGGCGCGCCCGGGCCGTTTCGCTGCGTCGCGCCCTTCCCGAGGACGCCCGCGATCTTTCCGCGCTGGACCCGGAGGCCATCCGGGCCGAGGCAGCCTACGCCTGGCCGGCCATCCGCAACGCCGACGAGCTTCACGATGCCCTGCTGACCCTGGGCGTCGCTGGGCCGGATGAGTTGGCGTCGCGCACCGAGGTCGCTTCCCGGGAAAAACTCCTCGAATGGCTGGAAGACTTGGCCCAGGCGGGAAGGGCGCTGCGCCTGGCGCAATCGGAGAGAACTACCCTCTGGCTGGCTGCCGAACACGCCGCCCTGGTGTCCATCGCCTACCCGGATGCCGCATTGGAAGGCCGGGGTAGCCTTGCGCCGCCGGCGCGACGGGGCGAGGCTGAAATGGAGCGGGAAGATGCGGTGCTTCACCTGGTTCGGGGCTGGGCCGAATGCTCAGGGCCCTTCACCGCCAGCGAGATGGCCGAGCTGCTCAGCCTGTCCCGATCCGACGTAGGCGTCGCATTGGCCGGATTGGAAAACGAGGGTTTGGCGCTGCGGGGCAGCTTCCGACCCGGTGTTGAGGAAGGGGAATTTTGCGACCGACGCATTCTTGCCCGCATCCACCGCGCCACCGTAGGCCGTCTGCGGCGGGAGATCGAACCGGTTCCCCAAGCGTCTTTCATGCGCTTCCTGTTCCGCTGGCAGCACGCGACCGCCGGTTGGCAAACCGCCGGCGAGGGTGGACTGCTGGACGTCATCGACAAGATCCAGGGGTTCGAGACTGCCGCCGTCGCGTGGGAGCCGGAGTTGCTGGCTGGCCGCGTCTCCGACTACGATCCGCAGCTGCTGGACCGTCTCTGCACCAGCGGCGAGGTCGTCTGGGGACGTTTCTCTCGCGGGAACAACGCGGCATCGGGCATAGCCTCCGCCGCTGCTCCGCGACCCGCTCCCTTAACCCGCTCCTCCAGCATTACGCTGTCGCTGCGCGAGTCCCTGGACTGGCTGCTGGACACGGCTCCCGACAGCGTTGACAGCCTGAGAGGGGCGACCGCGGAGATAATGGAGATACTGTCCACCCGGGGCGCCTGCTTCCAGAACGACCTGGTCGCCCGCACCCGCCGTCTGCCGTCAGACGTGGAGGAAGCTCTGTGGATGCTGGCCGCCAACGGGCTGGTGACATGCGATAGCGTTATCCCCCTCCGCGCCCGCATCGCCGGCAGCAAACCTCGCGGCCGGGCGGATCGGAAACACTCCCGCCGCAACGGCGCCCGTGAATCCGGCTCCCTGAGCGCTGGCCCCGGCGGCAGCCAACCCCCGGCTTCCCAACGCTCTCGTTCCCAGCGGCAGATCAGCGCCGGAAGGTGGTCCTTGTTGGAGTCCCTCAACCCGGTGAAAGCCCCGCCGGACTCCAAAGCCATGCAACTGCTGCATCGATACGGCGTGGTTTTTCCCGAGCTTCTAGCCCGGGAGAGGATGGCTCCCCGCTGGCGAGATTTGGTGCGGATCTACCGTCGTCTGGAGGCCCGGGGCGAGATCAGGGGCGGTCGGTTCGTGTCCGGTTTCGTCGGCGAGCAGTTCGCGCTGCCCGAGGCCGTCGCCGCCCTGCGGGAGGCCCATCGCGCTCCGGCCACCGGCGCCCTGGAAGTCGTTTCCGCCTGCGATCCGCTGAACTTGGTGGGCATTGTCACGCCCGGCGAGCGGGTTCCATCCCAGCCGGGGAACCGGGTGCTGTTCCGCGACGGCGTCCCGCTGGCGTCCCTGGAAAAGGGCGGTGTCGTCAACCGCGGCAACGCCGATGCCGGCGCCCTGACCGCCGCCGCAGCTCTTCTCTACGGCGGCATCGGGCATTCCCCGGCGGAACAGCGTCGGCCTTTCGACACTTATCTGGAAAAGGGTTCAGTACAGGTGGCATGAAACGATGTGCCCGGGCGCCATCTCTCTTACCTGGGGAATCACCGTCGAACACGGTTCGATCACGACTGGACATCGGGGATGGAAACGGCACCCTTCCGGCGGGTTCAGCGGTGAGGGCACCTCGCCGGTCAGGATCATTTCCTCCTGCTCGATGTCTGGGTGCGAGGGCAGGGCAGCGTTCATGAGCGCCTTGGTATAAGGATGCGACGTGTTCTGAAACAGTTCTTTGGTCGGTCCAAACTCGACGATCTGTCCCAGGTACATCACGGCTACCCAATCGCACATATACCGGACCGTCGCCAAGTGGTGAGCGATCAGCAGGTAGCTTACCCTGTATTCCTGCTGAAGGTCTTTCAGCAGGTTCATTATCTGGGCGCGGATCGAGACGTCCAGAGCTGACACAGGTTCGTCAAGCACTATAACGCGGGGCTCCACGGACAAGGCGCGGGCAATCGCCAGCCGTTGCCGCTGTCCTCCACTGAATTCATGTGGATACAGATTTGCGTGATAACCGCTCAACCCTACGTCCTCGAGCAACTTTGAGACACGGGCCTGCATTTCCCGGCGGCTAAGGTTGAGGTTGATCACCATGGGTTCGGCGATGAGGTCGCGGACACGCATCCGGGGATTCAACGAGCTCCAGGGGTCCTGGAAAACCGCCTGGACCGAACTCCGGTACGCCCGGCGTTCATCCGTGGTGGCGTTACGAATTTCCTTTCCTTGATACCGGATGGTCCCTTCGGTGGGTTCTTCGAGTTGCAGGAGCATTTTCGCCGTGGTGCTCTTGCCGCACCCGGATTCGCCCACGATACCGAGGGTTTCACCGGCCCGGATTTGAAAGGATACGCCGTCCACCGCTTTGATCCAGCCGGTGACTTTGGAGATCAGCATGCCCTTGGTAACCGGGAAGTGTTTTTTCAGGCCTTCCGCCTCCAGCAGTACCTCGTTTCCGGTATCTGCCATCGGCCTGGCGTCCAGAGTAGTGGTGGTCATTCAAGCCTCCAGCAAGCCGCGTAGTGGCTATCCGTTACGTTGAACTCCGACGGATAGACCTGAGAGCACTTGTCCATCGCGTACTGACATCTTGGAGCGAAAGGGCATCCCGACGGCAGGTCGTGGAGGGTAGGCGGCTGGCCTTCGATGGAGTACAGCCGCTCCACGTCCTCTTCCAGTTTCGGCACCGACGACAACAGCGCTTCCGTATAGGGGTGGGACGGGTTGTTGAATATGTCCCTAACGTTGCCCATCTCAACGATGCGCCCGGCATACATCACCGCCACGCGGTCGCACATCTTGGCGACGATACCGAAGTCGTGAGTGATGAAGATCAGCGCGATGTCCGACGCTTCCTGAAGTTCCTTCAGGAGCTTCAGATACTGGGCCTGGATCGTCACGTCCAGCGATGTGGTCGGTTCGTCCGCGATCAGCACCATTGGCTCGCAGGATATGCCGATGGCGCCCACCACCCGTTGACGCATACCGCCGCTCAGTTGGTGCGGATAGTCACGCACCCGGGTTTCCGCGGCCGGTATGTTGACTTTCCGCAGAACGTCCAGCACCTGCTGAACCACGGTGCGTTTGGGGATGTCCTGGTGGATCTTGATCGCCTCGCCCACCTGGTTGCCAATGGAAAAAACCGGATTCAGGGACGTCATCGGGTCCTGAATGATGAGCGCGATCTGGCTGCCCCGGACCGAGCTCATCTCTTTATCGGACAGCTGCACCAGGTCCTGGCCTTCCAGGAGTATCCGGCCGTCCACGATTTGCCCGGGCGGGCTGGGGATCAACCGCATCAAGGACAGCATGGTCACCGATTTGCCGGACCCGGACTCGCCGACAATGCCCAGGGTTTCACCCTTCCTCAGGTCAAAACTCACGCCGTCAACCGCCCTCACCGTACCCCAGCGAGTTTCAAAGTAGGTTTTGAGACCTTCTACCTGCAATACCACAGGGTTTCCATTGATAGCCGTATTGGTACTCATGCTTCAGCTCACTTCCCAAATCAGGAGAGCGTTGCTCCTCGGTGATTGCGGTCCCGCGCTGCTAGTTTAATTGCCGGAGCCTGGGGTCGAGCCGATCCCTCAGCCAGTCCCCAAACAGGTTCATCGACAGCACGGTCAACATTATTGCCAGCCCGGGCATTGTCGAAATCCACCAGGCTACGGCGAGACGGTCGCGGCCGTCCGACACCATCGATCCCCACGCGGGTGTCGGTGGAGGAACTCCCGCGCCCAGGAAGCTGAGCGTGGATTCCAACAGGATCACGATACCCACTTCCAACGTTGCCAGCACGATCAGAGTGTTGATCACCCCAGGAAAGATGTGGATGAACAGGATGCGCGGGGTTGATGCTCCGGCAACCTTGGCCAGGGCGACGAAGTCCATGGTTTTAAGTTGCAGCACTTCGCCGCGCACATTTCTCGCAAAACGGGGCCAGACGGCAATGGCCAATACGGCCACGATGATCATGAAAGACTGGCCGAGGGCTAATACCAGCACCAAAGCCAGCAAAATGGTCGGTATTGCCAGCTTGATGTCCACCACCCTCATCAGCACCTCGTCGATCCAGCCCCCATACCAGCCCGCGGCGAGACCGCTGACCACCCCGATTCCCATACCCACACCCAGGGTTACGGCGGCGACGATCAACGAAATGCGGGCGCCGAATATCACCCGGCTCAGCACATCTCGACCCAGGTGGTCGGTTCCCAGGAGGAACTTGCTGCTGCCGCCCTCTTCCCACGACGGCGGGAGGTTGCGCTCGCGGAGACCGCCCCGCTCGGGATCGTGGGGCGCGATGAGCGGGGCGAATACCCCGGTGAGGACGAAGATCGCCAATATCAGCATGGGAATGAGCGGCCAACGCCGCAACTGCCATGCTTTCTTGGCGATGCGAATTGGCGCCGGCGCCGGCTGTACGACCAGAGTTGCTTCTGCTGCCACGATGCGCTCCTCCCCTATGCGTACCTGATCCGGGGATCAATGTATGCGTACATTATGTCCACCAACAGGGCCACCGCAACGTACATCAGCGTAAATACGATCACGACGGCCTGCAACAGCGGATAATCGTTACCGGCCAGCGACTGGATGGCCAATTGCCCCAGCCCCGGCCAGGCAAAGACGGTTTCAACCACCAGGGAGCCGGTTACCAGGCTGCCCAGGGTGACACCCGCGAAGGTCAGCACCGGGATCAAGGCGTTACGTAAGGAATGTTTCCAGATCACGGCATTGTTGGATACGCCCTTGGCCCGAGCCAGTTTGACGTACTCTGAGTCCATTACGTTCAGCATGGCGGACCGCAGCAGCCGCAGGTTGGCCGCCGCGTAGAACCAGCCCAACGACACGGCGGGCAGAATGATGCTGGAAATCTCCTGCCGGCCATAAGGCGGCAGCCACTCCAAGCGCACCGCAAACAGAAATACCAGCATCAGCCCCAGCCAGAACACCGGGGCCGACTGGCCCACCAGGGCAACCATTTTCCCTATCGTGTCGAGAACACTGCCTCGTTTCACCGCCGACAGGATGCCCAAAGGCACGCCCACCACGACGGAGAAGATGAAGGCTGCCAGACCCAATTGCAGCGTGGCCGGGATCCGCTCGATTATCACTTCCGTTGAGGGCCGTCCCTCTTTGATGGACTCGCCAAAATCGCCCTTGAGCGCGCTGGCCAGGAATATCCCGTACTGATGATAGTAGGGCTTGTCCAATCCCAGGGTCGCGGTGAGCCGGTCCCAGTCTTCCTGGGTGGAATAGTCGTCCAGATAGACGTGCCGGGGATCGCCCGCTGCCCGGCTCATCACAAAGATGATGAGCGAAACGGCGAGCAACGTCAGCAACGCAAGCAGGACGCGCCGCAACAGATACCGCTGCATATTTCACTCCCTAACAAAGGCGTTCTTCCATCCGGCGTTTTTCCATCCGGCGTTTTCCCGTCCCACGGTGGCGGCGATCAGCGGCGCTAGGCCTCGCCCGCTGGGTTAGAGACCCGGGGCTTGGACGAAGCCCACCGTCCGAACCCTCCCTCGTAGCCGATGTTGAACAACAACGCGATGCAGTTTGGCACGAGCGCCGCGCCCAATACGATGTACGTTCTTGGCTTGAGAAAGTATCCGCACACCCCCACGCAGTTGGCGTCCTCGATCGCCGAGATCCAGTCTCCGAACTGGAAACCCGCCCAGCCGCCCCCGGCGCCCAACGCCGCCAAGAGCAATGCCACGGCCAGCATTATCGTCCAATGCGGGATGGCGTCGAGCCGCAGCATCATGGCGCCCGCCCCGATCCCGGCGCCGATACCGGCGCCGATCATCAGCAGGGTGAGCAGGGCGTTGAGGCCCGCTACTCCGAAAAATACCGCCATCGCCGATGCAATTGCCATCCCGACAACCCCCAGCACTCCCGCCAGCGGCAAACCGAACAGCGTCCGCAACACAACCGATATTCCAGGCTTGCGCCACACCATTGTCAAAGTCGCCTGCTCAACCTGCTTGCCGTCTGATTATTCTCTGGGACGAATGAACTCGTAACCGTTGATGTTCCGCAGGTCGCGATAGCGCACGCCTTCGACCCACGGTTGAATGTTGGGGCCCACCGGCCATAGCGCGTCAAAGTTGTACAAGCCGACGCCGGTGAGGGCGTTCTCGAACATGAACGTGGCAATCTCAATCGCCAGTTCCCGCCGAGCCTCCGAATTCACCTCGGCCATATGCTGAGAAACTTTCTCGTCCAGCCAAGGATGTTCCACACCACGGTTCCACACGGCCTGATGATTCAGCTGGGACAGCATACCAGAGAAACCCTGGCCCGGCTCAAGCCGGATGCCACCGGCGTGGCAGGTGGAGCCCTGGTAATTGCGGGCGATTAGGCTGGGCCGCAACGTGGTGTAGGGCAGGCTTTGGAACTTCACGTCCACACCGACGTCGCCCCACATGGTGGCGATGGCCTCACAGGCTTCCACTTCCACCGGCGCGCCGCGCAGGGAGGGCGTCAGCGTGATGCTGAACCCGTCGGGGTAGCCGGCCTCTGCGATGAGCTGCTTGGCCCGCTCGGGGTTGTACTCCCAGCGCATTTCCGGCGGGAGCCAGCTATCCTCGTACTGGCCGAAGTCCCACAGCACTGCGGGAGACCCGTAACCGTGCAGCAAAGCGTCAACGATGCCCTGACGGTCAATGGCCATGGACAGCGCCGTGCGCACCTTGGCCGCATTCGCCCATTCTTCCGAGTTGATGTCCGGGTTGGACGACACCCACGGCAAGTCCGGATCATAGCCCGGCTGCTGGTCATCGGTGCCGATGCCCACGTAATACTGACCGTAGAAGGTCAGCGCCGACTCCCCTCCGCCGGAGACGCGCATGATCTCCGCGCCCGACACTTCCTCAACCAGCGACAGCGAGTCGAAAGCGATCAGCGTGGTGTCCAGGTTGCCGGTCTGGAACCCGGCCACACGGGACGACTCTTCAGGGATCTCCTGGAAGATCAGCTCAGCGAAGTGGGGAGTCTTCCGCCAGTGGTTCTCCACGGCTTCCATCCGCCAGAACTCGCTGGTGCGGGAGTCCACCAAGTTCCACGAGCCGGTGGCGGCGATTTGTCCATTGGCTTCCTCAGGGCCCAGCTCTTCCGACTGCGCCTTGCTGACGATCCAGGTTCCGCTGCCGCCCGGGCTGGTCAAGATCTCATTGAAGGGAACTTCAGACCACGGCTCGCCGGTGTTAACTTCCACCGTGTAGTCGTCGATGGCAATGGCATGGCCCTCAGGGTTCTCCCAGATGCCGCGCATGTTGGAGGCGCGGGGGTGCTTGGAGCCATCCGCTCCAAACTGCCGCATGCTCCAGATCACGTCTTCGGCGGTCATTTCCCCGTAACCCTTGTGAAACTGGACGCCCTCTTGGAGGTTGAAGGTCCAGGTTGACCCGTCCTCGGACACTTCCCAGCTCTTCGCCAGCATCGATACAGGGCGCAGCTCGCTGGAAACCGTCAATAGCGACTCACCGATGGGAGCCGTTTGCATGACGAAAATCTGCGGGTTGCCCGTCAGGGCGGGATGGCCCATGAAGGGGCCCAGCTCTTTCTGCCCGACGATCAGCCGCCCGGTGGGCTTGTCTTCCTCAGACATCGCCTCCGCTGACGTTTGCGGGGTCGCCGTCGGAACTGCTACCGCCGCCGCGACCGGCACCTCAGTGGATGCTGGGGCGGAGCGAACCGGGGCTTCCGTAGCGGCCGGCGCCGGGGCTGCCGGCGTCGCGCTCTGCTCGCCGGACGTCTGGCCGCCGGACGGAGCCGGCGTTTCCGCCGCTCCGCCGCACGCGATGATCAAAGCGACCAGGAGCGTTAGCCCGCCGAGAAGCAGGGTTGGGGACATTCCAGGAAAGTTCCGCATAAAAACCTCTTGTGACTCGTTGGTTTGATTTCTCCAGGCGCAGTTTATTTCCGGTGCTTGATGTACTCGTAGCCGTTGATCTGCCGCACGTCACTGCGCCGTACGTGATCAGTCCAAGGTGTAATGCGCGGGCCAACCGGCCAGATGGCGTCAATGTTGTAATAGGTCAGGTCGGTCAGAGCGTGGTCGAACAGGAACTGCCCCAGTTCACGCTCCATCAGTTCCCGGGCGTCCGGATCCACCTCGGACATCGACCGGCGCATCAGGTCGTCAGAGTACGCGTGCTCCAAGCCCCGATTGAAGGGGTTCTCCGTCAGGTAGCTGCCGAACCCGTTGGCCGGCGTGGGCAACGGGCCGCCGGCGTGACAGGTCGCCCCCTGGTAGGTCCGGCCCACCAGCGTGGGGCGCAGTGTTCCGTAGGGAACCCGCTGAAAGCCCACGTCCAGGCCAATGTCATTCCACATTTGCGAAATGGCCTCGCAGCTTTCCGCTTCCTGGGGCGCGCCCCGCAGGGCCGGCGTCAGCGTGATGCTGAACCCGTCCGGATATCCGGCCTCCTCCAGCAGCTGGATGGCGCGGTCCCGGTCGAATTCCCAGTCCCGTCCGTCCAGGTAGTGTTCAAAACCGCTGTACGAATGGATCGGCGTGTCAGTGTTTCCGTTGCCGGACAGGATCTCATCCACCAGGGCCTGGCGATCAATGGCCGCCATCAGAGCCTGGCGCACCTTGCGCGCCCGGTCCCACTCCGGCGAGTTTATATCGTCCGACGCGGAGACCCACGGCAGATCGGGGTCATAGCCCGGTCGGGGTTCTACTCCTTCAACGGGGTACCAGTTGCCGTAGATCCTGATGCTCTGCACAATGGCGTTCGGCACCTTCATCAGCTGCGCGCCTTCCACTTCCAGGACACTGGGGATGGAGTCGTAGCCCATCAGGAAGGTATCCAAGTTACCCGTCTGGAAACCGGCGACTCGAGATGCCTCTTCCGGGATTTCCCACATGAAGAATTCGGCGAACTCGGGAGTGTGTCGCCAGTGGTCGCGCACCGCCTGCATCTGCCAGAATTCGCCGGTGCGGTGGTCAATGATTTCCCACGGGCCGGTCGCCGCGATCTGCGTGCTGGCTTCCTCGACGCCCAGCTCCTCGGTCTGCTTTTTGCTGGCGATGAATGTGGAAGCGCCGCCGGGCGTCATGAGCCACCGCTGGGCGATAACATGGACCAGCGGTTCGCCGGTATTCACCTTCAGGGTATGGTCGTCAACTATTTCCGAACCTTCCCGGTCCATCCAGAATTTCTCCAGCTGGCCGGCGCGCGGGTGCTTGCTCAGCCCCCACTGCTGCATGGACCACACCACATCCTCAGCGGTCATCTCGCCGTAGCCCTTGTGGAACTGGATCCCCGGGTTCAACTTGAACGTCCAGGTCAGGAAGTCGTCGGAAATCTCCCAGGACTCCGCCAGCAATCCCAGCACATCCCGGTTCGCGTCCTCCTGCAGCAGCCCCTCACCGATGGGAGCGGTGCCATGCACGAAGATCTGCGGGTTCCCCAGGGTGCTGGGATGCAAGAAGAAGGGCCCCATTTCCTTCAGGCCGGTGTTAAGGGCGCCGGTGGGTTCGACCGGCCCGGCGGCGATGTCCGACCTGGTGGCCTGCGGCATGGCCGTTGGCGCGGCCGACTGCTGCGTCGGTTGCTGATCCGCCGTGGACGGCTGCTGGGCCGCTGGTTGCTGATCCGGCTGCGCCGGTTGCTGGGCAGTGGCGGCCGGCTGTTGCTCGGTGGCAGCCGGCTGCGGGGCCGGCGTTTCCGTTTCGCCGGCCGTGCCGCACGCGATGACCAGCGTCAAAAGCGAGGACACAATCACCAAAGGGATTAAGCTTTGTCGGCTAATCCTGAACCAACTCATCGGGCCACCTCCTGGGGGTATTGCGTTACAAAAGAACCGCTAGTAGCGCCTGACGTTTGACGTGCCGTAACCGACTCATCCGCTTTGATTTCGCCGGGAATACCTCAGCCAACGCCGACGCACAAGTCGGTAGGGTAGTCTATCCAAAATGTTTCATTTATGTCAATATGTATAACTATAATTATCCTTCTCTGCTATTATTTCAATAAGCCACGCCATGTTGTGCGTGTCGAAGCGGCTGTGGCCCTTCTGACCGTGAGACGGGCCGTCCTGGAACGTGCTGGCAAGCTCCGTCATTCCCGCTTTCGCGGGAATCCGGCGGGTACAAATCGTAAAGCTCGGCGATCTTCGCAAGACACGTTAATCCACGGGCCAGAGGCGACCCGTCTTTCGAGAGTGCGGGGCAGACGCGCCGGGTCAGTAAGTCAGCGCGTCCGCCGTGCCTTCGGGCAGTTCTACGTCCAGGGCCTGCAAGGTGTGGGCCAGGCCGTGATAATAGGCGACGACCACCAGCAGGTCAACGATTCCGGCGTCGCCGATGATGCTCCGCAGGGCCGCAAAGGTGGAGTCGGATACCCGGTGCTGGCGCAATAGCTCGATCACGAAGCCGGACACGGCGGCATCGTCGCCCGACAGGCCGTTGGGCGCGCGGTACTCGTGGATGGCCGAGATTTCAGCATCGCCCAGGCCGGCGTTGCGCGCGGCCGGCTGGTTGACGGTCCAGACGTAGTGGCCGCAGGCTTCCCGCGCCGCGGTCAGCACGGCCACGGCCTTGACGCGCGGCGGCAGTGGCGTCTCAAAGCGGACGTAGCCGCCCAAGTGAGCAAAGTTGCCGGCCGCCTGGGGGTTGTTGAGAATGGCGGCGTAGTTGCGCTGCACCCCGCCGCGCGAGGATTCAATCTCATCCCATACCGACTGTCCGGCGGCATCCATGCTGTCTCTGGTGGCGAAGGGTACGCGGGCCATAGTGTTTTGCCTCCGTTCCGACATTCATAAGGTGCGGTGGTTAAACCGCCGCACCATTCCCGGTAGCTGCCGCATCAGGCGAACTAACCGCCGTTCTTTTCCCACAGTTCTTCCAGGATGGCGCCGGGAGACATGGGCAGGTTGTCCATGCGGACGCCGATGGCGTTGTGGATGGCGTTGGCGATGGCCGCCATAGGCGGGACGATGGGCACCTCGCCGACGCCGCGCACGCCGTAGGGATGGCCGGGGTTGGCTTTTTCTACGATGACGGTGTCGATCATGGGCAGGTCAAGGCTGGTGGGCATGCGATAGTCCAGGAAACTGGAGTTGACCATGTCGCCGGCGTCGTTCATGTAGTACTCTTCGTTGAGCGCCCAGCCAATGCCCTGGACGGCGCCGCCCTGCATCTGGCCTTCCACATAGCTGGGGTGGATGGCTTTCCCGGCATCCTGTACCACCGTGTACCGCAGGACTTCCACCTTGCCGGTTTCGGTATCGACTGCGACGTCCACCAGGTGGGTTCCGAAGGCTCCGCCTTCACCGCCGGGGCTCACACTTACCTGCGCGGAGATCGGCCCGCCCGTCCGCGCCAGTTGCGCGGCCAATTCCTTAAAGGACATCTGAAGGTCCTCATCGGAGTTGTGCTTGAAGATGCCGTCGGCCAGGTCAATTTCGTCGGCGTCTTTTTCCCAGATACGGCCGGCGCGGTCGATCATCTTGCTCTTGATTTCCTGGGCGCATTCGTAGGCGGCCCATCCGGTGGCAAAGGTGGTGCGGCTGCCGCCGGTCAGGAAGGTGTATCCCACGGAGTCGGTGTCGGCCACGCTGGGCCGGACATCCTCGGCCGGAATGCCCAGCACCTCGGCCGCCTGCATGGCGATGGAGGCGCGGGAGCCGCCGATGTCCGTTGATCCTTCCACCAGGCCGATGGTACCGTCGGCGTTAACGCTGATGCTGGCGCTGGAGGCCAGCCCGATGTTCATCCAGTAGCCGCTGGCCACCCCGCGTCCGCGGTTGGAGCCGGACAGCTCGGACTTATAGTGGTCGGTGTCCCGGGCGGCCTCAAGGGTCTCAACGTTGCCGATCACGCGGAACTGGGGGCCATCGACTCGGCGACTGCCTTCCTTGCTGGCGTTCTTCAGGCGGAACTCCAGCGGGTCCAGGCCACACCTGGCGGCCAGCTCGTCCACAACCTGCTCGCCGCCGAAAGCGGAAATCGGGGCGCCCGGAGCGCGATAGGCGAAGGATCGCGGCTTGTTAGTGACCACGTCGTATCCTTCAACCCGTTGATTGGCCAGGTCGTAGGGAGCGAACACGCACTGGGCTCCGGCGGTAACCGGTGAAGAGCCGGGGAACGCGCCGGCTTCGTAAATGAGCACCGCGTCGGCGGCCACCAGAGTGCCGTCCCGCTTGGCGCCCATCTTGATCTTGACCCACGCGCCGGAAGTGGGGCCGGTGGCTTCAAAGGTCTCGGTGCGGCTCATTTGCATCTTGACGGGGCGACCGCTCTTCTTTGAAAGCAGCGCGGCAACCGGCTCGAGGTACACCGGAATCTTGCCGCCGAACCCGCCGCCGATCTCCATCGGGACGACTTTGATCTGGGAAACCGGCAGCTCCAGCATGCCGGCCAGAGCGTCCCGGGCTACGAAAGCGCCCTGGGTGCTGGTCCACACCGTCAGGTGTCCATCCGCGTTCCAAAGGGCGGAAGCGTTCTGCGGCTCGATATACCCTTGATGCACCGTGCGGGTGTTAAATTCGCGCTCGACGACGAAATCGGCTTCCTCGAACGCCTTTTCCACGTCTCCCTGCTCGTACACGAAGCGGTTCGAGACGTTGCTGTGCTTATCCGTCGCTTCGCCGAGCTCGGTGGTGGTGAGGTCGTCGTGAAGCAGCTCGGCGTCGTCCTTCATGGCGTCCAGGACGCTGGCGCTGGCGCGCAAAACCTCGTACTCCACTTTGATCCGGCCAGCTGCCTCTTCCGCAATGTGGGCCGAGTCAGCGGCTACCGCCGCGATGGGGTGGCCGCGGAACAGGGCCTTCGCTCCGGCGAGGACGTTGTTGCTGGCGGCGCGGGCCGACAGCGGCGGGTTATCCTTGGCGGCGATGGGCAGGTCGGCGCCGGTCACTACGGCGCGGACTCCGGGCAGGGCCTCGGCCGCGGTGGTATCGATAGACTTGATGCGGGCGTGCGCATGGGGGCTCCTCAGCATCTTGCCGAAAAGCATTCCGCTCATCTCAAAATCGGCGCCGTATTTCGCGCGCCCAGTAACCTTGTCGGCTCCGTCATGGCGGATGGGCCGCGTACCCACGACGTTGTAGTTCGTGTTGGAGAGCACGATGTTAGTCATAAATTGCCTCTCTACAGGTAATGCTTGGGGCGATTTTAGCACAGCGGCGGCGTCCGTCCCAACCTGGGCTGATATAATCGCCGGCCATGCTCGACACGGTACTTGCCTCCATTGTTGACTATCTCCGACAACGCACGGCTTTTCCGGGCTGGGCGGTGGAGTTCTTAGTCTGCTTTGCGGTTTTCACCTCGGTGAGATTCGCCGCCGCCGTATGGAATGGTACAATCCTGGAAGGTGAGACGCTGTGGGTCGCCCTTTGGGCAAGCTATGACAGTTTGAGGGCTTATGCGGAAGATTCCGTAGTCCCAGCGCTAATTTTCACAGCCATCGTCGAGGTAATAATCATGGTACTGGCTAGAAAACGTATGCGTCTTGAACGGGAAGAGGGCAGGGAAGAGGGCCGCCAAGAGGGCCGAGCTGAGGGCCGCCAAGAGGGCCTAGCTGAGGTTAGGGCTGAACTTGAGCCCATAATCAAGGATTTGCAGGAACGCGTCCGCCGACTGGAGAACGGCCGCGCCGAGCAGTCTCCGGACGCGCCGGCGTCCTGATACCGAATACCGAGACTCGCGTGTCTTTCACGGCAGCGCCACCAGCCAAAACTTCCCAGAGTAGTCAAACGGCAACGGGGCGAAGCTTCCCAGGTGCCGGCTTTTTCCGGCAGGACGGGTCTGGAATTGCGCCGCCGCGCCGCGCTATCCTCCTTCGCCGGCCCGCAGCACTCGTTGCACTTCCAGCCGGTTCGTGACGAAAGCCAGCCAAATCACCGAGACCACGCTCACCACGGCCAGGACGGCGTAGGCCAGGACCAGCATCCGCCAGTCGGTCTCAAAGGTCAGCGGTGGCGTGGCGCGGACACCGCCCTCGGCCACTTCCAGCACGGGCAGCAAAGCTGCGCCGATCTGCGCTCCGGCCCACGTGCCCACCGCCACGCCGGCGATTACCACAACGGCGAGGTTGAACCACACCACGGCGTTGAGTTGCCCGCGACTGCTGCCCAGCGTGCGCAGCAGCGCGAACTCGGTCTGGCGCTCCCGGGTGTCCAGCCAGCAATACAGGGCGATGCCGGTGGCGCTGGCCAGGGCCAGGGCCAGGAACATGATCACCAGCAGACCGCCCCAACCGGCGTTGGCCAGCGGTTCTTTCCCGCGCCGGGCCGCCTCGGCCTCGGCCACCATAACCTCTCCGCGGTTCACGCCAAGCTGGGATATTTGGGCGGTAGCGTCATCGGCAACGGCCAAAGCAGTGTCCAGGTCTCCCGGCAGTATTTCCCGGTTCAGCCAAACCTCGCTGGCTCCGCCGAAAATCCGGCGGCTGTGGCGGTTGGCGTAGTCCACAAACTCGCCCAGATCGGCGATTACGAAGGGCTGGGACCGGGGATCGACGGTGGGGAAGAATTCCGCTACCCCGGTGATCACCAGGGGCAACGCGAAGGTGGACATTCCCAGGCTGATTTCATCGCCGATCTCCGCGCCCGTGGCGTCCAGGATTTCAGGGCTGACCACTGCCGGCAGCGGAGGCGAGTTTTCGCCGGGACGCAGACCGGGTACTCCAATGCCGCCGGGGGCCCAACTGAAAACCACTGAACCCTGCGCGCCCGGCCGGGCCACGTTGCGGCTGGTCTCCAGCGAATACAATCCCGGTCGCACGTAGTCCTCGATGACGCTCCAGCCTTCCGCTGAGACCAGGTCTGAGAGCGCCACATCGCCCTGGGGCGTTTGGGCGGTCAACCCATCCATGAATAACACGCCGGGCCGGTCGTTGCTGGTGCGCCCCACGATTTGCAGGTTGATCAGAGTGTAGGGAGGCACGTCCAGGCGGGGCCGGCCGGCGTCCTCGGTGCGGCGACCGGTGCGGCCCAAACGCAGCGCAATGTCTCCCTCCAGCCGCTCCCATTCGTGTCCGCTGACGTCGCCCATGCGGACGTCGTAATGCCGTCCGGCGCCATCCCGCAGCCGGGCCGACACGGCGACCAGCCGATCCTGAAGCCCGCCGGTGCGCGCCCAGAGCGCAAGGCCGGTGATGTCTTCGGGCAACGGCAAGCCTTCCGGCGCATCGGGGTTCGGAGCGATGAAGGCCATCAATTCCGGCAGCGTATTGCCGTCGCCAAAATCCTCGCGCCACCAGGCCACGTCGGCCAGGCGGTTCGATTCCACCGCCAGCACCGAAACCCGCTGGGAGCCGAATCCTTCGGTGAGCAAGCTGCCTTCGGTTCGCATCGCTTCGGCTCCTCCCGGCAGCAGCTCGGAGGCGCCGGTGAACGCGCGGGCGATACGCCCGCCGTCGTGCTGGATGCGTAGGTCGGCGCCAACGTCGTAGCGAACCCGATCGTCCTGGCTCTTGGTCAGCGTCGCCGAAAATGCGCTGCCCACCACGCCCAAAGCCGTGGCCAGCATGAGCAGCGCGACCAGGCTGCCCGGCGCGATGGGATCCCGGGCGATGCGGCGCAGTCCCTGCACCAGCCAGCCCGGGCCTACCGGGCCTACCAGCCGGGCCGACAGCCCCATCGCCAAGGGGAATATACGCATCACCAGCAATCCCAGCGCGACCAGTCCCAGCGCCGGGCCCAGCAGCAGGGCGAAATCCACCTCCAGATCCCGACCGCCCAGGCTGCGGGTCAGCACCGTGCCCCGGTTGGAAATTTGCCACCAAAGGAAGGCGATAACCGCCAGCGCCAGCAGATCCAGGTAATATCGGTGAACGAAGGGCGTACGGGCGGGTCTGGCGCCGGCCTGGCGGAACTCCACTATGCCCTTGCTGGCCGCGGCCAGGGTGGCCAGCGACAACACCACCACGGCCAGGGCCGCGCCGGCTGCGCCCATGCCGAAAGCCGGCCAGGACAAGGACACCGGCGCGCCGGTGGACTCGGCGTCGAACACCAGCCCGCCCAATACCCGGGCCAGCAGGGGCGACAGCAAGGCGCCGGCTACTAAGGCGGGACCGGCCAGCAGCAATCCTTCCACCAGCGTGAGTATGCCGATCTGCACCGTGGTCGCGCCACGACTTTTCAGCATGGCGATTTCGCTGCCCCGGGCCCGTATGACCATGCCGGCTGTGATGGTCAGATAATAGGCCAGGATGCCCGTGACCAGGAACACCATCAGGAACAGCGGGATGCGCGCTAAAAGCAGCCGCTCCTCGTGGTCTTCCAGAATACGCGCCAGGCCGGTGGACGTGCTTCCGTTGGGCAGGTGGTTAGCCACGTCGCGGCGAACCTGCCGCAGCGACTGTCGCAGCTCGTCAACCTGCTTCGCCGGAATGCCCTCCCGGTCGGTTTGCAGGAACCAGGCCG
Source organism: Dehalococcoidia bacterium (assembly GCA_963692995.1). GTDB lineage: Bacteria > Chloroflexota > Dehalococcoidia > Lucifugimonadales > UBA3495 > Bin87. Next base: position 2,506,786 of record OY843611.1, read on the forward strand.
AGCTGGTGTAGATGCCGGGGTAACGACGTCCCACCTGCTGGCGCAAGGCATCTTCCGCCACGAACATGGGCACCAGGGTCCAGTCGGCGTCGTGATATGAAAGCAACTTTTGCCGGCGATACCAGTATTCCTCATCCGGGTCGGTTGGCTCGACCACGCCGACCAGCACCACCCGGGTCGTAGCCTGTCCGTCGCCGCCGGTGGCCGGTACGATGCTGAAACCCTCGCCTAAGGGGATGCCCAGAAACTCATAGCCGGTGGAATCCACGGCGATTTCGATGACGACGTCGTCGGTGTTGCCGGTACTGTCGTCATAGCCGCCATCGGCGGGCAACTCCGGCCAACGGCCCTGCACCAGCGTACCCTTGCCATCCCGCAGACCCGAGAGGTATTGCATCCGTCCCCGGGGACGAACATCGTTTGGCAAGTCCAGGTTGGGCCGGCCGGTGAAATAGAAGGTGGCCGTCTCCACCTGGAAAGATAAAGCGCCAACGGCGTCGCCCAAAGGGGGCAGCACGCGGTGGGCGACGAACTGGTGGCTGGTCAAATAACGGTCGCTGGCCGGCGTTGCCGTGCGCGGGTCGTCCAGGTCGTTGAACACTCGAACCCAGATGTTCACGTCGCTGGATTCGGCGTCGGAGAGCGCGCGGCGCAGGGCCGTTTCCGCCAGCAGGTCGTTGAACACCACCGCGCTGGACAGCAGCACCACCGCCAGCGCAACGCCCAGCAGCACCGTAAGCTCGATGCGGAAGGACGACATCAGCCGCCGCCGGGCCAGGACGTAACCGAGGTTGAGGATGGCGGTCATTACTCCGCCTCCCGCAGCGCTTCCGTCGGGCGCAGCCGGGCGGCCACCGCGGCGGCCAGGGCGATGGCCGCCGCCGCTCCGATGACCAGGCAGAGGAACGTGGCCGCCAGCCAAGGCCCCTGGGCTACGAATACGATTGGCGGCGTTACCGCTCCGCCGGCCGTGTTGCCGGCCAGCTCTCCCAGTGTCCAGTGAGCCAGCCCCCAGCCGGCCAGTCCACCCACTACAATGCCCAGCACGGCGATGATGGCGCGTTCCAGGGCCAGTCCGGCAAATCGCTGCCAACGGGGCAGTCCCAGCGCGGCGCCCACGGACATATCGACCCGCTGCTCCCGCACCGCCACCGCAGCGTGCGCGCACAGCGCCAGGCCCACGGCCAGCGCCAACGCGGCCAGTCCGATGCCGGTGAGCGCGTCCCACGCGCCGCCGGCCAGCGGGTTGCGGGTCGCCAGATCCACGGCTCCGTCCCGGTCCCGCAGGAACGAGAGGCGGTAGCCTACGTCCAGTATGGCCGCGGCGGCGGCTTCCCGGTCGGCGTCTTCGGCTAATCCGAACCACCATTCATCGGGCGTGATGGGCTGGGCGCCCGGCGCCTGATCCAGCCAGGCGCGCAACTCGTGGACCGACACCACCACGAAAGACCGGCCGGCGTCTAGCGTCGGGTAGTGGTTCACCGTGCTGGCAACCTGGGCGGGCACGATGTATCCGTCAACGGTGAACCGCACCGGTTGTCCCGGCGTGAAGCCCGGTCCGGCCAGGGCCGGCAAGGGCAGCGGCCCCGGCGGGATCACGATGCCCCGGGGCGAGCGTCCCAACGGTTCTTCCCAGATGATGGACAAGCCGTTGTCTCCTCGGCGCGCCGCCTGGGGATTGCGTTCAAGTCGGTCGGGTACGTTGCCCCCCTGGGGAAGCGCCTCCCACGGGCCAACCTCCTCAAACCCCTCCACCACTTCCCCCGACGCCGCCAGACCCGAACCATAGGCGGTGACGTCATCGAAAGACAGCCCTCCCGGCGGTGTACGGGCGAAGGAATCTCCCGACAGGAACACCGCCACCACCCGCCAGCGGTCGCCGGCAGCAACGCTGCTGCTCTCTTCCGGGAACGATCCGATCAGTTCCTGCCAACCGGCGCCGCCGGACCCGCCGCCGGCGAAGGGCGCCAGCGTCCCCAACTCCAGGTTGCGATAAAACCCTCGGTCGTTACCGATACGCATCCAGAGGCGGTAGGTGGGCAACGGAACGGCTGAACCGAGGTTTTCGCCGTCATTGCGCCGCACCCAAAGGCCGACCCGCTCCGTACCTTCGGGCAAGGCTATGCCGGCCTCCGTGGGCGCCAGGGTGCGACGCAGGGGCGCCATCAGAGTATCCAACGGCGCTGGCCCGTCATCGGCGAAGTCATCTCGCCACCAGGAGGTTTGATGGATGGTGAGGGGATCGACTCCCAGCACGGTGCCGCGCTGCGTCGGGCCATCTACGAAGCCCACCGATTCCCGTATGACCGGACTCACCGCTTCCACATCGTCAACGGCGTTCAAACTGGCAATGCGGTCTTCAGCGGTGCGACCGATGAAGGTGGCGCCGCCCAGGGTTAGGTCGCCGCCGATGCGGTGCTTGGCCTGATCCGCCTCGCTGCGGGCCAGGGTGGTTTGAAATGATCCGGCGAACACGCCCAGCGCCGCCGCCAGCGTGACCACCACCGTCAACGAGGCATAGGGCAGCGGATGCCGCGCCATCCGACGCAGCGACAGCGCAACCCAGGCCGGAGCCGTCCGCTGCGCCGCCCAGGCCGTACCGGTCATGATCCACGGCAAAGCCCGCAGCAAGAGGAAGGCCAACGTGAGCAATGCCGCCGATGGCGCCAGCAACAGCGACGGGTCCAACGACGGCCCCCGGCCGGTTAGTTCGCCTTCCACGAACCCGCCACGCTGCCGGATCTGCCAGAGCAGGACCACCAGGGCAACGACGGCCAGCACGTCAATATAGTAGCGTTGTATCCAGGGAGCCGACGGCGGGCGGGCGCGGGCGCGCAGGAAATCCAGGATGCCCAGACGGGCCAGGCTGCTGCCGGCCACCGTCAACACGGCCAGGCTAAGCAGGCCCCCGGCGGCCCCCGTCGCGTACATCTGCCAGGACAGCGCGACGGCCAACGGCGTTTCTCCCGCGCCGGCCCGGGCCGCGGGATTGATGGTCTCAACCAGCAGACTGCCGATGGCCCAGGCGACCAACGGGCCCACGACGGTGGCGGCCAACACGACCAGGCCCTCGCCCACCGCCAGCAGGCCCCCCACTTGACCGACGCTGGCCCCCCGGCTGCGTAGCATCGACGACTCGGCGGAACGCGCGCCGGCGAGCAGGCCCACCGCCAGGGCAAGGAAGTACAGTATGACCACCACCACCAGCGAAATGAACAGGAACAACGGCGCGCGAGCCAATGTCAGTTCCCGCTGATAGGTCGCCAGCAAGCCGGTGTTGCGGCTGTTTTCCAGCCCGGTGATGATGTAGGACCGGGGGAAGCGGCTGTTGATATCCGTCTCCAATGTGGTCAGGTTGTCCCGCGTGTCCTGCACCGTCCCGGCGGTGATGACGTCGGGGTTGATGTACACAAACCAGCCATAATCACCCACCAACGTGGGGTAATCTTTGCCGATGGCGTTGAAGTAGGCGTTCTCCGTCACGTAGATCGGCGCCACGGTACGGCCTTCCCAGTCGCCCATGCGGAAATGGTCTGCGGAACCCATCCAATATTCCGCCCTGGGGTCGATGGCTTCCGCGATACCTACGATGGTAACGGCGATGTATTGCGGGAGGGTATCGTCGTCGGCCGGGAATACCACCAGCCAGGCTTCCTTGCCGACGCCCCAACCCATCATCCGCGACGTATCCAGGCCCAGCACGCCCTCCACACGGGGGCAGCCCTCCGCAAGATTGGCGCACCCGGCCGGGTCTCTCGCAATCGCGTCGGACGGCCAGCGGCCTTCCAGGAGGCGGGAGCGCTCGGTAAATCCCGTCTGGAAAAAGGGTCGGCCCAGCGGAACGTCTCTGATGCCGAAGGGCGCGTCCACCTGCGTAAGGGGCAGGGTGGGCAGCATCTTGGCGTAGCGGTTCTGATCCCGTCGCAAGTAGCCCACCGTATCGTCAATGATCACCTCGATATCGGTGCGCAGCGCAGCGTAGTCCTCCGGCCCCAACGGACGGTTGCGCACGACAATCTGCGTGTTGATTACGGTAGCCGACGTGACGGCCAGGGAGTGACGCAAGCCGGCCTCGGCCAACGCCTGGGAGTACATCGCGCCCAGGGCCATGATGGTCACCGCTGCCAGCACGCCGAAGGCGGTAACGGCCAGCAGGCCCCACGCGGAGCGTATCCGGCGCGGCAAAAGCCAGAGTAGCAAGCCGAAGCTGTGCATCAGGTCACGCTGCCCCGGCGAGCCGACGGCCATCGTCGGCGGGCGTAGGGGCGGGTTTGAAACCCGCCCCTACGCGCCGGCATAACCCTTTGCCTTGGCATATCATACGGTCGGCTCCGCGGCAATGCGCTCCCGCACCCGGGGCAACAACTCGTCAGCGGCGCGGCGGCATTCTTCCACGTGGGGAAAACCGCTCAGGATGAATTCGTCAATGCCCAAACGCCAGTAGGCCAGCAGCTCGTCGGCCACCTGATCGGGCGTGCCTACCAGGGCGCTGCCGCAGTTGACCCGCACCTCCGACAACCCGTTCCACAGGTGTCGGGCGAGGCGATGGTCGGCGGCCTCCCGCGCCTGGGCCTGCTGGCCCACCATGGGAGTGCCGGCGATGGCGGACTGACGTTGCGCCTTAACCTCTGGGGCCGCATCGGCGATGAGGCTGCGGGCGGAGGCCCACGCCTCCGCTTCGTCATTTCGGATGACCAGATGGGTGCGCAGGCCCAACTTCACCGGACGCCCGGTGGCGTCGCTCTGCTCGCGCAGGTCGGCGATGCGTTGGGCAGTGTCTGCCACCGGCTCTATCCAGCCCAGATGGACGTCGGCCTGGCGGGCCGATAGGCCGAGGGCCCGGGGCGAGGCGCCGCCCAGGTAGAAACGCGGCGCGTCATCGCCCGGGGCCGGGGCGCAGTAGGCGCGCTCCAGCCGGTAGAAATCGCCGGCGTAGCTCACCGGCTGAGGCTGCTGCCACAGGGCGCGGCAGGCCTCGATAAACTCCTCGGCGCGCTCGTAGCGAGTGGCGTGGTCGCTGACCTCGCCAACACGCTCAAAATCGTTCTGGATGCCGCCGGGCACGATATTGATGTCCAGCCGCCCGCCGGAAATCTCGTGGAATGCCGCCGCCATCTGTGCGAACAGGCCCAGGGTGATGAAGCCGGGCCGGACTGCGACCAGGAAACGGATGCGCGACGTAACCGCCGCCAGGGCCGTGGCAGTGGTCCAAGTTTCGGCCAGGGGCGCGTCCTCGGCGAACAGGCCGTTGGCGAACCGAGTGGGGATGAGCATGGAATAAAACCCGCAATCTTCGGCAGTTTGGGCCACCTTGCGGAGATACTCGAACGTCGGCGGGCGCTGCGCCCGCAGCGTGCCGGCCCGGTCGCCGTCGCCGTCAATGGGGATAAACCAGTCAAAGCGGGGTTCCGGGCGATGCCCGTTGCTGATGGTCATAAGTCACCAGTCGCCTGTTTCGTCGGACCTGTTTCGTCGGAATGGAAGCGGGGAACATCCTACAATTAGTTAGCGAAAGCGGTCAATTTCCGGCAATGGCTGCGCACCCAACGGCCGGAACAAAGGCAAAGACGCAAAATCACGCTTCGTCATCTTGGCCAGCCGGTTCCGGCGTCGGCAGCGGCGGATTGGGGTTCTCCGCCATTTCATGCTGGTACCACATGAACATCACGATGCCGGCCGCGATTATACACATCATGTCTCCCGGCACCCACAGCATCAGCCCGCCCAAAATTTGGTCGGACTGGTGCGAAAAGCCTTCCCAGGGACGCGGGAGTTCCTGGTAAGCGGAATAGATCACTTCTTCCTGAAAGACGATGGCCGCGCCCAGCAGGGTATTAGGCAGCACGATGAGGCCCAGATACAACACGCGCAGGCCGTAGTGCAGGCGGGAACGATAGGGTTTGGGGTCGATCACGATCCACCAGAAGAGGAACCCGCTAATCAGCATCGTCCCGTGCATCAACTCGTGCACCCAATCGTTATGCACCGCCAGGTCGTGGGGGCCCGGCGCTTGCCAGAAGTACAGGAGCGCAAGAAACATTACCACCGTGAATATCGGGTTGGTGATTTTGACGTACACCCACCGGGCAGCCGGCTGGCGAACGATCCGGCGTATCACATTTTGACGCATCCAAGGCGGCATCCCCCGCAGGATGGGAGTTAGCGGAGCCCCCAGCAGAATCAGCAACGGTCCCACCATGCGGACCAGCAGGTGCTGCACCTGGTGAACGGAGAAATAGTGCTCTGCCAGCGGCTCCATGGGGGATTGCAAGGCGAAGAAAAGAACCAGGATGCCGGCGAAGAAACTGGCTTTCTGCCAGCTGTTGATGGGATGCGTCTTGTTGGGCCAGTTGTTCAGGCCGTTGATGTAGAAGTACACCGCCGCCAGCAGGAATAGGCTGGGAACGGGATTGGTGACGAATCCCCAAGCCGTCGCCGGTGTCTGGCCCGGCGGTATGCCCTGGTGGGCCGACACCACGCCGACGCCCAAGGCCAGCGCGGCTAGTCCGCCTAACGAAGCGCCAACCGTCCAACGGCACGTACGGATTGCTGCTGCGATGTTCATAGAGCCGTTTCCTCAGAGCCGGCGTTTCGCGCCCTTTGCGTCCGGCGGACACGCCACACCAGGTATCCGGCGCCGGCGATCAAGACCACCGACACGCCGAGAAAAACGAAACCGGCTTCCGGGTTGCGGGAAGGCTGCGGGATTTCGAAAACGAACCCGTCTGCGCCGTAAGAGCCGCCACCGGGCGGTTCGACTAGCACGGTCGTCTCCCAGCGGCCCGGCTCAAAGGTGAGAGTCGCAACATAGAAGCCCGGGACATTGGGGCTGAGCGCGACGTTTTCGCCGGTTTCGTCGCCGCGGCTCCAGGTAGTCAGGATGGTGACCGCGACGTCGTCCGCCGGCGCTCCCGTGGCGGTTTCGGTTACGCGGATGAAGAACTGCGCCGATTGCAGCGACGGGAGCGTCTGGGCGTCCACCACAACGGAGTACGGGCCGGTTAGGGATTCGGAGTGGCGCGTCCCTTCGCCAACTATGTCCTGAGCCACGACCGATTGCGGCAGAAACCCGGAAGCGGTCAGCAGCAACAGCAGCGCCAACGCGAGCAGTTTTGGGGTGGCGTGACCGGGCATTGGTGACCTGACCTTACGAAAATAGCGTAGGGGCGAATGATCATTCGCCCTATATTGTACGCCATTGGTTCTTCCGCAAGGCGCTAGGGCTGGAAAGTCTTGCGCCAGATGCCCGGAGAGCCGGAGGCGTGGGTCATCACTTCCCGCATACGGCCATTGTCGGGATGGGCTTCCCGCTGCTCCAGCCAGGCCGGGGTGGACGACACCTGCGGGTCAGCCAGCTCGTACACCGTGGCGTAGGCCGGCTCGCCCCGCACGGCCTTCCAGCGCCGGCCGCGCAGGCAGCCGGGGACTTTTTCGTAGTTGGGAACGTACACGGTGGAGTACCAGTTGTTCCACTCATCGTCGCTGGCCGCCGGCACGTCCATGCGTCCGATCTGCAAAGCTGGCGACATATCGGCGTTGGCCAGGGCGTCGGACAGCTCGGTGGGGTGGATCATCGTGTACACGTTGTTGATGAGGGCAGTCGCAACCGCCCGGGGGCCGGCCTTCTGTCCCCAGGGCGTGGGCGGACGGTTCTTGAAGGCGTCGGTATTGATCACGTCGGCGGATTCCAGCTCGTACATCGCCAGGTGCTTGGGGCCGCTGCTGGTGGCCTCGTAGCGGGCGGCGTTCAGCACGCCGGGCACCGACAGCAACTCCTGCAAGTGCTCGGTGTTGTACCACTGGTTGAATTCTTCTTCTGCGTCGGCGGGGACTTCGCACCAGACCATCATCAAGCCGGTGCCGCGCTTCTTGCTGGGCATAACGGAGCCTCCTGAGTGTAGGGTAGGGGAACGAGGGTGGATGAGATTAGCGGGCGCAGTGTAACATGATCGGAGCAGTGGATAGCGGCAGAGCGGTGCGTAAAGGTCGTCCGACGTCCCGAAGCAATTTTCATCATTGGGCGCTCAACCTGAGCCTCAATCTGCTGTTCAGACTGTTGACAAAAGCGTCTTTGCGGGGCAGTGCCGGATTGTTCCGCATCGCCCGATAGATCTCGTGAACACTGGCCGAAATAAAGCGGGTGGGCGCCAGCGACAGCCGGCCGCCATTTGGAACAATGTCATACAACGCAAAGCGGGAAGCGTGTTCGGGCAAGAATCCATCCGTCTTGAAGCCGTACCGATTGACCAGGTTGGCATAAATGTATTCCTGGATGACCCAATAGCATTTGGCGTTCCAGGATTCATACACGATGCCTTTGTTCATCAGTTGGGTGATAGCGCGCTTGATCGAATCGTAAGTGTTCATCCCGAAACGATAGGATTCGTTAGACACGTCGCGTCCTGCGAAAAAATCTTGTATTCCCTGGACTAACTTTCCCGTGGCCGTGGTGGAATCAGCCTGAAACTCAACCGACACAAAGTCGTCGACCTCAGGCTGCATCGGTTTATGCTTGACTATGACGAAATCAGGGATATTCAAGCAGCCGGCTTTTCTTATCGCATACCTGCCCACGGAAAGGACATTGATGCTGCCGGCGCGCCTGTTCCGCCACCGCCGTCCGGTTGCCAATCGGATAACCGAAGATTTCCGCAGGGCGATTGCCAGAGTTATTGGTCAACTGACTTGCCTCTGATGAGGTTCTGCCAAACGGCATGGATTTCCGGCGGCGAAAGTGCGCTGTCCAGTAGCCACCCCAGCGTTGCGCCGCATTGTCGGCAGAATGTTTCGCTGTCCTCGGTATCAATATTCGTCGACGGCTGCCATTGAGCCGGCGAACCGCCGCCGACCGGGGCTAGCACCAAAACGCTATCGTGCCTGATGGAGTTGAGATTGCGGATATGTACCGAGATGGGATGCTCGGAATACACGACGTAAGCGTTCATCAGCCGGAAGCCGGCGGCTTTGAGAGCTATCGTAAGCTCGGCCCAGGCGCCGGGGTCCCAATGGTGAAAAGTGAACACCATACGGCCGGTGTCCGGCTTCAGCACACGCCGGCACTCCGCGAAAATGCCGGCGAGCGCGGTGGCAAAGGCGCCAGCGCCATCGGATGCATTACCGACGACGGCGCTGCCTGTCTCATCATACTCCCATTCCGCCGCGTCGGGGAGCAGGCGCGTCAGCCACACCCGGAAAAAGGCAGCCAGATTACCGTACTGGACACTATCGTAATAAGGCGGGTCAGTGACGACCATATCTATGGATTGACTGTCCACGGGGAGGCTTTGCGAATCACCCTGGATCAGCCAGAACCGGCGTTGCCCGTCCGATAGAGTGGACTGATCGAAAACTTCAACCCCTTCATCCACTTCGCCCGGTATCGTAACCAACTCCTTTTTACCGTCTCGGTCGAGCCTTCTTTCAACCGGCATTGCGGCCCACTTGCGTCCGAGCTCGATCCGGTCGTGAAAGAGTAGCTCTAGGTTGCCGGATGACTTGCGTCGATTGACCGGGTTGTTCTCCAATGCGGTGTATTGAAATGAATAGGCATGCAAGGCAAAAACGTGCCGTATTGCTCCAGGACGTCGCTTATACCAGCCTTTGTAGCCGCAAAGCATTGAATTGAACTCCAGGGACGTGGATACTAACGTTCCCAGCGTGAGATGATTAATGCCGGTGTAGTCGCGCAATTGCTGAGTCGCGTGGTGCAGGTACAGCATCTGGCGGGACGAAAAGACGTCAAGGTAAGAGCGGACATTATGCCGTAGCAGGTCGCCGGATTTGGGGCCATCCCTTACAGCAAAGTCCGACAGCGGCCCGAAGTCCAGTCGGCTCCGTTGCTCATCGGCCTGTCTGATATGGGCCAGGTCGGTTTCTCCGGGAGAACGGAAGAAGTTGCCGTGGCGCTCGCAAACGCCGACAATCGCCACCGGCGCATAACGAGCATAAAAGGGCATCTCAAGCAATTCGCCATACTTATGACCACACACCGGGCAAAGCTTGTCTCCTTTGGTAATCAAGCTAGAAGTTCCGTCGGCGTAGCCTTCGGCATCGTGACGGTCGGAAATCTCCCAACTGTGCGGGTCAATGCGGATTATCCGCTCGCCCTCGTGGCGCAAATCGTACTGGTCGATTTGAACGACGTTGCGGCAGGCGCACTTTTTGCGTACTCCGTACAAGGAATACTGGATGTCTGTCGCCACGGCACAGGTTGGACATTCGGTTTGAAAGTAAGGCCCTAAGCGGTCGTACAGGCCGGAATGGAACCTCTTGAAGGCATCACGTAAATCCGTCAGATCAGCCTGGCTCACGGAGGCCCGAGCCTGGATGATCGGGATAGGGTCAATATCTGCTCCGATGACGTTGGCGCCCAGACGGATGGCTTCGTGGAGAGTAGTGCCGCCGCCCATCATTGGGTCAAGGGCGGTTTTGCCCTCCAACCCACCGGGCGCGTAGTAATCGCTGCGCGAGTCGTCGGGGACAAACTGCTTCAGTATGGCGCGAAACGTGGAGCCGCAACGCCGCGCCCACCACTTATGCAGGTAGGTGTTTGGGCGAAAAAGGTGCTTATTGAATACCTCTTGCCGTGAAAGCGTATCAACAAATTTTTCCGGGAAGTCATGGTCGATTCTGTTGCTATGCTCCTCTTCCGGTGAACGGGTCAGCTCATCCAGAGCTAGCTGACGCGCATCCAGAATGGCGCGGGCGGGGGCAGGATTGGTTGTGAAATGCGGTGGGTATTCGGACATCGCTTAAACCCCCAAGGTTATAACCCTAGGGCGCTATGGCCCGGCACAGGGCACAGTCCATCGCGCCGATGCTGCCGGCAGCCAGTTAGTCTAGTGCGCCGCTGTTTTCCTGTCAAAGTTCGTTGACCCGCCAACCCGCTGCTGATTACAATTCCTCAACCCTCAGGACTCCCGTTGCCAGGATTCCCGTTGCCATGACCTACTCCCTACTCTCTGGCCTCCGCGTCCTTGAAATCGGCAGCATGCTGTCCGCTCCATATTGCGGGAAATTGCTGGCCGATGCCGGCGCGCGCGTCGTCAAGCTGGAACCGCCGGAGCTGGGCGAGGCCGCCCGCCGTTACGGCCCCTGGCCCGGCGACATCCCCCACCCGGAGCGCAGCGGCCTGTTCCTCTACCTCAACGCCAACAAGCAAGGCATCACCGCCAACCTGGAAACTCCCACCGGGCGCAGCATTTTGCGCCGTCTCGCGGTCGCGAGCGACGTGGTGGTACACAACGCGCCGCCGGCCGATATGGAGCGGTTGGGACTGGATTACGACATCCTGGCCGGTGATAACCCCAACCTGGTAATGGCCAGCATCAGTCCGTGGGGCTTGTCCGGCCCATGGCGGGACTACAAGGCTTACGACATCAACCTTGCGGCGGCCGGCGGCATCTGCGAAGGGCTGGGCGAAGCCGACCGGGAGCCGCTGACTTTCGGCACGCCGGAGGTTGGTTACTTCGCCGGCGTGGCGGCCGCGTCGTCTATCGTTATGGCATTGCTGGGGCGGGAACGGTACGGCGGACAGCACATCGACATTGCCGAGGCGGAGACCATGGCCGGCCTGTACAACGGCCCGGAGGCTCTGATGGCAGTGTACGAGTGGCGGGTAACGCGCCGCACCGGGCATCACGCCCTGGACTTCCCCTACCCCAACTGTATCCTGCGCTGCAAGGACGGGCATATCTTTGTCGGTTCTCCCGAAGGCCGGCAGTGGGGTCGCCTGCTGCAAGTAATGGGCAATCCGGAATGGTCGCAAGAACCGCGCTTGCGCAACCGCACGGTGATGAACAACCGGTACGCCGACGAGGTGGACGGCTACGTCGAAGCCTGGCTGGCCGACTACACCAAGGCGGAACTGCTCGAAATCGCCCTGGAGCATCGCATTCCGTTGGCTCCGGTGCGCACCTACGACGAAGTGCGCGCCGACCCTGCACTGGCTGATCTGTTCGTAGTCATCGAGCGCGACGATACCGGCCCGGTAGCCTACCCCGGCGTGCCGTACCGTCTCAGCGAAGTTGATCTCAGCGAAGTCGATGTGGCGCACCATTCGCCAGCGCCGACCCTGGGACAACACAATCGAGATGTGCTGTGCGACGAACTCGGCTATACCGGCGAGGAACTGGTCAAGCTCTATCAGACCGGCATAATCTGACTCGTAAGGTATTTGACGGGTAAGGTAGCGGTATGCTGATCCGCATCGCCATCATTTGCGCCGTGGTGTTCCTGGGCAGTTGCCTGATTGCCCGGCAGATCGCGTTGCGCAAAAACCACCGACCGGACGTAATCATCATTGCCGGGATTATCGTCGGAGCCATCGCCTTCGTGTTGCTGTGGACACTGAGCTTGGTTTATGGCGGCAACTATACCAAGATTGCAGCGGCGAGCGTGCTCGCCGTGATGCCGGCGGTGGCGGCATGGATCGTGCCGCCGCGACAAACCTAGGAAAATCGGATCATGAGCGCATCAACCAACGGGAACGGCAAGACCAACGGGGACGGCAACGCCGCCTCAGCAAACGCCGGCGTACTGGCGGGATTTCGGGTGCTGGACTTCGGCTGGGTACTGGCCGGCGCGCTGCCCGGCATGGTCCTGGCCGACCTGGGGGCCGAGGTCATCAAAGTGGAAACCCGGCAGCGTCTGGATTATATGCGCATGGGCCGGCCCATCGTCGGCGATCAGCCCGACCCGGAGCAGAACCCCATGTTCCACAACGTGAACCGGGGCAAGCTCAGCGTAACGCTGAACATCGGCGAACCGGACGCGGTGGAACTGGCCAAACGACTCGCCGCGCGCTGCGACGTCGTGATCGAGAATTACTCACCCGGCGTGATGGCCCGGCTGGGGCTGGGGTATGACACCCTGCGCGGCGTCAAGCCGGACATCATCATGGCGTCCATCTCTTCCACCGGCCAGGAAGGGCCGCTGCGGGACTTGCGGGCCTACGCGCCGTCCATCGGCGCGCTGTCGGGGTTGGATAGCGCCATGGGCTACGAAGGCGGCGGGCCGCTGGGGCTCAAGCACGCCTTTGGCGACATCTGCGGCGCGCTGCACGCCGTGTTCGCCATCGTCGCCGCCTTGTACCACCGCAAGCGAACCGGGCAGGGGCAATACATTGACGTATCCATGTTGCGGGCCACGGTGGTTACGCAAGGGGTTGGGCTCATGGAACACGCGCTCACCGAGCGCTCCTTGCCGCCGCGCGGAAACTATGACCCGACGATGGCCCCATATGGAAACTACCCCTGCGCCGGCGCGGATCAGTGGGTATCCATCGCCGTCGCGTCGGAGAGCGAATGGCAGAACCTGGCCGCCGCGATGGGCAACCCGGCGTGGGCCAAAGATGACCGGTTCCGCAGCCAGTATCGCCGTCAGCGACACCGGCGGGAGCTGGATGCGCTGCTTGCCCAGTGGACGGCCCAGCACGACGCCGACACGCTTACCGACCTGCTGCAACGACACGGCGTCGCCGCCGCGCCGGTGTTAAGCGCAGCGGAACGGCTCTTCCACCCCCACTTCATGGAGCGGGGCCTCTACAGCGATATTGACCATCCGTCCCTGGGAGCCGAACCCATCTTCAACCTGATGTGGGGCCTGAGCAAAACTCCGTCGGCGGTGCGCCGCCACGCCCCGCTGCTGGGCGAGCACAACCGGCCGGTATTGTGCGGAACGCTAGGGTTGAGCGAGGACGAACTGGCCGAGCTGGAGCAGCGGCGGGTGGTATATTAGACAAACATTGACTGTGCTAGGTTTGGAAGTTGCAGGTTCGCCCACTATCAGGAAGCCCACTATGATGAAATTGCGGAAAGACAGTTATCTGGTGATAAACTCCCTGCGCTATGGACTGTGCATACTTACCGGGATGGTCGGAACCATTTTCACTGTCATGGGCATATTACAGGCCCCTCATGCTGGAAACTTGTGGTTAGCGCTGGCTATACCTGTTGCGCTGCTCCTGGTGGGCTTGATTCTGCTGGGTGATAGTTTGCGAAAGCATCGGCGAGGCGAGCGGAGCGGCGGAGACGTTAGCATTTTATGACCGTGCCATCGCATCACGCTCAGTCCCTGGCGGTAACGGTTGTGGGTATTGCAACCGCTGCAATGGGGTTCTGGTTGTTCAACGCTGACTTCCAAATATATGTAAGCCTTTTGTGAGGTTGTAATGATACTAGTGGCATTCGTATTCATCATCGGCGTATTTGAAACACCGGATCCTGCCGACTGCGAGGGGGATACTGTGGAGTTGGAGCAGCGGCGGGTAGTATATTAGACGGCGCTAAAGAGCAGTACCGACGTGCAATCATGAGGCACGGCAACCGATACAAGTGGGCATGATGTTGGGTATTTTTGGAAAAAAGCAGCCTCGCAAAAAGCAAAACAAGCTGCCTTATTCCTTCGGCTATGCGCCGCTCGTCGTTGGCCTTGCCGTCATCGGCCTGGTGGCCTGGTGGTGGCTAACGGAATACCATCGCCCCACTTCTTTCGTATCTGCTTTCGTATCTGCGCCCGGCGTGTTTTGGAAGGTTATGGCTCTGAGCGTTGCATTCGTAATCAGCGGCTTGATAGGTCTCTTTACCGTGTGGCGCGCGAACCGCCCCGACCGCGATGAAGAGGCTAGGTGATGTCGGTCAAACCCCCACGCCGGCGTCGGCGAGGTTTATGGTTTGCCGTGATTGCGGCCACTGTGATTGGACTTGGCATATTCCGCGCGTCGGGCGAAACGCAAAGTCGTCAACGGGGACGGGAATCACTGACAATTGTAAAGACGCCTGATCGCCTCCAGTTAGCCGTGGCAATTTTAGCCATTGCAACCGCCGCAATCGGTTTCGGGCTTTTTGGCGTTGAGACTGAAATTGGTTCTTTAGTAAAAGAGCCGGGTTACACACAAGGGATGCAAGTAGCGAAAATAGTCGGCATGGTAACGTCCGGGGTATTTTACTTTCGGGTACTGCTGTCGGTTGCCAGGATATTGCCGGACAATAAGGCGACCGGTCATCAACTGGTGCAGGGACCGGTGCAATGGTTTTATATGGAAATGGTCAGTCTGGGCGGCCTGTTTTTGTTGAAAGTGGCCGAAGAATTGGCAAGCGCGCAATAGTGAGGGCAAACCGATGACGCAACCCCAACAGCAGGTAGTCGAAACTCTCCCCGAAGTGGAAGGCGGCATTTCCGATGACGCCCTGGCCGCCGCCCGCGCCATGATCGGCGTGCGTATGCGGACGGAGCAGTACGTTCGCCAGGCCAGCTTGGACACCATGCTCAACTTCGTCAACGGCATTGGCGATGCCAACCCGCTGTTCCGCGACCAGGAATACGCCGCCTATTCCAAGTACGGCAGCATCATCGGCCATCCCTGCGCTCCCTATATGCGGCACTGGTCGGGACGGACCCGCTGGGGCTTGCCCGGCGTGCATGGGTTCTTTGCCGGCAACGACTGGGAGTTCTTCCGGGCCCTGCGTCCCGGCGATGCCGTCAACTGCGTGGAGCGGGTGCTGGACGTGCAGGAAAAGCAAAGCGCCTATTCGGGACGCTTGGTCATTCAGTACGTGGAGACCATCTACTCCAACCAGCGGGACGAGGTGGTGGCCCGCGTGGTGGGCTGGTGCACCCGCCATCAGCGCCGCGCCTCCAGGGAGCGCGGCAAGTATGCCGATGTGCCCAAGCGTCACGAGTACACCGAGGACGAGCTGGCCGCCATTGACGCGCAGGTGCTGAACGAAACCGCCCGCGGCGGGCAGCCCCGCTATTGGGAAGATACCGAAATCGGCGAAGAACTGCCCACCCTAGTGCGCGGCCCCCTGTCGTTGCAGGACGTGAGCGCGTTTCTGGTGGGCACCGGACGCTCCAGCGCCCACGGCGTGCTGCTCCGCGAGGCCATGCGACACCCCAACCACTTCTTCCGCAACCCCGAATCCGGCGGAGGCTTGGAGTACACCGGCATTGGGCATCTGCGCGATTCCGTGGCCGAGGCCGTCGGAGTGCCGGGAGCCTACGACTACGGCCCGCAGCGGGTATCGTGGCTAGGCACGCTCATGACCAACTGGATGGGCGACGACGCTTTCCTCAAGCGGCTGCGCGTGGAAACCCGTCGCTTTAACGTGTATGGCGACACCCAGTTCTGCAAGGGTCGCGTCGCCCGAAAGTACATCCGCAACGGCAACGCCCTGGTGGACGTGGACATCTGGGCCGAAAACCAGCGGGGCGAGGTTACCGCCCCGGGCATGGCTACGGTTTTGCTCCCTTCACGGAACCCGCACTACCCATGGTTCACCGACGGCAGCCACCTTTCGCTACGCGACGCGCCGCTGCCCGAGGCGGCGCCCCCGATACTGCCCGCTTGATATACTGACTACCAACCGTTGCAGAACCGAGGTGACGACACGATGGGCATAACTTACGCCAGCGGCAGCATCACCGGAAAATCGGAAGTGCGGGAGTTCAGCTTTCTGGTGGATACGGGAGCTACTTGGGTAGGACTGCCCCAAACCGATATTGATGCGTTGGGTTTGGACACCGTGCCTAACGCCGGCGCCAGCCGGATGATGGCCGACGGTTCCGTCCGGCGCACACCCATATACATCGCCATCGGGATGCTGGAAGGAACGGGATTCGTTAATGGAGCAGTTCCCACAGCTATGCCGCTGGTAGGCTACAAGCTGTTGCAGGACTTGGGGTTCAAGGTTGACTTGGAAAACGAGCGCATCCAGCCCCGTCCGGAAGGAGAGATTGGCCCGCCCTTTTTGCGGTAGCCCGGCCACCGACGAACACCATCATCAAACGGTGACGGAAGGCGCAACATCGGTCAACCCGGCCTTTTGGCCCGTTCCAGATTTAGCGTCGGCAATGCTCTGGCGCCGGGTTTGGCGCCGGGGCATTAGGCCACTCCGCTTCGGGAGAGGCGCCACTATGGCCAGCGACATCCTGGTAATTGAAGACGACCCCGGCATCGCGCGCATCGTCCGCCTGTACTTGGAGCGGGACGGCCATGGCGTTAGCGTGGTCGGCGACGGCATCAGCGGCCTGCGCGCCGCTCGGCAGTTGGCTCCCGATCTGATTGTGCTGGACCTGATGTTGCCTCAGTTGGACGGCCTGGCGGTGTGCCGTACCCTGCGCGAGGAATCCGACGTTCCTATTATCATGGCCACCGCACGGGTGGACGAAGCAGACCGGCTGGCCGGCCTGGATTTGGGCGCCGACGATTACATCCTCAAGCCCTTTAGCCCCCGCGAGTTGGCCGCTCGCGTCCGGGCGGTGCTGCGTCGCGCCGCCCGGCAAACCACCGCCGCCGGGCCTTCCCTTATCGAGCACGACGACTTGACCATAGACCTCAAGGCGCGGACGGTGCGGCGCGCCAACACGGAACCTTCCCTTACCCCAACCGAGTTCCGTCTTCTGGTCTTGTTGGCGACCGAACCGGGCCGGGTTTTCACACGGGAGCAGATCATCGACGGGGTTTTCGGTTACGACTTCGACGGTTTCGATCGTACCGTGGACGTACACATCGCCAACCTGCGCCGCAAGATTGAACCCAGCGCCCGGAAACCCCGCTACGTTCACACCGTCCACGGCGTGGGCTACCGTTTCGGCCATGCGTAACTGGCGCTTCGGCCTCCAGTTCAGGCTGGCGCTGGGTTTCGCCGTCATCCTGGCCCTGTCCACCGGCGCGGTAGCGTTATTCACCGGCTATGTGGCGGAACGGAGAGTATCGCAGGTCCAGTCCGAGCAGGACCGGGTGCGGGCCAACCGGATCTTCGTCGCGTTGGCCGAGTTCTACGATTCCAATACGGGTTGGCCCGGCGTCCAGAGCTTTGTCGATCGCGCCAGCTTCCAGTCGGAACGTGAAATTGTGGTGCGCGACGCAAACGAGAACGTCATTGCCGACAGTCGCAATCGGCATTTCAGGCACGATGACCGCAGCCAGCGAACTTTCAGTGACCATGATTCCGATGCCCACCACCCGCCATTGCCGCCGACTCTTTTCACCCGGATCGATTCGGGGGGCGCGCCCGTGGGATCGGCCCTGGTGCTGTCTCGAAAACACGGCAAGCCGATCCCCGTTATCCCTTTAGACCAGACCACCGCCGGGCTGGAACAGGTTGAACCGTCCCTGTCGCGGCTCGCCGGTGCCGTCCGGAAATCGCTCATCCTGGCCGGCATCGGCGCCGGCGCCGTCGGCATCCTGCTGGTGCTGCTGCTCTCCCGCCGGGCGCTCAGGTCGGTCGGCAACTTGACCGCGGCGGCGCGGTCTCTCGGCGCCGGCGATTTGTCGAGCCGGGCAAAAGTGACGGGCAACGATGAGATAGCCGAACTGGGGCAAGCCTTCAACTCCATGGCGGATGCGCTGGAAGATTCGGAGCGCCAGCGGCATGCCATGGTATCCGATGTGGCCCACGAGCTTCGCACTCCCCTGGCCAACATCCAGGGCCACGTTGAAGCAATGCAGGACGGGCTGCTGGAACCCGACGCCACGGCGCTAGGCACAATACACCAACAGGCCCTGTACCTGAACCGTCTGGTCGAAGACCTGCGACTGCTATCTGCAACGGAAGCACGGGAGCTGCGCCTGGAACTCGAACCCACTTCCGTCGCGGACATCATCGAAAGAGTCACGGATTCTTTCCGGCCTCGGGCGGAAGCGGTATCGGTAGTCCTGGACACCGCGACCGATGCCAGGCTGCCGCTGCTGCGCCTGGACCGGCTGCGTATCGAGCAGGCGGTGGGCAATCTGGTGGACAACGCCATCCGCCACACGCCGCCCGGCGGCACGGTAACCCTTTCGGCTTTTCGCCATTCGGGCCGGGTGCGCGTACAGGTTGCCGACACCGGCGGCGGCGTCCCGGCCGACGCGCTCCCTCACGTGTTCGACCGACTCTACCGCGTCGATCCGTCCCGGGACCGGGCCACCGGAGGAACCGGCCTCGGATTGACCATCGCCCGCCAACTGGTGGAGGTCCACGGCGGGACCATCTGGGTCGAGAGCGAGGAGGGATCGGGCAGCAGATTTGGTTTCGACCTTCCGGTTTCCCCAAATTGATAATTTCTTAACACTGTCTTCGTATCCTACCTACATCAAAGCCGCCGCCCACCCAACAAACCAAACTCGCTCCGGCGGCGCAGGAGGCAACAATGTTCAACAGGATTCGCAACATCAAAAGGCGGTGGTTCGTGGTGGCGGGGGCGGTTGCCCTGCTGTCCATCGGGCTGGTGGGCGGCAGCGTTTTCGCGGCCGGCGCAACCGGAAACGCCCTGGGCGGCGTCCTGCGCTATGCCTCGGATCAAGACGGATACCGGCACGGCAACGACGACCGGAGCGCCGTGTTGGCGCGAGTCGCTGAGATCGTCGGTGTAGAGCAAGACACCCTGGAAGCGGCTTTCCGGACCGCCCTTGACGAGCAGGCCGAAACCAGGTTCGACGACCGCATCGACACTCTGGTAGCCAATGCAACGCTGACCGAGGACGAGGGCAACGCGGCCCAAACCTGGTTCGAGGATCGCCCTGAGTTGTCGGGGGCCATCGCCATTCGACTTGCCGGCGCCGCCGACACCGCGAAAGTGAACCGCTGGTTGGGCGAACTCGTGGCAAACGAAAAACTGACCCAGGGCGAAGCCGATGCTCTGTCCAAATGGCATGCCGACCGCCCTGAGGCGCTGCCCGAAACCGCCGGGCGTCATTCCGGCAAACACGGGCGCCACGACCGCGACGATGACCACTACCACGACGATGATGATGACCACGACGATGATGATGACCATGATGATGACCACGACTATGACGATGACCACGACGATGACGATGACCACGACGAAAAAAGCTGACAATAGCCAATATACGGCCCGGCAGTAGCGCCGGCGCTGAGGGGACGACCGGCTCGGTCGTCCCCTCTTCTGTCGGACGGGAGTGGCATTTCCGACCCGTCGTTTGTGGTAAATTACGCCCGTCGCAGTACCTTTTACGAGCACAGGGAGATTGCCGCTTATGCTTGACTACAAACCGAATATCGTGCTGTCGAACCCCGATGAAAACTATAAGGTAGTGGGCACCCGTCCGGTGCGCCACGACGGGCCGGACAAGGTGATGGGCCGCGCGCGCTATGCCGCCGACATCCACCTGCCGGGGATGCTCCACGGCAAAATCCTGCGGAGTCCCCACGCCCACGCCCGGATCCGCGGCATCGACGCCAGCCGGGCGTTGGCTCTGCCCGGCGTCCACGCCGTGGTAACCTCCGCAGACTTTCCCGAGGTTTCCGCCCAGATCAAGGATCAGGAAGAAGGCGCCGCGGTCAACTACGGTTTCTACAGCCGCAACGTGATGGCCCGCGAGAAGGCTCTTTACAAGGGCCATGCCGTCGCCGCCATCGCCGCCGACTCGCCTCACCTGGCCGAAGAAGCTTTGGCGCTCATCGACGTGGACTGGGAAGTATTGCCGGCGGCGCTGACCGCAGCGGAGGCCATGGCCCAAGACGCGCCGCTGGTTCACGAACGGCTGGTTACGCTGTCCAACCCGGCGCAGCGTTCCGGCGGGTGGGCCGAAGCCGACCTGGGCGACGGTTCCAACGTATCCAACCACTTCCAGGCGACGCTGGGTGATTTGGACGCTGGCTTCGCCGAAGCGGACGCCATCGTGGAGCGGGAATACCATACTCGTCAGGTCCACCAGGGCTACATCGAACCGCATTCCGCCACCGCGCGTTGGAACAATGACGATACCGTAACGGTTTGGGCCAGCAGCCAGGGCCATTTCGCGCTGCGTGACCACACCAGCCGAATCCTCGGCATTTCAGTTGGTCAGCTCAATGTCGTCCCAATGGAGATCGGCGGCGGCTTTGGCGGCAAGGGGCAGGGCGGTTGCTACCTGGAGCCGGTGGTTGCCGCGCTGGCCCGAAAGACCGGACGCCCGGTCAAGATCGCGATGACCCGCACCGAGGTCTTCACCGGCACCGGCCCCACCTCGGGCTGCCACATCAAGGTCAAAGTCGGCGGCACCCGCGATGGCCGGTTCACGGCGGCCCAGGCCAGCCTGATTTACGAGGCCGGCGCCTTCCCCGGCTCCCCGGTTCCCAGCGGCTGCCGCACGATGTTTGCCCCCTATGCAATTCCCAACGGTTTCGTCGAGGGCTACGACGTGGTGACCAACGTGCCCAAGTCCGCCGCGTACCGCGCTCCCGGCTCGCCGGCCGCGTCCTTCGCCGCCGAGCAAGCCATTGACGAACTCTGCGAGAAGCTGGATATCGACCCGGTCGAGTTCCGCGCCAAGAACGCCTCCCGGGAGGGCAGCCGGCAAATCGGCGGTCCCGTCTTCCGTCGTATCGGCATGGAGGAGATACTACAGGCGACCCAGGACCACCCGCACTTTGCCGCCCCCGTGCCGGAGCCGTCCGCTCCAGGTCTCATGACGGGACGCGGCATCGCCGCCGGCGCGTGGTTCAACGGCACCGGGCCGGCTACCGCGGTTGCCAGCGTGATGCCCGACGGCACGGTGAGCCTGATTGAAGGCTCGCCGGACATCGGCGGTTCCCGGGCCGTCATGGCGATGCAGCTGGCCGAAGTCCTTGGGCTGCCCGCCGAGCGCATCAAGCCGTCTATCGTGGACACCGACAGCATCGGCTACAGCAGCGGCGCCGGCGGTAGCGGAGTCACTTTCAAGATGGGCACCGCCGTCTATCAGGCCGGTGAAGACGTGCGCCGTCAGCTGATCGAGCGCGCCGCCCGCATCTGGGACGTTCCGGCGGAGGACGTGAAGTACGAGGAAGACGGGTCCCTGGCCCACAAGTCCGACGACGCCTTGCGCTTGACCTTCAATCAGCTGGCCCGCCGCCTCAACGGAACCGGCGGCCCCATCGTCGGGCACGGCGCGGCCAACCCGGCCGGCGTGGGCAACGCCTTCGCCATCAACATCGCCGATGTGGAGGTTGACCCCGATACCGGCAAGGTTGAAGTGCTCCGTTTCACCGCCATCCAGGACTGCGGCAAGGCCATCCACCCCAGCTACGTGGAGGGTCAGATCCAGGGCGGCGCGGTGCAGGGCATCGGCTGGGCGCTGAACGAGGAGTATTTCTTCGACGACAGCGGGCAGATGCTCAACTCGTCCTTCCTGGACTACCGGATGCCCACCGCGCTGGACCTGCCCATGATTGACACCGTCATCGTGGAAGTGCCCAACCCGGGCCACCCGCTGGGCGTGCGAGGCGTCGGAGAAGTGTCGCTGGTGCCGCCCATGGCCGCCGTGGGCAACGCCATCGCTCGCGCCACCGGCGCGCGGCTGGAAAGCCTGCCCATGAACCCCGGCGCCGTGCTGGAAGCCCTTTGGGAGCAGAACGGCGGATAGTAGAGTTCTACCTAGCCGTAGTCCCGTCGAAAGCCGCAATCCGTCTGCCGGAATCCAGCGCAGGGGCGAATGATCATTCGCCCCTGCGCAATTGCTGGATCCGACCATTGTGACCCTTATGGTTAGGGCCGGTTTAAAACAGGAAATCGCACCGTCGTTCCGGCGCAAGCCGGGACCCGGAAAATCACTGCCCGCGGAAAACCGGCTTTATTTTGTGCCTGCTGGATTCCCGCTTTCGCGGGAATGACGGAGTTTGTGCGCTTTGTACCCGCTGGATTCCCGCCCCGTATCGAGTACGGGGCGACCCCGTGTCAGGCACGGGGCAGGCCGTTCTTTCGCGGGAATGACGGAGTTTGTACACGCGGACTAGGGACGCGGGCCGGGCTTCGCAACGGCGCCGCGCCCGGCGCCCGTTGCTACTTTGGTATTGCCCAGGTCGGCGGAGGAGCGTGTACCACCGCCGGGTCGTTATCGGCGGGGATCTGGGCCACCAGCCGGCCGTTTTCAACCTGGACAATGTGGTAAAACAGCTGCGCGCGGGGGCCGTTGACGCAGATACCCTGACCCTCCTCAAACCGCCAGCCGTGATCGGGGCACAGGAAGCTCTTGTCCCACTTGACCACACGGCCCCAGGCGTGGGGGCACACCATGGACAGCAGACGGTATTGCCCGTCTCGCGCCTTGGCCAGCCAGTGTTCCTCGCCATTCTCCAGGCGCACCCGGGCCGGCAACTCCTTGAAGTCGGCAACCGCGCCGATGTCAACCCGACGCGCCGGAGCCATCTTGTTGTTACCAATATCGGCGGGATCGGTGTACATCCGTCGCCGCCGGTGGTAGATATTCTCGCTCATGGCTTTTCTCCCTGTTGCGCGTCAGTGCGGATTCGGATTAGTCGGTAGGCAAACCGCCGAAAGCCTCTTCCATGGTGATGATGGGGTAAATGTCGGTACGGTTCCAGGTGGCCAGGCCCATATCAATGACTGCATCGTCGATGGCGTGGGCGTCGGGGCCGTCCAGGATCAGCCAGGTTTGATGGGAAGACTTGCCGACCCAACCTCCACGATACGCGCAGCCGCGACGGGCCAGCGTTTCGGTAAGCTCCGCCGACATCCGCAACACGCGGTCGCGTACGCCCAAGTCAACACCGGGGCAACGTTCCGGCGCGTGCTCTAGCGATACCATGTACAACGCCATCAGCGAGTTCCTCCGTCACAAAATATCCGTCACAAGATAGCTGGGCGGCCCGCTTGCCCGGCCGCCGTCGGCGTGGACAGCGTAGCCGGCCGGAAGATGCCCGGTTGGGTAAGCCCGGCGAACCGTTCGGGTCGCAACGCCTCGGCCAAACCCTCCAGCACATCGATGACGCGGGGACCGTGCCGGCTGGGAATCTGGCCGTCAAACAGGTACACTCGCCCATCCCTGACGGCGTCCAAAGCGTTCCATTGGGGCCGCTCCGACAGGCGGGCCGTTTCAGCGATGGTGCGGTCCATGTTGAAGGCGCAGGGCATCACCATCACGTAGTCGGGCTGGTAGTCCAGCGCCTCGTCCCAGCCAACCTCCCGCGACTTGCCCCACTTCTCCGCAAGACCCTCCGCGCCGCCGGCCAGTTCCACCAGCTCCGGCGTCCATTGGCCGGTGTTGCGAAGCGGCTCCAGCCAGTCGATGCAGAACACCTTGGGGCGGCGCCGATCGGCGGCGCGCTGGGCGACGTAATCGGTACGCTCGCGCAGGCGAGACAACAGCCGCGCCGCGTTTGCGGGTGCTCCGGCGGCCTCGCCAATGCGCCGGATGTTGTCGAAAATGTCGTCCAAACTGGCGGGCCGTATGCTCAATATCTCCGGGGAATAATCCAGCGCTTTGGCCGCCGTCTCAAAGACGGAACCGGCGCCAACGGCGCAGACTTCGCACAACTCCTGGGTCAGTATCAAGTCCGGTCGCAGGCGGCGCAACAGGTCGCCGTCTATGATGTACAGCGGGTTGCCGGTGGCTCGAGCCTGCTGGATGATGGCGTCGATCTCCGCGCTGGACAGGTGCGACTTGCTGCGGATGCTGCGACTGACCACGGGGCGACCACGCACGGCGGCCGGATAGTCGCACATATGGGAGACCCCAACCAGGGCATCTCCCAGTCCCAGGGCACACACTATCTCCGTCGCGCTCGGCAATAGTGAAACTATACGCATGGTCGGCATTGTAGGCACAATCGTTGCCGTTGGCAAACGTCGCTCGGATGATCCGGATGGTATGATAAAAGACAATATTGCGGAGGCCCTTGAGCGCAATGACCACCAAACCGCAACCGAGCAGCGCGCCCCCGGTGACGGCGCCGATCAACAGCGTCGTCGCAGAACCGGCAGGAACCATCCGCTTGAAGCTGGCCCCCTTGGGCATTGACCACCGGGGGGACGATTTTCCCGTCCGGTTCATTGAGTTTTGCGAACAGAACGACCGGCGCGAAATGGAAATCAACTCTGACGGTGAGCTTCTGATACTGCCCATGACTGGCTTCCGCGGCAACCGACAAGAGACCTACTTGAACTATTTCGTGACCCATTGGCAGTTATCAAATGGCGGTGTGGGGGCATCCCAATCCAGTCGATTTCGCTTGCCATCGGGGGACATCAGAGGACCGGATGCCGCCTGGCTGACGCAGGAACATTACAACTCCCAAACCTCCTTGCAACAGGAAACGGCGATCGCCGGGGCGCCGGCCTTCGTAGTGGAAATTCACTCCCGCACCAACAACTTGCGCCCCCTGCGGAACAAGATGACGCTGTGGCTGGAGGGCGGCGCGCGTTTGGGTTGGCTGATCGATACCCGTAACCGCCAGGTGTACATCTATCGCGCCGGGCAAACGGAGCCTGAAGTATTGGACAACCCGGAGGCATTGGACGGGGAGGACGTGCTCCCAGGGTTCAATTTCCCGGTGCGGCAATACATCTTCGACCTGCCCTAGGTGTGAGCGAACTGCCATGACCACCAAACCGCAACCGAGCAGCGCCTCCCCGGTGACGGCGCCGGTCAACAGCGTCGTGGCAGAACCGGCAGGAACCATCCGCTTAACGCTGGCCCCCTTGGGCATTGACTACCGGGCAGACGATTTTCCCGTCCGGTTCATTGAGTTCTGCAAGCAGAACGATTGGTACAATATGGAAGTCAACGCGGCGGGGGAGTTGTTGATCCTGCCGATGACCGGATACCGGGGCAACAAGCAAGCAAATTACCTGAACCACTTCCTGGTCCAGTGGGAACTGGCTAATGGCGGCAGCGCCTCATCTCAAACCGTTCGCTTTCGTTTGCCGTCCGGGGAGATCCCTAGTCCCGATGCCGCGTGGATAAGCCAGGACCGATTTGAAGCCTTGACCGAGGATGAATGGAATTGCGTCGTTGACGGCGCGCCTGACTTCGTGGCGGAGCTGCGTTCCCGCACCGACGACTTGCTCCCCATGCAAAACAAGCTGGCGCTATGGATGGAGGGTGGCTCTCGCCTCGGGTGGCTGATTGACACCCGCAACCGCCGGGTGTATGTGTATCGGGCCGGCCAGCCGGAGCCGCAGATTCTGGAAGACCCGGAAAGGCTCCACGGCGAGGACGTGTTGGCCGGCTTCGCCTTTCCGGTGGGCCAGTACATCTTCGACTTGGAACGACCTGCGCGTTGTCTATGACTGCCCGTGTACTCAACGGCAATGAGATAGCCGCCGCAATCCGGGCGGAGGTCGCGGTCAGCGCCGGCCAGTTGGCCGGCGCCTCCGGCGTTATACCGGGACTGGCCGCCGTGCTGGTCGGCGACGATCCCGCGTCCGCAGTGTACGTTCGCAACAAGGGCCGGGCCTGCGCCGAGGCCGGCATATTCTCCGAGATCTTTTACTGGCCCAGCCGAGCCCGGCAGGACGACCTCCTGGCTTTCATCGACCGACTGAATGCCGACCCGCGCTTCCACGGCATATTGGTTCAACTGCCCCTGCCGGAACAGTTGAACGAAAACACCGTCATCCAGCGGGTTGACCCGCGAAAGGACGTGGACAGTCTGCACCCCGTGAACCAGGGCCGAGCGCTGCAAGGCGATCCGGCATTCCTTCCGTGCACTCCGGCCGGGGTTCAGCAACTATTGTTGCGCTCGGGATATGACCCGGCCGGAAAGCACGTGGTCATCGTGGGCCGCAGCAACATCGTGGGCAAGCCGCTGGCGGCGTTGTTGATGCAGCGGGCTCCCGGCGGCAACGCCACGGTCACGGTTTGCCATACTCGAACCAGGGACTTGCCCGAGATCACCCGAACGGCCGATATTCTGGTGGCGGCCATGGGGGTCCCGGGCGCCATCGGCGCAGACCTGGTACGCAAAGGCGCCGTAGTCATCGATGTGGGCATCAACCGGGTGGACGACCCTTCGCGCCGTCGCGGCTATCGCCTGGTGGGCGACGTGGATTACCCGGCGGTGGCGGCCAAGGCGGAAGCCATCACTCCCGTCCCCGGCGGCATTGGCCCAATGACTATCGCCATGCTGCTGAGCAACACGGTGGAGGCGGCCCGCCGCACCGCCGCGGCGCTCAGCGACGCGCTGGCGTCCGCCCGGCGCAACACAGATGCGAACCAGTGATTTCGACTACGTTCTGCCGGAGGAACGCATCGCCCAAACTCCGGCGGAACCCCGGGATTCCTCGCGCTTGCTGGTGTTGGATCGCCATAAACCGGGCGTCCACATTGAACACCGGAAGTTTCGAGATCTCACGGAATACCTGCGTCCCGGGGACTTGATGGTATTCAACCGGAGCCGGGTGATACCCGCGCGGCTGTACGGCACGGAAACCCGTTCCGGCGCTCGGGTGGAAATCCTGCTGATACGACGGCAGGCGCCCGGCGTATGGCAGGCGTTAGGCCGGCCGGGGCGGCGGCTGCGCGTGGGCGCGACGGTTTCCTTGGGCCGCGCCGGTGAACTCGGCCCCGCGGCGCATCCCGGCGCCCCGGCGCACGCGGAGGTTTTGGAAGCTCAGGACAACGGTTTGCGGGTGATTAGACTTTCCGATGAGTCGGCGCTGGATGGTCTGGGCGAACTCCCGCTGCCGCCCTATATCAAGGAGACGCCACAGGACCCGGAGCGTTACCAGACGGTGTATGCCGACGCTCCCGGCAGCGTGGCCGCGCCCACGGCGGGATTGCATTTCACCGACGAACTGCTGGATGCGCTACCGCGCCTCGGGGTTGCTACGGCTTGGGTCACCCTCCACGTGGGGCTGGACACCTTCCGTCCCGTGCGCGGCGAGGACATCGCCGAACACAAAATCCACACCGAATGGTACGACCTGCCCCAGGCAACGGCCGACCGGCTCAACGCAGCGCGACGGGAGGGGCGTCGCATCATCGCCGTGGGAACCACCACCGTCCGCACTCTGGAGCAGGCGGGCCGCGACGCGCATCAGCAAGGCGCAAAGCAGATCACGGCGCTAACCGGCGACGCCGACCTGTTCATCGTCCCCGGCCATCAATACCGTCTGGTGGACGCCATGCTCACCAACTTCCACCTGCCCCGCTCCACCCTGCTGATGCTGGTCTCCGCCTTCGCTGGCCGGGAGCGCATCCTGGCGGCCTACGCAGCGGCGGTGCGGCGGGAGTATCGCTTCTATTCCTTTGGGGATGCGATGCTGATTATCTAACCCTGGCGCGGGCCGAATGCGAAAATATCGGCCACCGGGCAGGTGAAGCCAAGCAGCACTGGGTCGCCAACTACCGTATCGCCCATGCCATAGCGCACTACCGATCCGTCATTGTGATGGGCGTGCACCTCCCGGGTTCCAGGGTAGGCAACCAAGACCAGCCGAACTCCGGCATCCAGCCACATCGGTCTTGGCGTCTATCTCCGGCTGCCGGTCGTTGGGAAAGGCTACCTCCAACACCAAGTCGGGAACCACTTCGGCATAGCCTCGTGGCGGTGGCGATTCCGCCAGACGCTTATAAGAGATAAACCCGTAGTCAGGGGCTAGCGTGGTGTCAGGGTCATGTTCAACGTTCACGCCCGTCTCGGCGGCGATTCCGTGACCGAGGTCGTGTTCTTCCACAAAATTGCCAATTCGTCGCCCAAAACGCTCGGTTACTCTACCGCGCTCATGGCTGGTCGGCGGCATCTCAACCAGTTCTCCCCGGATTAGCTCGTAGCCCCTGGCGTAGTCGGGCATCGCCAGCAGGGCCTCGGCGGTAATCAACTTTTTGCCGGTGGTCATTGCTTGACCTCCCAGTGATGCAGACTGTTCCGTCCAACCCGGTGCAGCCGCATTATAGCATCAGCGCTTTTCCTGACGGTCCGGCGCCACAGCGCCGCCAGCCTCGCGTCGGCGCGCTGCCGGCCTTTCCGCCCTTGCCCCTTTTCGGCAGCGATGCTACAATACGCCCACATTGCGACTTGGTGCAGGTTTCGGTTGCGTTTGGCTGCCGAATTTGCAGCAAGTAGCTACGCGGTTTTGCAGAGCGGAGCAAACACCCGCTCTATTTTTACTACTCTCGCAAGGATAAAATTGATCGATAGCATAGCCGGCGGAGGACGACGATGAAAAGCGACTTCATGATGGCGTTGAATCAGCTATCCGCCGAGCGTGGCTTGCGCAAGGAACTGGTGCTCGACAAGGTGGAGGTCGCCCTGGCCACCGCTTTCCGCCGGGACCGGGTAGCCGGTTCCCAGAACCTGTCGGTAAAACTCAACCCAAACACCGGTGACATCAGTATCTTTCCCCTCCGTAGCGTCGTTGCAGAGATCGAAGACCCGGAGACCGAGATCAACCTTGCTGATGCGCTGAGAATCGAACCGGCCGCCGAGATTGGCAGCGAGATTTCCGAGGCCAGCGAAGTCGCGTATGACACAAGCCGCATCTCGGCCCAGACGGCTCGGCAGGTGCTGATGCAGGGCCTCCGGGAGGCCGAGCGTGAAAAGCTCTTCGAAGTGTATTCCTCCTACGAGGGCGAGCTGATCAGCAGCAGCATCGAGAGCATCGAAAAAGGCCCCACGGTATTCGTCAACCTGAACCCCCACCAAACCCAGAATCAGAACCGGGCCCGGGGCGTAATGCGCCCGGAACACCAGGTCCACAACGAACGATACCGAAAGGGGCAGAACCTCAAGGTACTGTTGGTGGAAGTCCAGCAAACCACTCGCGGCCCGGAAGTTATCGTAAGCCGCACCCATCGAGACCTGCTGCGTCGGCTGATGGAGGCGGAAGTGCCCGAAATCAGCAACGGAACGGTGGAGATCCGCGCCATTGCGCGCGACCCGGGCGTGCGCAGCAAGGTAGCGGTGGCCTCCCACCAGGAAGGCGTTGACCCCGTCGGTTCCTGCATCGGCCTCCGGGGCAACCGGATCCAGAGCATTGTCAACGAGCTCCAGGGCGAGAAGATCGACGTCATTGAATGGAACGAGGATACCGGCGCCTTGATCAAAGGAGCCCTCAGCCCGGCGGAAGTCCAGGCCGTTGAAACCGATCCGGCCGAGAAGACCGCCTATGTAGTGGTGCCCGAGAGTCAAATGTCTCTGGCCATCGGGCGGGACGGCCAAAATGCCCGACTGGCGGCCCGGCTTTGCGGTTGGAGGCTCGATATCAAAAACGTGGAGCAATGGGAAGCTCTACGTGTTGCCAAAGCTGCCGAGGCAGCCCGCCTTGCCGCTGAAGTAGCGGCAGAACGGGCCGCCGCAGCCGAGGAAGCCGCCGCGGCCGCTGTCCAAACAGGGGCCGAACCCGACGATACCGCTATCGCGGAAGTAGCGCCGGCAACGCTGCCCGAAATCGAAACTGTGGCCGATGTCCTCGAAATGGCAGTCGCAACGCCGGTTGCAGATGAAGCCCTCACCGCCGCCGTATTGGAACCCGTTGCCGAAGCCTTGCCCGAAATCGCCAGCATACCGCCGGCTCTCACTGAACCGGAAATCGACGAGGAGGCGCTGCTGGAAGCCCTCATTGCCGCAGAAGCGACTGCTGCCGCATCGGCTCCGCAACCCGCAGTCACCGACGAACCCATTGGCCTGAGCGTGGGCGACCTGGACAGCCTGACCATTGGCGACGTAATCGAAGATGAAGACGATGAACTCGATGACGAAGACGATTACGTCGATGAAGAACCGGAAGAAGGGATGCCCGACCTGCTGGCAGGACTGCCCAGTCTGGCGCCGGACGCTGGCAAAATCAGGTTCGCAGAAGACATCGTGGGCGAATTCAGAGGTGGAGACCGACGCCGGCGGCGCGGTGGCGGCGCGAACCGTCGCGGCGGCAACGTTCCGGGCGCGCGCGGTCCCGGCCCGCGTCGCCGCTAAATCGTCATCGGCCGGCCGACGCGACGCTTCGGAAACCGCCACACGGATCGGATACCCCCATTCCAAGAGAGCAACATATCCCGGAACGCAGTTGCATCGCCTGTGGCCGCAAAAGGGCCAAGGGCGATTTGACCCGGCTGGCGCGCGCGCCGGACGGCTCGGTGCGCCCTGACCTTACCGGACGCAGCAACGGGCGCGGCGCTTACCTTTGTAGCCAGGCATCGTGTTGGGAAAAGGGCCTGGCTCGCCGGGCCCTGGAACGCAATCTCCGTGGCCCCGTGGCCAGCGCTGACCTGGAGGCCCTGAAACTATATTTTATCGAAACCATCGGGGCCGGCGGTGCATCCGCCGGCCCCGGGGCCGCTTCGTTGCCGGCCCGGGGAAGGGAACGATAGACGCGCCCCGCCCTTCAGCCCGGCGCGCTCCGGTTCCCAGGAGGAGGGACAATCATGACCACGACAACTGAACAGCGTCCCGGACCACGGCGCCCCCGCCGCGGGGACGGCCCGCGACGCGCTACGCCACGGACCCTCACGCTGCCCGATACCCTAACGGTCAAAGAACTGGCGGAACTGCTGGACCAGTCGCCAATTGACGTTATCAAACAATTGATGCGCCACGGCATTATGGTGGCGGTTAACCAGGTGATCGATCATCAGGTCGCCACGGTGGCAGCCGCGGCCTATGGCGTGCGGACCCGCCTGGCCGAGCAGGTTGAAGATACGTCGGCCATCCAGGCCGGGTCGGATGAAGGGAGCGACGCGGCGCTGCGACCACGGCCCCCGGTCATCACCATCCTGGGCCATGTTGACCATGGCAAGACCAGCCTGCTGGATTACATTCGCCATACCGCCGTGGTTGAGAAGGAAGCCGGCGGCATCACCCAGCATATCGGCGCGTACCAGGTGATGGAGAACGGGCATCCCATAACCTTCCTGGACACACCGGGTCATGCCGCTTTTACGGCAATTCGCTCCCGTGGCGCTCGGGTCACCGATATAGCGGTGTTGGTGGTGGCCGCCGACGACGGCATCATGCCGCAAACCGACGAGGCCATTTCCCATGCCCGCGCCGCCGAGGTTCCCATCGTGATCGCCATCAACAAGATGGACCTGCCGGCGGCCCAGCCGGACGTCGTCAAACGCCAGCTCAGCGAACGCAACCTGCTGGTGGAAGAATGGGGCGGCGATGTCATCGCGGTTCCGGTCTCCGCTCAGACCGGCGAGGGCGTGGACAACCTGCTGGAAAACCTCTCGGTGCTGGCCGAAATCATGGAACTCAAGGCGAACCCGGACCGGCCGGCCGCTGGCGTGGTGGTGGAGGCGACGCTAGACCGGCGCCGCGGACCCACCGCGACCGTGCTGGTGCAGACCGGCACCCTGCGCGTGGGCGACTACATAGTCGCCGGCGCCGCCTGGGGCCGGGTGCGGGCCATCACCGACGAGCGGGGCGATGCAATGGAATCCATCACCCCCGGCTCTCCCGGAGTGATCATCGGCCTTAACGCCACGCCGGAGGCCGGAGACATTCTCAACGTTGTGGGCAGCGAACGGGCCGCCCGGCAGACGGCCACCCGCCGGGCCCACCGTCCCAGCGGCGTGAGCAGCCTGGACACCGTTTTGACTCTGGACAACGTGGTCAAGCAGATCGACGCCGGCGACGTGAAAGAACTGGTGCTGGTGCTCAAAGCCGATGTGCAAGGCAGCGTTGAGGCCGCCGTCCATTCCATTGAAAAGCTGTCGGAAGGCGAGGTCAAGGCCAGGGTGATCCACGCCGGCTCCGGCTCGGTTAGCGATTCCGACGTGCAACTGGCCTCCGCCTCGGGGGGGATCGTTCTGGCTTTCAATGTCGGCTTCGAGGTTGGGGCGGAACGAACCTCCGAAAGGCTGGGCGTGGAAGTCCGCCAATACCAGATCATCTATCGGTTGCTGGAAGACGTGGAGCAGGCCTTGCAGGGAATGCTCGAACCAGAGTACCGAGAGGTCGTCATCGGGCGCGCGGAAATCCGCGAAGTCTTCCCCGGAAGACGCAGCCTCCGCATCGCCGGCTGCCGTGTGATCGACGGGCGTATCACGCGCCAGGGCTCGGTTCGTCTGATGCGCGAGAACAACATCGTGGTAGAAACCTCGATCAGCAGCCTGCGACACTTCCGTGAAGAGGTCAACCAGGCTGCCGCCGGCACCGACTGCGGTATAGTTTTGTCAAACTACAACGAATTTGAGGAAGGCGACGTGATCCTGGTTTATCGCATGGAACGCGCGAACTAAACCGACGCCCTGCCGGAGGAATCATGGCCGACCGCAGGCGCATCCAGCGCGTGAATGGGCTACTTCGCGAAGAGATCTCCGTCCTTATCGCATCACGCCTCAACGACCCCCGGCTCAAGGGGATCATCACCATCACCCGGGTCCAAACGGCCTCAGACCTGCGAAATGCCCGAGTGTACATCAGCGTGATGGGCAATGAGGCCATCCGTCAAGAGGCCCTGGCCGGCATCCAATCGTCTGCCTCATACTTGCGACGCGAACTGCGGGATCGGATAGCATTGCGCTACGTTCCGTTCCTGAAGTTCGCGCTGGACGATACGATGGTGGAGGCCGACCGCCTGATGGGCATTATCGATGGCTTGGCCGCGCCCGATCCCTCCCAAGACGACGGAACCGCGCGGACCCGAGGACAAGCCTGACTTTATGTCCAGTGGCGGTAGAAACACGCCGGCGGTCAACGGGTTCCTGAACTTCTACAAGCCCGTCGGCATCACCTCTATGGAAGCGTTGCGCCGGGTCAAGCGCATCACCGGGCAACGGAAGAAGGTCGGCCACGCCGGAACGCTGGATCCGCTGGCCGACGGCGTGCTGCCCATTTGCTTTGGGCAAGCCACCAAGTTGATGGAACGGGTGGTATCCGGTTGGAAACGCTACCGCATGACTATACGACTGGGCGCGGTGAGCAACACCTATGACGCTGAAGGCGAAATCACCGAGCTGATCGATTCCCCCAACCTCGGTCGCGCCGACATCGCGGCCGCTCTACAACGGTTTGTCGGAGTGATCGATCAAGTACCGCCCATGTACAGCGCCATCAAAATCGACGGGCAGCGGCTCTATGACCTGGCCCGGGCGGGCCAGGAGGTGGAGCGTCCGCCCCGCCAAGTGAACGTGCAAGCTATCGGAATCGACGAAATCGCGCTTCCCTACCTGCGGTTGACCGTGGACTGCGGACGCGGCGTGTATCTGCGCTCCATTGCCCACGACCTGGGCCAGGCGCTGGGCTGTGGTGCATACGTGATCGAGCTCACCCGCCTGTCCTGCGGCGGCTTTCGAGCCGACGACGGCGTCACGTTGGAAGATCTGAACGACATTGAGCAAAACGGTGGGTGGCAACAATATTTGCGCCCGGTGGACTGGGCGATGCGTGATTTGCCGGCCATGCGGCTCGACGCCTCCGACGCCTGGTCGGTGCGACACGGCCAGGCGATATGGGCCGGCGGCATGGGCCGAGGCGACGTAGAACAGTGCCGCGCCTACGACCCGGACGGGGTGTTCCTGGCCTTGCTGGACCGTCAGTCCGACGGGCTATGGCAACCGACCCGGGTGTTCCACAGCGCGGCGCCGTCGCCCTACGCCCCAACGTCTGCGCGATGGCGTAACGATAGATGACGTAGTGATAATGGATGAAGCCGAAGTCGGGTGCCGGAGTTGCGGCCGGCGTGCGCCGCGGCGCGCCAGCTATACCTTTCGACCTCCGGGCGGAAACGTCGGCGTAACCAAATGCTTCCGCTGCGCCCTGCGGCATTGGCCAATGCTACGCCGTTCTCTGGTCGCCAGCGCGGTGGTGGGCACTGCGCTGACCGCGCTAAATCAGGGAGACACGATATTGTCCGGCCAACTGACCGACGCGCTGGCCTGGAAAATTCCCCTGACCTACTGCGTGCCCTTCCTGGTAGCAACCTACGGCGCACTGTCCAACAGCCGCAACTGAGGCTCCAGCCGTCTAGAACTGGCGCAGCACTTCAATTACCTGGCCCCTGATTTCCACGTTGTCGGCGGCGACATAGATGGGATCCATGGCGCTGTTGGCCGGTTGGAGGCGGATCTGGTCACCCTCTCGGTAAAACTTCTTCAGTGTGGCCTCTTCTTCGTCCTTCAGCCAGGCTACGACCATATCCCCGTTGCGGGCGGTTCCGGTGGGTTTGATGACCACCACGTCGCCGTCGTCAATCAGGGCGTCGATCATGGATGTGCCTTTGACGGACAGGGCAAAAAGGGTTCCGTGCCGCTTCTTCAGTTCGGGCCGGACTTCCACGATGTCAAACTCGGCGGCGGAGCCGGAGCCTTCCGAGGAAAATGCCGGCAACGGTTCTCCGGCAGCGATGTTTCCTACGATCTGAACACGGACGGCTCCGCTGGTGACCGGTTGGCCCGTTTCATCCAGAAGCTCAATGCCCCGGGCGACTTCGGAGCGGCGTTTCAAGTAGCCATCACGCTCCATAAGACGCAGGTTATAATCCACCACCGATGTGCTGCTGATCTCGCAGCCGCGCTGAATGTCCCGCACGGTGGGGGGAAGCCCATTTTCATCCAAGAATTGCTCGATAAAGTCGAGGATGCGTTGTTGTCGTGGGCGAAGGGTTTTCTTTGGTGGCATGGCGGCAGCCTCCGTGCGCGGGTCGGGATCATCAGGCGCGCAAACTAATGTTCGGCACTGATATGCTACTGCCATCGACACGCATTTGTCAACGCGAAAAAACCGAACCGACGACGGGTCTAACCGTTGCGGGAACGATTCAGGGCTGCCGCCAAGCGCGCTTTGCGCCGGGAGGCGTTGTTCTTATGGAAGACGCCCTTCCGCGCCGCGATGTCCAGCAGGCTCATCGCCTTGCGTACCGCCGATTCGGACTCGGGTGCGCCAGTGGCCACGGCGCGGCGGGCCTGGCCGATGGCAGTGCGGGTGGCACGGCGCACGCTCATATTGCGGGAATTGCGCTTTTCAGATTGTCGGTGGGCCTTTTGAGCAGGCAAAAGGGGAACTCCTGTTTCTTAAAATCGAGCTTGGATAGTATCAGATTCCGCTGGAATTGTCATTGCCGCAACGCCACTCGCTTCCCGTATTGCGCTTGGGTATTCGGAACTCATCAGGTTGACAATACCGGCCCGGTTGCCCGAAAATCAATATGGTAAAAACCGCACCGCCCTGCTGTTGCGGGAACGGGTTTTTCGGTTTAGTTATTGCGAATTGCGTTTAACAACACTATGTTATCGGAGGATTCCAGCGATGCCTGAAAAGCAACTAATTTTCGATGCCGACGCTCGGCAGAGCCTGATGAGCGGCGTTAACCAATTGGGCCGCGTCGTCGCCCTCACTCTGGGACCCAGTGGCCGCAACGTCATCCTGGGGCGGGTCTGGACCCTCCCCGTGGTATGCAGCGACGGCGTCACCATAGCCAAAGAAGTGCAACTGCCCGACCCTTACGAAAACATCGGGGCGCAGGTGGTGAAGGAAGCTGCCGCCAAGACCAACGACGTGGTCGGCGACGGCACCACCACCTCGGTGGTGCTGGCCCGTTCCATGATCCAGGGCGGGTTCATCAACGTGGCCGCCGGCGCCAACCCCTTGGCGCTGAAGTCCGGTATTGACCAGGCCGTTTCCGCCGTCAGCAACGCGATCAGCGCCCAGGCCGTGGCCGTGGAGAGCCGGGAACAGGTGGCCCGCGTTGCCGCCCTGTCCGCCCACGAAGAGGCCATCGCGGAACTTATCGCCGACGCCATGGACAAGGTGGGACGCGAGGGCATCATCACTGTGGAAGAAAGCCGCGGCCTTACCGACGAGTTGGAAGTGGTGGAAGGCATGCGCCTGGACCGGGGGTATCTGTCGCCCCACTTCGTGACCGACGTCGACCGCATGGAGACGTCCCTGGACGAACCGCTCTTCCTGCTCACCGACCAGAAACTTTCCGCAGCGGCCGATGTGGTTCCCGTATTGGAAGCCGTGGCCCAGGGCGGACGGCGTCCCCTGGTGATCATCGCCGAGGACGTGGAAGGCGAGGCCCTGGCCACCCTGGTGGTCAACAAGCTGCGCGGCACCATCAGCAGCCTGGCCGTCAAAGCGCCCGGCTTCGGTGAGCGCCGCAAGGCCCTGCTCGAGGACTTGGCCATCATGACCGGCGGCGCCGTGATCACCACCGACACCGGAATGCGCCTGGAAGACATCTCCATCGATAACCTGGGATCGGCCCGCCGCCTGGTCGCCTCCAAGGACGAAACCACCATTGTTGAGGGACGCGGCCACGAGGACGACATCGCCGGTCGCGTTGCTGAACTCCGCGTCCAGATCGAGGACACCACCTCCGATTACGACCGGGAGAAGCTCCAAGAGCGCCTGGCCAACCTGGCCGGCGGCGTAGCCGTCATCAAAGTAGGCGCCGCCACCGAACCGGAACTGAACGAGCGCAAGAGCCGCACCGAGGACGCCCTGGCATCCACCCGCGCCGCCGTTGAGGAAGGCGTCATTCCCGGCGGCGGAGTATCCCTGCTTCGCGCCCAGGCCACCCTGGACAATTTGCTGCATAGCGCCTCCGGCGACGAAGCCGTGGGTATCCGCCTGGTGCGGAATGCCCTCGAAGCTCCGCTGTACACCATCGCCGACAACGCCGGACACAAAGGCGATGTCATCGTGGAAAACGTGCGCGACGGCGATGGGGACTACGGCTTCGACGCCGAAAGGGGCGATTACACCGGTCTGGTGGCGCGAGGCATCATCGACCCCGCCAAGGTCACCCGCTCGGCCCTGCGGAACGCCGGCTCCGTAGCCGGAATGCTGCTGACCACCCAGGCCATTATCACCGAGATCCCCAAGCACGAACCGCTGCCCGCCGACATCCAGGACTTCATGCACGACTAGCGGCTAATCTGCTCCGTTGGCTACCCAGGGGCGGCGCATGCGCCGCCCCGCTAGCTACATGGCAACCCCCATTGTGAACCCACAACCTCGTGAACCCACAACCTCAACTCTACGGCGCGCTCAACCGCGACGCCATCGCCGCGCTCATCAACGGCGCGGCTTCCTTACCTGCGGCTCCCTTGCCGTTAGTGTCCGAGTACGTTGACCTCGCCAGTCAGCTCCAGCCCAACGGGTTCGACCTGACGGTGCGCAGCGTGGCCGCCATCCGCGCCGCTTCCGGTGATGCCGTCCTCGGCGCGGCGGACGAAGACCGGCGGCTGCCCGAACCTCAGGAAATCGATTTCCACCACGACGATTGGTGGCATCTGTCGTCGGGCCCGTACCGAGTAACCTTCAACGAGGTGGTCAGCCTGCCCCGCTGGTTGATGGCGCTGGGCCGGCCCCGCTCCACCCTGCTCCGCATGGGCGCGCGCCTGCACACCGCCGTGTGGGACGCCGGATACAGCGGACGCTCCCAGGCTCTGCTGATCGTTCACCAACCGGGCATCCTCCACCTGCAACGCAACGCCAGGGTTGCCCAACTGGTATTCTTGCCGCTGAACGACGCCGACGCGCTCGGCTATGCCGGGAGCTATCAGTGGGAAAATTTGTGACGGCTACGATGGAAACGGCTACGATGGAAAACAGCGTTGACGCGGCTCATTTGCGCCGCTTGGTTGACGAGACGGCAACCGCCGTCGGTTTTGATCTGGTTGCGGTAACCGACGCCAGCGAATTCGCCACCGACCGGGAAATCGCCCTTCGTCGCATCGACGACGAATTGATGGACGGCCTGCCCTGGTTCACCGAGGAACGGGTGCGCCGTGGTTCAAGCCCGGATGAGCTACTGCCCGGCGCTCGTTCCATCATCTCCCTGGGCTGGAGCTACCGGCCGGCGGCGGAAACCGATGCTGGCCCCGGCCACGGCCTGATTGCCCGCTACGCCCGGGGCCGGGATTACCACCGGGTAATGAAACGCCGGATGCGCCGGATGGTTCTGGACTTGCAGGACCGGCTCGGCGAAAAAGTTGCGGCCCGCTGGTACGTGGACGATGGCCCGATGCTGGACCGGGCCGCCGCCGCCCGCGCCGGGCTGGGTTGGTTCGGCAAGAACGGCAACATCCTGAACCCGACCTACGGCTCATGGATACTCCTCGGCCAACTGATCACCGACCTCCCCCTGGCTGCCGACGCTCCGCTGAACAAGACCTGCGGCCAGTGCGCGCGCTGTCTGCCCGCCTGCCCCACCGACGCCATCGTTGCGCCCTACGTAGTGGACAACCGCCGCTGCATCAGTTACCTGACCATCGAGCACAAGGGCGACATTCCACGGGAGTTGCGCGCCGATATGGGCAACTGGGTTTTCGGATGCGACATCTGCCAGGAAGTTTGTCCGGTCAACCGCAAGGCCCGGGCAACCAACGACCCGAACTTCGGGCGGCGCGACCTGTCCCCCGTTGACCTGGTTGAGTTGCTGGAAATGAACGAGGAAGAGTTCCGCCGGCGTTTCGCCGGCACGCCGATCATCCGGGCCAAACGGGAAGGTATGCAACGCAACGCCTGCGTGGCTCTGGGGAACCTGGCCGACGCCGACGCCGTTCCCGCACTGTCCCAGGCGTTGCGGACGGCCGCCCCGGTGGTGCGAAGCCACGCGGCATGGGCGCTAGGGCGTATTGGAAACGCGGACGCGCAGGAGCTCCTGCGCACCGCCGCTGACACCGAGTCGGACGTCAGCGTATTGGCCGAAATCCGGTGGGCGTCGGACGAGGCAGACCGTTTCTATCCGCCGTCGCAGGACTGTTGAGCGTCAGCAGCCGGACGGCGGCTACCGGAGCGCGAGCGGGGGTTGCGCCGTTGCCTCCCGTTAGTCCCAGTGCTTTCGGCGGACGATTGCCCCTCTGCGGCCAGCGCGACCGGAGTTTCCTCGTTGGCCGGAGTTTCCTCGTTGGCCGGAGTTTCCTCGTTGGCCGGGGTTTCCTCGTTGGCCGGGGTTTCCTCGTTGGCCGGGGTTTCCTCGTTGGCCGGGGGTTCCTCGTTGGCCGGGGTTTCCTCATTGGCCCGATCTTCGCCTGGCTCTCCGCCCCTGGATCGTGGCGTCCGGCCGGCGTTTCGGTAGGGCGCCCGCCGGCGCTGCTCCCGCTGGAAACTTGATCGCTCTTCTTCTGCGGCGAGCTCGGCGTCGATCTGCAACAGAGCCTGCTCCCGGCCGTCGCGCAGCTTGAGCATCTCCGCTTCCAGCAGGAAGAAGTCGTTTTTGGACAGCAGATGCAAGTTTCCCTGAAAGGCCATATGCCAGTCTTCCGGAGGCCATTTGCGCACGTACTCGAGGCGATAGGCCAGCAGTCCGGCGTTCATATACTGCTCTGCGTCAAGGACCACGTTGGGCTTGATGCGAATGTGGTAAGGCCAGGCGGTCTTGCCTTCCTTGATCCACGGCCCGGAGCTAACCTCCTCGTAGCCGCGCGTCACCGTGGCGGTGGCCGTAAACACCCGGACGCCGGTCACGTAGTAGATGACTCGGTCGCCCGGCTCGACGCGCTGCACTTTCCGGCGGTACTCAGCCTTCAGTCCCTGCTCGGTGAACCCCAGATCGCGGGTGATGTTGTAGTTCTGCTCGTTACAGTTGATCATCCAGAAATTGTGCGGCATATCCCCATCCGGCAGGCACTCGCAACAAGCGAAATCTGGGCCTCATTCTAGCACAGCCCCTGGCCTCTGCCCGGCAAACCTAACACGCAATATCCAGCGAGCGAACCGGCGGGCGCCGCGACAATGTCGGGACATTCGGCAGTTGGGACATTCGGCGATTGATCGCAAGGCCGCATTGATTGTAGGGCCGCAATGAATGTTGTAACATCGTTGAGTTTGTAATCGCCAAATACGAATATCGGAGGGCAGTTCCATGGCCAGTACCGCACAACGTGACCGCGACATCGCCATCGTCGGCGTCGCGGAATCCGACGAGATGGGCAACGTTCCCAACAAATCGTCCCTCCAGCACCATGCCGAGGCCGCCTATAACGCGCTGGCCGACGCCGGCTTGTCCATGTCGGACGTCAACGGCCTGATGACCGCCGGATTCAGCACCCTGGCCACTGCCGAATACTTCGGCGTGCAGCCATCCTTTACCGACAACACCTCGGTGGGCGGATCTTCTTTCGTCATCCACGTTGCCCACGCCGCCGCCGCCATCCGCGCCGGTTACTGCGATACCGTGCTCATCACCCATGGTCAGGCGGGGCGTTCCACCCGCGCTCCGGTCCCGCCGGACCGGAATCTGCCGGTGGCCCAGTATGAAACTCCCTACGGCATGATCGGCCAGCCCATCAACTACGCCATGGCCTGCACCCGGTACATGCACGAGTACGGCGAAGACCGCACCCGCCAGGCCCTGGCCGAAATAGCCGTAGCCACGCGCCGGTGGGCCAACCTCAACCCGGTGGCCTATATGCACGACAGCCCAATGTCCTTTGACGACTACCACAACTCCCGCTGGGTAGCTTGGCCTTTCCACCTTTTCGATTGCTGTCTGGTCACCGACTCCGGCGCCGCAATCATCGTTACCACCGCTGAGAAAGCCCGCAATTGCGCCAAGGAGCCGGTGTGGGTGCTGGGCGCCGCCGAGGGCCACGACCACAACCTCATCAGCTTCATGCCCAACCATACGTCCACCTGGTCCCG
This sequence comes from Dehalococcoidia bacterium, assembly GCA_963692995.1. Classification (GTDB taxonomy): domain Bacteria; phylum Chloroflexota; class Dehalococcoidia; order Lucifugimonadales; family UBA3495; genus Bin87. Next base: position 2,548,029 of record OY843611.1, read on the forward strand.
GAAGACCGGCCCCCTTTCCCTGGAACGCGCCGGCCTCACCCATGACGACATCGACCTTACGATGATCTACGACTCCTTCACCTACACGACGCTGGTGACCATCGAGGGCCTGGGCTTCTGCGGACCGGGAGAAGGCCCCGACTTCGTGGCAAACCAGCGCACGGCTCCCGGCGGCGACTTCGCTCTCAACACCAACGGCGGCGGCCTGTCCTATTCCCATCCCGGGATGTACGGCAGCTTCCTGCTGGTAGAAGCCGTCCGACAGCTACGCGGTGAGTGTGGTGAACGGCAGGTCCATCGCAAGGGATCCTCCGATCAGCCGGCCGCCACCAGCATCGTCAACGGCACCGGCGGCTCTCTATCCTCAACCGGAACGGTGGCGCTGGCAACCGGCTGAGCAATCAGACCGGCGGGCTATGCTACAATGAACTTCATCAAGCAGGCGGCCAGACGCTACTGGATTATCTACTATCTTGTGTACACTGGCGGCGTTGCTTATAGCATCCCGAGCTATTGGCGCCGGCTATCGGACGATGGCGGTTTGCTGTGGCTGGCCGCCATTTATGGTGTATCCGCCGGCACAGCGCTGCTGGCGGCGATTTACCTGGAGGCATTAGGGCGCATGGTACTGCTAATTCCCGCTGCAATCAAACATTACAAAGAACAGGGCCTGGAACAGGGCCTGGAACAGGGCCGAGAGGAGGGGCGGCGCGAGGAACGCCGGCGCATCGAGGAAGAGCTTCGGCGCGCCGCAGAACCTCGTCCCGAACCCGTCGCAATACCGGAGGGCAGCCTGCGGGAAGCCCGTGAAATCGGCCGACGCGAGGGCCGTGAAGCAGAGCGTCAGCGTATCATCGCGGCTTTTATAGCGCAGGGCGAAAGGGATGCTGACGGCACACTGCGGGTTACACTGCCCCCCGAAGTGGTCAAAATCCTGTTCGACGAATCAGATCAGCCCACCGGAATGGCGTAATGCCCAATTAGCCCGCACATGGACATCGTAATCATCGGCCTCCCCCAATCCGGCAAAACCGCCCTTTTCAACGCCCTTACCCTGGGCAAATCCGACACCGGCGGAGCTTCCGGCAGCCCCACCGAAATGCGCCTCGGCGTGGTCAAAGTGCCCGACCGGCGCCTGGATTACTTGGGGGGCATCTACCGCCCCCGCAAAATCGTGCCGGCCGAGGTGCGCTATACCGACTTGCCCGGCCCAGAGGGGATGGCGCGTTCCCAGGGCATCAGCGGACGTTACCGAAACATCCTTCAGTCGGCCACTGCCTTCATCATCGTCGTCCGCGCCTTCCACAACGAAATGGTGATCCATCCATCCGGAAAAGTTGATCCGGCCCGCGACCTGGAAACCATGCTGGGCGAGCTTTCCTTTGCCGATTTGGAAGTGCTGGAGCGGGCGTCCACCCGCCTGGCGGACCAATTCAACAAGACCAAGCCCGCCGACCGCCCCGCGATGTCCCGCCACCGGGAAACGGTGGAAAAGGCCCGCGCCGGCCTGGAAGCCGGCATCCCGGTCCGTCGGCAAACCTTCACTGATTCGGAGCGGGCGATACTGGTCAACTATCAACTGCTGACCGACAAAAACGTGATCGCCGTTTTCAACACCGCTGAAGGGGCAGACGACATCCGCATTGCCGACCTGCACCTGGATGCCGACCTCACCGCCGGCGTGGGCGTGGTCAGCATCAGCGCGCGCATCGAGGCCGAGCTGGCCGTGATGGACGCTGCGGAAGCCGCTGAGTTTCGCGCCGATTTCGGACTCGGCGCGCCGGCTACCGCGCAGGTCATCCAGGCCAGCTACGATACTCTGGGCCTGGTGTCTTTCCTCACCGTCGGCGACGATGAAGTGCGGGCGTGGAGCGTTCCGGGCGGCATGCCCGCCGTCAGCGCCGCCGGCGTCATCCATACCGATTTCACCCGGGGCTTCATCCGCGCCGAGGTCATCGCCTACGACGATTTCTACGCCTGCGGCAGCATGGCCCAAGGCCGCAAGGAGGGCTTGCTGCGCTCCGAGGGCAAAACCTACCCCGTCCAGGACGGCGACATCATCAACTTCCTGATCAACACCTGATCCGGCCACTACCGTGCTCACCATTCGCCAGTTCCGTCCCGACGATGCCGAGGCCGTCCGCGACCTGTTCGCCCACGCCCAGGACGACTCCGCCGCAAACTACCTCCACACCGAGGCCGACCGGGAGGGCTTCCACGAATATATCGACGGCGCGCTCAACCACGACCTGGCCCACGTGGAGCGGAGCTACCGGCAACGCCCCGGCAGCAATTTCTGGGTCGCCCAACTGGCCGGGCCGCCCGTGGGCTGCATCGGCGCTTACCGGCGGGACGACCAAGAAGCCGAAATTCGCCGCCTGGCCGTGGCCCGCAGCGCCCGTCGTCGCGGCATCGCCTCCAGGCTCATGGATCAGGCCGAAGAGTTCTGCCGGGACGCCGGCTATGACCGGGCGGTCATCTGGACTGCCAACCACATGACCGCCGCCATCGCCTTCCTCAAGCATCGCGGCTACCACGAGCTGGAAGACCACGCCTTCCCTCACACCGGCCTGACGCTTTACCTCTACGCGCTGGACTTGTAGCGGCGACTCTGGTGGCTGCCCGGGCGCGCCGGCGCCGTCTCCGCTCCGTAGGGACGAGCAATCATTCGTCCGGCCTGCCTACCCGCTACTCCATCGGCCGCGCAAAGCTGATTTCGTGCCCATCCGGGTCGGTGATGTGGTAGTAGCGTTCCCGCCAGGACGCATCGGCCGGCCGGGTGTCCGGCGAATAGCCGGCGCCAATCATCCGGCGGTGGTGAACGTCCACGTCGTCCACGTACAGGATGCACCGCCCCCACCAGTGCGCAGCGGCGTCGTCCGACAAAATCAAGTTCAGGTAACCGTCGCCGACTTTTAGCGACGTGAACGACGCATCCGGTCCGCCATATAGTATCGGTATGCCCGCTCCGTCCCGGTAAAAGGCCACCGAGCGGGCCATATCCCGCACCGCCAGCGTTATTGCGCTGATGCTCTGCACCGTCATTATTGAATCTCCAAATCGGTATCGGACTCCGTTGTAGTAGAATGATGCAACACCACTCCGCAGTTCGCCGTGGATATTGTGATCGATGGATATTATGACAGAACCCCCTACCCTCCGTACCGACGCGCCCCCCGATTGCCTGCCCCGGCTGGAATCCATCCTCCGGGAAATGCAGTCGGTGGTCATAGCCTACTCCGGGGGCGTGGACAGCGCCCTGTTGGCCGTGGCCGCCCAACGCGCGTTGGGATCGCGCGCCCTGGCCGTAACCGCCGTGTCGCCGGCCCTGGCGGCCCGCGACTTGGCCGACGCGGAAAGTGTCGCCGCACAGTTTGGTCTCAACCACCACGTCATCCGCACTCAGGAACTGGACCGCGAGGGCTACGTCGCCAACTCGCCACAGCGCTGCTACTTTTGCAAGACCGAGTTGTACGACCAGTTGGGCGTCCTGGCCGCATCCGAAGGCTACGCCTGGATCGCCAACGGCGCCAACACCGATGACCGGGGCGACTATCGCCCCGGCATGACCGCCGCCGCCGAGCACAACATCCGCAGCCCCATGGTGGAGGCGGAGATGGACAAGGCCCAAGTCCGCGCCGCCGCCCGCTGGCTGGGCGTCCCCCTGTGGGACAAACCGGCCCAACCCTGCCTGTCCTCCCGCATCCCCTACGGCACGCCCGTAACCATCGAGTCCCTGGGGCGCATTGAGGCCGCCGAGGACATCCTGCGCGACCTGGGCCTCCGGGAAGTCCGCGCCCGCCATCACGACCGGCTGTGCCGCATTGAGGTAGCGACGGATGATATGGAACTAGCCTTCGCCCACCGCGCCGAGATAACGCGACGGCTGAAAGCGCTGGGCTACCTGTGGGTGTCTCTGGATTTGAGCGGGCTGCGCTCCGGCAGCTTGAACGACGTATTGCCGACCGACCGCGTAAAGCAGCGGCCATGAAGACCGCCTACATCCAGTCCGTCGGCGGCGCCAGCGGGGATATGCTCCTGGGCGCGCTGCTCGATGCCGGCTTGCCCCTCAGGGCCCTCCGCGACGCCGTCGCCGCGCTGGGCATCCCCGGCGTGGCGATCAGCGCCGGCGACGAAACCCGTTGCGAGGTTCGCGGCGTCCGCGCCCTGGTGGACGTATCCGATGCCCCCCGGTACTCGCCGCAGCTAATGCTGGACGCCGTGTCCGGATCCCATGCTCTATCGGAGCGCACCCGGGCCACCGCTGCCGACGTCCTCAAGGCCATCTTCGCTGCCGAGGCCCGCGTCCACGGCAACGATCCCGACCAGATCCATCTGCACGAACTAGGCACCGCCGACACGCTGGTGGACGTGGTAGGCGTGGTTCACGGGCTGGAGCAACTGGGCATCCGGCGCGTATATGCCTCCCCGTTGACGCTAGGCGAGGCAACCGGCCCCCGCCGACCCGGCGGCTACAGCAATCCTGCTCCGGCGACGCTGGAAATCATCGCCGCCGCCGCCGCGCCCGTTGCCCCGGAGCGTCCCTTCCACGCCAACGTCGGCGAGCTGACCACACCCACCGGCGCGGCCTTGATAACCACCCTGGCCAGCGAGTTCCGACAGCCGGCCATGACCCTGAATCGTATCGGCGTGGGCATCGGCGGCAAAAACCCGCCGGCCTTTCCAAACGTGCTGCGACTGTGGGTAGGCGAACTCGTCGGAGCAGACCGGCGAACTGACCCATCCGGCCCGCCCGTACCGCCGGTTGCCCGCTGGCAGGACAACGTAATCTTGCTGGAAACCAACCTCGACAACGCCACCGGCGAGCAGCTGGGCTTCGCCATGGAACGCCTCTTCGCGGCCGGCGCGCTGGACGTATGGCACACGCCGATTCAGATGAAGAAGAACCGCCCCGGAGTGCTGCTATCGGCGCTGGGACCGGCCGCGCTGGAAAACAAGTTGGCCGAGGTCTTCCTGCGCGACACCCCAACCCTAGGCGTCCGCGTCCGCCCGGTGAGCCGCTACGTGGCCGAGCGAGACGTCGTGACGGTGGATACGGAGTATGGCCCCATGCGGGTGAAGCGCAAGTGGCTGGGCGGCGAGCTGGTCAGCGCCGCGCCGGAGTACGAGGACGTGGCGGCAACGGCGCGGGCGTCTCAGATCGGGTTGCAGGAGGCTGCCGGAAATATCGATCAGAGTGCGAGCTAGGGGTCCGTTCACCCTCCCCGTCGTTCCCGCGCAAGCCGGAACCCAGCGAACCTCTGTTGACGCTCCCCGTCATTCCCGCGCAAGCCGGAACCCAGCGAACCTCAAACGAGGCCAACGTTGCTGTTGCAGGAGCTTCTCCGGCTTGCTGCTTTCGCAGGAACGACGGTATGGTTTCTCAAATGTCACCACGCGCTAGTTGATGTCCTCCGCGAAACCGTCAGCCCCGACGCGGACACCGATGATCGGCGCGGCCTTCTCGTTATAGATCTGCACGGCCTGGCTGTTGGGGCCGCCGGTGCGCTCCACCCAGCGTGGCAGCACGTTGTTGCGGCCGGCCAGGAACAGGACGTCCCGGATCTCCTGAGAGAATTCAATGTATTCCATGCCTCCCTCGGTGTTCTCGTCGATGCCCTCCTGGGCCCACACGGTTTCCACCCACTCGCGGGAGATGCGCTGGTGGCGCTCGCCTTCCTCCTTGATGATGGCCTGGAGATCGGCGGGAATGGCATCCCACACTTCCTTGTTCATCGTGATCCAGGTCACGCCGATGGCGACGATAGGGCCGACCATGTAGTCCGTAACCTCGTACCAGCGCACGCCGGAGCCGCAGGTTCCGCAGGATACGGCGGCGTCCAGCACCCCGCGTTCCAGGGCGGTGTACACGTCGGCGAAGGCCATGAACTGCGGTTCCGCGCCCGTGCCGCCCAACAAGTCGCTGAGCACCGTGCTGTGGCTGCGGGTTTTCAAGCCCCCGAAGTCGGCCAGCGTCCGCAACTCTTTGGACGAGAAGAAGTAGTTGCTCTCGTAGTAGTTCTCCATGATAACGATGCCGTTGGACTGCTGCTCGATGATGCGGTGAACATCATCTCGCGTGGCGTCAATCACAGCGAAGTTAGTTTCCGAGTCGGGATACAGACCCCAGAGGTTCGCCATGTCGATGATGGGCAGGTCGCCGCCGATATAGCCGGAGTAGATTTCGGCCAACTCTATGGTGCGGTCTTCAATGAGCCGCAGCGAGTCCGGGCCGCCCAGGCCCAGTTCGGGGAAGGAGCTGATCTGAAAATCGACCTGTCCCGCGGTGCGGTCGCGCACCCGCTCAACGAACCCGTCGATGCCCTGATCCTCCTCGGTGGAGTAGATCAGCGTGCAGGGGTTGCCGGTGCGGTTGATGCAAACCAGCTGGATTTTGATGTCCTCGGTCGAGGAAACCAGCTCGGTCCCCTCGGTCTCCTCGGTCTCCTCGGTCTCCTGGTCCGTAATCATGCCACCCATTTCTTTGGCAGTGCCATCGGGTTCGATGGATGCGCCGATGATATGAGCGACTTTCTCGTTATAGAATTTCACTGCCGCGCTGTCCGGCCCGCCGGCGCGCTGCACCCAGTCCGGCAGGATGACTTCCAAAGCCACCTCGCGCATCTTGGCCTGTACTTCAGCGCTGAAAGGACGGTGGATCATCCCCGATGCCACGTTGGCCGACACGCTGAAGGGGTTCCATTCTTCAATGAGCTTCTGGCGGGCCAGTTCCTCATAAGCCCGGCCAACCTCTAGCGTAATCTGCTGAATATCGGGCGGCAGCCGGTTCCAGGAGTCTTCGCTCATGGTGAAGTAGGCTACCGCCACGGAGCCAACGATCGGCCCGTACAGGTAATCGGCAACCTCGTACCACCGCTGGCGGTGGCCTGGCTCGCCGCCGGTGACGCCACCGTCCAGGACGCCGCGCTCCAGAGCCGTGTACACGTCGGCGAAGGGTACGAACTGGACCTCGGCGCCGAGACCGCCCAGCAGCTCGCCCAGGATGGGGCTGTACTGGCGAATATTTTTGCCCTTGAACTGGTCCAGAGTGTCCAGCTCTTCCCGGCTGAAGATGAACTGGTTGGGGTAATACTGGCGCATGATGGGCTGACCGCCGGTCGCCTCCTTGAGCGCCGCCACCAGGTCTTCGTGGATGACGTCGGTCAACTCCAGGTGGGCCTCTTCGCTGGGCGACAGACCCCACAGGTTGCCGATATCCAGCAACGGGAGCTCGCCGCGAACGTGCCCGCTATAGATTTCCCCGACTTCCAGGGCATTGTCCTTGATCAGGCGCAGCGCGTCGGGGCCGCCGATGCCGAGATCCAAGAATGAGGACAGGGTGAACGTCAACTGGCCGTCGGTGCGCTTGGCTATTTCCGGGATAAAGTAGGTGTTGACCAGCTCACAACCGGCCACGTTGCGGTTGATGCACACCATCTGGAACTCGAAACTCTCGCCCTGGGATTCCAGATTAGTTTCCGCCTTGGGGGCGGCAGTCGGGGCAGGCGTCGGAGCCGCCGGCTGGGTGGCCGTCGGGGTCGCCGGAGGCGCTTCGTCGTTGCCGCAGGCCAGCAACCCGACGACCAGGGCCGCCAATACGGCCGGCAACAGGAACCTCATTCCAGTTTTGCGGAATCGACCAATCGCTGTCTCGCTCATGTTCCTCCCCTCCAGTTAGTACGGGCCACCGTTTAGTACGGGCCACCGTGCCTTTGCGATTGCGCCGGGACGAATTTATGCCGGCGCAAGTTTATTTCAGCAAAATACAGTTGTCAAAAGGCGGGACGGGTTCAGTACCCGTCCCGCCCGATGCGCGCTGGATCGTCGTCCCAAGTTACTCGATGGCCGACGCGGTACCGTCCGGGTTGATTCGCACGTTGACGATAGGCGCAACCAGGTTGTTGAAGATGACCGACGCCTCCGCAGTGGGGCCGCCGACCCGATCCACCCAGCCCGGCACCACGTTCTGAATGGCGGACTGGCGTTGCGCGTCCTTCATCTCCTCGGTGAACTCCACCAGCTTCATCCCCTGTTCGATGTTCGACTCAATCGCGCTGGGGGCGAAGTGCTCGAACAGCAACTGCCGATTGAGGTAGGCGTGGCGGGCGCCTTCCTCCATAATGATGTTCTGCAGGTCCTTGGGCATCTGGTTCCAGCGGGTTTCACTGATGGAGAACCAGCTGTGCCCCACGGAAACGATGGGCCCCACCAGGTAATCGGCCACTTCGTACCAGCGCAGGCCGTGTCCGCAGGAACCGCAGGAAATCGCGCCGTCGATAACGCCGCGCTCCAGGGCGGTGTACACGTCGGCGAAGGCGATGAACTGAGGTTCGGCGCCCATGCCGGAGAGCAGATCGCTCAACACGGTGCTGTGGCTCCGTACCTTCAGATCTTCCAGGTCCGCCAGGCTGTTCACTTGGGGCTTGGCGAAGATGTAGTTGTGGGCCGTCATCATGTAGGCCACCTGGATGCCGCCGTTTTGCGCCGTTACCTCGGCCATTCGGGGCTGAATGGCGTCAATGACCGCCAGCTGCGCCTCCTGGGTCGGGTACAGGCCCCACAGGTTGCTCATGTCCATGATGGGGAAGTCGCCGCCGACGTAGCCGGAGTAGATTTGCGCCGAGTCCAGCGTGCCGTCCTTAATCAGTCGCAGGCTGTCCGGGCCTTCGATGCCCAGCTCCGGGAAGGACGAGACCTCGAAGACGACCTGCCCGTTGGTCCGGCGCTTCACCCGTTCCACGAAACCGATGTCCTCGGTTTCGGCGTAGTTGCCGATGGCCAGTCCGCAGTCCACCAGGGTGCGGTTGATGCAGGCCATCTGCATCTCAAATCGCTGGCCTTCCGACACCAGCGGGGTAAGGTTGAAATTGATGCCGCTTTCCTCGCCACAGGAGTTGCCGGAAGGACTGCCGCCGCCGTGGACGTCGGGCACCGCGGCGGCCGGATCGCCGTCGCATCGCGTAGCGGCGATGGCTTCCTGCCCGCCGTTGGGGGAGTCGACGATGCGGATGTTCACGTCGCCAACCCTCCGCACGCCTTCCTCGGACACTATCGCGGCGGCCGTCTCGCTGACCGTGCCGTCGGGGTTGATGATCACGCCGACGATGGGGCCAACCTTCTCGTTGAAGATGTTCACGCCCTCGGAGTCGGGCCCGCCGACGCGCTGCACCCAGTTGGGAATGATGAGGTTCAACGCCGTCTCGCGCATCCGTACCTTCACGTCATCGGAAAAGTCGGAATACTCCATTCCTTCCTCAACGTTGAGGGTGATCCCCGCCGGGTCCCAGTCCTCTTTAAGGAGGCGCAGGTTTTCCGCCTCGTATTCCTGACCCACTTCCTTAAGAATGGCGCGGTTGTCTTCAGTCAGCTGGGCCCATTTTTCGCCATTGACTGTGGCGTAGGTCACGCCGATAGAGCCGATGATGGGGCCATACAGGTAATCGGTGACTTCATACCAGCGCTGTCCGTAGCCGGGCGTCCCGCCGGTTACGCCGCCGTCCAGCACCCCGCGTTCCAGGGCGGTGTACACGTCGGCGAAGGCGACGAACTGGCCCTCGGCCCCCAGACCGGCCAGCAAGTCGCCCAGAATGGTGCTGTGCTGGCGAATCTTCTTGGCGTCATAGGCCGTCAGGTCGGGCAACGGTTCGCGGCTAAAGATGTACTGGTTTGGATAATAATTGCGGAAGACCGGCTCGCCGCCGGTAACATCGCGGAGAATACGGATCATATCCTCTTCAATGGCGTCGGTCAGCGCAAGATGGGCGTCGTTGCTGGGGGACAGCCCCCACAGGTTGCCCACGTCGATCACCGGCAGGTCGCCGCCAACGTACCCGGAATAAATCTCCGCGAACTCCAGGGTATGGTCTTCCACCAGGCGGACCGTGTCGGGGCCGCCCAATCCCAATTCGGGGTAGGACGAAATCTCGATGGTCACCGCGCCGTTGGTCCGTTCCGCCACGCGCGGGGCGTAGAAGTCCCGGATCAACTCGCAGGGACGCAGCGAACGGTTGATGCAGACCACCTGCAAGGTGATCGCCTCCTGGTCCACCGGCGCCGGAACCGGGGTTTGCGTCGGCGGCGCCGGGGTGGCTCCGCCGGTCCCCGGGGTCGATCCTTCGGTCGCCGGGGCGCCGCCGCCGGCCGCCGGAGCCGATCCGCCGGTGGCGCCGCCGGCCGCCGGCGGATCCGTCGCCGGTGGCGCATCGCTGGCGCCGCCGCACGCGGATATAACCGCCATTAAGAGGATAATGACCACCATGGCGATCATTGCCTTCCAGGGTAGCGAGGCCCGCAGATACGGGCGCAATCGGTACGAATGCAGCATGAGCAATCCTCACGTAAACGGTATCTAGGCTGCTGACGACGCCAGCAACCCTCACAATAGAGTCTCGGCGAAAACCCTACCAGCGGCTTGGCGCGGTGTCAACGATATAATCTTAATCCGGTTTCCGACATTTACGCTGCCGAGATTAACTTTGGACTTGAGGAGCAGACCATGCCATATTCGGGTTTGGACTTGACGGGACGCAAGGCGCTGGTAACGGGCGCGGCGCGGGGCATCGGCGCGGCGCTGGCCGTGGGACTGGCCCAGGCCGGCGCCGACGTGGCCGTGAGCGATCTGGCCACGGATGAATCCTGGGAAGGACTGGCCGACACGGTAATCCGCATCCGGAACGAGGGCCGGGTCGGCCTGGCCAGCGATCTGGACGTCCGGGACGTGGCGGAGATTGCCCCCGCGATCCGGCGCCTGGCCGGTGAACTGGGCGGGCTGGATATACTGGTGAACAACGCCGGGATACGCCGGCGCGCGCCGGCTCTGGACGTGACCGAAGACGATTGGGACGCCGTAGTGGACACCAATCTGAAAGGCGCCTTCTTTTGCGCCCAGGCGGCGGCCCGCCTCATGATCCCCAGCGGGTTCGGGCGCATCATCAACATCGCGTCGCAGCTGGCAGTGGCCGGCGCCGTGAACCGGGCCGCCTACTGCGCCAGCAAGGGCGGCCTCGCCAATCTGACCCGGGTATTGGCCCTGGAATGGACCCGGCACGGCATCACCGTCAACGCCATCGGCCCGGGGCCCACCGCGACGCCCGGCCTGCTGGAGGCCGACGACCGCGACGCCGACGCCGTGGCCGCCGAAATGGCGATCAAAATGCCCCTGGGCCGGCGGATGGCCCCGGAAGAACTGGTCGGCGCCGCCATATACCTGGCCAGCAACTCGGCCAGCGCGACAACCGGGCATCTGCTGCTGGTGGATGGCGGCTGGACGGCGTTGTGAGAAAATTGCGAAACTCCCAAAATCCCCTCACACTAGGCCGTGTTCGCAAACACCGTCATTCCCGCGAAAGCGGGAATCCAGAATTGCCTGCTGTCAGAGAACGATGTGGTTATAGAGACGCCTGGATTCCCGCTTTCGCGGGAATGACGGAAGAATTGGTAGAGGGAAGAATCGGTAGAGGGGAATTGGGGGAGTTTCACAATTCCCTCGGCGTTGTAGTATCCTTTTCACGGTTCTCGCCATCCGTGCTACCGTCATTGACTGCCTGGATTCCCGCTTTCGCGGGAATGACGCCATTTGCAGATGCGGGAATGACGCTATTTGGAGATATTCGATGACTGCTGTGGAACGGTTCGGAACGGTTGCGCAGACCGCAAGCGGACGGCTACCCGGTACGCCGGTGGTATCGGTGGTGGCAACCACCCCGGCGACGGTGCTGGCCGATGTGGAGCGCGCCATGCGGCTGGCCGGGGCGGAAGCGGTACTGTCCCCGGAGCGGGAGACGCTGCTCAAGATCAACATCTCCTGGCAGCACTGGTATCCGGGGTGCTCAACTGCGCCCTGGCAGCTGGAAGGGGTGATTTGCGCCTTGCATAATATGGGCCATCGCGGTCTTATTGCGGCGCACAACGGTACGGTGGTGGTGGATTCCTTCGAGGGCGAGGTCAACAACAAGCACAAGCCGGTGCAGGACAAGTACCAACTCCGCACGGTTCACCTGGACACGCCCCCCGAGCCGTGGGTGCGCTACGAGCCCAAGTCGGAGATGCTGGTACTGAACGACATCTATCCCGAAGGCATCGAGATCCCGGAGCTATTCGCCGGCAAGAACATCGTGCATCTGCCCACGATGAAGACCCACGTCTTCACCACCATGACCGGCGCCATGAAAAACGCCTTCGGCGGCCTGCTGCACCGCAAACGGCACTGGACCCACTCGGTGATCCACGAAACGCTGGTGGACTTGCTGGCCATTCAGCAGGAGATCCACCCCGGAATCTTCGCCGTAACCGACGGCTCCTTCGCCGGCGACGGCCCCGGCCCCCGGGCCATGCGCTGGCACATCAAGAACCGCCTCGTGGCCGGCGCCGACCAGGTGGCCGTCGATGCGGTGGTCGCCTCCATGATGGGCTTCGACCCGCTGTCCCTGCGCTTCATCCGCCTGGCCCACGAGCGCGGCCTGGGCATCGGCGATCTGCGCCACATCGAGGTGGTGGGCGACGAACCCGACATCAGCCGCGTCAACTGGAACTTCGCCGACAACGAAAACACCTTCGCCAGCCGCGGCCAGAAAATGATCTACTGGGGGCCGCTGAAGCCCCTGGAGAACGCGCTGCTGCGCTCGCCCCTGGCCGGGTGGGCCTATGCCGCCAGCAACCTCTACCACAACGGGTATTGGCTGAATACCATCGGCAAGGGGCGGGTAAAGCAGGCGCGGCAAACGGAGTGGGGGCGGTTGTGGGACAGTTACTGAAGCCGCGACTGCCAAGCGCCGCCGCTCACGCGCGCCCAAGCTTCCTAACCTGATCTTCCTAACCTGTTGAAAATGCGGTTGCGCCCAATTATAATGAACAGCCAAATACACGGGCCGCCTTTGACAATACAAACCGGGCGTGGCCCCGAAGGAGCAGGAATGCAATGAAAACAGCAACGGTTACCATTGCCGTCATGATCGCCGTTCTATTGGCCGGCGGCTATGCAATGGAGGGTGGCGGCAAGTCAGCAGACGCTTTCACCGGCACGTTGGACGCGGCGTTCTCCAACTTCGTTCTGCACGCAACTAACACTCCCCATTACCACGTCCCTTCCAATGACACCTCCCCATCCACCGCCGTTTATGGTGCCCAAAACACAGACACACCCCCCGCCCCTCCAGAGGTTGTTATAGATGATAATGGCGATCCTCTGGTGGGCATAGAGGAGGAGGACCAGCAGGAAGTGCTGACTGTCCTGGAGGATGCCCTGGATCTCATACCACTGGTTGCCGACGACGACAGCAATCAGTGCATTGCCAAAGACGCCTATCTCACGATGGTACTGAGCGAAGTTGGCCACCTGAACGAAGGCGAAATCAAAGACGCAATACAGCAGCTCTACATAAGAGGTATCATTGAGGAGTGTGACGTGCAATCGGACACCGGCACGACGCAGAAAGGCTGGAGGATTGCCCAGACGGGCGGTAACTCCTAGACCAGGCGAACCAGGCACGTCGTTGCCTTCGCCGAAACTCCCCAGCACCTGAGGCATCGCGGGCGCGATGCCGGGGCCGGCAACCACCGGGTGGTTGCCGGCCCTCTGCTTTTCCGGCCCCGTTGCTTGTCCGGCCCGGCGCAAGCCGCCGGAGCCGGCCTCGGCAAGGGGCTCCGCCGAGCCGACCCAATTGCCCCTAACGCAGTGCCGCCCCGCCGGGCGGTTCGCATCGAGATCCCGAGCTATTCGCCATCCCGAAGCGATTCGCCGGCAAGAACATCGTGCATCTGCCCACGATGCGGCCCCACGTGTTCACCACCAGGACCGGCGCGCTGAAAAACGCCGGCGACGGCTGACTGCACCGCAGACGGCTCCGGCCCGGCGCTTCATCCGCCGGGCCCACGAGCGCGGCCTCGGCAGCGGCGATCTGCGCCACCGCCCGGTGGTGGGCGACGAGCCCGACATCAGCCGCGCCAGGCGGCTGCGGGACGGTTAGCGAAGCCACAACTCCAAATCGCGGCCGATTACGCGTATCCAGTTTTCGTAGCTGCGAGGCGGTTAGCGAAGCCGCAACTCCAAATCGCGGCCGAACACACGCATCCAATTTTCATAACATCTTGAATATGCCCTTGCCTCCGCTTATATTGGCGTCAAATATACGGCCGTCGTTGACAATACACATCGGCGCCGCCACAAAGGAGCAGGGACGTAATGAAAGCAGCAACCACCATGATCGCGGTTATGATTGCCCTCTTACTGATCGGCGGCTACGCAATGGAAGGCGCCGGCAAGCCAGCAGAATCCTCCACATCGGAACCTCCCATATTAGGAGATTTCACAGCTCCAACCCACATAATGTCCCACCCTCATCCCACGCCCTCAGGAGAAACCTCCGAACCGTCGGAGCAGGATGAGACGGCTGAACCGGAAAACAACAGATCAAGAAGATCTACCACACCAGTCGTCCCGGCAGACACCTCCTCATCAGCAACCCCCAAACCCTCGGAGCAGCAGGAGTCGGCTGAACTGGAACCGGAAATCGTCACCGCAGACACCTCCTCATCAGCAACCCCCAAACCCTCGGAGCAGCAGAAGCCGGCTGAACTGGAAGCTGAACCGGAAATCGACACCGCCGACACCTCCACATCAGCAACCCCCGAAGTGTCGGAGCAGCAGGAGACCGCTGAACTGGAAGCTGAACCGGAAATCGACACCGCAGACACCTCCACATCAGCAACCCCCGAAGTGTCGGAGCAGCAGGAGCCGGCTGAACTGGAAGCTGAACCGGAAATCGACACCGCAGACACCACCACATCAGCAACCCCCGAAGTGTCGGAGCAGCAGAAGCCGGCTGAACTGGAAGCTGAACCGGAAATCGACACCGCAGACACCTCCACATCAGCAACCCCCGAAGTGTCGGAGCAGCAGAAGCCGGCTGAACTGGAAATCGACACCGCAGACACCTCCACATCAGCAACCCCCGAACCCTCCGAGCAGCAGGAGACGCTTACCCAGAAGCAGGAGTGGGCGGTTAAACAAGTGCGGCAGGCCCTAAAGGGTCTGATCGCGGCACGGAAGGTCTCGTTTGCGCACGGGTGGCGTCAAAGCCCTAACGTCTGCTATGACCAGGATAGATTTATCACTAATATCCGTCTGGACCGGTACTACACCTGTGTGTCTCGGTATGGAACAAAAGGAACAAGGTGTCATAAAGTGCTGTGGCAGGCTCACGAAATCATAGACGCACTGGAATATCTCTACGAGGAAAGTGAGCTTGTGGATTGTGCAGCGGGACCGGGCAAGCCAGGCTGGGGGCCTCCCATACCAGAAACCACCGAACCGTCGGAGCAGCAGGAGTCGCCTGAACTGGAACCCGAAATCGTCACCGCCGACACCTCCACACCAGCAACCCCCGAACCGTCGGAGCAGCAAGAGACGGCTGAACTGGAACCCGAAATCGTCACCGCCGACACCTCCACCAAACCAGCCGACACATCAAAAAGATCTACCAAACCAGTCGTCACCGCCGACACCTCCACACCAGCAACTCCTGAACCGTCGGAGCAGCAGGAGACGGCTAAACTGGAACCGGAAATCGACACCGCAGACACCTCCACACCAGCAACTCCCAAACCGTCGGAGCAGCAGCAGACGCCTGAACTGGAACCGGAAATCGACACCGCTGACACCTCCACACCAGCAACTCCCAAACCATCGGAGCAGCAGCAGACGCCTGAACCGGAACCGGAAATCGACACCGCCGACACCTCCACACCAGCAACTCCCAAACCATCGGAGCAGCAGCAGACGCCTGAAGCGGAACCGGAAATCGACACCGCCGACACCTCCACACCAGCAACTCCCAAACCATCGGAGCAGCAGCAGACGCCTGAACCGGAACCGGAAATCGACACCGCCGACACCTCCACACCAGCAACTCCCGAACCGTCGGAGCAGCAGGAGACGGCTGAACTGGAAGCTGAACCGGAAATCGACACCGCCGACACCTCCTCCAAACCAACCGACACATCAAAAAGATCTACAAGATCTACCAAACCAGTCAACACGGCCGACACCTCCACATCAGAACCCCCCGAACCGTCGGAGCAGCAGGAGACGCCTGAAGATGAGAAGGGCGATCCTCTGGAGGGCATAGCCGAGGAGAAGCAGGAAAAAGTGCTGGATGCCATGCTGGATGCCATAATATTGACTGAGGCGCCCAGCGACGATGGCAGTACCGACGGCGGCGGCAGTACCGACGACGGCAGTACCGACGACGATGGCAGCAGCGACGGCGGCAGCAGCAATGCGTGCATTGCCAAAGACGCCTATCTCAAGATGGTCCTTGACGAAGTTGGCAGCCTGAACGAAGGCGAAATCAAAGACGCAATACAGCAGCTCTACATAAGAAGTTTCCTTGAGGAGTGTGACGTGCAATCGGACGCCGGCACGACGCAGAAAGGCTGGAGGGTTGCCCAGACGGGGGCTAACCTAGACCAGGCGAACTAGGTACGTCGTTGCCTTCGCCGAAACTCCCCAGGAGCTGAGGCATCGCGGGCGCGATGCCAGGGCCGGCGACCACCGGGTGGTTGCCGGCCCTCTCCTTTTCCGGCCCCGTTGCTTGTCCGGGCCGGCGCAAGCCGCTTGCCGAGGCAGGTTGTAGCGGCTTGCGCCGGCCCGACCCGATTGCCCCTACGGGCATGCCGCCCCGCCGGACGGCGCCAGCGCGAACCGCTCGGCGGGGCGGCGTCTGATGCCGATACGTTCTTGACATCCGTTTTAGGGGCGCATAGACTTGCCCACGCGCGTTGCGACGGCCCGTTTTGCGAATAATCCGGTCAAAATCCAGTATCTTTCGTCGGGCAATGCGACTTGGCAAGGCTCCTCTTGAACCGACCTGAATAAACCCCGGAGGCCCTCGTTGAGCACTCAAATCGTTCCGCCTACGGTGGACACCCAGCCGGCCACCATCGCCCTAACGCGCGCCATCTATAAAATGGACGGCGGATTGGACTACGCCTATCGCATTCTCGGCTACGTTTGCGGAACTCTGCTCCTGCTGCTCGGCCTGTTCATTACCTACCAGGTGATCGCGCGCAAATTGGGCTGGCCCATGGCGCCCGGCATGGACCAGCTCAGCGGCTACGTGCTGGCCTTCGCGGGAACCTGGGCCTTTTCCTATTCACTACGCACCGGTTCCCACGTGCGCATCGACGTGCTGCTCCCCTTGTTCTCCCGCATACATCCTTATATGCGTTCCGCCGCCGACTGGCTGGCCTTGGGATCAGTGGGTTTCTTCGGCGCCGTCACCGCCTGGAAGACTTGGGAAGAAGTATTAGAGTCCTACTGCATCAGCAACGACCCGGCCACCGGAGCCTGCATTCAGGCGTTGACCAATACCTACCCGCTGACACCCCTGTGGATACCCCAGACCGTAGTGGCCATCGGGTTCACTATGCTGGCCTTCACGTCCTTCCAGTGGATGCTGAGCATGGTGGCCCGCGGCATTTTGGAGATCATTCACAAATCCCGCGGCGGCAACGTTGCCGATTTGGCGACCACCGACACCGTCCAGGAAGCCGTATCCGGGGTCTAGCCGGCCGGGAATGCCGCCGTGGGGAACATCGCGCCGCCAGAACACCGCCGCAACGCTCATACCAGCCTTTAACCGGCCTCAACTGACCGGAGGACTGCAACAAAATGGCAATCATCACCGCTTTCAGCCTGATGGGGGTCTTCTTCCTCATTGGACTCTACGTCGCCGGCGCCCTGGGGATGCTCGCGCTGGTGCTGATGCAGGCGTTTTCCGATGCGCCGCTGTGGAACATCCTGGGCAACAAAGCCTGGGAGAGCAACACCAACTTCATTCTGGTGGCGGTGCCGCTGTTCCTGCTGATGGGCGAGCTGATGCTGCGTTCCGGCATGGGCGAGCGGATGTACGGCGCCCTGTCCCGCTGGCTGGTGTTCCTGCCCGGCGGGTTGCTGCACACCAACATCGCCTCCTGCGCCGTGTTCGCCGCCTGCTCCGGTTCCAGCGTGGCCACTTCCGCCACCATCAGCCGGGTTTCCCTGCCGTCCTTCCGGCAGCGGGGCTACAGCGAACGCCTGGTCATTGGCTCCCTGGCCGCCGGCGGCACGCTGGGCATCCTGATTCCGCCCAGCATCGGCCTGATCATCTACGGCGTCCTGGTGGAAGAATCAATTGGCCGGCTCTACATGGCCGGGTTCTTCCCCGGCTTCCTGCTGGCCTTCGTCATGATTGTCATGATGGTGTTCACCTCCATAATCGCGCCGCGCACCGCGCCCATGGACGAGGAAGTGAAGCGCCTCTACCGGGCCTGGTTCCACGGGTTGCACATCCGGCGGTACAACGACGCTCAGTTGGATGTTCTGCGCCAGGAACAAGGCACGGAGGCCGGGCTGGGCGATTTGAGAGAGCGGAAAGCCTATCGCCGCGGCCGCTCCACGCTGTCCTACCTGGAAGCGACTTCCGAGTGGCTCCGCATGATCGGCGAGGCCGTCGTCGGTCTGGTCGCCATCATACCCGTGCTCATCATCATCGCGGTGGTGCTGGGAACAATCTACCTGGGCATTGCCACGCCCACCGAGGCGGCGGCCTTCGGCGTAACCGGCGCGCTGATCGTGGCCATGGCTAACGAACTGTACAAACGCCTCCTGGGCGCCTATTCCAACTGGGGGCAAGCCTTCCGCGCGGTGTACGTGATGCTGCTGGACGCCATCATCTCCACCGTGCGCACCTCGGCCATGATCATGCTCATCGTCATGGCCGCCTTCACGCTCAGCTTCGCCTTCGCCCGCCTGGGCATATCCAGCGACATCTCAGAGTGGATCACGGGCATGAACCTCAACGCCCTGCAATTCGTGATCATTCTGGTGTTCTTCTACCTGCTGCTAGGCACCTTCATGGAAAGCTTCGCCATGCTGGTAACCACCATCCCCATCCTGACCCCGGCGTTGAAAGACGTCGGCGTGGACCTGGTGTGGTTCGGCATCATCATGGTGGTCCTGGTAGAGGCGGCGCTGATCAGTCCGCCGGAGGGCATCAACCTGTACATCCTCCACGGTGTGCGGCTGGATATTGACTCCGAAATGGCGGAACAAACGGAGGCCGCCCAGGCGGCCTTGCAGGAGAGCACCATCACCGACGTGTACATTGGCGTGCTGCCATTCATGGGGTGCATGGCCGCCGTGATCGGGCTTTTGTTCGTCTTTCCCGATATCGCCTTATGGGCGCCGTGTGTCATCTACGATGATCCAAGCCGGGATTTCCTCCAGCACATCAACGTGGAACGAGACGCCGCCGGGTTCTGGGAGCAAGTGCGGTATTGCTCCTCCGAGTTCCGCCCGGTGGCTTATAAGTAGCAAAAGCCGGAAGGTTGCCCCGGCCATCTCGGGATGGCCGGGGCAACTTGTTTGGCGCAGTGATCGCCATTGACCCAATTCCCTGCCGGGGTTAACATAGCCTCCGCTATGTACGCTCTGATACTGGCCGGGGGGAAAGGCGAGCGGCTTCGTCCCCTCACCGACACTCTTCCGAAACCCATGATCCCGGTGCACGGCCGGCCCATACTATGGCGCCAGGTTCACTGGCTGCGGGAGGCCGGCGTGACCGATGTAATCTTCCTGGTCGGCCACCTGGCCCAGGTAGTGGCGGATTATTTCGGCAACGGAGCCGAAATGGGGATACGCGCCCATTACAGCCACGAAGACACTCCCCTGGGGCGCGGCGGCGCTCTAAAGCAAGGATTAGCCATGCTGCCGCCGGATGCGGAGGACGAACCGGTCATCGCCACCAACGGCGATGTCGTCACCGACGCCAGGCTCGATGCGTTGCTGGCCGACTACCACGCGCGGCGACGCCAAAATCCCGCTCACGCCGCCACCATCCTAACCGTCCCGATGACCAGCCCCTACGGAATTGTCGATGCTGATCCCGCCGGGCTGGTGCGTCAATTCCGGGAAAAGGCGCCCCTGCCCTACGCCATCAACGGCGGCGTGTACGTACTGCATCCCCGCATTCGGCAGATGCTTCCTGAGACCGGCGACCACGAGCGCGCGACCTTCCCCGCCCTGGCAGCGTCCGGTCGTATGTCCGCCGTGCCCACCGGCGCTTTCTGGAGCAGCATGGACTCACCCCAAGACCTGAGAGCGGCGGAAGAGCATTTCACCCGCGCCGCCGCCGGCGCAATCGGAACGACGCGGTGATCACGTCCGCGCAGGCGCAGCAAATTGCGGATACCGCCGCCGCAATCCGCGACAACATCCAGCTGGCGATTGTCGGCAAATCTGATGTAATCGAGCACATCCTGGCGGCTCTGTTCAGCGCTGGGCATATCCTGGTTGAGGACGTGCCCGGCATCGGCAAAACGACGCTGGCGCGCTCCTTGGCTTATTCCCTGGATTGCGAGTTCCGCCGCATCCAGTTCACCCCCGACCTGATGCCGTCGGACATCACGGGAATCAACTACTACAACCAGCACAACGGGCAGTTCGAATTCCGCCCCGGGCCCGTGATTTCCCAGGTGGTGCTGGCCGACGAAATAAACCGGGCCACGCCACGCACCCAGTCCGCGCTGCTGGAAGCCATGGCCGAGCGACAGGTAACCATCGACCAGGATACTATGCCCTTGCCGGCGCCCTTCCTGGTCATGGCGACCCAGAACCCCATCGAGCTGGAGGGAACGTTTCCGTTGCCCGAAGCGCAGATCGACCGCTTCCTGCTGCGCTTGCGGCTGGGATACCCGTCGGAAACCGATGAAGCGGCCCTGCTGGAGCGTTTTGAAGATGCCGATCCCCTGGGGTCGCTGCGCCCGGTGGCATCAGCGGACGACGTGCTGCATATCCAGAGCCTGGTGCGCCGGATCTACATTGACCCGGTACTCCGGTCCTATCTGGTCCGCGTGATCCGGGCCACCCGGGAGCATCCCGACGTGGCGCTGGGAGCCAGCCCCCGCGCTACGCTGGGCCTGTATCGATGCGCCCAGGCCCTGGCCGGCATCCGCGGTCAGGAATACGTAACGCCGGACGACATCAAGACGCTGGCTTCCCCGGCCCTGGCCCATCGGATCATACTGAAAAGCATGGCCCGGCTCAGGGAACGGAATCAGGAATCGGTAGTGGCCGAAGTGCTGGAAGCCCAGTCGGTGCCTATATAGTCGAGGCCCATATAATCGGGGCGGGTTGAGCAACCCGCCCCGTATCGCGGCGAAAAGTTGGGGTTCGCCGGTTCGCCTAGAGGCGTCCGCCGCCGCCGGCGACCCGCTCGTTGACGCCGTAGAACACGGCGTCGAGCTTGGTGAAAACCTGGATCCGGGAGCGGGCCGTTTCCACTACAAAGATGCGTCCTTCGTCATCGCACTCCACGGCGATGGGGCCCCAGAACAGCTTTTCCCGGTCCAGGCCCTGGGCAATCCTGCGCTCTTCCCACATCTCGGGGTTGGCGTCCAGCTTGCCCATTCCCCAAGTGGAGATGGTGCCTTCGCCGTAGGTCATGCCGGCAAAGGAGCCGTCGGGATGGAACAGCTGCATTCGGTCGTTGTTCCAGTCGGCGACGTAGATTGTGCCCTCATTGTCCACCGCCACGTCGGTAGGGCGGTTGAACTGGCCGGGAGCATCCCCCGTCTCGCCGAACTGCATCACGAACTTGCCGGCGGCGGTGAACTTCTGGATGCGGTCGTTGCGCCAGTCGGCGACGTACACGTTCCCCGCCTGGTCAATCTCGACGCCGTAGGGCATATTGAACTGGCCGGGACCAGCGCCGAACCCGCCGAACTGGCCAAGGTACTCACCATCGGCGGCAAGCATCTGCACCCGGTGGTTGTTGCTATCCACCAGGTACAGGACGCCGTTGGCGCCGAATGCCAGGCCGCTGGGCTTGTTCCACTGGCCGTCACCGTCGCCGGGACGCTCCCACTTGGTGAGGTACTCGCCGTCCGGTGAGTAGATGCTGATGCGATCCAGGTACTCGTCGGCGAGATAGACGTTCCCGTTGGGGCCTACGGTGATGGCGGTGGGCCAGATGATGGCCCCGTCGGTGGACACGGCCTCGCCGTCCCCCTGCTCGAAGACGCCCTTGGCGAACTCGCCAATGAACTCCTCGCCCACGGTGCACATGGTGATGCGCTTGCCGTCGGGCCGGTAGTCATAGGAACGGTTGGCCACGTACATGACATCATCTTCGCCGCGCGCCATGGCGGTGGGGTTGCGGAACCCGGGGCCGGAGAACTCGGCCCGGCCGATGGTGTGGCTATACTTCAAGTCAATGCCGACGGCGGGCAACGCCGCGCGGGCAGTGGTAGTAGTCATAAAAGATACCTCCGCTGGTACGAATGCGGGTTGGCGGTACGGTCGGGTCGGATTTCAAACCCTCCCCAGCGTGACGGTTAGATGAAGTTGAACTTCTCGAACGTCCCGTTGACCAACGGCTGGGCGTCCAGACCCATCCAGTTTTCCAGCAGGTCGGTGTAGATGCTGCGGAAGTCGTTGTTGAAATGCAAGTCACCTTCCAGCAGCTTGTCGGCCTCCAGCGAGGGATATTCGCCGTACATGCCGCCCTTCACGTGGTCGCCCACAACAAAGGCCACGCCGCCGCTGCCGTGGTCGGTGCCGGAGCCGTTATCATGCACGCGGCGTCCGAATTCGGTGAAGACCAGCAGCGTAACATTGTCGCTGGCGTCGTGCTCCCGCAAGTCGTCCATGAAGTCGGCGATGGCGTTGGAAGTGTTCGTCCACAGGCTGGCGTGAGCAGCCAACTCGCCGGCGTGGGTGTCGAAGCTGTTGTAGGGGGCGGTGGTGTAGAGGATGCGGGTGCCAAAGCCGGCCAGATGCACCTGGGCGATGTTCTTCATGTACTGGGCCACCACGTCGCCGCCGTACTCCACGGTGGAGCTGTACAGCTCCGGCGCGGCGCTGAGGATATCAGCGCCCTTCAGCGCGTCGGTGCCGGTCTGGGACAGGTACTCGACGACGGCGCTGCGCCCGATAGTGGGCGAGTACATCCTGGAGAAGATGTCCAGAGCCTCGGTGCGCTGCTCCTCAGCCTCAATGCCGGTGAGCACGCCGTAGGTGGCCAGGTTGCCGACGGAGGCCACCGGCACGCCGGGAGCGGCCAGCGCCCGGGGGAGGCCCCGACCGAAGTTCACGCCGGTCAGCACGTTTTCCTTGTTGGGATCGATCTCGCGGATCACGCGGCCCAGCCAGCCTTCGGTGCCTTGCTTGTCCGGCTCGCAGGTATGCCAGATGTCCATGCTGCGGAAGTGGCTGCGGTTGGGATTAGGATAGCCAACACCCTGGATGACGGCAACCTTGCCCGCATCGTAAAGCCGCTTCAGCGGCCCCATGTTGGGGTTGAGGCCCGCATAGCCGTCCAGGTCCAGCGCCTGGCCTTCGGGCACGCGGACCGAGGGGCGGTTGTCGTAGTACAGCGGGTCGCCGTGGGGCACCAGGGTGTTCAGGGCGTCGTTGCCGCCGGAAAGCTGGAGCACCACCAGCACCGGGTCTTTCTTGGTAGCGGTCATGTTGTTTCTCCTTGTAGTTCGGCTGGCGATGGGGACGGGCAGCGGATGGCGGTGTTCGGTTGCTACGGGTCGCCGGGAGCCGGCTCGGTGAAAGGCTCGCCTTTGGCTTCAGCATCCTTCCGACGCCGGTTCCATTCCACCCAGCGCCGATTGGCGATCTCTGTTCCCTCGGCGCGACCTTCCTCGCGGCCTTCGGCGCGGGCTTTGCGAAGCCGCCGTTCAGTCCAAATTTCTGCGAGAACCATTCTCCCTACCTCCACTATGATGGGCGATGCGATGAGGGCCACTCCGCCGGCTTTCAGGGTTTCGCCGGTGACGACATACTGAATTGCCTGCCATCCGATAATTTTCTCCGTAGCCAAGATAAAGAGCGTGTTAGTTCCAGTCAGATAGACAGTGATGACAGTAAAAGCGGCAAGATACCAGGACACCGCGCCAATAGGAATGTTGGGGATGCTGATGCGCTGTCTGCTTGTGTCGTTCTGGGACATAGACCCTTTGGCGGATGCCGGTTGCCTCAGTTAGCCGCAAGCGGTTTTCCGAGGGCGCGCTTGCGTATCGGGCCGGATATATCTGCCGGCTCGTCTGCATACGACTTGGGCGACAATTCCGACACACCAGCGCGTTGCCGGGTTAAGGCACTGGCGCATCGCCACACGCGGAACGAGCAACCTTGCCCGACTGTCCACAATCCCGCCCCTTTTCGTCCATACTCTGGCCGGCCGGTTATCGGCGCGACCGGGGAGCCGCAGCAAATAGCGGTGAATAAGGCCCCACTTCCTGAGAGGGGGGCGCATTTCTACACCGCAACTTACTGCGGCGGCCCGATTGCCGTCCTTACGCGAACTGGTACTCCTGGGTGCTGACGATGAGCTGCAACGTCTGGGCGATGGTATCCGAGTATTCGGGCGTACCAATGGCCGGGTTGCCGTTGCTGCTGGCGTAGTCAATCAGCTGAGCGCGGGTCTCCGGGGCCAGCTCGTAGGCGCCCACCATTTCCAGGCAGCGGTCAACGATATTCTCGGCGCCGGCTACTTCCTCGCTGCCCAGGCGGGATACGATGTCCCGGATACCGGGCAGGCTGGTGTTGCCCACCTGGTCGGCGGCGAAGTTGATGCGCTCCACCAGCGTGCCGGAATCGATCCACTCGGCGCCGGTGTGCCAGCCCTCAACGGTGGGCGGGTTCATCAAATCCTGGCCCATGTAGCGGATGGTGTTGGCCAAGGGGTTCAGGCCCAGCTTGGGCGACGTGAAGTCCCGCACCAGCCGCATGGTGCCGATGACCACCTCGGCGGGGCTCTTCACCTTCTCGAACTGGGAGTTCTTGAAGAAGTCGGAGTTGAACAGCACCCGCAGCATGGCCGTCAGGTCGTAGCCGGAGTCGAAGTACGTCTGCTCCAGCAGGGCGATGGCTTCGGGGTCCCGCGGCGGGGTGTTTTGCCAGGCCGGCACCTGCACCTCGTCGGCGACGAAGAAGTTGTAGAGGTGGCGTGAGACGAACCGCGCGGCGGAAGACTGCCGGGCAATAATATCAACGACATCGTCGCCGTTGAAGTTCCCGGTCTCGCCCAGGAAGGTTTTCTCGTCATTGTCGTGGTCATAGGGGTTGTAGATAAAGTTGGACTCGTAGCGTCCGTAAGGATAGCGCGGCACCGCGTTGGTGATGGTCCAGCCGGTGAAGGCGCGGGCCGCTTCCTTAACGTCATCCTCCGAGTAGTTGGCTTCGCCGTCCATGCCGACGCCCAGGGAGAACAGCTCCAGAAGCTCACGGCCCCAGTTCTCGTTGATGGCGCCCTTGTGACTCATGCAGTTGTCCAGGTAAAATACCATGGCCGGGTCGCGGGCCAGGCCCTTGAGCAGTACGTCGAACTTACCCATGCCCAAGTCGCGGAACAGATCCAGCTGCAACTGAATCTGGCGGCCGTGCTCGCACTTGGAGTTGCCGGTGCAGAGGATGCCGTGCCAGAACAGGGCGACCTTTTCCTGTAGCGGGCGCCTGGTGTTGATCATCCGGTAGGTGAGATAAGCCTGGTTGACTTCCAGGGCGTTCATCTCTTTCCAATCGACAAAATGACGCTCCAGCACGTCCATTTCCAGGTCGGGCTGAGCCGCGGGATTGAGCAACTCTTCGACGGTGGCCTCGTAGCCGGCGGCGGCGCGCTCCTCCAGTTCGGCGTAGGTTGCGCCGAAGCCGGCCCGACGCATCAGGTGCGCCATCCGGGCAATTTCCTGGTTGGTGGGCATAGCGTGTACCTCCTGGTAGTTTGACGGTTTCGACCGTTACAGGGGCGGTTTCTGACGATTTCCCGTTTGCCCAAAGGACACCCGCACGGGCATCGGGAAATCCCCGTGAGATGCCGGCATACTACCCGCCGGCGCGTCGGAGTGTCAAGGTTCCCCAACTTCCACCCGCCGTTGCCGGGAAATGCGGTAGCGGTCCGGAAGCTGCGGCCCCGGAACGTCGCGCGGTGAACGTCGCGCAACTGGCCGATTATTCCATTTGGAAAATCCGGCCATCTATTTCGCGTTGTACCCATGGCGATATGGGGCTAGAATAAGCAACCTAAATTTATCCGGGAGCCGAAGATTGAGCAGCGGAGCACTGGCCGGCGTCAAGATAATTGACCTTACCCATCACATCGCCGGCCCCTACGCCACCAAATTGTTGGCCGATTTCGGCGCCGACGTGCTGAAGATCGAGCGGCCCAGCGGAGACCCGGCGCGGCGTCTGCCGCCCTTTTACCACGATCAGCCGGACTCCGGGAAAAGCCTGCCCTTTCTGTACCTCAACACCAACAAGCGCAGCGTCACGCTGAACCTGAAGTCTGAAACCGGGCCGGCTATTCTCTTTGAGCTGCTGGCCGACGCCGACGCCCTGGTGGAAAACTTCGCCCCCGGCGTGATGGCCTCCCTGGGGTTGGATGACGCCACCCTGCGGGCGCACAACCCCCGGCTGGTGATGGCGTCAGTGTCCAACTTCGGCCAGACTGGGCCGTGGCGGGATTATCGCGCCACCGACCTGGTGGAATACGCGCTGGGCGGCCTGATGTACATTTTCGGGGCCTACGACCGGGAACCCCTGAAGCACGCCCTGCATCAGGCCCAGTTCAAGGCCGGAACCAACTTGGCGTCGGCGACGCTAATGGCGCTATACCACCAGCGGCTGACCGGCGCCGGGCAGCGGGTGGATGTTTCCATACAGGAAAGCCTAGCCTCGGCCCTGCGGGACGTCACCAACAACTACACCTACACCGGCGCGGTGCGGCGGCGGCAGCCCAACCACACCGGCGACTTGACCCGGCTGCGGGCCGTGTCCGATGGCTATGTGCTGCCCAACCCCGGCATTGGGGCCTCGTTGAACTGGCAAACTCTCGTGGACTTTCTGGAAGCGCCCGAACTGGACGACCCGCGCTTTGACAACGCTTCGGCGCGTCTGGAAAACGCGGCAGCCCTGGGCGCGATCCTCGACGACATATTCGCCGCCAAGCGCAAGCAGGAGATTTTCCAGGCGGCCCACGAAAAACGGTTCATCTACGGGGTAATCGACTCTCCGCAGGAAACGGTTGACAATCCGCAGATACAGGCGCGGGGATACTACGTGCCGGTCGAGCACCCTGATCTTGGCGAAATCACTTTCCCCGGCGCGCCGTTCCTGATGTCGGATTCGCCGTGGGAGGTTCGCGCCGCCGCGCCCCGGCTGGGCGAGCATAACGCGGCAGTGCTGGGCGAGCAGGGGTACTCGGCGCAGGATCTGGCGTACCTGCGGGCATCGGAGGTTATCTGAAATGGCCGGGCCTTTAGAGGGAATTCGCATCGTCGAGATGGGGCAGCTCATCGCCATACCTTCGGCGATGAAGTGGCTGGCCGACATGGGCGCGCAGGTCATCAGGCTGGAGTCGGTGCAGCGATTGGAGAGCTACCGTACCGACTCGCTCTACCACAACGACGTGGACGGAGAATTCTGGAATCGCGGCGCCAATTTCTACGAGCAGAACCGAAACAAGCTGGGCCTCACGCTGGACCTGACCCGCGACGCGGGCCGAGCGACGCTGCGGGACCTTATCGCCATCACCGACGTTTTCGCCGAGAACTTCACGCCCCGCGTGATCCGCAACTTCGGGCTGGAGTACGAGAACCTGCGCCAGATCCGGCCCGACATCATCATGGTATCTTCCACCGGCTACGGGTTCCAGGGGCCTTGGGCCAACTTCGGCGCCACCGGACCGGCCACCGAAGGAGCCGGCGGCCTCGCCTACCTGACCGGCTACAAGGACGGCGGGCCGGTGATGTCGGAGATACCCTACACCGACTACACTGCCGGAGAACACACCGTGACCGCGGTGATGCTGGCCCTGATGCACCGTCTCAACACCGGACGCGGCCAGTTCATCGACATCTCCCAGACCCAGACGTGCAGCGCCACCATACCGGAAGCGCTCCTTGACTGGACGGTGAACGGGCGGGTCCAGGAACGGGTCGGCAACGAAGACCCCGCCATGTCGCCCCACGGCTGCTACCCCTGCGCCGGCGACGACCGCTGGATCGCAATCGCCGTGGACTGCGACGACGCGTGGCAGTCGCTCTGCCGTGTGATGCGCCGGCCCGACTGGGCGGCGGACGCGCGGTACGCCGATGCGCTGGGACGCATCCGCTACCGAGCCGAATTGGACAAAATGCTCGCCTTCGAGACCCGCGCCCACGATAACCACGAACTGATGGCACGCTTACAGGCCGCCGGCGTGGCGGCCGGCGCCGTAATGGACAGCGCAGACCTGCTGTTCAACGAGCACCTGAAAGAGCGACGCTTCTACGAGGTGGTCGAGCATCACCCGGATACCGGAATGCCCCCGCTGCCTTACGCCGGCCGTCCCTGGAAACTGTCCGGCACGCCGGCGATTCCGCCCCGGCCGGCCCCGCTAATGGGCGAACACAACCGCGAGCTGCTGGCCAACCTGCTGGGCAGGACCGACGACGAGATCGCCGCCCTGGAAGCCGCGCAAATCATCGGCTCCGCCCCGCTGGCGCCGCGCGGAGTCCGCCGCCCGTCGCTGGACGAGCAGGTGCGGCAAGGGCGGATGCAACGCTACGACACGGACTACGCCCAGCGGGTACGGCAGGCGTTCAACATTGCAGAGTAGGCAGATGTTGCAGGGCAGGCAGACGGGCCGGTTATGTCAAATCCGCTGACGGCCCGGGCCGGCGACCTGCGCGCTTGGCAACTGGTAGCCGCCATCGCCGGCGGCATACTGCTGGCGGGAGCAGTTGTAGTCGTGCTCGCGGCAGTGAGCTTCGGCATCGCCGACCGGGTGAACGGCGACAAGGTGCGCTGCAACGAAATCGGCGGCGACTTGGTAGCGCGCCGGTACGCCGAAGAACTGGCCTGGGACTGCTGGGAACGGTTTTAGCGGGCTGGCGTCAACAACGACGCCTCATTTTTGCCCGGCATCGGCTATTAAGCAGAACGCTCCGGCGCCGCATGCCGGAGCGTTCTGCCAAGCCGTGAACCTCCCGGTTCGTCAGCTCTGCCGCGTCTCATAGGCCGCGATGGCGTCCTCATGCCGCAGCGTGAGTCCAATGTCGTCAAGGCCGTTGAGCAGGCAGTAGCGGCGGAACTCGTCCACCGCAAAGTCCACAACGATCTCCTCATCGGCGTCGCGCACCTGCTTGGCCTCCAGGTCAACGGTGAGCTGAAAGCCGGGATTGTCCTTCGACTTGTCCATGATGCGGCGGACATCGTCCTCCGGCAGCGTCAGGGGCAGCAGGCCGTTCTTGAAGCAGTTGTTAAAGAAGATGTCGGCGAAGCTGGGCGCGATGATACACCGAATGCCGAAGTCCTCCAGCGCCCAGGGCGCGTGCTCGCGGGACGAGCCGCAACCGAAGTTGGGGCCGGACACCAGTATCCGGGAGTTGCGGTAGGCCTCCTGGTTGAGCATGAAGTCCGGGTTCTCCGAGCCGTCCTCGTTGTAGCGGTAGCGGTCGAACAGGTGCGGCCCGAAGCCGACACGCTCGATGCTCTTGAGATACACGGCGGGGATAATCATGTCCGTGTCCACGTTCACGGCGTCTAGTGGGGCGACGACGCCCTCCAGTTTGACAAAGGGTTCCATTTTGTCTTACCTCGTGTTTCCGGCTTGCGCCGGAATGCGGTCGTATCAATCTGCCAATTCCAGCATACGCGCAACGAATCGGCGCACTATCGGTCGGTCAGCGTCCCGCTCGTAATCTTCCATATCATCATGGTAAAAGTTGCGGTGGAACTTTTCGGCGGCGAGAAAGTCAGAGGCAATAAGCGGCTCGGTGTGCTCCTCGGCCAGTCGCAGCACCGCGTTTTTGAGGGAACGATGGGAGCGATGCGGCCAACCGCGCTGCTGGGCCACCGCCATTACGGCGTGGGCGGCGGCCCCCCACAGTTTTTCCGAGCCTTGCACCAGATCGCCGCCGGCAAACTCACGGTCGGCGGCGACGAGGAAGTGGCGGGCAGTTTCCGTATGTTCCTGGGTGAGCATTAGTTTAGCCGGCTCCGGCATTGGCGCAGCAGTAGCGATCGAACAGGCGCGGGGCGACGACACCTTCCAGTTTGACGAAGGGTTCCATTTTGTCTTACCTCGTGTTTCCGGCTTGCGCCGGAATGCGGTCGTTTCAGTCTGCCAATTCCAGCATACGCGCAACAAATCGGCGCACTATCGGTCGGTCGGCGTCCCGCTCGTAATCTTCCATATCATCATGGTAAAAGTTGCGGTGGAACTTTTCGGCGGCAGCAAACCCGGCGAGCAGAACTTCACCAAGCAATGGGTTTTCGCTTGACTGCTCTTCCGCAATGCGTATCACCGCATTTTTAAGCGAGCGGTGGGAGCGATGCGGCCAGCCACGCTGCTGGGCCACCGCCATTACGGCGTGGGCGGCGGCGCCCCACAGTTTTTCCGAGCCTTGCACCAGGTCGCCGCCGGCGAACTCCCGATCAGCGGCGACCAGGAAGTGACGGGCAGTTTGCGTATGTTCCTGGGTGAGCATTGGTTTGGCCCGATTCAGGAGTGGCCATCGGAGCAACGCTAGAAGTCGCGCACGTCCACGAAGTGGCCGGCGATAGCGGCGGCGGCGGCCATTTCGGGGCTGACCAGGTGGGTGCGTCCGCCCTTGCCCTGTCGTCCCTCGAAGTTGCGGTTGGAAGTGGACGCGCAGCGCTGGCCCGGATCCAGGATGTCGGGGTTCATCCCCAGGCACATTGAACAGCCGGCCACGCGCCAGTCGAAACCGGCGTCCTTGAACACCTGGTCCAAACCCTCCGCCTCGGCCTCCGCTTTGACCCGAGCCGAGCCGGGGACGACCATCGCGTAAACGTCGGAACTGACCTGACGGCCCCGGATCACGCTGGCGGCGGCGCGCAGGTCATCAATGCGGGCGTTAGTGCAGGCGCCGAGGAACACCCGGTCAATCCTGATATCCGCAATGCGCTGGTTGGGTTCCAGGCCCATGTACTCCAGCGCGCGCTCCGCCGCTTCTCGTTCAGCAGCGGTGGCGAATGATGCGGGATCCGGCACGCGCTCCGTGATAGAAGCAACCATGTCGGGCTTGGTGCCCCAAGTCACAAAGGGAGCCAGGTCAGCGGCATTGATGACAATAGTGCGGTCGTAGGCAGCGCCGGCGTCCGTCGGCAGCTGCTTCCACTCTTCTATTCTGGCTTCCAGTTCGGCGCCTTTGGGGGCGTAGGGGCGGGTACGCACGTACTCAAAGGTAGTCTCGTCCGGCGCGATCATCCCGGCGCGGGCGCCGCCCTCGATGCTCATATTGCAGACCGTCATGCGCCCGTCCATGGCAAGGCCGCGAATCGCCTCGCCGGTGTACTCGATGACGTGACCGGTGCCGCCGTTGACGCCGATATGCCCGATGATGCCCAGAATCACGTCCTTGGCCGACACGCCGTTGGGCAGCGCGCCGTCCACGCGGACTTCCATGGTCCGGGGCTTGAACTGGCGCAGCGTCTGGGTAGCCAGTACGTGTTCCACCTCCGAGGTTCCGATGCCAACAGCGAAGCAGCCCAGCGCCCCGTGGGTCGAGGTATGGCTGTCGCCGCAAACCACCGTCTTGCCGGGCAGCGTGTAGCCCAGGTCGGGGCCGATGACATGGACGATGCCCTGATTTTCGCTGAAACGGTCGTAGTAGAAGGGGAGACCGAACTCGGCGGCATTGTGATCCAGGGCGTCGAGCTGCGCCTTGGAGATTTGGTCCTCGATGGGGCGGGTCAGCTCCCAGGTGGGTGTGTTGTGGTCGGCGGTAGCAACGGTCAGATCGGGGCGGCGGACCTTCCGGCCGGCCAGGCGCAGGCCATCAAAAGCCTGGGGCGACGTGACCTCGTGCACTAGGTGCAGATCAATGTAGATTAGCGACGGCTGCCCCGGTTCTTCGTGAACCACGTGGGCGTCCCAGATTTTCTCAAACATGGTTCTAGCGGCCAATGTCATTCCTCCTGACCAGGGAACCAACGCGCCGGCTGGTTCCCCCTAACCTGACGATATAGCCGGGCCATTATAACAGCCCCCAAACCGGGCCGGACAATTTACGGCAGCGGTTCCGGCGGCGGTTCATAGGGGCCGGCAGCATCCGGTCCGGCGCCGGCATCGGGCCGGGGTGTCGGGGTAGGGATTGTTTCCTCTCCCGACCGCCGCCCGCGGCCAGTGAAGGGCGCAACGGTCTCCCAGCTGCTCCAGCCGCTGTTCCGGTCCCCCGCGCATTCGCTGCGTACCGTGTAGGCATAGTAAGCGGCGCGGTCAATACCCAGATGCCACGCTTGTTGCGACCCCGTCCTCACGGTGATTTGCTGCTCGGCAACCCACTGGCCGCCGCTCCACTTGTTGATGTTAATGCGCCGCTGCTGCGC
Source organism: Dehalococcoidia bacterium (assembly GCA_963692995.1). Lineage (GTDB taxonomy): Bacteria > Chloroflexota > Dehalococcoidia > Lucifugimonadales > UBA3495 > Bin87. The sequence goes on from OY843611.1 coordinate 2,580,409, forward strand.
CGTCAGACCGCCGGCCGGGTTTTGCCAGGTTAGCCGCACCGCGCTGCCCGACGTGCGCTCCGCCGCAAAAGCGCTCACCGGCAAGCACTGGGACGTTGGGGTAATCGCCGGCGCCGCCGGCGTCAGGCCGGTCAGCTCGGCCCGATTGGCGATGCCGCTGCCGGCGGAGTTCACCGCCCACACTTGCACGGTGTAATCCGCTCCGTTGGTCAGGCCGGTGATGGTGTGGGAGCGGGCGTTGGCCTTGATCCCATAGACCGACTTATAAGGATTTGACGAGGTAGTGGCGCCGTCCCGCTTGTAGCGCAAGGCGTAGCCGGTGATGGCCGCGCCGCCGTCATTGGCCGGCGGCTGCCAGGCGACGGTGAGTTGGCCGTCTCCAACACCGGCGGACAGGCGGCGTGGCTGGCCCGGCACGGCGGCGGACGCCGGGAGATAAACCTCTTGCGACCAGTCGCTCCATTCGCCGCATACGGCGTAGTCGGAGCTGGCGCAACGCTGACCCCGCGCCCGATAACTGCGATCCGGGGCAAGATTGTCAAAGTTGTGCGGCGAAGAACGGGATTTCGCGGTGGCGAAAAGCTCCCATTGCGGGTTGGCGACGGCCCGATCCGGTCGGCCCGACCCGGCGGTGGCCGCCTGCTGCTCTAGTTCCAGCCGATAGTAATGGCCATTGCTGGCGTCCCAACTGCTTGGGGTGAAATATGCCGCCAGGCGGCCGGGATTGCCACTGTCCCGGCGCAGTACCAAATCGTCGGGCGGTGGCACACCCGCAATCAAGTGATAGGTTTCTAGCACAAAGCCAGTTTCCGGGTCGCGAAGTTCCACTACTCCGGTGCCCGGGTTGCACATCGCTAAATAGACCGTACTGCTCCGGCTTACCGTGCGCATATCGTTTGGCTCCGCCCCGTTGCTGCAAAGATTAGCGGAAGTTGCAGACCTCGTAATTTCTACCAACCGCTCATGACCGTCCGGATTGGCGACTATACGAACCTTTCCCAAGTTGGCGTTAGCGACGACAGTGAGGGCACGAGACCAGGATCCGTCGGGGGCAAAAGAGAATTGATCCGGGTTTGGTGACAATTCAACGTCCAAGTTCATTGCCTTGATATTCTGATAGTGGCGCACACGTTTCCCCTGGCCTATGATGTACCTAGAAAACAATGAATCACCGCCAGAAGCTGCCCATACAGGATTAATCGCCAGCAACGCTTTGCTCTGCTCAGATGCAGATGTGGCTCGGCAAATTTTGACGTATAGCGGATGAATTTTCAATACACTATCCAGGTTATGAACTGGATAGTCATCGCTTTCAGCATAAACGAAAGCGGGGTTCACATAATCAGAGCAATCAATATTCGGTGAAGAGCTCGCTAGTAGTGGATAATTTGACCTTATGCGCAACTCCCCAGTGCTTCTATAGTAGCCTGTGTTACCTGCGTTATCCGGCGAGCCCTTCATGGACTGCTGGTTAGCGCGCACCGAGTGTAACAAAATAACCTGGCCCGTAGGTATCCGGGCTATATTATGCGGCGCCAGTGGTTTGCCATCCAATTCCAAATAGTTTATCGGCAAACATCGGTTGTCTGGGTTCACCGCATATGAGCACGATTCAACCGCAGTAATGATGTAGTCGGGCCGATTGCTAACGCTTTCTTTTTCAGCAATTGTTAGGTTCTTCCTGTACCCGGCAAATCCCCTAACCGCACGGTAATAAGCGTTTGATGCAATTGTACACTTCCACTTAGCCGATTGTACGGCTCTGGTTGTTCTGCTGCCATGTCGTTGGTCACAGTACGCAATGTTGTCTTTTTTAAATCGCAGATCCGCGGCGTATCGATTGCGTTCATTCCATACGCGGCCGGTAGATCGGTCAATCACGGCGAGCGTCCTCCATGATAGGTCGTGTCTAAGACAGCCATAATAGAAATCATCATGGTACCAGAGGTTCGGACCGGAACAACCATCCTGACTCCAGTCCATCCACTGGTAATCAGCGCTTTGCCGTAGGTCATTGTAGCTACTTCGCCACTCCGCATACGGGAGGTTTGCCAAGCGGTTCAGCTCGATCAGTTTGGCGCCTGTTGAGTTTGAACTCGCTTCAGCCGAACCCCCCGCGGCTCCTGCTATCAACAGCAACACGGCCAACATTGCCACCTGGCCCGGTACACGAACTGCTAATTTTCGTAGGCAAAGCAATCTGGCAACCTCTCTATCAATCGGGAAATTATTGGATTGCAGGTCGCAACCCCATTTACTCTCTTTCCCAAAGCATATCTTCAACGTGTTCTCAAAATCGCCCCTAACGCATTAAAAGTTTGGAGCATACATTCGTCGTCGAGATTTTCATGATTGTAATGTATAGCCCAGCATTGAGTAGGTCCTTCTCGTAGGACACGGTCTTTCGCCTTTGCCGTTTCTCTTTTACCACAAGCCCATTGCTCTTCGCCTGTAGTAAAATTGCTACAAGTAGCTACAATATGTTCCTCTAGGGAGCTCCAGCACCAATCCATATAATCCGGCCCTTTTGGCGGCTCAGAAAAGTCTGTGGCCAGGCAACCGACCAACCCTTCCGGATGCGGAACTGCCGTAGGAAAGCGTATAGGAGGCGCTGACGCGCCGAGGCTCACCGGCGCCGGAGGTGGGGTTGACGTTGCTCCCGGCGGGTCGTACGGGTGCCGGGAAGGGGTGGGCTGCTCCGCGGCGGACGGTCTGGCGGCAGTGGGCTGCTCCGCGGCGGACGGTCTGGCGGCAGTGGGCTGCTCCGCGGCGGACGGTCTGGCGGCAGTGGGCTGCTCCGCGGCGGACGGTCTGGCGGCAGTGGGCTGCTCCGCGGCGGACGGTCTGGCGGCAATGGGCTGAACCGGTGATGGCACGGTAGGCGACGTGGCTACCGCTCCCGACTGGACCGGCGCGGTCTCACCATCTTCCCGCGTTAGCTCTGCCGGCCCGCAAGCCAGTGCCAGCGCCAGCAGCCCCGGCAGGATAACGGCGGCAGTCAATTTGTGCGTGGTCAACATCCCTTTTCCTCCAGCTCCCCATCCGGGGGCAGTAGTCCCATCCCAACCGCATGGTAATCAGGGCTACCGCCTTACGTCAACCGGAACAACCATCCTGACTCCAGTCCATCCACTGGTAATCAGCGCTTTGCCGTAGGTCATTGTAGCTACTTCGCCACTCCGCATACGGGAGGTTTGCCAAGCGGTTCAGCTCGATCAGTTTGGCGCCTGTTGAGTTTGAACTCGCTTCAGCCGAACCCCCCGCGGCTCCTGCTATCAACAGCAACACGGCCAACATTGCCACCTGGCCCGGTACACGAACTGCTAATTTTCGTAGGCAAAGCAATCTGGCAACCTCTCTATCAATCGGGAAATTATTGGATTGCAGGTCGCAACCCCATTTACTCTCTTTCCCCAAGCATATCTTCAATTCGGCGCCGGAACTTCGCGTCCAGCCTCACGTGTTCTCAAAATCGCCCCTAACGCATTAAAAGTTTGGACAATACATTCGTCGACGAGATCTTGATGATTGTGATGTATGGCCCAGCATTGATTAGGTCCTTCTCGTAGGATACGGTCTTTCGCCTTTGCCATTTCTCTCTTACCACAAGCCCATTGCTCTTCGCCTGTAGTAAAATTGCTACAAGTAGCGTCAATATGTTCCTCTAGGGCTATCCCGCACCAATCCATATAATACGGACCTTTTGGCGGATCAGAAAAGTCTGTGGCCAGGCAACCGACCAACCCTTCCGGATGCGGAACTGCCGTAGGAAAGCGTCTAGGAGGCGCTGACGCGCCGAGGCTCACCGGCGCCGGAGGTGGGGTTGACGTTGCTCCCGGCGGGTCATCCGGGTGCCGGGAAGGGGTGGGCTGCTCCGCGGCGGACGGTCTGGCGGCAATGGGCTGAACCGGTGATGGCACGGTAGGCGACGTGGCTACCGCTCCCGACTGGACCGGCGCGGTCTCGCCATCTTCCCGCGTTAGCTCTGCCGGCCCGCAAGCCAGCGCCAGCGCCAGCAGCCCCGGCAGGATAACGGCGGCAGTCAATTTGTGCGTGGTCAACATCCTTTTTCCTCCAGCTCCCCATCCGGGGGCAGTGGTCGCATCCTAACAATATTGTCGGCAATAGCCGGCCTTCGTTGTCGGGCCGTCTGCGGAACCGACCGGGTGAAAAAGCGCCCTTGGCCAGCGGCGCGGCATCGCCGGCGACGCCCAAAGCGAACGGGCCATCAGCAGCATCGCTGACGAGCCGGGGGACGGCGTGATGGCCGACCCCCATATTATTAGGCCAGCCTCATACTCCGCCGCAGCATTGTCGAGGTGTCATCAAAGACACTGCTACATCGGGGTGTCCAAATTGTTGCCCGGCGGGTATAGAGATCGCTTCACACGCCAAGGGGTGGGCCACTACCCCTCATACACGGTCTCCCCGCCCACTATCGTCCGTTCCACCGGAATGTCCTTGATGCCAAAGGGATCAATGGCGGTGGGGTCAGCGCCCAGCGCCACCAGGTCGGCCAGCTTGCCCACCTTGATGCTGCCCTTAAGGTTCTCCTCAAAGCCGGCGTAAGCGCCGTTCTGCGTGTAGATGCGCAGGGCCTCCGCCACGGAAATACGCTGGTTGAGGCCCCACTCCCGCCCTGCGCTGTCGGTGCGGGTCACGCAGCTCTGTATGCCCATCAGCGGCTCAAAGGGGCCGGGCGGATAGTCGGTGGCCCCGGTGGACATCACGTTATAGTCCATAAACGACCGCTGGGCAAACATCCATTGCAGGCGATCCGCGCCGTAAAACGGCATCTTCTCGCCGTGATAATACACGTAGGTGCAGAAGGGCGTCGCCACCGCGCCCAGGCGGTTCATCCGGGTCAGCAGGTCGGGATTGACCAGGGTGCAGTGCTCAACCCGGTGTCGCGGGTCAGGTCGGGGATGCGCCGCCTGCGCCGCCTCATAGGCTTTGAGCGCCAGGTCGATGGTCGAATCGCCGTTAGCGTGGATGCACACCTGGAAACCGGCGGCGTGCATCTCCATGACGTTGCCGGCGATCTCTTCCTCGGTCATCGTCAGGATGCCGTGGTCACAGCAGCTGCCGACGTAAGGCTCCGACAGGTAGGCCGTCCGCGATGCTATCGCGCCATCGGCAACCATCTTGATCCCGCCGATGCGCAGCCGGTCGTCGCCCATGCCGGACTTGATGCCCGCGTCCCGCAGGGCCGGGAAATAGCGGTGCCACATCAGCGCGTACACGCGCAGGCTCAATTCGCCGGCATCCCGGCCCTCCTGGTAGGTACGCAGTTCGTAATCGGTGACCCGGGCGTCGTGAACGCTGGTCAAACCGGCCCGGTTCAGCATCTCGCAGATTACGCGCAGACCCTCCCGGCGCGTATCCGCAGTCTCCACCGGCAGCTGGTTTTCCCGGAGGTCATCGGCGGCTCGCTCGTAAATCACGCCATCCAGCCGGCCGGTGTCGGGGTTGCGCCCCAAACGCCCGCCCGGCGGGTCGGGCGACTCGTCATTGTAGCCGGCCCGCTCCAAGGCCAGCGTGTTGCCGTAATAAACGTGGCCGGCCCGGTGGGCAACCAGAATGGGATGCTCGGTACTGACCGCGTCCAGGTCTTCCCGGCGCAGGAAGCGATTTTCCGCCGTCTTGGTATCGTCAAACTTGAAGCCCTGTACCCATTGCCCGGCCGGAGTTGCGGCGACACGTTCCCGCAGCGCATCCTGTATCTCGCCGATGGCCGGTCTAGAGCAGTCAGCGGCCATCACGTGCCGCGTGCCGCTGCTGAGCACATGAATATGCGCGTCAACGAAACCGGGCAGTACCGTCTTGCCGGGCAACTCCAGTATCTTGGTGTTCGGCCCAACGAGCGTCTCCACGTCGGCGTCGCTGCCTACGCCGATGAACCGCCCGTCGCGCATCGCAACGGCGGTAGCCCTGGGTTGCTCCGGGTCAATGGTGATAACATTGGCGCGACGAATAACGGTGTCAGCGTGATAGGTGGCCATAAGGGCTATTCTCCCAACAGTGAATTGCGTTCATTCAACTCTGAAATGTTCTTCACGGTATTTCGAGAAGTAGTACAGAACAGATCGTTCTGCGATGTCTTTCATAATCGCGCTCATTTCAGCGACAGTCCATCGCTCAGGACTGTGTGCCATGACTTCATTAACTCTTTTCAACTAGGAATAGTTGCTCAGTAACGTGGATCAAACGTCCACGCAAGTTACGACTTCCCCGGTATGTATTGTAGCGGATCTCCAGGGCTGATACGGAACCGATTGTTTGCAACAACTCGCGCATCGCCTCTGGCTTGATGAACCCTTCGTTATTGAAGGACACGAGGAGAAACCTGGCTTCAAGCCTGTTGAGCAATCGCTCCAACAGCGGCAACGATTTCGCGCGCACGTTATAGCCGGAACGTTGCCAATCCTTCGGGATACCTGATACGCGGCTGATTTCTAAAGGCCTCCGGTAATGAACCAGCAAGTTGAGCATAAAGTAATTGGAGCCGTAGGGGTGCTGGTTATAAGGCGGGTCTATGTATGCTAGATCAAGGTCTTTTAGCTCGCCGGCAAGTTCGTTGGCGTCCTGTTGCCGGACGGAATAATCGCACTCAAACTGACTCAACACCGGAGTCTCTAACTCAATCTTGCCCTTGATCCGTCGTAGGGCATCGGATGACGTACCGCCATATTGCCCTATACCGGTATGCCGGTTTTTGTAAAAACCCTTGAACACTCCGGCGTTGTTTGCGTGAACCGACCCTTTGTTAAGAAGAGACGCCAAGAGCATGTCCCGCAAATCTGTGGGTGCGTCGTCTATCAACCTGCGGTAATTGTCGAGGCGGCGGGCGTTGCTAATTGTATAGAACACCCGGTCATTTTTCGTGATATTAGCTTCATCCTTTGGCGCGTAGAGCTCCTCTATAAATCCTTTGGGCAAAGACTCACAATCCACCCTGCCGTTCAAGTCGGCTACTACTTGCGATAGCCGCGCAAAATCGACTTCGCTTCTATTCCGTAAGTAGCATCGCCCGATTACCGCAGCATAATCCTCAATATCGTTGCTGACCAGCAATGCGGCGTGCGCCTTCAAATAGCGGGATACCACACCGGAACCGCTGAACGCATCAAGCACGCGCAAACGATCCCTCCCCAGCCGCCGCTTGACCCGCTGTACCGCCTCGCCAATTTGACCCAACAGCGCGCGCTTGTTGCCAATATAGGTTATCAGCTGTCGGCACAGGTAATCGGGGTCCTCGGCAGCTCTCCTTTCAGGTACACCGGGGCCCCAACCATCAGATGGTTTGGCTCCTCCGCTCAGGTTCAAGGTCAACTGATCTCTGACTACCGCCGGGCGGCGGTCATTAACCAAACCGCTGCCAGAGTTATGGTTGAGGCGGTGAGCCATAATCGTACCATTCCGTCGAAACGGAGCAAACTATACACTACCGCGCCTATGCGCCGTCCTGCCGGGCAACTCCAGTATCTTGGTGTTCGGCCCGACGAGCATCTCCACGTCGGCGTCGCTGCCCACGCCGATGAACCGCCCGTCGCGCATCGCAACGGCGGTAGCCCTGGGTTGCGCCGGGTCAATGGTGATAACATTGGCCCGGCGAATAACGGTGTCAGCGTGACAGGTGGCCATGCCCAAAACTCCGTAAGTCCTACGTCAATACTAGCGTAACCGCTGCAATACTAGTGGTAATTACGACCATACCCCACAGTCCACACCCGCCACCGCCGGCAGAATGACGTGGACACTCTTGTATCCGGCTTGGCGCAAAAGGGATCGGCGCAAATCCGGTAATTTCACGAAAGCGGTCGGAGCGCTGGTCACGCAGTGATTTCAAAGCGGCCTCAAAACGGGCCGCCTCCCGGCGTGAACGAAATGGATAGGACTTCCAAAGCAGTTGCGGTTCACCGCCCGCCGTAGATTCTACCTCATCGGAGGCGTGTGCTCCTAGCCTGGCCTGGACGTTTGCGGTGTGTCCCACGTAGTGGCCGTAGCCCGTGTCCAAAACGTACACGTAGAATTCACTACGGCCCAACTCCCTGTCGCGCGCTTCCTGCCCCTCCAAATGTTCCGGGTCATGCCAGAGACCCTGCTGTCGGCGCCTATTGCAGTTGTAGCATCTGACGTAATTGCCGCGGACCCGGCGCCCGCAATCGGTACAAGTTCCGAACCGCGCCACCTGACTTACGCCCCCGGCACAATCGCCACGTGCATGCCGGGCCCGCCGGCCTCCCCGCTCAGCGCGGCCAACGCCCGTTCCGCCTCATCGAGCGGCAGCCGGAACGGACGCCAACCCGGTCTCCCTCGTTCACGCCCTGCCCCGCGGCGGCTCGCGACCCGATTGCGGCGATGCGTCACGGGGTTCGCGCCCCCGGCGGTCATGCGCCCCGCCTCACTGCGCGGTGTAGCCGCCGTCGATGACCAGTTCGCTTCCGGTCACGAATGAGGATTCGTCGGACGCCAAAAACAGGGCGCCATAGGAGATGTCCTCCGTAGCGCCCACCCGGCCCAGCGGTATCTGGTCGATGCGGGCCTGGATCTCCTCCGCCGTCTGGCTGCCCAGGCCCTCCCACCGCATATCGGTGTCCACACTGCCCGGGTGAATGGAGTTGGCGCGAATGTTCTCCCCGGCGTACTGGATCGCCGTGGACTTGGTGAACAGGCGCACCGCCCCCTTGGTGGCAATGTACGCCGGCGGCCCGATAGATACCAGTCCGCTGATGGAAGAGATGTTGATAATGCTGCCGCCGCCGGCCCGCCGCATCGCCGGTATCACCGCCCTGGTGCCCAGGAAAACGCCCTTGGCGTTGATCTCCATGATGTTGTCCCAGTCCGCGCCGGTAGTTTCCTCAATACTTTTGCGCAGCACAATGGCGGCGTTGTTCACCAACACGTCCACCTTGCCGAAGCGCTCCTCGGCCGCTTCCACCGCCCGTTGCCAGTCGTCAGCGTTGGCAACATCCAGATGCAGATAGACCGCCTCGCCGCCCAGCTCGCGGATTTCCGCCTCCACCTGCATCCCCGGCTCATCCCGAATGTCGCCAATAACCACCTTCGCCCCTTCCTGAGCGAACATCCGCGCCTCGGTAGCCCCCTGCCCCCGCGCGCCGCCCGTAATAATCGCAACCTTGCCGGCCAGCCTCATTGTGATACCTCCTGATTGTTCTGCTCAATGCGGGAGAGTTCTTGGTCATCCCTTAGGTATAGATTCCGGAAATATCCCGACAATCCGAAAATGACTGCAATTGCTTGACCCAGCATGATAACAACCATCGCATACGCGATTTCAGCCAATGGAGTCCATACCTCCGGGTTCTTTCCCACTTCCCATAACGCTCTGGCCACAAACAGCAGCAGGCCAGCAAGCAGGACGGTTCCTACTCCAGCCCAAAACCTGGAATGACCCAAGTTGCGCTCGTAGGAGCGTTTCAGCCTTTTAGTATCTGAAATCGTCACTGCCGCCTAGCTTCCAAACGCCGTAAATTATGCCAACTGTGATTAGCCCAGGGCCAATGATGAATCCGAAAAGGACCACCCCCAGCCATTCCGAATCCTTCGAGGCCGAGAGCGCGGCCGGCATCAACCGTAACGCGATGACTGAGAGCGAAAGTATCGCTACGACAATCACAGCAATCTGCCAAAATTTCATGGATCACCTCACAATCCGCAACGGCGTAACCATGGGCATGGGGTTGCCTTGATACCGCAGACCGTCTGCCGACACCTAAGCCAATTCCCCCGCCGCCCGCTCCGCGAACTCCGGCCGCACGATGCTCTCGTAGGGATGCGCTTCCCGCACCAGCCCGCCGGACATCAGCGCGTCCCGCATCCGGTCAAACCCCTGCCGCGTGATGGCCGGGTCGGTCGCCCACACTCCGGCGTCCTTGTACTGCTGGACGCCTTCCGTCAGTACTTCCCGCTCGTATTCCGGAAATACGCCGGCGATGCGCTCCGCCACCGCCTCGGCGGGACTGTCCGCAACCCAGCGTTGCGCTCGGGCGTAGCCATTCACAAACGCCTGCACCTTGTCGGAATTATCCGCCAGGTAAGCCGGCGTAACCGCAAAGCTGCTGTAGCACACGTACCCGCTTTCGTTGCCCAGCGTCGCCGCCAGGTGGCCGGAACCTTCCCGAATCAGCTGCGCCGCAAAGGGATTGGGAACTTGCAGGTAGTCGGCGTCGCCGTCGCGGAACCGGCTCAGCATCTCCTCGGCCGACAGACCGCCCAGCAGGTTCACGCTGGCCGGATCCACGCCGTGCCACCGCATCGCCGCCTGCAACGTAGTATAGGGAACCGGGGTAAAGCCGACGGGTATCAGCGTGGCGCCCGCCAGATCCGCCCAACGCCAATTGTCGGTGGGCGCCTTACACAATAGGAAAAACCCGTCCCGCTGGTTAATCTCCGCCACGTGCAGCGGCGGCTCGCTGCTCCCGGCGTCCAGATCCATAAAGCTGCGGCTGATCCCGCTCTGGGTTATGTCAATTTCGCCCGCCTTGAGCAGGTCGGTGCTGGCCCGCCCGGCCGGAATGTGGTCAAAATCGACGTCGAGACCCTGCTCCGCCAGAAAGCCGCCTTCCACCGCAACATATATCGTGGTGTAGAACATATTGCGGAAGGCCACCCGCAGCCGGACGGGTCTCGAATTGGCTTGCTCACTCATTGCGCTCTCCCTGCTAATTATCGTCATTCCCCGCCGATCATCGTCATTCCGGGCTTAATCATCCTCATCCCGGATTTTGCCGTAATCCGGTTCTCCTATAACGCCGCCGGCAGCCTTGCATTGCCGCCGGTGAGCGCCACCCCGTCCTCGCAGCTGCGCTCCACACCGCCGCTTTCATACTGCTCATCATACAGCCGGGCATACAGCCCGCCCTGAGCCAGCAGTTCGTAGTGCGTGCCCCGTTCCACAATCCGGCCCCGGTCCACCACGAAAATCACGTCCGCCGCCATGATGGTGGAAAGGCGGTGGGCGATGGCGATGGTGGTGCGCCCCTTCATCAGCGGCTCCAGCGCCGCCTGCACATAGCGCTCGCTGGTCGTGTCCAGCGCCGACGTGGCCTCGTCCAGTATCAGCAGGCGCGGATCATGCAGAATGACCCGGGCAATGGACAGCCGCTGCCGTTCACCGCCGGAAAGTCGATAGCCCCGCTCGCCCACTACAGTATCGTAGCCGTCCGGAAACTCCATGATCCGGTCGTGAATATAGGCCGCCCGGGCCGCCTGGTGCAGTTGCTCTTCCGTAGCCTCCGGGTTGCCGTACATCAGGTTCTCGCGGATGGAGGCGTGGAACAGGTAACTCTCCTGGGATACGTAACCGACGATACGGGCCAAAGCCTCCAGCTTGATGCGCCGCACGTCCACCCCGTCGATGCTCACCTCCCCGGACGTAGCGTCGTACAGACGCGGTATCAGATACGAAATCGTCGTTTTGCCCGCTCCGCTGGGGCCAACCAGCGCCGCCAGCTGGCCGGGCGGCACTTCCAGGTTCACCCCGTCCAGCGCCCAGAACTCTTGCCCTTCATCCGCAGTCTCATCGGCGTCCGCCGCCAGGCTGGCCGGATGGTAGTCCATCCGCACGTCCCGCAGCTCCACTCGGCCTTCAACCCGCTCAATCGGCATGGCCACGGCGTCCGGCGCATCAACAATATCCGGCCTGATGTCCAGGTAGCCGAAGATCCGCTCGAACAACGCCAGCGACGATTGCAGTTCCACCGAGGTCCGCAATAGCGTGCTGATTGGAAAGTACAGCCTGGTTTGCAGCGTGGTAAAAGCCACTATCGTCCCCGCCGTAACGCCGCCCTGCCCGATGCTCCCGTAGATAATGTAACCGGCTATCACGTACACTGCCACCGGCGTAATTGAGAAGAAGATCTGCATTCCGGCCCACACCGCCTGCCCGGTCATCTCCCGCCGTATCTCCAAATCCGACAGCCGCACGTTCTGGTCGTGAAACCGGGCGACCTCACGGCCTTGGGCGCCAAAGAGCCGCGTCAGCATCACGCCCGACACCGACAGAGTTTCCTGGGTAATGGCCGTCATCTCGGCGGTGGATTCCTGCACCAGCGCCGACGTGGCCCGCCGTCGTTTGCCCACCAGGTAGCTAAACACGGCGAACAGCGGCGTGATGCCCGCCGCCACCACAGTCAACTCCCACGACAGTATCGTCATTGCCACCAGCGTACTGATGAGAATAACCACGTTGGACAGGATGTTGCTGACGGTGCCCGTTACCACCACGCGGATGCCGGCAACGTCGTTGGACACCCGGCTCTGGATCTCCCCCGTGCGCTGCGACGTGAAAAACCCCAGCGACAAAGCTTGCAGGTGCGTGTACAGCCGATCCCGCAAATCCCGCATCACCCGCTGGCCCACCTGCTGCGTCAGCCAGGTTTGCAGCACCCCCAGGCTGCCGGTCACCACCACCACCGCGGCCATGGCCGCGGCCAACGTCCACAGCAAGGGCAAGTTCGGCCCGCCCTTCCCGAAGAGCGCCGAGTCGAACACCACCTGAATCAAGACCGGGTTCACCACTCCCAATCCGGCGGTAACCAGTATCAGCAGCCCGATGGCCAGCACGCGCGGCCAGTGGGGCTGAAACGCGGCGGCAATCCGCCGGTTCAGACCCCGCACCCGCCGGTCCGGTCGACTCCGGCTGGAGTTGACCGACCTCCGGAATCCGGAGGGCATGTTTTCACGTATCGGGCGCATCGCCACCGTCCGTCATCCCGCAGCTCTCCCTTCTCTTGCTATCGTGTACCTTGCCAACCCTCCCGTCGCCAAACCTCCGTCGCCAAGCGCAGCCCGCGACAGGCCAGCCCTCGACAAATGGACAAACGGTTCAGGCCATAACGCCATGATACCGGCAACCGCCACCGGCAACAATGTCGGAACGCTGCCGCGGCGCCGAGCGGGAACCCCGCCCGTTGACGCCCCATATGCCGCCCCATATAATGCCGGCTGGAAAATTGCGCACTGCTAATATACCCTCCTCGCCCATCGCCCCAAGGAGTCTCCAGAATGACCACCGAAGTTTATGAGTCTGTTTTGCATCCGGGTTCCCTGGTAGCCGAGCTGAAAAAGAACCACGTTTCCCACGTCGTCTGGCTCCCGGACAGCGAAACCAACTTCCTCTACAACATGATGCTGGAGGAACCCACCCTGGACCTCATTCCCGTCTGTCGCGAGGGCGAAACCATGGCCGTCGCCGCCGGTCTTTGGGTCGGTGGGGCCAACCCCGTAGTTCTCATCCAGAATACCGGCATTTTCGAGGCCGGCGACTCCATTCGCGGCCTCTGCCTGGACCTCAACCAGCCCCTGGTCCTGCTGGTTGGCTATCGTGGCTGGACCCGTCGCGGCCCCACTCCCGACTCCGCCGGCCGCTTCATCGAACACATCCTCCACGCCTGGGGCATCAACTACTACCTCGTCGAAACCGACGACGACGCCGACCGTATCAGCGTCGCTTTCGAAGAGTCCCAGCGTCTCAGCCGCCCGGTAGCGGTCCTCATCGGCACCGAGTTCGGCTCCTGACCAATCCTTAAGCCCGCCGTTTCATTAGGCCCTCATTCCGTATGAACCCCTGAAGGCAATCCTGGTGGTTGCCCCCGTTCCCAGGAGAAACTCCCATGATCAAAAATACCGACGCCGTCCGCGTCATCGACAACAACCGCGAAGACGCCGTTGTCATCCCCACCATGAACGCCGGCAACGTCCGCTTTGGCCTGCCTTCCGTCACCAGCAACCAGAACCTCGACCTGCCCATCTCCGGCGCAATGGGCAAGGCCAGCAACGTCGGCCTCGGCGTCGCCCTGGCCCAGCCGGGACGCAAGGTATTGGTGCTGGACGGCGACGGCAGCCTCTTGATGAACCTGGGCGCCCTGGTCACCACCGCCACCAAAGCCCCCAAGAACTTCTACCATTTCCTTTTCAACAACGGCGTCTATGCCGTCACCGGCGGACAGCCCATCCCCGGCTCCGACGGCGCCACCGACTGGCCGGAAATCGCCAAAGGAGCCGGCTACGCCGCCGTCTTCTCCTTCGACAACCTGGAAGACTTCACCACCGGCATCGGCGAAGTCCTCGCTGCCGAAGGCCCCGTCTTCGTCCACTTGTCGGTGGAGCCGGAGATCGAGAACACCCCGGTGCAGTTCCGCGTCCGCGCCTCACGCACTGCCAAGCAGGCTTACGACGAAGTCACCGCCGCCCTGGCCGGCGACAACTAGGCGCCCGGTTTCACCACCGCGACCAGGCCGGGGCGAATATTCATTCGCCCCGGCTCACGACAAACGCCACGACTTATGCCCAAGTTTCGTCCCTTCAGCATTTTCGGACGCCTGCTGGCATCCGCCGTGGTCGTAGCCGGCTTCTACCTGCTATGGCTGGGCTTTATGGAAAGCAACGCCCTCAAAGCCCTTCCCGGAGCCGTCCTGATACCTGCCGGACTCTACCTGATGGTGTCATCCCGCCGCGCCGAGATCCGCCGGGAAGAGATCCGCAGTGAAGACCTGGAACCAATCGAAACCGACGCGACAACGGACCGCCGGCCGTGATCCCCTCCCGCGAAGTCGCCCGCGCCATCAACTACCATCGCCAGGAGTCCTTAGTGGTGTCCACCTCCGCGGCTCTGCGAGACTGGCATCAGGTGTCCCACCGCCGCGATCTGGACATCGACCTCACCGACTGCATGGACCGCGCCCCCGCCGTCGGCCTGGGCCTGTCCATCGCCCAGCCGAACCGACGCATCCTGGTGCTGGACTGCGACGCCACCCTGCGCACCGATCTGGCCAGCCTGGCCACCATCGGCGAGGCCGCGCCGGCCAACCTCGTCCACTTCGTCCTCGAAGACGCCGATCATACTTCCACCGACGGCCGGCCCATCCGCGGCTTGGACCGCATCGATTTCGAGGGTATGGCCCGCAGCGCCGGCTACACGCACACCTGTCGCTACGACAACCTTGAAGAGTTCCTCATCGGGATCGAAGACATTATGCGCCGGCCCGGCCCGATCCTCGTCGCCATCAGAGTAATGTCCGACGGAGAACCGCCAACATTCCCCCAGCGAACCATGGCCCAGGGTTGGGCCGAAGTTCGCAGCGCTCTTACCAACCCCACTACCTTCCCGTCTGAAACACCCGGCCTCGCCTGAAACGCCCGGCGGCCCCCGCTCGCGCGCATCGCTTGCGCCCCGGCGCGACCCCCGCTACGATACGCGGCAGTCAGCTTGGGGAGGTTGGAATGCACCACTGGACCGTCGGCGGCGACATCCACATCGGTTGGCCCGACCATGGGGCCGAGGAACGTCGCTACACCATCGTTGACCTTGACCGCTTCGGCAAGGTCTTTCGCGCCCGGGTCACCGACGGCCAGCGACAGGGCGGGTTTATGGTCATCTTTGACTGCCCCAACGTCATCATGGAGCAGCTGGCCGAGCAGGCGTCCCACGCCCTGGGCTTTCGCGTCATCGTGTCCGGCCTGCGCACCAGCATCGAGGGAAACGTGGCGCGCAGCTTCGACTACGAATGGTATCCCACACCCGAGTACGCGGAGCGTCCCCGCACGTTGGCGACGACGCTGGCCGGCCTGTACCACAAAATCGCGCCGGGTCAGGCCGGCTGACCGCCGCCCGGTATGTTGGGATGACCCCATAGCGGATGCCGGAACGTCGGAGCCAGCGCCGGGTTCAGCTCCCGCCGCGACCGGCCCGCCGCGCCGCCATCATGGCCCGTATCCACACTCGCCAAAACCCCGTCGCTCTCGCTTCCCTCGGTTCGGCGCCGCGCTGACGGCGGCGCCCGGCGCGCCGTAAGGTCGTTCAGATGCCGCGCCAATTCCTGAAGGCTGTGCAGGTTATGGGCCGGCAGAAAGTCGTCGATGTACGGCAGCGCCGCCTGCATCCCCCGGGTCAGCGGCTGGTAGTCCGGCGAACCCAGCAGCGGGTTCAGCCAGATCAGACGGTGGCAGCTGCGTTGCAATCGCGCCATCTCTTGCGACAACAGTTCCGGGTCGCCCCGGTCCCATCCGTCCGATATGACCAGCGCCACCGCGCCGCCGCGCAGGGTTCGTCGCGCCCACCGATAGTTGAACGACTTGATGGCCTCGCCGATGCGGGTGCCGCCGGCCCAGTCGGGCACCACCCGCGCCACCTCGGACATCGCCCGGTCAACACCCCGATGCTCCAGATGCCGCGTGATGCGCGTGAGCCGAGTGGCGAACAGGAACGCCTCCAGCTGCTGACCGCTCACGGCCATCGTGTGTACAAAGTGCAGCAGCATCCGCGTGTAGCGTTCCATAGATCCGCTGACGTCGCAGATCAGAACCAGCGGGCGGGGCTTCGTCTTGCGCTGCCGATGGACCAGATCAACCAGCTCGCCGCCCTGGGACAGGCTCCGGCGCATACTGCGGCGCAGATCGATTTCCGACCCCGCTCCCCAGGTCAGCCGCCGGGTGCGTCGGCATCCTAAATCCCACACCAGTTCGGCCATCAGCGAACGGGCCGCCGCCACCTCCGCCGGCGTGTATTCGGCAAAGTCCCGCTGCCGCAATACCTCCCGCGCGCTGAAAGAGCGCTGCAAGTCCACCACCGGCTGCCGGTCGCCGGCATCCGCTTTGCCGTCATCCTGCGGCGGGCCGTCGGAAGTCTCCTCCCGGTGCGGCGTCACCCGGGGCGTGCGGTAGCGTCGCTCCTCCCCCATCGAACGCAGGTCGCGCATACTGCGCCCGTGGGCCGGCCGCCGCCAAAACACCTGGAACGCCTCGTCGAAAAGCTCCAAATCGCCGCGACGATGCGTCAGCAGCGCCCGCGCCGCCAGTCGAAAGTCGTTGCGGCTCCCGCCCATGGGCACAAACTCGGTGGCCCGCACCAAATCCAGCATATTCCCGGAACCAACGTCCAACCCCAACCGACGCAAAATCTCCCCGAACATCAGCAGATTAGAAAGGATCGCGCCCGCACCCGCATCAGCCGGCGCGGTGTGCAGGTTGACGCCGCCGCCGGCGGTCATACCGGCGGCGGGGCCGGCTGGTTCATCGCCTTGCCCCGGCGCGTCAATCTTGTCATCACCGAATCGTGTTGTCATTTCTCTTCGCTCCGTGTTTGAAAATAACCGCGCACCGCCGCCGGGCGTCAGCCAACCACGTCGTACCTGCTCCCCCCGAAACTGCGCGGCAGCATTGCCGCCCCCAGGATCCCCAGGCCGGTCAGCCCTCCCACCACCAGCGTCCCGATAACCGCCGAACCCGACGCCTGCGCCAGCGCCCCGGCCAGCAATGGCCCGCCGCCGAACCCGATGGCGCCGAAAGTCTGCGCCAAACCCGCCAGCACCGACACTTCCCGGGCTCTGATGCCCCGGAACTCGAAGGGGAGTATCTCCATCGCCGGCACGAACACCCAGGCCAACCCCACGCCGGTCAACGCCACGGCCACCAGCAGCTGATTCCCCGCCAGCAGCGCGATTATGGTGAAGAGTGTGTTCATCGCCGCCGGCAGCAACACCATCAGGCGCCGGTCGCTGATGTGCTGAAAGATTCGGCTGCCCAGCAGACCGCCCGGTATCAGCACGTAGTACATAAAGCCGAACAACATGCTCCCCGCTGAAATCGCAACGCCCCGTTCCTCCTCCAATATCGTGGGCAGAAAGGTCAATACCGTTGTCCACGACGCCGAAAGGCACAGCATCACCAGACCTAGCAGCCAAGCCTGGGGGTAGGCAATCAGCGCCTTGATCAGCGCTGAATTGGCGCGGTCCTCCGCCGGCGCATCGCTCTCTCCTGCGCCGGCGTCCGCCGGCCCTGGTCCGCGAGATCCTTCCAAAATCGGTTCCCCGCTACGGGTCAGGAATCCCCACGCCAGCACGTGGAGGCCCATCAGCGCGGCCTGCATGAAGTACGCCAGACGCCAGCTGTCCAGCCAGACGATCATCAGCGGACTGAAGGTCAATGCCGCAGCCATGAACGTGGAATGCAGCGACAAACCCACCGACGTTACCGTGGCGTACTGCCGCGGCGCGGCCCACCAACGCAGCAGCAGTGGCCGCGCCGCGGTCATGCCCGCCTGGGTCAGCGCCATCAGAACCCGGGACGCCAGCAGAGCCCAGAAGCCCAACGCCGCCCCCTGCATGAACAGGAAGGGCGTCAGCAGCGCCAAACCGACCAACACCCGGCGGTTGGGATTGAACCGGGCCAACAGCACGCTGAAGGGCACCAGCAACGCAACCGACGCTCCCCACGACACCGCCTGCAACACCCCGACTTGCAGGTAGCTCAGCCCAAGATCTTCCCGGATGAAAGGCAGAAACAGCCCGAACCCGAAGGACGACAGCGCCACCGTGCTGTAGTGCAGCCGGTTGAGCAGCAGAACCGTCCAGCCCCGGAGCGACGTCGCCATCTCCGACACGGGCGCGTCCGCCGGCCAGCCGGCCGTATCCGGCTCCTTAGCGATGTCCTGCCCTGGGGTGCCCCATCTCCACAGCGGCCTCCGCCGTCAACCCGGCGAAACGCTCCGGGCGGTATGGCCCCAGCACCGCGTCGGCCCGCACGCCCTCGCAGATTTCCAGCGCCGCCAACTGGCTCAGGGCCGGCGCCAGCGTAACCCCGCTGTGGGTCAGCGCCACGTAAAGGTTCGGCGCTTCCGGCGCAAAACCCATCACCGGGTAGCCGTCCAGCGGCATGGGTCGCCAGCCCACCGGCACTGGTATTGCCTGCGCCCCCGCCAGCCCCGGCAGATAGTGGCAAGCCCGCGCCAGCAGTTCGTCGGCGTGGGCCTGGCTGTCGTCCTCGGCCAGGCTCTCCTGGTCGCCTTCGCCAATCATCAGCCGCCCGTCGGAGCATTGGCGCAAGTGTATCTCCCGACGGCCCTCCTCCAGCGGAGGAGCATACACCACCGGCACGTTTCGCAGCAGCGGCGGCCGGGGCGTGGTCCGCATCACCACCCCCGGGCTTTCCGCCTGCGGCACGTTGACGCCGGCCAGCGCGGCCAACCCGGTGGTAGCGGCGCCGGCGGCCAGCACCACCGCGTCAACTTCAATATCACCGGATGTGGTCTGCACCGCGCGGATGGTCCCGTCGCCGGATTGCGACATCCCCAGCGCCGAAACGCCGGCGAGAATACCGGCCTCCAACTCGGCCAAACGCCGGATGCAGGCATCCACCACCAACTGCGGCTCCACCTGTCCCTCGTTCTCGTTGTACTCCGCCGCCGCCACCGGGCCTACGTTCAGGGCCGGCTCCAGTTCTTCCAGTTCGGACTTGGACACCAGGCGGCTGGGATAACCCCATGACTGCAACTGACGCACCCGCGCCGTCAAAGCTGCGGCGGCTTCCGCTTCCGTCTCCCAGGCCACCTTGCCGCCCCAGCGCAAACCCACGTCTTCACCCAGTCCTTCGGCGAACCGAGGCCACATTTCCAGAGAACGCCGGTTCAGGTTATGGTATCCGATGGGTTCTTTCGCGCCGGCGTTGACCCACGCGAAACTGTGGCTGGAAGCCCCGCTCCCGGGTTCCCCCTGGTCAATGACGGTAACTTGCGCCCCGCGACCGGCGATACGCCACGCTATGGACGCGCCAACTATTCCGGCGCCGATCACGGCCACGCGGCGGGGAGCGCCGCTAACGATCATCGAAGTCATCATGCCAATTCAGCTCCAAGTCGGACACGCCCAATATGTCCACCAACTCGTCAATATCCAAGTCGTCAAAATCGTCCAAGTCGCCCCCGCCGTCCCAAAAACCGCCCGCTAGAGTGTCAATCACCGCCAAGGCCGCAGTGGCCGCCGCAAAGTCCATTCGTCCGTCGGCCACCCGGAGCAGGATGGGCCGGGTCGCCACCGCGCGCAACATCGCCACTCCCACCGTTTTGGCATCGTCCGAACCGTCTTCCTCCATCAGCGCGTTCAGGGCAGCCATCGCCAGCGTCGCGTCTTCATCGCCCTTTTCCGCCATTTCAAACAGCGCGTCGGCAACCCGGTCCGCAACGCCTCCGAACTCTGCCTGGTCGCTCGGGTCTGCGACCAGGCAGGCGAGATACAGCATCAGCAAATCCGCCGCCGCGCCATCACCCCGGGCCAGAGCCTGCTCCACCGCCTCCACCGTCAGAGACGACGCATCGTCAAGGTCTGGCGAGTCGAAATAGTTGTTCACGTAGCAATCCCTTGCCGAACCAGGACGAAATTAGCCCCGCCGGCCGCCGCGTCGCGGACCCCGGTTCCGAGAACGTTCCAGCAGCGCCCGAACCGGTTCGCCACGCACCGCCTCGATATCGTCCTGGTACTTGAGCATAATGCCCAGGGTGTCGTCGATCACCTCCGGCTCCAGTTCCCTCATATTCAGCGCCAGCAGCGCCGAGGTCCAGTCCAGCGTTTCCGACACGCCGGGAATTTTGTACAGCTCCGTCTCCCGCAGTTCCTGGATGAACGAAGTTACCTGTTGAGCCAGCAGACGGGGCGCCTCGGGCAGCCGCGCCGTGACAATCTGCATTTCCTTCTGATAGTCGGGGTAGTCAACCCAGTAGTACAGACAGCGACGCTTCAGCGCGTCGTGCACCTCCCGCGTCCGGTTAGACGTGATCACCACCACCGGCGGATGCGCCGCGTGGAACGTGCCCAGCTCCGGTATCGTGATCTGATAGTCGGCCAGCAGCTCCAGCAAGAAGCCCTCAAACTCCTCATCGGCCCGGTCCAGCTCGTCAATCAGCAGCACCGGCGCCCGGTCCCGGCCTTCGTCAATGGCTTCCAGGAGCGGACGCTTGATCAGAAACCGGTCACTGAACAAGTCAACCCCGCCGTTGCCGGTCGCACCGTTGCCCGCCTCATCTTTGCCCCGGTTGGCCTCCATCAGCCGGATTTCCAGCAGCTGCCTGGTGTGGTTCCACTCGTACACCGCGTGGTTAACGTCCAGCCCCTCGTAGCATTGCAGGCGAATCAGGTCGGTATTCAGCCCGGCGGCCAGCGCCCGGGCGATTTCCGTCTTGCCCACGCCGGCCTCCCCCTCCAGGAACAGCGGGCGGCGCAGTTTCAGCGCCAGGAATATGGCGATGGCCAGGCCCCGGTCGGTGATATACGCCTGGTCGCGCAACAGCCCCTGCACATCCTCCACGGACGCCGGAACCGGAAAATCATTATCAACGTGAACTGTAGTCAAGGGAAAACTCCGGCTGGTGGCAATTCCTGATCCCCCGCGCTGGATCCGCGGGGACAGGTTATGGTATCAGGAATCTTGCTGGCGGAGCCGTTCTTCCAACTCGCGAAGGCGGGACTCCGCGGCAATCCGGGCCACCCGCTCGGCGTGCAGTTCGGCTTCGGCGCTGCCAGCGCGAAGTTCGGCCTGGATCCGAGCCGCCCGCTCGTCCTCGAAGGTGCAGATGTGCCGCCCGGTCGCGGGATCGTACCAACCCAGCTGGCCCCGCTCCCACCGCAGATGCAAGTTCAAGATCCGGCTATAGCCCTCTAAAACGTCCTCTTCGATCTGCCGGATGAGGATCGGCTCGTATCTACCGTCAACCAGTCGGTCCCCGGCCAGACGCGCGCCGTCATAACGCCCATCCTCATCGAAACGCCAATATTCAGGAATCGCCAAAGCGGCATAGTCATGCCGCTTTTCCGTAGCGTCGATGCGTACCGTGCTGGGGGAGGCAATCTCCATCACGAAATCCGGCGGCTTGCCCTGGTCGGCAATCACGTAAGCCCGGCGACGCTGGTAAGCCGCCGGGTTCACGCCGAAAGCCACCAGCAGGTCGGGATACCTGATCCCGGCCAGATTGCGCGTGGGAGCCAGCGCCACGTAACGCTCGCCGACCACCAGAGTAGTGTCGGGGTTGCCCAGGTGAATCGCCAGATGGTGAACGTTGCCGTTGGCGGCCAGGTGGTCGAAATTGGTCATCTTGTCTTCGGGAATCTCCGGCGGATCGGGGAACACGAAGAATTCCGGCGACGGGCTAATTTCATGACCCGGTTTGCGAGCGGTAGTCATCCTGAACCTCGTCTTTGGCCCTGAACCTCGTCTTTGGCGGGGGTACAACTCATCGTAGCCCATTTGTCATTGTAGCCCATTTGCCCCGGCCGCGCCGCAGTTGCTGCCGCCGGCGATAAGTGCCCACCCGCCAAAGCCATTCCGCCGGGCCAAAGCGGAAACGGTTGAGCCACGCTTCCGACCACCACAGCTGCAAAGCCCACACGCCCAGAACGAACAGTAGAATTCCGGCCCGGTTCACCGTAGCATCCTCCAGGAAAACGGCAAGTATCAATACTCCCAGAACGCTCTGCGCCAGATAGTTGGTCAGCGCCATCCGGCCGGCGGCCCGCAGCCGTCGTTTCAGCCAGTCATCCGCCCCGCGGTTCCAGAGTATTAGAACGCTCATATACCCCAACGCGGCAGGAATTGAACCCAGATTGTTGGCCGTGTTGCCGATAAATGCCACCTCCGCGGAAAAGTCCTTCGTCGCCACATAAACCACCCCCAAAGCCGCCAGGATCAGTCCGACCCCAACACCGGCCACTGCCGTCCAGAGATAAAGGGCGGTCGGCAAGATACCGTGCATAAACCCCAGCCGGTACAACCCGGCCCCAATCAGCATCATCCCCAGGGCCCGCATCAAGTAATTGAACACCAGCGACAGGCCCAGGGCGTCCTCTATATCCGCCCCCGGTTCCGTCCATATTCCAATCAGCGGAGCGTCGGTCCCGTTGGCGATGGACTGCATCCAAAAATCGTTGGCGATGGGCAGCAGGTAAATGGCGACGCCGGCGACGATAAGCGTCCGAGACGGCAGCCGGCCCAGTGCCAGCAGTATCACCGAGCACAGCGCATAGACCATCAATACGTCGCCGTCCCACAGCTGATAATGGAGCAATCCCACCGCAAACAGCAGCGCGTTGCGCCAAAGATTCAACCGGATGGCCCGCCGGCCCCGGCTTGCCGCGCGCTCGATGAACAGCGTCACTCCGGCGCCGAAAAGCAGGGAAAACAACCCCATGAACTTCTGGTCAATGAAAATCTCCCCGCCGATGCCTACAACCCAATCCAGCCAACCCTCCGTCCCGCCGGCGCTGAGGTTCAAGTACGGAACCAACCCGTACCTAAAACTCACGGCGTTCATCAGGAGAATGCCTAGAACCGCCACTCCGCGTATTAGGTCAAGACTCGTAATCCGCGCCGATTCCGCCACGGGGCCGGGTTCCTTCCGGCCCGCGCCGCCGCCATCATTGGAACCTGATGCTGCTGGAATCAGCCCAGCCAACTCGCTACGAACTCGCGCGCCAACGCCCGCAGCGCGTCCCAATGGTCGCCCAGGCTGGCCCGTTCCGCCTCAGTCAGCCGGTCGTAGGTCCGCCCGAACTCGGCGAAGTGCCACAGCGGAAATACCCAGAACCCGTCACCACTGGTCGCGCCGCCCCGGTCGGCCAGCGTATCCACGATGCGCCCCGTCGCCCCCCGCACTTCCCACGACGCCAGAGTGCGCCCGCCGTCGGCAATGGCCAGACCTTCGACAAAAGCCGCTTTGCGGTCATCTCCGGTAAAGGGCCGCAACAGTTCCAGCAGCCGCCGTTGCCGCTCGTCATCATTCGCTGCCGGCCCGGCGAATCGATGCGTGTAACGGCTCTCCCAATTGGCGCCCAGGGCCGGCGCCAGCAACCCGCCGTCGCTGGCAATGGCCGGCAGCCCCGCCGCTTGTGACCATTCCTCGGCCTTGGCCCGGGCAATGGCCTCGTGGGTGCGCCCCGATTCGTCAGGATCAGCCCGCACCCCGGCTTCGGCTGGCGTTATGCCAACAACGGGCAGACCCTCCAGCAGCCACGCCAGCATCCGCTGCTTGTCGGCGTTGCCGGTGGCCAGCAGGATTTTGACGCGCGACACCGGCGAACCGTCGTCAGGATGCGCCGTCATGAAGATACGCCGTGTCGCCTAGTTGCCGTCCCCGCCCACGTTGCCGAAAGCTACGCCCGTAGCGGCGGCAGCCGGCGGAACCACCGTCGGGATACTGACGCCAGTGGACGTGCGGGCTTCCGGCGGCAACTGGTCCTCCCAGTCGGGGATCAGCTGCCGCTTGGTGGTCTCCAGGGTCAGGATGATAACAACGCCCAGACCGCTGAAAATCATCGACAGCATAAAAGCCGGCAGGTATCCCCAGAATTGGATGATGACCCCAGCGACCAGGGTGGAGATGAAGTGCCCCATCATCGCGCCCGAAATCTGGAAGCCGTACACCGTCGCCACCGGCCCCGTGCCGAAGTACTGCCGGTTCACTACCGGGTAGGCGGACATTTCGCCGCCGAAGCCCAGTCCGAATACGCAGGCGAACAGATAGAAGGCCCACGTATTGCCGGACATATACTCGCCGGCTATCAGCAGGATAATCACCGACCCGGCCTGTATTCCCAGCGCGATCGCCATAATCAGCTTGCCGCCGACACGCTCCGTGATAATGGGCACCATGAAACGGCCCCCAATGCTGAACACGTTGATCAGCGTCAATATCACCGCCGCGGTGGTGAACTCAATCCCCCGCGTCACGGCAAAGTCCACCACGAATATCAGCACGATGCCGTGTCCCGCGCACCCCATGCCATGAATAACCGGCAGATTCCAGAAGGCCCGCGTGTGTTTCATCTGACGCTGGAACACCTTGAGGCGCAACCGGGATGCCTCCGCGCTGAACGACACCGGCGGCGGGTCCTCCGCCGACGCCCCGTAGGCCAGCAACCCCTTTTCCGACGGTTGATTGCGGAAGAACGGCATCAGACCCAGCGTCAATCCGCCGCCGACCAGGCCAATCGTCACAAAGGTGGTCGTCCACCCGAAGTTCACCAGCAGCAGCGAATAGACCGGCGCCAACGCCGCCGCGCCAACGCCGCCCGCCGCCCACATCAGGCCAATCCCCAACCCCAGCCGCCGCTTGAACCAGGGGTTCACCGCCGCCATCAGCGGCACCATGGCAATGGACGAGGTTAGCGCCAGCATCACGCTGTACACCAGGAAAAACTGCCAGACCTGCGTGATAAACCCGATCAGCACCATGCTGACCCCGAACAGTACCCCGCCGGCCAGCAGCAACTTGCGCGCCCCCAGTATGTCCCCTAACCGCCCGCTGAAAGGCGAGGTCAGCGACCCCACCAGGTAATAGCCCGCCAGCGCGAACCCGATCATCGCCGGCGACCAGCCGAACCGGCCTCCTTCCTCCTGCGCCATCCGCAGCTCGGGCACCATGATGCCGGCCGACATCGAAATCGACTGGCCGAAAATCTGCACTACCGACAGGATGGCGATAATTACCCAAGCATAGTGAAAACCGTTGCCGGTTCTCTGGATGGAAGAGAAGGTAGCCATTAGAGGGAATGCCTCCCGCAGTTGACGTTTTGCGACTTCATGCCGCCATTCCGGCCTGGAGGCCGAACCCGGAAAGTCCGAGCGTGGTTAATCAGCGTGGTTAGTCTCGGACGGGTTGCGCTTATTGGGAGCAATGGATCCCGGCTTTCGCCGGAATGCCGGCTAAATTCAACACGCCCTAATGCAGCGGACAGGCCCCCAGGAACGCTTTGCCCCACCAGGTGTCAGCCGCGCTGCCCGACGACGCTGACGCCAGCCGGGGCGCGGTATCGCCTTTGGCCCCAACCGCGCCTCCTTCCGTCCCGCCGGCTTGCGGCGACACTCCCCCGCTAAATCCCGACGCTGCGCCGGACAAGAGACCCTCCAGGTCGGCGTCCCCACTGGCCGATACCGCCCAAGCGCCAAAGAAGATAATCAACAACAAACACACCACCATCGCCCCGATGGAGGTGAGCATCGCTATGTTTCGCCTGGAGTATCCAACCATAGCGTCGCCATTGTACTACTCAGCAAGCCGGCGCGCCAACCGCCCTTACTCCCGTCATTCCCCTACCCTCGTCATTCCCGCGAACGCGGGAACCCAGGCGGGGCCTCCGGCGGTCAGCACACGCAATGTTAGAACTTCAATTCGCAAACCCGTTCTCTAGCCGTAGCCCCAACAACCGACCCGCGTTCACTCCGCCAGGCTTTGCTGGAAAACCTGATCCCAGGCCAACGCCCACGGTGGCCGCAGGTAGCCCAATGCCCGCACGTCGTCGTACCACGCCGACAGGGGCGAATAGCGAGTGTAGGCGCTGCCGCCGGTGAGTTTGCACAATCGGCCCAGGCAGTTTTCGGAGAGTCGCGCCACGCTTTCCTTCGCCAACAGCAGTTCGCGCCGGCCCGTGCCGGTTTCCAGGCAGCGCAGCGCGCCTTCCCAGGCCTGACCCATGAGCCAGGCTTCCTGCTCGGCGTGGGCCCATTCCACTTGCTGGTAGGCCCGCAGCCCCGGATCCGACGCCATCCCGTTCTTGATGCGGGGGCGTACATAGTCCATTGCCGCGTCAACCACACCAACGACAACCGACGTGAACGCCGCCGCGCCCAGCCCGCCGTTGGCTCCCATGAGTTCCGCCTGGTGGTTGGGCCAGGCGATGCGGGTCGCCGGAAAGTTGGAGAACTCAAAGGCGTGGCTGTTGGTGGACTTCATGCCGTGCCCCCGCCACTCGGCAGTCAGCTTCAATCCGGTGGAGCCGTCCCACGGCTGATCGCGAACTTCCATGAAGAACAGGTCCGGCGCGGCTTCCCCGGCGGCCAGCGCGCGGGTAGTCATAAAGGAAGTGAGGCCGGAACCGCTGCCGAAATGCTTCTGTCCCGATATGCGATAGCCGAAATCGCTCACGCCGTCCGGTTCGCAGACGCTGGCGGTCCGGGCGGTGTCGCCCCCCGAGCCCGGCTCACTGACAATAGTGCCCCACCAGCAGCCGCTGTGCACGCTGTCGAACACCTCTCGCCGCTGTTTCGTCCAGCCGGCCGTGAACGGCTCCGGAACGGTGGGCCGTCGCCAGGATGACAGCACCAGTTGGTGCATCGAGCTGGCCAGCGTAATCGACGGGTCCCCCGTTGCCAGCGTCCGCAACATAGAACAGATGGGCCGCGCCGACTGCTCCATGCTCTCCCAGGTGCCGCCCAGGTCCGTGGGCGTCGCCAGCAGCGGCACGCCGATTTGCGCCAGCCGCAAATAGTCCGCCGGATCGGCCTTGGTGCGCTGCTGCCGGTCGGCCCGCTCCTCCGCCCACTCGGCCGCCACCACCGGGGCCTGCTCCAGAATGGCTGCAATCGTCATCATGCTTCTAATCTCCATTGCCGGACAACCGGACGTGGCGGGCGAATATGAGCCGCCTCACCTCGAACGCGAAGCCGGGCAGAACATCCTCGCCGGACAGGATTTCCGGGTTGTCCAGTATTTCAACAGCCCGATCCGGGCGGAAGATATAAGCGCGAATTTCGTAAGGGTCGATGTACCAGCCCAGCCTGGCGCCGCCATCCATCCATTCCTGCATTTTGGCCAGGCCATCGGCAAGATGGTCGGTGCGGGAGCGCATCTCAACCACAAAGTCCGGAGCGCCATCAATAACGCTCCGAGATTCCCGGTAAAGCAACTGTTCGTAGCGTTCCTGCGTAATCCAGGAAGCATCAGGAATATAGCGCGCTCCACTGGGGAGGTTAAACATCACCGTAGGCGGAAAACTTAGGCCACCGTTGTCATCTTGCCACATGGCCACCCTGGAACTGGCCGCTTGTTCATTGGCCCCGCTTTCCCAACCCGATGGCGGCGTTACGACAAGTTCTCCCTTCGCCGAAATTTCAAAGTCATAGGGTTCATTGTCGGCAGACAGCCGGCACAGCCGTTCCCCGAAATCGGGCGCGCCGGCGTCAATGCCCAACGCCGACAACTTCAGCCGCAGCGGGGCGTTCAACGGCATCGCTGTAGCGTCGCCAGCATCCCCGGCGCCCATGGCCGGCGCCGGATGCTTCCCGGTAGTGGTCATTGCGGCTACTCCACCGTGATGTCGTACCCGACGATGGCGCTGAAGTTCTTGCGCATATTGTTGTACCGCGGTTCGTGGGACTGGACTTGCCCCACGCTGTCCGTGGCCCGGGACATCACGTTGTACTGGCCGGGTGCAGCGGCCCACACCCACGACCAGCGGCGCCACATCCAGCGCTCCGACGGTTCTTCCAGTCGGGCCGGCTGCCAGCTTTTGCCCCCGTCCACGCTCACGTCCACCTGGGTGATCGTCCCGCTGCCGCTCCAGGCGTACCCGCGCACCACGTGCTTGCCGGCCGGCAGCGTCTTCGTGTCGTCGTTGGGTTGCGACACCAGCGACTTGACGCCTATAGTGGTGATGAGCTCCTTGTTCGGATCGTCGGGAGAATTGCCGTAGTAGTAGAAGTTATAGTGATACCAGCAATCCGGCTCGTGGTCCAGAACTTCCAGGCGTCGGAGCCACTTGACCGACCAGTTGCCCGACCAGCCCGGCACCAGCAGGCGGATGGGCGCGCCGTGCAGGTGCTCCAGAACCTGCCCGTTCTGAGCGTAGGCCAGGATGGTATCGGGATGCAGGGCCTTCTGCAAAGGCAGGCCCTTGTCGTAGAAGAAGGGCGCCGTGCCCTCGTCGGCAGTGGCCGGCACCCCTTCGTCCCAGCCCTCGGCGCGGATGTGGGTGGCCCGCCCGGTCAAGCCGGCCTCGTTGAGAATGGCCGCCAGCGGCACGCCCGTCCACTCGCTGCCCGAGAGAATCATGCGCTCCTGGGTACGCGACGGCTTTGGCCCCTCCTCCCTGAAATACTCAAAATAGGTGGCGTCGCTGCCCGAGCACTCCATAACCGTACGCACCGAGCGGGACGGGAACCGCCGCACGTCGTCATAGGTCAGGCGCAGCGGATTCTTGACCTCGCCATCAACCGAAAGTGACCAGTCCTTTGCCGCCATCGTCTCCGGCACGCCGAAGTGCTGCACCACATAATGCAGTTCGGTGGGCGTAATCAGGCCCTCCAGCTCCATCACGGGAGTGCGAACCCGCTCCGTTTTTCCGTCCGGGCGTTGCAGCGTAACCGGCTCGACCTTCCGGTGCGGCCAGCCGTACCAACTGTCGGAGTTATCTTTGTCGGAGTTTTGGCCGGCATCCGAGGCGTCGGCGCCGTCCATTTGCAGGAAGTCGGGCCGGGCCGCGTCGCCGGCCGGGGTATCTGACGGGTTTTGCTGAGTGGTCATTAGGTTAGCGCCTCCGCGAATATCGCCAGTGCATATCATCAGTCAAGAGCGCGGGCCAGCCTGGCTCCGCCGTCGTGCCAGTTTCCCACGCCGGCGGCACGGCGGCAAGACCCGGCAAACGGGCCGTTTGACCTACGGGCCATTTGACATGGTGGCGCCAAGCCGCAACAATCGGTTCCGCCCGGAGGGGCCAACCAGGTCAGGAGACGCCGATGACGACGCTGCACATCATAGTCGAGATTGCCGAGCAGATCCCCACGGGGCGCACCGAATGGCGCCTGGACTGCGCCCAATGCGGCTGGTACGATATCTATGACGACCGCCGCCGGGCCGAGGACGCCGCCGTCCGCCACGTCGGCGATGCCCACGCCAGCGAAACCGCCTACAACCGCATCATCCAGACCCTGCGCATCGAGCCAAACCCGGAGGAAAGCGACCTGGTGGAGATGCCCCGGGATGCCGGCAACTAGACGCCGCAGGTCTCGCAACGGTCAAAAACCGGCCGGCTGACCTCAAGCCCAAACCCGGGCCGTGCGCCGGCGTCCGGCCGGTTCTGCATCTTCGCCGGGGCCGCCAGCATGCGATTTCGGGCCGTTGCCGTCATAGCGCCGCCCGCTTTGCGGCGAAGGGCCGTCACGCGCCCAGCGCGTATTTTTCGCCCAGCGCCGTCTCCCAGCGCAGGTAGTGTTGCATATCGGCGTAGGTGCGGTCGGGCCCGCTGAACACTACATCGGCCGGAATGCGCATCACCCCGGTCAGGCCCTCTTCCACCGGCAAGCGGGCCGCCCGCCACGCCGTGATCCCTCCAGTCAATGCCGCGACGTTGGTGTAACCCAGCTGACGCAGCGTCGCTGCCGCCAGCAGGGATTGCCGGCCGTCCACGCAGGTCACTACCACCCCGGCATCCGTCGCCGGGACCTGCTCGCCCGCTTGCCATTCCAGCCAGCCACGGGGAACCCAGCGGCTGCCCGGAACATGGCCGCGGGCGAAGTCCTGGCTGGTATCCACGAACAATATGGCGTCGGGAGGACTGTCGCGCAGTTCCTGCGCCGTAAGAGTAGGTACGGACTGACGGGCCGCCGTCAGCAGCGCCGATTCGCTGGCGCCGCCTACCGACCCGTCAAAGCGCGCGCCGACGCCGGTTCCCGATTCCAGCTCGCGTCCGGCGGCTGCCCAGGCTCCGGCGCCGCCGTCCAGCGCATATACTTCCCCATAACCCAGCTGCCGATACCAGGACGCCGTCAGCGTCGCCCGGGCCTTGCCGTCGCAGCAGAACACGATGGGCGCGTTCTTGACCACGGCAACGTCGTCGCTGCGTTGGACGCACTGGCCGCCGGGGAACCAGCGAAATCCTGGAATATGGCCGGCGGCGTACTCCTCGGCGGTGCGCACGTCGATGAAATAGACGCTCTCCTCGGCGCTGCGCGCCACCAGGTTATCCAGGCCGCTCACGTCCAAAAGGCGGACGCCATCCTCAGCGGCGCAGCGGTCGGCGTAGGCTTCGGCAGCAGCGATCCCTTCGGAACTGACCCCTGGAAGAATGTCCCGGTCGGCGCCCGATTCCAGCTCATAGCCCGCCAATACCCAACCCGAAGTCCCGTTTTTCAGGCCCACCACCTCGCAGTCCAGCCCCATGCGCTGCAAAATCCGGGTTCCGATTATGCTGCGCGTGCGTCCGGCGCAATTGACCACAACGGTGGTGTCCGGGTCCAGATCGGCGGTAATGTCGGTGATGCGCAGGGCCAGCTCGCCACCGGGCAGACTCCGGCCGCCGGGAATGCAAAAACGACGGTATTCCTCCGGCGTGCGGGTATCCAGAATAACCATCTTGTCGCCCCGGTCCATGCGGGTTTTCAACTCGATGGCGTCGATTTCCGGCACATGGTGAACCACTTCCACCTTTTCGCCGAAGTCTTTGCTAGGAACGTTGACGCCCCACTCGGTGGGATAATCCAGGCTCATCCAGCGATTCAGGCCGCCGTCCAGCCAAGCGACGTTAGAGAAACCCATGGCCGTCACGGTTGCCACGGCGCGGGACACTCGCCGGCCGTCATCGTCGCAGAGCACGGTAAGGGTGTCCGGATGCGGCACCGCCGCCGGCAGGTCAAACTCCAGCAACCGGCGGGGAATGAGGCTGCTCCCGGGGAGGTGGCTGGCGTTGTACTCGCCGGGTTCGCGAACGTCAATCAGGGCAAATGGCGCGTTGCCCCGGAACATATCATCCAGCTGCGCGGGCGTAATTGATTGAGCCATGAAAAGCAACTCCGCAGGGTCAAACCGGGCAACCACAAAGGCGCCCCGGCGGTGAGAGAATAGGTTTCATCCAGAGACGATTATCGCCCCGGCATTCCGTGGAGAAGTCGTCCAGCCTGTACCTGACGGCTACCATGGCGGCTCCTCAGTTTCCATGGTGGCGGCAGTGTACATGGCGATGACCGAAAGTGGCAAGGCGCTTATTGCCAGCGTTGCTATACTAAAACCATTCCCGCGCCACTTCCGTCATTCCCTGCACCACTTCCGTCATTCCCGCGAAAGCGGGAATCCAGCATCCCCGGCTCGCGCAGAACGCTGGGCTTATAGAAACGCCCGGCTTCCTGCTTTCGCAGGAATGACCGGATAAGATAATTTGACGACACCCCCGAGCCGCCTGCATTCACTCTTGACCGGCAATAACGACGATCAGCAACGGAGGCAAAGCAATGTCCGACCAGATCAAAATATCCATGCGAGTTCCGGGAACTTCGCCAATGCCCGAGCTGCTGAAAATGCTGCGGCAGATCGAGGAACTTGGCTTCGACGGGGCCGGCATCCTCGACAGCCAGATGATATGCCGCGACACCTTCGTCACCATGGGACTGGCGGCCAGCGCCACCAGCACGCTGCGCCTGTTCCCGGCGGTGACCAATCCCTTCGGACGCATCCCTTCAGTGCTGGCGGGAGCGGCGCAGACCGTCGCGGAGATCGCGCCGGGACGGACCAAGTTCATCATTGGCACCGGATTCACCTCGGCCAGCACCATCGGACGCCCACCGGCCACCCTGCGGCAGATGCGGCGCTGCATCACGGAAGTCAAAGCGCTGCTGGCCGGAGAAACGGTGGACTACAATGGAATGTCCAACCGCCTGGACTTTGCCGGGAGCGACGGCGGACACGGCGTGCCGGTGCTGATGGCCGCCTCCGGGCCGCGCTCCCTGGAGCTGGCTGGCGAGGTGGCCGATGGCGCGTTGGTCTTGGTCGGCTACACGCCCGGCATCGTGGGCAAGGCGCTGGAACATCTGGAGACCGGCGCCAAACGCAGCGGCCGCACGCTGGATGATCTGGACGTCGTATTCGCCGTCCGCACCTGCGTCGCCGACTCCAACGAAGAAGCGCGGCGATTGGCCCGGCCGGTCGCGGTGCATTGGGGCCTGTTGTGGGGTGGCCCCAACTGGCTGCCTTATTCCGGTCTAAACATCCCGGAATACGAGGTTCCCCAGGCCGTGCGGGATGTCTATCCCGACCTTGGCCACGCGCCGAACTGGGACGAGGCCATCGAACTTACCCAATTCGTCAGCGACGAGGTTAACACGCAACTTTGCGACGCGCTGGGCCTCATCGGCACCCCGGAACACTGCACCGAACGCATCCGGGAAATGGCCCAGCACGGCGTCAATCAGCTCTACCTGATGCCCTGCCTAACCTTTGCGCCGCCGGAGAGCGAAGTGCGGGCCTTCGGGGAGCGGATCATCCCGGCGCTGGCGGCTCGATGATAATGACAAAAGGGCCGCCGCATTGCTGCGACGACCCGGACCAATGAACGGACAACGCCGGGAAAGCAACGCTGTCCATCGTCGATGAACGTTGGCCTAGAACAATCTCGTAAGGCCCTTGGTGAACCCCTTGGTTTCAGCGATTTCCCGGTTCAGCCGGTCCTGCTCGGTCATACCCGGGCCGGTCAGGAAGTTCCAGGCGCGGACGAGGGTTACGGCGACAACCGTGTGCAGCAGCGGCTTGCGAGATACGTCCCACTTCTTAAGCAGATCAGCGGGAGTTTCCGGGATGCGAGAAACGTCAACGGCAACGGCCGGCGCAATAGTGGCGGCCGGGGCAGTGGCGTTTTCGGCAACCGCGGTGTTGGCCTCGTTTTCGTGTTTCAGTGCGGTAACCATTTTGTTCCTCCGTGCAGGGCGATATTGTTTCCCTGCTTTCATCTGTAAATATAATACCGCCCGCCCGGTATTGTGTCAATAGATATGACTGGATGATCCGTATTGCTATTCGCAATACAAAGGGCGGGTCGGCGACCCGCCCATGGCGCCAGAAACCGTTCCCGTTGCGGCCAAGTTACCAGGCCAGCTTGCCCGGATTCATGATGCCAGCCGGGTCCAGCGACTGCTTGATGCTCAATAGGGCATCGCGATTGACCCCCAACTCCCGCGCCAGCAGGTGGTGCAGCTTGATGCCCACTCCGTGGCAGTATTCCATGATCCCGCCCATGTCCTGGGCCAGGGTCAGCACCTCATCCACGCCGGCGGCCAAATTGGCGCGCACGTCGGCGTCGTAGCCGTCGCGGCCCTCCACGCGCCGGTCGCCGTCGGGCACGACCAGCATGGAAAAGAACTCGGCCCGGCTCCAAAGGCAGTATTCCACCACCTTGATGTTGCGGGCTTCCAGCAATTCGTCGGCGCGGCTACGGTACTCCAGCACCCGGTCAGCGGGCAGGCTCATGTGCAGGTAGTCAAAGGTGCGGCCCCATTGCCGCTGCCATTTCTCGGCGCGGGGCCGGCCCAGGGCCGTTTGGCGGTAGTTCAGCGCCGAGTCGTGGCGGTGCCTCCAGTAAGCCCGGGTCGGCTCCGGCCCCACGTTCCAGCCGCCAGCTTCGTCGCATACGGCCAGCGTGCGCTCCAGGGCGGCGTCCACACCCTCCCGGTATCCCTCAAACAGCAGATGCAGCAGGACGCCCTCGCTGTCCTCGGTCAGGTCCAGCAGCGTGGGGCGAATGCCCAACGCCGCCATCTCCGACACGGCGGCGAATCCTTCCTCGAACTCGGCGAACTCCATCGTGGCGAAGGCGGCGGCTTCCGGCTGGCGAAACACCCGGACGGTAGCCTTGGTGATGATCCCGAAGGTGCCCTCAGCGCCGATAAACAGGTGATTCAGATTGGGGCCGCTGGACTGCTTGGGAACCCCACGGGTTTCGATAATCCGCCCGTCGGGAAGCACCACTTCCAACGCCACCACCTGATCGCCCATGGGGCCGTAAGCGGCAGCCCGGTAGCCAACCCCGTTGGTGGAGATGGCGCCGGCCACGCTGGCGATGGGAACGCTGTAAGGGTCATGACCCGGCATCAGGCCGTAGGGTTCCAGGGCATCGTACAGGTCTTGCAGGATCATCCCCGCCTCAACCTCGGCGGTCTGCGAGACGGGATCAACGCGCCGCAGGCGATTGAGCCGGCCCAAGTCCAAAATGATCCCGCCCGCCACGGGCAAGATGCCGCCCATGACGCCGGTGCCACCGCCGTAGGGTATTACCGGAATGCCACGCTGTTGCGCCAAGGCAACGATGCGAGAAACCTGGTCAGCGTCCGCCGGCTGCGCTATCACGTCGGCCAGCCGGTCGAAGGCGGCGTCGGCGTAGTAGGCCCGGTAGGGCGTCAGCGCGTCAGCAGAGTAACGGTCAAGGGCCGCCGCGTCGGTAAGGACGCGCTCGGGGCCGACGATTTGGGTCAGGCTCGCGGCTAAATCGCCGAGGGATTGGTCAGCAGCCAAAGTAGTATCGCCCATCATCCCGAAATCAATTGCTCGTAATCGATTGCTCGTAGCAGGTGATGGTGTTGGTGACGCAAGGTTCTTTCACGCAAATTGCTTACTCGGCGCCAATCGGCACACGGAACACCGACTGGCCGGATTCATCGTGGGTGTGGGCCGCCAGCGCAGTTAGCAACTGTTGATGATTGCGTCGCATCTCTTCTCGCATTTCCCGCATCTCTTCTCGCATTTCGGATCGGGAGTCCCGCATCTCAGTGCGCATTTCGGAGCGGAAGTCCTGCATCTCAGTGCGCATCTCTTCGCGGAAGTCCCGCATCTCCTGCTCAACTTGATCAACGCGCTCGCCAATCTGGTCAACGCGCTCGCCAATCTGGTCAATCTGCTCGCCCAGGTGGTCAATCTGGTTAGTGAGTCGACCCAGCCGGAATAGCCCACCTCCTACTGCCAAGAGGATGGATAGCAGCAGCGCGCCAACGGCGGCCGCTGCTGCTATTGCGGTTGCGCTGTACATTAGCATTCACCCTTGTTGATCGATTTTGCTCGTAATCGGCTAACCGGGGTTCTGTTGCTGCCACCGGGTCCCTTGCGGCCCGTCTTCCAGCGTGACGCCCTGCTCGGCCAGGCCGTCGCGGATTTGGTCGGCCAGGGCAAACTGACGCGCCGCCCGCAGCTCGGAGCGCACCGACACCAGCAGGTCGATGAACGGCGCCGCCGTAAGGTCGGCAGCGCTGCCGGCCCGATCAGTGAAGGTCAGACCGAGGACGGCGCCCAACTCCCGCAGCGCAGCCTGGCCGTCGTCAATGCGTTGGCCGTCGTCGCGGCCCCGGTTGATGTCGCGGGCCAGGTCGAACAGAGCCGCTATCGCTTGGGGCGTGTTCAAATCGTCATCCATTGCCGCGGCGAAACGGGCGCGATGGGGCAATGCATCAACCTGCGGGCCGGAGCCGTTGCCCGGCGTCAGCGCGTGGCGCACCCGGTCCAGGCTGCGCTCCACCGCCGCCGCGCCTTCGTCGCTGTAAGCCAGGGGGCTGCGGTAGTGGCTGCTCAGGAAGTACAGCCGTATTGCGTCGGGGCTGTAGCGTTCCAGCGCCTCCACAACCGATACCAGGTTGCCCAGGGACTTGCTCATCTTGTCGGAGCCCAACTGCAACAAACC
The DNA here is from genome assembly GCA_963692995.1 of Dehalococcoidia bacterium. Taxonomy (GTDB): domain Bacteria; phylum Chloroflexota; class Dehalococcoidia; order Lucifugimonadales; family UBA3495; genus Bin87. The sequence goes on from OY843611.1 coordinate 2,616,396, forward strand.
GTTGTGCATCCAGTATCGGGAGAAGGGTTTGGCCCCGGTGTAGCACTCGCTCTGGGCAATCTCGTTTTCGTGGTGGGGGAACACCAGGTCCTGCCCGCCACCGTGAATGTCCAGCTGCTCACCCAGGTATTCCAGCGACATTGCGGTGCATTCGATGTGCCAGCCGGGTCGGCCCGGCCCCCAGGGGCTTTCCCAGGAAGGTTCGCCGGGCTTGGCGCCTTTCCACAGGACGAAGTCCATGGGATGTTCCTTGCTCTCTTGCACCTGGATGCGGGCGCCGGCGATCATGCTGTCCAGGGAGCGATGGCTCAGCTTGCCGTAGTCATCCTTGCTGGTGACGCGGAAATAGACGTCGCCGGCGGCGGGATAGGCGTGGCCCCGGTCAATCAGGCCGGCGATGGCGTCGATTATGCGGGGTATCTCCCGCGTGGCGCGCGGGTATTCGGACGCCCGCTGGATGTTGAGGGCGTCCATGGTGTGGAAGTAGTCGCCGATGAACTCCTCAACCAGTGCGGCCTCAGAAACGCCAGACTCCCGGGCCCGCTGAATTATCTTGTCGTCAACGTCGGTAAAGTTTTGGACGTGGCGAACCTCGTAGCCCTTGTGCTCCAGGTAGCGTCGCAAGGTGTCGAACACAACGTAGCTCAGCGCGTGCCCGACGTGGGTGGAGGAATACGGCGTCACGCCGCACACATACATCTTGACCTGGTTGCCGTCGGCGGGAAAGAATTCCTCCACCGTTCCGCTTAAAGTATTGTAGAGCTTCATAGAAACCGAACACCGTACCGTCATTCCGGCTTGCGCCGGAATCCAGCGGCGTTTTCTGGCCCCCGGCTTGCGCCGGAGTGACATGCTTGCCGTTTCGTTAGTTTTACATCCGGGCTGTAACTTGGTTGCAAGGCCGGCACAGCAGGGCAACGGCGGTGGCCGCGATGCCTTCCTCTCGACCGGTGAACCCCAGGTAGTCGGTGGTGGTGGCTTTCACGCTGATCTGTTGATCCGCAACGGAAAGGGCGGCTGCGATGTTGCGCCGCATCGACCCCGCGTGGGGCATCAGCCGGGGCCGCTGCGCGAGCATTGTAGCATCAACGTTGACGATGCACCAACCGTCGGCGGCGATCAACCCGGCGGTGCGCTCCAGCAGCGCCAGGCTGCTGATGCCTTCCAGTGTCGGCTCGCCCGGGGGGAAGTGCATCCCGATGTCGCCGGCGCCGGCCGCGCCCAGCAAAGCATCGATGATGGCGTGGCTCAACACGTCGCCGTCGCTGTGGCCGGCCAGCCCGGTGGCATGCGCAACGCTCACCCCGCCGAGGATCAGGGCACGGCCCTCAGCGAGAGCGTGCGCGTCCGTTCCGGTTCCCACCCGATACTGCACTGAGTCTCCCCGTCGCCACGGCAACTAGCCCGGTTCTTACTTTCTCTCTATGGCTCTCAGTACCCGGTGGGCGCATTCAAGATCATTCAAGGCGCCGTGGTGCGCTACGATGGGCGCATAGGCGATGGCGGCGGCGGCAAAAAACATGGCGCCCAACACAATAACCACCATATTCGCCGTGGCGCTTTTCATTGCGTCCAGTTGGGAGTACAACGCCTCGGCCCGGGCGGCAACCGTCTCCGGAACGGGCCAACCGAAATGGAATACCAGCACCATCAGCAGCGGCAACAGGGACGCCAGCGCGATGAGCATCCAGACCGACACCCAAGCGAGGAACATATGGCGTTCCGAGTTCACCTTGGAACGCAGATATTCCAGGCGGGCGGGAGCCACCGCCATGTCCAGTTGGTCGGCGGCCACGCGCAGGTAGTGAGCGTATTCTCTATAGCGCGCCCGGTTGACGCTGCTGACAGCCATGCATATCCCCTTCGCCTGTAAGTATATCTTCGCTCAACGGGGCCATCGCGTGCATCTTGTCGGGGCCGGACACAGGGCAATCGCCGACATAGTATCCGCGCCCACGATGCCGTTGCAACCCACGTCCCTTGCCGGTTATCGCAATTTCAGTCGGCCAGCTCCGAGATAACCAGTTCCACGATGGCGAGGTCTTCAGGAGTCGTTACCTTCACGTTGCCGTAGTTCCCCCGGAATACGCGTACCGGATGGCCGATGGCTTCCACCATCGCAGCGTCATCGGTGAAATCGCCCGGCGCGTTTCGGTGCGCTTCCAGCAGCAGCCGGTACTCAAACACCTGTGGAGTTTGGGCCGCCCACAAAGTGGCGCGCTCCGGCGTATGGGCAATCAACCCATCATCACCCACCACCTTGATGGTGTCTTTGACCGGAACGGCTGCAATCGCCGCGTTGCAGCGACGTACCGCGTCCAGGCCCCGGGTCAGCACGTCGGCGGCGACGCCGGGGCGGGCGCCATCGTGAACGGCCACCCATCGGCGTTGACCCAGCGCCAGCAGGCCGGCGTAAACCGAGTCCTGCCGGCGCGCGCCGCCGGCGCAAATGGACCTGAGCTTGCCCACACCGAACCGGCGCGCCACCGTCTCCGCTTCCGGCACCGCCTCGGCGGCAACCACCAGGACAATAGCCTCCACGGCTTCCGACGCCGCCAGACGGCGCAACGTGTGGACGATCAGAGGAGCTCCCCGAACTTCGGCGAAAGTCTTGTCAGTTCCGCCCATGCGGGCGCTGCGGCCGGCCGCCACTACAACGACGCCCAGGCGGTCATCTCCGGCACCGTGAGCTTGATTATCGGATCTGACCATCACGCCATCCCTTTCCGCATTATGCTACGACAGTTGGCGGTAGTGTCTCATATGGTTTATGATTTGGACATATCAATATCAGACTGTAACCTAGCGTAACGACCAAGCCGGCACACCACGGACAAGAGGCGCAACATGGCTGCATTGGATCTGGCCTACCACGTAGAGACGTACAGTTCCGGAACCCACGGCAGGGCGATCTGCAACGCCCGCACCCACCATTGGGTCGCTGATGATGGCGGCGGAGACGCGGTGGGCGCCGGAGAACTTTTCCTCTCCGGCATTACCGCCTGCGCCGTCAACATGGTGGAGCGCATCGCCGTCACTGATGACGCTCCGGTGGACTTCATGGAGGTCTCCGCCGAAGCTTACCGGGACCCGGACGCCGTGCCCGGCGACATTTCCCTTTACGCCGACGTGCGGATCCACTTCAAGATCTGGGGCGTGGACGACGACCAGGGCAACCATCTGGTGGACACCTGGAAAAAGCGTTGACCGCTATACGGTTCGGTCGCCGTGGCGACCCCCAGCACATCGGTAACCGCCGAATTCATCGCCGAGGCTCACCGGAAGCACGGCGATTAGGCCCGCCGGGCCGGTTCACCTGGCCCGCCGTTCTTAGGCATTGCAACAGCCCCGGTCGTCCGCCGCGAATGCGACTGGGCGCTCGGGGCATGATTGCATAATTGTCGGCAAACCGTGTTAGGGCTGCCGACCGGAAGATCTATCCCAGGAGACCTATCATAGAGTTTCCGTTGGCCATATTCGCAGCCGGTTTTTCCGACGGAAGCGCCGGCCTGCTCAAGGATTTTGCAATCGCCATGGCGATCGCCGCCGGCGGGCTGGCCCTGGCGCGTCTGGTATGGCAGCCGCCGGTGCTGGGCTACCTGATTGCCGGCCTCATCATCGGCCCGTACACGCTGCCCCATCCCTTAATCAGCAACCTGGACACCATCGAACTGCTGGCGGAACTGGGGCTGGTGCTGCTCCTGTTCGGCATCGGTCTGGAGTTAGGCTGGCGGCGGATCCAGGAAATCGGCCTGCGGGTGCTGGTGATCGGCGTACTTGAGATCAGCGCTCTCACCTTCCTGGGGATGCTTATCGCCAGCCATTGGCTGGGAATAACCGGCGCCAGCAGCCTGTATCTCGGTGGCGCCATGGCCATCAGCAGTTCGGCCATTCTGCTGAAGGGATTGCGTGACAGCGGCAACCTGCGTTCCGGTTGGGGCCAAACCATCGTTGGCATCCTGTTGGTCGAGGATTTCGCCGCGGTAATCTTGCTCACCGTCCTGGCCGGCGTTGCCACCACCGGCTCGGCCAGTCTGGGCGATGTGGGCTGGCTGGTAGCCAAATTGGCCATCTTCTGCATCGCGGCGCTTGCCTTCGGCGCGGTGCTTGCTCCGAGACTGATGCGCGTTCTGTCTCGAATGCAGTCCGATGAAACCCTGCTGGTGGCGTCATTAGGGTGCTGCTTCGGACTGGCGTTAGGGGCCGAGTTCCTGGGGTTGTCCGCCGCCGCTGGCGCGTTCCTGATCGGCGTGGTAATCGGCGACACCGATGCCGCCGGCCGCGTAACCCGACTGGTCAGTCCGGTGCGGGATATGTTCGGCTCGCTATTCTTCCTGTCCATTGGAATGCTCATTGACTATCGCACCCTGGACAACGTCATCCTGCCGGCCCTAATGGTGGTGGGAGTATTCATGGGCGGCAAGATCATGGCGAACACCGTTGGCTCGATACTGGCCGGCCGGCGTTCCCGGACTGCGGTGCAGGTGGGCATGACCATGCCGCAGATGGGAGAATTCTCGCTGGCAATCGGAAGGGTTAGCGCCGCCGATGCCGTCGCCGGCCCGATCATCGGCCCCGTCCTCGCCGTCGCCACGGCCATCACGTCGGTACTGGCCCCGCTAACCTCCCGGGTCGCCACCCCAATGTACGACTGGATCGAACGACACTCCCCGCCTTCGGTGCTTGCTATCAACCTGGTCATACACATTGGAGTACAGTCTTTCTGGTCCGCGTTCTCATTGCCCGGCTACACCGGGCAGGTGCTAAAGAACCTGGTGCGCCGCATCTTGATCAACGTGTGCATCATCGCGGTACTGACCGCCATCGGAACCGCCACCGTGTACACGCTGCCCGACCTGCTTACCGACAAAGATTCTTCCTCCAATGCGTTGCTGGCGCTCATCCTGGCCGGCGCCACCCTGGGCATCAACATACCCGCTGCCGTGGCCATCTGGCGCGAACTCCGGGCCTTGGCCAACCTCACGGTTCGAGCCTACGTGCGCGAGACCGCCGGAGACCCCGCCCGCTACACCCTGCGCACCCTGATCCAAGACGGCATGGCCACCGCCCTCCTGCTGTTGGGCGTGCTGATGCTGGTGCCGCTGATTATCCGGCTGTTTGAATTGGGGAGCCTTTCCGCTCCGCTTTCCATCTTCCTGCTGGTAGCGTCAGCAGGAGCGCTGGTGTTCGCCGGGTATCATGTACACCGGGTTCTGGAACCCATATTCCGCAACACCTTCATCGCCCCACCGGCATCCGCACGCTCCGAAGGCGCTGCCCCGGCTGATGCGGCAGTCATTGACGCCGAAACCCCGGCAGAGCGCCACCGGGCGGAGCCGACGCGGCAGCCGGGCCCGCCCGCCCGCGCTACCACGACCTCGACAGCCGACGACGACTCAACCGAGGAGCTGTGGCGCTTCCTGGAAGATCGGATCGAAAGGTTCAAACCATCGACCAACGGGGCCGCGGACGACGCCGGGCGCACCGTCCGAAGGGAGGCAGACTAGCGCGGCACGGTGCTACAATGCTCCCAGCTCTCATCAGACCATCATCTCTCATCAAGCCTCCAGTTCTCATCAGGCAGGTTCCACCATGCGCATTTGCTCTTTTCTGCCCTCCGCTACCGAGATCGTGTACGCCCTGGGGCTGGAGGACCAGCTCCACGGTGTAACCCACGAATGCGACTACCCGGCCCAGGCCCGCCGGAAGCCGTGGGTGGTTCGCAGCGTTTTTGAAGGCACCCAGCCCACCAGCGGCGAGATCAGCCGGGTCATATCCGAGCGGCTGGCCGAAGGTCTGGGCATCTACCACATTGACCAGGACATACTGGACGCCGCCAACCCGGACCTCCTGCTAACCCAGGCCATTTGCGAGGTTTGAGCCGTTTCCGCTCGGCAGGTTGCCGAGTCCACCGCGAATATGACCAGGCCGCCGGAAGTGATCTCCCTGGACCCGCAGTACTTGGGCGATGTGCTGGAGGATGTGCGCCGGGTAGGGCGCGCCACCGGAGCTGAAACGATTGCCGAGCAGGTAAGCGCCCGTATGCAGGAGCGCATCGACGCCGTGACCCAACGGGCGCAGTTGGCCGACACCCGCCCCAGAGTACTCCACCTGGAATGGACCGACCCCCTGATGTGCGGCGGTCACTGGGTTCCGGAAATGGTGGAGCTTGCCGGCGGGGCCAACTGCTTCGGCGACAAGGAGCTGGGATCATTCCCCCTGGAATGGGACGCGGTAGTGGCGAGCCAGCCGGAGGTCATCGTGGTGATGCCCTGCGGATTTGAGGTGCCAAGGGGAATGGAGGACATCCCGCTGCTTACGGCGAAGGCCGGCTGGCCGTCGCTGCCCGCAGTGCAGAACGACCGCGTGTTCGTCATCGACGCCAGCAACTACACCAGCCGGTCGGGGCCGCGACTGGTCACCGGCCTGGAGATACTGGGCGAGATGATCCATCCCGAACTTTTCTCGGGCATGATTCCCGAGGCCGGGGCCCGGCGCATCTACGCCGCAAGCCAGTAGATTGCGACGTGACCCATACGGCCCAGCCCATCGCAAATCTATACGGGGCGCGAAAATCACGCCCCGTATCCGTAAATCCCGCACGAGATCGACCGCCGGTTAGTTCAGTCGCGGCCCCTTGAACGGGGTACTTTGCTCCACCTGCTCGTCGACGATGCGGTTGGCTTGCCGCATCACGGTCAGCAGCTTCTCCAGCTGGCCGCCGGCAGTCGGCGTTTCCAGCAGCGACTGACGCACATCGGGAGGGAGCGGCAGGCTTACCGCGAGGGTGGCGCAGGCGATGCGGGACAATGCTATGGCTGCATCGGGCGCCGAAACCTCACGGTCCCAACCGCCGGCCATGGCGGTCAGCTTGCGCTGGAGCTGGATATACTGCTCGCGTACGCCGGCCACGGTGGTTAACGACACGTCGCCTTCAGCGTCCTCAATATACCGGACCAAACCCACCAGATGGGGCGCGGTCTGCACCGTTTCCAGCAACTCGAAACGGTTCTCGCCCCTGGTCAGTATGTTGAGACGCCCTTCCTGGAGGCGCTGCACCTGCGAGACGCGAGCGGTGGTGCCGACGGAATAGGGTTCCGCCGGGTCGCCAACTTCGTTTCCCTCCCTGATGAGCAGCACGCCGAAAGGCTCGTCCTGATCAATGCAGGAGCCGATCATTGCCTTGTACCGCTCCTCAAAAATATGCAACGGTAGCGGCATGCCGGGGAACAGCACCACGTTGTTCAGCGGGAACAGCGGCAACTCGCGATACGAACCCGGCGGGGAATCATCAGGATTGATGGCCATGATGCCGCAGTATAACCCCACTCTGCCACCTCAGCAAGCCGACGCAGTCGGGAGACTCCTCAGAGTCGATCCGTACCCGGACCGGCCAGCCGGCGCTCCCGGTGGAAACCGGAACCGTCGCCGAGCCGGAACCGTCGACGAAAGGGCCTTGATGCGGTTCGGCAAGCCTGTAACACCGTTTTGTCCGTAATGTTATACTGTCGCCGGGATAAACGATTTGAGAGATACCCGTCATGACTACCCAGGAACATCTTGTCGCTCGATTGAAGCCCTTGGGCATTCGGCTCACTCCGCAACGCCTTGCCATTGCCGAGGTGGTGGTCAATTCCGCTGACCACCCCACCGTGCGGGAGATTTTTGAGCGGGTGCGCGATTTCTTCCCCTACGTCACCTTGGCCACGGTATATTCTACCCTTGGCGTGCTGGAACAGGCCGGCATCGTCCGTGAATTGCCGTTCCAGAAACAGTCTCGCTACGACGCCAACCTTTCCCCCCACGCCAATCTGGTGTGCCTGGGCTGTGGCGCGGTGGTCGATGCCGACGTGGGACAGGAAAGCGTGGCCGAACTACAGCAGTCCATCGGCCAGAATACCGATTTCCACGTCTCCTCCCAGCGAGTTGACTTCTACGGTTACTGCGAAGGTTGCGCCCTGCGCAACTGACAGGCCCCGACAACCGCGAGGTGGTTTGCAGTGACAACATACTACATTAGCTACGGAGATCCCGAGTCCAGGTTCAACTGGCGAATCATTCTGTTTATCCTGCTTGGCCTGTTGGCCTTGGCCATCCTGGCCGGTATAGCCTACGGCATCTTTGCCCTGGTGACCGGCGAGGATGATTCCGGCATCGCCACTCCCGTGGACGCTTCCGACGCCGTGCCACTGACCGAGGCCGTGTTTTCTCTTTTTGATGACGATACCAATACCATCTTCCTTGTAGATAACAGTAAGACCATCAGCGACAACCTGCCGGTAGTGAAGGAAGCTCTGCTGGCCGTGGCGTTGCCATACGCCGATCCCAACGCCGACCAGCCGGCTAAGAACAGCATGGCATCCCTGGCTATCTTTACCGATGTTCCGGAACCCTTCCCGAAACTGGCGTCACTGGAGGATACGGAAACACAAACTGAATGGCTCCACGAAGTGGACACGCTGACGACGAAAGACCGTCCGGCTTATATTTACGACGCAGTCGGCGCGGCGCACGACGCGCTGGCGTCTCGTCGCGACACCGACCGCGACAACGTAATAGTGCTGCTAACCGATGGAGCCGACGGCGGGTTCGGGATAATTGACCCGGCCCGGTCTGAGATCTGCGGCGTGGGCATCGACAGCGAGCCCGGAGAGGTATGCAGTCCGGTGTTCGAAACCATCACCGTTGACATCGCCGGGCTGGTTCCCTGTCCCGCCGATATGGCGGTGCGGCCTGGCGAGGTTTGCGACCCGGTGCGGGTCGCCACCGTGGGCGAAACGGTCACCGCCTACCATCCGGTCCATCCCAACGAGGTGGAACCCTGCCCCGCTGAGCTGGGCGGCGCCAGCAACTACTGCGTTGATATTGTCACCGGCTACCAACCCTTCAACCCCGATGTAGTGCAGCCCTGCCCGGCGGAACTTGACGAACCCGGCAAAGCGTGCGTCGAATTCCAGAGCCAGCGTACGCAGGACGAACTCCTGGCGATACTGCTGACCAGCGACGTCCACAAGCTGAAGGTGCATACCATCGGGCTGGGCGACCCAACCCAACACAACGTTCTGAAATTGCTGGCCGAGGCCACGGGGGGCCAGTACGTCTATGCGGACGCTTCCGAAGCCGGCGCCTCTGCTATGAACTTCCGCGGCGTTTCCACCGGTTCGCGTTAAATATTCCCACCGTTGGCCTACCTGTCCCGGCTCAGCCTCACCAACTACCGCAATTTTCGCCGGGCGGATGTTGCTCTGCCCGCGGGCGTGTCCGTGTTCTACGGGTCTAATGCCCAGGGCAAGACGGCTTTGCTGGAGGCCGCGTACACGCTGGCGGTGGGGCGTTCCTTCCGCACGGAACGGGAACGGCAAGTGCTCAACTTCGACGCCGCCCGCGCCGGCGAGGCCGCTTACATTACCGGGGTCGCTTGCCGGGACGGGCAACGGATGACCGCGGTGGTTGGTTACTTGCCGTCGGCGCGCGAACCCGGCGAGGCCGAACACGCGGCCGGCGCGTCGTCAAACCCTAACTCCTTGCCGCCGGTCGCCAAGGAGATCCGGGTCAATCGTCAACGCAGCACCGCCTCCGGCCTGGTGGGCCGCATCGGCGCTGCTCTATTCTCGGTCGATGATCTGGAACTGGTTCTCGGCGCTCCGGCAACGCGGCGGCGGTTCCTTGACATTCTGATCTGCCAGGCCCGCCGGCCTTACCTGGACGCGCTACAGCGGTATCAGGCCGCCCTGCGGCACCGCAACGGCTTGCTGCGCCGGCGCCGGGAAGCCCGCATCGCGCCTGAGGAGTTTGATTACTGGGACGAACAACTGCTTCAATCAGGAACGGAAGTAACGCTAGGCCGAGATGACGCCATCCGGCGGTTGTCCGACGCCGCTCGCTGCCATCACCGGAACATGGCTGAGCCCGACCAAATCCTCACCCTGGAATATCGTCCTAGCGTCGCGCCACAGGAGACCGCCGACCGCACGGCGGCGGCTTTTCGCGAGCAACTGCAACGGCACGCGGCCCGCGAACAGGCCACCGCGACCACCGCCGTCGGGCCGCACCGCGACAACTTCGCCATATTCATGAGCGGGCGGGACGCCAACTCCTTCGCCTCGCGCGGCGAAGCCCGCACCATCGCCCTGTCCCTACGCCTTGCGGAGGCCGACTATCTGGCGCAGGCCCGCGCAGATGACCCCATCATTCTGCTGGATGACGTGTTCTCCGAAATGGACGACCGCCGCCGCGTCAGGGTCTTGCAAAAAGTTTCTCAATATCGCCAAACTCTGCTGACCACCACCGACGCCGAACCGTTACGCGCCATTTTGGGCGATACCGCCTCCTACTTTCGCGTGGCCGACGGCGTGGTATCTCCCGAAACGGGGCCCAATTGAAAGACATGGATCCTATTGCGAACGCCGCTCGAATTCTAGTTGACGCCGACTACGCCATCGCTCTTACCGGCGCCGGCCTTTCCGTGGAAAGCGGCATCCCCTCCTTTCGCGGGCCTAATGGCTTGTGGACCAAGTACGGCCAACCCGACAACCTGTCCTACCGGGTGTTCTCGCGGGATCCCCAAGACTGGTGGGAACGCCGTCTCCGCGACGAGGCTACGCCGGGCAATTCCACCTATGATCTCAAGAACGCCGTGGACCACGCTTTGCCCAACCCCGGCCACGTCGCTACGGCGGAACTGGAGCGCGCCGGCATCCTCAAAGCGGTGATTACGCAAAACGTGGACGATCTGCACCGCCGGGCCGGTAGCGGCAACCTGCTGGAAATCCACGGCAACCGCAATTACCTGCGTTGCCTCGGTTGCGGCTGGCGTCATCCCCGCGCCGAGTACGCCATCACCGACGTGCCGCCCGTCTGCCGGGAGTGTGGCGGCGTCATTAAGCCGGACACCGTAATGTTCGGCGAACCCATACCCGCCGCCACGCTGGCGGCCTGCTTCTCCGAGACGCAGCGATGCGATGTCATGCTGCTGGTGGGCACGTCCGGGGCGGTCAACCCGGCGGCCCAGCTGCCCCGGCTGGCCCGCGAACGGGGAGCGCGGATCATCGAAGTCAACCCGGAGCCTACCCAGCTGACCCCCACCGCGCACGTCGTCATCGACGGCCCCGCCGGAGAAATGCTGCCGCAAATGGCCCAGGCAATCCGGAGTCTGCGCAGCGCGTGTTGATACAGCGAAGTTTCACATGGGGCAAACCTTCATTAACTGGCTCCGCGCGCTGAACGACGCGGCAGTGGTCGCCGATATTACCTGGATTGACCTGCTGGTCAGTCTGGTTATCCTGGCCGGCGCCGTCCTGTCCGCCTTTCTGTTCAGCCGGCTGCTGTTCCGCCTGATCCTGCGGGCGGCGCGCCTGTTTCCCGGCGAACTGGACGACCACCTGGTTACGGCGGCCCGGGCGCCGGTAATCGCCTACATTATCCTGTTGGGCCTGTACCTCGCCATCGAGGTCCCACTGACGCTGCCGGCCGAAGCGGACGCGGCGGTCAACCAAGTGGCGGCGGTGGCCGCCATCATCATCGGCGCCATACTCATCAACGCGCTTGGTCGCAGTGCGCTCACCTGGCTCCGGAAGTACCTGGACAGCACGTCGGCCGCCAACACCGGCAGCTGGGCCTTGCCGCTGGCCCGCCGCGGCCTGCTCATCGTGGTTGCCGTGATGGCCGTCATGGTGTCACTGGATGTCCTGGGCGTGAACATCTCGCCGCTCATCGCCGGCCTGGGCATTGGCGGGCTGGCGGTAGCGCTGGCGATCCAGCCCACGCTGAGCAACCTGTTCGCGGGAACCTACGTCATCACGGAGGGCGTGGTCAGCCCGGGCGACTACATCGACATTGAGGGCGGCGTCAGCGGCTACGTAGTGGACGTCAACTGGCGCAGCACGCGCCTGCGCACCTGGGGCAACAACCTGGTCGTCGTGCCTAACGCCCGCTTCGCCGAGACCATCATCACCAACTACAGCAAGCCCGACGAGCGCGTCAACGTTTTTCTCACCTGCGGCGTAGCCTATGAGAGCGATTTGCAGCGCGTGGAAATGGTCAGCCAACAGGTGATGGATCAGGTGCTGGCCCAGCATCCCGGCGCGGTCCGAGAATATGGAGGCTATTTCGGCTACGATACCTTTGGCGAAAGCAATATCGACTTCTGGCTGTTCGTACAGGCCAAAGACCGGCTGGCCAGCTTTGAAGTGCGCACCGAGCTCATCAAACAGTTGCACGCCCGCCTCACCGCCGAGGGCATCACCATCAACTACCCGGTGCGGACGCTGCGCTTTCCCGACGGCTGGGTTCCGCAGGACGGAATGCAACCACTGCCTCGGGAATCCACCGTGCGCTCAGCGACTATCGCGCCAGTCCGTTCGCCCCTGCCCGCCGATACGCCCGGCGACGGAGATGGGCCAGACCTTTAGCCTACTTGCCTCCGCGCCCCCGGCTCCCGGCCCCCGGCCCCCGGTTACAACGGGCGCGGCAATCGCGGCGATTGATGGTGAACCGATCCGGCAGCGACCGCGACCGCCGGCGCAGCCAGCCCGGCGCCGGGCCGGTTGCGCCGGCGCCGTTTTCAAACCGTTGTCGCAGAAAGACGCTAGCGAGACAACCCATACGCCGTCGCCTGCAACTTGGCGTCGCCGGTGGCGTTCAACCGCTGGGTGATGCGGTCAATCAGCGCGCCCACGGCGGTTTCGCCCCAGAACCAGCGGTGGATATCATCCTCGCCGTCGTCGGGACGCTGGGCCATGCGGGCCTCGTAGCAGAAAGCCTTGAGGTCGTCGGCGCAGTAGCGGACAAACTGGGGCACGGATACATCGCCCGGCCGCTCGTCCATATCGGCGGCGTCGCTTTGGGCATAGGCTTCCAGGAACCGGATGATGCCGCGGAAACGCCGCTGGGGTATGCCGGTGATGCCCACGGCGGTGCGGCCCCGCTGTTCCTGCCAGCGCTCGTAGTAGCCGCGCAGGGCGGTGATCTCGCCGGCGGCGTCCAGCGGCTGGACGCCATCGTTTGAGGAGGCCGAGACCTCCGAGGCCTGGGGCATCCCAATCGGGCCGGCTTCCTCGGGATAGTCGGCCAAAACCGGGCCAGCGTCGGCATCCAGCGTCGCCAGCGCGGCGGCCAGTACCTGGTGCTGGAAGTCGGGATCATCGGGCTTGCCCATGGCATAGCCGAAGTAGAAAGGCACCCACAGAGCGCGCGGCGGGCGCACCCGCTCCGCGTGTTCCCGCACCAATGCAACGGCGATGGTGGTCAGGCCGGCAGCCTCGAAAACCCGGGCCAGCACGCTCACGGCGTGCGTGCAGAGCGGTCAAGTGGGGGTCAGCAGAACCAGGTCAACTCCTGCTTCCTTGAGCCGTTGCGCCACCTCCGGGCCGGTCTGCTCGGCGATTGCAGTGCAGTCGCGCAGCGCGCCCATGAAGGAGTAGTGGTTGGGGGCCGGGCTGCCGATAACGCCCCGCTTCGCCAACTCCCGGATCCGATCCACCGGGAAGGTGATGTTGATGTCCCGGTAGATGGCAGTGCGGTCGAAGCCGATGCTGAAGTGGCTTTGCACGATGTCGGCGGGATCGGAATCGCTGGGGATGACGCGATAGGTGGACTCGCCGCCGGGGTGGTCGCGGTTGAAGGGCCGGTCGTCCCGCAGGTGCAGGCCGGCCGTGGTGACGATGGCGACAGCGCACTCCGCCAACGGTTTGCCCAAGGGTGTCCAGGGGACGCCGTCGGCCTCCCGGCAGGGGAAAAATTGCAGCATCTGGCGCTGGACTTCGGATAGGAGTGATAGGCGAGGCATTGGGAACTCCTGCGCTAGTCGTCGGCATCCACCATTTGCGGATGTCTTCTGAAAACGGCTACACCGTCTTCATCGTGAGTGTGATCCAAAACGGCGTTTTCGAGGCGTGCGCCGAGGTTTTGTATGGCCAGCAGCACTTCATCAATCCGCCGGTTCAAACGCTCGTCATTTTCATCGATTTTCCGTTCCAGACGCCCGGTCTCTTCCGCGATTTTCCGTTCCAGACGCTCGGTCTCTTCCGCGATTTTCCGTTCCAGACGCCCGGTCTCTTCCACGATTTTCCGTTCCAGACGCTCGGTCTCTTCCGCGATTTTCCGTTCCAGACGCCCGGTCTCTTCCGCGATTTTATGCTCCAGACGCCCGGTCTCTTCCGCGATTTTCTGTTCCAGACGCCCGGTCTCTTCCGCGATTTTATGCTCCAGACGCCCGGTCTTATCCTCGATTTTCTTGTCCATCTGTTCGATTTCGTCGTCGATCTTCTTTTCCAGCCGGTCGCCGGTTCTATTGAGGTCATCGCGGGTGACCAACTTGCCAATCCTGATTCCCGCTGCAATCAGCACACTGATTATGGTGGTAATACCTAGCAGTCCGGCAATCACGATACCGGTTAGCTGCCAAGGGGTAAGCGTTACTTCCATTGTTCTGCGTCCTCTTTACCCATTTTTACCCCATTGCGCGGCTCCGGTGATGGGCCATCGTCGGGGCGAATGGTTATTCGCCCCGACACGGTTGGCTAGTCGAACATTATCGCGCCGCGGCCGATTTCGCCCCGATCCAGATCGGCGTAAGCTTCGTTGATCTGGTCGAGGGTATAGTGCCGAACCACCAGGTCGTCCAGGTTCAGCTTGCCCGACTGGTACAGGTCCGCCATCACCGGCATATCGGTGCGGGAACGGGCGGAGCCGTAGTAGGAGCCGCGCAGCGTCTTTTCGTTGCGCACCAGGTCAACGGCGTTGATGCCGGCTTCCTGGCCCCAGGGAGCAATGCCGACAACGGTTACGATGCCGCGTTTAGCCGCCATCTCATAGGCGGCCTTGGTGGTGTCGGCGCTGCCAAAGACTTCAAAGGTGTAGTCCGCGCCGCGTCCGCCGGTGAGTTCCTTCACCTGCGCCACCGGGTCCTGGTCAGCGGCGTTGACGGTATGCGTCGCGCCGAACCGCATGGCGAATTCCAGCTGTGCCTCGCGGATGTCCACGGCCACGATCTGGCCGGCGTTGGCCAGGGCCGCGCCCATAATGACGTTGAGGCCCACCCCACCGCAGCCGATGACGGCCACCGTGCTGCCGGCCTTGATCTCCGCGCTGTACAGGGCCGCGCCGACGCCGGTGGTGACCGAGCAGCCGATCATCGCGGCTTTGTCCATGGGCAGCGGGCTGGCGACCGGGATGACGCCGGTTTCGGGAACCACCGCATACTCGGCAAAGCAGGCCACCTTGCCCATGTGGTGGATGTCCTTGCCGTCGGCGTGCAAGCGGGTCGTGCCGTCCAGCATATTGGCGCCGGTTGCCCCGTGCAGGTCGCAGAGATTACTGTACCCTTCGAGGCAGGAGCGGCAGCGTCCGCAGGCGGGCACGAAGGACAGGATGACCTGGTCTCCCTCGCGGGCCAGCGTGACGCCGGGGCCGGTCCGGACGACGGTGCCCGCGCCCTCGTGTCCCAGCACCACTGGAATGGCGATGGGCGCGTCGCCGTGCATGAAGTGTCGGTCACTGCGGCAAACGCCGGCAGATCCCACCTTTACCAAAACCTCGCCGGCTTTCGGCTCGTCCAGGTCAACCTCTCGGATATCCAGGGGCTGGCCAACCTCCCACAAAACGGCAGCTTTAACCTTCAAAACGGGTCCCTCCTGACGGATAACGGCAACGGAAGTCGCGGTGACGCCGCGCCGAATGGCAATCGTCCGACCATTGTAGATTACACGACGGAATACCGCCACACCCGGAAGCGTATAAGGCGGCCGGCGTTCCGCCACGCGGATATGCGACGTGATCCCCGTCGAAACGCTCGTCGATAGTCAGGATTCGCGCCCGGGGATACTGCTGGTCGGGAAAGCGTTCCGGCCTCGCACCTGCCCGGTTTGCGGCATCTGGCGATTTACGAAAGCGGGCACTCATCAGGCTTCGCCCCACCTTGTCGCCGTTTGTTGGCCTGCGCTATAATATCTGTGGGATATTATCTGCGTGAGCGACGTGTGATGGCAGACATTTTTGACAAGTTGCAGCCAATAGTTGAGCGGCATCACTCCATTGAAGAGGAGATGGCGCAGCCGGAAGTTGCCGCCGATTTCGCCCGGCTGCGTGAGCTCAACCGGGAGCGTTCCGGCCTGGAAGAACTGGTCGCCATCGACAGTGAGCATCGCAAGCTGTTTGAAGAACACGCCGACCTGCGCGCGCTGGTCAGCGAGGGCGGCGACCCCGAACTGGTGGAAATGGCCCAGCAGGAACTGGCCGAGGTGGAAAATCGCCTTGACGCGCTGGCCCAGCATCTGAAAATCGCGCTATTGCCCAAGGATCCCAACGATGAGCGGGACGTGATCGTCGAGATACACGCCGCCGCCGGAGGGCAGGAAGCATCCCTCTTCGCCGCCGATCTCTACCGGATGTACCAGCGTTTCGCCCAAGAGCAGGGCTGGGCGGTGGATATCCTGGACTCGAACCCGTCGGACCTGGGCGGTTTCAACCGCATCGCCTTCTCGGTGGACGGCAGAAATGCCTTCAGCCGCCTCAAGTTTGAGGCCGGTGTGCATCGCGTGCAACGGGTTCCGGAGACCGAGGCCCAGGGGCGCATTCACACCTCCACCGCCACGGTGGCCGTGCTGCTCCAGGCTGACGAGGTTGAGGTTAACATCAAAGAGGACGATCTGCGGATCGACATCTTCCACGCCGGCGGACATGGCGGCCAGAACGTCAACAAGGTGGCCACCGCCGTGCGCATCGTCCACGAACCCACCGGGCTGGTGGTGGTGTGCCAGGACGAGCGTTCCCAGTACAAGAACAAGTCCAAAGCCATGACCATCCTGCGCAGCCGGCTCTACTCCGCCGAGCAGGAGCGACATCAGGCTGCCATCTTCAACAGCCGCAAAGCGCAGGTGGGCAGCGGCGACCGCAGCGAGAAAATCCGTACCTACAACTACCCGCAGGACCGCATCACCGACCACCGCGTCGGCCTCACCGTCCACGGCGTGCAGCGCCTGATGGACGGCGGACTCAGCGACATCATCGACCGGCTCATCGCCGCTGACCAGGAGCGCAGCTTGGCCAGCGTCTCCGCTTGATGTTTTCCGTCACTCCGGAGAAAGTCGGAGTCCATAGCACGCTACTGGATCCCGGCCCCGTACCAAGCGCGGAGCGGCCCCGTGTCAAGCGCGGCGCCGGCCGTTCTTTCGCCGGAATGGTAGCCCGGCTGATTTGACACCATGCCCAACCTACGCACCGTCATCCAGGACACCCACCGCACTCTGGAAGCGGCCGGCATACCCGACGCCCGACTGGAGGCGGAGGTAATGGTCATGGATGTGATGCGGATGCCCCGTCACGCCATCTTCGCCGAGCAGGAATCCCAAGTTTCGTCCCAGCAGGAGGAGCACTTGGCGGCCCTAGTGGAGCGGCGACTGACCCGAGAGCCGCTGGCCTACATCCTCAACTACCGTGAGTTTTACGGCGTCAACCTGCTGGTCAACCAGGACGCGCTCATTCCCCGTCCCGAAACTGAGACAATGGTGGAGCACGCCCTGTTCATGGCGCTGATGGGCATGGAAAGCCGCGAGCTGGTCATCGCCGACGTGGGAACCGGAACCGGCGCCATCGCCATCAACCTGGCCATCCACCTGCCCGCCGCCCGCATCTACGCCAGCGACGCCTACGACGCCACGCTGGACGTGGCTGCCTACAACGTGCAGATGCACAACGTGGCCGACCGAGTGACCCTGCTGAAAGGCGACCTGCTGGAACCGTTGCCCGAGCCGGTGGACGTAATCGTCGCTAACCTGCCCTACCTGCCTACCGAGCGCATCCCCACATTGCAGCCCGAAGTGCAGTGGGAGCCGACCGCCGCCCTGGACGGCGGGCCGGATGGACTGGACCACATCCGCCGCCTGATCACGCAAGCCTCCACCGGCGGCCGCCTCAAGCCCCACGGCGTCATCCTGCTGGAGATAGACCCGGAGCAGCTGGCCGAAGCGCAATCACTTGCGGCCACCGCGTTCCCCGAAGCCGAGATCACCGCCGAGCCCGACCTGGCCGGCCGGGACCGGGTGCTGACGGTCAGCCTGGGCGGAGGAGACGGGTATGAGGATTAAGGCGGCGGGTCGGGCAGGTTTTCCAGAGTTTGGATGAACTCGGAGATTAGGTCTCCGGCCAATGCGATCTTGGCAATAACTATGATGGCTCGGCCATCACTTCAGATCTTCCAAAGTTTGGAGAAATTCTCGAGTTGGCCCTTTGCGACAGTAACGTATTCCCGCTTCGTGCAGTGGCAGCTCACGCGACAGCTTACGGTCGAAGCTGGAGGCAATTATGAAGTTGGTGTTCAGGGATATGGGACCACCTTCTTCGTAGATGAGCCGGATTATGACATCTCCCAAGTCGGCGAAATCATCATGTTTCCAACCCCGGCTCGCGGCGACGGCTCTAACCGCATGGGCGGCGGCGTCCCATAGCGCTTGGGATGCTTTTTCGAGTTCGCCCCGCTCCAGTTCAACATCCACCTGTTCCAGCAAGCCCCAACCGGCTTTGCGGTGGTAATCAACGGCGGTGGCGGTGGTCACATCAACCGCCGTCCGCGTCGGGCAGCATCAGGTAGTGGGGTTCGCCGAAGAGGTTCTGGCCGCGCAGGGCGTCGCCGTCGGCGGGGGCGACGTTAGCGTAGGGGTCGATGCTGCCCCAAGGCGTGGAGCGGGAGGCGAAGCGGAAGTGCTCGGTGCGTCCGTCGCGGAAGGTGACGTTCCACACGATGTCCTGCCCCTCATAGTGGGGCTGCACCTCGGCGCCCAGCGGCACGAAGTCGGCGTACCCCCGCACGTGGATGGCGTTTTCGGGGCACAGCTTGACGCAGGCGTAGCACTCGGAGCACATATCCGGCTCCTGATTGCTTCCCTTGTTGACGATGCCATCCAGCACCATCAAGTCGTTGGGACAGATATAGACGCACTGGGGGCCACCGTGCACGCCGGCGCAGGCGTTGCAGGCAGCGGGATCAACATAGGTAGGCACTCTGGGTTCTCCTCCGGATGGGCCATCAGGCCCGGCGGCAAAAAGTCTGTTGCGGATTGTAACATCAAAATGTTGATTTTCACCATCACCCTGGCCCTCACCTCTCAAAGGAGCGGGGCCTTTTGCCCGCTATGGCCGGCAGTTTTGAATGGTATCATCGGGCCAACTTGTTGACGGAGAAGTATTACGATGGACATTGGAGTAAGCGCCCGGGCTTCCAGCGATTCGGTTGACCCGGCTGAATTGGCGAAACGGGCCGAGGAGCTGGGCTTTGAATCCTTTTGGCTGCCGGAACACCCGATTCTTCCCGTGCATACGACCTCACGGTACGGGGGGACGCCGGACGGGTCAATTCCGCCAACCATGGCAGACATCGGCGACCCGCTAATCGCCCTGGCCCGGGCGTCGGCAGCCACCGGCAGCATCAAGCTGGGCACCAGTATCAGCCTGGTGCCGGAGCACAACCCGCTGATGCAGGCCAAGCAAATTGCCACCCTGGACAAGTTTTCCGGCGGCCGCTTCCTGTTCGGCATCGGCGCCGGCTGGCTGCGGGAAGAGACGGAGATAATGGGCGGCAACTTCGAGCGCCGCTGGGGACAGACGCGGGAAGCCATCCTGGCGATGAAGGAGCTGTGGACCAAAGAGGAAGCCGAGTTCCACGGACGTTTCTTCGACTTCCCGCCGGTCAAGTGCTCGCCCAAGCCGGCGCAGCAGCCGCACCCGCCGGTGTTGCTGGGCGGTTACGCCGCCAACGTGTTCAAGCGGGTGGTGGCCTGGGGCGACGGTTGGATGCCCGTGCGCGTGACGGAAGAGCAGGTTAGGGAGGGCCGGGCGACCCTGACCGAGCTGGCCGAAGCCGCCGGCCGGGACCCTGGCACGCTACAGATCATCGTCACCAATGTTCAGCCGAACCGGGAAGTCATCGCCGGATATGCGGAAGCGGGAGCCAATCGGGTCACCGTGGCCCTGCCGCCGGACGCCGGCGCCGATGGACTGGGCCAGCTGGAACGTTTGGCGGAACAGGTCCTTGACTGAACAGGGCCTGGGCTAATGTCCTTAGGGGAAGCGTTCAATCCCTCCGCAAACCTGCCGGCTTGGTGCCGGATGCGCGGCCGGAACGACGGCGCACGCTGGGCGCGCCACGATGCCGCCATCTATGAACTGGTCGCCTGGGCCGACATCTCCGACTTCGAGCATTACATGGGGCCGATGCCCTTTCCTTATGACAACGCGGCGGCGGTGCAGTTGTACGAAGCCGCCCGCTCGGACGCATCGGCCAACGGCCTGACCTTCAGCCACCAGCATTACGCCGGCGGGTTCCTGGAAGCCGTGTACTACGAATGCCGTAGCCGGCTGGGGCTGGACCGCTGACTGCGGCGAGCCGATGCGCCAGGTTCGCCACAGTCACTTGACATACCCGCCGCTCTAAACTACCGTTGCGGCAAAAGGCGACCCCGCTCAGGAGGTAATGACATGGCCCAGATTGCCGGCCTCGGACACGTAGGCATCTACGCCACCGACCTTATGAAGATGCGCGATTTTTACAGCCGCGTGCTGGGGCTGAAGATCGCTGATGAAGACTTGGAACAGCGACGCATGGTTTTCATGAGCTCCGATCCCGTGGCCGAGCACCACGAGTTCGTACTGATGGAAGGCCGCGTCACCTCCGACGACGCCAAGGTCATCCAGCAGATCTCTTTCGCCGTCCCTTCCATCCAGGATATGCGCGACTTCAAGGCGCGCATCGACGCGGAGAACTTGGCTATCGACCGCATCGTCAGCCACGGCAACGCCTTTGGGATGTACTTTTTCGACCCCGAGGGCAACCGCATCGAGCTGTACTACAAGACCGGCTTCCCGGTTCCCCAGCCCCACGGCGATCCGCTGGACCTCTCCCGTAGCGACGAAGAGCTGCTTGACGAGGCCAAGGAACTGCTACACACCAAGCACTGATTCCCCAAGCCGTAGCACACGCCGCCGCTGCCGACTAATCGGTCAGCGGCGGTTTGTCATTGCGCGCGCCGGTCTCCACCGCCCTCACTCCCACCCGGCGCCGCCATTCATACCCGGCGCCGCCATTCCTGCCTTACACTGCCATTCCGTCCCTACACCGTCATTCCTGCGGAAGCAGGAATCCAGGAATCTCAGACAATACGATTGCTGCCAGTAGGATGGCGCCAACCCCCCTGCCGGCGCCGGGCCGAAAGGACGGATTAGGTCTGGAACGTCGAAAATGATAGCGCGTGACGAAAGCGCCGCGGCTCCCGTAGCCTACGACGAACTGCCCCGGCGGTACCACCGTTGGAAGTGGCAGGCGCTGATCTCCTTCTGCGCCTTCTACCTGTTTGTCTAT
Organism: Dehalococcoidia bacterium; assembly: GCA_963692995.1. Taxonomy (GTDB): domain Bacteria; phylum Chloroflexota; class Dehalococcoidia; order Lucifugimonadales; family UBA3495; genus Bin87. The sequence continues at coordinate 2,637,745 of OY843611.1, forward strand.
ACGGGACGGTTCAACTTCTGGCCCACGTCGCCGCTGATCAAGGACGACCTGCAACTCACCAATATTGAGATCGGCATCATCAACGCGATGCTGTTGTGGGGGTTCGCCGCCGGCGACCTGGTGCACGGGCGGATGTCCGAAGCATACGGGCTGCGGCTGTGGGTAACGCTGGGCGCGGCGCTAACCGCGGTTTTCAACTGGGCGACGTCCTTCAGCGTTTCGGCGGTCAGCTTCGCCATTCCCTGGGGGCTGGCGGGATTCTGCAACGCCGCCTGCTGGTCGCCGGCCATCAGCATGATCAGCCAATGGTGGCCGCGCCGGGAGCGCGGCATCGCCATGGGCATCCTGGGCACCGTTACCGGCGGAGCCATGCTGCTGATGTGGTGGCTGAGCAGCTGGGTGGCCGCCGAGTGGGGCTGGCGCGCCGCCTTCCGCTATCCGCCGCTGATCATCCTGGTCATGGGCGTCGCTTTCTACTTCCTCACCCGAGACCGACCGCGCGACGTGGGCCTGCCCGAGTACATCGAGGAGGACGAAATTTCCGCCGCGCCGGAGTCGGTCAGCGCGGCGGAACTCAAAGGTTTCGGCCCCTACAAACTGCTGCTGACCAACTCCCGTTTCCAGCTGGCCTGCCACGTCAAGGGACTGGAGAACGTGGCCCGCTACGGCCTGACCACCTGGGTGCCCCTGTACTACTTCGAGGCCGGCGGTCTGGACATCACCCAGACGGTACTCATCACCTTCCTGCTTCCCCTGGGATACCTCATCGCGCCGCCCGTGGCCGGTATCATCTCCGATAAGTTGCTGGGGAGCCGGCGCCGCCCGTTGGTGATCGCGTCCTGCTTCCTGTCCGCCGCCGCGTTGGTGGCCATCGCAGTGGCCCCGCCGTCCAACGCCTGGCTGGGCGCGGCGCTGATGCTGTGGGGCGGCGTCAGCATGGGGGTGTCCCTCATCTCCACCATCTCGGTGGACCTGTCGGGACGCAAGATGGCCGGCACCGGCGCCGGCGTGCTGGACGCCCACGGCTACCTGTACGCCGGCGCCCAGGCGCTGCTATTCAGCGTGCTGCTGGACCTGGCGGGCAGCCCCTGGCCCATCGTGTTCCTCGTCATGGCGGCTACGCGGTTAATTTCGGCGGGCATGATCAGCCGGGTGCGGGTCTAGCCCCGGTCAGCAACCTGAAAGCGGCGCCGTCGTTCCGACGCAGGCAGGAACCCGGAAAAGCCGCCGGGTCAAGAACGTTGGCCGAATTTTACGTCCGCTGGATTCCCGCTTTCGCGGGAATGACGAAGCAACGGGAATGACCAAGCAGCCGGAATCACCAAGGATAGGCTTCTCTTGCGATAACGAGCGCAGCGTGGCAATCTCGCGGTGTGATGCTGCGCGCCCTGGGACGAATCGCCTATCGAAGCTACGTTGTCGCCATAATAGGCGGCGTAGCCATCGTCGCCGTGCTGACCCTGTTCCGCCCGGCTGCCACCGCCATCCACACCGCCGCCTTTGCGGCGCAGGCCCTGCCGTCGCCGGTGAAAATGCAACCCTGGCTGGCTGCGGAGCCGGCACGTCGCAAGGTGAACTTCCCGCGTGATGACGGTACGGATGGCAACGCCGATATCTACGTAATCCCCGACGGCAAGCGTAGGGCCGGGCTGCTGATTTTCCTGGGCGCCAACGCCGCCGGCGCCGACGATCCGGAAGTAATCAACCTGGGCAAGGCGCTGGCTCGGGCCGGCTTTGCCGTGATGTACTACTGGTCGCCCACTATGGGCGAGCAGGCGCAGATTGACGCCGGCGAAATCGCCAACATCGTGGCGGCGTTTGAGCACTTGCGACGTCAGGAATTTGTCGATCCCCAGCGGGTGGGGCTGGCCGGCTTCTCGGTGGGCGCGTCCTTCGCGCTGGTGGCCGCCGCCGACTCGCGCATCGCCGACGACATTCACTTCGTCAACGCGTTTGGCGGGTACTACGACATCCCCGATCTGTTGATTCAGATCGCCGCCGGACGCGCCATCTACGCGGCCGGCGAAGCGCCGTGGGAGGTCGATAAGTTGACGCGCCAGGTGTACGACAATATGCTCAACGACGCCCTTGATGAGCTGGCCTATGGAGAAGCGGCTCGGACCTGCATCAACGGTTCCTGCCCCCCATTGCAGCCAAATGTGCCGGCCGGGACAGTGGCGGGGTTGTCCTTGCTGGCGGGAGTTGACAGCCTCGCCGAGGCGCGGCGATTATACGCGCAACTGCCGGCCGGGTTTCGCCAGCGGGTGGATTCCATATCGCCGTCCCAATATGTCGGCCAATGGAGCGGCCGCACCGCCATGCGGGTGATGCACGACCGGGGCGACTCGCTGATACCGGCCGGCGAGTCCCGCCGCCTGGTGGACGCCCTGCGACAACAGCGTCCCGACATCAGCGTGTACTACACTGAGACCGACGTATTCAGCCACGTGCGCCCGGACGCCGACCGGGACCTGCAATCCCGGCTCAAAGGGGCCGGTCAGCTTTACCGGCACATGTACCACATCATCGCGGTGGCGCGGCGGCCGGCGCGGTGAGCGTCGGGTAAGGCTCGGGTAATGGGACGGAGCGCGCGTCAGCCGCCGTGGGGCGGCGTAATGCCGTGCTCCCGGAGCAGGCCCTCCAGCATGGCTATCCGATCCTCGGCGATCTGTCTCGCCGCTATTTCCTCTCGGAAGGTTCTCAGCCAAGCTTGGCTGAGGGGATCATACATTCTCAAATTGCGATCCTGCACATAAAAATCGAGCCCCAGCACGGCGCTGTACGCGGCCAGCCCTCCCTCCGCTTCCGACACGGTGATCGGCTCGTATTCGCCGGACTCATTCAGCCGCTCACCGACGAGCACCCGCCGGGCGATTTGGCCCCGGTTGGGATCGAAACGCCAGTACTCGGTCACGCCCAGGGCGGCATAGATGTCCCGCTTCACGGTGGCGTCCCGGCGCCAGGTGTTGGGCGACGCTATTTCAAGCACGAAGTCGGGCGCCTTCCCTTCCCGCCAGACGAAGTAGGAAAGGCGCTCGCGGTTTTCAACCCCGAAAGTCACCAGGACGTCCGGCGCCACGCTGCGGTTGGCGTTGTTCATCTCATAATAGACGAATATATCCGCCGAAACGTACACATCCCCACGGTCGCTGTAGTGTTGAATCAGGGCCTCGCTAATGTCGATCAGGGCGCGGCGTTGGAGGTCGCTTTCGGCCATGGGTTCATCATCCGAGTCGGGGTAGAAGATGTTAGGGTCTTCTTCCGGAACTAGGGGAGTGTCGTAGTCCAATCTAAAGGGTTTGGCAACCATAAGCGTTACGCTCCCAGAGGGCAGTCGCGTCAGTTCCGGTTCTTCAGCCGTTCCAGCTGCTGCACCGTGCCCGGCAGTTTCCAGTCCACGTACAGCAGAACGTGTTCCTTGATGGCCTCCTCGTGCACCCGGCAGGAGAAGCAGGCCCGGTCGATGCAGAGGCCGTGCCGGGGTCGCAGGGACTCGCGCAGCGCGATCAGCTGCTCCGCCAGGTTGGGGTCAATGGGCTGACCGGCCCGCGCCAGTTCCAGCAGCTCGTCCATCTGCCCGGCCAGCCGTTCCAGCAGCTCATTGTATCGTTGCAGCCCCTGCTCTACGAAGTTGCGCGGCTCCTGGGCCGTTGGGTAGGGGATCATCTGCATATCGGGAACGTCGGCCATGCTGCACCTGCACTCTTGCGCGTGATAACGTCAACCTGTCGGCGCTACTGTAACATACGGCAAATCCGTCACTGCGGCGAAAGCCGGAGTTAATAAGCCGTAACGCGCCGGAAAGGGAAAGATCATTAACGAGTTAGGCCGCTGGATTCCCGCTTTCGCGGGAATGACGGCGACGGCGGGATGTCTCAGGGGAATGGGCGGCGGTGGCGGGATCCCTCGGCCGGAATGGCGGTTTAAGGCCGGCGAGGGCAACTTTAGGAGCCGGCCGGCTGCCCGTCCGCGGCCAGCGCGGCCGCCATGGCGGCGATGGCTACCTCAATCTGGTCATCGTCGGGCTGTCGCGTAGTGATGCGCTGGAGCATCAGCCCCGGCCAGGCCAACGCTTGCCCGAACCAGGCCCGGTGGTGTGCGCCGGCGAACCGGATGATCTCGTAGCTCACCGCCGCGACCACCGGAATCGGCACGATGCGGGAGAGAATGCGCCAGCCCAGCCCGGAACCTAGAACTGCGTCCAGCAGCGCGAATACCACGATTGACACAATGGCTACTGTAATCAAAAAGGCGGTGCCGCAGCGCGGGTGCGGCGTGGGATGCCGTCGCACGTTGTCCACCGTCAACGGCTGGCCGGCTTCGTAAGTATGTACCGCCATGTGCTCGGCGCCGTGATAAGCGTACACCCGGCGGATGTCCTTCATCAGCGAGATGGCGGCGACGTAGCCCACCAGAATGACCAGCCGGATGACGCCCTCAATCAGGTTGCTCACCAGCAGGGAGCCTACTAACGGCTCCAGGAGACGCGCCGCCAGCAGGGGCAGCACCAGAAATATGCCGATGCCCAACGCCAGCGCAATCGCCATGGTCAGCCCCATGGCCCACCGGCTGCCCTGGTCCGGCCCGTCGCCGCCCGCGCCGGCTTCGCCGGCCGCGATGAGCGCCGAGCGTTGCAGGGACTTCATGCCCAGCCATAGGGTTTCGGCCAGGATCAGCACGCCGCGCAGGAGGGGTATGCGACGCATCCGGCCGGAAAAGCGGCTGCTCACCCGATCGGTAGCGCAGAAAATCTCGCCGTCGGGTTGGCGCACCGCCAGGCTGTAGTGGCGTATGCCACGGATCATCACGCCCTCGATGACCGCCTGACCGCCGTAGAGGGGGCGGGGCCCCGGCGTTGCGCCGGACGCCGGGGATGCTGATACTGTGGACTGACTACTCATTCAGTTTGTGCCCGGCTTCTCGGAAGATTGCCGCGGAGCCGGCGTCGTGTTGCGCCATAGCGCACCCAGGCTCCTCCACGCGGTTTGGGGTAAAGACGTAGGGGCGACGCATGCGTCGCCCCTACTGATACGATTGGCGCTGGGGATTAGCCGTCGAGGTTGAAGCGGCGGCTGAAGCGTTCAATGCGTCCCTGGGTGTCCACGATGCGCTGCTCGCCGGTGTAGAACGGGTGGCACTTGCCGCAGATCTCGACGCGGAGAGCGGGCTTGGTAGCTCCGGTCTCAAAGACGTTGCCGCAGGAGCAGGTGACGGTGGACTTGAAGTACTGAGGGTGTATTGCTGCTTTCATGACGATGCCTCTATGCTGCCGCGGCTGTTGCAACCTCGGGCATCGGATAAACGCTGACCCGACGCTTGCCTCTGGATGCCCATTCGTAAGTGACCTGGCCGTCGATCTTGGAGAACAGGGTGTGGTCTCGGCCCAAGCCCACGTTGGTGCCGGGACGGATGCGCGTTCCCCGCTGCCGAACGATGATGGCGCCGCCGGTCACCCGCTCGCCTCCATATTTCTTGACACCCAACCGTTTAGCGTTGCTGTCGCGACCGTTATTGGTGCTGCCGCCGGCCTTCTTGTGGGCCATATCCCTGTCTCCTGCCTAGGATCCGTTTCCGGTATCAATATCCTGGATGCGGATGCGAGTGTAGTTCTGCCGATGCCCCTTCTTGCGGCGGTATCGGGTCTTGGCCTTGTACTTGTACACGATGACCTTGCGATCTTTGTAGTGCGCCTGCACTTCGGCAATGACACGGGCGCCGTCCACGGTGGGCGCGCCGAAGCGCATCTGGCCGTCGCGGGACAGCGCCAGCACTTGATCCAGCGTGGCGCTGCTGCCCTCCGGGACCTCCAGCAGTTCTACGTCCAGCACGTCGCCGGGTGAGACGCGGTACTGTTTCCCGCCGGTTTTTACGATTGCATAATCCATTTCGATAATCTCCCAAACGGCCTACTATTCTATGTTTGGGACGTTCCGGCTGTCAACCGGACGAGACGCCCTGGTTCAGGTGATCTCGGGCTGCACGCCGTCGGGCAGGTCAACCTCAAAGGCGGAGAGGATCTGGCCCACCAGGAGGTAGTGGCCGATAAGGGCGGTGATTTCCACCGTCTTCTGCATCCCGAAGTGGCCGGAGACGGCATTGAAAGTATCGTCGCTAATCTTGTGGTTTTGAGAAAGCTCCTGAACGTATTTCACCAGGGACGCCTCGATACCGCTCAAACCTTCGGGGGCTTTGCCGGTGGCAATGGCGCTGACCACGTCCTCGGAGACGCCGGCCTGTCGGGCCAGGCGGGCGTGGGCGGAGAACTCATACTGCTGGCGGATCTCCCGGGCGGTGGCGCAGATGATGATTTCCCGGTGCGCCTCGGAGATGTCCAGGTCGAAACGCACGTAAGCGCCGGTATGGGCGACGCGGGCGGCCAGGTCCGGGCTGTGCAGCAGCACGCCGTAGGGACCGCGCACGCTGCCGCGGCTGCTGGCGATGGAGTCGAAGAATTCCTGGTGTTCCGGGGCGAGTTGATCGCGGGTGACGTCGCTGAGACGGGCCATTGGATGCGCTCCTTGAGGGAATATGCGATATAGCAAAGGCACTATACCGCCGCCGGGGGATGGTATTCAAGCCGGGCTGTTGCACGCCCGGCGCCGGCCCGGCTTTGCTGACCGTGAACTTGCCGCGCCCGGCAACAGCCTCGAAGAATGCGCGCCGCCGCTCAGGTCAATTCCCCAGCCAATTCCAATGTATCACAAACCCCTGAGCTACCCCGGAAACTCCAGGTCCAGCGAGATGTCCAGGGCCTCGGTGGAGTGGGTCAGGCCGCCAATGCTGATGAGGTCAACCCCCGTTTCGGCCACCGCGCGGAGCGTTGCCATGGTGATGCCGCCGGAGGCTTCTACCGAAGCCCGTCCGGAGATGATGCCCACCGCTTCCCGCATCAGATCCACCGGCATGTTGTCCAGCATTATGATGTGGGCGCCAGCGTCGAGGGCTTCGCGCACCTGCTCCAGCGACTCCACCTCCACCTCGACGCGGATGGTATGGGACGCCCGGGCGATGGCGTGGCGCACCACGGCGCCCAAGGGCTCTTCCAGCGAAGCCCGGGCGGCCAGGTGGTTGTCTTTGATGAGAATGCCGTCGGCCAGGTTGAGACGATGGTTGTAACCGCCGCCCATGCGGACGCTGTACTTGTCCAGGAAACGGTGACCGGGAGCGGTTTTGCGGGTGTCAACGATGCGGGCGGCGGTTCCTGCCACCTCGCGGACGTAGCGGTTGGTGGCGGTGGCGATGCCGCTCATGCGCTGGATGAAGTTTAGCGCGGTGCGCTCGGCCCGTAAAATGGCGGCCGCTGATCCGCGCACGCTGGCGATATCCCGTCCGGGAGACAGGTCGGCGCCGTCGTCCAGCAACAGGTCAACGGCCAGGTCGGGATCAACGCGGTGGAACACTGCGCTGGCGACGGCGCCGCCGGCCAGCACTCCGTTCGCCTTGGCGCGAAGGAGGCCGCTGCCGACGATTTCGTCGGGAATCAGTGTTTGGGTTGTTGGATCGTTGAACGCCTGGTCCTCGGTAAGAGCAGCGTCGATCAGGTTGAGAACCTCCGGCGGAAGCTGCTGGGTCATAGTGTCCTCGCGTTGGGCAAAGTTTGGCGGGTAACTGATGCTGATACTAACGAGTTTGCCACGCCCGCGCCTTCGTCGCAATCCGGGAAGCCGCAGCGATTGACACTGCGGGAAGGGGCTGATAGCATTTCGCCGCGTTTCAAGTTCGTTTCCGGGGGTTGTTTGTAGCCGTGCCTGCTCAGATTGAAAACCGTGATCCCGCCAACGGGACTTCCCGCCGCCGCTTTCTGGGCGTGCTGGGGATTGGCATCGCCGGCGCGGCGGTTGTAGCCAGTATGCTGCCCTTCGGACGGCGGAACAACACCGCGGCAGCCGCCAGCGAATTTCCCGGACCCGGCTCCATGTTCCATCCCGCCCGGGACCCCCGCACCGACCCGCGACGCTAGCCGGACCCGCATCGGCGTGAATACCGGGGCAACCCTTATGGTTGCCCCGGAGTCGTTAACGCAGCGCTATCGCCGGCTGAATTCCCGTTCCAACTGATATTCGGTGAAATGCACCACCGTCGGCCTACCGTGTGGGCAGTTGTGGGGATTGTCGGCGGTCTCCAGTTGGCGGAGCAGCGCGTCCATTTCGTCCGGGGCAAGGGTCATGCCGGCGCGAACCGAGCCGTGGCAGGCGATGGTGGCGACCAGGGCGTCCTCCCGCTCCATCACCACCTGTTCCACGGCCACGGCGTCCAGCAGGTCAGTAAGGGCGGTTGCCGGGTCGCTATTGCCTCGCGCGGCCAGCAGGGCCGGCACGGCCCGAACCAACCAGGCGTTGTCGCCGAAGGGTTCCAGTTGGAAGCCGTGTTCCGCCAGCAGGTCGGCGCACTCCTCCAGGGTGGCGACCTGGGACGCGGACAGCTCGGCCGGCAATGGAACCAGCAGGGGCTGCGAGGCGCGTTCCCGATACTCGGCCCGGTTGCGCAACCGGTCGTACACCACGCGCTCGTGGGCGGCGTGCTGGTCGATGAGATACATGCCGGCCGGCCCTTCGGCCACCACGTAGGTCTGGCGGATCTGGCCCACCACGCGCAGGTCGGCCAGCGCATCCCGCAGGGGGCCTCCGGTGGGCGCAAGGGATGTGGTGGGCAGCGTCAGAGGGTCCGGCGGCGGAGAGGCGCTGCCGCCGTAGGACGCCGGGACGCGAAACGACGGCGCGGCTGGGGACGATCCCCCGGCAACCGCCGGATTGCCGGAGGGAGTGAAGGAACGGGTGACCTGGCGCACGGGAGCATGGGCCAGCAGCGCATCCCGCACGGCCCGCTGCACGGCGGAAAACAGGCGGTTTTCGTCGCGGAAGCGCACTTCCCGCTTGCTGGGGTGAGAGTTGACGTCCACCTGCTCCGGCGGAATGGCGATGTCAATTACCGCCAGGGGATAGCGGCGTTGGGGCAGCGTCCCCTGGTAGGCTTGCTCAATGGCGTAGGCGATGGAGCGGTCATAGATCCACCGATGGTTGACCAGCAGGGTAATGTAGGAGCGGTTGTGCCGGCTCAGGTCGGCGGCGCCGGTGTACCCACTCACCGACACGTCGCCGTCGGCGAGGCTTACGGGCAGCATCCGGCCGGATACATCGGCACCATAGATCGAGAGAACCGCGTCTTGCAGCCGGCCGCTGCCGGTGGTGTTGACCGTTTCCCGCCCATCCACGTTGAGGGTGAAACGGACGCCGGGATCAGCCAGGGCGTAGCGGGTCACGACTTCCTGAATGCGGGCGGTCTCGGCCGCCGGCGAGCGCAGGAACCGCCGGCGGGCCGGCAGATTGCCGAACAACTCCGCCACCTGCACGGTGGCGCCCACCGGACAGCCGATGCTGCGCTCATTGACGTCCTCGCCGTATCGAAATTCAATGCGCGCGCCGGCGTCGGCATCCGCGACCCGCGTGGTGCAGACGACCCGGGCCACGGCGGCGACGCTGGGCAGGGCCTCGCCGCGAAAACCCAGGGTTGCTACGGATTGCAGGTCGGCGACGGTGGACAGCTTGCTGGTGGCGTGGTGGCGGAAGGCCAGGGCCAGCTCAGCAGCGGGGATGCCGCAGCCGTCGTCGCTTACCCGGATCTCGGCAACGCCGCCCTGGCGAATGGCAACAGCGATGCGGGTCGCGCCGGCATCCAGCGAGTTCTCAACCAGTTCCTTGACCACCGAGGCGGGACGCTCGATAACCTCGCCGGCGGCAATCTGGGCGGCAACGTGGGGCGGAAGCTGCTGGATGGGCATGGGCGGTCAGCTATTTGTAACGTCGGCATTCGCCGCGGATCCTGGGGGTTGGCACAGCCGCAGATGCGGTCGGTCAGAACAGCGGTATCTTGGTGCCCTTGGCGCGGTACTGCCGGTCCTCGGAATTGCCGGTCTCCAGGAAATCGCAGATGATGCGATAAATGCGGTCCATCTCGTGGTCAACGCTGCGGGAGAAGAAGTAGGGCGGCACCCAAACGCCGCCGAAAGCGGCCACGATTTCGGGGTAGTCGTCGATCACAAACTCCGGCTCGACCGGGATTTTCAGCTCGGGAAGCCGCTCGTGATAATGGTGCGTGGGCTTTTCGTACACGCCCGACACGAAACGATGTAAATTGTGCTTCTCAATAACCTCCCACCGTTCGCCCATTCCCGACCAGATGTAGATTTCGTGCCCGTCGTCCAGCAGTTTTTGGAAGGTGTCCAGCGTGCCTGGGCGCAGTGTGTCGTCCAGCCCCAGGATCGTGTAGTCAACGTCAAAAAAGATTTTCATAATCGGTTAGTCATTCCGGGTCGGTTGGCTCGGTCAGTATCCTATTGCTAGGCCGTGTTTAGAAACTCCGTCATTCCCGCGAAAGCGGGAATCCAGCGAATACGGAATAAAGCCGGTTTTCCGCTGGCCGTGATTTTCCGGGTTCCTGCTTTCGCCGGAACGACGGTGTGATTTCCAGTTTTCAAACAGGCGCTAGGCGTCGATGGCTTCGGTGATGGCCTTCAGGCTGGCGCCGATGATGAGGCGGTCGCCCAGACGGACGATAGGGCGGCGCACTAGGCGCGGCTCCTCCAGCATCAGGGAGACCTTGCGGTCATCGGACAGCTCGGCAGCATCCAGCCCCAACTTCTTGAGTGAAGGGCTGCGGGAGGCGAACAGCGCGCTGACCCCCGGCTCGCCAATCTCGGCGACTAGATCTCGCAGTTCCGCTTCGGTGAAGGGCTCTTTGAAATAGTCTCTTTCTTCCACAGTGCAACCCTTTTGTACGAGCAACTCCCGCACTTTACGACAGCTACTTCAACGGGGCCACCAGTACATTGTTGCCGTAGCGCTCATCTCAATCTCCTGACGAATTGCGTTGGCCGGCGATAACAGCGTCAAGTATTTTATACCCCCGGCTGCTGCCAGCATAAGTGGGGCAAGGGCAAATTTTGTGACCGGCGGCCCGGGCATGCGCGGCCAGTCCGCGATCTATTTATTCACCGGCGGGAACCGGCCCTTTGGCAACGGATCCCTTGGTAACGGATCCTTCAGCGTTGGCATTCCGGGCCCGTTCCTGTAGTTCGTACAGCTTGTTGATGGCCTCCAGCGGGGTCAGGTTGGCGACATCCAGCTCCAGCAGCGCCTCGGCGAGCCGGTCGTCGCCGGAGGAAAACAGCGGCAGGGCCAGCTGCGGGGATGCGGCGTCGCGGCGACCTTTGCGGCGGTTCGGCCCACTGCCGGCGGCCCGGTCCTGCTCCAGGCCGGTGAGCAGTTCCTGGGCGCGGCTGACCACCGACGGCGGCATACCGGCCAGCATGGCAACGTGAACCCCGTAGGAGCGGTCGGCGCCGCCGGGAACGATGCGGCGCAAAAAGGCGATCCGGCCCTCCTCCTCGGACACGGCCACTCGGTAGTTGCGGACGCCGGGCAGCGTGGCCGCCAACTCGGTCAACTCATGATAGTGGGTGGCGAACAGCGTCTTGCAGCCCAGGCGCGGGTTGTTGTGCAGATGCTCCACCACGGCGCGGGCGATGGACAGGCCGTCGTAGGTGCTGGTGCCCCGGCCGATCTCGTCCAATATGACCAGGGAGCGCCAGGTGGCCTGATTCAGTATGGCGGCGGTTTCCACCATCTCCACCATGAAGGTTGATTGCCCGGTCGCCAGGTCATCCTGCAAACCCACGCGGGTGAAGATGCGGTCAACCAGGCCGATGGCGGCCGACGATGCCGGCACGAAGCTGCCCACCTGGGCCATCAGTACAATAAGGGCCACCTGCCGGATGTAGGTGGACTTGCCGGCCATGTTGGGGCCGGTGATGAGCATAATCTGGGCGTCCTGGGCATCCAGCGCGGCGTCGTTGGGGACGAAGGCTCCGCCGTGATTGGTCAGAGTTTCGTTCACGCGCTCCACCACCGGATGCCGTCCGTCGGCGATGCGGATGGCGGGGCCATCGTTGAGTTCCGGGCGAACGTAGCCATGCCGCACGGCGACGTCGGCCAGGCCGGCGAACACATCGGCGCGGGCGATGGCGGCAGCCAGCCGGGAGATGGCCGGGCCGTGGTCGGCGATCTGGGCGCAGACCTGCCGGTACAGCGCGCGCTCCAAATCCTCCAGCCCCTCGCGAGCTTCCAAAACCTGGCTCTCGTATTCTTTCAGCTCCGGCGTGATGAAACGTTCGGCGTTGACCAGAGTCTGCCGGCGTTGGTAATCGGGCGGCGCCGCGCTCACGTTGGGCTTGCTGACCTCGATGTAGTAACCGAAGACCTGGTTGAAGCCGACCTTGAGGCTGCGGATGCCGGTGCGCTCCCGTTCCTTCGCTTCCAGGCTGGCGATGAAACCGCGGGCGTCGCTGGCCAGGGTGCGAATGCGATCAAGTTCGGGGGAAAAGCCGGCGCGTATGACGCCGCCCTCGCCCACCGATCCCGACGGTTCCGAAGCGATGGCCTGGTCGATCAGCGTCGTTACGTCGGGCAGGGGACGCAGTTGGCCGGCCAGCCAGGCCACCGCCTCGCTGTCCGCGCCCGACAGCGCCCCACTCAACCGCGCCGCGGCGTCCACGCTCTGCCGCAGGGCCAGCAGATCCCGGGGCGGCGCGCGCTGCGTCTGGATACGGGTCAGGATGCGTTCCAGGTCGGAGATTGCCGACAGCGCAGCGGCGGCATCGCTGCGGCGGAAAGCGTCGTCGTAGAAAAACTGGACGGCGTCCAGGCGGCGTTCCAGCCGTTCCAGGTCGAGCAGCGGTTGTCCGATCCAGCGGCGCAGCAGGCGCGCCCCCAGGGGGGTTTTGGTGTCGTCCAGGGCCGACAGCAGCGACCGGTCCGGGCTGTCCCGGCGGCCGGCGGTGAACAGCTCCAGGTTGCGCCGGGTCTGCGGGTCCAGCGTCATGCAGGACGCGGTGTTGTACACCGTCGGGGGCGCCAGTGTGGGCCGCTGTCCTTCCGGAGGGGGGGAGCCGGCTGCAAGGCGCGAGCCGGGCCAGGTGTAGCGCAGGTAGTCCAAAACGGCGCCGGCGGCGCGCACCGCCAAGGGCAGGATGATTGCGCCGTTGGATTCCAGGCCGTAGGCTTCCAGCGACAGCACGCCGTAATATTCCAGCAGGGCGCGACGGGCGACGTCCGGGTTGAACGCGGCGGCGTCCAGGGCGGTCGTCGGGATCGCGTTGCCGTTAGCGCCGGTAAAGTCCGGCAGGGTTTCGCCGTCCGGAGACAGCAATTCCGCGGGTTGCAGCCGGGCCAGCTCCAGCGGCAGGCGGTCGATGGGGATTTGGGAAACGGCAAACTCGCCGGTGGTGACGTCAACGTAGGCCAAGCCGGCCTGGGCATCGTCCCGATACACGGCGGCCAGGTAGTTGTTGGCGCGATTGTCCAGCAGGGCGGCTTCCAGCACCGTGCCGGGGGTGATCACGCGGACGACGTCGCGCTCGACCAGTCCTTTTGAGGCAGCGGGATCGCTGAGCTGCTCGCAGATCGCAACCTTGTAGCCCTGCTTGATGAGGCGGGCCAGGTTGGCGTCCAGCGACACGGCGGGGACGCCGGCCATAGGCACCCGGGTGTCATTGCCCATGGCGCGGGAGGTGAGGGCGATTTCCAACGCCGACGCCAGGGTCTGGGCGTCATCGTCAAAGCACTCGTAAAAATCTCCCATGCGGAACAGCACCACAGCGTCCGGATAGGAGTGCTTGATGGTGAGGTACTGGCGGCGCACCGGGGTGAGCCGCCGGCCGGCGGTGGTGGACATGGGGGGATTTTACCCCATGGGGCGGGTTGGCCGCCGCTAGTCTCGGAGCGATTCGATAGCGTTGCCGCCGTTGCGTTGACCACGGCAGCGTAAGGGAGCGCAGAAGTATTCGCCCCCGTGCCGGGTTGGACGGTATGCGTAGCAGGAGCTATTCCTTCCAGAACCGTTCTTCGGTCCACCGCCAGCCGGCGGCGGTTACGATTTCCCGACCCGCTTCGATCATCCCGGGGTGGCCGCAGGCGTACACCAGCGTCTCGGACTGGTCCAGGCTGAACCCTTCCAGCTGGGCAGCGACGATGTTGTTGAGGCGGCCCGTTTCGCCTTCCCAGCCGGCGTTGCGCGCTTCGGCGGGCCGGCTGATGGCCGGCACAAAGGTCAGCGCATCGGGATGGGCCGCAGCCAGGTCGAACAGCTCGGCGTCGTACACAAACTCGTCCTGGTAAGAGGCGCCCTCGATGACGTAGAAGCGGTGGCCGTCGCGGCCATAATGGAGGTGGTCGCGGACGATGCTGACGTAAGGAGCCACGCCGGTGACGGTGCCTAGCATCAGGTGCTGGGTAGCCGTCGGGTCCATCAGGAAAATCCCCTTGGGACGGGGCCGGATCGACATGGTGTCGCCCAGGTCCATGCGCCACATACGGGGGGTCAGCTCGCCTTCGGGAACCAGTTCAACAAAGATTTCCAGCAGCGGCTCGTGGGGAGCGGAGACGATGGAGTAAGCGCGCTCGATGCCGTCCAGCCCCAGGGTGCAGTATTGGCCGGGCTTGAAGTTGAAGTCGAAGCCCTGGGGTTCCAGCTTGATGACCATGAGGTCTTCGGTGTAGTCAATACGCTCGACCAGTCGCGCCCGCGGCAGGTTAACGGTTCGGTCGCGGGTTGTAGCGGCGGTTTGGGCAGTGGTCATATTGTCTCCGTTAGATCAACGATTCCACGCGGCAGGGTTCCAGGCGCAGGCCAGGCACCCTGGCCATGGGGTTGATATCCTCGGACGTCTGCAACTCCACCGCCAACTGACCGAAGAGGGTGGTGACGGCGACAACGCCCGGCGGGATCGCGGCGTCCAGCGCGACGATCCCGGCAATGCGGTTGCCGGCGGTGGCTACGGCGACGGGATCGCCGTCGGCCAGGCCCCAGGCGGCCGCGTCGGCCGGGTTCAACTGCACCTGTTCGTCCCGTGCGATACGGTTCAGGTCATCTCCCAGATCATCTTCTACGATGGATATATCCCGATCCCGCTGCAACAGAACGCGCCCCGGGGCCAGCAGGGCCGGCAGGTCAGGTTCCGTGGGAATCGCGACGGCCCGGAAGAAGGGCGCGCCCAGCTCGGCCCGGCCGTTGGGAAAGCCGCCGGCATACAGCACCGGGGACGACGGGCTGTTGGCAGTGGGACAAGGCCATTGGATGCCGCGCTCTTCGCGGGTGGTGTAGAGCAGTTGGGTAGGTCGCGGCGCTTCAACCCCGGTCTGCATCACCAGGGCCGTCTCCCGGGCCAGGCGCTCGTAGCTGATGCCGGCGTAAGTCGGGGTAATGGCGGCGATCTCATCCATCACGGCGGAGGGATCAGCGTAGGCAATGCCTGAGATGCCCAAACGCTCCGCCAGCTGGGCCAGCGCCCATCCCTCCGGCATTGCGTCGTTGTTCCGCACGGATATGGCCGGCCGGACCCGTTGGATGCGGCGTTCCAGGTTGGTGAAGGTGCCATCCTTTTCGGCGAAGGTGGCCCGGGGCAGGACCACGTCGGCGATCTGGGCAACGGGAGAAAGAAAAGTATCCATCACGGCCAGGAAGTCCAGCCGCTCAAATGCGGCCAGGCTGTCTCCCAGCAGGCCGTTGGAGAAGTTGGCGCTGTCGCCGATGACCAGCATGGTTTTGATGTCATCGCCGGCGGTTTCCAGCATCGCCGCCACACCCCGGCTGGAGAGGGGAGGCAGCGTTATGCCCCAGGCGGCCTCGACGCGGGCCTGGTGGGCAACGTCAAACAGCGGCGCGCCGCCGGGAAGCCGGTCCGGCAGGCATCCCATGTCGATGGCCCCTTGCCCGTTGGCGCCCTGGCGCATGGGGAAGACCCCGCCCGCGGGCTGTTCCCGGGTTTGTCGGGGAATATTGCCGGTGAGCACTGCCAGATCAGCCAGCGACACCACGCACTCCCGGGCGATCTCGGACGGAATGTTGTCCAGCCCGTACACGATTGCCGCACGATTTTTCGACGGATCCGGTTTTGCACCGTCCGGCGCTCCGGCGTACATGCGGGCGGCGCGCGCGATGTCATGCGGGGATACGCCGGTGGCGGCAATCACGTCGGCATCCAACCGCTCCAGCTCATAGGCCAAAGTGTCGTGACTATCGGCGTTTTCGCTCAGCCATTCGGCGTCAATCAAGTCCTCGTCCAGGATCACTTTCAGGATTGCGCCCAGCAGCGCCAGTTCGCTGCCGGGTACCGGACGGAGCCACAGGTTGGCGTAACGGGTCAGCTCCACCTCGCGGGTGTCAATCACGATCAACGGCGTACCGTTGCGCGCGGCGCGCTTGATGGGAACGCTGACCACGTTGTGGCTTTCCGTAACGTTGGTGTTGAACACCAGGATGCAACCGGCCTTTTCCAGGTCCCATATGGAGTTGGTCGCTCCCGGGTAGCCCAGCACATCCTCCAGCGCGCCGGTCAGGGCCGGCTGGGTGTTGCCCGAATGGTCCAGGTTGTTGGTGTTCATCCCGAAACGGGCGAACTTCTGGGCCAAGTACAACTCCTCATTGGTGCTGTCGGGCGCAGTGATCAGGCCGAACCCGTCACCCGACCGGTGCGGGCGCAACCGTTCCGCGATGACGTCCAGGGCTTCGTCCCAGGTAGCCGGCTCCAATCGTCCGTTGCGGCGGATCATGGGACGGCGCAGCCGTTGGCCGCTGGTCAGGTGTCCCAGGCCGAACTTGCCTTTGTAGCAGGCTTGGCCCTTGTTGGCGGGGGAGTTCAGTTCGGGAATAGCGCGGATGACGCGGCCCTGCTCGTTAATTTCCAGGTTCATCTGGCAGCCCACCGGGCAGTGAGCGCAGATGGCGCGCTCCACTCGGGCCGGCTTTTCCCACTTGCCTTCCCGCTCGGTTAGCGCGCCTACCGGGCAGACGTCGATGCAGGCCCCGCAGAACTCGCAGCCCGATTCGAGAAGGGAGGTCCCGAAGGAGGTGCCCACCAGGGCCTTGCCGGAGCGTTCCGTGAAGCAGATGGCATTGTCGCCGCGCATCTCCTCGCAGGCGCGGACGCAGCGGCCACACGTGATGCAAAGGTTATAGTCCCGGTCGTAGAAGGGGTCGCTGACCTCCAGCGGAATGTCGCGGTACACGTAGGACATGGGCGATTCCAGCTCCATGCCCAGATACCGCACCGTGTCCTTGAACTCGCAACGCTCGTTTTTGGGACAGGTCACGCAACGGTCGTTGACGGATACGTGGCGCAGGCACACGTCGGCGGGGCCGCAGATTTCCACCCGGTGGCAGGTGAGGCAGCCGTTGGGATGCTCGGCAATGAGCATCTGCATAACGGAACGGCGGAGCTCGTTGACATCGGGCGTCTCGCTCCACACCACCATGCCGTCGGTCGCCGCCAGGGTGCAGGCGGCCGGAAAGCCCGGAATGCGGCCCCGCTCGTTTTCGGCAGCCACCACGCACATGCGGCAGGCGGCATAGGGCTTCATGCCGGAGTGGTAGCACAGGTAGGGGACGTAAACGCCGGCGTCAATGGCGGCTTCCAGCACCATTTTGCCCGGTTGGGTCTTGATTTCCACCCCGTCTATGGAGATGGTAATGTCGTCAGGCATAGCGGCTCCTGCTGATCGGATTGTTGAGCGCTCTGCGCCATCGGTCGAAATCGTGCCATCCACAACCGGCGCAACCGGCCGGGTCCCTTGCCACGTTGCAGCCCCGGTGTCCCGGAGGCGCCGGATATCTGATCGGGCGTCTCTACGTGGCGATACTCACGCTCGCTGCAATGCTGCGCTCCGTCCCTGAGGACCGAATAAACTTGGTGTACTCTAGCGCCGTCTTTGAAGGATGCCTCAAGTTCACGGATTGCGACGGTCATAATAGACTCACGCTCCGCATAACGCGCGTTGCCGCCGCGTCGAAGTGTGTTGGGTCGTTCTCGTACCCCAAAACACGCCGGCGCAAATTGGCCGCAGCTATTACGGTTGTGGCGCTGCCGGCGAATGGATCCAGCGCCAAGTCGCCTTCGTCGCTAAACAAGGTGATGAATTGGCTGATCAGGTCAAGCGGTTTTTGCGTTGAATGGATGCGCTCTTGAGGGGAAGGCGACTTGCATTGGAATACGTTGTGAACGGTTTTTCCGTTGAACTTCGTGCCCGGGCGCTTCCCAATGACGATGGCTTCCCAAGCGTTGATCGGCTTGTACTTATGATTGAACGGGACGGGATTGGTTTTGTGCCAGACCATGGGCCCTACTGCCGAAAGTTTGTGCCCGTTTAGAATATCGCAATATTCTCCGATCTGAGCTTGAGCGCAGAATATTACCACCCACCCGCGCACTTTGGGGATAATGGCGCTAGTCCATTCAGCGGGCGGAGGGAACTCTTCATCCCACTGTCCGAAATGCCCCTTGGGCATTATAAAGTCCGAGCCGTTGGTCCGTAGCCGTCTTGGTACTTGGGTTTCGCACACGTAGGATTTGCTGATGCTGTATGGCGGATCGGTCAAGAGCAGATCCACGGATAGGGGCGGCAATTGTGATGAGCCGGATATTCCGTCTCCGAAACGGAAATCGTGAAACTGCCCTCGGATCGCCTCTCGCGCATTCTCAATTTCTCCGGTCTTTGGCAGCGCCTGTTCCAGCCTCCGGGCAATGCTATCCGTGTCGCCGTCTTGCAGGGTTACGTGCGTCGTGTCGGCCCGTATGTGCCCCAGACTAGCGGCCCGTCCGTCTCTCTTCAGCATCAGCTCCACGAGATGAGCGCCGTTTTCGTCGGTGTCGGTCAGCGCATGGCTAATGTGCTTGCGGTCTTGCGGAAAGGTCTCCGATATCCATTTGTTGACCGTTGCCCTGACTTGCAGAGTCTGAGCCGCTGAAACTCCGGCTGTCGTCATGGCGGTCTCCAGTCTGCTGCGGTCAGGGCGGCGGAAGGTCGGATTGGGGTTAGCGGCGGGTCAAGCGGGGGGAGAAAACCCGGTCGGGGCATTCTCCGGTGTGGCGTTTTTCCAGGATATGAGCCTCGAACTCCTCCGGGAAGTAACGCAGCGCGGAGGATACCGGGTTGAAGCCCAGCTGTCCGTGTCCGCAGAGGGAGCCGGCCTGCATGTTCTCGCCGATGTTCCGCATCAGGGCCAAGTCTTCGTTGGTGCCTTCCAAGTTGTGGATGCGTTCCAGCACCTCCAGCAGGTGGCTCATCCCCATGCGGCAGGGGAAGCACTTGCCGCAGGATTCGTACTGGCAGAAGGCGATGAGGTTGCGGGTCAGGTCAACCACGCAGGTGTCCTCGTCGGCCACGATTATGCCGCCGGAGCCGAGGATTGCGCCGGCCGCGCGGAACACGTCGAAGTCCAGCGTCAGATCCAGGTTGGCGTCGCTGGCCGACAGCACGCCGCCCAGCGGGCCGCCGGTTTGCAGCAGCTTCATGCGCTTGCCCTTGGGCGCTCCGCCGGCCATGTCGAACAACACCTGCCGGAGGGTCATGCCCAAAGGAACCTCGATGAGGCCGGTGTACGTGATGTCGCCGGACAGGCACAGGATGGCGGTGCCGCTGCTGCCGTTGATTCTGTTGTCCGGGTCGGGCGGGGTGCCGATGCCGGCGAACCACTCGCCGCCGTTGGCGATGATCTCCGGCACGTAGGCCAGCGTCTTGACGTTGTTGATGTTGGACGGCATGCCGAACACGCCCACCTGAGCCGGGAAGGGCGGGCGGTAGCGGGGCATGGAGCGCTTGCCCTCGATGGCTTCCATCAGCGCCGTCTCCTCGCCCGATACGTAGGAGTCGCCGGTCAGCGCCACCTCCACGTCGAAAGAGAAATCGGAGCCCAGGATGTTCTGCCCCAGCAGACCCAGTTCATAGGCCTGGTTGATTACGGCGCGAGTGCGGTCAATGGGCTGGTTATGGCCGTGGCGGATGAAGATATAGCCCCGGTTGGCGTTGCAGGCGTAGCCGGCGATGGTGATGCCCTCGACCACCGTGGCCGGGTCGCTCTCCAGGATGCCCCGGTCGTTGAACGCGCCGGGGTCGCCCTCCTCGCAGTTGCAGAGGATGTACTTGTTGGGGTCGGGGTTGCCGGCCAGAAAGCCCCACTTGACGCCGGCGGGGAAGGCCGCGCCGCCGCGTCCGCGCAGGCCCGACGTCCGCACCTGGCCCAGGGTATCCTGGGGGGTCATCTCGGTAAGGGCCTTGTTCAGCGCGGAGTAGCCGCCGTTGGCGATGTACTGGTACAGGTCGGAAGGGTCAATGTTGCCGGCGTTGCGCAGGGCGATGCGACGCTGCATCGCCATCATGGGGTGATCTTCCAAACGCGGAATGCCATCGGGAGCCGCGCCGCCGCCGCCCAGGTATCCGATGGCAGATCCGGCTACCGGCGCGCCGCCGGCGACGTGCTGGCTGACGATGCTCTCGGCAATTTGCGGCGTGACCCGCTGGTAAAACACCCGGGGGCCGCCGGGCGTCTGCACGTCCAGCAGCGGTTCGGCGAAGCACAGGCCCAGCGTGCCCACTTCCGACACGTTGGCCGCCACCTGCTGCTCGGTCAGGGCGGCTTTCACGGCGCTGACGACCTCGAACCCGCCCGCGGCCTCGCCGGCCAGCCCGGTGCCGACGCGGATCCAGGGGCGATCGCCCGCGGTAAGATCATGCCAGCGTCGTTGCGCCTCGGCGAGAATGGCGGCGAAGGGGGAGTCGTTGTGCGCGGTCACGGCAAAAACCTTGGGATTCAGTGAGCCGCCGGGGCGGCAAGGGCAGCGGCGATCCGGTCCCGGGCGGCATCGGGGGTGATGCGCCCGGCCAAGTGATGGTCAATTGCCATGACGGGAGCGTGGGCGCAGGCTCCCAGGCAGGTGTTGTAGCGCAGGGTCGCCTTGGCGTCGGGGGTGTCGCCCTCGTCAGACAGGCCCAGGGCATCCTGAGCGGCGGCGATGATGGCCGTGGCGCCCATCACGTGGCAGGAGGGGCCCCAGCAGACCTCGATACGATGCTCGGTGGGCGGGTCAAATCGGAAGTTGGGGTAGAAAGTGGCAACGGCCCAGACGTCGTTGACGGTAGCGGCCATCCGCGTGGCCACCGCCGCCACCGCCTCCGGCGGTATGTACCCGATGGCATCCTCAACAGCCAGCAGCGACGATAGGACGGTAACCGTACTCTGCGGCTGATTGTTAACGGCGTTGTCAATCAGGGCGCGGGTGGCGTCGTCCATTTGTGAAATCCGTTACAAACTCGGTTGGGAACGGCGTCAGTCTAGCACAACCGGCGGCGGACGGGCAATGCGAGCCAGCAGACGCTATTCTCGGATAATGCGATCCACTTCCAGAACAATGTCCGGGAATGCCTGGGGAGCAATGGTTTCCCCAGGGCCAAAGTAACGCGCGGTCGCGTACTCGCTACCGGATGGATCAGTGTGGGCTTCAATGCGGCGGGCCGGTCGGTTCACGATCCAGGCTTCGGGGATGCCGGCGCGGGCGTACTGCGGCAGCTTCTCCTTCCGGTCGTAGTCAACGGTGGTGTCGGATACCTCAATCAGCAGCAGGACATCGGCAGGGCCGGGGTGTCCGCCCCGGTAGAAATCGTCGCGCCAACGCAGGAGCATTACGTCCGGCTGCGGTTCGCTGGCATCGTCAAGCCGCACCGGGTCCTGAACGGCAATCATGGCGCGGCCCTGCAAGGGAGGGAGCATCGTGTTGTTGAAAAACTTAACGCTGGCGGCGTGCCAGTCTCCGATTGGCGGCATGACGATGATGTCTCCGTCCAGCAGCTCCACGCGGTCGTTTTCCGACAGAATGCCGGCGTCGGCCATGGCGTAGTACTCGGCCACGGTGAAGCGGCGGCGGGCCGGCGCCCGGGCCGCGGGCGGAGCGGATGAGACTGCGGTGGTCATGGCGACATCTGATCAGTTGCCGATGATCCGGCTAACTTCCAGAACGATGTCCGGGAATGCCTGGGGCGCGATGCAATCCCCGGAACCGGCATATCTAACGGTGCTATACCCGCTGTCGGAAGGTTCCGAGTAGCCTTCGACACGGCGGGCCGGTCGGTTCACGATCCAGACTTCCGGGATGCCGGCCCGGGCGTACTGCGGCAGTTTGGTGTTCCGGTCGTAGTCAATGGTGCTATCGGAAACTTCGATCAGCAGCAATACGTCGGCCGGTTCCGGATGTCCGCCGGCGTAGAAATCGTCGCGCCAACGCAGGAGCATTACATCCGGCTGCGGCTCGCTGACATCGTCCAAACGTGTCGGATTCTGGACACTTACGATGGCGCGCCCTTCCAAACGTGGCGGCAGGACGTTGGTGAACAGATTAACCCTGGCGGCGTGCCAGTCTCCGATTGGCGGCATGACGATGATGTCTCCGTCCAGCAGCTCCACCCGGTCGTTTTCCGACAGGATGCCGGCGTCGGCCATGGCGTAGTACTCGGCCACGGTGAAGCGGCGGCGGGCGGGCGCGCGGGCCGCGGGCGGAGCGGACGGGACTGCGGTGGTCATGGCGACATCTGATCAGTTGCCGATGATCCGGCTGGCTTCCAGAACGATGTCCGGGAATGCCTGGGGCGCGATGCAATCCCCGGAACCGGCATATCTAACGGTGCTATACCCGCTGTCGGAAGGTTCCAAGTAGCCTTCGACACGGCGGGCCGGTCGGTTCACGATCCAGACTTCCGGGATGCCGGCCCGGGCGTACTGCGGCAGTTTGGTGTTCCGGTCGTAGTCAACGGTGGTATCGGAAACTTCGATCAGCAGCAATACGTCGGCCGGTTCCGGATGCCCGCCGGCGTAGAAATCGTCGCGCCAACGCAGGAGCATTACGTCCGGTTGCGGCTCGCTGGCGCTGTCAAGGCGCGTTGGGTTCTGAACACGCACGATGGCGCGCCCTTGCAGGGGCGGAAGCATCGTATGGTTAATTAGGTCAACGCTGGCGGCATGCCAGTCTCCGATTGGCGGCATGACGATGATGTCTCCGTCCAGCAGCTCCACCCGGTCGTTTTCCGACAGGATGCCGGCGTCGGCCATGGCGTAGTACTCGGCCACGGTGAAGCGGCGGCGGGCCGGCGCGACCGCCACCGGAGGAGACGCTACTGGCGTGGTCATGGCGGCTGGCCTTATTCCGCGGCGGCGCGATTCTCCAGGGCCTTGTCCATCACCCGCCGGAAGACCTCGTAGGGTTGCGCGCCGGTGAACAGCAGGTTGTCGAAGACGAAGGTTGGAATGCCCCGGATACCGTAGCCCAGCGCCTCTTGATACTGGTCCACGACCTTCTGGGCATAGTGGCCCGACTCTACCCGTTCCTTCAGCTCGGCGCCGTCCAGTCCCACGCTGGCGCCGATGTCGGCCAGCGCCGACGGATCGCCCAGGTCGGAGCGGCGGTCCCAGTAGGCTGCATAGGCGGCGCGGTGGTACTCCATGAACTTGCCCTGCTCCTGGGCATACTCGGTGGCCTGCAAGGATTTGAGGCTGTTGTGGGTGTAGCGGGGCGGGCGCATGACCAGGTTGGCCTCGCGGG
The DNA here is from genome assembly GCA_963692995.1 of Dehalococcoidia bacterium. GTDB lineage: Bacteria > Chloroflexota > Dehalococcoidia > Lucifugimonadales > UBA3495 > Bin87. The sequence goes on from OY843611.1 coordinate 2,661,161, forward strand.
CGTAGGTACGCAGGGGGTCGGAGAGCTCGTCCTCCGATTCACCGGGGCGCGGCTCGCGAACCCGTCCCTCCGGCGGGGTATCCGGGCGCAGCAAATAGGCCCGGCCCTCAACGGTGACGTCGTATTCTTCAGCCAGTTTGTCGACACGTTCCAGGCCGACATAGCACCAGGGTCAAACGTAGTCGTACCAGACTATAACGTGAACCGGGTTGGGGTCGTCGGGATGGCTGTGGGCCGGCGGTTGGGTAGTCATGTCAGCGCCTCGGGTAGGTTGTCGGTTGCGGGTCAACCCCGAAAAACGGTTATGTCTGGCCGTCGGCCGGGCCGGACGCCAGCCGGTCCAGCAACGGATACAGCCCTTCCAGGCTGTCGATATGTTCGCAGCCGGTGACGTTGCTATGGAAGCCGCCACGGTCGATCAGGACGGCGTGCAGGCCGGCTTCCCGCGCGCCTTCAACATCCGAGCGGGGTTGGTCGCCAACGTGCATCGCCCGACCCGGGCTTACGCCCATGCGTTTTAAGCCGGCTTCAAATATGACGGTGGCCGGCTTTTCGCCAACTTCCCGGCCCGTGATGGAGAACTCCAGGTACTGGCGAATATCCAGCTGTTCGGTGAGCTCTTCCATGTCGCGCCGCAGGTTGGTCAGGACGGCCAGCCGGTAGCCGCGGCGCTGCAATTCGGCCAGAACCGGCCGGGTTTCCTCAAACGCCACGAATTCCTTGGGCACGGAGATGGCCATATCCCAGATCTGCTTGGCCATGCGCAGCGATACGGCTACGCCAGCCTCTTCCAAGATGATCTGTTCGTAACGGGCGAAAAACTCATCCCGTCCAACGGCACCCCGTTCGCCCAGGGGCAAACGGTGGTTTTCCTCATTGAAATACAGGTCGGCTATGGCGTAGCCGCGCGCCAGGTTTTCCGGCGGCACGCGGATCCCCAAGTTCTGGCAGGCGGCGTGCTGAATCTGGGGCAGCGGCGGCCAGAACCGGACCAGAGTGTTGTAAAAGTCAAAGAAAATGGCCTCAATCATGGAAGTCGTAACAGCGGCGCAACGGAAGACTGGCCTTAATGACCCAAAGTTGCCTGGGCCAATGATAGCACAAGTGCGGTCGGCATTCGCGGCCCTTGTTCCCGGTCAGGCCCGGCAGCAGGCCGTTTGACAGGCCGACAGGCCATAAAAGCAGCTCCGGCAGAAGCAAACCCGGATCGCCTCGCGCTCATCCTCCCCATCGTGTTCGTACTCGTGTTCATCCCCAAAGAGGTTTTCTCGGCCTTCCTTGATGAAAAAGGGGATCAGGATCAGGGAGGCCACCGGGTCGGCCCACCACCAGGCAAACAGCGCGTTGAACCCCAGCCCCACCAGTACCGCCAAGTCCTGAAGGTCGCAGAACAGGCTTTCCATCGCCTCGGCCCGCAACGCCCGGGACTGCATCCGGACGGCGACGCGCATCTTGGCAACGTACAGGCCGGTCATGGCCACCGCGCTGGCTACCGCAATCGCGACGCCGACCAGTCTGGGTTCCGGCCGGGGCAACCACCCCAGCAGGCTGGCCCCGGAATGAACGAGTACATAGGCCGCCAGCACAAAGAAGGTAAGGCCCACTAACTTCTGCGCTTTACCCTCCCCCGTTTCATCCTCCGTTTCACCCGGCTCCCGGGTCAATCGCCACACGAGGACGCCGCCGGCGAACAGCTCGATGACACTGTCCGCCCCAAAAGCGAGCAGAACCACGCTGCCGGCCCGCGCGCCGGCCCAGAAAGCAACCACGGCTTCGGCCAGGTTCCACAGCAAGCCGACCGTCACCAGGATAAGCGCGGTTCGGCGAAGGGTGTCTTGTTCAGGCATCAGGCTTGTTCAGGCATCAGGTTGGAACGTTGCTTCGTCTCGGCCCGACAACCCGTCAAGCAGGTCGGCCAGCGCCGCCGTAACGTCCACCGGCGCGTCCAGGCGCCAGCGAGCGCAGGTCTCGGCGTCTGCCGGTCCCACGAAAACGCTGGCCCCGCCCGCGGCCTGCGCGGCCCGAAATGCGTCCTCGTCGGTGGCGTCGTCGCCGATGTAGATGGGGTAGGCCTGGGGCGCCAGCCGGGAACGGATCAGGGTCAGCGCGCGCCCCTTATCCCAATCCACCGCCGGCCGCAGTTCCAGGGCCGACTTGGCGACGCTGACCCGACACAGGCCGGCGGCCACCGGCGGCCGGGCGGCGGCTTGGAACGCCGACGCCGCGGCGTGGTGATACTCTTCCGGCGTCAGGCGATAGTGAACGGTCAGCGTCAGGGTCTTGTCCTCCACAAACGCGCCGGGTACATCAGCCAGGGCGGTTTGCAGCTCCGCCGCCGCCTGGGCGATGGCCGGCAGGGCGGCTGTCACGTCGGGGTGGCGGTATTGCAGGCCGAGCCCGGCGATCTCCAGGCCGTGATTGCCGGCGTACACCAGCCCCGGAACGCCCACCCGGTGGGATACGTCATCCAGCGCGCGCCCGCTGATCACGCCCACCGAGCATTTCGGATGGCGGGCCAGCGCGTCCAGCAAGACGGCATTGCCCGGACGCAACGCGGCATCCTCCGGGCGGGGCGCAATTTCCGCGAGCGTGCCGTCAAAGTCGAGCAGGAGCAGGATCTGTGATTGCCCCTGGGCCGGATTGAAAAGATCGAGGCAAAGGTCAGCCATCGGGCAGCAAGTTAACCTTACGCGGTGGTCGCGGTGGTCAGGCGGGCGTGGTCGGGGGTGCTGGCCTGCATCAGGTGCATCATGATGCGGCCGGCCCACTTGTAGATATTGTTCATCCGGACGGTGTTGCGCATCTGACGCATCCGGATGCGGCGTTCCGTTTCGTCCATGGTAAGGGCCTGGTGAATGGCGTCGGCGAACTGCTCGGTGGCGTAGGGGTTGATGATGAGCGAGCCGGTAAGTTCCTGGGCGGCGCCGGCGAAGGCGCTGAGGATCAGCACGCCGTCCTCATCAACCCGGGAGGCGACGTACTCTTTAGCCACCAGGTTCATGCCGTCGTGAAGGCTGCTTTCGGCGCAGAAACTGGCCAGACGGCGCAACGCCGAGAAGGTGGCCGACGGCAGCGACGTGGGCCAGTGCAGCACCGGCTGCCAGCCGTCGTAGCCGAACCGCTCGTTGATGCGGTTGACGGTGGCCGCAATGTCGATGGTGAGCTGCATGTAGGAGTCGATATTGGTGCGGCTGGCGGCGCCGGCCTGCAAGAACACCAGCTGGCCCCGGTATTGGGGCCACTTCTCGAAGAGGCGTTCCACAGCGCGCAGCCGGTGGGGTATGCCCTTGGTGTAGTCCTGCCGGTCGATGCCCAGTCCCAGGATACGCCCCCGGTTCAGGCCCAGCTCTCGGGAGAGGCGCTTCATCTCCAATTCCACCTCTTCCGTTCGAGCCTCAGCATCCAGATTGTCGAAATCGATGCTGATGGGGAAGGGTCGAACCAGGGTAATATCGTTGCGGTAGTCGATCAGCCCGTATTCGGGGTCCGCCTGGGCGTCCAGGTTGGCGTCAACGCAGCTGATGAAGTTCTGGCAATCGCCGGACAAGTGGAAGCCCAACAGGTCGTTGCCCAGCATCCCGTCCAGGATTTCCTCCTGCCAGGGGCAGATCCGCAAGATGTCGGGATTGGGCCAGGGAATATGCCAGAACTGGCCGATGATAACGTCGGGGTTGACCTCGCGGATGTATCGAGGCAACAATGCCAGGTGATAGTCCTGGATGAGGACGATGGCCGGAGCGTCGTTGATTTCGTCCAGCACCAGGTCGGCGAAACGGCGGTTCACCGACTGGTAGAAGCCGTAGTGTTCGGAGTCGAACACCGGCTCGGTGTAGGCGATATGGCACAGGGGCCAGAGCCCTTCGTTGGAAAATCCGTAGTAGAAACCGTTGTTTTCCTCTTCGCTGAGGTTGAGCAAGCGCATGGAGTAAGCGGGCGAGTCGGATGGAACGGCGATGCGTCCTTCGCCGTCCATGGCGGCGCGGTCGTCGGGGCCGCTGCTCTGAGCGATCCAGGTCCCGCCGCAGGCGCGCATCAAGGGGTCAATGGCGGCGGTGAGTCCGCCGGGGGGCATTTCGCCCTTGGCGACTCCGTTCTCAATTCTGAAAACATAGGGCTGCCGGTTGGAAACCACAATCAGCCGATAGTCGCTCAATTCCCGGCTCACCAGTCGCTGTAGGTCATCGCCAGTCCACGTATCGCCAATCCGCATAATGAGCAACCTCCCTGGGCGGGCGCGCCGTCCAGCATCAAAGCGCCTGAAAATCGCTGCTGATTGGCGTTATGGGCGCCTGCCCTGCGCGGGCCAACCGTCCGGCGCCATCTCACATACGGCTACTTGCCGATAACAATTATCACGTTGCCGGGATTCTGCCACAAGATTAGCGCGGGGTCAATGGGGGAATGGTTCTCGGGAGGAAATTGCGAACCCCCCAAGTCCCCTCACATTAGGCCGTGTTCGTAAACACCGTCATTCCCGCGAAAGCGGGAATCCAGGCGTCTCTATAACCACATCGTTCTCCGACAGCCGGCAATTCTGGATTCCCGCTTTCGCGGGAATGACGGAAAGGTAAGTGGGAGTGCCGGTGTTTGCGAACACGGCCTAGTGTGAGGGGACTTCGGGAGTTTCACAATTTTCTCCGGTAGATTGAGCGCGGATTTGCCGCCCCCAAACCCCGGTGCTATACTCGCCCAATACGATGCTGCTGGCGCGGTTTATACGATATGTGTTGAGACGGTATCGCGGGGGGGATCAATGATACAGAGCGCGGTTGTGCAGCAGCTTCGTCAGGGAGGCGTGCGGGTTACGCCCCAGCGTCTGGCTATCGCCGAGGCCGTGCTCAACTCCACCGACCATCCCACGGTGCAGCAGATCCACGAGCGTGTGCAGCAGCATTTCCCGTCCATGACCCTGGCTACCGTCTATTCGACCCTGGGCGTACTGTCCCGGAGCGGGTTGATTCAGGAACTGCCCTTCGCCAAGCAATCGCGCTACGAGAGTAACGTTTTGCCCCACGTCAACCTGGTGTGTTTGGGCTGCGGCAACATCGCCGACGCTGAAGACAGCAGCGAGATAATCGTCCGATTGCGGGACCAGGTATCCAACGAGACCCGGTTCCAGGTGATGTGGCAGCGGGTGGACTTTCACGGCTGGTGCCGCGCCTGCCAGCCCTCGGACGAATAAGCGCCCCGCCTCCTGATTGTCGCACCGTCTGATTGTCGCACCGTGATCACCGGCATCGTTGGCATCACGCTATGGACTGACAACCTGGATCGCATGCTGCGGTTCTACCGGGACGTGCTGCGGTTGCCCCTGCACTCATTCCACCAGGACGAGGGTTTCATCGCGTTCCAGCTGGGCGACCTGCGGTTCAACGTGGGCCGGCACGGCGGAGTCAGCGGCGCGTCCAGGGACCCGCTGCGGGTAATGCCCCACCTTGGTGTGGACGACATTCACGCTGAGCATGCCCGGCTGGTCGCGGAGGGCGTAGAGTTCATCCGCGTTCCGGAGCGGGAGCACTGGGGCGGCTGGGTAGCCACGCTGCAAGACCCGGACGGCAACGTGCTGCAACTGCTGGAGTTTCCGAAGTAGCGGCCCAGGGCGGAGCCGGCCTCAAGGGCTTTCCGACCGGAGGCGACGCAGTTGCGCTTCCAGCTGCCTGTTGCGCTCTTCAGTTGCCGCCAGCCTTTCTTCAGTTGCCGCCAGCCTTTCTTCCACCAGCGAGAAGTCGCACAGGTAGCGGCCCGTCTTGCGGTCATAAAACCGCAGATGGCTTTCGTCGTCAACATCCCAGTCCCACGCCGGATGCCAGCACAGGCACAGGTCCAGCGTGGGGCTGTAGCCCCAGATCATCCCGTCCGCTTCCATGGTCAGCGGGATTTCCTGGTATGCCCCGTCAACCAGCCGGTCGCCGGCCATAGCATAGCCGTAAAAATCGCCGCCGGTGGGGTCAACCCGCCAGTATTCGGCGATGCCCAGGCTGGCGTAAAGGTCGCGTTTGAATCCGGTGTCCCGACTGTGGGTGGTCTCCGAGGCGACCTCCATCACAAAGTCCGGCGGCTTGCCCGCATCCCAAATGATGTAGCCGTTGCGCGGCAGGATGGCGGCGGGTTCCACGCCGAAGGCCACCAGCAGGTCCGGCTCGACCCGGTTGTTCATGTTGTGCGGGTCAAAGTTCAGCACGCAGGGAGACCGCGCCAGCGTGTCCGGCCGCCCGGAAAAATGACGGGCGACGAAGTAGCCGGATTTGTTGATGGTGGGGCTTTGGATCATATCGCGCGGCTCCGGGTCGGGGCATACGTAGTCATCAGACCAGGGAATCGGGGGCAGCGTGACGGGGACGCCCGTGTTTTGCGGCTTCGTAACCATCTCAATCCTCAATGCGCGTGAGCGGGCAATGGTGGGGCTCAATCCCAATGGATTTACGTCCGCAGCTGGCGGGCCAGCTCGGCGTTGGACGGTTCCACCAGCACGGAGCCGTCGGGGAATACCACGGTGGGGATGATGAGCCGGTTGTCGTTGACCTGCTTCACGTAGTTCCGGGCGTCCTCGTCGCCGTCAACGTTTACGTACTCGTAGGCGACGCTCCGGCTGTCCAGGTAGTTGCGGGAACGGTGGCAATCGGGACACCATTCGGCGCCGTAGAGCTTGATGACGGGGTCGGCGGTGGTCATTCCGGGCCTCCTGTGGCGGCGTGGCAGGGGATGGTTAATCGGCGGGCAGCGGCTACGGTAACAGCGGTGGTAGCGTTGCCCCTGCCAGGAAATGGTTAGGGGCTGGTTGGTTAATCGGCGGCCTGCTGTTCTTCCTGGGGAGCGTACCGGGGGCGGACCAGTTCGTACACGTCGTCGGTGTGGCAGTACATATTGCCGGCCAGGCGGCCGGTGGGCTTCAAGGCGGCATGATCGATGCGGAGGCCGTTGGGGCCATCGTACAGAATGTCATCGCGGAGGTGCATCCGGACAATTTCCCCGATGACGATGCCGTGGGAATGGGGCTGCTCGCCGATGTTGACCACCTGGACGAGGCGACACTCCATGTTGACCGGCGACTCCAGCACGCGGGGCGGCTTCACTATTTCGCTGGGCGCTTCAGTAAGGCCGGCGATGTCGAACTCGGACACCTCGGACGGGTATTCGGCGGCGGTGGCATTCATGGCGGCGGCAATGTCGTCCACTACCACGTTGATGACGTACTCGCCGGTCTCCTCGATGTTGGTAAGGGTGTCCTTGCGCTTGTCCTGCCAGCCGGGGGCGCGGCGAGACGACGAGAAAACCACCGTGGGCGGGTTGTAGGCCATGGCGTTGAAAAAGCTGAACGGCGCCAGGTTCACCGCGCCGTCGGTGGACCTGGTGGAAACGAAGGCGATGGGCCGGGGCACGACCACGCCGGTGAGGATCATGTTGAAACGGTCGAAATTCTTGGGGTCGATGAGCATGATTGCTGGCTCCTGGGCCTTTATCGGGATGCACCGGATGAACTGGGTTTTGCCGATTATACATCGTTGCGGCTCGCTACCGACCCAGGCTCTCCGGATTCCCGCTTTCGCGGGAATGACGGTGTAGATTCATGCGGGAAGGGCGGCGTGCATGCGGGAAGGGCCGATGCTGGCGACCGACGAAGCGATGACTGCGGGGAAGGGCGGCGTGCATGCGCGAAGGGCGGCGTTGGTCAACGGACTCTAGGCGCCGGGACGAAGCTTGGGCATGACCGCATCGACGAACCGGCCCAGGCAACCCATCACCTGCTCCGGCGTCAGGTCGCCCCAGGCGAATATGGGGCAGAAGTAGTTGATGCCCGTCTCGTCAATCGCTCGTTGGACCCGTTCCCCGACGGTGGACGGCGAACCCGCGATTATCACGTCACGGGCTTCCAGCGCGTCGAAGTCCCGCATCGCGCCCAGGCGGTCCAAGCCGTTCTTAGCCCACAGGTAGTCGATGTTGTGGAACCAGGTCCGGTACGCGGCTTTGGCTTCCGCCCTGGCTTGTTCGTCGGTGTCGGCGATGTACATGTGCCGGACGAGGCCCAGCTTGGGAACGGGCACGTGGCTGTTCAACCCGTCGGACCGCCGCTCGGCGTTCCAGACCCGTTTGTACAAGTCGTAATGGGCCTTTACGCCGGCGTTGTCGGCGAAAACGGTGCAGGTGTTGAAGCCGTGCCGGGCCAGCCACGGCGCCGTTTCGATGTTGTTGCTGGCGTACCACAGCGGAGGATAGGGCTTCTGGTGGGGCGCAATCCACAGTTCAATATCCTCGTAGTTGTAGTGCTTGCCCCGGTGGTTGAGCATTCCGGTGGTGAAACCCTTGGTGAACAGCTCCAGCTGCTCGTTGAACATTTCCCAGCTGAGGTCCAGATCCACGCCGAACTCGGCGGCCTCCACCGGCGACACGCCGCGGCCCACGCCCAAATCCAGCCGTCCGTTGCTGAGATTGTCCAGCATGCAGATTTCGTGATACAGCCGGATGGGGTTGTAAAAGGGCAGCAGGAACACCAGCGGCCCCAGACGCAGCCTGGTGGTGCGCTGCGCCGCCGCCGCCAGGAACACCGCCGGCGAGGGCGACACGCTCAGCGGGGTAATGTGATGCTCTGCCAAGTGGTAGCTGTAGAACCCGTTTTGATCGGCATACGCCAGCATTTTGAGCCGGTTTTCAAAGATCTCGTGGGGCGCCGACGTGTCCCATTCGATCCAGTCGAACAGGCCGAATTCGAGGGTATTGTTAAGCGTAACGGCCGGCGTCATCAGTTACCTCCTGTTCGGGGCAATCGCGCCGCAATTTATTCATAGGTCACTCCCGCGAAAGCGGGATCCCGGAAACCGCGCGGTAAGCGCGCCGGTGACGAAACTGCCAATTTGGACCACTGGATTCCCGCTTTCGCGGGAATGACGAGAGTAACCGCGCTCAGTCCGCCACCAGCGGCAGCGACGGATCGGCGGCGTACTCCGACATGGAGGCGTCGTACACTGCGATGTTTGCGTAACCCAGCATAGCCAGGACAAAGGCGTCGTTGGAGGCTGCAATGCCGCCGCCGCAGTAGGTGATGACGCGCTGCGCGGGGTCGGCGCCCGCCGCGGTGAAGAGGGCCGACAGCTGCTCGGCCGGCCGGAATAGCCCGGTCTCCGGGTCGGTCAGCTCGCCCGAGGGCACGTTGGTCGCGCCGGGAATATGCCCGGCCCGCCCGTAGGCTCGCCCGCCGTCGGCTCCGGAGTGCTGCTCCCGCCCCAAGGCGTTGATCAAGCAACTCCCGCCGCCGGCGCCCGATTCGATGAAGGCCTTAACCTCGGCCAGGTCGGCAAAGCGCGCCGGGTCGGGCGTCGGGTTGAAGGTCGCCGGGGCGTAGCGCGCCGGTTCTGTCGAGACGGCCCGACCCTCCGCGGTCCAGCGGAGCCAACCGCCGTCCAGCACCACCGCGCCGTAACCGCCCATGGCCCGGAACATCCACCAGAACCGCGCCGCCCATTGGGATCCCAAGCGGTCGTACAGGACGAGCCGGGACGACTCCGAGATGCCGTGGCGTCCGGCGGCTTCCGCAAAGGCCGCCGGCGAGGGCATCATGAAGCGATAGGCTTGGTCGTTGTCGGAGAAGTCGGCCGGCAAGTCGAGGAAACCCGCTCCGGGGATGTGTCCCGTCTCATACTCGTTCCGGCCCGACTCGGCGCGAACGCCGCCGTCGCCGCGATGCAGAAATACTGTTGTCTCGAAGACGCGGACGTCGTCATCCGCCAGGTGTTCGGCAAGCCAATCAGTGGAAACGAGAAACTCCGGGTGCGCGAATGCCATGGTCAACTCCAGCCGTTGCGGGCTTGCGGGGAAAGTGTCGGGTTGCGCTGTATCTGACTGCGGCGCGGCCAATTAGCAGGTCGCTCTCATGCGCCGCCACTTGATGAGAACTCCACCAGGGAGCGTTTGTGTTGCGACAGATTAGCAGAAAAGCGGCGGCGGCGGGGGAGCGCCGGCAATCCTTTGTGGCAGCCCGCGCACGATGCTAAACTGCCTGGGCAAGAACATTTCCAACATTTAGGACTCAGAACAGCGCTCGGAGGCAAGCATGGCTACCCACACTGAAACTGCGGTCAACGATCTGCAAAGAACCGCCCTGGAGAACCTCTGGGTGTACCTTCGGGAACCCAGCGACATGGCCGAAAAAGGCGAGCCACAGATCTTCGTGGAAGGCAAGGGTTGCCACGTCACGGACGCTTTGGGCAACACCTACATCGACGCCATGTCGGGCCTTTGGCTGAAGAACGTCGGCTATGGCCAGAAGGAAATCGCCGACGCCGCCTACGAGCAGATGCTCAAGATCACCTATATGCCCATGGGCTCCACCACCGAACCCACCGTCATGCTGTCGGAAAAGGTCGCGTCCCTGATGCCGGGCGATCTTTCCCGCTGCTTCTTCACCAGCGGCGGTTCCGAGTCGGTGGAAACGGCGTTGAAGCTGTCTCGCGCTTATTTCAAGCGCATGGGCGAACCGCAGCGCACCAAGTTCATCAGCCGCCGGGACTCGTACCACGGCGCCACTATGGGCGCCATGGCCCTGGGCGGCAACTATCTCTACCCCAGGGAAGACTACGAACCCCTGATGCCGAATACCTTCCACGCTCCTCAACCCAACTTCTACCGCTGTGAGTTCAACAGCAGTTCGCCGGAGGAGTGCGGCCAACGGTGCGTGGACGCCATCGAGGGCATCATCCAGTTCCAGGGGCCGGAAACCGTCGCGGCGGTTATCGCCGAACCCATTTCCAGCCCCATGGGAGCGGTGGTGCCGCCGGACAACTACTGGCCCCTGCTTCGGGAAGTTTGCGACAAGTACGGCTGCCTGCTGATTGCCGATGAGGTGATTACCGGCTTCGGTCGCACCGGCAAGTGGTTCGGCTGCGATCACTGGGACGTCGTTCCCGACATGATGGCGGTGGCCAAGGGCATCACCAGCGGATACATCCCCATGGGCGGAACCATCCTGCGCAAGCCCATTGCCGATGCTTTTGTGGGCAGCCCCCGGGCCGCCTTCCGCCATGTGATCACTTTCGGCGGGCATCCGGTGGCCGCGGCTGCCTCCCTGAAGAACCTGGAGATCATGGAACGGGAAGGGATGGTGGAGAATTCGGCCCGGATGGGGAAATACCTGCTGGACGGTCTGGAGGAGCTCAAGGCGAAGCACTCCATCATCGGCAACGCGCGCGGGTTGGGTCTCATGTGCGGGCTGGAGCTGGTGAAGGACCGGGAGACCAGGGAACACTATCCAGCCGACGCCGGTTTGGGGCCCCGGTTGACCCAGGGCTTTGCCGACCACGGCCTCTTCCTGCGCGGCGGCGACCTCATGAACGTGATGCCGCCCCTGTGCGTGACGCCCGGAGAGATTGAACAGATTGTGTCCACCATGGACCGTGTGATCGGTCAGGTAGCCGCGGACTTGGGCGCGGCGTAGTTGCGGCACGCCATGACCGTCCGGCAGCGTTGCTGGAACTCTCCGTATGGGGAGGGAGTTCTAGGCCGTGTTTACAAACTCCGTCATTCCCGCGAAAGCGGGAATCCAGCGAGTGTAAATAAGGCCGGCTTTCCGTTGCCGGTGATTTTCTGGGTTCCTGCTTTCGCAGGAACGACGGTGTGAGAGGGAACGACGGTGTGATTTCCAGTTTGTAAACAGTCTCTAGGGCAGAGTGTCGAGCGTTTGACGAGTTGGGAACACGTACAATAGAGTGGAACGTCGGCTCAAGTCCCGCCGGCGCGCCAAGCAGTCACCAGGGGGACGCAGCAAGGGGACGATTGAGCCCGATACGATTGATTTCACCAGGGAGCTTGTTAATGGCATTGCAGTTTGGGGTTTTCGACCACATCGAGCCCATTCCCGGCGTACCACTGGACCGGATTTACCGGGAACGGCTGGAGCAGATCCAGCGGCTGGAGTCCGCCGGGTTCTATTCCTACCACCTTGCGGAGCACCACACGCCGGCAGTCCATAGTCTCGCGCCGTCGCAGAACGTTTTCCTGGCCGCCGCGGCAGAGCGGACGACCACCATGCGGCTGGGCCCGTGCGTGTACGTGCTGCCACTGCACCATCCGGTGCGCCTGATCGAAGAAATCTGCATGTTGGACAACCTCAGCGACGGGAGAATGGACATCGGAGTGGGCCGGGGCGGAGTGATCGAAGCCTACTTCTGGGGACAGGACTCCGACGTTGAGGTGAACTATGCCCGTTATCTGGAAACGCTGGCGGTGGTCAAGGCGGGACTGGGCAGCGATTCGCTGACCTACCAGGGCGAGTTCTACAACTTTGACGATCTGCCCATGCGCCTGCGGCCCAAACAGAACCCTTACCCGCCCCTGTGGTACATGCGGAACGTGGAGACCTCGGCTGCCAACGGGATGCACTCCATAATCGTGGGGAACCTGGATTCCTTCGGGGCAAACGTAGAACGCTATTTCCAGCTTTGGGATGAGCACCAGGGTCCGGGAGCCTTGAACGCCCAGGGCGAAGCGCCCAAGATCGGGTTGGTCAACCACCTTTACCTCGCCGACACGGACGCCGAAGCCGCCAGGATAGCCCAGCCGGCCTGGGAGCAGTACAAATGGAACTTGGCGGCGCCGCGCCGACTGGAAGTGGAGCGGCGCGGCCTGACCCAGTTTGCCGGCGACAACACCAATCCCCGGCCATCTAACCTGCCCGACCGTGAGGCGGAGAGCAGCAGCGACGCAGCGGCGCGACGGTCCGGTTCCGCTGGGCTTGAGGAACACGCCGCGCCGGGCGGAGGCGGGTTCAACGTCGTCGCCGGATCCCCGGATTCCATACGGGATTACATGGACGATTATCTCGAGACGGGGGCCAACTACTTCGTAGCCGCCTTCCAATGGGGCCACCTGTCCCATGAAGATACCATGCGCTCGTTGGAACTGTTCGTATCTGAAGTCATGCCCCACTACGTCTAGGCTCCCGGGGAGCCGGCGACCGGGACCGGGCCAGTCGCGGCTTTGAGCTGGGGCGAACTAAAGGCGACATTGCGGCAAGTCCGGTTGCCGTGGCGCAAAGGAATCAGCTGGAAGCTTTTACACTCGTCATTCCCGCGAAAGCGGCAATCCGGAATCTCCTGCTGTTCCAGAAGGATTTGGCTGTGGAAACGCCTGGCCTCCGCTGGCGCGGGAAGGACGCCGGTGGAGCGGGAATGGCGGTTCTTGGGCAGAGTGCGCCCCAATTATGGACAGATCCGCTATCCCATCCCCACCACCCGGCATTGGCACAGAAAAGTACCCCTGGAGGGACTCGAACCCCCGACGCGCGACTTAGGACGCCGCCGCTCTGTCCAACTGAGCTACAGGGGCGGAAGAGAATTGGTGGAGATAGCGGGACTCGAACCCGCAACCTCGGCATTGCGAACGCCGCGCTCTCCCAATTGAGCTATATCCCCACGAGTGAGGCCGGCAGGTCTGTTCCTGCTGTACCGGCCACATTTCCATCGTAGCCAACGGGAAGGGTATGTGTCAAGAAATGTGGCCGCGCCGACGTAGTTTCACCCGGCAAGGCTGACTACGGTAACCGCGGACTGCCGAGCCCGCTCAACATCGGAAGCGTCAATACGCTCGCCGGCGACGACCGGCAAAGCTGCTTCGCTGAACAGAATTCGCAGGGCCTCAGCGGACCGAAGGGCACGGCTAATATCGTCCTCATCGATGCGAGCGGCGATTTCTACGGCGACCCAGGTGGGTTCAGCATCACCGGAACGGCGGCATTGGACGATAATATCGGTGTCAAAAAGCCGTTGGGTTTGTTCGGGAGTTAGCAGCCCATCATCCTGGGCATCCGCAACCGCATCAAGAAACTCCTCCCCATATCGCTGGAAAACGCCGGCTTTGCCATGGACTACTCGGTTGCGTAAAAATCCAAACTCCCGGTTCAGCCACGAACTGGCGCGGTGAGCGAAATCCTGTTCCAGCACCATTCCTTTCACACTGCCCATGTCATCTTTCAACGTCTTGACATCGTCTTTCAGCGTACAGACGTCGTCTTCAACCCGAGCCAAGCGCTCCGATACGTCGTCCAGGCGCTCCGTCACCACGTCCACGCGCCCCGACACGACGCCCAATCGGGCCGGCATCTGGAGAAACTCCTCGGTGAGGAGCGCTCGCAGCAGAGGCTCTCGCAAGTCGGGGTTGGCATTGACCGCGGTGATTACGTATTGGACGAATTCACGCAGGTCGGAGGGTGGCAGCATGGTCATACCAATTATTGCATCACCCGCACCCGGTGGTTGTTGCGGTCGGCGATGTAGATTGCGCCGTCGGCGACGATGCCGGTGTTGGCGTCGATGCGTCGGGTGGTACGTCGTCCACGCGCTCCGGCATCTGGAGAAACTCCTCGGCGCGGAGCGCTCGCAGCAGAGGCTTTCGCAAGTCGGGGTTGGCATCGACCGCAGTGATTACGTATTGGACGAATTCACGCGGGTCGGAGGGTAGCGGCATAGTCATGCCAATTATTGTACCACCCGCACCCGGTGGTTGTTGCTATCGGCGATGTAGATTGCGCCGTCGGCGGCGATGCCGCAGCCGTGGGGCCGGTCCAGGCCGGCGTCGGTAGCGGGCCCGCCGTCGCCGTGGCCGCCCAGCTGCCCGCCGGCGATGGTGGTAACGATGCCGGTGTTGGCGTCGATGCGTCGGATGGCGTGATTTTCAGTGTCCACCACGATGATGTGGCCGGCGGCGTCACAGCGAATGGCCTTGGGCGCGCCCCAGGTGGCGGCCAGCGCCGAGCCGCCGTCGCCGGTGTAGCCCCGCACGGCGGCGGCTCCGGCCACGGTGCCCATGATGCCGCCGGCAGTGACGACGCGCACGCCGTTGCCCTCACGCTCGGCGATGTAGGTGTTGCCGTGATGGTCCATGCACACGGCGCGGGCCCCCAGAATGCTGGCTTGCCGCGCCGGCAGACCATCGCCGCCGCGCTCCTTTGCTCCATTGCCGGCGAAGGTGTCGATGCTGCCGGAGGCCAGGTCGAGACGGCGGATGCGCTGGTCCTGGATGTCGGCGATGAGCAGACCGCCCCGTCCGTCCAGAAAGCAGTCGTTGGGTTCGCGGAGCTGGGCCTGCTCTCCGGGCCCGCCGTCGCCGGAATAGCCCGGGTCGCCGGTGCCGGCCACGGTGGTGATGACGCCGGCGGCGCCATGATCGGTCAAGAATCGCACGCGCCGCACGGCGGCGTTGAGGCGGTCAACGATGTAGATGCTGCCGTCCGCGTCAACCTCCAGGGAGTAGGGTTCGTTCAGGGTGGACTCGGTGGCCGGGCCACCGTCGCCGGAGTAGCCCGGTTCCCCCGTGCCGGCCACGGTGGCGACAACGCCGGTAACTGCGTCCACGCGACGGACGACGTGGTTCCTGGCCTCGCAGAAGAACAGGTTGCCGGCGGAATCGAAACGGCACATGAACGGCTCGCGCAGGGCCGCCGCCGCAGCCGGGCCGCCGTCGCCGGTATAGCCGGCCTCGCCGGTGCCGACGACGGTGCGGATGGTAGATACGTTGGTCGATGTCATGGGGCCTCCAATGGGTAAGCAATTTCGCGGGGTAAGCAATTTCGCGGGGTAGGCAGTTTCGCGCATAGCGGCAGGTAAGCCGCTTCTGCACCTATACCATAAGAGAAGTGGGCTAGGCGAACAAAGCTTCCTTGATGGCGTTAACGGCGTGGCGGAGGCGGTCATCAGTGGCAATGGCGCCGCGGATTTTGCTGACGCCGTGGATGACGGTGCTGTGGTTTCGCCCGCCCAGGGCGCGGCCCGTGTCGGTAGGCGTCATGCCCAGTTCGGTAGCCAGCAGATACATGGCAACTTGGCGGGCCTCGGCTACCGCCGCGGTGCGGCCACGACCCCGGATCTGCTCATCGGCGATGCGGTAATGCCGGGCGACCGCTTTCAGCAGCTGCTCCGGAGTGGTCTCGGCGCGGGCGTCGGGGCCGACGATGGCGTCCAGTTGTTGCGCTACGGTTTCAGGCGTTAGCGGCGTATTCATAAGCTGCGCCATGGCGACCACGCGGTTGAACGCGCCCTGCAACTGCCGGACGTTGTGGCTGGATCGCTGGGCGATAAGGTCCACAACCGCCTCGGGAACCGTCGTACCCCGGTCCTCGGCCCAGGCGCAGAGCATGGCCCGCCGGGTTTCAAGCGATGGCGGCTGCATGTCGGCCACCAGCCCCCACAGGAACCGGGAGCGCAGCCGGTCTTCCAGCGGTGAAATGGTCTGGGGGGGCCGGTCGCTGGTGAGTACGATCTGCGATCCGGCCTGGTGGAGATCGTTGAAGGTATGGAACAAGCTCTCTTGCGTCTGTTCCTTGCCGGCGAGGAACTGCACGTCGTCCAGCAGCAGCAGGCCGACGCCCCGGTAGCGGTCTCGAAACTCGCGCATGGCGCGGCGCCCGTTCCCCTGACCGGTCGCGGCGGAGACGAACTCGTTGGTGAACTGCTCGGACGTTACGTAAAGGACGCTCCGCCCCTGTTGCAAGGCCGCGTTGCCGATGGCGTGAAGCAGGTGGGTTTTGCCCAACCCGGAGCCGGCATACAGCAGCAGAGGATTGTATCCGGCGAGGGCGCTGCCCTGGTTATCGACGATGGCGCGGGCGGCTTGGCTGGCCAGCCGGTTGCTATCGCCCACGATGAAGTTGTCGAAACTGTAGCGTGGATCGCAGGTGGCCGCGTTGACGGCGGCCCAATCGTAGCCGTCGCCGCCGCCCTTTCCCAGGTCATAGTCGTCGGGAACCGGCGCGGGCTGACGGCGGCGACGCGACTCCGCACCGGTCGCCGGCGGCGCGCTGACGGCGTGGACTGTGGCGCGACCGCGGTCTGCGGTGTCGCTCCGGGTCACCGTGGGCATCGCCTCATAGCGGATGGCCGCTCCCGGTGAGCTAGAATCCGGTGAGCAAGAGTCCGATGAGCAAGAGTCCGGGCCCAGGGCGCCGGCCAGGGCCTCCTGGGCCATGGTGAGATGCAGGGGAAGTTCCAGCCAGGAAACGGCAAAGGAGCTGGCCGCGGCCACCACCAGGCAGTCGCCATCCCAGCTTTGCCCGACGCAAGGGCGCAGAAAGGTGTTGAAATGCTCTTTTGGCATTTCCAGCTGCAACCGACCGAGAACGGCTTGCCAAAGGGAAGCAGGGTCGGGAAAGTCCGGCATTGTCGTCAGCGCCCCCTGTAGAACTGGTGACAATGTTAGGACGGAGTTGAGCCGGGCCGCTAGGCGGGTTTGTAGAGATATTGTTCCGCCCAATTTTTGGAAATGGGTCAATTAAATCCGCCGTTTGAGAAAAGGGATTTAACTCAATCTTGCGATTACCGGAGCGGGGCGACGGCGAGAAAATTGGCGTCAACCGCCAGGGGCGGGCTACGACGAGCGGGCGCGGCGGCCCAATGTGGGCAGTAACAATATTTGGTAGATAACCCCGCCGGGCAAAGCCGGGTTGCCGTTCCAGGGTTGATTACCGGGTCGGCACGCGATTATCCCTTTACTGCGCCGATGATGTATTCAGTGTGCATCCGGCCCTCGATGCCCGCCGCCGCGTTGCCGCTTCCGGCGCGAGCCGCGGCGCCTTCAGGGTTGCGGGCCGGCATCATGCGGCGGTCGCGGTCCAGGTTGCGAGGCGCCACTGCCACGACATCAAGGCCGGCGCAGGATGCCAGGTCGGCCAGGCATTGGTGGGTGGGTATCAGCATACCGCGCATGGTAGAGGGGCCAACCACGATGATCGCCGCCGCGCCGGGCCGCAGCACGCGGGCCATCTCCCCAATGGCGGCGGACATATCGGCGAAGTAGCGTTGCAGGACCCGGGATTTGGGCGCGTCTTTGGCAGCCAGAACGTCAACCACCAACTGAACGGACGCGGGCAGATCAGCGGCAAGGCCGGTTCCCGCGCCACTGCCACCGGATCTTTGACCACCGGGCTTTTGACCACCGGACTCGGAGCCGATGTACCGCGCGCGCAGGCCGGTCAAGTTCGGTATCGGCTCACCGAGCCAGGCCAGCGAGAACTTGTGAGCGCGCATATAGTCCAGGGCATTGGCGTAGGGTGGCGACGTCACGATAAGGTCCACGCTGTAGTCGGGCAGGGGCAACTCGCGGGCATCGCCGGCGATGATGCGGCTTTCGCCGATAGTGTCGGGGGCGACGGCGGCGTAGGCGTCAGCGGCGCGGTCGAGCAGATTGGCGAAAAGGCGGATGGGCCGTCGCGGCGTCTTGTCAGCCACCCGATGGGGCCGAGTATGGGCCAAATCCCGGGCCCGGGAGACGCCGCCGGATTTGGTGACGATGGTGGAGGAGAAGATTACCTCCAGCAGGTTGCGCAGGTCGGGGTTGGATTCGCCGCGGATGGCCAGAATCAGGGCAGCCAACTCTTGCTGAGTTTCCGTGAAAAACCAGTAGTCCAGAAACTTCCGCGTGGCGTCGTCCATGCCATCCCGGACTGCCGCCAGCGGGTCGGCCGGCTGGCCGATGCCGGCGTGCCAGTCCGCGGCCCGGCGGAGCGTAGCTTCCCCGGCCTCGCGGACGGCCTGGGGGTCAAGGGCGGTCGTGCGCGCCAGGCTCTGCCGGCGGGCCAGCGGGTCCAGATCAACCCCGATTACGGAGCGGCCGGCCGTCCAACCCTCCAGCAGAGTGATCCCGGAACCGCACATGGGGTCCAGCGCCGTGTCGCCGGATCGGGTAAGCGCGTTGATGAAGTGGCCGGCCAGGCCATGGGGGAACCGCGCGGCGAAGGGATGCAGCGCGTGCAGCGGATGCGCCTCCCGCGCCGGGGCCTGAAAGTCCAGGTCGGCGGCGAGGAGGGCGGCCAGGCGCAGTTGGATGGATGCAGCGGCGGTCACAATGCGGGGGGTTCGCCGGAGATGGCTTGGATGAGTTCGGGTAGTGATTGGGATACCGCTGCCCAGACTTCGTAGGGGTTCAGCGGAGCAGTGGGATTGGGCTGGTGGGCCAATCTGTTGCGAAGGTCGACCCAATTCACCCACTCATAGTTAGGGTAGATTATCTCCAAGTCTCTAGAACGAGCTGCTACCACGTTGCCGACCCGGATTAAAGCATAACAAGCAACATATAGAGCAAAGGCATCGCGGCGCAGGGTCGCTTCATCAACGCCGCGAACCAACGACCACTCGGCCACTGCCTGATTTGCAATTGAGCGCAGCCAGGAAGCTTGTGGTTCGCCGGAGTTATTCAGCATAAACCAGCTCTCGTCGGGCCATCATTGCATCGTAGGGCCAATTCTGGATATGGTTATCCGGCGCAGGCAGCCCTCCGACATAGGTTTTTATGCCGATGTGCTGGCTGATGAGGCGGCCCATGGATGAGTGCCGCTTGCGGCCCGGGGCATCATTATGGTAATCCACCAGCAACGCCAGTTCCACGCCTTCGAAGGGGCCGCTGAGATACACGCCGGTCAATTCAGGTGGGGTCATATACGCCTCCTTGATACCCCACTCCCGGCAGAAGTCGGCGATGTCGTCCAGCGGCAAATCTTCCAACCGCACTTTTGGCCCGACATTCGGCTCGGCGCCGGTAATGTCGCGCACCAGTTGCGGCGCGTCTTCCGTCACGGCCCGGGCTATTTCATCAACGCTGACCTGCCCCGGCTTCCCGGCCAGGCGGTTACGCAAATCAACCCAATCGG
Source organism: Dehalococcoidia bacterium (assembly GCA_963692995.1). Taxonomy (GTDB): domain Bacteria; phylum Chloroflexota; class Dehalococcoidia; order Lucifugimonadales; family UBA3495; genus Bin87. The sequence continues at coordinate 2,680,785 of OY843611.1, forward strand.
CCCAGGGAGATTCAGGACTGATCAGCTCAAGTTGCGAACAGTGTTGCTCGATGGCACCGCCGATGCGGATCAAGCCATACGCGGCTGAGTAGAGCATCCGCCGTTCCGTGGGCAGCGTCCGTGGGTCAAGTTCATGCAGCACAAACAGCGCTTCTTCGATGGCTTCCACCACTGCGCGCAATGCTGCGGCCTGGGCTGGAGTGGCTTGATGCAGCATACCAATAACCTCTTGGCGGCGAGGGTCTCAACTCAAATGGCGGCTGGCAAAAGTATAGCACCGGCGATAATATGTCTCGTCAACCGGCTTGAGGCAACCGCGTAATGATCCACGAAACACCGGGGAACTCGAACCTGGCTTTCCGCCCGCTGGCGCCGGACTTGATGGATGATTTCGGCGCCGTGCTGCGCGGCAACTTTGGCGCCGGCTGCTGGTGCATGTTTCCGCGCCTGACCCAAAAGCAGACCCAAGAGCTGTCCGGGGAAGGTCCGGTCAGCCGGCGGCGCCGGGTGGCAATGACGGAACTGGCCGGCCGGGACCGCGCTCCCGGCCTGTTGGCGTTTGAAGGGAATGCGCCGGTGGGCTGGATCGCCGTCGCGCCGCGCCATGAGTTGATCCGAGTTGACCGGTCGCGGGCTACGCCGCCGGTGGATGCGGTGAAGGTGTGGGTCATTCCTTGCGTAACGGTACGCAAGACGGAGCGCGGACGCGGCATTGCGGTTGCCCTGATCGGGGCGGCGGTAGAGTATGCCGCCGCCCACGGCGCTCCCGCCGTCGAGGCGTACCCGCGGACGGGCCGAGAACGCACCGGCGATGACAACGCTTACTTTGGAACGGAGCCGATGTTCCGCCGCGCCGGGTTTCACGTCATCCGGGAACCGCTGGAAAACGTTCCGCGCAACTGGACGCCGCGGGTGACCATGCGTATGGATACTGCATAGGTTCACCGGCGTCAGGCAATGACGCCCCGCTCGGCCAGGCTCGCCATTTCCGGCTCGGAGATGCCCAGCAGGTCACCATAGATTTCCCGGTTGTGCTCGCCGTACCTGGGGATGGGGCCGGCGGTGGTGGGCGTCTTCGAGAACTTGATGATGGTGGGGCCGGGAACCAGCACCTTCTGGCCGGGGGGTTCGTGGGCGTCGGCTTCCATCATCACCTCGCGCTCCCACATATGGCGGTCGGCCAGAACCTCGGGGATGGACTTGACCGCTCCCACCGGGATGTCGGCGGCGACCAGGGCCTCTTCCACTTCCTTGACGGTGCGTTCCTCGCACCACATCCGCAGCAGCTCCATGCGGATCTGGGCCATGTCGGTGGCGAACATGGGCGCGGCGAACTCGGGATCCTCGGCCAGCTCGTCGTAGTCCATGACCTTGAGCATTCGCTCCCACATCCCGGCGCGGGCCGCTCCGGTGGTGACCCAGCCGTCGGTGCACTTCAGGAAAGTGCCAACCCGCACGAAGTCGTTGGTGTCGGTCTCGTAGCACATGGCCAGGGCAACTTCCTCCAACGTAATGCCGCCGTCCAGCATGGCCACCTCCAGCCACTGGCCTTGGCCGGTGCGGTCGCGGTGCCGCAGCGCGCCCAGAATGCCGATGACGGCGTGGAGCGCGGCGGTGCGATCCATCACCGGGCCATTGCCCATGATTGGCTCGCCGAAGCCCCGTCCGGTCTGATCGCCGAAGCCGCTCATCGCCTGGATGATGGGGTCGAAGCACTGGCGGTCGCGGTAGGGGCCGTACTGCCCGAAGCCGGACACCGAGGCCAGGATGATGCCGGGGTTGACCTGGCACAGCTCCGCGTAGCCGAAGCCCATCTGCGCCATGGTGCCGGGGCGGAAGTTTTCCAGCACCACGTCGGATACTTCCAGCAAGCGGAAGAAGAGCTCCTTGCCCTGGGGGTGACGCGAGTTCAGGGTAACGCTCTTCTTGCCCCGGTTATAGGCGGCGAACTGGACGCTCATGCCGCCCACAAAGGGGCCGGAGTCCCGCAGATCGGCCCCCTTGCGCCATTCCAGCTTGATCACCTCCGCGCCCATGTCCTGCAAAATCAGGCCGCCGCGAGGCGCTGCCTGCCAGCGGGCCAACTCCAGAATCCGCACGCCATCCAGCGTCTTTGCCGCGCCGTTGCTTGCCATAATGATGCTCCTGTTGCGTCGGGTTTCGCTCACCATCGCTCGCCGGCGGCCCTCGCCCTCAGCCGCTTTGGCGATGCCCCGTATCATGCCACGAAACACGACGGCGTGAGCGGGCCATATCTGACCATGCTCAATCTTGATGAACCCCATTCTAAACCCACTCGCGCTTTGTGTTAAAACACCAACGCTGCCTTATGACAAGCGCATCTTGCGATCCGATTTTCGATCTCGTATATTGCGCCAAGCCGCAAGAGTGAGGTTGCCGATGACCAGTTCTATCAAGCAGCGGGAGCCGATATTAGACTACCCTTCACGAGAATCGGTGATGGACTTGGTTGTTGCTTTAGTGGAGAAGAGCTCCGGCATTGCTATGCCTGAAGGCTGGCCGGAGAACGAATCCCGCTATTTTCTCGATGATGACGCAACCCGATTCCAAGAATTCCGCGACGCCATAGACGGGGCCATCAATGGCGCCGAACCCGCTGACTGGTTGTTGCGCGAATTGAAGGATTTTGAACGAACGATTGCGGAGACCGCATTTGAAGACATCCAAGCTACTCCGGTAGGTCAAGATACCTTGGAAGCGATACGCGCTGCCGCCGTGGCGCGGTTTCGGGCTGAGCAAGATCAACAGGAAGGTCAATCTGATGACAACGGGTAACCCTCAAATGGTTTGGCAGTCCATCGACGAACAGTCGGCCCTGTACTGCGGAGACGGGATATCGATGATGGCCGGTATGCCGTCCGACAGCGTGGATTGCATCTGGACGGACCCGCCCTACTTGCTGTCCAACGACGGCTTTACCTGCGTGGCCGGCAAGCGTGTCAGCGTCAATAAGGGCGAGTGGGATCGCAGCAACGGGATTGAGACCGACCACGAGTTCAACCTCGCCTGGCTGCGCGAGTGCCACCGGATTTTGAAACCAGCCGGCACTATCTGGGTCACGGGCACACTGCATATCTACCTTAGCGTCGGCATGGCGATGATGCAGCTGGGGTTCCGCATCCTGAACGACATCATATGGGAAAAGACCAACCCACCGCCCAACCTCGGTTGCCGCTGTTTCGCCCATTCCACAGAAACCATTTTATGGGCAACCAAAGCGCCCAAAGGCAGTAAGCACAAATACACTTTCCACTACCAGGAAATGAAAGCCGAAAACGGCGGCAAGCAGATGAAAACGGTTTGGCGTTTTCCTGCCGCTGGCCGCGATGAAAAAAAATTGGGCAAGCATCCCACGCAAAAGCCGGTGGCGCTAATTGATCGTTGCCTGCGCGCCAGCACCAATTCGGGGGATTTGGTTTTAGACCCCTTTGCCGGCAGCGCATCAACCGGCGTCGCTGTAATTGCCTTGGGGCGCCGATTCATCGGCAGCGAAATTGACTCTGGATACGCAGATATCGGCTGCCGGCGTTTGGATGCTGTTGTACCCGGCAATGATAACGCTCTCAACACCTCGTATATTGGGGCCGCCTCAACCCACGAGCAGCGGCACCTGCTGGAAACAGTCGATATCTACGCTGCTATCGTGAACTAGCGAGTGGACACTATGACAACCGATAATCTTGCTGAGACAGGCAATACCGCCAGCTGGGACGCGATATTCGAGCGGTACCAGATCGATCGTCACGACTTTGATGCCAGGCCCTTTCCAATCTCGGCGGTACAGATTAGGAATGCCTGCGCACACTTCGAGCATACCAGCCAAAAAGAAGTGCGGATATTGTGCAAACAAGACAGCAGAGAAGACCGTCCGAGGGTTTTTCGTGAGAGGGGCCTGTTCATTTTGACCGTCAAGAACGGGCATTATGTAATCGTCAAAGGCGAAGGCTACATTGACATTTCATCCATCCAATCACCTCTGATTGAGTATCACAGCGATTTCCCTTTTGATCTGGAAACGACGCGGGTGGGAAACTCGGAAATGCAACACCTTGATCGTGCTTACGCAATGAGTCTGGTTAGACATTTTGTTGGTGACGATTCTCTGGTGCTCACTATACGGGGTAGGAAATATACGCCGCCTTTTAGTTTCAAGATTGGCGAATTTCAGATTGCCACTGAGAGTATGCAAACTGAAGTCGATGGCGGCTATGAAGGAGCGAACCAAGTCGTACTTATTGAAGCCAAAGGCGGAAATGCCAGCAACACTATTATCAGGCAACTGTACTACCCTTTTCGCCAGTGGCGGCAACACACTAAAAAGCCGGTTTCTACTCTCTTCTTCCAGTGCAACAACGACGAATACCACCTCTGGCGCTTCGGTTTCGACGACCCGAATGACTACAACAGCATCCGCTTGCTGAATTCGGCGCGGTACAGCATAGCCCGCGCCGGAGCGGTCACGGCGTGAGCAGGATTTTGCCGGTGGTTTCGCGGCCTTCCAGGCGGCGGTGCGACTCGGCGGCCTCTCCAACGTTGAGAATCCGATCAACCTGGACGTCAATGCGGTCAAGCTGACCCTGAACTTCGAGTACGATGAGGACGCGGACCAGGTCCGCTACCAGAGCGGCAAGTGTGAAGCCAAATGGCTGACCGCCAGTCAGTGGGAGCGCGACGAGGATTACGCCACCGGTACGTGGTCCTACAGCAACAACCAATCGAGGGTCAGCATCGTCGCCAGCGAGCACTTCAGCAACGACTTCTTCTGCACTAAATTGATCCCCGGGAAATCCGGCACCGACCACTGCTACCACGACGACGTGACCGCGACGGGCTACTCCCACGGGTACTGTACCGGGGACGTCGACATGACGATCTCCGGCCCTTGCGAAAACTGGCTCGACGACGAGCTGATCGTTACCTGGTGGTGATGATCGTGCCCACCGGCGCTCACCAGGGATAAAAGCGGGGGGTGGCTACTGGCCGCCCCCGTGCTTTTTAGGCGCAGGGGTTGCTTACCAACTCTTGGCCCGGCGCAACCGGCACATCCCCCAGGTGGCGCCGATGCCGGCGACGGCCAGGGCCAAGGAAAGGATCACGAAGACTCCCCACGGCAGAGCAACCTCGAACTGAGCTTCCACCCATAGCAGGGTTTCGGCCCGGTATAACATCAGATACCCCACCACCACACCACAGGCGCCGCCGGTCAGCAGGCCGAAGACGTAGGAGACGCCCGGCATCCGACGGGCGCACACCCAGCCGGTCGCCACCGACAGGAGCGGCAGGACCAGGAAGGTGCCGGGCAGGATCAACAGCCAGGTCAATAGTGAGATCATCACCCGATCCTCCCGATGACAAACCGGGTAAGGAAGAACGCGAAACAGTGCGCGCTTTTCAGGAAGTCACGGCGTCAGCAGGACCTTCCCCGTAGTCTCCCGCCCCTCCAGCTGGCGGTGCGCCTCCGCCGCCTCAGCCAGCGGCAGGTTCAGGCTGACGTTGAGCTTGATTTCGCCCGACTGCACCCAGGTCAGGCATTCCTCGGCTCGTTGCAGCAGCTCGGGGCGGGTGGCGGTGTAGTCGCCCAGCGTCGGTCGGGTGAGGAACCGCGAGCCGTTGCGGAGCATACCGGAGTCCACCAGGCCCACCGGGCCGCCGGCCTGCCCGTAGAGGCACATATAGCCGCGCCGTCCCAAGACACGCAGGCCCTTCTCAAAAGTGGTCGCGCCCACGGCGTCGTAGATAATCTTGACGCCGGCGCCGTCGGTCATCCGGCGTATCTCTTCCTCAAAGTCCTGCCGGGTGTACCGGATAACATCGTCGGCGCCGGCGCCCCGGGCCAGCTCCGCCTTCTCATCAGTGGACACGGTGGTATAGACGTGGAGGCCCATGCGCTTGAGCATCTGGATGAGCAGCAGGCCCATGCCGCCGGCGCCGGCGTGGACCAGCGCCCGCTGGCCGGCCTGCAATGGCGCGATGTCGTTGACCAGGAAGTGGGCGGTCATGGCTTGCAACAGAGTGGCCGCGCCGGTTGCATAGTCCATATCGTCGGGAATGCGTACCAGCAGCCAGGCCGGGACGGCCTGTTGCTCGGCGTAAGAGCCGGTGTGCATGGCGTAAGCCACCCGGTCGCCCACGGCTACCTCGGTGACGCCGTCCGCCACCGCAATGACCTCGCCCGATGCTTCACGGCCTGGCGTCCAGGGAAACGCGGCCGGCGGGTTGGTTCCCTTGCGGCTGGACACGTCGGTATAGTTGACGCCGATGTTGCGAATTGCCACCACCGCCTCGCCGGAGCCGGCGGTGGGTTCGGGCATATCCTCGTATTTGAGCACGTCGGGGCCGCCGATTTCGTAGGCTTGGATGCCTTTCATGTTGTTTGCCTCCAGGATTGTGATGGCTTTGCGTAAAATTATCGCCGACGCTTGGTTCGCTGTGCGGGCCGGATAACTGTTCAGAATTGAGGCGCAGCTCTGCCAAAGAACCGTCATTCCCGCTTGCGCGGGAATCCGGAGCGTCCCTACCTCCTTGCCACAAGCCTCAATTTCGTCATTCCCGCGCAAGCGGGAATCCAGAGACCCGCACCATCTCCATACGGGGGTCGTAATGACGATTTAAGGCCGGAACAACTCACCCCGTCCGAGCGGTTATGGGCCGGTCGCTGTTTGCAACGGATCCGGGAAGCCGGCTTGCCGGTTCAGTAGCGGAGGAGGTGGGTGGGTATGAGGCGCCCGGCCAGTGGGTCGATGGCGAGGGCGGCCTGTTCCAGGGTCACTACGCCCAGCAAGCTCGGCTCGTTCGCTTCGGCGAATATCACCGGTGTGTGGAATTGCAGTCCTTCGAGTTTGATCGTGGCTTCGCCGACATCGACTGGGACTATCCGGCCGGCGGCGGTCTCCGACGGTAGTGAACGCGCGACCGGGACGCCCAGGCGTTCCAGGATTGCTCGTGGCACTGCGGTATAGATCGAGCCGGTGTCAACGATGATGTCGAGTTCCTCGAAGCGCTGTCCCTGCGGGTCTCCGACTTCGATGGTGACTTGCACGGTTCCCATTGTGTTTCTCCCGAGGGTGTTGTGTCTTTCCAACTAACTGCTTGCCGCAATGACGGGAAAAATCAGCCGCCCAGGACGGATGCCATTCCGGTTACGTTTTCGATTTCAGCGATGCCGCGGAAGCTGCCGATGGCCTCTTCGATGTGGTCGGCCGGCAGGATGTAGCGGGTGCAGTAGAGGAACTTGGCCTCCAGCTCCTCGGCGTCCAGAGGCATGGCCGGGGAGCCGCGAGGGTGGTCGATGCGATGCCGCAGGGTTCTGCCGTCGGCGAGGCGCACCGCCACTTCCGCCGGATGGAGCGATAACGGCGCTGCCGGTAGGGTCGCCTCCACCGACACCCGCTCCATCATCGCGCGCACACCCTCATCCTGCACCGCCACGTCGGAAAAGAAGTTGATGAGCGGTGGCCCGTGGCAAAGGGTGGCGGCGGCGATGAAAGCCAGGCAGCCCCGAGCCTGCCAGCCGTTCTTCGGCAGCACGCCGGGAAGGCTCCGCAGGGTGTCGGTGGTCACGCCGACGTGAACCGCGGCGATCTCCGATGGCTCGAAACGGTGCAGTTGGGTCAAACCCAGAACGGCGTCAATGACGCCGTGGCTGGCCGGATGGCAGGGGTAGAGGCGGATGGTGACGCCAGGGTCGGTCAAGCGCCAATGGCGTCCCAGGTCGGCAAGGATATGCGGATCCGGCGCGTCGGCGCCCAGGGGGGCAGCGACCTCCTCCTGTGCCAGCAGCGCAGCCATGACGCCCTGCATGGCCGCCCGGCCTCCCGCCAATGCTGACGCTCCGGGAGCCGCATAACCGACGCCGGTATCGCCGACGCCGGCGGCCAGGGCGACGGCGTTAGCCAATCCGCTTTCAGCCAGGCCCATGAGCATGGCCGAGGCCGTGGCCGCTCCCACCGCCTCGGCCAGGGCGCGGGTCTCCGGCGCGGCGGACAAGCGTACCGAAATCTCGCATCCGGCAGAGAAGGCGCGCAGGGCCGCGTAACCGGGGTAGCCGTGCATCTCACCCAGCGCCATCACCGCCGGAAACACCGCTGCCGTCGGACGGCCGCCCGTGTCCAGGGTGTTGTCGTCATAGTCCAGCAGGCGCACCAGGGCGCCATTGACCAGGGCCGCGTACACCGGAGAGGTGCGCTGTCCCATGCCGATGATGGTGCTGCGACCGTTGCCGCCCATCTCGCGAACCACTCGGGCGATGGCGATGGCGTCGGGATGGGCCGCGCCGGCCAGGGCGGCGGCGGCGGCGTTGAGCATCATGTCGATGCTGAGATCGGCGACTGCCGGCGGGATGGTTGTTTCACCCCGCGCGACGCCGGCCGCAAATTGGGCAATCCGTTGGGAGAAGTCGTCAGGTTGACTGGTCATGGCGAGGCAAGGATAGCGGCCGGCGCCCGATGGCGCAACGCGGCGAGGCCCGCGTAGATGCCCGCGTAACGGTTCAGATTTGTGGCGCCATTTGTGCGCTTGGCTCGTCTTCCGGGCGGAATGCCCATCGGCTCCTGGCAAAATGCCCATCGGCTCAGAACGGTTGCGCGTCCACGGCGGTTTTGTACTTAACCTGGCGCGGCTGTATCATGCGCGGCTGTATCATGCTTGGAGAGCCGCACTAAAGGAGTGAACACGATGACGACTACTGACCAGCAGACCGGACGCAAGCCCTACGTGGCGCACACGGTGGGCGACGCCTCGGAAACCATCCAGACCCCCGGCATGGTGCGCCAGCCGGCCATCGTGCCCGGCAAGGGCGACACCACCAAGATCTGGATGGGCAAAGTTACCGCCGCGCCCCGGGAAAAGGGGCCGCCGCACACCCATCTTGAAGCCGAAACCGCCGCCTACGTGCTGCGGGGACACGTGCGGGTTTATTTCGGCGAGAACTTCGCGGAGTGGATCGAAGCCGGCCCCGGCGATTTCATCTTCGTGCCGGCTAACACGCCGCACATCGAGGAGAACCCCTATGATGAAGAGCAGGAGGGCATCCTTTGCCGCACGCCGGACAACCTGGTGGTGAACCTGTAGCACAACCAACACGCCGCTCCGACCTTTGCCGCGCTCCGGTGAAGGTCGGCTGGATTCCCGCTTTCGCGGGAATGACGACGGGGGCGGGGCGGCGGCGGCGCAACGGGAATGACGGCGGGGGCGGGGCGGCGGCGGCGCAACGGGAATGACGGCGGGGGCGGGGCGGCGGCGGCGCAACGGGAATGACGGCGGGGGCGGGGCGGCGGCGGCGTAACGGGAATGACGGCGGGGGTGGGGGGCGGCGCAGCTCAACTATCCGTCATTCCCGCGAAAGCGGGAATCCAGCAGCGTTTTCCGGACGCCGGCTTTCGCGGGAATGACGACGGCGCAACGGCAATGACGAATGGTCGAGGTGCGCCGCGATTTGACCACCGCTGCGATTTGTTGAATAATCAACCCGCCGCCGGCCCCAGCCGCTAATGATGGCGGACGGCGAACTCATTACCTGAAACCACGAGGAGGAACCCCCTAATGGCAGACGTGAAAGTGGAAATCCGCGCAAACGGCCCCCTGCGAGTCACCGGAGAGATTGAAATTGTTGACCAGGACGGCAACAACTATGCCATTCCCGAAGGCCAGTGGGTTACTTTCTGCCGCTGCGGGCAGTCCACCAACAAACCCTTCTGCGACGGCACGCACCGGGACTGTGGGTTTGAGGCGGGCAGCGAGGCTCGCTGATCCAAACTCGTTGATGGCGGTTCCATAAACCGCCGTGTCCAGGCCATACCATGCCGGGGCGGGATTTGAACCCGCCCCGGCATGGTATTGTTGTGGTAGCGTTCCGCTTTAGGCGGTTGGGCTGATAATCCGTCACTCCGGCGCAAGCCGGGGCCCAGAAAACGCTACTGGATTCCCGCATTCGCGGGAATGACGAGAAATTAAACCGCCTGAAGCCTGAAGCGTAAAGCTGCCGGTTGCCGTGGGGACATACTCATGATCCCCCAAAGGCTATAATCTGACCACAACACGCGCCAATGATAAGGAGCTGCACCATGGTAACCACCACACCGGCCCGCGCGGCCGCCGAGCTGATCTTCCAGCAATACCGCACGGTGCAGCCCTTCGAGCGGCTGCCGGCCGACCTGTTCCCCAAGACGCTGGACGAGGCTTATGCCATCCAGCTGGAACTCCACTGTATGCTGTCCTCCCTGTGGGGGCCTTTGTCCGGGTACAAGCTGGCCTACACCACGCCGATCATGCAGGAACGGGCCGGCCTGGACCACCCGGTGCTGGGCGGCGTATTCCAGAAGACCATCCACCGTTCGCCGGTAGTGCTGAACTTCACCGAGTACGTGAACTTGGGCGTGGAACTCGAGGTCGGCGTTACGCTGGGGAAAGACCTGCCCGCGTCCGGCGCGCCCTACACCCGGGAAACCGTCGCCGATGCCGTGGCAGAGGTTGCTACGGCCTTTGAGATCGTGGACATTCGCACGCCAGATGACCTCACCGCCGCAGAGCGCACGCTGATGAGCGTGGCCGTGAACATCCTCAACTCCGGCGTGGTGCTGGGCGATCCGGTTGCCGACTGGCAGAGCCTGGACCTGGTCAATTGCCACGGGGTGATGCGGATCAACCACGAGCAAGTGGGCGAGGGCTACGGGCGCGACGTGATGGGCCATCCCTTCGAGCCGCTGGTGTGGTTGGCCAACGAGCTGTCCGCCCGAAACCATCCGCTGAAAGCCGGCGACACCATCATCACGGGCAGCCTGGTGCCGCCCACGCCGCTGGGCTTCGCTTCCGAGGCCCGCATCTCCATTGAGGGACTGGGCGAGGCAATAGTGGTGTGCGCTTAGGGCCGGTATAAAAACCGGAAATCATGCCGTCGTTCCGGCGCAAGCCGGAACCCGGCAAATCACTGCCCGCGGAAAACCGGCTTTACTTTGTACGCGCTGGATTCCCGCTTTCGCGGAATGACGGGGTTTGCGAACACGCCCTAGTCCTTTCGTGATCGGCCGGCCGTTTCAATCCAGAGGCCATAAACCGCGCGGCGCGGCAGCCCGGTTGCGGCTACCACCTCGGCCACTGCGTCGCGCCCACGCATCCCAACGGCGCGGCGTTCCGCCAGAGTTTGGCGGGCGGCCTCCAAGATGTCTTCCGCGCGGGCGCCGTCATCGGTTTGCGGAGTGGACGGGCCGATTACGATGGTGAATTCGCCGCGTGGCTCCGTGAAATAATCCAGCGCGTCGGACGCCGTTCCCCGCCAGACCTCCTCGTGGAGCTTGGTAAGCTCCCGACATATGGCGAGCGGCGGGTCGTTGAGGACGCCGGCGATGTCGGTAAGCGTAGCCCGGAGACGGTGGGGCGCCTCGAACAACGCCAGCGTTTGCCCCAGCCGGGCCGCTTGGGTCAGCGTCGCAATGCGGTCGGACCGACGACGGGGCAGAAAACCCAGAAAGACAAAACGGTCGGCGGGAAAACCGGCCACCGCCAGCCCGGCAGTTACCGCCGACACGCCGGGAATGCTGACCACCGTATGACCGGCAGCGGCGACGGCAGCTACCAAACCGGCCCCCGGGTCGCTGACGGCGGGAGAACCGGCATCGGTGACCAGGGCGACGTCGCCTTCGGCCAGCGCGTCAAGGAGACGCGGCAACTGCCGTTGCCAGTTATGCTCGTGGCAACTGATCAGCCGGGGTTTGGCCTCCAAACGCGCCAGCAGGCGTCGGGTAACGCGGGTATCCTCAGCGGCCACCAGCGGCACGGACGACAGTACCCGCGCCGCCCGGAAGGTGATGTCCTCCAGGTTGCCGATGGGGGTGCCGATGACGTAGAGGGCGCCCATGAGGGCAGTATAGCGCGCGTTGACGCTGGGATTGGGCGTCAGCCGACCCGCCGGCCGGCGTAACCTTCACCGCCATCGATCCGGCGCGCCCACACCTGCGCCCGGCACTGTAACGGAACGGCGGTATTCGGAGTAGTCATTAGGGGCCTCGCAGCGCAGCGGTTGTAGTCCGACTGTAGCATGGGGCTGTGATAAAATGGCCTAGCCCCTTGCCGGGGCCATGCTTTTTTGAGGAGTTGCGTTTATGCCGGAGTTGACTGGCGGGCATCTGTTCATTCGCTGCCTGAAGCAGGAGGGGGTGCAGAAGGTCTTTACGATAGTAGGCGACACCATTCTGCCCCTGGTGGACGCGGCGGCGGATGAGGGTATCGAGTTCATCGATACCCGTCACGAAGGCGCGGCGATGCACATGGCCGACGGCTACGCCCGCATCACCGGCCAGCCGGCGGTGGCCCTGTTCACCGGCGGCCCCGGCTTTGCCAACGCCATCTCCGGCTTGCCGGCCATCTACACTTCGGAAAGCCCCGTGATTTTCGTGGCCGGCTGCGCCGAGCTGCCGGAAAAGGGCCAGGCGGCCTTCCAGGAAATCGACCAGGTGGCCATGGCGGCGCCGGTGTCCAAGGGATCCTGGCTGATCCACGAGAAGAACCGCATACCGGAGTTCGTCGCCACCGCCTTCCGCACCGCCCTGAGCGGACGGCCCGGGCCGGTGCATCTGACCCTGCCCATCGACCTCCAGGAAGCGCCCATCAGCGAGGAGGACCTGCCGCCTTACCTGCCCCGGGAGTACCGCAACATGGGCCGATCCCAGGGCGACCCCCGGCTGATTGAGCAGGCGGCCAACCTGCTGGCCGATGCCCAGCGTCCCGTCATCATCGCGGGCAACCCGGCCCGCTACTCGGTGGAGCCGGAACAGCTGGAGGCGCTGACGGAGGCCACCGGCGCGCCCATCTTTACCGTGGAACAGGCGCGCGGCCTGATTGACGACCTGCATCCGCTGTGCTTCGGCTATGCCGACGGCGCGTTGAACCCCACGGCGCGCAAGTTCCGCGAGGCCGACGTGGTGCTGCTGCTGGGCAAGCGGCTGGACCATCGTTATCGCTACGGCGGCGTCTTCTCCGCCGACGCCCGGCTGATCCAGGCCGACCCGTCGGAGGCGGAGATCGGACGCAATCGGGGCGTCGCCGTGGGCCTGCTGGGCGATCTCGGCGCCATCGTGGACCAGCTCACGGCGGCGGCCAAACCCAACCGCAGCATCGGGCCATGGATTGACGCCCTCAAGCAGGAACGGACCGCCTGGCTGGACCGTCTGCGCAGCAACGCCACCGGCGACACGCCCATGCACCCGCTGGACGTGTACACCCGCATCGAGCATCTGGTGGATGAGGATACCTTCATCGTGCTGGACGGCGGCGACTACGTGCAGTGGGGCCGCTGCTATCTGCCGGCCCGCAAGCCGGGCCACTTCATTCGCCTGGGGCCGCTGAGCCACCTGGGCGGCGCGATACCCTACGCCATGGCGGCCAAGCTGGCCTACCCCAACAGCAAGGTGCTGGCCTTTATGGGCGACGGTTCCTTCGGCTTTTACACCATGGAGTACGACACCTGCATCCGGCACAACCTGCCCATCACCGGCATCATGGGCAACGACGGCAACTGGGGCATTGATCGTACTTTCCAGCTCGCCTATTTCGGGCGCGACGTGGGAACCGCCCTGCGTTCCGGCGTCCGATATGACCAGGTGGTGGAGGGCATCGGCGGCTACGCGGAGCTGGTGGAGCAGCCCGCGGACGTGGCGCCGGCGGTGGAGCGGGCCATCAACTCGGGCCGTCCGTCGCTGGTGAACATCGCGGTCAAGTCCGGCGCCAGTCCTCTGGCCGACGCTATGATCGCCCGCCGGACGGGTGGTTAGGCTTGGCTTGCCAATCATTCCCGCGAAGGCCGGGGCCGGGCCCTTCCTCTGCCGAATCGGTCTGCAACCGCCGGCGATTCTGGATTCCCGCTTTCGCGGGAATGACGAGAAGATAAATGTTGACCGTTTTCCGACACCGCCCCTAGAATGCGGGCATGGCCACTGCTAAACGAACCGACGAGACATCGGAAGTCAGCGGGCGGGCGATATCGCCGGCGGCGCAGCACGACGACGGCGAACAGGATGCGCGTCTCCGCCCGGCCCGGCTGGACGATTTCGTGGGCCAGCCTCAGGTTCGGGAGAACCTGAGCATCGCAATGCAGGCGGCGCGCATACGCGGCGAGGCGCTGGATCACGTAGTGATCTACGGCCCCCCCGGCCTGGGCAAAACCACCCTGGCCAACATTATCGCCCACGAGATGGGGTCCACCATCAAGGTGACTTCGGGCCCGGCGGTGGAACGGGCCAGCGACATCGCCTCCATACTCACCGGGCTACAGCCCAACGACGTCCTGTTCATCGACGAGATCCATCGCCTCAACCGGGCGGTGGAGGAAGTGATGTACTCGGCGATGGAAGACTTTTTTCTCTCCTGGGTGGTGGGTAAGGGGCTGTCGGCGCGGAGCATCAACCTGCGCATCAACCCCTTCACCCTCGTGGGCGCGACGACGCGATACTCGCTGATCAGCGCGCCGCTGCGCGACCGTTTCGGCTCGGTGTTCCGGCTGGACTACTACTCCGATGAGGACATGGCGACGGTGGTGCGACGTTCCGCCCGCATACTGGGGATGGAGTCGGACGACGAGGGTTTGGGGGAGGTTGCCATCCGTTCCCGGGGGACGCCGCGCATCGCCAACCGGCTGCTGCGCCGGGCGCGGGACTACGCGCTGGTCAGAGCCGACAACCGCATCACCGGCCCGGTGGCCCGAGAGTCGCTGGACCGTCTGGGCGTGGACGCCCGCGGACTGGATGAGACCGACCACCGCCTGCTCACCAACATCATCCACAAGTTCAACGGCGGCCCGGTGGGATTGGACACCCTCTCCGCCTCACTGAGCGAGGACACCAGCACCGTGATGGAAGTGCTGGAGCCGTTTCTGCTGCAACAGGGTTTCCTGGAGCGCACCCCGCGCGGTCGCGTCGCCACCCGGCTGGCCTACGAATACCTGGGTTGGCCCGGGGCGGGCGTCGGCGCTTCCGACCCGGGACAGCAGGCGCAGCTGTTTAATAGTTGACATAAATATTGATTGGTGTTCAATGACCCCCCGGCTTTGCCGGTATGCGGCCAAGTTATATTTACATAATATAAATCAGCTGATCCCCAACTCCATTTCCCGTCTTGAATCCTAATCGCAGCCTGCTTACAATGGCACAACCTTCGCGGCGCTACCTCCGCGCCGGCTCCAGGATACATTGACGTGACGCTTGCAGTTGCCATTAGCGCAACTACTTCTCATCTCCCCTCATTCGACCGGCTGGCCGCCGGCGCCGGTTTGTCCGACTCCGGCGCGCTGGGGCTGGTTGGCATCGGCGACGAGGCGATGGGCGAACTTTACGCCGCCGCCGGCGAGCTGCGAGACCGAGGACGGGGGCGTGTCATAACCTTTTCCCCCAAAGTATTCATCCCTTTAACCCGGTTGTGCCGCGATTTCTGCGGTTACTGCACCTTCCGCCAATCGCCCGACGAGGCAGCGAGTCTGTACCTAACGGCGGAAGAAGTGCGGTCCGTCGCCACCGCCGGTCAGCGGTTGGGCTGCACCGAAGCCCTGTTCACGCTGGGGGAACGCCCGGAGCAACGCTACGCCGAAGCCGGCGATTGGCTGTCCCGGAACGGCTACCGGACCACGCTGGAATACCTGGCGGCGATGTGCCGGATCGTGTTCGAGAAGACCGACCTGCTGCCCCACGGCAACCCCGGCACCATGAGCCGGCGGGAGCTGGAGGCTCTGCAACCCACCAACCCATCGGTGGGCATCATGCTGGAGAGTTCCAGCCCGCGCCTGTACCAAGCCGGCGGCCCCCACGAATTCGCCCCCAGCAAGCGGCCTCGCGTGCGTTTGCGCACCATGGAGCTGGCTGGCGAGTTGGGCATACCTTTCACCACGGGCATACTCATCGGCATTGGGGAAACCCGAACCGAGCGCGTGGAGTCGTTGCTGGCGATCCGCGAACTGCACCAACGCTATGGCCACATCCAGGAAGTGATCGTGCAGAACTTCCGCGCCAAGTCGGATACCCCCATGGCCGATACGCCCGACGCCGCGCCCGACGAGCTGATGTGGACCACCGCCGTCGCCCGGCTCATCATGGGCCCGACCGTGAACATCCAGGTGCCGCCCAACCTCAGCGAAAATTACGAACGCTACCTCGCCGCTGGCATCAACGACTGGGGCGGCGTTTCGCCGCTGACCATTGACTACGTGAACCCGGAAGCGCCATGGCCGCAACTGGCCGAGCTGGCACGGCGCACGCGGGAGGCCGGCTACGAGCTGCGCCCCCGCCTGCCGGTGTACCCGGAATACTTTGCCAACGGCTCACCGTGGCCGCTGCCTGAGCCTCTGAAAGAAAAACTGCTAGGTCTCACCGACCCGGACGGATACGTGAAAGGGGGAACCCAACGCTATGCCCGCAATGACTGATAAAGACGTTCCGGCAACCCTTGCCGAGCTGATGAACGGAGTTGACCCCGCCGTAGCGGCTGCGTTGAACCGAGCCCTGGCCGGCGCGGACATCACCGTTGACGAGGGCGATCTGCTGTTCGCCACCAGCGGAATTGAGTTCGCCGCCATGACCATGGTGGCCGACGAGCTGCGTCGCCGCGTCGTGGGTGATGTGGTCACCTACGTGGTGAACCGGAACGTCAACTTCACCAACGTCTGCATCAAGCGGTGCGGCTTCTGCGCCTTCAGCCGGGACTTCCGCGCGGAGGAAGGGTATTTCCTGCCGGTGAACGAAATCATACGCCGGGCCAAGGAGGCCCGGGACTACGGCGCCACCGAGGTCTGCATCCAGGCCGGCCTGCCGCCCCAGATGGAGGGCGACCTGTACATCCGCCTGTGCGAGGCCATCAAGGAAGAGCTGCCCGACATGCACATCCACGGCTTCTCGCCGGAAGAAGTGTTGTACGGCTCCATTCGCTCCCGGCGCAGCATCCGGGAGTACCTGCAAGGGCTGAAGGAGGCCGGCGTGGGCAGTCTGCCGGGAACCTCCGCCGAAGTTCTGGACCAGGAACTCCGCGACATTATCTCGCCAGGCCGCATCACCGTTGACCAGTGGATTGAGGTAATAACCACCGCCCACGACCTGGGCATCCCGACCACCTCCACCGTGATGTTCGGCCACCGGGAGAGCAACGCGCAGATCGTGCGGCACCTGGCCTTGCTGCGGGACATTCAGCAGCGTACCGGCGGGTTCACCGAGTTCGTCCCGCTGAGTTTCGTCGCCTCGGAAGCGCCGATGTTTCTGAAGGGGACGGTGGACGATGTGCGCTCCGGCCCCACCGGCATGGACGTTATCAAAGTTCACGCCATCGCCCGCATCATGCTCAACAACTGGATCCCCAACATCCAGGCGTCGTGGGTGAAAGAGGGCAGCCGAATGTCTCAGCTGCTGCTGACCGCCGGCGTCAACGACCTGGGCGGGACACTGATCAACGAGAGCATATCCACCTCCGCCGGCGCGATGCACGGCCAGTTGATGCGCCCGGCCGAGTTTCGCGGCATGATCCGCGAGGCGGGACGCACTCCGGCGGAACGCTACACCACCTACGGCCTGCGCCGCATCTTCAGCGAAGCCGACGCCGTTGTGGATCCTCTGGACTTGGTCGGCGACAACGTGGAGGAGATTTTCGGCTCCTACAACAAGCTGGCGCAGATGGATGCCTACCGCTTCGAGCATCCCCGCGCCCAGCGCGAACGGGCCGCGGCGGAGCAGTCGGCATAAGCTGTGACGACGTTTTACCGTCATTCCAGCAACCGAGGGCCGGGGTTGGTGCTGGCGCTGGCCGGCGGCGTCGGCGGAGCCAAACTGGCCCTGGGCTTGGCGAAGATCCTGCCGCCGGAACTCCTGGTAATCGCCGTCAATACCGGCGACGATGAGGAGTTCCATGGGCTGCACGTGTCTCCCGACCTGGACACCATGACTTATACCCTGTCGGGACTGTACAACCCGGAGACCGGCTGGGGCATTGCCGGCGACTCCTTTGAGACCCTCCAAATGCTCACCCGGCTGGGCGCGGACACCTGGTTCAACTTGGGCAGCCGCGATTTCGCCATGCACATCCGCCGCACCGATTTGCTCCGCCGGGGCGCGACCCTCTCCCAGGTGACGGCCCGGCTGACGACTGCGTTGGGCATTCGACACTCCATCGTGCCCATGAGCGACCAGCCGGTTCGCACGACGCTGGAAACCGACGCCGGCGCCCTGGCAATGCAGGAGTATTTCGTCAAGCATCGGGCCGAGCCGGTGGTGCGTTCCATCCGTTACGACGGGGCCGAGCGCGCCCAACCGTCGCCCGGGTTCGCCGCCGCCCTGCGGGACGCCGCCACCATCGTTCTCTGCCCATCCAACCCGTTCTTGAGCGTGGCGCCAATCCTTGCCATCCCCGGCGTCCGCAACGCCATGGCCGAACACCAGGGGCGGCGCATTGCCGTCAGCCCAATCGTAGGAGGCGCCGCCGTGCGCGGGCCAGCGGGGAAGATAATGGCCGAGCTGGGCGTGGAGGTTTCCGCCGTTGGAGTGGCCCGGGAGTATCGCGGCATATGCGACGTGCTGGCCCTCGACTCACAGGACGCGGGACTGGCCGACGCCGTTGCCGCCGCGGGAATTGAGCCGGCGGTGCTGCCCACTATAATGGAGACCGACGACGACAAAATCGCGCTGGCGCGGCAGGTCCTGGAACTGGCCGCCCCGGCAGAGGCGACCGTATGATAATGGCTTCCGAAAATCAGTCCGCCCCCACCGTTGTGCCGCTGGTTCCCATGAAACCGCTGGCCAACTGCAAAACCCGGTTGTCGCGAGTGATGACCGTGCAGGATCGGGAGGACTTGACCATGGGAATGCTGCGCCGGGTGCTGCTGGCCGTCCGCGGCGCCGGGGCCGATCCTTTCTGGGTAGTGGGCGGCGACGACCGCATCCGCAATCTGGCCCGCACCTTTGGGGCCAACTGGATGGAGGACCTGGGCCGCAACCTCAACGATACGATTACCAAGTCATTCGAGACTGCCCGGCTGCGCGGCGTGTCGGCGCTGTACCTCCCCGGCGATCTGCCCTTCATCAAGCCCGGCGACATTCACCAGCTGATCCGCAGCGCCCAGCACCAGCACAATATCACCCTGTCCCCGGCGCGGCGGGACGGCGGCACTAACGCCATCCTGGTGCCTTATGATCTGATACCGTACTTCCGGCCGGAGTTGGGCAACAACAGTTTCCGCAAACACGTCGCCACCGCCGCCCGCATGGGGGTGTCTCTGGCGTTCTACTATAGTTCGGGCATGGGATTCGACCTGGACGACGGCTCCGACCTGGATGAGTACGAGCACATGGAACCCGGGCTGCTGGAACGTCTGATGGGCCGGAAGCCCGGAAATATCAATCGACAACCCCTGCAATTGTGACGTCTTATGGCTGATAAAGTACAACTGGGCTGCCTGCTGCCCACCCGGGGCCTGCTGCTGGAAGAGCGCAAGCCCACCGACGCGGAATCCGTCCTGCGGCTGGCCACGTGGGCCGAGGAGGCCGGCCTGGACTCGGTGTGGGTCGGCGACAGTCTGACCGCCAAGCCCCGGCTGGAGACGATGACCACCCTGGCCGCCATCGCCGCCCGCACGTCTCGCGTCCGGCTGGGCAGCGCCGTGATGCTGCTGGCGCTGCGCCACCCGACGCTGCTGGCCCAGATGATGGGCACCGTGGACCTTATTTCCGGCGGCCGGCTACAGCTCGGCGTCGGCGTCGGCGGCGCGTTCAACGCCATGCAGCAGGCGGAATGGCGCAACGCCGACGTGAACCGGCGCACCCGAGCCTCACGCCTGGAAGAGATGTTGCAGGTGATCAAGGGCCTCGGCTCCGGCCAGCCCTTCACCTTTGACGGCCGCCATTTCCAGCTGGACGACGTGGTGATGCAACCCGCGCCGGTTCAATCCAGGGGCGTGCCGGTGTATCTGGGCGTCCACTGGCACGGGCGGGACGACGGACAAGGAACCCGGCGGGAACGACAGGCCCGCCGCGCCGCGCGACTGGCCGACGGCATCATCTCAATTTCGGCCACGCCCGACGAGTTCGTGGAAATGACCGACACCGTGCGCGGCTACTGCCCGGAATACGGGCGAAACCCCGATGATATGTCCTCGGTGATGTACCTGACGGTGAACTTGGACGAGGACGTCGCCAAGGCCGAGGCCGAGGCCGAGGATTGGCTGCTGGGCTACTACGGCGCGAACATCTGGGGCGACCGCTGGGGCCCCTTTGGCGGTGCCGAGCGAGTGCGGGAGCGCATCCACGCCTACGCCGCAGCCGGCGCCGACCAGATAATAGTGCGGTTCGCCAGCTATCGCCAGGAGGAGCAGATGCAGACTTTCCTGGAACAGGTGGCACCCGATTTCCGGCGCTAACCCGATGCAGTCCATCCTCCCGATAGCGAGCTAGACCCGTGTATCCCATCGACTTGACCGGCCAAAATGCGGTCATCTTCGGCGTCGCCAACGACCGCAGCATCGCCTGGGCCATCGCCCGCACTCTGGCCCAGGCCGGAGCGCGCATCGCGCTGACCTACCAGAATGACCGCCTCAAGAGCAGAGTGGCGCGGCTGGCCGAAACCCTGGACGACGCCCTGATCTTCCCGTGCGACGCATCCGACGACGAACAGATTCAGGCCGTGTTCCAGGGCGTGCAGGCCGAGATGGGATCGCTGTCAGCGCTGGTGCACAGCATCGCCTTCGCCAACCGGGATGATCTGGCGGGCCGCCTGGCCGACACCGGGCGCGAGGGCTTCCGGCTGGCGCTGGAGATCAGTGCCTTTACGCTGTTGCCCATGGTCCGCTACGCCGCGCCCCTAATGACGGAAGGGGGCAGCGTCATCGCCATGACCTTCCAGGCCGCCCGCCGCGTTTATCCCGGTTACAACGTTATGGGAACTGCCAAGGCGGCGCTGGAGCACGAAATCCGACAACTGGCCTATGAATACGGCGGCGACAACATACGGGTGAACGCCATTTCCGCCGGCCCGGTGGATACGCTGGCCGCGCGGGGCATCGGCGGCTTTCTGGATATGCGCCGCGCCCACGCGGAGAAGGCGCCTCTGCGCCGCAATATCACCGCCGACGAAGTGGCGAATACGGCGCTGTTCCTGTGCAGCGACTTGTCCAGCGGGGTAACCGGAGCAGTGCTCCCGGTAGATGCCGGCTATCACATCATGGCGGTGTGAAGCAGCTTCGCGGTTCTTGGGCATTCAGGAACCACGGACGATTTCCAACGGCCCAAGCCCGGCTAGATGCCTTCCAGCTGTTGACGGTCTGCGGCGGCTTTCTCGTTGAGCCCCAGTTTGGTGTACGCTTTAGCCCGGTTGGCCCAGGCTTCCCGATGACGGGGGTCGAGGGCGATGGCCTTGGTGAACTGGTCCACCGCTTCGCGCACCCGCCCCTGGTTGAAGAGGGACAGGCCCAGTTCCGTCATACCGGCGGCGGTAAGTGGTCGAGTTATCTTCAACGGCATTACGGCGAAGGCTGGCGCGAGTTCGTCGCTGGGCTCCGACGCTTGTGTCGCCGCGGCGACCTCGCCGGGCGAGGCGGTTTGAGGCGGGAGCGTGGCGCCGGCATCGGCAGCAGCTTCCGCAGCGGAAGCCAGCGTTGGCTCCGGCGCGTCAGCCGGCTCGCCGCCGGCGTCGGCCGTGGCGTAGGGACGGGTCAGTTCCCATCCGCAGTTGGTGCAGAAAGAGGGGCCGGATTCGTGGGTGTGCTGGCAGCGGGGACAGGATACCGTATTGTCCTGCTCGCCGTCGGTGGCCAGAGGCGGACGGGCCCGCATGAACACCAGGGACAGCATCGGCAACATGCAGAAAATGGTCAGCCACTCGTAGAAACCCGGGATGAGGCCCACCGCCGGGATAGCCGCGGCTGCGGCCCACAGCAACGGGTTTCTCCCTTTGTTGCGGGCTAATCGCGCAGTCCAGGCGACCACGAACAGCAATGACAATATCTGAAGAATCTCGTTCATTTTTACCCGATTACCAATTTTTCCCGTATCATTATAACTGCAAAATCTTAAGCGGGGCAAACGTGGCTTGCGATTGGCTCGGTATGTGGACAGCCGGCAGCCCTGGCAGAGTCAAAGGCCGTCGCAAATTGACAGTTCAACCGCCCCGATGCTATCGTGCCATTGGGCAACCGGCCCGTACCGGAAGCATTGTATCGCGCCAGCAGGCATTGCCGGCCCGCTGGGCGCCGGAGGGAGAACTCAGATGGATTTGACGATTTCCGTGCTCAAGGCCGACGTCGGTTCAATCGGCGGCCACACCAGACCATCGGAACGCATGATGACCGCCGTGAACGCCGCCACCGAGCGGGCGGTCCGGGATGGCCTCCTCATCGATGCCTACGTCGGGCATACCGGTGATGACATCTGCATCACCTCCACCCACACCCGGGGCGACAACGACGAGGCAGTCCACCAGTTCGCCTGGAACACGTTCCTGGAAGCCACCGACATCGCCCGCGAGTACGGTTTGTACGGAGCCGGACAGGACCTGCTGGTTGACGCTCCCTCCGGCAACATTCGCGGCGCTGGCCCCGCGGTGGCCGAGATAACCTTCGAGCACGACCCCATCAAGACCAACCCCATGCGCCCCGCCGAATCCTTCTTTGTGCTGGCCGCCGACAAGTGCGGCCCTGGCGCGTACAACCTGCCTATGTTCCTGGGCTTCGCCGATCCCATGTACTGCGCCGGCTTGATGCTTCCCCGCCTGGGCGACGGGTTCACCTTCAACATCATCGACATGGATAACACCGCTGGCGACAGCATCATCTCGCTGAACGCTCCGGAGGACTACTACCGCATCACGGTACTGCTGCGGGACAACGAGCGGTTCGCCATCGAGAGCATCACGTCCCGGTACAGCGGCCAAACCGCCGCCGCGGTGTCCGCCACCCGTCTGCACAATATCGCCGGCAGCTACACCGGCAAGGATGATCCGGTGGCCATCGTGCGCAACCAGGGCATCTTCCCGGCGCCCGAAGAGTTGATCTCCCCCTACACCAAGGCCCATTACATCGGCGGCGACGCGCGGGGTTCGCACGTGATGCCACTGATGCCGGTGCCCATCAACACCGCCGTAACGGGCATGTACTGCCTGCCCCTGGTGTCCTGCGTGGGGTTCAGCATTAACGGCGCGGGCAAGTTTTCCGACTCTACCACCGACTTCTTCGACAACCCGGCCTGGGATCATACCCGCCAGTTGGCCCAGGAGAAAGGCGTGGCCATGCGCGCGCAGGGCTGGTCCGGCGCGGCCATGCTCCCCCATGGCGAACTGGAATACTCGGGCTTCCGCCAGAGCATTGGCGACTTGGTGGCCCGCTTCGCCATCCGCGCCAACGGCCACCAGCCGGCGGCGGAAGCGGCGGCTACCGCAGACAACGACTGACGAGAACCCCACGACTCAAACAGGCCGGGGCGGGTTGCAAACCTGCCCCGGCCTGTCGCTTGGCACGACTTGCCCTGGTACGACTCGCCAACTATTCTGCGAAAATTCCGTTCCGCTCAAAGATGTTCGCCAGTTCGGCGATGCCGGCCGAAACGGTCTCAGCCGTAGGGTGGCCGAAGCAGAGGCGGGCCATGTTGGCGCCCTTGCCTTCGGGGGAGAACATCGTGCCGTTGTAGTAGCCGACGCCTTCCCGGAAGGACTGCTCCTGGAAACCGGCCAGGTCGGTGCCTTCGGGCATGGTCAGCCACACGTAGAGGCCGCCTTCCGGCCGGGACCAGGTGGCCCGGTTGCCGAAGCGCTCGCCCAGCGCCGCCAGCATGGCGTCCCGCTTGACCTGTAACGCCCGGTTCTCCTCGTCAATGTGTTCGTACATCTCGCTACGGAGATATTCATTGACTGCCAGCGCGGCGAACTGGTTGACGCCGCCGGACTTGAAGCTCAGGGCCCGCTCCCGCACCGCTTCCGGCGCGACCATGTAACCCATGCGGACGCCCGGCGCGATGATCTTGGACATGGAGCCGACGTACAGCGTCTGGCCGCTGTCGTCCAGGCTGCTCATTGAGGTCACGTCCGCGCCCTCGAAGCGCAGGTCAACGTAGCAGTCGTCCTCCACCACGGGGACGCCGTGGCTGGCGCAGACCTCCAGCGTGCGTTGGCGACGTTCCAGGGTCATGGTCCAGCCCAGGGGGTTCTGGAAGGTGGGGATGGAGTAGAGAAACTTGACGCGACGGCCGGCGGCCGTCTGGGCCCGGATGGTCTCGTCCAACGCCTCGGGAATGAGGCCGTCGTTGTCGCACCGGACGCCCACCACGTTGGCGCCCCACAGGCGCATCTGGCGCATGGTGCCCAGGTACACGTACTCTTCGGTCAGCAGCACGTCGCCGGGGTCGGTCAACGCCTGGATCAGCATATTGATGGCTTCCCCGGAGCCGGAAGTCAGGATGATGTCGTCGGGCGACACATCCATCCGGCGGTCCCGCCGGAGTTTCTCCGCCACCAGTTCGCGGAGCGGCGGGTAGCCGGCGGAAACCGGATAGTAGGCCAAATCGCGCCCCTCCCGCTCCAGGGCCACCCGCAGCGCGTCGGCCAGGCCGGTCAGCGGCAGAGTGTCGGGGTCGGGATAGGCCACCGCGAAGTCGTAAGTGGCGTGGCGGTTTGCGCCGCGGGTGGTGATGGGCGCGCGTTCCGCGAACAGGCTG
This sequence comes from Dehalococcoidia bacterium, assembly GCA_963692995.1. Classification (GTDB taxonomy): domain Bacteria; phylum Chloroflexota; class Dehalococcoidia; order Lucifugimonadales; family UBA3495; genus Bin87. Next base: position 2,705,459 of record OY843611.1, read on the forward strand.
TCGTAATTGAACTGGGTCATGCGGCAATTCCTCCGGCGAGGGCGAGGTTCAAGGCGGCGAGGTTCGGCAGGGGCGGTGATTCTGTTCACGCAGCCTGGGTAGTTGGGATTTTAGCACACCGCTATTCCACCACCCGGATCGACAGGTCGCGCAACTGGGGGGCGTCCACGGGCGACGGCGCGCCGAAGAGCAAGTCGGAGCCGCTCTGGGTCTTGGGGAAGGCGATGACCTCGCGCAGGGAATTCGCCCCGGCCAGCATTGCCACCAGTCGGTCGATGCCGGGCGCAATCCCGCCGTGGGGCGGCGCGCCATAGTCGAAGGCTTCCAGGATGTGCCCGAACCGCTCGTTCACCTGGTCCGGCGAGTAGCCCAGAATGGCGAAAATCTTTTCTTGCATCTCCCGTTGGTGGATGCGGATGCTGCCGCTGGCCAGTTCGGACCCGTTGCACACCAGGTCGTAAGCGCGGGACGGGATCGCCGACAAGTCGGCGCCGTTCAGCATTTCCTCGCAGCCCGGCGCCGGCGCGGTGAAGGGGTGGTGGGTGGAGTCCCAACGGCTCGAATCATCGTTCCATTCGAAAAGGGGAAAATCGGTGACGAATGCGAAGGCCAGCACATTGGGGTCGGCCAGCTGCATTTGCGTTGCCAGATGCTCACGCAAGGCAGCCAGCCATTGGTTGGCTAGCTTGGGCGGACCGGCCAGCAGCACGATGAGGTCGCCGCGGGATGCGCCGGCGCGTTCCGCCAGGCGGCGTACCCATTCCACCGGCATCCGCAGGCCGGGCGAGAGCAGGGCATCGCCGTCGGCCAGGGTTTCCAGCGCGCCGGCGCCCGTGATCCGCACGTGGCTCATGCCGGCAGCTCCAAACTCCTTGGCCGTCTCCTCCAGGCGCCGCATATCGGAGCCGGTGCGGCCGGCCTGCCCCGGCACCGTCATCGCCTTGATGATGCCGCCGCGATCCAGAATGCCGTGAAAGACGCGGAACTCGGTTTGGGCGGCCAGGTCGCTCACGTCCGCCATCTCCAGGCCGAAGCGCAAATCGGGCTTGTCGCTGCCGAAACGGGCCATTGCATCGTCGTAGGACAAGCGCGGGAATGGAGTTTTGACTTTGAACTCAGGGGTCAGCTTCCGGATCATCCCGGCGTAGAGTCCCTCAATCAGGCCCAGCACGTCCTCCTCATTCACGAAGCTCATTTCCAAGTCAAGCTGGGTGAACTCCGGCTGGCGGTCGGCGCGCAGATCCTCGTCGCGGAAACAGCGGGCGATCTGGAAATATTTTTCGACGCCGCTAACCATGAGCAGTTGCTTCAACTGCTGGGGCGACTGGGGCAAAGCGTAGAAACTGCCGGGCTGCATCCGGCTGGGGACGAGGTAGTCGCGGGCTCCCTCCGGCGTGCTCTTGATGAGAATTGGCGTCTCGATTTCCAGGAAGCCATGCCCGTCTAGATAGTCGCGGATGTATTTCACTGCCTGGTGACGCAGGCGCAGGTTGTTCTGCATGGCGGGCCGGCGGAGGTCCAAATAGCGATAGCGCAGGCGCAGGCTTTCGTCGGCGTCAACATCATCGGTGATGTAGAAAGGCGGAGTTAGGGATTGGTTGAGCACAGTGAGGCGCTCGGCCATCACCTCCACATCGCCGGTGGGCAGCGCCGGGTTTTCCGAGCCGGCCGGCCGGATCCGGACTGTCCCCTCTACCTGGATGCACCATTCGGAGCGCAGCCGCTCCGCCGTTGCGTAGTCATCGGTGGGGATTTGTTCGGGATTGAAAACCACCTGAACGAAGCCGGAACGGTCGCGCAGGTCGATGAAAATGATCCCGCCGTGGTCGCGCCTTCGACTGACCCAACCGGATAGAGTGGCCGTGGCGCCATCGTGGGCGGCGCGCAGTTCGCCGCAGTCTTGGGTCTTCAGGGTATCAACTCCTGGGCATCGAATGATTTGGACCGTCCGGCGGGTAAAGCTATCCCAGCAGGTCAAGCACGTTTTGGAATGGGCTATCCGCGATAGTGTCGCCCGGCTGAACCGCTGCCGCAAGCTCCGCAGGGTCAGTTACCGGCGGATAGCATACGGTGTCGAGGCAGACGTGAGCCTGTGCCGGCGCGTCCTCGTAGGAGGAGGCTTCGGCGAGTTTGATCAGCAGATGCGGATCGGATAACGCAAGGGCCGCGGCCAGCATGGCGTCGGTATCGGCCCGGCCGGGCCGTCCTGCCACGGTGACTTCGACCACCGGGTTCAGGTATTGGTCCACGGCCACGGCATAATCGGCGGCCAATTCGCCGTAGTCGCGGTTGGCGTCCACGTAGGCGCTGAGGGTGTGATGGGCCGCCTGGCGGTAGCGGGGCTCCAGGGTGGCATGGTGCAGGCGCATCAGGCCCACGGCGGCGGACACGTTCTCCGCCAGCGGCTTCTCCCGCGCTCGCAGGTAGCCCAGGCGTTCCGGCGTGTCCTCAATGTCCCAGAACCCGCCATTGGGCCCGTCCCGGAACCGCTCCAGCAGCTCGTCGGCGGCGCGCTGGGCGGCGGTCAGATAGCGTTCTCCGCCAACGGACACCGCGTCATATCCATCCAGCGCGGCTGCCAGAAAACGCGCCCAGTCAACCAGCAGATCTCCCTCGTCCCGGGGCATGGCGTCGGCGTCGGCGTCGGCGCCGGTGTAGGCATGGGGCAGCCGGGCGTCTTCGGCCATGGCCGCCAGGCGATCCAGCAGCGCGAGGGCGGTTCCGGTGAGTTCGGGCCGGCCCAGAAGCCACGCTGCCGAGAGAAACAGCGAAACCGCTTGGGCGGTGATGGATACATAGCAGTACGGGTCAACGGGCGGCGCCGGCATTTGCGTCCGTAGTGGCGCGGGTTGGCCGTAGTATTCGGAGTGGGCTCCCTGGCTGCCGCGCACTCCGCCGGCGGTCGGGTCGTAAAGAGTGGCGTACAGGTAATCGACGGTCTCGCCGGCGATTTTGATGTAGTCGGGCCGTTCCAGCACCACGCCAGCTTCCAGGAGGATCCCGGCCAGCGCGATATTGTCCTCCGCCATCTTTTCGTACTGGGCCTGCGTCCAGTCGGCGCCGGCGACGAAGCGGAAGAATCCACCATCCATGTCGTCATGCAGCGCGCCGCCGGTGATGGCGTCCAGGCTTTTCTCCAGCATGATGCGGAAGAAGGCCACGCCGCCGGTGCGATAACGGTGCAACAGCAGGCGGAGCATGGGCGCCGCCGGGAACTTGGGTTCGAGGCCGAAGCCGCCGTTGATGGGGTCGTAGGCTCCGGCGACCCGACGGGTGATGGCGTCAACGAGCGGGGCGTCCGGCTCCCGGCCGGCGGCCACCCGGCCGGCGTGTTCCCGACGCTGCCGCAGGATGTCGTTGGCCTGCACGTAGAGCTCCGGCTTGCGCTCGGCGTAGGCGCGGCGCACCTCATCCAGCATGGCCAGAAACTGGTCGGGCGGCAGGTAGGTGGCGCCGGCGATGTAGCCGCCGTGGGGGGTCAGGAATGAGGTGGTGGGCCAACCGCCCACGTTGTAGCGGGCGTTAATGTCGGGCCGGTGGTCGGTGTCAACACGAATGGGCGTGAAGTGCTCGTTGACGAAACTCGCCACTTGGGGATCGGAATAAGCGCCGCGGGCCATCTCGTGGCACCAGTTGCACCAGACCCCATTGATCGATAGGAGAATGGGGCGGTCGCGCTGCTGGGCGGCGGCGAAAGCGGCGGCGCCCCAGGTTTGCCAGGCGACCGCGTCAGTCGTTACTGATAATGACACTGCCGGTCCCGTCCCTCGTATGCCAGGTTGGAATGCCGCCGGAAAACGCGGCCGCTGAGCGCGCAGCGCCGCGGCCCGCCGGCGATCGGTTGAACACCGGCAAAATGAACGCGTCTCCCGCACGGGTTCGATTTTGACGCTATCACGCCGCCGGGCCAGTGTCAATTAACGGCCCAGTCATCTCACCCGCGGGTTGAAGGCGTCGTTCACCGCGTCGCCCAGTATGTTGAAACAGAAGAACAGCAGGGTTACTGCGCCAATGGGGAAAAGGAGGAGATGCGGCTCGTTGCGCAGTACCTGAATGTTGCCGTTCTCAAACATCATGCGGCCCAGACTGGGCACCGGCGGCTGGACGCCGATGCCAATCCAACTAAGCACCAGTTCCGCGCCGGCCACGCCGGCCAAACCCGCCGATATGGACACGATCAGCGGACTGAGTATGTTGCGCAGCATGTGGACGCGCAAGATGCGCGCGGTGGACGCCCCGGCCACCAATGCCGCCTCGGTGTACTGGCTCTCCCGGGCCTGCAATACCTGGCCCCGGACCAGCCGGGCCATGCCAAACCACCCGAAGATGGACAGGGCGGCGGAGATAATCGCGTAGTCCAGCAGGCCCAGGCGGATTATCCAATCGAGGCCGGTGGCATCCTCGAACTGTTGAACCGCGGTCATCAGCCGGGGCCGGAGCGCGGCCACGAAGATCAGGAGCAGCAGGATTTCGGGAAAGGCCGAGGTGACTTCTCCCGTGCGCATGATGAGCGCATCAACCCACCGTCCCACGTAGCCACTGATCAGGCCCAGAATAACTCCCAGCACCAGGGTGCCGCCCAACAGCGACATGATGGTGATGATCACGGTGGTGCGCAGGCCGTAGATAACGCGGGTCAGCATATCTCGACCCAAACGGTCGGCCCCGAAGGGATGCGCCAGGGATGGTTTCGCGCGACTCTGGGACAGATCCTGCGCGGTGTATTCGTAGGGTGTGATCACCGGCGCCAGCAGGGCCCCGGCGTACATCAGGACGATCACGGACAGGCAAATTACCGCCAGCTTCTTCCGGAGCAGCCGGCGGGCCGACAGGCCCCAATAGCTATGCCCGGGGGCTGGCCTTTCGTCCAGTTGCGGCAATTGGCCGCCGCCCCGCTCGTTTTCCGAACCATCCCGCCGCTCCGCGTCGGCGTCGGTATGCTGGGTCTGGCCGCCGGACAATCGCATCATATACTACACACCCGTCGCGCTTGGGAAAGCAGGAGTCCAGAAGTCGTAATATGCCGGAAAGGGAAACATGATTAACGAATACGGTCACTGTATTCCCGCTTTCGCGGGAATGACGGCGCCGGTCACCGGATTCCCGCTTTCGCCGGAATGACGGCGCCGGTCACTGGATTCCCCCTTTCGCGGGAATGACGGCGCCGGTCACCGGATTCCCGCTTTCGCGGGAATGACGGCGCTGGTGCGATTGTCTTGGGCGGGGGCGCGCTCCCGCGTGAGCCGGCCCGGAATAGTCAGGCAACATTGCCCGCTCCCAGGCGGATTCGCGGGTCCAGCAGCGGATACATCAGGTCAACCACCAGATTGGCAAGGACGAACAGGGAGGTGCTGATGATGGCGAAGGCCATGATCACCGGGTAATCCCGCTGGAAGAGCGACTCGATGGCGAACAGGCCCACACCGGGTATGCCGAAGTATATTTCAACGATAAAGGTGCCGCCGGCCAACCCGGCGATGGTGAACCCGAAGCTGGTTGCCAATGGGATCATGGCGTTACGCAAGATATGGCGGCGGCGGACGATGATTTCAGGCAGACCTTTGGCCCGGGCCGCGCGGATGTAATCTTGCCCCAGCACATCCAGGACACTGGCCCGCACCAGCCGCACCACAATAGCAATCCCCGGAACGCCCATCACCACGGCGGGCATAACGATGTGGGGCGAAAAGAAACCCTCAAAACCGTTGGTGGGCAGCAGGTCTAACTTCAGGGCGAACACCAGCAACAGGATCGGCGCAGTGATGAAAACGGGCAGAGATTGCAGGGCCAGCGCAATGGCCACCACCACGTTGTCCACGCCGGTTCCTTGTTTCAGCGCAGCGTACAAACCCACCGGAATGCCGACGCTCAGAGTGATAATGATGGCGGCCAGGTTCAGTTGCAGGGAAACGGGAATCTTCGCCGCCAGCAGCTCCGTTACCGGTTTGCCCCGGTAGCGGAAACTCTCGCCGAAATCCAACCGCGTCACCACGCCTCCAACGTAGCGGACATATTGCACCACCAGGGGATCGTCCAGGCCGAGCTGGGCCCGGATACGTTCGCGCACCGCGTCGTTCTGGCGCTGTCCCAGCCAGACCTGTACCGGGTCTCCCGGGCCAAACCGGAGCAGCGCGAACGTGATAAACGTCACGATGAGGAGCAGGAACGGCAGCCAGATCAGGCGGCGCACTGCGTAGGTTCCCATTTGCAACCGTTAGTCCTGTGTCGTATGCCGGCGCGACTGTCGTATGCCGGGGCGAATAATCAGACGCCCCGGCGCCCGGTAACCGCGATCGGTTCTACCAGTTGAAGTAGATGTAGCGGTACTTGGGTATGCCCATCTGGAGCAGGAAGTAGTCGTAGACCTCCGGCTTGATGAGGGCGTAGCTCTCGCCGCTGAACCAGGTCCACACCCAAGGGGCCTCGTCCAGGATCAGCTGCTCCGCCTGGTTGTAGAGCTGGAAGCGACGGCTGCGGTCCCGCTCCGTTCTTGCTTCTTCCAACAAGCGGTCAACTTCGGGATTGCTGTAATTGGTGTGGTTGCTCTGGCTCGTCGAGTGAAACAGCACGTCGAGGAAGTTCTCCGGGTCGGGGTAGTCGGCGACCCAACCCAGGGAGAACATCTGGTACTTCTTGTCGTTCACGTCCGCGAGAAAAGTCGCCCATTCGGTCTGCTGGATGTCAACTTCGATGCCCAGCTCCGCGCGCCATTGTTCCAGTATCACTTCCAGGTAGGTTGGTATCGTCACGCCGAAGCTGCCGGAGATGGTCAGCGTAACCCGCGGGAAATCGCCGGCGGCCAGGGCGTCGGCGTAAGTTGAGCTCTGGATGAGTTCCCGGGCCAGATCGGGGTTATATCCGTAGCTGCGCAGGTTGGGCGTGTGCGACGGGAAGCCGGGAGGTATCACCCCCGTGGCCGGTGAAACCCGGCCGTCCAGCACGTTCTCCGCAATGCCTTGCAGGTTGATGGCGTAGTTGAGAGCCTGGCGAACCTTGACGTCATCGAAAGGCGGCTCGGCCACGTTCAACCCGATGTAGAAGACGTCAAAGTCCTGCGGCGAGCGATGCAGCTCCGGGTTGAGGGGATCGTTGGGATCCAGCAATCGGGGCAAATCGTCCAGTCCCACGCCGGTAATGTGGATTTCGTCGTTCTCGTACATGATCATCGCGGAGCCGCTCCTGAGATTCATCTGGATGTTTTGCAGGTGCGGCGGGCCGAGGTGATAGTTTTCGTTGCGCTCCAGAACAATCAATTTCCCTATCTCGTAGGTACCCAGCCGGAAGGGGCCGGTGCCGTTGGGCTGGTCCAGCCAGCGCTCATTATTCTCCACCTGCTCCCGGTCCAAGACGTATCCGGTGGGATAGGTTAGCTTGGCCAGGAAGTAGGATTTGGGAGCATCAATAGTGAACTCGATAGTGCGGTCATCGATGACGCGAATTCCGCTCACTTCGTCGGCGCGCCCATTCAGCTTATCAACCACGCCGACAATATCGCCCAAGTAGGTCTCCGCCGTGTGCGAGGCTACATCCGGGTCGGCGGCGCGCTCGATTGACCACTTTACGTCGTGAGCGGTTACCGGCCGGCCGGCATGGAAGGTGGCGTTTTCCCGGAGGATGAAGGTGTACACCAAACCGTCGTCGCTGATCGAACAGCTTTCCGCCAGGTCCAGCACCGGCTCGTAATGCAGGCTCAAGGTGACCAGTCCACCGAACACCTCATTGATTATCACGCTGGACATCACGTCGCCGGCCAGATGGGGGTCCAGGGTCGGCGGGTCGGCGAAGAGCCGAACCAGGGTGCCGCCTTGGGGCGGTCGGTTGTCAAAGGTAAGGTCGGCAGAGGGCGCGCAGCTGTCCGAGGGCGTCGCGGCCGGCCGGGTCGGCAGGGCCACTGCGGCCGTCATGGTCGGCGTAGCCGCAATGCCCGGAATGCCGGCCACGGTGGGGGCGGGCGTCACTGCGGATTCAGTGGCGCCCGCCGCCGGCGCGGGAGACGCCGCAGCGGCAGGTTCGGCGGCGGCTATCGTAGCCGCCGGCGCCGCCTCGGGAGCTTCACCGCCGCCGCAGGCCACCACCGCGATAGCCGCCGCCAGCGCCGCTGCCATAACCGGCATGATTAAAGTTTTACGGATCATATTTCCTCCGAATCAGTACTCAGGGTAAAAGGCAATACGAGATGCTGACCGGAATCAGTTTTCTGCTATCTAAACGCCGGATCAAGAACAGTAACGCCGCCAGCGATTGTATCCAATCGCAAGTGAGCGTTCAATTCCATTGCGCCCAGTGTATTGTCCGAATTGATGGGATATGATAAGTTGTGACCGCCGGCCAGCGTATGACGCTGGCGCATGTTCGCGGCGAGCATAGCCAAGTGGCCTAAGGCGCCTGTCTGTGGCACAGGAGATCACGGGTTCGAATCCCGTTGCTCGCCCCATCTTTTCAATACGCTCAAACCAATAAATTCGAAGGGCGCTGCGCCTGTAGCTCAATGGATAGAGCACTGGGCTTCGGACCCAGGGGTTGCGGGTTCGAGTCCTGCCAGGCGCGCCAGGGAAATACCAGCCGGCGGTTGGGCTACTGTCAACCGCCGGCTGCTTCGTTGGCTTTGGCCATGCGTTAGTTATTGGCTACGCGCTAACCGGGACGCTTGCCCATGGTGATGGGGACCGAGACCGGCTCGCCGTCCCGCAATACCATGAATTCGACCGTATCACCGGGTTGAGTGCGCTCGACGACGTAGGCGACCACGTCGTCCATTCTCTGGATGGGCGTTCCGTCGATGGCGATTATAATGTCGCCGCCCACCGGCTCCTCGGCGTTGTTGATCACGGTCAGCCGGTCAGAGGCTCGCAGACCACCGCGACTGGCCGCAGTATCGGAACCAACGGCAATAACCAGAGCGCCCCTAGTGTCGGCCGGCAGGCTCATGGCGAGGGCGATGTCGGGCCGCACGGTGGCCCCCCGTATGCCGATGTACGGATATTCGTAATGGCCGTGGTCAATCAGCGCCGGCGCCACCAGTTTCGCCAGGTTGATGGGAATGGCGAGGCCCACGCCGGAGAAAGCGCCCGTTTCGCTGATGATCTGCGTGTTGATGCCGATGACCTCTCCTTTGCGGTTCAGCAGGGGGCCGCCCGAGTTGCCGGGATTGGTGGCTGCGTCGTGCTGAACCACCCGGGGAACCGAGAAGTTGCTGTCCGTAGGGTTAATGGTGCGCCCCACTGCGCTGATTATGCCGGACGTCATGGAAAACCCGCGGGAGAATGGGTCGCCAATCGCAACGGCCAACTGGCCGGGCCGGATCGCGTCGCTGTCTCCCAGGGCGATTGGAGGCGGGCGCACGGAGTCATCGATAATCTTGATCACGGCAAGATCAGAGTCGGGGTCGGCGCCGACGAGTTCGGCGTCGGTCTGCACACCGTCGCTGAACATTACGATGATCCGCTCGGCCTCGAACACAACATGCCGGTTGGTCACAATGTGCCCGGCATCATCCCAGACGAAGCCGGAACCGGCGGCGCGCGAGAAGAAATCGTTGGGCACGCCCCGCGGCATGCTCCCGCCCATGACGATGGTTTTGAGTACCCGCAGTCCCACGACGGAGGGCACGGTGGCGTCGTAGAGATCGCTCATCACGGCGTCCTGGGCGGCCACGATTTGCTGGCGGGGCAGCTCGGCTACCGGGGCCGCTTGCTCCTCCTGACGGGCCAACCCGGCAACGGGCAGCGCGGCGTTTTCCGGTGGATTCGCCGTGGGTTGGGCCGCCGCCGCGGTCGGCTCCGTTGCCTGGCCCACCGTGTTCACGGCGGGCGGCGGCGGAGTCAGCGCTACCGGAGCCGGTTCCGCTGCGCCCGGTTGTCCGCAGGCGACGGCTATCGCCAGCGTGATTGCGCCAATGCCCGCCGCAATGGACTTCAACATTATTCCCCGATTTCGTCGGTTGGACACTTTAACACCCCGTATCCGGTTTTCGGCGCCGGTTGACTGCCGGGCCGGAGATCAACCCGAGACGCCCCGTTCATCCGGCGCGCCCCGTCCGTAATGATACGGAAGCAGACCGGCAACCGGATTTTGTCAGCGGCCGGATTTTGTCAGCGGCCGGATTTGCCGGCGCGGCGGCATCGCCGATGCTATACTAATGCCGGCGGCCCGATTCTGCTATTATGAGCGCGGGTTGCCGCCCTGGACAGTACCGACTACGAATTCGGAAGGAGAGAAGCGATGCTGTACGAACTGCGCATCTACGACGCCGTTGCCGGTCGTCTGCCCGACATCAGCGGCCGTTTCGCCAACCATACCTGCGCCCTGTTCCGCAAACACGGCGTAAAGTACCTGGGCTTCTGGACCGATGAAATCGGCCAGAGCAACCGCCTGACTTACATCAACGTCTTCGACAGCATGGCGGACCGGGAAAGTCGCTGGGCCAAGTTCGGCAGCGACCCCGACTGGCTGGAGGTGCGCAAACAGACCGAAGCCAACGGCCCGCTGGTGGATGCCGTAACTAACCGGTTCCTGCGTCTCACGCCCTACTCGCCCCAGCCCAAGGTTTCTACTGCGGTGCAGGAACTACGCATCTACGAGGCAATGCCCGGCCGCTTGCCGGATGTGCACAACCGCTTCGCTAACCATACCATTGGGCTGTTCGAGAAGCACGGCATTGAGAACATTGGCTACTGGTCGGAAGACGTGGGCGTGAACAACGTGCTGGTCTATATGCTGGGCTACCCCAGCCTGGGCGACCGGGAGAAGAGCTGGCGTTCCTTCCAGGCTGATCCGGAGTGGAACACGGCCCGGGCCGCCAGCGAAGAAAACGGCCCGCTAGTCCGCAAATCCCGCCACACCATCATGCGCCCGACGGACTACGCCTTCAGCAGCGACTAGGCCCTGAGCGACCAGGGCCTGTTGACACTTTGAAGATCACACCGTCGTTCCTGCGCCAGCAAGAACCCGGAAAAGCCCCTGCAAGACAAACGTTGGCCTGGTTTGCTGCTTTCTGGATTCCCGCTTTCGCGGGAATGACGGAAAAAGGGAGCGGGAATGACGGAACAGCGGGAATGCGGGAAGTGGCAATGACGGGACGGTGAGAAGGTCGGAAAACGGCAATGACGGAAATGACGCGGAAGCAGCAATGACGCGAAAGCGGTAATAAAGCAGCAATGACGCGAAAGCGAGAATGACGGGAAATGTCAACCGGCCCTGGCCAGGCGTCCCGATTCAGGCCGCCGGGCCGGGGCAACCTGTATAGTTGCCCCGTTTGATCATGATTATCTTGTCCAAATTGGCGCTACGCAGCCGTCCGGTCACGGTGATAGCCTTGGTTCTGACGCTGGTGGGCGGCGTGTACGCCTACCAGCAGCTGCAACAGGAATTGTTTCCGGAAATTAGCCTACGGGTCATCAACATAACAACCTCTTACCAGCAGGGTACGCCGTATCAGGTGGCCGAGGAGGTGACCAAGCCCATCGAGGATCTGATCATCGGGATGGAGGGCCTCAAAGAGGTTACGTCAACTTCCCGCTCCAGCCGTTCGCAAGTGCGGGCCAGCTTCGAAAGCAATGTTGATATCGCCGAGGCGGAGGCGGAAATCGTGAGCCGGGTAGCGGGTCTCCGCCTGCCCGACGCCGCCGGTGATCCGCGGATTTACGAGCTGACCCCCAACCGGCGGCCGGTAATGGAGCTGAGCATATCGGGAGCGCGGGACATTCCCGACCTGGTGCGAATTGTAGAGCGACGGATTATCCCGGCGCTGCAATCGATCCCGGGCGTGTTCGATGTGCCGATTGAGGGAGCCGTGGACGAGCAGGTGTTCGTTACAGTGGATCCGGCTCTGCTGGACACCCATGGGTTGACCATCCAGAACGTAATCGGCGCCCTACAGAGCAACTCGGTGGATGTTAGCGCCGGCAGCATAACTTCCGGCGACGGCACGGTGACCGTGCGCGCTTTCCATGACTACGCCAATCTGGAGGCCATCCGCCAGCTGCCGGTGGGTTTCTCCAGGGACGGCGGCGGGACTGGTCCCAACCGGGCCGGGGGCGGCAGCGCAACGCCCATCAGCCTGGCCGAAGTGGCCGACGTGCGCGTTGCCACTGCCGAAGCCCGCACCGTCTCTCGCACCAACGGCAACCCCAGCGTGAGCCTGTACGTCCAGAAAACCGCGGACGGCAACACCATCGACATCACCCACGCCATTGACGCGGCGCTGGCTGACCTGCAAGGGGAGATCCCGCCCGATATTGACATCGCGGTGATGGATAGCCAGGCGCCCCGGCTGGAGGAAGAACTGGGCAAGGTGATCGGCCAGGGCATCCAGGGTTTCGCTTTCGCCGTGCTCGCCGTGTTCCTTTTCCTGCTCCAGCTGCGGCCCCGGCCCCTGGCGGGAATCGTCAACACCCTGCGCCCCACCATCATCATCGCCCTTTCCATTCCGCTCAGCGTGATGATAACAATGCTGGTGATGGCGCTTTTGGACTGGACGCTGAACTTCATGAGCCTGGCCGGTCTGGCCATTGCGGTGGGCCGTATCGTTGATGACAGCATCGTCGTGCTGGAGAACATCTACCGGCACATCCAGGAGGGCAGCCCGCGAGCGGTAGCGGTGATCGCCGCCACCCAGGAGGTCAGCCCGCCGGTGGTGGCGTCCACGCTAACCACCGTAGCGGTGTTCATCCCCTTGGCCTTTTTGCCGGGCGTGGTGGGACAGTTCTTCGCGCCCTTTGCCCAGACGGTCTGCGTGTCCCTGCTGGCGTCCACGCTGGTGGCGCTGACGGCGGTTCCCGTGCTGGGGTCGTGGTTCCTGCGCCAGGGAGACCCGACCGGCGAACCGGGGACGCCGCCGGGCGACACGCTGTTGCAGAAAGTCTATACGCCGGTACTCCGGTTGGCCCTGCGCTTCCGCGTGATTACCGCCATCCTCAGCGTCATCGTCGTTCTGGGGAGCCTGAGCCTCATCTGGACGCTGCCCGTGGAGCTGTTTTCCCAGGGACGCACCGAGGGTATTCGCATTGACCTCACCTTGCGGGGCAATCCTTCCGCAGTTCGGCTGGTCCAGGAAGTGAACGAGACTGAGCAGATACTGGATGGGTTTGTCGCCGGCGGCGCCGTGGCGAGTTACCAGGTTACGCTGGGCGCCGGCAGCCGGAGTTTCGGCTCCGGCGCCGACCCGGCTTTTGACCGGGCCGGATTTACGGTCGTGCTGAGCGACGACGCGCCGGCCGACCTGGACGAGGAAATCCGCAACGCCCTGCCCGAAAAGCGCGACGTAACCACCCGCGTTTTCGCCGACTCGGGCGGGCCGGGCCAGGGCGGCGGGTTGCGGCTCACGCTCACGGGAGCCAACTATGAAGATGTTCGCGTTGCCACCGACCGATTGCAGGCAGCCGTTGAACAGGACCCGGGCGTCCGCAACGTCCGCACCAACATTGTTGACGGCAGCGAAGAGTTGACCATTGCCATCGACCCCAACGCGGCGGGACGCTACGGCCTGTCAACGGCCAACGTGGCCAACCAGATTCGCACCTGGCTGCGCGGCAGTGACGTAACCGAAATCGACCTGTCGGGTGAAACGCTGGACGTGGTGGTTCGCGGAGCGCCGGAAGCCGCTGATGAACCGCAGGACCTGCCGCTGCTTCCCATATCCGTATCCGGCAACGCCGGAGCCATACCCTTGGGCGCCATCGCCGACACGCGGCATACGTTGGGCCCCAACATAGTCACCCATTATGATGGCAACCGCTCGGCCACGATTTCCGGCGGCCTGGCCGGACGGGATGCCGGCGCTATCGGGGCCCGGGTTGACGCCATCGTCGCCTCCACGCCGCTTCCGCCGGGGGTCAAAGTGCGCTCCGGGGGAACCTTCAGCGACATCAGAGAGGAATTCCAGAACGTTTACTTAGCGATGGCCATCGGCGTTTCCCTAGTGTACCTGGTAATGGTCGCCACGTTGGGCTCATTGAAGATCCCATTCATCGTCGTGCTGAGCCTGCCGCTGGCCATAGTGGGGGCGCTGGTCGCGCTGGTTATCACCGACCGGTCTTTGAGCCTGCCGGCGTTGATGGGATTTCTGCTCCTGGTGGGCATCGTGGTTACTAACGCCATAGTGCTGCTGACGTTTGTACAACAGCTGCGCCAGGCCGGTTATGCCCCGCTTGATGCGGTAATGGCCGCCGGCCGCACCCGGGTGCGGCCCATTCTGATGACGGCGTTCACGACGGTACTGGCGTTGCTGCCGTTGTCGATGAGCGAATCGGCCGGGCTGGTCGGCGCCGAACTGGCCACAGTGGTCATTGGCGGCCTGCTCAGCTCCACCTTCCTCACCCTGGTTGCCGTGCCGGTGGTCTATATGCTGTTTGAGGAGAACGCGCCCAATCTCTATCGCCGCATCACCGGACTCTTTGCCAGGCGCTCCGTCCCGTCGGCGCCGGCGCCGGCGGAAGGAGTGCAGCGACCCGCACTGGAAGGGGACGGAGACGGAGACGGGTAGAATCATCCAAACCGCCCGGCGCGGGTACGGGTGTAAAGCGCGGCCGGCGCGGGTGGTAAAATAAGCCGGCGAATTTTCGCTACGTTATCCGGTCGGGAGGCGCGCAGCATGTCAACGAGCAAGCAGGAATGGCAGGACTCCACGCTTTCGCGGGTTACGCAGCGGTTTCCCGAGCGGCGGGAAGCGTTCCAGACCGACTCCGGCCTGGGTCTGGAGACCGTTTATACACCGGAGGATGACGGCGCAGGCGGCAGCGATTACGGCGAATCCATCGGCTATCCCGGGGAATTCCCCTACACGCGGGGCGTGCAGCCCAACATGTACCGGGGCCGCATCTGGACCATGCGGCAGTACGCCGGATACGCAACCGCCGCCGCTACCAACGAGCGTTATCGATACCTCCTGGAGAATGGGCAGACCGGCCTGTCGGTGGCTTTCGATCTCCCTACTCAGATCGGCTACGACAGCGACCACCCCCTGGCGGAAGGCGAGGTGGGCAAGGTGGGTGTGCCCATCTGCTCGCTGGCCGATATGGAAACCCTGTTCGACGGGATTCCCCTGGATAAGGTCAGCACTTCCATGACCATCAACGCCACGGCGGCGGTCCTGCTGTGCCTGTACATCGCCGCCGGCAAGAAGCAGGGCGTATCACCCCACCAGTTGAGCGGCACCCTACAGAACGACATCCTGAAGGAATACATCGCTCGCGGCACCTACGCCTACCCGCCGCGCCCGTCCATGCGCCTGGTGGTGGACGTATTCAAGTATTGCGCCGAGAACGTGCCGCGCTGGAATACCATCAGCATCAGCGGCTACCACATGAGAGAAGCCGGGGCTACCGCCACGCAGGAACTGGCGTTCACCTTCGCCAACGCCATCGCTTACGTGCAGACCGCCGTGGACGCCGGGCTGCCGGTGGACGACTTCGCGCCGCGGCTGTCTTTCTTCTTCGTGGCGCAGAACAACTTGTTTGAAGAGGTCGCCAAGTTCCGGGCCGCCCGCCGGCTGTGGGCCAAGATCATGCGCGACCGTTTCGGGGCCCAAAACCCCCGCTCGATGATGCTGCGGTTCCACACCCAGACGGCCGGCGTAACCCTCACTGCCCAGCAGCCGGACAACAACGTAATACGCAGCGCCGTGCAGGCGCTGGCCGCCGTACTGGGCGGCACCCAATCCCTGCACGTCAACTCCCGCGACGAAGCCCTCAGCCTGCCCACCGAGGAATCGGCCCAGCTGTCGCTGCGCACCCAGCAGATCCTGGCCCACGAGAGCGGAGCCGCCGACGTGGTGGACCCCCTGGGCGGCTCCTGGTACGTGGAGAACCTGACCGACCGCCTGGAGAGGGACGCGCTGGACTACATTCAGAGGATCGACGATATGGGCGGCGCCGTGGTTGCCATTGAAGAGGGCTTCCAGGTTCGCGAAATCGGCGACGCCGCCTTCCGCCACCAGCGGGAGGTCGATGAGAACCGGCGCATCGTGGTGGGCGTCAACGGGTATGTCACCGAAACGCCGCCCATTGCCGGCCTGCTGCGCGTGGACGCCAGGGCCGCCGCCGAGCAAGTGGAGCGGCTCAAGACGCTCCGGCGGGAGCGGGACAACCGGGCGGTGCAGATCGGCCTGGCCCGCCTGGCCGACGCGGCCCGCTCCCCGGAAGCCAACACCGTACCATTGATCATGGACTGCGTGGAGAAGTACGCCACCCTGGGCGAGATCTGCGAAGCCCTGCGCAACGTGTTCGGCGAATACGAACCGGCGGCGGCCCTGTGATAAACTGCAAGCAGGGGACGGAGAGACGATCAATATGGGTATCGTCCATATAACATGGCAAGACAACTTCAGATTCGAGGGATAAAAATCCGCGGAGGAACGCCGTGACCGATCTAATGCTCACCGAAGACGAAAAGATGCTGCAAAACCTGGTGCGGGATTTTGCGGAACGGGAAGTAATGCCCCGATCTGCCGAGCTGGACGAGAAGGCCGAGTTTTCCCACGAAAATTGGGCGGGAATGGCCCGGCTGGGTCTGACCGGCATTGGCGTTGACCCGGCCTATGGCGGCAGCGGCGGCGGGTTCCGGCAGTCTTCCATCGCCATTGAGGAGATGGCGCGGGCCGACGTGGCGGCCAGCGTCACGCTGGCGGCGCACCTGGGCCTGGGCCTGGAGACCATTGCCCGCTTCGGCAACGAAGAGCAGAAGCAGCAGTACGTTCCGTCGCTGGCTTCCGGCAAGGGCATCGCGGCCTGGGCGCTAACGGAGCCGGGCAGCGGCTCCGACGCGGCGGCCATGGCCACCACCGCCACGCGACGCAACGGCTCGTGGGCCCTCAACGGCTCCAAGCAGTTCATCACCAACGCCGAGGTCGCCGAGACGCTGGTGGTCTTCGCCAGCCAGGACCGATCCATGGGCTATCGGGGCGTGTGCGCTTTCATCGTGCCGGCCGGCACCCCGGGAATGCAGATCAACCCACAGCACAACAAGATGGGCATACGGGCCTCCAGCACCTGCGAGATCGTGTTCGACGACGCGGAGATCCCGGCGGAGAACCTGATCGGCGAGGCCGGCATGGGGTTCCGCTACGCCATGGACATCCTGGACTCCAGCCGCATATCCATCGCCGCCCAGTGCGTGGGCATTGGGCAGGCGGCGCTGGAAGAGGCGGTGCGCTATGCCCAGCTGCGTCAGTCCTTCGGGCGTCCGCTGGCCGGGCATCAGGCCATCCAGTTCAAGCTGGCCGACATTGCCACCGGAGTGCATTCGGCCCGCGTCGCCACCAGGCACGCCGCCACGCTGCGGGACCAGGGACTGCCCTTCATCAATGAAGCATCCATGGCCAAGCTGCTGGCGTCGGAAAACTGCAACAAGGCCGCCTACGAGGCCATGCAGATCCACGGCGGGATCGGCGTTTTCAAGGAATCCCGCATCGAGCGCATCTTCCGCGATGCCCGGGTGACGACGATCTACGAAGGCACGTCGGAAGTGCAGCGGATGATCATTGCCCGGCAGGTGCTGGCCGAATACCCCGTGTAGCGAGGTGCGCTGCCGGGCGCAAGGGGGGCAAAACAGCCAGGGAGACCAGCTGACTATGACCGAGATTTGCGCCATCAACTACATCGACCACGTGGGCGTCGCGGTGAATGACCTGGGCGCCGCGCTGGACTTCTTCACCGCCCACTTCGGCGCGCCCGATGCCGAGGTGGTGCGTCTGGACGACCAGGGCGTGCGGGCCTGCCTCATCGAAATTGGGCAAACCCGCCTGGAGTTGCTGGAACCCACGTCGCCGGAGAGCGCGGTGGGCCGGTTCATCCAGCGGCGCGGCGAGGGCCTGCATCATCTGGCGCTGAACGTGGACGACATCGGCGGCAAGCTGAAAATCCTGGAAGCCAACGGGTTGTCATTGATTGACAGCGAACCCCGGCATGGGCTATCGGGAACCATCGCCTTCGTGCATCCCCGGTCGGTGTTCGGCGTGCTGACCGAGCTGGTAGAAAACTAGGCCCTGCTCACAAACTCCGCCACTTCCGTCACACCCGCCACTTCCGCAACCATCCCCGTCATTCCCGCGACTGCTCCCGTCACTCCCGTCATACCCACCACTCCCGCCACTTCCGCGACCATCCCCGTCATTCCCGCGAAGGCGGGAATCCAGCGAGTACAAAATAAAGCCGGTTTTCCGCTGGCAGCGATTTTCCGGGTTACTGCTTTCGCCGGAACGACGGTGTGATTCCCAGTTTTTAAACCGGCCCTAACGTTCCCGTTACAATCAACGCTCTGGATTCCCGCTTTCGCGGGAATGACGGAAATGGCGGGGACAGTCGCGGGAATGACGAAAATGGCGGGAACGCCGGGGACAGTCGCGGGAACCATGGAATAGAGTTCCGATATGCCGGCTCACGTAGTGTATGGCGATACCTTCCTGGTGGCGGAGGAAGTCCGCCGCATCAAGGAGGAGTTGGGCGCCGGCGACCTGATGGAGTCCAACCGGCACCGGGTGACGGCGCAGCAGACGCCGCCCGCCGAGGCGCTGGCGATGTGCAGCTCTCTGCCGTTTCTGGACGTGATGCGGCTGGTGGAGTTGGAGGGAGCGCTGGCAACTCAGGAAAGCGCGAGCGGAGGCGGACGATCTCGCGGACGGCGGCAAGCTGCGGCGTCGGGCGGTTGGGCCCTGCTGGCTGAGGCCGTTCCACAGTTTCCCGATACGACGCTGCTTATTGTGATCGACGGTGAAGTGTCCCAGAACAACCCGCTACTGAGATCTCTGGCGGAGCGTTGTTCAGTCCACCGGCAATCCACTCCCACCGGCGCGGCATTGCATCAGTGGATCAAGGGACGCGCCGCGGCCAAGGGATCATCGATCACGCCGCCGGCGATACAGGCCATGGCCGAGATGGTGGGTGGCGACCTGTGGACCATTGATCGGGAACTGGAAAAACTGTCCCTGTACGCCGCCGGGCGGGACATCACCGACTCCGACGTGCGCGAGATGGTGCCCCACGCTCAAGAGGCGAACATATTCGCCGCCGTGGACGCCATGGTGGACGGGAAACCGGGCCTGGCGCTGCGCCTGCTGATGCAGCTGATGAACGACGGACACGAGCCGTTGTACATCATCGCAATGGTAGAACGGCAACTGCGCTTGCTGGCCCTGGCGAAAGACCTGACGGACAATCATGGAATCACCCAGCCGGAATTGGGCAAGCGAATGGGCACGAATTCCGACTTCGTGGTGCGCAAGACGCTGGGGCAGGCGCGGCGGATGACGCTGCGGGACATATCGCGGAAGTACCGGCGGGTGCTGGAGAGCGATCTGGCCATCAAGCAGGGCCGGCTGGAGCCGGCGGTGTCCTTGCAACTGCTGGCGGCGGATTTGGCCATGACCTGATCGGCTCGGCAGCGCTTGGCGATTAGTCGGACGGCCCGTAAGCTACCGGGTTATAGCAGGCGGCCCAGTGGCCGGCGTTGAGTTCGGAAAGGTGAGGCGTGGGTTCCACGCGGCAGCGGGATATCGCCTTGGGACAGCGCGGGACGAAGGGACACTGCTCCGACAAGTTGATCAGGTCGGGTGGCGTACCCCGCAGGGCCTGGAGGCGGCGACCGGCGGCGTCCAGCCTGGGGAGCGTTTGCAAGAGTGACCAGGTGTAGGGATGGCGCGGCTGCCGGAAGATGGGCAGCAAATCGGCGCTCTCCACCAGGTGCCCGGCGTACATTACCCCCACACGGCGCGCCATGTTGGCTACCACGCCCATATCGTGGGTGATGAGCAGGATGGCGGATTTGGAATCGCGGCTGAGTTCCTTGAGGCGTTCCAATATCTCGGCTTGCAGAGTTACGTCAACGCTGGATGTTACCTCGTCGGCGATGAGCAGGCGCGGGCGCATAACCAGCGCCATCGCCAGCATGACGCGCTGGCACTGACCGCCACTGAGGGTGAACGGATAAGCGCTCATCATGCGGCGGGGGTCGGGGACGCCCAGCTCGCGCAGCATCTCCTGGCATACTCCGCCGGCGGCGCGGCGGTTCAGGCTGGAGTGCGTGACGATGACCTCGGTGAGTTGTTGACCGATGGTTTGGACCGGGTTCAGGGCAGACTGGGCATCCTGAAAGACTAAGGACATCGCTTTGCCGCGCAACTGGCGCAGGTGTTCATCCGGGGCGCTCACCAGGTCAACGCCGTCGAGCAGTATCCGGCCGCCGGTGATGGCGCCGTTGTCGGGAAGCAGGCCCATCACGGCCAGGGCCAGCGCGCTTTTGCCGGCGCCGCTTTCGCCGACGACGCAAAATACCTCCTCCGCATCCTGGGCAAGCGAAACGCCGTTGACGGCGTGAACGACGCCGTTGGGCACGCGAAACTCCACGTGCAAGTCTTGAATCTCCAGAACCGGCGGCATTTCAACACGCTGAAGGTATGGATTGCCGCGCGGGGGTCAGCTGAACGGGCCGCATCCGGCCGGCCTTGAGCTCAGCGATCAGGTCAGCTAACGAAGTGATGCGACGCTGGAACAAGGTTGCGGCAACGCCCATCTGGTGCGGGTAATGCGTATCGCTGCCGCCGGTGCCGGGCAGGGCGAGCTGCTGGCGCAGGTCTTCGGCAAAACGGTTTTCGACATCCGCTCCCCGACCGTTGCAGGATTCAACGGCATCAAACAGGCGGAGCATGGGGTCGGAAACGGCGCGTTGCAGCATCTCGGCGCGGACGGCAGGGTCGCTGCCCGGTTCTGCAAGGAACCGCCGGCGATAGGGATGGGCGGCGATGAGGACGGCTCCCAGACTGTCGGCCTCGGCGCGCAGAAAGGCCGGCTTGTGCATTCCGAAACGGTAGCGGTGCAACCCGAAAACGAGTACGTGGCCGGCGTCGGTGTTGATCTCCGCGCCGGGGAGGACCAAGATGCCGTGACGACGGGTCAACGCAGCCGCGGCCTCCGGCGTCCAGAAATCATCGTGTTCCGTGATGCAAACGCCGTCCAACCCGGAGACCCGCGCTGCATCCACCAACTCGTCGGGGGACACGAAACTGTCGTCAGACTTGGGGTAGGTGTGGGTGTGGAGGTCGATGAGCATGGTTGCTTCGTCTTTCAACGCCACGTTAGCGGCAGGTACGGTTGCGTCCCGCAACGCCGTCGGCATAATACCATCGATTGCGCGCCGGCGGCCTCCGGACTTTCTTCCTCTACAGGGCAATCCCTTCATAGACTACACGCCCGTCACTGCTGCGCAAGCAAGAGTCCGGAAGTCGCAATACGCCGGAAAGGGAAACATAATTAACGAATGCGGTCAATGGATTCCCGCCGGCGCGGGAATGACGGCGCGGCTGCCCGGTCTTTTTACCCCGCCGCCAAACCGGGCAGGTATTGGACTCAAACAATTCTTGACTTTATGGTAGGCCGGCAACTAGTATAAGGATAGGGCAAAATACCCCGAGCTGAAGCTCGGGACGACAGAGGAGGACCTATGGTCACCACTATTATCCTCGTCGTCCTGGCGGTCGCAGGGCTAACAACAGGCGCAGCAGCAGTGGTTTGGCTGTTGCTGTCCACCAAAAAAGGCAACAACAGACTGCAACGCAGCTTTGAGGAGGCTGCAAACACCGTAACCCAGG
Organism: Dehalococcoidia bacterium; assembly: GCA_963692995.1. Lineage (GTDB taxonomy): Bacteria > Chloroflexota > Dehalococcoidia > Lucifugimonadales > UBA3495 > Bin87. The sequence goes on from OY843611.1 coordinate 2,727,036, forward strand.
CCGAAGATGAAAAGCGCGCCATTCTTCTGGAAACGCAGGAAGAAGCGCTTAAGATCCGCGAGGCCGGGGACCGCGAACTCCAGGAGCAACGGCGCGAACTCAACCGCATGGAGCACCGTTACATCCAGCGCGAGGAACAGCTCGACCGCAAACTGGAATCGTTGGAGAGTCAAGAAGCCGAACTGGAACAGCGAGAAACAAACGTCCAGTCCGTCTTGAAAAAAGCCGAGGATCTGAAACTCCAGCATGACCGCGAGCTGGAACGCATTGCGTCGCTGTCCGTCGAAGAAGCGCGCGGCATCGTGCTGAAACGCGGAGAAGAGGAGGCTTCCCACGAACTGGCTCGCCGTTACTACGAGTTGGAGAAGGAACACCAAACCCGGGCGGACGATAACGCCCGTCGCATCCTCACCCTCGCCATAAATCGTCTGGCTACCGACGTTGTGTCGGAGAGCACGACATCTGTTGTTCCCCTGCCCAACGATGAGATGAAAGGTCGTCTCATCGGCCGTGAAGGACGTAATATACGGGCTCTTGAGGCCCAGACCGGCGTTGACATCATCGTTGATGACACGCCTGGAATCGTAACGCTATCCTGCTTTGACCCGGTGCGTCGGGAAATTGCCAAGCTGGCGCTGACCCAGCTGGTCAAAGACGGACGTATTCAACCGACGCGCATCGAGGAAAGCGTCAACCGAGCCATGCGCGAAATTGAAGACACCATCTGGAGGGCCGGCGAGGAAGCCACCTTCGAGGTGGGCGTAAGCGGGCTGGACCCCGAGCTGATCCGCCTCTTGGGACGGCTCAAGTTCCGCTACAGCTACGGCGAAAATGTGCTGACCCACTCCATCGAAGTGGGCCTGCTCTCCGGCATGCTCGCATCCGAGGTGGGCGCCAACGTGCAGATCGCCAAAGCCGGGGGCCTGCTCCACGACATCGGGAAAGCTCTGACCCACGAGATACCCGGTCCGCACGCCGAGATTGGCTACGACCTGACCACCCACAACGGTGTTGGGTCGTTAGTCTGCAACTGTGTCCTGGAACACCACGACGACGACCACTCCAGCATCGAGTCGTTCCTGGTGGCTGCCGCCGATGGCATCAGCGCCGCCCGCCCTGGCGCGCGCAAGGAGTCCATCGAGCAGTACACCCGCCGCCTGCGGGAGCTGGAAGACACTGCCTACAGTTTCGACGGCGTCCAGCGCGCCTTTGCCATACAGGCCGGCCGTGAAGTGCGGGTGATGGTCAGTCCGGACGAAGTGGACGACGTGGCCTGCGCCAGCTTGGCCCGAAACATCGCCGGCAAGGTCTCCAAAGAATTGCAGTTCCCCGGCCAGATCAAGGTTACGGTGATCCGCGAAACCCGCGAGGAGAGCGTTGCCCGCTAACCTGCCCAGGACTGATCCAAAAGCTGATCGACCAAGTTCAGAACTGATCGACCGAGTTGCCGGGGCGAATAGTTATTCGCCCCGGCCGGCGCAGCTATGCGAGTTTTGATGATCGGGGACATCATCGGGAGGCCGGGACGCAGCGCGCTCTCCCGGCTGCTGCCCCGGTTGCGCCGGGAGCTGGACATTGACCTGGTGACGGCCAATGCCGAGAACACCGCCGGCGGGTTCGGCCTGACACCCCGGACCGCCAACGCCCTGCTGCAAGCCGGCGTTGACGTTATGACGTCGGGCAACCACATCTGGGATAAGAAAGACATCCTGCCCCACATGGACGAACTGCCCCTGCTGCGGCCCGCCAACTACTACGGCGCGCCGGGTCGGGGCTGGATGATGTTCGGCGACATGATGGTGCTGAACCTGCAAGGCCGCGTTTTCATGCCGCCCATCGACTGCCCGTTCCGTGAAGCCGACCGGCGCCTGGCCGAGGCCGAAAGCGAACTGGGCTACGCCCCCCGCAAGGTGGTGGTGGACTTTCACGCCGAAGCAACCTCCGAAAAGCAGGGACTGGCCTGGTATCTGGACGGACGGGTCAGCGCAGTGGTGGGCACCCATACCCACGTTGCCACCGCCGACGCGCGCATCATGCCCGGCGGCACCGCCTACGTCAGCGACCTGGGCATGACCGGGCCGCTGGACTCCGTGATCGGCACGGAGGTCGCGCCCGTGCTGGAACGGTTCCGCACCGGCCTGCCGCAACGCTTCGAGCCGGCTTCCGGTACGTGCATTCTGAACTCGGCGCTGATTGACGTAGATGATGACAGCGGCCACGCGGTTGACATTGTCCGCATTGACCGCAAAATTGACTGAACGCAATCCATAACTGAAAAGCCGGGAGCCATAATGCCCATCACCGTTGATCTGCACATGCACACCACCGCCTCAGACGGGCGGCTGACGCCCACCGAACTGGTTGAGCTTGCCGCCGCCAAGGGCCTGCGCACCATCTCCGTCAGCGACCACGACACCACCGCCGGCCTGGTCGAGGCCCAGCAGGCGGTGGACCGTATTCCGGGAATGCGACTTATTCCTGGAATCGAGTTGAGTTGCGACGTGCCCGGCGGCGAGGTTCACATGCTGGGCTACTTCATGGACGTTGCCGACCCCGGTTTCCAGGAAATGCTGGCCGGCTTCCGCGAAGGCCGGCTGGCCCGAGGGGAGGGCATGGTGGCCAAGCTTGCCGAATTCGGGATGCACATCGAATGGGCCAGAGTGCGGGAGATCGCCGGCGACGCCTCGGTGGGGCGGCCCCACATCGCCCAGGCCCTGGTTGAAGCGGGGTATTTCTCCGAACCCTCGGAGGCCTTTCACGAATACCTGGGCCGCAATGGCAAAGCCTACGTGGAGCGCGCCAAGCTTACACCCCCCGACGCAGTGCAGCTGCTCAACGGCGTCGGAGGCGTAGCCGTGTTTGCGCACCCGTGGTTTGAGCGTCGGGGCAACGAGCCGGAACCGGAACAGTCGCTTATCGAAACTGTGGAAGAGCTGAAAGCCGCCGGTTTGCACGGCATGGAAGTGCACTACGCCATGTATGACGCGGCGACGGTGGACTGGCTGGCCGATGTGGCGCGGGCCTACGACCTCATTCCCTGCGGCGGCAGCGATTATCACCACAGCGGCAACTCCCGGGAACCCTTGCCCGGGGTCAACGGTCCACCCATGACAACCGTGGAACGTCTTGAGGAAGCGGCGCGGCAGCTGGCGGCGCGCCGCTAGCGCCACAAACTCTCGTTTTCCTTCTCCAGATGGGATATAGCCATGCCCGAGGATGCGGCAAATCTACTCGTCCTGTGGGTTGCAGCCTATCTCATTGGCGCGGTCCCGGTATCCTATATGCTGGCCAAGGTCGTGGGCGGGATTGACTTGCGGCAGCACGGCAGCGGAAACTTGGGCGCCAGCAACGTCGCCAGCCAATTGGGCAAGCCCTGGTGGTTAGTGGTTGCGGCGGTGGACTTTAGCCGAGGCGCCGTTCCGTTGCTGCTGGGCCATTACGCCCTCGGCGTGGGCGGCGCGGCGTGGCTACTGATGCTGACGCCCTTGTTCACTATCCTGGGCAATAGCTGGTCACCCTTCCTGCGCTTTACGGGAGGTCGCAGCGTCGGTATCTGGGCCGGCGGCATCATAGCCTTTTCGCCTCTGTTCTCTGTCGCGGCGCTGCTGCTCTACCTGTTAGGATGGCGGGCGACACGGCGGTCGGCGGAATGGCTGCTCGCGGTAATGGCGGCGCTCCCGGCGCTGGCGTTGGCGTGGCCGGAAGAGTTGCTGCTGGTCGGCGGAACCGAGCAGCTGGCGCTGTTCACCGGCGCCGGGGCCTTGCTGATCCTGGTGAAGCGGCTGCTGTCCAACGACGCGCCGCCCGCCGGCCTGCCGCTCGGTTCGGTGCTGGTCAATCGACTGCTGCGGGACCGAGACCTGGCCGACCGGGAACAATGGCTGGCCCGGGCCGACGGCAAGACCAACAACACAGGCTGATCCGGTCATGGCAGAACCGCAAACCGAACCGCAGATTATGACCTGCCACTGGCACCCGAAGGCGCCGACCGGGTTATCCTGCGGCCAGTGCCGGCGTCCCATTTGCACCCAATGCCTGGTGCAGGCGCCGGTGGGGATACGCTGCCGAGAGTGCGGGCGGGCCGCGCCTCTGCCGACCTTCGACGTCAGGCCGTCGAATTATGCCAAGGCCCTGGTGGCCGCGGCGGCGCTGGTGGCGTTAGGCGTAATCCTGTGGCTCACTCTGGGGTTCTTCACGAGGACGTGGTTCCTCTCCTGGATCGTCACGCCGCTGGCCGTGGGATACGCAGCCGGAGAGATCATCAGCCGCGTGGTCAACCTGAAACGAAGCAAGGGCCTGATGTACATTGCCGGCGGCACGGTGGTTCTGACTGCGCTGATAGCGATGTTTATGACCAGTGGGCCGGTCTTGAGCCTGTGGGGTATCCTGGCTCTGATTGGCGGAGTGCTCATCGCCATCGCGCGGGTACGGCTCTAACCGGAGCTTGCCGGGACGCGAGGGAAAGCCTCCGGGCTAATCCTGGGGCCGGCCCTCCCGCCAAAGGCGATTGACCGCGTCGCGGGTGACGCCGACGGGGAACCCGCGACGCCCGAGGTAATCCCACATCTTGCGCCGGAACGTGGCGTACGGCATGGAATCGTCCTTCAGCCAACGTTGCGCCGGGCGCTGCCCGGCCCGGTAGGCGCTGCCCGCTTCATCCAGCCCGTCCAGGGCGTCGTCGATAAGGTCATCTGCTACGCCTTTGGCGCGCAACTCGCGGCGCAGCAGGAACGCTCCGCGGGGCTTGCGCTTATCCCTGCTGCGGCGCCACTGCATGGCATACTCGGCGTCATCCAGATAACCGTAGCGTTTCAGCGAGTCCAGTACCCGCTCTACAACGGGCTGGGTGAAGTCGCGGCCAATCCGCCGGCGCACTTCAGTGATGGCCCTCGGTTTAAAGCTCAGGTAGCCGAGGGCCAGCTGCATCGCCCGGGCGTAATCATCGCCGGCGTCTATTGGCGTGGGATGATCGGCGTGGGATGCTGCATGGGGCTTTGACGCCATCAGTTGCGACTGGCGGCATCGGGATTTGCGATGTGGGCGGCGCCGTCCGCGGCAGCGGTGGCGTGGCTGCCATTGGCTTCGGCGTCGGGCGCGTCCGCTTCCGGCACATCTTCGCCCCGGATCAACGCCTCAATCTCTTCAGCGATGTCGGATCGTTCCAACAGGAAGTTCTTGGAGTTCTCCCGGCCCTGACCCAAACGGGTATCCCCGTAGGAATAAAATGCGCCAGCCTTTCTGATGATGTTCCGGTTCACGCCGATGTCCAACAGGTCGCCCATCTTGCTGATGCCCTGGTTGAACATGATGTCGAACTCGGCTACCCGGAAAGGCGCGGCAACCTTGTTCTTTACGATACGCGCCCGGACTCGACTGCCGACGATTTCCGAGCCCTGCTTGAGAGATTCGGTGCGGCGCAGGTCGATACGGACGGAACTGTAGAACTTCAGGGCGCGCCCGCCCGGCGTAACCTCAGGGCTGCCGTAGCTGACGCCGATTTTCTCGCGGATCTGGTTGATGAATACCACGGCGGTACGGGAGTGGTTGATGGTGGCGGTCAGTTTCCGCAGAGCTTGGGACATCAACCGGGCCTGCATGCCGACGTGGACATCGCCCATATCGCCCTCAATCTCGGCCTGTGGAACCAGGGCGGCAACGCTGTCGATAACGACGGAATCGACGGCCCCGCTGCGTACCAGCTGCTCGGTTATGTCCAGCGCCTGCTCAGCAGAGTCGGGTTGAGAGATGAGCAGCTTGTCCAGGTCCAGGCCGCAGTTGGTGGCATACAGTGGGTCCAGAGCGTGCTCGACGTCGATATACGCGGCGAGGCCGCCCATCCGTTGCGTCTCGGTCATAACGTGGATGGCGAGGGTCGATTTACCCGCCGACTCGCCGCCGTAGATCTCGGTGACCCGTCCCTTGGGCAATCCCCCAACACCCAGGGCCAAGTCCAGCGACAGGGAGCCGGTGGGGATGACATTGGTAATCAGGTGCGCCACCTGCTCGTTGCCGCGCATTACGGCGCCGCGGCCATGGTCCTTCTCGATCTTGCCCAGGGCAGTCTCCAGAGCCGCCAGCTTGTTCTTGTCCAGGTTGAGGGTTTCGGGGTTGATCGCCATGGCCAGCCTCCCGTGCTGATTAGTTGCACTTGCCGCTATTTTAGCACGCGCGTTCCATTATCGCAAGGGTGGATCGCAAGGATGTAGGAAATTGCGAAACTCCCCCAATTCCCCCTCCACCCATCTTCCGTCATTCCCGCATATCCTGTCCTGTCATTCCCGCGAAAGCGGGAATCCAGAATTGCCGGCTGTCGCAGAACGATGCGGTTATAGAGACGCCTGGATTCCCGCTTTCGCGGGAATGACGGTGTTTGCGAACACGGCCTAGTGTGAGGAGACTTTGGGAGTTTCGCAATTTCCTCGCAAGGATGAATTGATGCCGTTTGCGGGCAGTTTTACGGGGCCCACGGCCCCGGGATCAGAAGTCTCAATAACCGCCTTCAAAGCCGATGGTAACGACGCCGTTCTCGACGATGATCGGTGTAATTCGCTCCCCGCCGGACAGTTCCAGCAAGGCCGGCACCTGGTCCGGCTGCTTGGAAACGTCAATCTCGGTGTAGGGCTCCCGCTGGCGGCGGTAGTGCATCTTGGCCTGCGCCGAAAAGGGGCAGTCAGGATGGGTGTAGAGGATGATCTCAGTTTGTTCTGCGGTGGTCAATTGGACTCTCCTGCGCTCCCGGTCGTGTTGCGCGCCGGCTCAAGGCGCGTTGCGGTGGTCAGGTTGCGGTGGTCAGGTTGCGGTGGTCAGGTTGCGGTGGTCAGGTTGCGGTGGTCAGGTTGCGGTGGTCAGGTTGCGGTGGTCAGGTTGCGGTGGTCAAATTGTACGTAGGCGCACGGCATAACGCAACGCGACCGGCAAGTTCGCCGGTATCCGGCAGCGACGCGCCCGCCGGGCGGGGCAACCGATTGCCAGTGTTCCGGTTGCTTGTATAATGGGCGGTGTCGGCGGGATGCCGGCGAAATCCGACTGGGAGCCAATCCCAATGAAGAACAAGGTTTATCCTGATTTCGATTCTGCCGTGGCCGACCTGAAGGACGGCATGACGTTCATGTCGCCCGGTTTCGGCAACGTCGGGCTGGCGCGCAACCTGCTGGCCGCCGTACACCGCCTGGGCGTCAAGGAACTCACCGGGATTTCCAACAACGCCGGCAGTATGGACGAGCGGGTGGACGTGGGCACGCTCATCGAGGCCGGCCAGGTCAAGAAGATGATCTGCGCCTTCACGGCGCCGACGCATCCGTCGCAGATCACCCCCTTTGTGCAGCTATACAACGACGGCGAGCTGGACGCCGAGCTGGTGCCCCAGGGCACCCTGGCCGAGCGAATGCGCGCCGCCGCCGCCGGCATCGGCGCCTTTTACACGCCGGCCAGCGTAGGCACCGAGCTGGCCGAAGGCAAAGAGCATCGGGAGATCAACGGACGCACCTATGTGCTGGAGTATCCGCTGCCGGCCGATTTCGCCCTGATCCGCGCTTACCGCGCCGACACCTTCGGCAACCTGCAATTCCGTCTGACCCAGCGCAACTTCAACCCCATCATGGCCATGGCCGCCGACGTCACCGTCGTCGAGGTGGAAGACCGCATCGTCGAGCCCGGCGAGATTGATCCCGACTGCGTCCACGTCCCGGGCGTTTACGTTGACCGACTGGTGAAAATACCGGAGGACGGGGATTGGGACTGATGCTGAACCTGGCGCCCTCACCCCAGCCCTCTCTCATCAAGGGGGATGGCGGGCGCGTATGATGCGTATGATGTGCATGAAAGGAGTGTACCGATGACTACTGCCGATAAGCCCCGCCTGTCCCGGCAGACGATGTGCGACCGCCTGGCCATGGAGTTCCAGGACGGCTGGATTGTGAACCTGGGCGTCGGCATGCCGACGCTATGCTCCAACTACCTGGAGTGCGAGCCGGACAAGGAGATCATCTTCCACTCGGAGAACGGCGTCATCGGCTACGGCCCGCTGGCTCCGGCCGGCGAGGAGGACCGGCACCTGGTTAACGCCGGCGGGCAGAACGTGGTGGCGCTCCCCGGCATGGCCATCGTGCATCACGCCGACTCCTTCGGCCTCATCCGCAAAGGCATGGTGGACGTTACGGTCATGGGCGCCTACGAAGTGTCGGAGAACGGCGACTTTGCCAACTGGCGCATCCCGGTGCGCAAAGGCGGCGGCATCGGCGGCGCCATGGATCTGGCGGCCTGCGCCAAGCGGGTGTTCATCGCCATGGAGCACAACCAGCGCAACGGCGCGCCCCGCGTCCTGAAACGGTGCGCCCTGCCCATCACCGCGCCGGGCGTCGTCAAGCTGCTGGCCACGGATTTGGGTCTCTTCGAGATAACGGAAGGCGGCTTCGTTCTGCGCGAGCACGCTCCCGGCTGGTCGCCCGAGGACATCCAGGAGCAGACCGAGGCGGAGCTGACAATCGGCGAGGACTTGCGGGAGATACGGGTGCGGGCGGCGTAGCTGGTTGCTACGACAAAATGAGCAGCGGGCGGCGCCGTCTTTGTGCCGCCGCGCCGCTCAGTGCGCGGGGAACCAATGCTGCGCAGTACGCTGTAATTCACCGCTGCCATGAAAATCGAAAACTACCATAGCTCTGCTATATCGGTTCCGCAATGGATTGATTACCGATCCTGGCGCCGTTCTACATCCGGAGTCGCGGTGTCGGTGGGTCTGGAAATCAACCGAGATGGGACGAATGCCCAATGAAGCACGTCGCTCTTCCAGCAACGTCTGTATAGTGCGCTGTATCGTTCCGTCAGCGGCGAGCACGACGAGATCTTTGGGGACAACGGCGCTGGTCATGCCAATATGCCCGAGGCAAAGAAGGCCCCCAGATCGGTCTCGTACTGCCAGTCTTTCAGGTGGGGATGCTCCTCCCCGGGTATGATGTCCACGGCGCCTTCCCGGCTTCTCCCAAAACACAGAAGATGTTTCACGTCGGCAATGGCTACGAACTCCGGGGAGTGGGTTGCCAATAGGACCTGTGCTTCGTAAACTGAGGACAAAGAATCGAAAACGTCCTGCAAAGCGCCCGGATGGATCCCATTTTCTGGCTCTTCAATCATAAACAAGCCGTATTTTTGAGGCATATAAGCCAATAACGTCAGCGCCATCAAACGCAATGTACCATCCGAAACTTTCCAGGATGGCACTTCGAGACCGTTATCGTACTTTACCATCAAGTATTTGTGCCCGTCGTCTTGGCGGTGGATCACGCGCACGGATTGGAAACCGCTCAGCGCGCATTGGATGTGTTCGACCCAGTCTTCATAGCGCTTTTGATACTGTTCCATCAGGGTGTCAACCACCCAGGGCACGTTAGACCCATCAGGCAAGAAGTCTCTACCGTTTCCCGGCGGACTGGCGCGCCGCATCCTTTCGCTGCTTAGCGACAATGTGGCCATCCCATCGCGCAGATATGACAATATTCGAGTCGTTGCTGGATATTCTTCGACGGTATCCGGCAATATTGACATGGCTGAACGTTCTGCTCCCAAATTGAACGCGGCCCGCCACCCTTGAGCGCCGACTTTTTGACTCGTCTCTGGATAATACCTGCTTCTGCCACTGCGGCTTTTACCGAAGATGGTTCGCATTCCGGGTTTACTCCGTTGAACCATCGTCTCCATTGGGGCCATGGGCTCAGGAAAGAAAGTGAGTTGCCTACGCCTATCAGGCGCTTCTGCTAGCAAGGCGCCTCTTTCTTCTTCGATACCGATTTGGTTCGTCTCGGGGTTCACCCCTACCGCCAATGTGTACCGGAAAAATCGGTAATCCCGGCCCGCGGGCAATAACGCTCGAACATCGTCGGGCAGAATAAACTCCAGAACTATCTCAAACGTTTGCTTTGCCGGTTCAATAGGACGACCCCACACCAGATCCGCGAAATTGGGGGTTCGTCTTTCGCACGCAACGCTGACCCCGTCTCGCACCACGTCGGATACGAACTTGATCGCGTCCATCAGCGTGCTTTTTCCGCTGGCATTGGGACCGATGAGCACATGAAATCGGCTCATCGGCACGTCCACATACCGCAAGCAGCCGTAGTTCAGCACCCGTATTCGGTTGATAATCATGATACGCGCGAGCGGCCCCAGACGTTGGCCGGCCATTGTCCGTTGACCGGCTACCCGAAATACCCCTGCCCGCCGTTCACGTGCAGCGTCTGGCCCGTGATGAACCCGCCGTCCTCGGTGCAGAGGAAGGTTACCGTCGCCGCTATTTCGTCGGGTTTGCCCTGGCGGCCCAGCGGGATGCCGGCGGAGTCGGGAACGCGGCCGGCGTACCATTCCGGGTTGGCGCGGGTGGTGTCGATGCTGCCGGGAGATACGACGTTGACGCGGATGTTATGGGGCGCGAACTCCGAGGCCAGGCTGCGGGCCATGCCGACTATGCCCATCTTGGCCGCCGAAACGTGGGCGCGCCGGGGGCTGCCCCGGAAGGCTCCATCCCCGGTCAGGAACACGATGCGTCCGAAGTTGTTGTCCACCATCTGCTGTATGACGCCCTGGGTCGTATAAAACGAGCCGTCCAGCACCACTCCCCGAACATACTCCCAGTCTTCCACCGTGACCTCGGTGAAGGGCTTATGCGGGCGGATGGCGGCGTTGTTCACCAGGATGTCGATGTGGCCGAAGGCTGATCTGGCGGCGTCAATCATGGCATCCACCTGGTCTTTTTGAGACACGTCGGCCAGGACGGGGAGAGCCTTAACGCCCAGTTCCGTCACGGCGGCGGCGGTGGCCTCGGCCTCCTCCCGGTTGCTGCGGGCGTTGACCACGATGTTGGCGCCTTCGGCGGCCATCATCAAAGCGGTGGCCCGCCCGATGTTCCGGCCCGATCCGGTAATCAACGCTACTCTGCCGTCCAGTTTGCCCATTGTGCTGCACCTCGCTGCGAATCCGCCGTAAATGGGGCGGGTCTGTAATCAGGATTATAGCGTACCGTTACTGTTCCCCCCTATACTTTATCGGCATGGGTTACGCTATTGCCAGGGGCTGCGCTATTGCTATGGGTTACGCCAGGACCCTGCTGGTCGCTATGCTGCTGGCAGCCGGGACCGCTACCGGCTGCCTCTTTGACGAAGCCGATGCGGTGGCCGAGCCCACGCCGAACCTGCGAGCTACCATCGATGCCGCGCTGATCCGGGTCGCGGCCGCTACCGCTGCGGAAACCCCGTCACCGACCATCGCCAAGGCCAACACACTGACGGCAACGCCGACGCCAATGCCACGGCTCCGGCCGACCGTACCGCCCCCACACGACCTGGCCCAGGTACGCAATTGGGAGTATGCCAAGCGGAACGTTCCGGTCTCGGCAGCGCGCATCGGCGACATTGCCTGGATTGCGGACGGTTTGCAGAACGTTGACGAGTTCAACGCCGCCGAGCGGCTGGTGAACATCGCTATCGACGCGCCGGATACGCTGGAGGGCCTGCTCGATTCCCACACCCTGGGCGAAAGGCTGGCCCCGCTGGACTTGCCGGCCCTGCTGTCCCTGCAACGGATGGCGCAAAACCGGACGGAGCGGCTGGCGCAACTGACCGAAGCGGACTGGTTCCGCGACGGCCTTACCGACGCCGAAGCCGCCATCGTCGCAGTGTTGTATGAACGCTCCCGATTTCCCTCGCCGGAGTTCGACGTCATAGTAAGCAGCCCCGGTTCGGTCGCCGTAGAGCTGGGCTACACTACCAACCGCGCCGGCCAATCCGTGCCCATCGCCATTATCCGCGAGACCGGCGCGCTCAATTCCGACTCGCCGGTGCTGGCCGTCACCCAAGCCGCCGTGCCAATATTTGAGGATATGTTCGACGCGCCGTTCCCGACGCCGGCCATCGTCATCCACGTTACCGATTACGTGGTCGCCGCCGCCGCCGGCGCCAACTACCAGACCCACGTCACCCTGAAATCCGAAATAGACGCCAACGCCCGGCCCAAGTTCGCGCCCCACGCCATTTTCCACGAGATTGCCCACTATTATCTGTACGCCAGGCCGGCGTGGTACGCTGAAGGCGCCGCCGACTTTGCGGCGTCTTACGCGCGCCACGTCACCGCCGGCGACCGGATCGAATCCACCAACGCTCCGTGCGCGGCGGCGGCCTCCCTGAGCGAACTGGAAACGCTCCTGCCGGACGGCGAGGCGGACGTCCCCGGCGAAGGCGACCTCTGGCTGTGCAATTACGCCCTGGGCGAACGCCTGATGCTGGCGTTGTACCAAAAACTGGGCGAGCAAGCCTTTCTGCAAGGCTGGCGGGAAATCTACCGCAAACTGACCCAGGAACCGTCATACCCGTCCCAGCAGGAACTCGCCGAGATTGACCTTCGCGTCGCCTGGCTGAGAGCCGGCGGCATGCCGATGCAACCGGAACTGGAGCATATTTGGGACCAATGGTATCGCGGCACGGCCAGCCGGGAGATTGATGGCGCGCCCGATCCGACTCCCTTCGATCCGGCGTTGCCCTCCATCACCGGTCGGATCGACCAGGCGTATATCGCATTGCAGCAGGGCGGACCGGCGGTACAAGGCTTTTCGGCCAGCCAGGGGACGGGTTGGGTGTACCTGACGCTGGAATATTCCTATACGACAGCAGACGCGACCCAGGAATTGACGCTGGAAGTTGTGGAGTATTTCGAGGATGGGTTCGCCACTAGGCGGCGCAGCATCTCACTGCCGATACGGTTGCTATCGTCCGGCGGAACGCAATGGCTGTCGGTGGGGCCGAACCCGCCGCAACGCTGGGCGCCAGGACGCTATTGGGTGTACGTGTACGAAGGCGGGCGCAAGGTGGCAGAAGTGGAGTTTGGGGTTACGCCGTAAGACTCCGCCATATGCAATCACGGCTTGGGGCAAGGGTTAAAATCAACATTTGCAGCACGGGTCGGCGAAGCAACGGACTGGCTGGAAACAAAATCCGGGGTTTCGCAATTTCCTCCAACCTTCGGGTTGCCGTCGGCCAGCGCCTCAAGCCACCTTGCCCGCAACCGATCCAGCGGGGCCAGCTGTTCCGGCGGTTCGCCATGTTCTACACTGCCGGCATTTGACATGACGGTCGTAGTTCAGCCAAAGGGATTCCTGGCGCGGCTGGCGCACCGAGGGGCAGTTCTTTTCCGGGGCGTCCACCCGCCGCCAGTCGGCGTACAACGCATCGTACAGATCGCTGCGGTATCCCGATATGGCGGCGCGGCCTCTGATGCCCTGCAATAGGTCAGCCAGTTCGCTATGCTCACGGTCGGTCATCTCGCCGTAGTAGGCGCGCCGGTCGCCGCGAGCGTCATGCACATAGGGCGGGTCGAGGTAGAATAAGGTTTCCGGCGTGTCGTAACGCTGGATTACTTCCAATGCCGGGGCGTTGTCAATCTGCACCCGCATGAGGCGGTCGATAATGGGCGGCAAGCCCTCAATTGCGCCCAACCAGCGGGACACGGCGCCCGCCATGCCCGAGCGGGAGGTCAGTATGCACTGCGCCCAGCGGCCTTCCGATGAGGTTTGGGCCAGGCCGGTTCGGGTCTGGCGAGCCCGGACGTAGAACCGGCGGGCCCGCTCTACGTTGTCCAGGTCAGGTTCCGGGGTGCAGGCCAACGCCAGCTCTTCACGGGAAAAGGGCGTCAGCGCAATCGCTTTGAGCAAGCGCTCCCCGCGTTCCGGATGCCGCAGGGTAGCGAAAAAGTTGACCAGCTCGGAATCCAGGTCATTGTAGGTTTCCACCGGCGCCGGATCACGGTTAATCAGCACCGCCGCCGACCCGCCGAATACGTCGCAGAAGTGAGCCGCGTCATTGGGCAGGTTGGGCAACAGAAAATCGAGATGGCTGAACTTGCCGCCGTACCAGCCGAAGGCGATTTTCCGGCGGCGGCTTTGGCTCGACCGGGCGGCGCGGCGGCGCGGCGGCGTTGCTTTTTGACTCGTCATCCGATTACCAGCCGGGATGGATTCCTTGGGCACTGTACCGACTTGCACGGCGCGCCGTCAATGTTGCCGGCGTCACTATGTCGCCGGCGGCACTATTCGCAGACGGGAGCGCGGCAACACCAGGCAAGCCGGGCGCGGGCCGGCTGTGCTATCTTTGCGCCACAAGCAAGCGCCGGAGGGATTGACTATGCGCGCCGCCGTCTATCAAGGTGAACAGGTTTTGCAGGTTGAGGAATTGCCGGATCCGACACCCTCCGCCGGGCAGGTGGTGATGCGGGTGAAGTATTCGGCCATCTGCGGCACCGACGTGCATGCTTTCATGTATGACCTGGCCCAGCCGGGAACGGTGATGGGCCACGAGTACACCGGAACCATCGTGGACGTTGGGCCGGGCGTAACCCGCTGGCAGGCCGGCGACCGAGTGGTTGGCGGTGGCGGACACCCGCCACCAGGCGGCGGGTCGGCGACGCGCCGACATCCTCGTTTCAACTACCGCACCATGGGCTTCCAGCAGAACACCCGCCCCCGGGGTTATGCTGAATACGCGCTGTTGGACGAATGGGAACCGACGCCGGTGCCCGACGACGTGACCGACGAGCAGGCCGCCCTCTGCGAACCCTGCGCCGTCACCGTACACGCGGTGCGCCTTTCGGACATCAAGCTGGGCGACGCGGCGCTGGTGCTGGGAGCTGGCCCCATCGGTCTGTTGTGCATGCAGACGGCCCGCGCCGCCGGCGCCACTACGGTCATCGTGTCCGAGCCGGCCCCGGGCCGGGCGGAGGCCGCCCGTCGGCTGGGCGCGGACGCCGTGCTTAACCCCACCGATCCTGATTTTGAGACGCAAGTAGTAGAATTGACCGGCGGCGCCGGCCCGCAGGTAGTGTTCGAGTGCGCCGCCGCTCCCGCCACGCTGGAACAGGGCTTGGACCTGTGCGCCCGCGGCGGGCAGGTGGTGATGATCGCCATTGCCTGGGAGCCGACCCCGGTGGTTCCGCCCAACTGGATGGCCCGGGAGGTTCGCATGCAGTCGTCTTTCGGAACCGTGCCGGAGGACTGGCGCATTGCTCTGGAGCTGCTGCGAACCGGCCGGGTGTCGGTGGAACACATGCTGTCGAGCGCCAACTTCGTGCCGTTGGAGGGTATACAGGGCGCATTCGAGGCGCTGTGCCGCCCGACCACGGAACTACAAATGGTGGTGGAACTGTAGTTCCGCCGCGCGGGGGGCCGGCTGAGTCCGGCTATGGCGCGCGTATCCGGTCCGCCCGCACTTCCCGCAGCCGGGCCAGTCGCCGGCCGCGCCGCGCCTGGGTCGTTACCGCCAGCAGCAGCAGCAGCAGTATCGTTGCGGCCACCGCGCCGGAGACGCCCAGCAACAGCGCCTGGCTGACCTGCTCCAGGCGCTCGGCGCCGATGGTCCGCGCCAGCTGCCCCAGGCCCACCGCCACGCCGGCGTTGAGTACGGTGACGCCAAACAGCCCCAAGATGCGAGTCGCGTTGACGAAGCGCGTGGTCAGCGCGCCCAATTGCGTGCCCACCGATGCGGATGCGAACATTATTACCGCGATCACCGGGTCCACGCTGCCGCTCAGCGAGTACAGGAAGGCTCCCAGCGTGCCGGTGATGATGATCTGGAACAGATCGGTGCCGATGGCCACCGCCGGCGGTATGCCCAAACCATAAACCAGGAAGGGCATCAGCAGAAACCCGCCGCCGGCGCCCAGCAGGGCGGCGATGAACCCGATGACTAACCCGGCAAAAACCGGCACCAGCGCGGACATCTCCTCGATCCCCGCATTGGGAAACGCCGGTCGCAGGTTGATTCCGCGCGTTGTTCCGGCCCGGGCCGGCAGCGTCAACCGCGCGGGGCCAATCCGCACCCGATGCAAAAATCCCGGCAGACCGCCTCCCGCGCGCGATCCCGGTCGGTAGCGCAGGCCGCGCAGCCAGTTTCCCACCATCAGCGAACCCAGACTGAGCAACAGCACGAAATACACCCCGCCCACCACCGGGCCGGCGACGCCGGCCTCCGCCAAAGCGGTGTTGACACGCTCGCCGGCGAAGACGCCGGGTATCGTCCCGCAAACTATCAGGCTGGCCAGGCGGAAGTCCACGTTGCCCAATCGACGGTGACGCAGCGTACTGGTGATCGCCGTTCCCATCACCATGAGCAGGCCCGTTCCCACTGCGTAGATCGTCGGCACGCCCAGCACCAGCAGGCCGCCGGTAATGAGAAACCCGCCACCCACGCCGAAGAAGCCGGTCATCGTGCCGACAATCATCCCCAGGAGCGCCAACAGCAGCGGCGATACCGTAGCGTCGGCGATTGGAAAATGCACGTCAGCCGCCCCGGGGGGTACGCCGGCCGCCGGGGGTGTTCCTATCCCGCCCGCCCGGCCGGACCAGCGAAATCCCACGTCCTACCAAGTCCCAAAAAACGTACAGCGCCACGGCGGTTATGGCCATAGCCAAGATGACGGAAACGGCCCACAGCGCCCCCTGGCCGCTCAGGCGCGCCAGAAACTCCGAGAATGCCTCGTACATCGTCCCACTCTGGCTTTATGGATTGCGCGGGCTGGGCATATGCGAGTAAATTGGCTTCTATGACCGCAGACAAGTTCGGTTTTCAACTGCTGGCCACCGACGGCGCGGCCCGGCGCGGGCAGATTACCACGCCCCACGGCGCCGCGCAAACGCCGCTATTCATGCCAGTGGCAACGCAGGCAACGGTTAAGGGATTGACCTTCGACGAGGTGCGCGACCTAGGCGCGGAAACCGTCCTGAGCAACGCCTATCACTTGTATCTGCGGCCCGGGGTGGACCGGGTTCGCAACGCCGGGGGCCTGCACCGCTTTATGGGCTGGCCCGGGCCGATCCTGACCGATAGCGGCGGCTATCAGGCCTTCAGCATGGGCGCCCTGCGGCGGGTCGATAACGACGGCATCGCTTTCCAGTCCCACATCGACGGCAGCCGGCACTTCTTCACGCCGGAGTCCGCCATCGGCAACCAGCATCGTATCGGAGCCGACATCATCATGTGCTTTGACCAGTGCGTGTTTTCCGCCGGCGCGCCGGACGGTGTTCGGGATGCCATGGAGCGCACCCACCGCTGGGCGGACGTCTGCTACGAAACCCACGCCCGCAGTCCTAACGCCAGCCGCCAGGCGCTTTTCGGCATCGTCCAGGGCGGCGCCGTGCCGGAGCTGCGGGAGGAATCCACGCGCTACATCACCGCCATCCCTTTTGACGGCTACGCCATCGGCGGCCTGGCCGTGGGGGAAACCAAAGCCGAGATGCGCTCCGTGACCCGGCAGGTGTGCGCGGGCTTGCCCGCCGACCGGCCGCGTTATCTTATGGGCGTCGGCTCGCCGGAGGACTTGGTGAATTCGGTGGCGCTGGGCGTGGATATGTTCGACTGCGTACTGCCCACCCGGGTCGCCCGCAACGGCGCGCTGTTCACGCCCGCCGGTCGCATCAACATCGCCAACCGCCGCTACGCCGAGCAGGACACGCCCCTGTACGACGCCTGCGACTGCTACGCCTGCCGCAACTACTCCGCCGCCTACCTGCGCCACCTGTTCAAGGCTGGCGAGATGCTTGGGCCGCGTCTGGCGTCAATCCACAACCTGCGCTTCATCCTCCGCCTGATGGCGGACCTGCGCGCTGCCATCGCGGAGCAGCGTTTCGACGCTTTTCGCGCCGACTTCCGGGCTGCCTACCGACCCACCGACGAACAACGCCGCCAATCCCAAAAACATCGCTGGATCGCCCAGCGCGGCGCAGAAGGCGGCTAGGGCCTGTTGACGAATACCCGCGATTCCTGCGCCACCGAGAATGACGGAGGGAGTCTGCAACCGCGCAAGCCGCTTTTCAAACACGGCCTAACTATTTCTAATCGCCAGCGAACAGTTCTCAAGCATCGCGCGGAGCCTCACGCTTCCTTCCGCCGCGGCCAGGCCGACCAGCGCGCCCAGCGTATCTACCGCAACGTCCTTGAAGCTGCTGTCCCGACCGGGGACGAAGGACTGATGAAACTCATCGCTAATCCCATAGCCCACGGTGAGAACCAGCGCGCCGCCCAGAACGTGCCACCAAGCCAGCGACGGATACGACGCCAGCAGCCGGTAAAGCAGCGCCGCCAGCACCGCAAATTCAACCGTGTGCGCTAGGATATCGGATTTCAGCGCTGCCGGCAGCGCCGCCAGCCAACCGTCCTGCCCTGCCGGCAGCGCTGCCAGCCAACCGTCCTGCCCTACCGTTTCGCCCGACAAGCCGGAGAGCAGGAATATCAGGCCCATCCAGACCGCAACCGGCAGCCAGTAGAGGAGGAGCCGCTTTATTTGCGGCGCCGTTTCAGCAAGCGTCACCGTCGCTGTCCCGCATTAGCAGACCGACCTCGGGGATTAGCTGCCGGTTTATGGGATCGACAATCAGCAGCAAAGTCTCCAGCGTAGTCGCTCCCAGCAGGTAGATGTTTTCGGGGCCAAAGACGGCCATGGCTTCGCCATCAATACCGGCAACCTCAAAGAGCGCCATTCCGGTTTGACGCTCCTCAACTTGGCCGTTGGCAAGCCGCAGCCGCCGGGTTCGCGTTGGCTCAATCCCCAAACGATGCAGCAGGCTGGCCGGCATAACCGAAAAGGTGGACCCGGTATCCACCAGAGCCTCAACCGTTTCCCGGTCGGCGGAATCCGGGTTGCCCACTACCACATCAACTTTGGAAGTACCCATAGTGACGGTCGCTACGGAGGCGTTACGGCCCGATGATTTCCACCGACCGGATCGCCGCCGGGTTCACCGGGGAGGAGCCTTCGCCGCCCGGATTGGTGGGGGCGGTGGCGATGGCGTCGATGGCTTCCAGCCCGGATATCGTCTGACCGAAAATGGTGTAGCTGGGCGACAGGGGGTAGTCGGCGTGCATCAGGAAGAACTGGCTGCCGTTGGTATTGGGGCCGGCGTTGGCCATGGCCATGACCCCGCGAGCGTAGGGCCGGCGCACCGGCTCATCCGGGAAACGATAACCGGGACCGCCGCCGCCGGTGCCGGTGGGGTCTCCGCCCTGGATCATGAACTCCGGTATGGTGCGGTGGAAGATCACGTTGTCGTAGAAACCCGCGCGGGCCAGGAAGACGAAGTTATTCACCGTGTTGGGCGCATCGCCGGTCAGCAGTTCCACGGTGATGGTCCCGGCGGTGGTGTTCAGTACGGCGGTGTAGGACGCCGAGGTGTCGATGGTCATGGGGGGCGGGGCGGACCACTGCTTTATGGAGTGACCATCCATTACCATGACAGTCTCCGCCGCCGCTCCGGATGCTGCCGCCGCTCCGGATGCCGCCGGAGCTCCCGGTTGCGCCGCGGTTGCCCGCACAATTGCGGTGGCCGGCGGCGCCGGCGTAATCGTGCTGGGAGGCTCGGTGGGAGCGGCGGCATCCTTTCCCAGCCCTCCCAATGAGGGATTGGTTATGAAGTCGCAGGCCGCCAGCATCAGGATTGCGGCCAGCGCGAAGGCAAGGGTGGTGAGCAGTCTGGTGGGCGTAATCATGCCGGGTTTTTCACCTTGTGTTATACCGCAGGCAGCTCAACAACCTGCCGGTGGGTGGTTCTAGTATGGTCGTGTGATCTTGGCGACTTCCTTCAGCGCTTCCAGGGAGAAGTCGGGAGACTGGCATAGGCCGATGGTTTTCTGCTCGTAGTCGGCGATGGCGCTGACCATATCGGGAATGCGGTCGGCGATATCGAAGGGGATGTTAGTCACGCCGTGCTTGTCACCGTGGAGCAGGTCGCCGGTGTGAACGGTCAGGCCGCCCACCTCCACCGGAATGCCCATATCAACCATGTGAACATAGGCGTGGGAAACCGAAATCTCCTTAGCGAAGAACTGGAACCCCAGAGCGCGTACCTCATCCAGATCGCGCACGGTGCCGTCGGTGGCTACGGCCAACGCGCCCAGCGCTTTATGGATGTTGGACTGCACCTCTCCCCAATAGGCGCCCAGCGGCGGGTTGTCGATGTCGTGCAGAACGATAAACCGGGGTTCGGGCACCGAGACGATGAGATCCCACCAATCCTCCCGGGCTACGCTGCGTCCCTCAGGGCGGTTGGCGGATATGACGCCGGTGACCGCGTACCCAACTATCGGGGGGAAATCCTGGAATACCGTCTTTATCTCCGGCAGCATGAAGCCCGCGTTTTTGGGACGAACATTGAACCCCTCGATGGCGTTGCAGATGCTCGGGGAATCAATGTTAGACAGGGCTTGCAGCGTGGCGTCGCTCACGGTTTGATACAAGGCGGGACCTCCGGAGAGTAACGGTTGCGGTTGCGCGCGCCCCGAAACATCGGGGCATACTGAATTCGAGTCGCCATCGAGCATATCATAACCGATCGTGGGCCTGAAAGTCGGCGCATGACAATCCGAACTCCGGCATACTACAATTCCGGCAAAAGTCCCTTTCTTTGCGTAGCTCTTCCCACCGCAGCTCCTCTCATGGTGAACTGATATGGCCCAGCACAAAGCCCTGGTTACCCGAACCCTGCTCCCGCCGGCGTTGGACGTCATCCGCGAAGCCGCCGATGTAACGGTCTGGCCGGAGGAAGCGCCGCCCTCGGCAGAGGAGCTGCGCCGCCTGGCCGCCGACGCTGCCGGCATTCTCACCACCATCATGGACCGGGTGGATGCCACGCTTCTGGACGCCGCGCCCAACCTGCGGGTCATCAGCCAGCTGGCGGTGGGACTGGACAACATTGACGTTGCCGAGGCCACGCGCCGGGGCATTCCGGTGGGCTACACGCCGGGGGTGCTGGCGAAATCGACGGCCGACCTGGCCTTTGCCCTGCTGCTGGGCGCGGCGCGGCGCACTGCGGAGAGCGAGCGCTGGGTTCGCGCCGGCCGCTGGGAGATCCAGTTTCATCCCACCCACTGGCTGGGGCAGGACGTTCATGGCGCCGGCCTGGGCATCGTCGGCCTGGGCCAGATCGGACGGGAAATCGCCCGCCGGGCCCGGGGCTTTGACATGGACATCATCTATCACTCGCGGACGCGCTACCCCGACGCTGAAGCAGAGTACGGCGTCCGCTACGTGGAGTTCGAGGAGTTGCTGGCTCAGGCGGATTTCGTCATGTTGAGCGTGCCCTTGACTCCTCAAACGCATCACCTGATCAGCCGGCCCCAGCTGGCGATGATGAAGCCGTCGGGCATCCTCATCAACGTCTCGCGGGGGCCCGTGGTGGACCCGGCCGCCCTTTACGAAGCCCTGCGCGACGGCCAAATCGCCCGCGCCGCCCTGGACGTAACCGCGCCCGAACCCATCGCCCCCGACGATCCCCTGCTCACCCTGAACAACCTGGTCATTACCCCGCACATCGGCAGCGCGGGTCTGCCGACCCGGTTGAACACCATGCAACTGGCCGCCCGCAACCTGGTGTCCGGCTTGCGCGGGGAGCCGATGGAAGCCTGCGTCAACGCGGACTTGCTGGGGTGATTTACATGCCTGTAACCGTTAGGCAGTGTTGGGCAAATTTGAACCGTCGGCGAAATAGTTTTCGTCGATCTCCTTGATTTCATACACGATTTTAGTGACCACTCCTACGCCGTACTCAATCATGAGATTGGCGAGTTTCGGCCCGTCGATCAACAGGATAGTTTTGTTGTTCCGCGCAACTTCAGCGGCGGTTCGTTTTGCGCTTTCGCTGAAACGTGAGGTGGTGATAAAAACGCCTTTGGTCGCGCCGTGCGGGTCAAGACTGCCGGAGAAGTTGCGTATTTCCCGTTCGCCAATTGTACCGGCGTTCCAACGCTTGGCCTGTACATAGACTTTTTCCAGTCCCAGTCGATCCTGATTGAGGACGCCGTCAATGCCACTGTCGCCGCTCCGCCCAACGCGCCGGCCGCTGCCGTAGCCCATCTTGACCAGCAACTCGACTACCAATTCCTCGAAGCGGGCCGGCGCTACGTTCTTCATGCTCTCCAGCAGTTCGTCCGCAAGCCTGGTGCGCAACTGCTCATAGCTCACCTCGATTTGTTCGTCGGGAGAAACATCTACGACAACGGCGCTGGGGCGGTCGGTGTTGGGGGGGTGTAGCTCCGCGTCCGCCGGTGACCGTATTCGGCGCGCGGCCAGCATATTGAGTTCGGCCGCCCTTGGCGCGTCGGCGCGATGACCTAGCTGCTGCCGCCCTTCGTCAGTAATTCGGTAGCGGCCACGACTTCCCGGCGGCAAGACCAGCCATCCGGCGCATTTCAATTGGTACACAGACCATCGTACATGCTTGTCAACCCGCAACGCGCCCGACGGTATTCTTTCTTGCAGGTCATCCTGGGATAACCCAAGCGCTGGCGTCAATTTTCGAAGGATTTCCTGGGACGATAAAGCCTCCGTCGCCCGGTCGGCAATTTCCAGGATTGGACGCAAAAAATCACTTTGTGGCGGCAACGCCATTTTCAGACCTCGGTCGGCGCAGATTACGCAGTCCGCAGTGCGCAAGCAATTAACGTGTTTTGTCGCCATCGTTCAGCGCGTACTCAGCGGCGATCTTAGCAAGGTCGCTGTACTACGGCAACGATCACAAACGCGCCGCAACGGCGCCAGACTTAGGGGACTGTTCACAAACTGGCAATGCAGAACAGACTGGATTCAGGCTCCCTTAGCAATGCGCTGGTGTCGATGTACTATGAGTTCGATTAATCTTGCGTCCGAAGGGGGTCTGAACCTATGACTGAAGATCAAAGCGCCGGACGAAATATGCGGTGAAGGCAGAGTTGACCCAGCCCTTGCCGACTACTTGCTGGAATACAACCCCGAGTTTCTCGAGATGCTGACCGGAAACAGCGCGCCCGGCAGGTAGCGCGTTGACCTGACGGTGTTCTGCTGGAACGGTGTTCTGCTAGAACGTACACATCGGGCGGAGAATTCCATCGGAATAGCCCGGCGGTTTATATGCTATGATATGCTGCCAAACCGACGGGGTTTCCCCGCCACCTACCCGCACTCGTCCCCAGGAGTTCCAAGACACCATGACCACCCCGGCGGCATCCGTCCAACTTGAAACGCGCATCATTCTGGGCAAGAAAGTCAAAGCGCTGCGCCGCGCCGGCATCGTGCCCGTTCATCTCTATGGGCGAGGCATCGAATCCCGCGCCTTGCAGTGCAATGCCCGCACCCTGCTCCAGGCCATCAGCCGCGCCGGCGGGGAGTACGGCCAGCCCCTGCGCGTTGCCATCGCCGGCGAATCCAACGAGTACACCGCGGCGGCGGAAATCCAGTGGGAACCGCGCACCGGCGATGTCCTCCACGTGGATCTCCGCATCGTCTGACCTATAGTTGCCGCCACTTCACCGTCCGTTCCGGCCGGTAAACGGCCCAGGAGGCTACGATGTACCTGGTTTTCCTCAGCGAATCCGGCCTGACCGGCCGCAGCGCCGACGACCCGAGCCAGCCGCACCACGTTCACGTCGGACTGCTGGTACAAGAGAACCAGTACATATCGATGACCGGCGAGTACGACGCTCTGCTGCGCCGGCACTTTGGCGCGCCTCCCAGCGCCGACGGCGCGCCGGCGCAGCTGCGTCCCAGCGACCTTTACCAGGGCCGGGGGCCCTTCCGCTCCTGGCGTCCGGAACGACGCGGCGAACTAATCCAGGACTGCCTCAGCATCCTCATCCGACGGGAAACTCCCTTGCTCGTGTCGTATATCAACAAGGAAGAGTACTTGCAGGCTCGTTCCACCGAGGGAAACTCCATCTACGGCAACAACGATCCCGCGCGGCTGGCCTTCAGCCGTTTGCTCCTGGCCCTGACCATGTTCCTGGACGAGAACGTGATGGCGCAGATGAACCCCGACGACATCATGCAGTCGGCATGGAATGTCAACGACTACGCCATGCTGCTGGCCGGCTCCGCTACTCCTTCAATACCGCTGGCGCTGGCCGAATTTCTCAGCGATGAGAACGACTCCGTCAACCCGAACATCTACGACGACCTGCTGATTGCGCCGGCGGCCACCAGCGTGGGCGGTCAACTGGCGTCGCTGTGCGCCTACATCATCCGGCGCTGGCTCCAGCAACCCGCGGCGATACATGGCTACTTCGACGCCCTGCGCGACGGTCGCGTAATCCAGGTTATCTACCCCTACCAGTTCAACTAGGGGCCGGCGCCAGTTCAATTAGGGGCCGGCGCCAGTTCGATAGAGAGCCCGCCCGTTGGCCCACCATCCCCGCCCGGGCAGCGGAGCGCAACAGCGAGAGTTGACCTTGCCGCCGGCGGAGGTACGGAGCCGTCCGGCGGTGCATTTGGGGCGAATTTCGCATATAATGTCGCCCCGATTATCGCTCCGCTGCATTGAACTTGGCGGTAATCATGGCTCACTAACATCAAGCGTTATCAGGAGGAAAAGTGCTGAAACCTACCATCGCCCTGTCCATCGCCGCATCGTTGCTTCTGGTGGCCGGGATTGCCTGCGGCGGAGCCGCCGAGGAACCGGCTCCGGCCACGCCGGCCACGCAACCCGTCGGCCAAACTCAATCCGAATCAGAGCAATCACAACAACCAGCAGATTCGTCCGGATCGGCGCAGCCCACTGCTGCTCCGGCCACCCTCGCCCCGGTAATCGCCACCGCCACTCCCGCACCCACTAACACGCCCTCCGCGGCCCAGGCGACTGAAGCCCTGGGTGGCCGGTTGCGTATTGCTACCATCCCGCCGGTGCAGCAGCTCACCGGGTCCTGGCTCGGGACCACCACATCAGCCAACACTCAGGTCAGGCCCTTCACCGACCCCCTGGTGCATACCGACCGCTTTGACGGCTCCCTGGTGCCGGGCCTGGCAACCAGATGGGAAGCCAACGAGGACGGTACCCAGTGGACCTTTTTCCTCCGGGACGACGTGAATTTCCACGGCGACTGGGGCCAGTTCAGCGCTCATGATGTACCCGTCAGCGCGGCGTTTGTCATCAGAGAGGACGCGATCGCTACGGATACCGGCTTGTTCCGCGGCTTGTTCGGCGACAATGAAGCCGAGCTGATGACGAATATAGTCGCCTTGGACGACAAAACCGTTCAGTTCAACTTGAAGACCCCTAACTCCCTGATGGACTTCTTTGCCGGAGCGCAACAGGGCAACCTCTTCGTGTACTCCAAGGCTCAATACGAAGCCGAGGGCATCGAACAGTTGCAACAGAAGCCGGCCGGCGTGGGCCCCTGGGTCTTTGAAGAACGCGCCATTGATGTAAATATCCTGTACTCGCGGAACCCGGACCACTATCGCCGCTCGCCGTTTTTTGAGGAGATGGAATACGTCCTGATCCCTGAGGAAACCACCCGTCTGGCCCAATTGCAGACCAGTCAGGTGCAGATCGGTGAAGTCAGTCGGGAGTTGCACATTGACGCGCAGAACGCCGGCCTCAAGGTGCTGCAAAGTGAACTGCCGTCGATTCAGGTCGCGTTCATCATCGGCGGCGTGTACAACCCCGAAGCAGCCGGCCCATGTCAAACCGAAGAGTTCCAGAACTGTTTCTATCAGCCCGATGAACCCCACCTGGACCCTAAGGTCCGGGAAGCGATCAACCGGGCCATCAACCGCGAAGAAATCAACGAGCAGCTGTTCGGCGGGATTGGTCGCCAGCATACCGTCTGGGGTTACCACCCGGCTCTGCCCGGTTACAACCCACGCTGGACCGAAGAGTTCGACGAAAAGTACGGGTTTGATCCCGAACGGGCCCGGGAACTCTTGCAGGAAGCCGGTTATGAGGGTTACGAGGTGAAGCTGCTGTTGACGCAGCTGCCCGGGGTGCCCGAAATGATCCCCATGGGTGAAGCCGCTTTCACCTACCTCACCAACGTCGGCATTAACGTCGAGTCCGAGTCAGTCCAATGGTCTGACTACCGGGGCAAATACTACCGTCCCGGCAAGACCCACGGCACCATTGCCGCCACTCGCGGCACCTATCGGCCGGCCGACATTACCCTGCGCTTCTACAACCGCAGCGGCGACGCCGGGTTCTGGCGCACGTCGGTTGACCCGATGACCGATGCCCTATACGACAAGGCCACCCAGAGCATTGACCCGGAAGTGAAGGCCCAGGCGCTGCGCGATCTGGGAGACCTCAAGTTCGACCTCTACTCTGAAGTCCCCATCGTATGGCTGCCGGCTCAAATCGTCGTGGATCCCGGCGCCGTCGGGGAAATGGTGTGGCCCGGCAACATCAACGCCAGCTTCACCCACACCGAATACATCACTCCGGTTACACCATAGGCAACGGCGAAGAACAAACCGTAGGGGCGACCGGGTGGTTGCCCCTACACACTGACTCCATTAAGGTAGTTACTCGTGCAGCGCTATATCCTTTTCCGGGTGGGACAGTCCATCCTCACTTTGCTGATCCTTACGATCATCGTGTTCTCGCTGGCGCGTTTGGCCGGCGACCCCCTGGATGTGCTTCTGCCTCTGGAGGCAACGAACGAGGACAGAGAACGCCTGAGCGCGGCCTGGGGCCTGGACCGGCCATTGTATGTACAATATTTCACGTTCATCGGCAATGCCCTTACCGGCGATTTTGGCGACTCCCTTCGCGTGCGGGGCCGCACTGCCATGAGCTTGGTGCTGGAGCGGTTGCCCAACACCGCGGCCCTGGCCGGTGTGGCGGTGGTGGTTGCCATCGCCATTGCGGTTCCCATTGGAGTGCTTTCGGCAGTCAAGAAAGACACTGCGTTTGACTATGGGGGCAAGCTGATTGCTCTGTTCGGGCAATCTCTGCCGGCCTTCTGGCTTGGGCTGATCCTCATGTGGGTCTTCGCCGCCCAGTTAGGCTGGTTCCCGGTATCCGGGAAAGAGCAGGGCGTCCTTTCATACATCCTGCCCGCCATCGCCATCGGATGGTTCCAGGTGGCGGCTCTGATGCGCTTGGTGCGCTCCTCAATGCTTGATGTTCTCGATACCGAATACGTCAAGCTGGCCCGCATCAAAGGCGTGCCCGAATGGAAAGTAGTGTGGAAGCACTGCCTGCGCAACGCTGCCATCGCGCCGTTCACCTACTTCGCCCTGATCATCGGATCCCTAATGGTCGGTTCCGTATCCATTGAGTTCGTCTTCGCCTGGCCCGGAGTAGGCCGTCTGGCAGTGGACGCAGCGGTTACCAAGGACTTCCCCGTGGTCCAGGCCGTCGTCATTACCTTCTGCCTGGTGTACATCATCGCCAACCTGCTGGTTGACATTGCCTATGCTTATGTTGACCCCAGGATACGCTACAACTAGGAGCCTTGTAATATGGCTGCGGAAAACCGCACCGCAGAACCGCAAGTGATTGCCGAACCATTCGGCGCGCCGGATGAGTCCCGTCGAGGACCGGTCGGCAAATTCTGGGAGGAAGCGCGGCGATACCCTCTGTTCCCCATGGCCCTCTTGCTGGTTGTGCTAGTGATCCCCGCGATATTCGCCGACCTGATCGCTCCCTACGACCCGGAACTGGGTTCACTGAGCCTCCGCCTGCTGCCCCCGGCCTGGATGGAAGGCGGCAGCAGCGAATACCTGCTGGGGACGGATCGGGTGGGGCGCGACATCTTTTCGCGCGTCGTGCACGGGGCGAGGGTATCGGTCATCATTGCCGCCATCGCCATCTGCATCGCCGGCCTGTTGGGAGTTGGCCTAGGCATTGCGGCGGGATACTGGGGCGGTTGGGTAGATTCGCTGGTGATGCGCCTGGTGGATATCTCATTATCGATCCCCATCATATTGCTGGCGCTGGTTATCGTTGCCGCAACCAAACCCAGCATCACCAACGTAATCCTGGTGCTGGTTCTCCTCCTCTGGTCCCGCTACGCTCGACTGGTGCGCGGCGAAACGCTGGCGGTTCGAGTGCAAGACTTCATCTCCAGAGCCCGCGTTTCCGGAGCCTCCCACCGCCGGATCATGCTTAAGCACATCTTCCCCAACGTGTTCAACAGCGTGATCGTTCTGGCTACCCTCAATGTTGGATTCGTCATCATCCTGGAGGCTACGTTGAGCTTCCTGGCCGTGGGCATCCCGCCTCCGCAGCCGGCGTGGGGCCTGATGGTTGCCGACGGGCGGGTGCTGATTGCTTCGGCCCAAGGTTGGTGGGTCTCACTGTTCCCCGGCCTGGCCATCATGCTGGTGGTGCTCAGCATGAACCTGCTGGGAGACTGGCTGCGCGACCGGCTTGATCCGAAGCAACGCCAGGTGTAGGAGCCGCTTCGGTTCGATAGTGATGGCGCGGGCGCAGTTGATACCAGCTGCGCCCGCAGTGCGTCGGTGGCGAGAGCAGGCCCGCATCGCGGCGGAGCCACCTGCGCGCGGCACGCTGACTATGGAAAAGGCGCCAGTCTGGGCCGTACCGGTCGGCAGCGTATTCGGGCAGCCGAGGGTCGGTTATGTCGCCTGGAATGCCGCAGCGTTTCCGTCAATAGCGGCAGGCCGCTACGCTAGTAGTTGGCCTGCTTTACACCGTGGCCCGCCGGCTCGTGGCAATTTGGGCGCTAGTCACGGAGCGGATTGCGCGGCGCAATCCCAATGAGGGCGACACAAGCGCGGCCTTGCTGCCGCCATTGCCCATGCCTAAGGGCAACCATTACCGGAAGGTTGAAAATACCGCGCGGCGGGGGCGCCTCGATCAGCTCTGTTGAGCGTTGTCGTCCCCGGCCGGCGGTTCGGCATTACTGCGCCTACGCAAGCGGTTCATCAGATCCCAAAGGAAAATGCCGAGTTCGCTGCCCATGGCCACCAAGCCGGCGATCCGCGACGACGTCTCCAGCATCAACCGGGAAGCGGTTTCAAAATTGCGCGCGCCACGCCGGAGCGGGGGAAAAATCTTCAATACGACTACCGTAAGCGTTGCCGCCGCTACGGTCACCATCACCGCCATCACGATGATCGCAATATCCCGCACGATCGACAATACGTCTGCCGGCATATCGTGGTTCCTTCTCGTTATTTATAAAGGCGGAGGGTCGGATGTGCTCCGATCCCTCCGGCGACGGGCAACAGGCGAAGACTAGTCCTCTGCTTCGATGACGTCAATGACTTCCGAGTTGCCACCGCGGCTGCGGACGCGCTGCCAGTAGTCTCGGCCCCGGTCCACCGCCTGCGTAGCGGTGCGTTGCAGCACCTCCCGGGTCTCCTGGCCGCTGCGGGGAGCCAGCAGCATGCCCACGCCGACGCCGACGCCGATGCCGGCTGCCAGCACTATCAACTCGCGTTGCGTTCGGTTCATATCCTGCCTCCTGAAAATGGACGTTACATAAGTCATTATACAACGAATATCGGTTGATGCCCGGCCTCTCCGGGTGTTTCACGGGGCAATCGCACCATCACCCTCATTACGGCGCAAACGCTAATTCAGTAACCGAATTCGTAATCATATTCCCGTTTCTTGCATATTCTGGCTGGCGAAATCCTGCTTTCGCCGGAATAACGGCTGGGTAGTCTATGAAGCGATTGCCTTAACCACGCCTCTGACATCTCAACCGGGCGCGATTATGCCGGCTTGTCGCCGTAGTGCAGGGCCACGCCGCCCAGACCCAGCCGGCGGTAGCCCACGCCCACCAGTCCGGCTTGACGGTACACGTCGGCCAGTCCGTCGGCGGCGAGGAAATAGTCCACGCTGTCGGGCAGGTAGGTGTAGGCTGACCGGTCTCCGGCCACCAGCTGGCCCAGCAGAGGCACCACCCGGTGAAAATAGCAACGCCCCAAAAATGCCGCTATGCCGCCACGCAGGGGCGTCAGCTCCAGGGTGGTTACCCGTCCGCCGGGCGCTGCCACGCGGGCCATCTCATTGATGGCGGCGGGCACGTCGGGCATATTGCGCAGGCTGAACCCGGCGGTGACGCCGGCGAAGGAATCATCGGGAAAGGGCAGCCGCAAGGCGTCGCCCTGCACGAAGGCAATGGCCCGGTCGCTCCGCTGCCGGCCGGCCCGCCGCCGTCGCACCGCGATTGACAGCATCTCCGGAAGCAGGTCAACGCCCACCACGGCGGTAACTCCCGCGCAGTTCGCCAGGGCAAAGGCCAGGTCGCCGGTGCCAGTGGCGATGTCCAGCGTTGCCCCGATCTCGCCCGTTGCCCCGATCCCGCCCGTTGCCCCGCGCTTCGTTCCGGTTGCGCCGGCAACGGTAAGCCGGGCCGTGTCCCGCTTCCAGCGGTGATGCAGCCCGCCCGTCATCAGGGAGTTCATCAGGTCATAGCGCGGCGAGATGCGAGCGAACAGCTCCGCCACGTAACGGCGCTTGTCGTCGCCGGTCAGGTGGGCCATGGCGCTATCCGGCAGCCGGCTGATAGCGGAGCATGACCACGCCGTCGTCGTAGGCTTGCGCCGCTTCAAGCCGCAAGGAAGTTGGCGGAGCGTCGCCGCCGCACAGCGGAACGCCTTGGCCCAGGATGACCGGGATCACAAAGACCCGGTATTCGTCGATCAGGCCGGCCCGTCGGAACTGCTCGGCCAGGTTCGCGCCGCCCACCAGCCACAGGGTTCCGGAGCAGCCGGCCGCAATTCTGCGGACAAAATCTGCCGGATCCTCACGCACAAACTCAACGTCTTGCGGCGCATCATCCGGGGCCTGGCGGGTAAATACATACGTCGGTTTGCCGGCGTAGGGCCATTCACCAAAGGCGCGCGCCTGGTCATAGGTGCGCCGGCCCATCGCCAGAGCATCCACGCTACGGTAGAAATCAGCGTAACCGTAGGCGTCAGCGCCGCCCGGCGGCAGCCAATCCACGCCTCCGGCGGCGTCGGCAATATAGCCGTCCAGGCTGGCCGCAACGTAATAGACGATTTGGGGCATAACAAATGCAACGCTTCGCGCCGGCGCGCCTTTGACGGTCACGCCGCCGTTTCAGGGTCGGATGAGGGGGCGTACCCGGAGGTTTCCGCGATGAGTTGCATCAGCCGCGCCACCGCGTCGGGAATATCCCGGTGGATGCTCCGGCGGTTCAGCGGGGGCAGGTCATCAGCATAAACCGCGCCGCCGGCAAACTCGCTCAGGTAAGCGTACTCTTCCCCCGGCATTGGGAAGTCCGCCGCCAGGCCCAGCCTTTCTCTCACCAACGCGGCCAGTCCATCCAGGTCGTGCCCACGCCAGCTCACTGGGTACTCGTGGCCATTAGCCGCCAGCAGCGCTTTATAGCCGTGTTCCAGCGCCTGCTGGGCGATATGGCCCAGCACTTTCTCTGCAATGCGGTCAACGTCAACGTTGTTTTGGATGGCATTGGCGTGGTCTGTGGCGTCTTTTGCCCTGGTTCTGACGTTATTCCAGTCGATGGCTTCTTCACCATAATCGCTGGCATAGCCCGTTTGTTCCGGGGGCATTATGGGCACTCCCTCCCTGGCGACATGGTTGGCCAGATTGTTTTTCAACGGGCGGCCGCTGAGAAATTTTTCCAGCGTGGCGCAGATTACGTCGGTCTTGCCGGCTTCCGGCAGCAACCGTTGGCGCGCCTGTTCGGCGACGTTTTTGGCGTGGTTCCGGTAATCCGGCTCCGTCTCGCTCCCGGTGATGATGAAAATGTCGATATCCGAGTGCCACCGATAGTCGCCCCGGGCGCGGGAGCCAAACAAGATGGTTTGCACCGGATTGAGCGCGTCGTGGACGGCCTGGGCAACCTGCGCCGCCCTGGGATCGTGCTTGACGGCGATTTTGGTCTCGGCCATCCGCTTTACATTCCTAGTGTGTCGACTCCCGGCGTGGCTCCGCCGATGCCGCCATTATACGCAAAGGTTCCCGGCTACCGTTCCCGGTCGCGGTATTGCATATCCTCGGGCAGGCGGTCCGCGATGCCCAGGGCCACCAGGGCGCGCTGAACCACGAATCGCGCCACGCCGTCGATGTCCAGCGGTTTCAGATAGAAGGGGGGATCCGGCGGGAGGATGGTCGCGCCCAGCCGGGACAGGGCGAGCATGTTCTCCAGGTGGATGGCGTGAAGCGGAGTTTCCCGAGGGATCAGGACCAGGCGGCGGTTTTCCTTCAGCGTAACGTCGGCGGCGCGGAGCAGCAAGTTGGGCGTCAGTCCGTGGGCCAGCGACGCCACGGAGTTCATGCTGGCCGGCGCGATGACCATGCCGGCGGTGGGGAATGTCCCGCTGGCGATGGGGGCAAACAGGTCGCTGATGGCGTACTGGCGAAAGTGCGGGTACTCCACCCAGCGGGCCGCCGCGTCGTTGTAGGACTCGTCCTGCTCCTCCTGCCACACCATGCGGGCCGCGTTGGACGCTACGGCCACCACCGGCGTCTCCCGCTCCAGCAGCGCGTCAACCAGCCTCCGGGCAATGATGGCCCCGCTGGCGCCGGTAATGCCCACCACTACCGCCGGGTTTGACGCTGAAGTTGACGAATTAATGACGGCATCTCTTGTCATATGCTTCAATTTCCGGATTCCAGCGCAAGCAGGAATGGCGACCCACTGCCCGATCACACTGAATAGTGTAGCGTCCGGCTCATTCGTTCTGAATGATGACGGTGACGTGGCTGTTGCGGGCCGGCTCCCGACCAGCGTTGGAGATAGCAGTTCCGATGACGACGGCGTGGGTATTCACGTCGCTGATCGTCCGCAGGATACGGGCCCGGTCGCCGGCCCGGTCAACGTCGCCGTCGTCTTGGGAGTTGTCATGGTTTGTCGCGCCTGTTGCGGGTCGCTTATTTGCGAGCCTCTTAAGTGTAACGCATCCAGCTTGTATAATACGCCCGAAACTGGACTGGAGCGCAATAATATGCCAGATCTAACCAACACGCAGCGGATCGGGGCTTTGGTTCCCGCCACCAATCCGGTGGTTGAACCCGACTTCTACCGGGTGGTTCCGCCGGAAATTACGGTGCATTTCGAGCGCATGTGGAACGGCGCGTGGGGCAGCCAGCCGGAAAGTTCCACCCAGTCGGGGCACCGTATCAGCATGACCAGCGCCGAAGCCAACGAAATCGACTGGGCGCTTTTCGGGTTCGACGTGGGCAAGATGAACGACGACGTGGCCCGCGGCTCCGGCGCCCTGTCCAACATCGGCCCCGATGTGCTGGTTTATGCCTGCACCTCTGGCACCTGGCACAAGGGCTACCTGGAATACGACCGGATGATGGCGAAAACCATGGAGGACGCCAGCGGCATCCCGTCGGTAACCGCCGTAGGATCGTGCCTCGCCGCCATGGAGCACATGGGCAGCCGCCGGCTCAGCATCGCCGGCCCGTACCGCAACTTCCACCTGCGCAACCGCCTGAAGCCGCTGCTGGAAGAGGCCGGTTTCGAGGTGCTGAGCGCCGATGGCGAGCCGTGGATGCAGGACTCCATGAACCCCCGGGAAATCGATATGGACTCGCCCCAGGCCATCATCGATTTCGTCTTGACGGTGGCCCAGGACGCTGCCGATACCATCTTTCTGCCCGGCACGGCGTGGCGCGCCCTGGACGCGGCGGAAGAACTGGAGCAGCGACTAGGCAAGACGGTCATCACCGTCAACCAGGCATCCATCTGGATGGCCCTGCGCCGCCTGGAATGGACCAAGCCTATCGACGGCTTCGGCAGCCTGCTGCGAAACCTGGCATAGCCGGCGAACCGACGATTGTGGCGAGGCGGGACTGGCGACCGGCGCAATCCCACCGTTTCAGAAAGCGTACACCGATTGGCGGGTGGATGCTTACCCTACGGTTCAATACACCTAAACAAAGCGTGGCAGTGGTGACAACCCAACGGTATCAACCGTGACGGACTGCTCACGCATACCCGGTTTGCCAGCGCAAGAAGCCAAGCTCGACGTGGCCATCCCGCCCGGGCGGCGTCCTCCGCCGGCTCAACGAGATTGCCACGCGGCGCTCGCAATGCCAATGGAGACCATAAAAATGCGCCGATGCAAAGACCCGGTGTATTGACAGCTGAATTGCCCGTCAATAGACTGACGCCTGTTTTCTTATGGCATTCATATTGATTGCGAATGCACACGTTCTATGCTGTTCGCCTCATCTAACAACCCGGGACAATCAGTCGTCAGCGCTCCGATTTCGGGGCCCTATGCGCTGCGGTTGTCCGGGTTATGGAAAGCCTTTCGCGAAGTCCGGGCGGTGGCGGACGTGGGCCTGGCCCTGGAGCGTGGGGAGATCCTGTGCCTGCTGGGCCCCAGCGGATGCGGCAAGACTACCATGCTCCGCCTGATCGCCGGGTTCGAGACACCGGACGACGGAACCATCCACATCGGTGACCGGCTGGTGTACGGCCCGGGCGCCAATGTGAGCCCGGACAAGCGACGGGTTGGCATGGTGTTCCAGGAAGGCGCGCTGTTCCCCCATCTGACGGTGGCGCAGAACGTGGCTTTTGGCCTGGCGAAGGGAAAGCGACGCCAAGCGCAGGTGGCCGAGGCCCTGCAACTGGTGAACCTGGCGGGCTATGACGGTCGCTACCCGCACCAGCTATCGGGCGGGCAGCAGCAGCGGGTGGCGTTGGCCCGGGCGCTGGCGCCCGAACCGGACCTGATACTGATGGACGAACCTTTCTCCAGCCTCGATACCGGCCTCCGCAGCCAACTGCGAACCGAAGTGCGCGCGATCCTGAAGGAGCGGGAAGCCACCGTGGTGTGCGTGACCCACGACCAGGAAGAAGCGATGCACATGGGGGACCGCATCGCCGTGATGAACGAGGGACGCATCGAGCAACTTGGGCCTCCGGAGCGGGTGTTCAATCATCCGGGCACGCGATTCGCCGCCGAGTTCTTCGGCACGTCAGACTTCATACCGGCGTGGCGAGACGGCGCGCAGTTGGTCAGCGAGGTGGGACGGGGGCCCTGGCTAGAAACGTGGCCCACGCCATCGCCAGGGAGTGCAGAGTTGCAGGTTATGGTGCGCCCCGACTGCCTGGACATGACCCGCGATGCCGGCGGCAACGGAGTAGTTCGCCGTCGCGAATATCTGGGAGCCTTCAACCTCTACTCGGTGGAGTTGAGTTCGGGACGCCGCGTGCGCGTGATGAAGTCGCACATTGCCCGTTTTGAGCCGGGGGCGCCGGTCCGGATTTTCTTGCGCCAGGGCCACCGTCTGCTGCCCTTCGTCAACGGCCATGCCCTTGGCGACGAACTCGACCACGGCGACGAACCCGACCACGACCGTGAGATGAACGCCGCGGGCGGCTGAAGCTCGCCGGGAAACTGCCGGTTTGTCAAAGATCGGGCTACGTTCTCCGGCGTTGACAAACTGGACGCGCCTGCCGCAACGCTCCACTGGCGCCCGGCATACCGCCCTGTTATGATGGCGCGGTACGCGACGGCCTTCGTACCGTCGTTCACGGAACCTGTGGATCAAGAGGGTGTATGACTGCCAAATCCGCCGCGCCGGTCACCGCGCCGATGTACTTCGGCTGGTACATCGTCGCCACCTGCTTCTTCGTGTCCTTCCTGTCCATGCCGGGGCGCCAGGGGTTTGGGCTCTTCGTCACCGAGATGGAACCAACCTTCGGCTGGGACCGTTCCGACATCTCATGGGTCGGTTCGGTGGGCTTCCTCATCAACGGGGCCATGCAGCCCATCATGGGGGCCTTGTTCGATAAGTACGGCCCCCGCCGCGTGTTCGGTATCGGCCTCTCGATAATGGGTCTCGCCATCATGAGCCTGGCCTTCATGATGGACCTGGAACACATGGTAAATCTCGGCTTCCTAAGCATACCACTGGACCTGCTGTGGTTCATTCTAGTCTTCTCCGTCATCATCAATACCTGCCTGAGCGCGGCGTCCATCACCAATATGCTCGCGCTGGTAGTGCGCTGGTTCCGGCGCAAGCGCAGCAAGGCCACCGGCCTGGCCGCCGCCGGCACCTCCATCGGCGGTCTGTTGATGATCCCCTTCGCCGCCTACCTGATGGGCGTCATCGACAGCACCACTTTGCACATTGCCGGTATCGAACTGGTGGGTTGGCGCGCGGTGTGGTTCCTCTTGGGCGCCATGGTGGTGTTGCTGTCCGCGCCCCTGGCCGTGTTTTTCCTCCGCCCCAACCCTCAGGAAATGGGCCTGAACCCCGACGGCGACCCGGATCCGGAAAATGCCCCCGCCGGCAGCGCTCTCCAGCGCGGCCTCGCCGGCGGTCAATATGAGGTGACTAACTGGCGCCAGTGCTTCAAGACGCCTCCCATGTGGCAATTGTCCGGCGCATACGTGGTCTGCGGCATCACTACCGGCCTGTTGAGCATCCACTTCATCCCCTACGCCGAGGACGTGCTGCCCGACACGGTGAACTTCCTTTGGATGACCTTCGACGACAAGAAGGTCTTCGCCGCCCTCATGTTCGGCATGATGACCGGCCTCAACGCCGCCGGCGTTATCATCACCGGCTTCATGGGCGACCGGATGCGCCGCAAGAACGTGCTGACCCTAGTGTACGCCACTCGAGGCGTGGCCTTCATGTGCCTGGTCTTCCTGCCCCTGTTCGGGTACGGGATGCTGGGGCTGGTGGCCTTCGCCCTGCTCTCCGGTATGTCGTGGGTAGCCAGCGTGCCCCTCACCTCCACGCTCACGGCTGACGTGTACGGTTTCCGCGCCCTGGGCACCATCAGCGGCTGGGTGTTCTTCTCCCACCAGATCGGTTCCTTCTTCAGCATCCAGTTCGCCGGTTACGCCTACGAGTGGTTCGGCGGCAGCTACTTCTGGCCCTTCCTGATCGCCGGCCTGACGCTCATTCCGGCGGCCATCGCGGCCTACAGCATCAAGGAATACCACTACTCCGGGCGTTACAACCCCCGGCCCATCGAGGGCGGCTCCCCGCTGGCCACGGCGGGCGCCGGCGCCGGCGCCCGCTATTAGGGCTGATTTCCCGTACTCCCACTCCCGGAGGCGACGGGGATGACCGGAATAACAATCGCGGCGATACTGGCCGCTCTGGGGCAGCACCACGGGGAAGCCGACCCCACGCTGCTCCAATGGATAATGGCGGCGCTCAGCCACATTTTGCTGGGCTCCCTCGGCTTCACCCCACTCACCATCGTCATCATCATCGGCATGATTATCATCGCTATGCCGGCCCTGATACTTATCGCCTACTGGGCCAGCGCCCGGCGGGCCGGGTTGAAGCCGGCGAACGCGTCGGGCAAGTTTGTCGTACCCGCCGAGGGTGAGGAGTAGCTTATGGCCACGGCCTACACTCAAAAACAAAAATATCCTCGCCCCCCCGAACCCGCCGATGGTGTGCACTACCCTGATGCAGACGGCCGGCTCCCCGTAGAAACGATGTACCAGTTCATCCCCCAAGCCTATATGCAGCAGGCCCTGTCCACCTGGTTCGCCAACGATCCCACGGTTTTAGTCGCCGGCAATATGTTCATCTATTACGCGCCGGGGGATAGCAGCGCCGTCGTCGCCCCCGACTTGTACGTCATTCCCCATGTGGGCAATGCGCGCCGCAAGTCGTACTTCCTCTGGCTGGAAGAGCAAGTTCCGACGTTCATCGTGGAAATAGCATCGGACGGCACCTATCGGAATGACTTGGGCTTCAAGCGCCGCCTGTATGAGAGTTGGGGCGTGCTGGAATACTGGCTCTACGACCCCACGGAGGAGCGCCACTTGGAACCGTTCCTGCAAGGCTACCGCCTGGCGCGCGGAAGTTACACGGCCATTGATGTCCGGCGCGACGCTGCAAGTGAGCAGCTGCGTGGCGCCAGCGCGGTACTGCATCTGGAATTGCACTGCGACCGGCAACGGTTCCGCTTTTTCGACCCGGCGCAAGGCCGCTATCTCCTCGACTTGGCGGAATCAGGGCAAGAACGACTTGCCGCGGAGCGAGCCCGGGACCGTGAACAGGCCGGCCGGCTGGCGGCCGAGCAAGCATTGGACCAGGAGCAAGCCGGCCGGTTGGCGGCCGAGCAAGCCCGGAACCAGGAGCGGGCGGCCCGACTGGAACTGGAACGCCTGCTCCGCGAACGCGGCATCGATCCGCCCACCATCACACCGTAGGAATTGCGAAACTCCCCCAATTCCCCCTCCACCAATCTTCCGTCATTCCCCCTTATCCCATCATTTCCGCGAAAGCGGGAATCCAGAATTGCCGGCTGTCGGAGAACGATGTGGTTATAGAGACGCCTGGATTCCCGCTTTCGCGGGAATGACGGAAAGGGGAGCGGGAATGACGGTGTTTGCGAACACGGCCTAGTGTGAGGGGACTTTGGGAGTTTCGCAATTTTCTACACACCGTGAACCGTGCTGTCATGAAAACCGTGCTATCATAAAATACGATGTGCGCTGCCGTTCGTAAAGCCGTCATACCCGCCGCCGGGTTGGGCACCCGGTTTCTGCCGGTCACCCGCTCCGTGCCTAAGGAACTACTGCCCATCCTCGACCGGCCCATGCTGCAATACGTGGTGGAAGAAGCGGCAGAGGCCGGTATCACCGACGTTATTGTCGTAACGTCTCCCGGCAAGGAAGGCATCGCCGAGTATTTCCGCCCCCGTCCCGATCTGGAAACCCGCCTCGCCGCCGACGCCGCCCTGCTGGAAAAGGTCAGTTCCGGCGCGCGGCTGGCCGACGTGTCCTTCGTGATCCAGGCGGAACCGCTCGGTTTGGGACACGCCGTGCTGACGGCCCGAGAAGCCGTGGGCGACGAACCCTTCGCCGTCATTCTGCCCGACGACATTGTGGATCACGCTCCCGGCGTCCTGTCCCAGATGCTGACCGCCGACGCCAACGACCAAGGCGGGGCGTCAGTAGCCGTGGAACGAGTGCCCTGGGAGATCGTGCACAACTACGGCGTGGTGGACACTGAGCCGACCGGCGGGCGATTGCGCCGGGTCAACGGGCTGGTGGAGAAACCGCCGCCGGGCACGGCTCCATCCAACCTCTCCATCGTGGGGCGCTACCTGCTGCCGCCGCAGATATTCGAGTGCCTGGAACGCGTGCCGCCGGGAGCGCGGGGCGAAATCCAGCTAACCGATGGCCTGGCCCTGCTGATGGAACATGTCGCGCTCTACGCCTACGAGTTCGAAGGCGTCCGCTACGATGGCGGCAGCCCCATGGGCCTCCTGCGGGCGTCGCTGGAATACGCGCTGCGACGGGAGGACACCCGCGCGGCGGCGACCGAACTGCTCCGCGGGCTCGCCGCCGAGTTGTAGCCCCCCGGGTCTTTTGATTTTCAAAACCCCCGTCATTCCCGCGAACCCGTCACTCGCCCGGTTCACCCATCATCCCCCGGTGCACCCGTCATTCCCGCGAAAGCGGGGAACCAGCAACTCCTGCGCTCAGGAACGTTACGGTTTGGCAACGCTTCCGGATCAAGCCCGGAATGACGGGAATAATCGAAAGGCCCTGGTAGCCTCGCCCGGTTCAATTGACACTCCCGGCGGGGCCACCGTAGAATTGCCGGGCGATTTGCAGGCGGCCGGCGCAACGCCGCCACCGCCTCGCTTCAGCCTTGACCGAGGATGAGCCAAGCCATGTCTACCAAAGCCTTTTTGCTGGTTGAAACCTCCGTTGGCCGTACCCGCGACGTGGCCAACACCCTGCGAGACTTGGACGGGATCAAATCGGTTGACGTGGTCACCGGCCCCTATGACATTATCGCGGTTATCTCCGGAGAGGATATGTCGGTGGTCGGTGGACTGGTCACCGAAAAGATCCATACCGTCGTCGGCGTGGTACGCACCGTTACCTGCGTCGCCGTGGACGCTTGACGGTCGCCAAGCGTGCTGACAACCCTGGATACCGGCTTGCGCCGGAATGACGCGATGCGAGCAGGAGGCCCAGTTGGAGTACCGATTTACTCCCGACGATGACCGGTTCCGCGGCGAACTGCGGCAATTCATCCAGTCTGAATTGCCGCCGGATTGGGAAGGCGGCGGGCGCTGGCCCGAGGAGTACGACTGGGATTTCACCATGTATCTGCGGGGCCGGCTGGCCGAGCGGGGCTGGCTGACCATGCACTGGCCCGAGGACTACGGCGGGCAGGACGCCTCTCCCGTGCGCTCGGCCATCTACAACGAGGAACTGGCCTACCGGCGCGCGCCGGGGCGGGACATTTTCGGCGTGCGGATGCTGGGCCCCACTCTGATGATCCACGGCAGCGAAGAGCAGAAGCAAACCCACCTGCCACCCATCGCCCGGGGTGAAATCCAGTGGTGCCAGGGCTACAGCGAGCCGGAGTCGGGGTCCGACCTGGCGTCCTTGAGCACCCGGGCCGTCCGCGACGGCGACGAGTACGTCATCAACGGAACCAAGATCTGGACCACCCTGGCCCACCGCTCCGACTGGATAATGTGCCTGGCCCGCACCGACCCGGAGGCGCCCCGGCACCGGGGCATCAGCTTTATCCTGGTGGACATGAAATCCCCCGGCGTTGCGGTGCGCCCGGTAATCAACATGACCGGCGGCCATGAGTTCAACCAGGTGATTTTCGACAACGTGCGCGTGCCGGCCAGCAACCTGGTCGGGGAGGAAAATCGGGGTTGGTACGTCGCGGTGACCCTGCTGGACTTCGAGCGTTCCGGCATCGACTACTCGGCCATCGCCCGCCGCCTGCTCGACGACACCCGGGATTACGCGGGCCAGCTGTCGAGCAACGGCGTCCGGGTTACCCAGCAGCCCTGGGTACGCAACCTGCTGGCCGACCGCTACGTGGAATGCGAGGCCGCCCGCCTAATGGCCTACAACGTAGCC
The DNA here is from genome assembly GCA_963692995.1 of Dehalococcoidia bacterium. Classification (GTDB taxonomy): domain Bacteria; phylum Chloroflexota; class Dehalococcoidia; order Lucifugimonadales; family UBA3495; genus Bin87. Next base: position 2,767,605 of record OY843611.1, read on the forward strand.
TGGATGCAGGGCGAAGGCTTGGTGCCCAACAAAGAGGCTTCCATGAGCAAGGCCTTCGGCAGCGAGACTCTGCACCGCTCGGCCAACAGCGTGCTGGAGATCGCCGGTCTGCCGGGCGCAATGGCGCGCGGCGAAAAACGCGCCCCGCTGAAGGGCCGGCTGCCCGAAAACTGGATGATCAGCTTCTCCCACAAGATCGCCGGCGGCACCTCGGAAGTGCAGCGCGGGATCATCGCCGGCCGGGGGTTAGGACTGCCGCGGGGTTAGCGCGGTTGAGCGCAACTGCCCGCGCCGCGCTGACGCTGACCAACGCCGCGCCGTCGGAGAACCGCCACCGGGAGCGTTCACGGTCGTCATTTCGCATCGCTATTATCCGGCCGGCCGGCTGGGCCAAGGCGGCAAGCTCGCGAACACGGCGGCCTCCGCATGCGTCAGCTCGCGCATGGCTTCGCGGCTACGGCTGAGGACACGGAACACGGTACGGGGCGTTATGGAAAAACGCTGCGCCGCATCGGCAATGGACAATCCTTCCGCATCGATGATAGCGGTAATCCGCAGGTCCCGCGCCAGCCGGCGGTACTTGCCGAACCACTCCATATCATCGAACTTGCAGCGGGGCAGCGGGCACTCCAGGCAGGTTGCCGCCACCTCGCATCCGTTATCCTCATAGTGTTCAAAAGACGTTTCGTCGATTTGGTGTTGGCTGGGTGCAACGGCGTTGATAGCGTACATTGCCAGACTCCGAAACAGACGTTCTAATACTTTCACAAATTATAGAACTTCAGTTCTTGCGCCGTCAACCGAACACCCCACGCGGATTCCCGCTATCTTCGTCCCCGGTTAGCGTCGGCCACCGCCAGGCCCCGTCGGTGTTGCGTCCTTACGGGGTCAGGAACCGGCGCAGTATGGCCACTGCTGCCGCAGCGTCAACGGAACCCCGTTCGCGGCTCGGCTCGCGCCCGGACTCCCGCAATGCGGCGGCGGCGGCGTGGGACGTGAAGCCCTCGTCAACCGTCAGGACGGGAACGCCGGCAACCCGTTCCAGGGCCCGGACGAACGAGGCGGTTTTGCGCGCCTGCTCACCGGACACGCCGCGGGCGTCGTAGGGCATCCCGACGATGATGGCCGTGGCGTCGCGCCACCCGGCTTCATCCAGGATGGCGACGACGTCGGCGCGGCGGCTGCGCCGCTGCACGTATCCGGCGGGCAGTATTAGCTCGCCCGGCGGGACGCTCACCGCCATTCCGATACGCCGGTCGCCCACGTCCAGCCCCAGCAGGCGGCCGGCGCGGGCGAGGGCTGAGGCGTGGGCGGCATCGGGCGGCATCGGCAAATTATCCGAGGCTATACAACTCCGGCAGGACGGCGGGGATGGCAATTTGGCTGCCTTTTGTGACGCGCATGATGGCCTCCGGTTGACCAGTCCGGTTATCCGTTTAGCGCATCGCGCACCAGGCCGGCCACGCTGTCCAGGGCCGCGCCCAGGCGTTCCGGCTGCCGGCCGCCGGCCTGGGCCGTTTCGGGACGACCGCCGCCGCCACCGCCCATGAGCTGGGCGGCGGCGCGGGCAATGTTGCCGGCGTGGAGGCCCCGATCCACCAGGTCCGGGGTCAGCATGGTGACGATGATAGGAGAGCCGTCGATAACCGCGCCCAGGGCCACCACCGCGCTATCCAGCTTCTGCTTGAGAAAGTCGCCCATCTCGCGCATCGCCTCAACGTTATGGGCCGAAGTGACCCCGGCCACCAGCTTCACGCCAGCCACGTCCCGGGTGCGGTTGAGCAGGGATTCGGCCTCGGAGCGCAGGCCGGCTCGCTCCGCGTCGGCCAGCCGGCGGCGCAGCGTCTCGGTATCGGCCATATAGGCATCCAGGCGGGCCTCCAGCTCGGGAACCGGAACCTGCAACTTTCGGGAAATTGCCTCCAGGGTGGCCGATTGCTGTACGAAAAGCTCCTCGGCAGCCCGGCCCGTCAGGGCCTCGATGCGACGCATTCCGCCGCCGATGCTAGACTCGCCCAAGACGACCAGCGCGCCCACCTCGCCGGTGGCGTGGACGTGAGTGCCGCCGCAAACCTCAAAGCTGAAGGGGTCTTCGTGGCTGTCGTGGCCGGCCATGCGCACCACGCGCACCACGTCGCCGTAGCGGTCGCCGAAGAAGGCCAGCGCGCCCGCGCGCACGGCGTCGGTATAAGTGGTCTCTTGAGCGGTCACGGCCAGGTTCTCGCGCACCTTGCTGTTGGCCAGGCTCTGCACCGCCAGCTGCTCGGCATAGGTCATCGCGCCAACGTGGTTGAAGTCAAAGCGCAGGCGGCCCGTATCGCACAGGGAGCCGGCCTGCCGCACGTGGGGGCCGAGGACGGAGCGCAGCGCCGCATGGAGCAGATGCGTTCCGCTGTGATTGCGCGAGGCGTCCAGGCGGCGTTCCGCTGCAACCCGGGCCGTGACGGCCTCGCCCAGGGCGATATCGCCGTCGGAAACCACGCCGCGATGCACAATCAGGCCGGCCACCGGGCTCTGGGTGTCGTCAACCTGGACCTGCCCGTTGGGTCCGACGATGACGCCCCGGTCGCCCACCTGACCGCCGCCTTCCGCATAAAAGCAGGTCTCGGCCAAAACGATCTCCACCTGTTGTCCCCGGGTGGTGTGTCCCACCGCCGCGCCGTCGCGCAGGATCCCCAGGATGCGCGACGCAATGGTGGTCTGCCGGTAGCCGCTAAACGGAGTATGGCCGGCGCCCAAGTTCTCATAGGCGGTAACGATTTCCATGCCGCCCGTTACCTGGCGTCCGGCCCGATCCCGCTCTCGCTTGGCCTCCATGGCGGCGTTGAAGCCCTCCCGGTCCACGGCCAGCCCGTACTCTCGACGGCCGATTTCGTCCACCAGCTCCGGCGGAAAACCGTAGGTGTCGTAAAGTTCAAAGGCCACCGCGCCGTCAATGACACCCACCGCGCGAGCCGTCTCCAACCGTTCTTCCAGCAGCGGCATTCCCTGGCGGATGTTGTCGAGAAATTGGGTTTCCTCCAGTCCAACCACGCGGCGGATGAAGTCCCCGTTTTCGTCCAGCGCCGGGTAGGCGGCGGCAAAGCGGACGATCACCGCGCCGGCAACGTCGGTCATAAAGGGCCGGTCCAGGCCCAGCTGCCGGCCGTAGCGGATGGCCCGGCGTATGATGCGACGCAGCACGTAGCCGCGCTCGCTGTTGGAAGGAACCACGCCGTCGCTGATGAGAAACGACGCGGCGCGGGCGTGCTCGGCCACCACACGGATGGCGTAGTCGGTATCGGCGCTTTCGCCGTACTCGTAGCCGGCCAGCCCGCAAACGGCGTCGATGATGGGCTGAAACAGGTCGGTCTCATACACGTTGGGCTTGCCTTGCAGGACGGCGGCGGCCCGTTCCAGGCCCATGCCGGTGTCCACGCTGGGCGCGGGCAGCGGTGTGCGGACGCCCTCCAGGTCCTGGTAGAACTGCATGAAGACCAGGTTCCACAGCTCCACAAACCGCTCGCAGTCGCAGTTGGGGTGGCAGCCGCCCGGTTCGGCGGGTGTGCCGTCGTCGGCTTCCCGCCGCAGCAGGGCGGTGAGATACTCCGGCGTCACCATCGCGTCGGTGACGGGATGCTGGCCCTTGCCCTTTTCGGCTCCGCCGTCGTAGTGCAGCTCGGAGCAGGGGCCGGTGGGGCCTTCCCGGCCGGCCGGCCCCCACCAGTTATCGCTGTTGCCGTAGCGGTAGATACGCTCCGGCGGCACGCCGATATCGTTATGCCACAGGTCGTAAGCCTCGTCGTCGTCCAGATGGACGGTCACGTACATCCGCTCCGCTGCCAGCCCGAACACGTTGGTGCAGAGGTCCCAGGCGAAGGCCACCGCGTCCTTCTTGAAGTAGTCCCCGATGCTGAAGTTCCCCAGCATCTCGAAGAAGGTAAGGTGCTTGTGGTCGCCCACCTCGTCAATATCGGTGGTGCGGAAGGACTTCTGGCAGCTGGTGAGGCGACGGCGCGGCGGCGTTTGCTCGCCCATGAAGAAAGGCTTGAAGGGCACCATGCCGGCGGAGGTGAACATCAGCGTCGGATCACCGGCCGGTATCAGCGACGCGGAGGGCAGATACAGATGCCCCCGTTCCTCAAAAAATTGGCTGAAAGATCTGCGAATACTGTCGCCGTCCGTATTCATACCAGGTTACGACTCCCGTAAGTTGCGTTACGAAAAAGGGCCATTGGGTACGCCATCGATTGTAGGGGACGGGCGCGAACAGCGTCAACGATTGGTGGCGCGGGCTGCGGCGTTACTGCCCAACCGGCGCGTCGATAGGAACGCTAAAACCGGCATTAATCCGCTATGTTACTATAGACCCCGATGCAGACTGCCCCTACGCGCTCCGGCCCCTTCCGCGTCATCACGGCCAAGGTTCCGCACTATCTCAACGCCATCAACGTGTCGGAATCGCTGTTCGCGATGCCCTTTGGCTACATCGGGATGACGCTGGCGTCCCATTACTCCGGCGGCAGCGGGTGGCCCGGCTGGCACGCCTTCATCTGGATCACGCTGGCCTTCCTGGGCGTCCGCACGCTGGGGATGTCGGCCAACCGCATCATCAACGCCCGGGAAGATGCGCGCAATCCGCGCACCGCCGGCCGGCACATACCCGCCGGCGTCCTGAAGCCCCTGGAAGTGGGCGGCATGGCGACGGTGGGAGCAACCCTATTCTTCGCCGCCGCCTGGCAGCTGAACCCGCTGGCGTTGCTGCTGGCGCCGGTGGCGGCGGCATACGTCGTTCTCTACTCCTTCGCCAAGTATTACACCTGGCTGTGCAGCCTCATGCTGGGGCTGGCCCTGTCCATCGCGCCGTCGGGAGCCTGGATCGGCGTCACCGGCCAGCTGATCTGGCAGCCGGTCCTGCTGACCTTCGCCGTGGCCATGTGGGCCGGCGGCTTCGAGACTATCTACGGCAGCCTGGACTACGATTTCGACCGGGCCAACCGCATCAATTCCATTGCCGCCCGGTTCGGCGTCCGCAACGCCATCCGCACCACACGGGCGCTGCACAGCCTGGCCGCCGTCGCGCTACTGGCGTTGGGCCTCTGGATGGGCCTCAACGTCTTCTACTTCATCGGCTGGGCCGTGGTCGTAGTCCTGCTAATCTACGAGAACCACCTGGTCAAAAACGGCGAGCCGGCCAAGGTGGGCAAAGCCTTCGGCTTCAACAAGTACATCTCAACCCAGCTGCTGGGCTTCACCATACTGGCCGTGGCGTTGCCCTTCGAGGGATTTCTGCCGTGGTAACGTCCCTGCCGTCCGATGGCGCGAAAATTTGCGGTCCGGGGGATACATCGAAATCCCAGTGGACGGAGTAATCGCCGCCCGCTCCGTTACCCGGCCCGCCGTTGACGCCCGGAACCTCCCGCCCTACAATTACCTCGCAAATCCGAATACCCAATCGCCGTGAAGGGGATTAGTAAGCGTCCAGCGAGGCCCAGAGAGCCGGAGTTGCTGCGAACCGGCGCCAGGCGCAGACGCCGAATGGCCCCCGGAGCCGCCCGCCGAAGAGCCGTTATCCAGTAGGCCGGGCCGCCTGGGCCGCGTTAACCGCCCGTCGAACACCGTATGCAGGGTGGCAATTGCGGCCTTCCAGGCTCGTCCCGCCGGGGACGGGCTTTTTCTTTTGCCGGCGGCCGCCCCCAGACACCAATGGACTGGAACATCGTGAGTACCTACTACCCCACACTGGAACAAGTCCGCGCCGCGGCCGGCCAGGGCAACCTGTGCCCGGTGTACCGCTCCATCAACGCCGACCTGGAAACCCCCGTTTCGGCCTACCTGAAAGTCGCCCGTCCGCCCTATTCCTTTCTGCTGGAATCGGTGGCGGGCGGCGAGCGGATTGGCCGTTACAGCTTCATCGGCACCGAACCGTACGACGTGTTCAGCACCGGCGCCGACCAGCCTTCCGGCCCGGTTGATCCGCTGACCCTGGTGCAGCGGGAGATGGATCGCTATCGGCTCATCCCCCCGAGCGCTTTATCAATCGACGGCCTGCCGCCCTTCCTCGGCGGCGGCGTGGGCTACGCGGCCTACGACGCGGTGCACTACTTCGAGCCACGGGTTCCCCTGCTGGAATCCGACCCCCAGGGCCTGCCCGAGTCGGTGTTTATGTTCACCGACACCCTGCTGGTGTTCGACCACTTGCGCCACGACATCAAAGTGGTCAGCCACGCCCGGCTGGACGATGGCGACCCGGATCCGTCATCACGGGATCCGTCATCACCGGATCCATCATCAATCGAGGCGGCCTACAACGCCGCCATCGCCAGGATCGAGCGCATGGTGGACCGCCTGTCCCGCCCCCTGGAATTGCCGCCGGAACTGCTGGCAACGCCCACGCTTCCCGTTGGTGGAGATACCCAATCCAATTTCACCGTGCCCGAATACGAGGCGGTGATCGAGAAGTGCATCGAGTACATCTATGCCGGCGACGTGATCCAGGTGGTCAATTCCCAGCGGTTCAGCCGCCGCACCGACATCCACCCCTTCCAGGTGTACCGCGCCCTGCGGGGCAGCAACCCGTCGCCCTATATGTACTATCTGGACCTCAACGGCTTTCAGATTGTCGGCGCGGCCATTGAGACCGTCGCCAAGGTGGAGGACGGCCCGTCCGGAGGCAAAACAGTGGCCACCCACCCCATTGCCGGCACCCGTCCCCGAGGCCGGACGCCCTCCGAGGACATTGCGTTGGAAGAGGAGCTGAAAGGCAGCGAAAAGCAGCGGGCCGAACACATCATGCTGCTGGATTTGGGACGCAACGACATCGGACGGGTCAGCGTTCCGGGCACCGTCCAGGTCACCCAGTTCATGGACGTAGAGCGGTTCTCCCACGTCATGCACCTGGTATCCCACGTTGAAGGCCGGCTGCGGCCCGACCTGACCGCCTACGACGCGCTGCGGGCCTGCTTCCCGGCCGGCACCGTCTCCGGCGCGCCCAAGATCCGCGCCATGGAGATCATCGCCGAGGTGGAGCGGGAACGGCGCGGCCCCTACGGCGGCGCCGTCGCCTACTTCAGCTACAACGGCAACATGGACACCGCCCTGGTCCTGCGCACCGGCATCTTCAAGGACGGCGTCATGTACGTCCAGGCCGGCGGCGGCGTGGTGGCCGACAGCATCGCCGAGGACGAGTACATGGAAACCCGCCACAAGTCCGGCGCAATGATGCGCGCCATCGACACCGCCGAAGGCATCGCCTGAAGACCTCGCTTGAAGACGGTTCGTGACGGTCTGAATAAAGTTCAGCGATTCCGGCAGCCCTGAAACCTTTGCTCCCCCAGGAGACCAAAATGCTCAAGTCATTCTTCCACACCGGCTTTATCGTCAAGGACCTGGAAGCCGCCGTCGCGTTCTATACCGACGTGCTGGGCCTCACGCTGACCATGCGCACCGAGCGCGCCGGCGACTTCCCCGCCACCCTGCTAGGCTTCCCTGATGCCCACATCAAAGGCGCTTTCTTCGATATGGGCGACGGCCACCAGCTGGAACTGATCCAGTACATCAACCCGGAAGGCGGTTTCGCCGATTTTGACAAGAACGACGTTAGGGCGGCGCACCTGGCCTTCTTCGTTGAGAACATCGACGCTTTCTACGAAAATACCCGCAACCGGGGCCTGAGCTATCCCACGCCGCCGGTACCCATGTACGACGAAACCGGCAACCTGGTACGCAAGGCGTCCTACTGCCAGGACCCCGACGGCAACTGGCTGGAACTGGTGGAGCTGTACTGATGCTGCTGTTAATTGACAACTACGACAGCTTCACCTACAACCTCTACCAGTACCTTTCGGAGCTGGGCGCGGAAGTTGCGGTAATCCGCAACGACCAGACCACCATCGAGGACATTGCCGCCCGGCAGCCTGCGGGCATAGTGGTATCTCCCGGCCCCTGCACGCCTCGGGAGGCCGGCATTTCCAACGACGTTATCCGGCATTTCGGCCCCAGGCTGCCCGTCCTCGGCGTCTGCCTGGGCCACCAGTGCATCGGCGACGCCTACGGAGCGACGGTGGACCGGGCTGGCGAAATCCGCCACGGCAAAACTTCGCTGATCCACCACGACGGCAAAGGCGTATTCCAGGGCCTGCCCAACCCCTTCGAGGCCATCCGCTACCACAGCCTGGTCATCTACCCCGAAACCGTGCCCGACTGCCTGGAAGTTACCGCCTGGACCGACAACGGCCTCATCATGGGGGTTCGCCACAAGGAACTGCCGGTCGAGGGCGTCCAGTTCCACCCCGAATCGATTATGACCACGGTGGGCCACGACCTGCTGCAAAACTACCTCAACCAGGTCGCCGAGTTTCACGCCCCCGCGCCGTAGGCCGTGTCGTCAAATGATCCGGTAATTCCTGATTTCGCAGCAATATCCGGCGCTGCCATAACCAAATCGTTCCGCAATGGCCGGCGATTCTGGATTCCCGCTTTCGCGGGAATGACGGAATTGGAGCGGGAATGACGGAATTAGAATGAAGGTTCGCAGAAAACCGAGCGCGGGGGAAGGTTTGGAAACGCTGCGCCGGATCGCCGTGGTCGGCGCCTCCGGTTCCGGCAAAACCACGCTGGCGGCCACGCTGGCGAGCCGACTTGGAGCGCCCCACGTCGAATTCGACGCTTATCGTCACGGGCCCAATTGGACTCCCACCCCCGACGACGTGTTGAGACGGAACATATCAGACACTCTATCGAGGGAAAAGTGGGTGGCCGATGGGAATTACAGCGCAGTCCGGGACATCGTTTGGACGAGAGCCACCGCCGTAATTTGGCTGGATTACCCCTTCCCCGTGGTGTTCTGGCGGCTGTTCCGCAGAACCATGGTGCGCGGTATAACCGGGGCGGAGCTGTGGAACGGCAACCGGGAGATACTCTGGAGACATTTTTTGACCGGCGACTCCATTTTTCTATGGGCGCTCCAGACCCACTGGAAATTGCGGAAAACCTTTCACCGGGCGTTGGCGGCGCCGGAGCATTCGCATCTGGACGCGCTGCGCTTCCGCTCGCCAGCGGCCACAGACTCCTGGCTGCGCTCAATTCCCCGCGCCGGAACGCGACCGGGACACGGCTAGGGCTCCTGGCGAAGCGGAGGCCCAAGCCGTCCGGCGCCGCCAGCTTTGTTGGCAAAGGGTTCTTAGATTTGTTGGCGAAGACCCCGGCCTTTGAGCGATGGCGTCAGCGAATGAGTAGAATGCCCAGAGCGAGAGCAGCGTCCCGATTGCGCCGGCAATGATCATCTTGCGGTCTTTTGCAACTCCGGCGGCGTTGGGGACAGGTAATCAGCCACCATACTGGCCAGAAAAAGGCAGACGTTGCCTCCGGTGGTCATCCACCTTATGAAAGGGCCTGCTTACTTTGCTCCTGGGCGAGGAAGGCCGCCATGGCGCAGCTTAAACCGGCAAAGAAGTTGTACACCCCGTTGGTGAGCAGATGGTGGAACAGCATTGCGAACAAAGCCATTATCACCATCCAGGCAATAATGACATCTCGGGCCAGGAGACCGGACCGGATCATGAGTACCCTGGCCAAGGCAAACAGCGCCAGCAGGAACAACGCCAGGGGGATAATGCCAGCCTCGCCAAGCAGCAGCAAGTAGATATTGTGGACACCGATCGGTATGCCTTCGGGGTTCAGGAAGGAGCCTTCGAGTGTTCGCATCTGATACAGGCCGTTGCCGACCAGGGGCGAGGCCCAGGCTTTTTCGGCGCCCAACTGCCACAATACGGTGCGTCGCCGCAGCGTGTTGCCCTTGTCGCCGCGGGCCTCCCGCGTCATTTCCTTTATTTGTCCCAGCTGAGTCGTGGAGAGGGCAGTCTCCACCCGGGCGGTGGGCTTGAGGCTGGTGCCGGTGAATGACGGCACGGTTATGACAACATACAACAAGGTAACCGCAACCATGACCAGCGCTACGCCGGTCGGCAGCAAAACCGACCGCAAGCGGCCAACGTTCAACAGCAGGAAAATCCCGGTTATCACCACCGCAGTCAGCATTGACGTATAGGAAATTGACAAAAATATCGCCGCATATCCCAATGCCAGTGCCGGGTACGCCAGCCGGAGCAGCCGGCCTCGGTACAGCAAGGCCAACGCCAGCCCCAGCGTGATACAGCCGATGAAACCGGCGTCATAGGACCCGGTGAAGGTGCCGGTGGCCCGGCCCAGCCGAGACTCCGGCAGCAAGCCAATATCCTCCAGCAGCGGCGAGGCGGCGACGACAGCGCAGATGACCATCAGGATAATGACCAGCCCCTTCACCAACCCCTCAATGCCCACTCGCTCCAGCAGCTGGCGGCCTCCCAGGATGGCCGCCAGTGTAACGAGCAGAAAAAAGGCCTGGTGCAGCACGTCCCTCGCCCGCAGCTCGGCGCTGCCGAACAGTGAAACGAGGGCGCCGATGACCAGGTAGGAGGTTATCGCGGCAATGAGCAATACGCCGGGCGTTCCCAGCGACTGCCGCCAATGGCGGATGTTCACGAAGATCAGCAATAGGCAGCAGGCGAGGATGCCACCAAGAACCAGCGCCTTGACCAGCGGCTCCTGAATCTTTATGCACACCAAAACAGCCAGCAGCCAGAAGGAGCCCGTGATAACCGGGGCCGCAGCAAGCTCCAGCCTCCGTTCCAGCCAAAGCGGCAACAACAGCATATCCTTATCCTTAGCCTTGCGACGCTGTCAGATCGGGCCGGCGCCGGCCACGCCGGTCCGACGGCAGAGAAGGGTGTTGGCCAGACGCAGCCATGATAGCGATGAGCCGGCGCGGTATCAAGAAGCTAACCCACCAGCAGATTGAAAACTTGTCCCGAATGCCCGGCATATTCCGTCACGTCAGGATGATGCACCTGAAAACCTACGAACTCATTTGCGAACTGAGCATCTTCCGTCACGTCAGAGTGATGCTCGACTGCCCTTTCGGCCCGGAGACTACCGGTCGGACCGGTCATTTCAATCATCAGAACCGCCATCCCCGTCACCGTGGGCGTGGACATCGGCGACGCCCGACCGTAGTATCTTGTTCGCGCCGGCCGGAATAACTCCGGTTTGCCGGCCGACGGCGATTCACGCCGTCCCTGAGGAGGCCAACCGATGACGCCAACCCGCCGCGGCTCCATCCGTCTGCCGGTCTCGACGCTGGCCGTGGGCTTGACTGCCCTGACGCTGGCGGCCTTGGCCTGCGCCCCGGCTGCGCCCACGCCGGCGGCCACGCCGGCACCCGAACCTACGCCAACGATTCTGTGGCTCAGCGGCACCCCTCCGTCCGAGTCCCAACTGGCCACGTGGGCGGCGCGCCCTACCAGGACGCCTTACCCGCCGGGCTACGTCAAGCCTACCGACCCGCCTACGTACACCCCTTTGCCACCTTTACCGACCATCAAGGCTCAAATGGAGCAGGAGGAGCAGATGCTCCAAACGGCTGAAGCCCGCAGCGCCGCCGCTTCGGGTTATCTATACGCCACCAGACCCCCCCAGGAGCTGGCGCTCGAGTCAATTGCTGAACAGTTACACGCGGATGACGCCATCGCCCGCATCCGGGTGGGTTCTTCACGGTATGTCAGGGTGCCTGATTCAATGGAGCCAAACGCGGACTTGGTCAACGCCCGTCGTCAGAATGCGGAAGTAATTACAACGTATCGCGGTACTCTTCCAACGCAGATTGACCTGATATCCTATCCGGACTTTATTGATGCCCCATTGGACTCCGGACAGGAATATATTCTGGGAGTGTACAAATTTTGGATACTGAAGAGTGACTATTCACCAAGTGAGCCGTGGCGCGCTCCCCACACTCAAACCGGTCTTGAGGCGGCCGGTGGTGAAGCGTATGCCTACAATGTACGTCTGGCATGGATCATTGACGGCCAGATTGCGCGTAAAGTGCCATATGATTATGCCTTCGGTATAATCTCTTACGATAGCCATCTCGCAGCTGCTCGCGACAACAGCCTGGAGTTGCCCATATCGATAATTGAGGCTGCGCTCCGGCCCGGTGGTGGCTGATACCGCAGCGCAACCGTGATACCATCCCGCCATGTGCGCCCGACGCGCTCACGCCGTCCCTGGAGAGGTCAACCGATGACGCCAATCCGTCGCGGCTCCATTCGTCTGCCGGTCCTGACACTGGCCGTGGGCTTGACTGCCCTGACGCTGATGGCCTTGGCCTGCGCCCCGGCTGCGCCCACGCCGGCGGGACAGGACGCACCCGCTTCTCCGGCGGGTCAGGCTGCGCCGTCCGGCGTGAACGACGCAGCCACACGCCGGGTTGTTGAACCCACCCTGACGGAATCCGAACTGGCCACATGGGAAGCCCTGCCTACCATGACGCCTTACCCGCCGGGCTACGTCAAGCCTACTGGCCCGCCTGATACCCCCACGCTCTCGGTGGCAGAGATTACCGCAACACTGGCTGCGGAAGAGGCAGCTCTGGCTCCTCTAACTGCTGGCGCTGCCGGCGGGCAGTCCGCATCAAATGAACTTCTGGTGGAGGTCATGGAATATGCCCGAGAAAATAGTCACTATGCCGTAGCCCGAGTCCGTGTTAGTTCTACGCACCGCGACGTTATTCAGCTTTCTCCACCGGTTACTTATCGGCGGCTGACTTTAGAGATTCTGAGCGTCTATCGGGGATCTTTGCCGGCCCGTATCGAGATACTGACCAGCCTTACTGGTCGTCCGCAGAGCGTTTTGCCGCCCGGTGGCGAGTTCATTATGTTCTTGGAAAAATACTGGGTACTGGCCAAATCTGATAACAGTCCTTATAGCAAAGGCAAAAAATCTGGTGAGTTAAGCCGGCGGGAACTGGACGCGCTTGGCGGTGAGGCTTACTTCGGCAACCTGTTCCAGCTCTGGATAATTGACGGTAACCAGGCGCATCAGGTGCCCATATCTTATACGGCTAATCCGGAAAACCCGCAAAAGCGCACCCACCTGGAAGCGGCCCACGCCGCCGCCAGGAGCCTACCCCTTGCTGACCTCGTATCTACTCTCAGGGCGCTTCCTCCCGTTCAGCAGGCCGCAGTGTCTCCACCTACGCCCACTCCCCAACCGGAAGATTCACTGACCGTATTGGCGAGCAGCGTCGATAGTTACGACGCAGTGGCCCGCGTACGCGTTCTTGCTCACCGCGATTACGCCATTCGGCTCGCGGGCATCGAATGGCCCGAAGCATCGCACCGGCAACCCGCTTTCCTGGAATGGCGGCGCAGCCAGGCGCAGGTGGTGGAAATTTACCACGGGGAGCTGCCGGACAAGTTTGACATTGTTAACGACTTTTATCCGAACTTGTCCAATCAGAGTCCGGACGCCGGAAGGGAGTACGTTCTGTTTCTGGTGAAAAAATGGCTGCCTATCGGCGAATACCCCAACGACGATCGCCGTGTGCACTACACCCCGGAACAGTTGGCTGCCATCGGCGGGGAAGGTTATGCTTACTTCAACACTCAGACTTGGGTCATTGACGGCGAGAACGCGTTGCGGGCGCCCCGGGAGCATATCATTTACGACGGTTCCAACGAGGTCGGCGACCACCTGGCCGGCGCGCGGCGCGGCGGAGTAAGCCTATCCTTGTCGGAGCTGGCGGCCGCCATTCGCGCCGGCCGGCCGGAATAACTCCGGTTTGTCGGCCGACGGCAGCCTACGCCGAACCGGCGATTGATTCCGCGGCGTAATTGAGATACCATCCCGTCGTAGGTGCCCCACGCGCTCACGCTGTCCCTGGGGAGGTCAACCGATGACGCCAACCCGCCGCGGCTCCATCCGTCTGCTGGTCTCGACGCTGGCCGTGGGCTTGACTGCCCTGACGCTGATGGCCTTGGCCTGTGCCCCGGCTGCGCCCACGCCGGCGGGACAGGACGCACCCGCTTCTCCGGCGGGTCAGGCTGCGTCGTCCACGCCGGACGGCGCAGCCACACGCCGGGTTGTTGAACCCACCCTGACGGAATCCGAACTGGCCACATGGGAAGCCCTGCCTACCATGACGCCTTACCCGCCGGGCTACGTCAAGCCTACTGGCCCGCCTACGTACACCCCTTTGCCACCTTTACCGACCATCAAGGCTCAAATGGAGCAGGAGGAACAGATGCTCCAAACGGCTGAAGCCCGCAGCGCTGGCGCTTCGGGTTATCTATACCCCACCAGACCCCCCCAGGAGCTGGCGCTAGAGTCAATTACTAAACAGTTGAACGCGGATGACGCCATCGCCCGCGTCCGGGTGGGTTCTTCACGATATGTCAGGGTGCGTAAATCAATGGAGCCAAACGCGGGCTTGATCAACGCCCGTCGTCAGAGTGCGGAAGTAATTACAACGTATCGCGGTACGCTTCCAACACAAATTGACCTGATATCCTATCCGGACTTTATCGATGCCCCATTGGACTCCGGACAGGAGTATATTCTGGGAGTGTACAAATTTTGGATACTGGAGAGTGACTATTCACCAAGTGAGCCGTGGCGCGCTCCCCACACTCAAACCGATCTTGAGGCGGCCGGTGGTGAAGCCTATGCCTACAATGTAAGTCTGGCATGGATTATTGACGGCCAGATTGCCCGTAAAGTGCCATATGATTATGCCTTCGGTATAATCTCTTACGATAGCCATCTCGCAGCTGCTCGCGACAGCAGCCTGGAGTTGCCCATATCGATAATTGAGGCTGCGCTCCGGCCCGGTGGTGGCTGATTCTGTCACCCGGCAGCCGGCCAGTCTATTCGCAAACCGCATATGGGCCATAAGCCCTATAAAAATCTACGATGAAATTTTCGTTGCGACTCCTCCTGGTATCCCTTCCGCTAATTGCAATAGCGATTAGCGGTGCCTTTTTGTGGCTGTCTCCCACCAGCGGACACGGCGGAGTCACCAAGCATGATCTGGCTTTCGACGGAGCTCTAGCGCATTTTCCAAGTCCTGAGCAAGGGGTGTCGTACAGTTTCGGCGCCAGCTTTCCCATTTTCCCATTGGAAGACGAAAGGGAATTCCCGGAAGACTGGGAGCGTTTGATTGGCAGTGCGGCGGACATTATAAGCCGCGATACGTTTTTTAACAGATTTTATGTAGGAGAAAAACCCAATGCTGGCAACATACTTATTTATGCCGGCAATTGGTATGATGGATTTAAAGACAGTCCTAATCGAAATGCAATCCGTTCGCTATGTGGCGATCCTGGCAGATATGGCAGCGCCGTTTGTGCGTTGCCAACGGTGCCGGTGGCTCCAAGTTCACTGAGTAATGCTGGCACAGGATTCCAATTGGATTGGATTACTCTTATTGAAAACAGTACCAGAGACCATTTCCAAGGCACGGTGCACCTTATATTTGACAAAGCGGACGTGTACCCAACTACAGTGAGAGAGCGTAAGGCAGTAACGCCACCAGCGCATACTGGCCTATCTGATGATGGGGTCAAGCTGCTGGCTATGCACGGTCTCGCCCGGGCAATAGGACACATTCCTCGTTTGAAGGGCGAGTATGGAACTAACAACATACTGAACTATCCTCCTATGAGCCTCGGTCGCGGTCTGTTTACCTTTTCCAAGCATGATAAATGGGCTATTAATCGCCTGCATATGTACAGTAGCGACGCCGACGTTTGCAAAACCGCCGTTGACTTGGCCTCTATACGCGTTACCGGGCAACAGTATCCAACCAGTGGAACCGGAAGCCTAAACACGTTGGGCGCCATCTGCCCATCAACCGTCTCCAATGGTTTGGCCCATTACTACGAACTGAATCACGCTAATGTCGACAAAAGGCATTTCAAGGTAACAACATATGCCGGTAGCGACGTAGAGCAATATGTCCATAACCATGCTACGGACCCGTACAAAAGCGGTGACGACTTTGTTCCCTACTCCCCCGTTGACATCGGCAGCAATAGACTGGTGCAAGTAGCGTCTTCCAGCGCCGACACATCTCAAAGATACCGCTTGCATATAAAGCCTCTAGACTGCGTTGACGAGTTCACCGACTTCAGCGTCGCCCCATCAGCGAAGGTCAAGTCAACCCCACGGAGCACGGCCTATCTGAGCTCCCGTGATTGCCTGTCCTCTGACCTAATCCGTGGCTACTCCGATTTTTACCGGCTATCAGTAACCGCCGACACTGCGGTTGCTATTGACTTGGAATCCTTGCATTTCGACACTTACCTCTACCTCCGGAAAGGCCGGGATGCCGTAAGCGGCGCAGCCATGGCCAGCGATGACGACAGCGGGAACAAGCACAACGCCCGCATTGTGCGGAGCTTGACCAAAGGCGAATACACCATCGAGGCTACTTCCTCTTCCATCGGCGCAGTGGGGACTTACCGTCTGTCGGTAAGCTCCGCCGGAACCGCGCCAACTCCTAGCCCAAGTCCGGCGCCGACGCCCCAGCAATCTCGCCCCGCAGCGCCGGCCGGGTTCGTTGCATCGGCCGGCGCCGCCTCGGGCAGCATCAGCCTCAGCTGGCGCAACCCCGGCGATTCCAGCATCACCAGGTATCAGTACCGCGCGTTGGCCCCCGGCGACAACTGGGACGTGTTCCACGACGTGCCCGGCAGCCACGCCAGCGCCACCGGCTACACCATCACCGGCCTGACGCCGGGCGTGTGGTACGGCATCCAGCTCCGCGCCGTGAACCGCGTCGCCCCCGGCTCGGTCAGCCGAGCCGACGCGCCGGCCGGAGCGAACCGGCCCTGAATCCGGGCAGCGCCCCCCAACCCGGCCCGGGCCGAACCCGCGTTTCTCCGACGCGCGCAGCAACGACGCCGGATCCCCCAAACGTGCTATCCTCACCGACATCGACACGGAGTTGCAGAGGACGACGTTGCATATGGCTAACTCCCCGGTTCGCATCCTCATCACCGATTTCGTCTGGCCTTCGACCGCGCCGGAACGCGCGGCGCTGGCGGACGGCCTGGGTAACGAGGTTATAGTGGTGGAGGCCCCGGACGGTTCGGAAGCGACCCTGGCCACCTTGGCCGAGGACTGCGACGGGATCATGACGTGCTTCGCCCAGGTCACGCCGGCGGTGGTGCGGGCGGCGCAGCGCTGCCGAGTCATCAGCCGCTACGGCGTGGGAGTGGACAACATCGCGGTGGACGTTGCCACCGAGTTGGGGATCCCGGTAACGTACGTACCCGACTACTGCGTCGATGAGGTCAGCGACCATGTGATGGCGCTGCTGTTGACCTGGAACCGGCAGGTGGGCTTCTACAACGGCGTGGCGAAAGCGGGCCGCTGGGCGGGAACCCCGTCGCCGCATCCGCTGACGCGACTGCGGGGCCAAACCATCGGCATCGTCGGCTTCGGACGCATCGGTCGGATGGTGGCCGACAAGGCGCGCGCTTTCGGGTTGGCCGTGGCAACCTACGATCCCTACCTGCCGGCAGACGCCGCGCTGCCCGACGGAGTGACCGCCGCCTCGCTGGACGATCTGCTGGCCTCAGCCGACTATGTAACGGTGCATACGCCGCTGAACGAGGCGACGAAGGGGCTGATTGGGGCGCGGGCCTTTGCGCTGATGCAGCCGTCGGCCTATCTCATCAATTGCGCGCGGGGGCCGATTGTGGACGAGCCGGCCCTGTGCGACGCATTGCGGAGCGGGCAGATCGCCGGAGCAGGGCTGGACGTTATGGAATCGGCGTCGCCGCCGGCGGATCATCCGCTGTTTGGGATGGACAACGTGATTGTCACGCCCCACGTGGCCTTTCTGTCGCAGCAGTCGGTGCTGGAGCTGGAAGTGCGAACCGCCCGGGCAACGGTGGACGTGCTGCAAGGCAGAATGCCGGAGTTCCTGGTGAACCCGGCGGCGCTGGAACATTCCCGGGTAACGCTGCATAGCGAGTGATCCGGGATGGGTGAAAAGCCGGGCAACCACCAGGGTTGCCCCGACGGCCCGCAATAATCGCAATAATATGGAGAACGCTTTGGCAACGGCAGGTTTTACCATCAGCTATCTGGGCACCGGGGCGGGGGGGTCTATCATGCGGAACCACACCGCCATCGTGGTGGAGTGTCCCGGCGGGGAACGGATCTTGCTGGATGCGGCGTCGGGCAATACCGTGCTGCGCCACGGGCAGCAGCTGGGAATGTCGCCCACGGACTTTGACCATTGCCTGCTGAGCCACAGCCATCCGGACCATTCGGAGGGGCTGCCTCACGTCGAGATGCAGCGGAGCCGAAGGAACCCGGACCAGCGGCCCATACAAGTGCACAGTTCGCAGCGGGCGCTGGACGACATCGCGGCGCTGTTGTCCTACCCAACCCGCGGTCTTGCCGTGGACGCGGACGGCGCCCTACGGCGGGACGGGCGACGGTGCATCTTGTTCCAACCCTCCGAGCCAAACCAGTGGATACCGCTCACGCCGGAAGTGCGGGCCAAGTGCGCCCCGGTTGACCACATCGGCGGGGCCTTGGCCTGGCGGTTGGAGTCCCGCGGCAACGCCATCGTCTTTTCGGGAGACACCCGGTGGTGTCCCTCTCTGGCCGAACTGGCCGAGGGCGCGACCCTGCTGATCCATGAGGCCATCTGCACCGAAGCGGATCGCAGCCGGGCCGACAATACCGCCCACGCCACGGCGGCCGAGGCCGCCCGCATTGCGCAGCTGGCCGGGGTGCAGTCGCTGACCCTGACGCACATTGACAACGCCTTTCACGATAACACCGAGTTGCTGGCGGCAGAGGCGCAAACGGTGTACGACGGGCCGGTGGCGGTGGCGTCGGACTGCTGGCAGCAGCAGGTTTAGGGGCGGCACCACCAAAGCGACACCCACTCCCGCAAGGTTCCCGGTTTCTCGCTTTCGCGGGAATGACGGAGTGCGAGCGGAAATGACGGTGTTTGCGAACACGGCCTAGTGTGAGGGGACTTTGGGCGTTTCGCAATTTCCTCGAGTGATAACGAAAATGCGGGGGAAGAACGAAAATGGTGGTAAAATTGCCGCCGCCGCAATCTGCTGAACACCCTTACAATCCCTAATACTCTATGCACGGGCAAACCAACGAACACTTAAACCCGGTGATGCGGGCAATCAACTTCCTACAGGAGTTTTCCCTGCCGCTGATTGCCGGCGTTGCGCTGGGACTGGTCGCCGCCAACGTGGACCATGACTGGCACCAGAGCTTGGTGCATTTCCATCCCCTCGGAGAGGATGCCTACCTCTTCGGGCACAAGCTGGACTTGCACTTCATCATCAACGGAATGTTCATGTGCCTGTTCTTTGGCATCGCCGCCAAGGAAATTACCGAGTCGACCCTGCCGGGCGGCGTTTTGAATCCGCTGCGGCGGGCCATCAACCCCCTGATCAGCACCCTGGGCGGCGTGTTCGGCCCGGCCGGCCTCTACCTGCTGCTGGCTTGGGTTATCTACGGCGGGACGGCCGATTTCGGCGCGGTGGCCAACGGTTGGGCGATACCCACGGCCACCGACATCGCGCTGGCCTGGCTGGTGGCGCGCGTCGTCTTCGGGCCGCTGCATCCGGCGGTGAACTTCCTGCTGCTGCTGGCGGTGGTGGACGACGCCATCGGGCTGGTCATCATCGCCGTTTTCTATCCCGATCCGCATCATCCGGTAGAACCGATCTGGCTGCTGCTGGTGGTGGGAGGCATGGCGGCAGCCTACGTCCTGCGGCGGCGGCGCGTCGGCTGGTGGCCGGCCTACATCCTGGTGGGCGGCGCGCTTTCCTGGAGCGGAATGGCGAAAGCGGGCGTGGAGCCGGCCCTGGCCTTGGCTCCCATCGTGCCCTTCCTGCCCCATTCAAGCCACCACGCCGACCCGCGCGACGAAACAACCCATTCCCACGAAATGGCCGGCCCGCCGCATCCCCACGCCGGCGCTGCCGGGCATTACGGACACAGTACGCTGGAACGGTTCGAGCATCAGCTGAAGCTGTTTGTTGACTTCGGGCTGTTCTTCTTTGCTTTTGCCAACGCGGGAGTCGCTTTCTCCAACATCGGCTGGGTTACGTTGATGGTCCTGCTGTCGCTGATTGTAGGCAAGGGCGTGGGCGTTACGCTGTTTTCGTGGGCGGCGCAGCGGATGGGATTTCCACTGCCGGACGGGATGTCGCTGCGGCATCTGCCGGTAATCGGCATAATCGCCGGGCTGGGCCTGACAGTGGCCCTGTTCGTGGCCGACAAAGCATTCCCGTATGGGTCATCCTTCGAGGAACCGGGCAAGATGGGAGCGGTGTTCAGCATCGGCGCGGCGCTGGTCGCCTACCTGATGGGCAAGGCGCTGCACGTGCAGCAGGACGGCCGGCGGTTCCGGCTGATGCCCCCCTGGGCTCGGCGCCAAAAGGAAGTTCCGACCAACCGGGACGACTGAATATCACAGGATTAAGGAGGACATTGGCATGGCGTTGATTGGCGTGCTAACGCACCATTGGGCCAAAGCGGACCAGGTGGAAGAAGCGAAAGCCCTGCTGGATCGCAACGGCGAAGCCCAGAGCAAAGCCCCCGGCTTCGGCGCCCGGCAGACTTTCGTATCGCTGTCCGACCCGACCAAGATTTCCACCCTGGTGACGTGGGACAGCAACGAAATCTACGACGCCTGGCGGGCCAGCCCCCAGCGGACGGCGGCAATGGCGGGCGCGGAAGAGCTATGGTCGCAGCCCCCGCAGTCCGAGCGCTTCGAGATGCAGGACTGATAATCGCCGGGGCCGGTTTGAAACACGCCCCTACGCCAGCAGCCTGGCTAAATCTATTTGATCCGCCAGCTGCTGCGCCATTCGCTCCGCCTTGTGCGGCTGGTGCGGCACGGCGACGTCCGGCAAACCGCCCACCGCCTCGGCGGTGGCTACCGTTCCTTGGTCCACCAGGAGCACGGGAACGTCGCGCTTCCGGGCCTCTACTCGGATATACTCGGTGGGTCGGGATCCGCCGGTCAGGACGAGGCAGCGGGTGTTCTGCATCAGTGAAGCCATCTGGATGTCGGGACGCTCGGCTCGGGTGATCACAGCCTGATGGGAGTAGCGACCGAAGTAGCCGGCGCCGGAGTCCATGATGTTGCCGCCGATGAGAAAACGGTCAACCCACTCGTCGGCGTCGGCGGGTTCCAGTTCCCAGCGTCCGCCCAGCTCCTGAGCCAATTGGGCCATGGTGATGGACAGCATCGGTCGGTCTTCGGGCAAGGCCGCGATCACCGGGATAGCGGCGGCCGCGACCTCGGCCAGGATGTCGCGCACCTGTTGCGCGCGGTAGCGAGGCGTCTGGTTGACGATGACCCCGGCCAGGCGGTCGCCCAGTGTCGCTACACTGCTGGATATATCGACTCCCGACAGGTCCGAATCGTATCCGAAAACGGCGATAACCCGGGCCGGCAGACTTTCGGCCAGACCCTGCGTCACCGGCGACGCGATGCCCTGGCCATCGGAAGGGGTCGGGACCTCCGCAACGACGTGTTCGCTGAGGCCGGCAAGGGAGCGCACCGCGCTGGCCGCGGCGTCGCGGCCGGCGTCATCCTCCGGCGAGGTGACCGCTACATCGCCCCGAAAGTTCTCCGCGAAATAAACGCTGTCGGGGTCGGCGCGCCCCGCCGGGGACAGCGGCTTGCAAGCAGAGACCGAAGCGCCGGCGCGGGCGATGAGAGTCGCCAACCCCGCCGCAATGGCGGTCTTGCCGGCGCCGGGTCGTTGGGATGCTACCAGAAGAATGGCCATAGGCTAAGCAGCGAAACGGGGGCGGGCCCCTAATAGTCGTCCACTCGGTTCTCGATAAACGTCGGGTCGAAGCCGGGCGGGAAGCTGGTGGTGTCGTCCCATTTGCTCATGGTCATGTCGCAGCGGTGGAGGCTGGACTTGGCGAAGTTCGCTCCCCGCATATCGGTCATGATCCACATAGAGTCGCGGACCTTGGCGTTGGTAAAGTCGGCGCCCTGCATGATGGCGCGGCTGATGTCGGCGCCGTTCAGATTGGCGCCCTGCCAGTTGGAATTGGTCAGGTTCGCCGAGCGCAGGTCAACCTCAATGGCGGTGGTCTGGCTGGCGTCCGCGCCGGTGAGGTCGGCGCTGAGGAAGGAGGCCCGGTTGAGGCGGGCCCACTGCAAGATGGCTTCTTGCATATTAGATTGCTTGAGGTCGGCCCAGAACAGGTTCACGTTGCGCAGAATGGTCGTGACCAGCTGCGCCGACGCGAGGGTCGCCCCGTACATATCAGCTCCGGTGAAGTCGGCGGAGCGCAGATCGGCCCGAGCGAAGTTCGCCTTGGTCAGCTTGGCGTCGGACAACACCGCGCCGCGCAGGTCGGAGCCGCGCAGGTCAATGCCGGCCAAATCCAAGCCGCGCAGGTCGGCGATGCGCAGGTCGAGTTGGGTTTCGGGATTTGCGGCGCGCCAGGCGGCCAGCGCCGCCGGGCCCTCCCGGACCACGGCCAGGTGTTCGGTATTAGCCATCTAGCTGCTACCCGCGGCCATCATCTCGTCTTCGACATCGAAGACCCTTTCGGCAACGACCATCTTGAGTTCGTTGACCTTCTGGTAACTGGGATATTCGCCCTCTTCCTCAAAGCGGTCGAATATCTTTTCGCCGTCCAGATAAATCTCGAGGCGGCCCCGGTCGGACGGGGTCAGTTTAACGGCGACGTCTCCCGCGTTTTGAGAGCGCCAGAACTCTATCGCCAGCCACGTGGCGAGGCCGTGGTAGCCTCAAGGTACGCAATAGACGATATCGACTTCAACTTTGCCGAACTCGGACCTGGTCATTGCCATTTGTGCTTCTCCCGTTAGTCGGTCGTTAAGCAGGGGGATGCGCTTTCTCACCGTGCGCCCCTCACTTTACATCGTTGCGGCGGAAAAGGGGTAATTTGATCGGGGTCACCAGCTTTCCAGCATACGGATAAAGTTCGCCATTTCCCCTTTGCCGAGGCGGATTTCAGCGCCGTTGGGTGGCCAGCCGTAGAACCGAGAATGAAACGAGTTCGCCATACCGTAGTAGGCGTACAAGATCGGCGGAGCGCCCGCGTCGTCAATCAAGCGCATCACCGTATCCGCCAGGGCGCTGTGCGATCCATGAAACCACCCCCGGCGCTCGGCGACGGCTTTGATGGCGTGGGCGGCCGCGCCCCAGAGCTTGTTGCTGGCCTCTTCCAACTCGCCGCGCTCAACCTCATCGTCCACTAAAGCAAGCAAGCGCCAACTGCGTTCCGAGTGGTAATCGACAACTGTGGTCATCGCGCGCGCTCACGTCCGAGTAACTGTTCGTGGTCGGGTTGGTTCCGCGTTTAGACGCGGGCGCTGGCCTGGCCCACGGCGGTCTTGTCGCCGTTCTGGTTTTCGCAGTACACGTCAACGGTAACCAGCGTGCTGCCGTCGTCCTGGGCATCCCGGCTGTTGACCTGCCCGTGGACGGTCACCGTGTCGCCGTGCTTGACCGGGCGCAGGAACTTGAGATTGACGTTGCCGGAGCGGTGAAAGGCGTCGGCGCCGATGAACTTGCGCATGGCCTCGGTGCAGAAGGCGATGCTCATGCGGCCGGAGGCAATGGCATAAGTAGTGCCCAGGCGTCGGGATGCCAGCTCCGGGTCGTTGTGGATGTTGGCCCGGTTCAGGATGCCGCAAGCTTCAAACTGGTTAATCACGTCCTGGGTTATGTGCTTGCTGATAACGGGGAGCGTTTCGCTGTCTAGTCTTGGGAATGCCATTTCTTGCCCAGCTCCTCGGGTTTCTTGATCTGGTAGGTACGCATTTTCTCGATGACACGCCCATCCTCGTCGGTGGCGGTAGCCTCAATGACCAGGTAGGGCTTCTCCCGGCGGAGGTACTTGTCGTGGATCCGGCCGGTGACGCGGATTTTCTTGCCGGGAATGGGGGGGTTGAACAGGTCAACCTCGTTGCCGGCGTTAATACTGCCGGTCTGGTCGTCGTAGGCAAGGGCCAGCGAGGTGGCGTCGTGCTTCACGGCGATGGTGGGAAACACCGCGTCAGGATCGTCCACGGCGCGGCGGTAGAGGTCAACCATTTCCTGGGTGAGCAGGTACTCGTAGGAGCCCAGCTCCTCACCAACCCGCACCGCGTCGTAGTCGAAGAGGGGAAGTTCCTGTTCTGCCATAATGGGACACTCCCAGTATCGGTTGCATTGGGTAATGCTAACGATACCGCAGCAGTGGTCACCCGTCAATCAATCGGGACGCGGGCATCGCACGGGACGCGGGCATCGCACGGGACGCGGGCATCGCAAAATTGACCCGGCCCCTATGGGTTACTATAATCGGCAGACACCACGGCATTAGCCGGCCTTTGCCTAGGCAACGGAAACCGTGCCTGCCGGGTTCATTGCGCAAATGAGGAGGAATTTCATGGTTGAACAGCAGGCAGCAGTGCTGAGCCCTGAAGCTCTGATTGAAGAGTTCCAGAAGAACGGCGTCACCCACGTGGTGACCATTCCTGACAGCGAGACCAACTACCTGTACGAGTTGATGAAGGAAGAGTCCTGGCTCGACATCGTGCCCGCCTCCCGGGAAGGCGAGACCTTCGCTATCTCCCTGGGGCTGCTGATCGCCGGCAAGACCCCGGTGGTCCTAATCCAAAACACGGGCATGATGGAATCGGGCGACTCCATCCGGGGCATGGCCCTGGACTCCGGGTTCCCGCTGGTCATGGTGGTCGGTTATCGTGGCTGGAACCGCCACGGTGTTATAACCGACTCGGCGGCCCGCTATACCGAGCCCTTCCTGAACGCCTTTCGCATCAACTACTACCTGGTGGAGCAGGATGCCGACAGTCCGCGCATTTCCACCGCCTTCGAGGAGGCCCGAACCACCAAGCGGCCGGTTGCTATCCTCGTGGGCGACGAATACCACGGGTTCAACCGCTAGGCCGTGCTTAAAAACCCCGTCATTCCCGCGAACCCCGTCATTCCTACGAACCCCGTCATTCCCGCGAAAGCGGGAATCCAGCGCGTACAAAATAAAGCCGGTTCTCCGCTGGCAACGATTTTCCGGGTTCCGGCTTTCGCCGGAAAGACCGTGTGATTTCCAGTTTCTAAACCGGCCCTGGACGAATAACCCTTCAACAAAATTACGGAGGCCAAGAATGATCCATGCCGAGGACGTATTCCGAGTATTCCAGGAACACCGGGGCGATGCCATCGTCATTCCCACCGGCACTTCCGGACGCCACTGGCGGGAATTCACCACCAACGAAAACCGGGACCTGAACCTGGGCGGCGCCATGGGGCAGACCACTTCGGCGGCCCTGGGACTGGCCTTGGGACTGCCGGACGAAAAGGTGGTGCTGTTCGATTCCGAAGGCGCGCTGCTGATGAACATGGGAATACTGGCTACCATCGCCGGCAAGCAGCCGAAAAACCTCTGCCACATCTTGCTGGACAATGAGTGCTACGCCACCACCGGCGGCCAGCCGGTTCCCAACGCGCAAGAGATCAACTACGCCGGTGTAGCCAGGGAATCCGGTTATTCCGCCGCCTACAGCTTCGAGGACCTGGAAGAGTTTGCCACCAACGTGGAGCAAATAATGCAGGAAACCGGCCCGGTGTTCGTCGCCATCAAAGTGGTGCCGGAGGTGGAAAACGAGCCCATCGGCATGCGGGTGCGCGCCCCGGCCCGCAGCCGCGCCGAAACCGTCCGGGACTTGCGGACGGAGTTGGGCATCAGCGCCGATTAGTGTCCGGGGTTGCCGATTAGTGTCCGGGGTGGTTGACGCTCCGCGGCAATGTCGCGCGCGCCTGTCCTTCTTGGCCACCGTGGGCCTCCCCGGTCGGGTTGGCAGTTGTTTCGATAAAGCAGTTGTTCCGACCAGGATGACCCGGTGGCCGGCTTTCCGGACGACCCGGTGGCTGGCTTCTTGCCGCCGGGTTCCCGTTACACCACGTCAGGGCGCTTTGCCGGCGCCCACTGCTGGAGACCAGTCATGCCCAAGATAATCCCGGTTCCCGATGAACTCAGCCAGCCCTTCTGGGACGCGGTGAACGCGCAACGCCTGGCCCTCCAGAACTGTACCGCCTGCGACAAGCTCCAGTACCCGCCCCGGCCCAACTGCCAAGTTTGCGGCTCCGCGGATGGGCTGGAGTGGA
Organism: Dehalococcoidia bacterium; assembly: GCA_963692995.1. GTDB lineage: Bacteria > Chloroflexota > Dehalococcoidia > Lucifugimonadales > UBA3495 > Bin87. The sequence continues at coordinate 2,793,620 of OY843611.1, forward strand.
AAGAGGTGGCAGGCCGGGGCCATGTCGCCACCTGCGTCGTCATCGAAGACGGTCGCCTCAACCGTCGAATGCCCGACCAACCCTACAATCTTGCCCTGGTGACGCTGGATCAGGATCCCACCGTGAACTTCTACTCCAACCTGCCGGGCGTCCCGGCCTACCAGGCGCCGGTGGGCGCCGCCGTGGCAGTTACCTTCGAGGAAGTGGCCCCCGGCCAATTGATCCACGAGTGGCGGGTGGTGGAATAACCATTACTCATCGAAGATTCACGCATCGAAGATTCGCGCATTGAAGCTTCACGCTGATTCGTGAATCTGCGGTAAGCAAGAGGACGGACTATGACCAGCAGCAGCAACTTCCAGTGGCGCCGGGACCGGGACGGCCTGGGCGTGTGGGAACACCGGGGCCAGGTGGCCGTCGTCGGCTACGGTCATTCGCCGGTGGACCGGCGGTGGGACGGCGAGAACCTGGATACTTCCCTGGGCGCTTACACTATTATGGCCTGTGAAAAGGCCATGGCGCAGGCCGGCGTCACCATTGACCAGGTGGACGGCATCGTATGCTGCGACAGTCACATCGCCGGCGGCAGCGGCGGGTCCGCCTCCCAGTGGGCGCCCCGGCCCTACTTCGATCCACCCTATGACACGGAGTATGGCCTGACCCTGATCAACGCCCAGTGGCTCATCAACACCATGGGCTTCCGTAACGTCAAATTCGCCCCCACCGGGGTGCCGACCATCGGCGAGATGGTGGGCCTGGCCTCCCAGGCCGTAGGCGACGGTGTTTGCTCCACCTGCCTGGTCATCTATCCCACCGGCAACCTGGAAGGCCGCTACCGCCGGGGCGGCGAGAATGCCGACGACTACGCCCGAGGCCCACGCCAGTGGACGGTGCCCTGGGGCAACCACGGCGGCAACGACTTCATCAACATCTTTCCCCACCTCCAGTACTTGATGCGATACGGCGGCGAACACGCCGACCTTGCCCCCTTTGTCATCAACCAGCACAAGAACGGTATGCTCACTCCCTGGGGGTACAACGCCACCCACAACATCCGGCCCATATCGGTGGAAGACTACATCGGCTCCCGGCCCATCTTGAACCCCCTGCGCATCTGGGACTGCGACCGTCCCGTCAACGCCTCGGCGGCGTACCTCTTCACCACGGCCCAGCGGGCGCAGGATCTGAAATCCACGCCCGTGTACGTGCTCAACCATTCCCAGCACAACTTCCCCTTCCGTACCACCCAGCCCGACCTGGACGAAGTGGAGATGTGGACCGACCGGCAGGCCGCCCGCATGTACGAAGGCGCCGGCCTGGGCCCCGCCGACGTGGACATCTTCAACCCCTACGACGGCTACTCCATAATGACCCAGTTCTTCCTGGAGGGCTTCCAGTGGCACGGGGTCAAGCGGGGCGATGCCCTGGCCTTCTACGCCGGGGACATCAGCGTAAAGGGGCCCCACCCGCTCAGTTCCAGCGGCGGCAACTTGGGCAATGGCCGCACCCGCACCGCCATGTACACCGACAGCATTGAGCAGCTGCGGGGCGACGCCGGCGACCGCCAGGTAACCGTGCGGGCCGAAACCGCCCTGTGCGCCTTCACCACCCCCAGCAGCGGCGGCTGGCTGATGCTGGGCAAGCACCCTTCCTGATGCTCCCGGAACGCTCGTAACAACGCCGTTCCGGAGCCGGCCCGGCGGCCCGGAAGAGGCCGGCCATGGCTGAACGATGGATCCGGCGCAAGGCTCAGACCCAATCGGCAGAGCTGGCGATACATGAACGTTATCCCCGGCATGAACGTTGTCCCCGGCATGAACGTTGTCCCCGGTTGGTTTGAACGACCGGGCGCCGGGCCCGCCGGGAACGAGCCGTTGGAAACGCCCGCATTCATCTACGATGAGGCGGGTATCTTCCGGCTGCTGCGGAAGGCCGCGGCAGTCCGGGAAAACGGCGGTTGCCAACTGCTTTTCGCCGTAAAGTCCTTCTGCTTCCGCGACGCGCTGGAACTGATGGCCCCCCACTTGGACGGCTTCGCCGTCAGTTCACTCTTCGAGGCGAAGCTGGCGCGGTCGGTTTTGGGAGACCGGGGCGCGGTGCATTTCACCACGCCGGGCCTGCGACCACGGGATGCGGCGGAACTGGGCCGGCTTTGCGACTATGTTGCCTTTAACTCGGTCAGTCAGTGGCGCGCTTATCGAGACGCCATGTCTCCGTCGGTCGAGTGCGGTCTGCGGGTTAATCCCGAACTGTCTTTCATCGATGATGCCCGTTATGATCCATGCCGGCCGGGGTCCCGGCTGGGCGAGCCCTTGACTACGGTGGCCGACATCCTTGACGAACCGGATTCCGTCTCGGGCCTTTTACTCCACACCAACTGCGACGCTACCGACTTCGGCCAACTGGAAGCTACCGTGAATAAAATTCGCCGCAGCCTTGACCACCGATTAGAAGACGGCCGGCTGAAGTGGGTGAATCTGGGCGGCGGATACCTGTTTGATGATGGATCCGGCGGCGACGCCCCCGACCCGATGCCCTTGTACCGCACGCTGGATTTTCTACAGCGACGCTGCGGTCTGGACACGATTATCGAACCCGGAGCGGCCCTGATACGCACCGCTTGCTACCTGGTGTCCACTGTGCTAGACCTCCACGAAGGCGACGGCCGCCGAACCGCGATTTTGGACACCACTGTGAACCATATGCCGGAGGTGTTCGAGTACCAGTATGAGCCGGACGTTCTGGGCCATCGGGACGACGCCGATTGGGCCTGTACGCTGGCCGGATGCACCTGCCTCGCCGGTGACGTCTTTGGGGAGTACCGCTTCGACCATCCGTTGGCGGTGGGCGACCGGGTGGTGTTTCTCAACATGGGCGCCTACACCCTCGTCAAGGCTCATATGTTCAACGGCGTCAATCTTCCGACGATTTACGCCCTTACCCCGGATGGTGAACTGCTGACGAAACGACGCTATGTGTACGACGATTTCGCAGCGCGATGGGGAACCTGAGCAACGTCATGGCAACTGCTGAACTGTACGAGCGGGAGCTGATAGTCCCCGCCGCCGGGTCGAAAACAACCCTGCGCCAGCGGCTTTGCCAGGGCGTGGCGCGTCAACTGCAACCAGGCGAGGTTCCCATCAGGCTCGCGGTCACGGGCCGGGTCCGTATCCCGGCTTCCGATCACCCGGCTTCCGGTCACCCGGCTTCTTCGGATCAAGACGGCTATCACTGCGAAGTTGGCCTGCTGCGCGGGTTGGCGGGCCAACGGCGCGCGGCGTCCCTATTCCGCCTGGATCGCCGACCCGTGGCCAACTCCGAGCGGTTCAACGCGGTGCTGCTGGTTCCCACCGGGGTGGGAGCCGAGATCGGCGGTCACGCCGGGGACGCCATGCCGGTGGCCGCCCTGATGGCCGCGGTCTGCGACACCCTGATCACCCATCCCAACGTGGTGAACGCCTCGGACATCATTGAGATGCCGGCTAACTCCCTTTATGTGGAGGGCAGCGTAATCGCCCGGCTGATGCAGGGTCAGTTGGGTTTGCAGCGGGTTCGCAACAATCGTTTGCTGGTCGTGATCGGCCCCCACGACGACGAACTTTTCGTCCATGCGGCCATCAATTCAATCAACGCGGCCCGCACGTCCTATGGCCTGCTCCAGCCGCAGGCGCTCCAGCTGGAACACGGCCTGGAGATGGACTCCACCTACGCCCGGTCCGGGCGGGCTGCCGGCCGGGTGCGGGGGCTGGAACCGCTGTTTGCGGAATTGGACCGGCGGCGCGACCAATATGACGCCGTAGCCATCACGTCTCTGATCCGAGTGCCGGCTGGCTACCATTTCGAGTACTTTGACCGTATGGGCGACCTGGTCAACCCCTGGGGCGGTGTGGAGGCCATGCTGACCCATGCGATTTCATCCCGATACGACGTGCCTTCGGCCCATGCTCCCATGCTGGACAGCCGGGAGATTGCCAATGCCGACCCCGGCGTGGTCGATCCCCGCATGGCGGCGGAGGCCGTGTCGCTGGCGATGATCCAGTGCATCCTGAAAGGGCTTCAGCGCAGTCCCCGGCTGGTCACCCACCCGGAAGCCCGGCTCCATCATAGCGTTCTCAACGCTGCCGACGTATCATGCCTGGTGATCCCCGACGGATGCGTGGGGTTGCCTACCCTGGCCGCTTTGGAGCAGGGCATAACCACCATCGCCGTGCGCGAGAACCGCAACCTGATGCGCAATGATCTCACGGAACTGCCCTGGGCGGCGGGTCAGCTGCGCATTGTGGAGAATTACTGGGAGGCCGCCGGCGTAATGGCCGCCCTGCGCGCCGGGGTGGACCCGGCGACGGTACGCCGGCCGCTGACCGGGGCGGCGGTGTCCCGGCCGGCGCAACAGACGCCTCGGGACGCCTGATCATTCGCCCCGACAGTTGTTGCGCCGGCCGCTGATCCGGGGGCCGCCACACCCTACCCGGGCAACAGGCCGTCGCCGATGAAGATGTGCTCCGCTTCATCCAGCGTGAGGTCCGTTTCCGGCAGGATCAGGTCCGATTCCACCAATTCGTCAAGGGCCAGAGGTTCACCCCGGTCCCGCACCAGTTGGTGCATCTCATCCAGCAGCGATTGGAATTGGGCGCCGTCCGCAACGGCCACCGCCTCCACCATGCGGTTGTCAATGTCGTTAAGGTCGTCGATGGCCGACCCGGGCAGGTTGAACTGCCCTTCGCCAAGTATTCGCACAATCACGTTCAGCGCTCCGGTATTGCAGAAACAGGTGGGGTGGCGACCTCAAGCGGTCGCTTTTGGCGGGATCCGCCTCAGCAAGTCATCGGTCAGGCGCTTCCGCCGCCGGGGTTTTTCAGCGCGGCCAATTCGGCTTCAACCGAACTGGAAGTCGCGAGCTTAGACAATTCCCGATCGATGTCGTCCTGGGGGCCGTTAATGTCGTCCAGCACCCCGGAATCGACCAGTTCGTCGATGGCGCCAGCCTTGGCGCGCATCTGGTCAGTCTTGTTCTCGGCGCGCTGCACCGCCAGCGAAACGTCGCCCATCTCCTCGGAAATGCCGCCCAGCGCGGCGCCGATGCGGACCTGGGCCTGGGCCGCCGAATACTGGGCTTTGATGATTTCCTTCTTGTTGCGGAAGGCGTTCACTTTGGCCTGGAGTCGCTGCTCAGCCTGGGTCAGCTTCTCCTGCTCCCGCTCCATGCCGGCGACTTGTTCGTCCAGGCCCTCCAGCTCGGCCAGGGCGGTCTGCTTGCGTTCCAGGGCCAATCGGGCCAAGTCGTCCCGTTCCGCATCTACCGCCTGGCGCGCCTGCCGGTCCAGGCGGGCGATGTTCTCCTGAACCCGGGCCGCCTGCTGCTGGATCCGTCGCTTGGCGGTCACCATCTCGACGACGCCGCGCTTGACGTTCTGGAGCATCTCCAGCTGCTTCTCGTAGGAGTAGTCCAGGGTTTCCCGCGGATCCTCAGCGGAGTCGAGCAGGCGGTTCATTTTCGATTCACGATGGTTGACATTCGGGAAAACATTCCCATGATCTCACCTCCCGGTGATTGTTTTCAAACCTGATGCTTGTTTTCAAACCTGATGCTTGTTTTCAAAAACGGTGTGCCGGAAGTTCCGCCAGCAGATCCCGCCACGGCTCAATAGCCGCGTCTTGAACCGAAGAAGGCCCAGCCCAACATCACCACCGCCACTATAATGCACAGCACGCCGACGATGCGGAGCAAGAAATCCAACACGCCAAGGACCATCAGTATGCCCAAGGCCAGCAGTACCAATCCCAGCAATATCCCGGCAGTTTTATTACGTCCTCCCATCGGGCTTCCTCCATCGGCGGTCGGTTAAACGGCGGTCGGTTGAACAGCGGTTGGTGAACAAAGGATAATAGTCCCCGCCGGCGGCGGTCAAGCCGGGCCATTCTCTGGAGGAAATTGCGAAACTCCAGATTTTGTTTCCGGCCAGGCTGTTGATCCGCCTGACCCACGCCGCAAGTATTGATTTCACCCTCAACTCCAGGGCGTGTCGTCAATTTACCCGGTCATTCCCGCTTACCCGTCATTCCCGCGCCCAACCCGTCATTCCCGCGAAAGCGGGAATCCAGGCGTCTCTATAACCACATCGTTCTGCGACAGCCGGCAATTCTGGATTCCCGCTTTCGCGGGAATGACGGAAGATGGGTGGAGGGGGAATTTGGGGAGTTTCGCAATTTCCTCTTCTCTGAACCGGGAATCCTGGGCTGTGCCGTCCTGGGCTATAATGTGGCATCCTGCAATCCCGTCGCTGGCGGGATCCGGGCGTTCCCATTTTTCCTCCGGTTGGGGAGTCCACAATGCGCAAGCAATCATCATTGGGTCGGCTGTTCGGTCGCCTCATGGGCCGGGGCAATAACCGGCCCTCCGGAATAGCCGACCGCCGGGCTGCCGACAATAGCATCCGAGCCGCGCACGTTGGAGACGTGGTAGTCGTGCAAGGTCTGAGCCTGGAACTGGACGAAGCCTACCTGGTAATCGAGCAGATCCACCGCTACGCCGGCAACGGCTTCCAATGGCGCGAAGTTGTGGCCGCCGATGCCCGCCGGCAGATCCGGTTAGAATGCTCCGGGGAAGGCGACGACCTTTTCGTCACCGCTTCCGCCGGCCGTTGGCCGGTGGGGCTGGACGCCATTGGCCTGACCGAGGGCGATCTGATCCGATTGGACGAGGAACACTCAATCGATAACGGTGTGGTGATTGAAGCGCGGCGCTACGCCTACCGCAACAGTTTCGAGGCATTCTATTACCCGGATGGCCCGGACGCCCCGGATGGCCCGGACGAGGCCGGAGAAGGCTTCTACGTGTGGGAGTTCGTGGCGGACGACGGACGCGATGTGCTGGCCATCACTAAGTTCGAGGGCATCCCTTTCGAAGCCCACTTCAGCGAAATCATCGATCCGGACAACGTGCTGGTGTATCCGGGGCAGCGGTCAGAGACCTAACGACGACACGACGGAAAGGAGACTGCGCCAAGTGGACTTGCTCATCGACATATTGATCCACCTCCCCCGCGGGCTGGTGTACGTGGCGCTGGGGCTGGCGGTATTGATCATCGCTAAATTGGCGCGGGACGTGGTAACTCGCCACCGTATTGAGGAAGAGATCGTAGCCAAAAGCAACCTCGCGGTGGCGCTGCGGCTTTCCGGGTATCTGGTCGGCGTCATCCTGGTTTTCCTCGGAGCCGTGTATCAGCCTTTCGGTGTCGGCGTTTACGAGGGACTGGGCATTGACCGCGCCTTCGGATTAGAAGCGCTGTGGGTATTTCTCTACTCGTTGGCAGGAATCGTCGCATTGAACCTGATGCGCTTGGTTACCGACCGCCTGGTGCTGTACCGGTTTGAGCTGGAACGCGAGATAATCCAGGACCAGAACGTGGGGGCGGCAGCGGCGGAATTCGGCGTGAACGTCGCCTCCGGTCTCGTTATCGCGGGAGCAATCGCCGGTCAGGGCGGTCCGTTGAACGCGCTGGCCTTCTTTGGACTTGGCCTCGTCGTCCTCATCCTATTCGCACTGTTCTACGAATGGACCACCCCTTTCAACATCCACGACGAGATTGAGCGAGACAACCCGGCGGTGGGCATCGCTCTGGGCGGCAACCTGGTTGCAATTGGCCTGGTGACTTTCAAGGCCACCTTCGGCGATTTCGTGGGTTGGCAAGAAGGCATCCTGGAGTTCATCATTTACTCCGTTGTGGGCTTCGCATTGCTGTACGTATTGCGGCTGGCGGTGGACCTGGCGCTGTTGCCCCACACGCGGGTTTCGGAGCAAGTGGCCGCGGGGCGCAACGTAGGCGTGGCCTTCGTAGAGACTACGGTGGTGGTCAGCTCGGCGCTGATATTGCTCTTGATCATTTAGGGCGCGCTGACATTTAACCGTCATTCCCGCTGCCCTGCCGTCATTCCCGCGAAAGCGGGAATCCAGTGCCCCAAGTCGGCAGTTTCGTGCATAAATCAGGCAAATTAGACGCCTTGAACTCCGGCTTTCGCCAGCAGGCGACGCTGAATTTCAGCCTGCGCCTGGCCGGCTGCGGCCGCCTCTGCCCGAGTATCCATCAAGGCATAGCCGTCCTCGATGATCGCCGCAAGAACCGCGTCAGGCGGCGGCGGCATGTCGCGGTTAACCACCGGCTCCAGCAGACGGTCAAAAAACGCCGGGTCGCCCACCAACTCCTGCCATTGGTCGGCAAAAGGGTCAAGGCTCCCGTCGTAGAGTCGCAGCAGGAACACGGAGCGAACCGGGTCCAGACCCTCGGCAATGAGGGCCTCAACCCGCAAGTCGGCGCCGTGGCCGCTGTCGAACTCCGCCGCGTGTTCGTCCTCGTTCCAGCGGGCGTCCTTGAACAAATCGAAACCGTCGATCAACGCCTCGGTTTCCTCCAGCAATGCGCCGATCAGCCGGCGGCCCGTCTCCGCCACCTCGGAATAGTTCCCGTCTGCCGTCGGGCGCAGACAGCGGCGCCGGTACAGACCCGACACCACCGGACGGCATAGCTCGGACCGGAACGGGTCGGACCGGAACGGGTCGGCGGGCGGCGGTACGGCGCAACCGTGCTTGTCAACCCAGTAGAGCAGCGCGCACGACTGCATCCAATCCAGAAGTTGTTGCCGGTTCGCGGCATACCCCTGGGTTACCGCCCATTCCAGCGGTCGATAGGCGGGGAGCATCGTCAGCGTCAGGTCAGCGCTGCCGCCGCCAACCCGGCGACACAAAGGCGGCCGTTGCAGGTGGGCCGACACCGGGTCGTCGAGATGAGCCGGCCGACCCCAGCCGCGCCCCGTCGCCAGGGACAGCCGGCAGAGACCCGACCGCCACTGTTCCGCCAGGGCAAGCAGCGCGGCGTAGCCGGCCGGCAGGTCGGGATTGGCCTTTCGGTCCAACCGGGCTTGAACCTCCGCTTGCCCGCCGGCAGCCGCGGGAAACAGCCGGCCCAACAACCGACGCAGGGTCAGGCAACGGGTTTCGCCCGGCAATTCGACGTACAGCGTCGTATCCGCCGGTAGTTGGTCAGTCCATACTGACACGGTGAGAGCGCCGGCGTCGGAGGCTCCCATTGACGGACTCAGGCCAGCCAGGGGGGACGTGTCGCGCCGTTTCCGTCCGAAGGGCTGCGGAAATGAACCCGGCCCCCGCCGCCGCTGAAACCGCCCAGGCTGCCGCTGCGGGATATGGTCGATCCGCCGCCCCCGGTGATCCCGCTGCGGTTGAAGGTCGAACTTCGGCCGCTGCGGGCAAGCGTGCTGCTGCTGCGGAACGCGCCGGAGGATTTCTGGGTCTGCTGGTAAGTCTGACGGCTGGAACTGACGCCCCGGCCCGCCTCCTGGTATCGGGAGCCGGCGAAAGTTTGCTGCCGGGAGGTGTACTGCCGGTTGCGGTTCAACTGGGCGTCGTAACGACCGGAGCCGCGATACGATGTCCGGTCCCGCCGGACGTCGGCCCCCCGGTCGGGAAGCGTCTGGTAGAAGTAGGGCCCCCGGTTCAGGCTGCTGATCAGCAGGTAAGTGAAGAGAAAGTCGCCAGCGCCGAAGTGACTGTGATGGTGCGAATTGGCGTGATAGCCCCGCAGCTGGTGCTGTTCGTCCTCTTTGATGATGGCAAAGAGCTGGTCGTCCGCCGCGTCGTCGATCCGGTTGTTGGCGTCCAGGTCTTCCCAGCCTTCCAGGGTCAGACGGCCGCCATCCTGGCGGGCGCGGATCAGGATGATGCCGTCGCCTTCATAGATCTCGTTAACCCGGCGCTCGAACTCGGTCGCGCTGCTGGACTGCTGGAATGCCAGTTGCACGTCGTCCAGGTTGATGCGGCCGGCCGCGCCGTCGGTCGCGGCCCACTGGTCATAGGTGGGGCCGCTGGACGAAGGCCCGCAGGCAACCAGCAGGGGCGCGCCGGCCAGCACGCCGCCGGCGGACATCGCCAGGGCCAATCGGCTGATTCGTGGCGACATATCGGTCAACTCCTTGAGGCGGGAAAGGGTCCGCAGGCGGGGATCAGGACACCAGCTCCGATAGCCGTGGATCCACCGCCACAGGCGATGCTGGCCGGGCTGGGCAGTTATCCGATGCGCCGGCTAAATCCGGTGCGCCCGTCAAACCGGTGATGGGAAATGTCATCATTTGGTACACGAAACCATAAGACACTGCGTCCCGGAAGCGTTGCCAGGCATCGTCGGCGGCGATTATGTACTCCGCTAGGGCCGTTTTCGGCGCCGGCCCGGCCACCCGGGACGCGGCAGCCGTGTTCTTCAAGTTGGCCCGGTGATTTTCCCACAGTTCATCGCCCACTTGCAAAAGGAGCAATCGGGCCAACTCGCTGAACCGCGCCGCCCCCAGTTCTCCCCGTCGTTCCGCAAGCCGTTGCCGCAATAATTCAGCCAACGCGCTGCCCAGATCATCCAGAGGATGGCCTCGCGCCGGATCGGCAGCTACGTCGTACCTGGCGAGCAATTCCGCTGCCAGCGACTCGAAGCGTCGGGCATAGTCGTCCCCGACTAGACCGGGAAAATGCTTGCGGACGAGATCCTCGGCTGCGGCCCGCGCCGCGTCGTCGGCCCACCGGAGCAAACGGTCAGGCCGGGCGACGAGGGTTTCCTCCCGGGCCCGGTAGTAAGCATCGGCGTGGTTATCCAACACGGCGACATATTCCAGCAAATGGGCGCGCGCGCTGGCTGCTTCCCGCTGCGCTTCCGCGCGCCGCCGTCGCAGCTGCCGTTCCAGCTCCGGCCCTTCCCAGCAAACGCGGCCGGCCTGATCCAGCGTGGCCGGCCCGTAATCGAGGCCGGCCAGCCATCGATCCGACCTCACCAGCAAGCTCCGGGTAGAGCCGAAGGCGCCCTGCCGGCCGCTGCGTCCCTGTAGTTGAAGCGCAACCCGCGGCGAGTCGTTGAACTCGGCGCTGACCAGGTGGAAGCCCAGTCCGAATTCCAGCGCGACGGCGGGCGCCGACCCTCGCTTCGCCTCGCTGGAACGGATCGTTAATTGGTCTCCGTCGGCGCGCCGGACGGACAGCATTGGGTTCGCCGCAGCCGATTGTGCCAGCAGGTCGGCTTCGGCGAAGGTATTGGCCCAAACTTCCACCGCCGCGCGGTCCGGGTCGGCGGCAATGATCCCTTCCAGCAGGGCGACGAAACGTTGCAGCAGGCGCTGGTCCAGGTCGCCGGGCAGAACAACATCGGTGCCCCGACCGGCCATGTTGGTCGCCACGGTGACCGCGCCCGCCCGTCCCGCCCGACCAACGATGTCCGCTTCCTCCGGAGTGGTAACTGCATTGAGCAGACGGTGCCTGATCCCGGCATCAACGAGCCGTTGACTGATAACCTCCGACTGGGCCACCGTCCTTGCGGCCACCAGAACGGGACGCCCCGCCCGGTGGCAGTGGCGCACCTCGTCCACAACCGCGCTCAGTTGGTCGGCCGATTCAGCGTACACGCGAGTGGGCAGATCCCGGCGCAGCGTGTGGCGGGTTTCGGCAACCACGGCCACTTCCAAGCCGTACAGACGGCGGAATTCGTCAGCGGCCGCCTCAGCGGTGCCGGTCAGGCCAGCCAGGCTCCGGTAGCGACGGAGGAAACCCGGGACGCTGATCTCCCCAAGATTCCGCCGGTCGGGGTGAATTGGCACGCCTTCTTTCGCCTCCACCGCCGGGTGCAGTCCATCCTGGTAATGGGTGTCGGGCCGGGGGCGACCGGTATCCCGATCCACCAGCTCCACCCGGTCATCGTCCACCACGTACTCAACGCCCCGGCGCAGCAGCAAGTAGGCCCGCAGCAGCTGCTGCACCTGGTTCACCAGATCGAATCGTTGCGCGGCGCGGCGCGAACTTGGATCCCGGTCGTCGGTAGCGGTAGAGTACAAATCACCCAGGCGAGCCTCCAGGAACGCTACGCCCTCGGGCAGCAGGCTCAAGCTGCCTCTTTCGGCATCCACCGCGCAATACAAACCTGCTTCAACCTCCGGGCGGGGTTTGCCGGATCCGTCAGCATCAATGAAAGACCGCGCCCGGCGCCGGAGGTGGGAATGGGCGGCGGCCAGGCGAAGCGTCGCTTCGGCATCGGGTTGGGCCAGCATCGCCCGGGCCAACAGCATTGCCGACGCATCGTCGGCCTGGCCGCTTGCGATGCGTTGTTCCAGCTTGCGCCGGCATTCCTCCGCCAACCGGGCCTGCTCCACCGCAAGTTCCCGCACCGCCCGATTAGCGCGAATAATCATGCGTCGGCTGAGGATCGGCGCTCCGGCTATGACCAGGGGAGTGACCGCCTCATCCAGCAGCGTCTGATCCGCTTCATCGATAATGGCGACGTCCGGCGCGCCCTGGATTTGCTCTTCCGGCGACAGCGCCATCCGATCCCGCAAGTAGTCGAAGGCGAACTCGCGTAACGTGCCGTAGATGATCCGGTGGGTGTAGGACTCGCGGCGCTCGGGTGCGGCCAGGTGTTCCAGCGCCGATCCGACGGTAAGCCCCAATGCCCGGTACACCGGCGCCAGCAGTTCGCAGTCCCGGGCCGCCAAGTAGTCGTTAGCGGTGACGACGTGGACGGTGCGACCCAACAAGCCGTACAGCGCCGCCGGGAAGGCGGCAGCCACGGTCTTGCCCTCGCCGGCCGCCATTTCCACGACCCGGCCGTAGCACAGGTGCCGGCCAGCCAGCAATTGCTGATCGGTGGGGCGAAAGCGCAGTCCCGCGGCGTCGCCGGTAAGCCGGCGGCGGGCGGCCCGGTAAAACTCTGCCGGAAGGAGCAAATCGCTTCCCCGGTAGCGACCTCCGCCGGTGGCGACCAGCCTTCGGCGGGCGTCTGCAATGCTTGGTTCGCAGTCGGCATCCGGCCGGTCAAAGACGTTCCACAACCCCAGGCGGCGACGGATGGTCTCGTCAACCACCGCGAACACCCGAACCAGCGTATCCTCGGGTGGCGTATCCTCGGGTACCGTATCCTCGGGTATCCGACGGCCGGAATCGAGGCCATCACTCAAATCGCCGACGGCCGCCCGCAGTTCCTGGTCAGACCAATTGGCGACCTCCCGCTCACGCCGGAAGGCCCGGATACGTCGCAGGATTCGGTCTTCCCGCCCGCGCGTCCGCCGCAGCCTGGGCCGCCGGATCCCGGGCCGCCGCAGCCGGGGCCTGGCCGGCATTGCGCTCATGGCGGCGCCCCTTCACTTGAAGCCGCCGAGGCCGGTTGCAGAGCGATCACGGCCAGGCCCGACCGGTGGCCCGAACCATCCCACCAGTCATAGCGGCGGATCAGTTTGTCCCGCGCGGCCAGCAGGCGCGCCGCGACCACCGGATTGCCGGCGACCAGTTCCTGGCCTACCGGCCCGTTCAGGTTCCAGTCCGCGCTAACGTCAACCCGAAAACCGGCGTTTCGGCAGAGTTCCTCGTACCGTTGTTTAGAACGCCGGAACTCTCCTGCGCTGCGGTAGGGCAGTGGCATCACGTAGTGCCGCTCGGACAGGTAGAGGCCAAGTTCGTTCTCGAAAACCTGCACCAGATCAGCGTCATCCAACCAGCCTTCCAGGGCGAAAAACAGGTTTTGCGGAATATCCTGGTCAACCCGGTGATAGTGGTAGTCTTCCGCCTCCGCCACCATCCGCGCCGACACGCTGGGGCGGTTTCCTGCCGCGTCGTTGCGCAGCAGCCGGTGGGCCGCTTCACCCCGGAGGAAAAGAAAGGGGATGTTGCCGTTGGTGGCGTCCACCAACAGGGGTTCGCCATCCACCCGGTACAGCAGGGCGGCGTGTTGCCAGTAACGCATGTGGCGCTGCGCGAAGCGGAAATCGAAGGTGTTAAGCATTTCGCGCAACCGGTCAACGGGAAACGGCCCCGGCGCATTGGGGCCGCCCAGCAGGTATTCCGACTCCAGTTGGTAGTGGTCGGTAAGGAACTTCAAAGCCGGCACCTTCTCGGTGCAGATGCCACCGGCGCCCGCGGCAATGTTACGAACCGTTTCATCGCCGGTCTTAAACCGCAGCCCTCCCTCAGAAAAACGCGAGTAGTTCTCGAAATCGCTGTTCCAGATACGCAACGCCAAGGCTCGGATCAGCTTGCGTTGGCGGCAAGGGGTATCCGCCCGCAACGCCGATTCACTTTCTTTCGGACCATAGGCCGCCGCCACGGCGTTGCGGACGAAGTCCTCATAAAAATGCGCGTCGTGGTTCCAACGGCGCCGGTGAAAGCCGGTCCAGTTGCGATCATAGCCGGCGTCCGTGCGGTCCACCGCCACATCGATCAACTCCAGTGGAACATCGCCGGCCACCGCCGGCTGAATCGACGCCGGCTGCGCCAGGTCGGCGGGCCGACCCTCCTGGAAAAACTGCACGCCCGCGAAAATTTCGGTCAGCCGCCCGGTGTCGTCAGAGCGATACACCAAATCCTGTAGGTTCCGCGCCGCCAGCAGACCCTCGGCCGTAACCGCTCCGGTCCGAATCAGGCGGTCGTCGCTGGGCGCGTCTCTCAAGTACCGCTCCAGCAAACGACCCAACGGCGCCTCGCGGTCCGCGGGGCCGTCCAGCCGCCGGGCCGCAGTTCGACCGGAGACGCTATCTGTAATACGCAGGATCAGGGATGACGGCATGACAACCGGCAGGGCCTTCCCGCCGCCTTCGAGATGTGTCGGCTCCGCGAGGCGCCGGCCTTGGCGAGGCGTCGGCAAACCAAAGTAAAGTTCACCATACCACACGGAACGAATGGCCGGCTGGCGCGTTGACAGCGCTATCCAGGGGCAATACACTCGCCTGCACTGAACTGCGGATAATCCAACGTCCTAATCTATCTATGGGCTATGGGCCGATAATGCTTGCCAGCGACGTTTCTGATGCTATCGAATTGATGTTTGAGACCGGGTGGACGGACGGCCTGCCCGTGGTGCCGCCGTCCGAACCTCTGGTTCGCCAATTCGTGGAGAGCGCCGGTCGTGGCGGCGACGAGCTCATCGCGGAGCTGCCGCCCCTGGGCGGACGGGCCACTGTCGAGCGCATCGCGGTCAACGCGGTCATGGCGGGCTGCCGGCCGGAGCATATGCCGGTGGTCATCACCGCCCTTGAAGCGATGATGGACGAAGGGTTCAACCTGCGGGGCGTGATGTGCTCCACCGGCATCCACACTCCGCTGTTGATCGTCAACGGCCCCATCGTCAAGGAGCTGGACATCAACGGCGGCTACAACTGCTTCGGCTCCGGCTGGCGGGCCAACGCCACCATCGGGCGCGCGGTCAAGCTGGCCCTGCTCAACCTGGGCGGCGCCATACCCGGCGAGACCAACAAGGCCACCTTCGGCCACCCCGGCGCCTACACCTACTGCGTAGCCGAGGACGAAGACGCCAGCCCCTGGCTGCCGATGCACGTCGAGCTCGGCTTCGCTCCCACCGACAGCACGGTGTCGGTGTTCCCGGCGGAGGCGCCGCACAACATCATGTACCATGCCTCCCACTCGCGGAACTTCCTGACCGTGCTTGCCGACACCATGTGCACCTTGGGCAACGTCCAGATGTACGTCATGGGCGATACCCTGGTGGTCATCGGCCCCGAGCACGCCAAGTTCCTCCACCGCGACGGCTGGAACAAGCGGGACATCCGCCAGTTCCTCTTCGAGCACGCCCGCAAGCCGGTGCGGAAGCTCCGCCAGGGCGGCCCGCCCCAGGGCGACTCCCGCCGCGGCCACTTCTGGCCCAGGTACATCGACGCCGATGACGACGACCAGATGGTGCCGGTGGTACGCGCCCCGGAACGCATCAACCTTTTCGTCGCCGGCGGCGCCGGCGGCCCCCACTCGGCTTACCTGCCCGGCTGGGGTTCTCGCCGAGTTACGCGAAAAATCCAACGCTGATTAGATTGTGTAGTAGAGGGAACGATGACTGTTACAAACTACCAAGACCGGATGCGCGAACTGGGTTTGGCCCTGCCCATTGACCCGGAGGCCGCGTCCCGCTGGCGCGCCGCGCCCCGGCTGGACACGCTGCACGACAAGGTCGGCGGCTTTCTGGGCAACCGCAAAGCCAACGCTGATCTACTGCTGCGCGACGTGGGCGAGCGGCTGGCCAAGGACTTGGAACTGGGCGACCTCATCGCCGTGGACAAGTACGTCTATTCCCGGCCGGCCGCCGCCGAGGTCATCAGCGAGCTCTCCGCACGGTGCGACTTCGTGGTCACGGCCATTGCCGATTGAGGCTCCTGCACCGCGTGCAGTGTGCACGACGCAATGACTCTGGAGAACCTCGGCATCCCCACGGTGGTGGTCTGCACCGACCCGTTCCTGAACTCGGCCTTCCGCCACGCCCGCACCTTCGGTCGCCGCGACTTCCACCCGTTGGGCATTCCCCATCCCTTGGGCGGTCTGACCGCCGAACAGGTCTCGGTCCGCGCCGGGGAGTTGGAACAGGCGGTCATCGATACGCTGACCACCTACTAGAGCGACCAACAACCTACTCCGGGGGCACTGGCTCCCGGGGGCGCCGGGCGCGCGGAGGCGACAACATGGCTACCGTCGGCAATGGCAAGTACACTTACGAGCGGGTTGAGAACTGGGAGAAGCTGCCCGAGGGATGGGCGCTGGGACAAACCGCCATCGTTACCGACTCCGCCGACCGGGTGTATCTCTTCAACCGCGGCGAGCACCCGCTGATCGTCCTGGATCGGGACGGCAATTATCTCGCCTCCTGGGGCGAGGGCGTTCTCACCGACGCCCACGGGATGTTCATTGACGGCGACGAGAACCTCTATCTGCCGGTCAAGAACAGCCACGTAGTGCTCAAGTACGACCCCAGGGGCAACCTGCTGATGACCATGGGCCGGTGGAACCAGCCCTCCGACACCGGCTGGTCGGGGAACTACAGCGACCCGGTCGTCCGGGCCGCCGGGCCGTTCAACAGTCCCAGCGACATCGCCATCTCCCCCGACGGTCTCCTGTACATCTCCGACGGCTACGGCAACGCCCGGGTGCACCGGTTCACCGCCGACGGCCAGCTGGTAGACTCTTGGGGCGCGCCGGGGAAAACCGCTCCCGGCGAATTCCACGTCCCCCATGGCGTCTGGGTGCATACCGACGGGCGGGTGTTCGTCGCCGACCGCGAGAATAACCGCATCCAGATATTCGACTCCGCGGGCAATTACCTGGAGCAGTGGCCAAACCTGGCGCGTCCCTGCGACATCTATATCGACGCCGACTTGGCGGTGTACGTGCCGGAGCTGGACGGTTTCATGTCCATTCTGGACCTTGCGGGCAACATACTAGCCAGCTGGGGCAGCCCCTCGGACGCCGGGTGGGGCAACGGCGCCCACGCCGTCTGGGTCGACTCCCACGGCGACATCTACGTGAACCAGAATCTCGCCGGCGAGCGGCTGATTAAGTACCGCCGCGTCGGAGACTAAGCTGTCTTGGCATTTCCCGCGAATGCCGAATCCGGAGAGTACACCACCAGGCCAACGTTCCTCAGGAACCGGCCACCCGCGTTGGGGCGGATCAGCGTGAGGATATGCGCATTGGTTATCAGGTCGGGCATGTGGTGCCGCGAGACAGCATCGACCATCAGCAACAGTGGCAAAACCACCTGGAGCAGTTCCGGGCTTCCCGCGATGCCGGGTTCGACATCTATTGCTGGGCCCACCACTTCCTGATCGACCCCTTCCAGCACTTCCAACCCTGGCCGGTGCTGGCGCGGCTGGCCGCCGAGCCGGGAAACATGCAGCTGGCAACCTCGGTACTGCTGCTGCCGTTGCTGAATCCGGTAGAGGTCGCCGAGCAGGTGGGACCCTCGACCACATCGCGGAAGGACGCTTCATCCTGGGTATCGGACTGGGCTACCGCCCGGAGGAGTGTGAAGCCTTCGGAACGAAAATGTCCCAGCGCGGCGCCCGCTGTACCGAGGCGCTCGGCCTGATGCGGCGGTTGTGGAGCGATGAAGAGGTGACCCACCATGGCCGCTACTACAACGTGACCGGCGCGCGGCCCACCGCCCGGCCCTACCGGAAGCCCCACCCCAAGATCTGGCAGGCCGCGATGAGCGATCCGGCGGTGCGTCGGGTTGGCCGGGACGGCGACATCCTCTACGTCGGACCCGCCCAGTCCAGCGCCACCATCCGGCGCCAGGTAGCGCTGTACCACCAGACCCTGGAGGAAAACGGCCACCGCGTTCCCGAAGATCTGGTCATCGTGCGCGAGTTCTTCTGCGCTCCCACCCGCGAGGAGGCGCTGGAGCGGGCCCGGGCCAACTTCGCCCGGAAGTACGAAGTCTATGCCTCTCACGGTCTCCACGGCGCCGACGACGAGCTGACCCGAAAGGTGACCGGCGACCTGGAAACCCTGATGGACGACACCTTCCTGGTGGGCAGCCCCGAGGAATGCGTTGAGCAGATCGCCGCCTACCACGAAATGGGCTTCACCGACGTGGCTCTGCGGCTGTTCTACCCGGAGATGTCCCAGGCCGAGGCGCTGGAGCATATCGACCTGGTGGGCCGGGAGGTCATACCGGCGTTGCACGCCCTGTAGTTCCCGGCCCGGCCCCGCCACTCCCAGGCCAGCAGGCTGAAGCCAAGTCGAAGGGAGAACCAGACCGTAGCGGGCCACCGGCCCGCGCAAACTCGCGGTCAGCAACACCGGCATCAACGCCCAGCCCGCCGCCAGCAACACCGGCATCAACGCCCAGCCCGCCGCCAGGCAGATGCCAACGAATGCAGGGGTTTGAATGGGACCGATTGACGAAAGAGTTGTCGTCGGCGAACTCGATGAAGGGCCGCGGCCAGATTTCCTTGATCGACCGTATCTCCCGTAGCACGTTGCTCAGCCCACAGCGGTTACACCGCGACACTCGCCACCGGCCCCGATGATGCGCTGCACCGGATGGACGCGGAAAAACCCCAGCTCGTCCGTTTGGATTTGGCGCGGCTCGGCGCCGCCGACTATCTGGTCAAGCCCTTTGTACAAATGGCGGAGAGGGCGGGATTCGAACCCGCGAGAGGCGTTAACCCCTACGCGATTTCCAGTCGCGCCCATTCGTCCACTCTGGCACCTCTCCGCGGGAGCTACAGCGCTTGGGCCGGAACACGCCAGGCCGGCTGCTGGGCGGGACGCTATTATAGCACGCCCCTGAGAAAGCGCGCGGCCACCAATTATAATATGCCGGAAACGGAAACACGATTAACGAATTCGGTCACTGGATTCCCGCTTTCGCGGGAATGACGGTGCTGGTGCGATTGCCCCGGCGAGACCGCCCCGCGATTGACGCTGCTGGCGGGGCCGTGATACAGTTTTGATGAAAAGCTGAGATGGAGACGAGTAGGCGGTTTCCAAACGCTTGAGCGAGCCTGGTCCGGTGTAAGCAGGCGCGTTTGCCCCGCCCAAAATCCCTCCGGAGCTGCCGGCTGAAAGCCGCTGTCGATACTGGCGGCAAGTAAGCTTAGGCCGGGTTCGTTGCCCGTTAGCAGCAACGGGGCATGATGGTGTCCTGCTAGAGTGGTTTGACGCTGCCGCCGGAGCGGCGGCTTCGAGCAAATAGGGTGGTACCGCGGGTGTTGCGGGTTTTTGACCCAGGCCCGTCCCTATGGGGACGGGCCTTTTTTATGCCCGTCATCGTACCGTCGGCAGGGCCTGGTTCGTCCGACTCGGGCGGAAACGAAAACTGAAAACGGAGAAACGCCGTGAAACTCAAAGGCTCTGAAATCATTTGCGAAAGCCTGCTCCGGGAAGGAGTGGACGTGCTGTTCGGACATCCCGGCGGGGCGATACTGCCCTTCTACGATGCCCTGTGGGCCTACCCGCAGCTGCGCCATATCCTGGTAAGGCACGAGCAGTCCGCCGCCCACGCCGCCGACGGCTACGCCCGCATCACCGGCAAGCCCGGCGTCTGCGTAGCCACCTCGGGACCCGGCGCGACCAACCTCATCACCGGCATCATGGGCGCCAAGGCCGACAGCATCCCCCTGGTCGCCATCACCGGACAGGTCGCCCGCGCCGCCCTGGGCACCGAAGCATTCCAGGAATGCGACATTTGCAGCATCGCTTCGGTATGCACCAAGCGCACCTTCCTGGTGATGTCGGCCAAGGACCTGGCCGGCGTCGTCCGGGAGGCGTTCCGAGTTGCTCAGGAGGGCCGGCCCGGTCCCGTCCTCATCGATGTGCCTCGGGATGTCCAGCTGGAGGAAGCCGAGTTTGCTTACCCCACGCCCCCGCCGGTTTCCGAACCGACGCTGTCCGATGAACTGCTGGAAAACATCCAGAAGGCGGCAACGCTGATTAACCGGTCGGAGCGGCCCGTCATCATCGCCGGGCACGGCATCGTCAGCTCCCGCGCCTTCGCTGAGCTGCTGGCGCTGGCGGAACATTCCGGCATTCCGGTAATCAACACCTTGTTGGGCATCAGCGGCTTTCCCCGCAACCACCCGCAAAGCCTGGGCATGCTGGGGATGCACGGTATGTACTGGTGCAACATGGTGGTTGACCAAGCCGACGTCATCATCGGGCTGGGCATGCGTTTCGACGACCGGGTGACCGGGCGCGTGTCCGGGTTTGCGCCCCACGCGCGCATCATCCACCTGGATATTGAGGCCAGCCAGGTAGGACGCATTGTTCCCGCCGAAGTGCCGCTGGTGGGCGACGCCCGCCCCGTCCTGCAAGCCCTCACGCCTCTGGTCCAGCGGGTGGAACGCCCCGCCTGGCTGGCGACCATCGCCAACCTGAAGGCCCAGCACCCATCGTTGGCGATACCCGCCAGCGACGCCCTGCTGCCCCAACAGGTGCTGGCGGAAATGAACGAGGCGCTCCGACAGGACGACAACGCCATCGTAGTAACCGGCGTGGGACAGCATCAGATGTGGGCGGCGCAATACCTGTTCCTGGACCAGCCCAATTCCTTCGTCACCTCCGGCGGCCTGGGAGCCATGGGCTTCGAAGTCCCCGCCGCGCTGGGCGCCCAGATGGGACGGCCCGACGCCACGGTCTGGTCAGTCGCCGGCGACGGCGGCTTCCAGATGACCCTGCAAGAATTGGTGACGGCGGTGCAGGAGAAACTCCCCATCAAGATCGCCATCTTCAACAACGGCTACCTGGGCATGGTGCGCCAGTGGCAGGAAATGTTCTTCGAGGGCCACCTGAAAGAAGTCCCCATGCCCGGGCCGGATTACGTGAAACTGGCCAACGCCTACGACATCCCGGCCCTGCGGGTGGAACACCAGGAAGACGTGGCCGACGCCCTGCGTCAAGCCCGGGAATACGACGGCCCGTTCCTGATCGAGTTCGTGGTGGAGCGTGACACCAACGTGTTCCCCATGGTGCCACCCGGCGGCTCCCTGGCCGACACGCTGGAAGACCCGCGCACCACGGCAGCCACGGGCTAACGCCGCCCACATGATTGACTTGCCGCTCCGCCGGGTTAGTGGTAGAAATAGGGCAACCGTTTGATTATCGTCGCTGATTGAGGTGCGTTATGGCCCGGGTTACCATCCAGGAAGCTTCACGAATCCTGAACGTTTCGCAGGACGTCATCCGCAAGAACGTCCGCGACGGCAAGTTGCCGGCCACTAGGGAAGGCGGCCCCAGCGGAACCCGCTGGATGGTTGACATTCCTGACGACCCGGAAGAATATGCGGACGATTTCAAGGAGAACATCCGGGCTCTGGCCCGCTCCCTCACCCCGTGGTGGTACGACAACCCCAATAAACAGGGCGTCATTCACTACCTGGAAAGCTTGGGGATTGAGGAAGTGGAACCCTTCTTCCTCTGCGGACTCAAGGGCAATGACATCTGGCCGGCCACCGGGCACGACCCCGGCCACCGCTGCCCGGAGTGCATCCTCGAAGTCCACGACCAGGGCCTGCCCATGGAAACCCGCGAGTGATCGTCGCAACCCGCGAATGATCGTCCGACTCTGCGGTGACCGCAAAGTGAAAGGAGCGGCTTAATGCGTTAGGCCGCTCCTTTATTTTGTGGCTGCGTCCCTCAATTGGCTCGATTTCAGTTTGCCCGGTACACCCAGATCTGGTGCGTCACCTCCGGCTCGCCCTTGGGCAGGGGCTGGAACGGCTCAGTGACCGCCACCAGGGACCAGGCGCCGCTCTCCACCAGGGCATCCTGCTGGTCTTTGAAGCCCAGCTCGACGTGGGTGTCGGGGCGCATGCTGAACACGATGTGGCCGCCGGGCCTGGTGACGCGGCACAGTTCCACGAAGGAATTGGGCGGCGCATGGCCCGGCGTGAACACGCCGATGCAGATGACGGCGTCGTAGGCGTCGGTCTCAAAGTCCAGGTGATCGCCCAGCGCCATCCGGCGGAAGTCGTTGTAGCAACCCTTGGCGCGGGCTTCTTCCAACATGCCCTCGGACAGGTCCATGGCACAGATGTCGCCGTAGCCGAGGCGTTCCAACTCCACACCCGCCAAACCGGTTCCGGCGCCGGCGTCAAGGATCTTGGCGTCCTTGGCTACGTGCTCCGCCAGCGTTTGGGCTCCCATACGCGGGGCCAGCCAAACGAAGGTGTTCTCCAGGTCGTCGTCGTATTCCTTCGCCCACTGGTCGTACCGCTCGGCCAGCTCGTCGTTGGTGGTGGACGAATAGACCCACTGAACCCGGTCTTCCGAACTGATATTTCCTGATTCAGGCATTGTTATTCTGCTCCGTTGGAGGTTGCCGGTCGTGAACACACCCCGCGCCGGCCGGCCTACCGCTTGACGCAGAGGTACTGCGCCCAGCCCAGCTCATCGTTGTTGATAGCGTCCACTGTCTTCATATAGGCATCGGCCAGGTAGTCGAAACGTTCCTGATAGCCTTCCGGGCCTTCGGCGATGGAGGCCAGGTTGGAGAGGTACGTGTAGCTGCGGGCCAAGTGGGATGACAGGTCGCGGGCCTGTAGCACCTTGAAGCCGATCTCGCGCAGGGCGTCCATGTAGGAATAGAAGCTGAAATCGGTGTCGAACAGCAGGCGGTCGTACACGAACCGGCGCGCCGATTCGCTGATGTCCGGCGTGGGCTTGATCAGGTCGTCAAAGATGAACTGCCCGCCCGGTTCCAGGACACGGTACGCTTCCTCCAAAACCTTCACCTTGTCCGGCACGTGATAGATGGTAGCCTGGCTCCAAACGTGGGTGAACGCGCCTTCCTCAAAAGGCAGGTCGGTGGCCGATGCCTTCTCGAAGGCAAGATTGTCGGCAATTTCCGGCGACTGCTCCAGGAATGCCACGGCGTTGGCGATGCGAACACCGCTGAGGTCGATGCCGGTTGCCCTGGCGCCGGTGTTCCGGGCGATCCAGACTACATTGGTGCCGTTGCCGCACCCCACGTCCAGCACGCGGGAACCCGAGTTGATGCCGGCGTATTCCACCATCAACTCATTGAGGCGGACACCGGCGGCTCGAAACTCGTCGCGGATGGCGCTATCGTGGGCCGGCTCTCCGTCGAATACGCCCCAGTGGACGCTTCCATCGGCGTCCCACACCGAGCGGTAGATCACATCTTCCGCGTCATAGTATCTTTCGGTTTCCTGCTCTGAGAACCGGTGCCCGGTTACCATATTTGTTCAGCTCCTTTGGGAATTTGGGGTTGGCCGGCCTATTTGACGCGCCAGCGCTGCGCCCGCCCATTTCGTAGGTGACGATCTCAGCGTTGTGGACGGCGCTGACCACTTTCCGGCCGGCGGCTGTAACTGGCCGGCGGCTGTAATCGGTATCCAACAGCCGGCGGCCGGGCGCGAACCTACGCACCTCATCGCGGATGTCGGGCCTGGACCTGGTCATCAAAGACCATTATTCCGCCCGCTCCGGCACACGGGGGATCCGGTCGATGCCGGCGCTTTCCGGCGTAACTTCCTTCAGGCGGGAGCCGGCCCCCCGGGGCTCACTGCGCGCGTCGGCGACGCTGCCCGGGGCTTCCGGGGCGTTGCAAATGCCCCGACGCGGGTTGCCCTCCGCATCCCGGAAGGAACGGTAGAGGGCATCCGCAGCGTCATGGCATTGTTCCGATTCTTGCTCAGAAAAGCGCGACGGGCTCGGGCTGGGGTTCGGCATACATCGAACCTTCGATCCACTCCAGGAACTTGTTGTTTTCGTCAACCAGAACCATCTTCGGGTCAGCCGGCTCGTTAGTGATGTCGAAGGCGAGGATGATGATGCAGTCGCCTTCCTGGCACAGCCGAGCCGCCGCACCCTGAACGGCAATGGCTCCACTGCCGCGCTCACCGGGAAGGGCATAGGTCTCCCACCGCTGGCCGTTGGTGATGTTCAGCACCTGGACCTTTTCGTAGGTGACGATGTCCGTCTGATCCATCAGGTCACGGTCAACGATGATGCTGCCCACATAGCCCAGGTTGGAGCTGGTCACCCAGCAGCGGTGAATTTTGGACTTCAAGACTTCTCTCATACTCGCTCCTCGTTGATTGGGGCCAATGATTATTGGCGGAATGTGGATTTGGGCCGGCATTGGGCCCGGCTAGCCGTCGTAGCCAAAGGACAGTGGAATCCGCAGATTGCGGTTAAACACCAAGTCGTGGCGTTCTCCCACCGCCGGCATCGCGGCAGAAACCCGAAATGAAGGGCCTATGGCGAAACGCTACTTCCGCCGACCGATTTACGCTGGGAGCAGCTAAGGCTCGCAGGGCAACTGGTGCTTCGCGCGTCCTCGCATGGGGCGCACCCCGCAGGAGCGAACGCATCCAGGAATAAAGTCGATACCAGACCCGACCCGCGCGCGGCGGGATCGTGTAGGGTCAGGTTCCGACGATTGTTGTTGCGCTATCAGCGCGGCTGCACTCATATGGCCTCGTTGCTTAAGGGCAGGTTGATGTTCGTGCAGACCTGCGATTGACTGGCCGGCAGTTTAGCCTGACCCGGCCCCAATGTCAAACTTGCGGCGTTTTTGCGAAAAATTCAAAGAAAGTTGCATTCCCCGCACTTGGGCTTCGAAGACGTTGCCTGATAAATTCGTTTGTCCTCAATTGCGCTAACGATGCATGCGCTAACGAATTCCGAAATGACAGTTTCGGGTCAGGGAGACGACGCCGGATTTGGTGAGCCGGCATCGAACAGCGCCAACTGTTGCGGCCCTTGAAGACACATTTCGTCATATGCTGAACACCACCGGGGAATGCCCCGAACCGATGCGTGACCCTCGAAAACCGGCCCGTGTCCCTGGTACTGATGCAGCGACCACAACCAGGCGTGGAGCAGTTCGTGGGCCAGTATGCCCTCCATCCCCCGCCGACCGCTCCGCTGGAACCGGGGCAGCGACAACCCAATCAGCCACGACCCGTCGGGATAGCAGAAACAGCGCCCTCCGGTAGCAAAGATCCGTTCCAGCACCACCGACCCCCCGGGTATCTCCAGCCCGTCCAATTGAAAACGCCGGGCGGTATCAGCGACCCAATCCAGGTCGGTCAGCACGATACCGCGGGGAGCCGGCCACGCGGTTTCCGGTTGCCTTGCTGCCATAATGCACTAGGGCGTCAGGATGATCTTCCCTGTGGTGGCGCGGCCGGCCAGCTGTCGGTGAGCTTCCGGAGCCTCCGACAGCGGGAACAGGTGCTCCACGCGCAGGTCCAGTTCGCCCGACTGCACCCATCCCAAAACGGCCCCGGCCCGCTGCTCCAACTCCTCCCGATTTCTGGTGTAATCACCCAGGCCGGGCCGGGTCAGAAACTTGGAGCCGTTGCCCAGCACCCGGGGATCCATCGCCTCCACCGGGCCGCTGGCCTGGCCGTACAGCGCCAGGTAGCCCCGCGGCGCCAGGCAGGAAATGCTCTGGTTGAACGTATCCCGACCTACCGCGTCGTACACCACCTGCAAGCCGGCTCCATCCGTAGCTTTGGCGATCTCTTCTGCAAAATCCTGCTGGGTGTACCGGATAACGTGGTCTGCGCCGGCCCCGCGCGCCAGCTCCGCCTTGGCCTCGGTGGACACGGTGGAATAGACGTAAGCCCCCAATGCCTTGCACATCTGGATGAGCAGCAACCCGACACCGCCGGCCCCGGAGTGCACCAGCACCCGGTCTCCCGACTGCACTCGATAAGTGTCGTAGCATAGATAATGCGCGGTCATGCCCTGGAGCATAGCCGCCGCGCCGTCCCGCGCCGACAAGCCTTCCGGCATCTTGATCAGCCGCCACGCCGGCACCAGCGCCTGCTCAGCGTAGGAACCCGGATGGCTGCAATACGCCACCGTATCGCCCACGGCGACGTGGTCCACGCCCGGGCCAACCTCGCGCACCACTCCGGCCGCCTCAACGCCGGCCACCCAGGGCAACCCCGGCGGGTTCACCCCCATGCGGCTGTAGATATCGGTGAAGTTCACGCCCACGGCCTGAATCTCCACCACCGCCTGGTCCGGGCCGGCGGTCGGATCCGGCAGGTCAACGTACTTCATCACCTCCGGGCCGCCGTATTCGGTAATCTGCATCGCCTTCATGGTGGTCGCTTCCTCCGCTCCCTTTGGCTCGATAAGTGTCGTAGCTCTGTGGCGGTAGCATAGCATAGGGTGATTAACTTGGCGCAACCGGCCGGCGTCAGCAATTGCCCCAGGGAACGGGCAAATGCTATGATAATCGTCAACTTGCAGCCTGCGTCTGCGATTAAACCGGAGGATGAACAGTTGACCAACGATCAGCCCCTCTCGATTTCACAGGCAATTAATCTGTTCGTCGATCACCTCAAAGAGGGCAAACAGGCGTTGCAGGGCCAGCAGGAGCTGTTGCGTTTCCAGGCCAGAATCGGCCGGGACAAGCCCATGTCGACGCTCCACGCTATTGAAGTCGGCGAATACGCCAAATGGACCACGGAAAACGTGGAAGACCCCTCCTCCCGTTTGGACCCCGTCAAGAAGTTTCTAACCTTCGCCAACCGTCGCGGCTGGACGGAGAACAGCCTGGCTCGTTACGCCGCCGCGCCGCGCCGCAACCGCCGCCGCTTCCGCAACGCCGACCCTAACGGCGCCACCACCGGCACCCCCAGCGCCCGCCTCAGCCAGCAACGGCATACCGAGCTCCAGGCTGAACTGCAACGCCTGCGGGGTGAAGTCCCTCAAATCCGCGAAGCCATCCGGCTGGCCCGCAGCGACGGCGACGTGCGTGAAAACGCTCCTCTGGACGCCGCCCGCGAACAACAGCAGTTGACGCAACGCCGCATCAGGCAGTTGGAAAACGATTTGGCCAACGTCGAGATCGTCGATGCTTCCAACGCCAACACCGAGCGGGTCGTCATCGGGTCAAGAGTTACCCTGCATGATTTGACTGCCCAACAAGAGCGAGTCTTTACCCTGGTGGACGTGCGCGAGGCCGACGTATCCGCCGGCAAAATATCCACCGTTTCCCCCATTGGAGAAGCTTTGATGGGTCGTAGCGCCGGCGAAGAAGTCACCATCAACACCCCCCGGGGCGCAGTCCAGTATCGCATCGACGGCATCGGCGGATAGCAAAGCCGACGCCGGGCCTTGGTCAAAGCTCAGGGCGGGTTGCAATCCCCGCCCCTTTTTGTTCACTTTTGTTCACTGGCCCCGTTCACAAACTCCCTCATTGCGGGGAAAGCCGGAACCCAAGCGTCCTTGTGCCCGGATACGTGCGCCTATTGGATGACGATCCGGGATTCCCGCTTTCGCGGGAATGACGAAAATGGGACGGTTTGACCCTTGGCAATTCAATTTGACGCCAGACAGTCCCTGACCTATTGACGACAGCCCCTAGCCCAGATCCGCCACCGCTTGCAAAATGGTACCCGGATCGGGCAGCGTGCCCGGTTGGTACGTCTCGCGGTACCGGATAACGCCATCCTTGTCCACGATGATAACGGCGCGGGTTCCGGCGCCGCGTTCTTCGTTCCAAAGGTCGTAGGCGGTGGTTACCCGTCCCTTGGGATGCCAGTCCGACAGCTCCGGATAGGGCAGGCCGCCCATGGTGGTGGTCCAAGCCCGGTGGGCGGCAACGTGGTCGCAACTGATGCCCAGCACCTGGGCATTTAGCTCCTGGAACCGCTCGTTAAAACGGCGGAACGAGGTCGCCTGGTCCGTTCAACCACTGGTGAAGTCCAGCACATGGAACGACAGCACGACGGAATTGCTGCCGCGATAATTGCTGAGGGTTATGTCGCCGTCATTGGGTGACGGCAGCGTGAAATCCGGCGCAACGTCGCCAATTTGACCTGGCATCAAGCATCTCCTGTTTGGCCCCGGACCGATGCCTTGAGGCGGCAAATACCGGACCGGCGCGGATGGCAGGAATTATACCGCAAGCCGCCGCCGGGGACACGATGCGTCAACGGCGTCCCGGCGGGGCCGTGCTATACTCGCCGACGCCGCAACCGGCGGCCTGGGCTGCTCCGGTGGAAGTGGTTTTCGACAGAGGCATCTATCTCCCCGAACTTGACCTGTGGCTGGACTCCCGGCGCAAGCAGGAGCTATCGGTCATATCCCACGCTCACTCCGACCATACCGCCCGCCACCGTCGCCCGGCGCTGACCTACGGCACCCGCCTGCTCCTGGGCGATTACCTGAAACGTTCCGAGCCGGTGGCCCTGGACTACGGCGAGGCGCTGGAAACGCCGACTACACAATCACGCTGCATCCGGCGGGCCACTGCCTGGGTTCGGCGCAAACTTTGGTCACCCGCCGCCGCACGGGGGAACGCCTGCTGTACACCGGCGACCTGCGGACCCAGCCGTCGCCCATCAACGAACCGGCGGAGCCGACGCCCTGCGACGTGCTGGTGATCGAAAGCACCTACGGCCGGCCCGATTACGTCTTCCCGCCCCAGGAGGAAGCCATCAGCACGGCCTTGCGGATCGTCGCCCAATGGCTGGAACAGGGCGCTCTGCCCGTGATCCTGGGCTGGCGGCTGGGCAAGGCGCAGGAGGCATTGCACCACCTGCTGGCCGCCGGGTTTCGGGTCGTTTGCGAGGAAGGCATCTACGAGACCGTGCGGAGATACGAGGCGGGCGGGATAACTTTCAACGGCGAATACCGGGTCTTCCACGGCGACATTCGTGATGGCGACGTGCTGCTGTTCCCGCCGGGCCGGAAGTCTCGCGAGCAGATCGCCGCGCATCACCCGCCGCGCCAATCGGCGCGCTACCTGGAACTGACCGGCTGGGCCGTCGGCGCCGGCGCCCGGCCCTGGGGCCGGGGACGCCCGGGCGACGCCAGCCTGCCCTATAGCGACCACGCCGATTTCAACGACCTGGTAGCCTACGTGCAAGCCGTCCGGCCGCAGCGGGTATACACCGTCTTCGGCTTCCCCGACCTGGCCGCCCACCTGCGACGCCTGGGCTACCCCGCCACCCATCTGGGCAAGGGCGCCACGGCGGCAGACCAAGCCTTTCAAATGCCCCTACTGTGACGGCGGCCAACGCTAAATTACCCCTGAAAAGTAGCAGATACGCAATTTCAAGCACGCACGATCCATGACAAAATCGCCACTAATTGGTAAAACTGCCCTATCGGGCATGTCTATAAGGGAGTTATACAATGGTCACAGCGAGTACGAATCAAGAAGCAGGCATCTGGTTTGAGCCAGATGTGGTCGATGAAAATGAAGACGATGCTTATCCGATCGATCAGTACGACTTGATATCGTCGCCCAATGACTTCAACACCAAAACATTGGTTGATTTCATCGATTCCGGTGTAGTTACCATTCCCGGGTTCCAGCGCAACTACGTGTGGGATATCAAACGGGCATCCCGGCTTATTGAGTCTATCATCGTTGGGTTGCCTATTCCGCAGGTGTTCCTCTACGAACAAGACCGCGATAAGTTTCTGGTGATAGATGGACAGCAACGGCTGATGTCCATCTATTACTTCGTGAAAGAACGGTTTCCGCGTAAGGAAAAACTGCTGGAAATCAGCGCGATCTCCGGAAGGCAGAGCCGGCGAGCTGTTGACGTCCTAGCCGACGACACGTATTTCACTGATTTCCATCTCGACCTGCCGGAGAACGCCCCAGGACGGCCCAACCGATTTCACCGACAACAGTACTCTGGTTTAGACGAGGGCGATAAAATTCGGTTCGACCTGCGTACCATCAGGAACGTTATCGTGCGGCAGATAAACCCACAAGGCAACGACGCCATGTACGAGATTTTCAACCGACTGAACTCGGGGGGCGTCAACCTTACACCTCAAGAAATCCGTCAGTGTATGTATTACTCCGATTTCTACGAAATGCTTTACCGCACCAATACCCAACGACAATGGCGGCAACTGGTTGGTGTCGAAACCCCCGATACCCGTATGAAGGACGTTGAAATCCTCCTCCGTGGATTCGCAATGCTTGTCAATGGCGAATCGTACCGACCGTCCATGGTCAAGTTCCTGAATCGATTTTCCCAAGACGCCAAGTCGTTCGATCCTGACCATCTCGATCGATTGCAACAATTATTGCAATCTTTTCTGGACAGTTGCCGCGACTTGCCATCTGACGCTTTTCATAGCACACCGGGGCGTTTCAGCCCTATGATTTTCGAGGCGGTGTTCGTTGCCTTGTGCACTGGCCCTTACACCACTAAAGAGACCATCAATGGCAAGATCAATGTTTCATCGCTGACAGCCTTGAAAGGAGACCCACATTTTCAAGGCGCTACGCAGCTCGCAACAACACAATCGGCCAGTGTTCAAACCCGACTTTCTCGGGCCAAAGAGCTTCTTGTTTTGGAGGAAGATTGATGGCCCAGCGAAATCCCTTCAACAGCATTGAAAGGATGGTATATGACCATACGCGGCTTGTTGCATACTTGGAATCAGCCGGCGAAGTGTCGTTGCAGATTACAGTGGAATCCGTGTTCGCGAAGACATTGCTGCTTTCGGCGGCCAGTTACTATGAATCACGACTGACCGCTATCTTGACTGGGCTTTATGAGATCGGTGACCAAAGGTCAAGGGTATTGGCAGAATTTGTCAAAAATCAAGCTATTGGACGCCGTTACGCTCAACTGTTTGACTGGAATGCGCCCAACGCCAATCGGTTTTTAAGTGCATTCGGAAGAGATTTCAGATCATATATGCAAGGCATTATCGGAAACGATACTGAGTTGGAAGAGTCTATTAAGGCTTTTCTAGAGCTCGGCAATCTTAGAAATCAGTTAGTGCATGAAAATTACGCCGAATTTCCGCTCAACAAAACGGCCCACGAAATTTTCGACCTTTACCGGAAAGCCGACCGATTTGTGGAAGGTTTTCCGGAGGATATAAAACGATACGCAAATAGTTAATGATCGGCAAAACGCCCCCCACCAAAAGGCGGAGGGCATCGCTTCCTACAGTTGTTGGCGCGCGCGCCGTGCCTAGTCCGGCGTCGTTCCAACTGCCGGCCGGGTCTCCGCTTCGTCGGCGGCCAGCATCCGGTTCATCGCGCTCAGGTAGGCTTGCGCGCTGGCTACGATGATGTCGGTATTGGCGCCGCGTCCCGAGAACACCCGCCCACCGTTTTCGATCCGTATCGACACTGAGCCCACCGAATCCCGGCCTTCCGACACCGCCTGCACCTGGAAGTCGGAGATCCGGGCGGTGACGCCGATCACCCGGTCAATGGCGCGGCACACGGCGTCAACCGGGCCGTTGCCCGTGGAGGCGTCGGTCTGGGCGTTGCCGTCCGGGTCGATGAGGCGCACCGTGGCCGTGGGGATGTCCTTGTCGCCGCTGGTGAAATGAACCGTTTCCAAAGTGTAGCTGATGGGCTCGTAGGCGGAGCGGTTTTCCTCGTCCATCAGAATTTCCAGGTCCCGGTCGGTCACCTCATTCTTCTTGTCCGCCAGTTCCAGGAACCGCTCGTACACGCTGGTGACTTCTTCCCGGTCCATCGAGTAGCCCAAGGTTTCCAGCCGCGCCTGGAGGCCGGCCCGGCCGCTGAGCTTGCCCAGCACCAACTGCACATCCGGCGGCAGACCCACCCGCTCCGGCTGCATCACCTCGTAGGTGGAGCGTTCCTTCAGCACGCCGTCCTGGTGAATGCCCGAAGCGTGGCGGAAGGCGTTCTCTCCGACGATGGCCTTGTTGGCCTGGACATTCATGCCGGTAATCCGGCTGACCAGGCGGCTGCTGGGGTAAATCTGCGTGGTATCCACGTTCAGATCGACGCCGAACAGGTCCTTGCGGGTATCCAGCGCCATGATGATCTCTTCCAGAGAGGCGTTGCCGGCCCGCTCGCCGATCCCGTTGATGCAGCCCTCCACCTGCCGCGCGCCCACCTCGATGGCGGCCAGACTGTTGGACACCGCCAGGCCCAGATCGTTGTGGCAGTGCACCGACAGGGTGACGTTCTCAATGCCCGGCACGCTCTGCTGAATGTCCAGCAGCATGGTCTGAAAGTCCGACGGAATGGCGTAGCCAACCGTATCGGCGATGTTAATGGTCGTCGCGCCGACCTTGATTACCTCTTCCAGCATCCGGTAGAGATATTCGCGGTTGGTGCGGGTGGCGTCCATGGGCGAGAACTCAACGTCGTCGCAGTAGGACTTGGCGCGGGAGACCATTTGCACGGCCATGGTCATCACGTCTTCCCGGTCCTTCCGCAGCTGGTGCATCTGGTGGATCTCCGAGGAGGACAAGAACACGTGGATGCGAGGTTTCGCCGCGTTTTTGATGGCGTTCCAGGCAGCGTCAACGTCGCCGGCCACGGCGCGGGACAGCGAGCAGATGATGGGACCTTCCACATCCTCGGCGATGCGCTGGACAGCCTGGAAGTCGCCCGGGGAGCTCGCGGCGAAGCCGGCCTCAATGATGTCCACCTTGAGCCGGGCCAATTGCCGGGCGATTTGCAGCTTTTCGTCCACCGTCATGCCGATTCCGGCGGAC
Organism: Dehalococcoidia bacterium; assembly: GCA_963692995.1. Classification (GTDB taxonomy): domain Bacteria; phylum Chloroflexota; class Dehalococcoidia; order Lucifugimonadales; family UBA3495; genus Bin87. The sequence continues at coordinate 2,826,384 of OY843611.1, forward strand.
TGTTCGCCATCGCGGAGCGTGGTGTCCAGAAACCTTACTTGAGCAACCATATTGTTTCCTTTCCCTCCGTGGGGGTTGATGCGCCGTCTTCCGGCGCGGTGGCGCTAACCGTTACATCCTATGGTCGGGGAAAGGTTGGGCAGGCCCACGCAGTCCACCGCAGCCAGCCCCGCCAAGACCGGACTGCGATGGTGAACTGCTCTGCACAGTACCTCCATGCCCATGTGCGTCACCTCCTATCTTTCTCTTTCCGTCACTCCCGCCAGCTTCCCGTCACTCACGCCCCATATCCGCCATTCCCGCCGGCCAATGGCCTATGGGAATAGCGGATGTACCTGGTAAAAATCACTCAATTTCCCGGGGGCTGAGCCACGGCATCAGTTCGCGCAGGCCCCGGCCCACTTCGTGGATGCGGCTGGTGCGCGCTTCCTGGCGCAGGCGCAGGAAGTTATGCCGCCCCTCGTCGCATTCGGACATCCATTCCTGGGCGAAGGCGCCGCTCTGGATATCGTCCAGCACCCGGTGCATGTTCTCGCGGACGTGGTCGTCCACCACCCGGCCGCCCCGGGTCAGGTCGCCGTACTCCGCCGTGTCGCTTACCGAGTAGCGCATGTAGTTAAACCCGCCCTGCTGGATCAGGTCAACGATCATCTTCAGCTCGTGCAAGCACTCGAAGTAGGCGATTTCGGGCGGATAGCCCCGTTCCACCAGCGTCTCGAAAGCGAGGTTAATCAGCGCGGTCACGCCGCCGCACAGCACCGACTGTTCGCCGAAGAGGTCGCTCTCCGTCTCGTCCTTGAAGGTGGTTTCCAGCACGCCGGCGCGGGCGCAGCCGATGCCGGCGGCATAGGCCAGCCCGATGTTCCTGGCGTTGCCGGTAGCGTCCTGGTGAATCGCCAGGAGGCACGGCACGCCGATGCCCTGCTCCACGAAGTGCTCCCGCATCCGGTGTCCGGGAGCCTTGGGCGCAATCATCATCACGTCCACCGTAGGCGGAGGCGTCACAAACTGGTAATGGATGGTGAACCCATGGGCGAACATCAGGGCCTTGCCCGGCGCCAGGTTGGGTTCGATCTCCTCCCGGTACACGTCCTTCTGCACGTGGTCGGGAATGGCCACCATCATTACGTCGGCGGCCTGGGCCACCTCGGCGACGCTGCCAACCGCAAGGCCGGCGTCGCGGGCAACCTGGCGGCTAGCGCTGCCCTCATACAGGCCCACCATCACCCTGACCCCGCTGTCGTGGAGGTTCAGAGCGTGGGCGTGGCCCTGGCTGCCGTAGCCGATCATGCCGACGGTCTTCCCGTCCAGGAAGGACATATCGGCGTCTTTCTCGGTGTAGATGTTCACTGCCATGCTAATTCGTCCTTTTCTTGCGCTTTTCCAGTCGCTCCTGTTCTTGCGCTTTTCCGGTCGCTCCTGCCCCCATATCCGTCATTCCCGCGAAAGCGGGAATCCAGGAGGGCAGCAAGAGAATATTTTTGGTCTGGGAAATAAGTCCCTCATTGGCCTCCTCCGTTTTCAGAGCTCCAGTAAGCGCTGGCAGAGCGGATCCAGAATTGCGGCAAGTACAGCCAATGAGCTTAAGCGGAGAACTTACCGAGTGCTCGGTCATACCGAAGTGATTAGCGAGATCCGTGTATGTTACAACTCCACCGGCGTTATTGACTGTAATTAATGATTGTTATCCCGGTTATTGTAGCCACATACCACCTCGAGCGGCGCTGGTCTGGTGAGTTTCTGGATTCCCGCTTTCGCGGGAATGACGGGTAGAGGGGTCGGCATGACGGGTAGGGGGTCGGGATAGCGGGCGCAGCTTCAGACTCCCTCGTAGTGGCCCGGCGTGGAGCCGGCCGCCGCCACCCTTGCGCCGTTGCGTCCCGCCAGCAACGGTTCGGAACCCGCGTCATCGCTAATCCGGCCATCGGATTTCCCGCGCACCATGGCGACGCGCCCGGTTCGCATCAGTTCCAGGATGCCGAAGGGCCGCAGCAGATCGTACAGGGCATCGACCTTGTCCTCTTCGCCGGTAGTCTCGATCACCAGCGATAACGTGCCCACGTCCACCACCTTGGCCCGGAACAGGTTGACCATTTCCAGAATCTCGCTGCGGTTCGATGGCGTGGCCCGCACCTTGATGAGGGCGAGTTCGCGGGCGACGATGTCCTCCTCGGATATGTTGGACACCTTCACCACGTCGATGAGCTTCTCCAGGTGGCGAGTCGCCTGCTCCACGATGTACTGGTCGCCGGTTACGACGAAGGTGAGCCTGGAGAGGCCCTTCTGCTCGCTGGCGCCCACGGCCAGGCTGGCGATGTTGAACCCGCGCCGTCGGAGCAGTCCGGCCACCCGGGTCAGGACACCGGGCCGGTCCTGCACCAGCGCGATGATGGTGTGTTGTTCCGCGTTAGATGCGCTCAAAGCCCGCTCCTTGATATGGCATTGGCTCGGCCTCCGGCTCTTCCAGCATTTCGTGGACCGATTCGCCGGCGGGTATCATCGGGTACACGAACTCGTCCTCTTTCACCACGAAGTCCACCACTACCGGGCCGGGAGTTTCCATGGCCTCTTGTATGGCGCCGGCCACCTCTTCCTGTTTCGTTACCCGAATGCCCCGGATGCCGTAGGCTTCGGCCAGCTTCACGAAGTCGGGGTTCCCGCTGTAGATGGTGGCGAAGAAGTCCTTGTCGTAGAAGAAATCCTGCCACTGGCGCACCATGCCCAGAGAGCCGTTGTTCAGGATGGCGTATTTCACGTCAATGTTGTTTTCCACGGCGGTAGCCAGATCGCACAGGGTCATCTGGAAACCGCCGTCGCCGGCGATGGACCAAACGGTCTTATCGGGCCGGCCCACCTTCGCGCCCAACGCCGCCGGAACTTCAAAACCCATGGCGCCGCTGCCGCCGGAAGTAATCAGCGAGTTGGGGTCCCGGTAGGCGTAGTGCTGCGCGGCCCACATCTGGTGCTGACCCACGCCGGTCACGATGATGGCGTTGCCGCCGGTCTCATCGGACAACTGCTTCATCACCTGCTGGGGCAGCAGCACGTCGGACTTGCGGATGAAGAGCGAAGGATGCTCCGCGCGCAGGTTGTCGGTTTCCTTGATCCAGTCCAAGTGGACGGTGGAGTTCACCGCGGGGATCAGGGCGCGCAGCGTGGCCCTGAGGTCGCCCAGTATGGGAGCGTCCGCGACCACGTTCTTGTTGAACTCGGTAGGGTCAACGTCAACGTGAATGATCCGGGCCTGGGGCGCGAAGTCGGACAGCCGGCCGGTCACCCGGTCGTCGAAGCGCGCGCCCAGCGAGATCACCAGATCGGATCGGTCAATGGCCAGGCTGGCGTAGGCCATGCCGTGCATCCCCGGCATTCCCATATGCAGCACGTGGTCGGTGGGCAACGAGCCAATGCCCAGCAGCGTGGTGATGACGGGAATCTGCGCCTTTTCGGCCAGTTGCCGCAACTCGTCCCACGCCCGGGAAATGAGGATGCCGTGGCCGGCCAGGATAACCGGGCGCTCGGCCTCGTTGATGAGTTTGGCGGCCACCTGCACCTGTCCGGGATCCGGGTCGCCGGGCGGGTAGTAGCCCGGCAGATCCACTTCGGCCGGCCACTCAAACTCGATCTTCTCACCGGCCAGCACGTCCTTCGGCACATCGATCAGGACCGGGCCGGGCCGTCCGGTGCGGGCAATGTAAAAAGCTTCCTTGATGGCCGGCGCTATCTCCCGCACGTCCATCACCAGGTAGTTGTGCTTGGTCACGGGGAGCGTGATCCCGGTTATATCGGTTTCCTGGAAGGCGTCGCGACCGATGGCGGCCCGGGGCACCTGTCCGGTGATGCAAACGATGGGAACCGAGTCCATCTGCGCGGCCATGAGGCCGGTCACCAGGTTGGTCGCCCCCGGACCGGAGGTAGCGGAACATACGCCTACCTTGCCGGTGGCGCGGGCGTAGCCGTCGGCCGCCATGGCCGCGGCCTGTTCGTGGCGTACCAGGATATGGCGCAGCTTGGGGTAGCCGGAAAGCGCACCGTAGAAGGGCAATACCGCGCCGCCCGGCAACCCGAAAATCGTGTCCACGCCTTCACGGAGCAGGCTTTCGCATATGATTTCCGCGCCGGTCATTTCCATTTTCGGCTGTGCCTCCTGTCCTGGTCTGCCGGAATTCTGCCTTTGTAAATGGGTATTAAAAAACCCCGACCCCGAAGGGACGAGTTTTGATTCCCGCGGTACCACCCTTCTTTTCCGCGCTCTGCTCACCTTTGTGACTTCGCCGCGCGAAACGCTTTGTACACAGCCGTTATCGGAGCCGACCCGCTCGCCCTACCCGCGTTAGGCGCGTATCAGGCAAGTCGCTCCGGGGCGAGTTCAGCGGTTCCGGCCACCGACTTTCACCAACCGTCGGCTCTCTACTGGGCCATCCACGCCTACTGCTCCCCTTCACCGCGAAATTACTGCCAAACATGCTACCACCGACGCAAAATGGTGTCAACGAAAATCCCGCGGTGCGCCAAGCCCATCGCAGATGCAATTTCCGGCTTGATCCGGTACTGGGGTGAGGCTGAAAATCAGCGTTTGCCGCACCGATCGGGCCAATCAACCGCCTGGCTGGAAACAAAATTTGGAGTTTAAAGCGGCGGCTAGCCGCCGCGTATGTCGGCAAAGGCGGGAATTAGGGCAGGTCGGCGGCGTCCATTGCGGCGGCGAAGGCATTGGCGGCTTCTTGTTGCCCGCCGGGCCGGGAATGGGCGTACATATCGGACGATATTGCCTGGTGAACCGGGATTAGGCGGCGGTTGCGCGGCGCGATGGTCGATTAGAATTTGAAGGGTGCCGGCGTCCAGGTCAACCTTGCGGGCGCCGCTGGCGGTTTGGAGGGTTGCAGAACCAGGCCGCGCCGGCCGAGCGGATGCTGCCTTTCCGGGGCAGCCTTCAGTATTCGCGGAAGGCCCAGCGGACGCGGCCGAGGAGATCGACTTCGTCGCGGTTGACTTCGGTGATTTGGCCGTCGCCGGAGACTAGTTTGAGGCGGTCGGGGCCGGCGAGATAGACGCGGCGGGCGGCGACGGTTTGATGATGAGCGACGGAGCGGACGAAGTAGATGCGGCCTTCGACGAAGGGTCGAGTGGCGTCGGGGTCGATGATCAGGGTATCGCCGTCGTTGATGCCGTCGCGGAGGAGGGAGTTGTCGGAGACGCGGATGGCGAAAGCGCGGGGGGCTTTGTTGAGGATAGTGTCGGGGACGGGTTGTTGCCCGTCGGATTCCGGCCAGGATTCGACGAGTTCGCCGGCGGAGATAAAGCCAACGACGGGGAGAGATTCCAGCCCGATTTCGTCGGCGGACTGGAGAGTAGCGGCGTCGGGCAAGTTGGGGCCGGAAGTAGCGAGGTTATCGGTATGGTTATCGGAGAGGAGACAGTCGGTGGAGCAGCCGTAGAGGGCGGCGAGGCCGAGCAGGGCCAGCTGGGAAGGGCGCTGGCGTCCGGTTTCGTAGAGATAGAGGGCATTGGGCGCTACGCCGGCCCGGTCGGCGGCTTCTTTGCGGCTCCAGCCGAGGCGTTGTCGGGCGCGGCGCAGGTTGGCGTCCAGGGTCATGCTGCGCTCCTCAAAAAACATTCCGGCAAATTGACAAGTACCTGAAATGATACCAGACCCTTAACTGTGCCAGTAACTAGTGTTTATAGTTTGCTATCTATGATACACATACCGCCGCAGCGGAATAGACGGCGGGCCAGGACGATCGGGCCACTGGCTAAGTTATCTGACCGGCGCGGCGAGTTGTCAAGGAACTTGATCAGTTCAGTTTATTGCCGGAGGACGCTGCGATGACGCCAAAAACCGACCGTCAGCGGCTGCTGGAAACGGAGCGGCAACAGTCCATTATCGTGGTGGAAACCCTGAACCGCAATCGCGCTCAGCGCAATTGCAACACGCTGAGCGCGGCTGAACTGGGGGTGTCGCCGACGACCCTTTACGCCTGGCGCACATAGACACGCGCCAGCATCTTGACACGTCATTTATTGCGGAACGCTTTACTCCCGGCGCACATAGACACGCGGCCTTACCGTCACAACCGGGGCAACTTCTGAATGACCGGCTGCCGGCGCTGGCTTACAGCCGGCGGGAAGCGGCGCAAGCGCCGGGCGTCAGCGTGTCGCTGCTCAAGGAGCGGCTGCATCCGGACGCTATTCCGCACCGTCGCCTGGGCAAGCGGCTGCTGATACCCCACGCCGCCCTGGCCCAGTGGCTGCCAGGGCCGCCGTCAGCCGAACCTGAAAAACGCCCGGAGGAATGAAGATGACCGCTTTGAACCAGTTGCCCCGCCAGTTTGAAAGCCGTTGAGGTGTGTTACCCGGAGAAGCGCTACTCGCCGCTGGAGCAGTGGCAGCAGTTCTTGAAGATTGCGAAAGTCGCTTTTCCGGGCATTGCCATTGCGATCCCCTATCTGGAATGGCTGGAAGTACCGGCGGAATCCAGTGACTGAAAACCCAACCGTCGCGGGGCCGGCTAGTGAAGGCCGGCCTGGCGGCAAGGAGCAAGCGTACTGTTATGACCTCAAGTGAAACTTTGCTGAACCGTCGCCGTCCGTCGGCGCTAGTTGCCGAGAACGGCGACGTGCGGACGGAGCCGGCGACCCGCACCTGTTTCTGACGGATTTGCGCAAGTGGCTAAAGTACCGGCTCATCGAGGAGCCGACGTCGCGGCAGCTGGCGAACCGGCTGAAGGACTTGGGAATGGAACGGCGCACGCTGCACGTGGCGGGGACGATGCGTTCCGCGTACCGGCTCTGCGCCGGGGTTGACCGCGCGGCGCGGAAGGCGGAACAGCGGGACGCGCCAGGGCCGGAGGCCAGGGCGATGGAAGACCCGGGCGTTATCTGATGTCCGGTTGCACAGTTTGCCACGACCCCTGAGCAATGGAGATCGGAATGCGCGCAATCGGGAAATGGAATCGGAGCGCGGCGCGGCGCGGGGTTACGGCAGCGCCGGCGCCATCGCCCTATCGGGAGCGCCGAGCGCGAGAGTTTGACCGGTAAGAAGCGGGCCAAGCGTCCGGGCCGAGGGCCCGGGTCGGGAGCGGGGCAAAAGCGTCCCGATCAGCCCCGTCGCTTTTCCGGCGGAGGAAAGCAAAGGAAGTAAGGAAGTGGCGAGCGGGGAGTTGGCCGGCTGTCGTCGCTGTCACGGCGATTTGATGGCGCATCGGGATATTTACGGGCGCTACGTGCGCTGTTTGCAGTGCGGGCGGTCGCCGGAGGAGCCGGCGACCGAGCTTACGGACAACCGGGCGGCGGGGTCGCTGACGGCGCTGGACGAGCGAGTCGCGCTGGGGCTGGCGGCGGTGGAAGCGTGCTGGCGGTTTCGTCCGGAGTCGGGGACATTGGCGGAAACGGCGTCGATGTTCGCCTTGCGGGAGAGCCGCTGGCTCAGCCTGGAGATGGCGGACTTGCCGTATCAAGCCGGTCGGTCGGCCAAGCGAAGTTACGCGGACGGAATGATCAGCCACGAGGAGCGCCAGGCTTGCGTCATGGTGGCGCAGTCGGTCAAGGAAGCGATCTGGCGCATCGCGGCGCCGGTTCACGACGAGAAGGTTACGGGGTATTTCGATCCGCCGCCGGCCGACGGCGAGCAACGGATTTACTGCTTGCTGCCCTTTGCGCCGTCGCTGGTGGAGCGGATTGAGGAAGACGTCGCGGATCAGTTGCAGCGGGAGACGTTCAACGGGCCGTATCCGGCGCGGGTGGCGTTTGCGGCGGCGGACAGCCAGTGGGGGCCGAACCGGAAGGAGTTCAGTTACGGCCACGTTTGCAAGCTGGCCGGGCGTCCGACGGAGCCACTGCCGCCGAGTTTGACGCGGATTCTGGACAATGACGGACGCTTGCGGCAACGGCGACGGGTGCTGTCGCGGGGGGAGACGCTGCTGCTGGAAATGGGTCAGTCGCTGGAGCGTCCGAAGCGGAAGAAGGGGCCGGACGGGGGTAGGCAGCGAAGTTTGATTGGCGGCGGAAAGGGTCGCGGCCAGCATTGGGAGGTCGGCGTCAAGCGGCCGGCCAGGAGGAGAACTGATGACCGGAAGCGTGGTGAAAGGCCGGCGTCGTTGGGACCAAGGCGCGGCGGCGGCCCAGTACGATTGCGTAGCGGAGCGTTGCGACTGGTACGGCTGCTATCTGGAGTACCGAACCCGGAGCTGGACGAGGCGGCGCAGCGGGCCATGGGCTGCTGGCCCACGGTGGCCCCGCCGCCGGAAGCAGCGCCGCTTGCGCCGGCCACACCGGAAGAGGGGAAAGAGCGATGATGGCAGACGACCCTAACCAAAGCGCCAGCTACCCGGAAGAGCGGTTGCCGGACATTCGGGAAAGGGCCGGCCGGGCCCTGCTCCTGCTGCGACAGCTGCAACAGGCGCAAGCCGAACGGCAGTGGCCCGATTTCAGCCGGGACGAAGCCCGACGGCCCCCGGTGGACTGGCCCGATCTGGTCCGCCTCATTATGGAGATTGGGGTAATCGCCGGGTTGCAGCCTTGCGCCCTGACCGATCCCCAGCGAAGGGCCGAGCTGATAACCCGCTACGGGGCCAAGTGGCCGGATCATCCGGAGCCGCACTTCGCCGCCCACGGTGGACGGGTGTGGTGGCTCTACGGGAACCGGAAATCGGAGTCGGCCCCGGGGTTGCGACGGCACGCGGTATGCGCCGAGTGCCACGAGTGGGCCATGCTGCCCGACTGATCCCGCCGCCAAGGGTATTGCGATCCGGCAGCGGGTACGGTTGCCGACCCCTTGGAACAAGCGCCGCCGGCCGCCGCAATGACAGCCACCCACGGAGGGACTGATGATGAATGACTTGCTCCCGGAAGAGCAGTTGCGGGACATACGAGACGCGGCGGAGCGGGCGCTCTGCGCCTTGATGCACGGGAAGAAGCCGGAGCGACGGGACAATTTCAGCCGGTGGCCGAAGGCCGCGCAGACGGCGGTAAAGAGCATTATGGAGATTGGGATAATCTCCGGTTTGCCCCGCTGTTCGTTATCGGACGCGGTTCCGGCGGCGGCATTGACATTGGCAACGCGCTACGGAACGCCGCCGCCGGGCCGTCGCGGGCCGCACTTCGTCACCAATGACGGCCAGACCCGACAATTGTGGGCCACGCCACCCTGGGGTCCGAGCCGCAAGGGTATGCGGTATGCGCCGAGTGTTACGAATGGACTATGGCCCAGGGCTGATCCGGTCCCCGACGGCCTCCGACGGTGCTACAATCGGAAGTCAAGCGTTATCGGGATGGAACTAATGCCATGACACTGAATGAATCGGAAAAGCTCCGCCTGCTGCGGACGCTGCAAGAAGACCCCGCCTTTCTGGAACAGATTCGCAGCCTGGTACTGTCCGACGAGTTGCGGCAGCTGCCGGAGCGGCTTGCGCAGTTTGCCGCCAGCGTCACGAATTTCATAGCGGAACAGCAGGAGTTCAACGCGGATCAAAAGCAGTTCAACGCAGAGCAAAAGCAGTTCAACGCAGAGCAAAAGCAGTTCAACGCGGATCAAAAGCAGTTCAACACGGAGCAGCGGGAGTTCAACGCCAGGATCGACCGATCCATCGCGCGGCTGGACAACTTCGTCGTTGAGCAAAAGCAGTTCAACGCAGAGCAGCGGGAGTTCAACGCCGCCGTAACCCACCGCTTGCAGCGCATCACCGACGACCTGGGCGATCTCAAGGGCCACGTGGCGGGGCGTCTGGCCCGGGACCGGGCCGACGACATCGCCGCCAGCCTGGGCTGCCGCATCATCGCCCAGCTGGACGGCGCCGACCTGCGTGAGCTGGTCCGCCGGCAGGACGACGCGGCGGACATTCCCTTCGGCCAGCGCCGCAGCTTCTACAACGCCGACCTGGTGATCCAAGTCCGCGACCCGGCCGGCGCCGAGTTCTACCTGGCCGGCGAAGCATCGTACACCGCCGACATCCGGGACGTCCAACGGGCGCAGCGCAACGCGGAGTTTCTGACCAAGTTCACCGGGCTGAACGCGACGCCCCTCATCATCAGCCTGCGCAACGACCACGCGGTGGACGCGCTGATCGACCAGGGCGTGGTCCGGTGGTTCCAGTTCGACCAGCGGGATCTACAGCCGGAATAGCGGCCGGGATCAGCGTCTTCCGCCGGACTTCCGGCTCGGTTGCGACCGGGCCGGATTTGCTTTTAACCCCGCCTCGCCGCAACGCCCAGGGCGGCAATGCCGGCGTTCAACACCCGGCGCGGTATCTGTTCGCCCCGCCGCAACGCCCCAGAGGAGGCAATGCCGGCCCCACCGCAACGCCCCAAGGAGGCAGCCATGACCAGTCCCACCGCCAACATCGCATCCCTGAACGGCTTGCACCGGCTCTTGCATTGGCCCCAGCAGCCCGACCGGCCCATGCAGCCCCTGCGCCTGACCGTTGCCCCGGCCGGCGACGAGTTTCTAATCAGCAGCGACACCCAAACTACCACGGCCCCCGTCGGCGCCGACCGGCTGGCCCAAATGCTGGAATACTATCCGGCGCCGGTCCGGATCAACGGCGACCAAATAAAAACCCTGGCCTTTCCCGACCGCCCGCGGGCGTTGGAAGTCGGCGTCATCGGCGGCATCGCCGGACAGCCCCGAACCGCTCCGCAGCGCCGGCTGCCGGACAGCGCGACGACCGGCCAGTTGCTGCGCTGCCAGGGCGTGATCTACGAACTGTTCCAAAGCGCCGGTTCCGGCCCCGGCGCCGGGCCGCCGGCGCCTCCCGACATCGGAATGGCGCGGGAAATCCGCTTGCCCGAACCGGAGCCGGCCTATCCTCACTGGAGCGCCGCCCGCCGCTATCGCATTGAATACAACATTGACTGGAACGACCGCGCCGACTTGCCGTGCAGTTTCGTCAGCCATTCGGGCCGGGCGTGGTGCATCCCGGAAGCCGACGGCTGGGCTGAGCTGCAAGAACAGCAGGAAGCGCAAGAACTCTGGGTATGGACTCAAATCCGGTCGGCGGCCGGCGGCAGCGACGTAGCCCCCGCCGCGGCGACTTACACCGCAATCCGGCGGCGTCTCCACTGGCCGGGCTGGCACGCCGACGGGGAGGCCACGGACCTTTACGTCAACGCGCCGGCCCAGGCCGCCCACATTGACATCGCTGCTTCCCAGCAAGACTGCCTGGGCTACACCCTGGCCACGGCCCTCTACACCAATCCCGCCGCCGGCTACGTGCCGGCGCTCAGTTATCCGGGCTGGCAGGAAAGGGGGCCCAATCCGCCGGAAACGCCGCCGCCCAGCCTGACCGGGGCCGGCGTCGCCATCGTCGGCCCCGACGGCCAAAGGCTGGAATACGATCCGGCGCAAAATTACGGTGCGCCAACGGACGAGTTTTGGCCCGAAGCAATCCATCGCCGCGCCCAGTCCATCGCCATCCGGGTTCAGGTTGCCGCCCCCGACGGAACCACCGGCGAATGCGTGATTCCCGCCAACGCCGCCTTCCTGGGCGAATACGCGGACGAGTGCGTCTGGCTGGCCGAGGGTTACGACGGAGACGTAGCCGCGCTGCGTGACGCGCTCTTCGCCGCTTACTGGCCCCACCACGACCCGCCGGAAGAAATGACCTCAGAAGAGTATGCCGACCAGATGCGCGCGCTGGCGACGCGGCTGCTGGAAGGAGATCGGGCGGCCTTTGCCCTGGAGTTCCAGCAGTTGGCGGACAACTTCTATCCCCAGACCCCGCCGTCGGCAACGAGCCGGCCGCTGGCGACTACCGACTACTGGAACCGGATGGTCTGGCTACCGCGGGAGGGCGACGCCATGGCCGGGGCGGCGCTGGCGGCGGTGGTGGGCTATTGCCTGAAATTATCGTCGGAGGAGGCCCAGGCCCTGGGAGAGCGGTTGCGGGAGTGGCTGGAGACCACGGGCCGAGCGGCGGAAATGCGGGGCTGGCTGGCAAAGACGCAGGCGGAAGACCAGGCGGAGGCAGCCTGGACCAGGGCGGAGCGGCTGGCCCAAGCCGCCGCGGACGCCCAAAACGTCGCGGATTCCGTGACCGTTAACGGGGCCGACGCCGGCGCGGTCGCCACGGTCGTACACGAAGCCGAGCCGGCCCAGGCCGCCGCAGAAGCGGCCGACCGGAGAGTGGCGTCCTACAGTCAGACCTACATTCCTCCGTCGGAGGAGGAAAAAGCGCTGGCGGCAGCGGAGCGGGCCGAAGCCGACGACCGCCGCTGATTATCGCCAAGCCCCCAAGCCCCGGCCGACGCCAAGGAGGAACGAATATGAACCACGCGGATCAGCCGGCCGGAGAGCCGGCGAAGTTAACTGCACCGGCGGAACCGGACGAAGCGGCCGCCACGGCGCGGGCCGCCGCGGAACTGAACAAACTAGGCCGAGCGGCGCTGACTGAACTCAATGCCGCCGACCTGGCCTACACCGACTTCACCGGCGCCGACTTGATCGCCGCCGACCTGAACCGGGCCGACTTGACCTACGCCAAGCTGTCCTACGCCCGGCTGAACGCCGCCGAGTTGTCCCACGCCAACCTGAACGGCGCCGACTTGACCGAGGCCCGGCTGTGCCGGGCCGACCTGAACGGCGCCGACCTGTCCAACGCGAACCTATCCGGGGCCGACCTATGCTGGGCCAGGATGTCCGGCGTCCGGCTGCACGAGGCAATCCTGTCCCAGGCCGATTTATCCGGCGCGGACTTGACCGAGGCGAAGCTGCCGGGGGCCATGCTGAATAAGGCGGACTTGACCGACGCGGTTCTCACCAAGGCCAATCTGTCGGGAGCGGACTTGTGGGGCGCTCTCCTATCACGGGCCAACCTGCGCGGGGCCGGCCTGACCAACGCCGACTTGCCGGGAGCCGACCTCTACGGCGTCCGGCTCCGCTACGGACATCTGGCGGAGGCCACGCTAATCGAGGCAAACCTAGAGCGGGCCGACTTGCGGAGCGCCAACCTGCATCAGGCCAACCTGCGAATGGCGCAGGCGGCGGACGCGGATTTGAGTTACGCCCGGCTGGGACAAGCGGACTTGCGCAAGGCCAACCTGGAGAGGGCCAAATTGGGCGGAGCGGAGTTGCCGGACGCCAACTTGCAGAGCGCGAACTTGCGGGGAACAAACTTATCCGGCGCGGACTTGTCCAACCTGGACTGCGCCGGCATCGACGTCCGGCAGGCGTTGCTGAACGCCGGCGCCGCCGTAACCGCCCCGTCCGCCGTAGCCGCCCCGTCCGCCGTAGCCGACCCGCTGCCCTTCTGACATCTACCCGACAGATTGCCCGGCCACCGCGCCGGAACAAGGAGACTACTCACATGAAACTTCCCGGCAACGCCCACCGCTACCCGGCGACCACGGCGCCCCGCCGCGCCATTGTCCCCCTAATTAACGAAAGCCCGGCGCCCCGGGACCTGCTGACCCAGCTGGGCCTGGCTCGCTTCGGCGGCGAGGAAGCGGAGGACGCCGCCGTCCGGAGGCCCGCCCGGTGAACGAGAACGAGAACGCAACTGCCACCGCAACTGCCGAGACTGCCCAGGGGGAGCCAGCCGTGGCGTGGAACTTCGCCGTGGCCGGCGTCAGCGCCCTCTGCGACGCCTGGGCGCTGCACGGCTCAAACCTGACCTTCCTCTCCGTAATCGGCCCCACGGCCACCATCAAAAGCCGGCGCAGCCACTTCGGATCCGCCGGCCCCAGCCATACCGGAACCCATTACCCCGAAACTTGGCGCCGCTAACCCGCACCCAGCGTTGGCAGCGCGCCCCCTGACCGCGCTGCCGGGGCCGCACCATCTGCTGCTAATGCCCCCAGGCCAAGCGCCGTCCCGCGCCAACTTCAGCCAGCCGGCTACCACCGTCCCGGCAACCGACGAAAACTACTCCGGCTGGCTGTTCAGCGAAGCGCCGGAACACGGCCCGCCCCTGCTGGGCGAACGGCTGCGCCGGGAGACCGGCTTGATTGCCCTGCCCCAGTGGGATCAAGCCATCTGGGACTACTGCGTCCAACAGGAATGCCTGGCGCCCCTGGCCGCGTGGCGGGCCGCGCCGGGAGAACTCTACGGCTGGCGCGCCGACGTGAACTGGGCGGAGCTGCAAGAGGCGCTGTGCCAGCGACTGGCCGCCGGCGAACTGGATATTGACAAACTGGCCGCCGCGCCGGAATAACCGCCCGCACGCCCGCCGGAACAACCGCCCGACCGCCGGAAACCGGAGGCCCCCAATATGGAAATCAGCCAACTCATCGCCGGAATGCACGACGGCTCCATCCGCTTGCCCCCCTTCCAGCGCGGCTACGCCTGGTCGCCCCAGCGGGCGCTGGAACTGATCGAATCCCTCTACCGGCGCTATCCCACCGGAATAATCACCCTGTGGCGACAGCGTACCGCCCTGGGCGGCCCCCAATACCTCATCGTGGACGGATAGCAGCGCCTCGCCAGCATCTACGCCGCCGCCCTGGGCCACGCGCCGCCCCTCTACAGCGACGCAACCGCCGCACCGCCCACCGACCTGCACTTCGATCCCTCCGCGACATTTTCGGCTACCCCAAGCCGGGCGAACTGGAACGCCGCCCCGGCTGGCTCCCCGTAACCGCCGTCCTCACCGACGACCGGGCCGCCCGGGCCGCCTGGCGCCAGCGCTGCGCCCCAAGCAAGGACTTCGCCGCCCAGCAAGACGAGTGCCTGCTGCGGCTGAGCCGCCTCCACAGCATCCGGGACCGCGCCTTGCCCGTGCAGGAAATCGACCCAGAGCTGGACAGCGCCGCCGTGCTGGAAATCTTCCGGCGCATCAATACCCGGGGCCGCCCCCTGACCCGCAACGACATCGCCATGGCCTGGATCGCCGCCCGCTGGCCCGACGCCCTGACCGAGTTCCGCCGGCTGATCCGTCAGCACCACAAGGGCATTCTGGAACGGGTACTTACCCAGGACACCATCATCCGCACCATGACGGCCATTCACACCGGCCGGCTGCGGCCCCACGGCCTGGCCCTGGCCGACCCGTCGCCGGGGCAACTGGGCGTGGCCTTCGCCGGCGCCGAGCAATCTTTCGCCGCCATTGCCGACGCCATCACCGCCGAGCTGGGCCTCAGCGATCCCCGGACGCTGACCACCGCGCCCCTCAGCGTGCTGGCCCGGCGCCTGAGCCAACAGGACGGCGCCTTCCGCGATCCCACGGACCGGCGACAAGGGATGATCTACCTGCTCCGCACCGTGGCCAGCGGCCCTTACCGCAGCGGATACGCCAGCGCTTTGGACGCTGATCTGTGCATCCTCGGCGCCAGCGACGCGCCCTGGGCCGCCCTGCAAGCCCGCCAGGAAGCCCGCCTGGGCCAGACCTTCGCCCAACCGGAACAGTTCCAGTTCGGACTGCATCATCGCAGCAGCTACTACATCGTCTGGCACGCGCTGCTGAAAGGGCCGGCGACCCGGGACTGGCTGACCCGGCTGCCCCCGGACGATCCGCGCCGCCAACTGCCGCCGCCGGAGATCATCCCCACCCTGGTTCCGCTGGACGACACGCCCGGCACGGCGTTGGCCGCCCCGCCAGCCGTGGCTGAGAATGCCGCCGAGACCGCGCAAGCCGCCGCGGCCAGCGCCCAAAACCGCGCCGCCGACGCCCAGGACGCCGCCGACGCCACCGCCGCCCAAGCCCACGCCGACGCCGCCGCCGCCCCAGCCCCCAACTACTCCCAACGCTCCGCCTACCAAGCCCTCGAACAAGCCCCTCCGCCTTGCCGTCAAACAAGAACTCAACCACGGCAACGCCCCCACCCTCGCCACCATGCTCCAGGAACTCCTTACCTACCCCGAAAACTGCTGGCAAGGCACCGCTCCCACCTCCAACTCCACCGGCGAAACCATCATCAATCTGCCCCCGCTCCCCGCCAATCACACCTACCCCAAAGAAAAAGAACTCATCCGCATCTGCCAAGCCGAAAAAGACCAAAACCGCAAGTTCATCATCTACTGCACCCACACCAATACCCGCTCCACCGTCCAACGCACCCAGGCCATCCTCCAGCAGCGCCACATCACCACCGCCTACATGGACGCCGCCCGCGTCAAACCCGAAAAACGCATGCACTGGTTCCAGGACCAGGCCCGCCACCACGACGGCATCATCGTCAACCCCAAAGCCGTCGAAACCGGCATCGACCTCCTCGACTACCCCACCATCATCTGGCAAGAAATCGAATACAGCATGTACACCACCGACCAGGCTTCCGCCCGCTCCAACCGCATCTCCCAGACCCAGCCCATCCGCATCCACTACCTGGCCTACGCCGGCACCATGCAGGAACAGGCCCTGCGCAAAGTCGCCCAGAAAAGCGACGCCAGCCGCGCCATCTACGGCGAACTCGCCCGCAACGGCCTCTCCATGATGAACCCCGCCGCCGACAAGTTCAGCGACATCGTGGAAAACGAACTCTACCGCGAACTGGAACAAGAACGCCGCGGCCAGCTGGCCCAGTCGCCCACCGAAACCCTGCTGGAAGCCGAACTCAAGGAACTCCTCAATCGCGGCGAACCACCCGACGACCCCGACGAACCGCTGGTGTCCGATCCCATCAAGCAAGCCTTCCAGCCCCAACCTATTCCGACGCCGACGCCGGCGCCGGCGCCACGGCCCCGGCCCGCGCCCCTACCCGCGCCCACGCTCGAAAGATTCCCCGAACCCGTCCAACTCGCCCTTTTCTGAACCCCCCACCGGAGCGACCCGAACACTATGCAACACGAACTCAAAACCGGCCCCCAAGGCCATATCACCAACCGCGAAGAAATCGCCAAACTCAGCCGCGCCTGGGTCGCCATGCACGGCTCACATCAACAAACCGCCCAGGCCCGCCGCTCCAACTACGACACCCTCCGCCAAATCGCCCGCCAAATCCCCGGCACCTTCTGCGAACACCGCCTCGACGACCACGCCATCGACGTCGCCCAACCCCAACTCGAACAGCCCCGCGCCATCCTCAGCCGCTACGCCGAAATCTCCAGCCTCAACTGCATCCGCTGCGCCCAGGCCATGTCAACCTCCCGCGCCTACTGCTTTATCGAAACCCTCTGGTTCGACGACGACGGCTACTACAAAACCGTCGCCCAGGTCCAGCAACAACGCCAACTCCGGCAACAACGCCAACCCGCCCGTTACCGCCGCTGAACCCACCCCGGCGCCCCAGCCCCGTCGGCTCCCGGCATTCGCCGGGATGCCGGCGCGCAACCAAAACACGCCCCCAAACGCCCGACAATCCCCCAAAGGCCACCCCCCCACTGCCCGCTAACGCCCCAAAACGCCGCTCACCGGCCCATACGCCCCTAAAAACCCCCTTCCCACACCAACCCTTACGTTATCTCAACCGCCAAATCACCGGGGCTAAAACAACCCCGCAACAAAAGGAGCCAATCTATGCCCTATCCCACCGCCCCCGTCCCCCAGCAACGCATCCCCGCCCGAATCCGCAATATCGCCGCCATCGCTACCCTCGCCGCCCTCACCGCCCTTATCATCATCACTACCGCCAACCCGGCCCCCGCCCACGCCCAAGACGGCGGCGGCGCCCCATCCGGCGGCGGCGCTCAATACCAGACCAGCACCCCCGGCGCCCCACATCCCAGCTCCCATCACGATGCCTATGCCACCGCCTCCCAAGTCCAAGACCTATCCTGCCATAACCACATCGCCATCCTTGCCCAGCAATCCAACCCCATCACCCAATCCATCAACCTCTCCTGGCGAACTCACTCCTACCCCTACTTCAACGACCACTACTACCCCGCTCCCGACTACCAGCCTCAACACACCGCTGACCTCCCCCAACCGGCCTACTACACCGTCTCCCGACGCTCCCATTCCGACCAACCCTATGCCCAAATCGCCGAAACCCCCAAAACCTACTACCGCGACCGGCCACCTCCCGGCAACTACCAATACCAGGTCAAAATCAAAAAACCCCAATCCAATATCCCCAACTGCCCCCAATCCCAATCCACCGAAGCCGAACTCCTGACCTTCACCGCCTACGAGCAAGAACGCCAACTCCTCGCCGACGCCGCCCTCGCCTGCGCCCAAAACCGCTGGATCAACTCCATCGCCAACCCCGCCGCGCGTACCGTCGCCACCAAATACCTCACTCAAATGATCCGCCAACAAGCCAATAATTCCCCCCACCTGCACGACCTCGCCCGCTTCCTCATCACCACCTGCCACAGCCCCAACCCCATTTTCTGAACCCGCCAACCCGCCAAAACCAGGGCGCCCGACCTTCCCGTCCGGCGCCCTTTGTCACGCCAACTTCCTCACCATACCGCCGAGGCCACCATGCCAGTCAATTGCGGGTTCTCAACCCCCGACGCCAAACACCCCATCACCCAGGCCAATCACTATACGAACCTCTGGTTCCATGACCCCAAGGGCTGCCGCAACCGGCCAATCTGCCAGAACTGCGCCTTCCGCATCCCCATCACCATGCTCCCTTGCCCCGGCTTCCCTGCTAAAAAAGCCGGCAGCCCAGTCAAGATCACCGCCCAATGCGACCGGCACGGCGCTTACCGCCAGCCCCACGGCGGCTACCTGAAAAAGTGGTGAACCGCAAACCAGCCCAATACCCGCCGCCGCCGCCGCACAAGACCCCAACCACGACAACCACGCCCTGAAGAGGCCCCCCGTGAACTACTACCCCCAAATCGAACGCAAACTCGACCCTACCGGGTTCGGCATCTACCGCCCCGTCGGAAACCGCCTAACCCCCTATGGCAATGCCTGTTTTGCCAAGCCGAAATCCTGGCGCCCAGCCGCTCCACCGCCGTCGAACAGCACCCCCACTGCCCACCTAGCCAACTCCCCGGCGACTAGCCCAACCTACTACGCCCACCCCGTAGCAAAACCCAATGCCCAAATCCCAAATCCCAACATCCCAACGCCCCAATACAACTGCGAACTCCGCAGCGGCGACTTCGGCCCCGATACCGGACACTACCACATCTTCCGCGAAGTCTGGGGCCGGATGATCCCCGCCGGCTACTCCGCCGCCCGCGGCCCCTACCCCACCCGCCAGGCCGCCCGTCAGCAGATGGGCAACAAATCGGCCACGTCGCCACCGTCGGCTACCCCGAAAACCACTGCCCACTCTGCCGCAAAAGCGCCCCCGACGCCAACCCGACACCACCCTAGCGCCCCGCGCCCACACACCGCCGCAACCCCGCAGACGCCCCGCTTTCGCCAAAGACACCCCCCTACACCCTAAATCGCATTCCGACGCCGCCACCGCCCCGCTACGGGGCGAACCGGGCAGGCTCCCACCGGACCGGAACCGCCGCTCCCTAACGGACAACCGCAAAGAGCGAGCCACGAAACTATTCCCCCTCTAGGAAACCAACAACCTGAGGGAGAGACGCCTGGGGTTCCGGCGCGCGCAATGCGACGCGGAATTCTATGCCCAGGACAGGCGCGAGGCCATCTCAATCCACCCGGCCAGCCAGTCGCCAACCGACCGCTCCGACCCTACGGGTCAGGGACGGCGACAGACCAACAGCCATAATCCGGCCGCCGCCGGATTGCGCCCCCCTAGCAAAGAAGCAGGAAATGAAAATCACCATCGGATGCCCCCGCTGCAAGCGCGCTATCAGGATGAAAGGCGAAATCATCATCCGTAAGCCCCCAGACCTGCCCCCCCCCCAAGGCCACACCCGCATCACCACCGCCTGCCCGCGTTGCGGCTGGTCCGGCGACCAACTGCTGGTCGTGCAGTGCCACCACCTGGCTACCGCCCAACTGCGGCACCCTGGCCAAGAAAAAATATGAACGGAACCACTTGCGACCACTGTTTCAACCCCCTGCCGGAAACGGGCGTCATACCCCTGCATCACCAGGTCAGAACCACCACCGGCCCGTTCTGCCGAGTCATCAACCTCTGCCTCACTTGCCGGTTCCACATCTGGCCCCAGCGCAGCAAAAACCAACAGTGGCATCCGTCCATCGCCTGCGGCCAGCCGGTCAGCGACCCGGAGAACCATCCCCACATCGCCGCCTAGCCCAGCCCAAGCGGCGGCAGTTTGGCTACCGCCAAACCGCCGCCCTAGCGAAAGGAACCCGCGAGCAGACCGGCCCTCAATCAGCCGATCCACCATCCCCGCTGGCGTGGAAAAAAACTCCCCCCGCCGTGCTAAAATCAAACCATCCCATACTCCCGCCCCTGACTAGTCAGCAGAACGAGGTCCAGACCGCCATGTCCCCCGCCATCACCACCTTCGCCGACATCCTCAACGCCATGTCCCAAAACCCCGAACTCCGCGAGGCCATGCGCCGCCATATCCTCACCGACGAACTGCTGCAACTCCCCGCCATCGTAGCCCAACTAGTCCAGTCCGTCCAAGAACTCAACGCCGCCGTCGCCGTCATCAACCGACGGCTCGACCAGCTGGAAAACGGCCAAGCCGAACTCAAGAGCAACCAAACCAGAATGCAGGGCCAGCTCAATAACCTCACCGGCTCCGACTACGAACGCAAAATCGCCCGCCGCGCCCGCCGCATCGCCCGCTCCCAACTCAATATGCCCGGCGCCTACCCCATCTACTCCCCCACGATGCCCGACGCCACCGCCCTCTCCGAACTCCTGGAAAACGCCGCCGCGCTCAACCACATCACCGACCAACAAGCCGACGAAGCCGAACTCACCGACCTGGTGATCCGCAGCGCAGCCGAACCCGGCCCAGCCCGCTACGCCCTGGCCGAAATCTCCCTGACCACCCACCACGAAGACGTGAACCGCGCCCGCCGACGCGCCGACATCCTCGCCGCCGCCACCGGCAGTCCCGTCGCCGCCGCCGCCATCGGAACCGCCGCCGCCGACGCCAGCCGGGAATACGCCGCCGCTCACGACGTAACCGTCATCATCGTACCCAACGACTAATCCCCCGGACGCCCGACGCGCCCGGCGCCATCGCCAAAGTAGTCCGCTCCGGCGCCCGTAAAGTTTCTCCCCTCAACCGGCGTCAAATCACGCTCAAATCCTGGTACATCACCCCCGGCCTGGCGCAACGGCCCGGCGCTACGGAAAGTTCCGCCCCGGTTTTACGAAGCGAATACCCCTCGGATAAGCCCTTTGCCCCCTGGCGCCGAACCCTGGAAACATTGCCCC
Source organism: Dehalococcoidia bacterium (assembly GCA_963692995.1). Classification (GTDB taxonomy): domain Bacteria; phylum Chloroflexota; class Dehalococcoidia; order Lucifugimonadales; family UBA3495; genus Bin87. The sequence continues at coordinate 2,847,494 of OY843611.1, forward strand.
CGGTTCCCCGCAGCGAAAGTCCCCTATTCAGCATAAAGTAAAGTTTGTCCCCGCTATCCCGAAGAGATTGATGTTAGTTCAGCATAAAAACCGGCCCGAAGCGGCTTGCCAAGGATCGCAAACCGGCCCGCCGGCCGGGCGGCGGCGCGGCTGAAACCGCCGTCAAACCAACCACCCAGCAAGAAGGGGGGAGTTGTCAAAACTCCCCCCTTTGCCATCAGCGCGGCGCAATCCCGCGCCCGACTGCCACTGCCGGAACCGCATCACCCAATCCCAAAGGAACCCGATCATGCTCAAAAGCATCCTAATCGCCATCGGCCTGGGCAGCCTACTCCGGTGCGGAGCGGAATTCACGGTCAACCACGCCATGAACCCGGACTCGCCGGTCAACGGCGCGCTGCTGAAAGTGCTGACGTCCAATCACTAGTCCAGCAATCCCGCGACCAGCCCGGCGCTCTCCGTAGCCAAGTCTTGCCAGACGCCGCAATCCACCGTTTCGCCCGCCGCCAAAGTCAACGACCCGCCGCCGTCCGTCGGCGCGCGCAAGCGCAGCCCGCCCAGGTCCCGACTGAGGGCAATGCAGCCGGCGACGCCCCGCCGCTTGCGGCCCAGCAGCGCCTGGGCCGCCGAGTAGTCGCAGCACAGCCCCTGCAAGTCGGGGATCAGCTCCAGCAGCCGCCGCGCGTTCTCGCCAGCGCCCATGCCGGCCACCCGCACTCCCAGTTCCTGCGCCACGGCGGCGGCCCGCCGCAAAGCCGCCTCGCCCAACTCGCCGTCGCAAAGCAGCCAGTCGAAATCCGCCAGCAAGGGGTTCATCAACTCCGGCAGGCGCCGGGAATCCCGCAGGGGAAAAGCCCCTTCATTCAGCACCGGATCGGGCAGCTCCGCTTCGTGGATCAGATAGTTGGGATAAAAGCCCCGCTCGCGCAAGGAACGCAAGATAAAGCGGCCGGCGAAAGTCGCTTCATTCAGCGCCCCGGCCAGCTCCGACCACTGCCCTCGGCGGCGCAGTTCCGTCGCCGCGGCCAAGCCGCGTCCGCCCACGGACAGCAGCGTCCGGCCCGCGGCGGGCGGCTCGCCATTCGCGTCCGGTTGACACTCCGATACTTGCAGTCCCAGCGGCCCGACGACCAGAATGCGACTAATCTTGCCTTTGACCAGAACCATGTTCCTGCGCTCCTCAGCGGATTTCAAAGAAATGCCGGGCGATGACGCAATCCGCCGTCCACGCCTCCGCGAAGTAGCGTCCGGCTTGCCAGAAACCCGGCGTATCGGCGCCCAGCCCTTCCTGAACGATCTGCGTCCGGGCCTTCCCGAAGACCGGCTCAAGGACATCGCCCGGCTTTACCGCTAAAGTTGTCACGCCGCCGTCGGCGGCAATGCGTCCCCAGCGGTAAAAGGGCTGCGCCGCCGCATCGTCCGTGTCCGAGGCCGTCGCCGGCGAAAGCCGAAAAGTCAGCCGCCAGACCAGCCAGCGCAGGTCGCCGGCGGCGTAAAACACCTGCCGCCGTCCCGGACCATAAGCGGGAAAGCCGAAAGAGCGCATGGGGAAGAAGGCGGTATCGACCAGAACCACGCCCGAAGCGCCCACTGCGCCCTCGGCGCAGGTTTCCGGCGGCGGCGGGACGAGAAGCGCCGGCAACGCCCGACCACGGGCCTGAGAGCGAGCATCGCGGGCATCAGCGAGGTTGGCCGCAACCGGCGGAGCGACGTCAGCCCGCGGCGGCGGCGTGAAAGTCGGCCAGGGAGTGGCCGTAACGAAAACGGTCGGCGTGGGATCAGCCGGAGAGTTGACGGCGGTTCCGGCGGGAAACGGCGCCGGACCCGGCGCTTGGTCCGGCCCCCGGCAAGCCGCCGCCAGCAGCAGCAAGACCGGCAGCAGCAAGACCGGCAGCGGCAAGGCCCAAGATCGCCAGCCGGAGAACATTACCAAGCCCCTAACCCGCCGCGTCCATCCGCCAGCCGTCGTTCTCAATCAGTTCGTACTCGGCCGGCGTCGCCACCACCCGCACCGGAAAACTGCCCTGATCCGTCAGCAGCAGTCCTTCGCCCACCCGCGCCTGGGTCAAGAAAACCCGCTGTTCATCGCTCAAGGCCAACTTGCGTTGGATCAGTTCCGCCGCCCCCGGACTCTGCCGCAGCAGAAAGCAGTCCGCGGAATTAGCCAGCAGCGACAGTCCGGCGTGGCCGGCCAGCCCCGCCTGGCTGTCCCCGTCCAGAAAGTCCTCAATGTCCTGAGTAATCGTAACCAGTCCCAAGCGATACTTGCGCCCCCGCTTGACCATGGTCATCAGCGCCTGCGCGCCGCTGGGCGACATCAGCACCGTCCAGCATTCGTCAACCACCATCAGCCGAGGCCGGGTCACCGACATCGCCAGCCCCCACACCGTCTGGCAGCAGAGCATCGTCGCCGCCGCTTTCATATCGTCGTGCAACGCCTGCAAATTGAACACGGTGAAGGGCGCTTCCTCCCGCTGAACCAGGGCGGAGTCCCCTTCCTGAGCGAAAAGAAACCGGTAGCTGCCGGTAACGAAGGGAGCCAATTCGTCGGCCAGCGTTCCCGCTTCGACGACACTGACCGCCAGCTCCCGCAGGAAACGCTCAAAGGCGAAAATCCCGCCGTTGCCCAGAACCGGCGACGGCTCCGTCGCTTGCGCCAGTTCCTGCTGATAAAACCGGTTCAGGCAATAGTCCAGCGTCGTCTCCAGGCCCGACGCCGGCCCGCGCCGGGCCAGCATCATCTCCAGCAGCGCAACCAGCCCGGCCACTTGCAGCGCCAATTGATCCACCGACTGATAGATCAGCTGAAAGGGGTTGACGCCGGAGTTCTCCCGGCCCGGATGGAAAACCCGTCCGCCCATCTGCCGAGCCAACAAGGCGTATTCCCCTTCCGGGTCAATCAAATACACCGGAATGCCCCGGCTGCATTCCCGCAGGGCCAGCACCTTGACCGCGAAAGACTTCCCCGAACCGGCCGGCGCCAGCACCGTCATATGCGGGTTGCGACGGACTTCGCCCACCCCCAGCCGGTTCGATTCCGCCGTGAAGCCGCCGGTGGCGAAACGGTCGAAGACCACCACGTCGCGGCTGCGGAAATCCATCCCGAAAGGAATGCCCACCCCGGTGTTGAGCCGGGGCGGGCCGAAGGGAAAGAGGCGTTCCACCGTTCCCTGATCCACCATATGCAAAGCGCCCAGGGGCGACTGCATTCGGGGCATCAGGCGGGCGAAGGCTGCGCCCTGCCGCAGCCGGAAGGGACGGGCGCCGGCCTGCATCCCCTGGAAATGGATTTTGACCTGCCGTCCGGCTTCCTCCAGGGCTGCCGGCGTGTCGCAGTACAGGGCCAGCGACGCGGCGACCCGGAACAGGCCGCCTTCGTTGCGGCTGAGCTGTTCCAGCATCCGATCCGCGTCGCCGATGCCGCCTTCCACCTCCGGCGGCACCAGCCGGCCCCGCTTGATCAGATCGATCTGCTGCGACTCGAAAGCCAATTTCTTCATATTGAGAAAGCCGAGGGATTCCGCCTTGTTCAGCGGATACAGGCGCAGGATGAAGTCCAACTCAAAGCCCAGGCCGAACACGCTTTCCAGAAACATCGGCGAGAGCCGCCGCGGCCACTGGTCAACTTCAAAGACCCGAACCCAGCGCTGGCCCAGGCGCAGGCTGCCCACGCCCGGCGCGCAGTCGGGAACGGCAACATCCCCCGGCTCCATCCCGTAGCAGGAGCTGGCGGAACGGCCGGCAACGCTGCCCGCCCAGAGCCGTCGCAGATCGTCGCCGGACACCGGCCGGACGGCCCAGCCGGCCGAGGCCAGCAGGGACTCCGCGTCGGCGGCGTGATCCTGACCGGTCAGCAGGTAGATTTCCCGGTCCAGCGCGTCCCCGTCGCCGGGCAGGCCCTTCAGCCAGCCGGTCAGGGCGTCGCCGACGGCGGCCGGAACGCCCGAACTCAGCCCCGGCGGCCGGCGCCGCTCGAACCAGTCGATCAGTTCGCCGAAGCCCGGCGGATGCTGCCGCACCAGAAAGGAGACCGGAAAGCGCAGGGCCAGCAGAAAGCGCCGCCAGGCCGCCAGCGTCCGTTCATCGCGGAAATCCTGGCTGGCGATCTGCCAGGCGCAAGTGCGCGCTCCGTCGCTACCCAGCACGAAGTCGGCGCCGGCGGCGTCCACGCCCAGCAGGTCGCCGACGTGCCGCTGCGGACGCAGCAAATCGGCCGTCGCCCTTTTGATCCGCCGCGTCGCGGCCGTCATTGCCCTGGTCATAATTCCGCCTCCGCTACCGGGTTGGGAAAAGAACGGGTTAGGGAAAGAAAAAGTAGAAATAACCGCTGGACAAACCGACGCCCAGCAAAGCGCCCAGGACGATTTCGTAAAACCCCCAGAGGGCGCTCACGCCGACTGTGGCGACCAGGGAGCCGGAAGCCGTCTGCCGGACCCAGCTCCGGGTTTGCGACGAGCCGGCGTCGAGACCCCAGACGATAACGACAAAGAGCAGCAGCATCCCGGTCAGCGCCAGAACCAGGCCGGTGATGGAACGGAGAAAGCCGCGCACGGAGTCCAGCAACTGCAACCGGGCGCAGTAGGCATCAGGGGTTTCCAGCGCCGGTAGCGCTTTGCCGGCGGCGGCGTCCGGATCGGCTATGGCCGTTTGCTGCTCGGCGAACATCGCCCGGTAAGCATCCATTTCCTCTGGCCGACCGGGGCAGGACGGCGCCGCAGCCTGCTCCGCCGCTCCCCAAGGCCGGCCCAGCCGAACTCCTGAACCCAGCGCCAGCAGAGGAACCCGGCCGGCCGCGGCGCCGGCGGCCCGCGGCTCGGCCCGCGCCATCCGGCCCGTCTCGAACCAACGCGGCGCCGGCCTGGGCCGGGGCATTGCCACCGGCACGGCGTCGCCCGGGCTGCCCACGGGTCCGGCGAAGGATGACGGCGCCGGCGTCAGCGTCGGGCGCGGCGTCGGCGTCCGCCAGAAAGAGCGGCGCGTCGGCCGCACGTAAATCCGCGTCGGCGGCGGCAAAAAGCGAATGATGACAATGAACCGGCCTACGGCGGCGGCGGCCTGGGCCATAGCCTCCCGCGCCGCATCCCGCGCTTCCTCGGCAGCCTTCCGTAGCTGCTGAGCCTGCGCCAGGGTGACTTCCGGCTGGGCGGCATCGTCCGCCAAGTCCTGCGCTCGATCCGCGGCGTCCCGCGCCTGATCCGCGGCTTTGCGGGCGTCGGCTTCAGCCTGGCGAGCGTCGGCTTTGGCCTGGTCGCTGGCCTCCGGGTCTCCCTCTATCGCATCGGCCTTATCCCGCGCTTGGTCGGCGTAATCCTCCGCGCGATCCGCGTAACCGTCCGCATCATCCGCCGCGTCCTGGGCGCCGTCCACCGCGTCCTTCAGAGCGTCGGCCGCATCGTCCAGAGTGTCAACCGGCGCAATTACGTCGCCGCCGGCCGCGCGGATGCAAGCGTTCTTGGCCTGCATCGCGTCCCAAGCCCGCTGCGCCGCGGCCTCCGTCTCGCCGGCGATCCGGGCCGCGTCGCCGGCCAGCGCCGACAAACCGGCCGCCGCCGCGCGGCTGCCCGCCTCGCGCAATGCCGCAGCCTTCAAACGGGCCTGCGCCGCCCAAGCGCCCACCTGCGCCGCTTCGGCAGCCGCGTTATCCGCCGAGCAATCAACATCCTGCAACGCCTTGACGCCAGCGTCGGCCCGCTGCGCCGCCAATCGGGCGGCGGCGATGGCGTCGGCCACCTCCTTACGCAAGACCAACGTGTCGCTGCCGTCCGGCGTTTGGCCCAGCGCGGCGATTTTCGCCCTCAGGTCGGCCGCCGCCTGACGCGCTTTCTGGGCGGCGTCACGAGCGCGCACCGCCGCCGCGACCGCGGCGTCGCCGTCCGCGCTACAGCCGGCCTTGTTCGCCAGATCCGCCTTGACTTCGGCAATCCGAGCCTGCTCCGACGCCCGGTCGGCGGCGGCTTCGGCCCGGTCAGCCTTAGCCGGCGCGTCGGAAGCCGACGGATCAGACTTGGCGGCTTGCGTCGCGGCCAGGTTAGCCACGTCCGCGGCGGTATTGGCGTCCGTCGCCGCCTGACGCGCCGCGTCGCAAATGGCGGAGACCGACCGGACGGCGACAATCCGAGCCGCCAGATTGTCGGCGGCCGCCAGGGCCCGTCGGCCCGCCGTCCGCGCCCGATCCGCGGCGGCCTTCGCCCGGTCCGCGGCCTTGATCAAGCCGGCGACGCGGGCCTTGCCAGCCGCGTCTTCCGCCGCGTCAGCCTTGACCAGGGCGTCCTTGCCGGCCCTGCGGGCCTCGACGACCTTATCGGTGGCATCAGCATCGGCCGGATCAGCGGCGTCCGCGGCGTCCGCGGCGGCGTTGGCAACCTTGGCCGCCCGATTCGCCGCGTCCGCGGCGGCGTCGGTCGCCGCCTCCAAAATGCAGAGTTCCAGGGTCAGCGCCGAGGTAGTGGCTCGGTCGGCGGCCGCTGCCGCGGCGACCGCGGCGCGGTCGGCCTTATCCGCAGCGTCCGTCCGTCCCACGCGACGCGCGGCGGCGGCGGCCACGCGGGCGGCGTGGGCCTTCCGGTCCGCGACAACGGCGGCGGCCCGCGCCGCGGCGACCTTGCCCGGAGCGGCGGCGGCGGAGCAGTCCGCGGCCTTTACTACGGCATCGGCATCGTCCGCTGCGTCATTAGCGACTTCCGCCGCCGCGATTGCATCCTCGGCGGCATCCTCGGCGGCTTTCGCCAGGGCGTCGGCATCCGTTGCCGCGCCGGGAACGCAGGCTGACAAACCGGCCAGCAACGTAGCGATGCGCCGCGCCGCCGCCTCGGCGCGGCCGGCGGCGGCGTTGGCCCGCGCCGCGGCGTCGGTCAAGCCGGCCCGACGGGCCCGGCCAGCGGCGGCGCGGGCCTCCCGCGCCTTGCCGACGGCCCGCGCCGCCCGTTCCTGGGCTGCGGCAATCTTGTCCGCAACGTCGGCGTCGGAGCAGTCCGCCGCGGCCAGCGCGTCCGCCGCGACATTGGCAGCGTCGGCGGCGTCGTTAGCCGCATCGGTTGCCGCATCGATCTCGGCTTGCAAGATGCAGGCCGCCAGGTTGCGCGCCGCCCGGAAGGCCCGGTCGGCGGCGCGGTCGGCCCGGCCGGCGGCCCGTTGGGCCCGGCCGGCGGCGGCTTTTAGCCCGGCGGCGGCGGCCCGGCTCGCCGCTGCCTCCGCCAGGTCGGCCTTCTGCCGGGCGAATCGCCCGGCCTCTTCCGCCGCCGCGACTTTATCCGCAGCGTCGGCGGCGGCGCAATCGGCGGTTTCCGCGTCGGCCGCCTTGGTGTGGGCATCGCGGGACGCCGTGTCGGCGTCCCGGGCCGCCGTGTCCGCGGCGTCGATCAGGGCCTGGTCCGACTGGGCGTCGGCGATGCGCTCTTCCAGATTAGCGGCGGCCAAGTCGGCCTTGCGGCCGGCGTCGCGCACCAGATCCGCAATCCGTTCCAGCCGGTCGGCATGGTCGGTCAGTCCCAGTCGGCGCAGCCGCTCGGCCACCTCGTCCACCAGGTCGGCCTTCTCGAAAGCGTCCTCGGCCGCCTTCCGGGCCACCGTGGCGATATTCTTAGCCTTGGGGTCGGAGCCGGTGGTGGCATCGGCCTGGTCCGCGGCCACCTCAGCCTTAGTCTTGGCCTTTAGCGCGTCGGCAACGACGGCGGTGGCGTCTTTTAGCGCCTGCTCCCTGGCTTGGTGCAAGGCCACGCGGTCGGCCAGGCGGTCCGCGGCGACGCGGGCGCGGATGGCGGCGTCGCGGGCGCGTTTGGCGGCCTTATCAGCCTGGTCGGCGGCGCGCACCGCGTCGGGGCGCCCGGTGTTGCGGGCCCGGTCCGCGGCCCTTTCGGCGATGCGGGCCGCCGTGTCGGCGGCGTCGGCCTTGCCGCGGGCATCGGTGATACGGTCGCCGGCCTTATCCGACCCGCCGGTAGTGGCGTCGGCTAGATCGGCGGCTTTTTCGGCCAGTTCAGCAGCCCGGTTAGCCTGCTTGGCGGCATCCAGCGCGGCCCGGCGGAGGGTATCGATTGCGACGCGGGTGGCGAGGTCAGCAGCGCGGCGGGTTGCCAGGTCGGCGGCGCGGCGGGTGGCGAGGTCGGCAGCGCGACGGGTTGCCAGGTCGGCGGCGGCGCGACGGGTAGCGAGGTCGGCGTTGGCGCGACGGGTAGCGAGGTCGGCGTTAGCGCGGCGAGTAGCGAGGTTGGCATTGGCACGGCGGGTTGCCAAGTTGGCGTCGGCCTCGGCGCGGCGGGTGGCCAGGTTGGATTCGGCGCGGCGGGTAGCCAGGTCGGATGCCGCGCGGCGGGTTGCCAGATCGGCGTTAGCGCGGCGAGTGGCGAGATTGAGGGCTTCCGCCTGACGGGTTGCCAGATCGGCGGCGTCGGCGCGGCGAGTTGCCAGGTTGTCGATTTCGGCACGGCGGGTTGCCAGGTTGTCGATTTCAGCGCGGCGGGTTGCCAGGTTGTCGATTTCAGCGCGACGAGTCGCCAGGTCGGCTTCAGCGCGGCGGGTGGCGAGGTAATCAGGTACGGTTGAAACCGAACCGTCATCTTCAACCGGAACGGGCGTGTTAGCGGGCGCCACCTTCGGCTTGGGCGTCGGTGTAGGAAAGTAATGGCGACACTCTTGCTGCCACCGACGATGCCAGCAATAAGCAAAACTAAACACCGGGCTAGGCGTCGGCATCGGCGTATTCGTGGGAACCGGCCTGGGCGTAGCCGTAGGGCTGGATTGACGGCAGGAATACGCCCACGGATTCCTTTCGCAGTAAGGGCGCTGGGGCGCAAGCGTGGGCGCCCGCGTGGGCCGGGGCGTCGGCATTGCCGTGGCAGCAGGCGCGGTCGTGGCAGCCGGCACGGGCGTGGGCGTGATGCACGACACACTACTCGGATACAGATCGCAGAAAGTCGGCATGGGCGTGGGCGTGGGCGCCGGCGTCGCCTTCGCACGTACCGCTATAGCGGTACGTGCAGCCGCATAGGTTCTATGATCCTGGATGCTCTTCGTCCGTCTTCTCGACTTAGCATCTTTCTCCGCTTCCTGGGTTTGTCTAATATGACCAACCGATAACCCCTTCCAACGGTCGCCGCCATTATCATCATCCAGATCGCACAGCGCCCCGTCACAACCACCATGATCAACCACCTTTCCATCCTGATCAACAGTCCTATCGTAAGTCGCCGTCCGACCACTGTTGTCCGTTACCGTACTTATTTCAGTCGTAGTCCCGTCATCGTTGGGATCTTCAGTCTTATCTACTGTGGGTCCCTGGACATTATCCGGATCGTCGCCATGACGACTGTCATAGCCGGCTTCAGCCCACCAGACCATAGTCAACGTCCCCAGCGCGACCGCCAGCGCGACCGCCAGCAGCGCCAGCCCCCGAACCCGCCAAATCATTACCAGCCCTGCTATCATTATCGCCTTCCTGCCGGGCCGGCGCTCCGCCGCCCGCGTTATCTCGCAGCAAACAGATAACCCGAAATTTTACGACGGCCCGTCTCCGGGCCACCGTCCCAGCCCCTGATCCGAGGAGATCAAGCCATGTCTTACGCCAAGTTCATCCTCCCCGTTCTCGCCTTGTTCGTCGCCGGCCTCTTTGCCGCAATCTCAATCACCGCTCAACCAGCACAAGCCGACGGGCCGGATCACGACGCCCGGCCCCGCCACGAATTTAGCCTAACCGCCCGCTGGAACGAGGCCGCCGGCGCCGCGCTGCTCAGCTGGCAGCCCCTGCCCGACGCCCATTCCTATTGGATACAGCTGACCGATAACACGGAAAACCGGCCTCGCTGGCTGCCCCAAATCGTCCCCGACCAAGGAAAAGAACGCTACATTCACCGGGTCAGCGGCTTGAGCGAAAAGACGGACTACGCCTTTCAAGTCATTGCCCGACGCAAAAATACAGTGCGCTACCGAGACAATTGGTCTAACCCCAGTGAACTGATCCGGCTGACCAGCCGCGCCGCTTCATTATCCGCCGTCCTTCCCACCCCCAAACCCCGAACCGGGCCGATGCCAGTCTGCGACCGCACCCCCGAAGTTGTTGCCGAGCTGATCCGGCAAACCGGCAAAAGCCGCTGCTCGGAAGTAACTACCGGAGACCTCGCCCTGGTTGCCTTAGTGGACCTGCACCTAAGGGAAGTGCCTGCCCTAAAGCCCGGCGACTTCGACAGCCTGCCCAATCTGACCGAACTGATTCTGTCCAAAAACGAGATCAGCGAACTGCATCCCGACCTCTTTCAAAACCTGCCTAATCTGACCCAACTCTGGCTGCACACCAACCGGATCAGCGAACTGCATCCCGACCTTTTTCAGAACTTGCCTGAGCTATCCATTCTCTATCTCGGCCACAATCATCTGACCGAAATCGAACCGGGGACTTTCCGTAACCTGCCCCGCCTAAAGCGACTCTGGATTCAAGACAACCAGCTGGCAAGTATCGATCCCAATCTTTTCAACAATCTCCCCAAGCTGCAATACTTAGCCTTGTGCGGCAACAAACTTACCGTCCTGGAGCCGGGAACCTTCGCCGAGCTGACCGGCCTGCGCGTGCTTGACCTTTGCCAGAACCCCGGTCTGACCCAACTGCCACCCGGCCTGTTCCCCAAAAACGCCGAACTCCGCATTCTTGGCATCCGGGACAATAACATCGCCAACATCCGTCCCGACGCCTTTGAAAATCTTCCTGCATTACACAGCCTGGCAATCTCAGGAAACCCGTTAACCACGCTGGATTACCAATGGTTCAACAATCTGCCCAAACTAACATCTCTTGACATTGACGAAAATCTGCTCAGCGACCTGCACCCCTTCGCCAAGGAGCAATTAAACCGCCTCAGAAGCATTGACATACACTCGTCCCTGGAAAATCTTGACAAAAACATCGACCGGGCGCGCAAGCTAAACGCACAAACCAAATTCGTTTATACCAGCAGGGAAAGAATCTGGGACCACGGGAAAGGGAGCGGTAGGACAAGGAAGGGAAGCCCTACAAGAAATTCCCTCATCGGCATCCCTTAGCCGTCGCTACTTGGCCGTCGCCAGAGGAGATCAAGCCATGTCTTACGCCAAGTTCAGGCTCCCCGTTCTCGCTCTGTTCGTCGCCGGCTTCTTCGCAACAATTTCAGCCGCCGCTCTGCCCACCTTTGCCGACGGACCGGATCACGAAGCCCAGCCCCGCCACGAATTCAGCCTGACCGCCCGCTGGAGCGAGACCGCCGGCGCTGCGCTACTCAGCTGGAAGCCCTTGCCCAGCGCCCATTCCTACTGGATTCATCTGACCGATAACACGGAAAACGGGCGTCGTTGGCTGCCCGCCGTCCGCCCTGACGCCGGAAAAGAACGCTACATTCACCGGATCGACAGCCTGAACGAAGCGGCCGACTACACCTTTCAAGTTATCGCCCGGCGCAAAAACGCGGCGCATTACCGGGACAACTGGTCTAATCCCAGCGAACTGATCCGGCTGCCCAGCCGCGCCGCTCCCTTATCCGCCACCCTTCAGACCTCGGAACCCCGAACCAGGCCGATGCCGGTGTGCGACCGCACCCCCAAAGTCGTGGCCGAACTAATCCGGCAAACCGGCAAAAGCCGCTGCTCGGAAGTAACCACCGGAGACCTCTCCCAAGTCACCCTAGTGGACCTGCACAAAAAAGAAGTGACTGCCCTGAAGCCCGGCGACTTCGACAATCTGCCCAATCTGACCGAACTCTGGCTGCACGAAAATCAAATCAGCGAACTACATCCCGACACCTTTCAGAACCTGCCTAATCTATACAACCTCTACCTCGGCCACAATCAGCTGACCGCAATCGAACCTGGGACTTTCCGCAACCTACCCCGCCTAAACCGACTCTGGATTCAAGACAACCCACTGGCAAGTATCAATCCCAATCTTTTTAATGATCTCGCCAAGCTACGATACCTGATCTTGTGCGGCAACAGACTTACGGCCCTGGAGCCGGGAACCTTCGCCAATCTGACCGGCCTGCGCGTGCTTGACCTTTGCCAGAATCCCGGCCTGACCCAACTACCACCCGGCCTGTTCCCCGCCCAAGCGGACCTGCGCATTCTTGACCTCCGCGACAATGGCATCGATGAGATCCATCCCAACGTCCTTGCCGACCTTCCCTCATTGCATACCCTACAAACTTCGGGAAACCCACTGACGACGCTAGATCACCGATGGTTTGACCATCTGCCAAAATTGAACAGCATTGACATTGACGAAAATCTGCTCAGCAACCTGCACCCCTTCGCCAAGGAGCGATTGAATCGCCTCGACGATATCGACATATACTCATCCCTGGAAAATCTTGACGAAAACATAGACCGGGCGCGCAAGCTAAACGCACGAAGCAAATTCGTTTATATCAGCAGGGAAACAATCTGGAACCACCAGGAAGGAACCAGCACCATAGAAAGGAAAAGCCCCACAAGGAATTCCCTCATCGGCATCCCTTAGCCGTCGCTACTTGGCCGTCGCCAGAGGAGATCAAGCCATGTCTTACGCCAAGTTCAGGCTCCCCGTTCTCGCCCTATTCGTCGCCGGCCTCTTTGCTACAATCACAATCGCCACCCAGCCGGCACAAGCCGACGGGCCGCCGTCCCACCAGTTTGACCTAACCGCCCACTGGAGCGAGGCCGAGAGCGCCGCGCTGCTCAGCTGGCACCCCTTGCCCGACGCCCATTCCTACTGGATTCATCAGACCGATAACACGGAAAACGGGCGTCGCTGGCTTCCCATCGTCGGGAACGACCAAGGAAAAGAACGCTACATTCACCGGATCGGCGGCCTGGACGAAGCGACCGAATACACCTTTCAAGTCATCGCCCGGCGCAAAGACGCGGCGCATTACCGGGACAATTGGTCTAACCCCAGTGAACTGATCCGGCTGCCCAGCCGAACCGCTCCCTTATCGGCAGCCGCCGCTCCCGAACCCCGAACCAAGCCGATGCCGGTCTGCGACCGCACTCCCGAAGTGGTTGCCGAACTGATCCGGCAAACCGAAAAAAGTCACTGCTCGGAAGTAACCGCGGCTGCCCTCGCCCGAGTCGCCCTGGTGAATTTGAACGAGAAAAACGTAACAACTCTAAAGCCTGGCGACTTCGACAGTCTGCCCCAGCTGACCGAGCTGGTTCTGTCCAAAAACAAGATCGGCGAACTCCATCCCGACCTATTTCAGAACCTGCCTGAGCTGACCGAACTCTGGCTACACACTAATCAAATCAACGAACTGCATCCCGACCTCTTTCAGAACCTGCCCAAACTATCCATTCTCTACCTGGGCCACAATCAGCTGACCGAAATCGAACCGGGGACTTTCCGCAACCTGCCCCGTCTGAAAATACTCTGGATTCAAGACAACCCACTGGCAAGTATCGATCCCCGCCTTTTCAATAATCTCCCCAAACTGCAATCCTTAAGCTTGTGCGGCAACAAACTTACCGCCCTGGAGCCGGGAACCTTCGCCGACCTGACCGGACTGCGCGTGCTTAGCCTTTGCCAGAACCCCGGCCTGACCCAACTGCCGACCGGTCTATTCCCCAAAAACGCCGAACTCCGCATTCTTGACATCAGTGACAACAACATCGCCGAGATACATCCCGATGTCTTTGCAGATATTCCGACATTGCTGAACCTGTCAACCTCAGGAAATCCATTAACCGCGCTGGATTACCAATGGTTCGACAATCTGCCGAACCTGAAAATCATCGACATTGACGAAAACTTGCTCAACAACCTGCACCCCTTGGTCCGAGAGCGATTGCATCGCCTTAGGATGATCTCTATATACGCATCCCTGGAAAAATACGAAGAAACCGTAAGCAAAGCGCGCAAGCTGAACGTGAGAGACAAATACGTTTATACCGACAGAACCACAACCTGGCACCACCCCGACGGAAGCCGCTTCAAGCACTCGACCGGTCCCAACAACACCGTCCGCATTAACTGATCCCAGACAAAAAATAAAGTCCAACCGCAAAAAAAACACTCCGCAACCAATTCGGCAAAAGCAAGAAAGCAGGAGTCAGCATGGCCGCGTCCAAGATCGAGTGGACCGACGCCACCTGGAACCCGGTCACCGGCTGCAACAAGATCAGCCCCGGCTGCCAGCGCTGCTACGCCGAGCGAATGGCAAAGCGGCTCCAGGCCATGGGCGTCGCCAAGTATCGCAACGGCTTTGCCGTAACCCTGCATCCCGACACGCTGGCAATGCCCTGGCGCTGGCGCAGGCCCCGTTCCATTTTCGTCAACTCCATGAGCGACCTGTTTCATCGGGCAGTGCCGGATGAGTTCATCGCGGCGGTGTTTGATGTAATGACCCGCGCCGATTGGCACCGTTACCAGGTACTGACCAAGCGGCCGGAGCGCGTTGCCAGTCTCAACTCACGCCTGCCCTGGCCGGCGCAAGTCGGGCTGGGCGTCAGCGTGGAGAACGGGAAGTACGCCCATCGCATAGACCTTCTCCGCGAGACCGGCGCCGCCGTCAAGTTCCTGTCGCTGGAACCGCTGCTCGGCCCCTTGCCCAATCTGAATCTGGCCGGAATCCATTGGGTTATCGTGGGCGGCGAATCGGGGCCGGGAGCGCGGGAGATGTCGCCGGAGTGGGCGCGGGACATCCGCGACCAGTGCCTTGACGCTGGCGTGCCTTTTCATTTCAAGCAGTGGGGCGGAGTATTCAAGAAGCGGAACGGTCGGGAGCTGGACGGGCGGACCTGGGACGAGATGCCGGCGGGATGGGCCGAACTGCCGGGCCGGAACTGACCCCGGCGTTGCCGGCGTTGCAACAGCGGCGTCGGGTTATCTGTCTGAACAAAATGCCAGGAGGTGCATTGTTATGTTCAGACGATACCAAATGCCGGCGGCGCTGGTCGCCGGCGGCCTTATGACGGCGGCCCTGGCCGTCGGCCTACTGTCGGCGACCGGCAGCGGAGCGCCACCGGCCACCGCCGCCACCGCCGGCCTGCCGTCGGCAACGCACCGCGAAGCGCCCCCCGTCGCCGACGCAGAGTGCAACTACACGCCATCGCGGTTCCGCTACCGCCGGCAAGAGGGCAACAAGGTCAGGCTAACCTGGTCGATAAACGCCGACTGTCCGGCAGACTATTTCCGCATCTCAATACGCCCGGACACGGGAGACGGGGAGTTCAACACCCATCGCAGTTACCTTGTACATAGCCAAAGCAATCCGGAAAAAGAAACAACCTACATCCTGAAGGGCGTTCGCTACGGCGTGGACTCCGCCATGGGTCGCTCCATCAAAGTCCCCGGAAAAGAGCCGTGCGTTCATCTGCCCAGGCGTTTCAACAACGACCCGCAAAACGGCGCAATCCGGCTCACCTGGTCGTATCGAAGCGACTGCCGGGCCGATTCCTACATCGTTTTGCGAATAACGGACGATGGAAACAGTCCCGATGACCAGGTAGAGATTAGCGGCGCTACCACCTACCTGGACCGAAGCGCCCCGGCGACCGGGCCGTTGTCCTATCGGCTGATCAGTGTCCGCAACGGGAAGGAGTCCGGCCAGCGACTGCAAACGACCGTGCGCAGCGGCGGCCAGTCGAACAGCGAGTCGCCGCCGGGCAACAGCGGGGAGCCGCCCAGCAACAGCGGGGAGCCGCCGGGCAACCGCGGGGAGCCGCTGGCCGGCGAACCCGGCTGCGATCACACTCCCCGCCGGTTCCGGCGGGCGTCGCCGCAAGACGACCGCAGCCGGATCAATCTGACCTGGGAGGTGAACGAGGATTGTCCGGCGCAGTATTACACCGTGGAATATCTGCCGGACCGGGGCCGGTGGGAATTGCTGACTACCTACGGCAACTCCCTTCAGCACGAGAACCCGCGCCCCGAAGTGGGAAGCCGGTACATACTGAATAGCTACCGCGACGGCAAGCGAGGAAACGCTCAAACGATAACCGTGCCGTCCCAGGCGCCGTCCCAGTCGGGAAGATCGCCGTCCGACGGGACGGTATCCCGCCCGGAGCCGACGCTGATCTGCCACTACCGACTGGGCGGAACAACGCGCCAAATTGCCGGGCTGTCCGTTTGCAGCCTGGCCGAGATCAAGGCGGCCTTGGGCTGGACTAACTAGGCCGCTGGCGCCGGCCTGATCCGGCGGCGGCGCCGGTCAGCCCTGTCGCAGTCGCGGCGGGGCTGATTTCTTGATTGCCGTCGGGATCGGCGCGGCCGACGGCCGGCCAGAAATTTGAACAATCGTCGTTGCTCCCCTAATATTATCCCCGGAGGATTTGCCATGTTTCGCGTCCGATTCCCTCGCCCTAGCTTCCTGCTCATTGGCGGCGTCATTGCCGTCGCGCTGGGCGCCGCCGGCTGCACGACCCCGGCGGAGCCGCTGGCGCGTCCGCTGCCCACCGCGGCCAGCGCGACGGCGGCGGCGCCGACGGAGCCAGCGGCGACCCGTGCGGCGACCATTGCGCCGACGGCGACTGCGGTTCCCCGGCCCACCATCACGGCCACACCGGAACCTACGACGGAACCCATGCCGGAGCCACCGCCCACGGCCACGCCGGAACCGCCGACGCCCACACCGGAGCCGCCACCCACGGCCACGCCGGAACCGCCGGCGCGCCTGACCGCCGACTGGACGGACGAACCGGGCGTAGTGGCGGTAAGCTGGCCCCCGGAGCCGAACTTGGCAGAATACCGGCTCAGCGTCTTTGCTCATTCCGCAGACGGCATCACCCTGCTGACCGTGCTGCCGGTAGCGCCGGATCGCCACCGGACGCTGGTAACGGAACTGGACGACGCTAAGGCGCACAGTTTTCTGCTGGAAGGCGCCGGGCTAAACGCCGACGGCGCGACGATCCGATTCCTGGGGTTGCCGACGCTCATTGAGCCGCGGGGCTGACGGTAGCTGACGCGAATCCCCTGTACTATCAACCTGCACAATCGCTTGCTACAATCGCCGCGCCTAGCCTGGTGTGGCGAGGCGGTCATACGTGGCAACTCAACCAGTCGGCAAAAAATCTGATCCTAACCGGCCCAGATAGCGGAGGCGGCGCGGGCATCGCCGACGCCCTGCATTAGTTGACTGCCTGGGCCAGCCGGTGATCCGGCAGTTTCACGCATCCGGCAATCGGCTGCTGTACATGGGCGTATGACGGCGCCAGAGCTGCAACCGGATAGCCCCGGCCAAGTAGTAACCAGCACCGGCGGCACGCTAACACCCCCGCGACCCTAGAGCCGCGGGGGTTTCAAAGTCAAACCGGAACCAACTAGCCCACTCCGGTCTCATTGAGATAGAATTAATACCCAGGAGACCGCATAATGACCACCCCCCAACTCGAAGAGCAATTCCTCCACTTGCTGGAAACCAACTCCGGTTTCCGGGAGCGGGTTCGCCAGCAGCTACTGGGAGCTGAAATTCTGGAGTTGCCGGCCCGGTTAGCCGAACTGGCCCAAACCGTAGCATCCCTGGCTCAAACCGTCCACGAGTTCATCGCCGAGCAGCGCCAAATCAACGCCCAGCAAGCGGAGCATAACGCCCGCATGGATGCCTTCGTCACCCAGCAGGTGGAGCATAACGCCCGCATGGATGCCTTCGTCACCCAGCAGGGGCAAGTCAACGCACAGCAGGCAGAGCATAACGCCCGCATGGATGCCTTCGTCACCCAGCAGGGGCAAGTCAACGCACAGCAGGCAGAGCATAACGCCCGCATGGATGCCTTCGTCGCCGAGCAGCGGCAAGTCAACGCCACCGTAGAACGGATGCGTGGCGACGTGGACCTGATGCGTGGCGACGTGGACCTGGTGCGCGGCGACCTGGACCTGGTGCGCGGCGACCTGGACCAGGTGCGCGGCGACCTGGACCAGGTACGCAACGACGTGGGCCGGATGCGTGGCGACCTGGGCCGACTACGCGGCGACGGCTACGAACACTTCTGCGTCGCCAACCTCCGGGCCATCCTCGATGGATACCTGGACTGGCCCAACCTGGCCGACCGCGACTGGATCAACAACCTGCTGTACGCGGCCCGGCAAGCACAGCGCATTACCCGCGCCGAACTAATCGACGGCTACAACCCGGACATCATCGCCCAGACCGGCGACGACACCCCGCCGGCCGAGTTCGCCGTCATCGAGACTTCCATAACCTGCAACGAGGACGACGTGGGCAAGGCCGCCCGGCGGGCCGAACTGATCAGCCGGGTAACCGGCGTACCCGCCAGCCCCTACCTGGTGACCCATTACGCGCCGGCTCCCGCCGTGCAGCAGGCGGCCCACCGGCTGAGCGTAACGCTGGTGCAGCTGGAATCGGAGAGGCACGGCGCCTGAACGCCGGGCCGCGGAACGATTTAGGCCGGAACCGAGACTAGCTACCCCTGCCCCGCTGCTTCGGGCGCGGACTCCAGACCACCCACCAACGGCCCCGCGTCGCCGACCCGGACCAACCCGGACGCGCCATCCTCGCGCTGACGAGCCTCGAGGATTCCGACGCAGCGCCGGAGCGCCACCAGCGCCTGAATGTTCGGCCACTCGGTGACCAAGTTATTGAACATCACCGAGTTGGGGGAGTCGCCCTTCCAGTCATAGTGGTTATAGAGAAGGCGCGCCAGCCGCTCCACCGCCTCGGCGTTGCTGCCCATCGCCCGGCAAACATCCGCCGCTCCCTCGACGCCGCGGCCATCTTCACCTTCCCGGCTCAAGTGATACGCCATGCGGCAAGCGCCTTCCCAGGCCGTCATTTCCCCCAGCCGGGGGCGACGCTCCGGGCCGTATTCATCCAATGACAGCAGCTTCACTTACGACGAACGGCGGGACACGGTTCTCACCGCATAGTACCGACTGCGCCAAGTCGTGACGGAGCGGCGCAGGATGTACGAGGCCAACTGGGTTTTGGAACTGCGCCAGCGCGCAATCGCCAACTGACAGGCGGTTATCGCTGCCGCGTTGCGCCGCCGCCAAAATTAGCAGAGCAGCCATTACAGCAATGGCCGATTGAGGAGTAAGCAATGACCCCCACAAACGAGCGCGAGCGCATCGCGGCATTGCGGGAACGGCAGCAGCAGTATTACGACAGCATCCGGACGCTGCTGCACTCGCTGGCCGACGTGGACGTGGAACTGATTCTGCAAGACGGAGAATTGTACCTGTTGTACGACTGGCTGAACGCTGACGGAACGTTCACCCAGCGCCGACAGCTGGTTGGAAAGCGAGTTCAGCGGATTGGAGCGGCAGCTCAGGCAACGTCGGGTTGCTGAGGAGTAAGGAATGAGCATATACGTGTGGGAGAGCGCCCCGGCGGGCATTGCGCTGGCGGGGATTTGCTACACCGACGAAGGGCGGATGTGGGTCGATGAGGATGATCCCTGGGCATTGCCCATGGAGTGCTACTGCGCGGAGACGGCGGGCGGCCCCGACGCTTGCATTGGGCCGGTGTACCGGCTGGAAAGGCGGGGAATATTGATCTATGAGACGGAGGATGGGGAGAGGACGCGGCCGCCGGCGTCGGCGCCGATCCGGCAGGTTGCGGCGCCGTTGCCAGAGGGAGAGTGAAGAGGGGGAACCAACCGGGTTGGCAAGGCGGCCGGCCGGAAAGATCCTTGGGTTGCGACATCTAATCAGGCAATCGGATCAAATGACGGCGGGCC
This sequence comes from Dehalococcoidia bacterium, assembly GCA_963692995.1. GTDB lineage: Bacteria > Chloroflexota > Dehalococcoidia > Lucifugimonadales > UBA3495 > Bin87. The sequence continues at coordinate 2,867,117 of OY843611.1, forward strand.
GGTCGGCGGTTAACGCGAAGGAATTGCCGCGATTGATCGGTATTGCACTGACACTGAACGGGAGCGCTGCGCCCCGCAAGGTGGAGAATGGCTATGACAATGCGTACTAACCGCTGGAAAGCGGCACAAGATCAGGCGAAAGCGCTAGATCAAAGCGGTCTTTATCTGGCTGGTTACACGGCCCGGTCGCTGGCTGGCGAGTGCGTTTTCGCCGATTGCCTGCAAGAGCTGCAAAGAGGCGCTTTTGACCACGCCGGGGAAGAGAGTTTGTCCCAATACGCCTTGTACGCCGTCGCCATGTCGCGCGCCTACACCGCGGCGATTCTGGGGATTGCCGGCATCGCCGGAGCGGACGCGGCAAACGCGCTGTCATTCGCAAACCGGCGGGCGGCGGCGGCGGAGGAGGAAATCAATTTCGCCCTGGCTACGGACACGGCGCTGGAGGGCGGCTTTCGGCTGGGCGACGCTTACGCGCTAGTGGCCGGCGCCTATGACGTTGAGCTGGCGGTTCCCGGCGCGTTGTCGGAAAAGGCTGGGCGGCGGCCCGCATCAGTTCAGCGGCGCTGATCCGGTGGGCCGGGTCGCCGGTGACTTCCACGCAGTCGCGGATCCACCGGGCGGCGCGTTCCCGCGGCGATGGCGCGGCGTCTTCCGGCTCGCGGTACGTCGGCGGCTGCGGCGGGTCCTTGCGGTCGGTCAGGGCGGCGGCCCGCCGGACCAGCCGGGCCAGCAGGGCTTGCCGGCCGGCCGGTTCCCGGAGCAGGTCGGCGGCGCTGCCCTCGGCCCGTCCGGGGGGTTGCGGCGGGAAGTGAAAGACGCGCAGGCGTCCGGCCAGTTCGCGGCCGTAGGTATCGAGAAAGGTTTCGTCGAGGGTTTGCTCGCTGACCGGGATGAAGAGAGTAGCGGCGGCGGGGCGGGAGACGCCGGCGCGGTCGCCCACGTCGCGCAGGGCGAGGACTTTGCTGCCGTCCAGTCGGCTGAGCAGGCCGGTGTCCAGGGCGGCGTCCGGCTCCGGGTCGAAGTTGGGCAGGGTAGCGACGCGGGCGTCTTGCACGCCGACCAGCCAGGCTTGGTGGCTGTGGCTATAGACTCCGCCGCTGGCGCGGGGCCGGAGCAGGGCGTCGGGGTGCAGGGACATGGCGTAGCCGCGGCTGCGGAAGTCGCCGAGGACGGCGGTTACGGCGGCGGACAGCAGGCTGCGGGCGGAGTTAGGCGGGCCGGCCAGCAGAACGATTTGTCCGGCCGGCTGTCCGCCGAGAGCGAAGGCGAAGGTATCCAACAGGCCGTCGGCTTCCTGGGCGGGCAGCAGTTCCAGCAGACGATCCAGGGTGGGATGAACGGCGTCGGGGTGGTAATCGTCGGGAATGCGGCGGGTAACGCGGCGGGCCCGGGCGGCGTCGCCGGTGAGGAGTTCTCCGGTTTGCAAATTGATCACGCCGTTGCGGGCGCCCAGGCTGGCGTCGTCCTGATCCAGGGCGTCCGCGGAGCTGACCAGGAGTTGCGCGGGAAGGGCGCCCGCGGCGGCCAGGCTGTGATAGACGGCGCCGGCGGAGGCGAGGGCGCGGTCTTGGGCGGCGGCGTTTTCGCAGGACTGCGCCCAGTTTTTGACTTGCCGGGCGTAGGCGGGCTTGACTCGTCCGGCGTCGGCGGCTTCTTGCGCCGCGGCGGCCCAGTGGTAGGCGGCGGCGCGGACGCGGTAGCGGAGTTCGCCGGTATCGGCGCGCCAGACGCCGGTGTCGTCGCTGACCAGGAGTTGGTCGGGGGAGCCGGCGGCGGCGGCGGCGGCGAAGAGGAGACCGCTGCCCTGGTCGGCGCAGAGCATGCGGAGCATGGTGCCGTCGCAGGTGGGCTTTTCGCCTTGCAGGCTGGCGGAGTTGAGGAGATCGGAGGGTAGCGGCTGCATATAGGGATCGTCCTTTTCCACTGGGGGATCGGCGGTGGCGGCGCGCTGGATCAGGAGGCGGACCAGGGCGGCGTCCAGGTCGGCGGCGTCGCAGCCGACGCTGGCGGTGTCGGCAGGCAGGAAGCGGGCGCATTCGTCGGGGGAGACCATGCGGACGGTGGCGGCGCCGGCGCGGTAGAGGGCGGCGATGGCGCGTTGGGCGGCGGCCTGGCCGGTGGCGTCGTTATCGGGCCAGACGGTGATATCGCATCCGGCGAAGGGGGAGTAGTCGGCGGTTGCCATGGCGGCGGCGCCGGGGAGGCTGGCGGCGACGATGGGGAGGTTGAGCCGGGCGGAGTGGATGGCGGAGTGGATGGCGGCGGCGGCCTTTTCGCCTTCGGCGAGGATGATGGACTGGGCTGGGGCGTCGGGAAGCCAGCGGCGGGGTTGCAGACCGGCCAGGGAGCCTTTGCCGGACCAGCGGGACTTGGATTTGCCGGATTTGGCGGTTTCGGGAAAAGCGCGGATAATGCGGCGGGAGCCGGCGCCGGTGGCGTAATCAGCCCAGGCTTGCCAGGCGGCGCCGGCGGCGGGAGGCAGGGCGGCGAGCATCCGGGAGTAGGAAAGGGCGCAGGAGCAGAGGCTGGTAAGGATCGGCCAGCCGGAGCGGGGGTCGGACTGGGCCTGAAACCCGGCGGGGTGGCCGCACTGGGGGCAGGGGTGATTGCCGGGGGCGAAAGAGGGGCCGCCGTTGCTGCCATTGCCGTTGCCGCTGCTGCCGTTGCTACCGTTGCCGCTGCTGCTGCCGCCGTTGCTACCGTTGCCGTTGCCGCTGCTGCCGCCATTGTTGCGCGAAGAGCGGCGCGGGGCGATGGGCGGAGGAGCCTTGCCTCGGCCGACGGCGAAGGGCGCCAGGGCGGCTCTGGTATCGTCGGGGTCGCAGCCGTAGTGGCAGTAAAAAATCGTGCGGCCATTTTTGTCCAGGGACAGGCTCAGTCCGGGGTTATCGGAAAGGGCGCGTTCTCCGCCGCAGAGGTGGGGAATGCGCCAGTCGTTGGCGCCGATCTTGCGGCCGCGGAGCCAGCGGGCGCTGCGGTTCCGAGGCCGCTCCGGGCCTCCGGCGCGGTTTTCGGGATAGCCGGCGGGTCCTTCAGCCGGATCGGGCTGGCCCTTTCCAGAAGAAGCGGGCGGTTTCGCGGACGGCGCGGGTCAGGCCCCGGTAGAAGTTGCCGGCGTGTCCTTCGGTTTGCCACATGCCCTGACGCAGGGCGGCGCTGCCGCGGAGGCTGCGCCAGCCCTGGGCGGCGCCGGTTTTCCAACGCGAGCCTCCGGCGTCGGTTGGCTCGGTGAGCAGGGTAGCCAGGTCGCCCAGGTAAATCGGGCGACGCAGCTGCCGCCAGACGAAGAGAGCCACGTAGTGGTACAGGCGCAGGCCGCCGAGTTTGACGAGGGCGAGGGCGACGGTGGCCCCGGCGCCCAGGAGGGCCAGTCCCCACTGGATCAGGGCAATGGTGATCCAGGCGCCCAGCATGAGGCAGATGAAGCCCCAGATCGCCAGGGTAGCCATGACGAACAGCAGTTGCGCCGGCGACAGGCCCAGGGCGAGCTCATTGCGTCGGTTGAGGAAAGTGGGCGATTCGTGCCAGTAGTCCATAGTCGGTCGGCGATTTCAAAAGATAACCCGTTGCCTTGACGCGGCGGACCTTCCCGACTATTTTAGTCGGGCCGGCTGGCGTCAGGAGCGAAGCTGACGATGCGGTCGGCGCCGCCCGGTTTCGGCTTGGCGCGGGTTTCGTGCCGGCGTCGCCGATGGCCGGGCTGGAATGCGAAACGGCGCCCATCTGCCAAACATGGAGACTGCCATGGTCGTCCTCAATCCAACCGGCGCTTCCTTCCGGCTGCCGGACCCGCCGCCCCGCGAGCCTGACGAAGTGACCGCTTACGACCACCTGCATAAACACGGCAGCGCCCATCACCTGGCGCAGCGCTTCGGCAGTCCCGAAACCACGCTGGTGGAAGCGGATCGCTGGATTGTCGCCGCTCCGGGAACCTTTCGGGAGCGGGCGCGCTACCCCGACCTGCTGATCGCCTTTGACGTGAACGCGGCTGCTTACGAAACGGCCAACGGCTACGTCGTGTCGGAGCAGGGCAAACCGCCGGACTTCGTGCTGGAAGTAGCCTCGCCCAGCACGGCGGAAGTGGACACCGGCGCAAAGCGGACCGACTACGCCGCTTTGGGCGTTGGGGAGTATTGGCGCTTTGACCACACCGGAGAGCATCACGGGTCCCGGCTGGCTGGCGACCGGCTGGTGGACGGCCGGTACGTTCCCGTCCCGGTGCGGCCGACGGCGGCTGGCGTGTGGGAAGGCTACAGCCCGGCGCTGGATCTGATCCTGCGCTGGGAACTGGGCGAACTGCGCTGGATTGACCCGGCCACGGGGGAACACATCGCCACCTTTGAGAAGGAGCGTCGCGAGCGAATGGCGGAACGGGCGGCCCGGGAACGGGCTGAGGCGGAGACCCAACGGGAGCGGACCGCCCGTCAGGCCGCCGAAGCCCGCATTCGGGAGCTGGAAGGGGAACTGCGGCGGCGCGACGATGAACCGGGAGACCGGCGACGGCCGCGACGACCGGCCGGGAGCTGATCCCCGATGCGCGACGAATTCCCCGAAAACCATCGCCGAAGTTGATGACGCTATCCAGAAATTGCCCAGCGAATTCGCAAAAACGTGCGACGATAGTACCCAGTGCTATCCTTTCTTGTTCATCGACGAAGAGATTACTGCGGAAACGGTTGACCGCGTGTTCGACGACCTGCAATGCAGTTTTGGCGCCAATCTATCCAGTGGTCGCTTGGCTGTAATCGTCGCATCTCCCGGCGGAGACATCAATGCTGCGTACAATCTGGCGTAGTCCATCCGGTATATAGTATCGATACTATCCCTAATTACCCTGTATTACCGTATCAATAATGTGCCTCAATTGGCTTTTGCCGACATTTATGCCGACATTCGGCGGCGCGACCGTATTTTTCAACTCAGACGGCCTTCCCCGGCTTGCCGCCGTATCCGATCCCTGACGCCGACGCCCGCAAAGCCTCTAACCACCAGGGCGCTTGCATCGGACGCCCCCTTTCGTCCCGCTCCCACGTCACCCCAATCAATTCATCCCGCGCTTTTTCCGCCGCTGCCACGAAAGCCTCAGCCCCAGCCGCTTTCCACGGCTCCCCCGCCGCAATAGCGTCCAGCAGCATTACCGTTCGATACTCGCCCCGCAACCTTCCCCCGCCAACGTGAACGGCAACTCGCCGCGCCGTCTCCCCCTCTGTCAGCCATGGCCCCCGAACCGCCGCCCGATCCGCTAGACGCGCCGCCAACTCCCGTAGGGATAACCGCGGACACCGCCGCTCCAGTTCCGTCACTTGTTCCAACTGCCCCCGCGCCGCCGCCGACATCGGCTCCGCAACCGTTCCCCCAATCAACCGGCTTAGCGTATGCGCCCCACGCCGGTGACTGCGTCGCAACCGTTGCCGCAGTAACCGCTCTCTTTCATCCCGCCACTCCAGACGCGGGTTCACGCAGAACTCCAGCGCCCGACGCAGCCGCTCCCAGTCCGCCGGCGGCTCCCGCCTGGGATCAATCAGCACGTGGGTTATCCCACTCCGGGCTAACTGCGTCGCCAAATGCCGGCCCATTGTCCATTCACGGCACAGGACGGCCAAATCCGACGCCGCCGTTCCTTCATTCAGACACGCCGCGATGCCCTCAGCCGCTGCTCTGGCGGCTCCGGCCAGCGTTGCGGCGACAATGCTCCGCGGCCCCTGGCCGGCCGGACGCAAATCACGCAGCCGGCGGCCGCTCAGTCGCGCCACCGCTTGGCCGATTGCCCCGCCACTGCGATGATTGAACGCCAGCGTGAACTCGGCTACCCCGGCGCCGCCGAAACCCGGTTCCACAATCCCGCCGTCCCTGGCAACTCCTACCGTGATTGTCGCCGTCCTGGCGAATGCCACTAATTCTCGCAGCAGATTTTGTTCGTCCGCCGACCAGCGGCAAAAGTCGTCAATAAACAGGTGGCGCAGACTGCGATCCGGCCACCGCGCCGACCGCAACCGCCGCAGCGCCCAGTAGATTACATCCCGGCGGTCCAGCAGGTTCTGTCGGGTCTTCTCCCGGACGTAGCCGTCCAGCGCCTCCCGCTGTCGAGTTGAAAGCGGGCCGCCCGCGGAGTTCAGCAGGTAACGGGCCTCCCGGACGAAAGCCGGCCGGCGCGCATCCTCTTGCCGCCCCTTCCCGGCCGGCAAGGCCAGTTGCCAAGCCAGCAGCCCAGCCGCGGTTCGGTCATCCAGCAGCGTAAAATCCGGCTGCGTAAAATCCGGCCCGGACTGACGCAGCAACCGCGCCGCCAGCGCCGTAGGACACACTGGTCGCCACCCGCCGTCAGCTCCGGGCCGGCTTTCGCTCCCTTCGGCAATTACCACCGTTGCGGCGGGATTGATCGCGCCCGCCCTTGCCCTTCGGCAATAGCGGGCTTGCAGCGTATGACTTTTCCCGCTGCCGCTGTCCCCCCTGATGATCACCCGATCCGACGCCGACCGCACCGCCGCCGCCTGAACCGGGTCCAGCGGGATGGCGTCTAGCAACCGGTTCCTTTCCCGCGCCACTCTTGGCGCCGCCCCGCTTAGCTCCCTGGCTCGCGGCATACGGCAGCCGTCAGCCGAAACTCTTCAACTATCGCTGACGCCGCGTCGCCAGCCTGCGCGTAGCGCTGCCACATATCGTCCGCAACCTCATCCGCAATCCGATCCTCCGGCACGCCCTGATAAAGCTGCCGCGCCTGCGGATACCGGCTGGCGAAACAGTCGGCCGCCGCCGCAATCAGCTGCACCATTTCCCAATCGCGCTTGACCGAATCTGGCGGCCCGGCCGCCGGGACTTCCCGGCTCAGCCGTTCAACGCGGTCCTGCAACTCCTGCTGCCCTTCCGTCAGCCGCCGCAGCTCGGCCCGCTGTCCGTTCTGCAACTCCACCAGGTCCGCCTGGTTCCGGTTCAGGACCGCAACCCCCTCCCGCGCCGCGGCATCCTCAAATTGGCAGCCCGTCAGCGCCAGGGTCAGGGCCAGCAAGCCGGCCGTCAGCAGGCCGTATCTGATCTTTTTCATCAGCGCATCCCCTCCCAGGCATAATCGTTGTGCGAACAAATTCGGCAGCGCCTTTCCCGATCTCCGAAATAGTCCGGCAAGTCAATCGTCAGATTGGACGCCGGCGCCCCGCAGCGGGAGCAGGGAGAACGCAGGTCCGCAACGTAGCTCCGCCGCTGCAACGCCGTAATGAAAACGGGAACCGCATCGGCTCTTCCCCAGCGATCCGCGGCGGCGGGCGCGGTCTCCGCGGCCGCCGCCGGCGGCAACGCTTGATTCAGCCGACGCAGCGTTTCCCAGGGACACAGCATCCGGTCGCAGGACATCCCCTCCGGGTAGCCCGCGGCCGCCGTCAGCAGCAGTTCCAGCAGTTCCGGCTTCACGTACAAACGCCGGGACACCTCCTCTAACTCCCCTTCCGGCAAACCCCACGCGCGTCGCGCTTGCGCCAGCCGCCGCCGTAGCCGCGCCACTCCCTGGGGCCAGCTCTCCCGCCAGGGATGCGCCGCCAGCTCTTTTTCCACCGCTTCCAGCAACGCCAAGCTGATCCGCAAGTTGGCCGCCGTCGGCTGGTAAGGCGGCCGGCAGTTCCACTTTTTCACGTTCAGGGTCCGACGCTCCGCCGGCTCCAGCCCGTGACGCCACGCCTGCCGCTCCACGTAGGCCACCGGCAGCCGACGCCGGATCAGCAATTCCCGGACCCGCCGCTGAAACTCTTCCCGGAAGCGCTGATATACCCGCCCTTCCGACGCGGATGCCGCGCCATTCTTCAGGCCCATAGCGCCTCGAAGTTCCGGGGGTATCCGTTCAGGCAGTTGTTGATCCACTCCCCATTTACCACGGACGGCGCGGCGGGCAGCCGTTCTTGCAGCGCGTGCATCAGCTCGCCGGCTACCTTCCCGTCGCGGCAGGCCACCGCGACTTGTCGGGGCGATAGCCGGGCGATTTGATCGATGATCCGCGCCGGATTGGGACGTAGCGGCATTACTCCCGCCAAATCCTCTGCCGGTCCCGCAGCCCGCAGGATCAGAAACAGCCGCGGGTCGTCGGTGATTACTAACTTCGCCGGCCGCGGCGGCAGGTTCATCCGGCCCAGCAGCGCCGGCCGCTGCCCCGGCAACGCCGTCCAATTAGGCGCTTGGGCCGGCCACTGCCGTCGCGCATTCAGCTCTTGCCGCGCCACGCCGGTGAAACTCATTACTCCGCCGGCATGATCCAGCTCCGCTACCGTGAGGTAGCCCGACATCCGTTCCCGCCGCCCGGCGCCCCGAAACAGCGGCGACTGGTCAATCTCTTCCGGCGTCAAGTCCTGCCGCAACAGATAGCCGCGCAGGCCGTAGCCCGAACAATATCCGATGCCCGCCGCCGCCGCCTGCTCAATAGTCAAGTCCAGCCGGGTCAAATAGCTCACGGCCGCCGGCTCGACCAGCCGTTCCTCAAACCACAGGGCCGCTCGGGTCAAGAGCGCGGTGTTTTGGGGGCGCGGCGGTTCGTGGTAGGTGGGCGAGTGGTCGTACAAAATCGCCGCCGGCCGCGCGCCACGGGCGTTCTCCGGGTCTTGCAGCCACTGCCGCGCTTCCATGATCGCCATTCCCCAGATTCGCGCGGCGAAGGCGGCGGCGTCGCCCCGGACGCCGCAGGTCCGACAGCCGAAGAAGTTGTCGTCAACGCTGATCTCCAGCGTGCGCGTCGGCTGACGCCCCTGGCTGCGGTGAAAGGGACAGATTCCTTGCCAGCGGGCGTTCATTTCATCCCGCGGCGTCAGGTTCGCGCCGACCCCTTTAGCCAGGGGGATCAGCAGCCGGCCTTGGTCGGCGTCGGGAATGTAGCTGTTGCGGCGCTCCCGATTTGGCTCCGGCGCGGCGTCGGCGCCGGTTGCTCCGGCGGCTGCCGTTTCCGGCGCGGCGTCGGCGCCAGTTGCTCCGGCGGCTGCCGTTTCCGGCCCTTCGGCGGCTGCCTTTTCCGGCCCTTCGGCCAGGTTCGCCGTCTCGTGGCCCGGCTCGCCGCCCGCCGTTTCCGTTTCCGTTTCCGTTTGCAGCATGATAGTTCAGCTCCTTTTGCGCGGCCCGGCCCAATTGCCGGCTAAGAGCCGGGCCAGGTCGCTGGGGTCAATGATCGCGGGGAACGACGCCCCGCCTTTTTATTGCGGTTTCGGTTGCCAAGCCCGGCCGATCAGGATTTCGCGGGCGACGGTCTCCTCGGTGGCCTCAGCCCCCTCAATTGGCTGGTAGCGCAGGTAAATGTCCTGAAATCCAGATAACACCGCTGCGTTATCTCTCCGCTGTATGAATTTTTCGGGAAATGGCGCCGGCCCGCATTTCTTTCGCGCTCCCGGACCATCCGTCCAGGTCGCCCGCGCTTTGCCCCCCCGCGCCGGCCAGCACACCCTCCTGGGCCTGGAATCGGCCCTGGCCTCCCTGCGCTACCCCGAAAGCCGGTTCGCCTTCGAGATCTACGGACAAAACGGACAAATCTTCTACCTCGTCCGCGCCGAAAACTACCCGCCCTTGCCCTATGTCCTCGCGTCCTGCTACCCCCAGGCGCAGTTCTCCGGCCTCGGCGACTACGCCGGCCGGGACGACGAAATGGCCCGCGACTGGCTCAGCCTCCGGCACGATGAACGACAGCACGTCCTGCTGGGACACCTGGCCGCCGAACCCTATCTGCCGCTGAAAAGCTGCGACGACCAGGGCCTTCGACAAGGCGAGGTTGACCCCTTGGCTTCCATCCTCGGCTACCTCGCCGCCGTCAGTCGCGGCGGCCGTCGCGTCGGGGTTCGTCTCCTGTTCCGTCCCGCGCCGTCGGACTGGGGCGCCGCCTGGCAGCGCAACTTGCAACGCCGTCTGGACCGCCAGGACTTGTCCACTGCTCCCACCGCTCCCGCCGCCGGACGCGCTGCCGACGCCGGCTTTCTCGAAAGCGTTCCCATCTGGGCCTGGCTGGCGCTGGCCGGCGCCGGCGGCCTGGGCTACCTCAACTGGCTATTGATCCAGCAGCAAAACTACCTGGCCGCCGCCGGCGCCGATGCCGCCGCCCTGACCCTCAGCGCCGGCAGCGTCTTCCTCTACCGACGCCTTTTCGGCAAGCCCGCAACCCGTCAGTATTTCGATGAGCAAATGGTCGCGGATAAACTGGCTTCCCTGGGCTTCATAACCGAACTCCAGCTGACCGCTTTCCTGCCGGCCCAAGAAGGCGACGCCATCGCCCAAGACCTGCTCAACGGACTGGCTGCCGCCTACGTTCAGTTCGATCACTCCGCCGGCAACCGCTGGCGCTGGAGCCGGCGCCGCACCCTCAAAACCCCCACGCAGCAGCTGCTAACTTCCGAACCGGCGCCCCCGCTGCTCGGCTTTCAACCCCTCGACAAGCGCCGCGCCCACCGCTCCATACTGTCCCCCCGCGAACTGGCTACCCTCTGGCACCTGCCCCTGGGCGAGTCCGAAGTTGCCGCGATGCCCCGCGCCGCCGCCCGGCAGCTCCGTCCCTACCTGCTGGGCGTGGATGACGGCCCCCTGGTCGGACACGTGGTGGGTTCCGACGCTCCCGTGCGCGTGTCCGACGCCGCCCTGCGCCGGCATATGCTCCTGCTGGGCAAGTCCGGGATGGGCAAGTCCACCTTTCTCAAGCACATCTTGCAAGGCAAGTTTCAGGCGAAAGCCCGCGGCGAGGATAGCGACGCTATCGTGGTGGTCGATCCCCACGCCGACCTGATCGCCGACCTCATGCCCCTGGTGCCGCCGGAAATCGCCCATCTCACCCGTCTCATCGACATCGGACGCGAAGACCGGGCGCCGGCCATCAATCTCATCGACCCGGACCGCTTCGCCGACCGCGACCGCTGCATCGCCAGCATCGTCGATACCCTGCGCTTTCTCTCCGGCGTCGCCTGGGGACCGCGCATGCAGGCGATTTTCGATCACGGCCTGAAGGGTTTGTATGAGTACAACGCGCACCCGGATACGCCCTATCAGCAGCGCTTGACCCTGCTGGACCTGCTGCCTCTGCTGGCCGGCGCCGAACCCGCGCCAGCGGCGGCGGCGGCTAGTAGCGGCGGCCGCGGCCGACGGCCGCCGCCGGCGGCGCCCTCCGCTTTTCAGCAGCAAGTCCTGGCCCGCGTCAGCGATCCCGAAGTCCTGGCCTGGTTCCGCCGCTTTCAGGGCTGGAGCGATCAACTGCGCTCGGAAGCCCTCGCTCCCGTAGAAACCCGCATCAGCGCCTTCGCTTCCGACGTCCGCGCCAGAGGCGTTCTGGGCCAGTGGGAAACTACCGTCTCCTTCAGCGATGCCCTGCGGGAGGGCCAGATCATTCTGGTCAACCCGGCCAGCGGCGTGGTTGGCCCCTGGGTCTCCGCGCTGCTGGGCAGCACCGTGGTCGGCCTGCTGGATTCCGCGCTACGGGAACAGGAAAAACTGCCTCCGGACCAGCGCAAGCGCTGTCTGCTGGTCGCCGACGAATTTCATACTATCGTCGGCGCCAACTGGGAAGAACTTCTGGCCGGCATCCGCAAGTACGGTTGTGCTGTTTTATTGGCAACGCAAAGCATGGCCCGGCTGGATACCCCGGAACGTAACCTCAAGGACGGCGTGCTGGCGAATGTCGGCGGCATTGTTTGCTACCAGATGTCCGGGGGCGACGCCCGCATTATCGCCGATCAAGTCGGCCGCGAATCGGGCATTACCGAAACGGATCTGGTCAGCCTTGACCCCTATTACGCCTACGTCAAACTGACGACGGGCGAGTCCAGCCTGCCGCCCTTCGCCATTCGCACCCGGGAGCCGGACGCCGGCGACCCGGCGGCGGCGCAGCTGATCATCGACGGCTTGCCTAATTACACCAGGGATCGCCGGGAGTCGCTGGCGGCCATTGCCCGCCGCATGGCCGAACACGAAGGCTTTCCGCTGCCGGCCGAGGCCGGCGCGACCGGCGCGGCGGCGGCCGGTTCCGATAGGGCCGGCGGCGGTGCCGGCGCGGCGCCGGAAGGAACCCGACTGCGCGGCGTGGCGGAAGATGCCGTAGCCGCCAGTCAGCTGGACGAAACCACTCTGGCGATGATCCAGCGCCATCTTCACGATCCCGGAGTCCAGGCGGTGTTTGACGCCGGCCTGAAAGGCCGGGTCAACAGCCTGGTCGCCCAGGGTCGTCGGGAGGACCGGGAGCGCATTCGCCAGGAAGAACGGGAGCGGGCGCAACGGGAGCGGCCGGCGGCCGGAACGCCGGCGGCCCCGTCGGAACCGCCGTCGGAACCGCCGTCGGAACCAACCGCGGAACGGGCCGCCCCGCCGTCGGAACCAACCGCGGAACCGGCCGACATCTTCCCGCCGCTACCACCCGAACCGCCAGCGCCGCCGGTTGAACCGGAACCCGAATCGGCTCCCGCTTTACCTTTCAATCGCGGCCGCAGCCGCATGGGCAAACGCGGCTGAACTCCTGGAGCCAACCATGATCGCCTCCCCCATTTCCCGTCCCGCCAGCGCCGCCGGTTCCGCCAGCCGCCGGCTCAGTCCGGCCGCCGCTCGATTAGCCGCCCTGCTCTGGCAAATGCCGCTGGCCTCCGCCGCCGACCTGGCCGATGTTTCCGGCGGCAGCCTCTCTTCCGCCTATGCCGCGCTTCAGGAACTGGAAAGCCTCGAACTGGCCGGCTCCGCCCCCCTGGGCGCTTCCTGCCGCGTCGTCCGCCGCTACTGGCCCCAAGCCCCCGACGACGCCAGCGTTCCGCCGGACTGCTCCTATTACCTGACCCGCGCCGCCCGCCGCAACCTGCTGGCCCGCCTGCCGGTCCTCGAATGGTTCTATCGCATTCCCGGCTACCTCAGCCGACAATCATCAACTTCCCCAATGACCGCCTTTGCCTGGCATACCGACTACCCTTGCGACGCCGCCGTGCAGTTTGACCAAGGCTGGGCCGCCCTCTTCTACGCCGGCGTCTGGCAGGACGCGCCCGCCCTGCGCCAGCGCCTGGCCCGGCTGGGGCCGGACCTGGCCGATTCCGCCGCCGACGGCGGCCCTTCCTGGCCGGGACTGTTCGTTTTTGTGGTTCCCGACGCCTGGCAGTCCGACCTGACCCAGGAAGTTGTCGCCGAATTCGGCCTGCAACACAACAGCATTATCTGCGACGTCAGCCGCGAACTGGTGTTCGGAACCGTCAATTGGGGTCTCAGCCGGGGCTGGCCCCGACGCCGCAAATACTACTCCGTGACCGCCGCCGATACCCGCGGCTGGCCCGACTTCCTTCGTCGCGCCGGCCAGACTAACGCCAACTCCCGCGGCGGCCTGGTCAGCCGCATCCTCGCTTTTTTGGAACAATGGCCCGGCGCCAGCTACAGCCAACTCCGCCGGCTCCTCGGCGGCAGCGGCAGCGCCGTCTCTATCGTTCTCGACAACATGCTCGCCGCCGACCTCCTGGTCAAAGTCCGCAGGGGTTATTACCCAACCCGATCCAGCCTGCTCCGCGCCGCTCGCCGGGACCGGGTGCATCACCGCCTTCCCCAGTCTCGCCTGGGCAAGCCCGCCGCGCAACTCCGGCTGCAACGGCATGACCAGGGCGTCATTCGCCTGATCCAGTCCTTCGCCGACGCCGGCTGCCCCGTCGCTCCCGGCGGACGCGCCATCGACGACGCCGGGCCCCAGGGCAAACTCAACCCCGACGCCGTGATCCGCGTCGCCAGCCCCCACGGCTTCGGCTGGCACTACCTGGAGTACGAGCGCCGCGCCCGTTCCCCCGCTACCCTGGCTCACAAGCTGCGGAGCTATTTGATGCCGGCACGCGTTAACGATTGGCCCATCCTCTTTGTCGTGGACAAGCCGGCCGCCGAACCCCTCCTCTGGGAGGTCGGCCGCGGACTGCCCCTGCTGACCACTACCGCGGAACGGGCTTTTGCCGAACCTCCGGTTGACAACCCCGGCGTCTGGAGCAGCTTCGGCGTGCCGGCCACGCTGCGCCGCGATCCGGCGGACCGCGACCGGCCATCCGCCGCCAAACCGTAATGACAACTCAGGAGGCAGTGATGTCCGAGATGGATCACAAGCAGGACCGGCAGCGGCTGGTTCAGTCCGTCGCCATGCGCCGGCTGAAGCGACTGATGGATATTTGGAACGACGCCAACTGCGTTATCGTGCTGGACCTGAAGGGTCAGCGCATCGGCTGGCGCGCTTATCCCGTAGCGGCCTGGGAAGCAACTGATGCCTTTGACGCACCGCAAACCTTATGGATCAACATGGAAATCGTATCCGACAATGACAACGCTGGGGCAACTCCCGCAACCGGCGGCGCCGCCGGTCCGGAATAAACGCTGATGCAACGGCGGACGCCGGGCAAAGTCGCCGTCGCTGAAATGCCAACGGCCCCAATCCTTCCGGATCGGGGCCGCTGCCATTTCAGTCCCACAGTTGATAGGTCCATCCGGCTGCGCTTAGCCGTACAACGGTCCAAACTCCGCGACGCTAACGCCGAAAATCCCCACCGGCGCGTCCGCAGTATTCCCCACGTCGCCCCGGTAGATCACCCGCTGGCCGACTAGCGCGTCGCTGCTTGCGCCGCCCCAGGCCACAACGCGGCCGTCGGCAGCGCAAAACCGCGCCGCCCCGGTATCGTCCGCGGTCACCCAGTAAGCCTCGTCCGCAATCAAGGCGCCGTCCGGCTCCGTCGTGTAACCCGATAGCCAAGTCGGCTCCGCAACTCCGGAACCGTAAAAAGCCCGCAGCTCCGCTTCCGGCAAACTGAGCGCCGTCCGCTGCGCCGCAACGCTGAACTCAGCGTCTGGGCCTAACTGCGCAACTTGCAAGGCGGCGACCCTCAGCCACGCCGCCAGGGTCTCCCCCGGCGCCGCGCCTAAAGTCGTCATCTCCTGGTTCCAGGCCAGCATTAACCGCCGCTCCAGCTCAACCGTTTCCCGGTCAATGGCCTCAGTCCGGTGCTTGCGCTTCGCCCAGGCCATCGTTTTCTGCCGATTAACCCGCGCTTTGCGACGCCAGGCTAAACTCCATAGCGCCCGCCGGTCTCCGTGGGCCAGGCGCGCCGACGCCAGCAGTTCCTCGGCCAACGGATGCGTCAGCCAGCGCAGCGGCCCGTTGCTGAGGCGCTGCCGCGCCAGCTGGGCCCGGCGCATGCGCCGTCCCGCCAACGCTCCCCCCTGCCGCAGTTCCGCGACCCGGGGATCCTCGGCGTAACGCGGCTGAAAAGGCCGCTCTACTCCGTAACGCTCCTGCCAGGCGGCCGCGATTACTTCCCAGCGCACCCGCAACGCCGGCCGCCAGGCCGACGCGCCCTGGGCAATCTTTTGGCAAATTACGTCCAATAGCCCGGCAATCACCGGCGCCGCGTCGCCTTCGCCCTTCGTGGTCGTATCCAGGATGTCCGAAAAGGACGTCTTGCTCTCCGCAGGATCAAACCAGCCGCAAGCCAGCAAAATGCTCTGCAAATGACAAGTCAACCCCGTTTGCCCGACCAAAGGCAGGTTCCGCGCCGTATTCGCCAGCTGTCGGTCTTCGTCCCAATCAAATTGCGTCGGCGCAACCGCCGCCGGATGATAAACGTCCGCTTGCCGCGCCAAGTCCGGCCAAGCCGCCCCTTCCTGCCGCAATCCGTAAGCCCAAGCCCCGGTTCGCGCCATCAGCAAACGGGCGTCTTCCGACGTCAAACGCTTCAGCAAGCTGCACCCCGGATCCCGGGGCAAACGCCAGATCAGCAGACGCCAGTCCGCCGGAGCGCGCTCCGTCAGTACCCACTCAACTCGGTCGTCGTTGTCGTGACCGCCCAGCAAAGCGCGGGCTGCGTCGTTCTCCGCCGCGTTGAAGCCAATGCCGGCCAGCTGCGGCCCGCGCCAGCGCAAGCCAGCGTAACCGGCCGCCGGAGCTTCCTGCCCGACGTGGGCCGGACAATACAGATAAGCCGTGCCGCCCGAAAGCATCACGTTGGGAAAGTCCGGGTAATTACGCCTTTCCAAACTCTTTTGTTGCCGCAAGCCCGGAGGCCGCAACAGCGTCCAGACCAGCGGACTGGCCCAGGGACTGCCGCCGCCGGCTTCCAATGCCGTCAATAACGGCGCGTCCCGCTCCAGCCATTCCAGTCGACGCAGTACGTCCGCCTTTTCTCGCCAGGGCAAGTTCCAGTCGGTTTCCGACGGAGGCGCCAACGCTTCCGCCAATTCTTCCCGGACTGCGCCAGTCGGCGCGTCCAGCAACTCCCGCAACCACGTCGTGTTTTCACACTGGCCTACTACGTTATGCACCGCGCTGATCTCAGCCGCGTCTAGGTGATGCAATACCGGCTCCTGACCCTGAAACCAGGACAAGGCCCGCAAACTGCCGCGGGGCCGCTTGGTCGGCGTCGCATTTACGCTAATCAGCGTAACGCGATCCGAGGTCAGCTCACCGCGCACCGCGCAGGCGGCCGTTACCAGGTCGCAGTCGCCGTGGGGCCACTCCCGGTCCGGGATGATGATGTAGTTCCCTTTGATGTATTCCTCGCCGACGATTTTCAGCTGCAACTGGTCCGCGTGGTCAATCAGCGACTCCGCCACTCCGCTGCCGGTCAGCAGCGCCAGCGCGGCCTTTTCGCGGATCGCCCCGCCGCCATCGTCGTGTTCCAGTTCCGCTTTGCTATAGCCGACGCGCAGATAATTGCCTTCGCCGATCCATAACTCGCCGGGCGGCGACGGACGCGGGGACAGCAACTGTCCGTGGGCCGTCGAAAGCAGACTGCCCAGCCGTTTGTTGGCTTGACTGCCCGGCGCGCCGCTTTTGATGCGGAGGCCGTAGTGGGCCGCCAGGCCGGCCGCGTCCAGATCGGCGTGTTCGCCCACGGCGATTACCCCGTGGCTGGCGTTAATTCGCGCCGCATAAACCCGCCGGTTCGCATCCTCGCCCAGCCAGGAGGCCAGGTCCGTCGGAATGGCTTCGGCGCAGTCCGGCGTTACCGTGATCAGCAGCGGGTGGCGAATGCCCCGCTCCGCCGCCATTTTGAAGAACATCGCGTTGTTATGCAGGCCGACGCTTCCCGACCACGTAGTAGTGAACCACGGGCCGGATACGGTCTTGACCAGCCCTTTCGCTACCATCTCCCAGAGGGGACGGCAGCGCAGTACCCATTCCAAATTCTCAGTTTTGATGATTTCCATTTTTCGGCTCCTTTTACGGCGACCGTAAAAAAATGAGACCGTAGCGCAATGGCTACGATCTCCGTTTGCTGGGTTGACTGGTGTTGGGTGGGTTGGGTTGGGTTGTATTGGCCGGGGTCGGATCAGCGGGGCAGCGGCGCCGGGATCAGCTGCTGATCCCGTTCCCACTGCTGCGCTTGCCGTTCCGCTTTTCCCGCGTTCCAGTTTCCGATTATTCCCGCCGCGCCAAATTGCAGGGCGGGCAGCGCCACCAGAAACAGGAGCAGCGCAATGAATACGCGACGCTTGCCGTTGCGCCGGAATAGCTTCCAGCACAACCAGCCCAGCGGCCGCAGCGCAAGGCGCAAGACCCCGCCGACTAGGCGCGGCAAACGCCCCGCGTTGACGGTTAAGCCCCACAAAATGAGGCGGATGATAGACAGGATTGGTGACATGACGGTTCTCCGTGTCTGCTGCCAGTTCAATTGGTTCTCGCAGCGACGGTTTCTTACAGAATCACGCCGCTTGCGGCTTTCGGTTCCGGCGGGGACGCCACGGACTGCGCCGGCAGACGAAAGAAGCGCCGCAGGCCAGCCTCGACTCGCCACGACGATTTTTCGCCGACGTAACGACGCAGCGCTTTGCGCTCCTCACGACAAATCCGATCCTTTACCCGGCGCAGTTTCGCCGGCATGCGGGATCCGGCCTTGGGATCGTGCATGGAACGCAATGCCGCGCTGAGCAATCTTTGAACCAGTTCCATTCTTTGCTCTTCCGATAAGTCTGCAACCTGGCCGCAGTGATACAAACTGGACCAAACCTCGCCCTGCCGGTTTTTCCAGCCGGGCAGCGCGATGCCGTCCAGCAGATCGCTGTTCTGTTTCACTTCGCTGACGCTGAACTCCCCCAGCGGCCCGAAACCGTCGGATACCCGACGGCGAACCCGGTGGGACAGCGTGATCAGCCGGCCGTCCGCAGCGCAGACTTCCGGATGAACGGTGGACGTGAATGGGGTTTCCCAGAGGGCGGCGATCAATCCCAGGGGGCTAACCCGCAGGGTTCGCTCCACCAGGCAATCCCGCGCCAGCCAGCGCTGGCCCGTTAGCGCCAGCGCCGCCGTCGGCGCCGCCGCGATCCGGTCGGGATAGTCGGGACTGATAATGCCCTGTTCCAGCATTCGATCAAAGTTCCAGCGGTTCATCGCTTTACTCCTCTTGATAGTCGGCAGCCGGCCCCGAAACCCCCAGGGGCCGGAGCCGGCTGCAATGACCCGTAATCAGCGCGGGCCGCGCTCGGTTGTCAGTCAGGCCACGGGTTTCCGCTCAGCACAGGGCGTCTTCTCCGCAGTAGCAAACCGCGGAGCTTACTCCGTAGCATTCGGTGTGGATCGCGGCGCCGCAGCGGCCGCAGTTCAGGCGGTCTTCGTATCCGATGATGGTCTCGTCGCAATAGCCGCAGGCGTCCGCTGCCTCCGTCGCGGCGCGGCGGCTGAGCCGCTGCATCGCTTGGCAGCGGCGCACCGGCGCGGGCGCCAACGCGGGCAGTTCCATGGGGTATGCGTAGGTCATGGGAGTTCTCCTTTTGGAGGGTCAAAAGGGCAAAGGCCGCAGCGAAACATTTCGCCGCGGCCTTTCAGGTGAGCGGATTCGGTGGGGATATTCAGTACATTAGATTTTTGGCCAGAAGGCCAGCGCTCCATAGGTCAACGGCAGCGCGGCGATTCCCAAACCCAGGGCAATGCCCAGTATCCAGGCGACTCGCCGACGCTGGCGTCGCTCCAAGGACTGCCGGCGCCGTTCCTGGCGATATTCGTTTTCGAGAAAACTACCGGCGCTGCCGTTGCCGACGTTGCCAATGCGTATCATGGTAAGCTCCTGGTGATTCGGTTCAGTAGTTGGCAAATTTCTTTTCAGTGTCAGATTTCGTTATTCGGTTTTTAACGGACTCCTGACGCTCCGCGTCAAGCCCACGCCGCCGGACGGCGGGAGACGCGGTTCCGCTGCTGGTTTCAGTTCAGAAAAAATGGCCGAAGCGACTCCGTGGGGAGTTCGCTTCGGCCATTGGCCGCTTTTGCCCGGAGCGGGCCGGAAGCCCGACTACGGGCCGTTTTAGATGATCTCTACCGTCGGCTCGCGCCGCTGGCTGCGGATCATTTGGAACGGATCGGTCTGGGGGAACGCTAGCGTTCCCGCGATGCTGTAATTTACCGTGGCTCCCTTGATCTCCGTCTTCCGGTAGAAGACGATCTCGTCAAGAAAACCTTGCAGTACGTCAATGCTGTCAGCTGAACGAGTTACGCCCCGCACGCTGGCGGCGCGCCGCACCTTGGGGTACGACACCTTGACCACGCTGATGATGACCCCGTTCAGCGAGCCTTGGGCGTCGCGTTGCAAGCCGGGCAGGTCCCCCATCAGGGACAAGGCCGCCTCCGCCGCTTCCGTTACTGCGGCGTTGTGCGCCGGCAAATGCTCAGGGTCGGGATCGAAAGACTGGTTTTCCAGACGCACCGGGTCTCGGGTCCGCAGCGCGGCCAGGGTCTGGCCCTCGCTCTCCCAGCCGCCTTCCGCCATGCGTTGCACCGTTTCCAGCGGCAGCTGCAACTTGCCCTTATTCGGGGTCAAGTCCTGGCTTAGCTTGTAGGGAGAAAAGACGTTGGAGCCGGTTCCCCGCAATTGCACTTCGCCGCTCAAGTCGGGAATTACGCCAAAGACGGTGATGTTGCGGGCTTTCATCGGGTTGTCCACGTCGTAGAAGTTCAAGGCATTAATGCCCATTACTAGCTCGACGCAGGTGTCAGTGACGGAGTCCCAGCTGCCGGCGACGGGAGTGTGATTCCAGTCTCGGATCGCCTGCATCCGCAGTCGGTTGAGACTGGCAATCTCCGATGCCCAGGCCGGCGCGCGGAAAACAATCTCCGCCACGTTGACCAGGTTCTGCCACCGGGATTCGGGGGTGGACCGGGCGTAGCGATTGCCGTTGCCCCGACCGCCGTTTCCGCCGTTCTGCTCTGCCATGGCTTCAGCCTCGGCCATTATCTCTTCACGGGTAGCCATTTCAATAATTCCTCACTGCTGGTGTATCGGTTATTGGCCGGCATTATGAGTTTTGCCGACTTTTCCCTGTTGCGTGTTTCAGTTCCTCCTTGCGATTGACGCCGGTTTTTTCATCAAGTTTGCGCTCACTGGGGAGGGCAGGGACCTGAGGTTGTCCTTTAATTGTAAGGGACTGTTGCTGACCTTTTGACCGGACTGGTTGAGATAATGCTGTTACATAAGAGAATATGGATAAATATAAGCGTGCAAAAGGGGTAAATTTTATGGACTTTTTCGGAAGGGAAAAGCGGCTCGGTGGGTTATACTGCTAACCGGTCGCATTCTCCTCGCGGCCATCAAGCCGGTTTCCCGGCGGCCGCGCACTGCGGCTGCCGGGTTTTTTTGCCCTTCCGGCAGTCGCGGCAGTTCTGGAGCCGGGCCGAGGCCGGGCCGGGCCTGGGTCCGGTTGCCGGCAGTCCCGACGCCGCTGGTATAATGAGATCGCCAATTCGGTTCAGCGCAATGTCCACCGCTTACGCTTACGCCAACGCCCCACGCCGCGCCCTGGCCCGACGCTTGCAGGATCAAGTCGGCGCCGACACCCTGGCCGAATGCTTGGGCGTGACGCCTGACGCTCTGCCCGACCTGCTGGCCGACGCGGTTCCCTGGCCCAGCGCAGCCCTGGCCGGACTGGTGCGGCTGGCCCAACGAGTGGATCGGGCCAGCCCGGCGCAACCGGCTCCGCCGCCGGCAGAACCGTCGTCGCAATCGCAACCGTCTCTGCAATCGCAACCGTCACCGCAACCGCAACCGCCGCCCAACGCCGCGCCGCCGCTGATCTCCAAAGCAGCCCGACAGCAGGACCTCTATCGCCTCGTCGCCCTGGCCCGCCTGTGGGGCCTCAGCGACCAATTGCCCTTTGATGAATTCTGCCGCCTTCAGGAACTTCTCGCCCAGCTGGAACTGGCCCTGATCTTGGATTTCGGAGTCAGCGCTCCCCTGCCCGGCGAAAGATGGGACCTGCGCCGCCAGTGGCGGGAGGCCGAAACGCGCCTCAGCCGACTGCGGGAAATCCGCCAGGCCCGCGCCGCCTGGCAGCGCCGGGGCTGGCGACGCTGGCGGCCGGCCGGCAAACTACCCGATCCCGCCGCTCTGCTGCGCCAACTCATGGCCGAAGCCGACCGGCTGACCGTCGCCGCCGACGATTGCCCCGGCCCGGCCGGCGGCCTGGTTCTCAACCGCGCCGGCCTGGAGCCAATCCTGCAAGCCCGCTGGCGACAACCCTCCGCTGGAACCCCCGCAACCGCGCCTTAGTCCAGCCAGTCCCGCAGGGACCGCGCCCCCGCTTGCTCCCGCAATAAGCCCAAGGCTCGCGTCTCAATCTCCGGCAGACGATCCTCGTCAATTCCTATCAGCAGCGCCGTCTCCGCCGGACTGCGCTCCCCTTCCGCCGCCAGGCCGTAGCGCAATCGGATTACTTGGGCCTCTAGCTCCGGCAGTCGGTTCAGTAGCCCGTCCATCTCTTGACTCAAGCCGCTGTCCAGACAGTCCGCCATGGTGTGGTCGGCGGCGGCCAGCAGCCCCGCGTTCCGCTCTTGCTCCGCCGTCTCGTCGTAAAGCAAAGCGTCCAACGATAGCGTCTGCCGGTTCAGCTCCCCCTCGGCCGGCTCCGCCTGCCGCGCCCGCTCCTGGGTCACCCGCTCGTTCAGATAAATCCCGTAGCCCTGGCGCAGCCCGCCGCGCTTGACCGCCGTCCGAATGTAAAACCGCGCCAGCGTGCCAAAGCGGTTGCCCCGACGGTGATCGTAACGGTTCAGCGCCTGCAACAGCCCCCAGCGGCCTTCCTGCTCCCGGTCTTCCTGGGGCATATCTCCGCAGTCGCTCTCCCGGGCGATGCGCTGGATCAGCGGCTCATAGGCTACCAATAACGCTTCCCGACTAGCCTCGGCAGCTTGTCGCCAGCCCCGTCCGTCTTCCGTTAACGCCGGCTCCAGCCGCCGCAACTCCCGTCGCAACCGCCGTCCATCCCGTGCGCGCTCCGCTAAATCGGACAGCGGCCCAGCCCACTGCGCCGCCGCCGGCGACAACGCCAGCCGGCATAATGACAATTCCGCCAGCAACTCAAGCGATGGCTCGCTGCCCAAGGCCCGCGCCAGCCGTCGGCTGACGCCGCGACTAATGCACCCGTCAATCACATCGGCAACGAAGGGGTCTTCCTGAAAATCGGATACTGTCGGGTTTTCCAGCCAGGGCCGCCGCAATCGGGTCAGCGACCGGGCGATTAGCCGGCTCCCGGCGATTTCCTCAAGGAGCAGCGCGTTGGCTCCCGCCGGGTCCGGCGCGTCATTCAGCGCGGCGGACAGTTTCCGCGCCACGGCGATGTTCAGCAAATGACGCTGTTCCGCGGAGTAATCGAGCATAGGGCCGGTTTCCGTCGCCGGGGTCTCAGTCCCCGGCATGCGCGTTTGTCCCGGAATATACCCTGCGCCCCCGGAACCGCGCAAGGCCGGAGCGTCATCGCCGGCGCAGTCTGTTATCTGCCGGACAGTCGTGAAAGGAGGTCCCGGTTCGTGCTGCGGCCGTTTTTGCTCATCGCCGTCGGTTTCCTGCTGACCCTCGCCCTGGCCGCCTGCGGCGGCGGCGGCCCGTCCAACGATGATGATGATCTGGACCTGGATATTGACTTTTCCGTGGAGGGGGGCGTTTTGAGCGTTGACGAAATGCAGGTGCTGGCGCAAAGCCGCCTGGCGCGGGTCGATTTCCTCGTCGGCTGGCTGACTCTCGCCGAATCCTTTCAGGAAAAGAGCCGCGGCCTGCGCCAGCTCGCCGAGCTGGAACGGACCGGTCTTGACGTGCGTTGGGTACGGCAAGTCCATGACCTCAGCCGAAAGAACGACCTGATCTATGCCGAAGCCCAGCGCCTGGCTCCGCCCCAGGAAGCCGGCCAGGCTTACGCCCAACTGCTGGCCGACTTTACCGCCGGCGTCGATTCCTTTCACCTGTCCAGCGGAAGATTGCTTGACGCCGCCATCATTTTCGGCCCCGCCTCGCGGGCTTACGACGATCTCAATGCGCTGGATCAAACGGCTTTCGACTCGGCCCGCCGGCAGGCCCGCTTTTATGAAATGGACGCCGCCCTGCTGCTGCAACGGACCGTAGCCGGACTGGAAGACGCCATTGACGCCTTGCAGGTTGGCGACGGGGAATGATGAACCAAAAGGCCGGAGGCTGCGATGATGGCTGAGGATCAACGAAATTTCGACTACGGGGATGCGTCCGGGCGGCCACCGGACAATCCTCCTTTCGGGGCGGCTCCGCCGGGCGGTTTGGGCGGTTCCGGCCATCCTGCCGCTCCGCCCGGCGGCCCCACTGCTCCGCCGGGCAACCCCGGCTACCCCGGCGATCCCGGCAATCCCAATTACCCCGGCTACGCCGGCGGTCCCGGTTATGATCCCGCCGGCTCCTATCAATACCCCTATCCCGTCGCTGCCAACGGCGGCTGGAAAGCCCTGCTCCGTCGCCCGGTCGTTCTGCTCGGCCTGGCCCTGGCGCTGCTGCTCCCGATTAGCGTCGGAGCGCTTTTCCTGCTGCAAAGCGGCGCCGATAGCAATGACGCCAACCTTGAAACTTCTGACGATGCCCTGGTTCCGAACCTCGATTTGGACTTGGACTTGGACCTGGACTCGCCGACGCCGGAACCCGTCGCTACTCCCGATGCCGATGCCCTGCTGCATCAGCTGGCCCAGCTCGGCTTTACCCCGCCGGCGACGGCTCCCGATCCCGCCGCGCCGGCCGGCCCCGGCAATAACTCCGCCGCTCCGCCCGGCGCCGCTCCTTGGACCTCCTTCGCCCAAAGCGGCGGCGTCGAACAAGACCCCTTGCCCCGAACCGCCGCTCCCGCCGCTGCGCCGAGCCTGATCGAAATCGACGTTATCTACCGCCTCGGTCCCGCAACCTGGCACCGGATTCAAGCCCATGTGATGATGCAGCAACTGTCCATTCAGCCCCTCAGCGAATGGGATGCTTCCTACAGCGCTGGCCGGCTGGCCCTGGCCCAGGGACATCTGGAAAGGGCGGCGGCGGCATCAAGCCCCGTCGAACAGGATTTGCAAAACGATGCGCTCAACCTGGCTACGCGCGTCCGGGAATATGTCGCAATGATGCTGGACGGCCAGCGGCACCTCGAAGACGCTTACGACCTGCTGGCGGAAATGCAACGGGCGCTGGACGGCAACGCAGACGGCTGGTATGGCCTCACTGAGGAAGAACGGGGTCAGTTGAACCGGATTGCCTCCGACGATCTGTTGCAGGCATTGTTCGCCTTCGACCGGATCATGCAAACCTACGGCTGCTCGATCTGCGGCGAAGTCTATCGCCAGCCCGCCGAACCGGGCCGGCCCTCGTGAAGGAGCCCGCCGCCATCCTGCCCCGCCGGCGCCGCGGTCGCCGCCGCTGGCTCTGGCTGCTCGCGCCGACTCTGCTGGCCGCCGCTTTCTGGTGGACTAGCCAGTCCACGGCGGAACCGGCCGCCGCGCCGCCGGAGTCCGGCGACCCCGCCCGCTCCCGTCCGGCCGGCGCCGGCTTGCCGCCTCCTTTCGCCGGCGCCGGCCCAAGCGGCCCGCCTCCCTCTCCTCAGGCCACGTCCGCGGTTTCCGCCGGGCGACGTTCCTTTCCCGACGCCAGCCCGCAAGGGAACCCGCCGCCGGTGATCCGGCGCTATCCCAAAGCACCCCATCACGCCCTGCCCGCGCCGGGCCGCGTGGACCGCGCCTCCTGGTATCGGGAACAAACCCGGTATCTCCAGCGGGCCGTAGATAATGTCTTTACCCTGCTGCGCTATACGCTGGCTCAGGATCCGGAATACTGGGATCAAGCCTGGGGACAAAGACTGCACTACGCCGCCGCCGGGCTGTCCCAGCATTACGCCCAGGGCGAAATAGCCCTGTGGCAACTGGCGCCGGACCGCTGGCGCTGCGACGCCGCCCTGGACGCCGCTCTTCAGGAACAGGTCAGCGTCGGCTGCCCCGCCGCCGCCGAACTCCGGCAACTGGCAATCGTCTGGCGGCAGCTCGGACTGCTCAACCGCGAGCTCGAACTGCTGGGCCGCGTCGCGGCGCATTATGAAAACGACGGCGGGACCCGCGGCCTACGGGCGGAGGCCCTGCTCAGCGCAGTGGCCCGTCTGGAAGTCGCCCACGGGAGCCTGGAAGCGGAACGCCAGGCCCTGACCGCCCTGGGCCGACGCTACGAATTACGGATTCAGACGGCGGCGCCGCCGCTGGCCCGGCTGGCCCGGCTGGCCCGGCGCGATTAGCGCCGCCTGGCCGCCGGGATCGCTAACCGTGCTGCGACTTTTTCAACTAGCCACGCTGGCCGCGCTGGCCCTCGTCTGGTCGGCCTGCTGGTCCGCCGGTTCGCCGCTGCCGCCGGCGCCGCTGCCTACGGTGGCCCGCGCTACGGCGACGCCGGTTCCGCCCGCTCCCGAAATAGTCGCCGCAACCCGGCAGGCGGCGGAACGCATTCGCTTGCGCGAACAGCACGGCGAACTCTTGCAGCGATCCGCCGTCGCGCCGGGGGATTTCAACCCCCAAGGCCATTTGCTAGGCTCCGTCCAGCAGGCCCAGCGGGACCGGGCGCGCGCCGCCGCCGCCCGCGACGCCGGGCTGACCCCGCGGACGGCCCCGGACCCGCCTCAGTTCGTCCGGCCCTACTGGTATCGGGACGGCGCCGGCGACCTGACCCCGCCGGGAGTGAATTCCCCCTACGCCGATCTGCTGCCGCCGGCACGGGCCTGCGCGCCTTACAGCGCCCTGGCCGACGGCCCGCGACGGAACGATTTCTACCGGGAACTCTATCGGCACGTCGCCGAACTGCTGCCCGTATCACCGCCGTCCCAGGATGATTTTCTGGCGCAAACTCAGGAACAATTGGCCTGGGAACTGCTGCCCGGTCCCGGTCCCGACGTCCGCCTGCGCCTTTGGCTGACCTTCCTGCACGACGGAGGACGTTATCTGATCGGCGGTGAAGCGCTAGGCGCGCTGGAAGACGTGGATCACGTCCGCTGTCCCGTCTTCGGAAGTTTCGATCATCAGTCGGTAGAGCTGGCGAGGCTGGAATGAAAAGGCGCAATCGACAACGCCGGATGCCCGGCCAAAGCGCCGGAGGCCGGATAACGGGACGCCGGATAACCTGGCGCCAGCGGCGGAACGCCGGACGAATGCCCGCCTTATTGCTGGCCCTCGCCGCGGTGATCGGCGCGACGCTCCTCTTCCGGCCGCCGCCGGCGGTGATCGAAGCTCAGTACGACGCAAGAGCGCAAGGCGGCGCCGATGCCCAGTGTTGGACCTCAGCCAACGGCTTCGCTCCGGCCCACGCCAGCGGCAGTCGCGTCAGCGTGGATCGCCGCTTCTTCAGCCCCGGACCGGAATCCGGCGCAACCGATTACCTGGATATCCGCGACCCGCTGACCAATATGGCCGACTACCGCTTCGACGCCCAGTGGCTCCGCAGTTTTACCACCGATGAAAATTACGACCCGCTGAAACTGCGCGACTATCAGGCCGGCCAGGCGGCGCAGGCTAATGACGGACGGAAGGAACTGATCGTCGATCCCGGCCTGGGCCTGACCACGCCGGCTCTGGTGGGCCAACTCAAGGGCTTTCCCGTGATGAGCGGCGACGCTACCGTCGATTCCGGGGATGGCGAAGGCTCCACCACTACTACCCTAAATCTAAAAACCATCAGAGTAGATGTGGACCACGAGTTGAGCGCGCAATATCCGGCGCAATCGGCCCTGGCCGACGCCGGCATTGACCTGGATAATCCGCCGGCTAATCTGCTGGATTGGATTCAGGACACCGGGCCAGCGCCCGCCGACGGCTCTCCGCTGGTGGAAAAGCCCAATGGACTGATTACCGAACGACAGCTGATGCTGGATTCCGACAATCCGCTGGTTGATTTCGCCAGCGGAGATTTCGACGATGCCGACTCCCGCCTCGCCGCCCTGGGCCGCCACTTCTGGCCGAACCTGGCCGATGACCGGCTGGCCGTGGTCATCAAGCTCAATGAGGCGTATCGGCAGGATGAAGGGAACGGCGCCGGGGCGCGCAAACGCTTTCAGGGCGGCCGTGCGCTGCGTGATCCGGTGGACGGAACACCCCGGCAGTCTTACCTGTGGCCGCAGCCGCCGCCGCGCTCGCTGCCGGAGGCGGCATCGCTGACCGGCGGCGAGATCCGCTGGCCGGCGGACTTCGCCGCCCTTTCCTGGCACCTTTATGCCGTCAATAACTTGGATTCCCGAACTTACGGGGACTACGATCTCGGCCCTTCCCTGGCCGGGTCGGAGCCGGCCGATGCCGCCGCCATGGCGAAAAATATCTTCGGCGACGCTGCTGCCGAGTGGCTGGAGGTCATGGATGATGATGATGACGCCGACGGTCGCAAAGCAGTCCGGCGTATGCCGGATAACATACCGGCGCCGCCGACGGACCGGCCGGAATTGCGGCAGCGTCCGCTGCTGCCTTTTCAGCAAGGCGTCAATTGGACCGGCGGCGCGGGCCGACTGGTCAACGCCGGCGTCGTCGCTCCGGCCGATGGCGAACCCATGCCCGGAACCGCCGGACGCAACAGCTTCATCCAGTTTGAAATCAGGGACGGCGCCGGACCCCATTATCCCCAGCCCGGCGTCCGGCCGGATCAGGGTCATATCCCCACGCTGTTCGATGCGGACAGCCGGTTTCAAATCAATCCCAATCGGCCTTATCTGCTGGTCGTCGCTTTTTACGAAACCGAGTTTGACGAAGCCGGCCGAGAGCGATTCCGCCGGGTCCTCTGCCGGGTCGCCGTAGATCCCGCTATTACCCTGCGCGGGTCCGACGCCCATGTCAGCGAGGGTTCAGCAGCCACGCCGGAAGTGGCCCGGACCAATCAGGGCGAAGGGCAGCAAGGCGTCTTTCGCCGCATGGCCCGCCGCTTGGAGGAAATCTCCCAGTTTGATGTCAGCCTGCCCCGGATGCTGTTCAACTACGGCAAAATGAAACTGGGCGAAGAAGTCGCCGCCGTCGCCAGCGAAACCTCCGCGCAAACCCAGCAACTGCTCAGCCAAAAAGTCTTTCAGGGCCACGCCGACAACGATCCCCGCTGGCAAGAATGGGAAGACGCCGCGCAAGCTCATAGCAGCATCGCTTTTGGCGGCGTGGACGGCCTGCCCGACAGCAGCCTGCAACTCCCCCGACCGGAACTGCAAATCGAACAGATCGATGGAGAGTACGCCACGACGCTGGAGAAGAAAAGGGGCAATGATTGGGAACTGACTCCGAAATATCAGGTGTGGAACCCCGAAACCCAGGAATGGGGCTTAATCAGCCACGAAGACGTCGGCCTCAGCCGGGAC
Source organism: Dehalococcoidia bacterium (assembly GCA_963692995.1). GTDB lineage: Bacteria > Chloroflexota > Dehalococcoidia > Lucifugimonadales > UBA3495 > Bin87. The sequence goes on from OY843611.1 coordinate 2,895,656, forward strand.
ACTTGGGAAGTAGGCTGCCCCGATGGTATCTGCCCACCGGGCTACGCCGACTCCGATAAGTTCCTGCCCAAAGTTCCAGTAACCTGGACGGCGCCGGGCGGCGATCACGACGGCTACCGCGTCTGCGTCGTTTCCGACCCCCGATCCGCCGCCGTCTGGCGCTATCAACAAGTCAACGGCGACGGCGATCCAATCTATCAGCCCGCGCCGGCTTCCGCAGAGCAGTGCTTCAACCTGCCCCGGTTTGTGAATAACGCCGGTTCTTACGCGGATCTGGCCGCCTCCGGCCTGGAGCTGGGGCATGGCGGCAACGCTTTCGCCAACGTCGGCTTTGATCCCGACACAGACGCGGACACGCATCCGCACCTGAAAGATTTTACCGACTACGCTCAGCAGCGCCTGCTGCTGCCCGTCGGCTTCGTCCATCAGATCAGAGTCGCTGCCTACTTCGGCGTGCCGGAGTGGGCCGAGGCCGCCGCAATACGGCACTCCGCCGACGGCCTGCGCCTGGGCGTCTTCTCCCCCGTAATCACCCTCTCCGGCGCCGATGCCACTTGCCACGGCTTTGTTGCGGCCGGTTCAGGACCTGTCCACGATTTCCAGCGCGCCGCCGGCTGCGCCGACCCCGCCGCCCTTGACGCCCTCGACCCCCTCGACGGCTTCTGGGCGCTGGCCGGCGACACCATCTGCCAGGACATTTTCACCGGCATTCCCGCGCACTTCACCTACGACTCCGGCGTGATCCGCCGCGGCTGGAGCGTAATGTGGATCGTCGCGCTTATCCTCATCCCCGTTATCCTTTTCTGGGAACTGCTGCGCCTTTCCGCCGGCGCCTGGTTCGGCGAAGGCGGCGTCGTCGTCCTCCGCAACCTCTTTCCCCGCATTATCCTGGCCCTGCTGCTGGTCTGCCTCAGTTTCTACATCTGTCAGGCCCTGATCGGCTTTACTTCCGCGCTAACCTGCTACGTCAGCCAGTCCCTGGACGTCAGCCTGGCCAGCGTGGCGACCAGCGGATTATTCGGGTTTTTCAAATCGGTTATTGCATTCGCCCAAACCGGCGGCAATCACGCGGTTCTCCTGACCATCTTGGCCTTGCTGATGCTCGTCGCCATGCTGGCTATGTTCATCAAACTGGTCTTGCAGCTGCTGCTGCGCGTCGTCGTCATCTCGGTTTTGGTCGTCCTGGCTCCCGTCGCTATGGCCCTGTCCCTTTCCGACAGCACCCTGGGCTGGTCCCGCAAGTGGCTGGGCATCCTGCTGGCGACCCTTTTCCAGCAAGTCCTGATTGTCGTTACCCTCTTTGTGGGCATGGGCATCATCGACCAAATGAACTGGTTCGGCGGCAACCTGGGAGTCAGGCTGGTCCCCGATTACGGCGAACTTTGGCACGTAATCACCCAGTCGGTCATGGCCTTTCTCGTCTTTTACCTGGCCGGGAAAATTCCGGCCATGGTCAATCCCACCATGGGCGCCGTCTTCGGCCAGGTCTGGGACGAAGTTCGCCGCAGCGGACAGTCCACGGCCATGATGGCCCTGGCCATGGGCCGAAGGATCGGGTCCGGCATGGTCCGCTGAGGGCAAGTCGAATCCGCAACGGGGAATGTTATCTGCTTTTCGTGATGGCAACAGTCTGAATCGCAATAGTCTGAGGTTCGCAGCATGGACATTATCATCAACATAATCTGGGACGGCGGCAAGTGGGTGGTGGGCATTGGCGCCGCTGTACTAGTGATAGCGCTGCTGATTAGCGTGGCTCGTTATGGAATGTCCGCGGGCAATCCCCAGTCGGCCGCCTCGGCCCGGGCGGCCATGGTCGCCTGCCTGTTTGGCCTGGTCGCCCTGCCTTCGGTTCTGGTAGGCTATCGGCTTTTCTATGCCGACGTCATCGCGCCCAATACCGGCAGCGATGTCGCCGTCTTTGAGGTTTCGTGCAATCGCATTTTGCAACGGCAACTGCAAGCTCGGCCAAATGTCGATACAAAGGGGGAGGTGGATCAGTTAATTAGAGCAATACAGTTGCAGAAGCAGGATTGCGCTAAGGATGCCTGGTCATTGACCCCTTTGAAGAGCAATGCGAGCTTGTGTACCACACCCTCTAATGGAGATGTAGCAACTTTTCTTCCGCTAGATTCAAACATACCTTTGAAAGAAGCTGTGGGTGCTGAAGGAATCGGGCGCGCGCCCGGATATATTGTGGTGGTATTTGCGCATGGTAGCAGTAGTGGACTGACGGCTGCGAATGATTGCTGGGGGTACTCCGCTGATCTGGGCCAATGGGTCGCCGGTTGACGCGCCGTTCTACTCCCGACTTACGACCAGCGCCCGCGCCAACTCGTGAGACTTGCCGCGCAATGGCCGATGGCTTGCCCCTTGACACCCTTCCCGTTTGACTGCTGCGCCGGCTATTCCGGCCAACCGATTGGCGTAGCCGCCGGTTGCCATTAGCGGCTCAATCCCCGTCAATGCGTTATCTGAAATCCCGACGGCGCCATCGGCCGTCAATCCAGCCCTATTCCCAGGAGGAAACCAAGATGTCCCTACTTCCCGCCGGAACGTTTGAACGCTACGTTGACCGCAACGGCAACCCCGACAGCATCCTCGCCGTGGGGCAAGACATCCCCATTATGTGCGTTCCCATTCCCCAAGGCGCCCGCCTGACCCGCCAGCAAGGCGAGGTTCTCCTCTATGCTCCCCAGCCAGTACAGGCTTACCAATGCGGCCTGGTCGAAATCTGCGGCTATTATCTGCCGGATTTGAACCGCGCTAAGATTTGCGACGCAATGGATGAAGTCAAAACCAATTTCTACGATGCTTTCGCCAAGCGGATGCACGACAGCGCGGCCCGCTGCGCTACGTCCGGAGATGCCAGCGAAATCGGACTGACCGGCGAATTGCAGCGTCAGTACCCTGATGAAAGGGATGCCGAAAACTCTCCCCGAATGTTCTTTCAGCGCCAAGTCCGGCTCGGATTGCCCTACCATAATGCGGTTCGCTCCGGCGATGCCAACGTCCGGGAACCCAGTACCGGCTATGACGCCACCGGCTATAACTACCTGGCTTCCGTTCCAATTCAGGCCGTCGGTGAACTGGGCAGCGATGCTTGGAACTCCTACGTCCTCTGGATGGCCTGCAATCCCGACGTCGCCTCAGATTGGCAATCTGAAGAGGCTGACCTTTTTGCCCTCTCCGGCCAATGGCCGGATCAGGAGTCCCATATCAACCCCGCCGCTCAGCCAGCGCCAGCAACGACCGTTGATCTGGAACGCTGGTCCAGCGTCTGGGTCTTTGATCAATCCAGCGACTTCGACGACTTCGACGCCTTTGGCGGGTTCCTCGCCCAACGGGACCTGCGTCTGCGCGCTCGGCTCCAGGGCGTCTTTAAGCCCTAACCCCTTGGCGCAACCCCCCTTGGTTAGCCGGCAACAGCTTCGCGGCTAATTCCCGGAGCGGCCAATGAACGCCAGAAAACTTTGCAACGATCTGCTTTATGCCGAGACCGAAACAACCGTAGTGAAAACCCTCAAGGACGCCGGGTACTGGGACGATCCCGCCGCCTGGCGTCCTTACGGCGACCTCGAAAACAACTACGGCACCATCGGCAACCAGCAAAGCGAAGCCGTGGCCGCCCTGGTCGAAAAGATCGTCAACGCCATCGATGCCCGCCTTGCCAACGAATGCCTGAAACGGGGTGAAGACCCGGCCTCCGCCGATGCTCCCCAGTCCATCCGGGAGGCCGTGCATCGCTACTTCGGCGGCGGCGGATCTTTTGATCCCGACCGCGACGGCCGCTTGTCCAACTGGCCTGATGCCCGACTCAATGCTGAAGGGGATTACATCACCGTGGCCGCCACCGGAGGGCGTCCCGAAGGGCGCGGCGGTTCCCGCAATGCCCGTCCTTGCCTGACCATTTCCGATAACGGAGAAGGCCAGACACCCGACGATTTTCCCGATACCTTTCTATCGCTGCACCGCAACAACAAGATCGGCACTCACTTCGTCCAGGGCAAGTTCAATATGGGCGCTACCGGCGCCCTGCCCTATTGCAGCGAACGCTACAACCTGCAACTGATCGTCTCGCGGCGCAATCCCGCTTTACTGAACGGCAACGCTGCAAGGCGGGCCGGCGAATGGGGTTTTACCGTGGTTCGGCGCCAGCCGCCTACCAAGGACTCTCGTAGCTCCGTCTTTCAGTATTTGGCGCCGTTGAACGCTCAAAAGGACAAGTACGGCGACGTCCTGTCATTTCCGGCCGACGCCTATCCCATATTCCCCGACCGCAAGGGAGCGTATTCCAGGAACTCGCCACACGGCTCGCTGGTCAAGCTGTACGAGTACCACTGGCGGGGAACGAACTCCAATGTCCTGATGCCCGGCGATGGCGGCGGGTTGATCCGGCGCATTGAAATCGCCCTGGCCGAACCGGCCCTGCCGGTGAAACTATACGAATGCCGGGGCTATTCCGGCCACGCCAACTTTCGCGGCGTCCGGGGCATCCTGACCGACCTGGAACGCAACCCGGAGGACCTGGAACCCGGCTTTCCCCAAAGCGCCGACCTCAGCGTCGGCCGGAACCGGGTGAAAATCGGCCTCTATGTCTTCCAGCCAGATGCTTATCAAAGCCACCGCACCGCCCAGCACGGCGTTCTCTTTCTCTACAACGGCCAATTGCACGCGGCTTATCCGACGCGCTTTTTCCGCCGTCAGAGCGTACGCAAGAGCTACCTCGCCAATGACCTGTTGGTCACCGTTGATTGCAGTCGCATCGACCGGCGGGATTTTGAGGAACTCTTTATGAATAGCCGCGACCGACTGCGGACGAATTCCCCGATGGCCGTGGGCATGGAAAGCAAACTGGCCGATTTTCTGTATCACGACGCCGGCCTGCGCGCTTTGGATAAGGGGCGAAGGGACGCCGCCATCGCCGGCAAGTACAAAAACGACGCGGCCCGCACCGACCTGCTGAAAGAAATACTGACGAATAATCCCGATATATCCCGGTACTTGCTGAAAGGATCGGCGATTGCCCAAAGGGGGCGCGGTCCGCATTCCGCTCCATCGTCCCAGTTCGTCGGCCGGCAGTTCCCAACTTACTTCAAGCCCCGACGCCAGCGATGGCGCGTCGGCGCCGGCCGCACGGTTACGGTAGAGTTTGAAACCGACGCCGAAAACAACTACTTCGACCGCAAAGTCTCGCCGGGCCGCTGGTCAATAGCCGATGGCGACGGCGCCGACTGGACGAATTGCTGGGACCGTACCGGCCCGACGGGCGGCATCGCCCGTTTCCGCTGGGATACCGGAGATTCCCTGGCCGCAATCGGCCAGCCCGGCGATACTTACGACTTCACCTGGGCCGTGTCCGACGAGTCCCGCATCGAGCCTTTAGAAAGCCGCGCGACCGTCAGCGTTATCGAACCCATCATCCGCGACGGCGGCGACAACCGCAAACGGCGCGACAATATCGCGGAACTCCTCGATGGTCTCAACATTATCGAGGTTCGGGAAAAGGACTGGGCCGATCATCCTCTGGGCAAGTTCGACGGCAGAACGCAGTCCGCATCGCGGCGAACTCCGCTAACGCCGGGGACCGGGAAGCGTGGGATTTTTACGTGAATGCCGACCACGACGCCATCCATCACTATAGCCAGGCCGGCAGCCGGCCGATTGCCGCGGCGCGGGAGGTCTTCGTCACCGCAGTGGCGTTTCTGGCCCTGGCGATAATTCGCGGCGCGGCCCAGCCGCCGCCCGGCGGGAAATCGGGACGGGACGGCGCTGCGAACCGTGGGCCGGAAACGGACCGGCCGGAGGAAGCCAGCCGGATACTCAGCGACCTCGCTCCCGTTCTGCTGCCCCTCATTGGCTCGCTGTGGGTGACCAGCGAGAAGGAAGCCGCCTCCTGACGGCGGCCAATTCCGCCAATGCCTCAGGTAGGACGAAATTCGATGCAGTTTCCCTAACCGGCTGACCTTGCCATCGCCTCCCACCACCCAAATACGAATCCTAACACCATGATCAGCACGGGGTGAACGAGGACGAACAATAAAATCCCGATCCTTCCGGTCCTTAGGTTCCAGATACGGTGGGTTTTCAATAAGGGCCTCCTGGCCGATGGCGCGACAGAATTGTTCCCACGAGACTGTCATCCACGCTTTCCAACAGCGTGAGCTCATTCGCGTGGACGGGGACATCTATCGGGTGGGCAATGCCTACGAGCTGTGCAATCCTCGCAACCTGCGGGCGGTCAAGATCAACCGACGCGCATCAGGGATCAGCTCCCCGGTTCGTCGTCGCGCCGCCGCAGCTCTCCTTCCAGTTCCCGAATGCGGGCTTCGGCAGCCTGACGGGCCGTCCGCTCCCCTTGGGCCTGGGCTTCGGCAGACTGACGGGCCGTCCGCTCCCGTCGGGCCGCCGTCCGCTCCCGTCGGGCCACCGCCTCGGCCCGTTCCCGGGCCACCCGTTCCGCCTCAAAGGTGGCGATGTGTTCCCCCGTGGCCGGGTCAATCCAGCGCAGTTCGCCCAGTTCCCAGCGCAGGATCAGATCCAGCGCCGGGCTGTAGCCTTCCCACACGCCAGCCGCCGTCGGCCGCACCGGGACGGGAACGTACCGGCCGTCCACCAGCCGGTCGCCAGCCAGCCGGGACCCGTGATGCTCTCCGGTGTGGTCAAAGCGCCAATACTCCCCAACGCCCAAAGCGGCGTAGTCGACTCGCTTGGCGCCGGTGTCCACTTCCGCCGTGCTGGGCGAGGCTACTTCCAGCACGAAGTCCGGCGGCTTGCCCTGCTCCGACACGACGTAGCCGTTGGCCGTTTCGTAAGCAGCCGCGTTCACGTCAAAGGCGATCAGCAGGTCGGGGTAGCGCGCCCGCTCCCGAAAGGTTCCCGGCGCGGCGACAATCCACCGATCCGCTTCCACCAGCGTGGTTTCGGGACTGCCGAAGCGCTGCGCCAGGTAATGGGCGCTGCCGTGTTTATGCAGGTGGTCGTAAGCGGTCACTTCGTCAGGCTCGCGGGGCGGCGGGTCCGGCAGCCGGAAGGAAGCGCCGGTTGGATTGAGGACGACCATGGCAGTCTCCATGTTTGGCAGATGGGCGCCGTTTCGCATTCCAGCCCGGCCATCGGCGACGCCGGCACGAAACCCGCGCCAGGCCCAAGCCGGGCGGCGCCGACCGCATCGTCAGCTGCGCTCCTGACGCCAGCCGGCCCGACTAAAATAGTCGGGAAGGTCCGCCGCGTCAAGGCAACGGGTTATCTTTTGAAATCGCCGACCGACTATGGACTACTGGCACGAATCGCCCACCTTCCTCAACCGACGCAATGAGCTCGCCCTGGGCCTGTCGCCGGCGCAACTGCTGTTCGTCATGGCTACCCTGGCGATCTGGGGCTTCATCTGCCTCATGCTGGGCGCCTGGATCACCATTGCCCTGATCCAGTGGGGACTGGCCCTCCTGGGCGCCGGGGCCACCGTCGCCCTCGCCCTCGTCAAACTCGGCGGCCTGCGCCTGTACCACTGGCTGGCTCTCTTCGTCTGGCGGCAGCTGAGTCGCCCGATTTACCTGGGCGACCTGGCTACCCTGCTCACCGAGCCAACCGACGCCGGAGGCTCGCGTTGGAAAACCGGCGCCGCCCAGGGCTGGCGCAGCCTCCGCGGCAGCGCCGCCCTGCGTCAGGGCATGTGGCAAACCGAAGGACACGCCGGCAACTTCTACCGGGGCCTGACCCGCGCCGTCCGCGAAACCGCCCGCTTCTTCTGGAAAGGGCCAGCCCGATCCGGCTGAAGGACCCGCCGGCTATCCCGAAAACCGCCCAGAGGCCCGGAGCGGCCCCGGAACCGCAGCAAAGGGGAAATCCCCAAAGAATGCCCGAAGGCCAGCGAGGGGCGTTTCCGGGCTATTCCAGGCCCGCTACGGATCAAGCCGGACGCCCAATTCGCCCCAGCGCCGCTAAAAACGCGAATGGGCCGGACTACGTTACTTTCCGGCCCATTCCTTGCCCGCTCACCGACACCCGCGAAGGACAGAAAGCATGGCAACTACATCGTATCAGAAACTCGCCCATCCCGACAATATCGCCCGCTGGCTCCGCGGCCGCAAGATCGGCGCCAACGACTGGCGCATTCCCCACCTCTGCGGCGGAGAACGCGCCCTTTCCGATAACCCCGGACTGAGCCTGTCCCTGGACAAAAATGGCCGCACGATTTTTTACTGCCACTACGGCTGCGACCCCGACGATACCAGAGCCGCCCTGGCGCCCTTCGCCGTCGGCCGAGGCAAGGTTCCTCCGCCCATCGCCCCGCGCCGCTCTTCGCGCAACAACGGCGGCAGCAGCAGCGGCAACGGCGGCAACGGCGGCAGCAGCGGCAACGGTAGCAACGGCGGCAACGGCAGCAGCAGCGGCAACGGTAGCAACGGCAGCAGCAGCAACGGCAACGGCAATGGCAGCAACGGCGGCCCCTCTTTCGCCCCCGGCAATCACCCCTGCCCCCAGTGCGGCAACCCCGCCGGGTTTCAGGCCCAGTCCGACCCCCGCTCCGGCTGGCCGATCCTTACCAGCCTCTGCTCCTGCGCCCTTTCCTACTCCCGGATGCTCGCCGCCCTGCCTCCCGCCGTCGGCGCCGCCTGGCAAGCCTGGGCCGATTACGCCACCGGCGCCGGCTCCCGCCGCATTATCCGCGCTTTTCCCGAAACCGCTAAATCCGGCAAATCCAAATCCCGCTGGTCCGGCAAAGGCCCTCTGGCCGGTCTGCAACCCCGCCGCTGGCTTCCCGATGCCCCAGCTCAGTCCATCATCCTCGCCGAAGGCGAAAAGGCCGCCGCCGCCGTCCATTCCGCCCGGCTCAACCTCCCCATCGTCGCCGCCAGCCTCCCCGGCGCCGCCGCCATGGCAACCGCCGACTACTCCCCCTTCGCCGGATGCGATATCACCGTCTGGCCCGATAACGACGCCACCGGCCAGGCCGCCGCCCAACGCGCCATCGCCGCCCTCTACCGCGCCGGCGCCGCCACCGTCCGCATGGTCTCCCCCGACGAATGCGCCCGCTTCCTGCCTGCCGACGCCGCTACCGTCGGCTGCGACGCCGCCGACCTGGACGCCGCCCTGGTCCGCCTCCTGATCCAGCGCGCCGCTACCGCCGATCCCCCAGTGGAAAAGGACGATCCCTATATGCAGCCGCTACCCTCCGATCTCCTCAACTCCGCCAGCCTGCAAGGCGAAAAACCCACCTGCGACGGCACCATGCTCCGCATGCTCTGCGCCGACCAGGGCAGCGGTCTCCTCTTCGCCGCCGCCGCCGCCGGCTCCCCCGACCAACTCCTGGTCAGCGACGACACCGGCGTCTGGCGGGCCGATACCGGCGAACTCCGCTACCGCGTCCGCGCCGCCGCCTACCACTGGGCCGCCGCGGCGCAAGAAGCCGCCGACGCCGGACGAGTCAAGCCCGCCTACGCCCGACAAGTCAAAAACTGGGCGCAGTCCTGCGAAAACGCCGCCGCCCAAGACCGCGCCCTCGCCTCCGCCGGCGCCGTCTATCACAGCCTGGCCGCCGCCGGCGCCCTCCCCGCGCAACTCCTGGTCAGCTCCGGGGACGCCCTGGATCAGGACGACGCCAGCCTGGGCGCCCGCAACGGCGTGATCAATTTGCAAACCGGAGAACTCCTCACCGGCGACGCCGCCCGGGCCCGCCGCGTTACCCGCCGCATTCCCGACGATTACCACCCCGACGCCGTTCATCCCACCCTGGATCGCCTGCTGGAACTGCTGCCCGCCCAGGAAGCCGACGGCCTGTTGGATACCTTCGCCTTCGCTCTCGGCGGACAGCCGGCCGGACAAATCGTTCTGCTGGCCGGCCCGCCTAACTCCGCCCGCAGCCTGCTGTCCGCCGCCGTAACCGCCGTCCTCGGCGACTTCCGCAGCCGCGGCTACGCCATGTCCCTGCACCCCGACGCCCTGCTCCGGCCCCGCGCCAGCGGCGGAGTCTATAGCCACAGCCATCAAGCCTGGCTGGTCGGCGTGCAAGACGCCCGCGTCGCTACCCTGCCCAACTTCGACCCGGAGCCGGACGCCGCTCTGGACACCGGCCTGCTCAGCCGACTGGACGGCAGCAAAGTCCTCGCCCTGCGCGACGTGGGCGACCGCGCCGGCGTCTCCCGCCCCGCCGCCGCTACTCTCTTCATCCCGGTCAGCGAGCAAACCCTCGACGAAACTTTTCTCGATACCTACGGCCGCGAACTGGCCGGACGCCTGCGCGTCTTTCACTTCCCGCCGCAACCCCCCGGACGGGCCGAGGGCAGCGCCGCCGACTTGCTCCGGGAACCGGCCGGCCGGCAAGCCCTGCTGGCCCGGCTGGTCCGGCGGGCCGCCGCCCTGACCGACCGCCAGGACCCGCCGCAGCCGCCGACGTACCGCGAGCCGGAAGACGCCGCGCCGTCGCCGCGGGAACGCGCCGCCCGGTGGATCCGCGACTGCGTGGAAGTCACCGGCGACCCGGCCCACCGGATCAGCGCCGCCGAACTGATGCGGGCCGCCGCCCAGGCCCTGGGCGGCGACGGACGGGAACGCGCCGGCGGGCTGACCCGCAAAGCGCTGCTGTTTCTCCTCAAAAGCCACGACCCCAACTTCCCGGAATCGGCGCCGCTGCGGATGGGATCGCAAGTGGCGCGGGGCTACGCCGGCGTGCGCCTCAAGCCGAAGGCGGGATCGTGAGGACGGGGGACGCCGCAATGGGGCCAGGAAGGGCCGGAAAGGGGCCGGAGACGCCGGGAACGCCGCAAAAGGGCGCAAAGGTAGGGAAGGGCGGCAAAGGGGCCTCAGAGACGCCGGAACGCCGCAAAGCGGGGTCGCCAGACCGCAGCGGGGCCAGAAGGCCAGGGAACGCCGCAAGGGAAGGATCGCGCCGCCGCCGCAAAGGGAGGTCAGGGATGTCGCCGGAACTGCCGCCGCAAGGGGACGCTGGGGATGCCGCAAAGGGACTTCGGGAAGGCCGCCAGGGGAACGGATCGGGCCGGGCAAACCAGCCACGCCGCCGCCCTCAAATCGGCCTCCGCAGCGGCCTTCAAACCGGCCCAAAACCGGCCCTCAAACCGGCCCAAAATCGGGTTTGTAACACTTGTAACAGGAAATCCTTAATTAACTATAGAGCTGAGAATTTAAAATCGAAAATTCAGTTTAACCTAAAGCACTATAGGGATCTCCTGTTACAAGTGTTACATTTGCCAAAATATTAGAACAAATCACCCTAATTTGTTCGGGAAATTAGTACATTTGTCCTGTAACAAAAGTGTTCGGAACACGCCCCTCCAGCTGTTACAAAGTGTTACAAATCGGCCTCTCCTGTTACATTTTGGCCGCTTTTTTAGAATTCGTATGGGAAAACGGGCGCAAAAAACGCTTTTTTCAGCCGCAACGCCGCCTTCTCGACGAAAAAAACCGCATTTTTTGCGCCTGCGGAGCCGCTGATCCGCGTTTTTAACCCCGTCAGAGGCGCTTTTTACTGAGTTTTGCCCGTTTTTTGCGCCTTGGCCAGGCTGTTACGCGCCGTTTTTGCCGCTTTTTGCGCCCTGGACATGGCAAAATTTCGGCCCTAAACCCCCATTTCGGCCCCTGAGGGCGGGAATTTGGCCCCAAAACCGGGATTTTGTAACACTTTGTAACAGCTGGAACCCCCCGTCCCGCCCTCCTGTTACACCCCGCAACGGCCCGGCGCCGCCCCTTCCGGAGGGCCTGCGAAGGCCAGCCCGCAGCCGCTTTCCGGCCCGCTTTTTGCCCTCTCCTGAGGGCGCCGCTGCCCTTGATCCGCGGTGGCCGCTGGACCGGCTGGGCGGCCCTTTGCAGCAGCATTCCGGGGGGTCTCGGCGGCGTCCCCGCCGACCTCGGCCTTGCGGCTACCGGCCCCGTCTGCACCGGCCTTGCGGCAGCGTCTCCGCCTACTCCGGCTTTGCGGCTATCGGCCCGGCCCACCTCGGCTTGCGGCACCAGCCTTGCTCAGCCCGGCCTGTGGCAGTGGCCTCGCCGGCATCGGCCTTGCGGCAGCGTCTCCGCCTACTCCGGCTTTGCGGCTATCGGCCCTGCCTACCTGGGCTTGCGGCTACCGGCCCCGTCTGCACCGGCCTTGCGGCTACCGGCCCCGCCGGCCTCGGCTTGCGGCTACCGGCCTCGCTTACCCCCGCTTGCGGCAGCGGCCCCGCCCACCTCGGCTTGCGGCGGCGTCTTCGCCTACCTCGGCTTGCGGCAGCGTCTCCGCCTACTCCGGCTTTGCGGCTACTGGCCTCGCTTACCCCGGCTTGCGGCAGCGGCCCCGCCGGCCTCGCCGGCCCCGGCCTCGTTCAGCCGAAATCCCGCGTCTTGCGGGATCAGTAATGACGTGTTCCGTCACAATAAAGTCAGGGAGTGCTGACTTTCACCTCATACGAGGCGCTGTCGGAGATAAATCCGCTACAATTGCCCCTGCTTGACGATGCTCTTCGTCGCCAATAAGCCGCGGCCCAACGCCTTCCGGCTAACTATTCCCGCTCAGCCAACGCTTTCCGCCAGGAAGATGCCGGAACTCAACCCCTTCCCCAATCCGGCCCGGCCCGTCTTTCCCCTTTCACTCGGCGCCGGGCCAATGCGGTTGCGCTTTCCCGCCGTCAACCGCCCCAATTGCGACCTTTTCCGCTACTCCGGTCCGCAACCCCTAAACTATTCCCCTCATTGCCGTCCGCAATCCCTGCGCCTCAGTGCAGCCCAGCATCAAATTCCAGCGCTCAACTCAGCAAACGCCGCCAAGTTCGACAATCGGACATCAGCATCCTGCGCCGTCCGCGACAGCCGGCCAGTCCACGCCGCTCCCGCCAGCCTACTAGCCCACGCCGCTTCCGTTTCCCTGAACTCGGCGCAATAAATCAGCGCCGCCCGCGACAGTTCCGCATCGGCAGCCACCGCTTCTTGCGCCGCCTCAATGAGGTCCGGCAGTCGTTGCGCCGCCGCGTCTCCCTCGGCCGCCGAAGCCGGGTCAGGGCGCAGCAAGGTCGCCAAGGCCGCCAGGGCTGCGCCGGCCGCGCCAGCCTTTTCCGACAACGCGCCGGGAACCGCCAGCTCAACGTCATAGGCGCCGGCCACTAGCGCGTAAGCGTCGCCCAGTCGAAAGCCGCCCTCCAGCGCCGTGTCCGTAGCCAGGGCGAAGTTAATTTCCTCCGTCGCCGCCGCCGCCCGCCGGTTCGCCAATGACAGCGCGTTTGCCGCGTCCGCTCCGGCGATGCCGGCAATCCCCAGGATCGCCGCGGTGTAGGCGCGCGACATGGCGACGGCGTACAAGGCGTATTGGGACAAGTTCTCTTCCCCGGCGTGGTCAAAAGCGCCATCTTGCAGCTCCGTCAGGTAATCGGCGAAAACGCACTCGCCAGCCAGGGCGCGGGCCGCGTAACCAGCCAGATAATGACCGCTTTCATCCATCGCTTCCGCCTGGGCCAGCGCCGCTTCCCAGCGGTCAGTAGGCATTGTCATAACCATTTTCCCCCTTGCGGGGCGCAGCGCCCCAGTTCAGTGTCAGTGCAATACCGATCAATCGCGGCAATTCCTTCGCGTTAACCGCCGACCGGCCCGCCGCGATTTGATTCGATTGCCGATTAGATGTCGCAACCCAAGGATCTTTCCGGCCGGCCGCCTGGCCAACCCGGGTTGGTTCCCCCTCTTCACTCTCCCTCTGGCAACGGCGCTGCAACCTACCGGATCGGCGCCGACGCCGGCGGCCGCGTCCTCTCCCCATCCTCCGTCTCATAGATCAATATCCCCCGCCTTTCCAGCCGGTACACCGGCCCAATGCAAGCGTCGGGGCCGCCCGCCGTCTCCGCGCAGTAGCACTCCATGGGCAATGCCCAGAGATCATCCTCATCGACCCACATCCGCCCTTCGCTTGCGTAGCAAATCCCCGCCAGCGCAATGCCCGCCGGGGCGCTCTCCCACACGTATATGCTCATTCCTTACTCCTCAGCAACCCGACGTTGCCTGAGCTGCCGCTCCAATCCGCTGAACTCTCATCCCAACTAGCTGCCGGCGCTGCGTGAATGTTCCGTCAGCGTTCATCCAGTCGTACAACTCCACGTCCACGGCGGCCAGCGAGTTCACCAGGGTCCGGATGCTGTCGTAATACTGCTGCTCCCGCAATGCGGCGATGCGGTCGTTCTCGTTTATGGGGCTATTGCTGTAATGGCTGCTCGGCTAATTTTGGCGACGGCGCCACGCGGCAGTCTCAGCCGGCATTCCCTTGGGCAAAGAGCGTACATCGCGTACTGGAAAAGGTCTTCCCTGCCATTATTGTTGCCGGCCGGGTCGTTTCATGCCAGTGATCGTTATTCATCCGCATTCTCCGGGCTGCCGCCCGCGCAGTAGGCGTCGGCCTGCGCTTGATGGATTCGCCTGGCGTCTTGCTGACTATCGGCCGGCACTACCCCGTTGCAGCGCTGGCACCGCCATATGCCCATGTACCGCAACCGATTGCCGGATGCGTGAAACTGCCGGATTACCGGCTTGCCCAGGTCGTCAACGATTGGCGTCATGGTGAACGGCATGCTTGGTCCTCTCTTGCGGCGAAGGTCGCATAATGCGGGGCGCGCTGCCGGATAGCAGAGACGGCGGCGCGGCAAAGTCGCTCGGGCGCGTTTCCAGCCGGCGAACGGGTCAGCCGCACGCGCGGCAGAATGCGGCGCTCTCAGCGCCCCGCCGACATTGGGGCTGTACGGGGGATAGCGACGCCGGACGGCGGCGATAGCCGGGACCCTGGAGATACGAGCCGCCGCGCCGGCGCTCAATGAAGGGGAGCCGACGCCTTTTCTTGCCGGGCGCGGTCGGCGGTCATAGCAGTACACCTTCTCCCCGTAGCGATTTGGGGTTGCTTCGCCGACGGCCCCCGGCGCCGGGGCTAGTCGGCGGGTTAGCCGTCGGCCAGCGCTTCGGCCTCGGCTTTGGCTTTGGCGGCCAGGACTAAATCGCGGCCGGCTTCGCCGGCTTGCCGGTTGGCCTCAATCAAGTCATCGATGGATTGGTCCGTGTCTTCGATAAGTTCGATACCCTCGTGGCGGGGAAGTCCCACGCAGACGGTCTTCTCATAGGCGTCAAGGGCGGCCCAGGCCGCCGTTGCCAGGGCGTGGGCGAAAGGGTCGTTGCCTTCACCCTTGTCGCGGACGTAAGAGCAGGCGGCGGCCGCCGTTTCTACCGACATCACGGCCACGCTGAGGGCGGTTGCGGCATGGGCGAGGGCCGCGGAAGCGTCTTTGGCGTCACGGGCGTTCAAGGCGGCTTTGGCGGTCTCAGTCCAGGGCTTACGAACCTCCCGGAACTCCCGGAGCGCGGCTTCGCCGGTGGGCTTGTTCCAGGGCTTTGCTTCCTCCCGGACGGCGGTTTCGGTAGTTTTCTTCATGTTCTTTCGTCTCCTTATGCGTAGCGGCTTGATTGCGTCGCTTCAGTATCCGACTGCACAGTCCGGGAAGCGATCCGCCAGCGTGTCGATGGCGATGGTCGGCCCCGGTATGCTGCTGCCGTCCTGGAATACCCAGTAGAGGTCAATTCCGTAGATGACGTTTTCCAGGGCCACCATGCAAAACACCTGCCGGATGATCTCCGGCGCCTGCTCTGCGTATTCCCGTTGCAGTTCTTCGCCGTGGGCGTTGATAACCCGGTCGATGCCGTTCATCGCGGATAGGTCTCCCATCATTTCCTCCTTTTGAGGCAGCGGCGCTCCGGCCGGCCGGCCCGGAGCGTGTTTGTTGCTGACGCCGGACGGCGATACGCCTGACCCACGTGGTTCTGACGCCAAATCCGCTACCGCGCCTTCCTGCTTGGCAACCCGTAGCAGATGACCTGTTTCGTCTGTTTCTCTTCTGCGCAGGCCGCGCAGGAGGCTTGGTACAGCCCGTAGTCGCTGCGTCTTCCCCGGTGGCCGGCGGCATACGTCAGTACTACGCCCTTGTGATCTGCCAGGCTGTGCCGGCAATAGCGGCAGTGGTACGGCTCGATGTAGATCGGGTGCCATTGCACCGCGGTTCCCTTGCCGCTGATAAAATTAATGTCGATGCGACTCGGTCTGGTCGTTTTGCTGCCCATACCTTTCTCTCGTGTCCGCCATTACTGCTCACCTGGCGCTGCGTCCGGCGCCGGACGCAGCGCCAGGCCAACCCAGCGCCGGATCCAATCCTCAGCCGCCGGCGCGAAGGCCTCAACGCCGCTCCGGCCGCCTGGGCCGCCGTCGCTACCGCCAATTTCGTTTCATTGGACCTTGCTGTGCAGTTCCATCGCAATCGGGATAGCCTCCTCAAGCATCGCCAGCGTGTCCCTGCTGACGATAGGATAGTGCATACTCGCATACTGCAACTCCTGACCGATGTGCGCCGCCGTGAGTTCGGGGGTTTCCCTGACCATCTGCTCAATGGCTGCTATGTAAGTCGCAACCCTGACGGCTGCCTCTTTTATCTCCATTACCTCACCAGCCCTCGCGCTACCACCGGCGGGAACTCCGGGTCGGTGACTGCCCGGTGGCAGAACTCCGTGGTAGATACCACGATGGTCAGCGGCATTAGCCGCCAGTCCGGTGCGGCCCCGCACTCGCCGCACGTGATAGTGAAAGCGCCAAGTGGTGTCATTCCGAGCCTCCGCAGCGGCCGCCGGCTAGGTCGTCGTGCATGGCTCTCGCCTCATCTGCCGAAGTCGCCTTGACGCCTACCCCGCAAATGGCGCAGTGGTAGGGTTCGATTATTAGCAGCAGTCGTTGAAATAAGTCCGGGCATTTTCGTATCGCCACCAGGCGAGGTGAGCCATTTTCTCGGCGATGCGCTCGGCTCCCCACAGGGCGGATAGGGTCAAGTTTTGCAGCGGGGTACGGGCCGGATGCCGCTGGCGGCGGAGCATCGGGCTGTGGCCGGGATGCGCCTTGGCGTAGGCAATCGCCGCGGCCTTGAGATGACGGTGGAAGGCGTCAGCGGCGTCCGCCTCGCGGGACAGCATCGTCAGGTCAGCTTCTGCCATGGGCGTGGCGAAGCCGACGCAGGTGGCGGCGGTCAGCAGCGCAGGGGGCAGTGGCTCAGGGGTCATGGTCAGTCTCCTCTCGCTGCGCGCGGCGGTCTGACACCGCTAGATCAGGTCAACGGAGCCGCCGGGCAGCGCCGGTTCATCGGGTCTATCCCGGTGCGCAGGGAAACTACCGGGGGCGGCCGGCTATCGCGGCAGCGTGGCGGGGTCTATCCCGATGCGATAGGCACGTCCCTGTGCGCCTGCAAAAGCCCCTTATTGTGGCTTTTTACCTCCGTCATTTTCCGTGCTCCCTTCAGTAGTCAGTCGGTTCTCCAATCTCACTGTGTCCCAATCGGCCATGCTCAACTGGCAAATTTTGGTACACACCGGCCTGCGCCGGGGATGCTCGGCCACCGGCGGTCCGATGTCATACCAGCCGTTAACCGGCCTTTCGTCGTTGCACATAAAGCAGCGTCTTTCGTCGGCAATCATGGTCATTCCCCTACCGTTCACCTGTCGCCATCGTCGGATACGAAATCGGGTCGGCTACCTCGCGGCGGCAGTACTCGGCGGTATGCCACTGCGGGCCCAGCCCGAACTGGTGCCACAGGACGTCGTGGCAATTCGCGCAGATGTCAATAACGTTGCAGTACTCGGCGTCTATCCGCTGGCTCTCGGCGTGGACGGTAATGCCGCCTTCCTCGGCCAGTAACTCGCCGCAACTTCCGCAGTCTTGTCTTTCCATATCAATCTCCTATTCGGTTTTTAAGTGGTCGGATATTCCATTAGACTATTTCTCCGAGCCATCATGGTCGCCGGCCGGGTCGTCCAGGGCCGCTATAGTCGGCGAAAGTCCGCTCCCCGGCCAAGGCCAGCAACGGCTGGCCCGTCCAGCAATGACCGCCGTGATACAGCAGCGGCGGGGCAAATCCTTTCACGTAACGCCGGCATTGGGCAGCCTTCTGCGGTGCAGATAACGCCGGGCCGGGACAGCTCCGTAACGACGGGAGGCAACCTGGCAACGGCTCCGGCCGGGTCGCCGATGCGGGGTTTAGCTATTCGGGCCGGGCCGGCGTCCCTTCCAGCGCGGCCAGCAGGACCGCCTGCTCTGCTTCCGGCAGCGCTGGGGCCAGCCGGTCAAACTGCTGCTGCCGCTCCCGCAATACGCTGATTTGGGCGACGGCGCAACGCGGCAGTCTCAGCCGGCATTCCTTTGGGCAAAGGGGTACTGCCGGCGGTTCTCCGGGAAGGACGGCAATCGGCCGCCCGCTTTATTCTCCCGTAGCGCCCCGGACCATCGCCAGCTCAGCCGAAAGCCTTGCGCCAGCCGGATCGGAAATGAAGGATTGCGTCGCCGGCTGTTTGGCGGCGTGCGAATGGGGCGGCATTCCCGCGGCATTCCGGGGGGACTTATCGGCGGACGGGCAAAGTCTGCTCGTCTGCCTTAGCCTGCCGACATTTCCGTGATTCCAGCAGTGCGCGGGACACTCGCCCTGCGTCGGAATCGTCATACTCGATGTCGTGTGAGCGTTTCGGTTAGAAGTCTCCTTCGTACCGGGCGGCGGAAGCCTCTGCCTGGTTCAGGGCGATGCCCAAAATGTCGGCTCGGCCGGCCTTTTGGGCCATGATGTTCTTGAGAGTACGCCATGCGGCTGATACCCCCAGTCCGGCGGCTTGGCCCACGTCTCCCTTGGCTTCTCGGGCGCAGGCCACTGCCAGGGCGTCTATGTCGATGCTGGCATTAGCGCGTTCGTCTCTGTCGTATCCTGCTTCCTAGAACGTCATGCGGAGGGACCACTTGGCGGCTTCGAAGGCGCAGGTGGCGTGTTCGCTGTCTGTGAGGCTTTCATTGAGTACCATGTGTTTTCCTCGCTGGTCGTCAGGCCCGCCGGTGGTGTGGTTCTTTTCTCTGATGAGGTCCGTGTCGTGGGAGGGGAGTCATGTGTCGGTTTCTTGAACTGCCACCGGGGATTCGGCGGGTTGCCTGTTGTGCCGTGGCTTGGCTGGTTTCGACGCCGGATCGCTGGCCCGGCGTGGGCTAACTGGCCGACTGCCGAGGTCGTTATACTGCGCCCCGGTGGCGAATGCCAGTCAGGTAGTCGTGCAGGGCATTCGCTTCTGCCGCTGAGGTCGCCTTGACCACTAACCCGCAACGGGTGCAGTGGTAGGGTATGATTCGCATCTCAATGGGCTTTCCATCGGTGGCAAATCCCGTCCGCACGTCCGTACAGCGGTGGTGAGACTCTATTGGTGTGCCGTCCGGCATCACTACTCCGAAGTCTGCACCGCAACTGCGGCAGTGGAAAAGCGTGATTGGGGCGCCGTCTAAGCCAATGCCCCGCCAGGGGGAACCGTCGGCGGAACTGGTCAGATCGGGTTCGCCGACGGGGACAGTTGGCAACCAGTTGCCTCAACTAGGCGTCATGCGTCCTCAGGGTCCTCATTAGTTATGACTGCTGCAATTTGCGGATTCAGCAAACGCCACCTTTGTCCCACTCGTTCGAGATCCCCTATTGCAACTACTGGCTCTTTCCTCGTGTGAGCTTCAATCGCCTTGTGGTAATCAGATTGGCTCAACACCGCGACGACAGACCGAAGGTTCCCTGCGACGGATGTTCGCAAGGTCACGGTTCCCTCAGTGTCGTCGTCATCACGTTTTAGCGTTTGTACGGAACACAGCAACTCAACATCCGGCTGCGGCTCCCGGTTGCGGAAAATCCGGGACGCCTCGCTCAGCATCGGCACGTCGTCCTGGGTAAACTGCACTGGACGTTGCGACAGTGTCACCGGCCGTGTTCTAGCCCAAGTGAACCGGATGTCGAGCGCGGAGAAGGGTTCAATCATCTGAACCAGCGCGTCACACAGGTTGGCGCTAATACCATCACTGATGGCGTTAGCGAATGCGTCTTTATCGCCGCTTACCGCCTTTTCGGACGCCTGCTTGGTCGCATGCAAAGCGTCGTACAGCCGTGTAGTTATTCGCCTTGCAACTGGGGGGTCAGCGTCGCCGGCGTCCTCAAGCAGAGGGCGTTGCAACGGCGGCACGATTACGGGAGGCAACAAAGTAACTATAAAACTGCCCGGCTCGGTTTGGCCCAGACGAACTTGCGACAGGAAATCCACGGCTTCCCGGTTGGCCCCGGCCCGGTAAAGCAGCTGGGGACTGTTCAGTGAACAGGCCGCTGCCAAAAGCATATCCCGCGCGCCGGAGATCAAGCTGGCGCCTTCGTTTATATCAACCGTGCTATCGTCTTCAGCCACCCTCACCCGAATGACGTCCCGGTCCGTGGTCATTAAGTCTTTGCAGAGCGCAATCTCGCTGATACCGGCAACGCGAGCCAGAATCTCGACTAACTGCGCGGTCACGCGTCCGTAGTCGCCGATGTCTCTAGTTCGGGGAACCAGTAATTCCGGCAACCCGACACCGGTGTACACATCGGAATGAGAACCAAAGATGTCAGTTTTGGTCCAGCCTTGACCACGTATGTAGGCCGCCAAGGCCGCGGGCGACACTGCTGATCGGTCGTTTCGGTCTGGGATCATGGTAGTTGCGAGATCCTCCCAGTGCGGGACTGTTCCATGAGCGCCTTCAGTCCGTCAACATCAAACCGGTTTTGTTTCGGAATCCGGACGGTCACGCTAGTCTCGTTGTCGGTCTCATCCCGTCCCAACAGATTCAGCCAGTAGGCACGGCGCCTTATTATTAACTCGTCATCGGCAATGGTCGCCCATCGTAGCGGGTCTTTTGGCAAGTCAAGCACCACCAGCAAACGCGGGGTCTGGGTTTCGATGCGCAGAAGGTCGTAGTTCCGACGCAGTAGCGGGAAGGCTACACGGTCATCGCCGACATCGTGCAGGTTGACCGTCGCCTTCAACTGAAGTTCAAGGGCCGGCCGCATATCGCCCCCGGCCTGTATACGCAAGTCTATGCCGTCCCGGTCCCTCTCGTACACAGCGGTGACGTAACCGGCCCGCGCCGCTACCACTTGGGCATAGGCCATGGAAAGCAACTCCTCCTGGTCAGGACCAGTTAGCAGGCGGTCCTCCGACAACATGGCGCCTCTCCGAAGCGAGATCGTGGCATGTACTCGCCGTCCGCAACTCGTAGCCGGCGGCTATAGCGCTAGGCAGGCTCGCCACACGCCGCCGGTTAGGATCAGATTTTTGCCGACTGGTTGAGTTGCCGCGTATGACCGCCTCGCCACACCAGGCTAGGCGCGGCGATTGTAGCAAGCGATTGTGCAGGTTGATAGTACAGGGGATTCGCGTCAGCAACCCTCAGTCCCTCGGCTCAATGAGCGTCGGCTCCCCCAGGAATTGGATCGTCGCGCCGTCGGCGCCGTCGGTGTTTAGCCCGGCGCCTTCCAGCAGAAAACTGTGCGCCTTAGCGTCGTCCAGTTCCGTTACCAGCGTCCGGTGGCGATCCGGCGCTACCGGCAGCACGGTCAGCAGGGTGATGCCGTCTGCGGAATGAGCAAAGACGCTGAGCCGGTATTCTGCCAAGTTCGCCTCCGGGGGCCAGCTGACCGCCACTACGCCCGGTTCGTCCGTCCAGTCGGCGGTCAGGCGCGCCGGCGGTTCCGGCGTGGGCGTGGGTGGCGGCTCCGGCGTCGGCGGCTCTGCCGTGGCCGCGGGCGGCGGCTCCGGCGTGGCCGTGGGCGTCGGCTCCGGCGTGGCCGTGATGGTGGGCCGGGGAACCGCAGTCGCCGTCGGCGCAATGGTCGCCGCACGGGTCGCCGCTGGCTCCGTCGGCGCCGCCGCCGTCGCGCTGGCCGCGGTGGGCAGCGGACGGGCCAGCGGCTCCGCTGGGGTCGTGCAGCCGGCGGCGCTCAGCGCGACGGCAATGACGCCGCCAATGAGCAGGAAGCTGGGGCGAGGGAATGGGACGCGAAACATGGCAAATCCTCCGGGGACAATATTACGGGTGCAACGACGATTGTTCAAATCTCTGGCCGGACGTGGGCCGCGCCGATCCCGACGGCAATCAAGAAATCAGCCCCGCCGCGACTGCGACAGGGCTGACCGGCGACGCCGCCGGATCAGGCCGGCGCCAGCGGCCTAGTTAGTCCAGCCCAAGGCCGCCTTGATCTCGGCCAGGCTGCAAACGGACAGCCCGGCAATTTGGCGCGTTGTTCCGCCCAGTCGGTAGTGGCAGATCAGCGTCGGCTCCGGGCGGGATACCGTCCCGTCGGACGGCGATCTTCCCGACTGGGACGGCGCCTGGGGCGGCACGGTTATGCTTTGAGCCTTTCCTCGCTTGCCGTCGCGGTAGCTGTTCAGTATGTACCGGCTTCCCACTTCGGGGCGCGGGTTCTCGTGCTGAAGGGAGTTGCCGTAGGTAGTCAGCAATTCCCACCGGCCCCGGTCCGGCAGATATTCAACGGTGTAATACTGCGCCGGACAATTCCGGTTTACGTCCCAGGTCAGATTGATCCGGCTGCGGTCGTCTTGCGGCGACTCGCGCCGGAACCGGCGGGGAGTGTGATCGCAGCCGGGTTTGCCGGCCAGCGGCTCCCCGCGGTTGCCCGGCGGCTCTTCGCTACTCGCCGGCGGCTCTTCGCTGTTGCCCGGCGGCGACTCGCTGTTCGACTGGCCGCCGCTGCGCACGGTGGTTTGCAGTCGCTGGCCGGACTCCTTCCCGTTGCGGACACTGATCAGCCGATAGGACAACGGCCCGGTCGCCGGGGCGCTTCGGTCCAGGTAGGTGGTAGCGCCGCTAATCTCTACCTGGTCATCGGGACTGCTTGCATCGTCCGTTATTCGCAAAACGATGTAGGAATCGGCCCGGCAGTCGCTTCGATACGACCAGGTGAGCCGGATTGCGCCGTTTTGCGGGTCGTTGTTGAAACGCCTGGGCAAATGAACGCACGGCTCTTTTCCGGGGACTTTGATGGAGCGACCCATGGCCGAGTCCACGCCGTCGCGAACGCCCTTCAGGACGTAGGTTGTTTCTTTTTCCGGATTGCTTTGGCTATGTACAAGGTAACTGCGATGGGTGTTGAACTCCCCGTCTCCCGTGTCCGGGCGTATTGAGATGCGGAAATAGTCTGCCGGACAGTCGGCGTTTATCGACCAGGTTAGCCTGACCTTGTTGCCCTCTTGTCGGCGGTAGCGGAACCGCGATGGCGTGTAGTCGCATTCTGCGTCGGCGACGGGGAGCACTCCGCCGTTTGCCGCTAAAGGCGCCCCGACGGTAGCAGCGGTAGCCGGGGGCGCTCCGCCGCTCGTGGCCGACAGCAGGCCGACGGCCAGGGCCGCGGTCATAAGGCCGCCGGCGACCAGCGCCGCCGGCATTTGGTATCGTCTGAACATAACAATGCACCTCCTGGCATTTTGTTCAGACAGATAACCCGACGCCAATGCTGCCGGCCGGCAACGCCGGGGTCAGTTCCGGCCCGGCAGTTCGGCCCATCCCGCCGGCATCTCGTCCCACGTCCGCCCGTCCAGCTCCCGACCATTCCGCTTCTTGAATACGCCGCCCCACTGCTTGAAATGAAAAGGCACGCCAGCGTCAAGGCACTGGTCGCGGATGTCCCGCGCCCAATCGGGTTGCATCGGACGGGCGCCCGGCCCGGATTCGCCGCCCACAATCACCCAGTCAATCCCTTCCAGATTCAGATTGGGCAACGGGCCGAGCAGCGGTTCCAGCGAGAGGAACTTCACGGCGGCGCCGGTCTCGCGCAATTGGTCAATGCGATGGGCGTACTTCCCGTTCTCCACGCTGACGCCCAGCCCGACTTGCGCCGGCCAGGGCAGGCGTGAGTTGAGACTGGCCAGGCGCTCCGGCCGCTTGGTCAGTACCTGGTAACGGTGCCAATCGGCGCGGGCCATTACGTCGAACACCTCCGCGATGAACTCATCCGGCACCTTCGGGTGAAACAAGTCGCTCATGGAGTTGACGAAAATGGCCCGCGGCCTCGGCCAGCGCAAGGGCATTGCCAGCGTGTCGGGATGCAGGGTTACGGTAAAGCCGTTGCGATACTTGGCGACGCCCATGGCCTGGAGCCGCTTTGCCATTCGCTCGGCGTAGCAGCGCTGGCAGCCGGGGCTGATCTTGTCGCAGCCGGTGACCGGGTTCCAGGTGGCGTCGGTCCACTCGATCTTGGACGCGGCCATGCTGACTCCTTTCTTCCTTGAGGGTAACGAAAAAGTCTTGGCGAGATGCTGAGACTTTTGGTCAGATGGCGCGACGTGGCGAGAACGCAATTTGATCAACGCTTTTGCCGAACTTGGAGCGAGCAGGGGCGTAGCAACAGCGCTATTAGGCAGCGCTTGTGGTTGCTAGGGCGGTTGCCAGTCAAATCTGGCACCAAACGCGCGTAGCATAGCGATGGTATTCATGCTGCGGATTTGGAACTGATTGCAGAGGTCAGGCAGTGGAACTTTGCGTTTCGCATCCGGCGCGGAGACTTCGTTGGTTACTACGACTGCGCCGTGAACAATGGCATAGGCAGCGAGCCAACCGTCCGCTCCTCGAGCGAAATCAGCGCGGGCCACTGGGGTGAATTGCGAGTTTTCCTGTACCCAATCCATTAGTTGCTGATAAGCATTGGCGACGGGCGGTGTAGCCGTAGTAGGAAAGTAGTCGTTAGTAGCCTGTTTTATCCACTGAGATAGCTCTAAGGGATGGATTATTTCGGCGCTTACTCGATCTATAATCAGGAGATGTCCGGTAGCCAAGTGGTGAATCAGCCAGTCCCAAAAGCCGGGGAACAGGTCCGGTGGGTAGCGATTACGGTACGCCGCGATCAGGACATCGGCATCCGGCAAGTAGCGAGTTTGACCGTGATTGGTCATAGACGGAGGGCCATCTTTTCGGGCATATTGGCAAAAGCAGAGGGGCTCAGATCGGTGAGGACGCAGGCTTCACGGTACGGCAAACGGCCGGCTTGCATGGCGCGCACTACCGTCTCGGCAAAGCGTCGTCCGATGCGCCAGCTTTGGTTATTCCAGAAATTGCCGCTGCTCTTGGTTAGCTGGCTGCGGCTTCCCTGGTTTTTGTGAGCGTTATAGAAATCAAAAAATGTCTCTCGGTCAATCAAGTCCAAGTCAAGAGCGCGGCGCGCGGCTACAATGCGGCTGACTTTGAAGTGGTGCGCTGCTTGCTGGTAGGGATCGAGATATTCGCCGACGTAATCCCAGAACTCTCTGAATTCAATCTCCGGCACTAGAAACTCTGCCGCTATTTTATCGCACAGTTGTTCAGTAGCGTGTGCCGATGGCAGCAGTAACTCAAAGGCCGAAACCCCTTCTGATCCGACGAAAAGATGCGCTAATTCATGGGCCAGGGTGAACATCTGAGCAGATCTGAAGTCGGCGTTATTCACGAAGATGAACGGGGCGTACTCGTCCACCAACGCAAAGCCTTGGAATTCGCCAGGGTTGAGCTTGCGGCTGGTGTTGTTGCCCACCACCCCGTTGCAGACTACCAGTATGCCGGCGCGCTCCGCCTGATCCCGAAGCAGTCGGATGGCGTCGGACCAGGTGGGCGCGGATGAAGCCCAATCGTCGTCAAGTAGGAGCGCATCGCGCATTGCGCCGGCCACCGCTCCGTAATCCCCGTTGAGATGGTGAGCGCCGACGAAATCAAGGGGATCGGCGCCGGTGTCAATCAATTCTTCTCGCATCCAGTCCTGACGCCGCTGCATCGAGTAAATTGTTTCCAGCAAGTCAACGCTGGGACGCGCCGGCGCCTCACTGGCGCGGGTGCGGAAGTCTTGAATGGGCAGATGCTCATAGGGCGGGAAAGACAGGAACAAGTAACCCAAAGGCGTATGGGTGGCATGGGCTAGTCGCTTGGCCCAGGCCATGCTGATTTGGCCGGAGCGTTCCCATTCCAGAACCCGCTCTACGCGCAGCTTGATCTTCTGCGCCAGTGCATCGTGCTTCAACTCGGCCCGCTCACGCGCCCAGCGTAGAACGTCAGGTTGTAGTAGCAGAAGTTCCGGTTGGCGAGTCATGATGGCACTATCTGGGCTGGATGTTAGTTAGAGGAAGGGCAATTTGTCAAACGGCATGGTGTGGCATATCTTCACACTGCCCCCGCGACGCCAAAGCCGAAGGTAGCGCCCGCTAACACGCCCGTTCCGGTTGAAGATGACGGTTCGGGTTCAATCCAACGTCCTTACTGCGAAAGGTTTCCGTCATCGGCTCTCTGTTGTCGATCCAGCCCTACGGCTACGCTGAGGCCGGTTCTCAGGAATACGCCGGTTCCGACGAATAGGCTGACGCCCCAACCAGGCCGCCGATCCGGTGAATGTAGCGTTCTTTTCCGTCGCCGGGGATGGCGTCGGGCAGCCAACGGAGCCGGTCTTCCGTGGTGTCGGTCAGGTGTATCCAATAGGAATGGGCGTCGGGCAGGGGATGCCAGCTGAGTTGTACGGCGCCGTCGGTCTCGCTCCAGTGGGCGGTTAGGCTAAATTCGTGGGGTGTCCGGGCGTCGTCATCCGGCCCGTCGGCTTCCGCCGGTTGGACGGCGATTGTGATTGCAGCCCAGAGGCCAGCAACGAGTAGGGCGAGAACGGGGAGCGTGAACTTGGCGTATGATATGGCTTGATCTCCTTGGATCAGTTCAACGCTTTTGCGAAATTGGTTGCGGAGTATTTTTGCGGTTGGGCTTTATTTTTGGTCTCGGATCAGGTCAATGCGGACGGTGCCGGCGGGGCTGCTCCATCCGGTGAAGCCGGTTCCGTCATAGTGTTTCCAGGTTATGTTCCGGCTGGTATAGACGAATTTGTATCGCGCGTTCAGCTTGTGCGCCCGGCTTACCGTTTCGTCGTAATTTTCCAGGGATGCGTATATGTAGATCGCCCTGAGGCGGTGCAATCGCTCCCGGACCAAGGGGTGCAGGTCATTGAGCCGGTTTTCGTCAATGCCAATGTTATTTAGTTTGGGCAGATGGTCAAACCATTGGTGATTTAGCGTCGCCAGCGGATTTCCCGAAACTTGTAGGGTATGCAATGAGGGAAGATTTTCAAAGGCGTCGGGGCGGATCTCGGCGATGCCATTGTCGCGGAGGTCAAGAATGCCCAGTCTTGTTTGGGCGGGGAACAGATCGGGTGGCAGCCGGGTCAGGCCGGGGTTCTGGCAAAGGTCAAGCACGCGCAGGCCGGTTAGTCCGGCGAAGGTTCCTGGCTCCAGGGCGGTAAGTTTGTTGCCGCACAGGACCAGGTATTGCAGACTGGCGAGATCATTGAAAAGATTGGGATCGATACTTGCCAGCTGGTTGTCTTGAATCCAGAGTCGCTTTAAGCGGGGCAGGTTACGGAAAGTCCCCGGTTCGATTTCGGTCAGCTGATTGTGGCCGAGATAGAGAATGGATAGCTCAGGCAGGTTCTGGAAGGTGTCGGGATGCAGTTCGCTGATCCGGTTGGTGTGCAGCCAGAGTTGGGTCAGATTAGGCAGGTTCTGAAAGAGGTCGGGATGCAGTTCGCTGATCCGGTTTTCGGACAGAATTAGTCTGCTCAGATTGGGCAGGTCATTGAAGTCGCCGGGCTTCAGGGCAGTCACTTCTTTTTGTTGCAGAACCAGGAGGGTGACCTGGGCGAGGTCTCCCGCGGTTACTTCCGAGCAGCGGCTTTTGTCGGTTTGCCGGATCAGTTCGGCAACCACTTCGGGGGTACGGTCGCAAACCGGTATCGGCCCGGTTCGGGGTTTGGGGGTGGGAAGGACAGCGGATAACCAAGCGGCGCGGTTGGGCAGCCGGATCAGTGCGCTGGGGTTGGACCAATTGTTCTGATAGTGCGCCGCGTTTTTACGTCGGGCGATGATCTGAAAGGTGTAGTCCGCCTCTTCGTTCAGGCCGTTAACCGGGTAAATGTAGCGTTCTTCACCTCCGCCGGGGATGGCGTCGGGAAGCCAGCGGAGCCGGTTTTCCGTGTTATCGGTCAGGTGTATCCAATAGGAATGGGCGTCGAGCAGGGGCTGCCAGCTGAGTTGTACAGCGCCGTTGGCCTCGTCCCAGTGGGCGGTTAGGTCAAACTGGTGGCGGGGCAGGGCTTCGTGATCCGGTCCGTCGGCAAAGGTGGGCAGAGCGGCGGCTGAAATTGTTGCGAAGAAGCCGGCGACGAACAGAGCGAGAACGGAGAGCGTGAACTTGGCATAAGACATGGCTTGATCTCCTTGGATAAGGGGCTGGCTGGTTGGGAAGGTGGCCCGGAAACGGGCCATCGTAAAATTCCGGGTTATCTGTTTGCTGCGAGATAACGCGGGCGGCGGGACGCCGGCCCGACGGGAAGGCGATGATGGTAGCAGTATGGGCGTTGATTTGGCAGTTTCGGCGGGTCGCGCTGCTGGCGGTTCCGCTGCTGGTGCTTCTGGCGATTATGAGCCTGGGCTGGTTCGCTCAAACCGGCTATGGCGACTTTCATCCTCCTGAGTCTCTTCCGGACCCTGGTATCACAAAAGATGATCAAGAGATTGTTACTGAGGTAGAGAGGGGGGAAGATGCGAATGGGAGGCCGTTTGCAGAGATTACGAAGGGTCGAGATGACATGGGCTATCATACCCATTGCCGTGGCGCTGGGTGCGACGGCGGCGGCGGCGGCGATGATGACGAACCTGATGCTCAGGATATAGCAAATACCGCGGCCGCAGATGAGATGCGGAGGGCTACGCTAAGGGCGGCCTGGACGCCGACGCCTACGCCGAGGCCGACGCGGACTCATTGCGAGAAGTATCCGGGCAGTACGTTCTGCGTCACGCCGGAGCCCACGCGGCCCTTTTGCGAGAGGAATCCGGATCATCATCGGTGTTCTACGGCATCGCTAAAGCCAACGCCGGCGCCCACGTCCTCGCTTACTTCTGCTCAGTATTGCGGGAAGTATGGGGATGGTTCAAACGCCAGCGGCGCATGGTGTCATAACCACTTTTATACGCCCACGCCCCGGCCCACGGCAATGCCGACGCCCCGGCCCACGTCTGCTGCCACGGCAATGCCGACGCCCCGGCCCACGGCAATGCCGACGCTACGGCCCACGGCAATGCCGACGCTACGGCCCACGCGGGCGCCCACGCTTGCGCCCACGCTTGCGCCCCAACTTCCTTACTGCGAAAGGAATCCGTGGGCGTATTCCTGCCGTGCGCTTAATTCTACGGCTACGCCCAGGCCGGTTCCCACGAATACGCCGACGCCCCGGAACGATGGCGACCGCCCGCCGGACTACGCCGCAACTCGCCGCGCGGAATCCGACCTGGCGACTCGTCGCGCTGAAATCGACAACCTGGCAACCCGCCGCGCCGAAATCGCCGACCTCGCAACCCGCCGCGCCGAAATCGACAACCTGGCAACCCGCCGCGCTGAAGCCGCCGATCTGGCAACCCGTCAGGCGGAAGCCCTCAATCTCGCCACTCGCCGCGCCAACGCCGATCTGGCAACCCGCCGCGTGGCATCCGACCTGGCTACCCGCCGCGCCGAATCCAACCTGGCCACCCGCCGCGCCGAGGCCGACGCCGACCTCGCCACCCGCCGCGCCGACGCCAACCTCGCCACCCGCCGCGCCAACGCCGACCTGGCAACCCGCCGCGCTGACGCCGCCGACCTGGCAACCCGCCGCGCTAACGCCGACCTGGCAACTCGCCGCGCCAACGCCGACCTCGCTACCCGTCGCGCTGCCGCCGACCTGGCAACCCGTCGCGCTGCTGACCTCGCCACCCGCCGCGCCGCCGACCTGGCAACCCGTCGCGCCGCAGCCGCCGCCACCCGCGTCGCCATCGATACCCTGCGCCGGGCCGCGTTGGATGCCGCCAAGCAGGCCAACCGGGCCGCTGAACTGGCCGAAAAGGCCGCCGATTTAGCCGATGCCACTACCGGCGGGTCGGATAAGGCCGAGGAACGCATCACCGATGCCCGCGGCAAGGCCGACGCCGCCGACACGGCGGCCCGCATCGCCGAAAAGGCCGCGGACCGGGCCCGCAACACCGGGCGCCCCGACGCCGTGCGCGCCGCCGACCAGGCTGATCAGGCCGCCAAACGGGCCCGCGACGCCGCCATCCGCGCTCGTGTCGCTGCCGACCGCCTGGCCGACCGCGTGGCCTTGCACCAAGCGAGGGAGCAGGCGCTGAAAGACGCCACCGCCGTCGTTGCCGACGCTTTACGAGCCAAGACTAAGGCTGATGAGGCCGCGGACCAGGCCGATGCCACCACCGGCTCCGACCCGAAGGCTAAGAGCATCGCCACCGTGGCCCGGAAGGCGGCCGACGACGCTTTCGAGAAGGCCGACCTGGTGGACGATGTGGCCGAGCGGCTGCGCCGACTGGGACTGACCGACCATGCCGACCGGCTGGAACGGATTGCGGATCTGGTGCGCGACGCCGGCCGCAAGGCCGACTTGGCCGCCGCTAATCTGGAAGAGCGCATCGCCGACGCCCAGTCGGACCAGGCTCTGATCGACGCCGCAGACACCGCCGCCCGCAACGCCGACGTAGCGTCCCGCGATGCCCACACCAAGGCGGCCGACGCGGAAAGCGCCGATTGCGCCGCCGCCGACGCTGCGGATAAAGTCGCCGCGGCGGAAGACGCCGGGCGAATCGCCCGGCAGAAGGCCGACCTGGCGGAGGCGGCGGCCGGCCGGGCCGCTGCCGCCGGGCTAAAAGCCGCCGCCGGCCGGGCCCAGCGCGCTGCCGGCCGGGCCGACCGGGCCGCCGACCGGGCCTTCCGGGCGGCGCGCAACCTGGCGGCCTGCATCCGGCAAGCCGAGATCGATGCGGCAACCGACGCGGCTAACGACGCCGCCGACGCTGCCAACGTCGCGGCGGACGCGCTGGCCGCGGCGGACTGCTCCGACGCCGACGTTGCGGACAAGATTGCGGCGGCGCAGGAACGGGCGGCGCTGGCCGTCGGCAAGGCGCGGGAGGCCCGCGCCGCCGCTGGCCGGGCCCGTCGGGCCGGCTTGACCGACGCCTCGGCGCGGGCCAACGCCGCCGCCGGCCGCGCCGAGGCGGCGGCGCAGCGCATCGCTACGTTGCTGGCCGATTTGTCAGCCTGCGTTCCCGGCGCGGCAACGGATGCCGACGCCCTGGCGAAAGCCGCCGAGGATGCCGCCGACGCTGCTGTCGCGGCGGCGGAAGTCGCTAATGACGCGGCGGACGATGCCGACGCCGTAGTAAAGGCCGCGGACTGCTCCGACGCCGCCGCTCCCGGCAAGGTCGCCGCGGCGCGGGCCGCCGCCGTTGCCGCGGACCGGAAGGCCCACGCCGCCCGCGTGGCCGCCGCCGCCGCGCGTCGCGTGGGACGGACGGACGCTGCGGATAAGGCTGACCGCGCCGCGGCTGCCGCATCATCCGCCGCCGACCGAGCTACTGCTTCGGCGCTGACCCTGGAACTCTGCATTTTGGAGGCGGCGACCGACGCCGCCGCTGATGCGGCGAATCGGGCGGCCAAGGTTGCCAACGCCGCCGCGGACGCCGCGGACGCCGCTGATCCGGCCGCCGCCGACGCCACCGATAAGGTCGTCGAGGCCCGCAGGGCCGGCAAGGACGCCCTGGTCAAGGCTGACGCGGCGGAAGACGCGGCTGGCAAGGCCCGCGTCGCCGGCTTGATCAAGGCCGCGGACCGGGCGAAGGCCGCCGCGGATCGGGCCCGGACGGCGGGCCGACGGGCCCTGGCGGCCGCCGACAATCTGGCGGCTCGGATTGTCGCCGTCCGGTCGGTCTCCGCCATTTGCGACGCGGCGCGTCAGGCGGCGACGGACGCCAATACCGCCGCGGACGTGGCGAACCTGGCCGCGACGCAAGCCGACAAGGCTGATCCGTCGGCTTCCGACGCCAAGGCTAAGGCTGACCGGGCCGAAGCCGCCGCCGACCGGGCGTCGGAGCAGGCTCGCATTGCCGAAGTCAAGGCGGATCTGGCGAACAAGGCCGGCTGCATCGCGGACGGCGACGCCGCGGTCGCGGCGGCGGTGCGCGCTCGTGACGCCGCCCAGAAAGCGCGTCAGGCGGCGGCCGACCTGAGGGCGAAAATCGCCGCGCTGGGCCAAACGCCGGACGGCAGCGACACGTTGGCCTTGCGTCAGGAGGTGGCCGACGCCATCGCCGCCGCCCGATTGGCGGCGCAGCGGGCCGACGCTGGCGTCAAGGCGTTGCAGGATGTTGATTGCTCGGCGGATAACGCGGCGGCTGAAGCGGCGCAGGTGGGCGCTTGGGCAGCGCAGGCCCGGTTGAAGGCCGCGGCATTGCGCGAGGCGGGCAGCCGCGCGGCGGCGGCCGGCTTGTCGGCGCTGGCCGGCGACGCGGCCCGGATCGCCGGCGCGACGGAGGCCGCGGCGCAGCGGGCTTGGGACGCGATGCAGGCCAAGAACGCTTGCATCCGCGCGGCCGGCGGCGACGTAATTGCGCCGGTTGACACTCTGGACGATGCGGCCGACGCTCTGAAGGACGCGGTGGACGGCGCGCAGGACGCGGCGGATGATGCGGACGGCTACGCGGATCGCGCGGAGGATTACGCCGACCAAGCGCGGGATAAGGCGGATGCGATAGAGGGAGACCCGGAGGCCAGCGACCAGGCCAAAGCCGACGCGCGCCAGGCTAAAGCCGATGCGCGGACCGCCGCGGATCAGGCGCGGACCGCCGCGGATCGGGCGCAGGACTTGGCGGACGATGCCGCCCAGCCGGAAGTCACCCTGACGCAGGCTCAGCAGCTCCGGAAGGCTGCCGAGGAAGCGCGGGATGCGGCGCGGGAGGCCATGGCCCAGGCCGCCGCCGCCGTAGGCCGGTTCATTGTCATCATTCGCTTTTTGCCGCCGCCGACGCGGATTTACGTGCGGCCGACGCGCCGCTCTTTCTGGCGGACGCCGACGCCGCGCCCGACGCCGACGCCGGCGCCGTCATCCTTCGCCGGACCCGTGGGCAGCCCGGGCGAGGCCGTGCCGGTGGCAATGCCCCGGCCCAGGCCGGCGCCGCGTTGGTTCGAGACGGGCCGGATGGCGCGGGCCGAGCCGCGGGCCGCCGGCGCCGCGGCCGGCCGGGTTCCTCTGCTGGCTATCGGTTCAGGAGTTCGGCTGGGCCGGCCTTGGGGAGCGGCGGAGCAGGCCGCGCCGCCGTCCTGCCCCGGTCGGCAAGAGGAAATGGATGCTTACCGGGCGATGTTCGCCGAGCAGCAAACGGCCATAGCCGATCCGGACGCCGCTGCCGGCAAAGCGCTACCGGCGCTGGAAACCCCCCATGCCTACTGCGCCCGGTTGCAGTTGCTGGACTCCGTGCGCGGCTTTCTCCGTTCCATCACCGGCCTGGTTCTGGCGCTGACCGGGATGCTGCTGCTCTTTGTCGTTATCGTCTGGGGTCTCGACGCCGGCTCTTCGCAAACCCGGAGCTGGGTCCGGCAGACGGCTTCCGGCTCCCTGGTCGCCACAATCGGCGTGAGCGCCCTCTGGGGGTTTTACGAAATCGTCCTGGGCGCTTTGCTGGGCGTCGGTTTGTCCAGCGGTTATTTCTACTTTTTCTTTCCCTAACCCGTTCTTTTCCCAACCCGGTAGCGGAGGCGGAATTATGACCAGGGCAATGACGGCGGCGACGCGGCGGATCAAAAGGGCGACGGCCGATTTGCTGCGTCCGCAGCGGCACGTCGGCGACCTGCTGGGCGTGGACGCCGCCGGCGCCGACTTCGTGCTGGGTAGCGACGGAGCGCGCACTTGCGCCTGGCAGATCGCCAGCCAGGATTTCCGCGACGAACGGACGCTGGCGGCCTGGCGGCGCTTTCTGCTGGCCCTGCGCTTTCCGGCGTCCTTTCTGGTGCGGCAGCATCCGCCGGGGTTCGGCGAACTGATCGACTGGTTCGAGCGGCGTCGTCCGCCGGGGCTGAGTTCGGGCGTTCCGGCCGCCGTCGGCGACTCCCTGACCCACTGGCTAAACCGCCTGCCCGGCGACGGGGACGCGCTGGATCGGGAAATCTACCTGCTGACCGGTCAGGATCACGCCGCCGACGCGGAGTCCCTGCTGGTCGCGGCCGGCTGGGCCGCCCGCCCGGTGTCCGGCGACGATCTGCGACGGCTGTGGGCGGCCAGCGTAGCCGGCCGTTCCGCCAGCTCCTGCTACGGGATGGAGCCGGGGGATGTGGCCGTTCCCGACTGCGCGCCGGGCGTGAGCAGCCTGCGCCTGGGCCAGCGCTGGGTTCGGGTCTTTGAAGTTGACCAGTGGCCGCGGCGGCTCTCGCCGATGTTTCTGGAAAGCGTGTTCGGCCTGGGCTTTGAGTTGGACTTCATCCTGCGCCTGTACCCGCTGAACAAGGCGGAATCCCTCGGCTTTCTCAATATGAAGAAACTGGCTTTCGAGTCCCAGCAGATCCATCTGATCAAGCGGGGCCGGCTGGTGCCGCCGGAGGTGGAAGGCGGCATCGGCGACGCGGATCGGATGCTGGAACAGCTCAGCCGCAACGAAGGCGGCCTGTTCCGGGTCGCCGCGTCGCTGGCCCTGTACTGCGACACGCCGGAAGCCCTGGAGGAAGCCGGTCGGCAGGTCAAAATCCATTTCCAGGGCATGCAGGCCGGCGCCCGTCCCTTCCGCTTGCGCCAGGGCGAAGCCTTTGCCCGGCTGATGCCCCGAATGCAGTCGCCCCTGGGCGCTTTGCATATGGTGGATCAGGGAACGGTGGAACGCCTCTTTCCCTTCGGCCCGCCCCGGCTCAACACCGGGGTGGGCATTCCTTTCGGGATGGATTTCCGCAGCCGCGACGTGGTGGTCTTCGACCGTTTCGCCACCGGCGGCTTCACGGCGGAATCGGACCGGCTGGGGGTGGGCGAAGTCCGTCGCAACCCGCATATGACGGTGCTGGCGCCGGCCGGTTCGGGGAAGTCTTTCGCGGTCAAGGTGCTGGCCCTGCGGGAATGCAGCCGGGGCATTCCGGTGTATTTGATTGACCCGGAAGGGGAATACGCCTTGTTGGCTCGGCAGATGGGCGGACGGGTTTTCCATCCGGGCCGGGAGAACTCCGGCGTCAACCCCTTTCAGCTGATCTATCAGTCGGTGGATCAATTGGCGCTGCAAGTGGCCGGGCTGGTTGCGCTGCTGGAGATGATGCTGGCCCGGCGCGGGCCGGCGTCGGGCCTGGAGACGACGCTGGACTATTGCCTGAACCGGTTTTATCAGCAGGAACTGGCGCAAGCGACGGAGCCGTCGCCGGTTCTGGGCAACGGCGGGATTTTCGCCTTTGAGCGTTTCCTGCGGGAGCTGGCGGTCAGCGTCGTCGAAGCCGGGACGCTGGCCGACGAACTGGCTCCCTTCGTTACCGGCAGCTATCGGTTTCTTTTCGCGCAAGAAGGGGACTCCGCCCTGGTCCAGCGGGAGGAAGCGCCCTTCACCGTGTTCAATTTGCAGGCGCTGCACGACGATATGAAAGCGGCGGCGACGATGCTCTGCTGCCAGACGGTGTGGGGGCTGGCGATGTCGGTGACCCGGCCTCGGCTGATGGTGGTTGACGAATGCTGGACGGTGCTGATGTCGCCCAGCGGCGCGCAGGCTCTGATGACCATGGTCAAGCGGGGGCGCAAGTATCGTTTGGGACTGGTTACGATTACGCAGGACATTGAGGACTTTCTGGACGGGGACAGCCAGGCGGGGCTGGCTGGCCACGCCGGACTGTCGCTGCTGGCTAATTCCGCGGACTGCTTTCTGCTGCGGCAGAGTCCGGGGGCGGCGGAACTGATCCAACGCAAGTTGGCCTTGAGCGATGAACAGCGGGTTTTCTTGACCCAGGCGCGGGTGGGCGAAGGACTGCTGCTGACGGATCAGGGCAGTTTTCCGGTGCGGGTGGTGGCGACGCCGGCCGAGTACGAACTGATTGAGAACGACGGCTGGCGCAGGGACGCGGCGGGTTAGGGGCTTGGTAATGTTCTCCGGCTGGCGATCTTGGGCCTTGCTGCTGCCGGCCTTGCTGCTGCTGGCGGTGGCTTGCCGGGGGCCGGCGGCGGACCCGGCGCCGCTTTCCGCCGGAACCGCCGTCAACTCTCCGACTAATCCCGCGCCGACCGTTTTCGTTACGGCTACGCCCTGGCCGACTTTCACGCCGCCGCCGCCGCCGCCGCGGGCTGACGTCGCTCCGCCGGTTGCGGCCAACCTCGCTGATGCCCGCGATGCTCGCTCTCAGGCCCGTGGTCGGGCGTTGCCGGCGCTTTTCGTCCCGCCGCCGCCGGAAACCTGCGCCGAGGGCGCAGTGGGCGATTCGGGCGTGGTTCTGGTCGATACCGCCTTCTTCCCCATGCGCTCTTTCGGCTTTCCCGCTTATGATCCGGGGCGGCGGCAGGTGTTTTACGCCGCCGGCGACCTGCGCTGGCTGGTCTGGCGGCTGACTTTTCGGCTTTCGCCAGCGACGGCCTCGGACCCGGACGATGCGGCGGCGCAACCCTTTTACCGCTGGGGACGCATTGCCGCCGGCGGCGGCGTGACAACTTTAGCGGTAAAGCCGGGCGATGTCTTCGATCCGGTCTTCGGGAAGGCCCGGACGCAGATCGTTCAGGAAGGGCTGGGCGCCGATGGGCCGGGTTTCTGGCAAGCCGGACGCTACTTCGCGGAGGCGTGGACGGCGGATTGCGTCATCGCCCGGCATTTCTTTGAAATCCGCTGAGGAGCGCAGGAATATGGTTCTGGTCAAGCGCAAGATTAGTCGCATTCTGGTCGTCGGGCCGCTGGGACTGCAAGTATCGGAGTATCAACCGGACGCGAATGGCGAGCCGCCCGCCGCGGGCCGGACGCTGCTGTCCGTGGGCGGACGCGGCTTGGCCGCGGCGACGGAACTGCGCCGCCGGGGGCAGTGGTCGGAGCTGGCCGGGGCGCTGAACGAGGCGACTTTCGCCGGCCGCTTTATCTTGCGTTCCTTGCGCCAGCGGGGCTTTTATCCGAACTATCTGATCCACGAAGCGGAGCTGCCCGATCCGGTGCTGAACGAAGGCGCTTTCCCCCTGTGGGATTCCCGGCGCCTGCCGGAGTTGATGAACCCCTTGCTGGCGGATTTCGACTGGCTGCTTTGCGACGGCGAGTTGGGCGAGGCGGCTTTGCGGCGGGCCGCCGCCGTGGCTCAGGAACTGGGAGTGCGGGTGGCCGGCATGGGCGCTGGCGAGAACGCGCGGCGGCTGCTGGAGCTGATCCCCGACTTGCAGGGGCTGTGCTGCGACTACTCGGCGGCCCAGGCGCTGCTGGGCCGCAAGCGGCGCGGTGTCGCCGGCTGCATCGCCCTCAGTCGGGACCTGGGCGGGCTGCGCTTGCGCGCGCCGACGGACGGCGGCGGGTCGTTGACTTTGGCGGCGGGCGAAACGGTGGATTGCGGCGTCTGGCAGGGCTTGGCTACGGAGAGCGCCGGGCTGGTCGCGGGATTGCTGGACTAGTGATTGGACGTCAGCACTTTCAGCAGCGCGCCGTTGACCGGCGAGTCCGGGTTCATGGCGTGGTTGACCGTGAATTCCGCTCCGCACCGGAGTAGGCTGCCCAGGCCGATGGCGATTAGGATGCTTTTGAGCATGATCGGGTTCCTTTGGGATTGGGTGATGCGGTTCCGGCAGTGGCAGTCGGGCGCGGGATTGCGCCGCGCTGATGGCAAAGGGGGGAGTTTTGACAACTCCCCCCTTCTTGCTGGGTGGTTGGTTTGACGGCGGTTTCAGCCGCGCCGCCGCCCGGCCGGCGGGCCGGTTTGCGGTCGTTGGCAAGCCGCTTCGGGCCGGTTTTTATGCTGAACTAACATCAATCTCTTCGGGATAGCGGGTACAAACTTTACTTTATGCTGAATAGGGGACTTTCGCTGGGGAGAATAGGGGACAATGTTTCCAGGGTTCGGCGCCAGGGGGATCAGGGCTTATCCGAGGGGTATTCGCTTCGTAAAACCGGGGCGGGACTTTCCGTAGCGCCGGGCCGTTGCGACAGGCCGGGGGTGATGTACCAGGATTTGAGCGTGATTTGACGCCGGTTGTGGGGAGAAACTTTACGGCGCCGGAGCGGGTCGTTTTGGCGATGGCGCCGGGGGTTCTCCCGATGGCGCCGGGCGCGTCGGGGGATTAGTCGTTGGGTACGATGATGACGGTTACGTCGTGAGCGGCGGCGTATTCCCGGCTGGCGTCGGCAGCGCCGGTTCCGATGGCGGCGGCGGCGACGGGGCTGCCGGTGGCGGCGGCGAGGATGTCGGCGCGTCGGCGGGCGCGGTTCACGTCTTCGTGGTGGATGGTCAGGGAGATTTCGGCCAGGGCGTAGCGGGCTGGGCCGGGTTCGGCGGCGCTGCGGATCACCAGGTCGGTGAGTTCGGCTTCGTCGGCTTGTTGGTCGGTGATGTGGTTGAGCGCGGCGGCGTTTTCCAGGAGTTCGGAGAGGGCGGTGGCGTCGGGCATAGTGGGGGAGTAGATGGGGTAGGCGCCGGGCATATTGAGTTGGGAGCGGGCGATGCGGCGGGCGCGGCGGGCGATTTTGCGTTCGTAGTCGGAGCCGGTGAGGTTATTGAGCTGGCCCTGCATTCTGGTTTGGTTGTTCTTGAGTTCGGCCACGTCGCTCCTGAGTTCGGCCTGGCCGCTTTCCAGCCGGTCGAGCCGTTGGTTGATGACGGCGACGGCGGCGTTGAGTTCTTGGACGGACTGGACTAGTTGGGCTACGATGGCGGGGAGTTGCAGGAGTTCATCGGTGAGGATATGGCGGCGCATGGCTTCGCGGAGTTCGGGGTTTTGGGACATGGCGTTGAGGATGTCGGCGAAGGTGGTGATGGCGGGGGACATGGCGGTCTGGACCTCGTTGGCGGGGGTATGGGATGGTTTGATTTCGTTGACGATTGGCTAATGCAACTCGGTAGGCAAGGTTGCATTGACGCAACAGTTTGAGTGGCTTCCCCTGGGGCCTGTTTGATTTTAGCATCGCGGCGGGGGTCTCCCGCAAGCGGGGGTGCGGGCGGCGGGCCGGTTTGGCGATGCGGTTCCGGTTCGGCGGGCGGGATGCCGGGAGCCGGCCCGGTTTGCCCCGTAGCGGGGCGGTGTCGGACGCGGTTCAGGTCTTCGTGGTGGCTGGCGACCCGACGGTTGCGGCTGGCGACCCGGCGGTTGCGGTTGGCGCAGCGCCGCTATGGTGTCGTCCGTCGTCCGCGCCTTGGACGCGATTGTGCGGAATGGCGGGTTGGCATTCGTGATGTCCGCCAGCCGGATAGCCCGGCGCGTCGCCGCCGCGTCTCAGGAGGTCGGGCTAGGCGACGGGTTTTCCGGCGACTCCGGCCGTATAGGGATGGCCGTGGGGATGTCGCAAGGGGGCGCGCCGGATGGGGCGATGCTGCGTCGGCCAGCCCGGTGATGGTGGCTTGCTATACGGGGGCGCCCGCGCCGCGCACGCCCCCGCTGCCTGGACTAGTCGTCTTTTGCGGGGCTGGGGCGTGTCGTATGAGGCCCGTACAGGCCCTAAAGTCGGCCCGAAGGCGTTACGGGGCCTTTTGTTTCATTCACTGCGTCGCCCGGTCTTATGCGGCGGCTGGCGGGCGCTTCGGGGCGGGTGTTCGGGGATACGAATGAGGGCGGGCCGTAGCCCGCCCCTGGTGGCCGTCGGACTATCCCCGCGTTGACGGCGACAGTATTCGCGTGGCGTTTTTCCCAGCGGGTGAGGCTGGGGTTTTGGCCCGGACTGGCGACGGCGGCTTTTAGGTTAGCCGGGGTGTCCCGGGGTGTCAAGGGGTGCGGCGGCGTGTTGGGCGGCGTGCGTGTTGCGTTTTTTCCCGCAGCGGGAGCCGGGGCGCCTTGCGAGCCGGTTTTGGTCCAGGGGGTTCTCCCGGTCTGGTTGGGTGTGTGGCTTATTCTGACGGGGGTTTGGGGCAGATTGGGCAGTGGTTTGCGGGGTAGCCGACGGTGGCGACGTGGCCGATTAGGTTGCCGACGCTGCGCCGGGCGGCTTGGCGGGTGGGGTGGGGTTGGGGGTTGGGGCGG
The DNA here is from genome assembly GCA_963692995.1 of Dehalococcoidia bacterium. Classification (GTDB taxonomy): domain Bacteria; phylum Chloroflexota; class Dehalococcoidia; order Lucifugimonadales; family UBA3495; genus Bin87. The sequence goes on from OY843611.1 coordinate 2,935,489, forward strand.
ATCATTTGGCCGTAGGCTTCGCGGAAGATGTGGTAGTGTCGGGTATGGGGGCCGAAGTCGCCGCTTTGGAGTTCGCAGTTGAATTGAGGGTTGGGCATTGGTTTGGCTCCGGGGCGGGGTTGTGGGTGGAGTGTGGCGGCCTGGTGGTCATTGGGGGCGCTTCTTGGGGGGGTGACCTTGAAGAACTGGGCGATTGGTTCGTTCCGGCTTTGCTAACAGGCGCGCATTTCGCAGCGTTTGCATAGGGTGGCCCAGTATTGAATGCGGTGGGCGCCGGTGACGGGTTGAGCGGTGGTGTCAAAGTTGCCCATGGGCGGGATCTAGGGGGCGTTCACGGGGTTCGCTCCTGTTTAGCGAGGGTGAAGTGGTTGCCGTTTTCGTTGACGATGCAGATTTGGTCGTCGGGGTCGATGTTGGCCCAGTGTTCCAGCACGGGGCTGTAGTCGCCGAAGGCTTCGGCCAGGGCGTCCTCGACTCTCCTGACCCATTGTTCTTCGAAGGAGTCGGGGCGGAGCAGGGGGAAGCGGAAGCGGAAGAGGATGGCGGGGCCGGGGTCTTGGTCGTCAGGTCGGTACATTTTGGGCCTCTGCTTCGTGCTGTGGCGGGTGGGAGGACTGGTGGTGTTCTCAGTTTCTTTGGATTGATGGGGGGCGGTTGCTCGGCTCCGGGGTTGTGGCCGGCGGGTTATTCCAGCACCCAGACGCTCATGGCCTTGCGTTCGCCGGCGAGGACGGAGCCGTCGGGCTGGCGGTAGCGGTAGGTTCGTCCGTCCCAGGTGTTCCAGAGGGCGTTGTCGCGGAGGCCGGCGATGTGCCGGCGGGTGGTTACTAGGCAGCCGCCGCGGTGTCGGCCGTAGTCGGCGTAGGCTTGGGTGTAGGTGGGTCGGGGGCCGGGGGGCAGTCTGACTTTTTGCAGTCCGAATAGGGCGAGGTCGGCGTCGTTGTCCTGGCGGCTCCAGGGCTTGCCGGTGACGCTGGATTTGGCGCGGCAGGCGTAGGCGGTGGCGCTGGCGGGGAAGCCGCGGGCTTTGCGGTTTTCGGCCAGGGTGAGGTACACGTCTCGGTAGTCTCGGTCGGTGATTAGGGCGATGGCGCGGGGCAGGCAGTCGTGGGCCTTGCCTTGGTAGCCGGCGTGGGCGCGGCCGCCGTCGCTTTTGACGAATCCGATCATTCCGAGTCCGATCATTTTTGCGGCGTCTCCGGGGCGGTATTGGGGAGGTTGGGGTTGGGGTTGGGGTTGGTGGCAGGGTCGGAGGTCGGCGCTGATAAAGGCTTGGGCCGTTGAGTAGCAGTTTGGGCAGGAGTTTTCGGGGGCGCTGTGTTGGCGGTCACGACTTTGGGCGTTGCGGATAAGCCTAGCGGGTCGAGGCGGCGGCGGATTGCGGCGTCGGCGGCGCCGGCCGCCAGGATTTTGCGGATGGAGTTATCCTGCGCCATCCCAGGTTTGGATTCCGCCAGGTCCGGCGGCCGGGGAGGTCGCTCCGGTATGGCGTACTGGGCATCCGATTGCGCGGTTTGGGTGGATCGGTTATTGCGTGGGGCTGATTTGCTGGATGGAGCGGCGTAGCCGTTTGCCGTCAACATCATCGTATTCCGCACAAATCTCAATGGTTCCCTGGTCGGTGAAATGCACGGTAAGTTTCCCGTTCAGTTCGCCCAGGGTAGCCCGCAGGCGGTATATTTGGGATTGCAGACTGTTGACTAGGGCGTCGTGGCGTTGGGCGTCCATAATATTCTCCGTAATAGCCGGATTGGGGCTTACCGCCGTCGTCGCCGGCTGGTACGGCCCGGCGCCCGGCGCATCCGTAGGTTGTTCTCATTGCAAGCTGATGGGCGCGTAGCGATCTCGCTTTCCCTTGTTGCGCGGCGGACAGAGCAACGTCAGGTTGTCGTAAGCGTTGGTGTTCCTTTTCCTGCGCGTAAGGGGGGCAGATTGGCTACCGCCGGACTGTCCCCGGCTCTGCTCACGCCAGGGGGTGGCATTGCAGGTATAGGAGTTTCTGGCCGGACCAGCCGCACCGGGCGCAGTTGGCCGTGGTGAAGGTGTGTCCATCCGGCGGTTGCGCGTCTTTGCGGCGTTGAATGACGATTTCGCCCTTCATTCTGATGGCGCCCTTACAGCGTGGGCAGCCGATAGTGATTCGCATTTCCTTCTCTCTTACGGCTGGGGGCAGTCTGGTGGTAGCCGGTCTGCCTCCGTCCAGGCTTACTCTTCCCATTCTCCGTTAGCGATGGCTTGGCATTGGTACTCGTGGTCTTTCATAAACTCGGCTACGTCCCGCCGGCTCCATCGCTCCTTGGACCACCACTGTCCACAGATGAGACAGGTCATTCTCCATACGGTGATTTGCTGGACGAATGCCTGTCCGTGCTCGGTGATAATGTCCTGTTCTTGCCACGTCATGCGTCTGCTCCTTTCCCGGTGCGTTTGCACTGCGTTCAGCCGTCCTTGCAGGGTGTAGATTGCCCGGTCGGCGGGGGCGCTTTGGAGCAAGTCGCGGCATCATTCACCCCGTGCTGGCGGGCGGGAGGGTTCCGGCGTTGGCGTTCACAGCCATCTTTTCAGGTAGCCGCCGTGGGGCTGGCGGTGAACGCCGTGCTGGTCGCATTGGGCGGTGATTTTGACTGGGCTGCCGGCTTTTTCAGCAGGGAAGCCGGGGCAAGGGAGCATGCTGATGGGGATGCGGAAGGCGCAGTTCTGGCAGATTGGCCGGTTGCGGCAGCCTTTGGGGTCATGGAACCAGAGGTTCGTATAGTGATTGGCCTGGGTGATGGGGTGTTTGGCGTCGGGGGTTGAGAATCCGCAATTGACTGGCATGGTGGCCTCGGCGGTATGGGGGGCATCAGGTTTCGTTTGGGGGCATGACAAAGGGCGCCGGACGGGAAGGTCGGGCGCCCTGGTTTTGGCGGGTTGGCGGGTTCAGAAAATTGGGTTGGGGCTGTTGCAGGTGGCGATGAGGAAGCGGGAGAGGTCGTGCAGGTGGGGGGAATTATTGGCTTGTTCGCGGATCATTTGAGTGAGGTATTTGGTGGCGACGGTACGCGCGGCGGGGTTGGCGATGGAGTTGATCCAGCGGTTTTGGGCGCAGGCGAGGGCGGCGTCGGCGAGGAGTTGGCGTTCTTGCTCGTAGGCGGTGAAGGTCAGGAGTTCGGCTTCGGTGGATTGGGATTGGGGGCAGTTGGGGATATTGGATTGGGGTTTTTTGATTTTGACCTGGTATTGGTAGTTGCCGGGAGGTGGCCGGTCGCGGTAGTAGGTTTTGGGGGTTTCGGCGATTTGGGCATAGGGTTGGTCGGAATGGGAGCGTCGGGAGACGGTGTAGTAGGCCGGTTGGGGGAGGTCAGCGGTGTGTTGAGGCTGGTAGTCGGGAGCGGGGTAGTAGTGGTTGTTGAAGTAGGGGTAGGGGTGAGTTCGCCAGGAGAGGTTGACGGATTGGGTGATGGGGTTGGATTGCTGGGCAAGGATGGCGATGTGGTTATGGCAGGACCGGTCTTGGATTTGGGAGGCGGTGGCATAGGCATCGTGATGGGAGCCGGGATGTGGGTCGCCGGGGGTGCTGGTTTGGTATTGAGCGCCGCCGCCGGATGGGGCGCCGCCGTCGTCTTGGGCGTGGGCGTGGGCGGGGGCTGGGTTAGCGGTGGTGATGATGATGAGGGCGGTGAGCGCGGCGAGGGTAGCGATAGCGGCGATATTGCGGATTCGGGCGGGGATGCGTTGCTGGGGGACGGGGGCGGTGGGATAGGGCATAGATTGGCTCCTTTTGTAGCGGGGTTGTTTTAGCCCCGGTGATTTGGCGGTTGAGATAACGTAAGGGTTGGCGTGGGAAGGGCGTTTTTAGGGGCGTATGGGCGGGTGAGCGGCGTTTTGATGCGGTTGGCGCGGATTGGGGGTGGTCTTTGGGGGATTGTCGGGCGTTTGGGGGCGTGTTTTGGTTTCGCGCCGGCATCCCGGCGAATGCCGGGAGCCGACGGGACTGGGGCGTCGGGGTTTGGAATGCCCCCGCGGGCTGGGGGGCCGGCGGGGGCGGGAGGCGCGCTGGGGTTGGGGAAGGGGGGAACCCCAGGGCGCTTGAGTTCAGGGCAGCAGGGGTTGCCGTTGCCGGTTTGGTTTAGATAGCGCGGGGTGCGGTGAAGGGGTGGGTTCAGCGGCGGTAACGGGCGGGTTGGCGTTGTTGCCGGAGTTGGCGTTGTTGCTGGACCTGGGCGACGGTTTTGTAGTAGCCGTCGTCGTCGAACCAGAGGGTTTCGATAAAGCAGTAGGCGCGGGAGGTTGACATGGCCTGGGCGCAGGCGATGCAGTTGAGGCTGGAGATTTCGGCGTAGCGGCTGAGGATGGCGCGGGGCTGTTCGAGTTGGGGTTGGGCGACGTCGATGGCGTGGTCGTCGAGGCGGTGTTCGCAGAAGGTGCCGGGGATTTGGTCGGCGATTTGGCGGAGGGTGTCGTAGTTGGAGCGGCGGGCCTGGGCGGTTTGTTGATGTGAGCCGTGCATGGCGACCCAGGCGCGGCTGAGTTTGGCGATTTCTTCGCGGTTGGTGATATGGCCTTGGGGGCCGGTTTGGTATTCGTGTTGCATAGTGTTCGGGTCGCTCCGGTGGGGGGTTCAGAAAAGGGCGAGTTGGACGGGTTCGGGGAAGCTTTCGAGCGTGGGCGCGGGTAGGGGCGCGGGCCGGGGTCGTGGGGTTGGCGTCGGCGTCGGCGTCGGCGTCGGAATAGGTTGGGGCTGGAAGGCTTGCTTGATGGGATCGGACACCAGCGGTTCGTCGGGGTCGTCGGGTGGTTCGCTGCGATTGAGGAGTTCCTTGAGTTCGGCTTCCAGCAGGGTTTCGGTGGGCGACTGGGCCAGTTGGCCGCGGCGTTCCCGTTCCAGTTCGCGGTAGAGTTCGTTTTCCACGATGTCGCTGAACTTGTCGGCGGCGGGGTTCATCATGGAGAGGCCGTTGCGGGCGAGTTCGCCGTAGATGGCGCGGCTGGCGTCGCTTTTCTGGGCGACTTTGCGCAGGGCCTGTTCCTGCATGGTGCCGGCGTAGGCCAGGTAGTGGATGCGGATGGGCTGGGTCTGGGAGATGCGGTTGGAGCGGGCGGAAGCCTGGTCGGTGGTGTACATGCTGTATTCGATTTCTTGCCAGATGATGGTGGGGTAGTCGAGGAGGTCGATGCCGGTTTCGACGGCTTTGGGGTTGACGATGATGCCGTCGTGGTGGCGGGCCTGGTCCTGGAACCATTGCATGCGTTTTTCGGGTTTGACGCGGGCGGCGTCCATGTAGGCGGTGGTGATGTGGTGTTGCTGGAGGATGGCCTGGGTGCGTTGGACGGTGGAGCGGGTATTGGTGTGGGTGCAGTAGATGATGAACTTGCGGTTTTGGTCTTTTTCGGCTTGGCAGATGCGGATGAGTTCGCGTTCTTTGGGGTAGGTGTGGTTGGCGGGGAGCGGGGGCAGGTTGATGATGGTTTCGCCGGTGGAGTTGGAGGTGGGAGCGGCGCCTTGCCAGCAGTTTTCGGGGTAGGTAAGGAGTTCCTGGAGCATGGTGGCGAGGGTTGGTGCGTTGCCGTGGTTGAGTTCTTGTTTGACGGTATCGCGGAGGGCTTGTTCGAGGGCTTGGTAGGCGGAGCGTTGGGAGTAGTTTGGGGGTTGGGGCGGCGGCGCGTGGGGCGGCTTTAGCGGCTTCAGCGTGGGCTTCAGCGGCGGCGTCCTGAGCTTCAGCGGCGCGGTTTTGGGCGATTGCAGCGGCGGCTTCAGCAGCGGCTTCAGCAGCGGCGTCGGCGGCTTCGGCGTGGGCTTGGGCGGTAGCAGCGTCGGCGACCGCAGTAGCGACGGCGGCCGCGTCGGCGTCGCTGGCGGCGGTGGCTGCGGCGGTGTCCTGGGCGTCGGCGGCGCGGTTTTGGGCGATTGCCGCGGCGGCTTGAGCGGTCTCGGCGGCGGCTTCCCCCAGGGCTGGCGGGGCGGCCAACGCCGTGCCGGGCGTATCCTCCAGCGGAACCAGGGTGGGGATGATCTCCGGCGGCGGCAGTTGGCGGCGCGGATCGTCCGGGGGCAGCGCCTGGATCAGTTCGGGCAGGGTGGTGAACACGGAGCAGTAGAGGATGTGGTTGAGCAGGCCGGGGTGAAAGCCGGGGATTTCCTCCTTGCGGCTCTGCTGCTGGCGGGCGGCGCTGACGGCGCCGGTGCGGCCGCCGTCGGTTTCGGGCCGGGAGCGCCAGACGGTGCGGTAGCGTCCGTACTGGTTGATGAACTGGCTGCGCTGGTCCCAGGGGAAGTTCCGTTGGAAGCCGGGGAGCAGGCGTTGCAGCAGGTAGAAGACGCTGCTGGCGCAGCCGCCGAGGAAGGTGCCGGTCAGTCCGATGGCGCGCTGGCTGCGCTGGGCCAGGCGGCCGGCGACTTCGCCCCGTGCGCTGGCGTTGGACTTGTACTGGTGGGCTTCGTCCAGGATCAGCAGGTCGGCCCAGCGGGGATGCTTTTGAGCGATGTAGTCTCCGATGGGGCAGCGCCAGCGGGTTCCGGGCGGGCGGGTGGGGGCTTTGAGGTGGAGGCGGCAGCCGGGGCAGCGGGCGTCGCGGCGGTTTTTGGCGTTTTCCCAACGGGCGTCGTCGGTGAGGACGCGCCAGCAGCGGGGGCAGGTCTCGCCGCGGAAGTTGCGGGCGACGGCCAGTTGGAGGGAGCCGTCGGGCCCTTCGTGGCGGTAGAGGCGGTGGGGGCCGGCGGCGCTGACGTGGCGGGTGACGCTGGCTACGGCCCAGCCGAGGCTGGCGGTGGTTTGGGGCAGCAGCAGCCAGAGCGGGGCGTCGGGAGTGGCGGGCAAGGTCAGGGCGGATTCCAGGTCGCCGTGGGCGGAGCGCAGGCTGGGATCGGGCGCGGGGCGGTTGGGGGGTTGGCGGATGCTTTCGATAACGCGGACTTTGGCCTGGGGGTTGCAGTCGGTGATTTCGCTGATCCAGCGGGGGATGATGTGCCGGGGGAGGATGACGATGACGCGGGCGCAGTTGGCGCCGGCGGCGGCGGCGACGGCCATCCAGGTCTTGCCGGAGCCGGGCTGGCTGATGATGAAGCCGCGGCGGTTTTTGCGGAGGTGAGCGGCCAGGGCGACGGCGTTGGCGCCTTGCTTGCCGATGGGCGGCTTTTTGAGCCGGGCGATGCGTTCCCGGATGGGGCGATAGCGGGGTTCCGTGGGGATAACGGTAGGCGGGAAGAGGTCGGTCATGCGGGACTTGAGGGGGCGTCGCCAGGCGTGGAGGAAGTCGCGCAGGGCCTCCGGGTCTCCGTCGTCCACGGTGGTGATTTGGCCGTTGGCGAGGTTGAGGTAGCGGATGCTGTTGGTGAAGTTTTCGGTTTCGGTGGCTTTGCGGTGGGGGATTTCGGTAATTTCGGCGACTTTGCGGATTTGGCCTTTGAGCAGGATGGGCGGGAGTTCGCCCTGGGGATCGGTGATGGGGTGGTTGTCCAGCTGGCCGCTGGCGAGGAGTTGCAGGGTGTGGCCGGAGTTGAGGGGCTGGAGGGTTGGCGCCGGCGGGGAGTGGCCCTGGGGCCGGAGTTGGGCGCGGGTATCGCCGCTGGCCCAGCAGCCTTCGGCGGCGGCGGCGCGGCTGAGGGTTGCCGGGTCGTATTCGCGGCGGCGGGCGATTGGGCGGGGGCGGTTGGGGATCGGCCGGAAGTTGACCGTCAGCTGGGGGTTGAGGCTGACGCGGAGGAGGTTGACGGGTTGGCCGAGGACGGGGAAGTCGGGCAGCGGGCCGTTGGCGAGTTTCCGGAGGCTGCGGGCGACGTGGGGTTCGCGGGATTCGGGGTTATTGAGGGCGATTTTGCGCTGGCCCCAGAGGATGATTTGCTGATATTGGCCGTATTCGGGGTCGGGAAAGCGGGCGGCGCCGATGTTGTAGAAGTTGTTGGCGAGGGTAGCGGCGTCGCGGTCGAGTTGCTGGAGGGGAATGACGTAGGCGAGGAGTCCGTCGGGGCGCAGGGCGGGGAGGCAGCTGCGGAGGAAGCGGCTTTCCAGGCGGTTGTCGCCGGTGTCGTGGTTGGCGGGGGCGTTGTCGGCGTCCCAGTCGTAGGGCGGGTTGAGCCAGAGGGCGTCGGCGCTTTCGGGCTGGAGGGCGACGTTTTCCAGGTCGGCCTGGAGGACGTGGTGGAGGTTATGGCGGGCGGCGGCGGCGCGCTCGCTATTGAGTTCCACGCCGTGGGTTACGACGCGGTGGGGGTAATTGGGGCAGGACCGGCTGATTTGGCGGGTGATGGCGTTGGCGAAGGCGGCGACGGCGTGTCCTTCGCCGCAGCAGGGGTCCAGGAGGTGGAATTCGGGAACGGGAGGCGGCTTTGGCGGGTCGAGGCTGCGGTGGTTCCCGGCGCAGCGGGCGAAGAGGGGCGGTTCCAGGAGTTTGATTACGGGCAGGGGGGTCGGGTAGTAACCGGATTTGGTCCAGCCTTGTGGTCGCATGGGGGGCGCTTCTCCTGGGGATGGGGTTTTATTCGGCGGTGGCTGCGTAAATCAGGGCATTAGGTTCCAAATTGGGCCGGTTGGCGTGGGAGCGGTAGGTCCGGGCGGCGCGGCGGTTATTCGGAGGCGTCTGCGTAAATGTGGGCATCAGGTTCCGGGAGCGTTGTGCTGAAAGGTGGGCATCAGGTTCCAAATTGGAAAGATTGCACCCGGTGTGAAGTTTCCAATTTGGGGAGCGGTTGTTCGGGAGCGTCTGCGTAAATCAGGGCATTAGGTTCCGAGGGCGTTGTGCTGAAGCGTGGGCATTAGGTTCCAAAGGGCGGTATTTTATTCGGGGATGTCTGCGTAAAGGTGGGCATTAGGTTCCAGGGGGATGCCTGCTGAAGTGTGGGCATTAGGTTCCAAATTGGAAAGATTGCACCCGGTGCGAAGTTTCCGGTTTGCGGAGCGGTTGTTCGGGGGCGCGTGCGTAAATCAGGGCATCAGGTTCCGGGGGTGTTGTGCTGAAAGGAGGGCATTAGGTTCCAAAGGGCGGTATTTTGTTCGGGGATGTCTGCGTAAATAAGGGCATTAGGTTCCGGGGGGATGCCTGCGTAAGTGTGGGCATTAGGTTCCGGTTGAGTGTGGGCATTAGTTTCCAGTTGGAGATTGGCGGGTTTGAGGAGTTGGGGTTTGGCGCGGCGCCGGGGCGGGAATTCGGGGGTTGGCGGCGGCGGAGTGAGCTGGTTGACGGCGTTGGGTCCGGGGCCGGAGCGGGGTTGCGGCGCGCGGGCGGGCGGCGCTGGGCTTTGCGGTGTCGTCGGGTTGGGCCGGGCTGCTGCATCCGCTGCGCCGGGGCAGTCTCCGGCTCGGCTGCGCCGGATTTCCTTCCCGCCGTAAGCGGCGTCCAGTTGTTAGGCGCTGCGTCGCGCCGTTTGGTAATAGTCGCGGGCGATGCGGCGGCGCGATTCTTCAGCTCGGATTTCATCGAAGCCGTCGTTGAAAATGAACTGCGCCATTTCACGCCAGTTGAAAGATACGTTGGCGGGGGCCAGCCTACGGAACAGCTGCGTCAGCAAAAGGCGGAGCGTATCCTCCCGCGCCTTCAGCAGCCGGTTGAGCCGGGTCTCGCTATAAAAGGCTTGCGCGCGCTGCGGGTTGCCGCCCAGAAACAACGCCCGGCCCACCGGCATATTCCCGTCATGGGCCGAGCGGCTGACGATATTGTCTCCGCCGGTGGTGCGCGTCATCAATGCGATGCCATGCAGAATTAGCCCCCACTTGCGTTCAATTTCAGGACTGCCCAGCAGGTCTTCGTCCGCCATCAGACGCCGGAAAGCCGCCGTGTCGGTTTCGTCCGGGTCCATGCGGCGCAACCCGGCCAGGCCGCGGCGGTCATAGATGGCCAGGTTCGCAACTTTGCCGGACAGGCTGAATGCAATATCCCCCCAGCTGCGCCGTCCGGGTTCCGGCTCCGGGGCTTCGGTGATTTGCGTGGCGGTCATTCTCGGTTCTCCTCATTATTGGCGTTATCGAACAGGAAGGGCCGGCCGCTATTCCCGCGCCGCCGGCCTGGCCCGCCGCCCTGGCCCGCCGCCCTCTGGCGCCGGCCGTCCTCAGCCCTTTCGGCTGAGCGGCGTTCCGCTGACCAGCCGGTCGCCGGTCTCCGCCGCTACCAGCCGGTTCGCCGCCCGCGCCAGCAACTTCCGCCGGGCGCTGAGAAACTCCGGGTAACGCGGGGTCTGCCACAACCTCGGGTCGGCCGGTATCAGGTGGCTCTCCAGCAGCCCCGGATCGGACTGGGCCAGTTGGTTCAGGTACTCGGCGGGGGACTTGCCGGTCAATGACCGGGCCGTGCTGACGGTCAGGATCGTCGCGTTGCCGATGGCGTGGGGATCGGCGTCGGCGCTTTTGCCGAAGGTTTGCCGCAATTCGTCGGCGGAAAAGATGCAATGCGTGGTCAGTTGCTCCGGCGCGTACCGTCGCAGGGGCAGCCGGGTCAGCCAGTCCCGGGTCGCCGGCCCTTTCAGCAGCGCGTGCCAGACGATGTAGTAGCTGCTGCGGTGATACAGTCCGAAGCGGAACTGTTCCGGCTCGGCGAAGGTCTTGCCCAGGCGGGCTTCCCGGCGGGCTTGCAGGGCGGCCCAGGGCGGGTCGCCGGCGTCGAGGACGCGCAGATCAGCGTCCAACGCGCTGGCGTATCCGCTGCGGTAAGGGCCGCTGGCCACGGCGCGGAGCAGGTAGATCATCCCTTGTCGCCGGTCCATGGGATCGCGGAAGGCGCCGTCCTGCCGGCTTAAGCGCCGGGCCAGCACGCTGAGGGGCGCGGTGGTCAGCGTCCGGGGATCGCTGAGGCCCAGCTCGGCGGTGATGGCGTCGGCAATGGCGGCGAAAGCCTGCTCGGCCTGGGCGAAGGCTAGGGCTAGTTGCCCCGGCGACGGGTCGGCCAGCGCCAGGCCGTGGGGCCGCAGCCGGCCGGTGTGAATGGCCGTCATGGTGCGGATGATGGTGTCCTGGGTAATCACCCGTTCCAGAATGCCCTTGCGGTGCTGACGGATCAGCCGGCGGAACTCGGTCAGGGCGTCGGGCCAGCGGGCGGCGATCCAGGCCATGGCGATGTCGTTGCGGGTCAGGGGGCGTCCGCTGGTGTTGATGCGCCGGAAGATTTCCAGCACGGCGGCGCTGTCCAGTTCCGGGTCGATTTCCTGCACGGGCAGGGCGCGGTCCCGGATGCTGTGCAGGCGGCTGAGCCGCAGCAGGCACTCGTCCTGTTGGGCGGCGAAGTCCTTGCTTGGGGCCGAGCGCTGGCGCCAGGCGGCCAGGGCGGCCCGGTCGTCGGTGAGGACGGCGGTTACGGGGAGCCAGCCGGGGCGGCGTTCCAGTTCGCCCGGTTTGGGGTAGCCGAAAATGTCGCGGAGGGGATCGAAGCACAGGTCGGTGGGCGGCGGGGCGGTTGCGTCGTCGTAGAGGGGCGGCGCCTGGCCCAGGGCGGCGGCGTAGATGCTGGCGAGGCGCTGCTGTCCGTCCACGATGAGGTATTGGGGGCCGCCCAGGGCGGGACGCTGCCGCCACAGGGTGATTATTCCGATGGGATAGCGCCGGTAGAGGGATTCGATCAGTTCCAGCGCCCGCTGGCGGGACCAGGCGTAGCCGCGCTGGAAGGGGGGCAAGCGGATGGAGCCGTCGTGCATTCCGGCGATGAGTTGGCTGATTTCCATGTTGGGAGCCTCCGGTTTCCGGCGGGCGGGCGGTTATTCCGGCGCGGCGGCCAGTTCGCCGGCGGCCAGTCGCTGGCACAGCGCTTCTTGCAGCTCCGTCCAGTTCACGTGGGCTTGCCAGCCGTAGAGTTTGCCCGGCGCGGCCCGCCACGCGGAGAGGGGCGTAATCCATTCCTGTTCGACGCAGTAGTCCCAGATGGCTTGATCCCACTGGGGCAGGGCGATCAAGCCCGTCTCCCGGCGCAGCCGTTCGCCCAGCAAGCGCGGGCCGTGTTCCGGCGCTTCGCTGAACAGCCAGCCGGAGTAGTTTTCGTCGGTTGCCGGGACGGTGGTAGCCGGCTGGCTGAAGTTGGCGCGGGACGGCGCTTGCCCTGGGGGCATTAGCAGCAGATGATGTTGCCCCGGCAACGCGGTCAAGGGCCGCTGCCAGCGTTGGGCGCGGGTTAGCGGCTGCAAGTTCAGGAAGGTTTTCCAGGGGGCCGCGCCGCCGCCGTCGGGGTAAAGGGTTCCGGTATGGCTGGGGCCGGCGGCTCCGAAGTGGCTGCGCAGGCTCTTGATGGTGGCCGTGGGGCCGATTACGGAGAGGAAGGCCAGGTTTGAGCCGTCCAGCGCCCAGGCGTCGCAGAGGGCGCTGACGCCGGCGACGGCGAAGTTCCACGCGACGGCTGGCTCCCCCTGGGCAGTCTCGGCAGTTGCGGTGGCAGTTGCGTTCTCGTTCACCGGGCGGGCCTCCGCAGGGTCGCGGCCTTTTCCGTTTCCTCGCCGCCGAAGCGGGCCAGGCCCAGCTGGGTCAGCAGGTCCCGGGGCGCCGGGATTTCGTTAATTAGCGGGACAATGGCGCGGCGGGGCGCCGTGGTCGCCGGGTGGTGGTGGGCGTTGCCAGGAAGTTTCATGTGAGTAGTCTCCTTTTCCGGCGCGGTGGCCGGGCAATCTGTCGGGTAGATGTCAGAAGGGCGGCGGGTCGGCTACGGCCGCGTCGTCGGCAGCGTTGGATGGGGGGATTACGGTGGCGCCGGCGTTCAGCAACGCCTGCCGCGCGTCGATGCTGGCGCAGTCCAGGTTGGACAAGTCCGCGCCTTGCAAGTTGGCGTTACGCAGGTTGGCGCCTCGCAAGTTGGCGTTACGCAGGTTGGCGCCTCGCAAGTTGGCGTCCCGCAAGTCCGCGTTATGCAAGTTGGCGCCTCGCAAGTCGGCCTGCCGCAAGTCGGCGTCGTCCAAGCGGGCGTAGCTCAGGTCGGCGTGGGCGGCGTCGGCCCGGCGCAGGTTGGCGCTCAGCAAATAAGCTCCGCGCAGGTCGGCCTTGGTCAGGTCGGCCTCAATGAGGGTAGCGTCGTTGAGCTGGGCGCCTCGGAGCAGGGCGTTGCGCAGGCTGGCGTTCTGCAAGTCGGCGTCGTTGAGGGTAGCGGCCCGCAGATTGGTCCGGGCCAGGCTGGCGTAGGTCAGGTCGGCGCGGTAGAGGATGGCCTTGCTCAGGTCGGCGCAGCCCAGGTTCGCGCTGGGGAGTTTGGCGTCGGTCAAGTTGGCGCAGTTCAGGTTGGCGTGGGGGAGTTTGGCGTCGGTGAAGTCGGCGCCGGTAAGGTCCGCGTCGGTCAAGTTGGCGGCGGCGAGGCGGGCGCTAGACATTTTGGCGTGAGCGAGGTCGGCGCCGGCCAGGTTGGCGTCGGTCAGGTCGGCGTCGGGCAAGTCGGCGCCGGCTAGTTTGGCGTGGGGGAGGTAGGCGTGGGAAAGGTCGGCGCCGACGGCGCCGGCGCTGGCTAAGTCGGCGTTGGTGAGATTGGCGCTGGTCAAGTCGGCGCCGGGCAATAGGGCGTCGGACAAGTCGGCGCCGGCCAGGTTGGTTCCGGTCAAGTTGGCGTAGGGCAGGTCGGCGCCGGCTAGTTTGGCGGCGGTCAAGTCGGCATGGGACAAGTCGGCGCCGGAGAGTTTGCCGCTGGTCAAGTCGGCATGGGACAAGTCGGCGCGGGTCAAGTCGGCGCCGGAGAGGTTGGCGTCGGTTAGGTCGGCGTCGGACCAGTCGGCGCCGTAGCGGTTGAGGTTGGTTAGGTTCGCAATCGCTTGGGCTGGCTCATTGGCGTTGTTCATCTGGCTCCTTGGCTCCGCAAGATGGGTTGGTCTCCGGAACTTTTCCCGCTGGCTGGTCGGCGGCATTGGACGGGTCGGCGTGGGTTTGGGCCGGGGTAGCGGCGGCGGCTTCGGCTTCGGCGGCGGCTTCCGCGCCTTCCGCCTGCGTCTTTGCCAGCCAGTGCCGGATTTCCGCCGCTCGGCCCGTGGTCTCCAGCCACTGCCGCAACCGCTCTCCCAGGGCCTGGGCCTCCTCCGACGATAATTTCAGGCAATAGCCCACCACCACCGCCAGCGCTGCCCCGGCCATGGCGTCGCCCTCCCGCGGTAGCCAGACCATCCGGTTCCAGTAGTCGGTAGTCGCCAGCGGCCGGCTCGTTGCCGACGGCGGGGTCTGGGGATAGAAGTTGTCCGCCAACTGCTGAAACTCCAGGGCAAAGCCGGCCCGATCTCCTTCCAGCAGCCGCGTCGCCAGCGCTTGCATCCGGTCGGCATACTTTTCTGAGGTCATTTCTTCCGGCGGGTCGTGGTGGGGCCAGTAAGCGGCGAAGAGCGTGTCGCGCAGCGCGGCTACGTCTCCGTCGTAGCCCTCGGCCAGCCAGACGCACTCGTCATAGAGTTCGCCCAGGAAGGCGGCGTTGGCGGGAGTGACGAATTCGCTGGTGGTTCCGTCGGGGGCGGCAACCTGAACCCGGATGGCGATGGACTGGGCGCGGCGATGGATTGCTTCGGGCCAAAGGTCCGGCGTTGGCGCGCCGTAGTTGCGCGCCGGATCGTATTCCAGCCTTTGGCCGTCGGGGCCGACGATGGCGACGCCGGCCACGGTCAGGCTGGGCGGCGCCGTTTCCGGCGGACTGGGCCCCCTTTCCCGCCAGCCCGGATAACTGTGTACCGGCACGTAGCCGGCGGCGGGATTGGCGTAGAGGGCGATTGCCAGGGTGTGTCCCAAGCAGTCTTGCTGGGAAGCGGTGATGTCGATGCGGGCGGCCTGGGCCGGCGCGTTGACGTAAATGTCCGGGGCGTCCCGGTCGGCGCGCCAGCCCGACCAGTAAGTACGCCGCCGGATTGCGGCGTAAGCCGCCGCTGACCGGATTTGAGCCCATACCCAGAGTTCTTGCGCTTCCTGCTGCCGTTGCAGCTCAGCCCAGCCGTCGGCTTCCAGGATGCACCACGCCCGGCCCGAATGGCTGACGAAACTGCACGGCAAGTCGGCGCGGTCGTTCCAGTCAGTGTTGTAGTCAATGCGGTAGCGGCGGGCGCCCTTCCAGTGGGGAAAGGCCTGCTCCGGTTCGGGCAAGTGGATTTTCCCGGGACATCCCGGCCTTGTGGTCGGGGCGGGCATCGGCGCCGGGAAGCAGTTCATAGATCAGGCCCTGGCAGCGCAGTAGGGGGCCGGCGGCCCCGCTGTCCGGCAGCCGGCGCTGGGCCGCGGTCCAGGGTTGTCCGGCGATGCCGCCGCTGGGGCCGACTTCCAACGCCCGCGGGCGGTCGGGAAAGGCGGAGCGTTCCAGCCAGTCGCCGTTGATCCGGACCGGCGCCGGATAGTATTTCAGCATCTGGGCCAGCCGGTGGGCATCCACCGGGGCGGTGGTCGTTTGGGTGTCGCTGCTGATCAGAAACTCGTCGCCGGCCGGGGCGATGATCAGGCGCAGGGGCTGCATGGGCCGGTCGGGCTGCTGGGGCCAGCGCAAGAGCCGGTGCAGGCCGTTCAGGGATGCGATGCTGGCGGTGGGGCTGGTCATGGCTGTCTCCTTGGGGCGTTGCGGTGGGGCCGGCATTGCCGACTTGGGGCGTTGCGGCGGGGCGAACAGATACCGCACCGGGTGTTGAACGCCGGCATTGCCGCCCGGGGCGTTGCGGCGCGGCGGGGTTAAAAGCAAATCCGGCCCGGTCGCAACCGAGCCGGAAGTCCGGCGGAAGACGCTGATCCCGGCCGCTATTCCGGCTGTAGATCCCGCTGGTCGAACTGGAACCACCGGACCACGCCCTGGTCGATCAGCGCGTCCACCGCGTGGTCGTTGCGCAGGCTGATGATGAGGGGCGTCGCGTTCAGCCCGGTGAACTTGGTCAGAAACTCCGCGTTGCGCTGCGCCCGTTGCACGTCCCTGATGTCGGCGGTGTACGACGCTTCGCCGGCCAGGTAGAACTCGGCGTCGGCCGGGTCGCTGACCCGGATCACCAGGTCGGCGTTGTAGAAGCTGCGGCGCTGGTCGAAGGGAATGTCCGCCGCGTCGTCCTGCCGGCGGACCAGCTCCCGCAGGTCGGCGCCGTCCAGCTGGGCGATGATGCGGCAGCCCAGGCTGGCGGCGATGTCGTCAGCCCGGTCCCGGGCCAGACGCCCCGCCACGTGGCCCTTGAGATCGCCCAGGTCGTCGGTGATGCGCTGCAAGCGGTGGGTTACGGCGGCGTTGAACTCCCGCTGTTCTGCGTTGAACTGCTTTTGCTCTGCGTTGAACTGCTTTTGCTCAACGACGAAGTTGTCCAGCCGCGCGATGGATCGGTCGATCCTGGCGTTGAACTGCTTTTGCTCCGCGTTGAACTGCTGCTGCTCCGCGTTGAACTCCTGCTGCTCCGCTATGAAATTCGTGACGTTGACGTTGAACTGCTGCTGCTCCGCTATGAACTTCGTGACGCTGGCGGCAAACTGCGCAAGCCGCTCCGGCAACTGCCGCAGCTCGTCGGACAGCATCAGGCTGCGAACTTGTTCCAGAAAGGCGGGGTCTTCTTGCAGCGTCCGCATCAGGCGGAGCTTTTCCGATTCATTTAGTGTCATGGCATTAGTTCCATCTCGATAACGCTTGACTTCCGATTGTAGCACCGTTGTAGCACCGTTGGAGGTCGTCGGGGGCCAATCAAAGGCCGTCGGAGGCCGTTGTAGCACCGTCGGAGGCCGTCGGGGACCGGATCAGCCCTGCGCCATGGCCCATTCGTAACACTCGGCGCACACCGCATACCCTTGCGGCTCGGCCCCCCAGGGCGGCGTGGCCCACAATTGTCGGGTCTGTCCGTCATTGGTGACGAAGTGCGGCCCGCGACGGCCCGGCGGCGGCGCTCCGTAGCGCGTTGCCAATATCAATGCCGCCGCCGGAACCGCGTCCGATAACGAACAGCGGGGCAAACCGGAGATTATTCCAATCTCCATAACGCTATTTACCGCCTGCTGCGCGGCCTTCGGCCATTGGCTGAAATTGTCCCGTCGCTCCGGCTGCTTCCCGTGCATCAAGGCGCAGAGCGCCCGCTCCGCCGCGTCTCGTAGGTCCCGCAACTTCTCTTCCGGGAGCAAGTCATTCAGCATCAGTCCCTCCGTGGGTGGATGTCATTTCGGCGGTTGGCGGCGGCGTTTGCGCCAAGGGGTCGGCAACCGTACCCGCTGCCGGATCGCAATGCCGTCGGCGGCGGGATCAGTCGGGCAGCATGGCCCATTCGTGGCATTCGGCGCACACCGCGTGCCGGCGCAACTCCGGCTCCGACTCCGATTTCCGGCTCCCGTAGAGCCACCACACCCGTCCGCCGTGGGCGGCGAAGTGCGGCTCCGGATGATCCGGCCACTTGGCCCCGTAGCGGGTTATCAGCTCCGCCCTCCGCCGGGGATCGGTCAGGGCGCAAGGCTCCAACCCGGCGACTAGCCCAATTTCTATAATGAGGCGGACCAGATCGGGCCAGTCCACCGGGGGCCGGCGGGCTTTGTCCCGGCTGAAATCGGGCCACTGCCGTTCGGCTTGCGCCTGTTGCAGCTGTCGCAGCAGGAGCAGGGCCCGGCCGGCCCTTTCCCGAATGTCCGGCAACCGCTCTTCCGGGTAGCTGGCGCTCATTTCGTCCTCCTGGTCGGTTTTAGTCGGGCCGGGCGCCGCGGCTGCTCCGCGCCAGCCGCGGCGCCGGGCAAAGGCGGCGCGACGCCGCCCGTTTCCGCTAAGGGGCAGCATCGGCGCGCTCCTGGGTCAATCGCCGGAACATTCCGGCCGGCAACTCCAGGCAACGCAGCGGCAGCCAGCAGATGGGCTGCCTCTGGGCTACCGCCTGTTCTACTTCCAGAGCCATCCCGCGACTGCGCTCCCATCCCGGCAGCTGTAGCGCCGCCAGGCCGTGGCAAGCCTTCAGCAAGTCCAGGTCAAAGGCGTACCAGTCTCCTTCCGGCGGCCGATGCCCGATCCGTTCCAGGGCCGCGCTGTGGGTCAGGGGCGACAGTATCCGCCAGCCCTGGGCAATTAGCCGTCCGGCAACCTGATTGGCAGCGGCCAGCCGCCACGCCATCAAGCCCCGATCCGGGCTGGCGTAGGGCGCCGCTAGGTAGATCAGTCCGTTGCCGAAACTCTCGCCCAACGCCTGCCGCAAGCGCTGGCTGGCGCTTTGGTTAGGGTCGTCTGCCATCAGCGCTCTTGCCCCTCTTCCGGCGTGGCCGGCGCAAGCGGCGCTTCTTCCGGCGGCCAGGCCGCCGTGGGCCAGCAGCCCATTGCTTGCTGGGCCGCCTCGTCCAGCTCCGGGTTCCGGTATTCCAAATAGCAGCCGTACCAGTCGCAGCGCTCCGCTACGCAATCGTACTGCGCCGCCGCCGCGCCCTGGTCCTCACGGCGCCGGCCTTTCATCACGCTTCCGGTCATCGGTTCTCCTCCTGGCCGGCCGCTTGACGCCGACCTCCCAATGCTGGCCGCGACGCTTTCCGCCGCCAATCAAACTCCGCCGCCTACCCCCCGTCCGGCCCCTTCTTCCGCTTCGGACGCTCCAGCGACTGACCCATTTCCAGCAGCAGCGTCTCCCCCCGCGACAGCACCCGTCGCCGTTGCCGCAAGCGTCCGTCATTGTCCAGAATCCGTGTCAAACTCGGCGGCAGCGGCTCCGTCGGACGCCCGGCCAGCTTGCAAACGTGGCCGTAACTGAACTCCTTCCGGTTCGGCCCCCACTGGCTGTCCGCCGCCGCAAAGGCCACCCGCGCCCCCGGATACGGCCCGTTGAACGTCTCCCGCTGCAACTGATCCGCCACGTCTTCCTCAATCCGCTCCACCAGCGACGGCGCAAAGGGCAGCAAGCAGTAAATCCGTTGCTCCCCGTCGGCCGGCGGCGGATCGAAATACCCCGTAACCTTCTCGTCGTGAACCGGCGCCGCGATGCGCCAGATCGCTTCCTTGACCGACTGCGCCACCATGACGCAAGCCTGGCGCTCCTCGTGGCTGATCATTCCGTCCGCGTAACTTCGCTTGGCCGACCGACCGGCTTGATACGGCAAGTCCGCCATCTCCAGGCTCAACCAGCGGCTCTCCCGCAAGGCGAACATTGACGCCGTTTCCGCCAATGTCCCCGACTCCGGACGAAACCGCCAGCACGCTTCCACCGCCGCCAGCCCCAGCGCGACCCGCTCGTCCAGCGCCGTCAGCGACCCCGCCGCCCGGTTGTCCGTAAGCAGCGACGGCGTCGTTCCGATGACGTTTTCCGCCTCGGCCCACAGGTCGTAGTCCCGAATGTTCTGCTCCAGCGCCCGTTCCGCCGGCAGACAATAGACCGGCAGAAACCGGGTCTGGGGAAAGCGGCTGGCGACGTGTTCGTGGATCAAGTGCCCCAGCCGGGCGTGGCCGCCGAAACCCAGCCACTCGATGATGAGCTGGGGCCGGGAGCCGATCTCGTTGGCCCGGCGTTCCATCTCGTTCACGATCCGTTCCACGTCCCGCTCAATCGCCCCGTAGCGATCCATGAAAAAGTTGGGCTGGCGCAGAAAGCCCTCGGACAAGGGCAAATACTCCGGCACGACGCTGAGGCGCTCCAGACCGGACTCCTGCGCCGCCTGACGCCACAAGCGAATGTTCGTCGCGTTGCAGTCGTACACCACCAGCGACTGGATGCGGCTGCGACAGCCCAAGGCGGTCATCTTCCGCGCCCACAGCGCGCTGCGCTGCATTCCGGTGGAACCGACCGAGAGGGATACGATAGGCGCCGGTTCCCGGTCCGGCGCGCCGGCGTCCACTCCGTTGAGCTGGGCCGGTGACGCGCCCATGTAGTAACGGTTCGCCGCCTTGGGCGCGCCGGCCCAGCTCCGGGGCAGCGCTGATCGGGGGTTCAGTCGCCAGGGCATAATGCTAGTCTCCTTTGCGGTTTCGGGATGCGGGCGGCCGGGGGGAGCGGTTTCTTTGGCGGTAGGAACCGCGGGGCGGGAAGGCCGGCTGCGACGGTTGCTCCGGTTGCGACGCCGGCTCCTCCGGCGACCGCCCGCACTGCAAGCAGCGCACGTAGCGCCCGTAAATATCCCGATGCACCATCAAGTCGCCGTTACAGCGACGACAGCCGGCCAACTTCCCTTGCGCCACTTTCCTGCTTCCTTACTTCTTTGCCCACTTCCGGGGGCTTTGCCATATCCGGGGATTGTCCGGGCGCAAGTTATACGCGCAGAGGGACGCTTGCACGGCCGGATCGGTGAAATCAACCGCAATCCCGAAGGCATCTAGCATCCGCAGGTCAGCGTCGGGACACTCCTCGCGCTGACTGCCGCACTCCTCACAGCGCGCCAATGCCGCCGGGTGAACGAAGTCCGCCGAGCAGTCGCATTCCCAGTACAGGCCGGTGGTCAGAAAGTAGTCGCCCGGCCCGGCTCGGCGGGCGGCCGCGATGTCCGCGTCGCTGATCAACGCAACCGGCGGCGCGGGACGGTTTTCCCTGGGGGGTAATTCAGTTGCAGACATTGCTGATGCTCCTTCGGTCTGAGACCTTTTGCTATTGCAGATAGCTCCGCCGGAAAAGCGATGGGGCGGATCGGGATGTTTTGGCCCGCTGCTTACCGGTCAAACTCTCGCGCTCGGCGCTCCCGCCGACAAACCCGGCACCAGCCGTCGGCGCCCGGCTGGAGGTGGCCGCAGCCGACGCAATACGCCGGTTCCGGCCAGCGTTCCAGGGGCCACGGCGGCGGCGCCAAGCGCAATACGCTGCCCGGCGGCGGCGAATAGGTTCGGACCGGCGTTTCCGCCGGGCTGGGAACCGCCGGGCTGGGAACCTCCGCTGCGGCGGGCGTTTCCGCCGGGGCGGGAACCTCCGCTGGGGCGGGCGTTTTCGCTGGGGCCGGCGTTTCCGCTGGGGCCAGCGTCTCCGCCGGGGCGGGAACCTCCGCTGCGGCGGCAACCTCCGCCGGGGCTGGCGTTTCCGCTGCGGACCCGCCGCTCTCCCCATCCCGGAATAGCGACAGCTGTTCTCCTGACGCCTTTCGGTTCGCTTTCGCCACGACCGCTCCCGCCTCAAACTTCGGGCGCTACGGCCAGCGGTCCAAGGGCCACGGCGGCGGCGCCCAACGCAGTACGCGGCGCGGAGTCTCCGCCGGTGGCGCTGTCTCCGCCAAGTCGGCCACCTCCGCTGCGGCTGGCGTCTCTGCGCCTTCCAGCTCCGTTAGCAGCTCTTCCAGCTCCGCCAGGGACGTCACCACCGCCGACCGGCCGCCGGCCAGTTCGATCCGCTCCAGCTCCCGCGCCTGACCCGGCGTCGCTTTCCCGCCGGGACGCTTCACCTCAATCCCCACAAACTTCCCCGCAATGCAGGCCACGAGGTCCGGCAGCCCCCGCTGCTGCTGCGGCGATCCCACGATTTTGATGGCGTAATGCCCCCGCTGCCGCAACCGCGCCAGCAAGCGCCGTGTCAGACTGCTCTCCCGCATAGCTAACTCTTTCCTGGTCATTCCAGCCTCAGCCGCGGTTCCGCTGCCCCGGCTCTAATCCAGCGATACACCGTCCGCGACGATACCCCGTACCGCGCTGTCGCCCCGGCCGGGTCCAGCCGCAGCTCCGTCAACTCCGCCGCGCTAAAACTTCGCGCCGGCCGTCCTTTCCGCAGCGCCTGGTCGTGTACGCACTCGGCTAACGAACAACTCAAGCACGACGGCGACCACCGACATCCCGTGTCCGGCAGACACAGCGGCTCCGCCGACCTTCCCTTCGCTTTTGCCATCTTGCTTTTCTCCTCGGCTCCCGCCCCGGTTTTTGCTTTGCGCCGTTTTCCTGCGTTAGAGCCGCTGCGCGGCCCTTCGTTCCTTGCGGCGGTAAAAATCCCGGCAAAGCGGGAACGAGGGCCGCTCCGGGCCGCTACGGGGCAAATTAGGCCATTCCGCGCTAGTTTCCCGACACCGCTTCCAGCAGCGGCGGCCAGTCCACCGCCAACGCGCTCGCCGCCGGACACAACACCAACTCCTCCCGCGCCCGCGTCATCCCCACGTAAAACAGCCGGTACACCGCCGCCTGCCGCTCCGCGCTCCCCAGCCACTCCTGCATCCCCGCCGCCGACAAGTCCGGGAACAAGTACACCACGTCCGCTTCCGCTCCCTTCACGCTATGGATCGTTCCAATCACCACTTGCGGCTCTTCCAGGAGCGCCGTCCGCCCCCGCCGCTCCGCGATCCGCAATGGATACTCCAGCCGCTCCTGCCAGCTCTTCAGCAAGTTGGCCCGATACCATTCCAGATCCGGCCCCAGCCCCGCGTCCACCGCCCACCGGGTCAGCGTCCGCTCCAGTTCCGCTTCCGGCAGCGGCTCCTCCGGGTCCGGCCAACGCTCTTGCAACTGCGCCAGCCCCTTGCGTCCTTCCGTCAGCGCCGCTTGCGCCGTTACCGTCGGCGTCCACTTCTCCAAATCTCCCAGGGTCCAGCCGGCGCCTTCCACATGGTTCAGAAAGGCCGCCAACCGCCGCGCCGACGCTATTCCCCGCGCCGAACCCCCTAACGGGTTCCACTTGCCCTGCCGCCGCCGCCAGGGGTTGTGAAAGGGCAGGCCCCGCTTCCGCAACTCGGCTACGGCCAGGTCAAGCATGTAGCTGCACGTCGCCAGCAGCATCGCCGTCCGTCCGGCGGCCAGCTCCCCTTCGATGTCGTCAATCACCGCCGGCGGCCGCTCCCACGTCCCTTGCCCTTCCCGCACCCGCCCGGCGGCGGCCCGGGGCCGGTACTCCACCGGCGTCCGCAATGGACTGCGCTCGATCCACGCCGTCGCCGTCCGATGCACCGCCGCCGGCACCCGCCAGGACTGGCTCAGCGTCCGCTGATCCACCCGAAAGCCGGCGTGGTCCGGGCCGGCGAAGGCGCCGCCTTCCGCGCCCCGCCAGCCGTACAGGTTCTGATCCGGGTCGCCCACCAGCGCCAGGCGCCCGGCTTGCCGGCCCCACTGCCGCGTCAGCGCCAGTTCCAGCCGCGACAAGTCCTGGGCCTCGTCCACGAAAATCACGTCGGGACGGCCCGGCGGCGGCGTTCCTTCCGCCAGAGCGCGCTCAATCAAGCCGGTGAAGTCGCACATATCACGCTCGATTAGCCACTCTTGCCAGCGCCGGACGAACCGCGCCAGCGGCCCTTCCGGCGGAACCGGCTCCATCCGCGACCGCAACGCCTGATACCACGACATCAACTCGTCGGGCCGCCGCGACCGGTGCGGCTCCGATCCGTAGCCGGCGGCGGCCGCGTTGTCGCCGTCCAGGTCCACGCCCCCGCTGAGGGCGTATTCGGGATGCGCCGCGTTCCACAGCCGCAAGTTCTCCGGCGTGTCCGCCAGTTCGGGACGCCGCAGGGCGTGGTAGCACTGGGAATGCAGCGTCCCAACTCGCTCCGCCGGTATGGGCAAGTCCCGGCCGGCCGCTTCCGCCGCGGCGGCGCGGGTTAGTGAAATCACCAGAGGCCGCAAGCCCGCCGCCACCGCGCCGGCGACCTGCCGGGACAGGTAGGTCGTTTTGCCGCAGCCCGGCGGCCCGATTACCCGGTGTTCCACCGGAAGGGCTGCCGCCGCCGGGCGGGTTCCCGCGGGGGCGTCGCCCTGGCCCGGTCTCTCTCCCGGAACGTGGTTGACGGTCATGGACACCTCGCCTCTGCTTCTGCCGGGCCTGGCTTTGCCTCGCCGGGCCCGGCGGGGCGGCCTCTCTATACTTAAGGAAGAAAAATGTTTTTTATTTTTTTTCGTCCTTAAGTCACGATGATTTGGTAAGAAGGATAAGGATTAGGGGGAGATTAAATAAAAAAAGCGGAATCTTCGAAAACGTTACT
Source organism: Dehalococcoidia bacterium (assembly GCA_963692995.1). GTDB lineage: Bacteria > Chloroflexota > Dehalococcoidia > Lucifugimonadales > UBA3495 > Bin87. The sequence goes on from OY843611.1 coordinate 2,959,158, forward strand.
TTCGTTATCTTCGTTATCCGCAAACTTGATTTTTCAGATTTTTCGTAATCCGGCGGCTACGGCTCATTACCGGAACTGTGGCTGCGGCGCAACCGGCGCTCCGCCCGCCGGGCGAAGTTCGAGACGGGCGCAAAGGCGGCGGGGCCTGTGATTACGACCAGGGAGGCCGCGGAGAACACGCCGGCCGCGGCCGCGGTGGAGCCGATTAGCGCTGTCATTAGGCCGGTTGCGCCGTCTAGCGGCAGAGCGCGGATCGCAACCACGGCGCCGGCAGCAACGGCAAACCCCGCCGCGCCGACGGCGGCGATTGTGAAGACGGCGCCGGAGTCCAGGGTCAGCTCGCCTCCTGCGGTCTCGCCGGTTTCCTTTCTTTTCGCGCTCATTCCGGTTTCCTTTTGTCGGCTCAGGGGACCTTGCCCCCGCGCGGGGCCACTGTTGTGGGCAAAACCCGTTAGTCTCTATGTAACACACCCGATATAACGGGCGCGGTTCCGGCGTTCGGGTCGGCAGCGTCGGGATTAGCCTCGGCGACTGTGGCCGAGGTCGGAGCCGCCGGAGCCGACCCGAATTCCGTCGGCCCCATAGCGACGGTCACGACCCCCCGCCGATTTCCCAGGTCCATAATGTCCATGGTAGCCCTCTGCACGATGGGCCTTTTGCCGGCATTGGCCGCGACTTCCCGCTGCTTTCCGTTCTTTCTGCTTTGAGCGCTCATTTTCGCTTTTCTCCTCGCGTCGGGGGCAAGGCCGCTGGGGAGGGGCCGCCCCTTGTGAATAAAATCTCGCTTCGGTTTCGTCCGCGCTTTTCCCCTATATAATCGGCGGCTCTTTTCCCGCTTCCTTCTCCTCAATCTCGGCGCAGAGCCGGTACGCCGACCGGGTGGTGTTTCCCGCGTGCAGTGTGCGCCGTTCCATTCCTAAGTCCTTCAGCCGGTTCGCCAGCTGCCGCGACGTCGGCTCTTCAATCAGCCGGTACTTCAGCCACTTGCGTAAATCCGTCAGAAACAGATGCCGGTGGCCGGCTCCGTCCACGTACAGCGATCCCGTGTCTCCCGCTTCAATTAGGTCGTCCAGCATCCGCCGTTCTCGGATGTAGCCGGCTACCCACTCTCCGGTCTCGTCCCGTTCCGTCCACTCTTCCGGCTCGACGCTGGCGAAAATCAGCTGCGCCATGCGGTCCCACTCCCGCGCGCTGCGCCGGGGCAGCACCATCCCCGTGGCGTCGGCCAGCCGGGCCCGGAAGGCCGTCTGGGACAGGATCGCTTCCGCCCGGCCAATGGTCACCACGCCGGCCGCCGTGACCATCCGGTACTCCGGCGGGTCGCCTTCCGTCTTTCGGATGCCCTGAATGCCCAGGTCAACCAAGGGCGACAGTTCTGCCGTTACGCTTTTTGTCGCGCCGCGCCGCGCCTTTTCCAAAGTTCGCCGGTAGTAATCCGTGCGCAGTTTCAGGTTTCCCGCGTGCCGTCGCCGGTGGGCGATCAGCAAGTTCACGATTTGCTGGTCGCTCCACTGCCAGGCCGCCGCCAACGCCGCCAGACTCAGGTCGTAACCGGAGAGGCTCTGATCCGGCAGGTCATCCCTTTGATGCTCCCACGAGGCCCGCGCCGCCGGTTCCTCGGCAAAAAGCCGGCTCAGCAAGTCGTAGTCCGGCGACGCTTCCGCCGACAGGGCAAACCCGGCCGGCTCCCCCGGCGCCGGGGCCGGCGCCGGCTGCGGCGCCGCTCTCTTCCCAATCGCTGCGTTCCCGGCTATCGGCCCCGGCGATGCGCCGGCAACTGCCGTCGGGTCAACGGGCAAATATCCGGCCAGCTCCGCCGGCGCATAACGTGGCCCGTCGGTCTCCAGCGCCGTTACCCGCTGCGGCTCCCAACCCTTCCGGTTTAGCGTGCCGGGCAGCCGCAAGACCCGCGCCAGATCAAAAGTGGAGTCCAGCGCCCAGCCGCGTTCCCGCCAGGCGGCTTGCAGCATCCGCTGCCAGCGCCGCGCCAGCTCGCCAGCCCGTTCCCGCGCCGCCGGCGTGGTCAGCAGCCACGGCTCCGGGAACAGCCACCAGCAGTGCCAGCCGTGACCGCTGCTGATGCTGACGGTCGGCGGCGGCGCCGCTTCCCGAAGCCGGCTGGCGACCGCTTCCCGATCCGTGGGCAGTCCCGGCTTGGCGTGGGCCGGATCGGCCAGGTCCAGGTCAATCCACACGCCGGCCAGGGCGTGAGCCTGCGCCGCCGGCAAACGCCGCCCGGCGTCCGGGGGCCAGTCCGGCGGCGCCAGCGCGACCCCGGTGTAAATGTCGTAGTCGGCTAATCGTCGGCAAAGCTCGTCCGCCTCCGCCGGATCGGTCAGCCACCGGCTCCTTTTATCCGGCAAGGTCCAAATTAGCATTGCGCCGGGGGGCTTTTCGCCCCACAGGGCGGTCAGGAATTCGCCGGGTTCCATTGGTCTCGTTCTCCTCGCCGGCGGGCTGGTCCGCCAACTGGCCGTTTGCTCTGGGGGATCAGCCGTTGGGGACGGCGGCCGCTCTTTGATCCGGGAAGGCGGCGGCCCGCTGGCCGGCCGCGACGCCGGCCACCCCGGCCAGCACCGTCTCCACTACCTGCTGCCGACGCTCCAGCGCGGCATAAACCCGCGTGTCCACCGTGTCCGCGGCGACCAGATGCACGTAGCGCACGCTTCCGGTCTGTCCGGGACGATGCAACCGGGCCCGGGACTGCAAGTAATCGCCCAGGGAATACCCCAGACTGTAGTAAACCGCCGTCCGCGCCGCCGTCAGGTCCAGGCCCGAACCGCCGGCCTGGATCTGCGTCGCCAGCACACCGCCCTCTTCACGCCAGCGCTTTAGCTCCGCTCCCGCCTCAGTCCGCCCCGAAATCTCCGCTACCGGCCGGTTCTGCTCCTGCGCCACCAGCCGGATTACGTCCAGGTCGTAGCGAAACCGGCAGAACGCGACCAGCGGCGCCGGGCCGTTTTCATCCACCAGGTCGGCCAGCAGCCGTTCTTTGCCCGTGTCAATGCCCACGGTCGCCCCATCTTCCAGCGCGGCGTAGCCGCTGGTGATCTGCTGCAACCGCAATAACCGCGTCAGTACGTTGGCCGCCGTAATCGTTCCTTCCTGAACCTCGGCGATAAAGTCCTGGGCCAACTGCTCATAAACCCGCCGCGCCTTTGCCGACAGCCGGCAATAACGCCGGCTGTCCAGCGTCGGCGGCAAGTCCAGCGCATCTTCCGCGCTGACCTGGTAGGCAATGGCCGCAAAGCGCCGCTGCAAGTCGTCCAGATTCCGGTAGCCGGTGATCTGCTGGGGAATGGCCGGATTGTCCCGACAAGCGTAATAATCCCGAAATCTGGCCCAGGACCCGCCGAAGATCCGCGGGTCCAACGCCCGGCACTGGGCGTAAATATCCAGCGGACTGTGGGGCATCGGCGTGCCGGTCAAGGCGATTCGCCAGGGTATCCGGCGCGCCAGCGCCTGGCTGAACCGGCTGGCCCGGCTGCCCGGACTCTTGATGCGGTGACTCTCGTCCAGCGCCAGCAGCTGCCAGGGCTGGCGCAGCAGCCAGTTCGCCAGGGGCGGCCGCCAGGCGCTTTCGTAGTTGATCACTACCACGTCGGCCGCCGACCCCTGAGCGATGCGCCGGGCGGCGTTCCCCAGCTCTCCGGTCAAGGCGGCCAGGGACCGGCCGTCGCCGTACCGCTCCCACTGCTCCGGCCAGACGCCGGCGACCACGGAACGGGGGGCCAGGATCAACGCCCGGCCCCGGGGCAAGTCCCGGATGGCCGCGATGGCGCAGCGGCTCTTGCCGGTGCCCATTCCCATGGCCAGCATGGCGCCGGGCCGCGCCCGGATGAAGTCCAGCGCGGCCTGCTGGTGCGGCCATAGCGGGGGAGACGGCTCCGGCCGGGCGACGGCGGCCATCAGGCGGTCTCGCCCTCGGCGGCGGCGGTTGCGGCAACCGGCGCGTTCTCCTCGGCCGGTTCTCCCTCCGGCGCATCGGGGAACTCCGGCAACTCCGGCAATCCCCCCGCCGCGGCGAAACCCGTCCGCAAATAGGGCCGAATGCGCTCCGTATATTCGCTTACCGACGCCGTTTCCGCCTCGTTCAAGTCCCCGCTGCGCTGGGGCTGCACCCGGCTGTACTTCAGCCCCGTAGCGTTCTTTTCCTCCACCAGCGTGAACCGCGTTAGCGTCTGCGCCAAATGACGGCCCTCCGTAATCAGCCGCACCACGTACTGCTTCCACGCCCCCACGGACGCCGCCGGCACTCGGATGATCAGAGGGATCAGCCGATCCGGGGTCAGCAGATACACCATCCGCGATTCTGCGCAGGCTTTGCCCCGCCCCGACTCGCTGGTGCCATAGTTGTTCCACGAACAACCGAAACAGTGGCCGCCGGGACTGCCCACGCCGGTCACCCCGTCGGCGCTGGCGCAGTCGGGCGGCCCCCCGCTGCCCTCGCCGTAGGGCAGCGGCCAGTAGGCCCGCGCCGCGTGGGAGTGGATCACTACCCCCTCCAGCTCCCGCGCCATGATGTCTTCGTCGCTCCCCGGCACCTGCCACTGCTTGCCGCCGGCCGACGGCACTTTGATGATGTCCAGCGCCTGGCTGTCCAGCCGGTCGCCGCCCAGGTTGTCCGCCAGCAAGTCAAACAACTGCCGGCTATCCCACTGGGCAATTAGAAATCGGTTGCTTTCAGCGGCGACAACCGCGTCGCCGACTTCGGGTTTGGTAGCCATATTGGGTAAAACTCCTTTTCTTGCTGCTTTGCGTTGCTGTTCTTCCCGGCGACGGATGCCCTCCCTCTTTACTCCGTCGCCAAAGCCTTGATGATTAGCCGCTGCGTCTCCGTCCAGCTCACGACCCGCTCCAGCTGTTCCGGCGCCAGCATCGTCTTCAGCAAGGGCAGAGTCTGGGCCGTTACCGCCGGCCGCCGGTCAACGCGCCGCTGCACCAGCACGTCCCCGGCGCCCGGATTAATCTGAAACTCCTCTACGCCGGCGTAGTCCATGGCGGCGAACAGGTCCCGCCGCGCCGCCGTCTTCGCCTTTTCCGCCGCCGCTTTGGACCGGCTTTCGTCCGCGGCCCGCTGGTAACGCTGCACCGCGTCCACCACATCATTCAGGTCGTAAGCCGCCTCCGGCGTCGCGTCGTCCACGGCCCCTTGGTCCTCCGGGGGACGGCAAAGGTCCCGCCAGGGACAGCGCTGGCACTGCCAGTCCGACGGCTGGAAGTCCGGCTCCGGCGGCTCCCCGCCGGCCAGCAGCTCCTGGGCGAATTCGTTCAGCCGGGACGCTACCGCGGCCACGGTCCGGTCCAGCAGCGCCGGCGCCAGCAGCTCCGTGTCGTACTCCTTCGTCTCGGTGTCCAGCACGGCAATCACCGCCGGCGTATCCGGGCTGATTTCCTCCCGGCCGCTTTCCAGCATGCCCGCGCGGTAAACCGCCGTCTGGGCCAGGGCGGCGGGATGGGCGAAGGCCACCCCCATGGCCCGCCAGAATTTGTACTGGCCGTGGGACCGGGCCTTCGCCTCAATCAGCGCGTAGTCGCCGCCGGTCAGCTCGGCATGGGCTCCCCGACCGTCGGGTATCCCCGTAATGGTCAGCCGCGACCCCAGCCGCAACCGGATCGACGGCCGACGCGGCGCCGGCCGATACTCGTAGTTCGATGTCTTCCACCCGTCCCGGCGCATCGCCTGGAATAGGATACTTTCCAACGCCCGGCCGGCGTCCATTCGGGTCAGCGCCAGCGCGTCCGGCGGATTAGTCGGCGCGACCTGCCGGGCCGCGTAGTGCAGCGCCCGGCGGCAATCGCCCACCGCGGAGGCTCGGATGGCGACGTTGCCCTGGTCCGTAACGGCGGCGGCGGGACGGCGGCGGTTCAGCAAAGTTTCGCTTGAGGTCATAACGGTACGCTTGCTCCTTGCCGCCAGGCCGGCCTTTACTAGCCAGCCCCGCGACAGTTGGGTTTTTATTCACCGGATTCCGCCGGTCCTTCCAGCCATTCCACATAGGGGATGGTTATGGCAATGCCCGGAAAAGTGACTTCCGCAATCTTCAAGAACTCCTGCCACTGCTCCAGCGGCGAGTGGAGTTTCTCCGGGTAACACGCCTCAACGGCCTTCAAAATCGCAATGGCGTGGCTCAAACTGGGCGGCGGCGGCGGTCCCGTGTCGGGCATGCCCGGCATTTCCAACTGGCTCAGCATAGTCATCATCATTCCTCCTGGGATTTTTCAGGGTCGGACGGCGGCGGCCCTTGCAGCCACTGGGCCAGGGCCGCGTGGGGTATCAGCAGCCGCTTGCCTAGCCGACGGTGCGGAATAGCGTCCTGATGCAGCCGCTCTTTGAGCAGGGACACGCCGACGCCCAATACTTGCGCCGCCTCCCGCGGGCTGTAAGCCAGCCGGGGCAGCCGGTCGCCGGCGTAGGCCGCCCGGGCCCACCGTTCCAGATCGGCGGCGTCGGCGTCGGTCCAGGGCCGCCAGCCCATGGGCGAATCGGGATCCCGGACCAGCAGGCCGCCGTAGCGATCTTGCAGAAACCGCGCCAGATCAGGGTCGGCGGCCGCCGCCGGGTCGGGATTAGCGGACATCAGCGCAATGGCTCCCGTTGCGGCGGTAGGGCTGCGGGTCAATGCGCAGCTGGGCGCGCCAGGCGTAAAGGGTCGTCGGCGACACCCCCAGTTCAGCCGCGCTCAGCGTGTTGCAATTGCGCTGGCCGCGATTGCGGTTCAGGGTTTCGACCACGATTTCCTCAATGGGCCGCTGCCGCTGGCTTTCCAGCAGCCGCTGCCGGTCGGTTTTTGGCGTCATCGCAGAGTCCTCCGACAATAAACTGAACTGATCAAGTTCCTTGACAACTCGCCGTGTCGGTCAGATAACCCGGCCCAGGGCCGCACGCCCCTGGCGCAGCGCGTATTCCGTAAGCGCGCTATATGTATCGTAGTTTATAAACTATAAGTTACTAGTTACCGGCGCTGTCAAGGGTCTGGTATTATTTCAGATACTTGTCAATTTGCCGGAATGTTTTTTGAGGAGCGCAGCATGACCCTGGACGCTAACCTGCGCCGGGCGCGAAAACGCCACGGCTGGAGCCGCAAAGAAGCCGCCAACCGGGCCGGCGTACACCCCAATGCCCTCTATCTCTACGAAACCGGACGCCAGCGCCCTTCCCAGCTGGCCCTCCTCGGCCTCGCCGCCCTCTACGGCTGTTCCACGGACTGGCTCTTGTCCGACCATGACCCAGAGCGCGACGATGCCCTTCCCGAAACCCTCGCCGGCTCCGAAACCCTCGCCCTTCCCGAAACTCTCGCCGGTTCCGACGCCTTCGCCCTGCGGCCCACCGGCGAAATCGGGCTGGAATCCCGCCCCGTCTTAGGCTTTGTCTCCGCCGGCGAACTCGTCGAATCCTGGTCGGAATCCGACGGGCAACAACCCCTCCCCGACACTATCCTCCGCAAAGCCCCCGGCGCTTTCGCCCTCCGCGTCTCCGGCAACTCCCTGCTGCGCGAAGGCATCAGCGACGGCGATACCCTCATCGTCGATCCCGACCCGGACCTGCCCTTCGTCGAAGGCCGCATCTACGTCGTCCGCTCCGCGGCTCACCACCAGACCATCGCCGCCCGCCGCGTCTATCTCGCCGGACCCGACCGCCTCAAATTAGTCACCGGCGACGGCCAAATCACCGAAGTCAACCGCGATGAAGTCGATTTCCTCGGCCGCGTCCGCTGGTCCTTCCGCGAACACTGAGGCTGCTGACGTGAAAGGCAGCATCCGCCAGCGCAGTCCCGGCCACTGGGAACTCACCGTGGACCTGGGCAAGGACAACCAGGGACGCCGCCAGCGCCGCTTCGCTACCGTCCGCGGCTCCAAAGCCCAGGCGCAGCGCAAACTCCGCGAACTGCTCTCCGCCGTGGACCAGGGACTGACGCCGCCCAACCGCGAACTCCGCCTGGGCGACTGGCTGGAACGCTGGCTATCCGAATGGATCGCCCCGCGACGCCGGGAAAGCACCCTCATCCGTTACGAAGCCGCCGTCCGGCGCCACATCGCGCCGAGGTTGGGCCACGTCCGCCTAGCCGCCCTCGGCCCCGCCGACATTCGGGCTTTTGAAGCCCAACTCCTGGCCCAGGGCCTCTCGCCCCAGAGCGTGGGCCAGGCTCACGTGGTCCTCTCCGGCGCGCTCAATTACGCCCTGCGGATGGAACTCATCGCCCGCAACCCCGTGGCCGCGGTGTCGCCGCCCCGGCCGGCGCGTCGGGAAGCCCAGGCGCCGGAACCGGATGCGGTGCGCGCCCTGCTGCGGCTGGCCCAGAACGAGGATTATCCCGGCTACCCCATCCTGCGCCTGATCGCCTATACCGGCCTGCGGCGGGGCGAAGCCCTGGCCCTGCGCCGGGCACACCTGAACCTGGACGAAGGCTGGTTGCTGGTGCGCGGCTCGCTGGCGCGCGCCGGTCGGGGCCGCCCGGTTCTGGAACCGCCTAAAACCGCCAGCGGCGCCCGCAAGGTTGACTTGGACGCCGGCACCGTACGAGCGCTGGCCCAGCATCTCGCCGGCCGGCCGCCGTCGGAGATCGACGGGGAGCAAGGCATCGTCTTTCCTGACCCGGCGACCGGCGGCTGGATGAATCCCGCGCGGTTGTCCCGCGACCTCGCCAAACTGGCCCGCCGGGCTGGCCACCCAGGGATTACCTTGCGTAGCCTCCGCCATTTTCACGCCAGCGTCGCCTTGCAGCAGGGCCAGAATATCGTCGTCATCAGCAAGCGCCTGGGCCACAGCAGCGTCAGCATCACCGGCGATATTTACGCCCATTCCCTGCCGGGCTGGCAGAAGGAAGCCGCCGACGCCTTCGCCGCCGCTATGGACGAAACCGAACCGGCCTAATCTCTTCTCTGCCTTTTCCTCTGCCGACATTTTTGCCGACATCGATAACGACTTTAGACGGTTTTCAGCGGCTTTTCAGAATGCAAAAACATCATTATTCATACTCAAATAACCGGATAAAGCCGGAGACTTGGGGGATGCAACCGGATGTTGCTGTTCCGACAATACGGAAGCAGGGAATTGACGTTCGTCGTACCACGCTGAGCCAAGAGTGCGGCCACCCGCATTGTTTGCGGCGGCGACAAGGTATTGATGACGCAGGTCGCTGAGTTGGGACCTTTGGATCCGCAAATCACGGAGCATAATCCGCTTGAGCAAAGGGTAGAAAGGTTCTCGCCGCTGCACATTGAGTCAACATTGGAACTTATCCGGAATGAGTTTGCCCAAGGCAACCGCGAACTCGCGCAAGGCCTGTTGCAGAGGTTGCAATTTCCGCTGTCTCTGGGCAGTTTCACCAAGTCTCTCGACGTTGGAAAGCAATACGCAAACAAGCTGCTATCTTCACGCATGCTCGAAAATGATCCGGATAAAGCCGAAGAAATCGCCAATAAATTAGTGGAAGACTACGCCGACCATAGTTTCTGCATCAACGTTCAAGAGGCCAGCGCCCTTGGGCTGACTGTCGAACTTCTTTTGGATGAACAACTACAAATCACTTGGGAGATACACAAGTTGGCCCGAGTCAAGGAGTTACTGCTGCAAGAACAACGTCGTCAGGAAATGGAAGAGCGCCTGAGGAACTTGCCGGCAGGCATCCTATACGACCTGCAAAACCCTCTTGGGCCAGTCCCCCACCCTAACCCCGATGCAGGAGGTTTGTGAAATGGTTAATACCCTTGAGGTGCCCATCCGACTGGCCAGTGCGCTGCTCATGAGCAACGCCCAAATCACGATGGCCGAAATTCAATCCCTTCCTTTCGTCAACAACCGCGAAGAAGCCAATGCCGTGGCGCAAAATCTGATGCGCATCTTCGGACCACGATACCGAATCGAAGTGGCATCAGGCATCGGGCACTCCGACGTTAGGCTGATGCTTGACGCCGCCCAGCCGCTGGCCGACTGGAATAATGCGTCAGCGCGGCCCAGGCTCTCCCTGCACTCTACACCAAAGCCTGGCGGTGAAGCATTGTTCTCACCAGACGCTGCACAGAAGCGGTTCCCTATGCCCGCAACGCCAGCGTAACCGCCCCCGGCATAATAACAAGTCGCCGCCCGGCGGCATCGGCTCCGGCGGTCACGTGCAGCGAGTCAATGACGGGCAGCAGAACGGGAGCGAGGTCGCTGAGGATCTGGCTGGCTTCCTCCGACCGGTCCGTTTCCGCCCGACGGTCCGCAGCGCCGTCCCGGCCAGATTTCCCGCCGGGCCGCGGCTTTGCCGCGCCGCGAATTATCGCCAGGGCCAGAAACGCCACTGCGGCGACAAAGACCTCCCGCGCCGCGGCAACCGGCCGGTTGCCGGCCCGGCTGTAGTGATGGATGGCGTCGTGGTCGGCGTTCACGTAGAAATCCCACGCTTCCCGGTCCGTGGCGTTAGCGGAATTCGCCGCAATGCGGACGGCGGTTCTGCCGTCGAACTTGCCCAGGGGATGATCGGCCCAGTCCTTTTCCCAAACCTCAAAAATGTTGAGACCATCGAGGAGTTTTGCAATATTGTCACGCTGCTTGCGGTTGCCGCCGCTGTCGCGGATGATCGGTTCGATAACGCCGACGGTCACGCGGCTTTCTAAAGGCTCGATGCGGAAACGGGCGATGCCGCCCGTCGGGCCGGTACGGTCCCAGCGATTCGTCCAGTCCGCGCCGTCGCCGTCGGCTATTGACCAGCGGGCCGGCGAGACTTTGCGGTCGAAATAGTTGTTTTCGGCGTCGGTTTCAAACTCTACCGTAACCGTGCGGCCGGCGCCGACGCGCCATCGCCGGCGTCTGGGCTTGAAGTAAGTTGGGAACTGCCGGCCGACGAACTGGGACGATGGAGCGGAATGCGGACCGCGCCCCCTTTGGGCAATCGCCGATCCTTTCAGCAAGTACCGGGATATATCGGGATTATTCGTCAGTATTTCTTTCAGCAGGTCGGTGCGGGCCGCGTCGTTTTTGTACTTGCCGGCGATGGCGGCGTCGCGCAGCAGAAAATCGGCCAGTTTCTTTTCGATATTGATCGCCATTGTGGAATCGGCCCGCAGGCGGTCGCGGCTGCTCATAAACAGTTCTTCAAAATCTCGCCGGTCGATGCCACTACAATCAACGGTAACGAGCAGGTCATTAGCGAGGTGGCTTTTACGCACCTTTTGGCGACGGAAGAAGTTCGTCGGATAAGCGGCGTGCAACTGTCCGTTGTACAAGAAGAGTACGCCGTGCTGAGCCGTGCGATGGCTCTGATAAGCGCCCGGCTGAAAAGCGTAAACGCGAGTTCTAATGTGGCTGCCGTCGATGCCCAAGTCGGCGCTTTGGGGAAAGTCCGGTTCCAGGTCCTCCGGGTTGCGTTCCAGATCGGTCAAGATGCCCCGGACGCCGCGAAAGTTGGCGTGGCCGGAAAAGCCGCGGCATTCGTATAGTTTCACGGGCAGAGCCGGCTCGGCCAGGGCGATTTCAATGCGCCGGATCAACCCGCCGCCGTCTCCTGGCATAATGATGCTGGAGTCCGTTCCCGGCCAGTGGTATTCGTACAGCTTGACCAGCGAGCCATGTGGGGAGTTGCGTGAATACGGGCTATTGCGGTCAGGGAATATCGGATACTCCGCAGCGGGAAATGACAGGACAGAGCCATACTTGCCCTTTTGAGCATTCAATGGCGCCAGATACCGAAAGACGGAGCTGCGGGCGTTGCTGGAAGGGGCAATGCGCCTGACGATGGTGAACCCCCATTCACGGGCCGGGGTCCAGCGTCTTCTTGCAGTAGCTTGGGGTTGCGCCGTGAGACAATCAGTTGCAGGTTATAGCCTTTGCTGCAATAGGGCAGGGCGCCGGTGGCGCCCATATTGAATTTGCCCTGGACGAAGTGAATGCGCACTTTATTGTTGCGATGCAGGGAAAGGAAAGTATCGGGAAAATCATCGGGAGTCTGGCCTTCTCCGTTATCGGAGACGGTCAGACAGGGACGAACCTGGCGAGAGCGGCCGCCGCTGCCGGGTCGGGTTCCGGTAGCGGTCACCGTTATGCAATCCCCCTCCGAATTAAGCCTGGCGTCGGGCCAGTTGGAAAGGCGTCCGTCGCGATCCGGGTCAAACATCCCGCCGTCGCCAAAGTAGCGATGCACGGCTTCACGGATTGATTTTGGCGCGTGGGGCGACGCCGGGTCCTCGCCCCGTTCCAGGCATTGGTTAATCAGGCGGGCGTCGATCGCGTTGACGATCTTTTCGACCAGGGCGGCCACGGCTTCGCTTTGCTGGTTGCCGATGGTGCCGTAGTTGTTTTCGAGGTCGCCGTAAGGACGCCAGGCGGCGGGATCGTCCCAGTACCCGGCGTCTTTGAGGGTTTTCACTACGGTTGTTTCGCTATCGGCATAAAGCAGATTGTTGCAAAGTTGTCTGGCGTTCATTTGCCGCTCCGGCGGAATTGGCCGCGATGCTGTTTCAGGCTACCAAGCAAAGGTTGCGCCAAACGGTCATTGCTGCCGCTGGCTGAGCGGCGGGGTTGGTATGGGACTCCTGATCCAGCCACTGGCTGGAGAGGGCAAAAAGGTCAGCCTCTTTAGATTGCCGATCTGAGGTGACGTCGGGATTGCGGGCCATCCAGAGGACGTAGGAGTTGAAAGTATCGCTGCCCAGTTCACTGAGCGCCTGAATTGGAACGCAAGCCAGGTAGTTATAGCCGGTGGCGTCATAGCCGGTGCTGGCTTCCCTGACGTTGGCATCGCCGGAGCGAACCGTATTATGGTAGGGCAATCCGAGCCGGACTTGGCGCTGAAAGAACATTCGGGGAGAGTTCTCGGCATCCTTATCCTTTTCATTGGGGTGCTGGCGCTGCAATTCGCCGGCCAGTCCGATTTCGCTGGCATCACTGGACGTAGCGCAGCGGGCCGCGCTGTCGTGCATCCGCTTGGCGAAAGCATCGTAGAAATTGGTTTTGACTTCATCCATTGTGGCGCAAACCTTAGCGTGGTTGAAATCCGGCAGATAATAGCCGCGGATTTCCACCAGGCCGCAGTGGTAAGCCTGTACTGGCTGGGGAGCATAGACGAGAACCTCGCCGCTTCACAAACCCTTTGACCCCAAGTTAGTCACCGAAAGCGCCGACTTCGTGGGGTTTTGGGAAGTGGACGAAGATGACCCTGAACGGTCACTCCAGGCCATCGGGGTTGCTGTTCGCCGCGCTTGGGTTCACTTGGCCCAGGTCACTGCCGCGCTCCCGCCTTCCTGCACTTGACTTTATCTCGCCAAAACATTATATGCGTGCAAGTAGCAACCCGCCCACGGGTGAAGGCGAGGCCACTGTCATGAACCGCACCTTATACGCCGCCGACTGCCTGAACGTCCTCAACGATGACCTGGCGCTGCCCAGCGGTTCCGTTGACCTGATTTATCTGGACCCCCCGTTCAACTCCAAGAACAAATACAACCTGCCGTTCAAGGGCAAGGACCGGGACGCCCGCCCGGTGGAAGCGTTCAACGATACTTGGACCTGGACTAACGCGGATGATGATCGCTTGCGTGAACTCGCCGCCGGCCCGAACTCCAAATATCTGGCGGATATAGTCAATTTGGCGCAGGCCCTTGACATAACAGGGGGGGGGGTAGAAAACGTAGCAGGTTTAGTTTGGCCGCCTATCTGTTGCACCTGGCAACTCGACTGCTGGCGATGCGCCGGGCGCTCAAGCCGACGGGCAGCATCTACCTGCACTGCGACCCCACCGCCAGCCACTACCTGAAACTGCTGATGGACGCGATCTTCGGCAAGCAGAACTTCCGCAACGAAATCGTGTGGCACTATAACAAATGGACGAATGCTGCATCGCATTTTCAAAGAAATCACGATGTCATCATGTTCTATTCTCAAAGTCCGCAAGCGTTGTTTGTCAAGCCTTACTATATGACAGACCACAAAGCCAAAGTGGTTAACCGCGGATGGGATAGCAACAGAGTGAATGGTATTCGTCAGTTGTTGGTGTACGACAGGGCAAAGGCGGCTGACGAGATGACAAAATTCAAATATGACAGGATAGTGTACCGAGATGCGGATAACGACGGCACAGCAATACCTGATGTCTGGTCCGACATCAATTATCTGTCTAGCGCAAGCAGGGAGCGACTTGGCTACCCGACGCAGAAGCCTCTGGCGTTGCTGGAGCGCATCGTGTCGGCGTCGTCGCCGCCCGACGGATTAGTGCTGGACCCGTTCTGTGGCTGCGGCACGGCGGTGCATGCCGCCGAGCAGTTGGGCCGGCGCTGGATCGGCGTGGACATATCCGCTTTCGCCACTGGTCTGGTGCGGGAGCGGATACTGCGGAGTTTCGAGCAGTTGACGACCGACGATGTGCTGGTGCGCGGCGTTCCGGTCAATGTCGCCGACGCCGAGAAGTTAGCCCAGCGGGACAAGTTTGAGTTTGAGAAGTGGGTTTGCGGCGCGATTGGAGCCGAGGGGATGTTCCACGAACCGGGAACGAAGGGCGCCGACGGCGGCGTGGACGGCGTGCTGAAGTTCTACCCCTTCCGGCTGGGACAGAAACCGACGCCGGAGTTTGCCATCATCCAGGTCAAGGGCGGGAAAGTAACGCCGGACTCGGTGAAGGCGTTGAAGACTACCGTTGACCACTTTGGGGCTACCGCCGGCGTGATGGTGTGCTTCAACCGGTTTATGGGTACGGTAGAGAACCAGCGCAGTCGGGCTACATTCCGCGATGACAGCGACGCCTACCCGGTGATCCAGGGATTCAGCGTCGAAGACCTGCTGGCAGGGCGGCCGCTGAACCTGCCGCTGTACGGCTACCGGCGGCGGGGCGGGCAGATCGGCGACCAGTCGGAGCTGATCGCAACGCGCAATCAGGACAGAGAAGGCTGACCATGCCACGCAAGAAACAAGAAAAAGGAACGGGGTAGGCCGATGACCGCGAAGTACCCACCCCGGATTGACGCCACGCCGGAAGAATTAGTTCGAGTGCTGTCGAACTCCGGTCCGCCCAAAGGTTCAGTCAAAGGGCTAGACTACCATTGCGTCAAGTGCGGCCGGGAAGTCGCTTACCCGGAGACGCTGTACAACGACGGTCGATGTGAGGGATGCCAAGAGGCCACGGCTTGAAGGCTACCGTTTGGCCTATGGTTACTTTGGTATATAATTCCCTTTGAATTGACCAGCCCCTAACCGTTTATCGCTATATCGTGTCTCCGGAACAGTTCGCCAGCAGCCGGTCCGGTATCCAGCTCCGCAGCAAGTCAGCCAATTCATCCCGGCACTCATCCAGGCGGTGTTCCGCCCCTTCGTAGAGCACCAGCTCGCGCGGCTCCTTGGCCCAATCGTGAATGGCGACGGCGCAGGAGAACGGCAGGCGCGTATCCGCCTTGCCATGGGCCACCAGCAGCGGTTTGGGCGACAGCAAGCCGGCCCCCTGGGCGCCATAGGTCTGCGGCGACAGGGAAACCACCGCGCCAATGTTCTCGCTGACTGAACCCGCCGCAATAACCACGGCGCCGCCAAAGGAATGTCCCACCGCCACGACCGGCCCGTATCCCATAGCGCTCAGAAATCCCGCGCCGACCACCAGATCCAGCGCGCATTCGTGGATCTGATTAGGATGACGATAGTCCATCCGCAGCGACGTGATGCCCCGGTCAACGAACTCCCCGGCCAGCTCCGCATACAGACCGCTGGCCGGCCCGCCGAACCCGCCCCGGGCGCCGCACACCCACACCACCGCCCTGGTCGTATCTGGCGCGGCGTGGAAGATGGCTGGAATATCGCCCCGTGTGGTGCGTATCAGCAACCCCTCGCCGGCCTCGCCTTCGTGGGGCGGCCCCGCCAGAACCTGCTCAATACGCATGCCGATGCGTTCGTTAGCTGACTGCTCATCGGAACCGGGCGGCGCACACATATCATCTCATCCCCATCGGTCAGCGGGTTAGTTCCGCCACTATAACACCATCCCCACGGCAGGCTTGCCTCATCTCGACGCGGAACTTGCCCAGTTCCTCCTCCAGGTCGTCCAGCTTCTCCTCAATCCCGATGACACGGGCCAACCGCCGCTCCTTCTGACTGCGCGACGGCAGGTGGTGCAACCGCAGCATTGCGTTGATCTATAGAAATCGCGCCAGACCCGGCGTCCGGCCCCTTGCTCCACTGCGACTGCCCAGGCTTTGATCCTCGCATTGCAATTTAACCCTCGAGGGTATAAATAATTCTGGGGAACCCGTGCCTCCAACCCTCCAAAACAGGAAACAACCCAATGGCCATTATCAACCTCACCATCTCCGGCGAAAGCCCGGAGGTCATAGCGGTAATCCGCGCTCTGGCAAATGGACGCCTGGCGGCAGCCAAACCGGGCGTCGGCGATGATCCCGTTAGTGACCCCGTTGAAGAGCCGCCGCCGGCCGTTCCACCCCGCGAACATACCTGGACCGAAACCACCGCCCGCGACACCAGGGGCAACGTTTCACAGGACGCCCAGCGCCTTTTGGACGCCCTGATACGCGCCCCCGATCACCAGTTGCACATCGACGATATTTACAGCGAATTGCAGTTGGACCGCTACCGGCTCATCGGCGCCCGTCGCTCCATATCCGCTGCGCTCCGTCGAAATCCCGACACTGCCGAGGTGGCCCTGCTCATCACCAAGGATCGGCTGGTGACGCTGGATAGCGCTTATGCGCAGGTTATGCTATCGGACAACGGGCCAATCAATCCCATGTCCCGGTGGGGTCAATTGCCCCAGTACACGTAACCCTTCCCACCGCCTGGACCAGCGGGGCCCGGCAACCGAACCGGGCCGTGCTGGTTCCTATGCCGACCCATCTGATCATACCGGCCCCCTGGTCATGCCGCACGATCCGGTATGACCGGATCGTGCGGCCATACCGGATCGTGGCTCCCCAATGGCGCCGTGGGCCTGGCCCAGTAGGGTTGCGTTTCCGAGAGTTGGAGCGTCGGCCCCAGATGCTGCAAGCTTCCCGCCGTGACTTCGCTGGAAATGCGCCAACGGTTGATCTCTTCCGACGTGAAATCGGCGGGTACATCACCGAGGTCCTTTTCGGGAACCTGCCCCCGGTCCACCAGCCATTTTCCGATCTGGGCCAGGGATATGCGGACCAGCCAGCTGCCGCCCTCCCGCGCGCGTCGGCCCAGGGCCGTCAGCGCGCCGTAGGCCATCAGGTATCCGGTCAGGTAATCGATGGCCGAAACAGGATAGAACTGCGGCCCCGGCTCGGCCCCCGGGAACACCTCGCCCTGGCGATGGGTTAGGCCGCTCACCGTTTGCACAACGGTGTCAAAACCCCGTCGCTCGGCCCACGGCCCCACCCGTCCGAAGGCGGAAAGCGACACGTACACGATGCCCGGCCGCAGCCGCGCCAGGTCTGCCGGTGCAAGCCCCCGGCTGGCGAGGGCGCCGGGGCGATATCCCTGGGAGAAAACGTCCGCCTCACTAACCAGCCCCTTCAGAGTATCCACGTCCGCCGGCTCCCGCAGGTCGAGGTAGGCGGACCGCTTGCCGTGTCCCGTGTCCAGTTCCTGCGAACCGCTGCTGGGCAGGTGGCGGGCGGCAATCTTCAGCACGTCCGCGCCATGTTCCGCCAGGGTGCGGGCGCAGGTCGGCCCGGCCAGCACCCGGGTCAGATCCAGGACTCGGACCTCCGACAGCGGACGCGGCCCGTCGGGCAAAGGCTGGGGCGGGCTGTCGCCGATCCGGTCTATCTCCAGCAATGGCAGGGATGCGACGGCGGCAGACTGGGGATGCTGCGCCCATTCCGCCATGGAGCGGACCATGCCCCCGGCCCCCTTGGCCGCTATGATCGCCTCTTCCAACTCCAGCGCGTCCCATTGGGCCACGGCGCGTCGCACCGCTTCCCGGTCTTCCGCCACGCCCAGCACGCCCAGCGCGGCCTCGCGATGGTTGGGGAAATTGCAGTGCAGGTAGCTCCAGCGCCCACTTTGGGCCGGATAAACGCCCATCACCGAGGGCCGCTCACCGGCCGCCGGCGCGCCGTTCAGGGTCATGTACCGGCTGCTGCGCAACGATGCCGTAGCCTGCCGGGCGTCAACGGCGATGTCCTGCCGTCGTCCGGTGCGCAGCTCCCAAAGGTCGGAAACAGCCAGACCCACCGCGCCCAGGCTGGCCGCGGCGCTCTCGCCGATTCGGAAAGGCGTGGGCAAGATGGGGTCAATCCCGCCGGAGAACGCTATGGCGGCGGCCCGCTCTGCGTCCACGCCCGGGATTGACAACAGGGTGTTCAAGATTTGCTCAGACACTTTTGCGACGCTCCTTATCATTCCGGTAGCGCATCACCCCGTCATTCCCGCGAAAGCGGGAATCCAGAAACGCGACGCATCGGTCAACGTGAACGGGGCAAACATTCCTCGATACCGGCTTTCGCTAGTACGACGGGCTTGCAGTTGCGACTGTATCTCAACGTTGAACGGTTACTGACCAGCGTGTTTATAGCGCCCCGTCAGCCACCGCCAGCGAATTACCAGCAGGTCGCGCAGGGTGCGCCAGCCGTCGCGGAAAGGTCGCACCTTGCTCTCGGCCCGGTAGTGCCAATCTATCCCAACTTCGGCGATGGTGAAACCCCTCCGCCGGGCCAGAAACAGAATTTCGGCGTCAAAGGCGAACCCGCCCAGGGTCTGCTGGCCGAACAACGGCTGCGCCGCCGCGGCGCTGAACACTTTGAAACCGCATTGCGTATCGGCAATGCCCGGTGTTGCCAGCAATTGGGTCATACCGTTGAAAACCCGCCCCATCAGCCAGCGCCGGAAGGGTTCGCCGATCCGGCGTGAGCCGGCCGCCTCCCGCGACCCGATCACAATATCGGCCTGTGCGCCGCCACCGGGCAGCAATCTGGCCAGGTGTGCAATGGGCATGGAGAGGTCAGCGTCGCAAAGGAACCGGAACTCGCCCGCGGCGGCCAGCATCCCGTGTTTTACCGCCGACCCTTTCCCCCGGTGCGGCAGGGAGATCAGCCGTAGGTTGCCCTCAGTTTGCGCCGCCGCCTGGACCAATCCCGCAGTGCGATCCTCGCTGCCGTCGTCGGCGACGATAATTTCCCAAGCGTAGTTCTGGCGCCGGAGGTAATCCGCTACCTCCGCCAGCGTATCGGGCAGCCGCCGCTCCTCGTTATATGCCGGGATGACGACGGAGAGATAGCAGGAAGGCATTACCGCCCGGCCCCGGATTTCTTGACCCCGAGTTTCTTGACCCCGGGATTGCTTGACTGATCAGGGTCAGCAAGCCTTGTCCAACTCAAAGCCTTCGTGCAACAGGCGAACTGCTTCATGCGCCTTCTCCCGGCTGATGATGCACGATATACGAATCTCCGAGGTGGTTATCATGTCGATGTTGATGCCGCCGTCGGCCAAGATGCGGAACATCCTGGAAGCGTAACCGGGCGTGTTCTGCATACCCGATCCTACCACGCTTACCGAGGCCAGCGTCTCATCGCTCATAACCTGCCCGGCGCCGAAGGACGATTGCAACTGCGCTACCTCTCGCAGCGCTCGGGGCAGGTCGGCGGTGGTCACGGTGAAGCTAATGTCCGTAGTGGTGCGGTCGGCGCTGGTGTTCTGAACGATAGTATCCACGCTGATGCCGGCCTCCGCCAGCGGCTCGAACAACGCCGCCGCCACGCCGGGCTGGTCCGCAACGCCGCCCACCGTGACTTTGGCCACGTTGGTCTGACAGGCAATTCCGGTTACTTTGATGCGATCTTCCATTTCCCCATCATCCGGCGTGTGGTGAATCAGCGTTCCCGATGCGTCCGTAAAACTGGAGGCCACGTATATCGGCACATTATAAACCGCGCCCAGCTCGATGGAGCGCGGGTGCATCTTCGCGCCGGCGGCGGCCAGTTCCAGCATCTCCTCGTAACCCACGTGGGCCAGTTTGACCGCTTTGGGCGCCACCCGTGGGTCTGCCGTGTAGATGCCCGCCACGTCGGTGTAGATGTCGCAGCGGTCCGCGTCCAGGGCGGCGGCCAGCGCCACCGCCGTGGTGTCGGACCCGCCCCGTCCCAGGGTGGTGATGTCCTCGTCCGGCGTCGATCCCTGGAACCCCGCAACGATTACCAGCCGGCCCCGGTCCAGTTCCCGGCGCACTCGCTCCGGGTCAACCCGGCTGATGCGCGCCCGTCCGTAAGTGCGGTCGGTGCGTATCCCCGCCTGCGATCCGCTCAGGCTGATGGCGTCGTACCCCAGGTTGCGCAGCGCCATGGACAGCAGCGTAATGGACACCAGCTCCCCGGTGGAGAGCAGCAAATCCAGCTCCCGCGGATCCGGCTCGCTGGACACCGTTTGGGCCAAGTCGATCAGATCGTCGGTGGTGTCGCCCATGGCTGAGACCACCGTCACTATCTGATCACCCGCGTCATGCACCGCGGCGATGCGCCGCGCCACATTGATTATTTTCGCAGCGTCGGCGACCGAGCTGCCGCCGTATTTATGCACGTACAGGGCCATAGTCAAGTTTTCTGAAAACGTCGTGAAATTGGTGCAGTCGGACAATTTATGTTACGCCATTACCGTATGCTACGTCATTCCTGTACGCTACGTTATTGCCCGTTATGCTACGTCATTCCTGTATGCTACGTCATTCCCGCGAAAGCGGGAATCCAACGGCCCAATGCGTAAATTGCGGCGGTGTTTCCTTGGGCGCTTGCACCGGACGGGGGTATCCCAAGTTCAGGCGCGCCGCTGCCGCGTCAATCAGTCGTCAAGGTCTGCGGACACCACATGAGCGCCCTGCTCGGTGGGTTGAGTTACTTCCACCCGACCTTCCACACCGGCGAGGCGGGCCGCGTCAAACATCTCGTAGGCCACTGTCATCGCCCTATCCTGCGCGAGGGCAAGGATGGCGCTGCCGCTGCCCGACAGAAATACGCCCAACGCGCCGGCATCCCGAGCCGCCGCGAAGATCACTTTCATCGGGGGGAAGATGGTCTGGCGGTAGGGCTGGTGCAGCCGATCCTGGGTGGCAATGCCCAAGTATTCGGGGTGGTTGGACTGCATACCCGCCACCAGCAGGGCGGCCCGGCTCATATTGTACACCGCGTCGGCTATTGACACCTCGGTGGGCAGCACCCGCCGGGCGTCCACCGTGGCGATGCGCCGCTCCGGTATGAACAGCACCGCCTGTAGGTCGGGCGGAACGCGGATGGACGCCGTGTACAGCCGCTTATCTTCCATCACCACCAACTGCAAGCCGCCATGCACCGCCGCCGCCACGTTGTCCGGGTGTCCTTCAATGGTGGCCGCCATCTCCAGCAGGTCGCTTTGGGAAAAGGGGCTGTTCAGCAGAGTGTTGGCCGCCACCAACCCGCCAGCGATGGCCGACGCGCTGCTGCCCAAGCCCCGGCTCAGCGGTATGGCGTTCTCGCAGTGCAACGCCAACGGCGGCATCGGAGCATCCGCCTCGGCGAACAGGAACTCCATGGCCCGGTAGGTCAGGTTCCTGGTGTCCGCTGCCAGCTCGCCCGCTCCCTCGCCCGACACGCTCACCGACGGCGTTGCGTCCGCGCCCAGGACCGTAACCGTGAGGCGGTTCCACAAGTCCAGCGCCATCCCCAGGCAATCGTAGCCGGGGCCCATGTTGGCCGTCGTTGCCGGGGCGCGCACTTCTACCGTAGCCAAAGTATGCTCCGTGTCAATAGTTTCAGGAATGTAACTTCCGTTTCAATTCAGAACCCGCTGGCTCACGTAGCGGCCCAGGTCCCGGTTCTCACGAAACTCAAAACCGCCGAAGTCGCCGCCGTAGCCGATTATGGGCACCTGCCGCTCGTGCATCGAACCATGGGAGCGCAGGCCGGGCGGCAGCGTGACCTCCGCCGGATCGCCAAACACCACATCCGCCGTTCCCGTAACCAGGATATCCCCGATGCGCTCGCCCATGAGCAGAAACCGCGCCGCTGCTTCCTCCCGGGGCAGCGCCTCCTCCACGCCGTCCGCTGCGCGCAACGCGGCCAGCGCGTCGTCCAGCGCCGCCGGGTCGTCCAGATGCACGTAGATGCACCCGCCCAGGTTGGAATGATGCACCACGTACTGATCCTTGATGATGGGCACCGCTTGCGCTCCAATCCCCTGTCCCGCCAGCAGGTCCGGCAGGTGCAGCATCCGCCTTTTGTCCGACATCCCGTGGTCTGCAGTGATGAGCAGTTGCACGTCCGGAATGTCGGCCGCCAGCCGTCCCAGCGCCTCGTCCAGGATCGCCAGATGCCGCGCCGATTCGGGATGCGCCGGCCCGTAGGCGTGCATCGCATAGTCGGTGGTAGCGATGAACGCCAAATCGTAATGCTCGGCCTGCAATGCGGCGCGGGCGGATTCGATAGTCCAGCCGTTCACTTCCAGCGAATAGATCTGCGGCGGGTCGCCGGCGGCGGCAACTGCCGCCGGCGGCGGCTGCTCCGAGGAAAAGGCCAGGTCGGTATCCGTTCCCAACAGCCGGCGCAGCTTGTCCTTGGCGGCGGCCAGCAGGGAACGCCCGCCCCGCCGCCGGCATTGCGCGAAGATCGTATCAGCGCAGATGAACTCGCCCGATTCGACATACTGTTCAATGCCGGCCTGCCGATCCAGCCAGTAGTTGGAGACGATGCCGTGCTGATCGGGATAGTGGCCGGTGACCATTGAGGTGTTGTTCACGTTGGTCACGCTGGGCATCATGCCGCCGCCCGTCACGCGGAAGCCCTCCTCGGCGAACCGGCGCAGGTTGGGCGCCGGGCAAGCATCCAGGTACTCCGGATCCAGCCCGTCGATCATAACCAGTATCGTAGTTCGCGCCATCTTTCAGTCAACCTTCGCATACGGACGCGCCGATGCTTAACCGGCATCGGAGTCTTCCGGGTGTGCCCCATTGGACATTGGCGGCGGTTCCGGCATCGTCACGCCGTTGGCAACCTGGCGCTCGTACCAGGCCTGCCACTCCTTGCGTTCGACTTTCCGGCCGGCTTCCAAGCCTTCCTGCCGTATCTTTTTGTGTTTTCCGATGATGTACTCGGCAGCCAGAATTCCCACCATGATGACCACCTCCAAAGTCGCCATGCCAAACGAGTAGCCAATCAGCCCCAGGCTGGCCGCCTGCGTCATCGCGTCCCAGTCTCGCCAGAACAGCCACTCACCATGCCCGATGAACTTGGCGACCAAGTAGGTAGTGAAGCCGGAACCGAAAGGCAATATCTTGACGTGGGTGGCCAATCCCCCGCCGGAACGCAAAAATCGATAGTAGGCGAACAACGGCCACGATAGGATCGCCCTCAATCTTCGCATTGGCGCTCTTTACTATACCACGCGGGCCGCTCGGCGCGATTGCCACCACGTCCGCCACCGTCATTCCCGCGCCCTCACCGTCATTCCCGCGAAAGCGGGAATCCAGCGGCGGTAGTCGTTAACTGCTGTTCCGATTGATTCACCGCAACAGACCCGGACTCCTGTGCCGGGAAGAGTGGCGGGCGCGTCGTCTATGGCGCAACTGCCCGGTGGCGCCCGTACCGCGCCCCGGGCCGCCTCGGTCCAGCCGCGCCAACGCGGAGTTATTGAACGCCGTCCGCCCTTGCTTCGTGATTGCGGGCATCCTGCGTCACCCGCATATAATCGTACATCAGCCGGGGCAGCAGGAAACGCTCCCGCACCCTTTGCCTAGCGTTCCTTCCCATTGCCTCACGGAGGTCCGGGTCGGCGAGCAGTTGGGCCATGCGCTCGCCCGCTTCCGTCGCCGAGTTGACCAGATAACCGGAGCGCCCGTCCTCGATCTGCAACCGGATACCGCCCACGTTGCCCCCGATGACGGCCTTGCCCTTCCACATTCCTTCCGCAACCGTCAACCCGAACCCCTCCCGCGTGGACTTCTGCACCAGCACGTCGGAATGGGTTTGCAGCGCGTTGACAATATCGTCATTGCCGGCGGGCAGGCCGTCGGGGGAGAAGAACAGATGGATGTTGCCATCGTCTCCAGCGTATTCCCGCACCGATTCCACCACCTGCGCACCCTCCGGGTCGTCGTTGGCCTGGCTCAATCCCAGGAGGGCCAGCTGTAGCCCGGGATGGGATTGGCGCGCCAGCCGGTAGGCGTCGATGACGCCCCACGGGTCCTTCCAGACGTCGAACCGGGACACCTGCGTCACCAATGGTCGGTCGATGTCTATGCCTAGTGAGCTGGTGATTTCCGCAGATCGTTCCGCCGGCATCACCGAGTTTTTGGTGGTCAGCGGGTCAATGGCCGGCGGGGCAATATGGACTGCCGGCCCGGGCGGCAGACGACCCGGCACGTAGCTATCCAGCGAACAGACCAGCGCGTCGTAGGCCGCCGTCAGCGGCAGCAGCTCGTCCATCAGCCATGCGTTAGGCTGGGTAAGGTCAATATGTACCGTCCAAATGCGCGTTGCGCCGCCGTTCCGATCCATCAAACGTCCCAGCGGCAGCAGTTGCGGATCGTGGAGAAACCACACATCGGCAGAGAGGCCGGCGCCTGCGACCTCCTCCGCCACGTCGTCCAGGCATCCGTAATATACCGCCAGCTCCTCCTCGGACAAGCTTCCTTCCGCCCCTTGCAGCATATTGTGAATGCGCTTGGTTACGTCGAAAAATCTCGGATCTTTCGGATTGATTACGGCCCGCCGGGTATGGATACCCAAGGCGCTGCTCAAAGGCGCCAGCGAGTGCAATATCTCGGCTACCCCGCCGCCGTTGGCCGTGCTGTTCATATGGATGACACGGAGGCCGCTGAGCTCGGTTGCCAGCTCGGTAAGGCTCCGGGCCGCCTCGGGCGGCATCAGATCCAGGTAGAGGCCGGCGTCGGCTTGGGGATATTCAATTATCTCGATCAATCCTGTGTGGCCTCCGGTAACACGAATCGGCAGGTCAAGCGCCAGCGACACATAATAGTGTCAACCGGCCAGTATGTATATCACAATTCGCTGCGCTTTTCGACGGTTATGCCGCGCCGGCCGCGCTCACCAAACCGCTATCACGATGGCTGCGCCGCCCACCAACCCGCTCCACGGCGCAAACCACCATAAACGCCCCGCTCGAACCCACGAGACGGTCCAATGCAAGGAACCCATCGCCAACAGGAACGTCGCTACTGCTACGGCCAGCGTCACCGCAACGGATTGCCACGATGAAAACGAGGCCGACACCTCCGGCCAGGACTTGGCCAGGAAGTACAGCGAAGGCGCCAGCATCACCGGCGGCGCAAGGAGAAAGCAGAAGGAGGACGCAGGGGCCGGCGACAACCCGGCCCGCAATCCGGCCGCCACCGTCAGCCCCGACCGCGAAAGGCCCGGCACCACCGCAATACCCTGGGCCAGTCCCATCCAGATCGCCGCCCGCCAGGTCAGCGCCGGCAGCGCTCCGTCCCAAGGCTCATCCTCCCGGCGCGGCGCCAGGAACAGTATCACGCCGTTGACCAGCATCATCACGCCCAGCAGCCAGTCGTAGCGCCGGAAATCCGGCAGTATTTGAGGCAATATCCAAATCAGCCCCGCTATCACGACTGTTGTAATGGCCTGCGTTCCGGCGTAGCGCCACGCGAAATGCCGCTCGGCGCCCGGTTTCCATATCCCGCAGACCGCCCGCCAGTACCCGCGCCGGTAGTACACGATAGCGGCCAACGCCGTTACCACGTGCAGCCACGAGATCAACAGGAGCGGCTCGCCGTCCTCGCCGAGCAGCAGCGTCAACAAAACCAGGTGCCCGCTGCTGGATACCGGCACAAACTCTGTTGCGCCCTGCACCAGGGCGAACAGCATGGCCGTCACAAACATGGGGCCGGCCCCGGCCGGTTACTCTACAGTAACGGACTTGGCAAGATTGCGCGGTTGGTCCACGTCGCAGCCGCGCCGCACCGCGATATTGTAGGCCAGCAGTTGCAGCGGCACTGTGGCCAGCAGTGGCGTCAGGTGCCACGGCGCGTCGGGGATGAATACCGCATCGTCCACCAGGGCCGACAGGCGGTCGTCGCCCTTGGTGAGCACCGACAGTACTTCGCCGTCTCGCGCCTTTACTTCCTGAACGTTGTTGACCATCTTGTCGTACAGCGCATCCTGGGGCGCGATGGCCAGTGTGGGCATCGCATGGTCGATCAGGGCAATCGGCCCGTGCTTCATCTCGCCGGCCGGGTAAGCCTCAGCGTGAATGTAGCTGATTTCCTTGAGCTTCAACGCCCCTTCCGTGGCAATGGGCGCGTTGATCCCCCGTGCCAGATAGAGAAAGCTTCGGTGGTCATAGCAGCGCCGCGCCAGTCTTTCCACGTCGCCGGCTCGGCCCAGCAGTTCCGCAATATGCCCGGGCAACCGCGCCAATCCCTCCGTCCAGGAACGCTGCGTTGCGGCATCAGCGAAACCGCGCGCTGCGCCCAGCCGCATCGCCAGCAGGTTCAGTATGGTGAGCGAAGCCAAAAAGGTCTTGGTGCTGGCGACGCCAACCTCCACCCCGCAGCGCATCAGCAGCGCGTGATCCGCCAGCCGGGTTGCCTGGCTGTCGGGCGCGTTGCAGATGGTCACCAGTCCGGCGTCGCTCTGCCGCGCTTCTTCCATGGCCGCCACCGTATCCGCCGTCTCCCCCGACTGGCCCACGGCTACCACCAGCGTTTCAGCATCCAGGAATGGCTCGCGGTACCGGAACTCCGAGGCCGATTCCGCCTCGGCGGGGAGCCCCGCCAATCGTTCCACCAGGTGCCGGCCCACTTGCGCCGCGTTGAGGCTGGTGCCGCAGCCGATCAACACCACCCGCCGCACTTTCGCCAGCTCCCCATCGTCCATTGCCAGATCGGGCAGCGTGACTCGCCCGGCGGCAAAATCCACTCGATCCCGCAGGGCGGAGACCACCGCCTGCGGCTGCTCCATGATCTCCTTGAGCATGAAGTGGCGATACCCGGCCCGGTCCACCACCACGTCATCCAGCGCAACCGAGCGCAGCGATTTGGCCACACGCTTCCCATCCCGGTCCAGGAACGTCATCCCTTGCGGGGTCACCACGGCAACTTCACCGTCCTCCAGGAATCCCACCGGCAGATACCCGGCTCGCCCGTAGGAACTTTGACCAAGCGAACCTTGACCAAGCAAGGGCAGCAGCGCCGGCAAATCGCTGCACACCATGCCCTGCCCCCCGTGGTGCGCCACGGCGACCCCGCCGGCGTGCCCCAGCCGCAGGGCGCAGAGGCTGTCATCGTCCCCTTCCAGCACGGCCACTACCGCCTGAGGGCCCTGAACCCGTTCGCCCATACGCAGAACGGCCCGAGGCAGGCTCAACCCGCCGTTCATGCCGTCTTCAATCAGGTGCGAGATTACTTCGGTGTCCGTTTCCGACTTGAACTCATGGCCCTGCTGCTGCAATTCCAGCTTCAGCGCCAGGTAATTCTCCACGATGCCGTTGTGGGCCACCGCAATGCGACCCGTACAGTCGGTGTGGGGGTGGGCGTTGGTTTCCGAGGGCCGTCCGTGGGTGGCCCAGCGCGTGTGCCCCAATCCTGCCGAACCCGCCGGCTCCGGGCAAGAGGCGTCATGCAGCAGGCCCAGAACTCGGCCCACGGTCTTGCGCACGTGCAAGCCGCCCTCCGGCCCCAGTATGGCAACGCCGGCGCTGTCGTAGCCCCGGTATTCCAGCCGGCGCAATCCTTCCAGAACAATGGGCCAAGCCGGCCGGTCGCCGACGTAACCGACAATCCCACACATTCGGGTTATCCTAGGACCGGGCCGCCGTCGGTATCCGCGCCGTCCACCGTTAGGGTGGCGCCGGAAAGAACGGGGCGGGTGCAATCGCCGCAGTCAAAGGCCGCCGGCTCGACAACGGAATACTGCCGCGTGTCCCCGTTGTCCATGACGATTTCCATGATGGCGGCGGCCAGCTCCGCCGGGTTGTGCCGGATGAAAACCCCGGGAGCCAGCAGAGGGCGTTCCACGATCCGCTCGGCCATGGTCAGGCACTCTGCCGCGTCCAACCCCACGGGAAACTGGCCCTCCGCCGCGTAGCGGTCCAGCAGCCGCTCGGGGATGGGCGTATCGTTCACCAGCAGGAAGTCCAGCGGCTGCCGCGTTCCCAGGTAGTCCGTGAGCAACGCCAGAAAATCCGAGGCATGGAAGCCCCTGCTCTCATTGGGCTTGGTCATCAGGTTGCACACGTGTATCTTCACGGCGTCCGATTCGTTAATGGCCTGCGCCACGTCCCCTACCAGCAGGTTGGGCAGCACGCTGGTGAAGATGTCGCCGGGGCCGAGGATGATCGCGTCGGCGGCAGCGATAGCGTCCAAAACCGGCGGATAGACGTATGACTTGGGATCGAGATAAATGTAGTCGATGGCGACGTCAAGGTTATCCTCCCGCAGGTCAATAGCCGCTTCCCCCACCAATTCAGAGCCGTCAAGCAAACGGGCGCAAAGCGTTGCTCTGGTGAGAGTCACCGGCAGCACCGCGCCGCGTATCCCCAAGATGCGGGCCGCCTCGTCAATTGCGGTAATGGTATCCCCGGTGACTTCGGTAAGCGCGGCCAGCAGCAAGTTGCCGAAACTGTGCCCGGTCAAACCCTCGCCGGCGGAAAAGCGGTAGTCGAAGAGCCGACGGATCAGACTGGACTCCGCCGAATCGTCCGCCAGCGCCATCAGGCAGCGGCGCAGGTCTCCGGGCGGCAGGTGGCCCAATTCGTCGCGCAGGCGTCCACTGCTGCCGCCGTTGTCCGTCATTGCGACCACGGCGGTCAGGTTGCAATCGCAGGAGCGCAAGCCGGTCAGGGTGGTGTGGTTGCCGGTGCCGCCGCCGACTACAACAATATTCTTTCCGTTCATAGACAATCCAGACGCTGCCAAGCCCACCAGAGCCTGATTCAGCGCAAAGTCGCCGGCAAGCCCGTAGCAGTATATGAACAGCCCGGCGGTACTGTCAACCGGGCATCCGGCGCTTTCCGGGGGTGTATCCGGAAGCGTTAGCGACCTTCGCGAATGAAATCGGCGGCGCGCTCGGCCATCATTATGACCGTCGCGTTGGTGTTGGCCCGCACTATGTCGGGCATGGCCGAAGCATCGATTACCCGCAGCCCTGCCAGGCCGTGAACACTGCAATACTGGTCCACCACCGCCGTCGGGTCGGATGCTGATCCCATCTTGCAGGTGACCGAAGTGTGCCCGGCGATGCCGGCGTTCTGCTGTAGCCAGGCATCCAGCGCGGCGTCGTCGGCCAGATCAGCGTCGGTGGGCGACCGGCGTTCCGCCAGCAGGTCGGCGAAGGCGGGATGCTCAAAAATTTCGACGGCGCGGCGAACGGCATCGCGGAAGCGGGGGAGGTCGCGAGGATCGGTCAGGAAGCGGAAGTCCAGACGGGGCTGGAGCGACACGTCAGCGGAAGCAAGGGTCAGCAGCCCCTCGCTGTAGGGGTATTCCAGCCGACAGCCGATGCGAATGTCGGGGGCGTTCCGGCTTTCGGGATAGGACGTGGTGGGCTGCACCTGAATGTCGTTGCGCTGGGTCGAGCCGTTGGCGGTGAAACGCAGCCCCACCTGGTTGCGGGGCGCGTCGGGCGACAGATGGTGGTCGGGCTGCGCGCGGTACACGATGGAAACCGAGGGATGGTTCTTCATGCTGCGCCCCACGCCGGGCAGGTGGTGAACCGGGTCGATACCCAGCGGACGCAGCTCATCCGCCGGTCCGACGCCGGACAACAGCAGCAGTTGCGGCGATGCGATAGCGCCGGCCGCCAGTATGATTTCCGAGCCTTCGACCACGAACGTCGCATCGCCGCTCTCGACCGCCACGCCAACCGCTCGTGGCGGGCCTGTCGAACCGTGGTCAAACACTATGCGCCGGGCCAGCGCGTTGGCCCGGATGGTCAGGTTCAGCCGGTGGCGGCAAGCGTCCAGATAGGTGATGGCGGCGCTCATCCGCACGCCGCCCGGGTTGTTCAGCGGCATGGCTCCCACCCCAGTGGCGTCGGGGTGGTTCAGATCCGGGTCGTCGGGAAATCCGGCGTCCCGGCATGCTTGGTAGAAAGCGGCCTGCAAAGGCAGCCACGTGTCCCGGGCGTGCCGCCACACCGGGATCGGGCCGTCGTTGCCGTGAAAGTCGTCCCGTAGGTCGGCGTCGTTCTCCAGCCGGCGGAAATAAGGCAGGGTTTTCCGATAGTCCCACTCGTCGTTGCCGGCGGCGGCCCAAGCGTCGAAGTCCTCCGGCATACCCCGCAACATTATCTGATGGTTGATCGCGCTGCTGCCCCCGGTGACCTTGCCCCGAGCCACGTGAAGCGGGCGCGGCTGCTGGGGCGTGGACTGTCCCAGCAGCGACCAGTTATGCGCCGCGCCTTGTTCCGATGCAGCCTGGTTCATATCGTGCTTCAGCTCAGCCGGCAGCAGTTCCGGATCCGGGTAATCCGGCCCGGCTTCCAGCAGCAGCACCGCGCGGGCCGGGTCTTCCGACAGCCGGTTTGCCAGCACGCAGCCGGCCGACCCGGCGCCCACAATGATTACGTCGTACTTCATACGAGTTTCCCCCCTCGCCACTGTCTCCTCCCGCTAGACCATATTGACAAGCCCGTCATTCCCACCTCCACTCCCGCCTCCGCTACCGCCACTCCCGCCTTCACCATCGTCATTCCCGCGAAAGCGGGAATCCAGCCAACGTTCCGGTGATAGCAGGTTTCAGACATCCGGCTTACGTTCCAATCCGGTACGCCCGCGCCGCCGCGTCGTGAAACAGCTCGGCCCGCTCAGCGGCGCTGTAGCCTTGCGACATCCGCTTGAAGGCGTTGTACATCACGTTATATGAGAAGGAAACCTTATCCGGCGGGAAGTTGCTCTCGAACATGCAGCGTTCCGGCCCGAACTGGGCAATGGCATAGTTCAGCCACGGCGCCATTGCCTCGGCCAACTCCGCCGAGCCGATGGGCACACTTCGCGCGTGCCAGCCAAACCCCCAACGAGGCATACCCATGCCGCCCAGCTTGCAGGCAACGTTGGGACATTCGGCCACGGCGCTGATGCCTTCCCGCCAGGCCGGTATGATCTCAGCATCCTTGCCGGCGTAGCTTCCCGTGCGGCTCACCCCGCCCAGGTGGTTGAGGATGATGGAGACTTCCGGCACCGCACGGGCGAACTCCGCCAGCTCGCGCAACTGCGGGAAGGACAGCATCACGTCCAGCGACAGCCCCCGGCGGGCCAGGACCCGCGCGCCGGCGCGGAAAGTCTCGTTGGACATGATGCCTTCAGTTTCCCGGTCTTCAATCAGCGGGTCCGGGCTCCACGTCACGTTGTGACGGATGCCCTTAAAGCGGTTGGGGCTGGCCGCCTGCAACGCCTCCAGCACGGGGGCGACCGCATCGCCCAGCTTCAGGTCGGCGTGCCCCACGATGGCGGCGGCGGCCCGGGCCTCGCCATAGATGCCGCTGGCGCTGGCCGCCGCCAGGCCCTGCACGAACTCCACCTCGCCCACGGAACGCAGCTCCTCCGGCCCATCGGCTCGGTACATCGACCGGGCTTCCACAAACACGGTGGAGCGAACGTTGTGCCCGGAGTCCAAATCCGACATCAGCTCGTGGATCAAGTAGCGCTGGTAGGGGACGCTCTGCCGCCGCCCGTCCCAGAAATGGTGGTGCGGGTCGCAGAGGGGGATTTCGGGTTCAATGGGGTCTTCCTGGGTCAGGGCCAGCCAATCTTCATTTCCAAAAGGCATAACAATCCCTCCGAGGTCGGTTGGGAGCGAGGCAATGATACCACTTCGGGTGTGTAGTCGATGAAGCGATTGCCCGTTACAAACCTGGCGCGTTTCGTGAGCGACCTGCCGCAATGGGTGTATCATCCGGCATTGTGAATGTTGTTGGAAACTGGTCGGTTTCTTTGCGCTTTGGCGATTTTCGCCTGCTCTGGGGATCGACACTGCTCTATTCCCTGGCTACGGGAATGGAACAGGTATCGGTGGGTTGGCTGATTTACGAGCTGACCGGCTCCGAGTTCATGGTGGGCCTGGGAGCCGCGGCCCGGATGCTGCCCTTTTTCGTCCTGGGGATGCTGTCCGGCGCCATCGCCGACCGCTGGGGGCGGCGTTCCCTGCTGCGGGTAGGCACGCTGGGAGCATCCGCCTGCGCGCTGTTGATGGCCGTGTTGCTGCTGGGCGGGCTGGCCAATGTTTGGGTGATCATCGCCCTGGTGTTTGCCCTGGGCAGCGCCTTGGCCTTCACCATCACCATCCGGCAGACCTTTACCTACGACATCGTTGGGTCGAGTTATGCCCTCAACGGCATGGCCCTGGGCGCCATGGCCATGCAGGGCGGCGGCATCGTCGGCTCCCTGGTCTCCGGCGCCTTGATCGACCTGACCGGGCCGGGCTGGCAGTTCGTCGCGTCGGCAGTCTGTTACGCGGGATCGGCGGCGGCCACCCTGTCCATCGGCAACCCGGGCCGGTCTCTTAGGGTGGCGTCGGAATCGATGCTGCAAAACCTGGCCGGCTACGCCAGACTGCTCCGCAACCAGCGCCTGATACTGGTCCTCATGTTCCTGACCGCCACCACCGAAGTGTTGGGGTTCACCCACATGACCCTGCTGCCGGTGTTCGCCAAAGATGTGCTGCACGTCGGCGCAACCGGATTGGGGGTCATGACCGCCGGGCGACAGGCCGGCGGGCTGCTGGGTCTGTGGCTGCTGGCCGGGTTGGGCGCCACCCGCAAGAAGGGCCTGCTGGTGTTTGCCACGGCCATCGGTTTCGGGGCCGGGATGATGCTGTTCTCGCTATCGGTCAACATCTACACCTTCCTGGCGGTGCTGCTGTTCGTCAATGCCTCCGCCATGGCCGTTGACACGCTGTACAAAGCCATGATGCAGGACTACGTTCCCGACGAGGAACGGGGCCGCGCCATGGGAACTTGGGTATTGGCCGTGGGCTTCGCGCCGGTGGGCCACGTGGGAGTGGGCGCCCTGGCCGGCGTCGTGGGCGCGCCGAGAGCGCTGCTCATCAACGGAGCGGCCCTCACCGCAATCAACGTCGTCGCCGGGCTGGCAATGCCCCGCATCCGGCGACTGGAGTGAATTTCGCCGGCGGGAAAATCTCACATCGCAGAAAACCCGGAAAATCCCGGCCAGCGGAAAGTTGGCCGTATTGTTGCGCCCGCCGGATTCCCGCTTTTGCGGGAATGACGGAGTTTGCAAGCACGGCCTGAGGCGCTGCCCAGCCGAGGAGCAATATGCCGGAACGCCCCAAAACCACAACGCTGCGCCGCTTGACCTTGGAGTCGGGCGACCAGGAAGACATCTCACAGAGCGCGGTGGCCGGCGGCGCGGTCGAGATGCTGGCTCCCCTCCTCGAACAGGCCCTGTCCGACGGCGCTGCGGTGCACCTACCGCCCACGGTTTACTGGTTCAGGGCGACCGGCGCTGCGCCGAATCAACCGGATGATTTCCTGCGCGCGACATTCGGCGCGGCGTCCGCCGGGGACAATCCCCTGGTCGAGATGACGCTCCGGACCCCCGGCGCGGAAGATGCGCCGGCCATCCTGATGACCAGTATCGGCGGATGGCTGCACGCCGTCGCCGCCGGCATTCTGGGCAACCGGCCCGCTGCGGACCGCATCGCCTACGAAATAGCCGATTTGGAAAAGTGCCTCAGCTGGACGTGGCTGGAAATGCGCGGGTACGCCACTCGCTACCGGAACCTGAACAGCCCTCTGGAAATCCTGTTCTCCGCCGGCGGCGGTATGCTGACCACCATCGTCCAGGAGCCGGGATCACCGACCGAGGTCTGCTTCCTGGTGCAGAACGCGCCGGAGGCGGTGCGACGGCTGCCAGCCAACCCCAGCATCTCCCTGGAGACGCGGTTGTTCAAAATCGGCGACGTGCACCTCGTGCCGCTAGTGGCCCGGGTGGGCGACACCTGGTACGAATCCTGGATCAACCCCTACGCCGACGCCGGACAAGGTTTCGAGGAGCTGGAAATACTGGCCGCGCAGGAGCGTGTGGTATTCCTGATCTACGATGGAACGTCCCTCGATCCGGAACGCACGGTACAAATTGCCAACCCGCTGGCCGGCAAGATGGCCGAGCTGCGCCGGGTGATGCGCGATGTCGCGCCCTGGACGATGGAGGCCTTTGCCGAGGCGCGCGAGGGGCTGTACGCCGCCTACCCAACGCCTCAGGATCTCATCTTCGGGCCGGACATTACGTGAAAGACGCCGCTTGCGGGCAGTTCGTTGCCAAACTGAAGTCAAACCGTCGTTCCGGCGAAAGCAGGAACCCGGGCAATCTTCCGCAACAGGAGCGTTGGCCGGTTTTTGCGCCGTCTGGATTCCCGCTTTCGCGGGAATGACGGCATTCGCCAACAAACTCTGGCCGTAGCCGTTCAGTTCCGTAGATATCGGTCGTAGAACAGCAGCGTCCGGTGCCACATATCCTGGGCCGGCGCCACCCGGTAGCTGGGCCGGTAGTCGGCAAAGAAGGCGTGGCCGGCGTTGTTGTACATCACCCACTCGTAGGTCTTGCCGTGCTGGGCCAGCAGGGCCTTCATCTGTTCGGCCTGGGCCGCCGTGGGGTTCTCGTCCGCCACGCCGAATAAGGCCAGCAGCGGGCAGGACAAGTCGGGGATCATGTCCATGGGCTGCACCGGACGCAGTTCCATGGGTTCGTGAACGATGTGCCCGCCGGCCGAGTCTACCGCCGCGTCGATGTTGCTGCTCCGGCACGCCATCATCAACGTGTAGCGCCCGCCGGAGCAGAAGCCGATGATCCCCACCTTGCCATTGCTATCAGCCTGGGACTTGAGGAACCGCGCCGCTCCTTCCAGGTCGTCCATGGCTCGCGAGTCGGGAGAGGCGAACAGCGTGGCCAGCACGTTCTCCGGCTCCGGCGTGCCCTCTCTGGTGTACAGGTCTGGCGCAATGGCCAGGTAGCCTTGCCCGGCAAAGCGGACGGCGATGTCCTTGTGGTGCTCCATCAGCCCCATGCCTTCCATGGTTACAATGACGCTTGGGTAGGGGCCCGGGCCAGCCGGCCGGCTGTACAAAGCGTTGATAGCCGTCCCGTCGCGGCTGGCGTACTGAAGCATCCCGGTTTCCAAATCTTGTCCAACGAGTACCATCGGCAACCCCCAACAGCGCCACGAAAGGGCGGAATGGCGACATCATAGCATCAGGCCGCGATGTTCAGCGCCCGCCGCGCGTTTTCCAGCAGCACCTTCGGGATCACGTGGTCGCGCATTTGCAGGTTACGGAAGTCGGCCAGCCAGTTGTCCGGCTGGATGAAGGGGTAATCGGAGCCGAACATCACCTTGTCCTGCAAGCGGGTATTGGTCTCGCGGATGAGCGTTTCCGGTATGAACCGGGGCATCCAGCCCGACAGGTCCAGGAACACGTTGGACTTGTGCAGCGCCACGGCAATCTGCTCATCAATCCACGGCCAGGCGGGGTGGGCCATGATGATGGTGAGGTTGGGAAAGTCGGCGGCCACATCGTCGAAGCACGGTATGGGCTGGCTGTACTTGAGCTTGAGGCCGCTGCCCCCCGGCATCCCTGAACCCGCCCCGGCAAAACCGGAATGAAACAGCACCGGAATGCCCAACCCGTCGGCCACTTCGTACAACGGGTAGAACCGGGTATCGTTGGGGAAGAATGCCTGGTGTATCGGATGCAGCTTGAGGCCCTTGAGTCCCAGCTCCTTCACCGACCGCTCCAACTCGTAGCAGGCTGCCTTGCCCAGCCACGGGTCAACGGAGGCGAAACCCATGAACTGCTCCGGATGGGCGTTGACGATGCTGGCTACCCAGTCGTTGCTGTCGGGCTTTTCGCCCGTGTTGGTGGTGGTATCCACCGAGAAGATTACGCCGAAGAGATCCAGCTCAAGGAACTTGTCGGCCATCTCCGCCGGGTCCTGGGGCGGCGGCGGGGCGCGGAAGTAGCGCAGCAGCTCCGCCTCAATCTCAATCTCGGGTAGCCCCGGCTCCCGAGGGACGTGGATGTGCATGTCGATGGCTTGCATCAGTAGAGTTCTCCATCAGGGCAGCAAATTGCCCGGCAAAGGTGAGGGTGATAGGATAGCGAAAATCAGTCGCGCTGATAACTCCGCCGCCAGCGGTGAGGAATGAACAATGGAAACCGTTAACCCGGTGACGTACTCGGACCTGTGGCAAGTGTTCGGAATCCTGGCTGGGGTCTGGTTTGCCTACTTTTCACTGGTTATCTCTCTTTGCGTCGGCTGGTATATACGCGATACCAACCGCCGGGACCAGGAGAACGACCGCCGGTTCAAGGAGCTGGAAAGTAATACCGACCGACGGTTCAGGGAGCTGGAAGAGGCTAACGACCACCGGTTCAGCGAGCTGGAAGAGGCTAACGACCACCGGTTCAGGGAGATGGAAAGTAATATCGACCACCGGTTCAAGGAGCTGGAAAGTAATATCGACCACCGGTTCAGCGAGATGGAAGGGGCTAACGACCGACGGTTCAGAGGGATGGAAGAGGCCAACGACCGACGGTTCAGGGAGATGGAAGCGGCTAACGACCGACGGTTCAGGGAGATGGAAGCGGCTAACGACCGACGGTTCAGGGAGATGGAAGAGGCCAACGACCGCCGGCACCAGGAGTTATTGAAAGCCATGGGCGCGCTTTACCGGCACGTTCACGCCGACGGCAGCCCAGCCATCGTCCCGCTGCCCGACATCGACCCGGCCATCGCGCCCATGCCCGCCGACAACTAGCGAAACGCCCGGGGAGTTTTCCCCGGGCGCATGAAACGCAGACCCTTCCCTCCTAAACCCGTATCACTCCCACCAGATCCCCGTCCGCCTCCTCGATGGAAATCTCCGTGCCGAAGGGACGGGAAACGTCCCGTAGCCATTGCAGGGTTTCCCGGGCGATGGGTTCTTCCGCCAGCACGGGGCGACCCCGCTGGGGAATGGGACGCCCAAAGCCCATATCGATGGGGTGCAGGATGACCTCTTTCAGGTCGCCGCCGGCGTAGTTGCACACTGCCAACACGCTCTGCCAGAACACCGGGTCGGCGGCAAAGGCCCGGGTGCCGCTGCCGGAGCGGGTGTCCAGATAATCGCCGGGCGTGCTGTTGAAGTCCAGCCCGAACCGCCGGTAGGACTCGTGGGGCAGCCACAGGACGCTTTCGTTCTGGAAGATGAAGTTGCCCAGGCTGTAGAAAATGGGCCGGTTCTTGTAGATCTCGATACCCCGCAGGAAGTGGGGGCCGTGGCCCACGAAGGCGGCGCAGCCCTGGTCGATGGTCCAGCGGGCAAAGTCCACCAGGAAGTGCGGCGGCGAAACGCGAGAATGGCCGTGGAAATCCCCCTCCGGCCCGCTTTCGTGGCAGTGGACGCCATAAACCTGCCAGTCCGACTGCGTCTGCGCTCCCCGTATCCAGTTCCCGATGCCCAGCCGGTCATCCTCGTTCAGCGCGGTGCGGACGGCGAAGGTCTCGTCCAGGATGAACTTGTGATCCAGGAATTCCACCTCGGCGCCGTCGTCCGGCCCGGCCTGGTTGCCCCGGAAGCCAAAGTGCCGGAGGAAGGCGTGCTCTTCCTCGTATCCCAGCTCCAGGTTGGCCTTGTGCAGGGCATCGAACACGTCCTGCTGCACGTGGTGGGTGATGTCGTGCCGCAGCGCGTTTACCCCCGGCCGGCCGGGGAAATCAGGGCGTCCGGCGCCGGCCCGGGAAGTCTCGCTGAACGTGCTGGTGGCGCTCATCACGGCCACCCGGCCCCGCGCGGAGTCCACGTAGGCTGGCGAACGGGCCTCGTCCAGGTTGCGGCCCCCGCCGGCGTGGGGCAGGTCAACCTCTCGGCAGTTCTCCAGGGTGGTCAGGAAACCGCCCTCGGAAAAGTCGAAGGAGTGATTATTGGCGGTGGTCACGGCGTTGATGCCCATCCACTTCAGCTCATCCAGGTTTTTGGGGTCCGACCGGGTGTAGGTGGCGCTGCTCCACTGCCAGCTGCTCTCATAGTCATGGAACAGCATCTCCAGGTTCACCAGCGAAACGTCGGCCCCTCGCAGAATGTCCACCAGCTTGAGGAAACGCGGCTCCTGGAAGGCCCGCATCCGGCGGGTGATCATGGCGTCGCCGCCCACGGCAATAGAAATATCGCGGCGCTCGGCATCGTAAATCGTAGTGGTCATGTTGCCTCCTTGCTGCCCCGGACCGGGTGGGTTCGGTAGGGGCATTCTAGCAGATGCGCGGAGCCGATGATGGTTCGCAGCCCGCCAGTGGCGTGCAGCCTTCCAAATTTGTCGCGAGGCCCGTAGCGACGGGCCGATCTCGGCGGTCGCGTCGGTTCTGTTGCGATCAATTCTGTTGCGATCAATGATTAGGGCCGGAATGCAAAATGGTACGCAATGATAAATATCGCAAGCATGCGATTATGAGATTCGGCATGGGGCTAACTTCGGTGATAGAATCGGCTATGACAACTACCGCGGACTACCAAGCCAGCAGCAGACACATGATGGCCCAGAGCCGCGTTGAATTGGCGCAAGGCGACCTGCAACAGGCGTCCGAAAAGGGCTGGGGCGCCGCCGCCCAGATGCTGAAGGCGGTAGCCGACCTGCGCGGCTGGGAACATGGCCGATACCGACACCTGCACCGGATCGCCAGCCGGCTCCGGGCGGAGCGAGGCGACCGCGACATCTACCGATTTTTTGGAACGGCAAGCATCCTGCACGAGAACTTCTACGAGAACCAAATGGCGGTCCAGGACATCAGGGAGGCGCTGGACGACGTGGAACGCCTGCTGGACAAACTGGGAGCGGTATTGTCGGAATAACCGGCCAGGCTACGTTCCATCCGGGTCGTATTCCCAGTTGCCTACGGGCGCTGCAATGCGGCGGTCAACTTCAGAACTCCCAGCAATGGTTCAGCAGAGGGCAAAGTCCCATTGGGAGCCGGGAGGCAGATCGCTCAACTGCGGCGGTTCCACCGCGGGCGTCGGGCCGGCCGCCAGCGCGTTGCGGACGTGGGCGGCAAGCGCTTCGTGGCAAGCCGCTTTCGTTACCCGTCACGGCTGCCGACCCATGTAGGCAATCAGCCGATCCTGCAAACCGGCGTCGTCGGGTACGGCAATCTCCGGGCCGATGAACCCGGCTTCCCGGCCCATATTGGCAAAGCCGGACGACAGCATCCCGTAGGCAAACTCCACCAGGCCGGCATCCAGAGCAGTATCTTGCCCCGTCGCTTTCGCCAAGTCCCAGCCGTGGATGAACTGATCCATAGTCGTACCAACGAAGATTTGATTAATCGGCATCTCGCCAAAGTAGGGAGTGCTGACGATCCCGTCCAGTGCGCCTGATTCTCTGGCGGACTGCAATACTCGGTCAAGCATAGTATGGTACGCCTCAATCAGCACAGCGACGTCCGGCTCGTCGATATAGCTGCTGTCGGCGTCGGCCGGCCGAAGGTCGGGCGGATTGCCGGCAATGCAGCCGGCGGTGAATTCAAGTCCGCCAATCAGGTGGTTCAGTAGGCCGCGCACGTCCCACTCGGAGCAAGGGGTCGGGTCGGTAGCCTGGAACTGGGCTACTCCTCTTACCACTTCCCGAACCCGTCGGGTGGCTTTGTCCAGCAGTTCAACCGGATTCAGCATTGCGGCTGCGTCGCTCATTTTGGGGCCTCCATGAGGAAGGTTGCGGCCCGCACTTTAGCGACCGCCAGGCGTAGTCCGTAACGGGCAAGGGGCGCACTTGCCAGGGCGTGTCGTCAAATGCGTTTGTTAGTCATTCCTGCGAAAGCGGGAATCCGGAAGCGCCATCCAACAGGCACGTATCCGGTCACGTGAATGCCTGGGTTCCGGCTTTCGCGGGAA
The DNA here is from genome assembly GCA_963692995.1 of Dehalococcoidia bacterium. Lineage (GTDB taxonomy): Bacteria > Chloroflexota > Dehalococcoidia > Lucifugimonadales > UBA3495 > Bin87. Next base: position 2,998,907 of record OY843611.1, read on the forward strand.
CAACGGAGTTTGACGATGCGCCTTAAAACACCTGCGGGCAGGGCCGCGTGAAGACGTTCCACTCGCCGGATTCAGCATCGTAGCGGGAGTTGACGAACACCTTCCAGTTGGCCTCGTCCATGTCGGGGTAGTCGGTGCGGTAGTAGAAGCCGGGCCAGCGGGTCTCCTTGCGATGCAGCATATGGCGCAGGTGCGCTTCGCCCACCCAAGCGCGATGGATGAGCTCATGGCAGCGCAGCAGCTCGTGGCGGTTCCGCGCGCCCAGCTTTTCCAGATCCTCGCGGAACATACCCAGCAGCTCCAGCCCCCGCAGCATCGTGGCCTCGTTGGTGGTGAACCCGGCGGATACGCCGGCCACGTATTCGTCCATCAGTTTTTGCAGCCGGAACAGGCCCTGCCGGGGCAGCAGGTAGTTCGGATTCACCTCCGGGTTGGAAGAAGCGTACTGGTTCTCCTCGAAGGTGACCATGGGCGCCCACGCTTGCTCCTTGAGACGGTCGATCTGCCGGTCATCAACCTTGGGCGTCCCGGCATTGTCCAGGGCATAGATCACGGCTGACTTTCCGGCCAGCCGCCCCTCGGTGAATGAGCCGGATGAGAACTTGTGCGGACACGCGCCCACGCCGTCGCCGGCGGCGAAGAGACCGCGCACGGTAGTCATCTTGTTGTAGCCCCAATGATACCCGTCCGGCGATACATCTTCGGGGCCGCTGACCCAAGCGCCCGATTCCCCGCTATGGCTGCCCATGATATAGGGCTCGGCCAGCACAACCTCCGAGGGCCGTTCTTCCGGCGCGATGTTGTGCGCCGCCCACAGGATGGCCTGGGAAATGGTCATGTCCAGGAAGTCCTCCCAGGCTTCCGCGATAATCTCCCGCTTGCGTTCCGGGTCGCCGGCGGCCAGCGCCTCGATGGCCTCAGGGGTCTTCAGTTGGATGGGGCCTTTGCCAGCCTGGATCTCCGTCCACAGCAGATGGTTGCGAAGCGGGGTGGGAGTAGGAAACGCCGAGCCGTAGGGATCATACTTCTTCAGTTCGTCCAGGCGGTTCACAAAGTAGTTTTCGCCGGCCGCATTGGTCAAATCGGCGCGGAACAGCTGGGACCAGGCTCCCACCGGCCCGTAGGAGTCCTTGAACCGGCTAGGCACGAAACGGTGCTCCATCTGGGTCATCTCGGCGCCCACCGGAATGACCAGGCCATACACCGAGCCGGTGTCGAAGATAGAGTACCAGGTGCGGCCCATGCCCTCACCCACGCTGCGGGGCCGGAACAGGGCGGTGGCGCCGCCGGCCGCGCTGATGACCGACCGAGCCTTGAAAACGTAAATGACATCTTCCCGTACCCCAAAGCCCACCGCTCCCGCGATGCGGTTGGGGTCGTCGGCGTCGGGGAACAGGTGGGATATGAAAATCCGCTCGAAGTGATTGTCCGGGCCAATGGCTTTCTTGGCGGCCTCCGCCACGATGGGCTTGTAGGCTTCGCCGTGGATCATCACCTGCCAGCGGCCTTCGCGGACGTAGTCCCCGGCGTCGTCGTACCAGAAGGGCAGCCCCCACTCTTCAAACATATGGACGCTGCTGTCCACGTGGCGGGCCACGTCGTACACCAGGTCCTCCCGGGAAACGCCCATCATGTCGTTGCGGACGTACTCAACATAGTCCTCCGGCTGGTTCCAGCCGTGCCGCATCCCCATGTACATATTGATGGCCGACAAGCCCTCGCCCACGGCGCCACTGCGGTCCGTGGCCGCCTTGTCCACCATGACGATGCGTAGGTCTTCCCCACCCCAGTAACGGGCTTCAATAGCCGCGCCGCAGCCGGCCATGCCTCCGCCGATGATCAGAACGTCGCTCTCCACGATGCGGGTAGTGGGTTCAGGCATTTTAGGATGTTCTCCTCTCTAATGTTGACACGCCGGCCTGGGCCCTCATCGAGCCGGAGGCCCAACGACGGCGGCGTGCAGTATAACAGACTGGCGGAATCGAGTTTTGCAATTTCTCAATCAAGAGGAAATTGCGAAACTCCAGATTTTGTTTCCGGCCCGGCTGTTGATTCGCCTGACCCACGCCGCAAGTATTGATTGCACCCTCAACCCCAGGGCGTGTCGTCAACTCACCCGGTCATTCCCGCTTTCGCGGGAATGACGGAACAAGCGGGAATGACGGAAGATAGGTGGAGGGGGAGAAGGCAAGATGGGTGGGGGAAATTTGGGGAGTTTCGCAATTTCCCCTCAATCAAGGCTTTCCAGCGCTGCAATGAACTCTGCGATGATGTCCCTGCCGTATTGGATATGCTCGGCGTCCGGCGGGTGACCGTAAAACATCTGGTGGTAAGCGGATGCAATCAGGTATTGGCCCCACAGATGTTGCGGGGCGCCTTCTTCCCGGATTAAGCGCTGTATGGCCCGTTGCAGCAACGCATGAGCATCGTGCTGCCACCCCCGGCTTTCGGCAACCGACTTGATGGCGTGGGCAGCTGCGCCCCAAATCTTGTTGCTGGCTTCTTCCAGTTCGCCCCGGGCCAGCTCGTCCTCCACCAGGTTCAGAAAATGCCAACTGCGCTCCCGGTGGTAGGCTCTGGTGTCTGCGCTAGTGGTCATTCTTTCACTTGATGGCCGGTCACTCGATGGCCCGGTTGTTCCCTACCAGCCAACCGGCATCCAGTTCAATGTCGGGACGGCATATCTTGATGAAGTCTACCATGGATTTCGTGAGGATTACAGCCCGATCCGCCCCAGCTTTAATGTTGACGCGCATGCCTGGACGACCCCATCGAGCCAAGAAGCCCAATGACGACGGCGTGCAGCATAACAGACTGGCGGAAAGGTGGGGCCAGCGCTTCAGTCAAGGCTTTCCAGCGTTGCAATGAACCCAGCGATGAGTTCCTTACCGGCACGGATGGCCTCGGCGGGAGGCGGCCCTCCATAAAACCGCTGGTGGTAAGCGGATGCGGTGAGGTACTGAATCCAAAGATCCATCGGCGCGCCTTCTTCTCTCACCAGCCGGTCAACAGCCTGTTCCAGTAGAACATGGGCGTAGTGTTCCCACCCCCGGCTTTCGGCAACCGCCTTGATGGCGTGGGCGGCTGCGCCCCAAATCTTGTTGCTGGCTTCTTCCAGTTCGCCTCGGGCCAGCTCGTCGTCCACCAGGTTCAGAAAATGCCAACTGCGCTCCCGGCGATAGGCTCTGGTGTCTGCGCTAGTGGTCATTCTTTCACTTGATGGCCGGTCACTCGATGGCCCGGTTGTTCCCTACCAGCCAACCGGCATCCAGTTCAATGTCGGGGCGGCATATCTTGATGAAGTCTCCCACGTCGCCAATGTAGGGCGCTTCGCCCTGGCGACACACCCGCAGATATTCCACCACCGCGACCAGGTTGACCGCGCCCCCCGAGCTGGCAAAAGGCGAAGTTCCGACGTCGGCCTCGTCGGTCAGGCACCAGCGGCCCGGCCCGGTACCCTGGTTGCTGAACCAGTCTCGTTTCAATACCCCGTCCACGTCGGGGGAACGGGCGCCCATGGCGAGTTCTACCGCCTGCCACAGCTGCGCGCGCCGAACGGGCTCGGCCCGCGTGACCAGCACGTCGCGGATTATCTTGCTGGCCAGCAGCGTGATGCTGTCGTCAGAATTCACTGCGTAGTCGGGACCGGGATCAGCAATCCCGACTACAGGTTCGGCGGTCGGGCCGGATGCCTCGGTCGGGCCGGATGCCTCGGAAACTGCCATATTTATCACCTGTGGATTTCGTGAGGATTACAGCCCGCTCAGCTCCAGCGTCCGCACCTCGTTGGCCGGCAGGTCGGCAACACGGATGGCGTGGCTGTTGGTGTCGGCGATGTAGAGCAGCGGCGCGCGTCCATCGTCGAAAACGGCGAAACTCAGCCCGCTGGGCTCGCTGAACGTCGCCAATTTGCCCGCGCCGTCATGCCGACCCACCGCTCCGGAACCTAATATCGTCTGTACGGAACGGGTCAGCGGCAGGACTTGCTTAATCTTGTGGTTGTAGGTGTCGGCGATAAACAACTCCCCCTCGTGCCACGCAATGCCGATGGGATGCTGCAAGCGCACGTGGTGCTCCACGCCGTCCCGGTCGCCAAAGGCGAACAGGTCGATGCCCACCAGCGTCGCCACCCGCCCGGTCACCGGATCGATGCCGGCGCTGCGGATGCTGCTGGTCTCCGAGTCCGCAAAGTACAGGGTAGTCTCGCCGCGGCGGTCGGTTCCCACGACGATGCCACTGGGCTGGGCCAGCGTAGCCGTCGCCAGCGGGCCGTTGTCGATGTTCTCCCCGCCCGTGCCGGCGTGCGGGCAGACTGTCCCATCGGATAGCGCAAGCCGCCATAGCTGGTGAATGCCGGCCATGGCAATGTACAGCGTGCCGTCGTGGTGAGCCAGGTCCCAGGGGCTGCTCAGCGCGATTTGGCGCCCCGGCCCCTGCGCCTGGCGGTCGTGGCCTTGCTCGCCGGTGCCGGCGATGGTGTCCACCGTGCCGGTGGACAGGTTGACCCGCCGGATGGCATGGTTCTCGGTGTCCGCGACGTAGAGAATGTCGCCCACCAGTTCCATTCCCTGGGGATGGTTGAAGGCGGCGGAGGCGTAATCGCCATCCGCGAATCCCTCGGCGCCGGAACCGACGACAGCTTGCGCCTTCCCGTCCTCCATCTCTTTACCAATACCGGCAATGACGATGCGGTTGTGGTTGGTGTCGGCGATGAACAGCCGATTGCCGGGCCCGTCGGCCAGCACCTTGCCGGGGAAGGCCAGGGCGGACTGCTCTGCCGGCTCCGGCTTGAAGCCCAGGCTGCGACGGTCAATCATGCCTTGTTCATCGAACTCGGCAATCATTCGGCCCAGCAGGTCATCAAAGGCCGCGTAGGGCAACTCGCCCTCGTGCTTGCCGATAACCTTGCCTTCCGGGTCAACGAACATCAAAGTGGGCCAGGCCCGGCAGGCGTACTGCCGCCACACCTGGAACTCGGCGTCGTTCACGATGGGGTGATTCAGCTCGTAACGCTGGGCCGCCAGCAGCACGTTATCGGCGTACTTCTCGTTAGGGAACTTGGCGGAATGGACGCCAATGACCACCAGCGCATCAGCGTACTTTTCTTCCATCTTCCGCAACTGCGGAAACACGTGCATGCAGTTCACTCAACAGTAGGTCCAGAAATCCAGCACCACCACCTTGCCGCGCAGGTCGGCCATGCTCAAGGGCCGGTCGGTGTTGATCCATTCGACGTTGTCGGGGAAATCCGGCGCGTTGACCGTGCCGGCGAAAGAGCGGGTGGCCATGTGGAGCCTCCATTTTCAAACTGGGCCCGGTTTCAAATTGGGCCCGGCATTTTCAAATTAGTCCCGGCATTTCGGCGAAGGCCGGAAGCCAAGGCGCGGCGGGTGACGGCCAGTGTACACTACGGCGTCAATCGTCCCGGCTCTGACGGACGGCTCGGGCGCGGTTGATGATGCGCTGGGCGTCGGCGACGGTTCGCTCCCGGTAGTCGGGTTGTTCCGATAGCAGGGGCTGCCGACGGGTCAATCGGTACCCCTGCTCGCCGGCGTATTGAGTGTAGATATCGGGCGGGATGCTGAACTGGAACCCGCGCAGGTCCGGGTCAACGTCCCGGACACGCCCCAGCAGGTCCCCGATATTGTGGGTGCGTTGGTAGCGCGCGCGGTGGGCTTCCAGCAGGGCTTTCATCGCGTGCTCCAGAGTGTTTTGCGCCTGCTGTCCAATGATTAAATCGTTCATCCCGCTTGTTGCACACAAGATCAATGCTTCCAGGTGCACTTCGGCATGGCGCAGCCGTTCATTGTAGGGTGTCCAATCGTACTCATACTCGGTCTTTCCGTCGTCCGCGTCGCGGTTGTGGTACTCCTCCGGATTTTGCGTCACGATTACACCGTCGAACAGAGCCTGGGTTACAACGTGGTTGATGTACCGCTTCCCTTCGCTGAACCCCTGCTCCGAGATCCAGACCAGTTGAACCGGCACCCGGCGCCCGTAGGCAGCCCGGACGACGCCTTCGGCCCACTCCCCAAGCGAGCCTTTGTACGCGCCGTCGGGCACTGCGGGCTGCACCAGCATGATGTCGATGTCGGAGCGGCCTTCTTCGTAATCCCCCCGGGCCCGGGAGCCGAACAGGATGGTGGCCAGCGGCTGCTCCCGTTCGTGAACGGCCCGCGCGACGGTCAGCGCGCGCTGGTCGCAGACGCCGGTGGTCATGACGCCACCCTTACGGCTACCGCGGCGGCTGCGACTCGAAGGCCAGGTAGGCGTAACGCATGAAGATCGCGCCCACCGGCTCGCCCAGCGGCGCGTTGGCCACCAGCACGGCGATGACGTGTTCCTGGCCCGGCTGGCCCGGCTCTTCCAGCAACACCCGCTTGGGCGTGTTGTTGCCCGTTACCGCCCCGATGTTGCGGTCAATCCGGCCGTCGATATAAACCTCGCCATAGTTGTCCACGTTGGTCTCAAACCAAACGCGACAGGTGGACACGTCCTGTCCCTTCACCGTCTCCGGCATGGTGAACCGCAGCCGGTACCAGGCGAAGGTGAACCCCACGGAATACCGCTTCTGGAAATCGGCGCCGCTCTCCCAGCCGGAGTCGTCATAGTCGGGCAGGCGGGCGTTGCTGCCTAGCATTTCGGCCACCAACCCCTGGTTAGGTTCGCCGGGCTCCAGGCCCTGGGCAATGCGCCAACCGTCCGACTTGATAACCGCCAGGTCGTCTTGCTGTTCCAGATCCAGCGCTACTCTCGGCATTGGAAACACCTCAGTTCGATATAAAAGCCATTATACGCTATCGTCACAGCGCCATGGTGTGCCGGCATAATGGCGTGCCGGCGTAATATGGCAGCAGACTCGTGATGCGCTGAACTGGCTAGAGGTGTTCGCATGCGGATGAGCCATCGACACAAGCGGCTGGCGTTATGCAAATGTGTCCGCACCGTCGTTACGACGCTGGCGCTATTCGGCTTGATTGCCGGTTTCGTTACGGCGTGCGGGCCACTTGAGGGAAATAATCCCCCGCCGGCGCAGAATACTGAAGAGCTGATAGCGCAGGCCGTTGCTGCGACATTGGAAATTGCGAAACCATTGATTTCACCCTCAACCCAGGGGCGTGTCGTCAATTTACCCGGTCATTCCCGCTTATCTTATCCCGTCATTCCCGCGAAAGCGGGAATCCAGAATTGCCGGCTGTCGCAGAACGATGTGGTTATAGAGACGCCTGGATTCCCGCTTTCGCGGGAATGACCGAGTTTGTACCACGGCCTAGTTTGCTCCGTAACGGCGCCCTGCGTTGGCTCCGGTTTTGCGCCGTACTTCTCTATGATGACGGGCACAAAATAATGACGGGCACGAAATGCTGGCGTCCACGAATGGTTTGAGCGCGGGTTCGGCAAGTTCGATACGCGCGCCTTCAGCCCTGGAGCCGGACTTTCGGCGCGCGCCCAACCGGAACCGCTACGCCTTCAGGTGCTGGCCGAAGAACTCCAGGGTGCGCGGCCAGGAACGGTCGGCGGCTTCCTTCTGATAGCGGGGGCCGGTGAAGTCCATGAAGGCATGGTCGGCATCGCGATAGACGTAGAACTGGTGCTCCTTGCCCAGACGGTTCAGCTCCGCGTCGAAGCGGCGCATATCCTCCTGGGACGGGTTTTCGTCAACCTCGCCGAAGTGGAACAGCATGGGGCAGTTGATGTTGGCCGCCAGTTCCAGGGGTGGCGTCTCGCCCGCTCCCCAGGTCACCAGCAGGTTGCCGCCATAGTACGGAGCCACTGCGGAAAAGTGGGGGTTGCTGGCCGCGGCCAGCCAGGCTACGCGCCCGCCCATGCAGAAGCCCGTCACACCGATGCGGTCGGTGACGGCGTCATGCTGGCGCAGCCAGTCCACTGTGGCGTTGATGTCGGCGACGATGTCGGGGTCGCTGAGCACGTCCCAGGGCCGGGGACGCGGGTCGGCGTTCATCACCTCGTCCGAGTTGCGGTGATACAGGTTGGGCGCAACGGCGGCGTAACCCGCAGCGGCCAGCCGGTCGCAAATGGCGCGGATGAACTCATCTACTCCGCCGCCGTGCTGCGCCACCACCACCGCCGGATAAGGCGCGGTGAAACCGGAGCTGCTGCTCGGCACGCTGGCGTACAGATCCATCTCACTGCCATCAACAGTGAGCTTTTCCCAGAAACTGGCCATGGTGATACCTCCTGCGTGTCATCACTTTCCGTTATTCCGAACGTCACTTTCCGTTATTCTGAATATCAGTTTCCGTCATTCCGAACATCAATTTCCGTCATTCCGGCGAAAGCCGGAACCCATAATGAGCCTAACCCTTGAGATGCTGCGCGAAAAACTCCAGCGTCCTGGGCCAGGAGGCCACCGCGGCCGCCTCGTTGTAGCGTCCGCCGGACGGGTTCATAAAGGCGTGGTCGGCGCCGGGATAAGTGTGGAAGGTGTGGGCCTTGCCCAATCGCGACAGTTCCGCGCCGAGCTTCTTCATATCGTCCGGGGAAGGGTTAGCGTCAAGCTCGCCAAAATGGAACAGCATGGGGCAGTTGATGTTGTCGGCAATGTCGAAAGGCGGCGTCGATCCGGCTCCCCAGGTGGTCATGATGTTGCCGCCATAATAGGGCGCCACTGCCTTGAAATTGGAATTGACGGCAGCCGCCAGCCACGCCACGCGCCCGCCCATGCAGAACCCGGTCACGCCGATGCGGTCGCCCTGCACCGCGTCATGTTGGAGCAGCCAGTCCACTGTGGCGTTAATATCGGCGGCGATGTCCGGGTCGCTGAGCAGCGTCGCCGGGCTGGGTCGCGGCCCGCCGGCAGCGGAGGCGGCAATGGCTTCTGCGCTGTGCCGGTGGTACAGGTTGGGGGCCACGGCGGCATAACCCTCGACGGCCAGCCGGTCGCAAATATCCTGGATAAAAGCGTCAACGCCGGTGGCGTGCTGCGCCACGAGAACGGCCGGGTAAGGCGCGGTGTATCCGGAGCTGCCCGAAGGCACGCTGGCGTACAGATCCAGCTCGCTGCCGTTAACCGTCAGTTTTTCCCAAAAGCTTGGCATGAGAACCTCTCAGTTGCCCGATGAGTTTCACATCATCGAGTCGTTTTCAAGTCTTGGATGGCGGCAATCAATGTCAAGGGTTTGATGACCGGCCTCTCGTGGGAGGTTGCGCGCAACCGCCGGCGTTATAACAGGCCCTCCTCCCGCGCCGCCGCCAGTGTCGCCTCAAAGGCCGCCAGGGTAGCGTCGATGTCTGCCTCATTATGCGTCGCCGACACCAGGAAGGCGTCGCGGCCCATGATGTCGATGCCCTGGTTCTGGAGGCCGCGCTTGATGCCGGTCACCGCCGGCGTGGCCGCCGCTGCCTTGATCCGACTGTTCACGTCCGGCCCGAACTCGTGGTCGAAATCGCCCTCGGCCAGGGTGAAGTGGATCATGGACGCGATGCCGTAGGCGTGCCCGTCCACCTCCATGCGGGTGAACACCTCGTTCAGGCCGGCTTTAAGCCGGGCCGCCATGGCGTCGGCGCGGGCGTTAATCGGCTCGGCGGCTATCGTCTCCAGGCAGGTCGCGCCGGCCACGGCGGAGAGCGGGTTGGCGTTGAAGGTGCCGGGGTGATAGACGCGCTCGGTGTTGTCCCAGTTCGGGTCGCCCCGCTGGGCTATCATGTCCACGATGTCGGCCTTGCCGCCCACCGCGCCGCCGGGCAGCGCGCCGGCCACGATCTTGGCCATGGTGGTCAGGTCGGGAGTAACGCCGTAGAGCGCCTGCGCTCCGCCCGGAGCGGCGCGGAACCCCGTCACCACCTCGTCGAAAATCAGCGCGACGCCGTGCTGATCGCACAACTGCCGCAGGCCGGCCAGGTACACCGGAATGTCAAAAGGCAGTTGGCCGTAGTGCGCCCCGGTGGGTTCCAGAATGATGGCGGCGATGTCCTTATCACGCTCCATCGCCTGCTGCGCCGCGTCGAGATCGCCGGCCGGTACGATGATCATGCTGCCCCAGGACTCGGTGGGGATGCCGGGAGCCGGGCGGTCGGAGCCTGCCATGGCGTAGTCGTGCCACCCGTGGAAGTGGTCCTGCAACTTGATGACCTTGTTGCGTCCGGTGTAGGCCCGGGCCAGGCGCATGGCCATCAGTGTGGCCTCGGTGCCGCTGCTGTGAAAACGGACGCGCTCGATGGCCGGCATCAGCGCCATGATCGCCCTGGCCCAGCGCAGTTCTTCGTCGGTGCCGGCGCCCAGGTGAGTGCCGCGCCGGATCTGCTCCGTCACCGCGTCGGCGATGGCCGGGTGGGAGTGGCCCAGGATCAACGCGCCGTGGCCGGAAACGTAGTCAATGTACTCATGCCCGTCCACATCCCACTTGCGCGGCCCCTGTCCGTGGGTGATGTACAGCGGAAAGGGTTCGGCATAGCGGTTGTCGTGGGTCACGCCCCCGGGGAAGATGCTCACCGCCTCGCGATAGCGTTCCGCGGAGCCGGGGTGTTTGGCGATGTACTGTTCCAGGATAGTAGGCATTTTGATGCTCCCCTTTGCGGGTGTTGCAGAAAGTTGGGGCGTACCGTGCGGCACAGCATCCCTCACTATATAGTTGGCGCTTGCTGTGCTGCCGCTTGCGGCATAACTATGTAGCGCTCCGATTCTTTCTGGCGCAGTGGCGTCCATTCACCGTTCACCGCGCTGGTACCGTTCACCGCGCTGGTGCGGTTCGATGATTTCGCGTTCCTCATCATCGATATATAGGACACGCCCGGCGTGAACGCCGGCAACGCCATTTTAGCACAGCCCGGTTTTGCCCTCTCTAATCCGCGCTACCCGTCTCCACCACCGCCGTCAGTTCCGGCGGCGGCTTGACGAACAGGAAGCAGACTCCCGCCGCGAAGGCGCAGATCGCGCCGGGGATGATGGCGTAGTCGTAGTTGCCGAAGTGGTCGCCCACCCATCCGGCGTACACGGGCGACGCTACCAGGGCCCAGGCGTAGGCGAAGGTAATGTATCCCCGCAGGGTGGCGAACCGCGTGCGGCCAAAGTACTCGCCCAGGGCCGCCCACACGATGACGCCGGCCCCGTCCATCATCCCCTCGCACAGAATGAAGCCCAGCACCAGCGTTATACCCACTGCGGTCTGCCAGTCGCCCAGCCAAAGGAACAAATAGCCGATGCCTTCCACCGTAAGGCTCAGGAACATGATGGCTTTCTTCGATACGCGGTCACCCAGGTATCCCATGATTAGCCGCGACACGAAGTTGATGGCTGACATCGCGCCGACCAGGTTCGCGGCCATCTGCGCGCTCATGCCCTTGTCATCCACCAGGATGGGAAACAGGCTGACCAGGATGCCCAGCGTCGCCATCTGCCGCAGGCCGGCGCCCACCAGAAGCAGCCAGTAAGCCTGCGTCCGCAGCGCCTCCCGCACGGTATAGTCCCGCGTCTCGACCCGGGCCGCCGCGCTGCCGGGACGGGCCGGCGGCGGGCGCGTCGCGCCGTCGGGCAATAGCCCCAGATCCTCCGGGCGGTTGCGGAACCAGTAGCACGCCGGCAGCAGTATTACGGCGTAGAACCCTCCCGACGCGATAAGCCCCCACCGCAGGCTGGTCCGATCAATCAGCAAGTTCATCGTCGGTATCAACGCCAGGCCGCCCAGGGACGCCACCGCCGCCAGCACCGAAATCGCCAACGCCCGCCGCCGCTGAAACCACTGGTTCAATCCGGCGAAGCAGGCGTGCTGAAAGGCCATGCTGTTGCCCAGCGACACCAACCCCAGGTAAATCAGCGCAAAGGCCCACAACGTCGGCATCCAGAAGGCCATGATTAGGTAGCCGACCACCGCGATGATCAGCGAAGGCACCAGCACCTTGCGGTTGCCGAACCGGTCGATCAACCAGCCGGCCGCCGGCCCTTCCAGTCCGCCCTCGGCTCGGGCGATGGCAAACACCAGGTTGGTCTGCGCCTGGGTTATGCCCAACTGGCCGCGGATCGGCAGCACCAGCACACCGAACCCGCGAAAGAAAATGCCGCTGGCAAAGAAGCTCATCAGCGAAGTGATGGCGACCATCCACCAGCCATAATAAATGCGCCCGCCGGAAGGCAGCCCTCCGGCGGGCGCCGCGGCAACTCGTTCGTCTGATCCAGCCATTGCGCCAATCCGTTGCCGCGCATTTTCAGCGTCCGCGCCCCTAAAAGCGGGCCGCCGGACCCCGCGCAACGACTAACCAGTGTAACCTTTGGCAAGGGATCGGGGCAACGTCGGAACGGCCCGGGTGAACCGCGCCGGCTCCCGGGTGAGCAGCGCCGGCTAATGACAGTTGCGGGGTGCGTGTGCGCGGCTTCCGGGGGTAAAATTGACCGGAAGCAGCGGATTTCCATTAGAGCCGGCCGATGACGCCACTAAAGCTTGCCGATGACGCCACCGATTCGCCACATTATCCACGCCGATCTGGACGCCTTTTACGCCGCCGTGGAGGTACTGGACAACCCCGAACTGCGGGGCCTTCCGGTGCTGGTGGGCGGACGGCCCGACGGTCGCGGGGTCGTCGCCACCGCATCCTACGCAGCGCGCAAGTTCGGCGTTCATTCTGCGATGCCCATGGCCACGGCGGTGCGGCGCTGCCCCGACGGCATCATCATACGCCCACGGTTCCACCGCTACCGTGAAGTGTCCACCAGGGTGATGAACATTTTCCGCGAGGTTACGGAGGTTATCGAGCCGGTATCACTGGACGAGGCTTATCTGGACGTAACCGACGCTTTGCAGAACCGCTCCCCCCTCGCCATCGCCATTGACGTGAAAGAGCGTATTGCCAACGAGGTCGGCCTGACGGTTTCCGTAGGCCTGGGCACGGGCAAGTGTGTCGCCAAGATCGCATCCGACTTGCAGAAACCCGACGGATTAGTAGTCGTTCCGGTGGGCCAGGAAGCCCAGTTTCTGGCTCCTTTGGCGGTGGGCAAGCTGCTGGGCGTTGGCCCCAAATCCGCTGCCGAACTCAACGCGACGGGGGTGCATACCATCGGCCAGCTGGCGAATATGCCCGACGCCTGGTTCGCCCGGCGTTTCGGCAAGCGCGGCGCCGGCATCCGCGACCGCGCCCGGGGAGCGGACCATGACCCGGTGCAGACCGACCGGGAGACCAAGTCGTTGAGCAGCGAGACCACTTTCCCCGCAGACCTCGCCGCTCCCGCAGAACTGCTGACGGTAATTGAGCGACTCTCCGGCAGCGTCGCCGACTCCCTAACCCGCAAATCACTGTTCGGGCGCACCATTACCGTGAAAATTCGTCTGGCCGACTACACTACCTTCACCCGCCGGACGACCCTGCCCGACGTAACCAACGATGACGCCCTTATCGCCGCCACCGCCTGGACGCTGCTGGAGCGGGAGCTGGAGCCGGGCCGGGCCTTCCGCCTGCTGGGCGTGGGCGTGTCGGGCTTCGCCCCTGCGAGCGAAGAGGCAGCCCATCTTCTCCTTCCCGCCGAGCAGCATCGATCCGAGCAGCATCGATTGAACTTGTAACCACATCCGCTCCGCTACAATGCAGCTCTGGCAGCCCGGCCGCCCGCGGCAGCCACTCAGTTTCAGGAGCGTCGCCATGACCACGCCAAAATCCCAAGCCCGACTAACTGATCAGCGCTGGGAACCCTTCCCGGAACTGGATCCAGTACCCAAAGATATGCAGCAATCAGTGCCCAACGACGACTTGAAGGCCAAACTCCGCGCCATACTCACGCCCGGAGACCACTACCCTTACCACCTGACCATACTGATCGGCGACCAGATTCCCATCTATTATGATACTGACGCCCCACGCGCGGGCGGGCCGCCGCCCCACGTCATCCCCGACTGCCTGGTGGCCCTCGACGTGGACACCGACGCCATCTGGCGGCGCGTCGGGTATGACCCCATACAGAACGGCAAAGCGCCCGATTTCGTGATGGAGATGGCATCGCGCGCCACCCACCGGAACGACACTCTCCGCAAGCGGGACGTATGCCAAATGCTGGGCATACCGGAGTACTGGAGCTTCGACCCAACCGGGGGACGGCGCTACGGGCAAGCCGTCATCGGTGAGCGCCTGGTCAACGGGCAGTACGCACGGTTCCCGTTAATCCGGTACAACGACGCAGCGGTGGGAGCCACCAGCCCGGTACTCAACCTCAACTTCCGCTGGCGCGACGGACGGTTCCATATCCACAACCCACTAACCGGGGAAGAGTATGAAAACCCCCAGGGAATCGTCGAATTGCTAAGAGAACGAAACGCGCTGATACAAGAGGAAATTGCCCGCCTCCGGGAAGCAAACCTCCGCCAGGAAGCAAACCGCCGGCGCGGCTCGGGATAGCCGCCGCTTACCGGAACAAATCCTTGTCCGGGTCCCGCACGATCGCTCGACTGTCGGCGTCTGCCATGCGCTCGTAGGGATAGCCTTTGATCAGGGCCACCGGCACCCCCAACAGCTTGCCCGTAACCAGCTCCGCCGTTGCCGCCAGCTCATCGGCCACCGCTATCGTCGTGGTGTGCAGCTCGTTGCCGTGGGGGTCAAACTCCCCGATGTAGCTGATTACCGGATTGAATCCGGCCACGCCGATGGACACGTTGACCGCCCCGTTGCGCCAGGGCCGGCCAAAGGTATCCGACACCAGCGCCGCCACGTCCACGCCCAGCCGTTCCCGGATGCCGTCGCGGATGCGCCGGGCCGATGCGTCCGGGTCCACGGGCAGCAGGCAAATGGCGTTGGCGCCGGGAATGTTCGAGGCATCGATCCCGGCGTTGGCGCAGATGTAGCCGTGGTAGGTCTCGCTGATGATCACTCCCCGGTCCATCCGCACCACCCGGCGGCTTTCCCGCAGTATCATCTCGGTATGGCGCGGGTCCCGGCGGTGTCCTTCGGTGATGGCCACCGCCAAGGGTGACGCTTCCACCTCGTCAACAGTCAGCACCCGCCCCTCGGCCTTGCTAACGATCTTTTGCGTAACCACCACCACGTCGCCGTCCTCAATGGTCGTACCCTGGGCAGCGGCGGCGTCCATGATCTGAGCGGCCAGGTCGTCTCCGGCCCGCACCTCGGGCAGTCCCTCTATTCCTACGGCGCGAATTTCCGGCGGCATGGCGCACCTCTTTCCGTATGCGTGGCATAAACGGCAACGTTGCCGTAACCCGAAGTACCAGTTTATCACCCGCGCCGGCGGCTATGGTCTAATCAGCCCGTCGTATTCACCCTTTGCGCCGCGTTCTGCTACTTTGCTGTCCTTACCGTGATGTGGCTGTCCTTGACCATGCTGTAACGGTGATGTAACGGTCAAGCCGGTCACGGATTATCCCATTGCTGAAACCCACGTCGGCGGCAAGCGTGGCTGCTCCTTTCAGAACAACACGAGGAGCGCCAGGGCGATGACCGCCATTGCCGCAAAGGCCAATACCGACAGCAGCGCCACGTCGCCCGCGCTTACCCCTCGGCTCCCCCGGCTCCCCTCCGCGTCTTGCAGCTTGCGCTGAGTCCTGGCGTACATCAGGTGTTCGTCCGGATGGTGTGGGGGCGGCAGAACGACCATCGTGATCCTCCAGAATCCGTCGGGGGACGGATGCGCCGGTTGGGACGACTTTGCCTTCCGGTTGGGGATTGCTGCACCGTTCCGGGGTGGAGAAAGCCCTGCTCCCGGTGATGAAAATGGCGTCCCAGGCAGGATTCGAACCCGCGGCCAGCTGCTTAGAAGGCAGCCGCTCTATCCACTGAGCTACTGGGACGCGCTTGAGCTACCGGGGGCGCGCTACATACACTGCGACGCGCTACACTGCAAGGATATGCAGGCGGGCATCGGACTGTCAACGGTCGCTCCGCCGGCCCAAGTGTTATCCGGCCCAAGTATTATAACGACAATGCTGAGGTGAACAACATGGCAATCAAAGGCGCCGACTGGCTGGCCCAAACCGTTGAGGAAACGTTGGAGCCGGATATCCCCATCTGTGATACGCACCACCACTTCTGGGTTTCCCGCCCGGAGCCTCCCGCCTACCAGCGATACCTGCTGCCCGAGCTGGCGGCGGACGTGAACAGCGGGCACAACGTCCGCGCCACGGTCTTCATCGAGGTGCGCTGCGAATACCGCCAGAGCGGCCCGGAAGAGCTGCGGCCGGTGGGCGAGGTGGAGTACATCGAAACCATCGCCGCCGCGAGCGCCGCCGGCAGCCACGGCCCCACCAAAGCGGCGGCGGCGATCATCGGCCACGCCGACCTGAAGCTCGGCGACGCGGTGCGTCCGACGCTGGAGGCGATGCGCGCCGCCAGTCCGGGCCGTTTCCGCGGCATCCGACACTCGACGGGATGGGACGCTGCCCCCGAGTTGGCGCAGCGCGACATCCGGGGCGCCCTGTCCACAGCGGGCTACCGGGCCGGCGCCCGGGTCATGGCCGAAATGGGCTTGATCCTGGAAAACTCGCTGTATCACCCCCAACTGTCCGAGCTGGCCGATTTCGCCCGGGCCATTCCGGATCTGACCATCGTTCTGAACCACATCGGCGGCCTGGCGCGCGTCGGCCCCTACGCCAACCGCGACGACGCAGTGCTGCCGGCCTGGCGGCAGGGCCTAGCCGAGGTTGCCCAGTGTCCCAACGTGGTCATCAAGCTGGGCGGCGTCGGTCAGCTCCGCTACGGCTACTACTGGCACGACCGGGAAACGCCTATTGGATCGGAGGAACTGGCCGAAACCCTGGGCCCTCTGATGAACTACTGCATCGAGCAGTTTGGCCCCGACCGCTGCATGTTCGAAAGCAACTTCCCCGTGGACAAGCCCTCCTACTCCTACAACATCCTGTTCAACGCCTTCAAACGCCTGTCATCAGGTTACACGCCCAGCGAGCGCGCCGCCCTGTTTCACGACACGGCCATGCGGGTGTACCGCCTCAGCAACTGATCACCGCGCTAGTTGGAGAAAGTACCGTCATTCCCGCGAAAGCGGGAATCCAGCGAGTACAAAATAAAGCCGGTTTTCCGCCGGCAGCGATTTTCTAGATTCCCGCTTTCGCGGGAATGACGGCGGGGGAGCAAGAATGACGGAAATGGAGCAGGAATGACGGAAATGGAGCGGGGATGACGGAGTTTGCAAACACGCCCTAAGGTAGGGGGTAAATCGACATTTGCCGCACGGGTCGGCGAAGCAACGGACTGGCTGGAAACAAAATCCGGGGTTGCGCAATTTCCTCATAGTTGCAATGACAGTTGGCAGAAATCGATTGGCGATTGCGGCAAAGTTGACTGAATACGCCGACCGGTGTATTGTCCAGCGCAATGGACCCAATATGTCGCTTTCGCGCTTATTCCGGGAGGTATCGAATGTCGATTAAGGCAGTCTGGCTCGCATCCTTAACGTTGTCCTTGGCTCTTGTCCTGGCTTGCGGAGGCGCCGCGCCGGCCCCTATCGAGGTCACTCGCGTCGTTACCGAACAGGTAGAAACGCCGGTTGAGGTCACCCGCGTCGTTACCGAACAGGTCGAGAAGTCTGTTGAGGTCACTCGCGTCGTTACCGAACAAGTCGAAAAAGAGGTTATCCGGGAAGTCCTGGTGGTAGCCACGCCGGTGCCCCCGGTTGAGTCGGCGGTCCGGGCGGGAGCCCCCACAGGCACGCTGACCGTGAGCCTGGAAAACCTCGGCGCCCAAACTACCGACCCGATCCTCCAGGGTCGTGCGGGACATGCCCAGTACCAGGCGCCCATTTGGGACGCTCTCCTTGGGTTCAACTACGAGTCCCAGTACGGCGGGTTGGGCCGGGGCGTGGCCCATGAATGGGGCATCGACCCGGACGGGAGCAGTTGGACCTTCCACCTGGAAGAGGGCCTCGTGTTTCACAACGGTGAACCGCTGACTGCGGAGGACGTGAAATTCAGCCTGGAACGCACCATGTTCCATGAGGAGAGCGTCGTCGGCGACGGCAACCGGCTGTCGCGCCAGCTGCGCCAGCCGCCCGAACAGGCCATTGAGGTCGTCGATGACCTAACCCTTCGGATGCACACCGTTGGATCCAAACCCCACTTCTGGAGCCTGCTGACCAGGGCGGTCTTCCAGGGCGGCCAGATCATGCCCAAGGATTACATCGAAGCCGTGGGAGACGATGGCTTCCGGGCAGAGCCTGTGGGCAGCGGTCCGTGGATGTACGCCGGACACTCCGTTGGCGACTACTTCCAGTATGAGGCTTTCGACAAGTCCCACCGCGGCGTTCCCCACTTCGCCAAGATGAGCCTGCTGCTGGTTCCCGAAGAGAGCACCAAGCTGGCGATGGTGCACACCGGCCAGTCCGACATCATCGACCTGGTGCCGGAATCGGCCCCTGAAGTTGCCGCCTCCGGCGCCCAGCTCACGGTGATCGAAGGCGTGGGCATGTTCATCTACCAGTTCTGGGGTCTCTACTGGCCCGAGGCCCAGTCCCGGCCCGTGGGCGATGTTCGCGTCCGGCAGGCCATGTCCCTGGCCATCAACCGCCAGGATATCATCGACTATACCCTGAACGGTTTTGGGCGACCCTCCATGCCCTTCGCCACCTTCCCGACCAGCGTTGACGTGGACGTTCCCCGGTGGCAGAAATGGGGCGAGGAAGCGCTGCGGTACGACCCGGAGCGCGCCAAGGCGTTGCTGGCCGAGGCGGGATACCCGGACGGGTTCGAGGTCACTTTCTGGAGCACCAACTTCTCCGGCACGCCCTACATGAACGACCTCAGCCAGGCCGTTACCGGCTTCTGGGAGGAGATCGGCATCAAGGCCGACCTGCGGATCATCGAGGGCGGCGTATTCACCCCCATGACCCGGCGGCCGGGCCACGATGAATGGGGCGAAGGTTTCAACGGCGGCGTCAGCATCTACCGCAACGCGGGCCGGCCGCTTCCGGTGCCCCGCTACCAGACCACTTTCCACCCGGACAGCAACCACGTCGCATTCGGCGACCGAGACACGCTTACTCCTGAAGGCAAAGAGTATCTCAGGCTCCACGAGATCGCCATCTCGGAACGCGATGACGAGAAGCGCGCCGCGGCGACCAACGCCATCATCCAACTAGTGGCCGACCAGTGGATCGGCGTCCCAATAGTCCAGGGCGTAAGCCTCTACGCATCCAATCCGGATACCGTGGGCCGCTGGCAAGGCATCTACGGGCGCGGCGAACTCGGCGACGTGTTCCATCGCATACCCCACGCCGAAGGCAATCCCTGGCAGTAATTTCCTGCCCGGCGCGCGCCATCCCTTAAGGTCGGGGATTTGCAAAAATACATCTTCAACCGGCTTCTGCAAGGCATCGTTCTTCTCTTTATCGTCGCCCTGATCGTGTTCGCTCTGGCCAGGGCGACCGGCAACCCGGCCGACCTTATGGTGCCGGAAGACGCCACCGAGGAAGAGCGCCAGTTCATCGAGCGGAACTTGGGCCTGGACCGCCCCTACCACGTGCAACTGTTCGTGTTTCTTACGGGAGCCATCCGGGGAGACTTCGGCGACTCGATTGTGTACAGAAAGCCGGCGGCCGAGCTTTTCTTCGAGCGGCTGCCCAACACCCTCAAACTGCTGCCGCTGTCCATGTTCATCGCCGTCGGCGTGGCGATCCCTTTGGGCGTCGTGGCGGCCGTTAAACGGGGCACGTGGATCGACCAGCTGGCCGGCGGAATTGCGGTGTTCGGCGTGGCCACGCCCAATTTCTGGATTGCCATCGTTGGCATCTATATATTCAGCGTGTGGTTGGACGTGCTCCCGCCCGGCAGAATGGGCGGCCCCAGCCACTACATCCTGCCCGCCTTGACTCTGGGCACCTTTTCCATCGCCGGCATGATGCGGCTGATCCGGTCAAGTATGCTGGAAGTGCTGGATACCGAGTACGTCAAACTGGCCCGGATCAAGGGTGTGCAGGAGTGGAAGGTGTTCTGGAAGCACTGCCTCCGCAACGCCCTGATACCCGTGCTGACCCTGTTCGGCGTCTTCGTCGGCGGTTTCGTTACGGGCGCGATTGTTACCGAAACGGTGTTTGCCTGGCCGGGCATTGGCCGCCTCACCATCGACGCCGTAGCGCAACGGGATTTCCCGCTGCTCCAGGCGGTTATCCTGCTGGACGCAGTGATTATCCTGGCGGTGAATTTGGCGGTGGACATCCTGTATGCTTACGTGAATCCGAGAATACGCTACAACTAGGTGCGCTATGGCTGAGGGCCGTACCAATATCAGCGTTCCGGCGCCGCCCGAGACCGTCGAGCGGCGGTGGCAGCTGAAATACGAACTCAAGCAATTGCCCTGGATCCCCCTGATCATCATCCTGATCATGGTGTTCGCGGCAGTACTCGCGCCAATCGTCGCTCCCCACTCGCCAACCAAGCAGTCCCTGCGCGACAAGTTGCGCCCACCGGCCTGGCAAGAAGGCGGCCAAGCGCAATATATCCTGGGGAGCGATATCCTGGGTCGGGACATCCTCAGCCGGCTGATCTACGGAGCCCGGGTCAGCCTGATCGTTGCCTTCACCGCCCTGCTGGCCGGCGGAGCGATCGGAGGCGTCCTCGGATTGGTCTCAGGATATGCCGGGGGCAAGGTGGACACCCTGATCATGCGGGCGGTGGACGCCACCCTTGCCTTCCCGACCATCCTCTTTGCCTTATTGTTAGCAGTGACAATGGGGCAGGGACTGGTGACGGTGGTTCTCGCCGTTACCCTGATCCTGTGGGCGCGGTTTGCCCGGGTAACCCGGGGCGAGGTTCTGTCGCTCAAGGACAACGACTATATCGCCCTGGCCCGAGTTCACGGCTGCTCCGGCGTCCGGATCATGTTCGTCCACATAATGCCCAATGTGTTCAACACTTTCATGGTCATGCTGACGCTGCACGTCGGGCTCGTGATCCTCACCGAAGCGTCCCTCAGTTTCCTCGGCGCCGGCATTCCCCCGCCCACGCCGTCCTGGGGTCAGATGGTCGCCGACGGACGGGCCAAAGTCGCCACCGCCTGGTGGATCTCCATAATCCCCGGCGTTGCGATTACCATGGTCGTGATCGCGTTCAACCTGTTCGGCGACTGGATGAGAGACCGGCTGGATCCCAAGTTGCGGCAACTTTAAAGTTGCGCTAACACTTTCCGTCATCCCCGCTTTCGCAGGAACGCCGGACGGAAGATGGGTGGAGGGGGACTTTGGGGAGTTTCGCAATTTCCTCCTATGCCGACAGGTGATTGACTCGCAACGGATGGCAAGGTATGTTGCGCTAGGTTTTCAAGGTAGTCTAAACCTTGCGCATAGTGACCCAAGCATAGAACCCACCCTTAATGCCGACGGGTACACCACAGCGCCGGCATTGGCCGGGGTGGGACGAACTGAGCAATGGCACAGTGCGCAGCCCTATCTCTTCGGAATTCGGAGGTTCTGATATGAGGCACCGATGGCTCCCATCACCCCGACTACTCGGTCTCACTCCATTGGCTCTCATCCTGATAGTTGCAGTAGCCTGCGGAACGGCGGAGGAAGCGCCCGCCGCGGCGCCGCCCGCGCCGGCGACTGCGGCGCCGGTAGTTGCGGTGGCCGAAAGCACTCCCGCCGCGAGTTCCGGAGATGCACAGGCCGCGGCTACCGCCACTCCCGAACCGACGGCCCTGCCGCAAGAATCGGATGTGACGGGGCCCAGAGGAACTTTGACCTTCGGATTGCCCCTCGTCCCCCCGTTCCACGTTTTCCCGACGGTCACGGAAGGGGCCGGGTATCATCATAACGGCTTCACCACCGCCGAGACCCTCCTTCATATGAACGAAGCCAAGGAAATTGTGCCCCGACTAATCCGGGAATGGAGCGTTTCTCCGGACAGCACCACCTGGACGTTCAAGTTGCAAGAAGGCGTTCAGTTCCATAAGGGCTACGGGGAAATGGATGCGGAAGGCGTTATCTGGAGCATGATGATCAGCGGCGGCGAAAGCTCCCGGGTAGCGTACAACGCCCATATCCGCCGGCTCTGGGGCATTGGCGGAGACGTCAAAGAAGGCAAGACGGTTACCGGCATTATCGACGAAGGCCGGACCAGGGCTATCGACAAGTACACCATCGAGGTGAACACCGGGGAGCCGCAGTACGACACCTTGAGCCTGCTTGCTTTCCCCCATATCAACATCATCAGCCAGCGGCAGCTGGAAGACGTGGGTGTCGATGCGGCCAGCCGGAACATCGCCGGAACCAGCCCCTGGGAAGCCAAGGAACACAAGAGCGACCAGTTTACCCGGTGGGCCGCGGTCGAAGACCACTGGCGCAAGACACCCGAGTTTGCCGAAATGATATGGCAGCACATTCCCGAAGAGTCCACCCGCGTCGCCAACTTCCAGACCGGCCAGCTCACGGCCATGGAGATGAATCTGGACTCCATCGCCGCGGTTGAGGATGTTCCAGGCACCAGCCTGTTGCGGATAGCCGGCGGCAGCGCCGTGAGCATGTCTTTCTATGGCAACTACTACGTGGGGGTGAACGATGACGGTTCACGCACCCCGGAGCACATCGAAAGAGTCCCCGGCTATGATCCCGCTTTGCCCTGGATTTCCGGCAACCCGAACCCCGCTTCCGAGGAGTGGCAGAACGCCGCCAAGGTGCGAACCGCCCTGTCCATCGCCATCGACCGCCAGACCATCGCGGATACGCTGCTGAGCGGGGAGGCAATCCCCGACCCGCTGCCGGCGTGGGCCTTCCACCTGGACAAGCTGCCGGCGGAATATCGGCAATGGGAGTTCAATCCGGAAAGATCCCGGCAACTGCTCGCCGAAGCGGGCTATCCCGACGGCTTTGAGATCACCCTCACCCCCCTGGGCGGCTCGAATTACCTTGAAGTAACTTCCGCCATCGCCCAGATGTGGGCCCAGATCGGCGTCAAAGCCAACCAGCAAAACCTTCCCTACAAGACCTTCCGTCCCGGCATCGTAACCCGCACCTACAACCAGGCCTACCAGCACACCAATGTGGCGGTTGACCCTCTAGACCGCTGGGCCGTCGCTTTCAACGACGAGAGCGCCTGGAACTTCGGCGTGGATCACCCGGTTCTTCGGGACCTGATGGCAGAATCCCAGGGCACCGTTGACAACGCGGAGCGGTACGCGATCATGGCTGAAGCGGCGAAGTTCATGTACGACAATGCCTTGAGCATCGGCCTCTATGCCCAGAACATGGTATTTTCCCTGAACGGGGACACGGCGCCCTGGAACGAGCACCTGAACTATGCCGAAACACGGGACCTGACCGCGTTCGAGTACGCTCCCAACCTCTCTCAGTAAGGTCAAGCCGGCGTCAGGGAACATCCGGAAGGCTTCGGCTCTCCGACCGTAAGTTAGCTTGACGGCAACCATCTTCACCATCGCTGGGCGCGCCGGGCTGGGGATACTTCTGGCCCTCGCGCTCAGTTATGTAGGGGTATGGGTCGCGTGGGGCCTGTATTATTTCTTTACCGATACCTCATCCAAGCCGCTCCGGGACGCGATGTTCCTGGCCGGCGCGGCCCTCGGGGCCGGACTGGGCGGGTCTCTGACGTGGCTGCGACTGGACGGCAATTCATTGCGGGTACTCCTGCTGACCGCAGCCCCTGGACTCATCGGCGGGGTTGTCGGAGCCTGGTTGGGGTACGAATACGGGCTGAACCGGGAAATCAAGTGCTGCTCCGATCCGCCCGTCAACTCCTTCTCCTACGCGGCATTAGGCGCAACCCTGGCCGCCAACGCGGGAACCATTCTGCTCGGCATAGTGAGAGAAATCGTCACCGGCCGGCGCTAAAACCGGCCGGAACTAAAACCGGCTTGAACGTATCTGAACATTTGATACTGGGAACTTGACATGCAACGGTTTTTGGTACGCCGATTCTTCCTGATGATAATCACCCTCCTCGCGGTGTCCATGATCATCTTTGTCATGGCGCGGGTGGGCGGAGACCCCAGATCGCTGCTCCTGGACGATCATGCCACCAAGGAGCAATGGGAGTTGCTGGGGGAGGAGCTAGGGCTGAACAAGCCCCTCTATCACCAGTACGCGATTTTCATGTCCGGCGTGCTGCGCGGTGATTTCGGCGAGTCAATCAGCCAGCGCCGACCGGTGCTGGAGGTAGTCGCCGAAAAAGTCCCGGCGACGCTCCAGCTGGGCGGAGCCGCTTTCCTGCTCGCGCTCGTTGTCGGAATACCCCTCGGCGTGATGTCGGCAGTCCTGCGGGGCAGCGCTCTGGACCAGATCGGAAGAGCCGTGGCCTTGATCGGACAGGCGGCGCCGTCCTTCTGGCTTGGCATCATCTTCATTTTCTTCTTTGCCGTGTACCTGGGGTGGGTGCCTCCTTCCGGAAGGCAGGACTGGAACAGCTTCATACTGCCCACGGTCACCCTGGCCTGGGGCGGGTTCCTGGCGGGCAGCCTGCGGTTGATGCGCTCGGCGATGCTGGACACCCTGGACTCGGAATACATCAAACTGGCCCGGGCCAAAGGGCTGCCCAGCCGGGCAATTGTCTGGAAACACGCCTTTCGCAATGCCCTGATACCGCCCTTGACCCTGGCGGGCGTATCAATGCCGGCTATCCTTACGGGCTCTATCACCACGGAACTGGTATTTGCCTGGCCCGGAATGGGCCAATTGGCAGTGCAGGCCCTCTGGTCTTCCGACTACCCGCTGATCCAGGGACTGACCATCATGTTCACCTTGGGGTATGTATTCATCGCCTTGATTGTTGACGTACTCTACGCTTACATCGACCCCAGAATCCGATACTTGTAGGAGATACGGTTCCTCAGCGAGTGCGGCGGCCCCCGCCGCGCCGCGGATCCGCGTTTCCTGAGCCGGACTGGAGAAGGCAAATGGCCAACGCTACAGTTCTTTCTTCCACCCAACCCGTCATCGTGCGGGCGCTCCGGGCCATCGCCCGCTGGCGCCGCCCGGTGCTGATCATTCCGGTGATTATCCTGACGTCGGTAGTGGTGGCCGGAATCACCGCCAACTGGATATCCCCGCACGATCCGAATGTAGGGGATCCGAACCATCGTCTTCAACCGGGGTTCTGGGGGTACGAGCCTACTCCACCCGTGATAGTAACCAAAGAGGTGGTGGCCGTAATCAGCCCCAGCGACATCGAACTACAGAAAACCCAGATCACCGAATACAATGCCCGACAGATCGACCCCAACGCGGTTATCGGCGATAAGATGGACGTGGTGGTTCGGGAAGGCATCGATACATTTTATATTCTGGGCACCGACCACTTGGGTCGGGATCTGCTCACCCGGATTATTCATGGCGCGCGCGTTTCCCTGGTGATGGCGGCGCTGACGCTGCTGGTGGGCGGTACGATGGGCACCGTGCTCGGCCTGACCGCCGGATGGTACGGCGGGTGGATCGACGAGGCCGTAATGCGCATGGTGGACATCATACTTGCGCTCCCGCTGATTCTGGTCGCCCTGGTATTGGTGGTGGCCCTCGGCCCGTCCTTCCAGCTGATCATCGTGATAATGGCGATAGCTATCTGGCCGCTCTTCACCCGCGTGGTGCGGGGAGAGGTGCTGCGCGTCAAGACCGCGGACTACGTCGCATTGGCCAAGGTGGCCGGAGCCGGGACAATTCGCATCATGTTCGTCCACATCCTGCCGGGGATCGCCAACAGCATGATTGTGGTCGCGACCTTGCTGGTGGGCGTGGTCATCCTGCTGGAGGCCGCCCTCAGCTTCCTGGGAGCCGGCGTGCCGCCTCCGACGCCCGCCTGGGGATCCATGCTCTCCGAGGGTCGGGACCGGATCGCAGTGGCGTGGTGGATTTCGACGCTGCCGGGGCTGGCGATATTCCTGACGGTGCTGTCCCTGAACCTGTTCGGCGACTGGCTGAGGGATGCCCTGGACCCCAGGCTACGGCAACTAGAGTAGCCATATCCCCCGCACGGGCGTCTTGAAACCGGCAAAGACCGACGGTTACTGGAAGGTCTAAAGGTCGATGGCGCGGCAGACTGGCGGAAAGTTGCTTTTCTTGAGCCGCCAGGCCGGTCAGCCTGTCGATCCGGTCAGCTGGTCGGTCTGGTCAGCTTGTCGATCAGAAGGCGAGCCAACTCTCTGGACCAGAGCAGCGTGGCCGCCCCGGCGATGATCATAACCAGGCCGCCGCCGAGCATCAGGCCGTTCACGTCGGCGCAGAGGCACGGCGTGCCGGCGGCGATCACATAGCCGCCGGCGAGTATCAGAGCCAGGGACGCCAGCCAAAATATCGCGGAAGTCAGAGCGACGCCAGCGCCCTTGCCAAAAATCTGCAATCTAATCGCCTCTTGGCTACGATTTGCCGCACAGATCCCGGGGGGAGCGCGATGATTGTAACACGGGCCTGGCCGTTGCCGGCCAAGCTCCGCTACCGCCCCGGGCAAGCGCGTCTTGCGGTACTGACGCAAGCATAATTTAGACGCGCTTGCCCCGCGCTACTGCCCTGCCGGGGCAGTCCAGTTGGTGTTCCCTTCCTGCATCGCAAAGGGCGGAGAGGTGGCTGAGACATAGATCAGTCTTTCCTCCCCAACGTTGCGGATGGAGTGGTCGGTTTCCGGCGGCACCAGGATCATCGTGCCCGCTGCGACTTCTGCCACCTCGTCTCCGACCCGCATCGCGCCGCGCCCCTGCACGATCACGTACACCTGCTCCCGCCCCTGGTGGGAGTGGACCGCCTGCTCGCTGCCCGGTTCCCCTTCAACCCAGGTTACGGCCAGGTTCGCCGACCCGAACTGGCCCGATGCCAGGAGCAGATGCGACACCTGCCCGCCCCGATGGTTCTGTGGGCTTTGCGCCAAGGTCTGAATGTTCATCGGCAAAATCTCCCTTTTTTGTGTAAAGTAATCACCTGAAGCAGGATGTACCGGATTATTGGGATTCTCAAGATGTTCCCAATCTTGGGCATCCAATAATCTTGAAAAATCCGGCTGCTGACAATAGCCTCCGGAGGCGAACCGACATGGCCGAAGTTGAAGCAAAGTTGAACGAGATGAATATCGAACTGCCGCCCCCACCGGATCCCGTCGGCAACTACCTACCCCTGGCCCGCAGCGGCAACGTCATGTGGCTGGCCGGTGTCGGCTCCCGCATGGCGACGGGAGAGGGCATATCCGGCAAGCTCGGCGCCGATCTGACGACGGAGCAAGGCTACGAAGCGGCAAAATGGGCCGCCCTCAACCTGCTGGCCCGCATGAAAGCGGAGTTGGGCGACCTCGACCGGGTAACGCGCATCCTCAAGGTAGTGGGCATGGTCAACAGCGATCCCTCCTTCAACCAGCAGGCCGCGGTGGTGGACGGCGCGTCCGACCTGTTCGTTGCCCTCTACGGCGACCGGGGACGCCATGCCCGTTCCGCCCCTGGCATGGCCGCGCTGCCCGGCGACACCGCCGTCATCTGCGACTGCGTCATCGAAGTGGACGGAGGGTAAGACTCGTCCACCATACCCGCCATCCCCGCCGTCCCGTCATTCCCACCATACCCGTCATTCCCAATCCCCCGCCGTCATTCCCGCGAAAGCGGGAATCCAGCGACCGCAAAATCCGAGTGATGTTCCTGTCACGGATACTTTCCCGTCGTTCCTGCTTGCTCAGGAACGACGGGTATGGTCAACAGAGGCTAACGCTCCACAATCGGGCTGGCTTCCGTCGGGCGTAGGTACGGGCTTTGCCCACCGGCGCCGTGCTGCATCGACAGCAGGATACCGGCGAAGGCCACCGAATCTTCGTAGCAATCGGCGGCGCATGGAACATCAAGGGACCAGTTCACGCCCTCGACACGTATCATGCTCCCGCCGGAACGGGTCATGCTCCGCCACAGCAACCAGACCGCCGTGGCGATCAGGATCACCAGGATGATCGTCACCGCGTGCAGGTTGATGACCGGTATGATTACGCTGGGCAGCCGGGCCACCAGCCAGTAGGCCAGGATCAGGTAGGCTGCCACCGCGCCGATTGCCAGCACGGCCCACTGCAACCGGGAGATGCCGCGCCGCGCGTCGTTGCGCACGCCGACGCCGCAAACCGACGCCATGGCGTACATCTGCGCCACCCGCGCAGAACCCTCCTCCACCACGCTGATGACCCGGCGGTTCGTGGCCGCCAGCAGCCGACCGGAACCGACCGGCTCGGCAATCAGCCCCTGCTCCTGGTGCAAGATTGCTCCAATCCGCTCCCCGGGCAGCAGCTCCACGCCCCGAATTTGTGCCAGATATGAGGTTTCAGTTTGCATTGGCGCTGAACGAAGGTGTCGGAGATCGCTACGGAAATCCTATCACAATGTACAACAGGAACCGGCAGGGGCGCCGGGGACGCCCGGTCTGCCTGGCGTGTCGCTTCGCCCGCGCCAGCAGCTCATCCCGAATGTCAATGGTAGTATTCATGTTGCCATACTAACCGTATCTTATAATATGCTCAACCCATACTCATGATCATTCCGACTACTCTGCTGATGACGCCCTTGCCCTTGCCCGCATTCTTTGGTGGCTGCTAGACTCGTCGCCGGAGGTAGCCCCATGCCCAGCGGGTGCAACGTGCCCAGCCGAACTATATTCACCGGCGACAACCTGGACATCCTCCGGGGCGTCAACTCCGAGTGCGTTGACCTCATCTATCTGGACCCGCCTTTCAACTCCAACCGGACTTATCCCGCGCCGCTGGCCAGCGAGGCGCGGGGCGCCGAGTTTGACGATGTATGGACGTTGGACGATATGAAAGCGGAATGGGTTGATGAGATTGAATATCGCCTTCCGGCGCTGTTTCATCTCATCAACGGGGCGAGGTTGTCCCATGGCGAGAGCATGGCCGGCTACCTCACCTTCATGAGCATCCGGCTGCTGGAATTGCACCGGGTGCTGAAATCGACGGGCAGCATCTACCTGCACTGCGACGATACCGCCGGCCACTATTTGCAATCGGCAATGGATGCGATCTTTGGCTGGCAACGCCACCAGGCGACGATTAGCTGGCGACGGACCTCAGCGCACAATGACGCGCGCACCTTTGCCAGAGTTACCGACCGTATCCTGTTCTATAGTCGGCGCAACGCCATAAACACCGATGCTATTCGGATTCCACTGGATGATGATTACGTGGAACGGTTTTACCGCTTCGCGGACGAGCGCGGCAAGTATCAGATGGGAGATCTCACCGCGCCACGCCCGGGCGCCGGCGAAACCGGGCAGCCGTGGCGCGGGTATGACCCAAACTTGCGCGGCCGGCAGTGGAACGCGCCCTTGCGCGGGCGTTATGCGGCGTGGATTGAAACGAACGTCATTGCCGGATACCGGAGCATCGCAAGTCCGCTGGCTCGGCTGGACGCATTGGACGCGGCCGGGCTGATTGCTTATCCAGCCAGCGGAAATATGCCGCGCCTAAAACGCTACCTTGCGGAGAATCCGGGACAGACTCCAACAGACCAATGGACGGACATACGCCCGGTCAGCGCCTGGTCAAGGGAACGCACCGGCTGGCGGACGCAAAAGCCGCTGGCGCTGCTGGAACGCATCATCAACGCATCGTCCAACCCCGGAGACTTGGCGCTGGACCCGTTCTGCGGCTGCGCCACTGCCTGCATCGCCGCCGAAAAGCTGGGACGACAGTGGATTGGCATCGACATACTGCCCCAGGCTGCCGAGGTGCTGGCCCAACGGGCCAGGCGGGAATTGCAGATACCGATGAACGGCGACGACGAAATGCCGTGGGAGGACTGGACTCCGATGGTTCTGCGAGAACCGCCCCGGAGGAATGACCTGACGCTGTTGAGCCCGGCTGATGCTCAATCGGACCGGGCCCTGCTATATCGCAGTCAAAATGGCAAGTGCGCCGGCTGCGAGTATGAACTGCCGCTGCACGTGCTAACCATTGACCACATCAGGCCGCGCTCCCGGGGTGGCCTGGATGCTATCGGCAAACTGCAACTGACGTGCCACACTTGCAACGCCATCAAGGGCAACCGGGACATGGGGTATCTGAAACAGCAATTGCAGATACGGGGGATATTGAGAGTTTAGTACCAAGTCAATACTCCATTATCCGTTTGTTATACTCTGTTATTCTGGAAGAACATCAAAAACACCCCACTCATTGGCTGGTTCGTCCGGTGTCGCTCCACATTGCGGCGCCGGACATTTTTTGACCGTAAGGCTGTAGCGAGCATAAACGAGCCCCGGCGCAGCTTGCAACTTTCACCTTTTGCTATACTGCCGGCATACTGTCCTGAATGCGAGGAACCAAAAGGATGTGCCCCATGCCCACCAACTCACTGCCCTCCACCCTCGGCGAACTGCGTGAGAGCGGCTACCAGTCGGTTTCCGTGCGCGAGGAAATCCGTCGCAACCTGATTGCCAAGATCCGCGCCGAGGAGCCGGTCTTTCCCGGCATCATCGGCTTCGACCAGACTGTGATACCGCAGCTGGAAAACGCCATACTGGCCGGGCAGGACATCATCCTGCTGGGCGAACGTGGGCAGGCCAAGACCCGACTCATCCGCGAGATGGTCAACCTGCTGGACGAACAACTCCCGGTCATCGCCGGCAGCGAGCTGAACGACGATCCGTACCATCCGCTCAGCCCCGACGCGAAGCAGCTGGTGGCCGACCGGGGCGATGACACCCCCGTGGCCTGGATCGGGCGGGAGCTGCGCTACTCGGAAAAGCTGGCAACGCCCGACATCTCCATTGCCGACCTGATCGGCGAGATCGACCCCATCAAGGTTGCCGAGGGCCGGCACCTGTCGGATGAAACCGCCATCCACTACGGCCTGGTTCCCCGCACCAACCGGGGCATCTTCTGCATCAACGAGCTGCCCGACCTGGCCGAACGCATCCAGGTGGGCCTGTTCAACCTGATGGAGGAACGGGACGTGCAGATCAAGGGCTACCGCATCCGGATGCCCCTGGACGTCTTCGTAGTCGCCACCGCCAACCCCGAGGACTACACCAACCGGGGACGCATCGTGACGCCGCTGAAAGACCGCTACGGCGCGCAAATCCACACCCACTACCCGCAAGCGCTGGAAGAAGAAATCGCCATCATGGAGCAGGAGCGCAACCGCTTCCCTAACGAAGACCAGGTGTTCGTCCCCAGCTTTATGACCGAAATCATCGCCGAGGTCACGTCGCGGGCGCGGGCCAGCAACGAAATCAACCAGCGTTCCGGCGTCAGCGTGCGCGTGTCAATTTCCAACTACGAGACCCTCATCAGCAACGCCCTGCGCCGCAGCATTCGGCAGGACGAAAGCGTCGTTTGCCCGCGCGTTAGCGACCTGCCCTATCTCGTCGCTTCGCTGGGCGGCAAGATTGAGATGGAAACCTTCGGCGAGGGCCGGGAGGATCGCCTGGTAGAAGACCTCACCAAGCGGGCGACGCTGGCCATCTTCAGCCGCTACTGCAACGTGGACGACCTGGAAGACATCGTGATGGCCTTTGACCTGGGCAACGCGGTGGAAACGGGCAGCGACGCGCCGTCCGCGTCGTACACGTCGGCGTTGAGAAACATCCCGGGCCTGTCATCCATCGTAGCCATCCTCACCGGCGACGACCCGCGGCCCGAGGTTCAGGCCTCTGCGGTGGAATTCGTGCTGGAAGGGCTGCACCTGAACCGCCGGCTCAACTGCGCCCGCACGCCGGCCGGCGGCTACCGCTACGCGAGATAATACAATAACGGAGATTTCCGATGACCATACAGAACCCAACCGTCGCGCCGCCGGTTACGCTGGCGGAGTATGCCGCTCTGCCCAAGCACCCGCGCTATGAACTGGTCAAAGGAGTTTTAGTCGAGCTGATGGTCGCATCCGACGAGCACGAAGAAACCGCCGCCCTCGTTACTATTAACTTGGGCAATCACGTCTATCCCAACCGGCTGGGCAAGGTGTACACCGGCAACCGGGGCTACGTCACCGGCCCGGATTCGCCGGCCACGTCGCGGATGGCCGACGTATCCTTCATCTCCACGGCGCGGCTGAAGCCCGATATTCTGGGCAAACTCTACGACGGCGCCCCCGACCTGGCCGTAGAGATACTGTCGGAAAGCAATACGCCGGGGGAAATGGCGCAGAAGATCGCGGAATACCTGAACGCCGGCAGCCGGGCGGTCTGGGTGATTGACAGCAACGCGCGCACCCTGACGGTGCATACCCACGACGCCCCGCCGCCGGTTCTGACGGACGCCGACACCGTGGACGGCGGGGAGTACCTGCCCGGCTTCATCGGCGCCGTGGCCGGCCTGCTGCCGGCCGCTACGGGCTAGATGCCGCGGACTAGATACCGCGGGCTAGACGATGGAGGCGCGCCGGCCCAGGGTGATCCCGTCGGGCAGGGCGATGGTGGCCTTCAGGTTGCGGAACAGCAGGAACCGGCTCATCGATACCGAAACTTGCCGGGCGTACTCGGCGATGCCGGGAGCCATGAAAAGCCGGATGTCGTCGTGATCAGCCGGCTCGTAGGATTCCAGGCTGCGACGGCGGCGGACGTTGGTATCGACCGATACCTCAACGGACTCGCCGCCTCAACCCTTCCAGCAGATGAGGTCAATTACGGCCTGGCCGCCCTTGCTGCGGATGAACTGAGCGGCTTCAGGGGTTATTTGAAGATCGGCGGGCATGGTGTAGCTCAAGTCCGGTGTAGCTCAAGTCCAATGATGGTGTAGCGCAGTCCAACGGCGGTACGTCCCACGGCGCGTCGGGGTCGAGGATACTTTCACCCGCAACGCCAACCGTAGGCGGTTGAAACAAGCATGATCTTGGAGCCAATTATACTAGAGACTATTTACAAACTGGGAATAACGGAGTTTGCAAACACGGCCTAGTACGATCTATGCCGCCGCCAGCAGCAGCGTGTTCCTTGCCGCTATCGCCGCCGGGTGAACCGGAACGCCCTTATCCAGCAGGCGGGCCACATTCCTGGTCAGGAACATCGTCATGGCGGCCGGCAGGTCGTTTTCGGCGAGTTGCTGCAATTCCGGTTGCCAGGGGTAGCGGTTGATCTTCACGGGGTCCAGCTTGTCGGCGAGAAAGACGATGTGGGCGATGGTGTCGCCGCCGGCGGGATTGCCGACAGTGTGCCAGTAGATGGCGTCGTAGAGCGGCGGGTGCCCTAGGCCGTCCTCCCGCTTGAGCAGTTCCGCGCCCACCATGCCGTGCAGGATGGCCGGATTGCGCCGCTCTAAAGCGGTCACGGGAGGCAGGTCATACTCCTCCATGCGGAGCAGATTTTCCACGCCGGAGAAGTGTCTGGTGGCGTCGTGGGCCAGAGCGGCCAGCCCGATAGCCTCCGCGTCCTGCCCGTGTCGCTCGGCCAGCTCGCGGGCAATCTGCTCAACCCGCTGACAGTGTTCCAGCAGACCGGGGGGCAACCGGCGCATCCGCCGCTGGATGCGGTCGAAAACGCGGCCGGAGATTTCGATGGTGGTCATGGAGTCGTCACCCTTGTCTGTCTGGCAGCGATGAGGGCTTCGTATCAA
This sequence comes from Dehalococcoidia bacterium, assembly GCA_963692995.1. GTDB lineage: Bacteria > Chloroflexota > Dehalococcoidia > Lucifugimonadales > UBA3495 > Bin87. The sequence goes on from OY843611.1 coordinate 3,032,320, forward strand.
GCCCGCGTCAGTCCATAGAGCGTTGTCGATACCGTTGCAAATCCTCTACAGTCACCTGCTCCGGTGCAACAATTTGATAATGTTTCTCCGATATGATCCGAATTTCGTCGCCCTGCATCTCGAACTCGAAAAGAGCAAAGGTATCGTTCTCCATCATTTGCGCTGCTACCGGCCGGCAAATGAGTGAGTTCCATCTTTGTTCGCACAAAGCAATATCTTGTTCAAGTTGCACTCGCCCAATCTGGTCACTTTCAGATTTCGCTTGCACGGGTATTATGTACTGCGCTCCCCGTCTATCGATTCCCACATAAATCTCATCTGTCTCGACTTGTCCGATACCTTCGACGGTTGTCCTCAAGTGATTTTGCAGCGAATAGCAGGTTATTCCCAAGAACACATCTATCAAACGATTATACCGTAGTCGCGCCAGTAATGATTGCTCGTCGCTTTCGGAATGCCATGCCACTATCCCTGGAGTCGCATCCGGTACCTTCGTTACCGCGAGGTCCAGATTGGGTGCAATGGGCCTGTCTGGAACCAATACAAGCCAGTAGATGCTTCTGCCGCCGCTCCGCAAAATCCATGTCTCGCCATCGGGCGCAGTTTGCATGATTTGACCGGGGCTCAAGCCCCGGTATCGGAAACTGTATGGTATGTCGCCCACATTGAGGGGACGTTCCAGGCCCAGATCCTCAGCGGCAGCAATCAGGTCTTGCCGGGTAAATTCGACCTGACGAGAACCAGGAACGTAATTGTCGAGGAAAACTTTCGTCAAGATTTGTTCATATGTGTTTGGTTTGCGCATCTGCGGCACCTTGCTACCGGCGGTGTTGCCACTCCATCACAACGACCTCTTCCCGTAGATGCTGACCGGTGACAGTGGAAAATCTAGTACGGAAAAGATCAATCCCAATCACACGATAACCTAATGATTCCGCTATATCCGCCATTATCTGACCTGTTGGGATCATTACCCGGAGAAACGACGCCTGATCTCCTACCACATACGCCAGTTTAGCGCCTGGTCGTAGTACCGGTCGCAAAGAAGAGAGGTGCCTTAACATGCCGCCGAAATACAACCGTGTAACCCTAGAATACAGCCGCTCGAAACCTGAAGTTTTGCCTAGTTCGATACGCCGCCGCTCTATTGCGTCAGCTATAGATGTAATACTTCTGAAATCAGCCACCGGCTGATCATCAGTGTCGTTTTTATAAACCCCTCTGGTATTTGACCTCAAGAGGTTTTCCTTAACCTCCCGCAATTCTCGTCGGTTTGTAATCAGTCCTAAAATGACCGTCTCCAAACGAGTGGTCCGAGTATAATCTTTTTCGTTCGGATACGGCGGGGACGTGATCACAGCATCCACAGAATTAGGGTCAAGACATTGGTCCAACCTTCGGGCGTCAAACTTAATGACACGCGCCGGTACATCTGATCTTTCACGCACGAATCGCAAATCACCGGCGATCCGTTGTACACGTTGACCCCAATTTTCCAAGACCGGAGCATCAGCCTTAATTCGCCCCACTCCCACCTCTGGGCCGAACTTCAAATTGCTCACGCCGCTAACAAGCGCCCCTGCGAGAGCAAGCCTACCGAACCGGCGGAGTTTAGCATCCCCATTCCCATCGATTTCGCGCAACAGGGCCAATGTCTTTTGTACCGGAACGGGGCTGATAGAGTTTTTTATCAGCAATTTAGATTCCTCAAACCCCAAGAGGCCGCTGAGCGCGTCGGGGGATTTGAGCTCATTGAGCCGGCGGCTTTCCGTAGTTTGATCCGTATCCTCCATGGCTGCGTTGAAAGACTCAGCGACCTGCTGCGCGTAGTCCAGAACTTGATCGCTGCTCACCGACCAATCAACTTTAACTGAACTCGCGAAGCAAGCCATCGGATGCGAGTCCATGCCCACACTAGGTATGCCCGTCTTCTTGCATTCCACCAATGTGGTTCCCGCTCCACAGAAAGGGTCCAGGACGACTTGGGAGCCGTCGATGCCAAATCGTTCAATGTACGATCTGACCAAGTGAGGCGGAAACGACTGAATGACACGATACCAGTCATGGACGCCCCGGTCATCCACGAGCAGCCTGTTCTGACTGGCCGCATGGCCTCTGTCAGTTGCGGGTGTTCTGCCGAGCATAATATTCACAGTGGCGCACAATACCCTTGGATTTTTACGAGCAAAGCGCGGGAAAATAGCTCGCAGCGAAAGCGGGTTAGCCCATTTCCCCCAGCCCGCGCCCGCCCAGCAGGTGCATGTGGGGCCAGGCGATGGTCTGGCCGGCATCGCCGCCGTTGTTGACCACCAGGCGATAGCCGCTGATGGTCACGCCCTCGCGTCGGGCCATCTCGGCGGCGACGACGAACAAGTGCCCCATGGTCGCCTCCATGGCCGGGCTGATGTAGTCCAGGCCGTTGATGGGCATGTTGGGGATGATAAGCAGATGCACCGGCGCCTTGGGGTTGATGTCGCGCACCACGAAGCAGCGCTCGTCCCGATAGATAACATCGGGATGCAGCGGGTCGCGGGCCAGGGCAGCGAATGGCGAACTGCGGGCGGAGGTCATAGTCATCGGAGGTTACTCCTATAATCTAATCTTTGCGGTGCATCGGATGCGTGCCGGTAGGATCTGTGCCGATAGGATGCGTGCCGGGACGAACAATTATTCGCCCCTGCTGTCGGAATTAGCTACGACCGGAATTAGCTACGACGCCTCAATCTCCTGCAAGGCCACCTCCTTATGGTCGTGGACGTTGCCGTAGGATAGCTCCTGCACCTTGGCCCGGCGGGTGTAGAGCTGGAGATTGTGCTCCATGGTGAACCCGATGGCGCCGTGGCACTGGTGCCCCAGGGAGCAGACCCGCTGGTAGGCTCCGCTGCACCAGGCTTTGGCCATGGCGACCTCGCGGCGGCCCGTCTCGCCTTCGGATATGGCCCACGCCGCCTGGTAGGCGATGTGGCGCGCGCCCTCGACATCGGTGGCCATGTTGGAACAGTGGTGCTGAACGGCCTGGAAGCTGCCCACCGGCCGGCCGAACTGGGTGCGCTGCTTGACGTATTCCACGGTCATGTCCAGCACGGCCTCAGCCCCGCCTACCATCTGCACGCAGTGGGCCGCCGTGGCCCGGGCCAGCGTCCGCTCGATGACCTGCCACGCCTGTCCGACCTGGCCCAGCACGGCGCCGGCGTCCACGGATACGTTGTTCAGGCGGATCTCGCACAGCCGCTCGTTGCCGATGGCGCTGATCGGCTCGACCGCCATGCCGGCGGCATTGGACGGCACCAGGAACAGGGTAATGCCCTGCTCCGGATCGTCGCCGGCCGGCGCGGTGCGTGCCGCCACGATGATAGTATCGGCGGCCTGGGCGTCGGGAACAAACAGTTTCGTGCCGTTGATGGAGTATCCGTCGCCCGAAGCTTGGGCGGTGGTCTCCACGCCCCAAGCCTCGGTGGTGGCCGACGGCTCGGTAAGAGCCAAGGTAAGGCGCCGGGTGCCGGCGCAAACGCCGGTGAGCAGGTCGCGTTTCTGCTCATCGCTGCCGGCGTCCAGCACGGTGAGGCCGCCCAGGACGACAGTGGCGAAGAACGGAGCCGGCAACAGGGCGCGGCCCATCTCCTCAACCAGCACCGCCAGGTCAAGGAAGGAACCGCCGGTGCCGCCGTACTGCTCGGGGAAGGGTATGCCCGTCCAGCCCAGGTTGACCACCTGACGCCAGATCTCCTCGCTGAAGCCCCGGGGATCGTCCTCCAGTTCGCGCACTAGCGTCAGCGGGCATTCCTGGGCCAGAAACTCCCGCGCCGAGTTCTTCAGCATCTGCTGGATCTCGCTCAGTCCCATGTCCATAAGTAAGCCCTCCCGGAAATAAGCCCTCCCGGGCGATGATAGGGGGAAAATCGCAGGGAGTATAGCGCACCGGGCCGGGAGCGGCAAACCGGATGGAGTGCATCCCAACTGTTCCGGCTTGGGGAAAGTGAGCAATGGACCACCCGCCGGCGGTTTGACTTTGACGTGATGGTGGCTATAATGCCGGCAGCGGCGCGGATGCCGCAATTGATGGTGGCTAACTTGTGACCATCCCCACCACAGCGCCTGGAATTACCCCTCCGCGTGTCCTCCTGGCCAAGCTCGGCCTGGACGGGCATGATCGCGGCGTGAAGGTCATTGCCCGCGCGTTGCGAGACGCGGGAATGGAAGTCGTGTACCTGGGGATGCGCGTAACTCCCGACCAGGTTGCGGCGGCGGCGGCGCAGGAGGACGTGGACGTGGTTGGCATCAGCATCCTGTCGGGAGCCCATATGCGGCTGATGCCCCGGATGGTGGACGCGCTGGAACGACACGGGCTGCGCGGGAGCGACGATGCGGACGGCGTGATGCTACTGGTAGGCGGGACAATTCCCGATGGCGACGTGGAACGGCTCCGCGAAATCGGCGTGGATGGCGTGTTTCCGGTGGGAAGCTTTACCGGCGAAATGGTGGAGTTTATCCGATCACGTCCGGCGGGTTGATGTAACATGGCCTGGCCGCCGACATACCATCCCGGTTACGTGCCCGCCGGGAATGCGGAGCATTGGGACGCGCCGCTGGAGACGATGCCGCCGGCCGAGCGCGATGGCGTCATCCTGGAAAAACTGCGGGCGCAAGTGCGGTACGCCTGGGAGCGGTCCGGTTTCTACCGGGAGTTCTGGCGGAATGCGCCGGTTGACCCGGGGAACTTGCGCAGCCTTGAGGAATTTGCTCAGTTGCCGATACTGACCAAGGAAGAGGTGCGTGTCGAGCAGGAGGCGTATCCGCCATACGGAAGGTTTTTGTGCGTTGATCCCAGCGAGGTATATCGAATTCATGGGACGTCGGGAACCACGGGCCGGCCGACGGTGTTCGGCATCAGCCGGGGGGACTGGGAACGCATCGGCGCGGCCCACGCGCGGATCCTGTGGGCGGCGGGCGTGCGCCCCGGAGATACGGTGATGATCGCGGCGGTTTTCAGCCTGTACGTGGGCAGTTGGGGCGCGCTAGTGGGAGCAGAACGGCTGGGCGCGACGTGTTTCCCCTTCGGCGCCGGCGCGCCGGGTCAAACCGAGCGGGCCGTGGAATGGGCGCAGCTGGTCCGCCCGGAGGCGCTGTACGCCACGCCGTCCTACGCGCTGTACCTGGCGGAAACGGCAACGGCGATGGGGGTTGATCCCGGAACGGATTTCGCCTTCCGGTTGATGTTCTTCAGCGGCGAGCCGGGGGCCAGCGTACCCGCGACGCGCCAGGCCATCGAGGACGCTTTCGGATGCTACGTGGTGGACCAGGGCAGCATGGCCGAGATGACGCCGTGGATGACCAACGGGGGCTGCCGCCATCTGAAACGGGGAATGCACCTGTGGCAGGACATCGTGTACACCGAACTGGTCGGCGCCGCGACCGCTGAACCCATCCCCATGGGCGGCGAAGGCGTGCCGGTGTACACACACCTGGAGCGGGAGTCGCAGCCGATGATTCGGTACTGGTCCGGGGACATCGCGCAATGGGAAATGCCGGACTGTCCCTGCGGGCGGACGTATCCGACGCTGACCCGGGGCATCTACGGACGGGCGGACGATATGCTGATCATCCGGGGCCAGAACGTCTTTCCGTCGCGCATTGAAGACCTGCTGCGCGGACTCGACGAGTTCGGCGGCGAGTTCCGGCTGGTGGTGGAACGGGAACGCGGCTACCTGGACCGGTTGACGGTGCAGGCTGAGGTGGCCGCCGCAGTATGGGCCGCGGCCGGCGAAAGCGGGCCGGCCGGCCTGGAAGCGCTGCAATACCAATGGGCCGATACGCTGCGACGGGCCCTGGGCGTCGGGGTTGCGGTGGACCTGAAACCGGAAGGAGAGTTCGAGCGTACCCAGTTCAAGGCGCAGCGGGTAATTGACCTGCGGGGCTAATCTACAGCGATGCGCCGGATCTAATCAATGCGCCGGATCTACCTGATGTATGGACTGGAAACTTCCTGACGCTTACCCCTACCGACGATTCAGCATCCCGGGCCCCCGGGCGCGGGTAGGTGAGGTAATGCCGGGGTTGCACCAGCGCAGTTTGCTGACTACCAGCGCCTTTCTGGTAATTACGCCGGATGCCGAAACCGGGGAGCCGTCGGTAACTATAATAGATTCGGGATGGCGGTACTTCCACGAAGGCCGCGTACTAAGTTATCTAAAGCGGCTGGGGTATGGGCCGCAGTCGGTCAGCGGCCTGATCTCGACGCATTTCCATCCGGATCACGTGGGCGGGATGGCGCAGTTGCACCGCGCCACGCAGGCGCCGGTGGCGGCCCATCGGGCGGAGGCCCCGCATCTGGCCGGAGTTCCCGGGCAGGCAATAACGAATCCGATAAGGCCGAAGTGGTTGCGCCCCTTGATGTGGCCTTTGTTCGCCCCGGCGAAACCGGCTCATGTGCCGGTGGCGCGCGCGCTGGACGACGGCGATCAGCTGCCTCTGCTGGGTGGCGCAACGGTTGTGCATACGCCGGGTCATACGCCGGGGAGCATCAGCCTGCACTTTCCCAACGAAGGCGTGTTGCTGGTGGCCGACGCGATACAGCGCTATCATGATCGGCTGACGCTGCCTTCGCGGTGGTATTCCAGCGATATGGAAACGGCGAAGGAGTCGGTGCGGAAACTGGCGTTGCTGGACTTTGAGGTAATCTGCTTCAGCCACTTCCAGCCGATGCGGCAGGGAGCGCGGGCGGCGCTGCGGTCGCTGGCCGAGTATGTGTCATAATCGACGCATGACGACTGTACGGACGACCATACGGAGGCGTGAAGGGTGGGATATGCCGGCTACCCCGGACCGACGATGACAGCGGATAGAGCGCCCAGCGGGTTGACAGTTGCGGAGATGCGAAACGATGCCGATCAACAATGATAACGTTCCTATTGCAACCGGCGCCGACCTGCCCTTGCCGCTCCCTTTGGAAAGCCTGCGGGTGCTAGACGCCACCCACATCGTCGCCGGGCCGTTCTGCTCGCAGATACTGGCGGACCTGGGAGCGGAGGTTATCAAGATTGAACGCCCGCGAACCGGGGATGCGGCGCGGGGCCGGCAACCGTTCATCGGTGATGACGCTACGGGCCGGGTGAGCAGCCGTTTCCTGGGCGTGAACCGCAACAAGAAGAGCGTTACCCTTGACTTGCGGAATCAAATTTGCAAGGGAGCCTTTGAAAGGCTCGTCGCCAATTCGGATGTGCTGCTGGACAACTGGGGCCCGGGCGCGTTTCGGCGGCTGGGTTTGGGCTACGACCGGCTTCGTGAAATCAACCCGCGACTGATTTACGCCGAGATTACCGGCTACGGCGACGGCGCGCGGGGGCCCTACTCCGACTGGCCCGCCAACAACCTGGCGATACAGGCAATGTCGGGCTGGATGGAGGTTACCGGAGAGCCTGGTGGCACGCCCCAGGCCGTGGGAGACAACATTGGCGATTCGGTGCCGGGCGTCTGGGCTGCCCTCGGCATCGTACTGGCGTTGGAAACGCGGCGACAGACGGGAGTCGGTCAGCACGTCGACGTGGCAATGTACGAGTGCATGGTGTCCCATTTGATCAGCAACATGAATGCGTACCAGGTTACGGGGTCGGAATCCGGTCGGATCGCCGGACGCACTCGGCAAGCCTCCCTGGGGCCGGGGCTGGCGTTCCGGGCCGCCGACGGTTACGTCGTGATGGCCGGCGTGCGCAGCCCATCGCGCTTGACCGCGCTGTGGGAACTGGTCGGGCGCAGCGACCTGCCGGAGCAGGACCCGCGATACCTGCAACAGTTTCCCGACGCCGACTTTGTTTTCGAGCAAGTGATACCGACGATTGAGGAATGGTCGTCGCAGCGGCCCAAGTGGGAAGTAGCCGGACGGTTGACCGAGCTGGGGTTCTCCATGGGCGTGGCGCAAAACGCCGCTGATTTGGCGGACTGTCCACAGCTCGCAGCGCGGGGGATGTACGTTGACATCGGGGACTCGCTGGGCGGGACTTTCCGGTCGCTGGCGACGCCGATCCAACTAACCGCGTGCCGGCCGGCGGACGCCGGAACTCCTCCGAAGTTGGGGGAGCACAACGCGGAGATCCTGGGCGGACTGGGCGGCCTGACGGCGGAGCAGTTGGCGGAACTGGCAGCGGCGGGCGCAGTTTAACGGCGCAGCCGCGCCGGCCCGTTTGCGTCGTGGAGAGTACGGGGGTATCATAGCCGCCGTTCCCTGACGTGCCGGCTCCACCGGCCGGCGCGCCCGCGGCAGCATAGCCGCCCAGCGCGAAAACGGCCGGCTGACAGGGCCGTCGTTCGTGCTATAATCTGCGCCGCAGGAGGTGCCCATGCGAGCTATTGATTACCAAGCCCCTACTTCCCTCAGCGACGCCGTGTCCATAATGGCGCAACACGGCGACCGGGCCCGCGCGTTGGCCGGCGGCACTGACATCTTGGTGCAGCTGCGCGGTGGACGCCGCGAGATTGACGTGCTGGTTGACACGAAGAAAATTCCCGAGTTGAACGGCCTCAACCTAAGCGATGGCGGCCTGCAACTCGGCGCCGCCGTGCCGTGCTACCAGATTTATCAGAACCAGGCCGTAGCCGCCGCTTATCCCGGTCTCATTGACGCCGCCGGCATGATCGGCAGCATCCAGATCCAGGGCCGCGCGACCGTTGGCGGCAACCTGTGCAACGCCGCCCCGTCCGGCGACACCATCCCGCCGGTGATCACTCTGGGCGGAGAGGCCCACATCAACGGCCCCAACGGCTGGCGCACGGTAGCAACCGAAGATTTCTGCACCGGCCCGGGCCGCAACGCGCTGGAACCGGGCGAATTGCTGGTCGCCGTTCAGATTCCGGCCCCCGCGCCCAACTCCGGCACCGCCTACCTGCGGTTCATCCCGCGCAATGAGATGGACATTGCCGTGGCCGGCGTTTCCTCCACGGTGGCGCTGGACGATTCCGGCCAGAACTTCGTCTCGGCCCGCATCGCCCTGGCCTCCGTCGGCCCGACGCCCATTCTGGCTACCGCCGCTGGCGACAGCCTGGCCGGAAAGGCCGTTTCCGATGACGCCATCGCCGAGGCCGGCCGCCTGGCCAGCGAAGCCGCTACCCCCATCACCGATATGCGCGGCACCGTCCGCCAGCGTCACCACCTGGTGGACGTGCTGACCCGCCGCACTCTGAACATTGCCATCCGGCGCGCCCGAGGGGAGGAATAACAATGCCCGGACTTGTCCACGTAACCACTACTATCAACGGCAATCAGACCGACTTTCTCTGCGAGCCGCGCCAAAGTCTGCTGGAATGCTTGCGCGATGTCGTCGGCATGACCGGCTCCAAAGAAGGCTGCAACGACGGCAACTGCGGAGCCTGCACCGTCAACCTCGACGGTCGCATCGTCTGCTCCTGCCTGATGCTGGGCGTCGAAGCCCAGGGCGCCGAGATCAGCACCATTGAAGGCGTGGCCTCCGCCGACGGTCTCCACCCCATTCAGCAGGCGTTCCTGGAGAACGCGGCCTTGCAGTGCGGCATCTGCACCCCCGGTTTCATCGTGGCGGCCAAGTCGCTGCTGGAAAACGAACCGGACGCCGACGAAGCGCGCATCCGCCACTGGCTGGCCGGCAACCTGTGCCGTTGCACCGGCTACGACAAAATCGTCCGCGCCGTGCTGGACGCCGGGGAAAAAATGCGCGCGGGCTAGCCACTCTCCTATAGCAAGCTGGCGCAGGGCCGGTCCTTCACCGTGGAGGATTATCCCTGCGCTTCGATTGTCAGGGCGAATCCGCCAGTTATCCACGTCAGGAGGCTCCGGAATGTCCAAATTCAACGTTCGCTGGTACGACAAGTCTCAGCCAATCAGAATCAGATTGCAGCCTGACGAGGCCAAACAGACGCCGCTCGGCAATGACGTCTTCATCATCAAGCACATCGATGGGCAACGTTTCGACGCCCTGGTGCCGAGGTGGACGGTAAGCGACAATCTCGAGTCGGTTCCCGCCGCCGTGGTCGGCGAGGCGGGCGGCAAGGTAATCCTCTACTTCCCGGTCAGCAACGAAGGCCGGCCGCGGTGGGACATCACCCGACAACAGCTTGAGGCCATCAAAGTCGGATGAACGACGTCCAATTCCAGCCAATGCTCATCGGTCCGTTGTCGCAGTGAGAGAAACCGGATGCTGCTTTGCTGAGCTGAGGCTTCGTTAGTATTCCGACGTTCGCCAAAGGAGGGGAGACGAGATGAAAGCCGAAGTGACGACATTAGCCACTATGCTGGAAAGTAACGAAGAATTTGTGATTCCACATTTTCAGCGTGCCTACGCATGGACGGAAGAAAACCAGTGGTCTCCCCTGTGGGATGACATCCTGAACGTTGCGCAGGCTATAGGTGCTAGCGACAATATAGACGATGTGCCGCCCCATTTCATGGGGCCAATAGTGATCCAAGAGCGCAGCGCGCACCCGGACGGACGCCCGCCGGGTTTCATCGTAGTAGATGGCCAGCAACGAATGACTACGCTGCTCATTGCTCTCAAGGCAATCGGCGAAGCTGCAATGGAGCGTGGCTTGGATGATTTGAGCGAGCAATTTCTGAATCGAATCTGGAATGATGTGGGATTGGGTCAACGATGGCCTAAAGTCAGACACACCAACCAAAGTGACAGCCTGTCGCTCCGGGAAGTCCTCGACGAGCAATTGAGTACCGATGCGGTGAGTAAGATGGCCGACTGCCACGCCTTTTTCAACAAGTCTGCTTTGGATTATCTGGGGACGACAGCCGATGGACGTGAGCAACGCTGTCAGAACTTGCTGGATGCGCTGGAGTTTAAACTCGAAACAGCGTTGCTCACGCTAGACCCGTCGGAACAGCCCAATGTGGTGTTCGAAACGCTCAACGCCAGAGCGGAGCCCTTGAAGCAATCAGAACTGGTAAAGAACACCATCATGTACGAGGGCAAGGTTACCGAAGACGAAGAACGGGCAAACACCTTGTGGAATCGGCAATTCGAGGACAGTTGGTGGCTAGAAACTACTGCGCAAGACAGCAAGCTGGACTTGTTTCTCAGCGACTGGCTTACGTCACGGCTGTGTCGGCGCATTGCGCCCAGCCGGGTAGCCACGGAGTTCCGCAATCACCTACAGGTAGTGAAAGCATCTGGACGTAACGTGCAGTTCGTAACGGACCGTATGAACCGGGCGGCGAAAATATACCGGGACGTTGAAGAGCATAATTTCAGCGAAACAAAACCGTCGTCAGAGCGATTGCTCATTATGGGAATGCGGGCTGTTCTGCCGATTACGCTCTGGCTGTGGGACGCCGATAATGACGTAGAGGTCAGGGAGCGGCAAGCTTGTCTGCGCACAATCGAGAGCTACATCGTCAGGCGCATTTTGGCCAACCTCAACGTGGGAACCACATTGATGGGTACGTTGGTAAGCTTGCTACCGCAACTGCGTCGGGCGTCAGAAGAAGGTTCCAGTCGTTCTGTGGCGGTAGTCTCAACTTTGAAGAACATCACGGTAGATGCCTCTCGCTGGCCCAACGATGCAGAGATCATGCAACGTTTGACTATGAGTAGACATGAAATGAGTGCTGGTCGGCGGGATGTCGTGCTTAACGCACTTGAGTCGCGCTTGCGCCGTGAAAACGGGCAGAACCAACTAGACTACAAGGCGCAGTCTGCGTATCTGATGCCCTCAGGGGAAGCAGGGATGACGAACTATCCGTTGGAAGGCAATCGCACGCAGGCTAGAATGGAACGCAGGAAAGAAAGGATCGAATACTTGGGCAACCTGACATTGACCAAGGGACGAATGAACCGTAAGAATCAGGAAGCGACTTGGAACGACAAACTGGAAATCCTGCACAATCATCGAGATATTGAGCTCACCAAAGCGGTGCTGGATCAAGGTTATCATCAGTGGACGGACCAGGATATCGAAGACAGGACGGTTTGGATGGCTGAACTGGCGTTAAGGACATGGCCCTACCCCGAGCACTAAGCATCGCCGAACTTCGCTGACATAGTGGCGATGTAGCAACGGTTTGTGTGCTACGGCGTTCTCATTCTGAACAGCACGTGGGCGGCGAAAGTTTTGCGCTCCATCAACGGCGCGGCTTCAAATGCGCTGATGGCAACCTCCGCTCGGTTTATCAGGCGAACCGTGCCGGCGCGGGTAAATTCGCCGTCGGGGTTATAGTCGGCCCGGTGGCGCTGGTCCTGTAGGAGGACAAATGTAGCTCCGAAATCCTGTATCTCGAGAGGAAATTCGGTCAGTCCGCGGTTAATTTGTCCTTTGGCAAACCCATGCTCCAGCGCTCGGTAGGTTTGTATCCAGGCTGGCCGGTGACGGAATTGCGGCGACACGCCGATCAGGGTATTCGCATTGCTGTTTGCCAGGGCGTGGAACATGGCGTAGTATGCTGAGCTGATGGCCTTACGCAGCTGCATCTGCTGCGGTCGCCCGCGGCGTTCTCCGTGCTCAGGCGCGGTTGCCAGCAAGCGGGCCAGCGCCATCAGTTGTCCCCAATTCATTGGTCGCCTTACCGGAAGAGCGCTGCTCGCTCGTCGTCAGTCCACTCGTCGATTTCGGACTTGTCAATGTACGAATCCGATGGAATGCTGGTCACTCCCAATTCGAGCAGTTCCGGGCGCATTATGCGATAAAGCCCGTTGAGCCAGTTCATGTTACGGTCGAACAGGGCGGTATCGCCGCTAATCACAACGTAAATGTGCAGGTATTCTTCATACCATTCGTCCAGCCGGGGCACAACCCGTACTTCGTCGAATACAACCCGGTCACCGAACTTGCTTTCCAGGTGGCTACGATAGATGTTCCCCACCTGCTCCTTGACGGAATCGTATTTAGCCATGACGGGGTCTCCAATCACGCGGCGCGGTTGAGCAAATGCTAACAGTCGGCCTCAACCCCGTCAAAACCCGGAGAATGCCTGACGCCGGCGCGTTTTGCGCTATAATCTCGCCATGAAAACGAGAACCGCTATGAGGTGAACCAAAGTGACGACGGCGAATCAAGTCCTTTCCGAAGTAGAGTATGACGTGGTGGGCAAGCGGCCGGTGCGCCCGGATGGGGTGGACAAGGTTACGGGCCGCGCCCAGTATGGCGCCGACCTGAACTTGAACGGGCTGCTGCACGGGCGCGTCCTGCGCAGCCCCCACGCTCACGCCCGCATCAGGTCCGTGGATACCGGCAAAGCGGCAGCCCTGGCCGGCGTCCGCGCCGTGGTGACCGCCGCCGACCTGCCCTTTGCCGCAATGAGCCAAGCGGAACTGGGCAACGACTACAACCGTTTCAAGTTCCTCAGCGACAACTTCCTGGCCAGTGACAAGGCGCTGTATCGCGGCCACGCCGTCGCCGCCGTAGCCGCTGATAATGCCCACATCGCAGAGGCGGCGCTGGCGCTTATCAAAGTCGATTACGAAGTCCTTGAACCCGTCATTGACGTGCGCGCCGCCATGCAGGAAGGCGCGCCGCTGCTGCATGACGGCCTTCACACTTCGGCCATGGGCGAAATGTCCGAAAAGCCCAGCAACGTCGCCGCCTACATGAAGTTCGAGAAGGGCGACACCGCCGCCGGTTTCGCCCAAGCCGACGTCATCGTGGAGCGCGAGTTCACCACCGCTTCAGTACACCAGGGCTACATCGAGCCGCACAACGCCACCGCCCACTGGCGGGCCGACGGGCAGATCAACGTCTGGTGCAGTACCCAGGGCGCTTTTGTGGTGCGCGCCAACACCGCCGACGCGCTGCGGGTGGACGTGTCCGACGTGCGCGTAACGCCCATGGAAATCGGCGGCGGCTTCGGCGGCAAGGTGGCCTTCTACCTGGAACCGGTGGCCGCCCTGCTTTCCCGCCAGGCCGGCGCTCCCGTCAAGGTCATGATGAGCCGCACCGAGGTCTTTGAGGGCAGCGGGCCGGCTCCCGGCAGCTGGATGCGCGTCAAGATGGGCGCCAGCAACGCCGGCAAGATTACGGCCGCCGCGATTGAGCTGGCCTTTGAGGCCGGCGCTTACCCCGGCTCTCCCGTGATGCAGGGCGCCACCTGCGCCTTCGCCTGCTACGAGCTGGAAAACGGGACGGTGGAAGGCTATGACGTGGTGGTGAACAAGCCCAAGACCGCCGCCTACCGCGCCCCCGGCTCGCCCCAGGCCGCCTTCGGTGTGGAGCAGGTCGTGGACGAGCTTTGCCAGCAGCTGGGCGCAGACCCGGTGGAGTTCCGCCTCAACAACGCCGTTAAGGAAGGCTCGCGCAAGGTGGAAGGCCCGGTGTTCCGGAAGATTGGCCTGGTGGAATGCCTGGAGGCCGCCCGCAACCACGACCACTATCGCACGCCGCTGGAAGGCTCCAACCGGGGCCGGGGCATCGCCGCCGGCTTCTGGATGAACCGGGGCTTCCACTCCAGCGTCAACATGACGGTGAACCCGGACGGCACCGTGAACCTCATCGAGGGGTCGGTGGACATCGGCGGCAGTCGCGCCTCCATCGCCCAGCAGGCCGCCGAGACCCTGGGCATCGCCTACGAGGACATCAAGCCCCAGGTGGTGGATACCGACTCCATCGGCTACACCATGGTCACCGGCGGCAGCCGCACCACCTTCGCCACCGGCTGGGCCGCCATCCTGGCCGCCGAGGACGTCAAGACGCAGCTGGTGGAACGGGCCGCGTCGATCTGGGAGGTGCCCGTTGCAGAGGTGGAATACGATAACGGCATCATCAGCCACCGCTCGGAAGAGCTCAGTTTCACCTTCCAGGACCTGGCCCGCCAGCTATACACCACCGGCGGCGGCATCACCGGCACCGCCAGCCTGGACCCCACCGGCGAGGGCAACTCCTTCGGCGTCCACCTGGTGGACGTGGAGGTTGACCCGGATACCGGCAAGACCGAAATCCTGCGCTACACTGCCATCCAGGACGCCGGCAAGGCCGTGCATCCCAGCTACGTGGAAGGCCAGATCCAGGGCGGCGCCGTGCAGGGCATCGGCTGGGCGCTGAACGAGGAATATTACTTCAGCAACAACGGCCAGATGATGAACTCCAGCTTCCTGGACTACCGGATGCCCACCTCGCTAGACCTGCCCATGATCGACACGGTTATCGTGGAAGTGGCCAACCCGGGCCATCCTTACGGCGTGCGCGGCGTTGGCGAGGTGCCTATTGTGCCCCCGCTGGCCGCCGTCGCCAACGCGGTGGGCCAGGCGACGGGCCAGCGCTTGACCAGCCTGCCCATCACGCCGGGCCGCGTGCTGGAAGCGGAGTGGAACGGAGGCTGATCGCCCTTCGATCCGCGAAGCGCCTGGCAACTCAACTGGGGGGTGCATTGCCGCATCCCCCTTTATAATGGAACTATCTCAACAGGAGCGCCGGCGTTGCGCATCGATATCGGCGAATGGCAAGTACGCAGCTTCTACCTGGAGGATGCGGCGGCGCTGGCGAAGTATGCCAACAACCGCAACGTCTGGCTGAACCTGCGCGACGCCTTTCCCCACCCCTACCGACGGGAAGACGCCGTTGCCTGGTTGCGCATGGCCACCCGGCAGTGGCCGGAAGTCCATTTCGCCATCGCCGCTGCCGATGAAGCCATTGGCTACATCGGCCTGGGTCGGCAAACCGATGTCTTCTACCGCTCGGCGGAAATCGGATACTGGCTGGGCGAGCCGTTCTGGGGTCGGGGCATCGCCACCGCCGCCTTGCAGGCTCTCACCGAGTACGCCTTTTCCGAATTCGGCCTGATACGCCTGTATGCCTACGTCAACGTGACTAACCCGGCTTCCGTGCGTGTGCTGGAAAAGGCCGGCTATGAGCGTGAAGGGCGTCTGCGTAAAAACGTCATAAAGGATGGTCAGATTGTGGACCAGTTTCTGTACGCCAAGGTTAAGGACTAGCGCTATGTTGCCGCAATTCGGGTCTGCCAGAACGCTGTTCATCATCGCGGCGCTTGCTGCCCTGGCGTTGGCCGGCTGTTCCGGCGCAGCGCCCCCGCAGTACGCAAGCCCAACCAACAACGCTGCCCCCCGGCCGGCCGTCAGCGTCCCCGCCCTGTCGGAGCCGGCCGTAGCCGGTCAGCAGGCATTCAACACCACGTGCGTCCTCTGCCACGGCGTCAACGCGGCGGGAACCAATCAGGGGCCGCCGCTGGTGCACCGGATCTACGAACCGGGCCATCACGCCGATTTCGCCTTCCGCAACGCCGTCAGCCAGGGAGTGCCGGCCCACCACTGGAATTTTGGCAATATGCCCCCGGTGCCTGGCGTATCGGAAGAACAAGTTGAGCAGATAATCTGCTACGTCCGCGAGTTGCAGCGGGCCAACGGCATATTTGCCGGCGACGCTGCGCCAACGGTATGCTGACGCAACGATTTGGTCTTGCATTAGGATGGATCACAATCCGGAACGAGGCGGTGTCCGGAACGAGGCGGTGAAGGATATGGTGAGAGTATTCGTGCCAACGATGCTGCAAGCCAGCACGGGCGGGGTCAAGGAAGTGGACGTTACGGCGCGCAACGTGCGCCAGGTCATCGAGCAACTGGAGGAGCGGTTTCCCGGCATCGCCGGCCGGCTGACGGAGGACGGAGAAATCCGCTCAAACCTGGCGGTGGCGATTGATGGCGAGGTAGCCCGTATGGGCTTGCTGGAACGGGTGGGAGAGAATGCGGAGATCCACTTCGTGCCCGCCATTGGGGGCGGCGCATAGCGCTGCCAGGGGCCGGTGACCACGGTGACCGCGGTGACCGTTGACGACGGTTGCGGTTCAATTCCGTTTGACCCGTCCCGGATCGACGGCTACAATGTCCGATGTAAATACTGACCGTTGCCCTTCTGATGACTAACTACACACTCCTGCCCGAAGATGAACCGGATGCTGCCGACGGAGGCCTGACCTTTGGCCTGACTGCCGGCGCGGCGGGGGCGCCAGCTAATGCCTGCCCGTCCGAACCGCACTCCAACGTCAAGCTAGCGTCGGCCGGCGGCTTGGTGTTCCGCCAATCCGGCGAGCTGATTGAAACGCTGCTGTGCGCCCGGGCCCGGCCCGGCTACCAGGGGGAGGATGCCCCCCTCACCTGGCGTTTGCCCAAGGGAACGCCCGAACACGGTGAGACGGTTGAGGAAACGGCGCAGCGGGAAGTCCAGGAAGAGACCGGAGTGCGCGTTAGCGTACTGGCCCCGATCACCAGCATCCGCTATTTCTTCGTCGGCCACGACGATGGCATTCGCTACGACAAAACGGTCTATTTCTACCTGATGGAGCCGTTGGGAGGCAGCACGTCCGACCACGACGCCGAGTTTGACGTGGTGGAGTGGTGCGGCTACGAAGCAGCCTTGGAACTTCTCGAATATGATAATGAACGCAGCGTCCTGGAAGCGGCAAGGGCCTTGATCGAAACCTATCGAGGGGGCGGGGGGATATGAGTACCGCTAACTCCAACGAGGCCAAGAGAAAGGACCTGGTGCTGCGCGGAGTCCGGGTGCTCCTGCGGGGCAAGCGCATGGATGATGCGGAAAAAGACTACATCTGGCGCAGCGACCCCGAAATTGCCCGGCTGGACGCCGCTTATCCGCTGACGATGAAGTACGAGCGATACTTGAAGCTTTTCCAGGACCAGATCCGTTGGCCTACCCCGGGTTCCCATCATTTCGCCATCGAAGTTGCCGGCGGAAAGCTCATCGGCAACTGCATGTACTACGATCTGGACAGCCTTTCCAAAGCGGCTGAATTGGGCATCGTCATCGGAGACCGCGACTATTGGAGTGGCGGGTACGGGTACGACGCCGTGGTGACGCTGCTGCACCATATGTTTGACGATCTTGGGCTTCGGCGGGTGTATCTGCATACGCTGGAATGGAACCACCGGGCGCAGAAATGCTTTGAGCGTTCCGGCTTCAACCCGGTGCGCCACGTGCGGCGGATGTCCCACGACTTCATTATGATGGAAGTCCACCACGACGATTGGGAAATCACATCCGACGAGCGCCTGGCCCTTCGCCAAGGTTACCTGGAAAACCGCGGCGGCGCAGCAGTCAATGACGAGGACGCCACCGCCGCCGCGGTAATGTAGCCGGCGACCGCCCCGGTTCTCACGGGCCGGTTACGCTTGAGCGGCCGCCAGGGCCTGGGCTACGGTTAGGTCGCCGGTGTACAGGGCCCGCCCGATTATCGCGGCCTCGGCGCCGGTGTCCAGCAGCCTGGTTATGTGAACCGCCGCCCCGACGCCGCCGGCCGACAGCACTCGTAATCCACTGTCCCGAACCAATTGCGCGGTCGCGGAATAGTTTGGCTCTTCCAGCGTGCCATCGCGGGAGATGTCGGTGTAAAGCAGCCGCGCTACTCCCACATCTCCCATGCGTCGGGCCAATTCCGTGGCCGTGATTTCCGAAGTCTCGGTCCAGCCTCGGATGGCTACCCGGCCATGGCGGGCGTCCAGGGCCACGACCACGCGCTGGCTGCCGAAACGACGGCACAACTCTTCCACCAAGCTGGGATTGGCCACGGCGGCGGTGCCGACCACGATGCGCGCGGCGCCGGCATCGAACAGGGCAGAGGCCGTATCCACGCTGCGGATGCCGCCGCCCACCTGGACAGGTATGGTCAGTCTCTGCGTGATGGCGGTAATAGCCGCCAGGTTGGCGGGGTTCCCCGAGTGGGCGCCGTCCAGGTCAACGATGTGGAGCCGCTGGCCGCCCTCCGCCTGCCAGCGCTCGGCGACGGCCAGCGGGTCGTCGGAGAACACCGTCTCCTGCGCGTAGTCGCCCTGGTAGAGCCGGACGCAGTTGCCGCCGCGCAGGTCGATTGCCGGAATGATTTCCATGTCAGCCCTTGGCAACCTGGCGGATGAAGTTGGCGTAGATACGCAGGCCGTTTTCGCCGCTTTTTTCCGGATGAAACTGGGTCGCCACCACGTTTTCACGAGCGTATATGCTACAGAAGGGGACGCCGTATTCGGTGAGGCCGGCGATATTTTCCCGTGCCGCCGGGTCGGCGTAGTAGCTGTGGACGAAGTAGAAATGGCTGCCCTGGGGGATGCCTTCCCAGAGCGGGTGTGGTCGCTGAAACTCCACGGTGTTCCATCCCATGTGGGGCACCTTCCGGCCATCCGGCAGCCGGCGCACCCGACCGGGCGCCACTCCCAGGCAGTCGGCGCCGCCCTCGTCGGTGGCATCCAGCAGCAGTTGGAGGCCGAGGCAAACCCCGAGGAAAGGCCGCCCGCTGGCAATGTAATCGAGCAGGGGCTGCACCAGATCGCGGGATTGCAGCGCATCCATCGCGGCCGGCCCGGAGCCTACGCCGGGCAATATCACTCCGTCGGCGGTATCCAGCGCGGCGGCGTTAGAGGTTACGGTGGGGGTGACGCCGGCTTTCTCCACCGCACGGGCCACGCTGCGCAGGTTGCCCGATTCGTAGTCGATGATGACGACGCGCGACGGGTCGGATACGGTGGCAGACATTGCGGTATCAAACGCGGTCGCCGGTGGCCCGTTCGATGGGAAGGTCGCGGTCGTGGTAGCGGGCCAGCACGAAAAGCAGGTCGCCCAGCCGGTTCAGGTAGGCAAGTATCAGGGGGTTGGTCAACCCGTCGGCTTCCGACAGGGCAACCACCCGTCGTTCCGCCGTGCGTATAACCGTCCGGGCGGAGTCCATGGCCGACGAGGACGGCGTGCCACCGGGCAGGATGAATACCTGGGGCATCTGGAAGTGGGTTTCCAGCTCGTCGATAGTTTCTTCCAGGTTATCAACCATCCCCTCGGTAACGGGAGTAAAGTGCTGGTGGAAGAGGTCGTATTTTTCGGGGTCCGTCGCCAGTTCGGCGGCCACGGTGAAGAGTTCGCGTTGCAGGTCGCGGAGGATGTTCTTCACCCTTTCGTCATCGGTGAGCGCGCGCGCCAGTCCCATCAGGCTGACGGCTTCATCGGTGATGCCGTAGGCTTCGGTGTGCGGGTTCGCCTTGGAAACCCGACCGCCGTAGAGCAGGCTGGTTTCGCCCTGGTCGCCATACTTGGTATAAACCCGCTTGCGGCGCGGCGACGATGATGATGACGTGCTCATGGCAATGTACTCCCGACCCGGATTGCGACGCTACCCATTCTAGCACTTCGCGGGTGGCGGCGTCATTCCCGCGCCGGCAACAACGACGTGCATCCCTGGGGCCTTGCCCAAGCCGAGGCGGAGGCCAACGGGCAGGAAATCGTCGGATGGCTACCCCGCCACCAGCATCTCGTCGGTGCTCAGCAGCGGCGACAGCAGCCTGGGGCCGTTGTTGGTGACGAGGACCATGTCCTGGAGGTGCCAGCAGGGGCCGATGTGAGGTTCGAGGGCCACCACCATGCCTTCCTCCAGGACGCGCTCGCTGGATGGGACCATGTAAGGTTCCTGCTGGTGCCACCAGGCGCCTACGCCGTGGCCGGCCAGGGCGATGTTGCCCGGGAAGTCGGCGGCGTGGAAGGCGTCGTTGGCGAAGTGGTAGATGTCCGCCGTGCGCGCGCCGGGGACGCACCGGTCGATGGTGGCGCGGTAGATGTCGCGCACGACTTGATAGGTCTGTTGCTGCTCGTCGGAGGGCGGGCCGACGCAGACGGTGCGGGACTGGTGGCCGGGATAGCCGTTGCGGTAGGCGACGTAGTCGTTGCGGATGATGTCGCCGGCCGCGAAGGGCAGGTCGCTCTCGCCGCCGTAGCCCACGGTGTTGCGGCTGGAGTTCAGGATGCCGTGGGCCCAGTTGGCGCCGCGGCGCAGGCAACTCTCGATGATGCGACTGTGCACCAGCCGCTCGGTGTCGCCGGGCCGCACGGTGGGCAGCACCTCCAGGTAGGCTTCGTCCAGCAGCCTGGCGCCGGCTTCCAGGGCTGCCACCTCCTCGGGCGTCTTGATCCAGCGCACCCGGTCCATCAGTTCCGTGCTGTCCACGATGCGAGCGTTGGGCAGCAGACGGGCGATTTCCTCCCAGCGGTTGGCGCTGACGTAGCTCTTCTCGAACCCGATGGTCTCCTTGGCGAGGCCCATCTGCCGCAGCACGTCGGCGACCCGCTGGTAGGGCGACTCGGCGTAGTCGTCCACCACTTCGATGCGCTCCAGCCACGAGTCGCGGCGGGCCAGGGGCGCGGCGTAAGAGTTGAGCGCCAGCGCCGGCTCTCCCGTGCGTGGCCATATCAGCAGCACCTCCCGGGGCGAATCGGGAAACTCCAGGTGCCGCGCCAAGGTGCCGGGATAGGCGAACCCGGCCAGGTAGGTGAAGTTCTTGCCCGAGCGGGCGACGATGGCCGACACATCCGCTTCGTCCATCAGCCGGTGCAATCGCTCCACGTTGGCGATTATCTTGCCAAAAGCGTTGGCCATGACACTCTCCCCAGACCGTGCTTACAAACCCCGTCATCCCCGCTTTACGAACCCCGTCATTCCCGCGAAAGCGGGAATCCAGCGCGCACAAAATAAGTCCAATTTCCGCTGGCAGTGACTTTCCCGGTTCCTGGCAGACAATCTACCACCCTTCACGCCGGCATGCGTACACCTCGGCCGGCTAACGGCAACCGCCGGTTGCCCCATTCTACGGTTTCAATTACGATAGATGAAGCAACCGGCACGCTTGCGGGCCGGGGTTGAGGGTGAATTTCATTGGCAGAAGTTACCAAGACCAAAGCGTTAGTAACCGGCGGGGCCGGTTTTATTGGATCGCATCTGGTTAACCGGTTGCTGCACGGCGGTTACCAGGTGGTAGTGGTGGACAACCTCGCCACGGGTCAATTACGCAATCTGAACCACCAAGCCACCTTTTACCACGTTGAACTGAACGACGCGCGGCTGGATCAGATCTTGCAGCGGGAGCGTCCGGAGATCGTGTTCCACCTGGCGGCCCAAACCAGCGTCCGCCAATCGGCCATTGACCCGGTGGCCGACGCCAATGCCAACGTGGTAGGCACCATTCGGCTGCTGTCCGCTGCGGCCTCGGAGGGTGTGGAGAAGTTCATATTCTCCTCCACCGGGGGAGCGATTTACGGCGACCCGGACAGCATCCCCTGCGACGAGGCGACGCCGGTGCATCCCTTGACCCCCTACGGCCTGTCCAAGCACGTGGGCGAGCAGTACCTGGAACAGTTTCATGAAACCTACGGCCTGGATTACACGATACTGCGCTATGCCAACGTGTATGGGCCGGGACAGGATCCCAATGGCGAAGCGGGGGTCGTGGCTATTTTCGCCGGCATGATGCTGGAAGGGCAGCAGCCACGCATCTATGGAGACGGCCGGCAAGAACGCGATTTCGTGTACGTTTCCGATGTGGTGGAAGCGAACCTTGCCGCTATCCGTCGCGGCAATGGTCAAACCTGCAACATCGGCTCCGGTGAGCCGGTTTCCGTCGAGCGGATTTACTCCCTGTTGCAGGAGATCACCGGGTTTGACCGGGAACCGGATTACCGCCCCCGGCGGGCCGGCGAGGTACTCAGCATTGCCCTTGATTCCAGCCTGGCTCAGCGGGAACTGCGCTGGCAGCCCGAGGTGCCGCTGGAGGAGGGGCTGCGCCGGACCGTGGCGCACATCCGGGCTTCGCTGACCGAGCGCCCGTCGCGCTCCGGCAGCAGCGTGGAACGCCGTCGTCCCCAATCGCTTCCCTAGCCTTTCCCGGCCGGCGAACCCACTACTTCCGGCCGGCGAACCCACCACTCAACAAGCGGAACCCATCACTCAACAGGAGGAACCAAGTCGATGGCAAAGGATTACGACGTTGTGATTCTCGGCGCCGGCGCCGCCGGCATGTCGGCCGGGCTTTACTCCACCCGGGCCATGATGAGTACGCTGATGATCGAGAGCATCGGTCCGGGCGGGCAGCTCTTGATCACCGACGATATCGAGAATTATCCCGGGTTTCGGGAAGGCGTGAAGGGTATGGAACTGGCCGACGAAATGTACAACCAGGCCCAGCGGTTCGGCGCCGAGATGGAGTTCGCCGAGATCGAGGCGGTGGACAATCTCTACGACGACCGCAAGCTGGTTCGTACTTCGGAAGGCGACTTCACGGCGCGGGCCCTCATCATCGCCACCGGCGGTTCCCACAACAAGCTGGGGGCGCCGGGCGAGGACGAGTTCAGCGGACGCGGGGTGTCCTACTGCGCGGTATGCGACGGCAACTTTTTCCGCGGCCAGGACGTGGTGGTCATTGGCGGTGGCGACTCGGCTATGGACGAGAGCTTCTACCTCACCGGCATCTGCAACTCAGTGACCATTATCCATCGCCGAGACGAATTGCGCGCCACCAAGATGTTGCAGGACCGAGCCTTTGCCAACCCCAAGTACAAGTGGCTGTGGAGTCACGTTGTTGAAGAGTTCGTCGGCAACGACGTGTTGGAAGCCACCCGCGTCCGGGACCTGAAAACCGGCGCGGTGTACGATTACCCCACCGCGGCCGCCTTCGTGTACGTGGGCTTCCACCCCAACACCGAGTATTTCAAGGACCGGCTGGATATGGACGAGCTGGGCCACATCCGCAGCGACATCCATATGCGAACCAATATCCCCCGGGTGTACGTGTGCGGCGACGCCCGGTCCGAATCGACCCGACAGCTGGGCACGGCGGTGGGCGACGGAATCACCGCGGCCTTGACAGCCTTCCACGATCTTTCATCCTGACCGGCTTACGCTCCGTCCGCCGGCGCCGGCGGACGGAGCCCGGACATGGCATACCCGGAACGCCTCTGTCCCGCCGGCGCGTTCAGGGTACGCTGATCGTGTAAGCGCGCAGCACGGCATCGTCCGACCGGCGGCGGATTTCTACGGTGGCGCTCCCGGCCGAGCAGGCCGACAGGTAGAGCGGGCCGCCGTTACCCCGCGACACCTGGTCGTTTTGCTCCGGCGGGCAGTAGTTGCTGCCGGGACGCGAGGTGTCAATTTCGAGCCGGGCCGTGCTGCCGGAGGGGTTGGCCACTACATTCACGCGCACCGTGGTGCGGACGGTAAATCTCTGCCAGGCTCCGTCCGCAGTGAAGGCAACGCTGCCCGGATGGGGAGACAAGGACGCAGTATCGCCGGGCGGCGTGGGCGCCGGCGTCGGCACGGGTGTGGCAACGGGCGTCGGCACGGGTGTGGCAACGGGCGTCGGCACCGGCGTCGCAACGGGCGTCGGCAGAAACTTGGCAGCAGACTGCCCGCTCGACTGGCCGCAGCTAGTGGTGTGCGCCACGGCGCACCGACTGCCCCGGGCCCGGTAGATGTAACCGTGCGGAAGACCGCTAAAACGCGCCGGCGAAGCGGTGACTCCGCTATTAGAAGCGAAAAACTGCCACTGCTTATTTACCCATCTTTCCAGAATAAAGTTGTAATGGTGGGCGAAGCTGGCGTCCCAAATGCTCCTGGTGTAATCCAGCAATAGATCATTGGGATTGCCGCTGTCCAGCCGCAGGGCCAGGCCGGTGGGGGGTGGGGGCGGCGGCAGTTTCGCAAAGCCGTAGCCCCAGGTGTTGTTGGGGTCGGGTGAACCGGGCTGTATGGGGTCGCGCCGTTTCAGATAGGCGGCAATCTCCGCCGGAGTGTCGTAAGGCGCCCGATGCCCCAGCTTCTGGATGACCAGGGCGGCCAGACCGGCGACCCGGGGCGTGGAGAAACTGGTTCCGATTGCCGCCCGGTGATTCGCGCCCACCAGGTCAGGCTTGATCCGGCCCTGGGGATTCGCGGCGTTGGGAGCCGGCTCCGGCGCCGGCCCGCGGCCGCTGAAGTCTTTGATGCCCAGCGGGTTATAGTCGGCCGCTCCCACTGTCAGCATGCCGGAGTTCGCGCTCTCTGCCGGATTCATGATGCTGCCGTTGCCGGTGGCGTACTGTAGCCGCAGGCCAGCGGCCCGCACCTGCACCCAGGCCGGCACGCTGTCGCCGCGGGCAAGGGCTAGCGCCAAACAGTATTGCCCGGTTACGGTGGGGGTGTAGTGCATTACTTCCCGCGGAAACTGCATCGCCCTGCCGTCTTGATCATCCTCACTATATGCGACCCAGTCGGGAGACGGGCTGTTGCGACGCAAGTGCAGGGTAAAGTCGCTATCCTCGCGGCCCCACACCCCTTCCCACCTCGCACGGAAAGTATATGTCTGACCGCTTTGCAGGTTGACGGCGAGATTGTTGTAAGCGCTCGCATTTACGCCCGGGTCGAAATCCACATAGCGCGTAGCGGTCAGACTGATGCCGCGCTTGAACCATATATTTCTTGCCCCGTTGCCGGCCGCGCTTACCCAGAGCATACCGGCATCTACCGCGTCATCCAGAGAGTTCAGCATACTATAGTTGTTAGGGTCAACAAACGAAGAGGTGCCGTCGCCGGGGCCGTCCCACGCACCAGTCAGTGAATAGTTGATAACGTCAACGTCGTTGGCCGCCATCCAGTCCACGGCTGCTTTTATTCTGGAGAGTGTACTTGCATCTGCTACGTATAGCGAGACGTTGGGGGCGATTTCAGTCAGCGCTTCGGCGACTTCAGTGCCATGATCATTGGACGGAGGTGGACCACTGTTGGTTTCGCAAACCGAAATATTCACCGTATCCACCTTTCCTGACCGGTCGTAGCAGAAGGATCTGGCCGCCGGGGTCAAGTTGGGCAACCTGGTGCGGAAGTCTTTGAAGCCGTAGTCGATTATCCCCACCTTGACGCCGGCGCCGTTAGCCCCGGCCAGGCGCCAGGCGGCAACGCCGTGCGCATCGACCGGGGTTCGCTACCCTGACGGCGACCGAAGGCCCGACGCCGGCTGGGCTGGATACTCTTTTTCCATCCGCAAAACCCCCGGCAGATCCGCCAGACTGCGCAACAGCCATATCGGCACGTAGGCATTACACCCGCCCCGGATTATATCCTCAGGAGGGGGCCGGCCACACAAGATTTGCGAAGCTCCGTTCTCTTCCAAAAAGATCTCTAGGGCGTCAACCTCCTCCGACGTATCCACGTATATATTCAAGTGTATCAGTTCCGGCGTGGGAGCGGGCTGTTCCGAACCCCCGCTCCCCGACGCGCCGCTCGCCCCGGCCGACGCTTCGTAATCCTCAATCTTTTGCATGAGGCCGCCAACTACGTGAGCGTATTGCTGATCGTATTGCCGTTCCTCTTGGGTGCGCGTCGGCGGTGGGGGCAGATCGCCCGTGCCGTCCCAGGTCTCCCAGGGATCGTCCGTCGGCGCGGCGGTCGGTTCGTCCGTCGGCGCGGGTAACGGCGTAGCAGCGTCCTGCCCCGCCGGGGCGGCCGGCGCGCAGGCCAACGCCGCCACCGCCAAGCCAATCAGCCCCACGGTCAGCATCAGGACGCACCGGCCGATGACATTGCGTTGTTTTGGTAGCATGTTTTCCTCCTTTGTCATTCCCGCTCCACCACCGTCATTCCCGCTCCACCACCGTCATTCCCGCTCCGCCACCGTCATTCCCGCTCCGCCACCGTCATTCCCGCTCCGCCACCGTCATTCCCGCTCCACCACCGTCATTCCCGCTCCACCACCGTCATTCCCGCTCCACCACCGTCATTCCCGCTCCACCACCGTCATTCCCGCTCCACCACCGTCATTCCCGCTCCACCACCGTCATTCCCGCTCCGCCACCGTCATTCCCGCTCCGCCACCGTCATTCCCGCTCCGCCACCGTCATTCCCGCTCCGCCACCGTCATTCCCGCTCCGCCACCGTCATTCCCGCGAAAGCGGGAATCCAGCGGTTTTGCCAGCAAACCGAGATGTTCACCTTATCCACCTTTGCTGACCGAGCTCAGCGGAAGGGCCTGGCCGGCGCCGTCAGCCCCGGCCAGGCGCCAGGCGGCAACGCCGTGGGCATCGACCGGCGTTCGCTGCCCTGACGGCGACCGACGGCCTGACGCCGGCCGGGCTGGACGTTGCTTTTCCATCAGCAGAACCCCCGGCAGATCCGCCAGACTGCGCAGCAGCCATACCGGCACATAAGCATTACACCCGCCCCGGATTATATCCTCAGGAGGGGGCCGGCCACACAAGATTTGCGAAGCTCCGTTCTGTTCCAAAAAGATCTCTAGGGCGTCAACCTCCTCCGACGTATCCACATATACAATCAGGTTTATCAGCTCCGGCGTGGGAGCGGGCTGTTCCGAACCCCCACTCCCCGACGCGCCGCTCGCCCCGGCCGACGCTTCGTAATCCTCAATTATTTGCATGAGGTTGCCAACTACGTGAGAGTATTGCCGTCTCAATTGCCGTTCCAGTTGGGTCAGCGTCGGCGGTGGGGGCGGATTGCCCGTGCCGTCCCAAGCCTCCCAGGGGCCTTTCGTCGGCGCGGCGGTCGGTTCAGCCGTCGGCGCGGCGGTCGGTTCGTCCGTCGGCGCGGCGGTCGGTTCGTCCGTCGGCGCGGGCTGCGGCGTAGCAGCGTCCTGCCCCGCCGGGGCGGCCGGCGCGCAGGCCAACGCCGCCACCGCCAGGCCAATCAGCCCTACCGCCAGCATCAGGACACACCGGCCGATGACATTGCGTTGTTTTGGTAGCATGTTTTCCTCCTCGTCCGGTCGGAGCGTCCTGCCCCGCCTCGGAGCGTCTAGCCCCGCTTGGGGAGTTAAACCCGCTCCGGCAACGTCGGATCAAATTCCAAAGGCGGCTACCCGAACACCGCCCAGGCCAGCGTGACCACGCCAGCTATGACCAGGGAGCCGGCCCACAGCAGGTCCAGGTTAATCCAGCCCCGGCGCAGGAAGGACAGCCCTACCCGGTAATAGACCACCACCGCTGCGGCCAGCATGGCGGTCAGCATAATCACGGTGTGCATCGCCAGGCCCACCAACCACCAGATCGGGGCATCGGTGAGGGACAGGAAACTGCCATGGTCGCCCAAGTCGCCGGCAACTCCGGCAGCGGCGGTCGATCCGGTCAGGGCCAGCGCGACGGGCGCCAGCATGAGTCCCGCGCCATGGGCCGTCGCCATGAGGAACGACCAGGCAATCAGATCCCGACCGCCTACGTTCATGCCCACCCAGCGGGGATGTCGATAGTAGAGGGCCAGGCGGAACAAACCGAAGCCCAACAATATCGCGCCGGCGGCGATGCGAACCCAGCGAAGGGGAAGGAACGCCCCCACGAGGGCCAGGGCGACCATGATCAGCGCCACCGAGATCAAGTGGCCGACGGCGATGTATCCCGTAGCCGTGTACAGCAGAGCCGGCCGTTGTCGCTGCAAGGCCAGCGCTACGGCGAACAGCCAGCCCATGGCCGGGTTCAGCCCGTGAAACACCCCCAGGGCGGCCAGTCCCAGCCACGGCCCCAGCGACGTTAGCGCCGCCGGGTCGGGAATGAGGGCGTGCAGTAAGAGCGTCGTTATCACAAAGTCGGCCGGCTGTAACGACAAAACGGGGCGAATAACCATTCGCCCCTACATTGCTGCTGCGCCGCTGCTTGCGCTTTTACGGGAAGCAGAAGGTGTCGGAGGAGGCGTCGCCGCCCTGGAGCCGCACCTGGTGGCTGCGGGTCTTGCCGTAATCGACGAAGAAGTCCCGGTTGACGGACATACCGCCGGTGGATTCGGCGTCGATGCGGCAGAGCCACCCGTTCAGGCCGTCGGGATAGACCTGATCATCCCACGATGAGTAGAGCGAGTTGGTGAGATAAACGCGCCGCCCGTCGCGGCTGATTTCCACCATCTGCGGGCCGCCGGTGAGGGCGCCGCCGTTGGGGTGGGCCGTCTTGCGGATCACGCCGCCGATCTCCACCTCGCCGGTCTGGACCGGATGGAACGGGTCGGAAACGTCGTATTGCAGCAGCTTGCCGGTACCCCAGCAGGAGACATACAGGAACTTGTCGTCCAGCGAAAGGTCGATGTCGGTGACCAGCGGCGGCACGGCGCCCAGCGGCTGGAGGGCCGGGGGCAGCTCGGAAGCTTCGGCCGGCTCGGCCGGTATGGAAATGATCTTGCGGGCGGCCCATTCTTCGCCGTCGCGATACCAGACGAAGATGGAGCCGGACAGATCCTCGGCGCTGACCACCACGCCGCAGAAACCGTAATGCCGGGTCGGATTGTGGGCCGGCCGCAGCTCCAGCGTCATCTGGTGCTGTGATCCCAAGTCCACGGCCTGACGGTGGGCGCGCCGGCGCATATCCCAGAAGTGCAGAGTGTGGCCGAACTTATGCCCGACCACATCCTCGAGACGCACGCCGTGCTCGAACATTTCCGGCGTGCCCCACTCGCTGGTGACCATAGTGTCCAACCCGATATGCCACCAGAAGTCGTAGGCCAATTCTTGCGGCCCCCGGTCCAGTTCCCAGGGCCCAATGGGTTCAAAGGTGTAATGGTCCAGCAGCATAATGCCGCCGGGCCGGCCGCCTTCAGCGGAACCCAGCGCGCTGACGTAGATAGCGTCAGGGCCGCAGTGGACGGTGTGGGGACGCGAGTAGCCGGCCCGCTGAATCTCCTCGGCCTCGATGGTCTTGACGATGCGGGGCCGCGCCGGATCGGGCTGGGTGTCCAGGATGTAGATGCGGCTGGAAGCCAGCGTGGGCACTACCAGGTAGCGCCGCTCCAGGTGGGGGTGCGCCGATGAGGGACACAAGGCGGCGCTGCATGCGTTCCAGCCGAAGTGATGCAGCTCGTCGTTTAAATGCGGCATGGGCGCCGAGTGAACCACCTGCGAGTACGACGCCGAATTGGGGTCGCAGTCCACCACGGTCATGGCATCCGGTTCATCCGAATCAGGGTTGAGCACGGCAACGTAGGCCAAGCGCTCTTGCGGAGCCTCCATAGCCAGTCGCGCCGAGGGGTAAAAAGTGGGATCAGGTCGCCAAAGGGCCATTTTGTGGGTCTCCTCCGTTTGCCGTCTCAAATCCGTTTGCCGTCTTAAGCCGCCAATCGGCAAATGGGTGCATCCTGCCGCTCGTATTCTAACCGTCCCGCAATGGCGTGGCAACTTGCGCCGTCCGCTGCGCCGGGCAATCGCGCCGTCACCGACTTGGCAACGCTCGCTAGGGTAGCGATTGCCCGGCCGCGACGTGTCTCCGCTTGCCCATTACACCACGCCGGCGTAGAATGACGGAACCGTACTTGCAGAAGCTAATCAACCCGAAACAACCTCGTAAAATAGGAGAAACCGTCATGGCAGAAGCGAAAGGCCCCCTGGACGGGATACGCGTAATCGACTTGGGCCGGCACCAGGCCGGCCCGCGCTGCGCCCAAGTGCTGGCCCGTCTGGGCGCCGAGGTCATTAAGGTTGAACGGCTGGGCGGCGAGGAAACTCGCTACCACGCGCCTTGGGTACGCAAGCAGTCAGCGTACTGGGTGCAGTACAACAGCGGCAAGAAAAGCCTGAGCATCGATCTGCGTAAAGAGGAAGGCAAGCAAGTGCTCCGCCGGCTGGTCAAAGTTTCGGACGTGCTGTTGCAGAACTTCCGGCCCGGCACCATCGACGTCATGGGCTTCGGATACGACGTGCTGTACGAGCTGAACCCGCGCATCATCATGGTCAACGTATCGGCTTACGGGCAGTTCGGCCCCTACCGGGAGCAGATCGGATACGACCCCATCGGGCAGACCATGTCCGGCATTGCCATGGTGACCGGCGAAGAGGGGATGCCACCGATTCGGGCCGGCGTGCCCATCATCGACCGCACCACCGCGCTGCACGCGGCCATCGGCACCCTGGCCGCGCTGCACGAGCGGGAGACCTCCGGCGTCGGGCAGACCATTGACGCTTGCCTGGCGGACACCGGCTACAGTTACACCGAAATTCCCATCACCGCCTACCACGGCGCGGGCATCGAGCCGCGGCGCGGAGAGTCGGCGGCGCCGCCGTCGGGAACCTATCCCTGCAAAGACGGCTGGGTGCTAATTTCGGCCGGCGATCAGCACCACTGGCATCGCGTCTGCAACGCCCTGGGCAAGCCCGAGTGGCTGGAAGACCCCCGCTTCACCACCCGCCACGAGCGGGCCGCCAACGGCGCGACGGTGAACGAGGCCATGCGCGCCCTCATGGCTGACCTGACCATGCAGGAAGCCATCGCTCACTTCACCCGCCACGACGTGGTGGCAGCTCCGGTCAACACCATCGCCCAGGCCGCCGCCGACCCGCACCCGTGGGAGCGTCGCGCCATGGTGGAGGTGGACGACTTCCTGGCCGGCAGCATCGCCGTATCCGGCGACTTCTGGCACTTCAGCCGAACCCCCGCCGTGGTCGGCACCACGCCGCGCGTGGGCGAGCACAACGAAGACGTGTTGACCGGCATCCTCGACTACACCGAGGAAGAAGTCCAGGCGATGTACGAAGCCAACGTCATCGGCGTGTTCCATCACTACGATGAGGTGCCCGGCTAGTTTGAGCCACGCCAGCCGACAATGTATTAGGGGCGGGTTTAAAACCCGCCCCTAATACATTGCAGCATCACCGCCGGCCTCGTCCAGCAGCGCCAGCAGCCGGGCGATAAATTGCTGAACCGCTGGACGCTCCGCCGCCATTTCGTAGCGCTCCATGTGGTCATGGAAAAAATTGCGATGGAAATTTTCCGCAGCGACGAAACCAGTCGTGATGAACGGGTCGTCGTGTTCTCGCGCCAGATTGGTTATCGCATTTTTCATATCGCGGTGGTTGTGGTAGCGCCAGCCGCGTTGCTGGCAGATGGCGATGACGGCCTAGGCCGCCGCGCCGTAGAGCTTTTCGGAACCCGGCAAGTGGTCGCCGGCGGCAAACTCCCGATCTGAGGCGGCGAGGAAGTCGCGGGCGGTTTGGGCGTGTTCGGCGGCGGTCATTTTCCTGGTGATCATGGTTGCTCCCCGTTGGTTTCGGCGGCAAGCAAGGCCAGCATACGGGCGACGAAATGGCGCACGGCAGGACGGTTCGATTCCACTTGGTAATCTTCCAAATTATCGTGAAAGAAGTTTTCGTGGAACCGCTCAGCCGTAGCAAACCCTGCGGCAATGGTCGGATCGTCGTGTTCTCGAGCCAAGTTGGTCACGGCTTGCTGCATGGCCCGGTGGCTCTTGTAGCGCCAGCCGCGTTGCTGGCAGATGGCGATGACGGCCTGGGCCGCCGCGCCGTACAGCTTTTCGGAACCCGGCAAGTGGTCGCCGGCCGCAAACTCCCGATCTGAGGCGATGAGGAAGTCGCGGGCGGTTTGGGCGTGTTCGGCGGCGGTCAGCTCTTTGGCGGTCATGGTTGCTCCCCGTTGGCTTCGGCGTCTTGCAACAGCGACAGCAATTGATCGACAAAATAATGCACCACGGGACGGCTAGCCTCAATTTGGTAATCTTCCAGGTAATCGTGAAAGAAATTCTCATGGAAACGTTCGGCAGCCATATAAGCGCCCTGTAGCGAGAGGTCGTCATTCTCACGAGCCAGGCTAGACACGGCTTGCTGCATGGCCCGGTGGCTCTTGTACCGCCAGCCGCGCTGCTGGCAGATGGCGATGATGGCCTGGGCCGCCGCGCCGTAGAGCTTTTCGGAACCTTGCAAGTGGTCGCCGGCGGCAAACTCCCGATCTGCGGCGATGAGAAAGTCGCGGGCGGTTTGAGCGTGTTCGGCGGCGGTCATTTCTTTGGTGGTCATGGTTGCTCCCCGTTGGCTTCGGCGTCTTGCAACAGCGACAGCAATTGATCTACAAAATAATGCACCACGGGACGGCTAGCCTCAATTTGGTAATCTTCCAGGTAATCGTGAAAGAAATTCTCATGGAAACGTTCGGCAGCCATATAAGCGCCCTGTAGCGAGAGGTCGTCATTCTCACGAGCCAGGCTAGACACGGCTTGCTGCATGGCCCGGTGGCTCTTGTACCGCCAGCCGCGTTGCTGGCAGATGGCGATGATGGCCTGGGCCGCCGCGCCGTAGAGCTTTTCGGAACCCGGCAAGTGGTCGCCGGCGGCAAACTCCCGGTCTGAGGCGGCGAGGAAGTCGCGGGCGGTTTGGGCGTGTTCGGCGGCGGTCATTTCTTTGGTGGTCATGGCGCTTTCCTGTTGGGGCAATCGGCTGCTGTATTATCCGGCCTTTTCGGTGGCGTCCTCCAGCAGGGCAAGTATGCGGTTGACAAAGTGATGGACAACCGGGCGGTCTGCATCGATTTCGTAATCTTCCATGTGGTCATGGAAAAAGTTGCGGTGGAAGTTTTCCGCCGCGATAAACCCGCCGGTTATGCCGGCGTCGTTCTGCTCTCGCGCCAAGTTGGTTACGGCGTTTTTCGTATCGCGGTGGCTGTGGTAGCGCCAGCCGCGCCGCTGGCAGATGGCGATGACGGCCTGGGCCGCCGCACCGTAGAGCTTTTCGGAACCTTGCAAGTGGTCGCCGGCGGCAAACTCCCGATCTGCGGCGACGAGGAAGTCGCGGGCGGTTTGGGCGTGTTCGGCGGCGGTCATTTCTTTGGCGGTCATGGCGCTTTCCTGTTGGGTTGGCCTGGCAATACCATTATGCCAGACGCATTGTCTGGCTCAGAACGATGGCAGCAAAAGTTCTGGATCAGATACACCGCATACGGTTTTCCGCCAGCAACGCCAAATCCAACACCTATGCCCGTTCTGTCGTACTGCTATGTCAGGATGTCTTGAAGATGTCCCTGACTGCTGATCCAACTAGATAGCGCTTGTCTCGCCAATTGTGTTTGAGACATTCAGTTGTAGCGTGTACCACCTAGTCCATAAGTGTAGATGGCGGTGGCCAGTGCAATGACTGCCATCCGCGCCAACGGCGGCGTCTCGCTCTACCACTTCTGGATGACGGGCAGGACTTCCTTGCCGAAGAGGCCGATGTTCTTCATGGTCGCCGCGTGGTCCATGCGGGATTCCTGGCCGTAGAACACCAGGTGCTCCATGCCCAGGCGTTGGTGCAGGTACTCCAGCTTTTCCAGCACGGTGTCGGGGGTGCCGCAAACGATGTGATAGTTCTCCTTGAGTTCCTCGAAGGTTTGCAGGTTGAGGGGCTTGAGGCCGGAGCGCCGAGCGGCGATGGCGGCGCCGGCCGCGGAACGATAGCCAACGGGAGCCATGTACTCGCGTGGACCGCGGACGGTGGGGCCCATGCGCCAGATGAAGTGCCGGGCCTGCTCG
The DNA here is from genome assembly GCA_963692995.1 of Dehalococcoidia bacterium. Classification (GTDB taxonomy): domain Bacteria; phylum Chloroflexota; class Dehalococcoidia; order Lucifugimonadales; family UBA3495; genus Bin87. Next base: position 3,066,299 of record OY843611.1, read on the forward strand.
TCGGCTTCTTCCTGGGTGTCGCCGACGTAGCAGCAGAGGAGATAGCCGAAGTTGTCGGGAACGACCGCGCGGCCGGCGGCCTCGGCGGCCACGCGGTACATCCCGAAGAGTTCCTCGGTCACGTCCAGGTCGGTAAGGAAGGCGACATAGGTGTAGCCGTGGCGTCCCGACCATTCGGCGGTTTCCGGGGATGACGTGCCCGGCACCCAAATGGGCGGATGGGGCTGCTGGACGGGCACCATCCAGGGGTTCACCACGCGGAAGTTGTAGTGCTTGCCTTCCCAGCGGAAGGGGCCGGGAGTGGTCCAGGTCTTGATGATCAGGTCATGGCATTCCTCAAAGCGTTCCCGGTTGGCCACCGGGTTGTTGTTGGTGGAGACGGTCTCAACGCCGGTGCCACGGACGAATCCGGAAATCATTCGCCCGCCGGAGATGACGTCGATCATCGCCAGCTCTTCGGCCAGGCGGATGGGGTTGTCGTGGATGGGCAGGATGTTGCCCAGGAGCAGGATCCGGGCCTGGTGGGTGATGCGGGCCAGCACCGCCGCCGACAGGTTGGTGGCGGCGTTCATGCAGGACGGCGTGTTGTGATGCTCGTTGAGCATGATGCCGTCGAAACCCAGCTCGTCGGCATAGACGCACTCGTCGAAGTAGCGCTTGAAGAGGCCGTTGGCGGTGTTGGGGTTGAACCAGGAGTTGGGGAAGGTAAGGCGAAGGGACGGGTACTTATCGCCCTCTGCATCGGGATATTCGTGGTAAGGAAACTCGGAGAAGTAGTAGCTCTTCACGGGGTGGCGGCCTCCGGTGGGAATAGTTTCAAACCGTGGCTAAGGTGACTACCAAATAACCGGCTTGGTGAATGCGCCCCTAGCGTCGGTAATCTGTGGAGGAAGTTGATTGTTGACAAAATGCGAGCGGTTAATAGTTCGGTATGACCAAGAGGCAGCCTGAACCAGAGCTCTGCTGCGTTGTTTAGGGGGTTGTGGATTGATTACGCCTACTTGCTTACCGAACCTTGATGAACTGCTTGTATCGGAGTCACCAAATCAGAGTCATTAGAGATTACGACGACCTCATCGCAATCATTATTGCAACAATCCAGCAACAATGCCGTTGCTAAATTGACATCGGTGCGCTTTTCTTCGTTCTTGATAACCTGAACAATGACATCAGGGCTATCACGCAACAGCAGGCGCACGTTGCGCGCCGTGAACAACCCTTCATGGATGGTTACTTTGGGCAAGGTTCCCAATGCCCGTAAATACGCTTGCTGACGGTTGGCTACATTAGGGTCCCGTGGCACGTTTTGGACGCGCGCCGTGAAGTAACGAATGCGCTTGACTTGCCGTTTGGGCAGAAGGCTTTCGCAGAAGGATTGCAAGTTCCGCCACTTGTACTGGGGCCAGCGGTTCTTCAAAGAGCCATAGTAGAGGTTGAACCCATCAATGTAGAAATTGGCGGTAGTCATGATTAGCGGATGCCAATGCGAAAGCCGCCTCGCGGCGGCCTCGCACCCTGCCACCTATGCGACAAGGGGGTTAGTCTAAATGGTAGCCGCGAGGTTGCCTATTTGTCAAGGGCCGGTGGCTGGGGGGCAGGAAATTGCGAAACTCCATATTTTGTTGCCAGCCAGGCCGTTACTTCGCCTGACCCGTGCCGCAAATGTTGATTTTCGCCCTCACCCTAGGCGTGTCATCAAATTGTCCCGTCATTCCCGCGAAAGCAGGAATCCAGGCGTTTCCATAAGCAAATCGTTCTGCGACAGCGGGCGATTCTGGATTCCCGCTTTCGCGGGAATGACGGAAATAGAGCGGGAGCGACGGAAATGGGGCGGGAATGACGGAAATGGGTGGAGAGGGAACTTTGGGAGTTTCGCAATTTCCTCACTGGAGGTAGCCTGCTCCTCAGTTCACCGGGCGCCCGGCGCATATCATGCCCCGGCTACCGGGGACACCGGCGTGGTCGGCGTTGTACGTTGCGGAAATTTCCGTGACAACCGATAGGGCCAGCACCGCCGCCAACCGGTTGGTGGCGGCGTTCATGTAGGACGGCCTGCGGACCATGTGAAACAGCCGCTCTGCTATAATAATGCGGAGGGAAGTGGAGCGTACCGATGACAACCGTAAATACCATAGAGGATTTGATCCGAATCCTTGACGAGCGCCCGGAGTGGCTGGAGGCGATGCGAGCGCGGCTGCTGACGCGGGAACTGCTGGAACTGCCGCAGAAGCTTGTCGAGCTATCGGAGACCGTCGCCGCATTGTCCCAGAAGCTTGTCGAGCTATCGGAGACCGTCGCCGCATTGTCCCAGAAGTTTGTCGAGCTATCGGAGACCGTCGCCGCATTGTCCCAGAAGTTTGCCGAGCTATCGGAGACCGTCGCCGCATTGTCCCAGAAGTTTGCCGAACTGACCGCCACGGTAAGCGAACTGGCCAACGATCTCAGGGCTACCAACCGACGCCTTGACCGGCTACAGGATGACGTAGGCTGGCTGAAGGGCCGGATCATTTACGACATCGTTCGCGATGATGCGGCGCTAATTGCCGATGAGATGGGCTTTCGGCTGGAGAAAACGCTAGTTCGCGCCGACTTGATGAAATTGACCCGTAGCCAGGATGTATCGAACCTGTCCCGCGGTACGTTACAAAGTTTTCACCGGGCTGACTTGGTGATGCAGGTTGTCGATGCCGCGGACTTCCAGCATTACATTGCCGTGGAAGCGTCGTTCACGGTGAACGGCAGAGACTCCCGGCGCGCGCAGCGCAATGCCGAGTTGCTGACCCGCTTCACGGGGCAACCCGCAACGGGAGCGATTGCCGGCGTGCGGATGGACCGAGACCTGCAAGATCATCCTGAGTTCGAGCGATTGCATTGGTACGAGATACCGGCGGAGGATTTGGAGGCGGAATAGCAATCGGCTCCGGCTACCGCCGGAGCCGATTGCGCGGCCTAACCGGACGCTGGGTTCACCGGGCATCCGGCGCATATCGCGCCCCGGCTGCCGGGAACGCAGGCGTGGTCGGCGTTGTACGTTGCCGGGGCTTCCATGATGCTGGACAGGGTTTCCGATTTGGTGGGTGAGAGGTTAACACCGGCGGCTTCGGCGGCGCGGCGGTCGCTTGCCTCACTAAAAAGGTCGAGGCGCAGCTGTTTGCCGGAGGGCGGACGCTGGCCGGGGAATGCCACATAGGGCCAGGCCCGCTTGCGGACTACGCCCATGGCCTGCAAATCGCGCCAGTTGTCGATGCTGTGCCGGCGACGGTTTTCCAGGACGCGGCCGGCGGAGACGGGGCCGATGCCGGGAATCCGCAGGAGCTGGTCGCGGGTGGCCGTGTTGAGGTCGATGGGAAAAGCGTCGAGGTTCTCCATGGCAATGACGCTTTTGGGGTCCTGTTCCAGGGAGAGAAAGCCGCCGTGGTCGAAGGCGAGGTCAATCTCGTTGGACGAGAAGTTATAGACGCGGCGGAGCCAGTCCATCTGATAAAGGCGATGTTCGCGGCCGGCGTGTACCGGCGGCTTTTCCTCCATGGGGGTATGGCGGGCGGGACGGAAGGGCGGGTAATAAACGCGCTTGAGGTTCCAGTCGGTGTACATCTGGTCAACGCGGCGGTAGATTTGGCGGTCGGACTCATCGGCGGCGCCCACCACGAACTGCGTCGCCTGGCCGACGGCGCCGCCGCTGCTAGCTCCGGTGAGGTTATTAATCCAGGCCATCGGATCCAGAATATCTTTCTGCAAGTCTTTGTGGGGGCTGATGCGACGCATCATATCCGGCTCCGGCGTTTCGATGTTGACGGACAGGCGGCTGCCTAGCCGGTGCGCTCTTTCCACTACGTCGTAAGTTGCTCCGGGCATTACTTTCAGGTGGATGTAACCTTTGAATCCATGCTTTTTGCGGATGATTTCCACGGTTTCCACCATGCGCTGGGTGGTTTTGGAGCCGTCGCCGGCGATGCCGGAGCTGAGAAACAGGCCGTCCACCGCGAGGCGGCTGTGCAGTTCCGCGAAGGTATCGGCCAGTTCCTCCCGCTTGAAGGCGTAGCGTTTGCGAGGCACGTAGATGCTGTTGGGGCAGTAGGCGCAGTCCATCTTGCAGAAGTCGGTGAACATGACCCGCATGAGGTTGATTTTCTTGCCGTTGGGCAGGCTGGCCTGATAGATGCCGGGGGCCGGGTTTTTGCGGGGATCGGAGTAGGCAACGCGGTTTCTGCCGCGCCCGAGGGAACCGGCGGCAAACTTGCCGCTGAGGGAGTGGCCGCCGCTATCAGCCTTGCCCGCGGTGAGGATGTCGTCGGAGGCGGCCATGCCGCCGAGGATTTGCAGCTTGTCGTAGCGATCTGGGGCGCTTTTGATGAGCATAGGTTAGGCGCTCCTGGTCGGCGCAGGGTAGGGTTTAGCGCGCCGGCGTTAGCGAACTTATGTTCTTGCAGGCCGGCCGGCGCTGTCAACGGGTTGCTGTCAGCAAATCGGGAGACCCCCTCACCCTGGCCCTCTCCCATCAGGGGAAAAGGGATTCGGGGACGGCTAGGCCAGGCTGGTGAGCCGGTGGCGGGCGTCGGGCGTCATCTCGTAAAGGCGGGGCTTTTCCTTAGCGATGGTGACGCCGTGCCGTTCCATCACCGGCCAAAGCTGCTTAGCGAACCAGACCCCGAATTGAGGCGCCGTGTAGGACGCGGCCGGATGCTGAGGCCGGTCCATTTTCAAGGCGGCCTGGGCCTGCGCTGCTTTGAAAATATCTTCGGTGATGCCGGCGGCGATTGAGGCCGCCAACTCGGCCACGGTCGGCTCGGCTGCGGTCGGCTCGGCCACGGTCGGCTCGGCGGCGGTCGGCTCGGCGGCGGTCGGCTCGGCCACGGTCGGCTCGGCCACGGTCGGCTCGGCCACGGTCGGCTCGGCTACGGTCGGCTCGGCCACGGTTTGCCGGGGCGGCGTCGGGGCCGGTGAAGGTCTGGGCGACGGTGGGCCGGCGGTGGACTCCTTGGCCGCCTGACTTATTTCGTAAGTGCGCGGCGAGCTTTTGCGCGGCATGGTCACGCCGCGTTTTTGCAGGATGGGCCAGATTTCCTTGCTGAGGAACTGGCCGAATTTGGCGGTGTCGCCGGCAGCCGGATGTTTGGGCCAACGTTTGCTGATGATTTCCTGGGCATTGACGGCGCGGAACCGGCCCGGAGGCAGTCGGCGTATCAACTCTTCTGCCATAGCTTCGTTGGTGACATTGTCGTTGGCGCTGCCGGCCGGCAAGGCGCGCCGGTTCGCGTGCGGCAGCAGCTCCGGGGTGGGCCGACCAACCGATTGCGCCGGCTCCGGCGCGGTCGGAGCCATCAAAGTGGCGGCCAAATTCCACCGGAACACGGGGGGAATGAACTCATCGATTTCCGGCGAGAGCGCACCTCCCTCCGGCGGGTGTATCCACAGGAACGGCGCCGTCTCCGCGTTGGCCTCCCGGGCCAACTCACGGACCTTGACAAAGAGGGCGCCGAAATCGCTGTCGTTGCTGACCACGGCAACGTCCTTCGCCAGGCCCATCACCAGATCCGACACGGCATCGGCGGCGATTGCCAGATCGGCCGAGTTCTTCGAATTATTCGCGCTGAAACGCTGAACGCCGCGGACGCGCAGGGTCAGCGTGGGGAAGGCGCTCTCAGCCCACAAACGCCACAGCTCTGTCTTGTCGGCGCGGACGTAGAGGGAAACGCTGCTCAGGGGAGGCCGGTGGCTGGGCCAGTTGGCGGCGACTGCGGCAACCACCTGGCGGGCGTATTCCGGACCGCGGAGGTTCTCCGTGTCCACATATAGGGCGGCTCCGGCCGGCCTGGTTCCGTTGGGGTTGGAGGCCATCTTAGATCGGGATTACAGCGTCAACTCAGCCGGAATGAGGCGGTGGTTTTTGGCGTCGGCGGCCAAACCGAAGGCTTCGAGGGCCATGGCTCCGAGCAGTACTTTGCGCAGGTCCGGTCCGAAAACCACCTGGACCGTCTTGGTCCTACCCTGCCAATCCAGCAGTGTCTCGCCCAAGAACATTTCACGAACCGAGCCGTCGGCAAGTCGAAAAAGAGCTTCCTCGTCCTTTGCAACACCCATCTCGTTCAAAATTTGCTCCGGTATGATGACAAAAGATGAACCGGTGTCAACGACGCCGTTCAGAAAGCGGGGTTGTGTACCGTTCTTGTGACGGATGCTGAAATCCACACTGAAGATGCCCACTTCACCTCCCACGGTTGTTCCCGGCAGAATGATCCACGGCTCGGCGCTCTGTTGGGTCTGCGTCATCGCCACACCGCTCTACACAAACTCCGGCTGCTCGAAGCGGCCGCCCACCGCCGGCTTGGCGTCCAGGCCGAGCCACCGCTCCACCAGCGCGCCGTACCTGCCGCCGCGCACCGGGTCGCCGATGGCGAAGGCCGCGCCGCCGCTGCCGTTGTCCTTGACCCACCCCCGAACTCGGTGAAAGCGAACAGCGCCACGCGATTGGACCGGGGTTCGCCGGCGGGCCTGGCGCGGCGGGTTCCGTTGGTGTTGGGGTTTGAGTTAGCGGCCATTTGATCACGGGATTACAGCGTCAACTCAGCCGGAATAAGGCGATGGTTTTTGGCATCGGCGGCCAAACCGAAGGCTTCGAGGGCCATGGCTCCGAGCAGTGTTTTGCGGCGGTCTGTGCCAAAGACTACATAGACGTATCTGGTCCCGCCATCCAAATCCAGCTCAGCCAAGCCGATGGACAGCTCCTGGACCGAGCCGTCGGCCAGGCTGAACAGGGCTTGCTCATCACGCCCTATGCCCAGCTCATCCAGGATATACTCCGGTATGATGGTGAATGAAGCTCCGGTGTCAACCGTGCCACTCAAAGCGCGGGATTGAGTTCGCTCCCGGTTACGGATGGTGAAATTGGCGCTGAATGTCCCCACTTCGCCTCCTATAGTTGTGCCGGGCAGTATCGGCGGCCAAGTATATTCGGGAATGCGGATCGGACGCGAGGGCTTGGCCTTCATCCTACAAACTCCGGCTGCTCGAAGCGGCCGCCCACCACCGGCTTGGCGTCCAGGCCGAGCCACCGCTCCACCAGCGCGCCGTACACGCCGCGGAAGTCGGTGTTAAAAGCCAGGTCGCCTTCCACCAAGTCGCCTTCGGCCAGGGACGGGTAGGCGCCGTACATGCCGCCGCGCACCGGGTCGCCGATGGCGAAGGCCGCGCCGCCGCTGCCGTGGTCGGTGCCGCTGCCGTTGTCCTTGACCCGCCGGCCGAACTCGGTGAAGACCAACATCACTACTCGATTGGACAAGGGCTCGCGACGGGACAAGGGATCGCGACTGGACAGGGGTTCGCCGTCGGCGGCGTCATGTTCGCGCAGGTCGGCGTAGAAGTCGCCAACGGCGCGGCTGAAGTCGCTCAGCAGTTTGGGATGCACGTCGGCCTCGCTGGCGTGGGTGTCGTAGCCGCCCTGCTGAGTATAGAAAACGCGGGCGCCCAAGTTGGCCGTGAGCACCTTGGCGATGCCTTGCAGGTTGCGGGCAATGCCGGTGTCGGCGTACTCCACGGTGGAGACGTACCTATCGGGAGCGGCCTTGAGGATATCCGCGCCCTTGAGGGCATCCAGGCCGGTCTGACCCAGGTAGTCCATGGTGGCGCCCAGGCCGACGGTGGGGGAGTACATGCGGGCGAAGATGTCCAGGGCCTGGGAGCGTTCCGGCTCGTTGACGATGCCGGTCAGCACGCCGTAGGTCTCCAGCACGGCCACCGAGGCCACGGGCACGCCGGTCAGCGCCATGGCCCGGGGGAGGCCGCGCCCGAAGTTGACGCCGGTGAGCACGTTCTCCGCCTTGGGGTCGAGGTCGCGGATGACGCGGCCCAGCCAGCCCTCAGTGCCCACCTTCTCCGGCTCGCAGGTGTGCCAGATGTCCATGCTGCGGAAGTGGGAACGGTTGGGCGTGGGATAGCCGATGCCGTTGATGATCGCCACCTTGCCGGCGTCGTACAACTGCTTGATCTCGGGCAGGGCCGGGTTGAAGCCGAAATGGTCATCAATGGGCAGCGCCTGCTCGGCGGGGATGCCCACGGTGGGCCGGTTGTCGTGGTAGCGCCCGTCGCCGTAGGGTATGACGGTGTTCAGGTAGTCGTTGCCGCCGGTGAGCTGGATGACGACGAGGATGGGGTCTTTGGCGGTGGTGATCATGGCGACGTGGCTCCGTAGGGGGAGGTTGATAATAGGCGTAGTTTAGCACAGTGGTCGTGACTGCGCGGGTGATACAATGGGCCGGGGCCAAGACTATCCGGGCGTAGCGAGGACTGCAATGACAACTACCCGCACCGTTGCCCTTCGCCCTTTCACCGCCGCCGAAGCGGACGCTATGGTTGCGGCCGGCATTGTGCCGGCCGGCGAGCGCGCGGGCGTGGGCGCCGACCGTCGTTTCACCGTGGCCGAGTATCTGGCCCTGGGCGAAGCCGGCATACTGGCGAAAGGAGAACGGATTGAACTGCTGGACGGGGAGATAATACGGATGGCGCCCATTGGCAACCGACATCTGAACGGTGTCAACTGGCTGAGCGACCTGCTGGGCGAAGCCGTCGGGCGCCGGGCCATGGTGCAGGTGCAGGGATCGATACAACTGGATGACGCCAGCGCTCCACAACCGGACATTGCCGTCATCCGGCGGCGTTCCATCAACGACATTAGGCCCACACTTCCGTCCGACGTGTACTTCCTGGTTGAAGTTGCCGACAGTTCCCTAGAGTTTGACTTGGGGGAGAAGCTGGCCCGGTACGCGAGCGCCGGCATCCCGGAAGTTTGGGTTGCCAACCTGCGCGCCGGGGAGTTGGTGGTCAACACGGAGCCGCAAGGGTCGGCTTATATCAACGTCCGCGTCATCTCCCTGGGCGGAGCGGTCAGCCCGCTGGCCTTCCCGGATGTGAAGCTGGCGGTGGCGGATTTCATTCCCGCCGTGGGTTGAATTGATGGTGAGCGTTTGAATAAAGTTATCGATCTGGTTGACGGGTTTGAGACGCCTTTCGGACTAGAACTGCGGTCTCAATGGCATCCGTCGGCGTAGGGTATGACGGTGTTATCGCAGCTATCCCCTTGCCATCCCCGCCCGGTCGTGGCAACCTTGTGAGCCGGTATCGGCTCCGGATTTTTTGACCAAATGGACGACGCTCGGCATGGATGACGCTCAGCAACGCACCCCCACCCGTCTCATCGTGGGTCTGGGCAACCCCGGGCCGCGGTATCGGGATACCCGGCATAACGTGGGGTTTGGGTGCGTCGATTTGCTGGCGGCGCGGTGGGGCATCGCGGTGAAGGACCGGCGGCGGACGACGGCGCTGGGCCAGGGGTATCGAGACGGCGCGCCGGTGGTTCTGGCCAAGCCGCGCACTTTTATGAACCGGTCGGGCGAGTCGGTGGCCTACCTGCTGGCCCGGTTCGGCGGCCGGCCGACCGACCTGGTGATCGTGTACGATGAGATGGCGCTGCCTCTGGGCCGCATCCGTCTGCGGGCGCGGGGTTCCGACGCCGGCCACAACGGGATGAAGGACATCATCCGCAATGTGCATAGCAGCGACTTTCCTCGGCTGCGCATCGGCATTGGCGGGCCGGGGATGTCGGGCAGCGTGGATCACGTGCTGGGACGCTTTTCGGATGCGGAAAAGCCGGCGGTGGACGCCGCCATTGCCCGGGCCGCCGACGCCGTGGAGTGCCTGGTCGCCGAGGGCATCAATGCTGCGATGAACCGCTACAACACGGATCCGCAAGGGCCGGCAACAGAACCGCCGGCGGATCATCCGGCGTAGAGAAGGCAGCCGGATTTGACGGGTGGCCGGGTCGGGAACTAATCGGACCGCCGGCTTAACGGCATGACTGCCCGGGCGTGGTGGCATTGGAAAATCACTCCGTCGTTCCTGCCCAAGCAGGAACCCCGCGCTGGATTCCCGCGAAAGCGGGAATGACGGATGCGCGGGGCGCGCATGACGGACGTGAGACGGGAATGACGGGAAATGTCAACAGACTCTAGTAAGAAGCTACTGACGGTTTGCGCGGCCCTGGCCGCGTTCATGCTGGCCGGCGTAGCGTGTACGTCAGACCAATCGGGGCCGCGGCCAGCTGCGCCGGTACTCGAATCGGCGACCGGCGTTCCTTTGGTTGCGCCGCCGCCAACGACACGACCTACCGCACTGCCGGCGTCTCCCTCGGCGGGGGGCCAGGCCGCCGTCGTCGTTCCGCAGCGGCGACCTCGAGAGACGCCGGCCCCCGCGCCGGCCGATCCACTACAGCCGCCGGATGCCCCCATGACCGCCGCCGATTTTCCGCCGCCGCCGGACCGGGACCTGCTGCTGCTGGCCCGGCAACTGCGCTGGCACGGCGTGGAGCCGACGCCGGGGCCGCCCAGATTCGCCGGCCGCGAGTTGACAGTGGGCGACACTGCGAAGTTCTGGACGCTGGACTATCCCCGGCTGGAGATGGTGCGCCGGGAGTTCCGGCTGGCCGCGGTGTCTGAGCGCGCTTACTGGTGGATTGAGCCGGGATTGGAGGTGGACGACGCGGACCTGCGCCGCACGGTGGCGGACGCCGAGGCTCGGGTGTATCCCCGGGTTACCGCGGTGTTTGGCGAGCCGCCGGCATTGTCCGGAGACGGAAAACGCGGCCACGTCATCAACGGGCGAATCCCCGGCGTCGGCGGCTACGTGTCCGGCGCCGATCCCTATCCGTCGGCGGTGCAACCCTTCAGCAATGAAGTTCCGGCCATCTACATCAACGCCAACGCCGTGCCTCTGGACAGCGACGAATATCTGGATGTACTGGCCCACGAATTGCAGCACGCCATTCACTGGTACGCGGACCCGTCCGAAGCGACGTGGCTGAACGAAGGGCTGTCGGAACTGGCCGTAACGGAGGCCGGCTTCACGCCGGGCAGCATGTTCTACTACCTGCGCCGGCCTAATGTTTCGCTGGTCAACTGGCCCGATGAGCTGGGCGGCGACGTGAGGCGAAACTACGGCGCGGCAGCATTGTTCGCCCACTATCTGCGGGAGCGCTACGCGCCGGAGGGCGATCTGCGTGATCTGCTGGCCGGTCAGCGCAATGGCATTGCCGCCGTGGATGATTTTTTGAATGACCGGCGCGCGGTTGCCTACGACGGAAGGCCGGCCGATTTCCATACCACCTTTGCCGACTGGATGGTCGCCAACCTCCTGGACCTGGAAGAAGTCGGCTACGGGTACGCCAACCTGGATCTGCAAGCCCGCATCACGCGAACGGTGCGGGTTGGCGACGACGGGACGATGGTATCGCTGCCCCAGTACGGCATCGATTACGTGGAATTGCCCGACGCCAAAGACGGAATCAAGGTTCACTTTGAAGGCGCGGGGGTAACGCCGCTCCTGCCCATGGCCGCGCCGGATGACGGATGCTGGTGGACCAACCGGGGGGACGGCATATCGTCAACTCTGACCGGAAGTTTCGCTATCCCGGAGACCGTTGCCGACGTTGCAGCGCCGACGCTGACGTTCAACCGCTGGTACAACATTGAAGAGGATTGGGATTACCTGTACCTGGAAGTATCAACGGACGGAGGCGCGACGTGGGACGTGCTGGAGGCGGCAGGCGCCACGAACGCCAACCCGGTGGGCAACAGCTACGGGCCCGGCTACACCGGGGCCAGCGACTGGCAGGAGGTGACCGCGCCGCTAACCGACTACGCCGGTCGGGATGCCCTGGCGCGGTTTCATTATGTCACCGACGACGCCATTCACGGCCCGGGGGCGTGCATTAGCGATATGCGCGTGTCATGGGACGATGCGGGCGCCGGTGACTGGCAACCCGACGGGTTCGTGCTGATCAACAACCGGGTGCGACAGGATTGGATGGTGTGGCGGATTGTCGAAGGGCCGTATCCGACGGCGACGCCGCTGCCCTTGGATTGGGACGCTGAAGAGCAGCGCTACACGGGAATGGCTTACGCGCCGGCGATTGGCGATGCTGGACGGGTGGTCATTGCAGTGGCTCCGGCGGCGCCGGCCACCATGGAGCCGGGCCGATACCGCATCTGGACCACGGAAGCCCAATAGGTCACGCAGTATCCGACGCGACGCGCTCCAGCAGGCATTGGGCGAATTCCGGCAAGGCTCCGCTGCGCAAGCACGCAAAGCACTGCCAGCGCACTGCGGCAAGCGACACCTGCAAGGATGCTTCGGCGTTGCAGAAGGGACAGGCTCCCAGCAACCTGGTCTGCTCCCGGGGTGATGCGCCGGGAGAGGTCAACGCGGTGAACGCGCTGATGATCTGGAGCAGCCGGCCCCGGCGCGTCGGGCCGGCGGGGTCGGTTCCCATGCCTCGACAATTGCGCCGGCGCAGTTCGGCCAACAGGGACGGGACCACGGCGCTGCATTGGTCGGCGCTGTATTGATTGGCGATGGCTGGCTCCATCGCCAGCGCGTCGGCGCGGGCGATGGCGGCCGCCAGGGCGTAGAGACCGGGTTCGCTGAGGCTGGACAGGCCGTTGACCAGGTTGTCGCCGGCCAGGGCGGAAAAACGTTCCAGGAACTCCCGCAGGCGTTGGTCGGTAAGCGGCGGGAAATTTGCGACGGGCAAACGAGACGATGCCCTTTCCGGCCCGGGGAATAGCAGGACGCTGTCGATGGGTGTTGCAGGAGCGGTCAAGGGTTTGCGGGCCTCCTTACGCCGGTTCTACGTTCCGGGCGCCGGTTCTACGTTCCGGGCGCCGGTTCTACGTTCCGGGCGCCGGTTCTACTTACAGGATAGGGATCTGTCGGCGGTGGCCGCAAGGGGCAAGTGTCAGTTGCCACCGCCGGTCGGCGAAACTAAAATGGCCGGTATTCATACGGAGGTATCGACACATGAAGTTATTGGTACTATCGGGCGGGCGTCATCCCTACGAGGAGTCGACGCCGATTTTGGAATCCTTTCTCAAGGGAGCGGGCCATGAGGTCACGGTGACGGAGGACGCCGCGGCGCTGGCCGAACCGTCGGCCATGGCTGGGTACGACGTGGTGGTGTTCAACACGCGGCGGGAGAACGTGCCGGACTTTGGCGACTGGACGCTGTCGGCGTCGGAAATGGACGGCCTGCGGGATTACATCAGTGGCGGCAAGGGGTTCGTCTGCATCCACATCGCTACCTGCGTGGCGGCGGAGTGGCCGGAGTATCACGAAATTACCGGCGGCGGCTGGATTTCCGGCACCAGCTACCACCCTCCCTACGGCCAGTTCACGGTCAATGTGAGCGACGGCGGCCATGCCGGAGTCCAGGGCGTATCGGACTTTTCCACCAACGACGAGTTGTACATGAACCTGGCGATCAAGGACGGGAACAGCGTCTTCATCACCGGCGCTGCCGAGGATGGCACTTGGCCTTGGGGCCCGGAGCGCAGCCCCACCCATATGCCCGGCGGCACCTACCCTCTAGGCTGGACTCGCCGGTACGGGGACGGCAACGTGTTCGTCCTGCTGCTGGGGCACGACGGGCAGAGCTTTGCCACGCCGGAGTTCCAGCGCATTGTGCTGAACGGAGTTGAATGGGCTGCGGCGAAAGCGCCGGCCTGACCGGCCACCGGATCCGGACAAATCACGTGGGGCGGGCTTGAAACCCGCCCCGGCATAGGTATCTCGGTGTAGCGGTGCCGGCGTCCCTAAGGCGCCGCTGCGGTGGCCCACGCCTTGATGAGATGGTGGGCGATGGCGATGGGGCCGGGGACGGTGAGTTCCTCGCTGCGACCCTCCAGGGCCCGGAGAACTTCGGCCCGGTCGAACCAGCGTACGTCGGTCATCTCCTCGTCGTCCATATTGATGTCGGTGGTGTCGGCTTCGGCGAGGCAGCCAATCATCAGGGACGAAGGGAAGGGCCAGGGCTGGGAGGAGTGGTAGCGGACGTTTTTGACCCGGATGCCGGCCTCTTCCATGACCTCACGGGCCACGGCTTCCTCGATGGCCTCGCCCTGGTCCATGAAGCCGGCCAAAGCGGAGTAGGCGCGCATCCGTTGCAGGCGGCCCCGGGACTGGCCGAGCAGGCAGCGGTCGCGCTCCACGTCGGCGACGACGGTGATGACCACCGGGTCGGTGCGGGGGAAATGCTGGGTGTTGCAGGCGGGGCACTGGCGAACCTGGCCGCCGCGCTTCTTATCGGTGGCATGTCCGCATACCGAGCAGAAGCCGTGGCGGAGATTCCAGTCCAATTGGGCGCGGGCGTGGGAGAGCAGGCCCGTGTTGGGGCCGGACATGGTCTCGCCGGCGGTGCGGCAGTCCTCGAAGCGCCAGCCGGTATCCTCCTGCACGCGCTCCGCGACGCGCTGGGCCTTGGAGAGGTCAACGGCGAAGTGCGCGGCGTCATCCAGCAGGCCGAGGAAAATCCATTCGGCATCGGGCGGCAGGGGCTGCAACAACGCGGAGTTGAGCCAGCCGGGTTCCGGCGGGTCCTGGTCGGTGAGCAGCACGTTCAGATTGTGGAACGGCAGGAACCGGCTGGCGTCGTCAGCGGCTTGGCCGGCGATCCATGCTTCGTCCCGGCGTTCCGCCTCGCCGCGATTGATGGGGTTGTTGGCAAAAATGTGGGGAGGGTAGGTCATTTGGTTAATGCCCCTGAGCGATTTTGGCCTCGATTTTAGCGGAGAATCGCTCCTTCATCGCAGCCACTGTGTTACTCCTGTCATCTTGATTATTCCGTTTCCATTCTGCGCTGGCGGCGCCAGCGCGTCAAGCCAAGTAGCGGCGCTGCCCTGGAGCGCCCCGGTTGCGCCGCCGGCCTTGCGTGATAGAATGGCGCATGAAGCCTAACATCCTTATTAACAAACCACTGAGGAGGCACCGATGGCCGCTCCGGCACGTATGAAGTTTGGCATATTTATGGCTCCGTTCCACCGGGTCGGCGAGAACCCGACCCTGGCGCTGGAGCGGGACTTGGAATTGCTGCAATGGCTGGACCAACTGGGTTTCGACGAAGCCTGGATCGGCGAGCACCACAGCGCCGGCTGGGAGACCATCGCCTCTCCTGAGGTGTTCATGGCCACTGCCGCCGAGCGCACCCGCAACCTGCGCCTGGGCACCGGCGTGGTCAGTTTGCCCTACCACCATCCCTACATGGTCGCCAACCGCATGGTGCTGCTGGACCACCTGACCCGTGGCCGCGTCATGCTGGGCGTTGGCCCCGGCGCCCTGGCCTCCGACGCCTACATGTTCGGCATTGACCCGGCCCGCCAGCGGGAGATGATGGACGAATCCCTGGGCGCCATCAAGCGGCTCATGGACAGCCCGGAGCCGTACACCTACACCTCGGACTGGTTTGAGCTCCACGACGCGCACCTGCAACTGCGTCCCTACCAGCAACCCTTCCCGTTGGTGGTGGCGTCGGTGCAGTCGCCGGCCGGCGTGACCTCGGCCGGCAAGTACGGCGCCGGCGTCATCTCGCTGAGCGTGCCGCGCGACATGATCCGCTCCACCAGCCTGAAAGATCAGTGGGCCATCGCCGAGGCGACCGCCGCCGAGCACGGCCAAACCGTCAAGCGCGCGGAATGGCGTCTGTCCGTGGGAGTCCACCTGGCCGAGTCCAAGAAGCAGGCCCAGGAAGATATTCGCGAGGGTTCCGCCCGGGTGGTCACCGAGTACTTCGGCAACACGTTGGGACACGAGGTTCCCGACGTGCCCCGGGACCAGATCGTGGACTTTATGACCGACAACAAGCAGTGGATCGTGGGCACGCCCGACGACTGCATCCAGCGCATCAGCGAGTTGCAGGAGCTGTCCGGCGGGTTCGGCGGCCTGCTGGTCCGCGCGGAAGACTGGGCGCCTCGGGACAAGCTCCATCGCTCCTACGAATTGATGGCCCGGTACGTGATGCCCCAGTTCCAGGGTACCCTCGCCGGCATTCAGACCTCCCAGCAGTGGGCGTCGGACCTGCGCGATGCCTTGCAAGTGAATCGTCGGGCCGGTTTGGAACGGGCGACGCAGGCTTACGAGGAGAGTCGGCAGCAGCGACCGTAGCTTGTTGATCGAGGGCGGCGCGAGTAGGGGCGGGTTGGCAACCCGCCCCTACCGGATTTGGCGGGCGGCGCGGGTTATAATAGTGCGAAATATGGCTGGAAAAGCGAATTTGAAGACAGTTTTGCAACGGGCCGAGAGCGGGCCGTCGGAGCAGCAGGGGTAGGAATTATGCGCAAAACCAAGATAATCGCCACTATTGGCCCGTCTTCGAGTTCACCGGAGGCGCTGGACAAGCTGGTTGCCGCCGGTATGGATGTGGCGCGGTTGAACTTCTCCCACGGTACGCTGGAGGAACACGCCCGGGTCATCGCCAACGTGCGGGCTGCCGCGCGGAAACACCGGCGGTCGGTAGCCGTTTTGCAGGATTTGGGGGGCAACAAGTTTCGCCTTGGCGTAATGGCCCAAGCCGCGCAACTTAACGTGGGCGATACGGTTGCCATCGTCAACGCGGAAACTTCCGATTCCCCGGACCGCCTGCCATTTCCCGAACCTGACATACTGGAGAACCTACAGCCCGGCAACCGGATTTTCCTGTCCGACGGCACGGTATGCCTCGAGGTTCTGGACGTTTCACCCCAGTTGACCGTGGCTTGCCGAGTGCTTATCGGAGGCAATTTGTCCTCCCATAAGGGCGTGAACCTGCCCGACGTCTCGATTCCCATGCCGGTGATTACCCGGTCGGATATGGAGGCGCTGCGGTTCGGAGTTGAGCATCAGGTTGACTGGGTTGCGCTGTCTTTTGTGCGTACCGGCGATGACGTCCGCTACGCCCGGCAGTATTTGAAGGACCTGAACAGCACGGCTCCCGTGATGGCCAAGCTGGAGCGGCGGGAGTGTGTCGATAATCTGGACGACATCCTACAGGAAGTTGACGGCATTATGGTGGCGCGGGGCGACCTGGGCGTTGAGATGCCCATGGAGCAGGTTCCCGGCATCCAAAAGAAGATGGTGCAACGCGCCCGCGAAATCGGCAAAATCTCTTCCATCGCTACCCAGATGTTGCGGTCCATGGTCAATTCACCCATACCGCTGCGGGCCGAGGTGAACGACATTCACAATGCCGTGCTAGATGGATGCGATTCCATATTGCTTTCCGATGAAATCGCCGTTGGCGAACATCCGGTGGAAGCGGTTGAAATTGCCGTCAAAACCATTCTCGAGGCGGAAAAGAATTACGACTACTACCGGGAATTCCCCCAGCTCAATCAAACCCAGGCGGTAACGTTCGCCGCCAGCCAGCTTACCGAGTCGCTGGATGCCCAGCCGGTGGTCATCACCAGCTCCGGGCGGGCCGCTTATGAGATGGCGCGCTTCCGACCGCAGAACGACATACTGGTTTTCTCCCACGATGAAAAGGTACAGCCGCAGGTGTGCATGGCCTGGGGGCTGGCGCCCAAGGGCATTATCCCCAATGAACAGGACGTTACCAAACTGGTTGGCCTGCTGGTGGATGCCAGTCTGGCAACCGGTCTGGTAACGGAAGACGATACGGTGGTACTGGTGTACGGATTTCTGCCCGGCGTTACGGGCACCACCAACACAATTCAGGTATTGAACATTCGGGAGTATCTGAACCACATTGGGCGCAACGTGGCGTCCTCCGCTGCTCCGGCGTCGGCGTGATGTGTCCTACCGGAGACAATGGCGGCCGCAGCCAATGAATGGTGGCCGCAGCCAATGGTGAAAGGGTCGCCGCGTTGCGTCGCAAGGGGATGCTAAAGTGACCGAGCAGGAGTACGCGCAATTCGCCCGCAAGTTTCTAGTTGATTCCGACCAGGAGTTTGCCGCCGGAGAACGGCAGCAAGCGTCGGAAAAGCTCTATGGCGCGGCGAACGGAGCGCTGACGGCCCTGGCGGTGCAGCGGGGCTGGCAACACCGGACCCACCGGGATATGAAAAACGCCAGCCAGCGGCTGGCCGATGAATACGGCGACGCTTTTCTGGTTGGCGGGTTCGCCATTGCGGAGAAGTTTCACAAAAACTTCTTCCACGATGAAATGGAGGACTACGAAATTGCGGTTGACCGGCCGGCTCTGCATGAGTTCGTGAACCGGGTGCTGTCGCTAATGGAAGGGTAACGCCGCGGGCGCCGTCATTCCGGCGAAAACCGGAATCGGGCATCGCCGGAATGACGGTGGTTGGGACAGGATAGGCATGGCGGCCGCAGCCAATGATGGAAGGGTCGCCGCGTTGCGCCGCAAGGGGATGCTAAAGTGACCGAGCAGGAGTACGCGCAATGCGCCCGCAAGTTTCTAGTTGATTCCGACCAGGAGTTTGCCGCCGGAGAGCGGCAGCAAGCGTCGGAAAAGCTCTATGGCGCGGCCAACGGAGCGCTGACGGCCCTGGCGGTGCAGCGGGGCTGGCAACACCGGACCCACCGGGATATGAAAAACGCCGCCCAGCGGTTGGCAGCGGAGTTTGATGATGATGCCTTTGCCGGCGGATTTGGGATTGCGGAAAAATTCCACAAGAATTTTTTCCACGACGAAATGGAAGACTACGAAATTGAGGCTGATCGACCGGTCGTCCATCGGTTCGTGAACCGGGTGCTGTCGCTAATGGAAGGGTAGCCACGGGCTGGCGCCGTCATTCCGGCGATGCCCGACCCCGGTTTTCGCCGGAATAACGGTGGTTGGGACAGGACGGGATGGGCTCGGGTTACTCGACGGCGATGGACGGGGGCAGGCGGCTCATCCCGGATGCCAGGTACTGGTCAACGCCGCGGGCGGCATCCCGGCCTTCGGCGATGGCCCAGACGACCAGGGACTGGCCGCGCACCATATCGCCGCCGGCGAAGACGCCTGGCACCGACGTCATCTGATTCGCGTCAGTCTTGACGTTGCCGCGTCCGTCCAGTTCCACGCCCAATTGTTCGAGCATTCCGCCATGCTCCGGGTGCAGGAAGCCCATGGCCAGCAGCACCAGGTCGGCATCCACGCTGAACTCGCTGCCGGGGACTTCAGACATTTGGAAACGTCCGCTTTCGCCCTGGGTCCAATCGACGCGGACGGCATGGAGTCGGTTGACCTGTCCGTTCTCGCCGGTAAGGGACTTGGTGAGGATGTTGTAATCCCGTACGCCGCCCTCTTCATGGGCTCCTGATGTGCGCAATATCATCGGCCAGCGGGGCCAGGGGTTGTCGTCAGGGCGCGTTTGGGGCGGCTCCGGGAGCAGTTCAAACTGGTGGACGATTTCGGCGCCTTGACGGTGAGCAGTGCCCAGACAGTCCGCGCCGGTGTCGCCGCCGCCCAGGATGATGACCCGCTTGCCTTCGGCAGTGATCTGGTTAGATACAGTCTCTCCGGCCAGCGTCCGGTTCTGCTGAGGCAGGTATTCCATGGCGAAATGAACGCCGTCCAGCTCCCGGCCAGGAACATCCAGGTCCCGGGCGTGGGTAGAGCCGCCGGTCAAGCATACCGCATCATATTCCTGGAGCAGCCGCTCCGCCGGATAATTGATGCCCACGTTCACGCCGGTGCGGAACTCGATGCCCTCGGCCTCCAGCAAGGCGACGCGACGCTGCACCACCGACTTCTCCAGCTTGAAATCGGGTATGCCCAGCATCAACAGACCACCGATGTAATCGGCGCGTTCCAGCACGGTCACCGTATGTCCGGCGCGGTTGATCTGCTGGGCGGCGGCCAGTCCGGCCGGGCCGCTGCCCACTACCGCCACCGTTTTGCCGCTGCGGGTCGGCGGAGGCGTCGGTTTAATCCAGCCCTGCTCGAACCCACGGTCGCTGATTTCCTTTTCGATGTATTCGATGGTGACCGGATCAGCGTTGATGCTGAGCACGCAGGATGCTTCACAAGGGGCGGGACAGATGCGCCCGGTGAACTCCGGGAAGTTGTTGGTGCTGAGCAACGCTTCCAGGGCACGTTCCCAGTTGCCCAGGTACACCTGGTGGTTGAACTCCGGTATGAGGTTGCCCAGAGGACATCCCATGTGGCAGAAGGGCACGGCACAGTCCATGCACCGGCCACCCTGCTCCGCCCCCTGCTCGTCGGACCAGCGGTGGTAATATTCCCGCCAGTCGCCGACGCGCTCTGCCGGGGGCCGGCGTTCCGGCGGCGTGCGCCCGAACTCCATGAAACCGGTGATTTTACCCATTGGACACCGCCGCCAAATCCTGTGCCGTCGCCCGCTCGGCGCGCTCGCGCAACACCCGGCGGTAGTCGCGGGGCATTACCTTGCGGAACCGGCCAATGCTGGCCGGCCAGTCGTCAAGGATGCGCTGGGCCGGGCCGCTGCCGGTGCGTTCCAAGTGCTCGGCGAGGAGGCGGCGCAAGACGTCGATATCCGCTTGCTCAACCAAGTCTTCCAAATCGGCCATGCCGTCGTTGAAGCGGATGTGGAAATCGCCGTCCGGGTCGTACACGAAGGCGATGCCGCCGCTCATGCCGGCGGCGAAGTTACGGCCGGCGCTGCCGATAACGGCTACGATGCCGCCGGTCATGTACTCGCAGCCGTGGTCGCCGATGCCTTCCACCACGGCGCGGGCACCGCTGTTGCGGACGGCGAACCGCTCGCCGGCCCGCCCCCGGATGAATACGTCGCCGCCGGTGGCTCCGTACAGCGCCACGTTGCCGATGATGATGTTGTCCTCGGGCACGAAGCCGGAACCTTCGGGAGGTACGATAACCAGGCGTCCGCCGCCGATGCCCTTGCCCATGTAGTCGTTAGTGTCGCCGGCCAGCCGGATGGCCACGCCGGGAGCCAGGAAAGCGCCGAAGCTCTGTCCGCCGGAACCTGCCAGGTTGATGTCGATAGCGCCGTCGGGCAGACCATCCTCGCCGTACTTATGCGCCACCCGACCGCTGAGCATGGCGCCCACCGTGCGGTTGGAGTTGCTAACGGGTAGCGTAATGCTTACCGGGACGCCGTGATCAATGGCCGGCTGCGCTTGCGCGATGAGCTGGTGGTCCAGCGCCCGCCCCAGGCCGTGATCCTGTTCGATGCAGCAGTAGGTCGGCACGCGCCGGGATCGGGGCGGAATGGTGAGCAGGCGAGCCAGGTCAATGCCCGACGCCTTCCAGTGCTCCACGGCCTGGCGCGTTTCGAGCTTGTCCGCGCGGCCCACCATTTCAGCCACGGTGCGGAAACCGAGTTCCGCCATGATTTCGCGCAACTCTTCGGCAACGAAGTAGAAGTAGTTGACCAGGTGCCCCGGCTGGCCGGCGAAGCGCTTGCGAAGTTCCGGATCCTGGGTCGCGATGCCCACCGAGCAGGTGTTCAGGTGGCACTTGCGGAGCATGATGCAACCGTTGACGATGAGCGCTGCCGTTGCCATTCCGAACTCTTCGGCGCCCAGCAAGGCGGCCACTGCCACGTCGCGGCCCGTTTTCAGCTGGCCGTCGGTCTGCACGACGATGCGGCTACGCAGGTCGTTGGCGACCAACACCTGCTGGGTCTCGGCGACTCCCAGTTCCCAAGGCAGGCCGGCATGCTTGATGGAAGATTCCGGCGACGCGCCGGTGCCGCCGTCGTGGCCGCTGATCAGCACCACGTCGCCGTGCCCCTTGGCGACGCCGGCCGCGATGGTGCCGACGCCGACTTCGGACACCAGCTTCACGTGGATGCGGGCATCCGGATTGATGTTCTTCAGGTCATGGATGAGCTGGGCCAAGTCCTCAATGGAGTAGATATCGTGGTGAGGCGGCGGCGAGATCAGCTCGACGCCGGGGGTGGTATGGCGCACCCAGCCGATATACTCGTCAACCTTGTGGCCGGGGAGTTGTCCACCCTCGCCGGGTTTGGAGCCCTGGGCCATCTTGATTTGCAGGTCAGTGGCGTTGACCAGGTAGTTGGGGGTTACGCCGAAGCGGCCTGAGGCCACCTGCTTGATGGCGCTGTTGCGGTCGTCGCCGTTGTCCTCAAGGGTGTAACGGTGAAAGTCCTCGCCGCCCTCGCCGGTATTGCTGCGCGCGCCGAGGCGGTTCATGGCGATGGCCATGGTCTCGTGGGCCTCGCGGCTGATGGAACCGAGGGAGATGGCGCCCGTGGCGAACCGCCTGACGATGTCGGCCGCCGGTTCGACTTCGTCAATGGCGATCGGTGCAAGGTTTGTGAAATCCAACAGGCCGCGCAGGGTTGCCATCCGGCGGCTCTGGTCGTTGACCTGCTCGGCGAATTCCCGGTAGGCGCGGGGATCATTGGCGCGGGTGGCGTATTGCAGCTTGGCGATGGCTTCCGGGTTCCACTGGTGGAACTCGCCATGGCGACGCCACTGGTACTGCCCGCCCAGGTCCAACTCTTGCATCCCCGGCACGAAGGGATCATCGAAGGCCGCGCGATGGCGTTGCCGGGTTTCTTCCTCAATCACGTCCAGGCCGATGCCCTGGATGCGGGACGGGGTGCGGGTGAAGTAGCGTTCCACCACCTCATCCTTGAGGCCGATGGCCTCGAAGATCTGAGCGCCACGGTAGGATTGGACGGTGGAAATGCCCATCTTGGACATCACCTTGAGGATGCCCTTTTCGCTGGCCTTGATGAAGTTGTCCACGGCGTAGTCGGGCTTGGCGCCGTTGAGTTCGCCGCGCTCGGCCAGGTCGCGCACCGATTCCAGGGCCAGATAGGGGTTGATGCCGCCGGCGCCGTAGCCGATGAGCAGGCAGAAGTGCTGCACCTCCCGGGGTTCTCCTGACTCTACCACCAAGCCGACCCGGGTGCGGGCGCCGGTGCGCGTGAGGTGGTGATGGACCGCGCCGGTGGCCAGCAGGCTGGGGATCGCCGCGTGGGCGCCGTCCACGCCCCGGTCGGACAGGATGATGATGTTGTTGCCGTCGGCCACGGCCCGGGAGGCGGCCTGGCACAGGGCGTCCAGAGCCTCTTCCAGCGAGCCGTTCCCGGCGTCAAACAGAGTGGACAGCGTAGTTGATGTGAGACCCGGACGGTTGAGGGCGCGGATTTTCGCCAACTGCTCGCCGGTAAGCATAGGAGACTTGAGCCGGAGTTGGCGACAGTGCAGCGGGCTTTCGTCGAACAGGTTCTGCTCACTGCCGATGAAGGCTTCCAGCGATGTCACCAGCTCCTCACGGATGGCGTCCAGGGGAGGGTTGGAGACCTGGGCGAAAAGCTGCTTGAAGTAGTCGAACAGCGGGCGGTTCTGGTCTGACAGCACGGCCAGCGAGGCGTCGTTGCCCATGGAACCGATGGCTTCGTAGCCGCCATCGGCCATTGGCGTGGTCAGTATCCGCAGCTCTTCAATGGTGTAGCCGAAGGCGCGCTGCTGCTGGCGCAGATTATCGCCACCGGCCGGGGGAGATGCTTCGGTGGGCGGCAGATCGTCCAGGTTGACTTTGTTCTCTTGAAGCCACTGACCGTAGGGCTGACGGGTTGCCAGGGTGCGTTTCAACTCTTCGTCGCCAATGATACGGCCTTCATCGAAACTGACCAGGAACATCCGGCCCGGCTGGAGCCGGCCTTTCTCCCTGATCCGCTCCGGCGCCAGGTCCAGCACGCCGGTTTCCGAGGCCATTACCAGCTTGTCGTCGTGGGTCACGGTGTAGCGGAAAGGCCGCAAGCCGTTGCGGTCCAGCACGGCGCACACGTCCTTGCCGTCGGTAGCCAGCATCATGGCGGGGCCGTCCCAGGGCTCCATCATGCAGGAGTGGAACTCGTAGAAGTCCTTCTTCTCCTGGGGCATGGTCTCATGCTGGTCCCAGGCTTCGGGGATCATCATGAGCATGGCGTGGGCCAGTTGGCGGCCCGTCATCACCAGCAGTTCCAGGGCGTTATCGAAGCTGGCGGTGTCGCTGGCCAGGGGGTCGCAGATGGGCGCCAGCTTGTGGATGTCGTCGCCGTACTGGGGCGAGCTGAACTGGTACTCGCGGGCCTGCATCCAGTTGACGTTGCCGCGCAGGGTGTTGATCTCGCCGTTATGGGCCAGGTAACGGTAGGGGTGGGCCAACTTCCAGTGGCCGAGGGTATTGGTGCTGAAGCGGGAGTGGACCAAGGCGAAGGCGGAGACGAGGGCCGCGTCGTTCAGGTCCAGGTAAAAGCCGGAAAGTTGGTAGGATACCAGCAGCCCCTTGTACACCACGGTGTTGGCGCTGAGGCTGCAAATATAAAAGAAGTCGGCAGCTTCGTCGCTGATGCCAGTGACGGACAGAGTGTTGGCGATGGCCTTGCGGACCACGTACAGCTTGCGTTCCAGAGCATCACGGTCGGGGGTGTTGGCCGTTCCTTGGCCCACGAAGAACTGGCGTATGGTGGGGCAGACTGCCCGGGCGTCGCGGCCAATCGCCGCGTGGTTCAACGGAACGTCGCGCCAGCCGAGCAGTGTAAGGCCCTCGTCCGCAACTACGGTTTCAATATGCGCCACGCACTTGGCCAGGGCGTCCCCACGCTGGGGGAGGAACACCATGCCGACGCCGTACTCGCCCTCGGCGGGCAGGTTGATGCCCAAATCGGCGGTTGCCTTGCGGAAGAAGGCATGGGGCATCTGTATGAGGATTCCGGCGCCGTCGCCGGTGTCCGGATCGGAACCGGAGGCGCCCCGGTGCCCCAGATTATTGAGGACTTCCAGGGACTCCGTGATGATGGCGTGGGTTTTTTCGCCCTTGATATTGGCTACCATGCCGACGCCGCAGGCGTCGTGCTCCTGTTCGGGAGCGTATAAGCCGGATTGGGCCAATTCTTTGAGCGAATTCATAATGGCACCCCGCGCTCCAACAATACAAAAACTGCCAGTAACGTCGGGACGCTCCCATGCCGTTTACCACTGGGAGACGTGGTTCGCCGCCGCTGGCAAAAATCACTTGTGTAATATATCACAAATGGTGGGGATTGCAAGGCAAACCCCGGCCGGCCTATACTCAACAGCATTCAGCAGGCTGGGGGCGAGCGCATCGCCGTTTTGCAGTGGGGAGCAATCCGTATGGAAGTAACGCCGATGACCATTTTCTACGGCTCTTTGCTGGGGATAATGCTGACTGCAATTTTAGGCATCCTGTATCGTCAAGGACGGAGCCCGACCCACAACGATACGCGCGAGATGAACCGCCAGCAGGAGGAAGCGCTGCGGACTGAGATGCGCCAGATGCGGAAGGAATTCCGCGAGGATATGCGCCGGATGCGCGAGGAACTCCGCGAGGATACGCGCCGGATGCGCGAGGAATTCCGCTCAGAAATCAAAGAGACCGTCGGGGCAGCGGTTAGAGAGCTTACTGTGGAATTCAACCGCCAGATCGACAGCGTGAATCATCGTATAGACGATCTCAACCAACAGATAGATGGCCTCCGACGGGAAATCAACCGGGTCCTCAACGCTCTCGCCGTCCACTCGCACGTTGACGGTCAGGTTATGATAACCGTCCCGCCCGACACCGAACCGGCCCAAGTCGCCGGTAATTAGGCACCGAGCTATATGACAACTACCGAAACTTTTACCCCTGCCGATATGGCCCGCCTGGCCGTGGACCTGGCCGCCGACAAGCTGGCGTCGGACATCGTGATGCTGGACCTGCGGGGGTTAACGGCGTTCGCCGATTATTTCGTGGTAATGACCGCCGATTCGGTGCGCCAGATCGAAGCGTTGGAAGAGGACCTGTCCGACGCCCTGGCCGAAGCCGGCGTGGCCCGCCACCACCGGGAGGGGACTCCCGCCTCCGGTTGGGTGCTGCTGGACTTTGCCGATGTGCTAGTGCACATCTTCGGGCCGGAGGAACGGCAGTTCTTCGGGTTGGAACGACTGTGGAGCCGGGCTCCGCAAGTGGTCAGGATTCTGTGATCCACCGGTCGGCGCTGCGGGAATAGTCCAGCGCGCCGTCGGCGCCGAAGAACAGGCCGATCTCGCGTTCCGCCGATTCCGGGCCGTCGGAACCGTGGACGATATTGCGGCCGATGTCGATGCCCAAGTCGCCCCGGATGGTGCCCGGCGCCGCCTCGGCCGGGTTGGTGCTCCCCATAGTCTGCCGAGCCAGCGCCACCGCGTTGTCGGCCTCCCAGATCATCGCCACGATGGGGCCGGAGGTGATGAACGACACCAGCGACGGGAAAAAGGGCCGGTTGACGTGCTCGGCGTAATGCCGGCCGGCCAGGTCTTCGTCAACCTGCATGAGGCGGACGGCGACCAGTTTCAGGCCGCGCCTTTCCAGCCGGGAGATAACCTCTCCGATGAGGCCGCGCTGCACGCCGTCGGGTTTGATGGCGACGAAAGTTCGTTCCATGGGGTTAGCTAACTCCTGTGTTTTTCGGTGTTGTCAGCGCGTTCAGCGCGCCGAAGCTGGCGGTCGGCCCCGCCGCGCCCGATCCCGCTGCCGGGGGGCGCCGATGGTGGGCATCCGCAGGTAGTAGGGTTGCAGAGTGGACAAATCGTCGGCTCGGTTCCGGCTCAACCGTCGGCGTCCTTCTGCGGCCAGTTGCCAAAGCCGGCCGGCCGGGGTCCAGGATGCGATTATCGTGGGACGTAGCGGGGCCTGGGCCTGGCCGGGATTGCGGATCGCGTCCCCTCTGTTAATAGTGTCTCTTCTGTCGTGGGCGGCTTCGCCGCAGTAGATCAACGCCCCTTGCGGCAATGCCGGTTCCCGTTCCAACAACGCGGCCGGCGCATCGATAGCGTCTTCGGTCACCCGCTCGCCGTCGCCCCGGAACCAGCCGGCCGCGACCTCGTTGCGTCCGGCGTCCAGCCACGCCGACACGATGCCGTCCGGCGTCAGATGGGGGCCAGCTTCCAGGGCCAGGGTGTCAACGCCGACGATGGGCAACTCGCCGGCCATGGCCAGCCCTTTGGCCGCGCTGACGCCAACCCGCAGGGCGCTGAACGGTCCCGGCCCCAGGGCTACGGCGACGCCGGCAAGTTCGGCGGCGGCGATGCGTTGGGCGGCCAGCAGCTCGGCAACGGCGGGCATAAGTTGCGCGGTGTGGTTGGCGGTGGAACGCCACAGCCGGGCCTCGACGACCTGACCGTCATCATCGGCCAGCGCCGCGCCGCCGTAGCGGGATGAGGTGTCGATGGCCAGCAGCATCATCCGGGTTCGCCGGCAGGTGAGGCGGACAGTTTGGCCAGCAAAGGCCCGTACCGTTCCGGAGCGTCATTGATGGCTATGCGGTGGCGGCTGGGAACGGAACCGTCCTCGTCGGGCATAACCCGGCCAGCAGCCGGGGCGCCGTCGGGCCGGGTTGCTCCGGGGCCGATTGCTCCGGGCCGAAGCGCTTCGGGATCATAGTCGAGGTCGATCCATAAAGCGTGTTCCGGGAATATGTCGGCGGCTCGGTCAGCCCATTCCACGACGAGCACTTCCTCGCCGGCGGACATGATGTCCTCCAGGCCCAAGTCCCAGGCCTCGGCCGGATGGTCAATGCGATACAGGTCGGCGTGGTGTACGGTGAGGCGCCCCCGGTACCGGGTGACCAAGACGAAGGTGGGGCTGCGGGCGTGACCGGGGACGCCCAGCCCCCGCGCAATGCCTTGGGTAAGGCAGGTCTTGCCCGCGCCCAACGGCCCGGTGAGCAGGTAAATGTCGCCGGGAGCGGCTTCCTGGCCGATTGTTTCCCCGATCCGGCGCGTTGCTTCGGCGGTGTCGGTGTGTATGGTGATGCTGCCGGCGCTGTTCACGAGATTGTCACCTGGTTCGACAGGCTCGCCAGGAGCCGGGCCTGCTGCGCGGTTAATGCCATCATGGGATGAAGTGGTCCCAGCCGGCGCCGCCCCGGAGTCGGGGCGAACCGTCGGCGTCCCGCACGGCGACTGCGCCGGGTCGTCCGTCGGTTATTTCGCCGATGATGGCCGCGCCCGGAGGCAGTTCGCCCATTGCCGCAGCCATTGTTGCGGGAGGCGCGGTGAACAGCAGAACGTAATCTTCGCCGCCATACAGCGCGAGGTCAAGCCAATCGGACGGAAAAGCCTCTTGCAGAGCCGGTTCAACCGGGATCCGCTCGGCCCACAAGGTAGCGCTCACCCCGCTGGCGGCGCACAGTTTGCCCAGGTCGTCGGCCAGGCCGTCGCTTACGTCCATAGCGGAGCCGATGCCGGCGGCGGTCAGTGCCATGCCCTGGGCGACGTGGGGATGGGGCCGTCGGTGCCGGTGGATCAGGGTATCCACCGCCTTGCTGCTTTGGGCCGGCGGTTCCAGCATGGCGCGCAAGCCGGCGGCGGAACCGCCCACCGGCCCGGTCAGGCCCACCTGGTGGCCCGGCTTTGCGGCGGCGCGCAACATCGGCTCTCCGGCGGCGATGCCGGTCAGGGCCACGGTGATGAAAGCTACTGGGGAGCGCACCAGGTCACCGCCGACGATGCGCGCCTCGAAATCCCGGCAAATTTCGGTCATGCCGGCGTACAGCTCTTCGATGGCCGAGACCGCCGTGTCGGGGGGCAGCCCCAGGGTAATCAGCGCAACGCCCGGCTGGCCGCCCATGGCCGCCACGTCGCTGATGTTGGAGGCGATGGCTTTCCAGCCCAAGTCCCGCCAGGGAGTGGTGGCGCCGGTGAAATGGATGCCGTCCACCATGGTGTCGGTGGTGTAGAGCTCGGTAACCGGGCTGCGCCGAAAAGTAACCGCCGCCGCATCGTCGCCGTTGTCCACCGTCAGTTGAAATTGGGAGTTGGCCGGGGAAGCGCCGGCCTGCGTCCAACGCTGGAGCAGTGCGATAAGGCCGAATTCGCCCAGTTCGGAGATACGCATGAGTACGCCTGGCCTATCTCTGCAACATGAAGGGTTCAATCCGGTCAGCAACAACTTCCGCCAGCTCCCGGGTTGACGCTGCATCGGTTTTCTTGAGCACGCCGGCCACGATGACGCGCACTGCGGCGCGACCGCGGGTGAAGCGTATTTCCCGGCCATCGATGACGGCGCTGGAGCCGGAGAAGGTGTAGTCCTTGCCGACGGCATAATCACCCAGCGGGGGCGCGTCGGCGTCGGACACGGTGACGATGCTCACGCCGCGCACCGGCAGCTGCAACTCGGCTATCACGTCATCTATCTCGTCGTTCAGGGCCTTGCGGTCGTAGGATTTGAGCCGTTGAACGCTGGCTTTGGCCTGCTCCGGGGTATCGTACAGGCTAACCCAAGTGAGGGTAAAGTAGGCGCGGCTGCCGGCCACGCTGTACACGTTGAGCAGGCCGCCGCCCCAGGTAAAACGCTTGTAGCCGGCGACGAAGCCGTCGGGATCGTCAGTGAACTCAGCTTCGCCTTCGACGCCTTCATAAACGCAGTCGCCGTCGTCGCTATCGGCGCATACGCCGGCCAGTGCTACCGACTTGATGACCGGGCTGTCTGCGGCGGTTTCCGTAGCCAGGGCAGCAATATCGCTTACCGAAGGGAGCAATCCCGGCAAATCCGCTCCGTTCAGCGAGTCTATGGGAGCCGGCGTGGGGGTAGGGGCCGGCGTGGGGGTTGGAGTTCGGGTCGGCTCGCCCGGCGCCAGGGTGGGCAGCGGAGTAGGGGTTGGCGTGGCGGTCGGTGTTGGGGTAGGTGTCGCCGTTGGGAGCGGCGTTGCGGTTGGCGCAGGGGTTAGCGTCGGCGTCGGAACCGGAGTGTCGGTGGGTGGCGGCGTGTCAGTGGGGGCCGGGATCGAGGTGGCAGTAGGCGGGACTGTGCTGGCGGGGGTCGCCTGGATCGGAGCCGGGGCAGGTTCCGGGGAAGTGCAAGCCAGAGCAACGGCCATGCTGAGAAGCAGCAAAGCCGGCAGGAACATACGAGTTGGCACAGGCATCAGGGCAACTCCGCCGGGCGGTATGATAATTCGGAGGGGTGGGCGCAGACCCATTTGCAGAAAACGCCAGTTAACGTACAAGTAAGCCGAGCCTCTGCTAAAAGGCTCGGCCTTGGGTATCGTGGCGCCTTATCGGCTGAGTAGTGAAAGGAAGCAAGAAGTTTGCGATTATTTTCCGGCGATTGTGCCGGAGTCAGCGGATTTTCTCAGGGAACCCGTTCTCCAAGTGAGGGAGCCGAAAGACTCAACCATCAAACCTGAAGAGCAGGAACGTCCACTGATTGACCTGGGAGTGGATCGGTTTTCGCGCTAGACGCGGCGTCCACCGACCAAAGGTCTCCCTATAAAGGAGGTGATCCAGCCGCACCTTCCGGTACAGCTACCTTGTTACGACTTCGTCCCAGTTACCGAACCCGACCTCGGCGCCTGCCTCCCTTGCGGGTTAGCTCAGCGACTTCAATCGTTCTCGGCTTCCATGACGTGACGGGCGGTGTGTACAAGGCCCGGGAACGTATTCACCGCAGTATGCTGACCTGCGGTTACTAGCGATTCCACGTTCATGCAGGCGGGTTTCAGCCTGCAATTCCAACTGGGGCCGGCTTTGCTGGGATTGGCTCCATCTCGCGATTTGGCGACCCATTGTACCGGCCATTGTAGCGTGTGTGTAGCCCTAGGCATAAGGGCCATGATGACTTGACGTCGTCCCCACCCTCCTCCTCCTTGCGGGAGGCTGTCTCGCTAGAGAGAGTAACTAACGATGAGGGTTGCGCTCGTTGCGGGACTTAACCCAACACCTCACGGCACGAGCTGACGACAGCCATGCAGCACCTGTGATGGCTCCCCGAGTTACCCCGAGGTCGTCACCCTTTCGGGTTTCTACTACCAACATGTCAAGCCTAGGTAAGGTTCTTCGCTTAGCATCGAATTAAACCACACGCTCCACCGCTTGTGCGGGCCCCCGTCAATTCCTTTGAGTTTTAGCCTTGCGGCCGTAGTCCCCAGGCGGGATACTTAACGCGTTAGCTACGGCACGGAGGGGGTCAATACCCCCCATACCTAGTATCCATCGTTTAGGGCGTGGACTACCTGGGTATCTAATCCAGTTTGCTCCCCACGCTCTCGCGCCTCAGCGTCAGATACAGCCCAGTAAGCCGCTTTCGCCGCTGGTGTTCCTCCCGATATCTACGCATTCCACCGCTACACCGGGAATTCTGCTTACCTCTGCTGTCCTCTAGTCGAATAGTATCCCTTGACCTCTCCCAGTTGAGCCGGGAGCTTTCACAAGAGACTTATCCAACCGCCTACGCGCACTTTACGCCCAATGATTCCGGGTAACGCTTGCCCCCTACGTATTACCGCGGCTGCTGGCACGTAGTTAGCCGGGGCTTATTCCCAAGGTACCGTCCTTTCTCTTCCCTCGGAAAAGGGGTTTACAACCCTAAGGCCTTCGTCCCCCACGCGACGTCGCTGGGTCAGGCTTTCGCCCATTGCCCAAGATTCCCTGCTGCTGCCTCCCGTAGGAGTGGGGGCCGTTCTCAGTCCCCCTCTGGCTGGTCATCCTCTCAGACCAGCTACCCGTCATCGGCTTGGTAGGCCATTACCCCACCAACAACCTGATAGGTCGCGAGCCCCTCCTCCGGCGGCCGAAGCCTTTCATCTGCGTTCCAAGGAACATAGATCGTATGCGGGATTATCCTCAGTTTCCCGAGGCTATACCCCACCGGAGGGCAGGTTACTCACGTGTTACTCAGCCGTCTGCCGCTTTACCATTGTGGCCGAAGCCACGATCACGCTCGACTTGCATGCATTAAGCGCGCCGCCAGCGTTCACCCTGAGCCAGGATCAAACTCTCTTAATGAGAACCTTACTTCCTTTCACTATTCAGCTGTTAAGGTGCTTTCCCGCCGGAAGCGAAACGCCTGCTACAGCGGTCAACTGTGACAACTATAGCCCCTTTGCCGAGCCTTGTCAATACGCAAATCGGGCCTTTTTTAAAGTCGGTTTAAAGCCGGCCCACGCCCCGCTTCAAGATCAACCCCGGTTGCCCCTGCCGGCCGCCCGTGCTAACCTGCCCGACGTTATACCCAAGGCCCTGCGTTATACCCAAGATACCCAAGCCGGAGCGCATCTCATGCAAATTACCACCGCCACCACCCGCGTCCTGCAAACCCCGGCCGACAATCCGCTGGTGGTCGGTATTGACCAGCCGGGCACCCGCGAGTTCGTCACCCTGGAGCTGAACACTGATGAAGGCATCACCGGGGTGGGCCTGACCTTCTTCGGCGGGCCGCTGGTTCACGCGCTGCGGCGGGCGGTGGACGACCTGGCCGCCCTGGCTTCCGGCGCGGACCCGATGCGCCCGGAGGCCCTTTGGGGCAAGCTGATGGACGCCGGCGCCTCCGCCGGGCCGGAGGGCGTGCTATCGCTGGCGCTGGCCGCCGTGGACCTGGCGGTGTGGGACATCAAGGGCAAGGCCCTGGACCAGACGGTTTGCTCCCTGATGGGCGGCTACCGGGACCGGGCGCCCACCTACGCCAGCGGCGCCCTAATGCGGCCCATGGGCCTGGAGTACCTCTCCGAGGCCGGCCCGCGCCTGGTGGAGCAAGGCTTCCGGCAGATGAAGACCCAGATGGGCGCGGAACCCACCGCCGCCCGGGAGGTCGCCCGCATCCGCACGCTGCGGGACGCCATCGGCCCGGACATTGACCTGATGTGCGACATCAACCAATTATGGAACGTCAACCAGGCCATCCAGATCGGGAGCATGGTGGAGGAGTATCACCTGTTCTGGCTGGAGGATGTGGTGGCGCGGGACGACTACCAGGGATTGGCCCGGGTCGCCGACGCGCTGGTGACGCCCATTGCCGCCGGAGAGTACGTCTATGGCATCCGGCCCTTCCGACACCTGGTGGAACAGCGCAGCATCGACATCGTGATGGTTGACCTGCTGCGGGCCGGCGGGATCACGCCCTTCCGCAAGATTGCCGGCATGGCCGAGGCTTTCAACCTGCCCGTGGTGTCCCACCTCATCCCGGAGGTGCAGGTGCATACGATTTCGGCCATCCCCAACGGGCTGACCGTTGAATATATGCCCTGGTCGCTGCGGCTGTTCGATGAGACGCCGGACATCGTGGACGGGAATATCGTGGTGCCCGACCGACCCGGGCTGGGCCTGTCCTTCAGCCCGGATGCCATCGCACAGTACGCGGTGGCGTAGTTCGCCGCCCGTGATCCCGGCGACGGTCGAAGCCCGGAAAACGCTACTGGATTCCCGCTTTCGCGGGAATGACGGTCGGACCCGCGGGAATGACGGTCTGGCCCGTGGGAATGACGATTTGACGCGAACCGACTTTCATACCATATCAGGAGGAATCGTTATGGCTACCTACCAACTACGCATTTACACAATCAACCGGGGCATGATGGACTCGTGGCTCGGCCTGTTCAACGAGCATATCCGGCCTTTGCATGACCGGCTGGGGATTCCGGTGGTGTCCAGCTACGTGAACGCGGACCGGACGGAGTTCATCTGGGTGCGGCGGTTTGACAGCGCGGAGGCGATTGCCGAGAAGGAGGCCGCCTACTTCGCGTCTCCGGAGCGGACGGCGCTGGGCGACCGGCCCACCAGCCACATCGCCAAGATGGAAGTGCGGGTGATGGACGGGGTGGAGGCGGCGGCGGGGGTGGCGTGACCCGCGGCCTCCGCTTTTGCGTCAACCGTCCGGCGCCGCTGCTACTCCGCTACCCGCCGTTGCGCTGGCGCCAGTCGGCATTGACGTTGCGCCAGTAGCCTTCCCAGTTTTCGCGCATTTCGGCCTCGGTCGCGCCGCCCCAGTAGCCGGGGGAGAGCAGCGGCTGGGCCTGCTCGATGCGGATGAGAACGACGGCGCGCACGGAGTCGGCCAGGCCCGTTACGTTGGACGGGCCGCCGCGCATACGCTCCCGGACGGCGGCCATGAGGTCGTCATCTTGGTGGACGACCACGGATCCCTTGAAGCGGTAGCCCTTGCGGGCGAAGATGTCGAGGGTGTTGATCTCGATGGACGGGTTGTGCGCCAGATTGCGCATGGTGCCCGGCGAGGCCAGGTCGGTGAAGATGATGTGGTCGTCGTCCCAGACCATGACGGTGCCCTTGGGCGAGAGGTTGGGAGTGCCGTCGGGACAGACGGTAGCGGCGAAGATTAGCCGCTGTTCGGAGAGGGCGCGTTTCATGTCGTCGGTGAGGATGCCCATTTCTACAGCTCCTTGACCATTTCCCGGTGGGGTATGCCTTCTTCCAGGAACGGCTCGCCCACTTCCCGGTAGCCGTGGCGGGCGTAGAAGGGCTTCACGTATTCCTGGGCGTGCAGAGTAATCTGGCGAAAACCCAGCGCGCGTCCCTGCTCTTCCAGGAACTCCAGCACTCGTCCGCCGATGCCGTCGCGCCGGCGCTGCCGCTCCACGGCCATGCGGCCAATATGCGGGCCCTTGCGATCAACGTCGGGCAGCAGGCGGCCGGTAGCGATGACGCTGCCGTTCTGCACTGCCACGGCGTGAACGGTGTCGGCGGCGGTGTCGGCCTCGTCCAGCTCGCGCGCGGCGGCGATGCCCTGCTCGCCCACGAAGACGCGCATCCGCACGGCGAAGGCGCCCGCCAGCTCGGCCGGCGTTTGCACCAGCTTGACGATGATTTCCTGCTCCGATGCCATCGCCGCCGCGCGCTTACGTATCGAAAATATCCCGCACGGCGCAGGAGAAGCCGGGCAGCACGTCGCCGCAGTCCAGCGTATCGTCCTCGGTGAACGTCCGGGACGGCCCGGCTGAGGGCAAGGTCATGATCCGGCGCGCCTCCGGGTCAACGATTAGAACCAGCCGCACGCCAAAGCGCAGCCACATCTGGGCCTTGTCGTACACCGGCGCCGGGCGGTCGTTGGGCGACACCACTTCGGCCACCAGGTCCGGCGCCACTTGCGAGTAGCCCGGCACCCGCACATCCAGGGGCAGCCGCTCGGCGGATATGAAGGCGATGTCCGGCTCTCGCACCGTATCCGGGTTGCGTTCCAGCTGGATGCCGGAGTCAGAGCCAAACACGCGCCCCAAGCGGCGCGGGCGCACAAAGCTGCGGAACTCCGCCCCCAGGTTCATCACCACTTCGCCATGTTCCAGTCCGCTTGACACGGTTTCGTGCAGTACCCCCATGATCAGCTCGCCCCGCACGCCCTCGCTGCGCCGGCGCAGCAGGTCGTCGGCGGTGAGCAGTTTTTCTCTAATGCCTATCATAACGGATACCCCCCATGCCCCATGGCCAGGGATTTGTCTGTGCTGTACGCGCTGGATTCCCGCTTTCGCGGGAATGACGGGGTTGTGCGGGAATTGCGGGGTTGGCGGGAATGACGAAGTTCACGGGAATTGCGGGGTTTGCAAATTGGAATGACGGGGTTGGCAAGCGCATCGTCGCTGGCTTTAGTCTTCCAGAGGGCGGCTGGGCGCGTCAAGTCTATCACGCGCCTAACCGAAATTATCTATCGGTACGCTTCGCTACGATGCTGCACCCGGTGTACCGCAATTCTGCGTTCCGAACGGCTGAGGACATACAGTACACGGTAATCTCCCACACGCAACCGGAAATACCCTCGCAAAGGCCCGGTCAAGCCCCGGTGCCGCCAAACTGCTGCTGATATTGCCATCTCGGCAATTCTCTGCCTCACCAGTTCCTCTACTTTGTTGTCCAGGCCAGCTAAATCGTCATTGGCCACCTCCGTGAACTCAACCTCATATCTCACGGGTCAAGGTCATACCCTTTGACGATTTCTTCCAGTTCGGCGATTTGCTCATCCGGAATCGTCAGTTGACCGGCCGCCTTGGCCTCTTTAGCGGACTGTAGCAACCCGGCTACGAACTCCGGTCGCAGCTCCCGCCCCTCGTCCGGGTCAACTTCCGTCCACAGATCCAACTCGCCCACGATGCGCACCGTGGCGACGCTCACCGCGCAGACGCGGCGCAGCAGGTCGATCACCCGCTCCTTGTGGTCAGCGAAGCGGTAGGTATTGAACCGCTCGCGGATGGTCGGATCCCGGGGCTTGCGTTCCTTGTACTGGTCCAGCACCCACTCCAGCGCGGAGCGGCTGCCCAACTGATACAGCCAGGCGTCCGCCGGCACGCCGGACAGCGCAGTCCGCTCGTCCAGCCGGATGATGCCCCGTTCCGGGTCCGCCCGCAGAATTGCCTTTCCCCCACCATCGCCACTCCCGCTACCCGGCCCGCCACTCCCGCTACCCGACCCGTCATTCCCGCTGCCCGACCCGTCACTCCCGCTGCCCGGCCCGTCACTCCCGCTGCCCGGCCCGGCATTCCCGCTCCTCAACCCGTCATTCCCGCGAAAGCGGGAACCCACATCCCCACGTTCCAGCGGCCACGGCTCCACCGACTCGAAGCCGGTGTGCCAATCCAGCAGCTCCCGGCCCTTGCCGGCCCACCAGTGGAAATCCGCCTGGAAATAGACCCGGGGGAACTCCCGGCGCAAGTCAACCTCGTACTTCTGCCGATAGGCCGGGTCGTGCAGCATCGCATACACGTAAGCGAAAACGTCCTCGGCAGTAATGCCGTCATCGCCGTAATGCTCTCGAAACTGCCGCAACCCCCACTCGGTAATGTTGCTCACCCTCTCCCCGTCGGCAGTGTAGCGGTAGAGGGGGAGGCATTGGGTATCGCCGGTGAAGTGCAAATCAAAAACCATATCTGCTGCTAACACATAGAAGCTTTTGCCATTGACGCAAAAACATATCACTATGTTTTCATCGTCATTGCCGTTGGGAAAAACCTCCGGTAGTTGGTACTGCATTTCGTTCAGGTTCTGGCTGAAGTAGAGTTGCTTTTCCACGAATGGACGAAACAGCGTCTGGCGAACCATCGTGCGCTCAAAAACGTTGGGCAAATCCAACCGCAATTGCCGCTTGAGGTCGCGCGTCCATTTGATGTTGATGCCAAGAACACTGTCGTCAACATTTTTGCCGCCATGTTGAGCGCGGTTTTCCTCATATTCGTTAATGAACACTCGAACCTTGCTGCCGAGACGGTCAACGTTAAAGTCATAGACCCATTCGTCTCGATTGGTAACGACGCCCATCGAATACAGCCCGAACACCGCCTGCTCATCGGCGACGGTCTTGGCCAGCTTGGTTTCCCGGTTGGCCAGCGGCAACAAAATCTCAAAATCGCTGTCGGACTGGTCGAGCCAGTTGTTTTTGGCGTCGGGCGTAATGTTGTCAAACTCTATGGCGTCCAGTTTGGCGTCTCGGAGATGCCCTAGCTTGTCCGGCCCTGATTGTTCGTCCGCCAGGACATAGTAGTGGACTGAGCCCGGCCCGCCCTGATCCCGGCGCACCAGAAAGCCGATGGCGACGCCGGTCATAATGTTAAAAACATTGCCGACCTTGCCGTTTTTGCGTATATCGCCGCCTAGGTCAACGATGTACAAATCGCTGAACTCACCCAATACCACCTGGCGAAAGCCGTCGTCCTGTCGGCTGTCAAGGTACGCTCGGTTGGTGATAAAGGCGATTATCCCGTCGTCCGCCAGCCGGTCGCTGGCCCAGCGGATGAACCGTTTGTACATATCGTACTGCTTGGTCTTCTGCGCCGTGCTGGCGGCGATGTAGGTGTCGCGGATGCGGCGGTCAATCTCCGGGTATTCCCGGTTCTTGTTGTTGTCGTTTTCGTTCCGCTGGTTGGCGTTGTAGGGCGGGTTGCCGATGATTACGCTGATGGGCTGCTCGTTCTGTTCCTGCACCCGCAGCCAGTTCTCTTCGGAGAGGCCGCCCAGGTTGAAGGCGGCCTGGCGGGTGACCGCGCCGCCCGTCGCTCCCGCCCCCTGCCAGTCCATGTTGTCCAGCGTATCGACAAAGCAGAGGTTGGGAAACTCCCGGTACTGCCCCGTCCGCTCCCGGTAGGTGTATTCGATGTTGAGGTTGGCGATGTAGTAGGGCAGGATCGCCACTTCGTTGGCGTGGATTTCGTGGCGATACTTGTACTCCAGCCGGTCGGCCGGCAGGTAGTTGATCAGGTTGGTGATGAAGGTGCCGGTGCCGGTGGCCGGGTCCAGTATTTGCACGTTCTGGTCGGCCAGCGCGCGGCCAAAGTGCTTTTGCAGCAGATAATCCGTGCCGCGAATGATAAAGTCCACCACCTCGTTGGGGGTATAGACGACGCCGAGACGGTCGGCGGCGGCCGGGTTGTAAGCCTGGTAGAAGTCTTCATAGACGGCTTTGAGGAATTGCTGCTTTTCGGCGTAGTCGGCAATTTCGTCGGCGGCGCGGCCAATGGCGCCGTAGTAGGCGCGCAGCCGGTCAATGGCCTGGCGGCGCACATCGCCGGTGAAAAAGGTTTGCTCCAGGGCATCCAGTTGCCGGGCCACGTTATTTTCGCGGTGGAACTGATCCTCGGCGAACACGCGCAGGAAAATATCTTTGGTGAGAATGTGCTGGAGCAGCATCTCGCGCACGTCGGCGTCCGACACTTCGGGGCTGATCGTTTGCCGGCACAAGTCCAGAAAGACATCGGCGGCGGCCCGGTAGTCGGCGTTGTCCGCCTCGGCCTCGCCCACGGCGGCGCGCAGGTTGTCCAGCACGGACGGCAAATCGGCCTTGAACTGCTGGCGGGCCTGGCGAAACTCCCCAATCTCCGGCAGCTCATAGTCCAGGAACCGGCGGATGAGCCGGTGCAGCTCGCCGGGGCGGGACATATCCACCCGCATCGCCTCTTCGCGGTTCTGGAAGAGGACGGCGGTTTGGGAGTCCTCAAAAAGGATGTTGTCGCGGGGGTAGCCGCGGTTGAACTTGGCCTGGATTTCGGCGTCCAGGTTGTCGTGGCTGTCCTTGGCCTCCCAATAGCCGCGGGCCATGCGCAGCGCGTCTTTGACGGTGCCGTCGGGCCGGATCCCCGAACCGGCAGCGCGGGAACCGGCAACGCGGGAACCGGCGTTCAGCTCGTCCACCAGGGCCAGTTTTTCCCGGTGGTCGCGGCAGTAAGAGTCGAGGCAAACGGCGAAGGCGCGGCGGATGCTCTGCTCGTTATCGGAACCGCCGAACTCCCGGAAGCGTTGCAGGTCAGCGTGATAGCGTGCGATGTGGGGATAGGATGGCATGGATCAGGCGGGGTTGGCGAAGGCAGCGGCCAGGGCCTGGTCAAAGGTCATCACTGCACCGGCGCCACGCCGTTGGCAACTGGCCAGATGGCAAAGGTCTCTGGCGGAGAGGTGGGGATGCTGCTCATGGAGCTGACGGGCCAGCGCCACATCTTCCCGTTCCAGTGGCCATACTGCAACGCTGAATCGCGTCAGCAGCGCCATCGCCGCATCAAAAGAGCCGCGTCTTCCCACCCGCAAATACACGTGGGCTAGTTCCTGCAACACTTCCGCCGACGTACACAACAGCGCGCCTTGCTCGGTTGACTCTGCAAAAAACCGCCACGCCGCCTCTTGCAACGGGTGCGGATTGCCCACCGCATACACGAACACGTTGGTATCTACAAATGTCATACGTCAGGGAGGCCCTCGCGGATCGACTCGTCCATGTTGCGCAGGTGCTCTTCCCAGTCGGGTTCCCGTTCCGGGCCGTCCTGACCGCTGATTTCGCGGAAAAATGCGTATACCTCTTCACGAGATTGGAACGGCGCCCGCCGGTCGGGTCTGGGCGTTTCGACCCGCTGACGGGCAACCTTTACCAGCCAGGCGCCCAGCATCAGGCCCTCCAGTCGCGCCTGGCGGGCAAAGTCCTCCCGATCCGCTGCGGATATTTCCAGCTGTATTCTGACCATCGCAGTTGCCGCCTGTGCCAAATGTCTGTGTTGCAACGTTACCGATTGCCGATAAGACCGTCAATGCCGAGGCCGTCAATGCCGCCGATGCAAACAACCGCCGCCGGGCGCGCCGGCGGCGGTTGAGGATGCTGCGCTGGCCTGCGGCGGGGCGTCGGCTACCGCACCAGGTTGGGAGTTACCTCGGCGGGTATGCCGCCGGCTTCCATTTCGCGTCCCCGGGCTTCCACCTGGGGAACGACTGCGGCGAGCAGGTCTTCGTCGAGGTCGGCGGCCACGCCGGGGTAGCCGGCGCGTTCCAGCATGGCCTTGAGCTTGCCGGTCTTGAACTGGTCCAGGCACCATCCCAGGGGGTCGGGAACCAGCGTCTTGTCCCAGAAAATACGATGGTTCTTGTTGCGGGGGCCGTAGTGGTAGTGCGGCTCGTCGCGGAAGCAGTCAAAGGCCAGCAGCTCGGTTTCTTCGGTGAACACGCGGCCGGTGTTGCCGGCCAGGTCGCTGAGGACGTGGATGGCGAGACCGCCATCGCCCGATGCCTGGCGACGCATTTCCAGCCCGAAGCGGATGTTGCCCGCCTCGATGATGTCGGTGCCCCGGTTGTGCTTGACGGTGTTGCGCTCGCCGGCGAACTTGGCCCGGGCGGCGCGATCCACCTCTTCCAGCGCGGCGTTGATCGCGGCCTGGTCCAGAGCGCCGGCGGCGTCGGCGACGCCGGCCTCGGCGAGCATGGCGGCGAGGTTGTTGCGGATGGTCTTCACGGACCAGCCGATGGGGTTGCCGTCCACGGTGTGGTCCATGCGGAACATCGCGTTCTTGCCGTCGGGGTCGTAGCTGTAGCTCTTCTCGATATCAAAGCAGTTGAACCGCAGCGCGGTGGCGCCGCCCACCTCGACGAGAATAACGACGCCCTGGTCGGAGTGATCCTGGACGTTGCCGTCCCACAGCTCATGCTGGACCACGAAGGCGACGTTGCCCGCTTCAAACCTTACTCGTCCTCTCGGTGTAGTCATATCCAGACTCCTCCAGTTTCCATAACGGCCTTTTGGCGGAATATAACCATGCTGGCGCGGGGTGTCAATCTGGCGCAAACTCCCCCCAAGCGTCATTCCCGCGCCGGCGCGAATCCAGAACGTCCTTGTTGCGCGGGTCTCTGGATTCCCGCTGGCGCGGGAATGTCGCATTAAGGGGATTACATTCCCAGGGCTTCCCGAATCTCGCGCAACTGATTCAGGTGCTCGCCCCAATGCCGTTCCAGACCGTCGATGAAGGATTGGGCGGGGCGGATTTCGTGGATCTCCCGGTGGGGCAAGTGGGCCATGGCGGTTCGGGATTGGAAATCGGCGTCAGCGGCATTGGCGATGGCGTCCTCGGCGGTTTGCAGGATGGACAAGGGGCCGGCGAGGGCGTCGGCGATGTCGGCAGTCATGCGCTCGGGCGTCATGTTGCTGAGGTCGGGGAGGATGGTGACTTCGGCCAGGCTGCCGTCCAGGACGCCGGCGATGACGCTGCCGATGCCACCGGCGGGGGTGTCAACCAGGTGATACAACACCTCGCGGGCGCACCAGTTGTCCCCCGCCTTCCAGTCCAGGCAGTAGTCCATGCCGTCGAGCCGGGCGATGAGCTCCTCGCGGATGCGGCCCACGGTGGCGAGGTTCTCGTCGCGAGTAGCCATGTTGCGGATCTCCTTGATACGACGGGATACGGCGATACGACGGGATGCGGCTGGGATAGGGCTGGTTGTGGCGGAGGCGAATGGCTATTCGCTCCTACGCCGGCGCGGCGGCGGGTTCGGGCGCTTTGAGCCGGCCGGCCACCAGCCACAAGCCGCTGACGATGAGCCAGATCAGAAAAACGATGCCGGATATGCGGTGCATAACCGTGGCGGCGTCGATCCAGATGAACAGCATGGCGACGCCGATGCTGACGCCGGCGACGGCGGATGCTTTGAGCCAGCCGCCAATGCGCCATTGCGCCGGCCCCAGGGCGATGAGTCCCAGGCCGGCCAGGGTGAAGCCCACCTTGCCGGTTATCCAGCGGGCGTCGGCCAGGGGTTGCAGGTTCGGCAAACCGTCGCCCACCACCGGGGCAGCCGTCGGCGCGACCGACGCCGGCACCGCCGCGGCAATGCCCACGGCGCACGCGCCGGACACCGCGGTAATTAGCCCCGATACACCCAGGAAGGCGGCCGCCAAACCCACCGCCGGACGATGCGCGTCGGCCAGGCCCCGCCACAGGAACCAGGCGGCGCCCAGCAGGGCTATCCCTGATCCGAACCGCGCCGCTCCCCCGATGGCGTAGTAGCCACGGTTGGCGATGATTGCCAGCAACGACTCGGTGAGGGTGGGTTGGTCGGCGTCGGCCAGCAAGCGCGTCGGCACCGAGATTGCAGTCGCCAACGCGGCGAGCAGCAGGAACAGGCCGGTGGCGCGGGCAGCAGTCATGGGAACACGCTCCTCAAAATCGGGTCAATCGCTCTCAAATCCCGTTCGGCGCGCCTGGTGTAGTTGGTCTGCCAATTCACTGCTCGTCAACACCCGCCCTGCCGCGAGGTCTGCTTCAGCTTCCCGCAACACCGCCAGAGTTTCTTCGTCCAGCTCCGCGTCGTCTTCAGGAGCCGACAATAGCAATTCAAGCAAGGGGTCGTCGGTTTGGGACGGATCGTGCGGCGTAGCGCCGGCGATCTCTTTTCCGGTTATCATTTAACCGCACTCCTTTTGGCCGCTAGGCGGCCATGGCCACCGCTTCCGGCTCGCGGGGCTTGCCCGGTATCAGCAGGGAAACCAGAAAACCCGCAAAGTAGATGGCCGCGGCGATGAAGAAGCCGTACTGCCAGTCGAACCACTCCACCGGGCCGAAGATCATGAAGGCGGCAACGGCTCCGAACAGGGTGTTGTTGCCCCACATCAAACCGAGGAAGCTGGACTCCAGGCGGCGACCGGCGGCGATGTCGGCGGCGGCGGCCTGGGTAAGGTTGTTGACCGAGAAGTTCAGCATGCCGTAGATGGCGACGAACACCGTAATCCAGGGCGTGTAGCCTTGGCCGCTAACCATGATGATGGCCATGGTGAGGATGGTGGTGATGGCCATGATGAAGATGATCAGCGGACGTCGGCCCACCCGGTCGGACAGGGAGCCGATGATGGGGCCGAAGACGATGCCGGGAAGCACCATGAGCATGACGTGGACGGCGGCCTGGAACTCGCTGACTTGCAGGTGGATCAGGTAGAGGGGAACGAGGAAGACCAGGGAGCGGTCGGCCATGCCGCGCACCGCCGAGACGGTGAAGATGGCCCACATTCCCGTGCCCCGGAAGGCGGCTTTCATGCCGGCCCAGTTGGTGCGGATCCGCGCGCTAATGTCCACGTTGACGGGCCGTTGGCTGCCGGCGTTGCGCAGAATGAAGAAGATGACTACGGTGGCGATGAACATCACCGGCGTGCTGAACCCCAGGATGTAGCGCCAGTCAACGGTGCCCCAGGGAAGCGGCCAGGATAGGCCAACTTCGGCCTCGCCGGCGCCGCCGCTCCAGGTGAGGGCGCCGGCGATCAGCGCGCCGGCGGCCAGCGGGCCGATAACGTCGCCAATGCTGCCGGTGGAACGGTGCATGGAGATGAACAGGCCGCGCCGCTCGGGGAAGCGTCGGGCGAGCAGGCCCAGGGCCGGCGGATGCCACAGCGCGCTGCCCATGGAACCCAACGCCAGGGCGCACAGTATCAGGAAATAGGACGGCGCGATGGACATGAGCAGATAGCCGGTGCCAATCATCAGCGTGCTGATGGACAGCACCCAGGCCACCCGGTGGTGGAAGAGATCAACCAGGAAACCGCCGGCCGTGCTGGTGATGCCGCCGAAGATGGAACGGATGGCAACGACCGCGCCAACGCTCAATGCGCCCAACTCGAACTCGGTGATGATGGCGAGGATGATGATCGGAATGCTGTGGGCATACAGGTGCTCAAAGGCGTGGGCGCCCACCAGGGTGGTCGCCATGACGGAACCCTTGGTACGCGGCTCCGCGTCCTGCGTAGCAGGTTGGGAAGGGCTGACGCCAGCGGCCTGTGCCATATATCACGCTCCTCAAGTAGCGACCAGGGGCTGTTTGAGCCGCATTATACACGCCGGCCGGCGCACTGCCATATCACTGGCAAAGTCGCCCAATTTACCGGCAGCATGCCGTCACATGCCGGCGGCGCAGAATATAGCAAGCCACCGGCTGCCGTGTCGCCGGTTCGATTTCCCGAAACACTTCCCGCTCGAACGGTTCCGGGCTCAGTATTCGTAAAACATCTCCTGCAATACGTCCCGGTCGCTGGTCACGGTCAGGCCCAGCATCAGCAGGATGCGCGCTTTCTGGGGCATCAGGTTGTCGGAGACGATGAAGCCCTGCTCCGCTTTGCGCGGCGTCATTACCACGCGGCCGGCGCTGGAACGGCTGGCCAGGACGACGGGCATGCCGTCGGCGACCGCGGCCTCAGCGGCCGCGATGACGGCCGGCGGGAAGGTGCCGGCGCCAAAGCCGGCCAGCGCCAGGCCGATGGGTTGCCCCCTTTGGGCGGCGTGGGCGCGCACGGCGTCGATGAGCATTCCGTCGGCGCCGGCGTAGGAATAAACGATGTCCACGCGGGGGAGGTCGGTCAGGCCCGCCACGCGGAAAGGGGTTTCCGTGGTGTGCTTGCGCACGGGGCGGCGGTAGAAGACCACGCGGTGGTCGGAATCGGCATAGCCCAGGAAACCGAGTTCGTTGGGCTTGAAGGTCTCCACCCGCAGGGTGTTGGCTTTATAGACCTCGCGGGCGCAGTGGATTTCGTTGTTGAGGACGGTGAGCACGCCCATGCCGGCCGATTCGGGCGTGGCCGCGATGCGGACGGCGTCCAGCAGGTTCAGGTCGGCGTCGGTACTGATGGCGGTGGGCGGTCGCATGGCGCCGGTGATGACGACGGGGCGCCGGGTTTGGACGGTGAGATGGAGGAAGTAGGCGGTTTCTTCCAGGGTGGCCGTGCCGTGGGTGATTACGACGCCGGCGGTGTCGGGTTCATCGCGGTCGATGGCGTGGATGCGCTCGACCAGGGCGATCCAGTTGGCCGGACCGATGGCGGTGCTGCCGACGCTGACCATATCCTCGGCGATGATGTTGAAGTTGTCGCCAATTTCCGGAACCCGCGCCAGGTTCTGCT
Organism: Dehalococcoidia bacterium; assembly: GCA_963692995.1. GTDB lineage: Bacteria > Chloroflexota > Dehalococcoidia > Lucifugimonadales > UBA3495 > Bin87. Next base: position 3,110,898 of record OY843611.1, read on the forward strand.
CGATGGTCAGGTGGTCGCCGATTTCAGGGTATCGGATGTAGTCCATCCGGTCGGGGCCAACGCCGGCGATGCTGCCGCCGGTGGCGATGATGTGAACGGTGGGGCGAGTAGTCATAGCAGGGCTCCGGGCCGGTGCGATTGGGGAAATCATCAAACAACCGTCAAACAAAATTGGATGGCCAATCAAGTAGGGAAAGGGCAGTTTTGGGACATCTAAAGGGCAGTTTTTGCCGGTTCAATCAAACAACTGGTTGGTTACATAGCGCAAGCCGGCGTGCCGGTAGCAAGCGCGTATCCGTTCCGACCTGTCCATAGCAGACAACGGCTTGCCTGGGTTGGTAATTCCGAATATCAGAGCCATGATATAATCGACGCCATCGTCAAACCCGGCGGCGTACCCTGAGGTGAACTCCCATTCTCGTTGCGTTTCGGTTCGTCCTTCACCACAATACTGAATAACGCGCAACGTTTTGCGCCGGATCTGCGGAAAATGGAGCATATTTCCGGCCAACGCAATCACGCCCAAGTTGCTGATGTTCCAGTCACCGGCGTCGCAATTGCATTATACCAACCTCGCTTGTGCTACTATTCGGGCTGTGCGCGCCTTAATTCTGTCGGATATTCATTCCAACCTGCCGGCCTTCGATGCCGTGCTGGCCGATGCCGCGGGGCGCGGCGGGTATGATGTGGTGTGGTTTCTGGGGGACCTGGTGGGATATGGGGCCGATCCCGGCCCTTGCATCGCGCGGCTGCGCCAGTTGCCGCACCTGGCTATTGCCGGGAACCACGATCATGCCGTGATTGGAAAGCTCAACCCCGATCTTTTCAACGGGGCGGCGCGGGCCGCCGCCTGGTGGACCGCGCAACGGCTTGACAACGACGCGCGGGAATACCTGGTCGGATTGCCCGAAGTGCGGCGGGAGGGACTTTTCACCCACGTCCACGGGAGCCTGCGCGATCCGGTGATGGAATACCTGATCAGCGAGCCGGCGGCGCTGGCGACCTTCTCCTTGCTGGAGACGCCCTTCTGCCTGGTAGGCCACTCGCACTACCCGCTAGTCTGGACGGAGCGGGAGGGCCGCGCCGACCTTTTCCTTTTGGACGCTTCGGAACCGCTGCCGCTGCGCCGCCGCCAACGGGTAATCGTCAACCCCGGCAGCGTGGGCCAGCCGCGGGACGGCGACCGGCGCGCCTCGTATCTGCTCTACGACGACGCGGGGGACGGGGAGGGGACTCTCCAACATTGCCGTGTCGAATATGACATCGCCACCGCCCAGCGGAGGATACTGGATGCCGGACTACCCGAGTCGCTAGCATTCCGTCTTTCGGACGGAAGATAGCAAACTTTTGGACGGAAAATAGCAAACTTGACGCTTTTCTGCCGTCACCGTTAAACTCTGCGTTACAGCAGTGACGTCCTCCAAACCAAAATCAAGTAATCCTGCGAAGGCCGCAGTCCAAGAAAGGGACGATCAGTTGAGGTATCATCATCGCTATCCAGCAAGTTAATGGCAACGTCGCATTCAGTGAAGACGTAGCCTTATTTATCGACTGGGAAAACTTCAAGATTAGCTTGGCAGTGCGGGGCCGGACTCCCAACGTATCTGCGCTCAAAGAAGAAGTTTCCAACCACGGTCGCGTCGTTGTGGGCAAAGCCTATGCCGACTGGGTAACCCGCGCTCCCGAGCTCAAGGGAGCCAGCCAGTTCATCCTTGATCCACCCTCCCTGTACGCTGCCGGCATTGAGCCGGTTTACGTACCCACCCGGTTGCCCCTGCGCGGATCGTACCAACCGGGCCGCACCGTGAGCGTGAAGAACAGCGTTGACGTGAAGATGACCGCCGACTGCATTGACACGGCGCACAACTTCCCCAACATCAACACTTTTGTCCTGGTGTCCGGTGATTCGGACTTCATCCACGTCATCAACTCCCTGCGCGCGGTGGGCAAGCGGGTGCTCGTGGTGGGGGTATCCTGGGCCACTTCCCGGCGCATGGCCGACCACGTTGACGGATTGATCTTCTACGACGCCGACGTTGACCCCATTGAGGTGGAACCCGCCCCGCAGCGGGAGCCGTTGCAGCGGAACCGTCCGCCGCCGCCGGCCGCTTTGGCCAACCCGGGACGCCACCAACTGCCCGAGGTTATCCGTGCCATCGAGGACGTGATACGCGCCGAGCGGGCCGCCGGACACACTCTGCTGTTAACCTCGCTCAAGCAACGCCTGGTGCGGCGCATCGCCGGTTTCGACGAGCGCAAACTGGGTTTCTCAGGTTTCAAGAAGCTCATGCTGCGCGTCGCCGAGGAAGGCAACATCAAGATCCGCAGCGTTGACCTGGTGGACTGGATCCTGATGGCCGACGAACCCGACCCGGTTCCGGTGGCCCAGGACGACGATGACGCGGAACTGGAAGCCGCCGATGCCTACGATGAGGTCGATGACGACGTAGGCGCCGAACCGGAACCTGACGAACCCGCCGCAACGACGCGCGAACTGCCGGACGATCCAGCGCAAGAGCCCGCGGAGAAACGCGCGCCGGCACGGTTCGCGCCGGTAGCGAGGCCGGTGGCACCGGAACCGGTTCGACCGGACCGCGCCGAGCCGGACCACGCCGAGCCGGACCACGCCGAGCCGGACCACGCCGAGCTGGAGCGCGCGTTGCAGGACGCCGCCGCCGAACTGGACCTGCCCGAATCGCAGGATCAGAGCGGCGACGTGGCCCGCATTGTCGACCTGGTAACGATGAGCCATTTCGTCGAAGAACGAGACGGCGCCGACTCGGTGATGTTCCAGGCATTGTGCAACGAAATCAGCGCCGCCCTGACCCAGGGAATGGCGGCTAAAGACCCGACCATTCTGGAACGTTGGGGCAATTCTCAGGACCAAGTGACACGGAACCTGATCACGCGGCAAGTGCGCGGCCTCATGTCCAACGGAGTTTTCCAGTATCGGAACGTGAACTCTCGGGACCCTGAAACCAACCGGTTGCGCCGGAGACGGGTATTCGGACTGAACCGCGAGCATCCCCTGGTCGGCATCGCGCTGGCGATGCGCCTGGGTTTGCCTTATCCGCCGTCGTCCGAAGAGATTGAACCCACCAACGACGCCATTGCAACGCCGCCGCTGGCCGACCACGGCTCCGCCGCAGCCGGCAGCCCCGGCGAGGCCGATGTGACCGCCGCAACCGGCAGCCACGGCGAGGCCGATGTGGCCGCCGCAGCCAGCAGCCACGGCGAGGCCGATGTAGCCGCCGCAGCCGGCAGCCACGGCGAGGCCGATGTGGACACCGAAGCCGACAACCTGGGCGAGGCCGAAGTGGACGAAGAGGTCGAAGTGGTCGCCATCAGTTAAGGCTGGCCCGCTAGGTCGGCGTATTTTCCGGCGCGGCGAAGGCGGGAAGGTCGGGCAATGCCGACAAGCCCTGACTCAAAGCGCCGCTCAACCCGCCATACCAGGTATCCGCCAGTTCCGCTACCTCCAGGTCAACCAACTCGCCAATCCGTAGCCGGGCGCCGCCGGTTCGTCCCAGCGCCAAGGCCGGAGCTTGCGCCGCGCTGGCGGCATCCAAAACCTCAACCAGCCGGCCCGGCGCCACGGTCACTACGATGCGGGAAGGGGCCTCGCCAAACAGCGCGGCGTCCCATCGCCGGGGCATTCCGGCCGCAAAATCATCGGTAGCTGTAAAACCCACCGATCCGGCGCCGCCGACCCGTCCGTCCCCAAGTATGCAGCACTCGGCCAGCGCCACAGCCAGGCCGCCGTCGGAGCAGTCGTGGGCGGAGCGCACCGTGCCGTCGGCAATCAGTTGCCGGCACAGGGCCTGTACCCGCCGCTCCAGGGCCAGGTCAAGGCGGGGTCGCCCGCGCACCATGCCGTGTATGGTGTTCAGGTATTCGCTGGCGGCCAGATCAGTCCCCCGGGCGGTCAGTTGCCCGGCGCCCAGCAGGACTACCGCCAGTTCTTCAGCCGGGAAACCCGCCCCGCAGTGTCGGACGACATTCTCCAGCAACCCCAACCCGCCAACGATGGGGGTGGGGTAGATGGCGTTGCCCCGGCTTTCGTTGTACAGACTGACGTTGCCGCTGACCACCGGGACGCCCAGTGCTCGACAGGCTCGCGCCATGCCCCTGATGCACTGCTCCAGCTGATAGTAGATTTCGGGACGCTCCGGATTGCCGAAGTTCAGGCAATCGGTGATGGCCAGGGGTTCTGCGCCGACACAGGACAGGTTGCGCGTGACCTCGGCCACCGCCAACTGGCCTCCCCGGAAGGGGTCCAGATAGCACTGCCGGCCGTTCCCGTCGATGGCCACGGCGATGGCGGTGTCCGTTCCCTTGACGCGGAGGAGCGCCGCATCGCCGTCGCCGGGGCCGATAACCGTGTTGGTCTGCACCTGGTGGTCGTATTGCCGGTACACGCCCTTCCGGCTGGCGATGTTGGGCGAGGCCAGCAATTGCAGCAGGGTTTGCCCCGCGTCGGCGGGCAGCGGAACGTCGCGCAAAGCAAGGCGCTGCCGCGCCGCTCCCTCGGCAGACGGTTGGCCGGATCGGCGGTAGCGCGGCGCGTCCGACAAGTGTTCGACCGGCAAGGCGGCGACGGTTTCCGTCCCGTCCTGCACCTGGGCGAACTGCGCGTCGGTTACGGTTCCAACGGGCCGGCAAGTAATGTCCCACTTCTCGAACACATCGCTGACGGCGGGCACGTGCTCCGGCGCCGTCACCAGCAGCATCCGCTCTTGCGATTCGGACAGCATAACCTCGTAGGCGGTCATGCCCGCCTCCCGGCGGTGGACGCAGCTGATGTCGAGGGTGATCCCGCGCCGGCCATGGGCCGCCGACTCTACAGCCGCGCTGGTCAGGCCGGCGGCGCCGAGGTCCTGCAAAGCGCGAACCTTGCCGGTCCGCAGCGCCTCCAAACACGCTTCGATGAGAGATTTTTCCAGGAAGGGGTTGCCCACCTGCACCGTGGGGCGAAGTTCCTGCTCTTCCTCAAAGGCGCGGGAGGCCAGGCCGGAGGCTCCATGTATTCCGTCGCGTCCGGTGCCGGCGCCGACCAGCAGCAGCACGTCACCCGGATGGTCCGCCGCGGCGCTGGCTATTTCGTCGATGCGGGCAATGCCCACGCACATGGCGTTGACCAACGGGTTTTGCGAGTAGCATTCGTCGAAGTATATTTCGCCGGCGACGTCAGGGACACCGATGCAGTTGCCGTACCAGCCGATGCCGTCCACCACACCCCGCAGCAGCCGACGGTTGGCGGCAGAGTTGGGCGGGCCGAAACGCAGGGAATTGAGCAGGGCGATGGGCCGCGCGCCCATGGCCAGGATGTCACGCACTATTCCGCCGACGCCGGTGGCTGCCCCCTGCAACGGCTCCACGGCCGAGGGATGGTTGTGGGACTCCACCTTGAACACGACAGCCAGGCCGTTGCCGATGTCGATAGCGCCGGCGTTTTCGGCTCCCGCCTGGGACAGCGTGCGGGCGGAACGGGTGGGCAGCATCCCCAGCAGCGGGCGGGAGTGCTTGTAGCCGCAATGTTCGCTCCACAGCGCGCCGAACATGCCCAACTCCACCGGGTTCGGCTCCCGATCCAGCCGGTCAACGATCATTTCGTATTCGGCGGGGGAGAGGGCGATTTCATCCAGGATTTCTTTGCTGACCGGCATTGCTGACCCCATGATGCGCATTAATTATTACGCCGACCCGGTTGGCGGCAACCTATCGCGCAGACGTCTGACTTCCGCTTCCAGTTGGAGACGCGCGGCACGCTCGGCATCCCGTTCCGCTTCCGCGACGTTTCGTTCCGTTTCCGCGGCATCCCGTTCCGCTTCCGCGGCATCCCGCTCCGCTTCCGCGGCGATGCGGGCGGCGGCTTCCTCGTAGTAGGTAGGCAGGTATCCGGTCCCCGGGTCGTACCAGCGCAGATACCCGTATTCCCAGCATACATGCAGCCCCAGCGCTGCGCTGTACCCCCGGTACCGCGCATGGCCCACTTCAACCACCGCGATCGGTTGATATTCTCCATCCACCAGCCGGTCGCCGGCCAAACCCCTTTCGTAATACTCTCCCCCGGTGTCGTCAAATCGCCAGTACTCCGGCACGCCGAAGTTCGCATAGCCATTGCGCTTCTCCCTTTCGTCTCGACCGCTGGTGGTCGCCGACGCGATTTCCAGCACGAAGTCGGGCGGCTTCCCGTGCCCGTCGATGGAGTAACCCCGCTCCGCGACGATCACGCTCCAGTCAACGTCGAAGGCGACCAGCAAGTCCGGCTGCAACAAACCCCGCCTTTGCCGGGTATTCCAGCCCATGGGCGTCTCGCTGGTGACCGCTGTGGTCGCCGAGTAGCCCAGGCGACGGGACAGCGCCGGCAGATGGCCCGGATAGTTCAGATGGAGGGTGTTCTGCATATCCTCCCGAGCCCGCAGTTCCGGAAATTGGCCGGCGCCGACGACAATTGGCCGCGCAGTAGGTCTAATGGTCATGTGGAACCTCGCCGGGATGCCCTAACCGATGGCGTTGACGCTGCGCCTTGCCGGGCAGCAGCTAATCCTACGCTGAAATCGGCGAAAACGGAACGCGGCACCTGGCGGCGATCCGGTCAATGCCGATCAGCCGACCAGCCCGCCGACCACCACCATGGCTACGCCTCCCACCGCCAGCAGCGTCCCGGTGAGCAACCCCGCCGGGTGGGGCGAGGGCGATTTCGGCCAGGATTTCTTTGCTGACCGGCATTGCTGATCCTATCCTGCGCATTAACCGTTACGCCGACCCGGTTGGCGGCAACCTATCGCGCAGACGTCTGACTTCCGCTTCCAGTTGGAGACGCGCCGCACGCTCGGCATCCCGTTCCGCTTCTGCGGCTTCCCGCTCCGCTTCCGCGGCGATGCGGGCGGCGGCTTCCTCGTAATAGGTAGGCAGGTATCCGGTCGCCGGGTCGTACCAGCGCAGATACCCGTATTCCCAGCATACATGCAGCCCCAGCGCTGCGCTGTACCCCCGGTACCGCGCATGGCCCACTTCAACCACCGCGATCGGTTGATATTCTCCATCCACCAGCCGGTCGCCGGCCAAACCCCTTTCGTAATACTGTCCTCCGGTATCGTCAAATCGCCAGTACTCCGGCACGCCGAAGTTCGCATACCCATTGCGCTTGTCCCTTTCGTCTCGACCGCTGGTGGTCGCCGACGCGATTTCCAGCACGAAGTCGGGCGGCTTGCCGTGCCCGTCGATGGAGTAACCCCGCTCCGCGACGATCACGCTCCAGTCAACGTCGAAGGCGACCAGCAAGTCCGGCTGCAACAAACCCCGCCGTTGCCGGGTATTCCAGCCCATGGGCGTCTCGCTGGTGACCGCTGTGGTCGCCGAGTAGCCCAGGCGACGGGACAGCGCCGGCAGATGGCCCGGATAGTTCAGATGGAGGGTGTTCTGCATATCCTCCCGAGCCCGCAGTTCCGGAAATTGGCCGGCGCCGACGACAATTGGCCGCGCCGTGGGTCTAATGGTCATGTGGAACCTCGCCGGGATGCCGTAACCGATGGCCTTGACGCTGCGCCTTGCCGGGCAGCAGCTAATCCTACGCTGAAATCGGCGAAAACGGAACGTGGACCCTGGCGGCGATCCGGTCAATGCCGATCAGCCGACCAGCCCGCCGACCACCACCATGGCTACGCCTCCCACCGCCAGCAGCGTCCCGATGAGCAACCCCACCGGGTGGGGCGAGGGCGATTTCGGCCAAGATTTCTTTGCTGACCGGCATTGCTGATCCTATCCTGCGCATTAACCGTTACGCCGACCCGGTTGGCGGCAACCTATCGCGCAGACGTCTGACTTCCGCTTCCAGTTGGAGACGCGCCGCACGCTCGGCATCCCGTTCCGCTTCCGCGGCATCCCGCTCCACTTCCGCGGCGATGCGGGCGGCGGCTTCCTCGTAGTAGGTAGGCAGGTATCCGGTCGCCGGGTCGTACCAGCGCAGATACCCGTATTCCCAGCATACATGCAGCCCCAGCGCTGCGCTGTACCCCCGGTACCGCGCATGGCCCACTTCAACCACCGCGATCGGTTGATATTCTCCATCCACCAGCCGGTCGCCGGCCAAACCCCTTTCGTAATACTGTCCCCCGGTATCGTCAAATCGCCAGTACTCCGGCACACCGAAGTTCGCATACCCATTGCGCTTGTCCCTTTCGTCTCGACCGCTGGTGGTCGCCGACGCGATTTCCAGCACAAAGTCGGGCGGCTTACCGTGCCCGTCGATGGAGTAACCCCGCTCCGCGACGATCACGCTCCAGTCAACGTCGAAGGCGACCAGCAAGTCCGGCTGCAACAAACCCCGCCTTTGCCGGGTATTCCAGCCGATTGGCGTCTCGCTGGTGACCGCCGTGGTCGCCGAGTAGCCCAGGCGACGGGACAGCGCCGGCAGATGGCCCGGATAGTTCAGATGGAGGGTGTTCTGCATATCCTCCCGAGGCCGCAGTTCCGGAAATTGGCCGGCGCCGACGACAATTGGCCGCGCCGTGGGTCTAATGGTCATGTGGAACCTCGCCGGGATGCCCTAACCGATGGCGTTGACGCTGCACGTTGCCGGGCAGTAGCTAATCCTACGCTGAAATCGGCGAAAACGGAACGTGGGCCCCTGGTAGCGATCCGGTCAATACCGATCAGCCGAACAGCCCGCCCACCACCACCATGGCTACGCCTCCCACCGCCAGCAGCGTCCCGATGAGCAACCCCACCGGCGGGGGAGAGGGCGATTTCGGCCAGCATTTCTTTGCTGATCCTATCCTGCGCATTAATTATTACGCCGACCCGGTTGGCGGCAACCTATCGCGCAGACGTCTGACTTCCGCTTCCAATTGGAGACGCGCGGCACGCTCGGCATCCCGCTCCGCTTCCGCGGCGATGCGGGCGGCGGCTTCCTCGTAGTAGGTAGGCAGGTACCCGGTCGCCGGGTCGTACCAGCGCAGATACCCGTATTCCCAACAGACATGCAGCCCCAGCGCTGCGCTGTACCCCCGGTACCGCGCATGGCCCACTTCAACCACCGCGATCGGTTGATATTCTCCATCCACCAGCCGGTCGCCGGCCAAACCCCTTTCATAATACTGTCCCCCGGTGTCGTCAAATCGCCAGTACTCCGGCACGCCGAAGTTCGCATAACCATTGCGCTTGTCCCTTTCGTCTCGACCGCTGGTGGTCGCCGACGCGATTTCCAGCACAAAGTCGGGCGGCTTCCCGTGCCCGTCGATGGAGTAACCCTGCTCCGCGACGATCACGCTCCAGTCAACGTCGAAGGCGACCAGCAAGTCCGGCTGCAACAAACCCCGCCGTTGCCGGGTATTCCAGCCCATGGGCGTCTCGCTGGTGACCGCTGTGGTCGCCGAGTAGCCCAGGCGACGGGACAGCGCCGGCAGATGGCCCGGATAGTTCAGATGGAGGGTGTTCTGCATATCCTCCCGAGCCCGCAGTTCCGGAAATTGGCCGGCGCCGACGACAATTGGCCGCGCCGTGGGTCTAATGGTCATGTGGAACCTCGCCGGGATGCCGTAACCGATGGCCTTGACGCTGCGCCTTCCAAGGCAGTAGCTAATCCTACGCTGAAATCCGCGAAAACGGAACGCGGCACCGGGCGGCGATCCGGTCAATGCCGATCAGCCGACCAGCCCGCCGACCACCACCATGGCTACGCCTCCCACCGCCAGCAGCGTCCCGATGAGCAACCCCGCCGGGTGGGGCGAGGGCGATTTCGGCCAGGATTTCTTTGCTGACCGGCATTGCTGATCCTATCCTGCGCATTAACCGTTACGCCGACCCGGTTGGCGGCAACCTATCGCGCAGACGTCTGACTTCCGCTTCCAGTTGGAGACGCGCCGCACGCTCGGCATCCCGTTCCGCTTCCGCGACGTTTCGTTCCGCTTCCGCGGCATCCCGCTCCGCTTCCGCGGCGATCCGGGCGGCGGCTTCCTCGTAGTAGGTAGGCAGGTATCCGGTCGCCGGGTCGTACCAGCGCAGATACCCGTATTCCCAACATACGTGCAGCCCCAGCGCCGCGCTGTACCCCCGGTACCGCGCATGGCCCACTTCAACCACCGCGATCGGTTGATATTCTCCATCCACCAGCCGGTCGCCGGCCAAACCCCTTTCATAATACTGTCCCCCGGTGTCGTCAAATCGCCAGTACTCCGGCACACCGAAGTTGGCATAGCCATTGCGCTTCTCCCTTTCGTCTCGACCGCTGGTGGTCGCCGACGCGATTTCCAGCACAAAGTCGGGCGGCTTCCCGTGGCCGTCGATGGAGTAACCCTGCTCCGCGACGATCACGCTCCAGTCAACGTCGAAGGCGACCAGCAAGTCCGGCTGCAACAAACCCCGCCTTTGCCGGGTATTCCAGCCGATTGGCGTCTCGCTGGTGACCGCTGTGGTCGCCGAGTAGCCCAGGCGACGGGACAGCGCCGGCAGATGGCCCGGATAGTTCAGATGGAGGGTGTTCTGCATATCCTCCCGAGCCCGCAGTTCCGGAAATTGGCCGGCGCCGACGACAATTGGCCGCGCCGTGGGTCTAATGGTCATTTGGAACCTCGCCGGGATGCCGTAACCGATGGCCTTGACGCTGCGCCTTCCAAGGCAGTAGCTAATCCTACGCTGAAATCGGCGAAAACGGAACGTGGACCCTGGCGGCGATCCGGTCAATGCCGATCAGCCGACCAGCCCGCCGACCACCACCATGGCTACGCCTCCCACCGCCAGCAGCGTCCCGATGAGCAACCCCACCGGGTGGGGCGAGGGCGATTTCGGCCAAGATTTCTTTGCTGACCGGCATTGCTGATCCTATCCTGCGCATTAACCGTTACGCCGACCCGGTTGGCGGCAACCTATCGCGCAGACGTCTGACTTCCGCTTCCAGTTGGAGACGCGCGGCACGCTCGGCATCCCGTTCCGCTTCCGCGGCATCCCGCTCCACTTCCGCGACGTTTCGTTCCGCTTCCGCGGCATCCCGCTCCACTTCCGCGACGTTTCGTTCCGCTTCCGCGGCATCCCGCTCCGCTTCCGCGGCGATGCGGGCGGCGGCTTCCTCGTAGTAGGTAGGCAGGTATCCGGTCGCCGGGTCGTACCAGCGCAGATACCCGTATTCCCAACATACGTGCAGCCCCAGCGCTGCGCTGTACCCCCGGTACCGCGCATGGCCCACTTCAACCACCGCGATCGGTTGATATTCTCCATCCACCAGCCGGTCGCCGGCCAAACCCCTTTCGTAATACTGTCCTCCGGTATCGTCAAATCGCCAGTACTCCGGCACACCGAAGTTGGCATAGCCATTGCGCTTCTCCCTTTCGTCTCGACCGCTGGTGGTCGCCGACGCGATTTCCAGCACGAAGTCGGGCGGCTTCCCGTGGCCGTCGATGGAGTAACCCCGCTCCGCGACGATCACGCTCCAGTCAACGTCGAAGGCGACCAGCAAGTCCGGCTGCAACAAACCCCGCCGTTGGCGGGTATTCCAGCCCATGGGCGTCTCGCTGGTGACCGCTGTGGTCGCCGAGTAGCCTAGGCGACGGGACAGCGCCGGCAGATGGCCCGGATAGTTCAGATGGAGGGTGTTCTGCATATCCTCCCGAGGCCGCAGTTCCGGAAATTGGCCGGCGCCGACGACAATTGGCCGCGCAGTAGGTCTAATGGTCATTTGGAACCTCGCCGGGATGCCCTAACCGATGGCGTTGACGCTGCGCCTTGCCGGGCAGTAGCTAATCCTACGCTGAAATCGGCGAAAACGGAACGTGGACCCTGGCGGCGATCCGGTCAATGCCGATCAGCCGACCAGCCCGCCGACCACCACCATGGCTACGCCTCCCACCGCCAGCAGCGTGCCGATGAGCAACCCCTTGGTGACGGTTTCGCTTTGGCGCAGGAAAAGGCGGGCCATCAGCAGCGTGACTAACGGGTTGCACGACACGATGGGCGCAATGACCAGAATGTTTGAGCCCTCCCGGGTTACGGCGAAATACACCGCCATCACGGCGCAGGCGGCGGCCAACCCGCCCAGGAACAAGAAAAACGGCGCCCACCCCGCGCCGGCCACCCGTTGCGCCGCTTCCCGTCCGAACACCGGCGAGAGGACCAGAGTGGCGAAGAACATGCTGCCGGCTGCCATGATCAGGGGCGATCCGAACTGGATGCTCAACACCCGGCCGCTCAGGGTCGATGCGCCGTAACACGCCGCCGCCAGTATCGCCAGACCGTAACCCGCGACTGACTTCCAGTCGCGCCCCCAGCTCTGACGAAGAAAGTCGCTCCCGGTCAGGGCCAGGCCGGTAACTACCACCACCGTCCCCAGGCCCAACAATACGGTTAAATGCTCGTTGAAGCCCGGCACGCCGAGGCGCGTGAGGGTGATGGCGTACAGCGCGGAGAACAGCGCCGCGCTGCCCACGATGGGGGTCACGCGCGATGCCCCAATCAGGCTGATGGCGATGTACTGCTGGGATCGCCCACCCATATAGGTGAGGATGCCGTTGCCGAGAAGCCACACCAGAGAGATGGCCGGCAACGCGATGATGGCGTCGAATTCAAATACGAGAGCCAGCGTTCCCGCCAGCAGGGTTGAAGCCACCAGGGAAATCACGGACGCCGGCATGGGCCGCATTGCCTGCATACCCAGACGGGCCAGCACCGCCGAGCTGCCGAACCCCAGCACGGCAATGCACGCCAGCCCCAGCGACAGCAGCATGCCTAATGACTAGCTCCGGTATGACCGGCCCCGGCATCGATCATTGACCCGAAAATCAGGTTGCCATCATCGGAGCCCAGCAGCAATTCGCAACTGCGCTCCGGGTGGGGCATCAGGCCCAGCACGTTGCGGCCCTCGTTAAGGATGCCGGCGATGCCGCCCACGGAGCCGTTGGGATTGGCAGCCTCGGTGACCGCGCCACTGGGTTCGCAATAGCGGAACAAGACGCGGCCCTCTTCCTCAAGTTGGGCGACGGTGGCCGCATCGGCGTAGTAGTTTCCCTCGCCGTGGGACACTGGAACGGCCAGGGCCTGTCCCTCCCGGCAGCGGCTGCTGAAGGGCGTATCGATACGCTCGGTACGCAGGCGCGTCCACTGGCAGCGATATTCCAGATGACCGTTGCGCCGCAGCGCCCCGGGCAACAAGCCGGCTTCGCACAGTATCTGGAAGCCATTGCAGATGCCGATGACCAGGCCGCCGCCGGCGGCGAAGTCGCGCACTGCGGACATCACCGGGGAGAAACGCGCAACTGCGCCGGCGCGGAGGTAATCGCCGTAGGAGAACCCGCCGGGAACGATTATGGCGTCGTAGCCGGCTATGCTGTGTTCCTTGTGCCAGACGTAAGCGGCGTCCTGTCCGAGGACGCCGCTGACAGCGTGGTGGCAATCGGTGTCGCTCCAGGTGCCGGGAAAAACCAGGATGCCGAAACGCATGGGGGCTCAGCCGCCCGTTTCGAGGATACGAGAGACGATGGCGTTCACCTGGCTGCCGTCGGCCTTGCCCCGCACCTGCGGCATGATGCGTCCCATTACCTTGCCCCGATCGCCCGGCCCGGTGGCCCCCGTATCGGCGACGGCCTGACGGGCCAAGTCTTCGATTTCCGCATCGCTGAGCTGCTCTGGCATGTATTCCAGCAGTATGGCGAGGGACGTCTCTTCCTTGGCCACCAGGTCGGCCCGTCCCCCCTGGCCAAACATCTCAATGCTCTCGCGGCGGTCCTTGGCCTGCTTGGCGATGACGTCGGTGACGCCGGCGTCGTCCAATTCTTTGAGATTGTTCTTTTCCGTCAGCTGGATTTGGCTTTTGAGGAAGCGCAAAGTATCCAAGCGTTCCCGATTTCGGGCGCGCATGGCATTGCGGATGTCTTCATCCAGCCGGTCCTTGATGTTGGCCATCGCCCTGCCGCCTTTCGCGTCGCGCTCGCTGAGTCGCGCTCGCTGCTATGAATGCCTGTGGCGAGTCGCTGTTACTACCGGGACAATGCTACAACGCAGCCCCGCTCCGCGCAACTGTGCTATACTGGAAGGCAGGCCGAAGTGGCGGAATGGTAGACGCGCCGGTCTCAAAAACCGGTGGGAGAATATCCCGTGTCAGTTCGAGTCTGACCTTCGGTACCAATCCTGCGATTTCCTGATCAGCGACGGCTCCGAATGGGGCCGTTTTGGCTATCTTGTCGTCCGTTTGTCGGCCAGATTCACCGGCGCCAACAACTGAGGTTCCGCATGACCGCTACCGACGCAAAAACCACCAAATCCGCGGACCGCATTCGACTGCCGGATCCCCCGCAGCGCGAACCCGACGAGATGACCCAATACGACCAACTGTTCAAAACCGGCGCCTCCCGAGACCTGGCTATCCACCTCGGCAACCCCCAAACCACCCTGGTGGAAGCGGATCGCTGGGTCGTAGCCCATCCCTGCAACAACCGTTCCCGAGGTCGGCCGCCCGACTTGTTCATCGCCTTTGGCGCGGATCCGGCCGCTTACGCAGCCAGCAACGGTTACATTATCGCGGAACAGGGGAAGCCGCCGGACTTTGTGCTGGAGATCGCTTCCGCATCCACTGCCGAGACGGACGTCGGCGCCAAGAGGGACGACTATGCCGCTCTGGGCATCCTGGAGTACTGGCGTTTCGACGAAACGGGGGAACACCACGGCGCCAAACTCGCCGGAGACCGTCTGGTGGACGGGGACTACCAACCCATTTCCATCGCAGAACTGGACACCGACCTACTACAGGGCCACAGCGCGGTACTGAACCTGAACCTCCGCTGGGACCACGGTCGGCTGGGTTGGCACGACCCGGAAACCGGCCAGCCCATCCTCACTCACGAAGACCAGCGTCAACGCGCCGACGCGGCCCAAGCCCGCATCCGCGAACTGGAGGCGAGACTTCGGCAGCATTCGTGACGAGGTTCACGACCGCCATCCGCTGATCAACGACCGCTGAACTGCTTCATCTCCGCCTTGCCGACGACTTGGGCAATTTCAAGACTCGGAGGTTTTCTCTCAACAGGCCCGGTGTTTTGGGGTAATATGGCGCTCGGAACGCTACATCGTTGATCGATACATCGTTAAGAGTACAACTTATCGAGAGGCAATGCCGATATGCCCAGCTACACCACCAGCGTTGGCAATGTTCAATTGCTGTGTCTAAACGATGGGATGCCCGTCCGGTCTCCCTTCACGCCTTTCCCGGATACCACCATTGAACAATGGCGGGAGTTTCCCGAGCTTTTGGACGAGCACGACCAGATTACCAGCAGGTATGGAACCACCGGGGTTCGCTCGCAGGGAAAGCTGATCATCGTCGATACCGGCCTACAGGCCCCCGACGGCACGCTCATGTCGGACATGCGGGCCAAGGGCGTCGATCCGGCGGCGGTGGACCTGGTGGTGTTCACGCACCTCCACCCCGACCACGTGGGCTGGAACCTGACCGATGGCAAGCCAAACTTCCCCAACGCCCGTTACTTGGCCCCAAGGCGGGACTGGGACTATTGGACGCAGCCTGATGTGCTGGCTGGCGCCACCCACGTCCGCGACCAAGTGGTTCCTCTGGAGGGTCTGGGATACCTCGATCTGATCGACGACGATTACCGGATCACGGACGAACTCACCACAGTCGCCACGCCGGGGCATACCCCGGGCCACGTCTCAATCATGATCTCCTCAGGCGGCGAGCGGGGCTACATCCTGGGCGACGTGGCGCACAACCCGGCCCAGGCGCACTACACCGACTGGTGCCCCATATTCGACATCCAGCCGGAAACATCCCGGAGCACCCGGCATTCCGTGCTGGATATGCTGGAGAACGCGCCGATCCTGGTCTCGGCCGGACACTTTCCCGACCCCGGCTTCGGCCACTTCGTTAGGGTCGAAGGACGGCGTTCCTGGCGGGGCATTTAGGGTCTGTTGACATTTGAAACGAAAGGAAGCGCAGCTAGCTAAAGGAAGTGCAGCTATGGCAGAAGGGGATGCGCGAATACTTCTGGACTGGGACGCCCTGGAGGTGGGCGAGACCTTCGAGACGTACCAGTACCTCCTCACCCAGGAGATGATTGACGCCTATCGCCAGGGGGTGATGGACCCGGAGGCCGGCTTTCCGACGATCTCCCACAAGGTGGATGTGAAGCAGTACAACGCCAGGTACCGGGACGCCGGTTCGGTCAACGCCCGGTGCGCGTTTTACTGCTACAACCCTCCCATCGCCGGCAAGACGATCACGGTGCGGGCCTGGATCGCCGACAAGTACCTGCGCCGGGGCAAGAACTACATCGTCACCGAGGCGGTTTCCGTTGACGAGGACGGCCGGCTCATCGACCGCGTGATCACCCACGAGCTCAAGCAGCCCACGGAGGTCGGCAAGAAATGGGGAAGCTAGTTCGCGCCTATGCGGTGGGGGATGCGCTGCCCCCGCTGGTGAAGGAAATGACCCAAGAGGCGATCAACCGGTTTGAGGGCAGCTCCGGTGAACTGGAAGCCTCCCAGTTCACCGATGCGGCGACCGCCCGCGAGACCCTGGGAACCGAGGGCACGGTCGCCTCGGGAAGGATGTCGCTGTCATTCGCCCTGGAGCTGCTGCGCCGGCACTTTGGCCGCAGCGTGTTCAACCACACCGGCACGGTTGATCTGAGATTCCTGCGGCCGGTCCGTCCCGGCGACACCATCACCTTTACGGGTACGATTACCGAGGTGAGCCGGGAGGTGAACGGCAGCCGGGTATCGGTGGAGATCAAAGTAGAGAACCAGCGCGGCGCTACCACCGGAGTGGGCCAGGGCAGCGCAGTCGTCCCCAACGCCTTGCTCCCCCAAGACGAGTGACCCCGGCCCACTAACCGGAAAATCGGGCGCCCCCCGGCGCACAACGAAACGCCCCATCCAGATTCCCGGCGCCAGATTCCCGGCGCCGAATTCCCGGCAATGGAGAGTGATCCGGTTTGAATATCGGCTTAACGAACCCGGTGAACTACTTGCGGGAGCAGTACCACTACGCCTGGCTCGTGGTGGGAATGGGCACCATGCTGCGGGTGACCGCCAATTTCGTCAGCCAAGCCTTCGCCGTCATCCTCGTCGTACTCCAGACTGACTTCGCCTGGGGCGTCACCGCCATCGTCCTTGCCCAAGTCTTCCGCAGCGTCACCAGCGCCGTCCTTTCTCCGGTCTCCGGATGGGTCGGCGACCGCTACGGAGCGCGCAAGTCGCTGTTTGTTGCGGCCGCCCTCTACGTGGCCGGGATGCTCCTCCTCAGCACCGTGGCGCAACTCTGGCAGCTTTACCTCTACTACAGCCTGGTGCTGGGATTGGCCCAGGCCCTCTTCACCGTCAACATCCCCACCACCGTCGCGGCCTGGTTCAAGAAGAAGCTGGGCGTCGCCGTGGGCATCCAACAGTCCTTCGGAGGCATGGGAGCGTCCGTCACTGCGCCGGCCCTGGCGCTGCTGGTGTCCCTGACCGGATGGCAAGTCGGGTTCTGGATAATCGCCGCCGCGGGTGGAGTAATCCTGTTCTCCCTGTTGTTCTTCTTCCACAGCGAACCCGCCGACCGGGGGATGAAGCCCCTGGGCGCCACCGCGGACGACCCGCCTCCGCTACCGGTCAACACTGCAACCGCCCGGTTGCGCAGCAAGGTCTTCCTACAGCATGCGCGCCGGACCCGGGCCTTCTGGAACCTTCCCTTCATCCACTTCCTCGGCTGCATGGGCCACGCCATCGTCATCTGGCACGTGGTCTTCTTCGCCACCGAGCAGGGATTGTCCCTGGCGGCGGCGGCCTGGATCGTCACCATTTACACCATGGCCAGCGTCAGCAGCCGGCTGTTCATACCCATCCTTGCCGACCACTTCGGCGCCAAGGTGACGATGATCCTGCCCTACGCCTTGCAGGGCGTCACGGTCATCATGCTCTTCTGGGCCCAGAGCGCGTGGGAGTTCTACCTCTTCGCCGTCCTCTTCGGCATCGGCTTCGGCGGAGAAATGTCCGCCTTCCTCATCGCCAACCGCCAGTACTACGGCATGGGGCCGGTACGGTCGATATTCGGATTCCAGCACCTGGGCTCGGGCTTCGGCATGGCCGCCGGCGGACTGGTCGGCGGCGTGATCTACGACTTCCGCACCGGCGAAGCTCCGACGCGGTTGCTTGGATTCATCGACTTGGGGGGCGGCTCCTACGACCTCGCCTGGACTATCTCCATTGCCGCCAGTCTTGCCGGGGTTGTCTTCATCCTGTTGCTGGAATCATCCTCCCGCGTCCTCATTCCCAACTGGGAAGACTCGCTGCCGGCGGAGGGGCAAACCTCACCGTCGGCTTCGTGACCGGATGCTACCATTATCCTAAAGAGAGGTGAGATTATGGCGATTGCTCTGTTGACTCGCGCCGACGAATCCCTGACGGCGGAATGGGCTGGCGGCGCGCCGGTGGAATACGGGTATGAAGTCCTGCTGGTATGCGACACCAGCGGCGACAGTCCCGGAACACCCTGGGCGGTTTTCTGCCCGTCCCTGGACGTGGTAAGCGCGGGGCGCGATCCACAAGACGCGCTGGATATGATTGCCGACGCCATCTATGAGGCGCTGGTGGACGGTGTAGAACCGGCAAAGGGCGATACTTATGATGAAGTCGTCAGCTACTACCAGGGACTGATGGCATCCGGGCTTCCTACGGCAGAAGCAGTGGTAAAGCCGGCGCCGTATCCGGGGCAATAACCGTGCCGGCCATACCCGGCAAAAACCACCGTCGGGCTATCGCGGCATTTGAGAAAATCGGCTATTCGGTAATTCGCCAAAGCGGTCACATCGTAATGTCAAACGGCCAGACACGGTTAGAAATTCCGCGCGGCAATCCTATCAACGGCTTCACGATGTACCGGATAGCCCGCAGAGCCGGGCTGACCCGCGAGCAGTTTGAGGAGATTTACTGAGGTGGTTATGGCAACCGAACCCGATAGCAAGGAACTTTAAGAGGTCATCCTCATCTACTCCGGCGTCGGCTACGCGGCAATCTGCCCCGGCATCCCCCGCCATCTCCCAGGGAACTGACCAGCAGGATGCGCTGGCGATGATTGCCGACGCTCAGTACTACGGCATGGGGCCGGGGTACGGTCGATATTCGGATTCCAGCACCTGGGTTCGGGCTTCGGCATGGCCGCCGGCGGACTGGTCGGCGGCGTGATCTACGACTTCCGCACCGGCGAAGCTCCGACGCGGTTGCTGGGATTCATCGACTTGGGAGGCGGCTCCTACGACCTTGCCTGGACTATCTCCATTGCCGCCAGTCTTGCCGGGGTTGTCTTCATCCTGTTGCTGGAATCATCCTCCCGCGTCCTCATTCCCAACTGGGAAGACTCGCTGCCGGCGGAGGGGCAAACCTCACCGTCGGCTTCGTGACCGGATGCTACCATTATCCTAAAGAGAGGTGAGATTATGGCGATTGCTCTGTTGACTCGCGCCGACGAATCCCTGACGGCGGAATGGGCTGGCGGCGCGCCGGTGGAATACGGGTATGAAGTCCTGCTGGTATGCGACACCAGCGGCGACAGTCCCGGAACACCCTGGGCGGTTTTCTGCCCGTCCCTGGACGTGGTAAGCGCGGGACGCGATCCGCAAGACGCGCTGGATATGATTGCCGACGCCATCTATGAGGCGCTGGTGGACGGTGTAGAACCGGCAAAGGGCGATACTTATGATGAAGTCGTCAGCTACTACCAGGGACTGATGGCATCCGGGCTTCCTACGGCAGAAGCAGTGGTAAAGCCGGCGCCGTATCCGGGGCAATAACCGTGCCGGCCATACCCGGCAAAAACCACCGTCGGGCTATCGCGGCATTTGAGAAAATCGGCTATTCGGTAATTCGCCAAAGCGGTCACATCGTAATGTCAAACGGCCAGACACGGTTAGAAATTCCGCGCGGCAATCCTATCAACGGCTTCACGATGTACCGGATAGCCCGCAGAGCCGGGCTGACCCGCGAGCAGTTTGAGGAGATTTACTGAGGTGGTTATGGCAACCGAACCCGATAGCAAGGAACTTTAAGAGGTCATCCTCATCTATTCCGGTATTCCGGCGTCGGCTACGCGGCAATCTGCCCCGGCATCCTCCGCCGTCTCCCAGGGAACTGACCAGCAGGATGCGCTGGCGATGATCGCCGACGCTATGGCGGGGCTGTAACCCCAAGCAATCTCCGCCTACCGCCCCCGCCCCGCCATCCGCCGGCGCCGCCCCCGCCCGCTACCGAGGCGGCGGGGTCGGCGCCGGCGGCGGTTTGGCCGCCAGGGCCAGGAGGCCCGCCAGGAAAACGGCCCCGGCGAAAAACGTGAACGGGATCCGGTAGCTGTCGAAATAGTCGAACATGAACCCGGCGATCACCGGCCCCAGCGCCTGTCCGCCCACCTGCACCGACATGGTCAGCCCGCGGATTGTCCCCAGGTTCTGCCGCCGTAGTAGTCTGCCCACACCAGCCGGATCAGCAGGTGCAGACCGCCCACACCGAACCCGACCCCCGCCGCCGAGATTAGCTCCGGCAGCAGCCGGTCGCTCAGCGCCGTGCCCACTGCGGCCAGCGCCACGACGCAGGACGCGGCCATCATCAGGAAGCGGATGGGCGTCCGCCGCGCCAGGGCCGCCCAGAAGAGGCTGGCCGGCATTTGCGCCAGCGCGAATGTGCTCGCGCTGATGGCGGCGAACCGCGGGTCAATTCCCTGGCTGA
This sequence comes from Dehalococcoidia bacterium, assembly GCA_963692995.1. Taxonomy (GTDB): domain Bacteria; phylum Chloroflexota; class Dehalococcoidia; order Lucifugimonadales; family UBA3495; genus Bin87. The sequence goes on from OY843611.1 coordinate 3,131,598, forward strand.
TGTAGTGGGAAACCTGGTGCAGGCTCACCCCCGCTTGTACCATCATCCCGGCGCCGGAAAAGATCGCCAGTATCCAGAACGCCCGCGTGCGCAGCGCCTGCCCCACCGTGAAGTTGATTTCGGCGACGCTGACCGAGTTGCCGGAACCCCCGGCAGCCCGGGAATCCTGGTGGGCCGGGTCTTCCCGCGCCGGCGCCGGGTCGGGTTCCAGCCCCAGATCCTCCGGCCGCCGCGCCACCGCAGCAGCGAGGGCAGAACCCCCAGCGCAAAGGTCAGAATCCCCAGGGCAATCCACGCCGTTCGCCAGTCATGCCCGGTGATGATGAGCTGCATTGCCCAGGGCGCGATGGCCAGGCCGGCCCCCTTGGCGATGGCGTCCACGGCCAGTCCCATCGGACGCCGCCGGATGAACCAGTTGCTGATGGCAGTGGGCAACCCCATCTCCATCGGCCCGGCGAAGATCATCCGTCCCGGAACGTAAAGGAAATAGAAGGCCAGCGGATGGGCAACGAAGGCCAGCCCAATCGCCACTGCGCCCGTGGCCAGTGAACCCGCCCCCAGGATAACTCCCGCCCCGTACTTGTCCAGCCATCTCCCCACGATGGGCGAAACGAAGACTGCCGCCAGTCCACCCAGGCTGACCGCCCCGGAGAACATCCCCACCGACCAGCCCAGGGATTGGGTCATTGGCACAACGAACACGGAAAGGGTCGCCACCGCCATCACGGTACGGGTGGACAGGCTCACCGCCACTCCGTTCCCCACAATTACCCAGCCGTAATAGAAGGGCAGAGCGTGGGACAGCCCCGTCCGCCAGGCGGCAACGTTGATCATTTTCACGGGACGACGTGATATGCCCAATTGGATCCGCCGGGCCAACGGAACCGGCCGCCGTAGGTCGGAATGCCATAGGTGGCATCGCCGGAGGTGTGGACGGTGAAGGCGTGGCGAGCGCCCGGCTCCAGGCGGCGGATGACGTATTCCACCCGGCCATTTTCCACCGTGAAATCGCGGGCGCTTACGTCGGAATAGACGAAAGCCGATCTCCATTCGCCGGAGACGCTGGCCTTTGCCGCCGGATAGTCGGTCTTCATGTTGACAGAGCCGATGCGATAGTAGGTGGCTTCCGGCGCCGCGTCCCAGGAGACAATCACCTGACCCGCGCTGGCGCCGTCGCGCACTGCCAGGTTCGCGGCGGCCGGCGCGACATTCTGCGCCGGCCCCGGCAGCGGCCCCGGTGCTGGGCCAGGCACCGGCCCCGTCCCCGGCGCTGGCTGCTGCCCCGGCCCCGGCTCCGGCGCAGCAGCAGGAGCGGACGGACGGGGCAATGCCGCCAGGCCGTGCCCCCAGGTATTGTCCGCCCCGGCGATGCCGCGCTCCGCGGCATTCTGGCGCAGGTAGTCGGTCAACTGGGCCGGCGTGTAGTCGGGAAATCTCTGCTGCGCCAGCGCGGCCAGACCCGCCACGTGGGGAGCCGACTGGCTGGTGCCGCGGAACCAGCACTGCGCGCCGTCTAAAGAAAAGACCGGCAGGATGGTTGAACGTCCGCAGGCAACGCCCGTGATGTCGGGCTTGATCCGGCCATCGAGGGTCGGGCCCCGGGAACTGTAGGACGCGATGGCCTGAGTGTTGGTGTAGTGGGTCGCTCCCACTGCCAGCATGCCCGGGTTGCGGCTTTCCTCAGGGTTGCCCATGTGGAAGGTCGGCGTGCGGTATTGCAGGGGGCTGCTAATCCAGGCGATCAGCTGTATCCACGCCGGTTCTTCCGCGCAGTCGTACTTGCGTATAGCCAGGAAATATACACCGGCGTCGGACGCCCTGGCCTTGCCGCTAAACCCTACGGCAGCGCGGGGCATGCTGCCGGCGCTGCCGTCCTGGGCCGTGTTGTCCTGCAATATCCGCGGGTATTTTCCGTCACGGCCCCGGACGCCCTTGTACAATTCCAGGTCCAGGTCGCAGTCGGCTCGGCCCCAGTTGTCTTCCCAACGCATGAAAACACGCACTTCGTCGCCTTCTTCGACGCTGAAGGCATTGCTCAGATCGTTGGGCCTGAAGTGATGGAGCCCCGTATTGCCCGGATCCGTATAGGTTCCATGCCAAACTTTCAATCCCTCATTGCCGCCGGAGTTGATCCAGGCGATGTTGGACGCCACCGCTGCGTCGATGGTTCGGAGGAGACTGTTGCTGAAAGGTGACGTGCCGTCGCCGGGGCCATCCGGAGCGGTCCCCCGCGAATGGTTGATTACCCGCACTCCCTGCGACGCCATCCAGTCAACGGCGTCACGAAAGTCGCCCAGGGTGTGCGGGTTGGCGATGTAGAGCTTTACCGCGGGCGCGACATCGATCAACGTCTCGGCCACCGCCGTGCCATGGTCGGAATCCACTTCACAGTGCTGAGGGCTCGAGGAGGGCGCCCGTGCCCCGGCAAAGTAGCACCGGGCCGATACGCTGCCGGGCAACTCGCTCCCCTGCAACCAGCTAAAACCCGCAAAGCCGCTGTCGATGATGCCGACGCGAACGCCGTCACCCCGGTAGCCAGCATCGTGCCACGCCTCGGCCCCGTGCAAACCCACGCCTTGACTGGCGACGTTCTCCCGGGTTTGGGCCGGCCGGGGCGGGATGACCGTATCGACCCGCAGGACTCCGGGCCGCTCCGATGCGTCCCTGAGCCGGCCCGGAGGAACGTGCGCCTCGATGTAGTCATCTCCCACGTTGCGGACGAAGACGCCCTTTTCCTCCAGGTACGCGCGCACATCGGCGACGTGGTTCGGGGAAATATAGAAAGTCGCCAGGACGGGTTCGGCGGCCGGCCCCGAACCTTGTCCGTCCGCGCTGGCGGGTCGGGGAGCCTCCGCCGCCGCCTGCGCCAATCGGTTCAGGTTGGAATCCAGATTGGGATAATCGGTCGGGTCTTTTTCAACCGGCGGCAGATCGGTCTCTTCCACGATGAGTTCGGGCTGCGCAAAGACCCGTTCCGGGACGGGTTCGTTAGGGACGGGTTCGTTGGCCTCCGGTGTCTCGACGGCTTTGGCGGTGGCAGTGACGTTGAGCCCGTGGGCGTTGGGAAGGAAGAACTGCGTAGCCGTTGCCAAGGCGGCGATGGTGACCGCCAGGAACACCAAGGTTGACCAGATTATGACCCGATTGCGCATGAGTACCCGCCCAATATTCAGCTTACGCCGAACTGCGAGACCGGCTGCCAGTAGCGACGACCCTCGGCGCGGACGACGCGGCCAAAACCGCCGTGGCGGCAGATTGCCATGATGGCGTCCTCGGACTCGGCGCGCTCGATGATGGCGGCGCGGGTGGCCGCTCCCTGGTCGGCGTCCATGTCAAATAAGATACCAGAGCGCTTCGGCCTTGTCCTGCGTCGCAGCATTGCCGGCGTTACAGCGTTGCCGGCGTTACAATAGGGGCGTCAACTAATAATATCCCATCCAAACCACCAGGAGGCCGGAAACATGACTACGGTAGGAAGCGGCAAGTACACTTATGCAGTGGAGGAGAACTGGGCCAAGCTGCCCGGAGACGACACCTTCGCCATGGTCAGCGCCATCGCCACCGACTCCCAGGACCGGGTGTTCGCCTTCCAGCGCAAAGACCCGCCCATCCTCATCTTCGACCGGGACGGGAACCTGCTGGACAGTTGGGGGAACGGAGCCTTCTCCTTTGCCCACGGCATCTATATTGACGGGGACGACACGGTGTACCTGACCGACCGGGACAACTCGGTGTGCCTGGTGTACACCATTGACGGCAAGCCGGTCCAAATGCTGGGCCGCCACGGCGTCCATTCGGATACCGGCTGCGAAAACCCGGGCGACCTTTGCCCCCGCGCCGCCGGCCCGTTCAACTACCCGGCCGAACTGGTGCCGTCGCCGTCGGGCGATCTGTACGTGGCCGACGGATACCGCAACGCCCGTGTCCACCGGTTCAGCTGGGACGGACAACTCAAGCAGTCCTGGGGAGAACCGGGGAAGAGCGAGCCGGGGCACTTCCACCTTCCCCACAGCCTGCTGATCCATAACGACACGATCTTCCTCTGCGACCGGGAAAACCACCGGATGCAGCTGTTCAACCTGGACGGCGAGTTCATCGCCATCTGGAACGACATTCAGCGCCCCATGGACATCTCCGTGGACCGCGCCGGGAACCTGGTGATCAGCGAGGGCAGCGTCAACGGCTCTTCGGCCCGGGTAAGCGTGGTGGACACCGCCGGGAATGTGCTGGCCCGCTTCGATTGCCGAGGTCCCGGCCACGGCAGCTGGGTGGACTCCCGAGGCGACATCTATGTCGGCCTCAGCGACGGCACCGGCATCGACAAGTTCGTGCGCCAGGGGTAGCAAAGGCTGATCCGCCCGCTTTGGCCGTTGCAAGAATGCTGTCATATCGGGCGGAATCACCACACGGGGTTGCCGTTGCTGGGCTTGATTGGGAGTTGGAGCATCTGCGAGGTTCTGCAAGATGACGCGGCGCTCAGCGGTTGCTGAGGAGATCAGGGAGCTCATCCGTAAGGACGGGCGAATTACCTTTGCGCGGTTCATGGAAGCCTGCCTTTACTCGCCCAGTGGCGGCTTTTATGCTGCCCGCGGCAACCGGATCAACGCACACTTCGGCACCGCATCCACGAGTCATCCGGCTTTCGGCGCCCTGATCGCACGACAGCTGGAGCAGATGTGGCGCCTCCTGGGAGACCCGGCGGTTTTCCAGGTGATCGAGGTAGGTTCCGGCGACGGAGTCCTGGCCCAGTCCATCGTGGATGCCTGCCGCCGGACGGCGCCCCGTTTCGCTCAGGCCCTTTGTTACGTCGCCGCCGATTACCAGCCGGGACCGCTCCGGCCGCCGGACCACACCCTTGACCGCGGCGCAGGGACGCGCGGTCAGCCCTCCCCAAGCCGCCAGGACGCGCCAGCGGGAATCCACCGAGTTAAAACCGACGGGATTCGGGCCTTCCGCAACGTGATTGGCTGCATCCTGTGCAACGAGTTGATCGATAACTTCCCGGTTTGCCGATTCGCGATCCAAGGCGGAAGGGTCAAGGAAGTATTCGTTACGTTGTCCGGCGGAAATCTCGTGGAAGTCCTGGACGAGCCAGCCACCCCTGGCATCGAGAAGCGGCTGACCGGCTTGGGCTTATCCTTGCCGGAAGGGTATCGGGGCGAGGTGAACCTGGATATAGCGGACTGGACGAGGCAACTTTCCCTAACCCTGAACCGGGGGTTTGTCCTCACCATCGACTATGGTGAACTGGCCAATGACCTCTACTCCCTACGGAACGCCCAAGGAACGCTGATGTGCTACCGCCGACACCAGGCCGGCGGTGACCCGTACCAGCATATCGGGCAACAGGACATCACCTGCCTGGTGGATTTCACCTCTCTCATGCGGGCGGGCGAGCGGCATCGGCTGGCCACTGTGGGCTATAGCCTACAGAGCCGGTTCCTGACCAACCTGGGCTTCTATCCGCTCCTGGATGCCGCGCCGCCGCCGGGACGATCCGCCGCCAGGACGGAACTGAACCGCATTGCCATGATGACCCTAGTTGACCCTAACGAGTATGGGGACTTCAAAGTGCTGGCCCAAGTCAAAGGCGTAGCGTTGGACACTGCGCTCCTGGGGTTTCGGGAATGACGCTATTGGTCAACCGGCTTTAGCTCGGATGCTTGCTGAGCATTATGAAGCCGTTGCTGTCGGGGGTATTGCAGCCGGCGAGGGCAGTATCGGCGCGCACCGTCACCTGCCGAGCTCCGGCCGTTCCCCGCAGTTGTTCGAGGCTGTCGGAGAATAGACAGGCGCGCGTCCGTCCGGTCCCGTTGTTTCCGCCACTGGACATGAAAGGATGCGGCCCCTCAACCCTGATGTCGTCGGCATAGAAGTCGTGGGCTTCGCCCAACTTGACGCCGTGCCACTGGAAACCCTCCAGGAATTGCTGTGTAAAGGTGAGGTAGCCGTCGTAAGGGTTGAAAATATCCACATCGTCGGGGCCCAAGCCGGAACCCTCCCACATCCGGCGCGCCAGGCTGGCGACCGCCTCCTGGTGCTCCTCCAGGGTGGACATGGAGCTGCGGCCCCGGCTGGCAGTCTGAGAATGGTTGAGGACGTACACCGGCTTTTGCCGCAAGTCTCTGGCGCGCTCGGCGGTGGTGAAGATGAAAGCGGCGCAGGTATTGACCGGCCGGTCGCAGTCATAGATCACCAGCGGTTCCTCAATCACGCGCCCGTTCCGGTAGTCCTCGTGGGTAAGCTGATACGGCTCATGCAGCGCGTAGTAGCTCCAGGGAGTCATCAGGCCGTTTCGGCGCAAGTTCAGGCAAAGGGGGGCCAGGCCGTCGTGGGACGTGCCGTATTTCTTGCAGTACTGTTGGAAGATCACCAGGTTGTTGAACATCGCGCCGCTCTGGTAGCCCCACGGCAGGGTGAAGGCGCCGGGCCCGGGAGCCTCCTGGCTGTTGTTCGCCGGATTGCTGTGCCCGTACCGGCCGGCCAGGTTGACCATGGGATACCAAACCAGCGCGGTCTCGCACAATCCGTCGCCGACGGCCTGGGCGGCCAGACCCATCATGGGGCCGATGTAGGGCGCGTCGGACTTGAGATACTTTACGTTCTTCAGCCCCAATTCCCGCTGTATCCACGCCGCGGAAGCGTAGGTCAGGCCGTCCTCGGTGTCGTAGGGCGGGTCGAAATAGGGACGAGGCGCCCAGGTTTGCTCGGCGCGGGTTTCGGCGCTGGTAATCAGTCCGTCGATGTCGTCCAGCGCCAGGCCCGCGTCGGCGATCGCCTTCAGGCAAGCCTCCTTGCTCAAACCGCCGCAGCTCCGGTCCAGGGTAACGCCGTCCCAGCGGCGGTCGATGTGAGACTGTCCCCAGCCTACAACGGCGACCTTGCCCCGGTGCTCCCAGAGTCCCAACCCTTCCTGATCTCTCATCCAATCCCGGTCACTAACCATATCATCCCCCCTTGTGCGTGCTTTGCCGCCGAGCGTGTCCACAGTACCGGAGTGGTCTAGGCGACCACGCGCCACTCGTGGATCAACTGGCCGTTGCTTGCTTCTTCAAATATCAATTCCACCGGAGCGCCAACGGGGACATCACCCGGCGGAGTGCCCGGAAGGTTGGACAGGAAGTTGATGGCCGGATCCTCGTCCAGTGTGATCACCGCAAAGTTGATGGGTTGCGCCGACCGGAACCCCCTGATGCGCGAGTCGCGTATCACCAGATACACGTCGATGTGTCCCTTGCCGGCCACCTCTTTCCACTCCAGATTGTCGGCCGAGCCGCATGCGTCGCACCGCGGGGCCGGCGGGTAGTGCAGCCGAGCGCAGGCGGCGCAGTTCTGCAAGACCAGCCGGCGCTCGTTGCAGGCGTCCCAGAAGGGCCTGGTCAAATCGTTAGGAACCGGGGCGGGTCTCTCCAGCCCTGGAATAGTTGACATGGTTTTTGCCTCCCGTGGCATTTGGCGCGCCGCCCGTTGCGGTTAGCGGCACAACTCTATGCGGATTATATTCAATGCGAAAGCGCGCGAACAAGCGCGTCTAATTCGGGTTAGCCTTCCCGTTGAGCCACGGCTCGGCGTGTCCATCATCCATCCACACGAAACGGAACCCGGCGGCCAGGGCCAGCTGGCGGTCCAGGTCCGTATCGCCGATGTGGTAATGCGCTTCAGCGGGAAAGCGGGACTTCACGTCCCCGAGTCCTTGCTTGTGCGAGATAAAGCTCGCCTCGATCCCGTATCGGTCCCAGACGGCCTGCTGCACCGGCAACGGACGGTCGGACGAGCTGCCGATAATGCACCCGTGGGCCTGGGCCTTGCGGACCATGCTCATGGTGATCGGCCCGGGTGGGTCGCCCGCTTCCAGCGTGCCGTCTATATCGAAACTGACCAGTATTGCCAAGTATAGCCTCCCTTACCCTGGCCCTCTCCTCTACAAGGAAACGGGGGCTTTGAGGGTTTCGCAATTTTCCGCCCTTCGCAAATTGGATGCAAATGAGATTATGCGCCTACGGCTCGCCGCCCACCTCGGGGTCTGCCCACTGGACGATGCCCCGGGAGCCCAAGTCGCCGATTTGCCCGTCGTCGTAGCCGAGTTCCCGAAGGATGGGCCTGGTGTGCTGCCCAATTTGGATGGAGGTTCGGTAGATGCCCGGAGTAAGCGAGAATTCGACCAAACCGCCGTAACGGCGGTATTTTCCGACGTAGGGATGCTCAACCTCGACGCTAAGGTCATTCGCCCTGGCGTGGGGATGGTCGGCGTAAAAATCTCCCTCCAGGGCCTCGTCGGCCTGGACACAGCCGACGTCCGCTCCGATTAGCGACTCTTCCCATTCGGCAGCGTCGCGCCCGGCGAAGATTGCCGCGAGCTCGGCGATCAGAGCTGCGTCGTTGGCCTGCCGCGCTTCCGGAGTGGCAAAGCGGGGGTCGGCCAGGAGTTCTTCCCGTTGCGCGGTACGGCAGAATGCCTCCCATTCGTCCGGGAACAAACAACCCAGGAAGACCCAACCTTCCCGGCAGCGGTACAGACGGTACAGAGCATGGAGGCCGTGGATCTCCGGGTCGGGCCGGGCGATGGGCGGTCGGTTGGCGTGGTCGAAATATTCATCGGCATTGGTCCAGGCGTTGGCGTTGAGCATGGTGACGTGGACGGGCTGGCCTTGGCCGGTGGCTTCCCGCGCCCGGAGGCCCAAAAGGATGGCCGTGGCTACGACCGGGGAGGTGTTCTGGTCGGGGCCCCAGTTGGATTTCATGATCCAGCGGGTCGCCTCAACGGCCTCCGCAATGTCCAGGACCTGTTCCGGAGGCGGGGGCATGCCCCAGCCCATCTGCCGCATGGCTCCGCCCATAACGGCTCCGGGAATGGGGTGCGCGCCCGGCCGGCGAGCATGCTCCCCATGTTCGCCGTAGGTTCCCATCCAGACGTGGATCAGGCGGGGATTGATCTCCCGGCAGGTTTCCCAATCGATCTGGAGACGCTCCGGAACGCCGAGGCGGAAGTTATGCGCGAGAACATCGGCCTGGGCGATGAGCCGGTGGATGATCTCCTTGCCTTCGGGGGTCTGAAGGTCGATCTGAATTCCTTCCTTGCCGGCGTAGGTTCGCGCGTCGGCCATCGCCTGAGCGGTGGAACGCCGCCCTTCATCCAATCGCCGGTCAGTGGCATCAACCTTGATGACCCGCGCCCCAAGGTCTGCCAACAGGGCGGCGCCGTAAGGCCCGGCCTGGATTGTCGCCAGGTCCAGAACGGTTATCCCCGACAGCGGGTGGGCCGGCGCATTGGCGCCGTCAGCCTCCGGCAAGCCGCCGTTCACCGCCGCCGGCAGCGGCAGAGGCAGGCGTCCCAGAACCTCGGCGCTGTGCTGGCCCACATCGGGAGCGGGGCCGCTGGGCGCGCCCGGGGTTTCCTTCAGGTCCACGAGGAGGGAAAGGGTGCGCATCGGACCAACCCGCGGATCGTTGATGGTTGCCACGGCGCCGTTGGCGACCACGGCGGGGTGATCCATGGCCTGGACGCTGGTGCGATAGGGTTCGGCGGCGATGTTGCCGTCCTGGAGGTAGAGTTCCATCCATTCGTCGGCGGTTTTCTCCAGCTGCCGCTCCAGTATTTCCCGACGCAGGAGTTCCTGGTTTGCAAAGTCCAGGGCGGGAACTCTCTCGAAGCGCTCATCCGCGAGCAGCGGCCCCAGGCCAATGGCTTCGAGATGCCCCCGGATGTGCGGAACCCGCTGATTGGCGTGTTGGAGCCAGGTTCCGTCGCCGGTTCGCACGGGAACGTATCCTATGGAGGAGAGGCCCCGGCCCCGGGGCCGGGCCGGGAACCGCTGCGGGTCCCGGCGGCGCAACTGCATATTCACCAGCCCACCGTCGCCGACGTTGTTATCGTGGGGCGAAGCCAGGGTCTGGACGATGCTGGTCTGGACCCATTGTCCACGGGCGCACCGGTCGCGCACCCGGAGGGCCCCCAGGATGCCACGCACCGCGGCCTGGCTGGCGTGCCAGCTGCCGGTGGGCACCGCCGAATACACCGGGCCGTCCCGGTTGGGTTGTCCCTCCAGGTTAAGCATCCGGCCGGCTTTGGCCGCAACGACGCCCTCATAACCCTTTGCCCGGCGCAGCGGCCCCTTTTGCCCGAAACCCGTGATGGAGCAGTAGATCAACCGCGGATAAAGTTGCGACAGGGTGTCATAGCCCAACCCCCATTCGTCCAGGTCTCCCGGGCGGAAGGACTCCACGAGAACGTCGGCTCCGGCGGCCAGTTGGACGGCTTGCTCGCGGCCTTCCGCAGTTCCCAGGTCCAGCACGATGCCCTTCTTGCCGCGGTTCCAGGAAATCCACGCCGGCTGAAAGCGGAAAGGATCTCCGCCGGGGGGTTCAACTTTGATGACGTCGGCCCCGTAGTCGGCCATTACCAGGGTGCAGAGCGCGCCCGGCATACCCAATGAGAAATCCAGGACGGTCAGGCCGGTGCATGGTCCTGCCATGGTTCACCTCCGCTTCAGTGGCACGGTTCTCAAACCGAGTTGGCTGGCGAAGCGGAGTATGCAGTCCTTCCGAGATGCGCGTCAACCTGATCCGCGCGGTGGGCGAAAGCCGACTGCCCAGGTTTCCCGTGATATAGTTGGCCGGTCAACATTGAATTGCACTTCCGCCCGGTACCCAACGCGGAACCATCAAGTGTCTGAGTCTGGGGCCGGTTGTCATTTCGTGGATATTGCGCGCGCATTTCATGCAGGAGACCCCCAATGCCCGAACCGGCGCCCACCAGCAACCAACGGCTCATGTTCTCTACCGAGGAGTGGGGGATGGTGTCCAGAACCCGGATCGAACGCGCCACCGTCGCTGCGGAGACCGACGAGGAGTCGGGCGTGCTGGTGGTATGGACCCGAGGCACCGCCGGCCGGCCGGACAGTGGCTGGACTGCCAGTCATGCCATCTCCGGCGACGCGCTCCGCGACGCGCTGCTGGCGGCCGGCCTGATATCGGAAGAATAAAAACTTCGAGACCGGCAGCCCTGGTGCTTGCCCCCCAGGACAATCGCTTCCCAGGCTGCGCGCCCGTCACTCCTGCGCAAGCAGGAGTCCAGAAGCCGCAACACGCCGGAAACTCAACCCGTATTGACGAATGCGGCCACTGGATTCCCGCTTTCGCGGGAATGACGGTGATAACGGGAAAGGCGGTGACGGCGCGATTGCCCGGCGGCTGTCCCGATGCCATGACCGCCAGAACGGAACGCGCCACACGTCGGATACCGCTCCTGATAATTGGCAAGAGTGGGCGCGCGTCAGCTATTCAGCCAGGCGCCGTTTATTCGTCCAGGTATCGTTCGCCCCACTGGTCCAGGTACGCTACGTCGGCCAGGGAGCCGCGGCGGACGGGGCCGAAGTTGCCCATGGGATAGCCGATGGGCAGGATGGCGTAGGAATGGACGCCGGGCGGCAGGCCAAGGATCTCCTCAACCTCCTTCTCGTGGCGCAGGTGGCGGCTGGTGAGGGTTGCGCCCAGGCCCAGGGCCCGGGCGGCCAGCAGCATATTCTGCACGGCGGGGTAGATGGACGCGCCGGCGGACCGGGTAGGCGTCTCCTCCCCGTCGTCCTGGCAGGCCACGATCCACACCGGAGCATCGTGATAATGCTCGGTGAGGTACGCTACGGCATCGTGCTGGCGGCGATAGCGACCCGGACTGGAGCCGGGCGGCGGCTCGGCGCTGCGGTAGCGCGGGCCGACCACTTCATCAAACGCCTTCCGATACCACTGCTGCACCGCTTCCTTTATGCTCCGATCCTTGACGACCAGGAACCGCCAGCGTTGGTTGGCTCCGCCGTTGGCCGCCCACTGTCCCGCCTGGAGGATGCGCCGGATCAACGCATCAGGAACCGGGTCGGGCTTGAGCCGGCGCATGGCCCGGGTGGTGCTCATTATGTGAAACAGTTCGGTTCCTTCGGTCATTTTGCTACTCCGGCGTATCAAATCGGGGCGGGCGTTTCTCCAGAAAGGCGGTCATCGCCTCATGTGGATCCGGTGTGGCGAAGCAGAGGGCGAAGGTTTTGATGGTGTATTCCGCCGCATCCGCTTCGCCCAGTTCCAGCCACCTGGCGACGATGTCCTTCTGCGTGGCGAGGATGTGCCGGCTCAGGCCCTGGAACTGCCGGGCCATCGCCAGGGCGGCGTCATCCAGCGCTTCCGGGTCAACCACCACATCAACCAGGCCGATGCGCCAGGCCTCCGCCGCATCGACGGTCTCTCCCGTCAGCAGCATCCGGCGGGCGCGTCCCAGGCCGATGGTGGGCGGCAGCAGCGACGCTTCAATCACCGAGGGCAAGCCTACCCGCACTTCGGGCAGGCCCATGATGGCGTCGCGGGCGGCGATGCGAATGTCGGCGGCCAGGGCCAGCTCCAGCGCGCCGCCCAGGCAAGGGCCGCGAATGGCCGCCACCACGGGCAGCGGCGCGTCCAGCAGGCTGCGGGCGGCCCGACGCAGGCTGCGGATGAACGTTTCGGCGGTGCGCGGCGTCAGATCCTTCATCTCATGGAGGTCAACGCCGGCCGAGAAGGCCCGGTCGCCGGCGCCCTGCAACACGATGGCCCGCAGCGTTTCAGCTTCGCCGCACTCGACAACCCGCCGGTGCAGGGCCTCAAAGACGGCCGGCCCCAGCAGGTTCAGGCGGGTGCGGCCAGCGATAGACAGCACGGCAATGCCGTCCTGCCGTTCCACAGCAACGCCGGCGTCCATATTGACCTCTCGCGAGTTAGTCACTTGTTGGAACCTTTATGAACACAATCTTGATCCAGATCATTCGGCGACCGGCGCTCCGGCTCGTCCATGCTGCAATTAAACGCCGGCGGCGACGGGTTCCGGGGCGGTTGTGGCCACGGCGCTCTCGATGAAACGCAATACCTCAAAGTTGAAGATGTCGGGCTTCTCGAAATAGACGGAGTGGCCGGCTTCCGGCACCTTGAGCAGGCGCGCGCCGGAGATGGCGCCGGCGCCGGCTTCGATCACGGACGGCGGCGAAATCTGGTCATCCTCGCCGACGAAGAACAGGGTGGGAACGTTCAGGTTCGCCAGGGCCGCCGCGCCGGGGCCGCTGGGCATGCCGCCGGGCGGGTTGTGCCGGGGCGGGTTGGTGCGCGATACCTGGAGGTACAGGTTGGCCAGGTTGGGGTTGCGCTGGACGAACCGGGGCGATACGGCGCGGAAGCCAATTTCACCGTTGGCCGCAGGGTTGGCCGCCGGCGCCTCGGCCCAGGCGCGTTGCCGCTCCAGCACCTCAGGAACGTTCATGCCGCCCACCGTGTCGGCCATCACCAGGCTCTTCACGCGGTGGGGATGCGCGACGGCGAAACCCAGCATGGTACGTCCGCCCATGGACTGGGCCACCAGGTGGGCGGATTCGATACCCAGATGATCCAGCAGCCCGCAGAGGTCGTCAACGAAGGCATTGGCGCCGGGGCCGTCGGGAAGGTCATAAGAGTGGCCGAAGCCGCGCTGGTCAAAGGCGACGCAGCGATACCACTGGGAGAAAAAGGGTATTTGCTGCCACCAGCTGAGCAGGTTGCCGCCGGCGCCATGGGCGAACACGATGGCGTCGCCCGCGCCGTAGCTCTGGTAGTGCAGGTCAATTCCGTTGATTCTGGCGCTGCTCACGTTGACACCTCGTCCGGCATGGTAAAGTCCGACCGGTTGATTGCGCCGGGATTTTAGCACGGATTGGCAGTTGACAACGGGTACGCATGGGATGCGCTCTCTGATACGATTCCGGCATTCCCGCACACGGTTGTCCGCTGCCATGAATCGACTCGTCAATTTCTCCGCCCGTCTGGTCAACTCCGCCTGGTTTGAATACTTCATCATAGGCGTCATCATCGCCAACGGCATCCTGCTGGGGCTGGAGACTTCATCCTCCATTAGCCGGCGTTACGGCGACTGGCTGCACCTGGGCAACGACATCGCCCTGTGGGTGTTCATCGCCGAGGCTGCGCTCAAGCTGCTGGCATTATGGCCCCGGCCACTGCGCTACTTCCGCGACGGCTGGAACGTTTTCGACTTCCTGATCATCGTCTTCGCCCTGGTGCCGGCCACCGGCCAGTTTGCGATGATCGCCCGGCTGGCGCGGCTGCTGCGGGTGGTGCGGCTGATTTCGGCAATCCGGGACTTGCGGCTGATTGTGGCGGCGCTGGTGCGCTCCATTCCCAGCGTGGGCCACGTCATAATGCTCATGAGCATTGTGGCGTATATCTACGCCATCATGGGACATCATCTGTTCCACGAACACGATCCGGCCCACTGGGGAACCCTGGGAAGGTCCCTGCTGACCCTGTTCAACATCACCACCCTGGACAACTGGACCCAGATCATGAACGCCGCCCTGGAACAGCACTCGTGGGCGTGGGTGTATTTCGTGAGCTTCGTAGTGGTGGGCACCTTCGTGGTGATCAACTTGTTCATCGCCATCATCATCAACAGCCTGGACGAGGCCAAAGCGGAACGGCCGGCGGAGCTGGAAGGCCCCATATCACAAGAGGAGCTGCTGCGCGAACTGCGCGCCGCGCAGGCCACCCTGGAACGGCTGGAGAAGCGGCTGCAACGAGAGGAAGGGGGCTGACCGGGGCGGGCCGGCGGCGGCGTCCTGTCCCATATGTTGTAGAATTGCCCGATAAACCGCGCTGCCCACCGCTCAATCCGGGCAGTCCACCATTGGAGTAACCCATGTCGCAACTGATGACCGGAAAGCAGGCCCTTTTGGAGACGCTCAAGGCCGAGGGGGTCGAGTACATCTTCGGCAACCCCGGCACCAGCGAGGGGCCCATCATCGATATGCTGGGCGACTATCCCGAGTTTCGCTACATCCTGACCCTGCAAGAGAGCGTCGCCATGGGAATGGGCGAAGCCTACGCGCGGGCCACCGGGCGGGCTTCTTTCGTCAGCCTGCACGTGGACAGCGGCCTGGCCAACGGCATCGCGCTGATGCTGGACGCGCTCAACACCGGCACGCCCCTGGTAATCACCTCCGCCAACTACGACGCGCGCAAGGTCAACGAGACCATGACCGACCTGGCCAACCTGGTGCGCCCGGTCACCAAGTGGTCGGTGGAACTCACCCTGCCCGACCAGATACCCAGCGTCATGCGCCGCGCCTTCAACGAGGCCAACAGCCACCCCAAGGGGCCGGTGTACGTCGGCTTCTCCTCCAACGCTCTGGAGGGCCTGGCCGAAATGAACATCGCGCCTTCCCGTCCGGTGTACGACACGTCCCGGCCCAGCGCAGCCGGCATTGCCGAGGCGGCGTCCCTGCTGCTCAACGCCAGCCGTCCGATGATGCTGGTGGGCGACCGCCTGGCCGAGGACGGCGCGTTGGACGCGGCGGTGGCGGTGGCCGAGCTGCTGGGCCTGCCGGTGTACCAGGCCCGGGGCGCGGAGGTTGCCTTCCCCACGACTCACGAGCAGTTCCTGGGCGCCTTGTCGCTGCGGGTCACCGAACAGCGCGAGGCGCTGCAACGGGTTGACCTGGCGCTGGCCGTGGGCAGCGATCCCTTTGAGGAACTGTTCTACTGGGGCGACGTGATACTGCCGCCGGACGCCAAGTTGATTCACATCGACCCCAGCCCGGGGCAGATCGGGCGCTCGGAACCCACCGACGTGGGCATCGTGAGCCACTGCCGGTTGGGGCTTGCCGACCTGGCGGCGGCGCTGCGGGAGCGGCTGTCTCCCGGCGACTTCGCCGAGATCGAGGAACGCAAGCAGGCGGTGGCGGCCGAAAAGCGCCGCCACCGGGCGGCATTCGAGGAGTCCGTCGCCGAGAAGTGGGATCATAGGCCCATGACGCCGGCCCGCATGATGGCCGAGCTGGCCGCCGCCCTTCCCGACAACGCAGTGGTGGTGGACGACTCCATCAGCAACCGGGGCACCCTGCGGCACTACTTCCAGGGGCAGCGCGCCGGCGATCTGCGGGGCGTGCGCGGCCAGTCCATCGGGGGTGGCCTGGGCGCGACCATGGGCGCCCAGTGCGCCTATCCCGACCGGCCCGTTTTCGGCATCATCGGCGACGGCAGCGCGATGATGACCATTCAGGGACTCTGGACGGCGGCCAATGACAACATCCCGTGCGTTTTCGTCATCTGCAACAACGGGATGTACCGGGTGCTCAAGACCAATTTCAACGTGTACCAGAGAGACGTGCTGGGGCTGCCCGAAACGTCGGGCGGCCGGCTGCTCTACTCCGATTTCGGCACGCCCTTCGACATGGCGGCCATCGCCAACAGCATGGGCGTCCACGGCGAGCGGATCACCGACCCGTCGGAGATCAAGCCGGCGGTGGACCGGGCGGTAGCGTCGGGCCAGCCGGCCCTGCTGGACATGGTTATCGACGGCGCGCTGTAACGGTTCTGAAATCACAACCGGCATCTCAAACCCTGAACGGTTAGGGGGCGCTGGCGTTCACGCATCGCCGCCCCCTCGCGCGTATAATCCGCCCTATCGCCGGTCCGGTAAAGTATCGAATATTCAATCCCAAGCCCACAGAGGTCCAGCATGACCACGACCGACGCCTCCGCCAAAACACCCCGGCCTCCGGTTCGTTTCCAACTGCCCGACCCTCCCGAGCGCCATCCCGACGAAGTGACTAGCTACGATCAAGTCCACCTGCCTGGCAACGCCCACTTTCTGGCGCAGCGTCTGGGCAACCCCGAAACCACCCTGGTTGCCGCCGAGCGCTATGTCGTACTGGCGCCCCGTATCGGCCGCGGCGCCATCCGGCGCAGCCCCGACCTGTTTATCGCCTTCGACGTTGACCCCCAGGCTTATCGCGACAGCAACGGTTACATCATTTCGGAGCAGGGCAAGCCGCCGGACTTCGCGCTGGAGGTGGCATCGCCAAGCACCGGCAACGTCGATACCGGCCCGAAACGGGACGACTACGCCGCCCTGGGCATCCTGGAATACTGGCGCTTTGACGAGACCGGACAGTATCACGGGACGCGGCTGGCCGGAGAGCGCCTGGTGGACGGGGCCTATCAGCCCATTTCCATTGAGGAACTGCCGGACGGCTCATTGCAGGGCTACAGCCCCGTCCTGAACCTGCACCTCCGCTGGGAGGATGGAGTGTTGGGGTGGTACGATCCGGCAACCGGCCGGCACATTCCCACCTTTGAAGCGGAACGGGCGGGACGCCTCCAGGCGGAAGCCCGCGCCGCGGCGGCGGAGGCTAGAGTCCGCGAACTGGAAGAGGAACTGCGCCGGAGACAGCGCGGCTAACCCCCTTCGCCGGCTGACTGACCCCCTTCGCCGGGGGAATAGCGGAGTTTCGACCATGACCACAACGACGGATTACCGCGCCAACAGCCGGGCGATGCTGGCGCAGAGCCACGCGGAGCTGGCCCAGGGCGACCGGCAACAGGCGTCCGAAAAGGGCTGGGGCGCCGTCGCCCAGATGCTGAAGGCCGTGGCCGAAACTCGTGGTTGGGAACACGGCCGGCACCGGCATCTCCACCGCATCGCCAGCCACCTGCGAGCGGAGACCGGCGACCGGGAGATTTACCTGCTGTTCGGGATCGCCAGCTTGCTGCACGAAAACTTCTACGAGGATCAGATGGCCGGTCAGGACATCGAGGAGGCGCTCCAAAACGTGGAACGCCTGCTGCAAAAGCTGGAGGCCATCCTATCCCCTTGATGATCCGGTTGATGCCCCGGCCGGCCAAAGATACCCCGGCCAGCCAAAGATGCCCCGGCCGGCCAAACACCCGCCGGTGGCGAAACCGCGAACCGAACAATACCCCACCTGAAGAGGTAACTTTCTCATGCGAACCAACACCGCCAAGGCCAAGCTCAACGAGGGCGGCGTCGTCTTCGGCGCGATCATCACCCGCTACGCTCCCGACATGGTGGAGATATTCGGGGCGCTGGGCTACGACTTCGTGATGATCGATTGCGAACACGGGCCGGCTAACCTGGACCAGGTTGAGCACATGGTTCGCGCCGCCGAATCCTTTGGCATCACGCCCATCGCCCGCATCCCCGACCACTCGGACCAGACCATACTGCGGTTCCTGGACCGGGGCTTGCAGGGCATCATCGTGCCTCACGTGAACACCGGCGAGCAGGCGGCGGCCATCGCCCGGGCGGCCCGCTACTATCCGGACGGCTACCGGGGCATGGGCGGAGGTCGCGCCCAGGACTACGGCATCGGCGTAACCAGGGACGAGGCGACGTCATGGGTCAACTCCCAAGTGCTGGTAATCCCCATGGTGGAGGATGTTGCAGCCGTGGACAACCTGGACGACATCCTGCAAGTGTCGGGGGTTGATGTGATCCACGTGGCCGCGTCCGACCTGGGCCAGAGCATGGGCAACCCGGCAGTGGCCGAGGTGCGCCGCGTGATGAGCGAGATTGTCCCCCGGGTGCGGGCCGGCGGCAAGAACGTGGGCGTGGGCGGCAACAACCCGGCGGACACGGCCGGCGTCGCCGAGTTCATCAAGTTAGGCGCGAACTTTGTCACCGTGTCCGGTTGGGGTCTGCTGCGCATCGGGGCAGAGAACTTTCTCCAGAACGTCAACGCCGCCCGATAAGCCGGCTTTTAACGCCAAGACGCGGCGGCGCAAGGGTTGTGGACTGCCGATTTGACAGCGAGGGTGGCCGGCCGACGGCTCAACTTCGGGGCTGACCCAGGCAGATCCCGATCCCGGTCTTCGCTACCGCCAGCAATGCCGCCGCCAGCAATGTCAGTCCGGCCATGACCAGGAAGGCTTCCCGGTAACTGCCGGCGCCGTCGTAAGCCAGGCCGGCCGCCAGCGGCCCCACGGCAAAGCCCAGCACCTGGGCCGCCCGGCCCACGCCGTGAATCGCCCCCAGGTGACCGCGCCCGTAGTCGCTGGCCCACATTAGGGGAGCCAGCGTGTTGATGCCGGTGTTGGCCAGACCGGTCAAGATGGCGTAGCAGTAGGTCTCGAACATGGTGTCGGTAGCTACCAGCAAAACCAGCGACCCCGCGCTCACTAGGTAGAGGGAAACCATCACCCACCGTGGATGCAGCCGGTCCGCTGCCACACCGGCCAGCAGGGCTCCCGCCGCCCCCGAAATGGACATGACGCTGATGGCCGCCACCGCCGCCGTGACGCTTAGGCCCTGCTCAGTAAGGTACGGGACCAGGTGGAGACCCGGGCCGGCGGTGGCAACGCTGCCCAGGAAGAGCGCGCCCAAAGCCATCCAGAAAGTCGGCTTTTGCGCCGCTTCTTTCAGGGTCAACGAAGGCTCTGCGGCGACGGCGCGGGCCGGCGCGGGCCGGCCCGGACTTGCGGAGGCGTCGGGTTGGTCGCCATCCACCGCCAGGCCCAAGTCCTCGGGCTGCCGGCGCACCCACCAGGCGCAGGGGATGACGCCCACCAGGAACATCACCGCTCCCAGTCCCTGCCATGCCGCGCGCCATCCCCAAAGGGCAATCACCAGTTGGGTCAGCGGCGCCAGGGCGATTACGCCGGCGGTCTCGGCGAAAAACGCCAGCCCGGTGGCTCGGCCCCGGTAACGCTGAAACCACTTCCCCATGCTGACCGCGACGCCGATTTTCACCCCGCCCTGGTCGGCGATCCTTGACGCAATGAACGCCAGGTAGAACCCCGGCAGGGTCTGCACCGCGGACAGATAGACGCAGGCCAGCGCGATGACCGTTCCGCTCACGACCAGAACGATGCGGGAACCCACCCGATCCACCAGCCGGCCAATGAAGGGAGCCAGCGCCGCCCCCAGGATTGCGCCAACGGTGGTGGCCCCCGCGATGGCCGTCCGGCTCCAGCCGAACTCGCCGGACAAGGGAACGACGAATATGGTCAGTATGGATATGGCGGAGGCGGCATTGGCGAACCCGATGGCTCCCGCCGCGCCGGCGACAATCCAGCCGTAGTACAGCGGTTTGCGGCGGAACTTCATGCGGGGATTGTTAAACAAAGTGGGAACTCATGAGTGCGGAAACCGGGTACACAAAGCCCAAATCGGTGATACAATCCCCAAAAACATCAGATATGCCGGCATAGGAAACAAGTAACGGCGCATCGGCGGCACACTTCATCTCCCAATTTGGGAGACCGCCCAATTTAGGAGACAGCAACATGGCAGTCGATTTTCAGAGGGACGAAAGTACGCTCATCATTCAGGCTACGGAGCGAGTGGATAGCACCAACGCCCAGCGGTTCCTGGAGGACTTGGATGTTGCCATCGAACCCACCGATAAGATAGTGGTTCTGGATATGGGGAAACTTACTTATATCAGCAGCGCGGGTTTGCGGGTAATTTTGCAGACCGCGAAGACGTTGCATCGGCAAAACTCCAACTTCGCCCTTTGCGCCCTGTCCGGGACCGTCCGCGAGGTCTTTGAGATCAGCGGTTTTGACCAGGTGATTTCCATTCACGATTCTCAGACGGACGCCTTGGCCGCGCTCAAGAGCTGAGCCGCCATCGGTCGCCTCTAATTGGCCATTCTACATTAACCGGGGATGGCAGCCGTCGGCTGTCAAGGATGAGGCTATGGTAGCAACGCAAGGGCCATATCGCATTCTCGTAGTTGACGACGAGCCTGATCTTGAGCCGCTGGTTCTACAGCGGATGCGCCGGGCGATCCGGTCGGGGCGTTACGAATTCCGTTTTGCCCAAAACGGCGTTGAGGCCCTCCAGGCCCTGGGCGATGACGGCGACATCGATATGGTGCTGTCGGACATCAATATGCCGCAGATGGATGGCCTGGCGCTGCTTTCCCACATACCGGAAGTTGCGCCCGATGTGCAGGCGGTGATCATCTCTGCCTACGGCGACATGAAAAATATACGCGCCGCCATGAACCTGGGCGCCTTTGACTTCGTCACCAAGCCCGTGGACTTTGAAGATCTCCGCATCACCATTGAGCGCGCGCTCAACAACTTGGAGGTCTGGCGAGAGGCGGCATCTTCCCGTAACCGCCTGATCGCCCTGCAAAACGAGCTTGACGTCGCCGGCAAGATGCAACAGGCCATTCTGCCCACCGAGTTTCTCAACAAGCCGGGCTATGAGATGCACGGCAGCATGATGCCGGCGCGGGATGTGGGCGGAGACTTCTTTGACGTGATGTACTTGAGCAATAGTTGCATCGGCCTCGCCATCGCCGACGTTTCGGACAAGGGCGTGCCGGCCGCCCTGTTCATGATGGTCAGCCGTACCCTGCTCAAGGCCGCCGCGCTGGATCTCAAACCCCCTGGCCAGGCGCTGCGGGAAGTCAACGATTTGCTGTATGTCGACAACAACGCGATGATGTTCGTGACTCTATTCTACGCGGTGTACGATCCGGCCACCGGGGAACTCACCTACGCCAATGGCGGGCACAACGAACCGCTCATCGTGCATTCCGACGGTAATTCCTCCATCCTGCCGGGCACCAATGGAATTGCCCTGGGAGTGGCGCCCCAAGTGGCCTACGCAGAGAAGACCGTCTCGATAGCGCCCGGCGATGCCATCGTTTTCTACACCGACGGCGTCACCGAGGCGATGAACGTTTCGGAAGAAGAGTTTGGATTGCCTCGTTTGCAGCAAGTCTTTGCATCCAACCCGCCCACTGATGCGAAAGCCGCCACCCAGTCGGTTTTCAGCGCCGTGAATGACTTCGCGGGAACCGTTCCTCAGTTCGACGACATCACCTGCCTGATTCTCCGCCGCGCCGAGGCCGGGCCATGACTGAACCGATGTTCCTGAGAATCTCCCCCAATCACAACCAGTTGGAGCAAATTTCGGCGGCGGTGGAGGAGTTTGCCAAGCGCGACAACTGGCCTCCCGACCTGGTTTTCAAACTCAACCTGGCGCTCGAAGAGTTGGGCGTCAATATCGTGAATTACAGCGGGGCCACCGGGGAGATCGAGATTTCGCTGGCTTCCGACGATGAAGCGGTAATAATCGAAATTGCCGACAACGGGCGGCCCTTCAATCCGGTGATTGAGCTGGACACGCCGGATATTTCCGCCCCGCTGGACGAGCGGCCCATCGGCGGCTTGGGCGTTCACCTGGTGCGCTCCATGATGGATGAGTTGAGCTACAGCAGGGAAGACGGCATGAATCGTTTGGCCATGACCAAGCGCAAATCTGGATAAGTCGTGCGAAGCCGCCTCCGGCATGGGGGGTGATCCTGCCGAGAGCCCAAAGCAATTGCCCGGTCTGATGAGCAGCGTACCGAAGTTGCCGACCTTCGTTCCGCGCCGGATTGCCGGCATAGTTGCCATCACCTTTATTCTGGCCGCCATGGGCTGCCGCCCCGGCGCTGCCGCCGTCGTGAGCCAGGACGGAGCGATTCCGAACCCGGGCAGCCTGGCGCCGCCGCCGGTCGTGGCGGCTGATCCGGGGGTCTTCGAGGACCGCATCCGGTTCGGCCAGTCCGCGGCTTTCAGCGGCCCCGCCAGCGAACTGGGCATCGGGATGAACGTGGGCATCCGGGCAGCCTTTGCCGAGGTCAACCGAGCCGGCGGGGTTCACCATCGTCTCCTGGAATTGACGACCATCGACGACACTTATGAACCGGAGTTGGCCATCGCCAACACTAAGCAGCTGATTAGAGAGGAATCGGTTTTTGCCCTCATCGGCGCCGTGGGTACGCCAACCTCCCGCTCGGCGGTTCCCGTTGCTACGGAATGGGGCGTTCCTTACGTTGCGCCATTCACCGGGGCCGCCTTCCTGCGCGATACTGTCGAGTCGCCCACCGTGGTCAACCTCCGGGCTTCCTACAACCAGGAAACCGAGGAGATGGTGGCCCGCCTCACCACTGACCTGGGCATCGAGCGCATTGCCGTGATGTACCAGGACGATTCCTTTGGCCGGGCCGGCTACAACGGCACGATAGCGGCGCTGGAACGACGGGGAATGGAGCTGGCTGCCGAGGGGCTGTATCCCCGCAACACCACCGCCGTCAAGACCGGCCTGCTCGACTTGCGCCGGGGGAACCCGGAAGCGGTGATCCTGGTGGGAGCCTACCGGCCCATCGCCGCGCTCATCGCCTGGGCGCGACATATCGGCATGGACTGGGAGTTTATCACCATCTCCTTCGTCGGCAGCAACGCGCTGGCCGAGGAGTTGGGCCGGCTGGATCCGGCAGGCGGCAAGCGAGTATTCGTAACCCAGGTGGTGCCCTTTCCCCATGACAACTCGATACCTAGCGTCGCCGCCTATCATCGCGCCCTGGCCGAATATGATCCGACGGCGGTTCCCGGTTTCGTTTCCTTGGAGGGCTATCTGGCCGGACGTCTCGCCATCGCCGCGCTGGAGTCGTGCGGGCGGGAGCTGAATCGCAATTGCTTCCTGGGAAGCCTCCACCGGGCGGAGTACATCGATCTGGACGGCTTCCGGCTACACTATGGAGAAAATGACAACCAGGGTTCCAACACCGTATTTCTGACTATGATAGGCTCGGACGGCAACCATGTTCCCATCACGAGGCTGCCGGACAAAGGCCGATGATGCCGAAACTGTCTCAGCTGCTCGAGCTTCGCTACCGTATTTCTTTCCAGCTCTATTTGGGCATCGGAGCCGCCGTGTTTCTCACCATGGCCGCCAGTCTGGTGGGATGGTTCTCCTTCGACCGGGTTGGCGAGGCCCAGAGCCGGGTCAACGAAGGCAGCGTTCCCGAGATCGCGGCAGCCTTTGCCGTGGCCCAGCACAGCAGTGAACTGGTGGCGGCGGCCACCGGCCTTTCCGCCGCCACCACGCCGGCCGACGTGGAACGGATCAGCGGCCAGATTGGAACCACCTTCGCCCGGTTTGCCGAGCAATTGTCTTTTCTGTCCGAGCGCGGCGGCGATGCGGAACAAGTCGAGCGGATCCGCAGCCACTCCAACACCCTGGTTGCCAACATCAATGCCGTTGAGAACAGTATGTCGGAACGGTTCCGGCTCATCGATAAGTCCGCGGCTTTTCGCCTGGAGCTGACGGATTTACGATTCGGACTGGATCTGGTGATTGTACCGGCCATTGACGACCAGCTCTTTTATACCCGCACCGGGTACTGGGAGTTGGGGGAGTCGCCGTCACCACCGTCGGAGCGCTTGTCGGCCAACGAGCTGGCCCATCTCCGTTACCTGTCGGAGCTGCAAGAAAACGGCGCCATGGCCGTACAGCTGCTTACCAGCGCCTCCACCCTTTCCGAAGCCACTTTGATTGAGCCGATGCGGGAACGGTTCGAGTCCTCTACCGGCCATATTAAGCGCAACCTGTACGGTTTAGCCGGCTCGCCGTTGTACGACGAACTGGTTCCGATGTTCGACCGCCTTCAGGCGCTGGGCGAAGGGACCTGGGACGGCGTAGAGGACCTGGAGATTGCTCCCATCGAAGAACTTGGCCTGTTTGACTTGCGTACCCGCGAGCTGCAATTGGACGGGAGGCAACTGGAGCTTCTGGCCAACAACCATGGGATCGCTTCTCTCTTGGTCGGGGAGGTGGACGTGCTGGTTCATACCGCTCAGGCCCGAGCCGACGCAGCCACCGACGCCTCCGACCGGGCGATTTTCACGGGGCGAACCCTGTTGCTGGCCATCACGGCCCTCAGCGTCGCCGGCGCGGCGCTCATCGCCTGGCTCTTCGTCGGCCGGGTCCTGCTGCGGCGCCTGGCCATGCTGTCCTACTGGATGCGCCGAATGGCCGGCGGCGACCTGGAGGCCCGGGCCGAAATCACCGGGCGGGACGAGGTGGCCGACATGGCCGCCGCCCTGGAGGTCTTCCGTCGCCACGCCCTCGAAGTGCAACGCCTCAACCTGGTTGAACAGCTGGCGGAAGACCTCCAGGGCAAGAACGACGAGCTCGAGCGCGCCAACAACGACCTTGAGCAGGCCATGTCTGACCTCAACACCGCCCAGGACCAGATTGTTATGCGGGAAAAACTGGCCGCCCTGGGCGAACTCACTGCCGGTGTAGCCCACGAAATCAGGAACCCGCTGAACTTCGTCAAGAATTTCTCCGAGGTTTCCGAAGAGTTGCTGGAAGAGCTGAAGGAGACCATCGCAGAAAGCGCAGACGGCGCCCTGGATGAAGAACAGCGGGAACTGCTGGAGGAGATTTTCAACGAACTGAGCGGAAACCTGGAACGTATCCAGAATCACGGCGACCGGGCCAACCGCATCGTCAACGACATGCTGATGATGAGCCGGGAGTCAGTGGGGCATCAGCCCACCAACATCAACAACCTGCTGGACGAACACGCCCGCCTCGCCTACCACAGCGCCCGGGCCACCGACTCCAACTTCCAACTGGACCTTCAGTACGACTTTGACCCGGATCTGGCGGATATCATAGTCAACCCCCAAGACATCGGCCGGGTCTTCCTCAATATTGTCAACAACGGCTGCTACGCTACCAACGAAAAACGCCGGCAACTCGCGGAGCCGGAACCGGGCAGCGATTATATGCCCACCCTGTTGCTGACCACCCGGCGCGGCGAAGAGCGTATCGAGATACGCATTCGGGACAACGGAACCGGAATGCCGCCCGAAGTCATCGAAAAGATGTTCAACCCCTTCTTCACCACCAAGCCCACCGACCAAGGCACCGGCCTGGGCCTGTCAATCTGCGACGACATCGTCCGCCGCCACGGCGGAAGAATTTTGGTGGAATCCAAGCCGGGGGAGTTCACCGAAATGAGTATCGACCTGCCCCGGCATCCCCCGGCGGAGGACTTGGAAAATGCGGCTGAACCGGCGGACTATGCTGATGCGGACGAGGACGCGGATGACGCGATAATTTGACGCCACGCCCTGGACCGTCCCTAGCGTACCGTACCGGCTACCCCCACGCCCGCAGGCGTAGCTCCTCGCTGGTGTCCATGTCGGCCTGGGCCTCGTCGGGCTGGTCGTTGAAGAGGTAGGACAGGGAACGGCGGGAATAGTTGTTGTCGTCGTTGGGGGCCAGGCGGATGGCCTCGGTGAGATCGGCGATGGACTGAGCATAGTCGCCCACCTCGTACCAGGACACGCCCCGGTTGAACCAGGCGTCGGCGCAGGCGGCGTCCATGGCGATGGCGGCCGTGTAGTCGGCGATGGCCCGCTCGTACACCCCGTTGCGGCTATAGCGGTTGCCGCGCTCCACATACGCCTCGGGCGTGGCCGGCTCGGGCGGGGGCGTCGATGCAGGGCGGGGCGCTGACACAGGGCGTTACCGGATCGCGCCTACATCACCGAGCGAACCAGCCCGCCGTCCACCAGCATGGTCGTGCCGGTTATGTAGCTGGAGCGGGATGACGCCAGGAAGGCCACCAGGTAGGCTAGTTCCCGAGGTTCGCCGATGCGCTTCAGGGCGGTCTGCTCGGCGCGCTGGGCCAGCGCGTCTTCCACCGGGATGCCCTGGGTACGCGCCCGGTCTTCCACGTTCTCCATCATGCGCTCCGACATAATGCTGCCGGGGCAAACGTTGTTGATGAGGATGTTTTCCGACCCCAGATCGTCGGCCAGGTTCTTCATGAAGCCGATTACGCCCATGCGGGTGGCCGCCGACAGGGCCAGGTTGGGAATGGGCGTATAGACGGTGCTGGCCAGGATGTTGATGATGCGCCCGCCGCCCTGGGCGCGCAGGTGGGGCAACGCTTCCCGGGTCATCCGGGCGAAGAAGAACAGGGAACGGTTCGCCGACACTTGCCAAAGCGCTTCGGTGGAGTCCTTGGCGTAAGCCTGGGGAGGGCCGCCGGAGTTGTTGACCATTATGTCGATCCGGCCGAAATGCGCGGCGGCGCCAGCCACCAGCTCGGCGATGGTTTCCTCGCGGTCCAAGTCGCCGGCATAGGTGTAGATGTCGGCGCCGGTGGCGGCGCGGATCTCGTCGGCGGCCCGTTCCAGGTCGGAGGGCGTGCGGGCGCACATGGCGACGCGGGCGCCTTCCTCGGCCAACGCCTCCGCGCAAGCCCGCCCCAGACCCTTACTCGCGCCGCCCACGATTGCTACTTTGCCATTCAGCTGCAAATCCATTGCCCAGCCTCCCGAAATGCTGCCGGCGATTATAGCAGTTCCCGCAACGGTTGGACGCTTTGGCTGGCAAGAGGCGTGCCATATGCCGTCAGAAAGACAATTTCGGCATATAGTTGCCTTCACTCCAGCCGCCCTTCCATACTGACGTGGCAATTAAGTCTTGATGCACCGGTAGTAATGAATCCATCGATGCTGAAGTTACGGGACTGACCTGCCGATATAGAGCCTATGAAATCCGTGCCTACCCATTCCCCGTTAGCCCTTCCCGTCAGCATCAAGCTTGACACCGATCGATGTGCAAATACCTTGCCAGCAATGTGAACATCAACCATATCCTCTAAAGGCCAACCGCGCCGTTGCCCTGAACAAGTGGTGATTTCCCCAGTAATCGCTTCGCGGCTAGACGTGGGCGTGGGCGTCGGCGTCGGCGTGGGCGTGGGCGTGGGCGTCGGCGTCGGCGTGAGCGTAGGTGTCGGCGTCGGCGTCGGCGTCGGCGTACAGGTAGGAGGCGGTGTTGGTATCGGCATACCGGCCGATGCGGTGTTGTTAGTTTCGTTGGCTTCTGCGACCTCGTTAGAAGGATCTACGCGGGCTGATACAGCGTACCCTTCAATCTTGGTCTCGATCTGACGTGTCTCACCTGGCGCTAATCCCTCGGCCTGTCTGAACAGAGCGCCGTCCACTTCTATATCAAACGCGCTCGCAGCGCCATCCCCGATGTTGGTGACGGTGATTCGCGCGTATTGAGTTATAGTAATGCTTTCTGAACCCGATCTCCAGCAGCGTCCCGAATGCGAGGATTCGTACCACGCGCTGGCAGTTATAGTGAGGTCAGGCAATGCTGCGCCTGCTGTGGATTCAGGCACAGGCGTTACCACCGGCGGCGCTGCGGCCGGGCAGGAGGAGCCGTCGGCGTTCAGTGTCACGTAGGCCCATTGTGACCACTGCGGGGTGCCGTAGCGCGCATCGTTGCTGGCGACGATGACGGCGTAGCGGATGCCGGAGGTCAAGTGTGCCACGGTATGGGCACTTTGATTGCGGTTGGCGATGTCAACAAAGCGGAATCCTTCCATCCAGTCGCCGCCGGCCGCCTTGATCGCCTCGTAATCCGCTATGGCAATCCAGCCGATGCGGTAATAGCCGGCGTCGCTCACGGCGTTCCAGGCGACGTTCGCCTCGCCGGGGTTGGGGCCGTTGGCCGCCCGCACGTTCTGCGGCGCGGCGGGCGGATTGGCGGCATGAGCAACGGTCAACCCGCCCGCGAAGACGGTCAGCAAGAAAACGGCGGTAAAGGCGAAAGCTAAAAGTTTCATGGTTCGATTCTCCCCTCTGGTTGAGCTAGCCAGGATGGTGAATTAGCTGCCCCGGCTAGCTCGACAAGTTGCGAAATTGCAACACCTCCGGCTCTGGTCGCTTCCGAAACCGGAGGTGTTGCAATTTCGGTTCCGGGCTGAAGTTACTCTGCGCCGTTTTTGGCAGCGAGTCGTTCACGCGCAATGTGCTGGTGCATATTTCCCATTTGGCGGAGTGTGGAGCACAATGCGCCTACAGTTCGCACCTGAAAAATCCGGGGAAACTCATTCGGAGGCCGCAAAGACTGGGCAGTGGGGCCCCTACGCCGTTAACCCGGGTAACTGTCCATGTACCGTCCTGGTTTTTTTCCGCGGCGAAATTTACCGGGCTATTTGAGTAGCCAATTACGCTGTTGACTATTCCCAAGGAGCCGAATTTAGCTCTTCCATCTTCGTAGACTACGAACCTTTCTTCTGCTCCTGGATAGCCGCAACTCTCCCCCGGCCGCAGCGTCATCCCTACTCGGCAGTTTCCTTTATGTCCAGCTGCTGACGGGGATTGACGCGTGGGTGTCGGTGTCCGTGTCGGCGTGGGCGTTGCAGTGGGCTTCGGCGTTACGGTGGGCGTGGGCGTTACGGTGGGCGCGGGTTCAGCCGCTGGGCAGGGGGAATCGTCGGCGTTCAGCGTCACGTAGGCCCACTGCGACCACTTCGGGTCTCCGTTGAGCGCATCGGTGGTGGCAACGATGAAGGCGTAGCGGATGCCGGGAGTCAAGCGTGCCACGGTATGGGCAGTCTGATTGCGGTTGGCGATGTCAACGAAGACGAACCCTTCCAGCCAGTCGCCACCAACCGCCGTGATGGCCTCGTAATCCTCCAGGGCAATCCAGCCGATGCGGTAATAACCGGCGTCGCTCACGGCGTCCCAGGCGACATTCACCTCGCCGGGGTTAGGGCCGTTGGCCGCCCGCACGTTCTGCGGCGCGGCTGGCGAGTCAGAGGCATGGGCGACGGCTAATCCCCCCACAGCAACGACGGTCAGCAGAAAAAGGGCGGCAAAGGCGATAGTTAAAGGTTTCATGGCAAGATTTTCCTCTCTGGTTGAGCTAGACAGGATGGTGCATTAGCCGCCCCGGCTAGCCCGACAAGTAGCGAAACTGCAACACTTCTGCAATCAGAAGCGCTCGGTTACGGCATACTGTTAATGGTCCAGACGTTGTTGGCGCCCCGCGTAGCGCGGAAGTTGTTCAGTCTCAGGCCGCCGGCGCATATGTTCCCAACACATCCCGTTCCATTAGCTCTGATGGTAAGTGCAGTGCCGCCGATATTCATGCCGGGTATAAGCCCAACATCGCAGCTGTCCCCCGGTCGCAGCGTCATCCCTACTTGGCAACGTCCTTTAGGTCCGGGTTCCGGCGTTGGCGTCACGGTGGGTTCCGGCGTTGGCGTCACGGTGGGTTCCGGCGTTGGCGTCACGGTGGGTTCCGGCGTTGGCGTCACGGTGGGTTCCGGCGTTGGCGTCACGGTGGGTTCCGGCGTTGGCGTCACGGTGGGTTCCGGCGTTGGCGTCACGGTGGGTTCCGGCGTTGGCGTCACGGTGGGTTCCGGCGTTGGCGTCACGGTGGGCTTCGGCGTTGGCGTCACGGTGGGCTTCGGCGTTGGCGCTGCGGTCGGCTCCGGCGCGTCCTGCGGATTGGCAGCACAAGCGACAGTCAATCCGCCCGCGAACACGGTCAGCAGGAAAAGGATAGTAAAGGCGGCAGTTAAAGATTTCATGGCCCGGTTATCCTCTCCGGCTCAGCTAGCCAGGATGGTGCACTAGCCGCCCCGGCCAGCCCGACAAGTAGCGAAACTGCCACACTTCTGCAATCAGAAGCGCGCGGTTACGGCATACTGTGAATGGTCCAGACGTTGTTGGCGCCCCGCGTAGCGTGGAAGTTGTTCAGCCTCAGGCCGCCGGCGCATACGGTCCCAACACATCCGGCTCCGTCGGCTCTGACGGTGAATGTAGTGCCGCCGATATTTATGCCGGATATACGCCCAACATCGCAACTGTCCCCCGGCCGCAGCGTCATCCCTACTTGGCAACGTCCTTTATGTCCGGTTGCCGGCTTGGGCTCTGCGGCCGGCGCGGGTGTTATTGGCGTGGGTTCGGCGGCCGGGCAGGGGGAATCGTCGGCGTTCAGTGTCACGTAAGCCCACTGCGACCACTTCGGGGCGCCGTAGCGCGTATCGTTGCTGGCGACGATGACGGCGTAGCGTACGCCGGGGCGCAGGCGGGTTACGGTGTGGGCAGACTGTCCCCGGTTGGCGATATCAACAAACCGGAAGCCTTCCAGCCAGTCGCCGCCGGACGCCTTGATGGCCTCGTAATCCGCCATGGCAATCCAGCCGATGCGGTAATAGCTGGCATCGCTCACGGCGTCCCAGGCGACATTCGCCTCGCCGGGGTTGGGGCCATTGGCTGCCCGCACGTTCTGCGGCGGGGCCGGCGCGACCTGCTGGGTCGGCGGCCGCGTCTGGGCCTGCACAGCGGATGGACGGGGCAGTGTCGTCAGGCCGTGCCCCGAGGTACTGTCCGCGCCGGCGGCAACGGGGCCGGTGGCAACGGAAAACAGGGAGAAGCTGGCGACCAACGCAGCGACTGCCAGTATGCTAATTCCGAACACGGAGCGGCGATTACGTATTGCCGCCTTGGTGAGCAGGGCACGAAGCATGGAACCTCCTTGCGGTTCTGCGGGATTTGGCTTCTTGCCACAGTCACCGAGCCCCGGGCGCAAGTTCCGCAAGGAGGTATGGGGCCGCATCCCTCCTTAAATAGTAACCTGCGCCCGAAAACCCTTTAGGGGGGAAATTGGAGCTCGACTGTGGCATATTCAATATAGCCATACCGCCGCCGGCCTGTCAACTCAGACGGCGGCCGGCGCGTGTACCGGCACGATCTACGCTGGCAGGACGAGGGGCGTATTTACTGGCGGCGGCCGGCGCGTACCGGCACGGTCCCGGCGCGCCGCGTGGCAATCCTTGCCGCATAAGGTACAATCAGCGTCACCATGCTCCAGCCCAGCGACACCATCGCCTGCGCAATTGAAGCCGCCGCCGTGGAGTTTGCCCGGGGCGCCGGCGCGCTGCTGTCCGGGCATTTTGGCAAGGTCATCAGCGTAGAGTACAAGGACAAGGCGCGGCAGGACCCGGTCACCACCGCCGACAAGGAGACGCAAGCCTACCTGGAGGAACGGATCTCCCGGCGATTTCCCGCCCACGGCATTCTGGGCGAGGAGGATGATTTAGCAAAAAATCGGGCCAGCGCCGCTGGAGACCGGACGGCTCCCGATTTCCTCTGGGTGCTGGATCCGCTGGACGGCACCACCAACTTTATGAACGGCCTGCCGGTCTATGCGTCGTCCATCGGCGTGCTGTATCGCGGGCGCCCGCTGGTCGGGGCAGTGTACATCCCCTGGCCCAGCGCTGCCGGCAGCGGCGTGGTAGTGCACGGGCGAGCCGGCGGCGGCGCTTTTGCGGCCGGCTCTGATCAAGATCGGGAGCCGGTATCGGTGTACCCGACGGAAAAGCCGCGTGGCGACCGGCTGATCGGCATCCCCGGCTCCTTCGGCGCGTCAACCCGCGTGGGCAAAGGACTCAAGGGACAGCCATTGGGGCAGCCGCGCGTAACGGGCAGCATCGCTTACGAGCTGGCGCTGACGGCCATGGGGGTGATGCAGTTTGCCATCATCGGCGCGCCACGCATGTGGGACATGCTGGGCGGCGCGCTGGTGGTGCAGGAAGCCGGCGGCACCGTGATGACCCGCCTTTCCGGCCGGAAACAATGGCATCCGATGGATTCGCTGGTCCCCACCTGGGATGAACAGCCGCCGACGCTGGACGAATTGCGAAAATGGGTCGCGCCGCTGGTGGCGGCCAATCCCACGCTGGCGCCGCTGATTGCCCACAACCTGCGCCAGCGGCGACGGCCGCTACGGCGGATAGTGCGGGGATTCAAACGGGCATTTTCCCCGTCGTAGCCGCAAGGCAGGAGTACGCCGGTTCGTCTCCTATTGCGGAGACGACAGACCCGCAATCAACAGCCGCCGGTCGGCTAAACCGGCCTGGCCCGATACTCCGCCGGCAATAGCCGCTGTCCCACCGGGTCTGCTATCAGGTTGAAAATTTCCAGCGTAGTCGCGCCCAGCAGATACGCGCCGTCCGGCCCAAAGATGACTGGACAAGGCCACTCGCGACCAGCAATGCCGAACCGCGCCATCCCATAGCCATATTCCACAGCGCGTCCGTCGGCCAGGAGATACTCAATTTGCTCCAGCGGCGCCAGGTTGAGCCGAGATAGCAAAGACTCCGGCAACATCGAGTGGACTGCTCCCGTATCGACCAACGCCGATATTTGAGCCAGGTCGCCGCCACCGGTATGCCCTACGCCAATCACAACTGCGAACGTTCCCATATATGCGCCGGCCTTGCGTTCACCACGGCTCGGCGAAAATGTCGGCCACGGCGATGGCGAGGCCCGGGATGCGGTCGGTGGTCAAGGTGTCGCCGGATTGGTATAGGGTTTCAGTGGCATACTCCCCGACACCACCATTGACGGCCGGGTCGGTTAGCGCCAGCACGGTTTCCGGTATGGGATCCAGAATCCAGTACTCCGGGATGCCGTGGCGAGCGTACAGTTCCCGTTTAACCGCGCGGTCATGAGCAAAATTGGACGGAGACAGGATTTCCACTACGAGGTCGGGTATGCCCTCGCAGCCCCGGCCGGTGATGATGTGCCGCCGGGCTGCGCTGACGTACAGCAGGTCCGGCTCCACCGTGTTGGTCTCCGACAAGATCAGCGCGAAAGGAGCGCGGTAAATGCGCCCTAAACGCTGCGGCTGTATGACGGCCTTAACCAAATCGCCCGCGTTGTCTGATACGTCGTGATGCTTGGTATTGGGGGCGGCGGCCATGTGATAGAGCGCTCCGTCAATCAGTTCCCACCGCTCGCCCTCCGGAGTGGCAGCGTAGTCGGCGCAGGTCAACGCGCCTTTCGGCTTTGCGGTTGCCATGGGCTAGGCCTCCTCTGCCATGGGCTAGGCCTCCTCCGGCCCCCGCAGCAGGTCCAGGTACTTGTAGCCGGAGCCGGTGTTGAGCAGAACTACCTCCTCGTCCGGGCCGATGCTGCCGTCGGCCAGCAGGCGCTCCAGTCCTACCAGGGTGGCCGCCCCCTCGGGGCAGGCGATGATGCCTTCGGTTTCGGCCAGGGTGTACATGGCTGCGATCATCGCTTCATCGCTGACGGCCAATGCGCCGCCGCCCGTCTCCCTGATGGCTTGCAGGATCAGGTAGTCGGCGAAGGGGCCGGGGACGCGCAGCCCGTCGGCCCTGGTGGCAGCATCAGGCCAGGGCGCGGCGGAGTCCGCGCCTTCGTGGAATGCCTTGACGATGGGCTGGCAGCCGTCGGCCTGCACCGCGTAGAAACGGGGCGGCTTGCCCTCGATCCAGCCCAGCTCCAGCAGTTCCTGGAACCCCTTGTACATCCCGATGATGCCGGTTCCGCCGCCGGTGGGGTACACGATGGCGTCGGGCATCCGCCAGCCCAGCTGGTGGGCGATTTCCAGGCCCATGGTCTTTTTGCCCTCGGCGCGGCAGGGTTCTTTAAGCGTGGACAGGTCGAACAGGCCCTGCTCCGCGGCGACGCCCACGGCGATGCGCCCGGCGTCGCTGATGAGTCCGTCCACCAGGTTCAGCTCGGAGCCGGCAACGATGGACTCCTTCTTGTTGGCGTCCGGAGCGTCCTGGGGCATGAAGACCTTGACCGGCGTGCCGGCGCGGGCGCAATAGGCTGCGGCGGCGCCGGCCGCGTTGCCCGCCGACGGCATGGTGAACCCGCGCGCGCCGACTTCCACCGCCTTGGACACGGCGGCGGCGATGCCCCGGGCCTTGAAGGTTCCGGTGGGGTTCAACCCTTCTTCTTTGATCAGCAGGCGGCGGATCCCCACTCGCCGCGCCAGCGTGGCGGCGTCCAGCAGCGGCGTACCCCCTTCGCCCAGGGTGATGACCCAGTCGCCAGCGGTCACCGGCAGCAGTTCGTTGTAACGCCACATATTGGCCGGACGGCGGTCAAAGTCCGACCGCGGCACTTCCCGGCGCAAACGAGGCAGGTCGTAGCGGACGAACAGTACCTTGCCGCAGCAATCGCTGACCGTGGCCAGCCCGTCATAGGGGTACTCGGCGCCGCAAACGGTGCATTCCAGGTGGTCAATGTAGCTGAAGGAGGGCATTTCATCGCTCCGCGTCGTAGTAGGGTTCGGCCTGGTAGGGCTCGGCCTGAGGGGAAGGAACCACCGGGTTGGCAATGGCCGGGCGGTTCAAGCCCAGCGCGTCGCGCACGATTTCGTTGGAGCGGACCAGGCGCATCGCCGAGGTGGGGTACTGGGGATTGTTGGGGTTGGGCACGTCGTGGCGCTCGACGATGCCGTCATACAGCCAGTCTTCCACCAGCCGCCGGCACTCGTACTCGTTCCAGGCAATCCCCCAGTCCAGCATCCACTGGTTGCATAGCATACTGTAGCCCACAAAGTTCATGCGGGCTTCCAGTTTGCTCATCTCGCGAATGAAGATGTGCCGCACATCCTGTAGAGCCTCTTCCCGCTCCTCAGGCGTCGGCATCGGCACGTCCACATCCCCGTGCTCGGCCAGTTGAATGCCCAGCTCCGCCTCCAGCGGGAACAGCGGAGCCACGGCCAGCATATCCCGCGCCACCGACTGGCTGAAGGCGCAGAGGATAACCCGCCGGTTCAGGGCGCGGGCCCGGTCAACCAGCACCTGGTAATCGGAATCCCCCGAACCGAGGATAACCACGTGGCAGTCGCCCCGGTCGCGCAGCCAGTCGTACACTTCCAGCAGGATCGATGGGTCGCTGCGGTCCTTGCCGGCCATGGTCCGAGGAGCGTGGTATAAGGTAAGGCCGGCCTGGGTGAAGGCGGTGCCATCATCGGGGCGCAGGCTCCAGTCGCCGAAAGCCTTGCCTCCCAATACATCCCCGAATACCTGCCCAACATTAGACATTGCTTCATATAACGCCTGCGGAGTAACATTCTTCTGATACAACTGCGCGCCCCGACGAATGTTCTCCCAGTCAATGGCGATTAGTACCCCGTTGCCTGAATCTTCCAATTGAACACCTCCCTCCCAACAATAGTGATGGCTATATTCCTCCAGCGCGACACATTCTGACGCTCAAAGGGCCGGCCGCTCCGGCCAGAACAGCTGGTAGAGTCGCTCCGACAATTGCGCACACAACTGCAAACCGTCGGCAACTTGGTCCGCAAGCTCCTCATTCTCGTAGAAATTGGCGTGGAGACCGCGCGCAGTGCGGAATGCGTTATTAATCCACATCGCCGTTTCAGCATCGCCGTCCTCGCGTACGACGGTTGCCAACTCGCGCACGACTAGCAAGATGGCCCGGTGCGTGTGGATGATGCCCCCATGCTCGGTTCCAATCGCTTTTACGGTCTCGGCCACCAAGCCCCACGCCTTGTTAGAAGCTTGCGGCAAATCGCCGTCCTCCCGAAGATGCTTCCAGGCTCCCTCACGAAAATGGGCGCTCAAGCCGGCGTAAGCTACGCTTGACTTGCCAGCGTCACCGGCGCGGGGCGCGTCGTTAGCGGCTGCCAGCCCCCGGGCGACGGCGGCAGCAACGGTTTCACGAGGATAATTCATCGTCAACACTTCGGGAAGGCTGTCTGCATTATAGCCTACTTATGCCGCCTGGTTCCCGGCTCGCCGTGCTATACTCACCACCCGCAGCCACCAAGGGGACGCTTTTATGCTCGATTACGACCTCGTTCTTTACGAATCCAACCCTGATACCAGTATCGCGCGGCTCACCCTGAACCGCCCGGATCGTCTCAACGCCATCAACGATCAGATGCAGGTGGAAATCGCCGACGCCGTGGCTCAGGCTGACGCCGATCCCGACGTGCGCGTGCTGATTGTCACCGGCGCCGGCCGCGCCTTTTGCGCCGGCGGCGACCTGAACCAGCTGGGCGGCTCCGCCAACGATAAGAGCAGCGGGTGGACTTCCGGCAACGCCGACCAGGTACGGCGCAGCTTTCGGCTGGCCCAGGACATGATCCTTGGGGTGCAACGCTGCGAAAAGCCGGTCATCGCCATGGTCAACGGCGTCGCCACCGGGGCCGGTCTGGATCTGGCCTGCGCCTGCGACATCCGCATCGGCACGCCCCGGTCGCGCTTCATGTCCGCCTACGTGCGCATCGGGCTGTTCCCCGGCTTTGGCGGCACCTGGCTTTACCCCCGCACCCTGGGCAGCCTGGGCCGGGCCGCCGAGATGCTCTTTACCGGCGAGTTCCTGGAAGCCGATGAAGCGTACCGTTTGGGCTTTCTCAACCGGTTGGTGGACGAAGCGGACCTGGAGGGTACCACGCTGGCGATGGCCGAGCGCATCGCCGCCGGCCCGCCCATCGCCATCCGTCTGTCCAAGATGATGCTGTACAAGGGCCTGGAGTTCGACCTGGAAACGGCGATGCAGATGGCCGCCGCCGGAGAGACCATCACCCTCACCTCCCATGACCACATGGAGGGCGTTGCGGCCTTCCGCGAAAAGCGCGCCGCCGAGTATCGGGATTATTAGGGCCGGTTTCCAAGCTCCGTCATTCCCGCGCCCAACCCGTCATTCCCGCGCCCAACCCGTCATTCCCGCGAAAGCGGGAATCCAGCGAGTACCAAATAAAGCCGGTTTTCCGCGGGCAGTGATTTTCCGGGTTCCGGCTTGCGCCGGAACGACGGCGTGATACCCTGTTCTAAACAGGCCCTGGAAAGGGAGAGGGGGCTTTGGGAGTTTCGCAATTTTCTCCAAGAGTTCACGCAATGACGCCGGCCTTGCCAACACCGTCGCCGATCACTGCGCCTCTTACCGTACCGGCTGACGCGGAATGGCCGCGCGAGGCAGCAGCCAAGCCGCGCCGCAAGACGTCCCTGGAGCACCTCTTCTACACCGGCGACAACCTGGATGGCCTGCGTCAGTTAGCCGCAACCGGCGTAGTGGCGGACTTGGTCTATATTGATCCTCCCTTTGCCACCAACAACGAATTCCTGATTGACGACGGGCGCGCCAACAGCATCAGCGCCGCGGGCCGGCCGGCCTACTCCGATACCATGCGCGGCGACGCTTATCGGGACGCCCTGCGGCAGCGCCTGTACGCCATTCGCGCCGTAATGGCCCCCGCCGGGTCGGTGTACGTCCATATCGACGTAAAAATGGAACACCACGTCCGCCTGCTGCTGGACGCCGTGTTCGGCGTCCAGAACTTCCGCAACAGCATAACCCGCATCAAGTGCAACCCCAAAAACTTCGCCCGCTATTCCTACGGCAACGTCAAGGACACCATCCTCTTCTACTCAATGTCTCCCCACCGGATCACCTGGCATCCCCAGCCGGAACCGCTGTCTGCCGATGATCTCGTCCGGCTCTATCCGCACACCGACGCGCTGGGGCGACGCTATGCCACCACGCCGCTGCACGCTCCCGGCGTCACCGCCAACGGCCCCACCGGTCAGCCGTGGCGCGGAATGGACCCGCCGCCGGGCCGCCACTGGCGCTATCCGCCGGCCCGGCTGGACGAACTGGACGCTGCCGGACTGATTGAGTGGAGCAGCGCCGGCAACCCGCGCAAAATCCGCTACGCCAGCGAGGCCGCCGGCAAGCTGCCCCAGGACGTTTGGCTGTACAAAGACCCCCAACGGCCAGCCTATCCTACCCAGAAAAACGCCCGGATGCTGGAACGCATCATCCGCACCTCATCCAACCCCGGCGACACCGTTCTGGACTGCTACGCCGGCAGTGGCGGCACGCTGCTTACGGCCGAGCGGCTGGGACGGCGGTTCATCGGAATGGATAACTCGCCGGAAGCGCAGCGGGTTATTGCGGAACGACTGCGCAGCCGACGGGTCGAGTGGCAAGAAATCACCAATGTCCAGAAATCGCCAGGACACGGGAGGGCGAACATGGTAGAACCGCAACTGCCGCCACCGTTGGACTTTGAAGCTATTGAGCATCAGCAAAATCTGGCTAACCGGGCCGAAATGGCAAATGAAATCGCCCAACGCTCGGAGCGACTACTAACCCGGGTGCTGCATTTCGCCGGCCAATTTGACATTCCCGAAGCCGACTTTTGGCGGGATTTGGACGCCAATCCAAACGGCCCCTTGGCGGCGGTTTTGGCGCGAGAAGCACGTCGCCAGAATATTCATGAGCGTGCTGCCGCCGATTATGTTGCAGAAATGGAACATGTCATCGGGTTTCGCAAACTGCCGTCCAGCGGTCCTAACGCCTGCTATATCAACGGGGACGGTCAAGTAGTAACAGGAGCCCAATTGGCGGGTGCCCGCCGTCCTTCCAAGTCCATCGATTTTCAATGGCGTACAGGCGCTGTTACATGCTACGCCGCTCAAAAATATACGCGGGAAGGCGGCGGAAATCAGGATAACCAATTCAACGAAATTCAAGCCCTGCTGCGCAATTTCCTGCAACGCATCAACAATGACGTTGCGCTATTCATTTTGGTGGATGGGCCGTATTACAACGAGGACAGGCTGGCCCAACTGAAAGCATTGGTCCGGCTGCAAAGCCCACGCAGCTATGTAACCAGCGTCAACGCGCTACAGCCTGTCCTGAACACTATTGCCGTCGGTTAGTTTCGCCGTGCCAACCCGCGCCGACGCGACAGCGCGGGTTGCGGGGGAGGGTCAAGGCCCACCCCCAAATGCGGCGAAGGCTACTGCTTGCAGGTAGGCTCGAAGTACCGATCAGCGTCAACGACCAGCTCCCGCAGCTCGCGGTAGCTGCGGTTCTCGCCCAGCTTTCCTTCCACACCGTCCAGCAGTGTCAGCACGGCGTCGAGGTCGCCGCACTGGGCCCAGAAGGATCCGCGCAGCAGCTCGGCAAACTCGGCGGCGGCGGCAGACTGTCGGAAGTACGGGTCGGTGGCGGACAGTTCGGCAACCGTTTCGCCGGCGGTGATCTCCTGCGACAGCTCGATGACTCGCCCGCTTTGCGGGTCGCGCCAGCGTAGGTAAGCGGTGGACATTACTGCGTCGGCGGAAGCGCTATTGGACAGAAAATCGGGGGACAGGCGCAGCTCGTACAGCGCGGACACGTCGCGGGCGAAACCCACTTCGCCAAAGTCCAGCGTATCGTCCCGGAAATCCTCGTCGGCCACGGCGCGGTTTTCGTAACCGATGAGTCGATACTTGCGAACCACATCCGGGTTGAACTCGACCTGGATGCGCGCGTCCCGGGCCGTCTCGGTGAAGACGCCGGCCGCGCTTTCCTCGAGGAAGCGGGCCGCCGCAGCGCGATTGGCCAAGTAATGATAAGTGCCGTTGCCCCGGTTGGCCAGCGCTTCCATCAAGACGTCATTGTAGTTGCCGGTTATGCCGACGCCGAGGGTGGTCAAGGTGGCGTTGCGCTGGGCGTATTCGTCCACGACTTTGAGGATGGAGTCCGGCCCCGTTTCGCCGACGTTGGCCACGCCGTCGGACAGGAGCACCAGGCGCACTTTCCGTTCCCGCCGCATCTCCTCGGCCGCCAGATCGTAGCCCAAGGTAAGGCCGGCCTCGGCGTAGGTGCTGCCGCCCGGACGCAGTTGCCGGGCCGCGCCGACGATGTCCCTGGCGTTATCGCCGTTGGTGAAATCGCGAGCCACGCGCACCTGGTCGGCGTAGGTCACGATGGCGGCCCGGTCGCCGGGGATCATCTGCTCGGCGATGCCGTAGATCACCTCTTGCGCCAGGCCCAGGCGGTTGTCGGCCTCCATGGAGCCGGACACGTCCACCACGAACACCAGGGATACCGGGTCCCGGTCGTCGGTAGGCGCCGGGTTGCTCACGCCGACGCGCAGCAGCTTATAGCCCTGATTTCCGGAATCACCCGGGCCGGAAGGCGCCGACCCGAAGGGAGCCGGGCCGGCGTCCAGGTGCAGGCCCAAGGCGGTGTCGGCGGCCGGATAGCCCTGGGGCAGGCTGTTGACGTACTCCTCGACACGCACGGCGTCCGGTTCCACCAGATACCCGTCGCGCAGGTACTGTTTCAGGATTTCATACGACGCGGTGTCGCCGTCCAGCGCGAAGGTGGACAGTGGATCCTCGTCGGCGTCGATGAACGGGTTGACGCCGTGGTGTTCGTAGTAGGTCAGCGGGTAGGCGCCGTCGTTGGGATTGGCGTCGCCTCCCGATTCCGGGGAAATGCCCGGCCCGGCCGGGGGAGGCGAAGGCGCGGCGCCGGCCGACCCAGGCATGCCCATTGCCCCCGGCGAGCCGGGCGCGCCGGCCGCTCCGGCTGGTACGGGCGAAGCCGAAGGCGACATTGCCGCGGCCGGCGCCGCAGTCGGGGCCGCTGCCGGCGCCTGCTGGGATGTGGCTGCCGACCTGCTGGCCGCCGGGCTGGTATTGCGGGATGTTGCCTGGGTTGCCGCGATGCGCTGGGCGGAGCTGGCGGGTCTTGCCGCTTCGGTCGATGCTGACGACCCGGATGCTGACGACCCGGATGCCGGCGCCGCGCCGGACGGCCCGGCGGGAGCCGCAGCGTACTCTGCCGACCCGCCGCACGCCAGGACTGCTACGGCAACCAGCGACGGGATGGCCGCCAGCGCCAGGGTTCGGATCCTTGGCAATGAATTCATAAAGTTGCTCCCTCGTTCCTTCAAGCAAATTTGCGATCGCTTGCGGCCTATTACGGTGAGCAACGCCCGGCGGATTGCCGACGCCGGTGATACAATGCCGGCGTTATGACTGCAAACGTTGACAACAGCCTCTCTCCCCACGGCGGCGAACTGGTGGAACGGGTCAATCCCCGTCCCGACCACGCTGCCCTGGCCCAATTGCCAACCATCGCGGTGCGGGAGCAAATTGCCCACGAGTGCGTGAACATTGCCTACGGGTTCTTCTCGCCGCTGACGGGTTTCATGGGCAGCGCCGACGTGGCGGCGGTGGCGGAAACGATGCGGCTGACCAGCGGGTACGTCTGGCCCATCCCCATCGTGCTCGACGTTGCCGCGGCGGAACTGCGCAACGCCGGCCCGATGGGTCAAGGGATCCGGGTCGGCGATACCGTACTGCTCACCCACCAGGGCAACCCGCTGGCGACGTTGCGCGTGTCCGAGATTTTCGCCGCCGACCGCACTGAACTGGCCCGCCGGGTGTACGCTACCACCGACCCGGCGCATCCCGGCGTGCAGCGCACCCTGGGCTACGCCGACCGCTTCGTGGCCGGCGACGTAACCCTGGTCGGCGAGCCGGTTATCAACCCGCCTTTCGACCGCTACTGGCGCACGCCCCGGCAACTGCGCTCGGAGCTAGCTGCAATCGGCTGGCAGCGCGCCGTGGCCCACCAGACCCGCAACGTCCCCCACTCCGGCCACGAGTACCTGATGAAGGGCGCGTTCCTGGCGGCCCGGGCCGACGGCGTACTGGTCAGCGCCGTCATCGGCGAGAAGAAGGAGGGGGACTACATCGACGAGGCC
This sequence comes from Dehalococcoidia bacterium, assembly GCA_963692995.1. Taxonomy (GTDB): domain Bacteria; phylum Chloroflexota; class Dehalococcoidia; order Lucifugimonadales; family UBA3495; genus Bin87. Next base: position 3,173,350 of record OY843611.1, read on the forward strand.
ATCGTGCTGGCCCACGACAACCTGCGTACCCATGGCTTCTTCCGCGACGACATTCACCGCACCACCGCGCTGCTGTGGGATATGCGCTACGCCGGCCCCCGGGAGGCGGTGTTCCACGCGCTGGTCCGCAAGAACCTGGGCTGCACCCACCATATGTTTGGCCGCGACCACGCCGGCGTCGGCGACTACTATGGCCGCTACGCCGCCCATGAGATTTTCGATGCGCTGCCCGACCTGGGCATCCGGTCAGTGCTGACGCTGGAATGGTGGTACTGCCCGGCCTGCGGCGGCGTGGCCTACGAGGGCATCTGCGGCCACCCGGACACCAAGCAGGACCTGGCCGGCCGCCTCATCCGCAGCATCATCGACGGCGGCGCGGAACCGGCTCCGCAGACGCTGCGGGCCGAAACCCTGGCCTTGGTGCGCCGGTGCGCCGCGGAATACGGCTTCGGTTCGCCCTTCGTTACGGAGCGGTATCTGCGGGAGCGCACGCCGGTGCTGACGGTACCGACGGCGGGGCCGAATACGCCGCCAGGCCCTCGGTAACGCTGGGGTCTGCAACCCGTCCAACGTCGCTGATGTAAAGTCTCGGGCCTGGCGCTGGCGGGGATTTTCCCGTTGGCTGCATCGCTGACCCGGCCGTTGCCGGTGTCGGCCTACTCGTCCCGGGGCGGTCGGCGGCGGTGCCGGAATATAGCTCCGAGGGGTATGGAAAGGCCGGGCAGCAGCGGCGTGGTTAGCAGGTCGTCAACACCCAGCCCGGCCCGCTCCACGTATGCGCCGTCGCGCAGTTCCAGCTGGGTCACCGTGTTGCTGCGGGGGTCTATGGGCCAGTATTCCAGGACGCCGGCCTGGGCGTAAACCTGCCTCTTGTGCACCAGGTCGCGGTTGCGGTCCTCGGACAGCACTTCCACCGCGATGTCGGGTGCCCCCGCGACCATGAGGTTGCCCAGAATAGCCTCCCGTTCCCGGAGCACAATGGTCAGGTCAGGGGCAAACAGATACCGACCATCCGAAAACAGGTCAACAATGACATCCTGGAAGAGATCGGCCGGCGGCTCCGGAAAACTCTGAAGGTAGTTCAGGATATGCCACGCCAGCCGGAGGGACCGGAAATTGTGGACGAGGCGGGGTCTGGGCATCAGGTACAATTCTCCGGCGTCCAGCTCCATCTTGCATTTGTCGTCCGTATCGGGCAAATCGAGGAACTCGGCGACGGACAGCCGTATGCCGGCCCGTGGTTTTGTGGTTGTCATGGCAATCTCCTGCCTTCATTCATCAGGCCGCGCTGGCCGCTGGCGGCGCTGGAACACGTCGGCCAGCGGTGGTGGTCATCGTCAAACTGGCAGCGGCGCTAGCGCCGGCTAGTCCGCAGCGGCTCCTACCGCCGGCGCGGTCTGGTAGCGCACCGAGTACTTGCGCTCGCGGATGGTGAAGGCGCTGATGGCCGCCGGGAAGAGCATGACGGCGGCGATGGTGAAGGCTATCACGTAGTCGCCGGTGATGTCCCGCAAGTAGCCGGCCATGAGCACGCTGGTGAAACCGCCCAGCTGGTGGAACAGGAACGCCACGCCGGAGATGGTCGCCAGCGACTTCAGCCCGTACACCTCCGCCGTGAGCGACGTCGTCAGCGGCGCGGTGGCGATCCACGACAGGCCGGCGACGAAGGAGAAGATCAGCAGCCCGGCCAGCACGGGTATCCCCGGCATCACCAGGGACGCCACCAGTATCACGTAGCCCGTGCCCCGGCAGAAATAAACTAAAGTCAGCCAGTTCTTGCGTCCCCCGACGCGGTCGGAAATCCAGCCCGCGCCGGTGGCTCCGATGGCGTTCAGGCCGGACATCAATCCGAAGATCAGCGCCGCCGTCTGCGGGTTAATGCCCTCCTCAATCGCCATGGGGACGAAGTGCACCGACAGCATAAAGGTGGTGGAGCCGCAGATGAAGTAGGAGAAGCTCATCTGCCAGATGGGTAAGGTACGGAACGCCTGCCGCCAGTTACTGGCGAACAGCGGCTGCGGTGGCGGCGTCGCCGCGCCGGGGGAGCCGTCCGGGCCGGCCGCCGGCGCCGGATCGCCGTCCGGAGTCAAGCCCTTGCGGGCCGGGTCGTCGTGCAGAAAGATGAACGCCAGCGGGATGCCCAGGCACAGGATCATCAGGCCCAGGAGAATCCACGACAGCCGCCAGTCAATCAGGGAAATCAGGAAGGCGGCGAAGGGCACCAGGATCAGGCCGCCCAGGGACATTCCCGAGGCGTTCAGCCCGATGACCAGCCCTCTTTGGCGGCGGAACCACTTGCTCAGCATCGCGCCGGTGTTGGTCAGCGACGTGCCGCTCTGCCCCACCGCGGCCACCACGCCGAACACGGCGATGAGATACCAGATGTTGCTGGTCAGCGCCATCAACAGCGTAGATGCGCCCACGATGACGATGCCGGTTATCACGACGATGCGCACGCCAACACGGTCAAAGAAGTAACCCATAAAGGGCTGGGTAAGGCCGTTGAGCAGCGCGCCCAACGCAGCGGCCCAGGACACCACCGTCCGGTTCCACTCGAATTCGGCCTCCATCGGCACGACGAAGGCCCCGAAGGCGTTCCGCGACCCCATGGTCAGAAAGGCGATAAACATACAGGTGGCAACTACGAACCACCCGTAGAACATCCCCGGCCGCGCCGGATTACTCACCGCCATGCTGCCCCCAAACCCGCTACGTTACAATCTGGAGTAGATTCCATGCTCTGCCGTTGGAGCGGATTGTATGCCCGGCGGGGGCGGGGCGCAAGGCTAGGCGTTGGCCGGCGGCATGAATTGACTCAGCGGCAGCGTCACATCGGGGAAGGCGCGCGGGCTGATGCTGCCGTCGGCGGGAATGGCGCGAATGGCGGTGTATTCCGTCCCTGCCGGGTCAGTGCGCGCCTCCACTTCGCCGGTTCTCAAGTTTGCAATCCACATTTCGGGGATGCCGGCCGCAGCATAGAACGCTGACTTCGGGCCATAGTCGTACTCGAGCGAACTGTCGGCCACTTCAATCAGCAGCCGCACGTCCTCCGGCATCGCCGTCTCAGCGTAGTAGTCAGGTCGGGGCCGCAGCAATACGATGTCGGGTTGCGGCATTCCATAGTCATCCAGCTGTATGGAACCCCGCGCGCGCACGATGGCCCGCCCCAGCAGGGCCGGAACCAGCAAAGTAGTCAACGAGTCGGTGCAGAAAAGGTGCCGGTTCCCGATTGCCGCCAGCTGAATTATCTCCCCGGCCAGCAGTTCAACGTGTTCATCTTCATGCAAGATGCCGGCTTCGCCCATGGCCAGGTACTCGGCCACGGTGAAGAGACGGCGGGAGATGGGGGGCGTGTTGCGGTGGCAGTCATCGTCGCGTTTCATATCCTACCGGCTTGAGTGAAACCTGGGCATTACCCTGGTGGCGAAGTTCTCCAGGTTTTGCAGCGTCTTGCGTCGGGGAATGCCGGCGTGGGCGAACTCTACCAGCAGGTAGTCCAGGTTGCAAACTTCCTGCAACTCCTGCACCTGCTCGGCCACGTTGTCCGGTGAGCCGACCAGCAGGGTGCGCGATTGCAGGAAATTCCAGTCCAGATTGACGTTGGGGGCCAGCTCCTCATCGGGGTTGGTGAACACCTGTCGGCCGCGGAAGGGGTCGTTGAATATAAAGGCCGACATTATGCCGGCTTCGGCATCCCGGCGGGCTTCCTCCATTGAAGACGCGACGTAGGTGGAGCGCATGACCGCCTGGTCTTCGCCCAGGATGAAGGGCCGGCCCTCCAGTTTTGATCGCGTTTCGGCGTAGAGTTCCATGCGCTGCTTGATCCGCAGCGGCGGCGGCTGCCAGTAGCAGGCTTTCAGTCCCATCTCGGCCGCGGTGGTCACCGACCGGTCGGTGGACACCGTCATCCACAGCGGCGGATGGGGCTTTTGATACGGGCGCGGCGTAACCCGTAGCCGGGTCACGCCCGCGCCGTCCTGCCATGCCGGGTTCGGCGGATACGACGGGTGGGAGAAGATCGTGTTGTCGGCGGGGAAGGTGTAGTTCGCGCCCTGATGGGAAAAGTATTCGTCGGCCCAGATCTTGCGGACGATTGCCACGGTCTCCCGAAACAACTCCCGGTTATCCGCGTCCTGGCGCGGATCGGCGTTGGGATGGAACTGGGGGCCTTCGTAGGGCCAAATGCCCCGTCCGAACCCGACTTCGACCCGGCCTCGGGTCATGTTGTCCAGGATGGCCAGGTCTTCGGCCAAGCGTATGGGATGCCACCAGGGGGCGATGTTGGCCATCTGACCGATGCGGATTCGGCTGGTTCGCGCCGCCAGGTCGGCGCCCAGCAGGATCGGATTGGGCAGGTCGCCCACCCCGTAAGGGCCGAAGTGATGCTCGCCCAGCCACATCGCCTCAAAACCCAGCTCTTCCGCCAGGATGGTCTGCTGGCGGAGGTTGTCCAGGTGTTCCGCCGAGGTGGTCGCCGCGCCGGCCGACGCCGCCACAGTGGTGAAAGCGGCGAATCTCACTTTGGCGCCTCCCGCCTATGAGCCGGATAACCTTGCGCTATTGGACGGGGCACCAAATTGAGCATTCCAGGAATAAAACCGTTGCAGAGTCCCGTTATCCCGGCTTGGTTATCTTGGTGAATATCTTGGTTTCTCTGTTCTGTACCACCTCTCCATGGGCCATCATGCCTCCAAGCACCGAATAAGTCAGGTAATTCCGCTGGCCGTCACGGATTGACGAGCGCAGCCCCAGCAAATCCGCGATCTGAGAGTTGCGCAGTCCGGCTGGATGAGATTCGAGGAGCATCGCGATGGCGCTCTCGATATGCCGCAGTCCTTCCTGTGCCAGCACCCGGGCGGCATCGTCAGTCATTTGGAGGTACCTTGTTATATCTCAAGCGCAACGTGCCGGTATCTAGCCGCAAACGGCACTATCCGATGCCAGATCTGCCGGAGACAAAGGATGCTCGTTCCTCATATGAGATTCCATGCAACGAATGCAGGTGATGAGTCCGCAATTGTCTTCATCGCAAACCTCGCAGTCATTGTCGCAGGTCAGCCTTCCGCAATCGACGCACGAGTAGTCGTATATCGGTTCCAGCAGCCTAGCACAGTAGAAACAAACCCATACTGATGATTGAGCGTCGCCTGCAAGATTATCCATTGGAAGCACCTCAACCGATTTTGGGAACATTATATGCCTACTTTGGAATGGTCTAGAAACCCTACTATTATCGTCCGTTCCCGCTTTTGCGGCAGTCCAAAATCCAGAGCGTTAAGAACCTTCCAATCGGCGCGATAGCCTATTTCGTTCAGCGCGGCGATTATGGATTGCATCGTCCGCCCTCGGTTATGGGTGGACAGTTGGCGTACATTCTCCAGCACGAACGCCGCCGGCCGTTTGGCGTCGATAATTTCCGTTACGTTGAAAACAAGGCTGCCCCGGTCATCGTCAAAGCCGCGCATATCGCCAATGATGCTGAACGGTTGGCAGGGGAACCCCGCCAGCAGGATGTCGTGGTCGGGAACAGAGTCGGGCCGGATCTCGGTGATGTCGCCCGCCGGCTCCATGTCGAGATTGTGTCGGTAGGCTCGCCTAGCCTCGGCGTCGATGTCGCAAGCGAACACGCACCGCATACCCAAGCGGTCAGCGGCGACATGAAATCCGCCAATGCCACAGAACAGATCCGCGAACGCTAACGGCAACGCAGCATCTCTATAGGCCACAATTAGAACATACCACCTATACAGTCTGATTGACCACTCTATCAAGGTTGTCAAGAGGTTAGGGAATATTTTATGTAATTTGGCCCCGTCTCGCCGAAATTAGAGCAATTTTGGCGAACCGCCAATCGTCGAGAAACGCCAGTAGCAACGCCGAGGCGGCGTATGAGCCGCCCCGGCGTCGTCAGTCTGCCGGTTCCTCGCCAAAGTTAGGCGAACTTAATCAAGGTCATCATCCTCATCAAGTGGGTACCAGAGGACCTGGCCGGAGTCGATGGCCGATTGAATCTCCCGGTCCCGGCGATATGCCGCTACCACGGCGTGGGCGGGCCGGCCCGCGAAGCGCGACATATAGCCGGCGTTGCGGATGGCCCGCCGAGTATCGCGAGCGTCGGCGGTGAAGGACACCTCTACGGCAATGTAATGCGTTTCGCCGGCGGCGTCGGTGGCTTCCATTAGCAGGTCGGCGCGTTGGAAACTCGCCAGGTCGCCCGCACTGATGTCCGTCGTGTCCTGGAGTCGGGACAAGTCCATAATCTGGTTGCCATGCAAATACAGATGCCGGCGCAGCCCAAGCATCGCTGCAATCACGTGGGACTGCTCACGGGCAGCATCCATGGCAGCGCGCTCCTTGAGCCGATTAAGGTCGTTAGCAATCTGGTTGAAACGACGGTCCATCCGCTCCGTAAGCCGGGCCAGTCGGCCTTCAACCTGCTCAACCCGAGTTGTGACTTGGGCAGATTGCTCCGTAAGCTGGGCCAGTTGCCCTTCAACCTGCTCAACCCGAGTTGTGACCTGCTCAACCCGTTCAGCAAGCCTCGCTAAAGTTTGGGGCAGTTCCAGCAACTCCCGCGTCAGAATACGTGAGCGCACCGCGTCCATCAGATGCGGATTTTCGTCCAGCGTCTGCATCAAGCGTTCCACCGCGCGAATGTCGTCAATAGTAGCCATTGTTGCGCTCCCTCGCGGGATCTCGCTAGTCGTCTCGATAGCAGCAGCGTGCGCGGCTTTCCAAGCAGCTACACGTCCTTCAGGGCCAGGGCGTCCTCCCCGGCGCTGTTGCCGGCCAGGCGGCCGAAGACCATGCCGGCGCTGAGGCCGCTGCCGCCCGGATAGTTGTGGTAGAAGAGGCCGCCCACCATCTCGCCGGCGGCGTACAGGCCGGGGATGGGGTCCTGGGCGTTGGTTACTACCTGGCCCCGGTTGTTGACCTTGACGCCGCCGAAGGTAAAGGTGATGCCCGTGGTCACGGCCCAGCCGCGATAGGGCGGCGTGTCCAGGGTTTGCGCCCAATTGGTCTTGTTCACCGCCAGGCCCTCGGTGCCGCGTCCGTCCTTCACCGTGGGGTTGTACTCGATGTCCTGGCGCACGGCAGAGTTGTACTCCTCGACCGTCCGCACCAGCCCGGCCGGGTCGATGTCCAGCATCCGCGCCAGCTCCTCGATGGAGTTGGCCTCGGCGGTGGTGGCCTGGGGTATCCAGTACTCGTCGCGCAGCAGGTGTTTCACCTTCTCGTCAAAGATCTGGAAACACAGGCCCTGGGGCTGCCCCATCAGCGCGCGCCCATAGGTCACGTAGGTGTAGTTGCGAAAGTCGGCGCCTTCATCCAGGAACCGCTCGCCGTCGATGTTGACCATCAGGCCGAAGGGATAGGAATGCTTCTGGAACAGCTCGGTGACCGCGCGGTCGCCAAAGGTCGGCGCGTTCATATCCCAGGCCACCGCGTGGCAGGATGACCAATGCCCGTAGGACTGGGCTCCCACGTCCAGCGCCATCTTGATGCCGTCGCCGGTGTTGTAAGGTATGCCGCGCACCTTTACCGTCTCCCAGCCGGGGCCCAGGTAGCGGCAGCGCATCTCGGCGTTGGCCTCAAACCCGCCGGCGGCCAGCACCACGGCTCGGGCGGCCAGGTTCTCAAAGCCGTCCGGCCCTTTGACTCGCAGGCCGGCCACGCGCCCCCGCTGATCCTGGATCAGCGACACGCCCTCGGTGGAGTAGCGCACCTCGACACCCAGCCGCTCACATACGTCAAACTGCTGATCCGACAGGCCCTTGCCCGCGCCCACGGCCTCCACCACCAGGCCGCCCCAGAAGCGGAACTTGTCGCCGTCGCGGAAGGCTTGGCGCCCGAAGGACAGCACAAAGCGCACGCCATGCTCCTGCAACCACTTCATCGTCGGATACGAGTGGCTCACCAGGATTTCGGCCAGCTCCGGGTCGGAGAGACCGTGGGTGACGCGCATCATATCGTCGTAGAACTGGTTTTCAGTGTACTGGCCCACCTCAATAGAGTTGGCCTCGGTCTCCGACATGTCGGGGATCAGGCCCTTAATGTCGTCCAGGCCGTTGTAGGCGAAGCGGATGATGCCGCCGGTGAAGTAGGTGTTGCCGCCGCGGAAGTAATCGGGAGCTTTCTCGACGACGAGCACGGATTGGGTCTGCTCGCGGGCGGCGATGGCGGCGGACAGGGCGGCGTTGCCGGCCCCCACCACGATAACGTCATAAACAGTGTCATTAGCCGGCAAAAGGACGCCTCCACAGGCCGGCCGGCGCAAGTATCCGGCAGGCAAAATTTGCGGTTTGATGATACCACAGCGAACCGGCGGCGGCCCCGCCGCGCCGCTATAACGGTTCCGTCCCCTCGCTCAAGATGGACAAGTATTCGTCGTAGGTGAAGAGGCGGTCACGGCGCCGGCCGGTTATCTCACGCACTATTCCCAGATCGCTCAGTACTCGCATAGCCGTAGCTACTGCGCGAAACGACAACTGTGCGCGCGCTCCAGCGTCGGCCAACGACAGAATAGGGTGTGTCATCAGCGCTCTATGCAACTGCGTGGCCGATATGGCGCGACGGCCATTCTGCCGGATGCGCTCGCGGTCCGACTCGAACAGTTGCGACGAGCGCAAAGACGTGGCAACCGCGCCTTGTGCGGTCTCGCGCACTCCGTCGAGGAAAAAAGCCAGCCAGCGTTCCCAATCACCGGTGCGCCTCACCCGATCCAGCATCTGGTAATAGACTGAACGATGCTGCTTGAAGTACAGGCTCAAATACAGTACCGGGTCCTGTAATACGCCGGCATGGCATAGCATCAGCGTAATGAGCAGCCGCCCCACGCGACCGTTGCCATCAAGGAACGGGTGGATGGTTTCAAACTGCAAATGGGCCAACCCGGCACGCAGCAGTGTGGGCATACCGTCATCGGTGGCGTGGAGGAAACGTTCCAGGTCGCCCATACACTGGGGCACCGCGTGATGCGGCGGCGGCACGAAGTCGGCCTCCCCCGGCCGCCGGCCGCCGATCCAGTTCTGCGAGGTGCGGAACTCTCCCGGATGAAGACGGCTGCCTCGTCCGCTCGCGAGCAGTATTCCGTGCATTTCCCTGATCAGTCGGTTCGACAGTGGAAAGCCGTTTTTCATCCGATCCAGTCCATGTTCCAAAGCGGCGACGTAGTTGGAGACCTCGGAGATATCGTCCAGTGGAACCCCCGGCGCTTCGGCCACCTCAGACAGCAGCAAATCCGCCAAGGATGACCGTGATCCTTCAATTTGCGACGATAACACCGCCTCCTTGCGGACATAGGCATAGATAAAGAGCGCCTTGTCCGGTATCAGGGTGGCTGTGGCGTTCAGGCCTCCGAGAGCAAGCGACGCTGCCTCAAAAGACTGTAGAAATTGTCCATCCAATTCGAGAGGCGGGTCTGGCGGCAGTGGATCCGGTATGAAGGCGCTGACGGTCTCGCCGCCTACTACTCGCACGTCATATTGCCCGATTGGTCCGCGTTCCATCGTTGCGCCATTCCTTATTGTACGATTGGTCAATAACCATCAGCGCTATTATACTATGTGCGCCTAAACGCAAATAAGAGCCTCTTCATGATCAACCTGGTTCCCTACACCCCGGTCAGCCACCACCGCGCCGTTCCGGCGCCGGCGCCGCCGAGGCGCACCTCCATGCCCTCCAGCAGCCACGCGCCGCCGATGCCCTGCGCCGCGGCCTGGATCTCCACCACGTCGGAAATGCGGCCCTCGACCGCTGCCGGCCCGTTGGCCGGGCTCGCCAGCGGCAGCGTCACTTCCAGCTGCGGGCGTTGGCGGGAGCGTTCGGCCAGCCGCGCTTCGGCCCCGGCCTGGGCGGCGGCGTAGTTGTCGGCGTAGCGGCAGCGCACCAGGCCGCCGGTTCTCGACGCCGACGCAGCTCCGGCGCGATGGGATGTAGCGCCCTCGGCGCGCCAGCAGTGACGGGCCGATATCCGCAGGCTCTGCACATATGCGGCGTTTTCCCCGTTGTTGCGCACGCGCAGCATCCGCCCCCGGCCGGCAACGCCCGAGTCCGCCTCCGACAGCAGTTCCACCGTGATGTCGTCGGTTACATCGGCGCCCAAGCCGTCCGCATCATCCGTCGCCGTGTAGTCGGTACGCGCCGCCGGGGCAACTACGCCGTCGATGGCATCCCAGGCCTCGGTCGCCGCCAGTATCAACCGTTCCTCGCCGGCTTGCAGCGTCAGCGGCTCGTTGAGGCTCCACACCCGCTGCGAACCCTGGTCCGCCAGGCGTCGGTAGCGGAAAGTGACCGCGCTCTCCACGGCTGCCGCGCCGTCGTCCCACTTGATGCCGGCAGCGTAGGGGTCGGACCCGTCGGCGGTATCCGATAGCGACACTTTCGCCAGCAGGGCCGGATCGTGGTGGCCCCGAATGCCGGCCCGTACCGATGCCGTCTCCAGCCGGACGCGCCCGCGCCCGTCGGCGTAGATCAGCCCGTGTTCCTCGCGCTGCAAGCGGCGCAACGCCAGGCCCACCGACACATCCCACACCGAGCGCGGGCCGCCCGTCAGCAGCCGGCGGCCGCCTTCCACCGCGTAATCGGTCGGCGCGAGTCCCGCCCACCCCAGAATTGCGGCGGCCACGTTGCCGGAACGCATTGGGCCGCCGGGCAAGGCGCGATAAAGCCGGGCTTCCGCAATTCGCCGCATTACGTCGCTGGCCGTGATGCGGCAAACTCCGGCGGCGTAATCCGGAGCGATGGCGGTAATGCGTCCGTGAAAAAGGCTGCGTCCCACGCTGAAATCGCCCCAGCGGTCCACCAGGTTGCGAAAGCCGCGCCAAGGGCCATGCCGTCCCGACACCGGCGCGCCGACTATGCCATCGGAGACCAATATCGCTTTGCGGTCCTCGCCCCTCGCCTCCAGGTTGGTGGCGTAGACGCGCACCCCGCCGGCCGTCTGCTCGATCTCCAGTTCGTGCCACGCCCGCGCAAGCAGCGTCTCCCCCAGGGCAAGCGCGGTTGCCTGAGCGCCGGATATGCGTTCCAGTATGCTGGCTTCGTGGGTAAAACGCAGACGCAGGCAGTCATCCCGGGCGGCGCACCGCAACGCGAATCCGCCGAGTCCATTGCTGGCCCGCCGGAAACGCGCGGTCAGCGTGGCCAGTGGATCCCCGGTATCCAGCAACGCCACCGCATCGGAGGGAGGAAACGAGGCGGCCGCGCCTTGCGCCGCGCCGCCCAGCGCGGAGAACCCGTTGTTGCCCACGGTCAGCACTTCCCAGCGCTTGGTTCCGTCGGCTGACCATCTCCCGTTGAGATCCACCGGAGCCGGGCCAACCGCGGCGAAGTCGTCCCAAAGCCGGCTGGCGCGCAGCCAAATGCTCCGTCCCGGCTGCGCGCCGTCGCCCAGCGGCCCGCCGGCGTTGCTCGGCGTATAGCGATGGTCTGAATTGCGCAGGGTCAACTCCGCCATCGCCGGCGTCGCAAACTCGGGCACAGGCAACCCGCGACGGCCCCATCCCCACCACAGCCCTAGCAGGTCGTCGGATACGTCAACGCCGTCCCCGCCCCAGACCCCCGCGTCTGCCCAGTCAACCCAAGCCTGCCAGCGCAGGCCGGCTCCGGCGTTGTTCCCAAAGTTGTCCATCATCATTGCTTTTCCCGCTCCGCGAGGTAAGGTGTTTCGACTGCGCTGACCAGCCCGATGGGCGGTTGACACAAACCATAGAATGAGTTGGGACGACCGGCTCGAGATGACGCCATACCGTCCTTCACCGCCGACAGCGGCGAAACGGCGAGGTTTCCGGCCTTGCAAAAAGCCCTGGACATACTTCCCGACCGCCCGGTCTGTACCGACGCCTTCGGGGTCGATACCGACGCGGCAGGACTGCGGGGCATTTCCGACGCCACCGGGAGCATATTCATTGAAGCCTACTACTGACAACATCACCCAAACCGCCCGGGCCTACTTCGACGCCGCCGACCAGCACTTCGAGGACGAAGAGCCGCTGCTGGCCTACGAAAACATCTGGTACGCCGCGTCCCACGCCCTGACCGCCGTAGCGGAGCAGCGGGGCTGGCCTACCAACGACGCACGCGCCTTGAAAACCGCCGCCGACCGCCTGGCCAACGAGGCCCGCGACCACCACCTGCGCCACCAGTACGCCGTGGCGCAGCAGTTCCGCGCCAAGTTCAACCACGGCTTCGTCGAGCCTTATCAACTGGCCGATTACTGCCGCTTGATGCGCGAGTTCGTCGCCCGCATGGTCGCGCTGCTGGAGGCCGGCGGCCGCTCGGCGCCCTTGCCGGCCCGGGAACACGCTCGGGTGTCTGAACAATGCTTGCAAACCGCTGGCGCCGAGTTCGCCTCGGGCGCGGCGACGCAAGGCTCCGCAATGCTGTGGCAAGCCGCCGCCCATGCCATAATGGCCGCAGCCGTTCACTGGAGCTGGCCCTGCGCTAACCACGATGACGTTAAAGCCGCCGCCGACCGCCTGGCTGCCGACGCCGGCGACAACGCCATTGCCGCCGGTTTCTTCGCCGCCCAGCAGTTTCAAGCCAACTCCCGCCACAACTTCATGGAACCCGACGACATTGCTCGCGGCCGGCCCCTGGCGCAGAGCTTCGTTCACCGCATTCTCGCTCTGCTGGAAGGCTAACCTCGTCATTGTAGCCGTCGGCCCCCTATGCAATAATCGCGCCATCCGTCTGGCACGCGCCACCCGGCCAGCATTGGAGTTCTGCAATGGTTACCCCCGAGCTCTACATCCTTTACGGCTTTTTGGCCTTTATCAGCCTGTTGCTGGTCGCCGTCTTGGGCTTTCTAATCCGGATAGCGTTTTCCGTGGGCAAGCTACAGGGCCAGTACAACAGCCTCAGCGAGCAAATGCGGGAAATGAACGTTGCCCTTACCGCGCGGATTGACCGTCTTGAAGAGCAAATGGGCAATTTTCGTGAACAGCTCGCCGAAGTCAGAGGGTTGATGCGCGCGTTGCATGATCGGATGGACTTGCTGACGCGACACCGCCATGACGATGCCGGTCGCGTCGTCATAACCCCCGAAGAAGTCGCCGCCGACTGACCAGCCCGGCTCGGCCCGGCCCGGCGCCAGCGTCACCACGTCCCCAGTTCCGCCGGCCCGTCCTGCCGGAACCGCGCCTCGAACCGCACCGGTTCCCCGGCCCGGCTGGTGATGCGGTAGGACAAGCACACGAACCGGCCCGACACCCGCCGAGTTCCCGCCCCGTTTCCCACCGGCCCGTAATCCACCTGCACCGACCGGCCCACGATGCCCGACAGCGCCGCGTCGGGCCCGATGGCCGGAGTGTCGTCCCACCGTCCCGCAAGGGTGAACTCCTGCGCCGCCTCCGGGCCCGCCGCCGTCCGCGCCGTCGTGTCGTTCACGCCGGTAACGTCCCGACCGCTCAGCTCCCGGCCCAGCGGCCCAACCCGTTCCACCCAGGGCGAAAGGTCCCGCATCACCCCGTCGGCGTCGGCCACCGCCACGTAGCTGCGCCCGGTGCTGGCATACCCGGTCATCATCACACCCCCAGCGCCGCAACCCGCCGGCGGTAGGGTTGCAGCAAGGCGCGAACCGTTGGGGAGATGCTTCCCGCATCTCCCCAATCCGCCGGCGCCGACGGAAATGGCCCGGCTAACCTTTCCCGCCACCACACGGCAGCCTGCAACAGGCACGCTTCCGTCACGGCGTCCGGGTAGCGATAGACCGACACTCCGGCGGCGGCAGCGTGAAAAGCCGCCGCCGTTCCGTTCACGCCGCGCCGCACCGTCAACGTGGCCGCTCCCTTGCCATCGCCGGTGATGCCGGTTACGTACAGTTGCTCAGCATCAATGCGGACGGTATGGCCGGCCGACAACGCCGCAGCATTGACGCCGGGCGCCACCGCGAGCGCCGCATCATCCACTGCCACCGGGGAACCGTCGGCCACCCGCAGCCCAATATCCTCCCGCACGTCGCCGTACCCCCAAATCCCGGTCACCGATACACCGCCCCGGCTCAACGGAAACCGGCGCCGCGCTCCCGACGCCAGCATAATGCGGGAGTAAGGGCGGCCGCCCGGTTCCACCGGCGCCGCATTCAGCGGATACAGCAGCCAGTCGCCGGACGGCCAGCTGGGCCACTCACTCGCTGTCGTGCGGACGCGCAGCGCGCTCACCGCAATCAGGTCGGGCACCGTTAGCGTCGCCTTGCCCGTGCCGTCAAACCGCCGTTCCGCGTGTATCGTCGCAAACCGTCGGTCGCAATACCCGTCAATCCAGCGCGACGCTCCTTCCAGCAGCGCCAGCAGCCGGTCATCGTGCGCGTCATCCGGCACGTTCAGCGCTGAGGGCGATTTCAGCGTCGCCAGGTCAGCATACGCGTTTGCCATAGCCTCCTCTCCTGTCCTGCGGTTAGACGGCGATTGCGGTTAGATAGTAATGTTGTACTGCAACGCCGTGTGCGTCGCCGACGCCCGAGTTCCCGTCCGCTCCATGAAGGCCAGCCGCATGCTCACCACCATGATGTTCTGACGCTTCTGGATGTCCCGGGTCGTCTCGATCATCAGCTCCCGGCGGAAGCCCAGCCGCCACTGGGTGCGGTTAACGATCAGCAATCGGCCCCTGGCATTGCCGCCGCCGTCGGTGACTTTGCCATCAGCGTCGGATTTCGCCAGCTGCTCAGACACGATGACCGGAATGCCGTCCACCTGGGCCAGCTGCCCGTTGAGCAGCGTGGCCTGCGGCCCCAGCTTGTCCAGCGTGCGGAACTCGCCGACGGCCAGCGACTTGATGTACGTCCCCACGTCGGTGATGTAGGCCAGCTCCGACGGACGCACTCCGTACTTGCCCAGCAGACCCCGGGCCTCGTTGAACATATCCGCGCTGGGCGCAGCGGAGTGGTCATTGCCCTGCGTCGTGTTATCCACCAGCGGCAGGTGCAGCAGCCCGTCGAACCCCAGCAGCCAGTGAGCCTTGCCCGTGGATGATGCGCTGATAGTGGCGCCGTCGGCGTTTATGTTGTTCAGCGCCGTCCGGTCGGCATTCAGCAGCACGTCGTCGATGACCTCCACGGCGTTTCGCACCAGTGTGCCGCGCACCTCCGCCGCCATGGCGATCACCGCGTCCTCTTCCAGCGTCAGCGACCAGGGCACTTCCGCCACCAGTTCGTGAGCCGTCAGCGTTTGTCGGGCCGTGGTCAACGCCGTCTCGGTGGTGGCCGTGTTCTCCGTGCCGGGATACCACGCCACGTTGCCCAGCTGTAGCGGTATCTCAAAGGGGTTGGTGGGCATATCCACCCGTGTGAACAGGCCGGCGACGTGGGTTTCCAGGTTGATGTCCGCCCACAGCGCGGCGGCCTCGCCGGTGGTCACCAGTTCGTCGCCGCTGCCGGCCGTAGCGCTGTCCATGGCGGCCTTCAGGTTGGTCTGCCAGTCCTCCAGCATCCGGAGGCTGGCGTCCCCCGGCGCGCCTGGCGAAGGATCGTGCTGCTGGGCCGCCAGCACGCTGCGGACGCAGGCCAGGTCCAGCGCGTCCATCCCCTGGTACTTGCCGAAGGGCACGCGAGGCCGGTCATTCCCGCCGCCGGCATAGCGGGCCAGCAGCGCCTGCCGCTCGCCGGCCCGCTGCTGCTCCGTAATCTGGCCGACGGCCCGGCTCAGCCTTGCCAGCTCCTCCCGCAGCGGCGGAAGGTCCGCGTCCAGCCGTTGCCGGTAGAACTCCCGCACCTCCGCTACCTCGCTCTTGATGGTGTCCAACTCCCAGGTTGAAAGCGTCATAAACTCCTAGCTCCTTTGCCTTGATGATATTTTCGGTAGGGCTCCCGCGCGGTCGCCCTTGACACGATCACAAATTGCCA
Source organism: Dehalococcoidia bacterium (assembly GCA_963692995.1). Classification (GTDB taxonomy): domain Bacteria; phylum Chloroflexota; class Dehalococcoidia; order Lucifugimonadales; family UBA3495; genus Bin87. The sequence goes on from OY843611.1 coordinate 3,189,191, forward strand.
TCAACTCCGCAGTCCCCGCAGCAGCCCCACCACTTCATCCACCGCCGGAGTGCGGGCGTCCGGCGCTTGCGCGGCCAGTCCGCCCGCCACCGGGGATAGCACCGCCGGCATGCGGGCGTCCGGCGCTTGCCCCCTCTCCAACTGGGAGAAGACTGGAGCCGTCCCGGTACTTGATACGGGGGTGCGGGATGTATCCTCCGCCAGCAGCGCGTCCCCGTTGGCCGGCACCGGCACCGCGCTAATCTCCAGCAGTTCCTGCTCCAGGAACCGGATGCCCAGAAAGGCGCCATTCACCGGGTCGCGCCGTTCCTCGAACCGCAGCGGACGGAACCCCACGGATACGCCGCGCTGGTAGCCCTGGCGGTACAGCCGTTCCACTTCTTCGGCGAATTCCGTCGGCGCGAACTTCAGACGCGCCAGCAGCGCCCGTCCGTCGCTCCACACCGCGTCGGCCCGTCCGATGGCCGGCTGCCGGTAGTCGTGGGCCCACAGCACCACCGGGTTCTCCCGGTATCCGTCCAGCCGCCACCCCTCCGGCGCGACGGTATCGCCATGCCGGTCCACCGCCCCGTTAGACGCCACAAACACCAGCGGGCCGCCGCCTTCCCGCTCGTGATGAGCTCGCTTTTCGACAGGCTCAAGATGAGCGGCGGGCAGTCTCCGGTCATGGCGGCTCCCGGTCCGCTCGTGGTAAGCCGGCCGAACCGCCATCCCCCGCTTGCACACCACCGGCGCCTCGCGAAGGCCCCGGCGGTACGCTGCCAGAGCCTCCAGCAACGCCGACCGACCATTCACGGTACTCGCTGCCGCCGCCGCTGGCCGCTCCAGCCACCCCGGACGCCGCACGTCTGCTGCAATCATCGAAACCTCCCGCCGGTACAACGATGCGGCGGTCGGCCGGCAACACAAAAAGACCGGCAGAACCGACCCGGCATCAGGTCAGTTCCACCGGCTGTTGTTATGCTTGATTTGTTCTAGGCTACCGGGCGCGCGGGGAGCGCGTCAACGGGCCCGTGTCAGCGGTTGGCCTTCCGTTAACATCGCGCCGCAATACCTGGTCAAGGCGGACCTGGTCAGATCGGACCCGGTCAGGCTCGAGGCCAACAAGAGTTTCTTCAATCAGAAGTTTCTTCAATCAGGAGTTTCCTCGCCCCGCAGCCGCCGGATTTCCGCTTGGAGACGGTCGTTTTCCTCTTGCAAGCGATCCTTCGCTCCCTGCAAGCGGTCGGTCCTTCCCTGCAAACGTTCGTTCGCTCCCTGCAAACGGTAATTTGATTCCCGTAAGCGGGCCGTCATTTCCTGCGGGTGTTGGTATGCTTCCCCGGTCGCCGGGTCGTGAACCCAAAATCGACGCTCCCGCCATCGGAAATTCAGGTTCAGGATTGGACTGGTGGCTCCTACTGCCGCGCCATCGTAGCGGATTAGCGGGAAAGCCTCGTACTGCCCGTTGACCAGATGCTCGCCGATGATGGCCCGACCGTAATAACGACCGCCGGTGGGGTCGAACCGCCAGTATTCCGGCACTTCCAGCATCCGGTACACCTCCCGCTTCTGCAAAGTGTCCCGGCGGTGGGTACTTCGGGATGCAACCTCAATCACAAAGTCCGGCGGCTTGCCGTTCTGCAACGGGTCGTAGCCTACCCGCTGCCAGATTGCGTCGCAGTCCACGTCCAGGGCCACCAGGCAATCCGGAATTACGTGGGGAGTCCGGTTGCTGGCCGGGTCGGTCGTTCCGTAATAAATCGGAATCTGATCGCCAATCAGGATGCTGGAGTGGTCCTGGTATGAGGCACCCGGCGTTAGTATGCTCAAGAGCATTTCTTTCAAGTAATTTGCCGGCCGCGACTGCAACATATCTTTGGGTGCGCGCTCCAGTTCAGGATAAGGCTCCCACAATTCGGATTCGGAAGCCTGGCCCAATGCAGGGTTTGCGATGGTCATAGTGTTTCTCCATTAGCGAAGCGGCAGCGCGGGCCGTCCGGTACAGCGTTGCAATTGTAGTAGAACCCCGCGTGGCGTGCCAGGCTGCCAACGCAGCGGCAGCCTCAGCATGCGGTGGCAATGACGGAACCTACTCCAGGAGGAAATTGCGAAACGCAGTTGGCGATACCGTGATGCCGAATGCCGCCCAGTTGGTGACGAATTCCGTTGCCAGGCAACCCACTCACCGCAGAGCCAAAACCGTACTTTCGGAATAAACAATATGGCATAGAGTATGCCGTTAGGCCCGTAAGTGCAACCCGTGCGGGAACGGGCTGTAAAATTGGCCCGGAGATGTATCACACGGGCTATTTTATGTTCTACAAAACGCCATTGCCGACACTTTTCAGTTCCAAACCATGTCAGCATCTGCTATACTTTAGTGGCAACCAAAATGAGCAAGTAAAGAATCTGCCAAGGTTGTCGAGGCTCTTGGCGGCTTCCACCACGAGGAAGAACAGGTTCCAAGCGGCGCGTACTACGCGTACTAAAGGAGATTTCGCCATGGCGCAAAGAAAACCGCGTAAGAAGCTGGCCTCGTTTAGTGTGCCCAAATACATGATGTACTACCGCAGTTCGCAGCCCACCAAGCCCAAGCCAGTCAAATCCAGGAAATGAAGACCCGGCCCAGAGCCTGGAGACCTCGGCTTCGTCGCTCTGGGCCGGTTGCGGCTTACCTGTCCGCTCCACCCGTCCATCCGGCAAAGTCCTCACTATAGAGAGAACCGCTGGACTTGCGGGTTGGAGCCGGCCAACCCACACCTTCAAACCCATACGGAGGAACCGCAGAAAACGGCGCCGCCGAGTCAAACTCGGCGGCGCCGTTGCAGTACAAAAAGCCGGTTGCCCCAACTGCTTACGAAAGTCTGTCAATGAACGCATACCGTCGCTGACCGTATGCGTTGCTACCATGGCGTAATTCATCGGCCCTCACAACCGCCGGCGAGTTTCGCAATTTCCTGCACTCCGGATGCCCCGGTTGCCCCGCCCCGCCCCATAGGGCATAATTGTGCATTGATTCCGCATACTAACTCCCCGGCCCCGGCGTGGCCGGCCATGAGGCGTACCATGGACTTTGAACCCCGTTATACCGCCGAGCAGGAAGCCTTTCGCACTGAGGTGCAGGAGTGGCTCCGGGAGAACATTCCCGCCGGCATTGAGCATCCCGCCGACTCTATTGACCTGACCTATGAGCAGTACCAGCTGCGGCGGGATCTGGGTCGGCGCCTGGGCGAAAAGGGCTGGCTGTGGCCTACCGCTCCCGAGGAATACGGCGGTGGCGGGCTGACCGTTGACCACTCGGTGGTGCTGGAAGAGGAGATTGACGGCTGCAACCTGTCGCTCCCGCCCTACTACGACTCCGGCGGACGCCTGGGCGGAAACTCCATCCTGGTCTGGGGTTCCGAGGAGCAGAAGCAGGAATTTCTGCCCAAGATTTTCCAGGGCGAAATCCGCACCTGGCAACTGCTCACCGAGCCGGAAGCCGGCTCCGACCTGGCTAATGCCAAGACCGCCGCGCGACGCGACGGCGACGATTACGTCATCAACGGCCAGAAGGTCTATGTCGGCAGCGCCCACGGCTCCGATTACATGTGGACTATTACCTGCACCGACCCGGAAGGCGACCGACACCAAAACCTGAGCTGGTTTATGGTGCCTTCCAACCTGCCCGGCATCAGCGTGTTCCCCATGGACCTGCTGTCGTCCGCCGGCGAGTCCGGCGCCGGTTCGGGCGTCAAGAACATCGTCTATTTCGACAACGTGCGCGTGCCGGCCCGGAACCTAATCGGCGGCGAGAACGAGGGCTGGAAAGTCGCCACGACCCATCTGGAACTGGAGCACGGCACCGGCGGACGCATCGGGCGCAACTGGATCGTTGACCGCATCTTTGACTACTGCAAGACCAACCACCGGCGGGGTCAACCTTTGAGCAAGGACTCCGACGTGCGGGACCGGCTCATCGACATCTACATCGACGCCGAGATTGGCCGGCTGTTCCAGCTGCGCAACTACTGGATGCGGCACAGCGGCGCCCACATCACCTACGAAGGCCCACAGGCTTCTTACTTTCGCAAGATGTCCGGGCTGCGCATCGCCACGGGCATCCTGGACATCCTCGGCCCAGCGGCCTTGACCAAAGACCAGCATTGGGGCGCCGGGGACGGCCACATCGAATCTCACCAGCGCGCGGCCATCATCGCCTTGCATCCCGGCGGCACCACCGACATCCAGAAGGTCATCATGGCCCGCCGCATCGGCATCGGACGGCAGCAGCGGGAGCGCGCCGGAGCCCTGGCCTGACTTATGCCGCCATTCCTGCTTTCTCCGGAATACAGAACGTTCTTGAGATGAAGACGCCTGGATTCCCGCTTTCGCGGGAATGACGAGAAAGACGCGAAATGGCAAGAAAGACGTGGGACTGTCGAGAAAGCTGCGGAACTAACGGGAAAGACGTGGGACTGTCGAGAAAGCTGCGGAACTGACGGGAAAGCTACTTGAAACGGGAGCGATCAACCAATGGACTTGGCCCTTACCGAAGAACAGGAAATGCTCAAGGCGGCGGCGCGCCGGTTTGTGGATACCGAATATCCCAAAGATGTGCTGCTCGAACTGCAAGCCACCGGGCAGACCGCGCCATCGGAACCGTGGCAGAAACTGGCGTCCACCGGCTGGTTGGGCATCATCATACCCACCGAGTATGGCGGCGAGGGCGGTTCCTACACCGACGCTGGGGTACTGTTTGAGGAACTGGGGCGCGGCCCGGTGCCGGGGCCGCACCTGAGCACGGCGGCGCTGGGCGCCCTTGCCATTATGGAGGCGGGCGACGATGAGCAGAAACGCTCCCTGCTGCCCGACATCGCTTCCGGACGGCGCACCGTGGCCTTGGCAATCACCGAAGCCGATTACCAGTGGGACGAGTCCGACGTGCAGACCATCGCCGCGCCCGACGGAGCCGGCTATCGCATTTCCGGGACTAAAGTGTATGTGTACGACGCGGTGGCGGCCACCGATCTAATCTGCGCCGTCCGGACGGAGAACCGGCAGCACGTGGGCCTGGTGATGATCCCCGCCGACGCGCCGGGAGTGTCCATCAGGAAGCTGGACGGCTTTGCCTGGAACCTGGCCGAGGTGCGGCTGGACGGCGTGCGCGTCGGGCCGTCGGCGGTGCTGGGCGGCGACTTCGCCCGCGGCTGGATCGCTTTGGAGCGCGCGGTGGCCAATGCCATTCCGCTCTTGTGCGCCTACCAGGTGGGCGGTTCACAGCAGGTGTACGAGATGTCGGTCGATTACAGCCGAACCCGTATCCAGTTTGGCACGCCCATCGGACGCTTTCAGCGGGTGCAAGACCACATCATCAACCTGGTCAACGAGCTGGACGCGGCGCGCTGGACTACCTACGAAGCCCTGTGGAAACTGGACACCGAGCGGCCGGCCGAGGACAGCATCCACCTGGCCAAGGCGGTGAGCAGCGTCGCCTACTACAACGCCTGCAACCACGCCCACGAGGTGCACGCCGGCGTCGGCAGCACCACCGAGTACGGCCTTACCCTGCACACTACGGCGTCACGCACGCTGTACCAGTTCCTGGGCGATCCCAAGTTCCATCGGCGACGGCTGGCGGACGCGCTGGATTTGTAAGCGTTGGCATTGGCCTAACCCACCTCCTATTGTCCCGGCATCGCTACTCTCCCATCCCCTTCAGCGCCTCCCGCACCTCGGTTTGCAGGGCTTGGAACACGTCGCTCACGCTGCCCCGGGCGTCCACGGTAACGAAGTTGTGCTGTTTAGCCAGTTCCCGGAACTCGTCAATCAGCGCGCTCTGATAACGGATGAAGTTTTCGTAAAGGTCCGTGCCGCCCAAAAAGTCATCACCCGACTCCCAGTGGTCCAGCTGCCGCACCGCGAGCACCCTGGGCAGCAGATGTGCCACGTCCACATCCAGATAGAGTACGCGGTCGGGCACCGCGGCGAACTCGAACACGTCGTTGAGCCAGCGCGCCGGCACGCCGCGCACCCGGGCCCGGGCGATGATGGAATAGATGTAGCGGTCGACCAGCGCGACCATGCCGGAGCGCATGGCCGGTATGATGCTCTTCTCCAGCCGGTCCCAGAAGTCGGTGGCGTAAAACAGGTTTAGGGTAAGGGCGTCCAGGGTGTTCCCGCGCATCGCCCGTTCAATGCCGGAAGCGGCCAGTTCGGATCGTCGGAACCCGGTTACCAGTACGGCGTACCCTTCAGCCTCCAGCCACTCCTGCAACATGGCGATTTGCGTGGAACGGCCCACGCCATCAGTGCCTTCCACCACAATAAGACGACCCAGAATAGGCTCGTCGCCGGCTCCGGGGGGAGTGTGTCCATAGAACCTGATGGCGCTCATCATTAACTCTCCCGGGCAATTCTCGCAATCAGTTATCCTCGATCCCGCGACGGCGGCGCAAGGCTGGCGGCCGTTATCCGCTGGACGCGGCCGCCAGCGCTTCCTGTTCCGTCAACCGGCGACGAGATGGCGGGGTGACGTAGCGTCCGGTCAGGCCGGCCTTGCCCAGGGCTTCCGGCACGCTCTGTCCCTGGATCCGCATGACGCCGCTGACCAGCGGTTCCACGTACCGACGGACCTGCTGCTGCTGTACCGCGATAGGCTGCGTGGCATCGATAGTCATCAGACCGAATTCCTCGGTCAAAGCGTCATATTCTTCCAGCAGTTTGCCCTGGAAGATGCGGAAAGATTCCTCACGGTCGTTGGAGAAGCCCATATCCTGGCCGGACTCGTAGTATCCCAGTCCTTCCCGACCGACGTTGATGCGGTGGATTGATACATCCAGCGGAACCTTAAAATACACCGCCAGCGAAGGTTGCACGGCGAAGGAATAAACCCGCCGCAGCCACTCGCGGTTCACTCCGCGGGCGGCATCCCGGGCGAAGGCAGTGAAAACGTAGCGGTCGGCCAGCACAACGGCGCCGGCGCGCAATGCCGGAATAATCTGCGCATGGACGCGGTTGGCGAAGTCGGCGGCGTGGATCAGGCTGAAGGACATGGGAGTCAGGAGTTCTTCAACCTTGCCCTTTTTGGTGGTGCGCCGCACGATGGGCGACGAATTCCACTCGGTGAATGCGGTCACCAGGTTCTGGCTGGTGAGCCATTTCCCCAGCAGATCGATCTGCGTGCTCTTGCCGGAGCCGTCAATGCCCTCCACGATGATCAGCTTGCCCGGATATTGGCCGTCGTCCGGGTGCTGGCCGTAGCGTTCACCCATCTTGTACGCCGGCTGTTCCAGCAATACGGTCATGTTTCGCTTCTCCCTATGCGTAGGTCTTCCCCCATTGCCTTCAACCATTTTTCCTGAATCTTCGGGCCAGCCACCGCCGACCACCAGGGCGTCGTCAAGGTCAATTTACCCGATTGTCGCCCTATTTGCACAACGGTCTCGTTGCAATCCGGGGGCAATCTCCGTTCCAGCTCGTCGGCAACCAGTAGCATCACCGCCGCCTGTCGGACCAGCGTAGCGTCATCCCCGGAGAACAGTCTCGACTCGTAGAAACGGCGCGGCAGCTGCCCGGCTTCCGCTTCCAGCAGAATCGCCGCCACTTGCGCCGTCTCCCGGTGGGTGAACCCCGGCAGGTCGGTGCGTACTATTATGCTGGCGGCTCGATTCAAGCGGTTGTAAAAATCCACCGCGCTGCCCAGGTCCACCAGCAAAGCCGCGCACTCCAGGGATCCGGTGATTTGCTGACGCTGCCCTTGCCACGCCGCCCGGGCGATGCGTACCGCCAACGCGGCGCGACGGCGGCCGCGCCGGGAAAATTGCGGCGCGAAACGGGCCTCCAGATCAGCCAGGGACTCCTGCCGCACCGTTTCCGGATCGGACAGCCGAATTTCTTCGCTTTCTTGCAGTGGAGCCGGATGGCGCGCCAGTCCCTCACGCAATCCCTGGCCCGATACCAGTATCCCATCGGCCTCCATATGGCTCACCAACGCGCGCGCCACCACGGCTCCCCCGACGATGGAATGGCTGCGCGCCAGGTTCATCTCAGGTATGGCGTCGCGTTCTTGCCGAGACAGTGCGGCGAGAATATAGACCTGTTCGGCCAGCGCCGCGGCCTCGATATGGAACCCGTGCACCTTGATTATCGGGTACATCTCGCGGCGCCGGCGCAGGCGGGACAGGAGCCGCACCGACCCGCCGGAGCCCACCAATGCGCCGCCGGCGGGCAACTTGGGAACATCGTCGCGGGAGAGCACGCCGCATACGTGGTCGTAGGCCGCCTGCACAGCTTCGGGTCTGGGGCGGTTGGTGAGGCCAAACTGGTTGGCGATGCGAAGGCTGCCCAGCGGCAAGGAAATCCGCTCACCCAGCGTCCGGTCCGTGAACCGTACCAACTCGGTGCTGCCGCCGCCGATATCGGCCAGAACCCCGTCGGTCACCCGCAGCCCCTGTATCGCTCCGATGAAGCAGTATGCCGCCTCGTCCGCGCCATCGATGATCCGCAGGGAGAGGCCGAAGCGTTGCTCGGCAGCGGCGATGATTGCCTCGCCATTCCCCGACTCCCGCAGGGCAGCGGTTCCGACGGCCTGGACGGTTGCGATGCCATACCCCCGAGCTACCAGGGCAAAATCCTCCAGGGCATCCAGCGCGCTGCGGACGCCAACCGCATCCAGCACGCCGTTGGCGTCCACGTGGCTCATCAGGTTCAGGTTGACCCGCTGCTGGGCAACGATCTCGATGCCGCCGCCGAAGTGCACCCGCATCACCACCGCCCGAGCGGAACCGGAACCAACGTCGATGACGCAAGTGTACCGGCAGCGCTCCCGGCTGGGGCGCGCAGTGGCGATCGGACCGGCGACGCCAGCGGGGTCCATGGGCTGGGTTGTCGTCATTACATCCTCAGGTGGTGGACGAGGCATTTACGGCGCAGCAGCGGCCGGCTACGCTACCCAAAATAAAAACCCGTATGCCAAAAGGCTACGGGTTGTTGCCACAACTGATGGCTCATCGCCTATCGGTTCGCTGCCGGCAAATCGGCGATTTCAGACTCAAGCCGCTGGATGTCGGCCTCGTCCAGGTTGAAATACTTGGCTTGAGGATGGTGAAAGACCACGGCGGATACGGAACCCTCCGGGTCCATCATATACCCGTCGGTCAGCTCCACGCCGATATTGGCGGTAACGTCCAGCAGGGAAAACAGTTTTTCCTGATCTTCCAGCCGGGGGCAAGCGGGATAGCCGAAAGAGTAGCGCTTGCCCCGGTAGTTGGCGCGGAAGAGATCGCGCAGTTCATCCTCGCCGGGGCCCTGACGGCGCGACGGTTCGCCGATGTTCCACATGGCGCGGATGCGCTTGTGCAGCAATTCCGCGAAGCCCTCCGCCGATTCCAGGGCCAGCGCCTGCAACGTGTGGGAATCCAGGTAACGCCCTTCGTTCTTCCATCGTTCCGACAGGTCGCGCACGCCTGGGCCGACGGTGGTGGCAAACATGGCGAGGTAATCGTTGGCGCCGTCTCCAACCGGGCGGGTGTAATCCGACAGGCACAACCTTTCCCGTTCCTGCTGCCGTCCGAAATAAAAGCGCTCCAATTCGGTGACCCCGTCCGACTCGTATATGTAAAGCCATTGTCCCTGGGAGCGGCAGGGAAAGAACTTGAAAACGGCGCTGGCGGCGATGTCGGAACGGGACAGCATCACGTCCTCGACCCGTTGCGCCTGCCGGCGCAGCTCCACGGCTTTCGGTTCATCGTTGCGCAGCGCCTCCCCGAAGCGGCCCCGGTAACCCAGATGCCGGACGTAGAGCATCTGCGGGTTGATGTAGCCGAAGATCTCGTCCAGGTCGTAGTCGCGCAGGACGTGCAAGCGCAGGTCGGGGGGCTGCGGGGAGGATCCCAGCCGTTCGACGCCGCTCAATGTGACCGCGCTATCCACGAGCCGCGGCTTCCCTTCCCAACTCTGCGCTCTCCGCGGCCAACCGTGCCGCCAGCCGTTCCCGCTCATCGGCGTCCTGTATGACGTTGGCCAGGGCCAGGCCGCTCATGGCGTCGGGCGAGTAGGCCACCAGCCCATCGTACTCGGAGGCGATGCGCAGGCGGGTGAAGCGGTTGGAGAGGGCGGCGCCGCCCACCAGCACCGGAACACAGATGCCGGCGGCGCGGAAGTCCTGCACGGTTTCCACCATCATCTGCGCCGATTTCACCAGCAGGCCCGACAGGCCGATGATATCCGGATTATGCTCGCGGTAGCCCGCGATAAGTTCTTGTGCCGGCACCTTAATGCCCAGGTTGACCACCCGATAGCCGTTGTTGGACATAATGATCTCGACCAGGTTCTTGCCGATGTCATGTACGTCGCCTCTGACGGTTGCCAGCAGCACACAACCCCGGCTGGCGGCGTCGGCGCGCTCCATGTAGGGTTCCAGGTGGGCCACGGCGAACTTCATGGCCTCGGCGCTCTGCAACACCTCAGCGACGATGAGCTGGTTGGCATTGAACTGCCGGCCAACCTCGTCCATACCGGCCATCAATGGCCCGTTGATGACGGCCAGCGGCTCCCGCTCCTGCAACGCCAGGTCCAGGTCTTCGGCCAGCCCCTCCTTGCTGCCTTCGATGATGCACTGGGCCAGCCGCTCGTCCAGCGGCAGGGCCAAGCGTTCTTCGGTGGTGGCCCGTGGCGCGCGGTCCCGGAAATGAGCGGCGAAGGCGGCCACCGGATCCGCGCCCCGGTTCCAGATCAGGTCTTCCGACAACTGCCGTTCTTCCTCGGGTATGGCGGCATAACGCTGCATCATCTCCGAGTTGACGATGGCCATGTCCAGGCCGGCCCGGGTGCAGTGGTACAGGAACACCGAGTTGAACACCTCGCGGCCGGCGGCGGGCAGGCCGAAGGACACGTTGGAGATGCCCAGCACGGTCTTGGTGTTGGGAAGGGCTTCCTTGATGATCCGCAGGCCCTCAATGGTCTCGGCCGCGGAACCGATGTAGTTCGCGTCGCCGGTGCCGGCGGGGAATACCAGCGGGTCGAATATGATGTCCTGCTCCGGCACTCCGTACTTCTCAGTGAGCAGTTTATGGGAGCGTCGGGCGATTTCCAGCTTGCGCTCGCGGGTGACGGCCTGGGCTTGGTGGGGATCGTCGTCGATGCAGCCCACCACCAGCGCGGAGCCGTACCGCCGGGCCAGGGGAACCACCCGCTGGAACCGTTCCTCGCCGTCCTCAAGGTTGATGGAGTTGATGATTGACTTGCCCTGGAGACGCTTCAGCGATTCCTCGATGACGGCTGCGTCCGTGGAGTCGATCATAATGGGCGCCTTGACCCTCCGGTTCAGCTGGTCAAGGAACTTGATCACGTCGGTAGTTTCGTCTCGGTCGGGGTCCTGTAGGCATACGTCCAGCACGTGGGCGCCGTTGCGAACCTGTCGTCGGCCAATCTCGGCAGCTTCCTCAAATCGGTCGCCGGCGATGAGCCGCTTGAAACGCCGGCTGCCCAGCACGTTGGTGCGCTCCCCCACGATGGTAGGCCGGGTGTCCTCGTTGACCACCACCGCCTCAATGCCCGATACGCGGGTTTCAACCAGGGTTTGCGCCGCGCGGGGGGGCTTGCCGGCCATGGCCTCGCTGATGCGTCGGATGTGATCCGGCCCGGTGCCGCAGCAGCCGCCGGCTACGTTGAGCCAGCCGTTTTCCGCAAAACGTTCCAGCGTGCCGGCCAGCATCTCCGGCGACTCGTTGTAGTTGCCGTCTTCGTCGGGCAGGCCGGCGTTGGGGACGCAAGCGATGCCGAACTGCGACAGGTCGTGCAGCGTGCGGATATGGTCGGTCATGAACTCAGGCCCGGTGGCGCAGTTGAAGCCAACCCAGAGCAGGTCCCGGTGGGCGAGGGACGTGTACAACGCCTCGGCGTCCTGGCCGGCCAGCAGGGTGCCCATGGGTTCGACGGTGCCCTGGACTGCCACCGCAACGTTCGCGTCCAGCTCGGCGCGGGCCCGGTCGATGCCCTCCAGGCCGGCCTTGATGTTGATGGTGTCCTGGCCGGTTTCCAGCACCAGGACGTCGGCGCCGCCCTCAATCAACCCGGCGGCCTGCTGGTGATAGTCCGCCGCCAATTCGTCGAAAGTCAGCCCGCCGGTCACGGAGATAGTCCGCGTGGTCGGGCCCATGGCCCCGTACACGAAGCGCGGTTTGTCCGGTTCGGCGTCCGCGAAATCGTCCGCCGCGCGACGGGCGATGGCGGCGGCTTCCCGGTTGATGCGCCGCGCCTGGGAGGCCAGATTGTACTCGCCCAGCACCAAAGCAGTTGCCCCGAAGGTGTTGGTCTGGATCATGTCGGCGCCGGCGGCCAGGTAGGAACGGTGAATGTCGTCGATGACGTCCGGACGGGTGACGTTGAGATACTCGTTGCACCCCTCGTACTCTTCTCCGCCGAAGTCGTCCGGTCCCAGCCCTCGCGCCTGAATCTGCGTACCCATGGCCCCGTCGGTGACCAGAATGCGCTTGCCAAGCAACGATTTCAGCTCGTGGGTGCGTTCAGAAGCGTTCATAATCCAATGCCAATTTGTACCGATTTTCACAATCAAGGCTACCCGCAATGAGAAGGGATGTCAAACGACCTGATCCACGGATTACCTGCCCCATGGATTAGGATATAATGTCAACTATGACTACCCCTACGACGGTCAACGATATAAGCGACGTGGCGCGGATCCTGAGGGAGCATCCGGAGTGGCTGGACGTCATCCGGAGCATTGTGCTGGGCGAGGAGCTCCTCAACCTTCCGCAGCAGTTGTCGGATCTAGCCCAACGGGTTGACGAGTTTGTCCGGGCAACTAACGACAACTTCCGACTGGTGAATGAACGGCTCGACAAGCTGGAAACAGGCCAGTCGGAACTGCGGGAAGGCCAGTCGGAACTGCGGGAAGGCCAGTCGGAACTGCGGGAAGGCCAGTCGGAACTGCGGGAAGGCCAGTCGAAACTGCGGGAAGGCCAGTCGAAACTGTGGGCAAGCCAGTCGGAACTGCGGGAAGGCCAGTCGAAACTGTGGGAAGGCCAGTTGGAACTGCGGGAAGGCCAGTCGGAACTGCGGGAAAGCCTGTCGAAACTGTGGGAAAACCAGTCGGATCTGAGGGCCAACTTTGCCCGTTTGGAAGGCCGGTTCAGCAACTTTGAAGGTACTGAATACGAACGCAGAGTGCGGAACCGCCTCATCAGCCGATCCACTCACCGGTTTGATCTGAACCGGCCGGTCATTGTCATGACCCAAGACGCTCAAAGCGCTCCCCAGTTCAACAGCGTAATGCACCGCGCGCTACGGTCCGGTTTGCTCACGATGCCCGAGTTCGAAGACGTGCACGAAGCGGACATCGTCATCAGGGACGAGGACGATCGTTACCTGCTGGCGGAAGTTTCCATCACCGCCGAGAACGACGACGTCGAGCGTGCCGTGCGACGGTCTCGATTGCTGGCGACTGCCGCCGACACGATCGTCATTCCGGCCCTGGTGGCCGCCATTGTGGCGGAGCCGCAACGCGCGCTGGCCGACGCCCAGGGCGTCAGCCTTTTCGTAATATCCTACCCGTGACACGGTTAACCGAGTACTGGTTGGGGTGTTGACCAACGCCGGGCGGTTCCGCGATCGCCACCTTTCCTAACCGAAATACCGCCCCAGTTCTTCCCGGTTTCGTTCCAGCCACGCCACATTGAGGGCGATCCGCTCCAGGGCCTGACGTATCGTCCGCTCCGCCGCCGGCGTGGGGTGTTCCGCGAAGAAGGACGTCACATCGTCGCGCTTTTCGTTGCTGGTGAAGGAGTTGGTGATGGCCACCAGGCGCATCAGGCCGAACCCGCCGCTGCCGTAGCGCCGGTCGAATTCGTCCCACTGCTCCTTCAGGAAATCCCAGGCGATGTGGCGGCCCCGATTGTTGGCCGCCACTGCCGACACCACAAAGATAGTATCCTGCAAACGCACGTCGTCGCTCAGCGAGCGGTCCAGGGTTTCCCGCAGCAGGTCTTCCTGCCGGAACCGGGCCAGCGACATCAGCAGGCGGATTTTCTCTTCGTGCAATTCGGCGGCGCGTTCCAGTTCCCAGATGCGGTCGTACATTGGCCGGTCGCCTTCCTGGGCCACCAGGCTGAAAACCACGCCGCGCAAGTCGGGCCGCACGTTGGATGGGTCGGCCTGGTAATCCTCGAACAGTTGCTGCGCCTGCGCTATCACCGCCGGATCGCCGTACACTCCGGCTTGGCTGAGGACGGTGGAGCGCAGCAACGAGTCCAGGTGTCCTTCTCCGGGCTGGGGCTCCCACCCGGAGCGTTGCGCCGCCGGCGCGAACAAACGCCGCCCGAAGGCATGGAACGCCTCCAGGCAGGGCTCCTCGGAGATCATGCTTTCAATCTCCCGCAGGTTGGTCGCCAAATCGCTCCACACTGAGGCATCCGTTTCGTCCCGGTATGACTCCGCCAGAGCGAGGAACCGGGTAACGGGCAGCAGGCCGGCGCGAGACAGCGCATAGGCGTCGTTCTGGATACCCAGCCGGTCGGTGGCCGGCAGCGCTCGGTCGGCGACCACTGTGGCCAGGCGTTCCCGGTCGGTGTCGGTGTAGTTCACCCGGTAGAAGCCGGTCTGGTCGGGGTTGACCTTGAACCAGTCCGGTTCGGACGGAGCGGCCACCGGCACCGTATCGCTGGCTGCGTTCACCAGTCGGGCGGTTATCGGCGCGCCGGACGCCGTCACGGTTAAGGGCACCGGCCACACCTGTTCCGCATCGTCCCCGGAAGCCTCGCCAAGACCGGAAGCCTCGCCAAGACCGGCATTCTCGCCCAGAATGGAATCATAGACAAAGCGTTCCTGGCGCACTTCCAGCGTGAGGCCGCCGTCGCTGGGACGGGCCGCCACGTCGAGGACCGGATAGCCGGTTTGTCCCGTCCAGCTGCCCATTATGGTGTTCACCGGCTGACCCGATGCTTCCTCCAACGCCGTCCACAGATCCGTGGTGCGGGCGTTCCGGTAGGAGTGCCGTTTCAGATAGAAGTTGAGGCCGGTGCGAAACACGCTGGGCGTCAGGAAATGCTCCAGCATCCGGAGGATTGATCCGCCTTTGCTGTAGCTGATGGCGTCAAACAGCTGGCTGACCTCGGCGGGATTGGCCACTTCCTGCTCGATGGGGTGGGAGTTCTTGAGGCTGTCCAGGCTGAAGGCCCGGTTGGTGTCCATGTTGACGAACTGGGTCCACATGGACCACTCGGGGAAGAGCCAGTCCACGGCCTTGGTGCCCACCCAGGTGGCGAAACTCTCGTTGAGCCAAAGGTCGTCCCACCAGGCCATGGTCACCAGATCGCCGAACCACATATGCGCCATTTCGTGGGCCACCACCTCGGCCACGCGCTGGCGGGTGCCGGCCGACGAGTTGGCCGGATCCACCAACAGCGCCGTCTCACGGTAGGTGATGCAGCCCCAGTTTTCCATTGCGCCGGCCGCAAAGTCCGGTATCGCCAGATGATCCATTTTGGGCAGCGGGTAAGGAATGCCGAAGTAGTCGTTGAAGAACGACAGCAGCTTGACCGACGTTTCCAGGGCGAACTGCCCCTGCGCTTCCTTGCCCCGGGTCATCCAGACACCGACGGTGGTGCCGTCGGCCGCCTCTTTTTCGATATGGGTCAGGTCACCGATGACGAAAGCCAGCAGATAGGTGGACATTACCGGCGTCGTGTCGAACACCAGTGTCTTCACGCCGTCGCCGCCCGGCCCGGCCTCGATGACGGGCGTGTTGGATACGGCCTCCATATCCGGCGGGATGTTCAGAGTAACCTGGAAGGTGGCCTTTACCGCCGGCTCGTCCCAGCAGGGCAGGGCGCGGCGGGCGTCGGTGGCCTCGAACTGGGTGGCGGCCAGGTAGGCCGTTTCCCCTTCCGGGTTGGTGTACTGGCTGCGGTAGAACCCCCGCAGCTTGTCGTTCAACTCGCCGGTGAAAGCCATGCGCAGGCGTTGATTGCCAACCAGCCCGTCGGCAGGGACGCCGGGGATGCTGATGGTGGCGCGCTCGGCGTCATTATCGTAGGCAATGCCGGTGGCGTTCTGCTCGTGTTCGCCATTCAGGTCCGTCCAGCTCACAGCGGCGGACTGTATGTCGATTTCGACGCAGTTCAGCGTGATTTCCCTAGTTCCCGGCTCCATTTGGACCACAATATCCACCGCGCCGGCAAAGCTGAAGTCGTCAAAGTTGGGCGTCAGCGTCAGGTCGTAATGAACGGGGCGAACGGTGTCGGGCAGTACAACGGCATCAGCGGACGGCATGGGGCTTCCTCCAAAATCTCTGGCAGCAGAGCAGTTCAGCTTGGCAAGAGTTTAGCACAGTCCGAACTGCGGGAAATTTACGGCAATGACGCTCGGCCGGCTGGGGTGATGCGGCCGTCCGTGGCCCCGGTTCGGGTTTGACGCATCGTGATTGCCAACAATACAATACTGTTGGGACGAGATTATCGTCGCCGGATTGAGAGCTGGAGGAAAAGGATGCGGACCGCGCACAAATTGATTGCCGTAATTATCCTGCCGGGGCTGATGGCCCTGGCGCTGGCCGGCGGGCCGGCGGCGCCGGGCCAGCCGGACCATACGCCAGGGCCCGCCGCCGAGAAACCGCCCGGGCAAAGCGTCCCGACGGCGACGCCGGAGCCAACGTCGGTACCGCCCAGTGGCCCTTACGACAGGTCCGATAAGCTAGACAGTATTCTTAACGCTTACGTCATACTGCACGAGCAGGCCCAGGCGGCGCAAGGAGCCGATGGGCAAGGCGAGTCAGCGGGGCCGGACGCTGCCGCGCCTCCGCTAATTCCCCCATCGATTGTCCCGGTTCACATTACTGCCCTGAGCGCGGAAGAACGCGACCGGATACTGGAATTTCTGCTCGCCAAGGACAAAGTATCGGTGGAGCCTTTCCGCTCCACCAAAATCCACGGCGAAGTGCCCGTCAGCCTGCTGCGCGAACTGGCGGCCCAACCCGGCCTGCGAGATGCTGAAGTTTACCCGGACCCTTACCCGAATATGGATCCATGGCTGAATTCGCTGGCTGTGGAGTACGAAGCCGGGCTGTTGCCCGAGGAAGACGATATTCCCACCTTTGGCCTGGCGGTCCTTCATATCGAAGGCAACGACGACTATGACAATGTAAAACGCCTCCTGGACAACAACGGCGCCGTTATGCGGTACACGGACGAGGACATCGAGCTCTATTCCAAGCCGGACGAAACACTCGTCGTCTATATTCCGGTTCCTTTGATTAGCCGGTTAGCCAAGCAGCCTGGCCTGCGCTACGCTACATTGGAGCGCTACCCGATACCCGAGGAGTATCTCTGGACTGAGCCGCCACTGCGGGAGACCCTGCCGACTCCATCACCTGCTTCAAAGGTTGCGGAAACCGCGCCCGCTCCAAGCGCCGCGGCGCCTGGCCTTTTGCCCGGCGACGCGGCCCAGGCTCATGGCAGCCACAACTGGTATCTGGCCGGCCTGACCGGAAAGGGCATTAAAATCGGCATTGTAGATGTCGGATTCAAGGATTACGACGATTTAGTTGGAACGCAGCTCCCGCCTCCATCGGGCGAAAAGTGCTACGCTGCCGCTCCCTTCTCATACGATTGCACCGTGCTGGCTGGAATCATTGACAACCACGGCACTGCCGTCGCCGAGGCAACGATAGACATTGCGCCGGAAGCATCCCTTTACCTCGCCGGGCCAAGCATCAAGCACGAGTTCTCCAGAGCTCTCAGCTGGATGACCGACAGAGGCGTCGATTTGGACATCGTCGTTCAGGCCAGAGCATGGGACTTTGATGGTCCGGGAAATGGCGCGTCGTCGCTACACAGCAGCATCCTGAAAGAAGTGAATGATGCCGTAGATAACGACCATATGCTATGGGTCAATTCGGCGGGCAACGAAGCCGAGCGCACCTGGTTCGCAACATCGGCAGAGTTTTCTGATACCAATGATCCCGGGGCTTTTCCCAATACCAACGGCTTTATCAACTTCAATGAGGGAGCCGACGTCGTAACCGCTCCCGGTCGCAACGCGGCAGCGCACTGCAACCTGGTTGACCTGCCGGCGGACGGCGTGTACTACTTCCACCTCCGTTGGGCTGACCAATGGGGCCAGGCCGCCACCGACCTTAACCTGTACCTTACACCCCCTAACGGCATCGCTGACGTAACCGGAAATGCCGATAAAAGAAAGCGACAGCAAAGTGGGCGACCCGGCGAATACCCACTGGAGGCATTCCGGGTCAACACCGTAAGGAGCAAACTGTCCCGCCCGTTTGTTCCCGGAGACAATATTCCCCATGGTAAATACTGTTTGCGCGTAGAACACGACGGCGGCCCGGAGCCGGCCTGGATTCAGCTGCAAGCCTTCGGCGGCGGGGACAAGGGGCAGCTGGGTTCCTTCACCTACTCCACTCCGCGCCACAGCATCGTCAACCCGGCAGAGAGCTCAAATGATAGAGTATTGGCTATCGGCGCTGCTGAGATACAGCCGCGTCCTTCCGATCCGCCAACTGCCATCGCGTCTTCCAGCAGCCGAGGCCCGCTCCCCATGGGCAGTACGCCTAAACCGGACGTAGTAGGGGTGGCCGGTACCCGGTCGGAAGTCAAGCAGGCCCCGTTCACCGGAACCAGCCAGGCGACGCCCCACGTCGCCGGCCTGGCGGCGCTGGTCATTGAGCAGTTCCAGAAGCAGGGCCGCAATTATACCCCGGAGGATGTGGCCAACTTTATCCGGCATCACGCCCTGGACCGGGGCGCTCCCGGCGACCGTAACGTGTGGGGCGCCGGTTTTGCCCGGCTGCCGGTTACTGCCTGGCTGTCGCCGCATCCTGGTGAAATTGAGTTGCCCAGCAACGGCGACTGGCGCCAGTTCACGCTCCACGCCAGCGGGCCGGTCAAGGTTGTGGCCAACCCGACCGGAACGGTAAGGCGCGTGGAGCTAAGCCGTGGCGCCGGCGATCCAATTTCCGCTTCCGCCTGCCCGGCGGATCGGAACGACAGTTTAGCCTTTGCGGCGGTGGGAGAGAGCGTCATCCACCTGGCGGGCTGCGCCGTGGGCGAAGGGACGCTGGAGCTGCGGCGCAGCGCGGACAATTCGCTAATCCATAGGTACAAAATCAAGGTTTACGCTAATGTTCCGGGCGCCCCACAAAACCTGGCTTCCGAGCTTAACGGCGACCGGCTCACCCTGACTTGGGACGCCGCGGCGCACGACCGCGGGGCGGCGATCACCGGCTACCGGCTGCGCTACAAGCGGGACGACTCGAATACCTATACCAACTTCAGGTACCTCGGCGCCGACGTCCGCTCCCACACCATCGGCGGGCTGACCATCGGAGCGGATTACACCGTGCAGGTGTGGGCGGTCAACGCCGCCGGCATCGGGGACACCGCCATCCTGTACGGCATAAGGCCCACCGTCGTGCCGGGCCAGCCGCGCCGCCTGTCCGCCGCGGTTAGAGACGGCCAATTCACCGTCAATTGGCAGCCGCCGGCTTTTGACGGCGGGGCGGCGATCACCAGCTACGATTTGCGCTACAAGCGGGACGGCGACACCACCGACGCTAATCCGTACCGGTCGGTCTATACGATCAAGCCCGATTCCCGCTCCCTCACCATCACTGGGCTGACCAACGGGCAAGGCTACACCGTGCAGGTGTGGGCATTGAACTCTGCCGGCAGCGGCATCGACAATCGGGTCGAGCTGACCGGCATTACTCCCGCGGCGCCCTAGCGCTGCCGGTGAGCAATGTTGCGGCGGAACGCACGGCGGGCGCTGCCCGCCGTGCGGCTAACCTGGCAAAGCCCTGCCGGCGGAGTTCCGCCGGCAGGTTGGCGGCGCAGCGCTGATAATTCCCGGCTATTCCTTCGCCATGAGGGAATTATGCGTATCCCGATACTGTGTCACAAAGCCGGTGGCCGTCGTTGATGCCACGGCGTGGCCTGCTCGTAGGCGTAGGCGGCCCGCAGTACTGCCGGTTCGCCCAAGTGCGGCCCGCCAATCTGCAACGCCAGCGGCAGCGGCGCCTCAGCATCGTCGGTGAAACCGCAGGGGATGCTTAACGCCGGGCATCCGCTGAGGCTGTACAGCCCCCGGAAGCTGCCCTCGCGCAGGGCCGCCGCCGCCATCTCCTTGCTGCTGACCACCGGCGGTTCGTCGGACAGCCGGCCGGCCGGGCCGGTGGAAGTGGGTTGCAGGAGCAGGTCAACGTCGCGGAAGGCCGCTATCACCTGGCGGCGCACCAGGGCCCGCAGTTTCAGGGCCTTGTAATAGACCTGACCCGGAATCAGGTTGCCCACGGCGAAGGCCACCCGGGTGTTGGGGTGGTAGTCTTCAAACCGTTCGCGGAGCCATTCGGGGTTGAGGCTGACTCGCTCGGTACTGGTGATGGTGCGGACAATGGGGCCGGTCTGTGGAGTGATAGGTATGCTCACGGGTACGACCTCGGCGCCCAGTTCTCGGAACACTGCGGCGGCGGCGGCCACCGCGTCCCGGCTCCGGTCGTCCAGCCTGAGGCCGTGCCCGCCCATCAGTTCCTGCACCACGCCGATGCGCATACCCCGGACGCCGGCGTCCAGCCCGTCCAGGTAGTCGGGTACTGCTTCGGTTCGGCTGTAGCGGTCTTTGGGGTCGTGGCCGGCGATGACCTGCAAGGTCAGGGCGCAGTCGGTCACGGTACGGGAAATGGGGCCGATGGTGTCCGTGGACCAGCTGGCGCCGTCCACGCCGGCCCGGCTGACCCGTCCCCAGGTGGGGCGAATGCCGACCAGCCCGCAGTTGGCGGCCGGCCCCCGAATGGAACCGCCGGTATCCTCGCCCAGGGAGGTGGCGCAAAGGAAGCCGGCAGTGGCGGACCCGCTGCCGGTGCTGGATGTGCCGGGATTGCGGGCGGTGTCCCAGGGGTTGCGGGCCGGGCCGAAGTAACTGCTGATGGGATCGCCCAAGGCAAACTCGCTCATGTTAGTCTTGCCGATGACGACGGCGCCAGCTTCCTTCAGCCTGGCTACGACGGTGGCATCATGTTCCGGCACGAAATCGGCGCGGATTTTCGAGGCATCGGTGGTGCGGATGCCGGCGGTATGAATCTGGTCTTTGATGCCGACGGGAACGCCGTGCAGCGGGCCGCGAAAGTTGCCAGCGGCGGCTTCCGCTTCCAGCAGTTTGGCCTCGGCGCGGGCCGCGTCGGCGCACACGGTGATGTAAGCGTTCAGCCGGTCACCCACCGCGTCGATGCGGTCGAGATAAGCGGCAACGGCCTCAACCGGCGACACCGCACGGGCGCGAATGGCCGCGGCCAGTTCGGAAGCCGACCGGAAGGGGATTTCGGCGGGGTTCATTCTGCTGCCTCCATATCGGCCGGCAGGGTTACGGCATCGGCCGGCAGGGTTACGGCCACGTACTCTTCCAAGTTGAAACCGGGAGGATTGATGGCGGCCATTTCCTCCAGCATGGCGTTCAGGCTGTGGGCCACCTGGGTCAGCTCCGGTTCCGGCAGAGAGAGGCCCACGGCTTTGGCGAGGGCCTGGATTTCGTCGTTGTTCAAGTCGGTCATCATGGCGCCGATAGGTCACTCCAATGGGTTAACGATTTCCAGAAACGGAAACCTGCGGAAGTCGCTGTCGAGGGTGCAAATTTGGGCGATGCCGTGTTCACGCATTAGCACGGCAGTGTGTAGGTCGTGTACCAGACTGCCGCGTATGTCAGGCAATTCAGCTATTGTCTGCGCGAACACTGACATATGCTCGGTTGTGGGAAGCAATAGGCGGAAACCCGGAGTCGCCAGCAACTCAGCGATGTAACGCCGTGCTGCTTCCAAGCCCCAGGGCTGCGTGGACACCTGCGGGTGAGTAACTACCCTAAAGAACTCGTAGCAGATGTTCCAGGTCAACAGCCCCGACCCTTCCATGACGCTAGCCGCCGCGACCTGCTGTTGGCAAGTTTCATGGAATTCGTTATCGTCTCGGACAGAGTAAATGAGGACGTTAGTATCGAAAACCATCGTACTCGTCCATCACCCGGTAAAGTTCCTCGCGGTTGGATATATCAACCAGCAGCTTACCTCCCCGCCACTTGGGAAGTTCCGGGAGTGGATCGTTCGTCTCTGCCGGCGCTGGCTCCGCGCCGAGGATTTGGAGAATGGCGGCTTGCGCCAGCGCCGACGCGGTTGTGCCCCGCCGCTTGGCTTCCGTGTATAGCCGTTCCACGATGATTGCGTCGATGTTCAGTGTCGTTTGCATAATAGGGAATGTAGTACTCCGTGCCATCGCGAACAGTATGCACAAGCACGTTAGTATCGAAAACCATCGTACTCATCCATCACCCAGTAAAGTTCCTCGCGGTTGGATATGTCAACCAACATAGGACCCGGCCGCATTTTGGGAAGTTCCGGGAGTGGATCGTTCGTCTCTGCCGGCGCTGGCTCCGCGCCGAGGATTTGGAGAATGGCGGCTTGCGCCAGCGCCGACGCGGTTGTGCCCCGCCGCTTGGCTTCCGCGTATAGCCGTTCCACGATGATTGCGTCGATGTTCAGTGTCGTTTGCATCATGCTAACCCCGGTGTGCGACTTGCCACAGATTACACCGTTTGCCCCGTAAAGCGCCAACTCTCCAGCAGCGCCGCCGGGACGTGCATGGCGACGCCGGCCTCGTTCAGGTTCAGCTGCGCCGTGTTGGATAGGGCCCGGCAGCCGGCCAGCGCGTCAACGTAACTCTGGGTGAAGCGCAGGTTCTTGACGGGCCTGGTGAGTTCGCCGTTTTCGATCAGGAAGGTGCCGTCCCGGGTCATGCCGGTCATGACGCAGCCCCGGTTGTGCGAGAGGCGAGTGTAGTAGAACCGCGTAATGTAGAGGCCCCGTTCCACCCCGGCGATCAGCTGCTCGGTGGTGCGGTCGCCGGGGCGCATGAACAGGTTGGTAGCCGTTGGCCCGCCCGTCGCGCCGCGCTGGTGTCCGGTGGATACGGTTCCGGCTTTGGCGGCGGTGTAGGTGTTGTGAACCGGGCCTTGCACCACGCCGTCGGTGACGATGCGCACGCTCTGCCGGGGGACGCCTTCGGCGTCAAAGGGCACGGGCCATCCCGACGGGTCGGATCCGTCATCGTGTATGGATACCAGCGGGCTCAGCGCTGGCCGGCCCAGCACGTCGTTCATCCAGCTGCGCCCGTCCTGCACCATCTGGGCGCCCATGCCGTAAAAGCTGAGGGCTTCGAGCATATCGTCCACGGCATAATGCTCCAGCACCACGGGGTAATCGCCGGGTTCAAGATTCTGTGGGTTGCGGCCACGCAGCGCCTTGCCAATGGCTTCGTTGGCCAATGCTTCGCTGTCGAAGTCGGCCATGCGCCACCCTCCGCCCTTGGACCAGCCGGCCGAGTCGTTGCTGCGGGCAGTGGTCAGGAGGCCGGAGAAGGAACCGACGTGATAGGCGTCGGCGCCCCGCGTGCTGGCCACGGCCAGCTCCGTCGCGCCGGTGCGGCAGAATCCGGCGGCGTCCAGAGCGAGGGCGGCGGCTTTGCGGCACACCATGCCGGCCACCGCCGCGCGTTGTTCCGCGTCGCACGAGGCGGTTGCTGCGTCGTAGGCGGCCACCGGCGGAACGGCGGACGGTTCCGGCAGTCCGGGAAAGTCGGGATCCTCGGGCATCAGTCGGGCGAAGTCAGCGGCCTGGCGCACCGCGTCGGCCAAGCCGTCAGCGGACAGGTTGTTGGTGACGGCACGCCCCGGTCGCTTGCCGATGGCGACGCGGACGTGGGCCACCGCGTCCTGGTGAGCCACGTTCTGGTGGATGCGGTTGTTGGCGAAGCGGGTCAGCGCCTGCTCACCGGCGACCAGGTAGATGTCGGCGGCGGCGCCGGCCGGGCAATGGCGCAGGGCATCCCGGAGCAGCGGACGGATGTGGTCGGGGCCGAGCATATAGATCGATTGTTACACCGGATGCCGGCTTTCGCCGGCATGACGGTTGTTCTGGAGACTAACGCATTACGCCGGTGCGGACGTTGCGGAAGCGCGCGGGGCTGGCGCCGTGGCTGGTGTGGGCGATCTGGCCGGGCTGCCCCTTGCCGCAGCGCGGCGTCCCCCAGAGCTGCCAGAGTTCCGGCCCGCATACGGCGTCGCAGCTGCGCCAGAACTCCGGCGTAATGCCGGTGTAGGTACAGTTGCGGAGCAGACGGCCCGGCTTGCCGTTCTTGATCTCCCGACCGACCTCGGCCCCGAACTGGAAGTTGAAGCGGCGGTCGTCGATGGACCAGGAACGGTTGGTTTCCAGGTAGATGCCACTGTCGGTGTCGGCGATCAGGTCCTCCAGGTTCCACTCCCCGGGCAGCAGGCTAACGTTGGTCATACGGATGAGGGGGATACGGTTCCACGACGCGGCCCGCATGCAACCGTTGGAGGGCCGGCCCAGGCGTGTCGCCGATTCACGCGACATCAGGTAGCCGACGAATTGACCGTTGCGGATGATGTCGGTGGCTTGGGCGGGCAATCCCTCGTCATCCCACCCGAAGGTGCCGAGGCCGGTGGCGCTGGCGCTGTCGGCGGTGATGTTGACGCGCTCGGAGCCGTATCGAAAATTGTGCAGCAGGTCCGGCGTCAGGAAGGACGTTCCGGCAAAGGCGGCCTCGTCGCCCAACGCGCGATCCAGCTCTACGGCGTGGCCGCAGGATTCGTGGATCTGCAGGGCCAGCTGGCTGCTGCCGATGATCAAGTCGGTGGTGATGTCGGCCGGACACGGATCGGCGGTGAGCAGTTCGGCGGCTTCTTCGGCAGTACGCCGGGCGTTGCCGGGCAGGTCCATGGCGACGACGTACTCCCATCCGGCGCAGCCCTGCTGGCGACCGTGGGATTGTGGATACGAACGGCGTTGGGTTTCGCCGTTGCCTACGGCGGTGGCCTGGACGCCGCCGCCGGCTTCGTAGATGGTCTGGCTTACCAAGGCTCCCTCGGTGTTGGCGAAGGTGCGCTCCTCACGGATGAAGACTGCGTTGGCCATGCGGGCCGTTACCTGGGGAACCGTTGCCATCTCCGCGTCGGCGGCCAGAAGCAGGGCCAGCTTGTCGTCCAGCGACACGGTGAAAGGGTCGATGCTGATGGGAGTGGCGTAGCTGCCTCGGCTGGTCACCGGAACGCCCAGCAGTTCGGCCACGGTCAAGCCCGCGCCGTTCTGTCGGGCGGAAGCGCGGGCGATCTGTACGGCCAGGCCGGCGGCGTGGTCGGCAGCGGCGGTGGTCAATTCTCGCGTGGACGCGAATCCCCAGGCGCCATCGTACAGCGCGCGGATACCCAGACCAACCGATTCATCGGCGGTCATCGTGTCCACCACGCCGTTGCGGACGACGATGCGCTGCTCCCGGTTGGAAACCAGGCGGACGTCAGCGTACTGCGCGCCGCGCTGGCGGGCCGTATCCAGTATGGAAGCAATTATGGAATCCATATGACAAGCGCCGGTCGCTAGGTCGTTAAGCGTTTCCGATCCGTTGGCGGGTAGCCGGGGTCGGCGGGCAAGTCCGATTGTCGGGCGGCGGTGGTAGCCAACGTGTCGCATCGTTCGTTGTCGGGGTTGCCGCTGTGGCCGCGCACCCAGCGGAATTCGGCGGGGCGTCGCTCGAGCAGGTTCAGCAGGCGCTCCCATAGATCGGGGTTGACGGCGGCATCGCGTTTGTTTCGCATCCAACCGTTCTGGCGCCACTTGACCGCCCAGCCTTTGTTCACGGCGTCCACTACGTAACGGGAGTCGGAGTAAAGGATGGCATCGCAGGGACGGTTCAATGCCTCCAGCCCGAGAATGACGGCCAACAACTCCATGCGGTTGTTGGTGGTGAGCGCATAGCCGCCGGAGAGTTCCTTGCGCCGGCCGTTGCAGTCAAGGATGACTCCATAACCGCCGGGGCCCGGGTTGCCGAGGCAGGCGCCGTCGGTATGGATGGTTACGGTTACGGCGGGCGCGGCGCTCATGCCGAGGAGTCCGGCGGAGCGATGCCCGGCTGCCGGAGTTGGGCTTCCAGTTCGCGGATACGGGCGGCTTGCGCTTCGCTTTGGCGATTGGACTCGGCCAGCGCGTCCTGTGTTTCGGACAGCGCGTCCTCGGCCTCGTCCAGGTTGCGCAACCAGACGCCGGCAGCCGGGTTGTACAGCTTCAGCTCCCGCTCCGGCCGGACACAGATATCCAGCTCCAGGACTGCGCTGTAACCGCGCAGTATGCCGTCATCGTCCGGAGCGACCGGAATGGGCCGGTACTCTCCGTCCAGCAACTGCTCACCTTCCAGGCTTGGCGTAAAGAGCTTGCCGGTGGGGTCAAAGCGCCAGTATTCCGTCACGTTCAACGCGGCATAAATGGCGCGTTTATCGGTTACGTCTCGCGAGTAGGTGCTCGGCGAGGCAATCTCCATGACAAAATCGGGTGTCTTGCCGTCCTCGCGCCAGACGAGGTAAGAATCGCGGGGGTAATCCGCCACGCCGAAGGCTACGAACACATCCGGGGCCACCCGAACCGCGTTGTCGTTCATGCGGTAGTACAGCAGCAGATTGCCGGCTACGTAAACGTCGTCGCGGTCTCGGTAGCGGTGGCGCAGCGCATGGACGGTTGCGGTCAGCGGGGTAAATTGCAGGTCTGATTCAGCCAATGGTTCACCGTCTGAACTGGGGTAGAAAATATCCGGGTCGTCCTCGGAGAGTGGCCGATCCAGACCGCTCCGGATGAAATCGGCTACCCTTTTGGCGATTAGCCGGTATTGATCAGCGCCGGTTAATGTGGTTGTCATATTTTGACCTCCGGCAACGGCTAGGGATTGCGGCGTTGGGCCCGCTCCCGGGTGGGGAGGGAATTCCCGACTGTCAGCCCAATCGCATCTGCCAGCACGCTCCCGCTCCCGAGTGGGGAGGGGATTCCCTTGTTCACCCGATTGTTCGCCTGAAATCACGGCTCCGCTCCCGAGCGGGGCGGGGATTCCCTCAACGGGTAACGTAACCGTACTCGGAGACCTCAACCTGCCGCATGGTGGCGCGGGTCAGGCCCACGCACTTGGGGCCGATTTTTGCTGCCCATTCGTCCTGCGCGGCGGCTTTCCAGGGTTCGGAGTCGATGACCGAAGGGCTGGCGATTCGGTACACCGCTACGTACTTGGGGAAGCCGGCGGCGTTGGTGGTTTCCACGCGATAGCGTCGGGCGCCCAGCACGCCATCCACCTGGCAGAGACCGGGCAGGTGCACGGTGTCGTACAGGTGGTTGAATTCATCCTCCACGTCGGCGGGTATGTCGGTTCGCACGACGAAGATGTACGGGGCGTGGTCGGAGGGGTAACTCCCGGCGCTGTGGTAGGTTCCGTCGCCGGCGTCGGCGATGCGCTTGAGCATGGTGTGGGTGCGGTTGGTGGTATGGGGGCGGATCTTGGTGGCCCAATCGCCCTTTTCGCTTTCGGTCTGCCATCCCGGGGAAGTGGGGACGCCGGGATCAGCTACGCCGTACAGGGCGGCGTAACGGGCGAAATGCGCCGCGTCGGTGGACTCAAGGATGTAACGGTCGCAGGAGTGGACGCCCGGCGCGTTGCAGATGTACTTGGCGTGTTCCGTATCGTACACGCGGTTGAAGTCGATTTCGTGTTCATCGGGAATATCCATCTGGACGAGGTAAGCGTAATCAGCAGGCATTTCGTAACCTCCGGGGGCGGTCGGGTCTGAGAAGGCGCTCATTGTTGAGTTCCCAGTCCCATTCGGCGATTGCAGTATGGGGCGATGCAGTGTGGATCGAGGCGCCGGTCAATGCCCGGCTCGTCCGGCAATAGGTTGGCAAACCTGCTACAAGCCACCTGCTACCGGCCAATGGTGCGGTAGCAGTTCATACGGGCGTAATCACCTTCCGACACAATGATCCGACACGATGAAAGGTTGACGCCGGTTGCCTGGCCAGTCCGGTCCCGGCCATCGGACGCCGGACCGTTGCGCTCCAAAAAGCAAATGGCTCCCCCGGCAGGATTCGAACCTGCGACCTAGCGGTTAACAGCCGCCCGCTCTACCGCTGAGCTACAGGGGAGTGCAGCGCTGGGCTTGTAGCCCGTCACGGATCAATTCTATCACTCCCGGCTAAACGAGGCAAGC
Source organism: Dehalococcoidia bacterium (assembly GCA_963692995.1). Lineage (GTDB taxonomy): Bacteria > Chloroflexota > Dehalococcoidia > Lucifugimonadales > UBA3495 > Bin87. The sequence continues at coordinate 3,217,262 of OY843611.1, forward strand.
CGTCTTATTTTCTGCCGAAAATTGCGAAACTCCCAAAGTCTCCTCACACTAGGCGGTATTTGCAAACACCGTCATTCCCGATCCCTTTTCCGTCATTCCCGCTTTCGCGGGAATGACGGGAAGATGGGTGGAGGGGGCATTTGGGGAGTTTCGCAATTTTCTGCGGTGGTGGCCGCTGTTGACGTACCCGCGCCGTTTTTCGTAAAATCACAGTAGTAGCCACTCCCGAAGCGGAGGTTGAAAAACCATGCCCATTACCCAGAACGGCCTCGAACTCACCGTGGAGATTTCGGAAAAGGCCGCCGAGAAGATCAAATACTTTGCTGAGAAAGAAGGCATCACCAACAACATTGGCCTGCGCGTCGCCGTGAAGGGCGGCGGTTGCTCCGGCCTTACCTACGACCTCGACATCACCAATCAGCAGCGCGATTCCGACAAGATCGTCGAGCAATACGGCGTCAAGGTGATGGTGGACAAGAAGTCCTACATCTACCTCGTTGGCACCCAACTGGACTTCTCCGACGGCCTCAACGGCAAGGGTTTCGTCTTCGAGAACCCCAACGCCAAGAAAGCCTGCGGCTGCGGCACCTCCTTCGCAGTATAGTTCTCCGGCACGGTGTAATTCTCCGGCGCAGTGTAATGCTCCGGTCGCCCCCGGGGCGACCTTACGCGCGGCAACCGCAGGGGCGGGTCTGAAACCTGCCCCTGCAATTAAACGCGAGGTTCACCATGACTGCTTTTGCTGCCGATTCCCACACCGCCGACGAGTACCGGGCCGCCACGGAGCGCGCCGCCGTCTATCCCGGCCACGCCGGACGCCTGCGCCTCACCGGTGCGGACGCCCGAGACCTGCTCAACCGCCTGTCCACCAACCTGGTTGACCCGGCCAGCCAGCCGGGCGAGGTCGCCGTCACGGTGCTTACCAGCGATCGGGGGCGCATCGTGGATCTGGTGTACGTCATCCACTGCGGCGACCACCAGTTGCTGCTCACCAGCCCCGGCCAGCAGCAGACGGTCATCGACTTCCTGGACAAGTACACCATCATGGAAGACCTGGAGGTTGAGGACATCACCGACCGCACGGCCATGCTGACGCTGACCGGGCCGGCCGCTGACCGCATTTTGGGCCGAACACCCCACGCGAATGCGCTGCTGGTGGAGCCTCCAACCGACCCCGATGACCCGGAGCGCCCGCCGACCTATCATTTCCTCATGACCAACCCTGACGATGCCGCCCGCGTTGCCGACGCGCTGGAAAAAGCCGGCGCGGTCAGCGTCAGCGCGGCCACCGCCGAAACCCTGCGCGTCGCCCAGGGCCGTCCGGCCCACGGCAGCGAGCTGAGCGATACCTACAACCCCCTGGAAGCCGGCCTCATCGGCGCCATCGACTTTCACAAGGGCTGCTACATCGGCCAGGAGGTCATCGCCCGTCTCGATACTTACCAGAAGGTGCAGAAGTATCTAGTGACGTTGAGCTTCGACGCGAACCCGGCGCAAGCCGCCAATCTGCCGGGGGCGCGGCTCGCCAACGCGGAAGGCGCGACCGTGGGCCTGGTGACATCGGCAACCGTTGTGCCCGCCGCGGCGGGCGCCGGCGTGATCGGCCTGGGCTACGTGCGCACGGCGGCAGTGCAAATCGGCGGCACGCTGAAAGTGGCAACCGAGAGCGCACCGGACCGCGGCATCACCGCCGGCATCACCGCCCAATCCCGGCTCTTCGGCGGCGAGAAGCCGGGGCCAAACTAGTAAGGGCAGCCGCGTGGTTGCCCATCACTCTAACGAGGAGTGGATGGTGATTAAGACCATCAAAGCCAGGTTCACCGACGGGGTTTTGGTGCCGCTGGCGCCGCTCGAGCTCGCAAAGGATACGGTGGTATTCATCACTCTTGACACAAAAGGGGAGCTTGCAGGCTGGAAGGAACCCGACTGGACACCGACAACGCCGGCCGAGACCCAGGAAGCCGAGGCGGCGACGGAAGAAATGATAAAGTACATCTACGCCGGCTGTATTCGCCCATCTTCCCCCGCCGTCAGCAGCGCGGCGAATCGGTAGCCGCGCTGCCGTATCGCGTCGCTGCCGCCCTCGTTGCGGTCCAGCACCGCCAGCGCCAATCCCACCGTGCAGCCGGCCTCTTCCGCCGCGTCGATGGCGTGGAACAGCGAGCCGCCGGTGGTGCAGGCATCGTCCACAATGGCGACAGTCGCTCCTGCCGGCAGCGGCCCCTCGATCAGTTGCGCCATACCATATCCCTTGGCTTCCTTACGCACGATGAAGGCGGGCAGCGGCGCGCCCTGCTGCCACGAGGCCATGGCGGCGGCGGCCACGATGGGGTCGGCTCCCAGCGTCGGCCCGCCCACGGCGGCCACGCCGGCCTCGGCCAGCAAGGGCAGTAGCGCGTGGCCGATAAGATGCGCTCCCTCCGGGTCCAGGCTCAGCAGCCGGCCGTCGAAGTAGTAGGAACTCTTGCGCCCCGACGACAAGGTGAAATCCCCGTACCGGATCGCTCCCCGTTCCTCCGCAATCTCCAGTAATCGTTCCGCCATGCTCCGTTGAGAAGTGGTCATCTCCGCTCCGTTAGTCATCAATCCGCTGCCCGATACAAACCATGCTCGGCTATGTACTCCGCCACCGTATCCGGGATCTGATACCGGGCCGATAAACCCGCCGCCAGGGTGCGTCGCAGTTCCGATGCGCTGAAGTCCACCCTCGGCCCAGCTACCGATACCACCGCGCCCGAGGCTGCTTCATCCGGGAACTGCTCCGACAGCGCCGCAATTCCGCCGGCCGGGCCGCCGGGACGCTCGATCACCGCCAGCCGGCACAGATCGAGGATAGCATCCGGCTCCTTCCAACGGTGGAACTGGTCCAGCACGTCGGAGCCGACGATGAAGTACAACCCCGTTTCGGGACGGTACGCACCGCGCAACGCACGCAGCGTGTCCACGGTGTAAGACGCTCCGCCGCGGCGCACCTCGCAGTCGGATACGCAGAAATCGGGATTGTCGGCGGTGGCCAGCTGCACCATGCGCAGCCGGTGCGCCGCCGCCGTGATGCGCTGTCCGGATTTGAGCCACGGCTCGCCGGCCGGGACGAAGAGGACCGACTCCAGGCACAAGGCGACGCGGGCCGTTTCCGCAATCAGCAGGTGTCCCAGGTGCGGCGGGTCGAAGGTGCCGCCCAGGATACCGATGCGGCGGGCCGGCTCCGAACCGTCGTCCACTAGAACCACTCCAGCTCGGCGTTGCCGATGCGGATGGTGTCGCCGGCTTCGATGCCGGCCTGCTCAAGACGCCGAGCGATACCCAGACGAGACATCTCACGCCACAACTGCAAGAGAACCCGGTAGTCCCGCATATCGGCCCGCCCGGTCAGCCGTTCCAGCCGTTCCGATTCCACCACATACACGTCGCCATCCCGGTAGAAGCCCAGCGGACGTCGCTCCGGGGGCGCGGCCCGCGCTGCGTCCAACCCATCCTCGTCCCATTCCGACCCGCCCAGGCCGGTGCGCGGCGCATCGGACAGGATACGGACCAACTCGCCCAACAGGCCGTCCACTCCCACGCCCGAGACCGCCGATATGAAGTGGATCGGCGTCTCGCCATCCGAAGGGTCAAACCCCGCTTCGCTGACCATCGCCCGGCGCAGTTCTTCTTCGATGACGTCCCGCAACTCATAGGTTTCCGTGGTATCCAGCTTGCTCACCGCCAGCACCTGCGGCTTGGCGGCCAGCATGGGGCTGAACTCACGCAGCTCCCGGTTCAGCATCAGGTAGTCGCCGGCCGGATCGTCGGACATCCCGTCAATCAGGTGCACGTAAGCCCGGGCCCGCTCGGCGTGGCGCAGGAACTGGTGACCCAGGCCGATGCCCCGGTGCGCTCCCTCCAGCAGGCCGGGAATCTCCATCATCACGAAGTCCTGTCCGCCGTGGGTGACCACGCCAAGCACCGGCTCCACCGTGGTAAAGGGATAGTCGGCCACCTTGGGCCGGGCCGCCGAGCACCGGGAGATCAGTGTGGACTTCCCGGCGTTGGGCTTCGCCAGCAGGCCCACGTCCGCCAGCAGTTTCATCTCCAGCCAAAGGACTGAGTACTCACCCTTGCTGCCCGATTGCGCCAGCATCGGCTCCTGATTGGTTGAAGACACGAACCGGGCGTTGCCCCACCCCCCTTCGCCACCCCGGGCCACCAGCGCCGGCTCTTCCGTGGTGACGTCAGCCAGGAAATCCTTGCTGCCGTCCGGGTGCATCCGCCAAACCACCGTGCCCATGGGGACGCGGATCTCCGTGTCCTTTCCGTTGGCGCCGCGCTGGTTTTTTCCCTTGCCGTGGCTGCCCCGCTCAAGGTAAAAAGTGCTGTTGTACTTCAGGTGCAGCAACGTGTTGATGGAGTTATCGCCCGCGATGTAGGCGTTGCCGCCGTCGCCGCCATCGCCGCCGTCCGGCCCGCCCCGGGGCTGGTACTTGAGCCGAAGAAAGCTGATGCAGCCATCGCCGCCGTTTCCCGCTTTTACGTTAATTCTTACGGTATCAATCATCAGATATAGTCTTCCACAAGAGAGTAATGGTCATAGTAAAGGCGTTGATTTCGTTGATAACCAGCCATTATGAACTTATGACCGGGGTTGACAGCGCGTTGATAGTCGGCAGTTTTCCTCGTTCAGGCGTGGATAAAATAGTCTCGGCAAGAGTGGATCGTATTGGTCAGGCATCTCCGGGAGATTTTCCACAGTAGCGGCGTGGTTGTGGACTTTCAGACGACGCTGAAGCGATAGTTGCCGACGGATTATCAACGCGCTATGAACGCCGCCAAAGGGTGGCTAACCTGTTAGCCAATGCTGACCTGGCTATTGTACCAATCCAGTATGCCGCTTCCGGTCCAGAAAGACACGCCCTCCAGCTGGGTGATGTACTCCAGCAGCCGGCGGAAGTGGCCGATGCGGTGGGCCGCTCCCGTGATGTAGGGGTGCATGGATATGGCCATCACCCGGGCATTGTCATTGCCCTCGGCCAGCATCGTCTCCAGGGAGTCTTTGGCCCGACGAAACAGCTCCGGCGCGGAGTGATGCTGCACCAGGTAGATGGGTATATCGTTCAGCTCCACGGTATAGGGCAGCGCCACCAAGCGACCCGATTTCACCTTCAACTCATAGGGCTGGTCGTCGTTCACCCAGTCGGCTACGTACTCGATGCCTTCGTCGGCCAGGATATCCGGCGTGTCGTAGGTCTCCGCCAGGCCGGGGCCCATCCAGCCCCGCGGCGGCGCGCCGCTGAACTCGCGGATCACCTCAATGGTCTTGCGGATGGTGGCCCGCTCGTCGGGTTCCTTGTGCAGCACTTGCTGGATGTAGCCGTGGCCCAGCAGCTCCCAGTCCAGGTCCAGGCAGGATTGCACCAGTTGCGGGTATTCCTCGCAGACGGCGGCGTTCAGACTGATGGTGCAGGGGAGGTTGTAATCGCTGAGCGCCTCCTGCATACGCCAGAAACCCACCCGCAGGCCGTAGTCGAACCACGAGTAGTTGGGGATGTCCGGCGACACCGCCGCGCCCTGGGGCGAGGGCAGCACGCTGCGGGCCATGGGCTGCGTGATGTCCCACTCTTCTACGTTGATGATGAACCACACGGCCACCCTGGCTCCATCGGGCAGCGCGAGTTTGGGCCGGTCGAAGATGGGAGAGAACTCAGCGCGGGGGTTGGGCATGGGGGCCTCCAGCCATAGGTTTGTGGTCGCCGGGGCGTGGCATGCCGCACACCGGCGACCATGGCGTTGCGTGGATTACAATCCCAGCGCCTGCAATCCCATTCGGGCCAGATCTTCGTCCTCCTGGGCGCTGAGGCCACTGACGCCGATGGCTCCCAGAACCAGATCGGTCTCCGGATCGCGGACGACCACGGCGCCCTGGACGGCAACCAGCTGAGGGTCGCCGAAGTCGGCGATGTTGCGCCCTTCGTTTTGCAGGCGCTGGGCGTAGGCGTTGGAGTCGGAGCCGGACATGGCCGAGGTGTAAGCCTTGCTCACGGCCATGCGCTGCGGCAGAGCGCGGCAGTTGTCCATGCGGGCGTAACTGAGCAGCTTGGCGTCGGCGTCAACAATGGCGATGGCCAATGGCCGGTCGGGTTCCTGCTGGGCCTGGTCCAGCATGGCGTTCATGGCGTTGCGAACCTGGCTCAGGCTCAAAGTGGGCCTCTGGTACATGGCGCAACCTCCGCGCGTAGTGATGGCGGGAACGGATCACGCCGGCATTTTACACGGGCGTTGCGTTGTACAGCAACGCAGCCGGCATGAACATCGCCGCTATTCACTGCCCAGGAGCGTCAGCAAACGGGCGACAAACTGGTGCGCTGAAGGACGGTTCGCCTCAATCTCGTAATCCTCCAGGTAGTCGTGGAAAAAATTTTCATGGAAGCGATTGGCGGAGGCAAACCCGGTGGCAATGAATGGATCGTCATATTCCCGCTCTAGCGCGGTTACGGCCTGTTGCATTGCACGGTGGCTTTTGTACCGCCAGTCGCGTTGCTGGCAAATGGCGATTATCGCGTGCGCGGCCGCGCCGTAGAGCTTTTCTGATCCTTGCAGATGGTCGCCGGCGGCAAACTCCCGGTCGGAAGCGACCAGGAAGTCTCGGGCGGTTTGGGCGTGTTCGGCTACGGTCAACTCTCTGGTGGTCATCGGACTTTTCTCCGCGGGTTCGCAATTAATTGTACCTGCTCCGTGATGAAATACGATAGGCCCGCTGCCTGGCAACGAGTGAGCGCCGCGCTTGCTCGTTGCCGGAAATCATCAGAAGCGGGATTTACCGGGTCAGCCTTGCTGTCGGATGCGTTCTTCCAGCTCGTGGACGCGGGCTTCAGCGGCCAGCCGGGCGGCCCGTTCCGCGTTGAGTTCCGCTTCGGCGCGGAGGGCTCGGGCCAGCTGGTCGTCGTAGGTCAGGATCGGCTGTCCCGTGGCCGGGTCCTGCCAGATCAGCCTGTTCCGTTCCCAGCGGAGGTACACATTCAGCAGGGGGCTGTAACCCTGGGCGATGTCCGTTGCGGGTTGGTCAATGGGGATGGGACGGTAGCGGCCATTTTCCAGGCGATCCCCGGCCAGGCGGGCGCCGTGCCACCGTCCGGTTTCGTCAAAGCGCCAGTATTCGGGCACGCCCAGGGCAGCGTAGTCGTCGCGCTTTTCGTTCACGTCCAGCCGGCCGGTGCTTGGGGAGGCGACTTCCAGCACGAAGTCGGGCGGCTTGCCCTGCTCGGAGATGACGTAGCCGTTGCGACGGCGGTAGGCGTCCCGGTCTGCGTTGAAGGCAATGAACAGGTCGGGATAGCGTCGGATGGCGTCGCGTCCGGCGGGAACATCCAGCACAATGTAGCGGTCTGCGCCCACCAGGGTAGTTTGGGGGTTGCCCAAGTAGCGGATGAGATGATGGGAGCTGCCGTCTTCGTGAAGCTGGTCATAGCTGGTCACTTCGTCAGGGTGCCTTTCCGGGGGATCCGGGAGCTGGTAATCGGGATGGGGAAGTGACGCATTGGCGGCGGCGTTGGTTGTGGTCATGATGAACCTCGGTGGAGTTGGCGCGGGCGGCCAACTCCCGGTGGGAAGCGAGTAAGGGGGACTTATGGGTTGCCCAGCCTGCGGATGCGTTCTTCCAGCTCGTGGACGCGGGCTTCGGCGGCCAGCCGGGCGGCCCGTTCGGCCTCGCGGGCCACCCGCGAGGCGTTGAGTTCCGCTTCGGCGCGGAGGGCCCGAGCCAGCTGATCGTCGTAGGTCAGGATCGGCTGTCCCGTGGCCGGGTCCTGCCAGATCAGCCTGTTCCGTTCCCAGCGGAGGTACACATTCAGCAGGGGGCTGTAACCCTGGGCGATGTCCGTTGCGGGTTGGTCAATGGGGATGGGACGGTAGCGGCCATTTTCCAGGCGATCCCCGGCCAGGCGGGCGCCGTGCCACCGTCCGGTTTCGTCAAAGCGCCAGTATTCCGGCACGCCCAGGGCAGCGTAGTCATCGCGCTTTTCGTTCACGTCCAGCCGGCCGGTGCTTGGGGAGGCGACTTCCAGCACGAAGTCCGGCGGCTTGCCCTGCTCGGAGATGACGTAGCCGTTGCGACGGCGGTAGGCGTCCCGGTCTGCGTTGAAGGCAATGAACAGGTCGGGATAGCGTCGGATGGCGTCGCGTCCGGCGGGAACATCCAGCACAATGTAGCGGTCTGCGCCCACCAGAGTAGTTTGGGGGTTGCCCAAGTACCGGATGAGATGATGCGAGCTGCCGTCTTCGTGAAGCTGGTCATAGCTGGTCACTTCGTCAGGGTGCCTTTCCGGGGGATCCGGGAGCTGGTAATCGGGATGGGGAAGTGACGCATTGGCGGCGGCGTTGGTTGTGGTCATGATGAACCTCGATGGAGATGGTCGCCGGCGGCCAACTCCCGGCGGGAAGCGAGTAAGGGGGACTTATGGGTTGCCCAGCCTGCGGATGCGTTCTTCCAGCTCGTGGACGCGGGCTTCAGCGGCCAGCCGGGCGGCCCGTTCGGCCTCGCGGGCGGTCCGTTCGGCGTCGCGGGCCGCCTGTGCGGCCTCACGGGCGGCCCGTTCGGCCTCGCGGGCCACCCGCGAGGCGTTGAGTTCCGCTTCGGCGCGGAGGGCCCGAGCCAGTTGGTCGTCGTAGGTCAGGATCGGCTGTCCCGTGGCCGGGTCCTGCCAGATCAGCTTGTTCCGCTCCCAGCGGAGGTACACATTCAGCAGGGGGCTATAACCCTGGGCGATGTCCGTTGCGGGTTGGTCAATGGGGATGGGACGGTAGCGGCCATTTTCCAGGCGATCCCCGGCCAGGCGGGCGCCGTGCCACCGTCCGGTTTCGTCAAAGCGCCAGTATTCCGGCACGCCCAGGGCAGCGTAGTCATCGCGCTTTTCGTTCACGTCCAGCCGGCCGGTGCTTGGGGAGGCGACTTCCAGCACGAAGTCCGGCGGCTTGCCCTGCTCGGAGATGACGTAGCCGTTGCGACGGCGGTAGGCGTCCCGGTCTGCGTTGAAGGCAATGAACAGGTCGGGATAGCGTCGGATGGCGTCGCGTCCGGCGGGAACATCCAGCACAATGTAGCGGTCTGCGCCCACCAGGGTAGTTTGGGGGTTGCCCAAGTAGCGGATGAGATGATGGGAGCTGCCGTCTTCGTGAAGCTGGTCATAGCTGGTCACTTCGTCAGGGTGCCTTTCCGGGGGATCCGGGAGCTGGTAATCGGGATGGGGAAGTGACGCATTGGCGGCGGCGTTGGTTGTGGTCATGATGAACCTCAGTGGAGATGGTCGCCGGCGGCCAACTCCCGGCGGGAAGCGAGTAAGGGGGACTTATGGGTTACCCAGCCTGCGGATGCGTTCTTCCAGCTGGCGGACGCGGGCTTCAGCGGCCAGCCGGGCGGCCCGTTCGGCGTCGCGTGCGGCCCGTTCGGCCTCGCGTGCGGCCCGTTCGGCGTCGCGTTCCGCTTCGGCGCGGAGGGCCCGGGCCAGCTGATCGTCGTAGGTCAGGATCGGCTGTCCCGTGGCCGGGTCCTGCCAGATCAGCCTGTTCCGTTCCCAGCGGAGGTACACATTCAGCAGGGGGCTGTAACCCTGGGCGATGTCCGTTGCGGGTTGGTCAATGGGGATGGGACGATAGCGGCCATTTTCCAGGCGATCCCCGGCCAGGCGGGCGCCGTGCCACCGTCCGGTTTCGTCAAAGCGCCAGTATTCGGGCACGCCCAGGGCAGCGTAGTCGTCGCGCTTTTCGTTCACGTCCAGCCGGCCGGTGCTTGGGGAGGCGACTTCCAGCACGAAGTCCGGCGGCTTGCCCTGCTCGGAGATGACGTAGCCGTTGCGACGGCGGTAGGCGTCGCGGTCTGCGTTGAAGGCGATGAAGAGGTCGGGATAGCGGCGGATGGCGTCGCGTCCGGCGGGAACATCCAGCACAATGTAGCGGTCTGCGCCCACCAGGGTAGTTTGGGGGTTGCCCAAGTAGCGGATTAGATGATGCGAGCTGCCGTCTTCGTGAAGCTGGTCATAGCTGGTCACTTCGTCAGGGTGCCTTTCCGGGGGATCCGGGAGCTGGTAATCGGGATGGGGAAGTGACGCATTGGCGGCGGCGTTGGTTGTGGTCATGATGAACCTCAGTGGAGATTGCGCGGGCCCCTTGGCCCGCGCTCCGCAGCGGTCGTTTCCCGGGCGGTCACCGCTGCCCCGTCAGCTCTCGTCCACCCGGTACACCCGCACGGCGGTGTCGTGGAACATGGCCGCTCGCTCGGTGGGCGAGTATCCCCGGGACAGGCGCTTGAAGGCGTTGTACATCACATTGTAGGAGTAAGACACCTTGTCCACCGGGAAGTTGCTCTCGAACATGCAGCGGTCGGGGCCGAACTGCTCGATGCAGTAGTTGACCAGGGGAGCCATGTCGTTGGCCAGTTCTTCGGAGCCGATTGGCACGCTCCGCTCGTGCCAGTCGAAGCCGGTGCGCGGCATACCGATGCCGCCCAGCTTGATGACCACGTTGGGGCGCTCCGCCGCCGCCGCGATGCCCTGCCGCCAGATCGCCAGCGTCTCGTCGCTGTTAGAGTAGGGGCCGACGCGGAGCAGGCCGCCGATGTGGTTCAGGATGATGGTGAGGTCGGGAACCGCTTTGGCGAACTCGGCCAGCTCAAACATCTGGGGGAAATACATCCAGCCTTCCAGCGTGAGGCCCATGCTGGCCAGCGTCCGGGCGCCGGCGCGGAAGTTGTCGCTGGACATCTGGTTCGGCATATTGTGCGCGGCGGTGTTCTCCACCTCGGGATGCGGGTCCCAGGTCACCGAGTGGCGGATGCCGCGGAAGCGGTTGGGGCTGGCCGCCTGCAACGCCTCCAGCGCCGGCTTGACGTTTTCGCCCAGGTTCAGGTTGGCGTGGCCGACGATGGACGCCGCCGCGCGGCACGGGCCGTACAGCCCGCTGGCCGAGGCCGCCGCCAGGCCCTGCACAAACTCCACCTCGCCCACGGGCCGCAGCTCTTCGGGCCCGGTGGTGCGGTACATGGAGCGGGCTTCCACGAATACGGTGGACGTAACGTTGTGGCCGCTGTTGACGTCGTCAGCCAGCTCGTGGAGCAGGTAGCGGTGGTAGGGGATTCGCTCGGTGCGAAAGTCCCAGAAGTGGTGGTGGGGGTCGCAGATGGGGATTTCCGGCTCCAGCGTCTCCTCCGGTCGGAGCGCGTGCCAGTCATTGCCTCCGAAGGGCATAATCAAGCCTCCATAGCGTGGGTCGATGAGCGCCGGCCGGGCGTTTGGGATAGTCCCGGCGGCCGGCGCAATCATAGCACACGGTTCAGAGGCTGTTTTCAGGCCGGAATGATCCGCTCCACCGGCAGGGCAATGTCCGGAAAATGCCGGGGAGCAACGCTGTCGCCAACCGCGCAGTGGCGGACGTTGGCGTATGCGCCGTCAACCGGTTCCGTGCAGACTTCCACGCGCCGGTCGCGCAGGTTGACGATCCAGATCTCCGGTATGCCGGCCCGCGCATACAAGGGCAATTTTTCGTTGCGGTCAGCGTCAAGCGTAGAGTCGGCCACTTCGATCAGCAACAGCACATCGTCAGGACCCGGGTGCGCATTGGCATAGCCATCCCGGAGGACTACGACCGCAATATCAGGCTGTGGCTCACTACCGCTGTCCAGCGTTATTGGATTTTGGACGTACACGATAGCCCGTTCTGCCAAAGCCAAAACCAGCATTCCGTTAAGCCACGCCACGCAAAAAGCGTGGCGGCTGCCGATTGGAGCCATTATGATGATCTCCCCGTCCAGAAGTTCAACGCGTTCGGTGTGAGCCAGAATGCCAGCGTCGGCCATGGCGTAGTAGTCGCTCACGGTGAACCGGCGGCGTTGGCGGGTTTGCGCTGCCTCTACCGGTCCCGCCTCTACAGGTATGGACGCAGTTTGCGTAGTCATATTCGGCAAACCTCACTTTTGCGAGAGACTTCCCGGCATGGCATATTGGACCAAGATGCGCACCAATGGTTGCCTGCCGACGCCATGTTAGCATACCTGTTATCATCGAAAGGCCCCGCCCTAATCTTCCTCAATACGCTAGGGCCGGTTAAAAACTGGGAAATCACGCCGTCGTTCCCGCGAAAGACGGAACCCGGAAAACCGCTGTCAGCGGAAAACCGGCTCTATTTTGTACTCGCTGGATTCCCGCGAAAGCGGGAATGACGGAGTTTGCAAACACGGACTAGGACACAGGATCAGGACCATGACCACCCCCACGCCCCGCACTGCCCACCCCTACCGCATGTACGACGCCATCGCCGCCCAGCCGGAGGCCATCGCGTCGGTAATCGCCGCCCAGCGGGAGCCGTGCGCCGAGGTTGCGGAGACACTGGCCGGCAAGCGGCGCAGCTACGTCGTTGGCATCGGCACCTCGTGGCACGCGGCCCTGGTGGGCGCGGCTATCCTGACCGACGGCCCGGAGGCGTTCGCATATAACTCCTTCGAGTTCTGCGCCGCGCCGCCTTCGATTACGCCCGACGACGCCGTTATCGTCATCAGCCACCGGGGCACCAAGCGGTCGTCATACGACGCGCTGGACGTGGCGGTGGCCCGGGGCGCTTACACGGTGGCCATTACGTCCACCGATCCGGGGCCGCGCATCCGGGTCGCCGACGCCGGCATCCCCACGGTAGAGCAGGAAGTTTCGTCGGCATTCACCGTCAGCTACACCACCGCCCTCACTGCGCTGGCCATGCTGAACCTGGGCCTGGCGGGACGGCTCAACGACGGCGACAACGGCCTGGCGGAACTTCCCCAGCAGATCGCGCAGATCATGGCCGCCGAGGACGACGTGAAAGCCGTCGTCGCTGACCACCATGAAAAGCGGAGGTTCATCTCCGCCGGCTGGGGAGCGAACCGGGCCAACGCCTATGAGGTCGCCCTGAAAATCAAGGAAACCAGCCGGGCCGATTGCGAGGGTTTCCAGATTGAGCAGCTGCTCCATGGCCCCTTTTGCTCGCTGGATGCCGACTGCCTGCTGACGCTCATCGCGCCGGAAGGCCCCGACCGCTTGCCACCGAACCGCTTGCCACCGGACCGGGGCCGCTCGCTGGATCTGGTCCAGGCCGCCCGCGAGTTGGGCGCGCCGGTCTGGGCGCTGAGCAACCGCGTCGATGGCGGGCTGGCGGACGCCGGCGCGCGCATCTTCCCGCTGCCCGACTGCTCGCCGAGCCTGATGCCCATTGCCAGCGTGGTGCCTCTGCAACTGTTCACCTACTACCTGGCGCTGGCGCGGGGCACGCATCCGGACCTGTTCCAGCAGGACATTCCCGCCCAGGCCGCTGCCCGCGCCTACTATGACCTGTAAAGCGTATGATACCCGTAGGGACGAGTTTCAAGCCCGCCCCTACTACCATGCCGGCGCGAAAACGCGACAGAGGTGATTTAACCATGTCCACCAACGAAGACGCCCAACGCCTGATTGACGAGGCCGCCCAGACCCGGGGCTACACCCTGGAGATGCACCGCATCAACGCCCTGGCCGACCCGGAATGGACGCAGAAGTACGGCGAGTTCATCGAGGCCACCTACACCGGGCAGCGTCTGCTGGATCGCAAGACCAAGGAGCTGCTGCAAATCTGCGTGGAGACCGCCCTGCGGGCCGACCAGGAGCAGATCCAGGCCCACATCCGCGTCGCCCTGAACGAAGGGGCCACGCCCCGGGAAATACTGGAGGCCATGCAGGCCGTCATCGCCCCCATGGGCGCGCTGGCCTTCCGGCGCGGCGTGCAGGCGTGGGCCGCGGAGACGGAGTTTGAGTACTAACGGCCGGTGCCGCGCTCCAGCAGTTCCAGCCAGTTGCCGTCGGGGTCCTGCATATAGCAGCCCTTGCTGGGTCCTGCATATAGCAGCCCTTGCTGGCCTCCGGGTACACCGGGTTGGGGCGGGTGGCCGGCGGGTTGACGAAGGTGGCGCCCTTAGCCGACAGTTCGCGGTAGAAGGCGTCCACGTCGTCCACTATCACGCCCAGATGCGACGCGCCCACCTGGTGCCGCTGCGGGAGCGCCGCGGCAGCGCCGGGCGGGTTCAGGTACTGGATCAGCTCCACCGAGTGGCGCAGATCCCCCATGCCCAGATACACGATGTGGAGCCTGGCATCGGGATAGCCCACCACTTCGGATATGAACTCCCCTTCCAGGATCTGATCTCGCTCAACTTGCAGTCCCAATAGGTCCCGGTAGAAAGTCAGGGAGCGTTCCATATCGCTGACCACGAAGCCGGTGTGGTTCATCCATTGGACTTCCATTGCTCTGAACCCCTCCTTGTTGTCAGGCGCGCCCGCTGTGGCCACGGTCAGAAGCAGGATGTCGAATACATCTCGTCAATCCGATAAATCCTGCTTCTGACGTTGCTGCGCCCGCTAATTGGCTACCGGCCCTCCTTGATAAAGTCGGAGAGCTTTTCGCCGATCATTATGGTGGTGGCGTTGGTGTTGGCGCGGATGCAGTCGGGCATGACCGAGGCGTCGGCGACGCGCAGGCCCGCCACGCCCTTGACCTTGAGGTACTGGTCCACCACGGCCATGGGGTCGGAGTCGGGGCCCATTTTGCAGGTGCCCGAGATGTGGTGGGACGTGCCGGAGTTGCGCCGCAGCCAGTCGTCCAGCAGTTCATCCGACGCCAGTTCCTCGTCGGTGGGCATAATCCGCTCTTCCACCAGGTTGGAGAAGGGCGGCCGCTCGGCCAGGCGGGCGCCCAGGCGTATCGCCTCGCGCATCCGCCGCAGGTCTTCCGGCTCCTGGTAGTAGTTGTAGTCCAGGCGCGGCTGCACGTGGGGGTCGGTGGACTGGAGTTTCAACTCGCCCTTGCCCAGGGCCAGCTGGAGGCTGGCGCCCATGCCGATGTAGTTCAGGTCCTCGTCGATGGCGACGTGGGCCGGCCGGTGCTCGCTGGTCATCAGGTTGGGGCTAAGCTGCATATCGTTGCGCAGGTCGGAGCCCTCAACCGTGTAGCGCAAGCCCGCCTGGATCACCGGCGCTTGCACATCGGGCTTCTCACCCCTGGCCAGGTACAGCACCGAGGCGGCGGGATGGTCGCGGAGGTTCTGGCCGACGCCCGGCGCGTCGTGGATCACCGGAATGCCCATCTCCCGCAGGTGATCCGCCGGCCCGATGCCGGACAGCAGCAGCAGTTGCGGCGAGGCCACGGCCCCGCTGCTGACGATAATCTGGTCGCCCGCCACCGTGAAGACCTCGCCGCCGCTCTCGGCCTCCACGCCTACCGCGCGCGGCGAGCCGGTCGAATCGTCCTCGAACAGCACGCGCCGGGCGGTGACGCCGCCCCGGATGGTCAGGTTCAGGCGGTGGCGGGCGATGTCCAGATAGTTGATGGCCATGCTCATCCGCACGCCTTCGATGGTGTTGCGGGCGCGGGGCGAGATGCCGGTGGACTCGGGATGGTTCTGGTCCTCGTCTTGGGGGAAGCCTTCATCCAGGCAGGCCCGCTCGAAGGCGACGGCGTGGGGCAGCCACTCGCTGCGGGGAGCGCGGCGCACCGGAACCGGCCCCTCGGAGCCGTGGAAGTCGTCGCCGCCGAAGTCCAGGTCGGTTTCCAGCTTGTTGAAGTGGGGCAGGCACTTGGTGAAGCTCCATTCGTCGTTGCCCCACTGGGCCCAGCGGTCGTAGTCCTCCGGGATGCCCCGGAATAGCACCTGTCCGTTGACCGCGCTGGAGCCGCCGGTGGCCTTGCCCCGGGGGATGACCAGTTCGTCCTGCTCGTCGGTGATCTTGGCGGTGTAGCCCCAGTTGTGCGGCCCATAGGCGGAAAGCCAGACGTTGTTGCCCAGCTTGAGATCGTCGGGCAGATGCTCAAACTCCGGGTAGTCCGGCCCGGCCTCCAGCAGCAGCACCGACCGGTCCGGATCCTCAGACAGGCGGCTGGCGATGGTGCACCCGGCGGAACCGCCGCCGACTACGATTATGTCGTACTTCATGATTTACCTCCGTGCGGTTCAGCAAGCAGTCTCAATCTCTCCGATGTCAGTTCATTTAACCCGGGGGCGGTCGCCAATTGAATTTACAAACGTCAAACCGTTCCGTCTCCGTCACGCAACCGTTCCCTATCCGTGATGCAACCGCTCCCTATCCGTCATTCCCGCGAAAGCGGGAATCCAGAGAGCGCATAACAAGTCCGTCTCCGTCACGCAACCGCTCCCTATCCGTCATTCCCGCGAAAGCGGGAATCCAGAGAGCGCATAACCAGGGCAACGTTCCGGTAGCAGAGGCTTTTCCGGGTTCCTGCTTGAACAGGAACGCCGGTCTGATTTTCAAGGCGTCAACACGTCCTGAAGCGCTCAGCCCGCCGGCTTGAAGTAGGGGATGCTGATTTGCGGCGTGGCGGTCTGGAAGGTTACTTCCACGGGCATTCCGATGTGAACATCGCGGGGGTTGCAGTCCACGATGTTGGTGAACATCCGCACGCCTTCGTCCAGCTCCACCAGAGCCAGGACGTAAGGCACCATTTCGGCGAAGCCGGGGGTGCGGTTCTGGTAAGTTACGGTGTAGGTCCAGACGGCGCCGCGCCCGCTGGACGGCACCCAGCGGATGTTCTCGCTCCAGCAGTTGGCGCAGATGCCTCGGGGATACCATTGATATTCGCCGCAGTCGTCGCAGATCTGAATGACCAGCTGGCCGCGGCGACAGGAGTCCCAGAAAGCCTTGGTTTCGCCGGACACGGTGGGCAGGGGTTTGTTCCATTCGGATTGAGTTCGGGCGGTGGTCATGGCTAATCCCTCGCTAGGATGACGGTGCCGCCGCTGTGGCGGGAACCCAGGGCGCCGCCGGTGCCGTGAGCCAGGGCGATCCGACAGTTGGGAACCTGGCGCTCGGTGCCGTCGAACTGGTGGCGGAGCTGGCGGGTGGCTTCCAGCAGCAGGAACAGGCCGCGCATGCCGGGGTGGTTGGAAGAAAGGCCGCCGCCGTCGGTGTTGACGGGCAGGGCGCCGCCCACCTGGAGCCGGCCGCCGCTGACGAACTCGCCGCCCTCGCCCTTCTTGCAGAAGCCCAGATCCTCCAGCGTCTCCACCACGGTGATGGTGAAGGAGTCGTACACCATGGCCATGTCGATGTCGTCGTGGGTTACGCCGGCCATCTCGAAAGCGCGGGGCGCGCTCTGGTGGGCGGCGATGTAGATTAGGTCGCGTCGGCCGGCGCCCTGGTGGGCGATGGCCTCGCCGGCGCCCAGCGCCCAGACCGGCGTGTGGCGACAGTTGCGGGCGACTTCGGGGGAGGCTACCACCACCGCGCCGCCGCCGTCGGTGATGATGCAGCAGTCCATCAGGTGCAGCGGGTCGGAAATCACGCGGGAGCCTACCACGTCCTCGACGGTGATGGGGTCGCGGAACAGGGCTTCGGGGTTCAGGGAGGCGTGGCGGCGCATGGCCACCGATACCTCGGCCAGCTGCTCCGAAGTGGTGCCGTAGAGATGCATGTGCCGGCGGGCGATCATGGCGTAGAGGCCCACGGTGGTGAGGCCGTAGAGTTCCTCGAAGCTGTCGGGAGACGGCTCCAGGATGGGATGGCCGAAGCGCCCCACGCCGCCGGTGCCCACGGATACGCCGCCGGAACGAGCCAGGCTGCTGTAGGTGATGACGGCGCAGTTGATGCGGCCGGCCGCGATGGCGGTGAGCGCGTGGGACAGGTGGAACTCGAAGGAACCGCCGCCGACGGTGGTGTTGTCCACGTAGCGCGGGTACATATTGAGGTAGTCGGCCAGGTTCATCCCGCTGTTGCGGGCGCTGCTGGAGGCGGTGAAAAGGCCGTCCACGTCGGCCTTGGCCAGGCCGGCGTCGGCCAGAGCTTTGATGACGCTCTCGCCCTGGATTTGCAGTTCGCTCTTGTCGGGAGCGTAGCGGGTGACGTGCTCGTGGATGCCCACGATGGCGGCGGCGCGCCTGAGGTCAACCATGGGGGAAGCACCTCCGTTGGGATTGGGTTTTATGAAGTCGGCCTATTATGCCACAAACCCGGAGCGGAGGCGTTGAGCGCCAGCGATGATCTTGCGTCGGCGGCCTAGTCCAACCCCATCAGCCGGGCCAGCGTCGTCAGATCCGGCACGGTGAGGTCGGGAACGGCGTCGGTCCGGCGGGTGCCGCCGCCCCGGTCGGCGCGGCTGACCCATACCGACGCAATGCCCAGCCGGTTGGCCGGCCCGATGTCGTGGTGCCGGCTCTCCGCAATATGCAGCCAACCTTCCTTTGTTACGGCCATACGCTCTTGGGCCAGCTCGAAATTGCGGAGATTGGGCTTGTAGCTCTGCGCCTGTTGCGAGGTGATCACCGCGTCAAAGTCGATGCCCAGCGCACTGGCTGACCGGGCGAACAGATCGTCGTCCACGTTGGAGACGATGGCCAGCCGGTAGCGTTTCTGCATCGCCTTTAGCGCGTCCGCAGCATCGGGAAAGACCGGCCAATGGGGCAGCGTGTCGGCCAGACAGTCCAGCTCGGAATCGGTGAGCTGCAAACTCAACCCTTCCCCGATCAACGACATTACCTCGCGCAGAACGCGGTGGTATTCCAGGTAGGACGGCGAACTTTGCGCCCGCGGCTCCGCGTCGGCGAACAGCCGGAGGATTTCGGCCTGGGATTTGCGGATGCCGTGGCCGGCCAGCGTCTCGGCAACGGCGGCGGAAATGCCGGTTTCCCAGTCAACCAGGGTGCCGTAGCAGTCGAAGCTGAGCCATTGAAATCGGTTGAAGTCAAGCATAGTGGCGCTCAGGTCGGGTGGGGGGGGGGGGGGGGGGGGGGGGGGGGGGGGGGGGGGGCACGATACCGGACACTCCGGGGCAATGAGTGGCGCTCAGGTCGAAGGAGTAGTAGTTTCCCGAGCCGGCGCCGCGACCCGATTGCCGAATCTCTTTCCGGGAACCAGGGAAACCCACAGCGACTGTGCGAAGATCCGGACGTCCAGCCAGAGGCAGAGGTTTTTCATATAAATTGTGTCATAGCGCAACTTGTTGCGGGGGTGTGTGTTGTACATTCCCCGCGCCTGGGCCAGCCCGGCTATCCCTGGGCGCACCTTGAGGCGGGAGCGAAAATTAGGGATTTGATCGCAGAACTGCTTGTTCAACTCGGGCCGCTCCGGGCGCGGCCCCACCAGGCTCATATCTCCCCGGATTATGTTGAGTACCTGGGGCAGCTCGTCCAGATGGGTGCGGCGCAGTATCCGGCCTACTTTAGTGATGCGTGGGTCCGCTGCGCTGGCCCAGACCGGCCCGGTAGTCCGCTCCGCATCGACAACCATCGTCCGAAACTTGACCAGCCGAAAGATCATTCCGTCTTTGCCCACCCTTTCCTGAACGTAGAAAACCGGCCCCCGGTCAGAGAGCCGGATGGCCAGCGGCACCAGCGTGCAAATCAGCAGCCAGACGGGGAAACCAAGAACGAAAGATACCAGCAGAATGGAAATGTCTAGCGGATATTTGTAGCCGCTACAGCGCACGGGCAGCGGCTCATCCCGCTGACCAGCGCCGTTCGGACTGCCATCAGGAGCCTGTGGCGCGGCGGTATTCTTCGGAGGTATAACTGGAGAGGTTGGTACTACTTGCTCAATTTCGCTTGCTGCATTATCGGCCATCGACTTCACCTCCCCTAGCCCCACTATTACGGCTCGGTACTCGATAAAGGATGACGAAACCCTGGCGAATGCAAAGTTCCGAAAGTCATAAGGAACAAGCTATCCTGATGGTGATTTTCTAATTCTATTGCAAGGAATAACTGCCGGTCAACTTCTAATCGCGCAGATCCAGGGGAATCGCTGGATAGACTGCGCGCCGGTCACTCCTGCGAATGCCGGAAGGCGCAATACGCCGGAATCCGTTTTACTGCTTATCGTCCGGCTTCCCGTTCTTTTTTGCGATGTCATTTTCCAGCCAGGTTCGCAATTCGGCAAAGCGCCGCTCAGCGTCCGGCGCCTCGGCCACGTAGCGGTCAATCACCCGCAATCCCTCCTCCGGATTAGACTCCAGCCTCAGCTGAACCACCAGTATCCGCTGGGCGTCAAAACGGTTCGGGGCCAGCTCCATCGCCCGGTTGATCTGCTCCCGGGCCAACTTTAAACGATCGGGATCTCCGGAAGCAAGGCACTGATTAACGCTGGCTGTCGCCAGGTAGATCCGGTGATTTTCCGGCTCCACAGCCAGAGCCTTGACGCCGTGCTCCTCGACTATTGACTCGAAAGCCGTTCTATTATTCTCGAATTCGGGCTCGCCCGGCTTCAGCGTATCACACAGGTAGGTCATGCGGCTGAGTAGGTGCAGACGCAGTTCATTGGCCAGCGGCGGGAAGGATGACGCCGAGCTCTCAAAAGAGCTCAGTACCTCTGCCCATGACGTGTTGGACCTCAGAATCGGGATGGCGGAATGCGAAGAGGAAACCACCCGGGCGTTGAGGAAAAACACGGCGCAGCCCACCAGCAGGACGACGACTCCGATGCCCGCTGCGCCGCTCAGCCCGATGGACCTGGCGCCGGCGCTTTGGCTACTCCGCTCCAGCCGGCGCCGCCGCCAGGCGGACGCAAGCCCCTGAGCATTCTCCCATCCGGCAAACCTGGCTACGGCGGATAAGGGCCGACGGATCATCCGGAACATCATCCCATCCGGCGCATCCTGATTCGCACGGAGCGGCAGGGAATCGACGAACACGGCAAAGGCCATCAGCGTCAGCAATTGCGGCATCGTTCCGGGCGTGTCAAACAGAAACATATTCTGCGTAAAATAGCAGACCAGCCCGCCCCCCATCAGCCCGGCGAACCGCCGCTGCTCCGGGGCCAGGAAACGTCCCTTGCGGATAAACACGGACAGTAAGTAGAACCACATCGCCAGGTAAGCCAGGGCGCCCAGAACGCCTTTGCCCACCAGTTCCTCAACCACTTTGTTGTGGGCCCGGTCAAAGATCCGATAACTGCGGACGTCTAATTCGGCGGAGACATGGCGGTCGTAAACGGCCGTAAAGTTTTCCTGTCCCCAGCCCAGAACGGGGCGGTCCAAGAAACCGTTGATTCCTACCAGGTAGGCGTTGATGCGGGATTGGAAGCTGCGCTGCCCCAGGCCAAAGCTGAGCCGCTGCCATAAATCCGGCTCAGTTTCCTCTTCGCTCCGGGCGTCGGGGCCGGCCGCCTGGAACAGCACCACCGCGGTGGCCACCATCGCCACGAGCAGTATCACGGCCAACACTACCGTTCCCGCCGCTATCCGCCACCGTCGGGAGGACGTCCACCAGAAACCGGCTACGCCCAAAGCGATTAGCCCGGCGGCCAACCCGATCATCGCGCCTCGGGTGTCGCTCATCCACAGCGCAGTGAGACTGAGGGCAATGGCGGCCAGCCAGAAGAGCCGCCATAGCAATACCGGCGCATATCGGATGAGAAATGCGCCGCTTTCGCGGTCTCTCCGCCGGCGCCGCTCGGCGCGCTGAAGTTCCCGGAGCTCGGTCGGAGGCGCTTCGTCCGGCGGACTTGGGCGGCGGACGAAGGAGCCGACCAGAAGCGCGCCGGCAATGAACATGTTCACCGCCGCATAGCCCCCCAAGAAGGTGGCGTTGCCCATGGTGGAGGAGGCGCGGCCCTTTTCGAGACTCAGGTATCTAAACCAGCCCCAGTCGAAATACTCGGAGATCGCCAGCAATCCGACGAGGATGCCAACTCCGGTATTGAAGTTGAGCAGCGCCCGCCAATGCTCCCAGGTACGCAGCACGGAAACCAGTATCAGCAGGAAAACGAACCAGTGGGCCAGCGCGAACCAGCCGCCCATGCGCTCATAGGTTGACCACAGGCTGCGGGTCGGGCTGATGCCTAAAACCCCGGTCAGCAAGGCGAGGAATAAGTAGAGGGCGAACAGCCCCAGCAGCCAATACCGGGGCGGACGGTAGGCGGGATTTCGGATTAGCAGGATAATCCACAGCCCCAGGGCAATCTCAATCAACGAGCGCGTCCACAACGCTTTGCCCACGACGAAGGGGAACACGGTCTCCGGCCAGGGATTCGCCGTAACCACCAACGGGGACACCAGAATCAATACCAGGACCCCGCGAACTAAATTGGCAAGCATCGTCCCGTCGCCGGTGGTCCGGAAGAGCCGGTTCATCATGGCTGATCCACTGTATTCGCGGATATATCCGTTTGCGGCCAAAAACGCGCCCAGGGCGTGTCGTTGAGTCGTCCTGCCATTCCCGCTTTAGCGGGTATTGCAGGAATGACGGAAATGGAACGGAGCTGCACCGGCGAGCGGTCAGCGCTATGTTGCGATTGGTCTGCGCCGGCCATCAGCAAGTGTATAGCCGCCGGTTCCATCGCCGAAGGCGCCGGCGAAGCGCCACCGGCAAGCTGATGGAAGCCATCGCGGAGTTCGCAGCATCGGACACGGTGGTGGGCCTGGATGGACTCGAACCAACGACCTCAGTCTTATCAGGACTGCGCTCTAACCGCCTGAGCTACAGGCCCACAGTGGCGTTACATTATACCAACGTCGGGGCGTAGCGCAATACGCGGATTCCCCGTTTCCTTGGTGGCAAGAGCCGGTTTGCGGCAAGGGCCGGCCACGGTAAAAAAGGATCGCCAAAAGGGATCGCCACCAAATCCGGCATTTGTCATATAATGATTGGCCCAGGAAGAGTAGCGAGGGCGACCGTAGCCGTCGTTGCAGCAACCGCCGCAGTTACCGGGCGGAGCAATTAAGGAGCATTCCAATGGCCGACGAATTTGTCAAAGTAGCCTCTGTCAGCGATATCCCGCCGGGCGACATGATGTCCGTGCGGGTTGGCACGGAGGAAGTCCTGCTGGTTAACCTGGGCGGGAACCTGCACGCCTGCGACGACATTTGCACCCACGCCTACGCCAATCTGTCCGAGGGAGACCTGGAGGAAGGTGAATTGGTCTGCCCGCTTCACGGGGCCGTTTTCGACGTGGTCAGCGGCAGTCCGGTCACCCCGCCGGCCACCGAGGCCCTGCGCAAGTTCGCCATTCGGGTCGAGGGCGATGACGTTCTCGTCGGCCCGGTCATCCAAGCCGGATAATCGCCGCCGGATAATCGAGCCGAATAGCCGAAATAAAGCAAAACGCCCTACTTCGGAACCCCCCAGGCCGACCGAGGCCAGTAGATGGCCCACACCCGGCCGATGATGTGATCTTTCGGCAGCGGCCCCCAATGGCGGGAATCCCGGCTGCCGGAGCGGTTGTCGCCCAGGACGAAATACTCGTCGTCGCCCAGTCGCACGGCGTGCATGTGGGTACGTCCGAGGAGGTCCAGGTACGGCTCGTTCAGGGTCCGGCTGTTGACGCTGACCTTTCCGTCGGCGATGGCCACCAGGTCGCCGGGTTCGCCGATGATGCGCTTCACGAACTGGCGATCCGGTTCCAGGGGGTAGTCAAAAACAATTACGTCGCCCCTTTGCGGCGGTCGGATGGCGTGAAGCAGCTGCGGCGCTTCGGGGTTCCAAAAGGGGATAATCTTCCCCAGCCGATGGATATCCACCTGGTAGTACAGCAACTTGTTGACCACCAGGTAATGGCCCGGCAACAGGGTGGGCCGCATGCTGGAGCCCTCCACGCGAAAGTTCGCCACCGCCGCCTGGATGGCCATGAAAACGAAGACGCCAATCAGGACGGCCTCAAGCAGTTCCCGGGTCCAGTTGGTCTGGTTCATCGTGGCTCTTCCTCAATCAATCCCCAAATCATTTTAGCAAAGGCCGGGCCAGCGCGCCGGCCCGTTGACTACTATCGGCTGTCCAATTACCATTGCATAGCCTGCCGCCCCGCTGCATTTGCCGGCCGCCAAGTGCGCCGGCCTTCAAGCCGGGCCTGCCGTCTGCAACACTGCCATCCCGAAGGTGCTGTTATGCCCGCCTTGCTTGACGAACTGAAAGTATTTTCCGGCAACGCCCACCCCCGACTGGCCCAGGACGTGTGCAACTACCTGGGCATTGCGATGGGCAAGAGCGAGGCGTTCAAGTTCGCCAACGACAACACCTTCGTCCGCATCCACGAAAACATCCGCGAGCGCGACGTTTTCATCGTTCAGCCCACGGTTGCGCCCACCAACGACAACCTGATGGAACTGCTGATCATGATCGACGCCTGCAAGCGGGCCTCGGCCGGCCGGATCACCGCCGTGGTCTCCTACTACGGATACGGGCGAACCGACAAGAAGGACCAGCCCCGGGTTCCCATCACCGCCCGGTTGGTCGCCGATCTGCTCACCACTGCCGGGGCGGAACGGCTGCTGACCCTTGACCTCCACGCCGGACAGATCCAGGGCTTCTTCAACATTCCGGTGGACGAGCTCACCGCCGAGCCCATTCTCTCCAACTACTTCGCCGAGAAGGGCCTGGAGGACCTGGTGCTGGTAGCCGTTGACTTCGGCATCAGCAAGCGGGCCCGGGACATGGCGGAGCGCCTGGGCGTCCCGGTGGCCGTCATCGAAAAGCGACGGACCGCCAATGACGACCGCTCCGAGACCCTCAACGTCATCGGCGACGTCCGCGGCAAGCGCGCCCTCACTTTCGACGATGAGATTCTCACCGGAGGCACCATCGTCAACGCCGCCAAGGCCCTGCTCGACGCCGGCGTAACCGAGGTATTCTGCTGCGCCACCCACCCGGTGTTCGCTCCCGCCGCGCCCCGGCTGCTCGAGGAAAGCCCCTTCAAGGAGGTGGTGGTAACCGACTCGGTGCCCCTCACGTCCGGTCAGCGCGCCGGCAACCTCACCGTCCTGTCCGTCGCCCCCCTCCTGGGCGAGGCCATCAAGCGCATCCATGAGGGCCGCTCCGTGGGCGAGATGTTCCAGTAAGCCGATACCCCGGATACCGCCGATACCCCGGATACCGCCGATACTCCGGATAAACCGGCCCCCGGGCAAACCGGCCGCGCATCGCCCGTCATCCCTCTGGACATGCCAGACGGGGGTGGGTATCATTTCCCGGCCGGCTGTAGCGTAGCGCCGCCCTGGAGTGCGGGGTTGTCGCGCCTGCATCTCGTCAGATCCCGCATCTCGTCAAATCCCGCATTTTGTCAGATCCGGCATTTTGTCAGATCCGGCATTTTGTCAGATCAGGAGGGCGCCTATGGTCGCGGTTGCCAGCCAGTCCACCGATCTCATCGCTCGCGTGTCCCAATACGTGGACGACGCGGCCCAGCTTGACCGCATCAGTTCCGCTTATGATTTTGCGGAACGGTGCCACGACGGGCAGACGCGCCTCTCCGGCGACCCCTACATCGTGCATCCCCTGGCCGCCGCAACCATCCTGGCCGACCTGTATCTCGACCCGGACACGATAATCGCCGCACTCCTCCACGACGTGATTGAGGACTGCGGCGTTGTCATGGCGGACTTGGAGGGAAGATTCGGCAAGGACGTGGCCCGGCTGGTGGACGGTGTTACCAAGCTTACCCGTGTCGATTACCGGCCCCCGGATTCCGAAGTCAAGGGCGGCGCGCCCCTGGAAAACCTTTACGCCGAAAGCCTGCGCAAGATGCTGGTCGCCATGGCCGAGGACATCCGGGTGGTGCTCATCAAGCTGGCCGACCGTCTCCACAATATGCGTACCCTGGATCCGTTGCCGCAACACAAGCGCCAGCGCATCGCCCAGGAAACCCTGGATGTGTACTCCCCGCTGGCCCACCGCCTGGGCATTTGGGAACTGAAATGGCAGCTGGACGACCTGGCCTTCCGCCACCTCAACGAGGCCAAGTACCGGGAAATCTCCCGTATGCTGGCCGCCCGCCGCTCCCAGCGCGAAGCCTACGTGGCCGAGGTCGCGGAGAGCCTGCGGCGCGAGTTGGCTGAGAACGGCCTGCGCGCCGACGTGAGCGGGCGACCCAAGAGCATTTACTCCATTCACCGCAAGACGGATAAATATGCCGCCGAGGGCAAGGAACTCAGCGATATCTATGACCTGTATGCGCTCCGGGTCATCGTTGACCAGATCGCCGACTGCTACACCGCTCTGGGCGTCGCTCATCAGCTTTGGAGCCCGATGTCCGGTCAGTTCGACGACTACATCGCCACGCCCAAGCAGAACATGTACCAGGCCCTGCACACCACCGTGCTGTGCGATGGCGGTCATCCCCTGGAAGTGCAGATCAAGACCCATGATATGCACCAGGTTGCCGAGTACGGCGTAGCCGCCCACTGGCGCTACAAGGAGCGCGCCGGGTCCAACGGCAGCGACGCCAGCTTCGAGCAACGCATGACGGGCCTGCGGCGACTGCTGGAACTGCAACGGGAAACCCCGGATACTAACGAGTTCCTGGACCGGGTGCGGGAAGACCTCTTCCACGACCAGGTTTTTGTCTATACTCCCAAGGGCGACATTGTGGAGCTGGCCGCCGGGTCCACGCCCATCGACTTCGCCTATAAGATCCACACCGACCTGGGCCACCGCATTTCCGGCGCCAAGGTGAACGGGCGGCTGGTGTCGCTGGACACGCCCCTGGAGAACGGCGATACCGTGGAAATCGTCGCCGGCAAGACCGGCCGGGGGCCGTCCCCCGACTGGCTCAACCCGGCGCGGGGCTACGTCGCCACCAACAGCGCGCGCCAGAAGATCCGCTCCTGGTTCAACCGCCAGGCCCGCAGCGCCAACATCGCCCGGGGCCGCGACCTGATGCGCCGCGAAATGCACCGCATGGGCGTCAAGATGTCAGATCGGGAGGTGCTGGAAGCCTGCCGATACGACGCCATGGCAGACCTCCTCGTCGCCATTGGTTCCGGCGAGTTGAGCGACGCGGCGCTGGGCGCCCGGCTGATTCAGCATCGCCGGGAGGATGATGAAGCGGAGTGGATGCCCAAGCTCAAGGGCAACCTGCCCTTGTCCAGCCCGTCGTCAGGCATTTCCGTTCTGGGCGTGGGCGATTTGCTCACCAGCATCGCCCGGTGCTGCAACCCGATTCAGGGCGACCCCATCATCGGCTTCGTCACCCGCTCCCGGGGCGTCAGCGTCCACAAAGTCGGCTGCATCAACGTGCTGAACGAAGACGAAAAGGAACGCCTGGTGCCGGTGTCCTGGGGGCAGAAGCGGGAGTTGTATCCGGTGCGCGTTCGCATCGAAGCCATGGACCGGGTGGGCCTGCTGCGCGACGTGAGCACCAGGGTATCGGACGACAAGATCAATATCGCCTGGCTGGTGACGCGAGAGAACAATGACGCCACGGTGAGTATGGAACTCACCATCCATGTGAATGACCTGGAAGAGCTGAACCGGGTGTTCTCGCGCCTCGAGGGGATCCGCGGCGTCACCTCCGTCAACCGGGTTACCAGCAGCCCGCTGCGCCAAACTGAACGGTAGGGCGCGTTAGGATAGTCCGTCATTAGCGTTTCCGTCGCCACGACCGTCAAGCTCCTGGCGTCCGGCGCGCTGTTTCTGGGCATCCTGCTGATGCCCACGCCCGAGGGGTTGACCGAGACGGGGCAGCGGGCCCTGGCGGTCATGGTATTTGCGGTGGCGTTGTGGGCAACCGAGGTTATCCCCGTTGCGGTGGCCGGCGTCAGCGGCGTGGCGCTGCTGGCGCTGGTGGGAGCCGTGCCGGATGCCGGCGCGGCGATTTACGGATTCTCCCAGCCCGTCGCCTATTTCCTCATCGGCATTCTGACGCTAGGGCTGGCGGTGCACCGCTCCGGGCTGGCCGAGCGTCTGGCCTCCTTGCTGATGCGCGGGGCGGGCGGCCGCCCCCGCCTGCTCTACGTCCAGATGCTGTTTTCCTTTGCTGCCCTCACCTTCGCCCTGCCCTCGGCCAGCACACGGGGCGCGATAATGGTCCACGTGTACGAGCAGGTGCTCACCCAGTGGAACATACCCCAGGGGCATCCGTTCTACAAGGCAACCATGATGGCCATGGGCAGCCTCAACCGCCTCGGTTCCACCGCGCTGCTGGCCGGCGGCATAACTCCGGTGGTGGCCTCGGGTCTGCTGGGAGATTTTTCGTGGGGCCGGTGGTTCGTGCTGATGAGCGTTCCATTTTACGCCAACCTGGTCGTCGGCGGCATCGCCCTGTTCCTGTTCTACCGAGCCGGTTTCCGCATCAAAGACGTCGGCGCAGCCCCCATAGCTCTGGAGCGCATGAGCGCTGTGGAGTGGCGCGCCGCCGCCATCGTGATGCTGACCGCCCTGCTGTGGTTCACCGACTTCGCTCACGGGCTGCATCCGGCGGTGCCGGCGCTGATCGCAATGTGCCTGATCCTGTTGCCCCGGGTAGGCGTACTGACGTGGCGAGATTTTGAGCGCGACCTGGGCTGGTCCAACTTCTTCGTCATCGCCACGTCGCTGTCCTTGTCCCATGCCATCGTCACCACTGGGGCGGCGGAGTGGTTCTCGGAAACGCTGGTAGGCGGGGTATCCGGGTTCGCCGCATCGCCGCTGCTGACGCTGCTGGCCCTGTGCGTCTGCTTCGCCGCGCTGCGGATGCTGCTGCCCAACATCGCCGGCTATCTGGCTCTGGTGATACCGGTCACCATGGCCGCCGCCGAGTCATTGGGCCTGGACCCGCTGGTCTGCGGCATGGCCGCCGTGGTAGTGGGTGATTCGGCGGTCTATTACGGCGCGGGCGGAACCTCGGCGGTGTTCGTGTACCAACGGGCCAACATCGGCAACCCGGAGATCTTCCGCTTCGGCATCACCATGACGGTACTGGTCATCGCCGTGCTGTTGCTGGCGATCATCCCCTATTGGGGATTGATCGGCCACCCGCTGGTTCCGTAAAGGCTGCTGGCATTTCGAGAATTGCACCGTCGTTCCGGCGCAAGCAGGAACCCAGGAAAAGTCTCGGCGACCGGAACGTTGGCCGGACTTTGCGCCCGCTGGATTCCCGCTTTCGCGGGAATGACGGCGGGTGGACGGGGGAATGACGGCGGGTGGACGCGGGGAATGGCGGTTCGAGGATTACACCGTCGTTCCGGCGCAAGCAGGAACCCAGGAAAAGTCTCGGCGACCGGAACGTTGGCCGGACTTTGCACCCGCTGGATTCCCGCTTTCGCGGGAATGACGTTAGGTGGACGGGGGAATGACGGCGGGTGGACGCGGGGAATGGCGGTTCGAGAATTGCACCGTCGTTCCGGCGCAAGCAGGAACCCAGGAAAAGTCCCGGCGACCGAAACGTTGGCCGGACTTTGCGCCCGCTGGATTCCCGCTTTCGCGGGAATGACGTTAGTGGAGCGCGGGAATGACGGCATTCCTCACGATGCCCGGCCTCCGGTGGTCACCACGGCAGCGCGTCCATCAGGAGCAACCACGCCACCAGGATGGTCAGCGCGATTGTGGCGGCGCTCCAGGCCGAAATCCGCCGCACCCGCCGCATCTGCCGGCGCCGCTGCCTCCGGCGGCGCATCTCCGCGCGGTAGTCCCAGGGACGCTGGGAGCGCTGGCCGTTTCTCCATACGCCCCGCCGCCGCGTTTTGGCCTCGGCCTCCGCTTCCGGAAACCCCAGCTCCCGGCCGCCGTAGCGGCGATACCACCAGGCCATGCCGCAGCGCACCATCGCCACGTTGACGCACTCCCGGCGCCTGGCGCCGGGATATACCAGTCCCACGGTGCGGCCATAGCGGTCCTTGGCGACCTCCTGGAGCCGCAGGCCGCTCCCGCGCACCAGCGATGTCAACTGCTCCCGCGCCTCCGGGCCGAAGGGCTGCGCCAGTTCCGGCGCGTCGATACCGTACAACCGCACCTGGAAGGGCTTCCGCAGGAAGCTGAACAGCCCGGCGTATTTGACTTCCAGCGAATCGCCGTCGATCACCCGCCGTATCTTCACCCGACGGGATTGTCGAGAGGCCATGGTTGCCAAAGCCTGAAGGGGAGGGCAATAATGATTCGCCCCGGCCGTTACACCGTCAACGGCGTATCGTCCCGGTTGGCCCACTCTCCCATGGAGGCGTCGTAGTTCTTGGCGTTCTCGAAACCGACGAGGCGGAGTACCAAGTTTCCGTGCGCCGCACGGATGCCGGCCTGTCAATAGGAATAGGCGGTCTTATCCGGCGTGATGCCGCGCTCGGTTAGGATGCGCCGGATTTCGGTCGCGGGCTTGAACTCGTGGGTATTGCGGTCCATCAGGTGGAACCATTCCAGGTGCGCCGCGCCGGGAATGTGTCCTGCCCGCTTGTTGGTATAGTTCGCGGCGGTGCCGTCCCATTCCGCATCGCTACGCACGTCCCACACCACCACATTATCCCCGATCCGGCCCTCTAATGAGCAGGCTTCCTTCAGCTCGTCGCCGGTGGCGATGAAGGACTCGTCGGCCTGGGGAGTGAAAGTAACCGCCCCCGGCGCCTTGGGCCGGCCGAAGTCGATGGGCTGGCCGGCGTTGACCCAGGCCCGCCATCCGCCGTTGAGCACCATGACGTTGCCGTGGCCGTAGTAGTTGAACACCCACCAGATCCGCGCGGCGGTGAGGCTCTGGGCGTGGTCGTAGGCGACCACGGTGGTAGCGTCGCCAATGCCCAGCCCTTCGGCCATGGCCTTGAACTGCTCCGG
This sequence comes from Dehalococcoidia bacterium, assembly GCA_963692995.1. Taxonomy (GTDB): domain Bacteria; phylum Chloroflexota; class Dehalococcoidia; order Lucifugimonadales; family UBA3495; genus Bin87. Next base: position 3,247,728 of record OY843611.1, read on the forward strand.
CGTCATGACATGCTGCCCGCGAGCCCCGGCGCCGAGGGCGGTGTCCGGGTCTTTGGCCCAGTTGTCGGCAACGTGGGCCGCGCCGGGAATATGTCCCCGCTGCCAGGCGTCGGCGGTGTTGGCGCAGTCCAGCACGACCACGTTGGGGTCGTCCAGATGCGCGGCCACCCACGCCGGGTCAGTCAGATATTCCGGATGCGCGTAGTCGTTATGAGCGTCGTCGTTGGCGAAAGTGGTCATGGAAAACTCCAGCAGATAGCGAGTTGGCCGAATTGCGAGTTGGCCGAATTGTAGGTTGCCCCGCCGCCATGGGTCAACGACCCTTGATTAACGACCCTTTGCTCCCCGGCTCTCCCATTCGATCATTGTAACGAAGCTGGCCGGAAACTGGTAAAGTGAAATAGTCCGTCCCGAACCGCCATGTCTCGCATCACCCTTACCCAAATCGGCCAACCCGCCCGGAGGGCCCTCGCCGCTGCCGTTGCCGCCGCGCAGCCGGCCAATGGCGACGATCCCTTTGCCCGCGTGGTTGTCATCACCGCCCATCGTGACGTGGCCAGCTCGGTGCGCCACCTGCTGGGCGCGCGCAACGTGCTCAACGTGACGGCCCAAACGGGGGAGCGTTTGGCGGCAGAGCTGGCCCGGCCCATGCTTCGTCCGGCCGGGGATGACAGCGCGCCCCAACGCCGGCCATTGAACCGCCTGGACGAATCCCAGGCCGTGCGTCGGGTCGCCGACCAGTGGCTGGCCTCCGACAGTCTCCCGCTCTCGCCGGCGGGACGACGCCGGCTGTACGCCGAACTGGCCGGCGCTTTCCGCCAGTGGGAGCAGCGGCCGGCCCTTGACGGTGCCGACGCTCCCCCCATGGATAGCTCGTCGAGCCAGGCCCGCCGGAACCTGCCCGGCCTGAACTTGCCCGAGTTGTACGGCAAATTCCGAGCCCTGCTGGCCCGGAAGGGCTGTTACACCCGGTACGAACTGCCCAGGCTGGCGGCGCAAGCCCTGCCCGACCACTGGCCGCCGGGCCGGGAGCCGGCAGTCATCTACTATCTGCCCCGCCATCTTACCCAGGGCGAGCTGGAGCTGATGCAGGTCCTGCTGGGACGGGGCAAGTGCCGGGTCATCATCGGATTGAACGGCGCTGGCGACGCCGATGGGCCGGCGCTGGCCTTGTATGACCGGCTTACCGGCGGGGAGACTACGACGGATGACGCTACGACGGATGGCGCTATGCCGTTGCAGCGGGCGGTTGCCCGCAACGCCCTGACCGTTACCGTCGCGCCGGACCCGGTGGAGGAGGTTCGGGCCGTGGCGCGGCGCATAATTGCGCTGGCCGACGACGTGCCCTTCCATCGTATCGCCGTAGTGCACCGGCAAGAATCGCCCTACGACAGCCTGTTGCGTCAGGAGCTGGATTTCGCCGGCATCCCCAGTTCCGGGGTGCCGCGACGCACGCTGGCCGACACCGGGGCCGGACGGTTCCTGCTAGGCGCGCTGGCGTTGCTGGCGTCAATGGACGGCGGCGCGGACGCCGAACCCGCCATCGACCGAGAGCAGTTCATCCACCTGATTATGTCGTGTCCGGTGCGGTTCCCGCCGGATCCAAACGCCCATCGGCGCCGACCAGGGTACGAAGTCCCGGCCACGCAGTGGGCCGACCTGGCCCGGGCGGCGCGGGCCAATGGAACGGCCCGGGAGTGGGCCGCCCGGCTGGAGGCTTACGTCGAGCAGCAAGTCCGGCGGGAACGGGAACGCTCCGGCGAGGCAGTCGTCGGAACCGGGCCGCCCGGCGCGGGCCGCCTTAGCGCCTTTATCGACCGGCTAGCGCGCCGCCTGGGGCAATTGCGCGGTTCCGCCGAACCGGAGCGGGCGTGGCAGTCGGCGGCCGAGCGGCTCAAGGCGCTGCTGGCCGATTACCACCGATGCGCCGAGGACGACGCGGAGGACTGCCGGCGCATTGCCGCAATCCTGGACGGCCTTAGCCGGATGGCGGATTGGGACGCCGAATACGACGTGGACGTTTTACGTGAGACCATCGGCGACGAGTTGCAGAGTCCGGTGTCCTACCGGGGCCGGCCGGTCGGTTCCGGCGTGTACGTGGGCCCGCCGTCCGGCATCGTGGGCACGACGTACCGCATGGTTTTCGCCGTCGGCATGGCGGAAGGCCAGTTTCCCCCGTCCCACCGTCCCACCATCGTGGACGAGTGGCGGGACGGCGGCGCGGCGGCCCGGACTAGGCGCGCGCTGGAACGCTACGAATTCCTTGGCGCGGTGGCTTCTGCCGACCGGGTCCGGCTCAGCTACGCCGTGGCCGGCGCCAACCGCCGCCTGGCCTACCCGTCGCCCTGGCTGCTGGAAGCCGCCAACCTCCTTCACGAGGCCACGGTCGGCCCCGGCAGACGCCTCGCCGCCGAGAACCTGGCCGCCGACGCCGCCGGCAAGCCGTGGCTCACCGTCATACCGTCGCGGGAGGCTGGCCTGCGGCAGCTGGCCAATGCCGTGGGCCAGGTGCGGGGCGACGCTGCCGCCCCGGCCGATTTAGCCGACTACAACCTGATGCACCTGCTGGCCAGCGCCTCCGGCCCGTTGGAATCCCATCCCGCCTGGGCCGCCGACGCCCGCGTACTGCGGAGCCTGGCGGCTCGAGCGGCCCGGGATCCCCGTCTGAATAGTTCCCTTACCCAGTGGGACGGGCGTGCCGGATACGCTTCTCGTCGAGTATCCGACATCGGCGCCGCCGACCGCCCGGTATCGCCCAGCGCCCTGGAAACGTGGGCCACCTGCCCCTATCGTTACTTCCTGAGCCGCGTGCTGGGTATCTCACCGTCGCCCGTCGCCGCCGACGAAGTTGAAATATCCGCCCTGGATCGCGGCGTGTTGGTACATCGCATATTGGAGGTGTTCGTCAACCGGGGAATGCAATCGGAGGAGCAGTTGCTGGCGCTGGCCGACACGGAATTCGCCGCCGCCGCGGGCCTGAGCATCACCGGCTACCCGCTGCTTTGGGAGATGGAAAAGGCGACCATCCGGGCCGGCCTGCGGCGTTTCTGGAACGCGGACGCCAAATGGCTGGGCGAGCCGTCGCTGGAATCCCGCTCCGAGCAGAGTTTCGACGACGTGCGCCTGGATGTTCCCGGCCTGGGCATCGTGCATTTTCGCGGCAAGATCGACCGGCTGGACGTGCTGGCCGGCCAGGTGCGCCTGCGGGATTTCAAGACCGGCGCCCCGGATCGCTATACGTCTGCCCCCACTGGGCAAAACGCCTATACCGTAGCCAACGGGCGGGCCCTCCAACTCCCGGTGTACGTCGCAGCGGCCCGCCAAATGTACCCCGACAGCGACATTACGGCTTCCTACTGCTTCCCCTTGAGCGATCAGCCCACCCGCGAGGGCAGACCGTACACCGATGCGGAGGGGCTGGCCGAGTTTTACGAAACCCTGCGCCGGATCCTGGGCGCCGCCCGCGCCGGCATATTCCCCGCCACGCCGGAGGAAGGGGATCGCGGCAACTGCCGCTACTGCGACTTCAACCGCCTCTGCCCGGCCCGCCGCCGGCAGATCTGGGAGCGCAAGGGCCGCAGCGACCCCGACGTGCAACCCTTCAACGCCCTGGGCGGCCGGGCCGCCGTGGCAACCGATGACTAGGGCTTGTTGACGTTTCCCGTCATTGCAGCATCCAATCAACACAGACAACTTCAGGAGAAACATCGTGGGAACGATAACGGTGACGATAGGAATTGGCGACCTACTGGGCCGGCGATTCGAGGAACTGGAGGTTACAGTCGATACCGGCTCAATCTACACAGCGGCGCCCAGAGCATTGCTGCAAAGATTAGGCGTGCCGGTCGAAAGGTCGCTCCCCTCCGAGACGGCTGACGGGAGGATCGTTCCGGTTGACGTGGGACACGCCACCATAAGACTGGAGGGGTTGGAGTTCCCCACGCCGGTCATATTCGCGGAAGACTACGAGCCAAGCCTGCTGGGCGTAGTCTCCCTGGAGGAAGCGGCCCTCGCCATCGACCCCCTGGCGGGGCGACTGATACCAACAAACCTGCTGCGCTACTAACGAAACCGATGCCTAACCCGACTGACGACGCCAGCGCCGGCCGGCGCATCGTCCGCGACCTGGACGCCAACCTCATCGTTGAGGCCGGCGCCGGCACGGGCAAGACCTACGCCCTGGTCAGCCGCGTGGTAGCGCTGGTGAAGGCTGGGGTCAGGATGGAAAACATCGTTGCCATCACCTTCACCGAGATGGCGGCGGCGGAACTGTCGGAACGCATTCGCACCCGCATGGACGATTTGCTGGATGACGCATACCGGGCCGGCTCGGATGATCCGCTGGTTAGCGACGGGATGACGCGCATCGTATGGTCGGATGAAGAACTCCGGCGCATCAGCGACGCGATCGCCGAGCTGGACCGGGCGTCCATCCAGACCATTCACAGCTTTGCCGCCCAGTTGCTCCGCCAGCGGCCCATGGCGGCGGGCTTGCCCTACGGCTGGGCACAGTGGGACGAACTGGACGCGGCCCAGGATTTTGCCGAAAGGTGGGATGCCTGGCTGAAGTGGGCGCTGGGCGACGGCCCTGACGCGGATCCCCAGTTGCAGCGGGTGCTGCGCTCGCTGCTCAGCAGCGGCATTGGGCTGTCCCACTGGCGCGACCTGGCCGTCGCTTTGCGCCGGTCGTATCACCGCATCCCCGACGCGAGCCGCCTGCCTTCCGTGGACTTGCCTGCCGTTTGCCGGGACACGTTGCAGGAATTGCAAGCGCTGGCCGGTGAGTGCAGCGATCAATCCGACCGGCTGTTTGAGCAGTTGGCGGGGGCAATCGCAACCGTCAAGGCGGCGCTCAACGTCGCAGATGACCCGGTGGCGGCTACGGAGGCCCTGGACGGCGGCGCCAAGGTTGACTACTCGGGCAATGTCGGCGCCCAAAGCAGATGGAAGCGGCCTCCCGCGGACATTCGCGCCGCATTTCGCAAGACCGGCCGGTCGTTTGAGCCGGCCGTTCGACAGGCTCTGCTGTATCCGCTGCTGCTGAACCTCCACCAACATTTCGCGGTGGGGTACGCCGCGGATCGCAGAGCCGACGGCGCGGCGACCTTCGACGACCTGCTGGTGTGGGCCCGGGATCTGCTGCGGGACAACGCCGACGCCCGCCGCCATTTCCAGGGCCGCTACACCCATATCCTCATCGACGAGTTCCAGGACACCGACCCGTTGCAGGCCGAAATCGGCTTCTACCTGGCCGCCGCCGGCGCTGCCCCGGTGGGCCGGCAGCCCTGGCACACGCTGCCCCTGGCTTCGGGCCGGTTGTTCATCGTGGGCGACGCCAAGCAGTCCATCTACCGCTTTCGCGGCGCCGATCCGGGGGTCGTTCAGCAGGTGAAGCAGGGCCGTCAGCTGGACGAACTCACCCTCTCCGAAAACCGCCGCTCGCAGCAGCCGGTGCTGGAGTGGGTCAACGCCGTGTTCGGGCAGGTGATGGGTGATGACGCCTCCGGCCGGCAAGCGCAGTATGTCCCCTTGCAGCCCAACGCCGGCGTCCAGCAAGATGGCCTGGACGCCGGCGTAAAGGTGTTCGGGGAACCTTCGGATGGTCGGGCCGACGACGTCCGCCGGCGGGAAGCCGCGCAGATTGCCTGCTTGATCGGAGCCTACACCACCGACGGCGGCGACCGCCTGAAGGTGTATGACAAGGATGCCGGCTGCCGTCGCCCGGCCCGGCTGGATGACGTGTGCATCCTGGTCCGCACCCGCGTCGGACTGGGCATACTGGAGCATGCCCTGGAGGACGCCGGCATTCCTTACCGCATCGAGGGCGGCTCCCTGCTGTTCGACACGCAGGAGGTGCGAGACCTCCTCAACTGCCTGCGCGCCATTGACAACCCGGCCGACGCGGTGGCGGTGGTGGCCGCCCTGCGCTCGCCGGCCTTCGCCTGCTCCGATGTTGACCTGCTGAACTGGCGAGAAACCGGCGCCACGTGGAACTATCTGGACTTGGCCGACGGCGTGGAGCCGTCCCCGGTCGGCGACGGCATGGCCCGTCTCCGCGAGTATCACCGGCGTCGCCGCGCCGCGCCGGTCTCCCGTCTCATCAGTGAGTTCGTGCGCGAGCGCCGGCTGGAGGAGCTGGATCTGGTCGAATACCGCCCCCGGGAGATGTGGCGGCGCCGCCAGTTCCTGGTGGAGCAGGCCCGTATTCTGGAGACCGATGGCCCTACCGCCGGCGTACCGGCATCCTGGAACCTGCGCCAGTTCATTCGGTGGGCCGAGACGCAGCGGGATGACGCCAGCCGGATCAACGAGCTGCCGGCCCCGGAGAGCGACGATGATGCCGTGCGCATCATGACCATGCACTCCGCCAAGGGTCTGGAGTTCCCCATCGTCATCCTGCTCGACCTGGACTATACCCCTCGTTCCAGTTCTCCCGTCGTGCTGGTGGATCCCGACACCGGAAGGGCGGCGGTATCCATTGGCGCAGCCAGCGCGGGAATCCGCACTCTCGAGTACGCTGAACTGGCCGAAACGGAAGTCGCCCACCGCGTTGCCGAAGAGGTGCGCCTTGCCTACGTCGCCGCGACACGGGCCCGCGACCATCTGCTGGTCAGCCGGCATTGCCGGCAATCCGGCGACGGGACGCTCCCCAAAACCGTCATTGCAGTCATCGCGGAGCAATCGGACACCCTGCCCCATTCGCAGATTGAGACGATACCGGACGCGCCGATCCGCCCTCCGCCCCCAGAACCGGCCAACGATCTGACTCCGCCGGCCAACGATCTGACTCCGCCGGCCTACGACGCGGTAACGTGGCAACGGGACAGGACGGCATCGATTGAGCGTCGCAAGACGCCACAGGCGGTTACTGCCACGTGGCTGGCCCGTCAAGCTGCTTCGGTTGCCTCCGCAGCGGCGGCACAGGAAGCGGTCGCGCCGGAAGAGGCCGCGCCGGTCATCGATGACAAGGACGCCGAACCGGACGAAGAGCAGCCCTGGTCGGGGGGACGCGGCGGTACTGCCTTCGGCAGCGCGCTGCACGCGGTTCTCCAGTACGCAGTGGCCGAGGTCCTGCCCCGATTGCCGGCTGCGGACGATGCGTCACTGGCCCAATTGCAGGAGCAACTGGACCGCGCCATTGACCGGCTGGCCGGGTGGCAGGCCGGCCAGGGCGGAGTCCGCGGCAGCGCCGGCGATATCGCCCGGATGGCCAAACGGGCGGTGCGCCACGAAGCGGTGGGGGCCGCGCTCAAAGCGCCGAAACTGTGGCCGGAAATCCCGGTAGCCGCTCAACTGGATACGCCCCACGGCCCGGTGATCATCGAGGGCATTATCGACCTGCTCTACCTGGATCACGACGACCGGCTGGTTATCGTGGACTACAAGTCGGATGCCGTGGCCGATGACGCAGCAGTGCAAGCCAGGATGGAGCATTACCAGTGGCAGGGCGCATCCTACGCCGCTGCCGTGCAACGCGCCGCCGGCAAAGAGGTTAAGGACGTGCAGTTCCTCTTCGTGCGGCCAGACCGGGTACGGTCGATCCCCGACCTGCCCAATCTGCTGGATCGGCTGCCTAACCTGGTTTCGGGACATTTCTAATTCCCACGACGGCCCGAACAGAGCGCCGCTCGGTCAGGTCTTTACGGTAGCAAAAAGTCCTCCTACAATCTCCGCGCCATCGGCAAGGACGCCATCCGGTGGTCCAGGGTCAGTGTCTCCAGTCCGGCCCGAGAATAGTCGTCGACAATCAACCTGTCGAACAGACCCGGGCCACCCTGAGACTGGAGCGCCGATATAACGGACGGTCCGTTCAGAGGAGCAACTAATCCGCTGGTCAGTACGTCGATCAGGGCGGCGCGAGCGTCTGCGGACGATACTCCGTAGTGGTGCTGCATTGCTATGTACGCTTCGCCGATGACTTGGTTTGAGGCGAAGACTGCGTTGCCCCGATCTTCGACTAGGGCACGAAGACTTTCTACACAGCGTTGAAACTCCCCTTCCGGCTCTGTGCTGATCAGTCTCATCAGCACAGAGGTATCAATCCCTAAGCGCTGGATCATAGGTCTGCCCCCGGAACTTGCGGATGTCGAAGGGAGGGTGTCCGGGCGCTATGTGGTCCTGTAGGGTTCCCAAACGGGAATAGTCGATGCGCCGGGGCCGGATCAGATAACCGTCCGGGCCCTCCGTCAACTCTAGCTGATCGCCCGGTTTGACGCCCATCGCATCAAGCACCCGAGCCGGGAAGGTAACCTGCCGCTTGGATGTAATTTTGACAATCATAAGCCGCTCCTTACCGCTATCCTATAGAAAGTAAGGAGCCCGCGTCAAGAAGATATCTTAGGTCGCTGACAGCGGGCAACGTTCCTAAACCCGCCGCAGCAGTTCCGCCTCCAGGCGGTCGGCGTCGAAGGTTGGGCTGGTTTGGGCGACCTTGATGTCGCCCTCGCGGACCATGCGCTCGGCCTCGCTCTCCTCCATCGCCTCGGGCCGGGCTTCTTCCCGTTCCCGCTGGCGGATCACGTCGCGGTTGTGGTCCACGAAGAGGCGGCGCATGGCCACCACTACCGAGTCGGTGGAGGACAGGTATTCGGGCATGTTGTACTGGGTGTACTTCTCCGCGTCATAGTCCTGGTTGCGGAAGTTGAAATTCAGCTCCCAGTTGCGATAGGGCCAGGTGACGCTCTTGACGAGGCGGCGCAGGAATCCGGGCCGGGTCTCATACCGTTCCACGTTGAGGTACACCATGCGGGTCAGGTTCTCCTCAACGGGCACGGGCCAGCGGGTGCTGCGGAAGTGGCGGGCGTTGCCGCCGGTGCGGGACATGCCGGGCAGACGGGTGCCGTTCCACTCGTTCACGTCCGGCGTCTCGGCGGCGGCGCCCCGGCGATAGTAGGGATCCTGCCCCCGGCGCCGGGCCTTCCAGTCGAAGAACCACGTCCAGGCCAGACGCCAGCGGTGCAGCGGCCACACGCCGTCCACGCCCGGGTAGTACATCTGGTAGGGGATCTTGCCGGCCGCGTCGTAGTAGTACTGTTCCACCGAGGACTTGCCGCTCCCCGGCCGGTAGTGGACGGTCTTGTTGTTCACCAGGTTGACCCGGTAGCCCAGGGGCGTGCGCGGGCGTCCACCCACCCGGCTGCCCAAGATGCGCAGGGCGTTGCGATGCACCATGAAAGCGTTGTGGGCGTCCATAGTGTTCTCCAGCACCAGCACCCAGTTGCAGTCAAACATGCAGAATGACGGTCGGCAGATGTTATGTTCCTCGAACATCTCCGGCGGGATGTCCTCCTGGGGATCCACCGGCTCGCCCTCGCCCATCCAGACGAAGACCATGCCCTTGAGGGTCACGGTGGGGAATTTGCGAGCCTTCATCCCCGGGGCGCCGACCATCATCGAGTCGGGGCCTTCGGTAAGAAAGGCCACGCAGTTGCCGTCGCCGTCGAAGGTCGCGCCGTGGTACGGGCAGGTCAGGAACCCCTCGAAGTAGCATCGTCCCATGGACAGATAGACGGCCCGGTGCGGGCACCAGTCCAGCAGCGCCTGAACCTCGCCCTGCTGGTCCTTGAAGAAGACCACGTCGGCGCCCAGCATCCGCAGCATGGCCGGCCGGTTCTTCTTCACGTCTTTGGCCGGCAGGGCGGGATACCAGTATTCACGGAACCCCAGGGGCGGGATGCGGCTGCGCCGGTCCCGGGGATTGTCCGCCGGCGTCTTGAAGGGCGGCGTGGAGTCGAATCCCTGGAAGCCCCGCCGCATTTTCTGGTAGCCGCCGGGATAGCCGGAAAGCGGCTTGAGCAAAAGGCGTTTCAGTCCCATTTTCGCTGCTCCCCTCGCATAGCGTGGTACTTTTCGCCATATTAGCAGAACGGTCAAGGCCGCGGTTGCAATCGGGCGCTGGCGAACCCAAGCGCGGCGCGCCGGCGGAAAACCGGATTTATTTTTTACTCACTGGATTCCCGCTTTCGCGGGAATGACAGAGTTCGCGGGAACGACAGAGTTTTTAAACACGGCCTAGTGGGTTGATCTTGATTTGAGCGCGCTTCAGAAAAACACGCTCAAATTCTTCGCCAGGATGACGTTGGAATCCAAAACGATGGTGCGGCGCGCGATCTTCCATTCCCCATCCACCGGACGCAGGAGATCTTCTCGGTAGCCGGCGAAGATGTTTTCCTCCGTCTCGTGGTGGGAGCGGTACAGGATGAACGCCGTTTTCGCCCGGACCGCGCCGTCGGACTGGGGTTCCACCACCAGGTTGCCCACGATGTGCCGGGTGCGCGACGGCGGATCCTCGCCCCAGGCCATGCCCGTCTCCAGCCGTTCCACGCGCATGGTCAGGTAGGTCTTGTCGTCCTCGAAAATCGCCAGGTCGCCCACCGGCGTGAGTTCCTGATCCGTCTCGTGGCGATGCACGTTGAGCCGGCGGGGCATGAAGTAGAACACATCCTCGGTGAACAGTTCCAGCCACTCCCGGAAGTGTCTTTCGTCCAGCAGCCACGCCTCCTGGATGTAAAACTCCATCAGCTCGTGCCAGAGTTCCCGCCGCGCCGCCCGTGCAATCCGTGCTTCGGTAGCCATTACCCACCTGCCTGAAACAACGCCGTCATACCCGTACCCATACCGTCATTCCCGCGAAAGCGGGAATCCAGCGAGCGCGAAATTCAGCCGGCGCTCCTGGCGCAGATGCTCTTCCGGGTTCCTGCGCCAGCCGGAACGACGGGGGGAATCCAATTTGCCGGCAGGATCTAACCCCGCAGCGTCGCCGTCCCCGCATATTCCATGGTCTGCGGTTCCAGGGGAATATCCTCCCAGTTGTCGGCGTTCATAAACTGCTGCCAACGCTGATAGAAAAGGCGCTGGTTGCTTTCCGAGGTGTACCTTTCCGCCACCACGCCCGGGTAGTCAGGATGCCGCCGGTCGTGGCCGACGCCCATGGAGAGGTCCTGGGTGTACTGGCGTCCCATGCGGGTGAGGGCCGATTCCGTGACGCCGCGCCAGTTGTCCATGTCGTCCTGCTCAAAGATGCCGTTGACGCCGTTGTAGTTGGCGCTGCCCCGACGCAGGGCCGTCTTCAAATCGTCGGGCAGATCCTTCTCCAGCACCACGAAGTGCCAGAACTCGGTTTGCCGGGGCCCCCGGGGATGCGCCAGGCGCAGGCCCAGCACGCCGTTGGGGAACAGGCTGTGGTTGCCCAGGTGCAGCCGTCGGGCCCGCAGGCTGCCCAATCGTCGTTCTGCCTCGGGCAGCGTCTGCCGGTAGTATTCCTCGAAAGCCTCCCGGTTCGCGGCGGTTATGCCGTGGGACTGTCGCGCCTGGTCGGCGCGCTCCAGGAAGCGCATGGTCAGCGAGTGGCCGTTGACGAACAGGTGCTTGTTCTCCGATTCGAACTGCTGCTCGTGAGTCAGCCGGGGAATGCCCCGGTGCCGTCCCTGCACGATGATGGCGGACAGGTGCGTGGTAGGCACGTGGTAATTGTCCGAGCAGTTGTCCACTGCCGTCTTCCAGTTCAGCGGCTCAATCCACTTGATGGGGCCGATGGCCTCGGTGCCGTTGTCCAGCCGGTTGAAGCTTACGTCCAGCAGCCAGCGGGCGTCGCCCAGGTAGTCGTCCAGGCTGGGGGCGCTGCGGTCCCAGGTGGCGAACACGATGCCGGCGTAGGTGTCCAGCCGCGCCTCCACCAGGCCCAGGCAGTCCCGGTTCAGCGCCCCGTAATAAGCTTCCTGCTCTCCCGGCAGGTACTCCAAAGCCCCTTCGTTGGAGAACGTCCAGCCGTGGTAGGCGCAGGCGAAGTTGCGGGCGTTGCCCCGGTCGGTGCGCACGATGCGGTTGCCCCGGTGGCGGCACATATTCAGGTAGGCGCGCAGGTTGCCCCGACGGTCGCGGCAGAGAATGACCGGCTCCTCGCCCATGTAGGTGTGAAAGAAGTCGTTGGGCTTTGGCGTCAGCGACTCGTGTCCGATCATTAGCCAGGCCCGGCCAAACACCTTTTCCTGCTCCTCGGCGTAGATGTCCGGGTCTGCGAATATGCGCCGGTCCAGTTGTCCGGTCTCAAGGTCGATGATCTGGTGTTTGCGGCCAACGGCAACCATCGGGCACCCCCTGCCAGTCGGGTTCAGGCTTGGCTGCACAGTATCAGTCATCCCGTGTATTCTGTCTATCCATCCATATAGAGGAGGAGGAAATTGCGAAACTGGCTGGCGGTTGTGAGGGCCGACGAGTTTCGTCATAGCAGCAACGAATATCGTCAGGAACGGTATCAGCGGTATTCGCTCACTGACCGACGTTCGTAAGCAGTTAGGGCAACCTGTCTCTTGTACTGCAACGGCGCCGCCGAGTTTGACTTGGCGGCGCCGTTGCCCAGGGGGATGGACTTCTCCGGTCAGTTCGCCGGCACGTTAAACCGGTAGAGGAAAGGATGCCCGTCCACTGATGACGCATTATCACGCCACGGTCGCACCGCGAAGATGGCGACGGTGGCATTGGCCGGGATGTCGTACCGAGCGCAGTTGTCGAGGGAGTTCCATTGCATGGACAGGCCGGCATCCGTGTCCAGGTTGCCGTTGTAATAGGAGCTTTCACCCTTGGACACAGTGGCGCAGATCTTGATAAAGCGACGGTCGTTGGTTAGCTGACGATCCGTATCGGCCGGAAAACTCGCGCCGGTCACTGTAACGGAAACGCCGTTGGCGCGCACCGTGTCGCCTACCGACTTATACCCGCCCGCCGGTATCGGCATTCCGGTAATCGGGCAGAGGTGAGGAATCGCGTCCTCGATCAGCAATCTGGTCTTGGCCCACCGAGAGTAGACTCCATCTTTGACCGACGCTACGGCAAATTCGTAGGTGACGCCCACCGTGAGGTTGCTTGAGTACATGCCAAGGGTCGTGGTGTCGTCGCAATCCCATTTGGCGCCCTGTCGCACCGCCCTGTCGCAGGCACGGTATTTGGTAGCGCCAGCTACGGCATTCCAGTTCCAGTGAACTTGACCCTGGGTAGCGGTAAGTTTAGCTTTCAAGTTGGTGGGAGCGGCCGGAGTTGGCGCTGATTGGGCCATGGCGGGCGGAGCGACGACTAGTAAGGTCAGCATCAACCCCATGAGCATGGCAACAGTGGCATACCGCGCCATTCGGCGCTTGGTGGCATAAAAGACGGATAACATGGTTCCTCCGTACGGGTTTGAAGGTGTGGGTTAGCCGGCTCCAACCCGCAAATCCAGCGGTTCTCTCTGCATAGCGAGGACTTTGCCGGATAGACGGGTGGAGCGGACAGGTAAGCCGCAACCGGCCCAGAGCAGCGAAGCCGAGGTCTCCGCGCTCCGGGCCGGTTATTCATTTCCTGGATTTGACCGGCTTGGGCGTCGCCGCATCCCGGTAGTACACGAAGGGTTTCGGCACACGGAAGCGGTCCCGTACCTGCTGGGCGCTGGTGCGCCCGATTGGCCGCTTTGCCATGACGAGACCTCCTTATTGAGTAGTCTCGCCGACCCGGGCGGCGATTGACCGCGCCTTGCTTGACCCCGGAGGCCGCCGTTGGCACAATGCCAGCGGCTTGTGGCTAAGCCTTTGGGGGCCCCGGTTCGACGGGGGCAACCACCAAAAAGCCCCGGCGGAGCAAAAATCGGCTCCGCCGGGGCTTTACAAAGGCCGCATCGCTGGCTACAATAGCCAGCGACTAGGGAGATTTGCTGTCGCCCCGCCGTCGCCGCCTCGGTGTGCAAACCGAGGCTTTTTTGGTGACTGCCGCCATTCTATCACAATAGCGAATAAAGACAAGGGCATCCGGCACTCATTTGTCATAACGTTGGCGAGATCGGGCCGATAACCGCGCCGTAATCTCAGGCAACCCGCCGCTCTGCGCCGTCCCAGTCCGACGACGAGCTGGCCAACCCCGGATTCTTGCCACCGCCGTCGCCCCGCTGCCAGGGCATCCGTATGCTCATGCGCCGCATTCCGGCGTAGTCGTCGGCTTTCAGCCGGGCCAGCGCTGTGGTCAGGCAGGCCAGCGTCGCCATACGCGCGTGCAAACTGACCTTGCCGAGGCCCCGATGCTGGTGCCGGTTCAGCAGCCGGGAGTGCTTGGCGCTGCCGAAATGCCGCTCGATGGAACCCCGCATCCGATAGAGCCGCTGCCATTCGGCGGTGAACCGGGGCAGAATGCCGATGATCCGCAGCAGTTTGCCCTCCGGCCGTTCCCAATGCTCGGCGTCGCAGTAACGGGAGAAGTGTATCCGACCTTTGAGCCGGCAGCCCTGGGGCGGACAGCGGAACCGATGGCCCAACGCCGGGTCGGACCCGGCGTACTCCATGGCGACCGATCCGGCGCAGGTGGGCAAGCCGGCCGCGGTGTAGATGCCCTGGTACAACTGTTCGTTGACCGGCTTGCGGACGGCAATCACCGGCGTGATGCCCTGATCGGCCAGCAGCCGGAAGTTGGACAGCGCGTCATACCCTTTGTCGGCCAGCAGGCACTTGGCATGCAGCCAGGGATGCAACGCCTGGGCGTGGGCCAGCGCGCCGGGCAATTGGGGCGAGTCGGCGGCGTTGGCCGGCAACGTGATGCCGCCCAGGGGCAGGCCGTAGTAGGCGTCGGCCAGCAGGTGATGCTTGTAGCCGAAGAACGGTTCGGTCTTGCCCTGGTCGCGGGTCGGGCCGCCGGCTTTGGCGGTGCGTCGGCCCCAGCGGGCGTCGGGATCGCGGACGTGAGCGCGGTCGGGATTGGCGTAAGCCTGGAGGTCGGTGGAGTCGATGGCGACAATCTCGCCCAAAGCCGGCGCATCGGCGGGAAGGGCGCCGTCCCGCCGCAGCCGCTCCAGCTCAGCAGGCAGCTGGCCGGCGACGCTGGCGATGGCTTGATCCACCAGGTCCTGATGCAAGGACAGCCGTGTGATGAACCGGCTGAAGGCGCTCGCGCTGGGAACGGCGTCGCCCAAGCCGCAGATAGCGCGCAGTCGCGGGTCGGCGGCCAGCCGCTCCAAGAAGGCGTTGGCGTAGCGCATCCCCAGCAAAAACCGCGCCAGATAGGCGCGGAACATACTTTGCAGGGAGAAACCTCGGCGTCCGGTCTTGCGGTACTGGGCCAGCCGTTCCAAAAGAGGGCTGGCGTCCACGCCGTCTAGAGCGGCCTGCAAGAAGCCGTAGCCGCTGGCCGGGTCTTGACCTTTGCGTGTCGCGCATGTACTATTGGCACACGCCACTTGGAAGTACCCTTTCCTCGTGGTGGAAGCCGCCAAAGCCTCGAAAACATTGGCGGCTTCTTCTTTACTTTGATTGTTGCCGTAAGTGTATCAGATACATATGAGGCTTGCAACCGGAAAGTGTCAGTAATTGCATCTTCCGCATAACAAAAAAGGGCCGGGAGATGTATCTCCCGGCCCTTTTTTGTGTAGTCAACTGCGTAAATCAGGTTGCTAAAGATTGCTAGTCTGGCAGTATCGCGCCCACTCCGGCAGTTCGGTTTCGGGCCGACGGTCGGCCGGATGCCCGGTGACGGACTTCGTCACGATTCGGCACGCCATCGGCCACCGCCTCACCGCGAACCGAGTTTCGCAATTTCCTCATAGAGGAGGAAATTGCGCAACCCCGGATTTTGTTTCCGGCCAAACTGTTGATTCGCCTGACCCGTGCCGCCAATATTGATTGCACCCGCAACCCCAGGGCGTGTCGTCAATTTACCCGGTCATTCGCGCTTGTCCGGTCATTCCCGTTTGTCCAGTCATTTCATCCGCGCTTGTCCGGTCATTCCCGCGAAAGCGGGAATCCAGAATTGCCGGCTGTCGCAGAACGATGTGGTTATAGAGACGCCTGGATTCCCGCTTTCGCGGGAATGACGGAAACGGGAATGACGGAAATGGGTGGAGGGGGAATTTGGGGAGTTTCGCAATTTCCGCATAGGAGCGAGACAACTATGTCCACCGCCGTTTTCACTGAACAATCCACCAGCAGGACCATCATGGTGGGCGATATGCCCGTGCATTATCACGATGTCGGCGAGGGCGAGCCGGTGGTCATGCTGCACTCCTACGGCATCGGCACCACCGGCTGGATAACCTTCCACAAAGTGCTGTCCGCCTTCGCCGAGCGTTACCGCTGCATCGTCATGGACCTGCCCAATTTCGGACGCACCGGGCCGGTGGTGTACCACGAGCCGCTGCATAACCTACAGGCCCGCACCGCTTTAGGATTGCTGGACGCCCTGGGCATTGACAAGGCTCACCTGGTGGGCAACTCGCAGGGCGGGCAGTCGGCCATGGTGCTGGCGATGCAGGAGCCGCATCGAGTGGACAAGCTGGTCTTCGGCGCCTGCCACATTCGCACCGGCGGCGATCTCTACCTGATGGGCAACCGCCCGTCCGAGGGCAGCCGCATAACCCGCCAGACCCGCGACAACCCCACCCGCGACAACGTGCGACGCTATCTCCATACCCACATCGACGACAACGCCCTGGTCACGGACGAGCTGGTGGACTACATCCACGGCCACTACACCGGCAACCCCGACCATATCGAAGCCGACGCGAAATCAGTGAGCCTCCCCTACGACCACGGCGTGGACTTGCCCAACATCACCGCGCCCAGCCTGATAATCTGGGGCCGCTACGACCGGATGTGCGTCTTCGAGATCGGCATCGCCGCGCTGAACAACCTGGCCGACTCCCGGCTGGTGGTCCTGAACAACTGCGGCCACTGGGTTCCTTTTGAAAAGCCCGAGGAATACACCGCCCACGTGCTGAACTTCCTGCGGGGTTGGTAAAGAGGCAGCTGCTGCCGTTCCCGCTGCCCTATCGTCATTCCCGCCCCGTTAGCGTCATTCCCGCTGCGCTATCGTCATTCCCGCTCCGTTAGCGTCATTCCCGCGAAAGCGGGAATCCAGGAGGCGCAAAATCCGGCTAACCTCACTGTTGCACGGGATAGGCTTGCAACGGTCAGCGCGGTCAGAACGGATAGGGTTGTCCACCGCCCACGGCCAGCACCTGTCCGGTGATGTACGATGCGTCGTGGGAGGCGAGGAAGGCAATGGCCGCCGCCTGTTCGTCGGCCATGCCGCGCCGCCCCATGGGGATTTCCGAATTGCGCGTCGACGCGCGGTACTCTTCCTGGTCGGCCCGCTCGCCGGGCGGCAGTTCCGGTGGAGCGACGGTTACGCCGTGGTCGCGGGGCGTCACCCGGTCGTCGGCTCGGGTCCCGCTGGGCGCGATGCAGTTGACCCGGATGCCCAAGTGCGCCACCTCCCGCGCCAACGCGGTGGTCAGGCCAATCTGTCCCGCCTTGGCGGCGGCGTAAGGCACGCGGAATCGCCCAGTCACCGCGTGGGTGGCGATATTAACGATGGCCCCCGAACCCTGCTCGATCAGGCCGGGCAGCGCGGCCCGACAGCACCACATGGCGGTCCAGAAGCTGCGGTCAATCTCGGCCTGGATCTGGTCGGGGGTGTAGTACTGGAACGACTGGAACCAGATGGTGCCGCCGGCGATGTTGGCCAGCACGTCGATCCTGCCGAAAGCATCCTGGGCTTTGGCCATCAACGCCTCGGCGTTTGCCCACTTGGAGAGATCGCCAAGGAATATTTCGCAGGAACCGCCAAAATCGCGAATGTCCCGGCTGACCCGCTCCGAGGTCTCGGCCACCATATCGCCGATGACGATGGCCGCGCCCTCCTGGGCCAGCCGTCGGGCCGTCGCCGCGCCGATGCCCTGACCGCCTCCGGTGACTACGGCCACCTGGCCCTCAAAACGCCGGGCGCCGGCGGCTTTCGGGTCTAACATTCCCGCCATCATTCGCTGGCGGAGCCGTGGGTCAGGTTGCCGCCGCTGCCGTTGCGCAGGAGCGTTACTTCCGCTTCGAGTTCGGCGATGCGATGCCGCAGCTGCTCAATGAGTTCGGACTGGTTCGGCGACCCAAGGCCGTTGCGCTCCAGGAGAGCAATCAGCGCGGTCATCATCTCTTGATGCCGGCGTTCCGATTCAGCGCGTTCTTCTCGACGCACCTGCTCGGCCGCGGCGCGTTCATCCCGGCGCACCTGCTCGGCCGCGGCGTGTTCATCCCGGCGTACTTGCTCGGCCGCGGCACGTTCATCCCGGCGCACGCGTTCTGCTTCCGCCCGGTCTTCCGCCCCCGCCCGGCGACGGTCTCGTTGGTCGAAGTAGTAGGTCAGCAATTGCGGCGCTCCCAAGACGGCCAGCACTACGGCGATGTACGCTGCGCCTTCCAGATATTGTAGCGTACTGCAACAGGTTGCCGTCAAATCGGCGCCGAGTTCAATCCGGGGTTGCATCGGCGCTGGAGAAGAACTCCTTGTCCAGGTCGGGGTCGGTTATGCCGAGCAGTCCGTTGGTGTAGAGACGGCAGGCCCGCAGCCACAGCACCAGGATGGCGTTGTTGACATATATTTGCGGGAATTCGCGTCCGTGCGCCCGGCGAGCGTGGGCGCGAATTCCCGCTTCAAAAAACTGTTCCAGAAAGGGCGTCGGCTCGTTGTCCAGGGCGCACGCTTCCAAGATTTCCGGCGGAGCCTCCCGGCACAGCATCGCCGGGGAGGCCTCCGCCAGTTGAATGTACTCGGGTTCTTGAGCCGGTGTAATCACCGGGGATCACAGGTTCATCTGCGGAACCAGGTAGTCCGCCATCTTGTTGTAAATCTGTAGCCGGCTGCGCTGGGCGTCCAGCACCACCAGGCGGCCGCTTCCCGCGTCGAAATGCACGTCGGTGGGCAGGGCAAACCGCCACTCCGACTCTGTGGTGGGAACCTCCCGGCGCCGCTTCAGATAGTCTGCGTTGGCGACTACGGTCATGTCCGCCCACTTGCTCAGCCACTGGGCGTCGCCGATGAGGGAGATGATGAAGTTGCCGGCTTTGTCGAAGACATGGACGCGGCCCGGGTGCATCCCATTATCGCTCCAGTCCGCGACGTACACGTCGCCTTGCTGGTCAATTGCCACCTGGACCGGCAGGTGCATCTGGCCGCGCTTGGTACCCGGCTCGCCGAACTGCATGATCCACTGTCCGTCGGCGGTGAACTTCTGCACCCGGTGGTTGCGGTGGTCGGCCACATACACCGCGCCGTCGTTCTGATCCACCGTGATGCCCCACGGGGAGTTGAACTGACCGTTGCCGTCGCCCTGGGAACCCCAACTGGTGATGTGCTCGCCGTCGGCGGTGAACTTGCGAACCTCGTGGCTGCGCCCATCGGTGAGATACAAGTTGCCGTCGGCGTCAACGGCCAGGCTGGAAGCGCCGTGTTCCTTGCCGTCGTCGTTGGGGACAGTGCTCCACCGCTTGACGAAGGCTCCGTCCTTCTCGAACTCGGACACCTGGTTCATCCATTCGTCGGCCACGTAGATGTGGCCGTTGGGAGCCAGCACCATGCCGGAGGGCCAGATGAACTCGCCTTCCCGGTCGCCGTACTTGCCGAACTCGCCGGTGAATTCTTCGTCGCCCTCTTTTTCGCCCAGGTCAATGATGCTGACCCGCGCGCCGTAGGCCAACCTGTTCCAGGGCACGTTGGAGATGCCCTCAATGCCCCGGTTCAGCACGTACACCGTGTTGCCCTCAAAGGCCATGGCCGTCGGCTGGCTGAAGCCCATGCCGGAAGCGGCGCCCCGGCCCACCGAGTGACTGTAGTCATATACTCGGCCCTTTGCAATTTGCGTAAGCATAGTTCTACCTGCTATTGCCTGCGTGGTTTTCCAAACGGAAATCGCCCTGTGTCGTGACGAAATCGCCTTTCGTCGTTGCGAAATTGCCCCTTTGTCGTCATTCCCGCGAAAGCGGGAATCCGGAAATCCTGACTAAACTGGCCTGCGGCGGCTCCGTCGCTCCGGCGAAAGCCGGAGTGTCGGGTATAAAGATGATTCGCCTAAAACGCCGGGGCCAGCAGATTTGCACCCACTGGCCCCGGCCGCTTCTGCCGGTCGGCGCGTCCCGTTGACCGGAACTCGTTGCCGGTTAGACGAAGGCGACCTTCTCGAACTGCCCGCTGACAATGGAGTTGGCGTCCAGGCCCATCCAGTCTTCCAGGATGGTGGAGTACACGCCGCGGAAGTCGGTGCTGGGAACCAAGTCGCCCTGTTCCAGGTGCTCCGGCTTGGAGGACGGGTATTCGCCGTACTCGCCGCCCTTGATCGGGTCGCCCATCACTAGCACCAGGCCGGCGGCGCCGTGGTCGGTTCCGCTGCCGTTGTCGTGGACGCGGCGACCGAACTCGGAGAACATCATCAGGATGACGTTGTCGCTGGCGTTGTTCTCGCGTAGGTCGTCGAAGAAGCTGGAGACGGCGGCGGAGACGTCGCGCCACAGACCGTCGTGCATCCCTACCTGGTTGGAGTGGCTGTCAAAGCTGCCGTGGTCGCAGTAGAGCACCCGGGCCCCCAGGTCAGCCTGGTGTACCTGCGAGATGCCCTTGAACTTGCGGGCGATGGGGGTGTCGGGATACTCAACGGAGCTGCTGTACCGCTCGGGGGCCGCCTTCAGGATGTCGGCGGCCTTCAAGCCGTCCAGGCCGGTCTGGCCCAGGTAGTCCATCACAAAGCCGTTGCCGATGGTGGGGGAGTACAGGCGGGTGAAGCGGTCGATGATCTTGTCCCGCTGCATCTCTTCCTGGATGCTGGTCAGCATGCCGAAGTTGTCCAGGTCGTCCACGCAGGCCACGGGGACGCCGGGCAGCGCCAGGGCGCGGGGCAGGCTTGGCCCGAAGCTGACGGCCGTGACCACGTTTTCCTTGTTGGGATCGATGTCCCGGGTGGCGCGGCCCAGCCAGCCTTCGGTGCCCAGCTTGTCCGGCTCACAGGTGTGCCAGATGTCCATGCTGCGGAAGTGGCTGCGGGGGCTGTTGGCATAGCCGACGCCGTGGATGATGGCCAGGTCGCCAGCATCCCAGAAGCGGCGCAGTGGGGCCAGTTCGGGGTGGAAGCCGATGCGGTCGTTCAGCTTGATAATCCGCTCGTCGGGCACGCCCACCACCGGTCGCTTCTCGCGGTATAGCGGTTCGGCGTGGGGGATCACGGTGTTCATGTAATCGTTGCCGCCGCTGAGCTGCAACACCACCAGAACCGGGTCTTTCTTGGTAGAGGTCATTTTGCACCTTCCCTGCAATCTAGGGGCGACCTTGCCGGTTGCCCTGGTCCGAATGAATGGGCCTGGGCGACCGGCAAGGTCGCCCAGGCTGGGCTGCGAATAGCGTCAGGCGTACTGGTAATCGCGCAGCGAAACGATCAGTTGCAGCATTTCGGAGATGCGCTCTTCGGAAGCGCTCACGTCGGTGTCGGTGGCCCAAGAAATATTGCCGCTGATCTGGGCGTGGGCTACCAGTTCCTGCCGGGTATCCGCGTCCACTTCCAGCGGGCCCATGAGATCCAGGCAGTTGTCCACCATAGCGGCGGGAGTGAGGTCGCCCTGGGACTGCATCCGGCTGATCATGGAGCGGATGCCGGGGCGGTTCACGTCGCTGACCATATCGGCGGTGAAGTTGATGCGGCGCATCAGGGAGCCGCTGTTGATCCACTCCACGCCGGTGTGCCAGCCTTCCACGCTGGGCGGGTTGAGCAGGTCCTGGCCCATGTAGGTGGGCTGGCGGGCCATTTCGCCCAGGCCCGGGCCGGGGAACTCGAAGCCGCCGACCAACCGCAGGGTGCCTACTACCACTTCGGCGGGGCTCTTCAGGCGGGCGTAGCGGGCGTTCTTGAAGAAGTCGCTGTTGAACAGCGCGCGCAGCGTCGCGGTCAGGTCGCCGCCGGAGTCAACGAAGGCGTCGGCCAGCAGGTCGATGGCGTCCTCATCCTTCGGCGGGGTCACCTGCCAAGCCGGCACCTGGGCCTCGTCGGCGACGAAGAAGTTGTACAGGTGGCGGGCGATGAAAGTCGCCGTAGCCGGGTGCTCGCAGATGAGGTTGATGATGTCCTCGCCGTTGAAGTTGCCCGTTTCGCCGAGGAAAGTCTTGTCCCCGTCGTCGTGGTCTTCCGGCAGATACTGGAACTGCCAGTCGTGGCGTCCGATGGGCCCTCGGGGCAGCTTGGGCTCGAAGGTCCAGCCGGTGAAGGCGCGGGACGCTTCACGCACGTCAACCTCGGTGTAAGTGCCGACGCCCATGCTGAACAGCTCCAGCAGCTCGCGGCCCCAGTTCTCGTTGACGGCGTCGGCATGGTTCTCGAAGTTGTCCAGCCAGTAGATCATCGCCGGGTTCTTGGCGACCTCCAGGAGCAGATCCTTGTAGTTGCCCATTCCCTTTTCGCGGAAGAGGGTCACCATGCGGGTGATCTCGTCGTAGTGGTCAACCTTGGACACGCCGGTGGCGAAGATCTGGTGCCAGAACAGCGCCATTTTCTCTTCCAGCGGCCGCCTGGTGTTGATCATGAAGTGCAGCCATTCGGCGGAGCCCATGCCCTGGATGGTGCCCGGGCGCCAGCACCAGGGCTGGTAGCGGATCAGCTCGTAGCGGTCAATGGCCGGCTGGCTCTCCGGGTTTAGAAGCTCCTCAACGGTGGCTTCGTATCCCTGGGCGGCGCGGGCTTCCAATTCCTCTCGGGATGCTCCGAAACCGGCGCGACGCATCAGATGGGCCATCAAGGCGATGTCCTGAGATGCCATCTTGTTGCCTCCTGTTATTATGTTCGCAGAATTGCCGAGCATTATCTGCTATGATTTAGGTGTCTGTCAACGACGCTTCCCCGCCCTAGGCCACGCACCCGGGAGGCCCCTGTCCCTGCTCCCCGCCCCGCTACGCACCCGGAGGCCCACGACACGTCCACCCCATTTCCGTACGTGCACTCCATCTTCCGTCATTCCCGCGAAAGCGGGAATCCAGAATCGTCTGTTGCGCAGAACGATGGAGTCATAGAAACGCCTGGATTCCGGCTTGCGCAGGAATGACGGGATAAGCAGGAATCCAGGATAATTTGACGGCGCTCTTTAACAGCGGCGCTGCTGCGCAACCGTCCAGATTGATACTCCCATGCGCTCTCCGCCGCCAACAGCGTCATCACCCACGCTAACCCGAGCGACAGATCCGCCCTCCCTGGGCGGGATGCTGCTGCTCGCCGCGGCGTTGTTCGCCCTGGCGCTGCCCATCGTTGGCCCCCTCGACGACCATCACTTCGCCGAGCTGGCCCATAGTCATGAGCATATCTACCGGAACGGACGCCCCGTCCCCCACGGCCACGCCTACGCAAGCGGCTCGCGTCACCTGCACCCGACAGCGGCGCCAATCGGCGATACTGCCGGCGCCAACCGCGCCGAGGGCATAATCTACCTCACGCCGGCCACTGCGGGCCTGATGCTCGCCGTCCTGTCCGCCCCCTGGCACACCCCGCCCGACGCGCTGCGTCCTCCTGCGCCCCGGGCCAAAAACGCGAACCCGCTGACCCGATACGCGGCTCCGACACGCGGGCCGGCCGAAGCCAACGCGCCGCCGCCGCTGCCGCCTCCCGTCGTCTGAAATCCTCCTGCGACCTTACCGGCTCGCTCATTACCGGCTCGCTCATTACCGGCCGGTCGAGGGCCGGCTCGTTGAGCATCCCGAATCAGACGGAGAATTTCCCGATGCAGCTTCTGCAACAAACCCTGCGCCGGCCGGCGTTCCTGCCGGTCGTCGCAATCATCCTCGCTGCGCTGCTGGCAGCGGTGGCCTGCGGCTCGGCCGCCCAACCCGAACCGATCCCCGCTCCGGCCCCGACAGCGGAATCGTCGCGCACCCATGCCGAGGGCCAGCCGCCGTCGGACCCGGCTGCTTCCGATGACGCCGTGGTCATCAACATGGCAATCGCCGCGCGGGCGGGCAGCCTGTCCCGCGACGACCTCCAAGTCAACAAAGGCGACAACGTCAGCATCAACTTCACTGCCGACGAACCCGGCGAAATCCATCTCCACGGCTACGACCTCACCGCGCCCGTATCACCCGGCAGCCCCGGCACGCTGAACTTCGTGGCCGACACCGCCGGCGCCTTCGGCATCAATTTTCATGTATTCGCTGCTGCGGGCGCGCCGCGCAACGCCGGCGGTGACCATCATCACGGCGCCGCTGCGCCGCAACAGGTAATCTCAGCAGCGCCGGTGAGCGTGAAGATAACAGCGGAACCGGACGCTAACGGCGGGGTGTACGTCCGGATCACGACGGAAGGTTTCCGGTTCGCCCCCGATCTGGTTGACCAGGATCACACCCCCGGAGCCGGCCACGCCCACATCTATCTGGACGGCGAAAAGCTCGGACGGGTCTTCGCAGACGAGTACCACATTGCCGTCGTGCCGCCGGGGGAACGCGAAATCCGAGTCTCACTGAACACTAACAATCATAGTGAACTGGTGTTTGACGGCGCGAAAGTGACCGCAGCGGCTACCGTGACCGTGCCCGACGTGGGCCAGGGCCAGGGTAATGGCGACCGTGATGCCGGCCCCGAAGGCGCCGGCCCTGACCACGGCGGTCCTGATCATGGCGAACACGAAGCAGTCGCCGAAGTCCACTTGGGCAACCTGGAAGTCTATCCCTGAACGTCGTCGGGGCGGGTTTCAAACCCGCCCCGGCAAGGTAACCAATGCTCCGGCCGCGCTACCGCTGTTCAATCGGCAGGTACTCCCGATCCATGGGGCCGATGTATTGCAGGCGGGGGCGGAGCAGGATATTGTTCTCGTACTGCTCGATGCACTGGGCCGACCAGCCGGGCACGCGGCCCAGGGCGAAGATGGGGATGAACAGATCGGACGGGATGCCCAGCAAGTGGTAGATGGAGCCGGCGTAGAAGTCCACGTTGACGTAGATGCCCCGGTCGCGGTAGGGGGCCATCACGTCCTCGGACAGGTGGGTGAGGATCTGGAACCAGCGCGGGTCGCCGCGCTTTTCGCCCAGGGCCTGGGAACGGTCTCGCAGGTGACGGGCGCGCGGGTCCTCGGCCTTATAGACCCGGTGGCCGAAGCCCATGATGCGCTCGCGGTTGTTCAGCTTGTTGCGGGCGTACTCCTCGGCGTTCTCCGGGTTGCCGATCTCCAGCGACATTTTCATCACTTCTTCGGCGGCGCCGCCGTGGGCCGGGCCCTTCAGCGTGCCCACCGCGCCCGAAACGGCGGCGTGCAGCGTCGAGTTGGTGGACGCCGCCACCCGCGCCGCGAAGGACGAGGCGTTGACGCCATGCTCGGCGTGGAGGATGAAGTCCACGTCCATCAGTGAGATGGTCTCTTCGTCGGGAACCTCATTAAACAGCATATAGAGGAAGTTGCCGGCATGGTTGAGGTCGAGGTTGGGCGCCACCGGCTCCAGGCCGGCGCGGATGCGGTGATGGGCCGTCACGATGGTGGGAGCCTGGGCGGTGAGGCGCAGAGCCTTGCGGACGTTGGCCTCCCTGGAGTTGTCCTCGGACTCCGCGTCGAAGGCGGCCAGGCCGATCAGCGCCGTCTGCAATACGTCCATAGGATGGGCCGACTTCACCGCGTCGATGACGGTGATAATCTCGTTGGGGATGCGCCGGTTGGCCCGCAGGTAGCCGTCCAGTTCGGCCAGCTGCTCGCCGTTGGGCAACTCGCCGTAAAGCACCAGGTAGATGATTTCCTCGAAGGTGGATTTCTCGGCCAAGTCGTGGATGTCGTACCCACGATAAAGGAGTTTACCGATGTCGCCGTCGATGAAACTGGACTCCGTAGTGTCCATGTACACGTTCATCAAACCGCGGTGAATTTCGGGCTGGTCGGCCATCAGTTTCCTCCTTGATTAGGGGCTTTCACCCCTCTACCGCCGGCAATGTTCAACCCTGTTCCGGCAGTTGGTTATGCTATCATCGGGTTCGGCGGAGTGTCAACTGAAAACAGCCTCCGGCCAACTCCCACCAAACCGGCGGTCAGCATGCAATACGGCGTCATCCTGCCCAACGTCGGCCCCCTGGCCCACATGGATTCCCTGGCAGCGATTGCCTTGCGAGCTGAGGAGTTGGGCTACGACGGCATCTTTCTCAGCGACCACGTCGTCGTACCGGAGGGACTGCGCTCCGCTTACCCGTACCGCAGCGACGGTCGCTTTCCGCTGACCGCGGCCGACCGCATCCTGGAGCCAATCGTTGCGCTGTCCTACCTGGCCGCCGTCACCCAACACATCCGTCTGGGGTTCAGCGTGCTGGTGCTGCCCTACCGCCATCCCGTGCTGAACGCCCGGATGCTGGGGACGCTGGACGTGATTTCCCGGGGCCGGCTCATCGCCGGCGTGGGCGTGGGCTGGCTGGCCGAGGAGTTCGCCGCCCTGGATGCCGATTTCCCCCACCGGGGCGCCGTAACCGACGAGCATATCGCCATCCTCCGCTCCTTCTGGGCCGATGCGACCGGAGCCGATGCGACCGAGGCTGATAGTGCCGGGGCCGATACTACCGGGGCCGATGCGACCGGGGCCGATGGCGCCGGGGAGTTGCGGGGCCGGCGCTACCGCGTAGCCGGCCGGCGCATGGAACCGGCCCCCATCCAGCAACCCCATCCGCCCATCTGGACGGGTGGAACCGGCCCGCCGGCGCTGCGCCGCGCCGCCCGGCTGGCCGACGGCTGGCACGGCGTCCGCCAGTCGCCCGATGACGTGGCCCGCGTGGTGGCCCGCATCGCCGAGTTGCGTTCCGCCGCCGGCAACAACATGGAGGGCTTCACCAGCTCCCTCCGCGCCGGCCTGGACATCATCGATGCAACTCTTGCAACTTCGGATGGCGCGGCACGAACCCCCATGCGCGGTTCAACAGAACAAATCGCCGGCGACCTGGCGGCCTACGCCCGAGCCGGCCTGGACTACCTGGTAGTCGAACCCCGCGCCGCCACGCCCGAGCAGCTCATCGTCCAGTTGGAACGCTTCGCCGAGATGCCCCGACCCTGACTTACTGCGCCGTCCAGCCGCCGTCCACCACCACCTCGCTGCCGGTGACGAAGGACGATTCGTCGGAGGCCAGGTAGATCACGGCGTGGGCGACTTCCGCCGGCTCCCCGTAGCGGCCCATGGGGATGCGGGCCAGCATCATTTCCAGACGCTCCGGGTCGTTGCGCCCGGCCCGCGTCATTTCAGTTTCTATTGGCCCGGGATGCACCGAGTTGACGCGAATGCCCTGCGGCGCGTACTGCAAAGCCGCCGCTTTGGTAAAGATGCGGACGCCGCCCTTGGCAGTCTGGTAGGCCGCTCCGTTATAGGGCACGCCCACGATGCCCAGCTGGGACGATATGTTGATGATGGAGCCGCCGCCGGCCTCCAGCATGGTGGGTATGGCGGCGCGGGCGCCCAGGAACACGCCCTTCAGGTTCACGTCCATGGTGCGGTCCCACAAGTCCACCGGCTCCTCGTGAATCTGGAACGAGTTGCTGCCGATGCCGGCGTTATTCACCAGCACGTTCAGCGCACCGAACCACGATACCGCCTCGGCCACGGCGGCCTGCCACTCGGCTTCCTCCCGCACGTCCAGATGCACGTAGCGACACCGCCCGCCGGCGTCGCTAATGGACGCCGCAACCGCCGCGCCTTCCCCGTCCAGGATGTCGCCGATAACCACCGCCGCGCCTTCCTGAGCGAATAGACGGGCTTCCGACTCGCCCATTCCCCGGGCGCCGCCGCTAATCAAAGCAACCTTGCCGTCCAATCGTGCCATAATCATCAACCTCGTCAAAAATGTTTGCCCAAGATTACCGTCAAACCATGCCATTGCGCCATGATTTAACGCAAAGGCGCAAGTGGGAAAAGGCGCAAAGGCACTCGGATACAATTATCGCGCATCACTTCGCCCCCGTCATTCCCGCGAAAGCGGGAATCCAGGCGTCTGAGGTAAGGCGATTGCGGCGGGTTGGGCAGCTTCTGGACTCCCGCTTTCGCGGGAGTGACGGCAGGAGGGTTTCAGGCGCACTGTACCCGCCACCGGCAGGAAATTACGTCTAAAAGTTATACGGCGTCCAGGGCTGGTAGGCCACCGCAAAGGCCCGGTCGGCCCGCTGCGCCGCCCCCGGCGTGGCCTCATCCACCAACCCGGCCTGCGCCAGCGTCGTAAAGCTCGCCGCTCCCAGGTACGCCGACGCCAGCGCGGATACCGTGATGGACACATCCGGCGACTCTGTAGTTGGCCGGCAGATGGCCCCTTCCGGCGACATCTCCAGCTCAAAGCAGCCCTGGTTCCAGGCGCAGAAGTCATCGTGCACGGCCAGCGCCAGGCGCTCGCTGGCCGCGTAGCCCCGCCGCTCCAGGGCGGCCCGCGCGTCCACCACGCGCACCCACAGACCGTCGCGGGTGGAACGCTGCAAACGGCGCGGGTCGGCCAGCATCCAGGGCAGGGGATCGTCCACCGGCCGCTTAACGGCCTCGGTGCGCTCGTACAGATCCAGGTCGAAGCAGAACCGCCACAGCGCCGCGCTGGCCTCGCGGGTCGCCGCCATCAGCTCGTTGACCAGCACCGTGGGACGCTGGGTGCGGTAGTTCACGTAGCCGTCGATGCGCCCTTCCGCCACGTAGGCGGCGTAGAACACCCCGCCGGAGCCGCCCTGGGAGTGGATCGGATCCTGGGCATCCCGCTCCCAATGGTGGGACGCCCGCTGGAATACCGCCGGCCGGCCGGCCGTGCTGCGGCGCATCACGTCGGGCAGCTCCCGGCCGATGTCCGCCGGATCAATGAAGACGATGCGACCCGGACTGTCGTAACGCCGGGCGTAGCCATTGTGGGCCTTCTCCAGAATCCACTGCTCATGCACCGACCCGACGCCGTAGCCGAACCGCCCGTAGATGGCGCTCTCGGTGGCGAACAGAGCGGATAGGGGTTCGCCCCGCTCGTGGAAATCGTCCATCTGGTGGCGCATCATCCGCGTCATGATGCCCCGCCGCGTGTGGGTGGGCTGCACCTCCACGTTGGACACGCCGGCCACCAGGGACGTCCCGCCCGGTATCGACATCTCCAGCAAATGCGAGTGCGACCCGCCGACAATCCGTCCGTCCTCAAACACGCCAATCGACCGCCCCAAGTCAAAATGCGGCCGCAGCGCCTCCGGGTCATGGTTGAAACGGTTCCCATGCGCCCGGGACTCCGTGCGCATCCACCGCTCAAACTCGTCGGGGGTAATGTTCCTCAGTTCCAGCATTGCAGGTAAGCGCTCGCATCAGGTGATTGAAACTGGCGCTCATTCTAACGGGTTTAGCGTTGGAACGCCCGTCGGCTCAAAAGGCGAAAAGGATGCTTCTTCCGGTGAGAGCCGCCACTGCGCCTTGGAACCTCATAACAGCCCAAGCTGATCAGCTTGCGAGCGGCTTCCCGGTATCTCATGGAATGGAGACGATGGCTTCTACGGATAGCGGGCCGTCAGCGTCTTCAACGAATATGCCCGACGGCAATGAACGGCCCCGGTCCTCATAAATTTCCACCACAGCGGCAAAGGCATCTTCCACGTTGGCCAGCGCCTCGGCCATGTTGTCGCCCTCGGTAATCAGTTCCGGCAACAGCGGGGACGTAACAGTGTACCCCCCTTCGGGTTGCGGTTCCAAGATCAGGGGAATCCTCGCTATCATCGGCCAACCCACAATGTATGCGTTGGGCACACTACGCGCCCGATGGGGCGTTCATCCACAGTTTGTATTCTACAACATTCTACAACGTCACCGCGTGTTAAACCCCGGCCAGCCCGGCAGCGCCGCCGCTTGCCGCACCCACTCTGCCAGCTGCTCCTCGTCCAGCTTGCCTTCGTAAATATCAATCCACCGCGCATCCGGGTCCTGGCCCGAGCCCGGCGGCGGCGGATCCAGCGCTGCGCCGTTGAGGAAGGTCACCTTCACGTAGCGGGTGAAGACGTGGTAGCTGACGAACCAGCCTTCGCCGGCGATGCCGTACCAGGGCGAGTTCCACCGCACCGCCTTGCGCACGTCGGGCACGGCCCGCGCGATGAGGTCGTCAATGCGCCGGCCCACGTCGCTCTTCCAGCCCGGCATGGCCGCGATGTACGCCTGCACCGGAGCGTCGCCGTCCGCCTTCGCAATCTGCGGATTGCCGCCGGAGAGAAGGCGCACCGCTCCACCGCCCGCATTTTCAGCAGCCTTTCCGTTCATTCCCGCTTACCCCGTCATTCCCGCTTTCGCGGTCATTCCCACTTACCCCGTCATTCCCGCGAAAGCGGGAATCCAGAATTGCCGGCTGTCGCAGAACGATGCGGTTATAGAGACGCCTGTATTCCCGCTTTCGCGGGAATGACCTGACTGAACGGCCAATGCCGCGAGTTGCAGTCCCTGGATTCCCGCGAAAGCGGGAATGACGGAAGATGGTCTGGTGGGCCCGACAGGGTTCGAACCTGTGACCTGCCGATTATGAGTCGGACGCTCTTCCACTGAGCTACGGGCCCGGACGCGGGGCGGGGGAGCCATCCGCGCCGCTATTCAGGTTAGACCTCTACAGCCCAATCGTCAAATGCCCAGCCGCTCTCGGTAGTCGGGATCCCACTCGGCCAGCTGCCGCCGTTCCAGCAGTTCCTGCGGGTCCAGCGCGGGCGACGGCTCGCCGGTGGTGGGGATGGTGGCGATGACGGTTTCCTCGGCCCATTGCGACACCTGCTCCGGCGGCTTGCCCAGCAGCGCTTCCAGCAGATCCACGTTGTCCTGGCCGAACCTGGGCGCTGGCCCGCGCGCCGCCAGCGGCGTCCTCGACAGCTTGTAGGGACGCCCCATGATGATGCGCGTGTCCCCCATCCCCCGTTCCGGCGGATATTCCACCCGTTCCAGGAAGTTGCGGCTGCGGTAGTGCGGATCGAAATGCACTTCCTTCCCGTTCAGCACCGGCCCCGATGCGATGCCCTGGCCCTGTAGCGCGTGCATCAGGTCGTACTTGTCATGCTGCCGCGTCCACTGTGCGATGGCCGCGTCGATCTCGTCGTGTTCCTGCTGCCGTCCGGCCAGCGCGCCGAATCGCGCGTCCGATGCCAGGTCGTCCCGCTCCATCAGCCGGCACAGGGCCCGCCATTGCGCGCTGTCGGCCACCGACAGCGTGATCCATGCGTCGTCGCCCGACGCGGGATAGGCTCCCTGGGGAGCGCGGTAGGGATGGCGGTTGCCGATCCGCTCGCCCTCCCGTCCGTTGGCAATGGCGTCCATCAGGTACTCCGACAGAAACATCACTCCGGCCTGGTACATTCCGATGTCCACCCACTGTCCCCGGCCCGTGCGGTTGCGGTAGCGCAGGGCCGCGCCGATGGCGAACACCGCGCTCCAGGTGGAGAGGAAGTCAACAAAGGAGCGCCCCGCCTTGGACGGCTCGTCGCCGGGATAGCCGGTAATCCAGCAGTGGCCGTGGGTGCCTTCCTGCGTGGTGGCTTGGGCGGGATAGGACGAGTAGGGCCCGTCGCCGTGGCCGTAGCCCGTGTTGGACACCATGATGATGTCGGGGCGCAGCTGGCGCAGGTTCGGATAGTCCAGCCCCCAGCGGCGCATGACCCGCGGCGTGAAGTTCTCCATCACGATATCGCTGACCTGCACCAGCTCGCGGAAGATCTCCCGTCCCTCCTCCCGGGCCATGTCCAGCGCCATCGAGCGCTTGCCCCGGTTCAAAAGCTGGTACGTCGAGGGACGGTTCCACCAGTCTTCCCCCGGCTCGTTGTCGGGAAAGGTGCCGTACAGCCCGCCGCCACGGGTGATGTCCGGCCGGCCGGGCCCCTCGATCTTGATTACCTCCGCGCCCAGATCCGCCAGCTGCCCGCCGGTGTAGGGCAGCGCGAAAACATAAGTCGAGTCCAGAACCCGTATCCCGTCCAGGGGCAATGCAGCCATAGTTCAGTATCTCCGCGGTGTTGCCGGTTTTATCCGTCAGGACTGCTGCCGACGCAACTGCGCCTCCAATTGCCGGACGCGTTCTTGCGCTTCGGCCAGATCCGCCTCCGCCGACTGACGCTCCGTCTCCGCCGACTGACGCGCCGCCTCTGCCGACTGACGCGCCGTCTCAGTCGCGGCCAGCGCCGCCTCAGACACGGCCAGCGCCGTTTCCACCAGCGACATATCGCACAGGTAGCGCGCCGTCTTGCGGTCGTAAAATCGCAAGTTCGTGCGATCATCAACATCCCAGTCCCACGCCGGATGCCAACATAAGGACAGGTCTAGCGTCGGGCTGTATCCCCAAACCATTCCGTCCGCTTCCGCGACCAGCGGCATTTCCAGGTACATCCCATCTTCCAAACGCTCGCCGGCCAGCGGATAGCCGTAAAAGTCGCCGCCCGACGGGTCAACCCGCCAGTATTCGGTGATGCCCAGGCGGGCGTACAGGTCACGCTTGAACCCGGTATCCCGCTCGTGGGTGGACTCTGAAGCCACTTCCATCACGAAATCCGGGGGTTTGCCAACTTCCCAAATGATGTAGCCGTTGCGACGCTCGATGGCTGCTACGTCCACTCCGTGGGCGACCAGCAGGTCCGGTTCAACGCGCCGGTTCAGGTCGTAAGGATCGTAGTTCAGCACGAAAGGCGGGTGCGCCAACGTGTTCGGCTGGCCGGAGAAATGACGGGCGACGAAGTATCCCATCTTGGCGATGGTGGGGGTTTGACTCATTTCCCACTCCGCGTCGGGGCACCGGTAATCATCGGGTAGCGCGATGAGGACACCCGGAGTCTGTGGCTTGGCGATCATCTCAAACCTCCACTATCAGCATAGCCTAGATCACGTCCAGCTGCCGCATCACCGACAGCGTGGCCCGGTCGTAGCCCAACCCGCCAACATACACCTCGTCGTTGTGCTGTCCCAGGGTGGGCGCGGACCTCCGCATCCGGTAGGGCGACGCCGACATCCGCAGCAGCTCCGCCGGCACCTTGATCCGCCCGATGACCGGGTGCTCCGTTTCCCGGTAGAACTCGCGGGATTCCAGTTGCGGGCATTCGGCCAGCTCCGTCGGCGTCTGCACCAGCCCGAAGAGCATCCGCTTCTCCGCCGCTTTGGGAAACAGCTCCCACTTCTCCCGATCCTTGATGGCGTCCAGCACTACTTGATCCATGGCCGGCCCGTTGCGCACCCGCTGGGCCCGGTCGGCGAAGCGTTCCTCCAAAAGCTCGGGAGCCTGGAAGAAGTCGGCGATGTCCTCCCACGTCGCGCCGCCGCCGGCTTGGACAATGATCCACCCGTCCTTGCACGGCATCGGGTTCTCCCACATGGTCCCGGCGGCCCGTCGGATCTGCACCCCGCCGATGAAGGGGTAGATCGTTTGTGTGGCCATCATCGTGGACGCCACGCACTCGGTGATTGATACATCCACGTGCTGCCCCACGCCCTGCCGGTCCTGGGCGAACAGCGCCATGGCCGTCGCTCCGGCCCCAAACAGCCCGCCCTGGTACTGCGCCTGGAACCCGCCGTGCTTCAACGGCGGCCGGCCCTGCACCCCGGATATGCCCATGACCAGGCCCATGGCGTAGGACACAATCTCCTCGCCGGCGTACTGGCGGTAAGGCCCGGTCTGTCCGAAGGGCGTGATGGAAGTCATCACCAGTCCGGGATGCGCCGCCGACAGCCCCGCGTACCCGATGCCCAGGTCGTCCAGCTGTCCGGGCCGGTAGCTCTCGATCACCAGGTCCACGTGGGGTACCAGTTCCCGCAGCAGGTTGCGCCCCGACGCGGTTGCCAGGTTGAGGGTTATGCCTTTCTTGTTCAGGTTCAGGATGAGGAAGAACAGGCTTTTCTCCGGGTGCGGGTCGTCATGGTAGAACGGCCCGGCCCGCCGCATGGCCGACCCGCCCGGCGGCTCCACCTTCAGCACGTCGGCGCCGTAGTCGGCCAGCAGCCGAGCGCAGAAAGACCCGGCGATGTCCTCGCTCAGGTCCAGCACCTTCAGTCCGTCAAAAACTTCATTAAGCATGGCCGCGATTTTATCCCAACTCAGCAGCGACGGCAATTTGACTACGGCCCCGCTCCCCCGGTCAGTAGCCCGGCTTCCTCCGCCATTAGCCCGGCTCCCAACCGTCATTCCCGCGAAAGCGGGAATCCGGAGAGGCGGCGAAATCGGCGAACCCCATCTCTGCTATCATTATTCGCACTTCCCGCCTTATGCGTACTTCCCACCTTCAAGGAGCCACTCTCCAATGCAGGAAAACAAAGTCAGGCGCGCCCTGCGCGAAAATCGTCTCGCCCTGGGCGCCTACGTTACCCTGGCCGATCCCCAGGTGGTGGAGATTATCGGCCTGGCCGGCTTCGACGCCGCCTTCATCGATATGGAGCACACCACCTTCGACCTGGGCCTGGTCTCCCAGATGATCGTCGCCGCCGACCTGGCCGGCGTCGCCTCCATGATCCGCATTCCCGGCAACGACGAGAACTTGATCCTGCGCCTCCTCGACGCCGGCGCACAGGGCATCATCATCCCCCATATCGACGGGCTGGAAGGGGCCAAGCAGGCCGTGGCCGCCGTGCGCTACGCGCCTCTGGGACATCGGGGCGGCGCCGGCGGCACCCGGGCGGCCCGCTTCGGCACCGTCAGCTGGGACGAACACACCCGCAGCTCCAACGAGAACATCATCCTGTCAGTGATGACCGAGGACGAGCGGGGCATCAGCCAAATCGGCCAGATCGCCGCCTTGCCCGGCATCGACCTGGTATCCATCGGCCCCACCGACTTCTCCGAGTACATGGGGATCCGCGATCCCGGCAGTCCCGTTATCCGCGCCCGGCTGGAGGAACTGGCCGCCGAGGTCAAAGTCGCTGGCGGCGCCAAACTGTCCATGCCCATGAACCATCCGGCCTTCCCCCTGTCGGCCTCCGAATTGCAGGCCATGGGCGTCGGATACACCCACGTCGCGCCGCCTCCGACGGCCCTGCTCCTGCGCTCCCTCCAGCAGCGCCTGACCGACATTCGCGCCGAGCTGGGTTAGACCCCGGTGTTTGCGCCGTCGTTGCGGTGCAGGGGCAACCCGCGCGGTTGCGCGGGAAGCGCGCCGGCGATTCTGCGATGGCTGATGGTGGCGTACCTTCTCCTCATCGCCCTCGCCTGTGGCGGCGAGCCCCTTCCCTCCAGCGGGCCGGCAACTCCTGTCGTTGTCGCACCGACGCCTGCCGCGCCGACGCCTGCCGACGCGACACGCGCTATCCCGACTGCATCGCCAACGTCAGCGACCGCTCCGATGCCCACTCGCGCTCCGCTGGCTACAGTCGCTGCCACCGCCACGTCCGAGCCGACGCCGCCGTCCGAGCCGACGCCGACATCCGAGCCGACGCCGAAGTCCGAGCCGACGCCGACATCCGAGCCAACGCCGAAGTCCGAGCCGACGCCGCCGTCCGAGCCAACGCCCAACGTCCCCCTGGTTCACATCGGCAGCGCCGTGTATGTCGTTGATCTGGCGCTAACCCCCGAAGAGCGGGCGCAGGGGTTATCGGGTCGTCCGTCTCTGGACGCCGACCGGGGCATGCTCTTCGTCTTCGAGAGAGACGCCCCCCTTCGGTTCTGGATGCCGGATATGCACTTCCCCCTGGATATGGTGTGGATAAGGTCGGACTGCATCGTGGCCGGCGTTACCGCCGATGTGCCCAACCCGCCCCTGGACACGCCGCGCGACCAACTGGATCGTTATCCGGCCAGCGAACCCGTGCGGTTTGTCCTGGAGATCAACGCCGGCCAGGCGGAAACCTATGAAATTATCCCCGGCGGCGCCGTGGAATTCGCCGGCCAAATCGCCGGCCAATGGGGCTGCTGACCACCCACGCACACCACGAAAGGAACCCGACCAATGCAAATCCTGGTATCCGGCTCCCTGGCCATCGACCGCATAATGACCTTCAACGGACGCTTCGGCGACCACATCGTTCCCGAGCGCGTCCACCAGATCAACCTCAGTTTCACCGTGGACGGTTTCAACGCATACTTCGGCGGAACGGCCGGCAACATCGCCTACTCGCTGGCCCTGCTGGGGCAGCAGCCGCGCCTCATCGCCGCCATCGGTTCCGACTACCGGGACTACTTCACCTGGCTGGGCGACAACGGCATTGCCACCGAGGACATCCGCATTGTCAACGAGGAAGCCACCGCCTCCGCCTTCATCGTGACCGACCAGTCCGACAACCAAATTACCGGCTTCAATCCGGGGGCGATGCGGCAGCCGGCCGGCTTCGACTTCAGCCGGCTGAACCCGGCCGACGCCATCAACATCGTCGGCCCCGGCAACCTGACCGACATGGCCAACTTCACCGCCGACGCGGTCCGGTCCGGCATTTACACTATCTTTGACCCCGGCCAGTCGCTGCCGGCGTGGGACGCCGAAGGTCTTACCGACTGCATCGCCCAAGCCCACCTGCTGGTCGCCAACGACTACGAGATGGCTCTGATCGGCGAGAAAGTCGGTCGGGACGCGGCGGGGCTGCTGGAGTTGGCCGGCGTTCTGGTCACCACCCTGGGCGAGCAGGGCGTCCGTGTCGCCACCGCCGAAGGGCAGGTACACGTGCCGCCGGTGCTCACCGAGAACGTGGTTGACCCCACCGGCGCCGGCGATGCCTTCCGCGGCGGCCTCATCCTGGGCTTGACCCATCCGATAACCGCCGCCCACGCCAATCAGGGCGGCGCCTTCAGCTCCGTAACGCTCGCCCAGATGGAGCGCGCCGCCCAAATCGGCTCCGCCTGCGCGCACTTCGCCATTCAGCAGCCGGGAACGCAGGAATACCGCTACACCCGGGAGGAGCTGGACGCCGTTCTGGAACGGGCCTACGGAAGCTGATTGGGCTCGTGTCCCCGGGGCGGCTCCGTCATCCCCGGGGCGGCTCCGTCATCCCCGGGGCGGCTCCGTCATTCCCGCGCCACCTCCGTCATTCCCGCGAAAGCGGGAATCCAAAATCTCCTGCTGTTGCAGAACGATTTAGTTGTGGAAACGCCTCCGCAGCCCGATATAATGCCGGCGTCCTGATCTTCAACCCCACGGAGTCCCCGCCATGCCCATTTCCCAATACGTCAGCCGTTCGATGGAAGAGGGCGGCTGGATCCGCCGCATGTTCGAGGTGGGCATCGCCCTCAAGTCCCAGTACGGTGAGGACAACGTTTTCGACCTCTCCCTAGGCAACCCCATCATGGAGCCGCCGGAGGAGTTTCACGCCGAGCTGCGGCGCATTGCCCAATCGCCCACGCCGGGGATGCACCGCTATATGCCCAACGCCGGCTACCCCGAAACCCGCCAGGTCGTGGCCGACGCCCTCTCCGCTGAGACCGGCTTGTCCTTTAGCGTGGGCGACATCCTCATGACTTGCGGCGCGGCCGGCGCGGCCAACGTAACCCTGCGCACGATACTCAACGCCGGCGACGAGGTGATCATCTTCGCCCCCTTCTTCGGCGAATACGTCTATTACATTCAGAACCACCAGGGCACGCCGGTGATCGTTCCCACCGACGCCGAGTTCGGTCTGGACCTGGACGCCGTCGCGGCCGCCATTACCCCGCGCACCCGCGCCGTCATGATCAACGCGCCCAACAACCCGTCGGGCGTAGTCTATCCCGTCGCGGACATCGCCGCCCTGGCCGACCTGCTCACCCTGGCCCAGGCGCGGCACGGCTCCGAAATCTTCATCATCAGCGACGAACCCTATCGCCGCATCATTTACGACGGGCTGGTCTATCCCCAGGTGTTTCCCCATTACGAGCGCACCATCGTCGTCAACTCCCACGCCAAGGACCTGGGTCTCCCCGGCGAGCGCATCGGCCACATCGCCATTCACCCCGACTATTCCGGCAAGGCCGAGCTGTTCGACGGCATGGTGTTCTGCAACCGGGTGCTGGGCTTCGTCAACGCGCCGGCTCTGATGCAGCGCGTCGTCCGCGCCGTTCAGCAGGCCACCGTGGATGTGGGCGAGTACCAGCGCAAGCGCGATTTCCTCTACAACAACCTCACCGACATGGGCTACTCGGTGGTCAAGCCTCAAGGCGCCTTCTACCTGTTCCCCCGCTCGCCCCTGCCCGATGACGAAGCCTTTGTCGCCGCCTTGCAGGAATACAACGTGCTGGTCGTGCCGGGCAAAGGGTTCGGAACCCCCGGCCATTTCCGCATCTCCTACTGCCTGGAGGACAAAGTGCTGGAAGGCGCGATGGACGGCTTCGCCCGCGCCGCCGAGCAGTACCTCCGCTAACCGTCGGGCAAAGCAGCGCCCCGAAGCCGGGCGAAAACCGGCGCCAAGTCGATGGCGACGCCGCGCATCGCCTCGGATGTCAGAACGTCGTCGGCGCCGTACACCTGCGCCAGCGTCATGGACTGCCCGTCGCCAACGTACTTGGCAACCGTTTCGGCGGGGAGATCAACCATCCAGGCTTCGCGGACGTCGTTGCGCCCGTACACGGGCAGCTTGATGCTGAAGTCGCGCCGGCGGGTGGATTCGGACAGGACTTCCACCACCACGTCGGGCGCGCCGGTTACGCCGCGACTGGCGATGATATGTCGCCGCTCGTTGGACACGAACATCAAATCGGGCTGAAAGGTGTTGTGCTCATTGATAGCTACATCATACGGTGAAATGCGGATTTCAAAAGCGCCGGGCGCGCCAATTTGCGGCCTGGCCGCAAAGTAAAGTTCGCCAATAAACACCTGGTGCGCGTCGTTGGCCCCAGCCATCTTGACAATCTCTCCCTCAATCAACTGATAGCGCACGCCGCGATGCGACGGCGGCGTCAGCCGCAGGTAGTCGGCCCCGGTCAGCTTGGCCTTCGGTTTCGCGCTGGGTTGGGTCATAGTGTTCCCCCGGGGATGCAAACGCTTTGCCTACCCGGTGCTCCTCAACCGGGCGAATATGGGCGCCAGGTCGATGGCGACGCCGGGCATCGCGGCGGATGTCAGAACGTCGTCGGCGCCGTACACCTGCGCCAGCGTCAGGGACTGCCCGTCGCCAACGTACTTGGCAACCGTTTCGGCGGGGAGATCAACCATCCAGGCTTCGCGGACGCCGTTGCGCCCGTACACGGGCAGCTTGGTGTTGAAGTCGCGCCGGCGGGTGGATTCGGACAGGACTTCCACCACCACGTCGGGCGCGCCGGTTACGCCGCGACTGGCGATGATAGGTCGCCGCTCGTTGGACACAAACAGCAAATCGGGCTGAAAGGTGTTGTGCTCGTCAAGGTACACGTCGAACGGCGAAAGGCGAGTTTCCCCAATGCCCAGAGCGTCCGCTTGCCGGGTTAGTTGCATATAGAAGCGTCCCGTGAACACCTGGTGCGCGTCGTTGGCCCCGGCCATCTTGACAAGTTCCCCCTCAATTAACTGATAACGCACGCCGCGATGCGACGGCGGCGTCAGCCTCAGGTAGTCGGCCCCGGTCAGCTTGGCCTTCGGTTTCGTTTTGGGTTGGGTCATGTGATGCGCCTCCAGGTCCCGCCATTTGCCCTACGGCCAGTTGGCGTTGGCCTCCCGGGAGGGCAGCCGCACCGTAGCGTCGCCTCGCGTCGTTGCCTGTTGACGCTGGTTCTCGCCCCAGATGTCCAGGTCCACCAGGTATTCGCCGTCTTCAACCCGCTTGCCGGTGACCTTCCCCCGGCACCAGGTGGTGTCGCCAACCACGTTGAACCGCCGCAGCTCAACGTGCATCCGCTTCAGGAACCCGTCGTCGCCCATCCAGTTGGTCAGCAGATTTCCCATCCAGCAGCACCGCTGGCAGCCGTAGTCATACGCCCCCGGCAGGCCGGCCGACTCCGCCGCCTCCTGAATGTCGTGGACGCGGATGATGGCTTCTTGCGCCCCGGTGCTGGGGTCGGTGAACCCCCACGACGGATGCCGCAGCATCTCCCGCAGCTGGATGCCGTGGCTGATGCCCCCGATGCAGCCGGCCACAAAGGCGGTGATGTCGCCGTGGCTCAGCGGCCCCTTCACCACCGGCGTCAGCGCGTCGCCCACTTGCACGTCCTCGAACCAGCGCGGGTTGCTGCCGCGGATCTCTTCCTTCAGCACCGCTTCCTGAATGACCGCCAGTTCGTCCCGCGAGTAGCGGTACGGCTCAAAAGTATATTTCTGCCGCTCCCGGGCCGCGCTGCGCTCGGCGCGAATCTGCCAGCCCCGGGTCTTGGCGATGGTCTCCCCGCGCTGGTTGTAGTAGTGGGTCACGCTGGACTGGATGATGATGCGGCCGGCGAACTCGCTCTCCTTCTCCTCAAGGCCGGTGAACTGCTCCTGCACGCTGATCTCGTCGCCCAGGTAGATGGGGCGATACCATTCCCAGTCGTTGCCGGCGTGAAATCCGTGGACGCCCGGCAGCCCGCCGGTGCGTCCGGAGCACCAGTACACGCTGTAGAGGAAGGACGGCGGCGCGATGATCGTCCCGTACTTGCTGGCCTGCGCGTAGGAACGATCCCAGTAAAGCGGGTTGGGATCGCCGATGCCCTGGCAGAAGTGCCGGATGGCGCTGCGGGAAGCATCCTCGTTGAACAGCCCCACGCCATACTGCCGGGGCCGGTTGAACGATCCCACCCGGCGGCGCAGCCGCTCCAGTCCTTCCTCCGTAATCCTGCCCGATTCCAGCACCATGACGCCGTTCCCTCCGGTAGTATTGTGATGAAGCTGCCAGTTGGCGACGCATTATAGACTGGAGCCGGTTCCCGCTCCGCCCGGACGTGCCGCCTATTTTCAACCCGCTCTACGCGGTGGGCGGATTGCGCCGGTACCAGTCCACGATCTCCGCGCCGGTGGCGGCCCACACTCCGCCCCGGCGCATGATGCGGCCCAGCGCGCGGTCCAGGTAGCCAATGCGGAAGGGCTGGCCGATGAGCCAGGGATGCAGGTTCAGCGTCATCAGGCGTCCGTTCTGCCGTCCATCTTCGTACAGCGTTTCAAAGCTCTCTTCAATGAGCTGCTGATACCGTCCGATGACCACCCGGCGCTCCCAGAGGGCGGAAACATCATCCAGTTCCCACATCACGGGCAGGGCGAACATCTCCCCGTGGGGGCTGTGCAACGGGTAGGGCTGCTCGTCGTTGACCCAATCGCAGACGTAACGCAGGCCAGCCTCGGACAACAGTTGGGGAGTGTGGGCGGACTCGCCGTACTCCGGCCCCAACCATCCGGCCGGCGCGCGGCCGGTGGCGCGGGTGAGCGCGGCCAGCGATTCGCCGATGTACTGCCGCTCGGCATCCTCGGACATATTGCCGGTTATCGGGCGCGACAGGGATACGCCGTGGCCGATGATTTCGGCGCCGGCGTCCCGGCAATGGCGCACCAGGTAGGGATAGTTCTCAGCGGTCATGGCGTCCATGGCCACCGTGGCCTTGACGCCGTGCTTCTGCAAGGTGTCCAGCACGCGGAAAATTCCCACCCGATGTCCGTACTCACGGTGCGACAGCCGGGCGTAATCCGGGAAGGCCCGGGCGCCCAGCCCGCCGGCGAAGGGCGTGGTGAAACTGTCCTCCGGCGGGTTCCATTCCGGATGTTCGAGATTGACGATGACGCACAGGGCAACCCGCGCGTCATCGGGCCAACGCAGGATCCCCCTCTTGTTGAAGGGGGACCAGGCGTAGTGCGGGTGATCCATGCCGAAGCGCCGTTCTGCGGGCATGATTTTCCTCCGTAATTCTTTCTGCCGTACCCCGTCATTCCTGCCGTACCCCGTCATTCCCGCGAAAGCGGGAATCCAGAACGCCGGAGCAACCTGCATTCCCGCCATACCCCCGTCATTCCCGCGAAAGCGGGAATCCAGAACGCCGGAGCAATCTGCCGACCGGGCCTCCGGCAATAGCCGGAATGACGATAGCGGCGAAATCAGCCATTCAACCGCGCCGCGTGGGCCACCGCCGCGTCGTAGCAGTTGGCGATATAGTATTCGGCAATGTCGTCCGCGGTGGTCTGCCAGACGCCGTCGTGGGACATAATGTAGCCCAGCACGTCGTCCAGGTACCTGGCCCGGTGGGGCTGGCCGATGAGGTAGGGGTGCAGGGCGATGCACATGACCCGTCCGCTGTGGGCGCCCTCCTGGTAGAGCTGGTCAAATTGGGCCTTGCAAATCTCGGCGAAGTAGTCGCCCTCGTAGTGCTGGCGAAACAGGGGCGCGTCGTTCAGCTCGATGGAGTAAGGCACCGAGACGAGCTTGCCGCGGTTAACCCGGATGGGCACGGGCTGGTCGTCGTGCATCCAGTCGGTATGGTAGATGAGGCCGGCCTCGGCCATGAGATCCGGGGTGCGCTCGGTTCCCGATATGGCCGGCCCCAGCATTCCCTTGAGCTGCTTTCCGGTGTGCCGTTTCAGGGTGTCGATGGTGTCCCGGTAGAACTCCCGCTCCTGCTCCTCGGTGCAGTTGTTGAGGTAGCGGGTGTTGTAGATGCCGTGGCTCATGAAGTCCCAGTTGCGTTGCACCATGGCCTCGCCAATCTCGGGGAAGTGCTCCAGCACGGCCAGGTTCAGGGACACGCAGCAGCGGATGTTGTGCTGGTCCAGCACGTCGGCCATGCGCCAGAAACCTACCCGGTTCCCGTAGTCGCGGTAGGAGTACTGCTGGACATCAGGATAGGGCGTGCGCGGCCAGGGATCGCGCTGGCCGTCGAATTCCGGTTGGTATTCGTAGTGCTCGACGTTGGGCGCGATCCACAACGCCACCCGGGCGTCGTTGGGCCACTTGATGACGGGCCGGTCGATAATGGGGCTGTAATCCACGCGGTTCGGCGGCAATGGCATGGCGAACACCTCCCGGTACTGTGGTCATCTATTGGGGTCATCTACTAGCGTCATCGGCTGGCGACGGCCTCCGCGGTCAATTCACGAATGGCGGCCACCGTTTCCGGACTGGCCGGCTGGCCCATTGCCACGTCCCGGACCGCGGCATAGGACCGGAGCACGTCGGCCATGACATCCGCATCCGACTGGTCAATGTCAATGGGAATGCCCACCTGAGCCCATGACGTATGGCCGGTCAACCAGAACACTTCGGTGGGGTTGTTCTCCGGGTCGCGGAAGTAGCAGCCGATGGCGCTGGCGTGGGAGACGATGCGGTCCAGCCGGTAGCCCTGCTCGAGAATGCGCCGCTTGAAATCGCGGAGGTCGTCGAGGGAATCCACGCGCATCGAAATCTGCTGGATCCATTGTGGATCTTCCAGGGAAGCCCGTCCGTTGATCAGCGCGATTTCATGATCGCAAGCCGCCGGATCCGCGCTGAAAAAAGCGCCCAGGGGGCCTACCTTGGTCAGTTCCATGCCCATAAAGTTCCCGTAGAAGTCCATCATGAGCTCAAGGTCGTGAACGTAGAAACCAATATGGCCCAGTCCGGTTACTTTTGCTGACATCTTGACCTCCTCGGATTCCTGATGGCTGGCTTGCTTCCTGCTGGCTGGCTGCTGTGCCGGGCGCATTAGGCGCTTTTCGCGGCGCTGCCATGGCGCGCGGCATCCTGGCGGCCGTCTAATTCCGGCGCCGCTCTAATCGTCCAGGTGAATAGTGGCGGTCACCCGGGGAACATCGCCGACCACACGGGTGGTGTGTCCGTGGCCGGTGAGGTCTTCGGCAAGGTTGACGTCGCCCGGCCCCAAGCGGTGTACCGTGCCGTCGGCCAGGCCGATTTCCGCCTCTCCCGCCAGGGTGATGATGTACTGCCGGCGGGGCGCAACGTGCCAGTCGCTGAAATATCCCGGCGGCGCGGCGCGAAATATGATCCCCTGGGCGTTTTGCAGCCGGCTCCACTCCGGGTGGGCGGGCGGATCAATCTCTTCAATGTGGGAATGGCCGTCATCTCCGGTGTACAAGCGTATGGAACCCATGGCGTCTCCCTTTTGATTGCAGTGTCGCGTGGTTGCAGTGTCGTGGCGAATGCTAACACAAACCGCCGACGCTGATACAATCAAGCCATGGTTGCCCACCTGGACATCAGCGACCGGCGATACGCCGCCGCTGCCGCCGCTATTCTGCGTCGCTACGACAATTTCGAGGCCGAGGCCAACATCACTACCGCCGTCCGCGATTTCCTCATCCTGACGGGGTTGGCGAATAGCGACGAGATCATCGAGGAAAACCCGCCCACCGACGCTTCCCGCCGCGCCGTTGACCTTACCGCCCTGGACACCTTCATCGAGTTCAAGCGGCGCATCGGGTCCGTCGCCGGCTTCAACCCCGACCCGGCCAACGTGCAACAGCTGGACGACTACCTGGAGCTGTCCAAAGCCGACGGCAAGGGCGTCCGCACCGGCA
This sequence comes from Dehalococcoidia bacterium, assembly GCA_963692995.1. Classification (GTDB taxonomy): domain Bacteria; phylum Chloroflexota; class Dehalococcoidia; order Lucifugimonadales; family UBA3495; genus Bin87. The sequence continues at coordinate 3,291,758 of OY843611.1, forward strand.
TCTTGACCGACGGCAAGTATTGGCTGTTGCGCTGGCCCGATGCCGGCCCGGTGCGTACCGCGCCGCCCTACGGGTTCACTCTGGATGCGGCGGACAAATGGCTGCCGCTGTACGAATGGCTGCGGGACAGCGCACTGCTGGCGCTGGAAAGCATACCGGCGGACCGGGACAATGCGGAGCGCTACCTGGGGCCGGGCAGCCCCGCCTACCAGCGGGACATCGCCACGCTGTCCGCCCGGTACGCCGCCGCCGCCGAGCATGAAACCGTTAAGGTGAAACGTCGCCTGTGGCAAAATCTGCTCACGGCGGCCCTGGGCGAAATCGCCGGCGCCGCGGCGGAAATGGACGACCTGTTCATCCGCCACACCTACCTCAGCCTGGTCATCGGCATGGCGGTGCAGGCTTCTTTCGGCATTGACATCCGGCAAGTTGCGGAAACCGACCCGCTGGATTTGCTGCAAGGCCGCCGGTTCCGCGACGCCACCGGCTTGAGCGGCATTATCGAATCCGACTTCTTCGCCTGGCCCGGCGAAGTCGGCGGCGAGGCGCTAATCCGGACGCTGGCCCGGCGCGTCGCCCGCTTCGACTGGCCGAACGCTCCGCCGGACATCGCCGCCATCCTCTACGAAACCGTCATCCCGCCCGAAGAACGCCGCACTCTGGGCGAATACTACACTCCGGCCTGGCTGGCCCGGACGATGGTGCGCGAGCTGATTGCCGATCCGCTCAACCAGCGGGCGCTGGACCCGGCCTGCGGCTCCGGCACGTTCATCGCCGAAGCCGTGTCCCACTTCCTCAACGCCGCCGACCGAACCAGTCTGGAACCCAAGGAGCGGCTGGATCGCCTGCGCTCCGCCGTCACGGGGATTGACGTGCATCCGGTGGCGGTGCATCTGGCCCGGGCCGCCTGGGCCCTGGCCGCCCGGCCCGCCATCGAGGCCGCGGGGCAAGCCGGCTACGACGCCTCCGGCTCCGTCCCCGTCTATCTGGGCGACGCCCTCCAGCTCCGTTTCCGCGCCGGCGACCTCTTCGCCGGGCAGCAGGTGACCATTCCGGTAGATAACGTCGCCAACCTGGAACTGGCCTTCCCGATTAGCCTGGTGGACCGGGCCGACACCTTCGACTCCCTCATGAGCCAGGTGGCCGCCGACATTGAGCGGGGCGACGACCCGCTGCTGGCCCTGGACGACTACGGCATCGCCGACGCGCCGGACTCCCGGTCAGCCGACGCGCCGGACTCCCGGTCAGCCGACGCCCTGGACTCCCGGTCAAATGAACGGCAGATGCTGGCCGATACCATCGCTACCTTGCAACGCCTCCACGACGAAGGCCGCAACCACATCTGGGCCTACTACACCCGCAACCTGGTGCGCCCGGTGGCCCTCAGCCGCACCAAAGTGGACGTGGTCATCGGCAACCCGCCCTGGCTGAACTATCGCAACACCGCCAGCATCCTGCGGGACGAACTGGAAAACCAGAGCAAGAACCTCTACGGCATTTGGCAGGGCGGACGCTATGCCACCCACCAGGACGTAGCCGGCCTGTTCTTCGCCCGCAGCGTTGACCTGTACCTGAAAGACGGCGGCGTCATCGGAATGGTGCTGCCCCACAGCGCGTTGCAGTCGGGCCAATATGCCAAATGGCGGACGGGAGAATGGCAAGAGGCGACGGGTCGGGGCCGTAATCGGGTTCCGGGCCGCACGCTGGCGGTGGATTTCGGCCACCAGCCGGCCTGGGACTTGGAGCGGCTGGAACCCAACACCTTCTTTCCCGTCGCATCGTGCGTGGTCTTCGCGGAGCGGGTGGGCGAGAAGGCCCCGGGAACGGCGCTGGCCGGCGCCGTGGAACAGTGGCAGGGGCCGGCCGGTTCAGATACCGTAAAACGGGTTCGGAGCGGCATAACCGACACTTCAACTAGCGGCGATTCGCCTTACGCCGGCTATGCCCGGCAAGGGGCGTCCATCGTGCCGCGTTGCCTGTTCTTCGTCAACGAAATCGAAAACACCGCCATCGTGCAGGCCGGGCAGACGATAACGGTCAACCCGCGCCGGGGTTCGCAGGACAAGGCGCCGTGGCGCGACCTGGACTTGACCGCCATCACCG